>NZ_JBSWUM010000001.1:0-4095152 GCF_056159065.1 Anaerobacillus sp. ABA4_114
GCGACGTCCTACTCTTGCAGGGGGAGAGCCCCCAACTACCATCGGCGCTGAAGAGCTTAACTTCCGTGTTCGGCATGGGAACGGGTGTGACCTCTTCGCCTTCATCACTAGACTTACAGGATGTAAGTCGTTCGATGTTCACCACAGGACGTGGTGGAACTTAGTCGAACTTCTTTTCATTCCCTGAAAACTAGATAGCACTCGCAACGTATTCCAATATGTTTTAGGTTAAGCCCTCGATCGATTAGTATTCGTCAGCTCCACGTGTCGCCACGCTTCCACCCCGAACCTATCAACCTCATCATCTCTGAGGGATCTTACCAGCTTGACGCTGTGGGAAATCTCATCTCGAGGGGGGCTTCATGCTTAGATGCTTTCAGCACTTATCCCTTCCACACGTAGCTACCCAGCTATGCTCCTGGCGGAACAACTGGTACACCAGCGGTGTGTCCATCCCGGTCCTCTCGTACTAAGGACAGCTCCTCTCAAATTTCCTGCGCCCGCGACGGATAGGGACCGAACTGTCTCACGACGTTCTGAACCCAGCTCGCGTACCGCTTTAATGGGCGAACAGCCCAACCCTTGGGACCTACTTCAGCCCCAGGATGCGATGAGCCGACATCGAGGTGCCAAACCTCCCCGTCGATGTGGACTCTTGGGGGAGATAAGCCTGTTATCCCCAGGGTAGCTTTTATCCGTTGAGCGATGGCCCTTCCATGCGGAACCACCGGATCACTAAGCCCGACTTTCGTCCCTGCTCGACTTGTAGGTCTCGCAGTCAAGCTCCCTTGTGCCTTTACACTCTGCGAATGATTTCCAACCATTCTGAGGGAACCTTTGGGCGCCTCCGTTACTCTTTAGGAGGCGACCGCCCCAGTCAAACTGCCCACCTGACACTGTCTCCGCACCGGATCACGGTGCTGGGTTAGAATGTCAGTACAGCCAGGGTAGTATCCCACCGACGCCTCCACCGAACCTAGCGGTCCGGCTTCTATGGCTCCTACCTATCCTGTACAAGCTGTACCAAAATCCAATATCAGGCTACAGTAAAGCTCCATGGGGTCTTTCCGTCCTGTCGCGGGTAACCTGCATCTTCACAGGTACTATAATTTCACCGGGTCTCTCGTTGAGACAGTATCCAAGTCGTTGCACCTTTCGTGCGGGTCGGAACTTACCCGACAAGGAATTTCGCTACCTTAGGACCGTTATAGTTACGGCCGCCGTTTACTGGGGCTTCGATTCAGAGCTTCTCCCGTAAGGGATAACCCCTCCTCTTAACCTTCCAGCACCGGGCAGGTGTCAGCCCCTATACATCGCCTTGCGGCTTGGCAGAGACCTGTGTTTTTGCTAAACAGTCGCTTGGATCTTTTCACTGCGGCTCCCCTGGGCTATTCACCCGAGGAAGCACCCCTTCTCCCGAAGTTACGGGGTCATTTTGCCGAGTTCCTTAACGAGAGTTCTCCCGATCGTCTTAGGATTCTCTCCTCGCCTACCTGTGTCGGTTTGCGGTACGGGCACCTCTTTCCTCACTAGAGGCTTTTCTTGGCAGTGTAGAATCAGGGACTTCGGTACTTAAATTCCCTCGCCATCACGACTCAGCCTTCACGGTGAACGGATTTGCCTATTCACCAGCCTAATCGCTTGGACGCGCATGTCCAGCAGCGCGCTCTCCCTATCTTTCTGCGTCCCCCCGTCGTTCAAACGGAAAGGAGGTGGTACAGGAATATCAACCTGTTATCCATCGCCTACGCCTTTCGGCCTCGGCTTAGGTCCCGACTAACCCTGAGCGGACGAGCCTTCCTCAGGAAACCTTGGGCTTTCGACGGACAAGATTCTCACTTGTCTTTCGCTACTCATACCGGCATTCTCACTTCTAAGCGCTCCACCAGTCCTTTCGGTCTGACTTCGCAGCCCTTAGAACGCTCTCCTACCATTGTCGTAAGACAATCCACAGCTTCGGTGATACGTTTAGCCCCGGTACATTTTCGGCGCAGCGTCACTCGACCAGTGAGCTATTACGCACTCTTTAAATGATGGCTGCTTCTAAGCCAACATCCTGGTTGTCTAAGCAACGCCACATCCTTTTCCACTTAACGTATACTTTGGGACCTTAGCTGGTGGTCTGGGCTGTTTCCCTCTCGACTACGGATCTTATCACTCGCAGTCTGACTCCCGCGGATAAATCGTTGGCATTCGGAGTTTGACTGGATTCGGTAATCCGGTAGGGACCCCTAGTCCAATCAGTGCTCTACCTCCAAGATTCTTGCCGCGAGGCTAGCCCTAAAGCTATTTCGGAGAGAACCAGCTATCTCCGGGTTCGATTGGCATTTCACCGCTACCCACACCTCATCCCCGCATTTTTCAACATGCGTGGGTTCGGGCCTCCATTCAGTGTTACCTGAACTTCACCCTGGACATGGGTAGATCACCCGGTTTCGGGTCTACGACCACGTACTCCTTCGCCCTATTCAGACTCGCTTTCGCTGCGGCTCCGCCTTCTCGGCTTAACCTTGCACGGGATCGTAACTCGCCGGTTCATTCTACAAAAGGCACGCTGTCACCCATTAACGGGCTCCAACTAGTTGTAGGCACACGGTTTCAGGTTCTCTTTCACTCCCCTTCCGGGGTGCTTTTCACCTTTCCCTCACGGTACTGGTTCACTATCGGTCACTAGAGAGTATTTAGCCTTGGGAGATGGTCCTCCCGGATTCCGACGGGGTTTCACGTGTCCCGCCGTACTCAGGATCCGTCTCGGAGGGCATCGGATTTTGACTACAGGATTGTTACCTTCTCTGATGGACCTTTCCAGGTCGCTTCGTCTATCCGTGCCTTTGTAACTCCAATGAGACGTCCTACAACCCCAGAGGGCAAGCCCTCTGGTTTGGGCTGTTTCCGTTTCGCTCGCCGCTACTCAGGAAATCGCGATTGCTTTCTCTTCCTCCGGGTACTGAGATGTTTCAGTTCCCCGGGTATGCCTTTTACTTCCTATGTATTCAGAAGTAAATACCATCCCATTACGGATGGTGGGTTCCCCCATTCGGAAATCTCCGGATCAAAGCGTACTTACTGCTCCCCGAAGCATATCGGTGTTCGTCCCGTCCTTCATCGGCTTCTAGTGCCAAGGCATCCACCGTGCGCCCTTAGTAGCTTAACCTTAGATTTCGTTAGAAACAGTGTTCTAACGTCATCGATGCACATCGTTAGATGTGACTAACTAAGTTATAACGCAAAAAATAATAATTATTGGATGTCGTTGTTTGTGCTATCTAGTTTTCAAGGAACATGAAAGAATACAATCATTCTTTCAAAACTAAACGAAACGCTCATGCAAGTTTGGCAACCAATGTTGCCTCGTAATTCTCCATAGAAAGGAGGTGATCCAGCCGCACCTTCCGATACGGCTACCTTGTTACGACTTCACCCCAATCATTTGTCCCACCTTCGGCGGCTGGCTCCAAAAGGTTACCTCACCGACTTCGGGTGTTACAAACTCTCGTGGTGTGACGGGCGGTGTGTACAAGGCCCGGGAACGTATTCACCGCGGCATGCTGATCCGCGATTACTAGCAATTCCGGCTTCATGCAGGCGAGTTGCAGCCTGCAATCCGAACTGAGAACGGCTTTATGGGATTCGCTTCACCTCGCGGTGTCGCTGCCCTTTGTACCGTCCATTGTAGCACGTGTGTAGCCCAGGTCATAAGGGGCATGATGATTTGACGTCGTCCCCACCTTCCTCCGGTTTGTCACCGGCAGTCACCTTAGAGTGCCCAACTGAATGCTGGCAACTAAGATCAAGGGTTGCGCTCGTTGCGGGACTTAACCCAACATCTCACGACACGAGCTGACGACAACCATGCACCACCTGTCACTCTGTCCCCCGAAGGGGAACGTCCTATCTCTAGGAGTGGCAGAGGATGTCAAGACCTGGTAAGGTTCTTCGCGTTGCTTCGAATTAAACCACATGCTCCACTGCTTGTGCGGGCCCCCGTCAATTCCTTTGAGTTTCAACCTTGCGGTCGTACTCCCCAGGCGGAGTGCTTAATGTGTTAACTTCAGCACTGAGGGTGGAACCCCCCAACACCTAGCACTCATCGTTTACGGCGTGGACTACCAGGGTATCTAATCCTGTTTGCTCCCCACGCTTTCGCGCCTCAGCGTCAGTTACAGACCAGAGAGCCGCCTTCGCCACTGGTGTTCCTCCACATATCTACGCATTTCACCGCTACACGTGGAATTCCACTCTCCTCTTCTGCACTCAAGTCCCCCAGTTTCCAATGGCCCTCCACGGTTGAGCCGTGGGCTTTCACATCAGACTTAAGAGACCGCCTGCGCGCGCTTTACGCCCAATAATTCCGGACAACGCTTGCCACCTACGTATTACCGCGGCTGCTGGCACGTAGTTAGCCGTGGCTTTCTGGTTAGGTACCGTCAAGGTACCGCCCTATTCGAACGGTACTTGTTCTTCCCTAACAACAGAGCTTTACGACCCGAAGGCCTTCGTCACTCACGCGGCGTTGCTCCGTCAGACTTTCGTCCATTGCGGAAGATTCCCTACTGCTGCCTCCCGTAGGAGTCTGGGCCGTGTCTCAGTCCCAGTGTGGCCGATCACCCTCTCAGGTCGGCTACGCATCGTGGCCTTGGTAAGCCGTTACCTTACCAACTAGCTAATGCGCCGCGGGCCCATCCTACAGTGTTAGCCAGAGGCCAACTTTCAACGTTGCATCATGCGATGCTATGTATTACCCGGTATTAGCTCCGGTTTCCCGGAGTTATCCCAGTCTGTAGGGCAGGTTGCCCACGTGTTACTCACCCGTCCGCCGCTGAGAAATGGGAGCAAGCTCCCATTTCTCCGCTCGACTTGCATGTATTAGGCACGCCGCCAGCGTTCGTCCTGAGCCAGGATCAAACTCTCCGATAGAAAAGTTCAATCTAGCTTTAAAACAATGTTGTTTCCGTAGAAACAATTTCTTGCATGGCGTTTCGTTCAGTTTTCAAAGATCGATTTGTTTCTTTCGATGTCGTTTTCAGCGACTTTATTAATGTAACACATTAACTTGTCCGAAGTCAACATCTTTTTTGTTTTTTTATTTCGTGTGTTGCCGTGTTTTTAACGGCGAGTATTAATATACCATGTACTCCAAAGTAGCGCAATGGTTTTTCGTAAAAAATAATAAAAAGAAGCCCGAAGGCTTCTTTTCTATCGTTCCGTATTTCTCATTTGTGGGAATAGCAGTACGTCGCGGATAGATGGAGAATTCGTTAATAGCATAACGAGGCGATCAATACCGATTCCAAGTCCACCTGTTGGAGGAAGACCATATTCTAATGCTTCAATGAAATCATGATCCATCATGTGAGCTTCATCGTTACCTTGTTCACGTTCAACAAGTTGAGCTTCGAATCGCTCTCTTTGATCGATCGGGTCATTAAGCTCGGTAAATGCATTTGCGTGCTCGCGAGCTACGATGAATAGTTCAAAGCGATCCGTAAAGCGAGGGTCCTCTGGATTCTTTTTAGCCAATGGAGAAATGGCAACTGGATGTCCATATACAAACGTTGGTTGTATCAATGTTTCTTCAACTTTTTGTTCAAAGAATTCATTAACAACGTGTCCGAATTCCATTGTCTCTTTGACTTCGACGCCATGTTCTTTCGCAAGAGCACGAGCTTCTTCATCAGTCATTTCCTTCCAGAAGTCTACTCCAGTCTCTTCTTTTACCGCATCTACCATATGAAGTCTCTTCCATTCAGGCTCTAAGTTGATTTCTTGGTCACCATACGTAATCGTAGTTGAACCAGTCACATCTTTCGCGATATGAGCGATTAAATTCTCTGTTAGAGACATCACATCTTTATAGTCAGCGTATGCTTCATAAAGTTCAAGCATTGTGAATTCTGGATTATGACGTGTAGATACACCTTCATTTCTAAATACGCGACCTACTTCGTATACTTTTTCAAGTCCACCGACAATAAGGCGTTTTAGATGAAGTTCAATCGCAATACGCATATATAGCTCCATATCAAGAGCATTGTGATGAGTAACGAATGGACGGGCTGAAGCTCCACCTGGAATAGAATGCATCATCGGTGTTTCTACTTCAAGAAAGCCTTGGTCATCTAAATAACGTCGCATGGATTGAATGATGCGGCTTCGAGAGATGAACGTTTCTTTCGATTCCGGGCTCATGATGAGATCCAAGTAACGTTGGCGATAACGTTGTTCAACATCTTTAAGACCATGGAACTTATCTGGTAGTGGACGAAGGGACTTAGATAACAAGTGAAGATCGCTTACTTTAATAGAAAGCTCTCCTACTTTCGTTTTAAAAGCTACTCCCGTAACTCCGACAATGTCTCCAATGTCCATCGAGTCGAATAAGTCATACTGCTCTTCGCCAACAGTATCTTTACGAATATACATTTGGATCTGACCTGTAAGGTCCTGCATATGTGCAAATCCAGCTTTTCCTTTTCCACGCTTCGTCATGATTCTACCCGCAAGAGAAACCGTCTTCTCTGTTTCGGCAAGCTCTTCCTTTGAGAAGGAATCAAACTCCTCAACCATTTGTGTTGCTGTATGAGTACGATCAAAACGATGACCGAACGGATCTATGTTGTTACTTTTAAGTGTATCGAGCTTTTCTCTTCTTACACGAAGAAGATCATTTAGTTCTAGCTCCTGACTCATCACTATCACTCCTGTCAAATCTAGGTTTATCCCGCTATAACTTTATCTGAAAGCAGCATGAATAGCAAGTATTCACGGCATGGTTTTCATTGACAAATGCGCCGGGTGTGCCGCTCATTATAAGAAGAAAACTGCCAGTCAACGATCCTGGCAGTTGGTTTAATCATAGGTGTAGTATAAAAAATGGTAGTTAGAAAGTCAAACTACAGATTTATAATTTCAATGTGTCTTCATTTATTTCCTTAACTGGTCTATTGGGAATAGTTCTTCAAGAGAAACATTAAGTTGTTTCGCGACAAGTAGCAAAAAGTCATATGATGGCGCCCTGTTTCCCCGCTCTATCTCTCCAAGGACGGACACTGAGACACCTAAGTCTCTTGCTAATCTTTCTTGAGTAAAACCTTTCAGCTTTCGAAAAGCTCGAATACGCCTCCCGTAGATCTCTGCTTCCATAGACGTACACCTTCTTTGTCTTCTATATGATCAATATACGACTCTATTCGTTTATTCGTAGTAGGTATGACTGCTTCAGGATTTAGTTCATGTAATGGGATGATAACAAATCCTCTTTGAATAAGTCGTGGATGTGGAATAACAAGGCCTTCAGCTACAATGTTTTCGTGATTATAAAGTAATATGTCAAGGTCTATCGTTCTCGGCCCCCAACGTATATCCCTTTCTCTACCCAAAGTTTGTTCGATTCCCTGTAGGATTTCAAGTACTTGAAAAGCGTTCATATCTGTTTGTAGAAGTGCGACCATATTTAAAAATGCAGCTTGTTCCGTTACTCCTACAGGCTCAGTTTCGTATAGCGACGAGACGTCTGCAACAGTGATATCTGGATACTCTTCAATTCTCTCAAGCGCAGTCTTTATATAATTTTCGCGGTCTCCAATATTGGAACCAATCCCAACATATACGCTATTCATTACGTTCCCTCTTCATCTCGATCGCAACTGAATCATAGTGTCCATTGATAGGAGGATCCGGTTTAATTACCTTCACTGTACAGACCTTCACAATTTCAAACGCTTCGAACATTGCTTTTGGAATTTCTTCTGCGATTGTTTCGACTAACTTTCTAGGCTCACCCTCAACGATTTCTTTAATGGTATTGTACGCATCTGCGTAATTCACCGTATAGTTAAGATCATCGGACGCACTCGCTTTAGAGAGGTCCGCTTCCAATACAAGATCTACATAGAATCGTTGACCTAACTTGTTTTCTTCAGGGAAAACACCATGGTAACCATAAAACTCCATTCCGTTCAGGTGAATCTTATCCATCCAACCACGCTCCTAGTTAGTGATGATATCTTGTTTTAGCATTGCGTCCATCATTTTTGCCATTCGAACGATCGGTTTCACATCATGAACGCGAACGATTTGACACCCACGCTCAATGCCGAGGCACACTGTTGCTCCCGTACCTTCTACACGATCATTCGCTTGTGTGTTCAATGTTTTTGCTATAAGTGACTTTCTAGAAGTTCCTAATAATACGGGATATCCTAATGCTGAGAACTCGTCCAACCTGCGCATAACCTCGAGGTTTTGTTCATATGTTTTTGCGAAGCCGATGCCTGGATCTAAGATGATGTTACGATCAAGTACGCCTGCACGTTTTACAATGGCGATGCTTTCCTCGATATCCACTTTGATATCTTCCATAATATCATCATAGTTTGTACCTAGGCGATTATGCATTAAGATAATAGGCACCTCATGCTTTGCAGCAACTTGCCCCATCAGCGGGTCAGCTTTTGCACCCCAAACATCGTTGATGATATCCGCTCCTGCTAATACGGCCTGATCAGCTACTTCCGCTTTGTACGTATCGATTGAGATCGGAACGTCAACTGCTGCACGTACTGCTTTGATCACAGGGATAACCCGCTCAAGTTCTTCTTCGAGAGAAACAGGAACAGCTCCAGGCCGTGTAGACTCACCACCGATATCGATGATGTCAGCACCTTCCTGCACAAGCTGCACAGCATGTTCCACCGCTCTGTCACGCGTATCATACTTCCCCCCATCAGAAAATGAATCAGGGGTTGCATTCAATATCCCCATGACCCAGGTTCTCTTGTTCCAGTCGATTACCTTGTCCCGCCACTCCATTATCATCGGGTGGTTTGTTTGCTTTTTGATTACCGTAGCCACCAAGCTCACTCCTTTTTATTGCATAAAATCATCTCGTTACATCTTTGCTGCTGAATAACGAAGTGCGGTCTTTCTCATAGTGCAGGATAAGCTTGCTGGTAACAGTACCATTTTTACCTGGCATAGAGACACGATCTACGCTTCGCAATGGGACAATTTCCTGAATAGAGTTCGTTACGAATACTTCATCCGCGTCGAGTAAGCACTCTTTCTTATAGTACCCTTCTTCAACAGAGATACGTAGCTTTACTGCAGTACGGATCACATATTGACGAGTGATCCCGTTAAGAATGCCTGTCCCTAAAGAGGGAGTAAAAAGGGTATCTCCTTTTACCCAGAATAAGTTTGAAACGATCCCTTCTGCTACATAACCTTCTTCTGTTAAAAAAATCCCTTCAGTTTTTGGATCATTTCCAATCTCTCTTTTGGCGAGTATGTTATTCAGATAATGATGTGACTTTAATCTATAGTTTCCTTCGGGTGTGTTTCTTCTTAATGATAAAAGTGTCCCGTCCTTTTCATTTCGAACAGGAGCACCAAGCGACTTAACGTAGATGATCCGTGTAGGTGATTGATAAGGTTCAGTCTGCAGCCCTATATTCCCTGCACCTGCTGAAACATTAAGACGAATGTAACCATCTCTTATATTGTTTGCTGCAAGGGTTCGCTTCACCTCATGCAGCAAATCATCTGAATTCGTTTCAAGCTCAATCTGCAGCTCTTCTAATGACGCTTGCAGGCGATCGATATGATCGTTGAACAAAAAGGGGTGACCGTCATAGGTGCGGAATGTTTCAAATACACCTAATCCATATAAAAAACCATGGTCGTATGCCGATATCACAGCGTCCTCTTCACGCATCAGTTCGCCATTTACGTTTATATACATAGCTCGTTTTTATGTGTATCGATAAAGTTTTTTAGAAGTGTTTTGCCTACTGCTGTCATAATAGACTCAGGATGAAATTGAACCCCTTCTACTGCAAGCTCCTTATGGCGAATAGCCATAATTTCTCCTTCTTCTGTCCAAGCACTTACCTCAAAGCATTCAGGAAGTGTCTCTTTCTTCACGATTAAGGAGTGGTACCTAGTAGCGGTGAATGGATTCTCCATTCCTTTAAAAACACTTCTTCCATCGTGATGCATTTCAGATGTCTTCCCGTGCATCAACCGCTCAGCTTTCACAACATCTCCACCGAATACTTGCGCGATTGATTGATGGCCAAGACAAACGCCAAAGATCGGAATCTTGCCAGCAAAATGCCTAACAGCATCCATGCTGATCCCAGCTTCATTTGGACTGCACGGTCCAGGGGAAATCATGAGGAATGAAGGGTTCATGCTTTCAATTTCGTCAATTGTGATCTCATCGTTCCTCTTAACGACAAGCTCCTCCCCCATCTCACCAAGGTACTGTACTAAGTTATACGTAAATGAATCGTAGTTATCAATCATTAATATCATACTTTATTCCTCCTCTGCTCAACTCTTCTAGACTCTTCACTCAACTCTTTGGCTTTCCAAAGGGCTCTAGCTTTCTTTAACGATTCCTTATACTCTGCTTCTGGATCAGAATCGATTACGATTCCAGCACCAGCTTGGACGTGGGCAAAACCATCTTTGATCACCATCGTCCGGATGGCGATGTTTAATTCCATATCGCCATTAAATCCTATCCATCCGATAGACCCAGTGTATATGCCACGGCGAACAGGCTCAAGTTCCTCGATTATTTCCATCGTCCTGATCTTTGGAGCACCTGTGATCGTGCCTCCGGGAAACGTCGCTTTGATCGCATCGAAAGCATCGTATTCAGGAGCGCAAACTCCTCGGACATTCGAAACAATATGCTGAACATGAGAATACTTTTCGATCACCATGAACTCGTCTACTTCTACGGATCCGTATCGGCATACTCTGCCAAGATCGTTACGCTCTAAGTCTACAAGCATAACGTGCTCTGCACGTTCCTTTTCATTTTCGATCAGCGTTCTAGCGAGCTGCTGATCTTCTGCATCACTTTTACCACGTGATCGTGTGCCAGCTATTGGTCGAGTACTGAGCTCGCTGCCTTTCTTCTTTACCAAAAGCTCTGGTGATGCACTTACAAGATCGAATCGCTCTGAGTGAATGAACGACATGTAAGGTGAAGGATTCAACGTTCTTAACGTTTCATATACATGAAGGGGCTCTGCATGCAGCGTCCTCGTTTCTCTAAGAGAAAGATTCACTTGAAATACGTCTCCACTTGAGATATATTCTTGCACTTTTTTAACTGCTGACCCAAATGAGTCCTCATCCATTGAGAAGTGACGTTCATCTTCTTTCGTTGTACTAATTGAATGATGCGTTGTAGTCACACTAGCCTCGAGCCATTCATTCTTGTACAGCTTCAATCGGGCACGAGCAATTTCTGACTTGCTTTCTTCTACTTGAGAAATAAACCACAGCACTTGCTCTTCATGATCATAAACTCCAACATCTTCATAGACAATAAACGATAATTCAGGCAGTCCTAAATCGTCTTCAGCATGATGTGGGAGTTCTTCAATCTGACGGGCAATATCGTAACTTAAGAAGCCCATCGCTCCCCCCTGAAAGTCTGGGAGCCGATCATCTGTTTCCGCTAC
This sequence comes from Anaerobacillus sp. ABA4_114, assembly GCF_056159065.1. NCBI lineage: Bacteria > Bacillati > Bacillota > Bacilli > Caryophanales > Bacillaceae > Anaerobacillus > Anaerobacillus sp. ABA4_114. The sequence continues at coordinate 11,484 of NZ_JBSWUM010000001.1, forward strand.
ATGTTGTTGCATGTAATCGCGCATTAAATCGAGCAAGTTCCCTTCAAGCTTTCTTGTTATACCATTCTCAGTTATTGAAAGGGTACGTTCCTTACCTTCTAGACTAGCCATCGGCAGGATGCCGAACATGCTGTAGCGGCCTCCTCTTGTGCTATCTAAAAGGGTGTGTTCAGAAAGGTCGGATACAAACCGTTTATATTTTGAAAACCATTCATCTCCTGATAAATGTAACGTTTCAAATATTGGAATGCGGGTTGTTTTTTCTTGGTGTTGCGCCACTATCGTTACACCCCTATTCGGAAGTATCAACACTTCCTTCGGATTATGCCTCTATTTTACATGAAGACGAAAAATCCTTCATCCTTTTTGTATAGAGTTTGTTCTCCATCTATTCAGTAGGATAACCGCACACGATCCCTCTCATGAAAATTTTTTATAGAAAAAAGCAGCCCGAAAAGGACTGCCCGTTATTGACTGTTATTCATCATCGAATTGAAAAAGCGGGGTGCTTAAGTAGCGCTCACCGTTACTTGGAATAACTGCGAGTACTTTCTTACCTTTCCCTAGCTTTTTAGCAACTTCAAGTGCAGCGTATATTGCAGCACCTGAAGAGATGCCTCCAAGAACACCTTCTTCTCTTGCAGCCTTTCTTGCCCATTCGAACGCTTGCTCATTCTCCACTTGAATCACTTCATCGTAAATATTCGTGTCTAGGATCGATGGTACAAACCCAGCTCCAATTCCTTGGATTTTGTGCGGACCAGGCTTACCTCCTGATAAAATCGGTGAATCCGTCGGTTCAACTGCGTATAACTTAATTGAAGGGAAGTGTTTCTTTAACACCTCTCCAGCACCAGTAATTGTCCCACCAGTTCCAATACCTGCTATGAAAGCATCGAGATCATCAAATTGGTCTACAATTTCTTTACCTGTCGTACGACGGTGTATTTCTGGATTCGCTACGTTTTGGAACTGCTGAGGCATAAAGTAGCCATGTTCTTTAGACAGTTCTTCAGCTTTACGAATCGCGCCGCCCATTCCTTCAGACCCAGGGGTCAATACGAGTTTTGCGCCATAAGCTTTTAAAAGATTTCGGCGTTCCATACTCATTGTATCAGGCATAACAAGAACGGCTTGATACCCTTTTGCTGCAGCTACCATAGCAAGACCGATACCAGTATTTCCACTTGTAGGTTCTACAAACGTGTCACCTGGTTTAAGTTCACCTTTCTCTTCGCCAGCTTCAAGCATAGCTAATGCGATTCGATCTTTGACACTGCTTCCCGGGTTCATAAATTCTAGCTTCAAGTATACATCTGCATGATCTTCTCCAGTTAGACGGTTTAGCTTAACGATTGGAGTTTGACCGATTAATTCTGTAATTGAATTTGCAACTCTCATCTCTTTCGCCTCCCAATCCCAAGTGATTTTATAGGAATAATTTCCTTAAAGATAGCATCAAGGGGAAAAAGCGTCAATCCAAAACCCTTAAACCTTACTTTCTGCAGATAATTCTTCTAGCTCTTCCTTAGAAAAGTGATAGTGAGCGTTACAGAAATGACAAACCGTTTCTGCTTCGCCATCGTCTTCGATCATTTTATTGATCTCTTCTTTACCAAGCCCTATAATTCCATTCGCAAAACGTTCTTTCGAACAACTGCATTCGAATGAGACAGGCATTTTATCTAAAATTTTTATATTATCTTCACCTAACAGTTCCGCGAGGATTTCTTCAGGTGTATAACCCTTCTCAATTAATTTTGAGATAGGAGGAATGTTTTGAATGCGCTTCTCGATGAATTTGATCGTTTCTTCTGCAGCATCAGGCAGAAGTTGAATCATAAAGCCTCCAGCTGCAAGGATTGAATTATCAGGATTCACCAATACGCCAACACCAACAGAAGAAGGAACTTGCTCTGATGTGACAAGATAGTACGTGAAGTCTTCTCCAAGTTCACCAGATACGATTGGAACTTGACCAGTAAACTTATCGCGCATACCAATATCCTTAACGACTGATAGGAAACCGTCACGACCGACTGCACTTGCTACGTCCAATTTGCCGTGCTCGTTTAAATCAAAGTGCACATGAGGATTGCTCACGTATGCACGCGTGTTTCCCTGTGCATTAGCATCGACGATAATTGCGCCGATCGGTCCGCCACCTTCTATTTTAACAGTGATTTTTTCTTTTCCTTTTAATGAGGAAGCCATCATCGTTGAAGCGGTCATTGCGCGCCCCATTGCAGCAGATGCAGTTGGCCATGTTGTATGACGCCTCTGTGCTTCTGCAACCATTTCTGTACTTGATATCGCATAAGCTCTAACATTCCCATCGAACGCTAGTGCTTTAATTAAATAATCATTCATTTCGTTTGAATCTCCTTTCAAATGAGCATATGCCCACTTACAACATACATGATTTTAATCAGAACTTCCATTATGGAAACCTGCGTGCTCTTCACTATTTTATTTAAAGTCCCCTTGCTTAGTACCATCTATGCTATCTTATGTGCCTTTTACAAAGGAAAGCAATTGAAAAACGCATCCCTTAGCGGTATGCGTTTAATTCTTCTTTATTCTTATTATAGATTAGATGTAAACCGTTTAACGTTAAAAACGGATCTACCACATCTATTAGGTCACACTCTTCAGCAATCAGCGATGCAAGACCTCCAGTTGCGATAACAGTCGGCTCTTTCGTCGCATGTTTCTTCATTCTCGATACGATCCCCTCTACCTGACCTACATATCCATAAAGTGTACCGCTTTGCATTGCACTAACGGTATTCTTTCCGACGATGTGGTCTGGTTTTGCAATCTCGATACGAGGAAGCTTTGCTGCATGCATATATAATGCTTCAGTAGAAATGTTAATACCCGGCGCGATGGCACCACCAACGTATTGTTTATTTTCATTGATGTAGCAATACGTAGTCGCCGTTCCGAAATCAACGATGATCAGGGGTGATCCATATTGATGAATCCCAGCTACCGCATTTACAATACGATCTGCACCAACTTCTTTTGGATTATCATATTTTATGTTCAACCCTGTTTTAATCCCAGGCCCAATAACTAATGGTTTATGATGAAAATACTTCTGGCACATTCGTTCCAGAGCGAACATTATTGGAGGTACGACTGAAGAGATAATGATCCCTTCTATATCATCAAAAGTTAGATCCTCATGAGAGAATAGCCCCTTAATGACCATTGCATATTCGTCTTCCGTTTGCTTTTTGCTCGTTCCGATTCTCCAATGATGCGTTAGTTCATCACCTTCGTATACACCGAGAACGATGTTCGTGTTTCCTACATCAAGCACAAGTATCATATTATCACCTTATTTAAATATTTAGCTTTGGTCATGCTCTCTATAGTTATACCACAGATTGACCGTAAACACGAAGCACTTTTTGGAAAGCGCTTACCAGGTTTAACGCATAAAATAAAGCAGGATGCCTGAACGACATCCTGCTTTTATGACTTACTCTGAATCTTCTTCTTCAGAATCTTTCTCTTCTTTTTTAGAAATGTTTACTTTCACGTCATCGTCTGAACTTGTAGCATGATGACCTTCAGGTAATTTTCCGTCTTCAACAAGAGAGCGAATCTGTTCTGCATCTAGCGTTTCAACTTCTTTAAGCGTTTCTGCCACTAGATTAAGCTTATCCTGGTTGTCAGTAAGAATCTGACGACAGCGATCATAAGCGTCTTTGATGATCTTCTGAATCTCAAGATCGATTTCATGTGCGATCGAATCACTGTAGTTAGGATCGTTCTGGATATCACGACCAAGGAAGACATTTCCGCCCTGGCTTGAACCAAATTGCATCGGTCCAAGTTTTTCGCTCATTCCGTATTCCGTCACCATACTACGAGCGATAGCCGTTGCGCGTTGGAAGTCATTACTTGCTCCGGTACTTGCTTCACCGAAAGTAATTTCCTCTGCTACACGACCGCCAAGTAGGCCGATGATCTTATCTTCTAGCTCAGGCTTCGTCATGAGATAACGATCTTCTTTAGGAAGCGTTACGGCATAACCACCAGCCTGGCCACGTGGTACGATTGTTACTTTATGAACGATGTCTGCATTATCGAGCTCGGTACCAATAATGGTATGGCCAGCTTCGTGGTATGCAACGATGTTCTTTTCTTTCTCAGAGATGACACGACTCTTCTTAGCTGGACCAGCAATGACACGGTCAGTAGCTTCATCGATGTCATTCATGTCGATTTTCTTTTTGTCATGACGAGCGGCAACAAGTGCAGCTTCGTTCAGCAAGTTCTCTAGGTCTGCACCAGAGAAACCAGGTGTACGCATCGCAATTGTCTTAAGGTCGATCTCATCGCTTAGAGGCTTATTACGGGCATGTACCCCAAGGATTTGTTCACGACCATTAACATCGGGACGGTTAACCGGAATTTGACGGTCAAAACGTCCAGGACGTAGTAACGCCGGGTCAAGAATATCAGGACGGTTCGTAGCTGCAACGATGATGATTCCTTCGTTTGCACTGAAGCCATCCATTTCTACTAGTAGCTGGTTAAGTGTTTGTTCACGCTCATCGTGTCCGCCACCTAGACCTGCACCACGCTGACGACCTACAGCATCGATTTCATCGATGAAGATGATACAAGGAGCATTCTTCTTTGCATTCTCGAATAGGTCACGTACACGTGATGCACCGACACCTACGAACATCTCAACGAAATCTGAACCAGAGATCGAGAAGAACGGCACTCCTGCTTCACCTGCTACTGCACGTGCAAGCAACGTTTTACCAGTACCTGGAGGTCCAACGAGAAGAACACCTTTTGGAATTCTAGCTCCAACTGCTGCGAACTTACGAGGGTCTTTAAGGAATTCTACGACCTCAACAAGCTCTTGTTTCTCTTCGTCAGCTCCTGCTACGTCTTTAAATGTTACTTTCTTCTTTTCTTCACTATAAAGCTTTGCTTTACTCTTACCAAAGTTCATGACACGGCCACCGCCGCCTTGAGCTTGGTTAAGTAAGAAGAAGAATAGAATAAAGATGATTACAAATGGAATGATGGATGTGAAGAAAGTGATCCAGCCGCTTTGCTCCGGAGCCTTTTCAACAGTAACATCCGTGTTTTCACCTGCAGCAGATAAGATGTTCTCCACTGCATTCTCAGAATCTGGTACGTTCGTTACAAAGGTGTTTTCTTCACCTTCTTCAGTCTCACCAGTTAGTGTACCTTGAACAGTGTAAACGCCACGTTCAGGTTGTATCGTTAATTCTTGAATTTCACCATTACTAAGTTTCGATTGAAATTCGCCGTAATTTAAAACATTCGTTTCGTTGGTGGATCCGTTAAAAAAGCTAACAACACCTACTACGACGAGGAAAATCAATAAATAAAATATTGTATTTCGGAAGATACGATTCATTCCTTACCTCCTCCCACGAACAGGAAACCATAGATTATCTTACCATATTGGCACATTGAACTACAACAAATCAACCTTGATACATTTCGGGTTTAAGAATACCGATGAACGGAAGGTTTCGATACCTTTCAGCGAAGTCTAGGCCGTACCCTACTACAAATTCATCTGGTACGATGAATCCGGCAACATCTGGTTTAAGATCGACCTTTCTGCCTGTTGGCTTATCCAACAGCGTTACGATTTTAATCGATTTAGCTTTTCGATATTTCAGCAGGTCAACTAGGTAGCTCAAAGTCAAACCACTGTCGATAATATCTTCGAGAATCAGTACGTCTCGTCCTTCTACCGAAGTATCAAGATCCTTAATAATCTTAACTTCTCCTGAAGATACAGTTGAATTGCCGTAGCTTGAGACATCCATAAAGTCCATTTCAAGATGGCACGTAATACGCTTCGTTAGATCTCCCATAAAAGGCAGCGCACCTTTTAGCACACCAATTACTAGTGGAAAACGATCTTCGTACTCATCTGAAAGCTGTTTACCCAGCTCGCGGCATTTCTCTTGTATTTCTTCCTCACTGATCAATGTTTCTTGTATTTCATTTAGCATCTGTGATCCTGTCCTCCCAGCCTATGTAGATAATTTTTTTCGTAGTGCAGATGCACGAGCTTTTTCCTTTTTGCAGGTAGTGTAACTTTTTCAGAACGGGTCAGTCCTGCTACCCAGATAATCGTTCCATCTGAACTTTCCACGATGGGCCAACTATCACGCTCTGAACGGTTTATTTTACGGTCAATAAAAATATCCTTTACCTTTTTCGTTCCAATCATGCCTTTTGGCTGAATTCGATCACCCGCTCTTCTTGAACGTACGGTGACTGGGAACATAGTACTCTCAATGATTAAATCCTCGCCTGATAAATTTAGAGGTAGCTCATCCACTAATGTAGCTGTAATAGTCCCTAGAGGTGTTTCAACCGAACCAGGACTATCCAACTGCTTTGTATACGACTCTACTTCCCTAAAGGTTTCAAATGTAAAACAACAGGTGTCATAGGATTTTACTGCCCTTAATTCCAATGGCAAATCAAGGGAAGCTGAAGGATGCTCAGAATCGAGCAAAGACCGCAAATCCTCAATATGTATAGAAGAAAAAGGAGCATTGCTTTTGTAAAGATAGTTTAATATTAGATGAATCACTCTTCTTTGTAAAGGAATAGGCAAGTAATGATAGGACTTGTTATCGATCTTCACAATTTTGTCATTTTGATCGATGATTACTTCGTCCAAACGGCTGCCTGCAAGCTCCATCAAATAGTCTTCATCGCTCTGCATACGTTCGCTATAAAGTTGATATCTCACGTGGACGTTTGGGTTTTCTTCCTTTAGAAATGGGAGAACTTGCTTTCTAAACCGATTTCTCATGTAATTGTCGCTCTCATTCGAAGGATCAATACGAAATGGAAGTGAATGTTCTTCACAGTACGAAAGAATCTGCTCTTTTGTCACCCCTAATAAAGGACGAATAAGAAGACCACTAGCAAATTTCCGTTTGACTGCGATGCCTGAAAGCCCAGAAATACTTCCGTGCACTTGCCTCATCAACATCGTCTCGATTTGATCATCCCCGTGATGCGCGAGCGCTAAACTTGTTGCATTGTATTTATTCATCACTTGATGGAAAAAGTCATAACGGCACTCTCTTGCAGCGACCTGGGTAGAAACACCCTTTTCCTTTTTATATTTCTCCACATCGATGGAAGCTGACTCAAATTGTATCCCCTCTCTTTCGCACATACGTTTTACAAAAGAAAGGTCTTCAGCGGATTCAGTGCCTCGTAGCTTATGATCGACATGAGCCGCGATGAGCTTAAGTCCTAACTTATTTAGATAATGAAGAAGTGCTACAGAGTCAGGACCTCCAGAAACGCCTGCAACAACAACATCACCTTCATGTAGTAAGTCATGCTTTTGGATAAATCGGTCAACATCCTGCTGCAAAATCACGTCTTCCTTTCTTGCTGGGTATTTACAGAGTAAATTAGTCTATTCTCTACTTCCTTGTGTTTAGAACCCATACCCAACTAAGTATAAAGTATAGAGAGTTAGAATAAAAGCAAACAACAGCACCGTTTCTACCCACCTGATCCTTTTATTCTTCGCTTTAACCGTTCGTTTTCTTGCGGTCACCCTTGAAGTTGCTTTAACCTTTGGTGCCGCCTTAGGTTTATCATCCTGCAGGAGTGTAAAAAGTTCGTTCCTCATCTCTAACGCATTTTGATACTTGCCTTTTAACGCTTTTCTAAGAATCGATTTGTATGGTTTGAGAATAGAGGATGCATCGACCTTACTCATTAAGTATGCCTCTGCATTCTCCTTAGGACGTTCAAAGCGCTTTGGGTATGCAGCATTTATTACGACCATCGCTGTTGCAAACAGATCGTAAGAAGGCTCTGCTACTCTCGAGCCTAATCCCCAATACCCACGATCAAAGAATTCCGTGAACTCTTTTACGGACCTACCGATCACTGTCGTTCCTCCAACATCTAACCACCTCATCTTTGGAGGTGCTCCTTCTACTAGAAGATTATCTGGTTTTAGATCCCCAAACACCCAGCCTTCTCTGTGTAACACGGACAAGTCCCTAAGCAGCTGTAACATGAGGATTCCGAGCCACTCTTTTCCTCTCCGCTGTATAAACGAGAAAAGCGGCTCTCCGTGAATGTACTCCATCACGTAAAAAGGATATCGCTTTCCACCCACTTCCCAATCGTCCATCTCATAGAAAAACGGCCCAAGAACGGATCCCTGGACCTGCGATAACTGTTTAAGAACGTTCACCTCAGAAGAAATCGACATGGTATCATTACCCACTTTAACAGCTACATGGCCTTTTCGAGAGTTTGCTAGATAGACTGTACCGAGCGCTCCGCTGCCGAGTTTTTTTTCAATTTGGTAACTCTCTTTGTTCCACTTGCCTCTTATCGTTGTTCCATAAGAAACATTAACTGCCTGACTCTTCGATGTATCCGTCATCTTCTAGCAGTCCTCTCTTTGAGCGCTTTTTCTGATATGCATCGATCGCTTCTTTCAATGCAGGCCCCGTCGGCGTTACGCCTCCAGATGATAGTTTCGGGAAGACCTTATGAATGTCTTTCATTTGTGGCGTCCAATCCATTAGCTGTTCGACTTGTTTCTTCCGACCTGGAAATGCATACAGGGTATATTCATTTTGACCAATTCTCGAATGGAGACTAATAGAAAGATCGAGCAAGGCATCTTCGACCGTAGGCAGTTTATGCTGCATACTAGCGCTTGTGTCGATTAGAATCAACACTTCTAAGTCCATCGTTTCCCCCAAATCATCCACTACCTCTACCACCTGACCCCTTTTTTCAGGCGGCAAATCTTCTATCTCTTTATCACTACCTAAAATCGTTTGTAACTCTTTATGAATAAAGCCTTGAATCGTCTGTGTCATTGCTTTTCTAGTAACCATCTGTACAGTGTGCGATAGTTGGCGCGCATAAACCAACTGGTGAATACCCCCGCCTGATAAAGCGATGTTCTCGATCTCCTTTAAGCCTCCGTTTGTCCGCTCATTCTCATCGAGCACTCCAATAACATTGACTGTCATACCGTATTCTCTTGCAAGCGCAGCCATCGCTACCGGATCTTCTCCCTGATTGGAGCATCCGTCCGTGATCAACAAAATCTGTCTCAGCGTTCCTTTTTTCATCTCGTCCTACTCCCTCCTTTTGCTGTTACAAGCATCGCCTTTAGGAGGGAAGTTTATACATCAGTGATCACCTCATCACTGTGCTTTCTTCTTTCTGAAAGAAGGTGCTGAATAGATAGGGATTGTAGACCACTTCGGTATGTTACGCTTTACCTTTGCTACGACGACAGTCATATCATCATCGATTCTACCGTATTCCGTACGGATCACTTCTTCCATGATCAGGTCGGCAACTTCTTGAGGCTTATCCGTGTTTAGCTCTCTGATCTTACGCTTCATCCAGAACTCTGGGTTTTCAATATTCTTGACTCCCTCATAAATTCCATCGCTCATCATGATTAAAAGATCTCCCGCCTTCAGTTGCTCACTGACGACTTCCACATCAAACTCTGGAATAATTCCCATCGGTAGATTTGCAGATTCCACCATCATCACTCGATCACCACGTTTGATAAAGCTTGGTATCGATCCGATCTTTAAAAACTTCGCTGAAGCATCTTGCAAATCTACCATTGCAAGGTCAAGGGTAGAAAAGATCTCATCCGTATTTCTTAAAGATAGTACCGAGTTAACTGATTTAATCGCTACCGTTTCATCGATACCAGAGTGAAGAATTTTTTGGAGAAGCTGAATCGTTTCTGTGCTTTCTTTATGTGCCCGCTCACCATTCCCCATTCCATCGCTTATCGCGATCGCATACTTTCCAGCTCCAAGCTCAATTGTGGAATGGCTATCTCCAGAAATCCATGCACCACCTTTCGCAGCATTTGCAACGCCGGTTTCAACAAGGAATTCTCTTGCAGATCCAAAATAAAGATGACACGTTTGATGTTCATGTTCGGCACACACTTCTTTTTTTACGATAATATTTTCTTTTAAAATATCAGAAAGCATCGGAGCTATGATTTTTTCTCCTTCACCGCGCCCTCCACACGCTGGGATTTTCATTTCGATGTCAACATTACCCTCCTCAAGACTATAGATTTCAACCTGCCCTACCTCAAGACCCATGCTTTGAATTGCATCTATGATTTGGTCCTCTTGTTGATGCAAGTTATCTCTTTCTTTTTGTATTTCTTTTGCAAAGTCTCCCATCACTTGTGAGACCCCTAGCAATTGATCCGCTACTATTTTTCTGCTTTCACGAACTTGTTTTTTCAGCATCCGATTCGCTTGATAATGACTCATTTCTTTTCCAATAATATCGATTACTTTATTGGCTTTAATGCAATGTTGGTCAAAATCACGTTTTAAACTATGGTTATTTAGCTCAGTCGTATGTTCAAGCTCTTCCATGATGTTCGTCATGTGAGAGTACGTTGTATCGAAATCCCTTGCCCAACACGTCTCCTTCTTAAAACATGTCTGACACGTTTTCTCAGTTACATGACTTAAGAAGTAGTCTACTTCTCGCTCCGACTGTTCTTCAGGCACTGTATCTGAGTCAGAGAAACTCGTAGACAACGCTTGAAACAAGCTTGAAAACTGTTCGACCCTACTAGCGGTAACATCCCTTACTTTTCTAAGATATTGTTGTTGTTCATTCGCATGCTCAACGGTGCCAGGAATGTATTTAGATAACTGTGATGTAATTCGAGAAGGGGTACAGAAGAAAAGAAGTACCGCGATGCCAGACTCTATCAAATTAGGATACAACAGCTCCGGACCACTACCGTAAAGCGCAATTAATAGTGTTCCAATAAGGAGCCCCAAACCAACTCCAATTTTCCTTCCATCCTTCAGAAGTCCACCTAGTAACCCTGAAAAAGCTAGCATACTCATTTGATAGAGGCTGGCGACATTTGCGAGCGCAAGAATCAAACCTGTTACAACTCCAACCGTTGATCCAATGGCTGCGCCGCCCACATAAGCAAATATCAATACAAGATAGCGAGATAATATATTTTCAATCGAGAACCCGTATACTACCCACCCGATCGTACCGGTTAACATCGTAGCAAGAAGAATGATAAAACTGATGATTTCTTCATTCTTTAACGCCTGGGTTCTTTTCTTAACTGAAATAACGGGAATGCTTTGGATGAAGATGATGGTCAAGATCATTCCTAAAGCACCTTCTACAACGGCCAATATCCAATTTGTATTCGCGAGAGTGCCTTCCATAATTAAGCTAAGTATAAGCCTTCCTACCATACTCGTTATGAAAACTAAAACAGGCAGTGTTTTTATAAGCGATAGCGATGAAAGTTTGATAAAACGATTGATGAGAAGGAAGAATAAGATTCCAATCATGATAAAACCTGTATTCTCGAGGTTCGAGGTTGAAACGGCACCAGCTAGTAAAGCCATGATAATCATGACCGTTCTTTCTTTTTTCAAAAAGAATACCGCTCCAAAAAAAGGAAGCGCAAATGGTGTAACCTGCGTAAGGATCACTGCTCGTCCAAGAAGAAAGCCGATTGCAAACAATAAAAGACCTCTTTGGAACAATAATAGTTCAAGTTTTTCTTTTAACCCTTGAACCCACTTACCTACCTTTGATCTCGATCGTTCCAAAACCAGTTCGCTTTGCATTCCCACACCTGCTTTCATGATTCATATTTTATTTCCGAACATTACAAGTGAGTTTGTGTAATCCATTAAATCACAGGGCATATTCACTTTTTGTCAAAAAAAGAAGCCGAAACGAATAAAAGTTCTCGACTTCTTCGTGTGAAGCTTGTCAATCAAATGTAGACACAGGAAGAAATCTGTAAACACTTGGAAGCAGCGTCCATGCACCCAAACCACAATAAATGAAGTGGGACAAAGACTAATTTGGATTTTTTCATAGAAAAGACTAACGGGGATAAAAACGTCGAAAAGAAGTGAGAAAAGAGGATAAAAAACACAAAAAACCCTGCATTAATTTCTTAATGCAGGGTATATTTATTAGTTTTAGTTTGATTAATTAGAAAATGGTGACCCGTACGGGATTCCGACGCGTTAGCTAGTCCTGCTGATTTATCGTCTTGAGATAACCTCTGCAGGGGAACCCTTGGGTGAGGATACCGTATCTTCCTCGAATAAAAATGGTGACCCGTACGGGATTCGAACCCGTGTTACCGCCGTGAAAGGGCGGTGTCTTAACCGCTTGACCAACGGGCCAAAGATAAAGATGGTAGCGGCGGAGGGGATCGAACCCCCGACCTCACGGGTATGAACCGTACGCTCTAGCCAGCTGAGCTACACCGCCATATTATCTGTGGCTTTTATAAGCACAAGATATATAATACATGCCTAGAAAGTATGTGTCAACTAGTTTTTTAAATATCTTTTGTATAAAAAAACAGACGTGCCTTTGCACGTCTGTTTAGGTTGTTACACATATATTTAGTAGACAACAAGGTCTAGCCGCGTCGAGCTCCACGCCCACCTCGTTTAGACTCAGTTTGTTTTTTCAAGGTTGAAAGGCGATCTTCGCTGTCTTTAAGGAATTTACTCATCTTATCCTCAAACGATTCTACCTGCGGGCGTCCGCCACCGCGTGGCTTTCCTTTGAAACCACCGCCGCCGGGTCTTCCTCCACCAGGTCTGCCACTACTACGTGGGCGTTCTGATACAGGTCGATCTTTTGCCTTCTTGATCGATAATCCAATCTTACCGTCGTTTTCAACTTGAATTACCTTAACTTCAACCTGGTCACCTACTGATAGAAAATCATTGATATCTTTGACATAATTGTCTGCGACTTCACTGATGTGAACGAGACCTGTCTTTCCATCTGGCAGCTCAACAAATGCGCCAAAATTAGTAATACCTGTTACCTTTCCCTGTAGCTTGCTGCCTACTTCGATTGCCATTTTAAAAAAAGCTCCTCCTTAAAATCTTTAAAAGATCAGTCGTATTTTAATTATACCTCTTTCCAAAACAACGTGTCAATTTGATGAAGAAGGAAGCTTGAATATTGTCTCGCCGGGTTTTGACATCGAATAATCTCTTCTTGCTAATTCACCTATATAATCCAGATTATTGAGTTTTTTAATCTCTTCCTTCAAATATTTTTCTTGTTGTTCGAGTTTAACTAATTCTTCTTCTGCCTGCTTTTGCTGTATTTGTTTTTCCTTGATCGTTGCAGCTTGTGAAGTGAATACGGAGATAAATAGAATAGTTAGGACTAAAGCAGGTACCGCGAATGCTATAAGGCGGCGAATAAGACCTCTACGTCTACGCTCTTTGACTTTATCTTGTAGCTGTTTTTCCTTATGATAATCCGAGTGTACCTCTGTTACTTTAGGCTTCCGCTTATTCGCAGTAACCAAGCTCTTCCCTCCTCACTTTCTGAATTTCATTAACCAGTTTTTTATGTAGTTCTTTATTGTATCGGCAATTCCTGCTGTTTTTATTAGCCTAGCTCGAATTGACCGAGGAATCAATTTCCATAACAACAAAAAACTCCACTTAACCGGTACCCAAAAGAGCTTGATAATAAACCAAAAAATGGTTGTAATCATACTAATTAACATCATACATAAGCTCAATAGAAGTTTCAATATAAACAATACTGGGCGATAGACGAGATTCGTAAATAAAGACTTAACGACATTAGCGACGTTCACCGTTATAATAATCATTCGTTCTAATGAATTGCGGTATAGCTGTTGAAATAATGCACGGTATGCTGCGTACCCACACAATAACGCTAAAAACACATATAATCGCAACGTTCCTTCGTTCACTATAAACAATACATAAAAGGTCAATAATCCTTGCAGCAACCAAAAAACCACATCATTGAGATAAAGCCATAGACTTTTACTCTTCCTTGGATGAAGAAAACGGCTATAGGTATCCATGGCTATTCCCAGCCACACCCCCATAGCCACCATGGCAACCATTGTATAGAATTGAACGGTAAGCGTCATTTGAATAACTTGCTAAAGAACCCTTTAGCTTTATCCCCTTCATGGTGATCCAGGTAGCTGAGATCAAAAATCTTGCCTTCAATCGAAACACGCCCTTGCTCAACATTGAGATTTTTCATCTTGAGGTGCTGCCCTCTAATCGCAAGAAATCCCATCGAAGTTTCGAGAAGAAATTCCTCATTATCAAAACTATCTACATGTTTAACCCCCGTGATTTCAAGTGATTTACGGGCTTTCATGACAAGATCATGATCAGGTGTACTCGCTGAATTTTCGTAAGAGCCATACTCATAGTAATTATCCATCGCTCTCCCCCTCTTCTCGATACATTACTATGAGTAGAAAAGATGTTTTAGAACAAGCTGTATCGCTCTGATCATGACAGTATTAATCTCATTTTTTCACAATAAAAAAAGGCCGTTCTCGACCTTTTATTCCCCTGCAGCTTCTTCTTTTAAAATCGTGAACATGTTTCCTGCTGCGTCTTTCTTTGTCGTCTCTTTCAATTCATCTACTCGAGCAGTTACCTTTTTATGTCCAAACGAAATAACAAGCTCGTCTCCAGGTTTTACATTCGTTCCAGCTTTCGCTTTGTTTCCGTTCACTTCAATTCTGCCTTTGTCACAGATTTCTTTTGCGATCGAACGACGTTTGATCAATCTAGATACTTTTAGAAATTTATCTAATCTCATCGTTATCTCCCCTTTATTTAATTCCTTTGGTTTTGGCTTCTTCCCAATAACGATCAAGCACTTCTAGCGCTAAATCTTCAATCTTCTCGTTATTCTCTTCTACACACTTCTCAATGTATTGAAATCGTATTTCAAATTTATGATTCGTTCGATGAACGGCTACTTCAGGATCTATCTTATAAAATCGTGCGAGGTTTACTATGGCAAAAAGCAAATCCCCAAGTTCTTCTTCACGCAACTCGTGCGTTTGATGAGTCACCGCATCATGAAACTCGTCTAACTCCTCTTTGACCTTGTCCCAAATCGGTTCAGCTTCACCCCAGTCAAAACCAACTTTTGCTGCAGCCTTCTGAAGTTCTGAAGCTCGCATTAAGCCTGTCAGACCTTTTGTTATTCCATCTAACTTTGAAGGCATCGATTCTTTTTCTTGTGCCTTCACGCTGTTCCAAAGACCTGCAACTTCTTCTGCAGTGTGAGCTTTTTCTTCACCAAACACGTGAGGGTGTCTTCTGATAAGCTTTTCATTTAGATAATAAATAACATCATCAACTGAGAACATTCCCTCATCTTCACCGATTTGAGCATGCAGCATGACTTGCAGCAGTACGTCTCCTAGTTCTTCAGCTAAATGATCGACATCTCCAGAATCGATCGCTTCAATTACTTCATACGATTCTTCTAATAAGTATTTTTTTAGTGACTCATGCGTTTGCTTTTTATCCCATGGACATCCTTCAGGACCACGTAATGTTGCAACGACTTGTCGCAACCATGAAAAATCGCGATACAACAGTGCTTCTTCTTGCACAGGCGGTACATAAACGGCTGTTAAATTATTCACTTCCACTGTTCGATCGAGTTCAAACAAAGGAACAGAGGTCACCTTCTCTTCTTTACTACCTGCAGCTTGCAGAACAGTTACCTCGTAGTCATCAGGAAGTAATTCCATCAGTGTTAACTTCACGTTTGATGCTGTAAATTGATCATAGACTTGAACAAAGATCAAATGATTCCTCACCTGTACTTCATTTCGCGTGAAACGCGTTGCATCAAGGATTTGGCATCCCTCGATCGGATCGATGCGCACTGCAGTGAACAATGCATCAAGAAAGCTTTGTCCTCCCGCAACTTCTACATCGATTCCTAGGTCCACACTTTCATTCAATAATAATTGTACAGTCGCTTCAGCCATCATCGGATGACCAGGCACTGCATAAACGAGTGAACCCTTCTTAGCTTCAGCCCACAGGTTATCTACTATCGTACGGTACGTTTCTTCAAAGGATTCATTTCCTTCATATATATGATCGAAGCCATGTATTTCTAACCCTTCATTCATCAGTTCCTGAATGACTGGATGATCTAACGTTCTTGCGTAGACTCTTTCGGCTGATTGTAACGTACGGTAGCTTCCAATCGAAAGCTGATCGAAATCACCAGCACCTGTGCCTATGATTGTAATTTTATTATTCATACCTTTAGGCTCCTTTACTGAATTTCTGTTGTAGAGAAATGAGCTTCTCTCCCTTTGGGAACTGGAGTAATTCTGCTTTTGTAAACACTCGAATCCAGATAACAGTAAGACTTAAAACGATCACTCCGATCGTTGCCCCAGATAGTGCAGTAATGCTTGAAAGTAGTCGGGAGTCACTAGAAGGCATAATGAAACACAGCAAACCTACTGCACCGCTCATCACTGCAAGAGCAAAAAGGAACCGCCAAAAGCGAAACGCATATTTCTCTAATCCAACTTGAGCATGCACCGTTCTAGTGGCTAAAGCTGCAACTACAAAAAACCCTAATACACTTGATAGTGCAGCACCATTTATCCCTATCACAGGAACGAGAACAATATTCCCTAACCCTTTTATCATCACACCAATGATCGTATACCTAGCAGCTAATCGTTCTTGACCGAGCCCCTGCAGAATGCCTGCTGCAGTCATAGCAATCGCACCGAATAAGATCGCACCTGTTAAAATGCTTAATGTCACCGAGAGCGAATCATCTGTAAATAACATCGTGTTTGTTTCTCTCATGATAAGTGCAAGTCCAACAGATGCAGAAGCACCTGTTACGAAGCTAATTTTTAGTGAAAGGCCTGTTTTTTCCCTAATCAGCTGAAGGTTTTCTTGAGAAACAGCTTTTACGATAACAGGGACGATCGATAAAGAAAGTGATGTTGCTAAAACGGTTCCTACTTGAATCAGCGGCTGTCCTCTATCGAATATTCCTTTCGTTTCTTTTGCATGATAAGCACTCAACCCGTATTCTCCTAAAGCGGGAACGATCGTTAATGCATCCATTAATTGAAAAAGGACCATGATCAATACGCTAACACAAATCAATGTACCTTCTGATAAGAGTCTGCGGCCAACGTAGACTAATTGAGGGATGTTGATCGATACCGACTTTCTATTCGGTTGTTTTAGCCTAAGTACTACAAGAAGGAAGAGCGCTGATAATCCTCCGATTAAAGAGCCTATAGCGGCACCTGTCCCAGTAGCATACGCGTTATAACCATTCATCACTAACGTAATGGAGATCACAAGAATGGCTGCTACTCGGACGGATTGCTCTGTTACTTGAGACCAGGCTGTCGGCAGTACATTTTCATTGCCTTGAAAATAGCCTCTAATCGATGCGATTCCCGGCATCAATAGAAAGGAAAACGAAGTCGCTTTAAGAGGAACAGTAAGGTCACTGTCTCCCATTAATCCTGCTAGTAAAGGCGCGCCATAGAAAAGAAAGATAAACCCTAGTCCTCCAAACACGACGAGTGTAATAAAGCTGTACCGAGAGATTTCTTCTGCTTTCTCATACTCGTTATTGGCTACCTTCTCGGACACCAGCTTTGACACGATGACCGGAAATCCATATGTAGCTAGAATAATCGTAATCGAATAAAAGGGATAAATTTGCTGGTAGACGTAAAAGCCAATGTCTCCTGCAATATTTTGATAAGGAATTCGATACCCGACGCTCAACACCTTCATAAAGAGTGCTACAGCAGTTAACAAAAAAGCGCCGTGCCAAAAACCTTTTACACTACTTGTATTCATATTCACCGCCATGCTTACAACTTCTTAATATGTACGAATTATATCATACGATCATCTTTTTCAAATAAAAAATGGAGGCAACACGGCCTCCATAGCTTGTCCTATTGCTCCATCTGCCTGGCCAAAAAGCCAGCTGCAGTTTCTGCGAGCTTTTGTTCTAATTCTGTGACTTGCTCTGCTTCTTTCGCTAGTAGAATAACTGATCCGATCGGGTCCCCATTCGCAATGATCGGAGCGATAACGTGTCCAGTGTCATTGGGAACACTGTCAATAAGTTCTGCGCTAGCAGGATTCAAAAGACACTTACGTTCATTCATAGACTTTTCTACAGTGCTCCCAATGCTCTTGTTCAAGTACTCTTTCTTTGGACCGCCTGCAGCAGCGATGTACACGTCTCGATCAGAGATCAACGCAATATGCCCAGAGTGCTCTGCCAGGGATTCAGCGTATTCTCTTGCAAAATCACCAAGCTCACTAATCGGAGAGTATTTCTTTAAAATAACTTCTCCTTCACGATCCACAAAAATTTCTAATGGATCTCCTTCCCTTATTCTTAGGGTTCTGCGAATTTCTTTTGGTATGACAACACGACCTAAGTCATCAATACGACGAACGATACCTGTTGCTTTCATCTAAGTTGCCTCGCTTTCTAGAAATGTAAGTTTCTTCAACCATTGATGATTAGCTGATCTACAATATCTTTCCATTAGTATCTTTTCGTCTATTGAGTTCTATTCATAAAACTGTCAAATTTATGTTGTTCACCCAAAATCGCCTTTATTTCGCATTCATCGGCTGCTTCATTGCTTTTTTAATTTTCTTTAGCACTTGTTCAACGAGCTGAAGGTGAGGTTTAGTTTCAAGACCCCTTCCTTTAACTGTGATCGAGACTTTATTGCCGTCTGCACCTAGGGCTAATTTATTTCCATATTCATTGGCCACTTCAAATATCGTTTCTCCCCCGATCGCATCGCGTGCAGATTCATGGAAGAGAAGCTTGATATCTTTTTTACTTCGACTAATCTTTTCAATCTTCAATTCTTTCGCCATTTCTTTTAGTCGGGAGATTTGGAACAAGTAATCGACTTCTTCAGGGAAATCACCGAATCGATCCATCATCTCATCCTGAAGGTCCATGATGTCTTTTAACGATTCTATTGAACGGAAGCGTTTATACATATCGATCTTTTGCTTTTCGTCACTAATGTACGTACCTGGAATATACGCATCGACTTCAACATCGATTTCGACCGTGAATTCAGGCTCTTTCGGCTTTTCTCCTTTTCGCTCTTCAATGGCATCTTTAAGCATTTGAGAATACAAATCAAAACCTACCGAGTCGATAAAGCCGTGCTGTTCAGCTCCAAGAAGATTTCCGGCTCCTCTGATGGATAGATCTCGCATCGCGATCTTAAATCCTGAACCTAATTCAGTAAATTCCTTAATCGCTTGCAACCTTTTCTCTGCAACTTCTGTTAGGACTTTGTCACGCTGATACGTGATGTATGCGTAAGCCACTCGATTCGATCTCCCTACACGTCCTCTTAGTTGGTAAAGCTGTGAAAGTCCCATCTTATCTCCGTCATAAACGATAAGCGTGTTCACATTAGGGATATCTACTCCCGTTTCAATAATCGTTGTGCTTACAAGTACGTCATAGTTTCCATCGAGAAAATCAATCATAACGGATTCCAGCTCATTTTCACCCATTTGCCCATGTGCGAACGTTACTCTTGCTTCTGGAACGAGCGTTTGGATTTGATCTGCCATATACTCGATCGACTCGACGCGATTATATAGGAAGTAAACCTGGCCTCCACGCGCAAGTTCTCTCTCAATCGCTTCTCTCACTAACGTTCCACTATGTTCAACCACATACGTTTGGACTGGGAAACGATTTTCTGGAGGAGTTTCAATGACAGAAAGATCTCGCACTCCAAGCATCGACATGTGAAGCGTTCGCGGAATAGGAGTAGCAGTTAATGTAAGAACATCAACATTTGCTTTAAGTTTCTTGATCTTCTCTTTATGTGTGACGCCAAATCGCTGTTCTTCATCCACAATCAGCAATCCTAATTGACTATAGGTAACATCCTTCGAGAGCAAACGATGCGTCCCGATCACAATATCGACCGTTCCGTTCTTCAAACCTTTTAACGTTTCATTTTGCTCTTTTCTTGAACGGAAGCGACTTAGTAACCCTATATTAATAGGGTGGTCAGCAAAACGCTCTCGTATCGTTTCAAAATGCTGCTGCGCAAGAATTGTGGTAGGAACGAGTAAAGCGACCTGTTTTCCATCCATAATTGCTTTAAATGCCGCACGAATACTCACTTCCGTTTTCCCATACCCTACGTCACCACATAGGAGACGGTCCATCGGACGAGACTTTTCCATATCTTCTTTAATTTCCTGGATCGCTCTTAGTTGATCATCAGTTTCTTGGTATGGGAAGGCAGCTTCAAATTCCTTCTGCTCAAGCGTGTCTTTTTCAAAGCTATGACCGACGCTTGCCTCACGTTCCGCGTATAACTTGATCAAATCATCTGCAATATCTTCAACAGATGATTGTACTTTTCGCTTAACTTTCTTCCATTCCGTTCCGCCTAACTTATATAACTTAGGCTCTTTTCCTTCAGACCCCACATATTTTTGAACCTGGTCGATCTGATCTACCGGTACGTATAAATTGTCATTCCCTGCATAGCTAACATAGAGGTAGTCCTTGTGGATTCCTCCCACTTCAAGCGTTTTTATGCCAAGGTATTTTCCAATACCATGGTTTACGTGAACAATATAGTCACCGACTTTTAACTCGGAATAACTCTTAATCCGTTCAGCATTGGACATCTTTTGTGAGCGACGTGGCTTTTTAGACTGCTTAGTAAACACTTCTGCTTCTGTTAAGACAGCAAGTTTTTGCATTGGAAGCTCAAAGCCTCCATTAAGACTGCCGATCAACATTTGCGGTTTATTATGTGAGATCGGTGAATCTTGTTCTACCACCATCGCGTCGATATCATAATCCTCTAACACGCGTTCTAAGCGTTTACGCCGCTCTTCGGTAGCTGCAAGAAAAACAATGGCCATTCCACTTTTCTTCCAGCGCTCGATTTCACTCGTTAACACCTTCATCTGTCCATGGAAATTCTGCATCGCTTTACAAGAAACATTGATGATGTTTTGAGGGTTTGTATAAGGAACATGCCTCAAAAAAATCGATAAGTATAGAGTAACGTGTTCAGGTTGAGTAAATAACGCATCATAAGACCTCGATAACGAAACAGAAGAAACGATTTCTCCTTGTTTTAACAAAGCAGTTTGCCACTCAGCTTCTTCTTTGTCCAGGTCTGAAGACATTTCTTGTATACGGCTGACTTCATCAAAAACGACCAGACCATCATCCGGTAAATAATCTAGTAAACTGGCTGGTTGATCGTAGTAAAAGTCCATGTACTTAATGATACCTTGAAAATTTTGGTTGTTCTTTAACTGATCGATTTCATATGTGATGTTCTGATGCATCGCTTCCTTGGCCTTCTGGTCTTTTACCTTCTTAAGGGAAGCTTGTAGTTCTTTCTGCAGTCGCTCTGCCCCTTTTTCAAATTGTTCAGGATACAGCACGACTTCTTCTGCAGGACCAATCGTAATTTGTTCTGTTTTATTAGCAGAACGCTGCGATTCAATATCGAAGAACCGTATCGAATCTACTTCAGTATCAAAAAGTTCAATACGAATTGGATTATTTTCTGTTAGTGGATAGACGTCGATGATACCACCACGCACGCTAAATTCGCCTGGAGAAGATACCATAGGTACTCTGTCATATCCAAGCGATACAAATTTATTGAGCGTTTCATCTAGAGGGATGTCATCTCCAACATTAAACGTAACCTGACTTTTCTCCCAAATATCTTTTGGAGGCAAATAGCGACGAACACCAGATATTGGTGCGATTACGATTCCTTTCTTGTTCTTGATCCAATAATTCAAGGCTTCCATTCTCTGACCTCTGAGCTCAGGGCTAGCTATCGCAATTTCTGAAGAGATCAGTTCATTTACCGGGTATAAGTAGACTTCATCCGCCGGAACCAGTTCACTCATATCCTCATATAGTTTTTGAGCTTGAAACAAGTTATGGGTAATGATGAGCTGGGGACGTTTTGTTTCGTGGTAAAGGGAAGCCATTAAAAGCATCCGTGCAGAACCAGACAAGCCTGCTACGAGCTGCTCTTTGAGTCCTTCTTTCACACCGGAAAAAATAGACTGAAACTCATCACCTTTACTAAAATATTCTCTTAGGCCTAACATCGTTTGCTTATTCTCCCCTCTCATTCTTAAAAGCAGCGAATCACTTTTAAGAACGCAAAAATGCTTTGGTTTCCGCCCAAAGCCTCTTATTGAATAAATGTGTCTAATTCATGGTAAGATGGTGTTCTTTCCATCGCATCATGACAATCCTCGCAAATTGTCTTCACTGTAATTGTACCATCCTGTTTATATTCAATCATCGATTGCCGCTCTTCTTGAGTAAGCTGATGAAAGCCCAATCCTTCTGCTGAACAATCGTTTTGATTCAGTGTGCCAACCTGCACGTCGCAATGGCGACATACATAATGAATAGTCATCGTTTTTCCTCCCTGTCATTACCTAATTTTAGTATTGACGGGAGAAAGAACGGATATTCAAGCGTTGTATTGATTCATCACTTCCGGGAAGGACTCAGTTGTCCAAGCTTCGCAAGCTTTTACTGTTCGCTCAATAGCTTCTTGAATTGGTGGTTGTTCTTCTTTTGAAAATGGTTTTAGCACATAGTCGATAACAGAGTCTCTACCAGAACGGTCAATTCCAATTCTCACTCTCTTAAATTCTTGGGTGTGAACGTGAGCGATGATTGATTTCATCCCGTTATGGCCACCAGCGCTTCCTTTCTGACGAAGTCTCACTTTACCAGTCGGTAGATCGAGGTCGTCATAAATGACAAGAAGGTCATCCACCTCAATATTAAAGTATTCCATCAAGGGTCTAACCGATTCACCGGATAGATTCATATAAGTTTGCGGCTTGAGTAAAAAGACCGTCTCTCCATTCACCATACCTTTTCCATATAGCCCATTAAACTTTTTTTGGTCGACGGAGATGCCGAGCTCCTTTGAAAGTTCATCTATCGCCATAAACCCAACGTTGTGGCGTGTGTTATTAAATTTTTTACCAGGATTTCCGAGGCCTACTATAAGTTTCAACTGTTAACGTCCTACCTTTCGTTACTTTTCTTCTATCGTATCAAAAAAACCATTCAATATTCATCGATGGAAGAAATTAATTCTGTAAAAAAGACGTAACCGACCAGGTTACGTCTTTGCTGTTTATTCTGTTTTCGTTGTTTCATCGTCTGTTTCTTCAACTTCGTCAGCAGGTGGCTCTTCTGCCACTTCATCTGCTTCTTCTTCATCTTCAACAGGTTCTTTCGTTGGAGGAACGACAGATGCAATCGGTTCTTCTCCATCAACCACAATCTCGTATTTATTACTTGTCGGAAGATCACTGATGAGAACAGCGTCTCCTACATTCAATTCAGTAATATCAACGTCGATACTATCTGGGAAATCATTAGGTTTTGCTTTTACTGTGATTTCATGAAGCATTTGCTGTACAACGCCACCGTCTTTGTCGCCTTGTGCAGTTCCTTTTAAGTGAACAGGAACTTCAGCTTCAACTTCTTTATCAAGGTCTACTGAATAGAAATCTACGTGCAAGATTTGGTTTTTCAGAGGATCAACCTGTAAGTCATACACCATTACAGGATATTTTCCCTGTCCTTCAAAATCAAGCTCGATAACACCGTTCTTACCTACATCACGGTAGACTTTGACAAATTCAAGAGCATCGACTGACACCGGTGCGCTTGAACGATCCTTGCCGTATAGTACCGCCGGAAGACCTTCCTTCTCTTCACGTAGTACTCTTAATTCGCTTCTCTTTGTTGTATTACGATCTAATGCTTTTAATGTTGCTGCCATTTGGAAATCACCTTCCTGAATAGGTTTTATGTCTTCTATATGAATACCCTTATCCAGTAAGTAATAAACCTTGTATTTAAATCTTATTTTTCTTAATCGAAGAGTTTGCTGACAGAAAGCTGCTCATGAACACGGATAATCGCTTCGCCTAGTAGCGGAGCAACTGATAGTTGAGTGATCTTATCGATTTGCTTTTCTTCGTGTAGCGGGATCGTATTCGTTACAGCTAATTCTTTAATTTTGGAATTATCGATCCTTTCGATTGCCGGTCCAGATAGAACAGGGTGTGTACAACAAGCATATACTTCTTTCGCACCATTCTCTACGAGGGCATTTGCTGCGAGCGTAATCGTACCTGCAGTATCGATGATGTCGTCGATAATGATCGCAGTTTTGCCTTCAATATTTCCGACGATGTTCATCACTTCCGCCACATTCGGACGCGGGCGACGCTTATCGATGATTGCGATTGGTGCTTTTAGACGTTCAGCAAGCTTACGAGCTCTTGTTACACCACCGTGATCCGGAGAAACGACTACTATATCATCTAAATCTTTCTCCTCAAAATGTTTAGCAAGTGTTGGTACACCGAGTAGTTGATCGACAGGAATATCAAAGAATCCCTGGATTTGAGACGCATGAAGATCGAGCGTGATCAAACGGGAAACACCTGCTACTTCGAGCAAGTTTGCCATCAACTTAGCCGTAATAGGCTCTCTTGATCTTGCCTTACGGTCCTGACGTGCATAGCCGTAATACGGAATCACGACATTGATGGTTTTTGCAGAAGCACGCTTTAAAGCATCAACCATAATAAGAAGTTCCATGATGTTTTCGTTTACAGGTGAACATGTGGACTGAATAACATACACGTCACAACCACGAATACTTTCTTCAATATTAATCTGAATCTCGCCGTCGCTAAAACGAACTACCGAACACTTTCCCATATGAACACCAATATGTTCAACAATTTCCTCCGCAAGGTCAGGATTCGAGTTTAAACTAAACACTTTCAAGTTTGGATCTAAATAATTAGCCATTGGCCGTTACCCCTCCATTATTTAATAAGAAAAGTACAAACGCTCAGGTGACAGAGCGCTGATTCGCACTACGTTGCTTTCTTATTGTTTCAAAAATTACTTTTCGGTTGATTTCGAAGCATAGTCTTCTTTATTTGTTTGACGAGAACGTGCAATTGACAAGGCTTGTTCAGGCACATCATCTGTGATGGTTGAGCCTGCTGCTACAAAAGCTCCTTTACCTACATTAACAGGTGCAATGAGATTTACATTACAGCCAATAAACGCTCCATCTTCTACCTTTGTGAGGTATTTATTCTTACCATCGTAATTTACGGTGATTGAACCACAGCCGAGGTTCACATCTTTACCGATCTCAGCGTCGCCGATATAGCTGAGGTGAGAGGCTTTACTTCCTTCTCCCATTACTGACTTCTTCACTTCTACAAAATTCCCGATCTTTACGCCATCGTGAATTTGAGAGGAAGGACGCACGTGTGCAAAAGGTCCAATCGTAACTTCTGAGCCTACTTCGCTATTATGAACGACAGATTGCTTCACTACACTCTTACTACCGATTTTACTATCTTTAATTTCACTGTTCGGACCAATAGCAGACTCTTCACCGATGACAACTTCTCCATTAATAGTCGTACCAGGATAAATCACAGTGTCTTGTCCGATAACCGCTTCAGAAGATATATACGTTGCATCTGGATCGATAAGAGTAACTCCATTACGCATATGTTTCTCATTAATACGCTTTTTCATAGCTTGTTCTGCACGAGAAAGTGCTACGCGGTCATTAACTCCCATGGTTTCATTGAAATCTGCCGTTTGATAAGCAGCTACAATTTCTCCTTTTTGCTGAAGAATTTCAACGACATCTGGTAAGTAGTACTCACCTTGTGAATTTTCATTATTCACTAACTGCAACGTCTCGAAGAGGGTCTTATTATCAAAGCAGTATGTACCTGTGTTGATTTCAGTTACTTTTTGTTCTGCTTCGTTTGCATCTTTTTGTTCGACGATACGCTGAACGCTTCCATGATCATCACGGATAATACGGCCATAACCAAACGGATTATCTGCTTTCGCAGTCAGAATCGTAGCTTTAGCATCTTGCTCTTCGTGATATGAAAGAAGTGAATCCATCGTTTCTTTCGTAATCAAAGGGGTGTCACCACATACAACTAGCGTTACTCCATCCTTATCAGAAAGGATATCTTTAGCTTGCATAACCGCATGAGCTGTACCAAGCTGTTCTTCCTGAAGAACATACTCAGACCGCTTCCCTAGCTGTTCACTTACCATTTCAGCTCCGTGCCCAACAACAGTCACAACATTTTCTAGCTCAAGCGCATTAAGTTGGTCGACGACATGTTCTACCATCGGCTTTCCACAAACAGGGTGAAGGACTTTGTATAGCTTTGACTTCATACGTGTACCTTGACCTGCTGCCAATACCACTGCGTATCTATTCATGTATATGGAACCTCCATTGTATCCTTTTTTTCCACTATGACTATATCTTAAAAACCCCTTATTTTCAAGGAAGTTCCCTAAATATCAAGCATTTTACATTTCAAACGAAATAATCGTCAATTTCTTGAAACAACTCTTCCATATTAATGTAGAGACAGATCCTTTTTGCATATAAAAAAGCCCGGTCGATTGACCGGGCTTTCACCTATTAAGAAGCACCTGCTTCTTCATATGCGGATTCCATTTCTCCAACACGATGATATTCAGCTAGGACAGCTGATTGAATTTTTTCCCTTGTATTCGAGGAAATCGGATGAGCGATATCGCGAAATTCTCCATCTGGAGTTCTTTTGCTTGGCATCGCTACAAACATGCCGTTATTTCCATCAATAACACGAATATCATGAACAACAAATTCATGATCCATAGTGATGGAAGCGATTGCGCGCATGCGTCCTTCCGTATTCACACGACGTAGGCGAACATCTGTAATTTCCACCTGTTAGTACACCACCTTTTTCCATTAGTTAGAGCATATATGCAATATTCAACTTATTTACAAAAATCCCTTCTTCAAAAAATAAAAAATGTTATAAAAATTTATTTAGATATAAAAAAACACCCAAAAATTGAGTGTTTTATCGAACGAGAGCGATGACTTCCATTTCTACTAATGCGTCTTTTGGTAAGCGAGCTACTTCTACGCACGATCTAGCCGGCTTATGTTCTGAGAAATACTCCCCATATACCTCATTGATAGAGCCAAACTGATTCATATCTTTTATAAATACCGTCGTTTTCACTACGTCTTCTAATGAAGAACCAGCAGCTTCAAGAACAGCTTTAACGTTAGCAAATACTTGATGCGTCTGTTCTTCGATTCCTTCACCAACCATGGTTCCATCTGGCTTTAACGGGATTTGACCTGAACTATAAAATAAATTGTTCACGATGATTCCTTGAGAGTATGGTCCAATTGCTTCTGGTGCTTCTTGCGTAAAAACGTTCTTCATTCGGTTTCCACTCCTTATGTTGAATTCTCGAGAAAATCTCTGTAGTTCCCTGGAGCTACTTGAATGGTTCGCTGTTTCATATCGACTCCACCGAGATTCATCATCGATACATATTCTTCAACTAACCTTTCTTCTCCTTCACCTTCTGCTTCAACGAGAACACCGATTCCCGCTACTTCAGCCTGAAATTCTTCAAGAAGATTCACCATTCCTTGAATGGTTCCACCTACTTTCATGAAATCATCAACGATTAATACGTTTGCCCCGGGCTGTAAGCTTCTTCTCGCTAAAGCCATCGTTTGGATTCGTTTCGAAGACCCTGAGACATAATTAATGCTCACAGTAGAACCTTCCGTAACTCTACTGTCTCGACGAACGATCACGACTGGTACATTCAAATGACTCGCCACTGCGTATGCGAGCGGAATCCCTTTTGTAGCTACCGTCATAACCACGTCGATGTCTCGATTCGCAAAAACAGAAGCAAACAAACGCCCTACCTGATTCATCATTTCTGGATTTCCAAGAATATCTGTTAAATATAAATATCCACCAGGCAATAACCGTTCTGGACTTTCTAAAAACTCACAGAGTTCAGAAACGACTTTATCTGCTTCGGGACGACTGATCAATGGGATGTACCGCACTCCCCCCGCTGCCCCTGGGACAGTTAACAATGAGCCTACACCTTGTTGCTCAAAGTTTTCTTTGATGATTACCAGATCCTCACTAATGGAGGATTTAGCTGCTCCATATCGTTCAGAGAAATTTGTTAATGATACTAACCGATGCGGATGCTCAAGTAGGTACCTTGTCATGTCCACCAGTCGAGAACTTCGCTTCATCTTCATAGAAGAACCTCCAAAATCCGAATAATTAACAATAATATACCACTAACATACGGATTTTATCAAGGGTTCTTCTCGCCTAGCAGCCTAACAGCATAAACCTGATCACAAAAGCCTCGTAATCCGTTATAAATTCTCTGCATGCGCGATTCATGTCTCGTTAACCCAAATACAGTTGGACCGCTACCACTCATCAAGACACCATCAGCACCAAGCTGTTCCATCTTTTCTTTAATCTGACGGACTTCAGGATGAAGTTCGAGTGTAACATCCTCTAGTACATTCCCGAGTTTAGCACAGATTGAATCGTAATCCTTTGATTCAACTGCATTTATCATCCCTTTAATATCAGGGTGAATCATATTCGATGTGTTTAGTCTCTTATACACATCGGCAGTTGAAACTCCGATAGAAGGCTTCGCAAGAACGACCCAGCACGGCGGAGGTGCGTCGATCGGTGTAATGATCTCTCCTCTTCCTCTCGCAACTGCTGTGCCACCATATACGCAAAACGCTACATCAGAGCCTATTTCTGATCCAAGCTCAGCAAGTTCATCATAACTGAGGCCTAACTCCCAAAGCTCATTCAATCCACGAAGAGTCGCAGCAGCGTCACTGCTCCCACCTGCTAGACCCGCAGCAACTGGAATTTGTTTATCGATCTTAATCGATATCCCTTTCTTGATCGAAAAGCGTTCTTTCAATAAGGCCGCTGCTTGATAAGCTAAATTTCTCTTATCATCTGGAACGAAGCCACTCGTTGACTCAAGAACAATGCTATTGTACCTTAGCTCAGAAAGCTCCAAGCGATCAGCAAGATCTACATTCGTCATCACCATCTCTACTTCATGAAAACCATCAGATCGTTTATACAACACATCAAGCGCCAAATTGATTTTCGCCGGTGCCTTCACACTTAATTTCTTCATCTCGTTCACCTTCATTTTAGTTCTACCGTTCGACAAATTTATTTCTCCGAATAATTGTAACACAACCGAAAAGCGGAAACGAGCGCTTAGAAACGGAGATATTGGAACTCTTGAAATAGAACACGCTCTTTGTGTTCTGTTGAAAGAGTGAAATATCGCAGTTTCTGCGAGTTGTATTCGAAAAGCGGAAGTGGCCGTTTAGGTCCGATAAGCGCTGGAGACTTACAAATTGAACACGTTCTTTGTGTTCGAATTGTAAGTTGAAGCGATGGAGGACCTGGCCACTGCAGCTGGACACCAGAAAGGCGGAAACGAGCGCCTAGAAATGGAGATATTGGAACTCTCGAATGGGAATACGTTTTTTGTATTCCTATGAGAGAGTGAAATATCGGAATTTCTGCGAGTTGCAGCTGGACACCTGAAAAGCGGAAACGAGCGCTTAGAAACGGAGATATTGGAACTCTTGAAATAGAACACGCTTTTTGTGTTCTGTTGAAAGAGTGAAATATCGCAGTTTCTGCGAGTTGTAGCTGGACACCTGAAAAGCGGAAGTGGCCGTTTAGGTCCGACAAGCGCTGGAGACTTACAAATTGAACACGTTCTTTGTGTTCGAGTTGTAAGTTGAAGCGATCGAGGACCTGGCCACTGCAGCTGGACACCAGAAAGGCGGAAACGAGCGCCTAGAAATGGAGATATTGGAACTCTCGAATGGGTATACGTTTTTTGTATTCCTATGAGAGAGTGAAATATCGCAGTTTCTGCGAGTTGCAGCTGGACACCTGAAAAGCGGAAACGAGCGCTTAGAAACGGAGAGTTCACTTTTATAGATCTAATTCAATCACTCAAGAATCTCTCAACCCCAAACAAAAAACCCCGACAATTTGCCGGGGTCCCTCGTCACAGGGTTCAGTGTTTTTGTTGGTTTGCAAGCTGTTCTTGTGCCATTTCAATAGCACGCTTCACGATGTTACCTGCATCGCGAGCTTTGATTCCTCCCCAACCTTCTTTCTGAACCGTATCATAAAATCCAAGCTCTTTCGCAATTTCTTCCTTCAAATGGTCTGACATGATTCCTTTATGTCTGCCCATGCGAATTCAGCTCCTTTCAATCCTGTGACACTCTTAGTGTTAGAATCGAAAGAGGTTGCTATCCCCTTTATATGTATCCAATAATGGGAAGCATTGCAACGAATAGCTCGTTAAAAAAGCAAAAAAAGCAGTTAGACCGATCGCCTTAACCGCTTACTGCTGCTTGTTCTTCGTTAAATGTTAACTGTACTGTTTCGGTCAGTACGTCCGTGTAGCTGTAAGAGACACGTTCAAACGCATTTGTGTCCTGGTCTAGCTTAACAATGAACACTGCCGGGTAGGTTTCTTCAAGGATGCCTGAACGTTGAATTGTCTTCCTGCGACCTCCGTTTGCCTTCAAGGTCAACCGTTTGCCAACTTGGGATTGTAACGTCTGTTTGATCTCTACGATCGTTTTTGCCATAGGAACATCCACCTCACTTAGACAAATTATAACATCTTTTGCGCCGTTTTGTCAAATAAAACTTAAATTATAACAACCAATTAAAAACTATGTCAATTGTTATTTATCAAAGATGTGTAATTTTAGTCTTTGCAAGTTTGTCGAAAAATATGTGAATGCGCTTAAAAATCTTCCAATACGCGATTGAAGGATGGTGAGATCACCATCCTTCATCCTATTCTGAATATTCCTCGTGGTCTTTCATCGGCATACCAGTTCTAAGAATTCCCTTTGTTTCTACTCCCCCAAGACCATCTTCTCCTGTTAATGTATTCCTGAGAGCATCCCACACATTTACGTGATCAGTGAACGATGTTAATGCAATTTTTGAAACGATAAACACCGGATCTAACATATGAATGTTAATTCTTGAAGGAGAGCTCGCAAAATTTGCACCGGCGCGAATCAACGATTCGAAGTGTGATTGACAAGCTCCTGCAAAAATAACTAAGTGGTCTAGATTTGGAAAAACACTTCTCACTTCTTTTACAGCACGAACAAAATATCGTGAATTTCGATAGGATTGTAAGTCTTTTTTCTCACCCTTATGTTTACTATATGCATCATGACCTGTGATCACGAGAATATCTGGCCTGACGTTGTTTACCAGCTTGATAATTTTCTCAGGAATTTCACTTTCCTTCATATAAATACCATAGACGGGCACACCTAACCGCTTATACATATCTAGGCATTTATTTAAATATAATGCATCGCCGTCTATATGAAGGATCTTCCCTGGTATTTCGAAAAAACTTGTTTCCTTCTTAAAGTGGTTTGTTGCGGTATATTCTCTCTTCATTCGTAAAAGCTGATAATCTTGACGAAACAATCGAAAAGAATAGTCCTCCTTTTCCTTTATTTGCTCTTGTCTCGACTTGTGCTCCTTCGTATCGATCAGCACAAGATCATCAACTGGCGAGTCAGCGATCAACCTCATATCTTCTCCTACAAGCTCAACAATTTGAGTTGATTCATTCACCTTAGTGATCCTAAAAATTAAATCACAGCCATATGAACGCCTGGCTACGATATCTCCTTCTTTCATTGTCATTGTCTTCCCCCCAGGCCGCTTTACCTCTTTGCTTAAAGCATCACTCTTTTTTTACTATATGAAAGCTCAGTAAAAAGATGAACTCGTAGGAAAAGCTTGAAACGGGCAATTTCTAAATGGACATAAAAAAAGACACTTCATTTGAAGTGTCCTAACTTTCTAATCGACGATAAAAAGCGTTACTCAGCTTTGCAAACTCCTCCATAGAGAGCGTTTCACCACGTCGACTGCCTTCGATATCAGTTTCTTTTAAAACTTCTTCAATCATTGGCTTTTTATCTTTACTTAATAAATTATTTTGCAGATTATTCATTAGCGTCTTTCTTCTTTGTCCAAAGCTTGCACGAATCACTTCAAAAAAGTGCTTCTCACTAAGTAGATCTACCGGAGGCTCTTTCCTTAGCTCTAAGTGTAAAACCGCCGAGTCTACGTTTGGCTTTGGTACAAAGACTGTACTAGGTACGGTAAGTGCAGTCTTTGCTTCAGCATAGTACTGTACAGCTAAAGAAAGTGAGCCATAGTTCTTTGAACCTGGTTTGGCCGCTATACGCTCAGCTACTTCTTTCTGTATCATCACGACGATACCACGCACAGGAAGCTTCTCTTCTAGAAGTTTCATTAATATTGGTGTCGTCACATAATAAGGAAGGTTTGCAACTACCATTAAATCTTGGCCGCTCTCAAACTCCTCTTCGATCACTTTGTGTACATCAGCTTCTAGAACATCAGCGTGACGTATGGTGACATTCGGATATGGAGATAGCGTATCCGCGAGAATCGGTAGTAACCTTTGGTCAATTTCAAACGCGACTACTTTATTTGCTTGCTTAGCCAACTTCTCTGTTAACGCACCAATCCCCGGGCCAATTTCAATTGCGCCAGATCCAGCCGTAAGGTTTGCCTGATTAACGATCTTTGTAAGGACGTTCGAATCGATCAGAAAGTTTTGTCCTAGACTTTTCTTAAATGTAAAACCGTATTTTTCTAATATTGCTTTCGTTCTCACAGGTGTTGAGATTTCTTTATTCATTCTTGTTCCTCCTGTAGTACTTCTTCAAATGCGAGTATAAACTCTTCTTTTGAAATCTGAAACATTTGTAGTCTTTTATAGAGCTGCTTTCCATTCATATAGCCCATTTGAAGCTTTTCACCTAGCGCCTGCCTTCTCGCCTTAGCTTTTGGACCTACTACGAGACCAGCGTCGATTAAATCTTCCCATTCGATCAAAATGTCTGGTGCCTCAAACTCTTCTCTTACCGTGAGGATTGCATCACGAATCGCTTCAGATGAGGCGTGTTCGATACCAACCTTTTTTCCATTCGCAGAAATCGCATACTTTTTGTTTAAAAAGGCATGCTTACAGGAAGGAAGCCTTTGACTAATAATTTGTCTTATACGAGTGCCTGGATAGTCGGGATCTGTAAAAATGATAACCCCTCTTTTTTTCGCAGCAAGTTCGATCCTCTTAAGCGTTTCTTCGCTTATCTCAGAACCATTCGTCTCTAATGTATCAGCATCAACTGCTCGTTTAATAGCGAGTGAATCATTTTTTCCTTCTACTATAATGATTTCTTTAACTTTCACAATACGTCCTCCAGAAATGAAACCTTTTCGATTCCTAATTCGTCTATATTAATAGCTATGTCCATCACAGTCTTTTATTTTT
The DNA here is from genome assembly GCF_056159065.1 of Anaerobacillus sp. ABA4_114. Classification (NCBI taxonomy): domain Bacteria; kingdom Bacillati; phylum Bacillota; class Bacilli; order Caryophanales; family Bacillaceae; genus Anaerobacillus; species Anaerobacillus sp. ABA4_114. Next base: position 44,829 of record NZ_JBSWUM010000001.1, read on the forward strand.
CATATAAAAAACACAGAGAGAGAAAAATCCCCCTCTGTGTTACTAGCATATCATAGATCTTGTCCTAATTTAGAATCGTAATTTTCACTGACTTACGTCCCCAAGCATAGGCAGCTGATTTTGAAGAGAAGAATACGTCGATCTTGTTTCCTTTGATCGCACCACCAGTATCCGCTGCAATAGCTGTACCGTATCCTTCAACGTGTACTTTTGAACCTAGAGGTATGACACTAGGATCAACAGCTATAACTTTAGCACCAGGGTTAGACTTCAAGTTAAAACCAGTAGCCGTGATGCCTGAGCATCCAGAGCAATTCGCTGTGTAAGCAGTACTTGATACATATAAGACCTTACCACTTGAAGGTTTTGATGATGAAGTAGATTTTTTCTTCGTTGTTGAAGCGGTTGTAGCCGTCTTTTTCTTAGCTGCTGTCTGCTTGATCACCTGTGTACCAACTGCAACAACACGATCGCTACTTTTTTCAACTACTTCTGTTTTCACAAGCTCTCTCGAGACTTCTTTACCGTTCTCAAGAACCACTTCATAGTGCTTCTTTTCCTTACCATTTTTACCTGAATTGATAACCTTTTCTTTGCCCTTTTGCATTGAGCTATCATTCTTGGTAACTGTTGTAAAATCAATCGATTCTTCCACTACATCGGTGACTTTTTCTACTCTTACAACGTTGATGTCAGATCCTGATTTAAGCTTAGTCTCCTTACCTGGCTCAACGCGGTCGAGTTCTCCGAGTTCAATATTCTGCTGTTCTAAAAAGTCAGCGACCGTAGTCGAAGTGGTCCAAACGTCCGTTTGTTTCCCGCCGTCATTGACATTTACCTGGAATGCTTCAGTAATTGAAATCTCCATGTCTTTCTTAAGTTCACTGCCCATCGAAACTGATAGCTGGTCATGTTCACTTAAGTTGATCTTCTCTTCTGCTAGTAATTCCTTAACTGTATCTTTCGTAGTCCAAACACGTTCTTCTTTACCGTTCACCTTTATCGTAACTTCCATCGCAGGTTTCCAGATGATTCGATTCCCTCTAGTTAACTCAGCTGAAAGGTCACGGTTTACATAATCGTATTCTCCAACATCGACTTCTTGTTCTTTTAACACATCTCCAACCGTATTTGCATGCGTCTTAACTAGCTTCTCTTCCCCATCTAGGACAAGTGTTACTGAAGCTTTTGTAGTTTCAAACACGATAAAGCCGGAGACTAAACCTAGCACAACCACGCTCAATAGCGCCATAAAAATTTTCTTTCCGGTGTTAGCGGAAAAACTTTGCATCTTGGTTTTCATCGTTTTAGAGTCCTCCTAGAACCGTCTTTGTTTCATAAAGAAAAGCTTCATTCACTCTCACACAAGTCCCGCACTTTGCAAGTTTAATAGATTTGACGCTATTTTCCTCGCAAAATGAAGGGGAAATCATAAAGAAATAGGTTTCACTTTTATAGGGTGAATATCTTATTTCAAAAAGCCTAACTTATCATCGATCGACAGTTTCTTTTTTAACGTTGTATTCCAAATAACCGGATCGCATTGTCGAAAGTTACTTTAGCCAAGTCTTCGTATTCCATATCCTTTAGATCAGCAACCTGTTCAGCTACTAGCTTAACGTACGATGGTTCGTTCCGTTTCCCTCTGTAAGGATGAGGGGCAAGAAATGGACAATCAGTTTCGACAAGAAGGCGTTCAAGAGGCACTTCCTTCGCTACTTCTTTTGGTAGTTTTGCGTTTTTGAATGTTACTGGACCACCTAAAGAAATATAAAAGTTCATGTCCAAGCACTCGTTCGCTTCTTCAACTGTGCCTGCGAAGCAATGCATGATGCCGCCAACTTCAGATGCATCTTCTTCTTTAAGAATATCGATAACATCCCTTGTCGCTTCACGGTTATGTATGATGATCGGTAGTTTCACTTTCTTTGCAAGTTGTATTTGCTTTCGAAAAACTTCTTTTTGAATGTCATGTGGTGACTTGTCCCAATGATAGTCAAGTCCCATCTCGCCTATGGCAACTACCTTCGGATGTTCTGCGAGTTTTTCAATCCACGCCAGGTCTTCCTCTTTCATGTCGACAGCATCTACTGGATGCCAACCTACTGCAGCGTATAGAAAGTCATACTCTTCAACAAGCTTCATAGCATTCGTTATTGTTTCATGGTCGAAACCAACGACAATCATCTTACTTACCCCAGCTTCTCGAGCGCGATCAATAACCTCTTTCTTATCTTCGGAAAATTGTTCAACGTTCAAATGGGTGTGCGTGTCGAATAGCATGAAAAAACTCCTTTTCCGTATAGTACGAAGCAAGTGTATCAAATGTACTAGTTATTTTCTAATGCTAAACAGTTTCAATTCAATTACAATTCCGTTACAAACGACAAATAACACCCATTTTTATTGTTAACTTAAAACTATTTTTGGTTATTAAAAAGGAATTGCTGATGGTAAAAGAGAACTATTGCAAGGAATATATTGTGAAATTAAAAGTAAAAAAGACCCGGTCCAAGGACCGAGTCTCACAAAATTATTTAATTTGGGTTCCATTTGGTAAACTGTCAGCTATTGTTGACAGCTTCAGTTCACCGTCATGTTCACCAGCAAGGATCATGCCTTCTGACAATTCGCCTCTTAGTTTTACAGGCTTCAGGTTAGAGACGCATACAACTTTTTTACCAATCAGTTCTTCTGGCTTGTAATGTTTTGCGATACCAGAAACAACTTGTCTCGTTTCATAACCGAGGTCTAATTGAAGTTTAAGAAGTTTGTTCGCTTTCTTGACAGGTTCAGCTTCTAATACCTGGGCAACACGAAGGTCTACTTTCGTAAAATCTTCAATCGTTATTTCGTCTAGGTCAGGTTTCTCGACAGCTGGTGCTTCCTTAACTTGATTGCCGCCCATCTCTTCAACAATGTGTGCTACTTCTTCATCACGGTCGAGGCGAGGGAATAATGGCGTACCTTTTTGAACCTTAGTACCACCATAACCAGGCTTAAACGTAAGAGAACCCCAGCTCGTACGCTCTCCTTCTTCTATACCAAGCTGAGCCCAAACTTTCTTAGGCGTCTGAGTTAAGAATGGTTGAAGCATAATCGCAACCTGTCTCAATGATTCAGCAAGGTGAACCATAACCGCTCCTAGTTTCTCTTTATTTGAATCATCCTTTGCAAGCACCCATGGCTGTGTCTCATCGATATACTTATTCGTGCGGCTGATGAGTTGCCAAATGGACGTCAATGCTACTGAGAACTCCATATTATCAAGAGATTGCTCAACCTTTTCTACCGTTTGTTCAACTAGTGCTTCAAGGTTGTCATCAAATTCCGTTACAGACCCGCTATACGTTGGAACTTGTCCATCAAAATATTTATCGATCATCGCCACCGTACGATTTAAGAGGTTCCCTAAATCATTAGCTAGGTCATGGTTGATACGTTCCACGAAGCTTTCAGGAGTGAAAACCCCATCTGATCCGAATGGAACTTCACGCAGTAGATAGTAGCGTAGAGCATCGAGTCCGTAGCGATCGATCAACGTTACAGGGTCAACCACATTTCCTTTCGACTTCGACATCTTGCCATCCTTCATGAGGAGCCAACCGTGCGCGAATACCTTTTTTGGTAAAGGAAGCTCGAGAGACATGAGCATGATCGGCCAATAAATCGTATGGAAGCGAACGATTTCTTTTCCTACCAGGTGAACATCGGCTGGCCAGAACTTATTGTATAGCTCTTCATCGTCTGTTCCATAACCAAGGGAGGTGATGTAATTCGATAGAGCATCGATCCAAACATAAATGACATGCTTAGGGTCGCCCGGGACTTTAACACCCCAGTCGAAAGAAGTTCTTGAAACAGCTAGATCTTCAAGTCCAGGTTTAATGAAATTATTTACCATTTCGTTTTTCCGAGACTCAGGCTGAATAAATTCAGGGTTATCTTCGTAAAATTTCAAAAGTCGATCAGCATACTTACCCATTTTAAAGAAGTACGATTCTTCCTTAACTTTTTCTACTTCTCTACCGCAGTCAGGACACTTTCCGTCAACTAACTGACGCTCTGTAAAGAAGGATTCACACGGGGTACAATACCAACCTTCATATTGATCAAGGTAGATATCACCTTTCTCGTACATCTTTTGAAAGATCTTTTCGACAACTTTCTCGTGGCGCTCTTCAGTTGTTCGAATAAAATCATCATAGCTGATATCTAATTTGTCCCAAAGGTCTTTGATCCCTGAGACGATATCGTCAACATACTGTTGAGGAGTAACGCCTTGCTCTAGGGCTTTCTTTTGAATCTTTTGTCCATGTTCATCCGTTCCTGTGAGGTATTGTACGTCAAATCCTCTCAATCGTTTGTATCTTGCCATCGCATCTCCAGCTACTGTTGTATATGCATGGCCGATGTGCAGCTTACCACTCGGGTAATAAATCGGGGTCGTAATGTAGAACGTTTTGTCACCCATGTCGCTTTCCTCCTTGAATCAAACAATTATCTAGTGAAACAAAAGGTCAATCCCTTTTATTTACGCTAATGATCGTTAGTTAACACTGTTTTGCAGCTCTTTTTTAATAAGGGATAAAAAGCCCCCGTCCAAACAGGACGAGAGCATTCACAACTCTCTTCAACAAATTCAATCAGCATTATAGCCTAAGCTTTATCGCTGGTGTCTGGTAGTGCTTCTTCATCAAAATATACCTAATTTAAGGTAGAAATGCAAGAATGTCACTGATTCGCAAAACCGAATCGACAAACCCCCATTTTGTCGAAGGAATCTCGAAAAATATGTCGAAACTTCATAGCATGAAGAGTTCGTATTTTCATAGTATCAGTTCACAAAAACCGTTAAAAACACCTTCATATTAGGAAATATTTACCCTTTGAAAAGGATTGACGGTTATGGGAAACACTGGTATTATATAAACCATAAATAGAGAAATTTGTCGAATCATGACGTATTTAATAAAAAAATTGGGAATAGGGGAGAAATGTATCATGAAATCTACTGGAATTGTACGTAAAGTTGACGAACTAGGCCGTGTTGTAATCCCGATCGAATTACGTCGTACTCTTGGCATCGCTGAAAAGGATGCTCTTGAGATTTATGTGGATGACGACCGCATCGTACTTAAGAAATATAAGCCAAACATGACTTGCCAAGTAACTGGAGAAGTTTCTGATGACAACCTTGCAATCGGCAACGGTAAGATCGTTCTAAGTCGTGAAGGTGCAGAACAAGTACTTGAAGAAATTCAAAAAGCACTAACGAATAAGTAATTACAAAAAAGCTCCTGCGATGCAGGAGCTTTTATTTTGATATAGAGTTTTTAATCGACATGATAAGCTTGATAAACGTCTCGTTTTGGGATATTTCGGTCCTTTGAAACTAGCTTTATCGCCTCTTTACTCTTTGTTCCTTCATTAATATAGTGGGTTACATGTTCTTCTAACGAATAGCCTTCCCACCATGCTTCTTGCGTAACATCTTCACCAGAACCACCGTCTACAATCACACAGAACTCGCCTCTAACATTCGAATCCTCACACCATGCTAATACTTCTTCAGCTGTGCCTCTGACAAACTCTTCATATCGCTTGGAAAGTTCTCTTGCAATAACGATTTTTCGGTTTCCAAGAACCTCTAAGATCGCCTTGATCATTTCTTTCAAACGGTGAGGTGCTTCATAGAACAAGATTGGTGAGCTAATAGGTGCTAGCTGTTCAAGCTCGCTTTTTCTTTCCTTTTTCTGTCTAGAAAGAAAGCCATAATAATAGAAATGTTGCGTTTTAAGACCTGATGCAATCAATGCAGTCGTTGCTGCGTTCGCACCTGGCAATGGTATAACAGGTATCTCTTCCTCCACACACGCACAGACAAGTTCATAACCAGGATCTGAAATAGCCGGCATACCCGCATCGCTGACTAAGGCAATGTTTTGGCCATCCCGTAGTTTCTCTATTAACTTTTGACCGCTCGTATCCTTATTATGTTCGTGGTAACTCGTAAGTGCCGTCTCGATCTCGAAGTGATTCGTTAATTTTCTCGATTGCCTCGTATCTTCTGCTGCGATCAGATCTACTTCTTTTAGTATCTTCACCGCCCGAAACGTCATATCCTCTAGGTTCCCAATAGGCGTTGGGACGAGATACAACTTACCTGTTTCGCTTTCCTTGTAACTCTGTTGACTCCACATGCTCGTACACTTCCTTTTCAATCAAAGACATTTTCTGAGCTCGGGTTAATTGTTTAATGCGATATTCTTCTTGAAGTGCCTTGCGCTTCGTATCGTATGTGGCATGATAGACGAGTGAAAACGGTCCTCTTCCACGTGTATACTTAGCACCCTTCCCACTCTCATGCTGAGATATACGATGAGCTAGGTCTGTTGTGTACCCAGTGTAAAAACTATCGTCTTTGCATCTCAATATATAAACTGTATGCTTACAGCTCATTATATAATTCTTTCATTTCGTTCGTATAGTTGCCATTGTCTTCGTAAACGACAAACGGAGGAAGTACTTTTAAATCAGGCTTTCCGTCCTTTATTCCTTCTATTAAAAGAATATTTGCCTCTTTGTTCGCTTTTGGATAGACGAGCTGCATCCGTTTAGGTTCAATTCTATACTTCCTCATCACTGTCATAATATCCAACAGTCTTTCTGGGCGATGAACAATGGATACTTTCCCGCCTTGTTTTACAAGACTGCTGCACGCCTGAATCACATCATCAAGCGTACATAACACCTCATGTCTTGCGATCGTTAAATGTTCATTCAGATTACGCTGCTCCGTTTTCTTACTTTTAAAATAGGGAGGATTGCACGTGACCGCATCATAAGATTCGCGCTTCATTTCTACCGGAAGCTCCTTCAAATCTCCATTATAAAGCGTGATCTGATCACTTAATTCATTTAGTGCTACGCTCCGTTTCCCCATGTCATACAGTCTCTCTTGTATTTCCAACCCGTCGATCGCTACTTTGCTTTTCCTAGATAACAACAGCGGAATAATTCCATTACCTGAACAAAGATCAGCTGTTTTGCCACGTGTAATAGGTACCCAAGCAAAATTAGCAAGCAGGATGGCATCGAGTGAAAATGAAAACACGTTTGGACTTTGAATAATACTGAGTTCGTTCTCTACAATATAATCCAAACGTTCATCTTCGTTTAATTTCATCATCGTGTTCTCCTAACTCATTATTGATAAACAACGTCTAAAAAAAGGTCTTTCCACAAAAGGAAAGACCGTACCACTACTTTTTATTTAAGAACGATAGACAGAAGAGGCAATCGCCTTCCGTCCGAATACTCCCGTAGTGAAGGTTGCAAATATGAAAGCCTTCTTGGTACAACCGGGCAAGGTTATCATATCCCTCACCAACTTCAGGCTTTCCGCGCTTCTTCCTGCCAGATGACTTCCCTCTCGGCTCAGAAGTTTGCTCCAACCGCTCTCGCAAGTGGTGATTCTCAATTTCGAGATGGTGATTTTCTTCTAACATCGCTGCTAGATGTGCTTTTAAATCGCCAAGTTGTTTATATAAGTCACCAATCTGTTCCTCCATTGAGCTTACTCGTGAAAAAACTTCCTTTTTCTCCACTTCCGTTCCACCTCAATCACTCTGTGGCTTGCGTAGACACTGCGCCGTCTTGTATTAATTCATCTAATGTATATTCTGTCACGCGATTTAATTCAAAAAGTTCTACCTGTACAAGGCGTTCGAGAATATTCAACCCTACAACCTTACCTTTACCCTGACCTGTGTTGATCGTTTTTCCAACGTCAGGAAGTTCTTTTTTGCCTGATTCATAAGCATCGTTCTCATATTTTAAGCAGCACATCAAGCGTCCACATAGTCCAGATATTTTCGCTGGATTCAATGAGAGATTTTGATCTTTCGCCATCTTGATCGACACAGGCTCGAAATCTCCTAACCAAGTCGAACAGCATAGCATCCTGCCACAAGGACCGATACCGCCAAGCATCTTCGCCTCATCTCGTACACCGATTTGGCGAAGTTCGATTCGCGTTCTAAAGATTGAAGCTAAACCTTTAACTAAATCACGAAAATCTACTCTTCCATCGGCTGTGAAATAGAAAATGATCTTATTACGATCGAATGTATATTCTACATCAACAAGCTTCATATCCAGCTTGTACTCTTCAATTTTTGCACCGCATACTTCAAATGCTTCTTCTGCTGCGCTCTTATTATCTTCTACCGCTAAACGATCTTTCTCATCAGCGATGCGTATCACTTTCTTTAACGGAAGAACTACGTCTTCTTCGTCAACTTTCTTATTTGCTATTACTACTTTTCCGAACTCGACTCCGCGTGCTGTCTCTACAATTACAAATTCTTTGTTAGAGACCTGGAGGTTATTCGGGTCAAAGTAATAGATCTTTCCCGCTTTTTTAAAACGGACCCCGACTACTTCATACACAAACTTATCCCTCCCGTAACCTGAGCACTAACTGTTCCATTACAAACTGCGGGTTCGTATTGGCGCTCAGACGTCTTTTGGCATCAAGTATCGCCATCATATGCTCGCTTATTCTCTTCCTTGGGAATTGAAGGGCATAACGTTCGAGCTTATCTTTATAATCTGCATAGACAATCCGCTCATCTTGCAGCTGTATCTTCATCAAATCTTTGTACCAAAACAGCATAAGGTTTAGCCCCATGTCTAGCTGTGATTTTTCCTTAAAATGCGCGAGCCATTTATCATGGATCGTAAGAAAAACCTGATGAGGCCGTTCCTTTAACTCTTCAGTCAATTGTATCACTATCGCTCTTGCCTGTGCAAACCAGTCATCGGTCGCAAGTTCCTTCGCTTTTCCTTTATCGTTCGTTAATTGTGACGCTAGTTTCGCTAACTGTGACGTGATTCCTTCGTTTACTAGTTCTTTTTCGATATTACTAACCGATAAAGGTCGAAACGTCAGCACTTGGCACCTCGAGTAAATCGTTGGAAGTATATGCTGCTTTTGTTCCGTTAAAAGGATAGCCATCGTCATTTTACCAGGTTCTTCTAGAAACTTTAGCAAGCTATTAGCAGCCTGCGTCGTCATTTTATCTGAATGATTAAGGATATAAACTTTCTTATTCGATTCTACACCTAAATAAGAGAATTCTTTTTGAAGCTTACGAATTTGATCTATTTTAATCGATTGGCCATCAGGCTCAACCAGATGAAGGTCTGGATGATTACCCGAATCGACTCGTTTACAATCTTTACACGTTTGGCAAGGAGCGATACCATCTCTCTCTTGGCAGAAGTAGGTTTTTGCCATGTGTACGGCAATATCCTTTTTGCCAGTGCCAGCTCCCCCATCGAATAAATACGCATGAGAGAGCCTATCCTTCTTGAAACTATTCATAACCATCCGTACGACAGTTGGCTGTCGCTCTTCTAATTGCTTCCAAACCGTCATTTTCAATCACTCATTCCAAACACATTTTAGAAGTGGTGGAACGCTTCTACAGGTAATACGAAAACAGTAGCGCCTCCAACCGATACTTCAACTGGGTACGGCACGTAAGAGTCAGCATTTCCACCCATAGGTGAAACAGGTGCCACCATTTGATCCCTGCTCTGACAATTGTCCTTAATGATATCAAGAAGCTTTTGCACCCTGTGGTCCTCAGTTCCTATAAGGAACGTCGTATTACCTGCTCGTAAAAATCCACCGGTCGTCGCAAGCTTGGTCGCCTGAAAATTATGGTCAACCAGGGCATTCGATAAGCGATTACTATCTTTATCCTGTACGACTGCCATCACTAATTTCATGATAATCCCTCCTCGGCGGCGAGCATGACCTCGTTATTTTTTGTTACTACAATAGTTATCCCAAAGCGCCACAAAATCCTCTTTTATCACCTGAAAAATCTGATTCGCTTCGTTATCGCCATCCACAAGTGTAATTCTTTCTTGATTTTGGTCGTATAGTTCTAGAAAAGCGCCACGCACTTTCTCATGATAGTCTGTTCCTTTTTGCTCGATACGATCGAGTTGGTTCCTAGCAACCATACGTTCTTTCCCTATTGCTACAGGAAGATCGATCATGTAACTCCGATCTGGGGTTAACCCCCCGGTCGCAAATTCGTTGATCATCTTGATCGATTCGACATCCAAACCAAGGCCAACACCTTGATAGGCGATCGATGCATCTACAAAACGATCACATAGCACAACATAACCTTCCTCTAGTGCTGGAATGATTTTTTCGTTTACATGTTGAGATCGAGAAGCGGCATACAATAATACCTCTGTTTCATCAACCATTTCGGCATGCTCAGGATTTAGAATGAGCGATCGGATCTTATCACTGATCGCGGTTCCTCCTGGCTCTCTTGTATGAATAAAAGGGATGTTTTCCTCACTTAAATACTCGGCAAGCTTTTGGACCTGTGTCGATTTCCCTGCTCCATCAGGACCTTCAAACGTTATAAATAAACCTTTCAATGCTTTACTCCTCTTCTAGTGCAATCGTTATAGCATTCCCCATCATCCCCTGTACATGACCACCTTCGGATAAAACGTTCAGAAGGAACTTAACATGTTTACTTGTAAAACGTTCACCAGGCATAACTACCGGAATTCCTGGGGGATATGGAATCACTGCTTTTGCAGAAATCTTTCCTATTGCTTCCTTTACTTCGATCTCTCGTTTGCTCATTTTCTCCAATTCTTCAAAAGAATAAGCAGGAGTCGAGATTTCTTTATCTATTTCTATATTGTAGGAAATCACGGGATTCGTTCGAGATTTTAATGCGATTTCCTTGAATACTTGAATCGTCTTCTTATAATTTTCTTGTTTTGGCGCAAGTGGTAAAACGAGGAGAACGTTTAACGAATCTGCTAGCTCTGGAAAAATAGATTCTTGTTCTAACTCATCAGCTAATTGAAAGCCTGATAACCCCTTCACTTGAACCGTTACTTTCAACGGGTCAATCGTACTGACTGATGAAGTAGCATGATCGATTACAGTAACACCATCTATATGATTTAGACTTTTCTTAAACCAATCGATCTCAGAAACAATCTGTGTTAACTGTTCATGAGTTAAGGACGAAAGGTGATATCTAGCTAAATCAAGTGAAGCCATTATCGGATAAGATGGACTGCTAGACTGAAGGATTTGTAAATAGTCGTTTACCTTCGAACGGTAGTCTTCATTCACAACATGCAAGTACGCTCCCATCGTCATCGCAGGAAGGGTCTTATGAGCAGAATGGACAACAAGGTCCGCACCATGTGCGATCGAACTCTTTGGGAAGTAGCTAGACTTTCCAAAATGGGCTCCGTGCGCTTCATCTACAATTACTGTAAGATGATGCTCATCAGCGAGCGCAATCACTTTCTCTATTTCAACCGACATTCCATAATAATTAGGATTTGTTAGCACTAGTGTACGTGCCTCTGGGTACATTCTTATTGCATCTTTAAGACTTTCAACTGTAATCCCAGTCGCAACCTGACTCCTATGTTCCATTTCCGGTGAAATAAAGACAGGCTTTGCTTTTGTTAACCTCAGTCCATTTATTATAGATTTGTGACAGTTTTTTTGAATAAAAACAGTGTCACCCTGCTGACATACCGCCATCATCATCGCTAGATTTCCTGCTGTTGAACCTCCAACTAAAAATCTAGTTTGTGCGCTGCCGTATAGTTCAGAAGCTAACTCCTCAGCTTCTTTTATCACTCCATATGCATCATGCAGATCATCAAGTCCAGTAAGCTCCGTTGCATCGATCGCCATCACATGCTTAAATACTTCTTCTGCCTGTTCCATAGCTGGAATGATCGCACCATTTTTGTGGCCTGGCACATGATAAGAAATTGGATCCCTCTTGCTCCAAACTGATAATGCTTCTAGTAGTGGTACTCTGTTTTGGTCTCTCATCTATCCCACTTCTATCTATTAAAATATCGTTACCCATATACTATTATTCTATCATTATCTAGCAAAGACGAGAAGTAAAGGTAGAGGGAGAACACGGGTATGTATCAGTTTTATAAACAAAAAAAAGACAGCTTTTTCAGCTATCCCCTTATGCTAAACGACTGAGTCGTAATTTACGTAGTTTTTCTAAGTAGTACTGATAATTTGCATGACTTGTATCGGTTTCAATAACCTTTCTCTCACAATCATAACAAATAAAACGCTCACAAATATGAATTCCTTTTAAACGCGTTTCTTCACAAACAAGACAGATTTCTCCCTTACTCTGTCTTACCGAATTCTCCATCGTCCCACCTCCATGATAAAAGCTTTGCCCAATTGTATGTTAGATATACATTACAGTTATCATTTCTCAGCAGGAATATAAGGTTCCTTTCTAAGGATATGTTACACCTGCCTATCCCGTGTCTGTCTTAAGGTAAAAGAGATAAAAAATAACAAAATAGGGTGCTGGAGTGGTGTAATGGAGGTTGATCGGGATGGAAAAGTGCTTTTATCAGCGAAAAAGGCACTATTATCGGCGAGTTTTTGGTTTTATCAGCGAAGCGTTGTTTGTAACTTTTGATTTGTTAAAAGCACATTCAGATAAAACCTTTTGAGGGCGTGAATTGGGGCAATATCCGCGAAATTTTCATTTTATCCGCGATAATCAGGTTTTATCCGCGCTTTTCGATTTATATCCTCGAAACCAGGCCATTTATCCGCGATTCTGAGAATATATCCGCGAAACCCCTTTTCAAGAACCCCTGATTACTAAATCCCATAGTCAGACAAAACAAAAAAGCCAGAGCTCAATGCTCTGACTTCTCTACTTGCCTAGCGACGTCCTACTCTTGCAGGGGGAGAGCCCCCAACTACCATCGGCGCGCGAGCTTAACTTCCGTGTTCTCATACGGGGCGCGATAAGCGGCGAACTTCTTCGTCAGCTGCGCGATGCTGGATCCTCATAGATCTCCGAATATCTACTCCGGTCCAGCCTCACTTGCTTCCTCGAATTTCTTGCTTCTCCCACCCCTACGAAGCTTTCGAAGATGCCCTTTTCTTTCTTCTCAATGAAGGTACTTACCTTACGGTCTCGCAATAAAAACCAAAAAAGCATACAAAAAAGCCAGAGCTCAATGCTCTGACTTCTCATTTGCCTAGCGACGTCCTACTCTTGCAGGGGGAGAGCCCCCAACTACCATCGGCGCTGAAGAGCTTAACTTCCGTGTTCGGCATGGGAACGGGTGTGACCTCTTCGCCTTCATCACTAGACTATTCAGGTATTCCCTGAAAACTAGATAGCACTCGCAACGTATTCCAATATGTTTTAGGTTAAGCCCTCGATCGATTAGTATTCGTCAGCTCCACGTGTCGCCACGCTTCCACCCCGAACCTATCAACCTCATCATCTCTGAGGGATCTTACCAGCTTGACGCTGTGGGAAATCTCATCTCGAGGGGGGCTTCATGCTTAGATGCTTTCAGCACTTATCCCTTCCACACGTAGCTACCCAGCTATGCTCCTGGCGGAACAACTGGTACACCAGCGGTGTGTCCATCCCGGTCCTCTCGTACTAAGGACAGCTCCTCTCAAATTTCCTGCGCCCGCGACGGATAGGGACCGAACTGTCTCACGACGTTCTGAACCCAGCTCGCGTACCGCTTTAATGGGCGAACAGCCCAACCCTTGGGACCTACTTCAGCCCCAGGATGCGATGAGCCGACATCGAGGTGCCAAACCTCCCCGTCGATGTGGACTCTTGGGGGAGATAAGCCTGTTATCCCCAGGGTAGCTTTTATCCGTTGAGCGATGGCCCTTCCATGCGGAACCACCGGATCACTAAGCCCGACTTTCGTCCCTGCTCGACTTGTAGGTCTCGCAGTCAAGCTCCCTTGTGCCTTTACACTCTGCGAATGATTTCCAACCATTCTGAGGGAACCTTTGGGCGCCTCCGTTACTCTTTAGGAGGCGACCGCCCCAGTCAAACTGCCCACCTGACACTGTCTCCGCACCGGATCACGGTGCTGGGTTAGAATGTCAGTACAGCCAGGGTAGTATCCCACCGACGCCTCCACCGAACCTAGCGGTCCGGCTTCTATGGCTCCTACCTATCCTGTACAAGCTGTACCAAAATCCAATATCAGGCTACAGTAAAGCTCCATGGGGTCTTTCCGTCCTGTCGCGGGTAACCTGCATCTTCACAGGTACTATAATTTCACCGGGTCTCTCGTTGAGACAGTATCCAAGTCGTTGCACCTTTCGTGCGGGTCGGAACTTACCCGACAAGGAATTTCGCTACCTTAGGACCGTTATAGTTACGGCCGCCGTTTACTGGGGCTTCGATTCAGAGCTTCTCCCGTAAGGGATAACCCCTCCTCTTAACCTTCCAGCACCGGGCAGGTGTCAGCCCCTATACATCGCCTTGCGGCTTGGCAGAGACCTGTGTTTTTGCTAAACAGTCGCTTGGATCTTTTCACTGCGGCTCCCCTGGGCTATTCACCCGAGGAAGCACCCCTTCTCCCGAAGTTACGGGGTCATTTTGCCGAGTTCCTTAACGAGAGTTCTCCCGATCGTCTTAGGATTCTCTCCTCGCCTACCTGTGTCGGTTTGCGGTACGGGCACCTCTTTCCTCACTAGAGGCTTTTCTTGGCAGTGTAGAATCAGGGACTTCGGTACTTAAATTCCCTCGCCATCACGACTCAGCCTTCACGGTGAACGGATTTGCCTATTCACCAGCCTAATCGCTTGGACGCGCATTTCCAGCAGCGCGCTCTCCCTATCTTTCTGCGTCCCCCCGTCGTTCAAACGGAAAGGAGGTGGTACAGGAATATCAACCTGTTATCCATCGCCTACGCCTTTCGGCCTCGGCTTAGGTCCCGACTAACCCTGAGCGGACGAGCCTTCCTCAGGAAACCTTGGGCTTTCGACGGACAAGATTCTCACTTGTCTTTCGCTACTCATACCGGCATTCTCACTTCTAAGCGCTCCACCAGTCCTTTCGGTCTGACTTCGCAGCCCTTAGAACGCTCTCCTACCATTGTCGTAAGACAATCCACAGCTTCGGTGATACGTTTAGCCCCGGTACATTTTCGGCGCAGCGTCACTCGACCAGTGAGCTATTACGCACTCTTTAAATGATGGCTGCTTCTAAGCCAACATCCTGGTTGTCTAAGCAACGCCACATCCTTTTCCACTTAACGTATACTTTGGGACCTTAGCTGGTGGTCTGGGCTGTTTCCCTCTCGACTACGGATCTTATCACTCGCAGTCTGACTCCCGCGGATAAATCGTTGGCATTCGGAGTTTGACTGGATTCGGTAATCCGGTAGGGACCCCTAGTCCAATCAGTGCTCTACCTCCAAGATTCTTGCCGCGAGGCTAGCCCTAAAGCTATTTCGGAGAGAACCAGCTATCTCCGGGTTCGATTGGCATTTCACCGCTACCCACACCTCATCCCCGCATTTTTCAACATGCGTGGGTTCGGGCCTCCATTCAGTGTTACCTGAACTTCACCCTGGACATGGGTAGATCACCCGGTTTCGGGTCTACGACCACGTACTCCTTCGCCCTATTCAGACTCGCTTTCGCTGCGGCTCCGCCTTCTCGGCTTAACCTTGCACGGAATCGTAACTCGCCGGTTCATTCTACAAAAGGCACGCTGTCACCCATTAACGGGCTCCAACTAGTTGTAGGCACACGGTTTCAGGTTCTCTTTCACTCCCCTTCCGGGGTGCTTTTCACCTTTCCCTCACGGTACTGGTTCACTATCGGTCACTAGAGAGTATTTAGCCTTGGGAGATGGTCCTCCCGGATTCCGACGGGGTTTCACGTGTCCCGCCGTACTCAGGATCCGTCTCGGAGGGCAGCGGATTTTGACTACAGGATTGTTACCTTCTCTGATGGACCTTTCCAGGTCGCTTCGTCTATCCGTGCCTTTGTAACTCCAATGAGACGTCCTACAACCCCAGAGGGCAAGCCCTCTGGTTTGGGCTGTTTCCGTTTCGCTCGCCGCTACTCAGGAAATCGCGATTGCTTTCTCTTCCTCCGGGTACTGAGATGTTTCAGTTCCCCGGGTATGCCTTTTACTTCCTATGTATTCAGAAGTAAATACCATCCCATTACGGATGGTGGGTTCCCCCATTCGGAAATCTCCGGATCAAAGCGTACTTACTGCTCCCCGAAGCATATCGGTGTTCGTCCCGTCCTTCATCGGCTTCTAGTGCCAAGGCATCCACCGTGCGCCCTTAGTAGCTTAACCTTAGATTTCGCTAGAAACAGTGTTCTAACGTCATCGATGCACATCGTTAGATGTGACTAACTAAGTTATAACGCAAAAAATAATAATTATTGGATGTCGTTGTTTGTGCTATCTAGTTTTCAAGGAACATGAAAGAATACAATCATTCTTTCAAAACTAAACGAAACGCTCATGCAAGCTTGGCAACCAATGTTGCCTCGTAATTCTCCATAGAAAGGAGGTGATCCAGCCGCACCTTCCGATACGGCTACCTTGTTACGACTTCACCCCAATCATTTGTCCCACCTTCGGCGGCTGGCTCCAAAAGGTTACCTCACCGACTTCGGGTGTTACAAACTCTCGTGGTGTGACGGGCGGTGTGTACAAGGCCCGGGAACGTATTCACCGCGGCATGCTGATCCGCGATTACTAGCAATTCCGGCTTCATGCAGGCGAGTTGCAGCCTGCAATCCGAACTGAGAACGGCTTTATGGGATTCGCTTCACCTCGCGGTGTCGCTGCCCTTTGTACCGTCCATTGTAGCACGTGTGTAGCCCAGGTCATAAGGGGCATGATGATTTGACGTCGTCCCCACCTTCCTCCGGTTTGTCACCGGCAGTCACCTTAGAGTGCCCAACTGAATGCTGGCAACTAAGATCAAGGGTTGCGCTCGTTGCGGGACTTAACCCAACATCTCACGACACGAGCTGACGACAACCATGCACCACCTGTCACTCTGTCCCCCGAAGGGGAACGTCCTATCTCTAGGAGTGGCAGAGGATGTCAAGACCTGGTAAGGTTCTTCGCGTTGCTTCGAATTAAACCACATGCTCCACTGCTTGTGCGGGCCCCCGTCAATTCCTTTGAGTTTCAACCTTGCGGTCGTACTCCCCAGGCGGAGTGCTTAATGTGTTAACTTCAGCACTGAGGGTGGAACCCCCCAACACCTAGCACTCATCGTTTACGGCGTGGACTACCAGGGTATCTAATCCTGTTTGCTCCCCACGCTTTCGCGCCTCAGCGTCAGTTACAGACCAGAGAGCCGCCTTCGCCACTGGTGTTCCTCCACATATCTACGCATTTCACCGCTACACGTGGAATTCCACTCTCCTCTTCTGCACTCAAGTCCCCCAGTTTCCAATGGCCCTCCACGGTTGAGCCGTGGGCTTTCACATCAGACTTAAGAGACCGCCTGCGCGCGCTTTACGCCCAATAATTCCGGACAACGCTTGCCACCTACGTATTACCGCGGCTGCTGGCACGTAGTTAGCCGTGGCTTTCTGGTTAGGTACCGTCAAGGTACCGCCCTATTCGAACGGCACTTGTTCTTCCCTAACAACAGAGCTTTACGACCCGAAGGCCTTCGTCACTCACGCGGCGTTGCTCCGTCAGACTTTCGTCCATTGCGGAAGATTCCCTACTGCTGCCTCCCGTAGGAGTCTGGGCCGTGTCTCAGTCCCAGTGTGGCCGATCACCCTCTCAGGTCGGCTACGCATCGTGGCCTTGGTAAGCCGTTACCTTACCAACTAGCTAATGCGCCGCGGGCCCATCCTACAGTGTTAGCCAAAGGCCAACTTTCAACGTTGCATCATGCGATGCTATGTATTACCCGGTATTAGCTCCGGTTTCCCGGAGTTATCCCAGTCTGTAGGGCAGGTTGCCCACGTGTTACTCACCCGTCCGCCGCTGAGAAATGGGAGCAAGCTCCCATTTCTCCGCTCGACTTGCATGTATTAGGCACGCCGCCAGCGTTCGTCCTGAGCCAGGATCAAACTCTCCGATAGAAAAGTTCAATCTAGCTTTAAAACAATGTTTGTTTCCGTAGAAACAATTTCTTGCATGGCGTTTCGTTCAGTTTTCAAAGATCGATTTGTTTCTTTCAATGTCGTTTTCAGCGACTTTATTAATATATCATATTAACTCGTTTGCCGTCAACAACTTTTTAAAACATTTCTTTGCGTCTGCCGTGTCTTATCGGCGACTTATATAATATTAACAGCACATCGATTAGAACGCAACCCTTTTTGAAAAATTATTTTAGAAAAACAAAAAGGAACTCTTATACGAACGAGTTCCTCTCTCTTTACGCTATTATAATGAGCTGAATAGCAGCTAAAGCAACTAGACCAGGGATTCCTAGAAACCCTGAAATCGCTGCTGTTCCTAAATTGATCGGTACATGGAGGTCAAAGGGTGTTCCGAATGTATTCAAGAAGAATAATAGCAGTGCACCGATGGCGAGCTTGATCAATCCGTGACCAACCCAGCGCATGGGTTTCAAAGGTGCTCCGATGAACAGTAACAGAACAATACATAAAGCAAATAATCCGATGACGAGTTTAGGATCCATAAAAGTCCCCCGCTCTTTTCAAGAATTATTAAAGTGTATGTCTGTCCAAATAAAAAAGAACGGGAAGTTTATGGCTTCCCCATTCTTATTTTTCTACGCTTCGCTTCTTTTAATAGGAAGAAGTACTTGGCTTCATCAAGCTTCAACCGGGCTAGAACAGCTCCAGAAGGTTCCACGCTGCGACCTACTATTTCTTTTTGTTTATTCCAAACTTCTTTTAATTCTTGCAGAGCTTGAATCAAATGCTCATCGGCTTCTTTTCTCAGGTAGCCTTTCCGCTTGAAGAACATATTCTTCCCCCCTGCTGCTATAGTTCACGTCGTCCTTCTAATGCTTTAGAGAGTGTCACTTCATCAGCGTATTCTAAGTCGCCTCCGACAGGAAGACCGTGCGCGATACGCGTGATTCGAATACCCGTTGGCTTAACGAGCCGGGCGATATACATGGCTGTGGCTTCTCCTTCAATGGTAGGATCTGTTGCAAGGATGATCTCAGTAACCTTATCGTCTTGTAGACGCTTCAATAGCTCAGGCACTTTGATGTCCTCAGGACCAATCCCATCAACCGGAGAGATAGCACCATGAAGAACATGGTACAAACCAGTGTAATCTTTCATTTTTTCGATTGCGATAACATCTTTCGCATCTTGTACGACACAAATAACCGTCTCATCTCGATGGCTATCTGAACAAATTCGGCAAGGATCCGTGTCAGTGATGTGATGACAGACTGAGCAATATGTTAATTGACGCTTTGCATTTACTAACGCCTTACCGAAATCCAACACATCATCATCTTTCATTTCTAGCACGAAAAAAGCCAGGCGGACCGCCGTTTTTGGTCCGATTCCCGGCAATTTCATAAAACTATCGATTAGTTTTGATATTGGTTCAGGATAATGCACCTGCATACCCCCTACATTAATCCAGGTATATTAAGTCCCTGTGTGAATTTACCCATGTCTTTGTTTACGAGTTCATCTACATTACGAAGAGCATCGTTTGTTGCAGCAAGGATCAAGTCTTGAAGCATATCGATGTCGTCTGGATCGACAACTTCTTCTTTCACGATTACCTCAAGCACTTCTTTATGACCGTTTGCTTTTACAACGACCATTCCGCCACCAGCAGAACCTTCAACAGTTTTTTCTTTTAGTTCTTCCTGGGCCTTCGCCATATCCTTTTGCATCTTCTGCATTTGTTTCATCATGTTGTTGTTCATGCCACCCATTCCGCGTTTCATAAAACAATTCCTCCTTATTTATAGTTGAATTTTTAAGATTGAATATCGAGTAGATCATCGCCTACGAGACGTCTTGCTTCAGAGACGAGTGGATCTTCACCTGATTGCTCTGATTTTTCACCTTCGCCTGTATCAGGTTCGTCTCTTGTCTTCAGGAATTCGCTACGGATTTGCTGCCAATCATCCTCAACAATTCCTACCATCTCCATCGTTCTGCCAAGCGTTCTTGAAAGGACACTTTCTACAGTCCCTCGTATGTTATCCTTGGCAGCCATCTGGCAGTGCATTTCGTATTGGAACGAAAGCAGGAACGTTTTTTCTGTCGCAGCAACCGGCTCACTGTCTTTTAACCACGCGTGAGCAGACACTTTTTCCTGACGCACGTTTTCCATTACTTCTCCCCAGACACTTTTTACCTTCATGAGGTCCTGTTTCGTTGCCTTTTTGAGGATCTCTTTTATTTTACCATGAGATACACTAGATTTCTGTCTCGATGGTTTAAATTGTTTTTTCGGTTTAGCTTCTTGTTCAGATTCTACTTGCTTGACCTCGATTCCTTTCTGCTTCAACTCGTTGAGTTCACTTTCAAGCTTTTGAATACGGTCAAGAAGGTCACTCTGATCTTGAGTTGCTTGACTATCTGTCTCTTCCTGACAAATTTGAACGAGCGCCAGTTCTAAGAATATGCGTGGGTGATTCGTCCACTTCATCTCTTGCTGATTGCGGTTAAGTGTTTCGATAACCTTGTATACCCACTCTTTCGAACTATTCTTCGCAAGGTGTTGAAACGATTCATCTACCTTCACTCGTTCTTCCACTTCTTCAAGCTGAGGTGCAGTTTGGAAAAGGAGAAGGTCTCTAAAGTAATAGATTAAATCTTCTAAGAACCGCGCTGCATCTTTTCCGTGCTCCATAAGCTCTTCCACTGCATTTAGTGCCTCAGCTACATCTTTCTCGTAAAATGCACCAGCTATTCGAGAGATCATTTTCTGAGACACACTACCTGTGACTGCGAGAACATCGTCAAGAATAACTTCCGCTTCACTATAGGATATTGCTTGATCAAGGATACTTAATGCATCTCGCATTCCTCCATCCGCGGCTCTTGCTACTTGATAGAGGGCATCTTCTTGAACAGCGATCTGTTGTGCTTCGATGATTGTTTGTAATCTCCCTACGATGTCGTGAGCCGTGATTCGTCTCATATCAAAGCGCTGGCACCTTGATATGATCGTTAATGGAATCTTGTGTGGCTCCGTTGTCGCTAGGATAAACACCACGTGTTTTGGTGGTTCTTCAAGTGTTTTAAGTAACGCATTAAATGCTCCCGTCGACAGCATGTGAACCTCATCGATAATGTACACCTTATAAGAAACAGAACTCGGCGCGTATTTCACTTTATCGCGAATGTCTCGAATATCATCGACACCAGTGTTTGAAGCCGCATCGATTTCGATAACATCTGAGATCGAGCCATCTGTAATTCCTAGACATGCTGAGCATTCGTTACAAGGTTCAGCTACTGGCGCTTTCTCACAGTTAATTGCTTTTGCAATAATTTTCGCAGCACTCGTTTTTCCCGTTCCTCGAGGTCCTGTAAACAAATAGGCGTGAGAGATTTTTTGCTGCATCAGTGCATTTTGAATTGTTCGTGTAACATGTTTCTGGCCGACTACGTCTTCGAACGTCTGGGGCCGCCAAACACGATATAACGCTTGATAACTCATTCGCCTACTCTCCTCCTAACCTCTTCATCCTTTTCTATTATACCGTTTCGTTGTTTCTAATTCAAAAAACAATCTTATAATTTATACATGAAAAAACTCACTCTTTAGAGAGTGAGTTGAGCATTTAAGTATTAAAACCGTGCACCTTCCTTCGATAAAGCCACCACAAGCGTTACCTGAACAGTTAGCTCGATCCGGGCACTCCCGCGGCACACAGAGGGAACCTACTTACTGCTGCTTCCTTCCGGACCTGACAGGGTTCGTAGGACTCTGTTGCGCAGGACCCGAATGTCAACACCACTTATTCAGGGCAGACCCTGCAGTAGCTAAACCTCGGGAAGGGATTCAGTCTCGCTGTAGCGGATTGCGAGTACAGGGCACCGCTAATTCCCCACCTAGCACGGCAAATTTGATAACATTTTTAGTGCACGTCTAACGTGCAAAATCTAGTATATCGCATCGAAGCGAAAATATCAATAGATCCAATACTCCAACTTTTGTAAGATGGCGGAGGCGAGAGGATTCGAACCCCCGCGGCGCGTGAACGCCCTAGCTGATTTCGAGTCAGCCCCCTTCAGCCAGACTTGGGTACGCCTCCATCTATCGATTGCAAGAAACAATATAACATCTATGCGTTGTTCGTATCAAACGTTATCTTCTTTCCTTCTGCGCTTTTCTTCCTTCCTCTGTTCTCTTAATGTACGGAAGAATGTCGATAACATCGAGCCGCACTCTTCTTCCATGACACCACACGTTACCTCTGCTTGATGGTTAAAGCGACTATCGTCGAGAAGGTTCATAAGCGTACCGGCACACCCACCTTTCGGATCACTCGCGCCATATACTACTCGTTCAACTCTAGAGAGTACAATCGCACCACTACACATCGCGCAGGGTTCAAGCGTCACATAGAGAGTACACCCTGTTAATCGCCAGCTTCCGGTCACTCTACAAGCTTCATCTATAGCTAAAAGTTCCGCATGCGCGACAGAACGCTGTTCAGATTCTCTTAAGTTGTATGCCGATGCAATCACTTCATTATCTTTTACGATGACTGCACCGATCGGAACTTCCCCAATTGCCTCAGCTTTTTTTGCTTCTTCAATTGCTTTTTGCATAAAATAACCATCGCTATACTGTGCATCTTCCATTAGAGTAGCTCCTTCTTACAATGTTTTATTTCTTTACACTCTTGGGTAAACTACATACAATTTCCAATTCTATCATCTATTATAAGGAGAGGAGTTCTTATGAGTAAAGAACATACAAAATCCGAACACCAGCAATCATCCGTCGCATTACTATTAATCGATGTTATCAATACAATGGATTTTGAAGGCGCAGAATTACTAGCTAGATATACAGAAGATGCCGCTGATCGCATTGCATCCTTGAAAAAGAGTGCAAAAGAAAACGGGATGCCGGTCATCTACGTGAACGATAACTATGGTATGTGGCAATCGAATTTTAATAAAGTCGTTAACTACGCTGCAGAAGCGAACGGAAAGCACCTAGTCGACCGACTAGCGCCTGATGATGACGACTACACAGTAGTCAAACCGAAGCATTCTGGCTTCTTTTCAACACCACTTTCTTCCTTATTAAAATATCTAAAAGTACACACCCTTATTCTGACTGGATTTGCAGGCAATATCTGTGTCTTATTCACAGCCAACGATGCATATATGAGGGAATATGAACTATACATCCCAAGTGACTGCAGCGCTTCGAACGTGAAGGAAGATAACGATTATGCATTAAAACTTATGGAAGGAAACCTAAAGGCAAACATCCAACCTTCAACCGAACTAGACCTGAAAGAAATCATGAAAAAAGCTGATGACAAGAACACCGTTACCTCCTATGAAGGATAATGAAGAACCCCCTCTACTATAGAAGGGGTTCTCGTCGATTATGAGCTCGTTTGGAAATAAGCTGGTCTTTGCTCGAAGGCAGCATTCAAATACGTTACCATCAGTTTATCGTCAAACAGCTTACTTCCCTTTCTGAGACTTTGACAATATCCATTTTTAAACTCAAGGCGGTCGATGGTAAATGTATGGTTATACTCACTGCTTACCGTCACTTCGATTGCGCGTTCATCCGCCTTAAAAGAAAGGAACGTATCATTGATTTGAAAACGCACTTCTTCTAGATACTTTGAATGGTACGTACACGTCATACACCGAATGACCTCATAATATCCACCATCCGTAATTGAATGCTCGATCTTGTACCTTTTCAAATCAGAATCGATATACTTCATCACGTCTTGAACTTTTTTAGTAGGGATCGCAAGTTCTACATTCGTCGTTAAAGAACGATAAAAGCGCTTCTTAATTCCTACCTTATAGGATACGAGTCCGATACACCACGTGATAATGAGGACAGGCAGGACATAGGATAGGATCTCTTGCTCAAAAATCGTCCACTCGTAATACCATACAAGAAGCAGCGTAACGATTGAGAAAAGAATTCCAGCAAGTAACGTTTGCGGGCGATAATCTCGAAAATCATTTTCAGCACTTGTAAGCTCTGCTTTCAACCACTCAAGCTCGTACAGATCGAAGCGCTGCAGTTCCTTTTGCAGCCACGAAGTATCATTCATCCATCCGTCCGACCTTCTATGATGCAAGAAACCCTTAAAAAAACGATTAATGTTCGAGTTCGTCTCCATCTTACGTTCGATGGTCTGCCGAAATGCGCGGTCATATGCACGTGCTACTAGACTAATGACCTGCACTAGGACCACAAGTGATAGCAATAATAAGAAAAGCTGCCCCCATGGGTTGTCTGAAAATAGGGTTTGCACCCCATCAACCAGTGGAGAAAGCTCGGATTTTAAATTGATACGTACGGCTCGAAACACATCGGCCGCTGCACCTTTCCACTCATCCAACGTGATAGCCTCCCAACCTAGCAATCTTTTATCTCTATCATATCACCTTTACAATTCTTTAGCTTGCATTTTTTAACAATGAACGTTACATCGTAAGGATTCGTAGAAAAACAAAAAACCGATGAGTGATCACTCATCGGTTATGTCATTACTCGATTCTACTGATTGTAAAGCAGCTTAGACAAACGATTAATGTTCTTTCTGTGCCAAGATCGATATAAGAGAAATAGCCACAGTTTGTTTTTCTATCGATCGTCAGCAAGGTGAACGGCGTCGGCACAAAACTATTGGACACCTTTAGAGGTTCACCATTCTCACAGCTAAATAGATAATACTGATCTCGTGGTGGCGAGCCGCCTTGTAATGTGAAGTTTAGCTCTTCACGTTCTCCCGCTTGAATAAATATAGGTTCTGTTTGAGGTTCAAATGATGGTGCAGCTGCGCGTATTACATAATCACCTTCTGGAAGCTCCATCGAGTACGTTCCATCCTGACGAGTAGAAACTTCCGCGAAGATCTCATTATTTCTCCTCGCAGTGATCGTTGCACCACCGATTGGCTCACCCGTTCTCTCACTCGTTACTCTTCCGAAAAGGATACCTGGGTTTGCTGCACCGAGTACAAAATTAACAGTTCGATCACTGTTAGGTAATAACGTGATGACTTTCTCATCCGGTGTAAATCCAGGCAAGGATGCAACAAAAGTTAATGTTTCTGCCGGAAGATAACCGATTACATAAACGCCCTCTCGACTTGTCACGCCTCTTCCTACAACATTTCCATTGCTGTCAAAAACCGTTATCCCTACATCGTTAAGTGCATTTCCATTTTCATCTGTTACGTTCCCTCTAACGATCGATGGGTCACCAGTTAGTAAGAAGTTAACCGTAGTGGTTTCTCCTGCTACGATCGTCAATGCTTTGGCGTTTGAATCGCAGCCGACTGCTAGAGCTCTAATTGAATAACGGCCCGGTGCTAACCCATTGATCACATAGTTCCCGTTTTGGTCAGTAAGTGTGTTCGCGATCGGTACATTCAACTCGTTTAGAACAATGATTGAGACACCTGCTACAAATCTTGAGGTGTTTTCGTCTTTCACTCTACCTGAAACAGATCCGGGGCTTAAAGATAATGCAAAGTTCACTTCAGCTGTTTCGAGAGGCTCTGCTGTAAATTCTTTTGCCGTTGAGTCATACGTTTCATTTCGAACAACGAGCGTATACTCACCCGGGTCAAATCCTTCAATTAAATAATTCCCATCACGATCAGTTTGCCCTCTTTGCAGAAAGCCACCGCTTGACGTGACCAACCGAACAAGTGCACCTTCGATTGGCAAGCCTGTTGCTGCATCTCTTACGTTCCCTCTCACGTTAGCTGGAAGTGGAAACAATCCAAGGTTTTGGACAACCATTTCATTGGAGCGTATTTCGATTGAAGCTAAATCACTCCCAAGACCCCCGCCAAATGCAACCACCATATAGATGGCAGGTGTAAGTCCAGTTATTAAATACTCTCCATTTTCGTTTGTTAGAGTAGAAGCGACAAGTTCCCCATCAGGGCTCAACCACCTTAATTCAACGATCGCACCTGAAACTCTTTCTTTCGTTTCTTGATTAACAACGATTCCGCTAAGGCTTCCTGGATTTGGGTTCAGGGCGAAATCAAGGGTAGTTTTTTCATTACTTTCAACGATCGCGCCTGCAAGCTTTATGCCATACTCAGGATGACTGACGATCACTTCATAGACGCCTGAAGGGATATCTGAAACAAGGTACTGACCATCCGGTTGACTGAGTACGGTTGCTATGATCGTACCCGCTTCGTTCATTACCTGTACGTTTGCATTGGGAACCGGCAAGCCTGTTGCTTCGTCTGTAATACTTCCACCGATGCTGCCAGGATTAGGAGTTAATGCAATGGTGACTTCTGATACTTCGTTTGCAACAACATTTACACCTGCGGATCCCGTTCCAAACCCATCGCGTGATGCAGTGACTACCTGAGATCCAGGTGGGATATTTTGAACCGTAAAGCTTCCATCTTCATTCGTGACTCCATTGGCGAGGGTAATATTCGCAGCGTCCTTTATTTGAATAGTTGCTCCAGCGATTCCATTTCCAGTATCCATGTTCGTTACCGTACCAGTTATAATTCCCGCATTACGGAAGAGGGTGATGGTCAACTCACTGACTTCTCCTCCGACGACCGTTACAGGGACAACCTTAGATTGATAACCGTTAGCACTGATGCTTACAAGATATTGACCAGGAGCTAAGTCACTAAAACTAAACTCGCACTCTGGCGAAGCGACGGTAGACTGAAGAAGCAATCCCTTTTCATCAAGCAATCGAACCCCAACCGTATCTGAGATTATTTGATGTCCAGTCTCATCCTGAAGTTTGCCGAAGATTGAACCAGTCGTTCTTTTAAGAAAGAGATCAACTGTCGTTGTTTGATCAGGTTCAACAATGGCCCCAGCTGTTTTCCGTGCATAGGAAGCTTTCGTTGCGGAAACGGTATAACTTCCTGCTTCAAGCCCTCCTACTAAATAACTTCCACCTGTAGTCGTTGCCGTTGTGGCAATGACTAGCCCGTTACTATCAAGGATGTTGACGTTAGCTCCTACGACCGGATTTCCTGTAACTTCATCGAACACCATTCCAGATATTCTTCCTGGATTTAGTCTGAGCACGAAATTAACGACTCTGTTTTGTTCTGCGACGAGCGATACCCCTGTCGATGCGCTGCCCACGTCAGGTGCAGATGTTCCAGGAGCTGACGCTAAAATTCTGTAAGTCCCTGGCTTCAATCCTCCTATTGAATAGTTTCCGTTTTCATCAACTGCACTTGTTCCGATTACAACACCGTTCACATCGATAATTTTAACAACAGCATTTTTGAGTGGCTGCCCATTTTCATCTAGCACAGTACCAGATAGACTAGCAGGGATACCTGTTAATGATAGATTTGTGAGTGTTGTCGCATTTGGCGAAACGGTACTTCCCGTAGAATTTTCAGTGTAGCCAACCGCATTCGCGACGATCGTATACGTTCCTGGAACAAGACCTGAAATCGTATACTCCCCTAAACCATTCGTCGTGGTCGTAGCGATTGGTACAAGATCCTGAGCGAAGAATGCTGTGACCTCTGCGCCGACTAGCCTTGTATTTGTGTCTGCATCGACAATCGTACCAGTAATACTTCCTGGATTTGAGTCTAAGTTGATATTAACGATTTCTGTGTCTCCAGAAGTGACGATGACGCCAATTTCTTGAGTCTGAAAATCTGGGTTTCTCGTCACAACTCTATATTGAAGAGCTTCTAGTTCCGTAAATTGATAGAAGCCATTCTCATCGGTGTTTGTTGTGAAGACAAGCATGCCATCTTGATTAAATAGCTCTACCGTTATTCCGGATAACTCAAGACCTGTATTCGCATTTCTAATCGTACCTTGAATAGCTCCTGGGTCCGGTATCAACTTAATGTCGACTGTTTTGGTTTCACCGCGGCCAACAATTGTTGTTGCCTCTGCAGCACCAAAATCTTCAGCTGAAGCAATGACCGTATATGTGCTTGCAGATAGAGTATTCACGATATACTCGCCATTAGAGTTCGTAGTCGTAGTAGCGATTACTGGACCACTCGGGGATTGTTCGCGTATAACGATTGTACTTCCAGAAATCGGACTTCCAGTATTAAAGTTAGTGATTCTTCCAGTAATCGTTCCAGGGATCGGTGATAGCGCGAAGCTGAGTACGGTTGTTTCGTTCGGCTCGATACTAAAGCTAGCTGTACGACTTGTAAAACCTTCTGCAGCGACAACTGCTTGGTAGTTTCCAGGACTCAATCCTTCTGTTAAAAACTGTCCAGACTCATCAGAAGTAATCGTTGCGATTTGTTCTCCATTTTCATTGATTAAGATGACTGCACCAGAAATCGCTTCTCCAGTGTCAATATTCGTAATATAACCTGTCAAAAATCCTAAACTCTGTTCAAGATCAACATTTAGCGTTTTAACTTCTCCTGGCTCAACCACTGTCGTCAAGGATTTCGCGCCGAAATCAGTTGCGTTTACGCTTAGTACTACCGTACCTGCTGGGATGTTTTCTACAATATATTCGCCATTCAAGCCTGAGATCGAAGTTGCGATCGGTAGTCCTTCTGAAGTTGTAAACGTTAGAACCGCGCCGGTAATCCCTTCCCCTGTCGCAGTATTCGTTACCCTTCCTGTAAGAGTAGCCGGTAAAAGTTGAAGAGGAATCGTTACCGTTTCTGTCGCTCCAGCAATAACACTTGCACTCGCTGTGTTTGCAGTATAAGAAGGGGCGGTTGCATTCACATTGTACTGTCCAGGCTGTAGCGCACTAATGAAAAATGTCCCGTCTGAATTTGCAACAAACGTTTGAAGTAAGGCTCCGCTTGCACTAAATAACTTGATGCCAATATTATCACCTGTGATTAAATTGCCATCACTATCAACGACTGATCCTGAAATATTCCCTACTAAACTCTCGAGCGTTAACGTTGCGATCGTATTTTCGTTACTCGCAACTACTGCACCGACAAATTCCGTTGAAAAGTTAGTGGCCGTTGCCACTACCGTATAAGAACCAGGGGCGATCCCTTCAACGATAAATTCTCCAAACTCATTCGTCGTAAGCGTTTTGATTTGATTATTATCAAAGGTTCGAATGATGACAGTGGCACCAGAAATGCCATTTCCAGAAGTGTCGATCACTTGCCCGACGATGGTTCCTGGATCCGGAATCAAGACAAAATCTGCATCCGTTACAGTTTGACCAGGTGTTAATGTGATCCCACCAGTTGTGGAAGCAAAGTCTTGTGCACTGACAATGACTGAAAAAGATCCAGGCGGTAAGTTTCCAATCACATATTGCCCGGATTGGTCCGTTGCACCTGAGCCTAATATACTACCGTTCGTATCGATAATTTGAATAGTAGCATTTGGAATCGGATTGCCACTAGGATCAGTAATCGTACCGCTCATTTCTGAAGGGTTAGGCTGCATCGTTAAATCAACAGACGTTATTTGATCTGCGACAACCGTAGCACCCGCTGTAGATACACGGTAATTCGGTGCAGTAGCGGAAACAATATATTCTCCCGGAACGAGGTTACTGAACGTAAATTCTCCAGCCTCATTTAGGAGTGTTGTTGCAACATAAAGGTCATCTGATGTTCTTAGCGTAACCGTAGTACCTTCAACGACAGGAGATACCGTCCCTGAAATGCTGCCCGGGTTACTCTCTAAACTTTGGTTCACGATTGTTGTTTCATTAGGTTCTACGATAGCCCCCGTAGAAGAGGACTGAAAGCCAGAAGCAATTGCTGTAACGGTATAATTTCCTGGTGCTAATCCATTAAACACATAACCTCCATTTGAATCAGTTAAGATCGTTCCTACTAAAAGTCCCTGATCATCAATGATCCTCACAGATACATTACTAAGCGGGTTTCCATCACTATCTGTTACTGTACCGACAATATTACCCGGTGCAGGCGTAAGTTCAATATCTACTACCGTCGATGCTCCTGGTAATAGGGAAGCAGTAGCTGAGTTCGATTGAAAATCAGCTGCATGCGCAGTAATGTTATAAATTCCTGGTGGAAGATCCGTTACTTCGTATTCTCCATTAAGATTCGTAAATGCAGTTGTTACTAACGTTCCAGCTGCATCAAAAATCTGCACTTCAATCATAGAACCAGTGATCGGAAGGCCAGTATCTCCGTTTATGATTGTGCCTGAAACACTTGAAGGATTTGGCTCTAATGAGAAGTTTACAGTAGTCGTTTGGTCTGAAACGATCGTCGCACCTTTAAATTGACTTTGAAAGTCTTCAGCTGACGCAATAATCGTGTAAGGTCCTGGTGCCAATCCTAGTGCCGTATATCTGCCCTGATCATCTGTGATGACTTGCGTAATAATAGCTTCCGTGCGATCATCGCGAACGGTGATGACAGCTCCAGAAATCGGATCACCGCTAGATTGCACAGTCCCTTCTAGCGTTCCTGGATTAGGAATAAGAGTTGCATTTGCCCGAGTCACTTCATTCTCAACAACAGATGCACCAACCGTTTCCGTAGAATATCCCATCTTGGAGACAGTGATTGTATAAAATCCTGGACTAAGATTATTGATTTCATACAAACCATTGTTATCCGTTGTAACAGTTGCAACGTGAACATTGTTGAAGAATGCTTCGACTATTGCTCCTGTCAGGACATTCCCATCGTTATCTGTTACCTGACCTGCAATTCCCCCTACTAGTTGATCGAGACTTACGTTAAGTTGTGTCGTTTCGTTTGAACGTATTTTTGTTCCAACAGTCTTCGATCCGTAACCATCGCTTATAAACGTCACACTGTATTGTCCCGGAGCAAGGTTAGAAAAGCTATATGAGCCATCAACAGCAGTCATAGTGGATGCTACTGTAACGCCGCGAGCGTCAACAACTTGAACGGTTGTACCAGGAAGCGGATCAGATGTTGCAGAGTCAGTCACAACTCCCTCCAGTGCCCCGGGGTTTGCAATTAGCTCTACGTTCACGTTCTTTGTTTCTCCAGCATCAAGATTAAACCCAACAACGGATGTTCGATAAAGATCTTTACTTACTCGTAATTGATAATCCCCTGGAGCTAAATCATCGATAACATAATTACCAGAAGCATCAGTGGACACTCTAGCGATTGTCGTTCCGGCAGAATTCAATACCTCCACTAACGCACCGCTCAGTGGGTCACCTGCTTCATTTGTTACAGTGCCTTGTACCGTTCCTGGATTCGGTTCAAGGACAAAGTTTGCAGTCGACGTTTGACCCCCCTTTACCATTACGCCTTGTTCAGCCGACTGAAACCCTGACGCGCTGACAACAACTGTGTAAGATCCTGTCTTTACCGATGGGAAGTTATATTCCCCGCTCGCATTCGTGGTACCTTCATCGATGACGTTTCCAGCAGAATCGACGAGTAAAACAGTAGCGTTCGCAATTGCCCCGCCACTTCCATTTGTAACAGTTCCTTCTACGGCTCCTTGAAGCTCCGTTAGAAAAACATCTTTCCTTGTGATCGCTCCTGAACTGACTTCCACCGTCTGGATATTTGTAATGAAATTGGGCTTAGAATATTCAATCGTGTATGACCCAGGCGCTATCTCAGTAAGCGAATACTCTCCTCTGTCGTTCGTTGTCGTTACAGCAATCGTTGTTGCGCCATCTTTTAGTTCCACGACAACATCCGCTAAAGGAAGACCCGTTGTGTGGTTTTTAACGATCCCGGTAACTCCTCCATTACTAGTTACAGTAATAACCGTCGTAACCGTATCGGATGATATTCTCTTACCTGTGTTACCATCCGTACCTATCGCTCTTGCTCTTTCAAGAACACGTTCTCCATCCGTCGTGAAGAATCCACTCATTTCAAAATCAAGGATTGCTGTTTCTCCCGGTGGTAGAATCCCAATCTCCCATCCTAGCGTGTTTGTGTGCTCATTATAATACGCATTACCTGTTGAACGACTAATGATTGAAAATCCACTCACTAAATCAAACTCGATCACATCTTGCAACTTAACAGTTTTCGCTTTGCTTTGTCCTGTGTTTTCTACAACTAATCTAGCAGTATAGACTGCTTCATCTCCTGCCCCGACTGTAGTAGGACCACTCACTAGTATTTTTTGAAGATCTAGTTTTGCTTTTACGTTAGTATCCTCTACTGAGATCGGATCAGAAAAAGCATCGGTGAACTGAAAACCTTCAGAAATCCTCAAAGAGTCCTTATTGTAGTTGTTCGCATTCGTCGAGGTGAACGATATAAGCTGCAGTGGTGTGTTTTCAGTTATGTTTAGAAAATCGAATAAAATGTTGGCTGGTATAAAAAAGTCAAGAAAGACGTTGTTATTCCCACCAAACGTTGTGTCAGCTGGCGTAACCCTCGCGATATCGAAGTTTATGATCGGCTGCGAGTAATTGGGCTCTCCCCTACCATTGATACCTTCAGCTGGATCATTCCATGAGTTGACTTCTTGGTTAGTGTTTTCAATGAGAACGAGCTCCTCACTTAGCCCATCTACAGCTAAAAGCCATTGGTACGTTCCAGGCGGTCCTCCAGTATTAAACAAAACACCCCACGAAAAATTTTGAAAGCCTGTTTTCTTATTATTACGCGGGTCATCGTTTAAACGTAAACGAAAGTAGACATTTGTATCATCATACGCGATGGCGAACGATGGGTTTGATGTATCACCGACTAAATCTACTGCTGCTGGATTTTCGTCATTGAACACATCAAAATAAAAACCTGTTCCCAAAGGCACGGATGTATATTGATTTTCGTTCGGAAATGACACGATTCTTCCTCCTTAATATTCACTTCCTATAGGTTTATGCATAAAAAGGGTACATGTCGTGGTGGATAGGCCTATACATGTTCTTAAATTCCATCCTTGTCCCTTGTTGAACAAGCCTGTTTTTTGAACTCTGGATATAAAAAAAACACCCGAACAAATTTTTGTTCGAGTGTTACTAGATCTATGTATGTTATTAAAAGAATGGTGGCCCCGAGAGGAATCGAACCTCCGACCTGCGGTTTAGGAAACCGTTGCTCTATCCCCTGAGCTACGGGGCCGAATGGATTTTATTATACAATAAAAGGCAATGTATGAAAAGTAATAGCGCGGCTATTATTCTAGCCGCGCCTTCCGTTCGTTTCCCCCAATTGATTGTTTACTCGGTAACCCAGCTTTTCATGTAAGCTTGATCTTCATAATCCTTCGCCTGCTCAATCGTCTTGAGCGGTCGGAACGTGTCGATCATGACAGCAAGCTCGAGCGTTTCTTTTTTGCCGATACTTCCTTCGATCTTACCTGGATGCGGGCCATGAGGAATACCAGATGGATGCAAGGTGATCGAAGCCTCTTCGATCCCTTTACGACTCATAAAGTTTCCCTTTACATAATAAAGCACTTCATCACTGTCGACGTTACTATGAAAGTAAGGTGCTGGTATCGACTCTGGATGATAGTCATATAATCTTGGCACGAATGAACATACAACGAAGTTATGTCCCTCAAACGTTTGGTGAACCGGCGGAGGCTGATGAATACGACCCGTTATCGGTTCAAAGTCACGGATATTGAACTTCCACGGATAAAGGTAGCCATCCCACCCAACGACATCCAATGGATGATGGTCGAACACATGTCGATGCAAGCTGCCACGTGCTTTTGTAACGACCTCAAACTCACCCTTCTCATCATACGTATTCAAGCGCTCAGGCCCACTGATGTCTCTCTCGCAGAAAGGGCTGTGTTCCATCAACTGACCGTATTCATTCCGGTAGCGTCTAGGGGTTGTGATGGCGCTCGTTGCCTCGATCACTAACCAGCGGTTCTCGTCGTTCGGGAAGACACGATAAATCGTTCCGATGGGAATCAACACGTAATCGCCCGGCTCATAGGTGATCTCACCAAACATCGTTTCAATCTTACCAGTACCATGATGAACGAAGAAAAGCTCATCTCCATCACTGTTTCGGTAAAAGTAATTCATCGATTCTGCAGGATTCACAACTCCGATCAAAACATCCTCATTCCCCAGGAAATAACACCTATCGACAACAGCATCCCCCTTTTTGTCGTATGCTGCTGTACGGAAATGACGATGCCTCAATGCATCCTGCTTCTCATACTCGGGTAAAGCATCTTTTAAATAATTCGCTTCCTTTACTGCTGTAGGAAAATGATGGTGGTAGAGGATGGACTGAATGCCTGAGAATCCTTTTGTCCCCATCACCTGTTCTCTATAAAGGGATCCATCCTCTTTCTTAAACATCGTGTGTCTCTTATGAGGAAGTTCCCCCACCTTCTGGTAAAAAGCCACTCTTATTCCTCCTCTCCAACAACATTGATCAGGCTGCCGAGATGAGTAATAGAGAGTTCCACTCGATCACCAGCCTTCAACCAATCACGTCCGGTTTGCTCAAGGATACACCCGCTGCCCACGGTACCCGATCCGATTACTTCCCCTGGATACAGCGTGACATCTTTCGAAGCTCGTTCGATCAATTCCCCAAATGAATAGTACATGTCTTTCACATTTCCCACGGAATAACGTTCACCGTTCACATAAGCTTCCATCTTAAGGTCGAGTTCGCCGTGCAGCGGTAATTCATCCGGCGTAACAAGATATGGTCCGAAAGAAGTTGCAAAATCCTTCCCTTTTGCAGGCCCGAGCCCTACTTTCATCTCTTTCGCTTGTATATCCCGCGCACTCCAATCGTTCATGATCATGTAGCCGAATAGATAGTCGCTTGCTTCACTCGCTTTTATATTTCTACCTTTTTTGCCTATGACACAAGCTATTTCAAGTTCATAGTCTAGTTTCTCACAGTCTTTTGGTGAGGCAATAACCTCATCTGGACCTTTTACAGCATGATGATTTGTAAAGTAGAAGACGGGAATCTCGTACCATTCAGGGACCACATCAAGTCCTCTTTTGCCTCTAGCCGTAATGACATGTTCTTCAAACGCATAAAAGTCTCTTATACTAGCAGGGCAAGGAAGAGGTGCTTTCAGCTTGACTTGGGACAGGTCGTGCCCATCGTTTAATTCTAAACGATCAAGTGCATAATCCCCTTTAACAATTTCTAAAAGGTCATCTGGCACCTTGCCGTTAGAAGCTTGATGGACGTTATACACCTTTTCTCCCTTTAAAACCCCTGCATGCTCTTCACCTTGCAACTCATACGTGACGAATTTCAATGTCCTCAGCTCTTTCCTTCAGCCGTTGTTTTTCTTTTGAGTGTAAATGTATCGCTTGTAGCTCGAGTGTACTCCTGCCCTGCAAGTCTTCCAACAGGCTTCAAAAGTTCTGTCTTTATCTTGCCATCTTCATATAACTCATCCCGAACATGGACCATCACGACTTTCCCGATTACGAGACTGCCCGCCCCTTCACGGTCCCCAAATTCAACGATCTGATCGAGTACACATTCAAGCTGCACATCGCTCTCTTTCACCCTTGGAGGGGTAATGCACTCACTTTCAATTTTTGTTAGACCAGCTTCAACAAACTCATCTGTTTCACGATCGAAAGGGGTCGCACACTCATTCATTTGCTCAACGATCTTTTCTCCTACGATGTTGATCACGAATTCCTTCGTTTCTTCTATATTCAGCAGGGTGTCTTTCTTATCACCTTCACCCGCTTTTCGCATCGGTGCAAAGCAAACCATCATAGGATCCGCACATATTCCAGTGAAAAAACTAAATGGTGCAAGGTTTTCTCTGCCGTTACGATCGATACTAGAGACAAACGCGATGGGACGAGGAAGAACGGAACCGATCAGTAATTTGTATGCATCTTTCCACGCAAGTGTATCTGGTTGAACTTTCATACTGGCAACTCCTTTTCTACCATTTTCTCGATTTTATAAGTTGCCTCTTCGTTCTTGTTCACGTTCAATTGCCTGGAAAAGCGCCTTAAAGTTCCCTTCACCGAATCCTTTTGCACCTTTACGCTGAATGATTTCAATAAATAGCGTTGGACGGTCGACGACAGGTTTCGTGAAAATTTGGAGAAGATAGCCTTCATCGTCTCGGTCTACCAATATTTTCAATTCACGAAGCTTGTCGATTTCTTCATCGATCTCACCAACTCGCTCCGTTAACACATCATAGTAATTATCAGGAGCTTCTAGAAACTCTACACCTGCATCTCGTAATTTTGCTACTGTTGTTACGATGTCGTTCGTCAAAACAGCGATATGCTGCACACCAGGGCCATTATAGTAATCTAAGTATTCCTGAATCTGTGACTTTTTCTTTCCCTCTGCAGGTTCATTGATCGGGAATTTAATTCGACCACCGTTATGCATAACCTTGGACATTAAAGCGGAATATTCCGTACTGATGTCTTCATCGTCAAAGTGAATCATTTGTTTAAAGCCCATTACATTTTCATAGTAAGAAACCCATTCCTCCATCGACTCCACGTTCCCTACGCAATGATCGATACCGAGAAGTCCTGTCGTCTGTGATGGAATATCACCTTCGAACTGTTTGAATCCTGGTAAAAACACGCCCTCATACTCTTTTCGTTCGACTAATGTATGAATCGTGTCACCATATGTACCGATGACAGCTTTTTTTACTGTTCCAAACTCATCGTTATATTCTTTCGGAGGGCTAAGTTCGATCGCTCCACGCTCTGCAGCTTCTTTGTAAGCCTTTTCAACATTTTCCACAGTAAGAGCAATGTCCTTAACGCCGTCTCCATGAAGTTTGACAAAATCTGCAATTGGATGATCATTTGAAAGAGCACCTGTTAGAACTAGTCGAATATTATTCTGTTGAAGCACATAGGATACTTTCTCGCGATCACCTGTTTCTAGTCCAGAGTAAGCGACTGGCTTAAAACCGAATGCCTTACAAAAGTAATGAGCTGATTGCTTTGCATTACCAACATAAAGTTCAAGATAATCCACATCATGCACCGGGAAAAAATCTACGGTATCCTGCTGGCTACTATTCAACGTTTGTTCCTGCACGCAAATCCCTCCAATTTTTGTTAGTCAACCAGCTTAAACGTAAATCTTTTTCACAAACCTTTCAAGAGTATCTATTAAAGCCATAACGCTTTCCTGTATTGGTGCGCTTTACTCGATGTCGGTTTTCTTTTCAAATAAATGAGAGAGAGGATAAATCGTCATGCTTTGTATTATGAGAGATAACAGGACTGCTCCAAACGTAATGGACAGGATATCGTGATCGATCGATGCGTTATCGACTTCTAAGCTAAGGAGCAATGCGACTGACATCGTTCCTCGTATGCCAGACCAAGTCACAAGCGAAATATCTTTCCAATCGAACTCACTACGCCAAGCTTTAAACATCTTTATGATACTCGTTAAAACCAGGAACCGAATGATGATTGAAGCTAAAAACACAAGAGTAATAAACAGCCAATGATCAAGTGCCAAATAATTTGTCGTTTCTATTCCGATCAACAAAAAGATCAATGCAAGAATACTCGGTTCAACAACTTCCCAAAAGCTGTTTAAGTACTCTCTGTAGTGTGATTCTTTGATCAATCGATCAAGCTCATAAGAAAGGACTACTCCAGCTGCAACAACGGCAAGTACGCCTGATACTTCAAGGGCTTCTGCTGCATAAAAGCTTCCATAAGCAAGAACGATGCTTAACATGACCTGATACTGACGATGATGGGTAAGACGAATCGCACGACAAACAAGATAGCTAAAAATCGCACCGATCGCTACTCCCCCTATGGATACGAGAATGAAATCATAGATGAAAGAACTCACAGAAAAAGTACGACCCTGCAACAGCATTCCTGCGAACACGCTAAAAAGAACGATACTCGTCCCATCGTTCACCATCGATTCGCCTTCCACAACATCTGCGATCTTAGGGTCTTTCGATGTTTTCTTTAAGATCGAAACGACAGATACTGGATCAGTCGGTGTCAAAATGGAAGCGACTAGCAAGGCGCCAAGAAATGAAAGAGAAAAGAATGGGTCGCTCAATAAGAAGATGGTTCCTCCTAAAAGAACTGCACTCACAATAATGCCGAGTGTACTTAGCATAGAAATGATGCCTGCATGCTTTCTAAAGTGATCGAATGGGAACTGATATGCGGAGATAAATAGCAGTGCTGGTAAAAACCATTCAAAAAGAATCTCTTTTGTTATATGTACAGATTGAAAGAAGGGAATAAAAGACAAACTAATTCCAATGAGTAAGAGAACTAACGGTGCAGGAAAGTTCTTCTGTTTCGTGTCGATCGTATAAACCAGATAACCTATGAATAATAAGATTAGAATATGATGAGATCCCATGCTTCTCCCCCTTTCCATAACGTTTCTTCCCCATCATCCAAATATAAAACAGGAAGGTTTTTTTTACCTTTAAGTCAATGGTTTTAACCCTGTCCACAGTTCTTGGTCTATGCTACAATTATCTTTGTCTATAAAAAAGAGAGCAAGATCTGGTTAGCATAGGAAACGACGGAGGAGGATACGTATGAACCAGACCCCATTTATTGCCGTCGAAGGCCCGATCGGTATTGGAAAGACCTCTCTCTCCCGCGCTATTTCTGATTACTATCAGTTTAAACTTTTTCAAGAAATCGTAGAAGAAAATCCGTTCCTCGGTAAGTTCTACGGCAACATTGAAGAGTGGAGCTTCCAAACCGAGATGTTTTTTCTTAGCCATCGATACAAACAGTTAGAAGAGATGGATAAACACTATCTATCCAAACAACGTCCAGTCATCTCTGATTACCACATTTTCAAAAATAAAATTTTTGCCCAACAGACACTGAGTGACAAGCACTTTTCTAAATATATGAAGATCTACGATATTTTAACCGAGGGCATGCCTGAACCGAACGTGATCATCTATTTGAATGCTAGCCTCGAAACGTTATTGAATCGTATTTCACAGAGAGGTCGTCAAATAGAGAAAGACATTGACCCCTCTTACCTTAAGCGATTATCGTCTGACTATGAACGGTTTATGCAGGAGTTCGAAGCACATCACCCTGATATACCTGTTCTCCGGTTCAACGGCGATGAGATGGACTTCGTTGCAAATGAACAAGATTTGCAGACCATTTTTGAATCCCTCGAATTAACCTTGAAAGAAGGAGACCCTGTATGAATCTAAGAGAAAAATACAACATTCCACAGGACGCCGTCATAACGATTGCAGGTACTGTTGGAGTTGGTAAATCTACAATTACAAGTTCACTTGCAAATGCCCTGCAATTTAGAACATCACTTGAAAAAGTTGATAATAACCCGTACCTTGAGAAGTTCTATAATGACTTTTCCCGCTGGAGTTTCCACTTACAAGTTTATTTTCTAGCTGAACGATTCAAAGAGCAGAAGAGAATGTTTGAGTACGGTGGAGGTTTTGTACAGGATCGTTCGATCTATGAAGATACGGGCATCTTTGCAAAAATGCACTATGAAAAAGGAACGATGTCGAGCGTCGATTACGAAACGTACACGAACCTTTTTGAATCCATGGTCATGACGCCTTTCTTCCCACATCCTGACTTAATGATCTATCTTGAAGGATCTTTCGAGGATGTTGTCGATCGTATCAAGGAACGCGGACGTCCGATGGAACAGCAAACGCCAACTGCGTACTGGGAAGAGATGTATGAGCGCTACAACAATTGGATCGATAGCTTCAACGCATGCCCGATCCTTAGACTTAACATCAATGAATATGACCTTGTGAACGACCCGTCTTCAGTTGAACTGATTCTAAAAAGAATCGAACAGAAATTTAACCAGATTCCATTATTGAGCAGATAAATAAAGAAGGAGCTATCCGGTGGATAGCTCCTTTTTCATATAGATAAAAAAACATAAAAAAACCGCTGTCTGCAAGAGACAGCGGTCATATAATCTCCAAATTATATGCGCGTTGGTAGTTCAATTAGTTAATGGCGGAGGAAGAGGGATTCGAACCCCCGCGGGCCGTTAAGCCCCTGTCGGTTTTCAAGACCGATCCCTTCAGCCAGACTTGGGTATTCCTCCGTGTGTGTTGCTTAATAACTCGGTGACACGAATAATATCTTATCACCGGTTCGGTATGAAGTCAACACTTTGAATGAGATTTTTTATTTTTTATATAAAAGGGGGATTTTCTCCCCCTTTTTTCCTTTATTTTAAAACTTCACGGCCACCCATATATGGACGCAGCACTTCAGGTACAATGACCGTACCGTCTTCTTGCTGGTAATTTTCTAATATAGCAGCAACCGTTCTTCCAATCGCTAGCCCAGAGCCATTCAACGTGTGAACAAACTCAGGTTTTCCGTTCTTTTCTCTACGGAACCTGATTCCTGCACGGCGCGCCTGGAAGTCTTCAAAGTTACTGCAAGAAGAGATTTCTCGGTAAGTTCCATAGCTCGGGATCCATACTTCGATATCGTATTTCTTTGCCGCAGTGAAGCCGAGGTCTGCTGTACACATGCTCATCACACGGTAAGGCAGCTCTAGTAACTGAAGGACCTTCTCAGCGTGTCCAGTAAGCTTCTCAAGCTCATCATAAGACTCTTCAGGCTTTACAAAACGAACAAGCTCAACCTTGTTAAATTGGTGCTGACGAATCAATCCTCTCGTATCACGACCTGCAGATCCTGCTTCTGAACGGAAGCAAGCACTAAATGCAGTGTATGCAAGTGGAAGATCAGCGCTATCAAGAATTTCATCACGGTGGAAGTTCGTAACAGGTACTTCTGCCGTTGGAATCAAGAAGTAATCTTCTTCACGAATTTTGAAAGCATCTTCTTCAAACTTAGGTAGCTGACCAGTTCCTGTCATACTTTCGC
Source organism: Anaerobacillus sp. ABA4_114 (assembly GCF_056159065.1). Classification (NCBI taxonomy): domain Bacteria; kingdom Bacillati; phylum Bacillota; class Bacilli; order Caryophanales; family Bacillaceae; genus Anaerobacillus; species Anaerobacillus sp. ABA4_114. Next base: position 85,628 of record NZ_JBSWUM010000001.1, read on the forward strand.
GATTCACGAGATATGGAGGTAGAATCTCTTCGTATCCATGCTCAGATTCATGAAGATCCATCATGAAGTTAATAAGAGAGCGCTCTAGACGTGCTCCCGCTCCTTTATAGAAAGCAAAACGGCTTCCTGTAACCTTAGATGCTCGTTCAAAGTTAATGATGTTCAAATCAGTCGCAATATCCCAGTGAGGCTTTGCTTCAAAAGAAAAGTCTTTTCTTTCTCCCCATGTACGCACCTCAACGTTGTCATCCTCTGTTTCACCAACAGGTACGCTCTCGTGAGGAATATTTGGAATATGTAGGAGGATTTCCTCTAACTCCCCTTCTACACCGCGAAGCTCTTCATCAAGCGTCTTCACTTCGTCCCCAACTTCACGCATCTCTTTGATAAAATGATCAGCATCCTGCTTTTCACGCTTGTATTCTGCGATTTTCTTTGAAACTTCATTACGCTTTCCTTTAAGTTCTTCAGTCTTCGCGATGAGATCTCTTCTTCGCTGATCAAGCTCTTCAAAACGGTCAAGACCAACAAGATCTTCCCCACGCTTTGATAACTTTTCTTTTACTTCATCAAAATTCTTACGTAGAACCTTTAAATCAATCATGCTTTTTCCTCCTTTTTTACGATAAGCGTCTTAGGAATACAAAAAAGCCCCCGTCCCCTTGGAAAGGGACGAGAGCTACCCGCGTTGCCACCCTGATTGCAGACAATTGCCTGCCTCTTAACAGAATAACGGTCTGCTCCGAGAAAGCTTACTAACGTTCAGCTTTCTACTCAGGGATGGATTCACAGGGTTCAACGGTCGATTCTCACCAGCCATCGACTCTCTTAGCGTTGAACATCTATTACTATTTCCCGTCAACGTTTTCGTATATCTTGTATCACAAGCAGAGTTTTTATGCCCCGCTTCCTAGTACGTAATAATTTACACGAAAATTCACTCGGTTGCAAGCCCTTCTTTTTTAAACTCAAGGACCATGTCGATAAAGAGCTGATGCATGCGATCGTCATCCGTCAACTCTGGATGGTACGCACATGCAAGGAAGCGTCCGTCACGTGCTGCAACCACTTTGTCGTTGAACGTAGCTAGAACTTCGACACCTTCTCCAACTTCTTCGATATAAGGCGCACGGATGAAGACACCTATGAAAGGCTCTTCAAGTCCTACAACGGATAACGGTGCTTCAAAGCTTTCTCTTTGACGTCCAAACGCGTTACGCTTTGCTTTTACATTCATGACGCCAATATGAGATTCATCCATCCCGTCAATACGCTCTGCAAGCAGGATGAGGCCAGCACATGTACCAAAGATCGGCTTCTCAGCAGCAAAAGCTTTTAAAGGCTCAAGAAATCCATATTGGTTGATAAGGCGGCGCATCGTTGTACTTTCGCCTCCAGGCAGCACAAGACCATCGAGGTCATCAAGCTGCTCGATGCGTTTTACAACAACGATTTCCGCTTCTTTTGTTTCTAATGCTTTCACGTGTTCTCGAATTGCACCTTGCAGTCCGAGGACTCCAACTTTCACCATACTGCTTTCGACTCCTTTGATCTATATCTAAGTAAGACCCCCACCTGGATTGCTCAGGTGGGGGTGATTGAATGAATTACCAGCCGCGTTCCTGCATGCGTTCAGTAGGCTGTAGTGAAGAAATTTCAATTCCTGGCATCGCGATACCAAGGTTTTTAGAAATCTTAGCGATCAACTCATAATCTTGATAATGAGTTGTTGCTTCCACGATCGCTTTTGCAAACTTCTCTGGGTTATCTGATTTAAAGATACCAGAACCAACGAATACACCGTCAGAACCAAGTTCCATCATTAGCGCTGCATCTGCAGGAGTAGCGATACCGCCAGCAGCAAAGTTTACGACTGGAAGACGTCCAAGCTCTTTAATTTGAAGAAGAAGCTCAAATGGCGCTTGAAGGTTTTTCGCTTCAGTCATCAGCTCATCTTCAGACATGCTTGAAATTTTACGGATTTGGGATTGAATAAGACGCTGATGACGCACAGCTTCAACAACGTTACCTGTTCCAGGTTCACCTTTCGTACGAAGCATCGCAGCACCTTCACCTACTCGGCGCAGTGCTTCACCTAGGTTACGAGCACCACAAACGAAAGGAACAGTGTACTTACGCTTATCAAGGTGATATTCTTCATCAACTGGAGTTAGTACTTCACTCTCATCAATGTAGTCAACACCCATTGATTCAAGAACACGAGCTTCAACGATGTGACCAATACGGCATTTTGCCATTACTGGGATCGATACTGCGTTTACTACCTCTTCTACGATAGTAGGATCAGCCATACGAGCTACCCCGCCAGCTGCACGAATATCGGATGGAACGCGCTCAAGTGCCATTACAGCGACTGCACCAGCTTCTTCTGCAATCTTTGCTTGCTCTGCGTTCACCACGTCCATGATGACGCCGCCTTTTTGCATTTCAGCCATACCACGTTTTACGCGATCTGTACCTGTTTGTTGATTCATCTATATTCCTCCCATATTTATAATAGATAAGTGATATTTTTTTAAAACCTACATTAAACGTATCTATTGTAACATTTTTTGAAGACTTGTCCTATCGTCTTCGCTTTGATTTCCTAAAAGATTTTAAAAATACTCTCCAAATTTGCATTTGAAGAGTATTCTCACCTTATTTCCTGAAAAATATTAGCTAAAAAGTCCTTTTACAGCTCCAGCTGCACTACTCCAGATACTTGAGAAAAAGCCTCCGATCGCTCTCATGGTGAGCGTGAACCAACCAGCTTTCTCAACTGAATCTGTCGTTACAAGTGGTACAGAAGAACTTTGTTCGCCTGTAATGTATCCGAACTCTTCACCAGTTGCTTTTAGCATAACCTGGCCTACTTCCTCACCTTCTTTTAACGGTGCTGTTAATTCACCATCTTCAGTGAGTAATTTATCGTTCAGCTTGTAGCTCGCTTTATAAGCTTCTTCCGTGCCGTTCTGAACGATCGCATTAAACGATGCACCAGCAGCTACTTCTACTTGCTTTTCTTTCCCTTTTACAACGGAAATCGTAGAATCATTCTCTACTTGATCACCTTTAGTAATGATTGTTTTTGCTTCAAAATTATCGAATCCGTAGTTAAGTAGTTTTGATGTTTCTTCAAAACGTGCTTCATAAGAATCTGTCTTCATCACAACTGAAATCAGGCGCATGTCACCTTGCTTTGCAGTACCTGTGAATGCATATCCTGCAAGGTCAGTCGATCCTGTTTTCAAACCATCGATCCCTTTTACAGGATACTTGTTTGAATAAACAAGTGAAGGAAGAAGCCAGTTCCAGTTCTTCATGACGATTTTGTCATCCGTGCCGTCACGGAAGTTCTTCACTGGGATGCTTGCCGTATCAAGCACTTCAGGGTAGTCCTTAATCAAGTGGTAGGCAAGAAGTGCAGTCGATCGAGCAGACATCATATTCTCTTCGTTCGGTTCACCTGCTGGGTGATTTCCACGAAGGTCTTTGTTATTTAAACCAGAGCTGTTAACGAAACGGTATTCCTTCATACCCATTTCTTTCGCCTTGGCATTCATCATCTCGACAAACTTCGTCTCAGTCCCCGCAACGTGCTCTGCTAGAGCCATCGTAGCAGCATTTGCTGAATAGATCGCCATTGCTTCATAAAGCTCTTTGACGGAGTATTGAGCATCTGAACGAAGGGGTACATTGGAAAGACTTCTATTTTGAGAAAGAATATGTATATTCTCACTAATGCTTACTTGATCGTCCCAATTAATCTTCTTTTCGTGAATTTGTTCAAGTATTAAGTATTCTGTCATCATCTTTGTCATACTTGCAGGCGCGAGCGTTAAGTCTGGATCTTTTTGATAAAGAATCTTACCAGATTCGGCATCTACTAAAATCGCTGCTTTTGCGTTAATATCGGGTGCCTCTGCAGCTTCTGCATGGCTAGTACCGAAAGTTCCTGCTAAAAGTAAAACAAATGCCATGGTTAAAATCATGGCTTTAAAACCAAGGTTTTTCAACCCTTACACCTCCAACTGAGTCTCACATAACCGCTATTTTATCACAACTAAAATTAAAAAAATAGATAGAGGAAAGTCCCCTATCTACTTTTCTAACGTATTTAGTTTAATTTGTCACAGACCTGATAAAACTTCCTTCAAAAGTACTATCAAACGGAATAATTTGGCGCTTCTTTCGTCACTTGAACGTCATGAGGATGACTCTCACGAAGCCCTGCTCCAGTAATTCTGACAAATTGACTTTCTTCTCGTAACGCTTCTAGCGTTCTTGTGCCACAATAGCCCATACCAGAACGGATACCACCTAAGAGCTGATGAATCGTATCACCTAGCGGCCCTTTGTATGGAACACGGCCTTCGATGCCTTCAGGAACGAGCTTAGACATATTTTCCTGGAAATAACGGTCCTTACTGCCTTTTTCCATCGCCCCGATTGAGCCCATGCCTCGATACACTTTAAACTGACGACCTTGGTAAATTTCACGTTCGCCAGGACTTTCATCTACGCCTGCCAGAAGGCTTCCGAGCATGACAGCATGTCCACCAGCTGCGATCGCTTTTACGATGTCACCTGAGAACTTGATACCACCGTCAGCAATGATACTTACGCCGTGTTTCCTTGCTTCTGTTGCACATTCATAAACCGCAGTGACTTGTGGTACACCGACACCAGCGATAACACGCGTCGTACAGATCGATCCTGGTCCGATTCCGACTTTCACAACATCTGCTCCAGCTTCGATGAGTGCTTTCGTTCCTTCTGCTGTTGCAACGTTCCCTGCAATGATTGAAAGCTCTGGATATTCTTCACGTATTTCACGAACCTTATTAATAATACCAGCAGTATGTCCATGCGCAGAATCAAGCACGATGACGTCGACACCTGCTTCTACAAGCTTACTTACACGCATAAGCGCATCAGCTGTATTTCCTACTGCAGCACCTACGAGTAGACGTCCACGGCTATCTTTCGCTGATTGTGGGAACTGAATGACTTTTTCGATGTCTTTAATCGTAATCAGACCTCTTAGCGTACCATCATCATCTACTAGAGGAAGTTTCTCAATTCTGTGCTGTTGAAGCACACGCTCTGCTTCTTTTAGCGTCGTTCCAACCGGAGCCGTAACAAGGTTTTCTTTTGTCATTACTTCTTTAATTTGAATCGAGTAATCTTCAATAAATCGCAGATCTCTATTAGTCAGAATTCCAACTAGTTTTCGATCATCGTTCACGATCGGAACGCCAGAAATTCTATATTTACCCATGAGGTGTTCTGCATCGAATACTTGATGCTCTGGTGTTAAGAAGAAGGGATCAGTGATAACGCCACTTTCAGAACGCTTCACTCGGTCAACATGTTCAGCTTGTTCTTCAATCGACATGCTCTTATGAATAATACCAAGTCCACCTTGACGAGCCATTGCAATCGCCATAGGAGCTTCTGTCACAGTATCCATGCCTGCACTGATTATTGGGACATTCAGCTTCAAGTTCTCTGTTAGCTTTGTTTCTACAGATACTTCTCTTGGAAGCACATCAGAAAAAGCTGGTGTTAATAACACATCATCGAAGGTTAACCCTTCTTTTGCAAATTTTGTTTCCCACATCCCTTTCGTCCTCCTCTATTGGTCGTTTCGAAAAATTTATTAGTAGCTTATCAATTGGTTAAACTAGTGTCAAGAAAGATTGAATAAGTTTGAATTATCAAACAGGGAGGCTGTTTATGAGATACATGGAACCATACAAAACAACATGGCATGCTTTTCACTCATCTACCTTTGTTCAACAGTATCTCAATGATTGCTATTCTAAACTAGGGTTTGATGATTCAGAGAGGAAGAGCTACGACAACTGCTACCGCTTTATATATTTTATGGAATACGGCGATCGTTACTTTAAACACGCCAATACAGCGGATACGGAGTTAAAACCGATCCTGCTTTTTTACGGCATGATCCAGCTTTTAAAAGGATGTTTACTCACTCTAGATCCGAACTATCCTGGAGATACGCTCGTTTTAGCTCATGGCGTCACATCAAGAAAGCGTAAAAAACGTCAGTACTCTTTTCTGCAGGATGAAGTGAAAGGACAGAAGAATGGTCTATTCGAATACTTTTCAAGGAAAATGTTTCATGTGAAACAAGTCGAAGGTGAGAAGTATCAAATGAATGATCTTCTTAGTCTCATTCCAGAAATGAATTCGCTATTTGAAGTGCTGTCTAATAAGACACAAAGCTATAAGCTCCACCCTACTTCACCAAACTCTTTCACAGTGTCATCGAGTATTTTAGATACCCTCAATATGACGAGCGAGCGATTTGAAAATTATCTTAACCAGCATGTTCCTGTAAAAGTAACGTCCATCTCTTCTTCTACTCGTGGAGTATTGTCAGTGAAGCTAGATGGGCTATTTGTTAACCTGAGTGGTCGACCGTTATTACATATGGGAGATGACGTCTTCCTCCCTGCTCATCGTGCTCAATATAATGATATTAATGAAGTAATGGTTCACTACCTCTTACTGTATAATCTCAGTATGATCTGTCGGTATGAAACAGAATGGTGGGGAGATTTATTCCATGCAAGAGAGTCAAACGATCTTCCTTATATATTGGAGTTCTTAGATGTAACGTCAAATAAGGTTCCGAAGATGTTGTATGAGTATTTGATGGGGCAGGTATGAGGGATTAAGAGGGCTTTGAGAATGGGGAGTTAGGTGCAGTAAAGGTTGATTGGGTCTAGTGGAGGGGATTGATTAGAGCTTTTATCATCGATAATTTGGATTTATCGGCGATTTTACGCTTTTATCAGCGAAGCGTTGTTTGTAACTTTTGATTTGTTAAAAGCACATTCAGATAAAACCTTTTGGGGCGAGCGGTCCGGGCGATATCCTCGAAATTTTCATTTTATCCGAGATAATCAGGTTTTATTCGCGCTTTTCGATTTATATCCTCGAAACCAGGCCATTTATCCGCGATTCTGAGAATATATCCGCGAACCCTCAAACAAAACCCAGATAACACAGCCCCGCATTCAGACAAAACAAAAAAGCCAGAGCTCAATGCTCTGACTTTTCTCTTGCCTAGCGACGTCCTACTCTTGCAGGGGGAGAGCCCCCAACTACCATCGGCGCGCGAGCTTAACTTCCGTGTTCTCATACGGGGCGCGATAAGCGGCGAACTTCTTCGTCAGCTGCGCGATGCTGGATCCTCATAGATCTCCGAATATCTACTCCGGTCCAGCCTCACTTGCTTCCTCGAATTTCTTGCTTCTCCCACCCCTACGAAGCTTTCGAAGATGCCCTTTTCTCTCTTCTCAATGAAGGTACTTACCTTACGGTCTCGCAATAAAAACCAAAAAAGCATACAAAAAAGCATACAAAAAAGCCAGAACTCAATGCTCTGACTTCTCTCTTGCCTAGCGACGTCCTACTCTTGCAGGGGGAGAGCCCCCAACTACCATCGGCGCTGAAGAGCTTAACTTCCGTGTTCGGCATGGGAACGGGTGTGACCTCTTCGCCTTCATCACTAGACTATTCAGGTATTCCCTGAAAACTAGATAGCACTCGCAACGTATTCCAATATGTTTTAGGTTAAGCCCTCGATCGATTAGTATTCGTCAGCTCCACGTGTCGCCACGCTTCCACCCCGAACCTATCAACCTCATCATCTCTGAGGGATCTTACCAGCTTGACGCTGTGGGAAATCTCATCTCGAGGGGGGCTTCATGCTTAGATGCTTTCAGCACTTATCCCTTCCACACGTAGCTACCCAGCTATGCTCCTGGCGGAACAACTGGTACACCAGCGGTGTGTCCATCCCGGTCCTCTCGTACTAAGGACAGCTCCTCTCAAATTTCCTGCGCCCGCGACGGATAGGGACCGAACTGTCTCACGACGTTCTGAACCCAGCTCGCGTACCGCTTTAATGGGCGAACAGCCCAACCCTTGGGACCTACTTCAGCCCCAGGATGCGATGAGCCGACATCGAGGTGCCAAACCTCCCCGTCGATGTGGACTCTTGGGGGAGATAAGCCTGTTATCCCCAGGGTAGCTTTTATCCGTTGAGCGATGGCCCTTCCATGCGGAACCACCGGATCACTAAGCCCGACTTTCGTCCCTGCTCGACTTGTAGGTCTCGCAGTCAAGCTCCCTTGTGCCTTTACACTCTGCGAATGATTTCCAACCATTCTGAGGGAACCTTTGGGCGCCTCCGTTACTCTTTAGGAGGCGACCGCCCCAGTCAAACTGCCCACCTGACACTGTCTCCGCACCGGATCACGGTGCTGGGTTAGAATGTCAGTACAGCCAGGGTAGTATCCCACCGACGCCTCCACCGAACCTAGCGGTCCGGCTTCTATGGCTCCTACCTATCCTGTACAAGCTGTACCAAAATCCAATATCAGGCTACAGTAAAGCTCCATGGGGTCTTTCCGTCCTGTCGCGGGTAACCTGCATCTTCACAGGTACTATAATTTCACCGGGTCTCTCGTTGAGACAGTATCCAAGTCGTTGCACCTTTCGTGCGGGTCGGAACTTACCCGACAAGGAATTTCGCTACCTTAGGACCGTTATAGTTACGGCCGCCGTTTACTGGGGCTTCGATTCAGAGCTTCTCCCGTAAGGGATAACCCCTCCTCTTAACCTTCCAGCACCGGGCAGGTGTCAGCCCCTATACATCGCCTTGCGGCTTGGCAGAGACCTGTGTTTTTGCTAAACAGTCGCTTGGATCTTTTCACTGCGGCTCCCCTGGGCTATTCACCCGAGGAAGCACCCCTTCTCCCGAAGTTACGGGGTCATTTTGCCGAGTTCCTTAACGAGAGTTCTCCCGATCGTCTTAGGATTCTCTCCTCGCCTACCTGTGTCGGTTTGCGGTACGGGCACCTCTTTCCTCACTAGAGGCTTTTCTTGGCAGTGTAGAATCAGGGACTTCGGTACTTAAATTCCCTCGCCATCACGACTCAGCCTTCACGGTGAACGGATTTGCCTATTCACCAGCCTAATCGCTTGGACGCGCATATCCAGCAGCGCGCTCTCCCTATCTTTCTGCGTCCCCCCGTCGTTCAAACGGAAAGGAGGTGGTACAGGAATATCAACCTGTTATCCATCGCCTACGCCTTTCGGCCTCGGCTTAGGTCCCGACTAACCCTGAGCGGACGAGCCTTCCTCAGGAAACCTTGGGCTTTCGACGGACAAGATTCTCACTTGTCTTTCGCTACTCATACCGGCATTCTCACTTCTAAGCGCTCCACCAGTCCTTTCGGTCTGACTTCGCAGCCCTTAGAACGCTCTCCTACCATTGTCGTAAGACAATCCACAGCTTCGGTGATACGTTTAGCCCCGGTACATTTTCGGCGCAGCGTCACTCGACCAGTGAGCTATTACGCACTCTTTAAATGATGGCTGCTTCTAAGCCAACATCCTGGTTGTCTAAGCAACGCCACATCCTTTTCCACTTAACGTATACTTTGGGACCTTAGCTGGTGGTCTGGGCTGTTTCCCTCTCGACTACGGATCTTATCACTCGCAGTCTGACTCCCGCGGATAAATCGTTGGCATTCGGAGTTTGACTGGATTCGGTAATCCGGTAGGGACCCCTAGTCCAATCAGTGCTCTACCTCCAAGATTCTTGCCGCGAGGCTAGCCCTAAAGCTATTTCGGAGAGAACCAGCTATCTCCGGGTTCGATTGGCATTTCACCGCTACCCACACCTCATCCCCGCATTTTTCAACATGCGTGGGTTCGGGCCTCCATTCAGTGTTACCTGAACTTCACCCTGGACATGGGTAGATCACCCGGTTTCGGGTCTACGACCACGTACTCCTTCGCCCTATTCAGACTCGCTTTCGCTGCGGCTCCGCCTTCTCGGCTTAACCTTGCACGGGATCGTAACTCGCCGGTTCATTCTACAAAAGGCACGCTGTCACCCATTAACGGGCTCCAACTAGTTGTAGGCACACGGTTTCAGGTTCTCTTTCACTCCCCTTCCGGGGTGCTTTTCACCTTTCCCTCACGGTACTGGTTCACTATCGGTCACTAGAGAGTATTTAGCCTTGGGAGATGGTCCTCCCGGATTCCGACGGGGTTTCACGTGTCCCGCCGTACTCAGGATCCGTCTCGGAGGGCAGCGGATTTTGACTACAGGATTGTTACCTTCTCTGATGGACCTTTCCAGGTCGCTTCGTCTATCCGTGCCTTTGTAACTCCAATGAGACGTCCTACAACCCCAGAGGGCAAGCCCTCTGGTTTGGGCTGTTTCCGTTTCGCTCGCCGCTACTCAGGAAATCGCGATTGCTTTCTCTTCCTCCGGGTACTGAGATGTTTCAGTTCCCCGGGTATGCCTTTTACTTCCTATGTATTCAGAAGTAAATACCATCCCATTACGGATGGTGGGTTCCCCCATTCGGAAATCTCCGGATCAAAGCGTACTTACTGCTCCCCGAAGCATATCGGTGTTCGTCCCGTCCTTCATCGGCTTCTAGTGCCAAGGCATCCACCGTGCGCCCTTAGTAGCTTAACCTTAGATTTCGTTAGAAACAGTGTTCTAACGTCATCGATGCACATCGTAAGATGTGACTAACTAAGTTATAACGCAAAAAATAATAATTATTGGATGTCGTTGTTTGTGCTATCTAGTTTTCAAGGAACGTGAAAGAATACAATCATTCTTTCAAAACTAAACGAAACGCTCATGCAAGTTTGGCAACCAATGTTGCCTCGTAATTCTCCATAGAAAGGAGGTGATCCAGCCGCACCTTCCGATACGGCTACCTTGTTACGACTTCACCCCAATCATTTGTCCCACCTTCGGCGGCTGGCTCCAAAAGGTTACCTCACCGACTTCGGGTGTTACAAACTCTCGTGGTGTGACGGGCGGTGTGTACAAGGCCCGGGAACGTATTCACCGCGGCATGCTGATCCGCGATTACTAGCAATTCCGGCTTCATGCAGGCGAGTTGCAGCCTGCAATCCGAACTGAGAACGGCTTTATGGGATTCGCTTCACCTCGCGGTGTCGCTGCCCTTTGTACCGTCCATTGTAGCACGTGTGTAGCCCAGGTCATAAGGGGCATGATGATTTGACGTCGTCCCCACCTTCCTCCGGTTTGTCACCGGCAGTCACCTTAGAGTGCCCAACTGAATGCTGGCAACTAAGATCAAGGGTTGCGCTCGTTGCGGGACTTAACCCAACATCTCACGACACGAGCTGACGACAACCATGCACCACCTGTCACTCTGTCCCCCGAAGGGGAACGTCCTATCTCTAGGAGTGGCAGAGGATGTCAAGACCTGGTAAGGTTCTTCGCGTTGCTTCGAATTAAACCACATGCTCCACTGCTTGTGCGGGCCCCCGTCAATTCCTTTGAGTTTCAACCTTGCGGTCGTACTCCCCAGGCGGAGTGCTTAATGTGTTAACTTCAGCACTGAGGGTGGAACCCCCCAACACCTAGCACTCATCGTTTACGGCGTGGACTACCAGGGTATCTAATCCTGTTTGCTCCCCACGCTTTCGCGCCTCAGCGTCAGTTACAGACCAGAGAGCCGCCTTCGCCACTGGTGTTCCTCCACATATCTACGCATTTCACCGCTACACGTGGAATTCCACTCTCCTCTTCTGCACTCAAGTCCCCCAGTTTCCAATGGCCCTCCACGGTTGAGCCGTGGGCTTTCACATCAGACTTAAGAGACCGCCTGCGCGCGCTTTACGCCCAATAATTCCGGACAACGCTTGCCACCTACGTATTACCGCGGCTGCTGGCACGTAGTTAGCCGTGGCTTTCTGGTTAGGTACCGTCAAGGTACCGCCCTATTCGAACGGTACTTGTTCTTCCCTAACAACAGAGCTTTACGACCCGAAGGCCTTCGTCACTCACGCGGCGTTGCTCCGTCAGACTTTCGTCCATTGCGGAAGATTCCCTACTGCTGCCTCCCGTAGGAGTCTGGGCCGTGTCTCAGTCCCAGTGTGGCCGATCACCCTCTCAGGTCGGCTACGCATCGTGGCCTTGGTAAGCCGTTACCTTACCAACTAGCTAATGCGCCGCGGGCCCATCCTACAGTGTTAGCCAAAGGCCAACTTTCAACGTTGCATCATGCGATGCTATGTATTACCCGGTATTAGCTCCGGTTTCCCGGAGTTATCCCAGTCTGTAGGGCAGGTTGCCCACGTGTTACTCACCCGTCCGCCGCTGAGAAATGGGAGCAAGCTCCCATTTCTCCGCTCGACTTGCATGTATTAGGCACGCCGCCAGCGTTCGTCCTGAGCCAGGATCAAACTCTCCGATAGAAAAGTTCAATCTAGCTTAAAAACAATGTTGTTTCCGTAGAAACAATTTCTTGCATGGCGTTTCGTTCAGTTTTCAAAGATCGATTTGTTTCTTTCGTTTGCGCCGTGTTTATCGGCGACTTAAATAATATATCATGGTAAGCATGATCCCGTCAATAACTTTCGTTAAGTTTTTTTAATTCATTTTGAAAGGTTTGAAATGGGCCTCTCAAAGCGACGGAATTACATCTTACCATGCGTGTTGATCTGACGCAAGGGGTTAAAACAAAAAAATAAGAAGAAGGTTTCCCCTCTTCTTATCTATTCGTTACGCTTCGCTATCGTCGGAAGAATCATCGTTCTCTTCAATAGCTGTAGGAGCATCTTCTTCATTTACTTCTTCTATCGTTTCAACGACAGAATCAGACTCTAACGATTCTTCTAGATCTTCGCCTTCAATACCCTCTTCATTGATTTCAACCTTAGCAACTGTCGCAACAGAGTCGCCTTCAGATACGCGAATCAGTTTTACACCCTGCGTATTACGGCCAGTCTGAGAAATATCTTTAACGTCGATCCTAATCACGACTCCGCTCTCTGTGATGATCATACATTCCTCATCAAGCGTTACGGTTTTTAATGATGTTAGAACACCGTTTCGGTCTGTAAGGTTGCACGTCTTAATTCCTTTACCGCCTCTAGTTTGAACACGGTATTCTTCTATCGGAGTTCGTTTTCCATATCCTTTGTCAGTTACGATTAGGACATCCTGGTCTTCATCTAGCGTCCCTACTCCAACGACTTTATCGTCTTCTTGGAGTGTGATCCCTTTTACGCCAGTTGCAGTTCGTCCCATCGATCGAACATCGGTCTCATGGAAACGGATCGCCATCCCCTGTTTTGTTCCGATGATAAGCTCTTTTGAACCATTTGTTAGACGGACGCCCATCAACTCATCGTCTTCTTTGAAGTTGATTGCGATCAAGCCGCCTTTACGAATGTTTCCAAACGCTGATAAAGGAGAACGTTTTACAACACCTTGCTTCGTAACAAAGAAGACGTACCAATCATCAACGAATTCTTCGACAGGGATGATTGCCGTAATGTACTCATCCTTTTCAATTTGAAGCAAGTTAATAATAGGGATTCCTTTAGCTGTTCTACTGAGCTCTGGAACTTCATAACCTTTCAGCCTGTACACTTTCCCTTTATTCGTAAAGAAGAGAATCGTGTTATGGGTCAACGTGGTGAAAAGGTGCTCAACGAAATCACCATCATTCGTGCCCATCCCCTGTACGCCTCGACCGCCGCGCTTTTGACTACGGTACGTGTCGATCGGAAGACGTTTAATGTAACCGTTGTGAGTTAGCGTAATAACGATATTTTGTTTCGGAATAAGGTCTTCATCTTCAATCATATCAAATCCAACCGTAATTTCTGTACGGCGAGGATCTGCGAATTTCTCTTTTACTTCCAAGAGCTCTTCACGGATGATTTCTAGAACCTTCTCATTGTCAGCAAGGATTGCTTTTAGTTCAGCAATTCTCGCCATCAACTCTTTATATTCATTCTCGATCTTATCTCGCTCTAGTCCTGTTAGACGCTGTAGACGCATATCTAGGATAGCCTGAGCTTGATCGTGACTGAGTGAGAACTTCGTCATCAATCCTTCTCTTGCAATATCTGTTGTTTCAGAAGCTCTAATGAGTGCGATAACTTCATCTAGATGATCAAGAGCGATCCGTAATCCTTCGAGAATATGAGCTCTTGCCTCAGCTTTATTCAGTTCAAACTGAGTTCTTCTTCTAATTACAACCTTTTGATGTTCCAGATAGTGCTCGAGACATTCTTTTAGAGTCAATACTTTTGGCTGGCCATCTACTAGGGCGAGTGTGTTGATGCCGAAGCTAGTTTGCAGTGCCGTTTGTTTATATAAGTTGTTTAATAGAACGTTCGCATTGGTGTCTTTACGTACTTCGATCACGACTCGCATACCGTTACGGTCAGATTCATCTCGTAGATCAGTGATTCCCTCTATCTTCTTGTCACGTACCAGTTCAGCGATTTTCTCAACTAAGCGAGCTTTGTTCACTTGATAAGGGAGCTCATTTACGATGATGCTCTTCTTACCACTTGCGTTTTCTTCAATCTCAGCTTTCGCACGCTGAATGATAGAGCCTCTTCCGGTAGTGTATGCTTTACGGATTCCTTCACGACCTAATATTTCCGCTGCAGTTGGAAAGTCTGGTCCTGGGATAAATTCCATAAGTTCAGGAATCGTCATCTCTGGATTTTTACTGAGTTCGAGAATGCCATCCACCACTTCACCTAAGTTATGCGGTGGGATATTTGTTGCCATACCGACAGCGATACCTGATGCACCGTTCACAAGAAGGTTCGGAAATCTCGCAGGAAGAACGATGGGTTCTTTTTCAGAACCATCATAGTTATCTTGGTAATCGATCGTATCTTTATTGATGTCTCGTACCATTTCCATAGAGATCTTAGACATTCTAGCTTCTGTGTAACGCATTGCAGCTGCTGCATCTCCATCGATGGATCCGAAGTTACCATGTCCGTCTATCAACATGTTTCGATAGCTAAAGTCTTGCGCCATTCGAACCATCGTATCGTAAACGGCAGAGTCACCGTGCGGGTGGTACTTACCGATAACTTCACCTACGATACGTGCTGACTTCTTATACGCTTTATCAGATGTCATCCCAAGGTCGTTCATCGCATACAGGATACGACGGTGTACCGGTTTTAGACCATCACGTACATCAGGTAGAGCGCGGCTAACGATAACGCTCATCGCATAATCCATGAAGGAGGTGCGCATTTCCTGACTAATATTTATTTCTTTTACTCTCGATCTTTCCATATCAGACATACGGAAAACCTCCAATTGTACTCTTGTTCATCTTTTCTATTGCTCTTTTGTTAGAAACTTTGAAAACCATAATTTCATAGTTACAAGAAGAAAAAGGGGAGTGGATCCCCTTTACTTCTGTTACTTATACATCAAGGTTTTTAACGTAATGAGCATTATCTTGAATAAAGTTTCTTCTTGGTTCTACCTTGTCACCCATCAGCATGTTGAAGACTTCGTCTGCTTCGATCGCATCCTGCATATTCACTTGCAGTACCGTACGAGATTCTGGATCCATCGTTGTTTCCCAAAGTTGTGTAGGGTTCATCTCACCTAGACCTTTGTAACGCTGAATACCAGGCTTAGGGCTCTGTGGAATATCAGCTAAGATAGCGTCTCGTTCACGTTCATTGTATGCATACGTAATCTTCTTACCTTGCGTAATTTTGTAAAGTGGTGGCTGCGCGATATAGATATAGCCATTTTCGATCAGTGGACGCATGTAACGGTAAAGGAACGTTAGTAACAGTGTACGAATATGCGCTCCGTCAACGTCTGCATCCGTCATGATGATCACTTTATGATAACGAGCTTTTGAAAGATCAAAGTCTTCACCGATTCCAGTTCCTAGTGCAGTGATAATCGCACGAACTTCATTGTTAGACAAGATTTTATCTAGTCTCGCTTTTTCAACGTTAATGATTTTACCTCGCAGCGGTAAGATCGCTTGGAAGTGGCGGTCACGCCCCTGTTTTGCAGATCCTCCTGCAGAGTCACCCTCTACAACGTAAAGTTCAGAAATAGAAGCATCCTTCGACGAACAGTCCGCTAGCTTACCAGGTAACGAGCTGACTTCGAGTGCGCCTTTTCTTCTCGTGAGTTCACGAGCTTTCTTTGCAGCTGCACGGGCTCTAGAAGCCATCAATCCTTTTTCAACAATCTGCTTTCCGACAAGAGGGTTTTCGAATAGGAATGTAGAAAACTTTTCTGCGAAAACAGATTCAGTAATCGTTCTTGCTTCTGCGTTCCCAAGCTTTGTTTTCGTTTGCCCTTCGAACTGTGGATCCGGGTGTTTGATCGAGATGATCGCAGTCAAACCTTCACGTACGTCATCACCCGTCAAGTTAGGATCATTTTCTCTGAACAAACTGTTCTTTCGTGCGTAATCATTGATCACTCTCGTTAAAGCGGTCTTAAAACCGTATTCGTGCGTTCCGCCTTCGTGAGTGTTGATATTGTTTGCGAACGAATAAATGTTACTTGAGAAGCCATCGTTATACTGAACAGCTATCTCAACAGAAATACCCTCACGTTCACCTTCAACAAAGATCGGCTCTTCATGAAGCGCCTCACGTGTACGGTTCAAATGTTCTACGTAGGATTTAATTCCACCTTCGTAGTGGTATTCAAAGCGACGCACTTCTTCTGGTCGCTTATCCTGTGAATTGATCTGAATTCCACGGTTTAAGAATGCAAGTTCTCTTAAACGATGTGAAAGAATATCAAAATCGTATTCGATCGTTTCAGTGAAAATCTCCTCATCTGGGATGAAGTGAATCGTCGTTCCTGTTCTGTCACTCTCACCGACGACTTTTAAATCTTCATCAGGAATTCCTCTTGTATAGCTCTGGTAGTAGACCTTGCCATCCCGCTCTACAGTGATTTCAAGTTTTGAAGATAGTGCGTTTACAACTGATGCACCTACTCCGTGCAGTCCACCAGAAACTTTGTATCCGCCGCCGCCGAATTTACCGCCTGCATGCAGCACGGTCATGATGACTTCAACCGCAGGTCTGCCCATCTTCTCATGAATCCCAACTGGAATTCCTCGCCCGTTATCTTGGACCGTGATGCTGTTGTCTTTCTCTACACTTACAGTAATTTCCGAACAGTAGCCCGCAAGTGCTTCATCAATACTATTATCAACAATTTCCCAGACAAGATGATGCAGTCCGCGTCCACTGGTAGATCCGATGTACATACCAGGACGTTTTCGAACAGCCTCTAGCCCTTCGAGAACTTGAATCTGGGTTTCATCGTATGTTTGTTTATTAGATTGCTGTTCTAATGTCATATCGATCACCTACATTTCTCTATCAAAGATAGACTCTGATCCAGTTTGTTAACTGGCTTTATGATGATTCTCCTCGAATCGTTGTTTCCACACTGTCTGATACGGTGTATGCTCTTCTTTTTAACGTTAGTGAAGATAAGGGGGATAAAAACACCATATCCGTCGTAATGACGATTGATTTCGTTAAATCGCCACCTATGTCTTCTACAAGCTTATCCTTTGAATGCCTATGAAGGAATTCAGTCGTAATTTCAGCTTCCTCCATTGCGTGCCAATCGAAAATCCCAACAACATCTCTAGATTGCACGACGACATCTTCGCCTAAGTGTATAAACACCTCTTCACCTCATTTCACTTTATCGATCAGCCCGTCATGTACATGAAAGGTCGTTGCTTTCTCTAGCGTTTCATGGTTGATTCCTTCTACACTAGTCGTTGTAACAAACGTCTGTACCTTACCTTGAATTGTATTTAAAAGATGAGACTGCCTGTAATCGTCTAATTCTGACAGGACATCATCTAAAAGAAGCAAAGGGTATTCACCAACTTCACTATGGATCAATTCAATTTCGGCGAGCTTAAGCGATAAAGCAGTTGTTCGCTGCTGCCCCTGTGAGCCATAGGTCTGAACGTCTTTCCCATTGACAAAAAACGACAAATCATCCCTATGCGGACCTACGAGCGTGACACCGCGATCCACTTCTCTTTCTTTTATCTTATCAAACTTTTCTTTATATCCATCTACTATTTTCGACAAATCAGCAGGTTCTGATACCTCAATAGTAGGATTATACTTGATTTCTAACTTTTCTAGCCCTCTACTGATTCCATAGTGAATGGGTTCTGCCCATTTTTGGAGGAGTCGAACGAATTTAACTCTTCGTTCATAAATATTCGCAGCTGATTCGATTAATTGATCGGTAAGAATCTCCAACATCACGTAATCTGGATTTTTTTGATAGCGAAGATCTTTCAACAGGCTGTTTCTCTGTTGAAGTAATTTAAGGTACCGACCAAGGTAATAAAGGTAGACAGGTTGTACCTGACCAAGCTCAATATCAATGAAACGCCGACGAACACCTGGATTTCCTTTTACAAGGTTTAAATCTTCAGGTGCAAACATAACCACATTTAATGCGCCTATATAGTTACTAAGCTTTTGCTGTTCCAATTGATTTAGTTTCGCTTTTTTACCTTTATGGGAAATGACCAGCTGGAGGGATAGGGGACCGTTTCTTTTTTCTATTCTACCTTCTATTTTAGCATACTCCTCATCCCAATTGATTAATTCTTTATCTCTTGGTGTTCGATGAGACCGTGCCATCGCGAGTACATAAATTGCTTCCATGATGTTTGTTTTTCCTTGAGCATTCTCTCCCAGAAAAACATTTACATTATTCTCAAATGCAAGCTCTTGCTTACCGTAGTTACGGTAGTTCGTAACTGTTAACGTGTTTAGATGCAACGGGATACCCCCATTCAGCTAGTTACAACAAACTCTCCTACTCCAGGAATCATAACTTTGTCTTGATCATAGAGTTTTTTACCTCGACGATCTTCTAATTCTCCGTTCACATATACTTCATACTCTGATAAAAACCATTTGGCCATACCACCAGTATCGATAACCCCGGTTTCTTGAAGAAGTTGTCCGAGAGTAATATGTTCTTTAAGTAATTTTACTTGTTCCATACCATTCACCTCAATTGTCCTTTTGAATATCTTTTTCATATTCAGTTTCAAGGATGCCAATAGTTTATTATACCTCTTTTTCACTAAAAACGCATGAGAAAAAGGCGAAAAAATTATTAAGACTACAAAAAAAAGCTGCCAGGATCACGTCCTTGGCAGCTTGTTGATAGCTGTATTTAAAAGATCAATACGTTCTCACCGGGAGAATCAGCTGCATGATTGCTGCGCCTTCGATCGGTTTGATCAAGAAAGGACGCATCGCTCCAGTGAAGCTGATGTTTACTTCGTTAGAGTCCATCGCTCTTAAAGCATCCATCATGTATTTCGCACTAAATGAAATCTTTAATTCTTCACCGTCATATGAGTGAGCTTGTACTTGCTCGATAACTTTACCGATTTCAGGTGAGTTAGATGAAATTTCAAGCGATGACTCTTCAAGACTCGCAAGTTTCACGACGTTATTTCGACCTTCTCGAGCTAACACAGACGCACGGTCGATCGCTTGAAGTAGTTCTTTCGCTGAAACCGTTACGTTTGTTTTACTATCGTTCGGAATCAAGCGGCTTGTATCTGGATAGTTACCGTCTAGAAGTCTTGAGAAGAACAATAGGTTGTTCGCTTTAAAGAGAATTTGGTTTTCAGCCACAGTGATGTCGACTAAATCTTCGTTGTCATCGATGATTTTTGAAAGCTCACTTAAACTTTTACCAGGAATTACAACGTTAGAAAACGCAACTTCACTGCTATTCGGTTCAACTTTAACAGATCGTAGAGCAAGTCTATGACTATCTGTTGCAGTACAGTTCAACTCGTCGTTTTCTAGCTCCCAGTTTACACCTGTTAACACCGGTCTAGTTTCAGATGTAGAAACAGCGAATACGGTTTGTCTAATAATATTCTTTAGTAGATCAGCTTGAATTTGAAACCCTTCTTGAGCTTCCACTTCTGGTAAACGCGGATATTCTTCCGGATCCAATCCATTCAGGTTAAATTCAGAAGAGCCAGAGCGAATTCTAGTCGTTAAACTATCGAACACTTCTATCTCTACTTGATCACCTGGTAGTTTCTTTACAATATCAGAGAAAAATCTTGCTTGAAGTACGATACTTCCCATCTTTGAGACTTCTACGATTTGTTTATCATTCTCTTCTGACGGTATAAAGCATTCGATTGAAATATCGGAGTCGCTTCCCGTTAATGTTACCCCTTCATCACTAGCAACAATTTTTATCCCTGTAAGAATAGGAATAGTCGTTCTTGAAGATACGGCTTTCATTACATCTGATACGTTCGATACAAGATGCTCTCTTTCAATCGTAAAACGCATAATTTACCTCCTAAATAAATGAACGTCATTCATATAATTATTATTTAAAAATGTCGTAGTCTTACTAGTAGGGGCTGTGAATGTGTGGATAAGTATACACAACCCCTTGATACGAAAGTTATCCACCTGTGGATAGTGTGTTAGTAACTCGTGCATTCTGTGCACACACTATTCAGTGGTATCCACAAAACGTAGATTATCCGTTCTTTAGCTGCTCAATAACATCTTGTAGTTTTTTCTGAAGTTCTTGGTCGGAATCGAGTAGCTTTGAAATCTTCTCGTGAGCATGGATAACAGTAGTGTGATCTCTCCCACCAAACTCTTCACCAATTTTCGGAAGTGAGAAATCAGTGAGCTCTCTAGAGAGATACATCGCTATTTGACGAGGAAATGCGACTGATTTTGTTCTCTTTTTTGCAGCAAAATCCTCAAGCTTAACAGAAAAATGCTCCCCAATAACCGTCTGGATATCATGGATGGTGATGACTTTTGGCTGAGAAGAAGGAATGATGTTCTTCAATGCTTCCGCTGCAAGGTCTGCATTCATGTCCTGGTTGATCAGAGACGAATAAGCGACGACTCGAATCAATGCCCCTTCAAGCTCACGAATATTCGTATCAATTTGATTTGCGATATAGAGCATCACTTCATTAGGAATATCTAGTCCTTCAGCCTTCGCCTTTTTCCTCAAGATCGCAATTCGTGTTTCTAAATCAGGAGGCGTGATATCTGTGATCAATCCCCATTCAAAGCGAGAACGAAGACGATCTTCCAGCGTAGGAATTTCTTTCGGAGGTCGGTCACTTGATATGACGATCTGTTTACTTTCCTCATGAAGAGCGTTAAACGTATGGAAGAATTCCTCTTGCGTTTGTTCTTTTCCAGCAAGGAACTGAATATCATCGATTAGCAGGACATCGACATTTCGATATTTATTGCGAAAATTCACCGTTTTGTTGTCTCGAATCGAGTTAATGAACTCATTCGTAAACTTTTCGGACGATAGGTAAACTACTTTGGCATTCGGATTGTGATCAATTACATAGTGGCCGATCGCGTGCATCAAGTGTGTTTTCCCTAGTCCTACGCCACCATATATAAACAGTGGATTGTATGCTTTTGCTGGGGCTTCCGCTACTGCAAGAGATGCTGCGTGTGCAAAACGGTTTCCAGAACCAATAACAAACGTATCGAATGTATATTTGGAATTAAGCATGCTTTGTGGGTTCTCTTCTTGAGCAGGCTTTGCTTTAGGTTTTTTCTTCATCGCTTGTTCAATATCTAGATCATCATCAGAGTTCGTCTGAGGAATGATGAATTTTGCCCTAAGTTCACTACCAGTCAATTCAAGGAGTGTTTCCGTAATCAGACTTGAATATCTAGATTCTAGCCAATCCCTTGCGAACTCGTTGGGTGCTGTAATGATAATGGTGTCGCCTTCCATTCTGTTGGCGGAAGTTGACTTTAACCACGTTTCGAAGCTCGGTTTACTTAGTTTTTTTTCGATTTCCGCTAGCGCTTGTTGCCAGAGATCCGTGATGTTTTCCAACGAAGTCCCTCCTTTTGTTTGCAAAATAAAAACAGGCTGTCACCGCTGGCGTTAATCGCCTAATCTACCAACGTACAACCTTTGTATAACTACATGAATATAAAGTAATAAATATACCGTCCACAAAAATAACGTAAGTCATATAATATAGAAGAAAGTCGAATTATCGACTGTGTTCACAGGTTTGTGGACAGGCTCATAAACAACTCTGAATAACTGTCCACACAATTATCCACAAGCTGTGGATTTAATTATTGGCTGATCGTCTTGTCAACGAGTTAAAACACAAATATCATAACAAAAGAATCCCTGTATTGCAATGCTTTTCGATAAGTTATCCACAGAGAGCATATCTTGTGGATTTGAGATGTCCACAGCGCTAGATTTTGTGTAGAAGCTGTCGATAACATGTGTGAATAAGTGAAAAATGTCGAAATGAGTTATCCACACGGTTTTGGTGGGGGAATTTGTAGAATGAATTTCGAGGAGGAACGTTCCTGGTGTTTTTCTAAATGTTGTAGTTGATCACGATTAAAATACTAAAGAGTTTTTAATAGAACTTGACATTTAGACGCTCCCTTTCTTATAATAACTTAGACTGTCTTTATAACAGTTTATCCTCAGGGAGGTGTAATAGAATGAAAAGAACGTTTCAACCAAACACACGTAAACGTAAAAAAGTTCACGGTTTTCGTGCGCGTATGAGCTCAGCTAACGGACGTAAAGTTCTTGCTCGTCGTCGCCGTAAAGGTAGAAAAGTATTGTCTGCATAGACCACTGATCATCAGTGGTCTTTTTTCAAGATAAGGTTTATAATGTGCTTATCCAAGCAACACTGGGAGTGTGCGGATTGAATAGCAACTACCGGATTAAGAAGAATTCAGAGTTCCAGAGTGTCTTTAAAAAAGGAAACTCTACTGCAAATAGACAATTTGTAGTTTATGTAATGAAAAGAAACGATCAACCTCATTTTCGATTAGGTCTCTCGGTAAGCAAACGGATAGGGAATGCAGTTACTAGAAATAGAGTGAAGCGACTCATTCGTGAATCTTTTCACCAGCTTTCAGATCAAATTGACGTTCCTTACGATTTTGTCGTAATCGCTCGAAAGCCTGCATCGGAAATGAATTTAGAAGAAGTGAAAAGCAGCTTGATTCACGTGTTGAAACGGGCACGTGTATATAAAGGTGCAAAGCGGAATGGAAAAGGAAGGGGTACAAGATGAAACGTCTGGCTATGTTGCTGATTCGTGGATACCAGAAGTTTGTTTCACCCTTGACTCCTCCATCATGTCGATTTTACCCGTCTTGTTCCCAATACAGCTTGGAATCTTATCAAAAGCATGGGTTTCTAAGAGGTACGTGGTATACGGTTAGGAGAATATCGAAATGCCATCCGTTTCATCCTGGAGGATTTGATCCAGTTCCAGATAAAAAGAATTAAGGCATTGCTTTACTTACATAAGGTATCGTCATTGTCGAGTTTGATTGCAAGGAGGATGAAGCGTGAGGAAAAAAGTAACCCTCGCATTTCTATTGATTGGTCTCGTTGCGGTACTGGCCGGATGTAATATCAACGATCCAATCGATGCAAACAGTACTGGATTTTGGAGCGAATATGTCGTATATCCATTATCGATGTTATTAACATTTTTCGCAGATGCAACAGGTAATGAGAACTATGGTCTTTCCATTATCATCGTTACGATTTTGATTCGACTCGTTTTGCTTCCATTAATGATCAAGCAAACAAAGAGCTCAAGGGCTATGCAGGATCTGCAGCCTCAGATGAAAGAACTGCGAGAGAAATACAGCAGTAAAGACCAGAAGACACAACAGCAGCTTCAGCAGGAAATGATGCAGCTCTTCCAGAAGAATGGCGTTAATCCTCTAGCGGGTTGTCTTCCGATTCTTGTTCAAATGCCAATACTACTTGGTTTTTATCATGCGATCATGAGGACAGAAGCTATTGCGACGCATAACTTTTTGTGGTTCAGCCTGGGAGATGCAGATATTACGCTTGCGTTACTAGCTGGTTTAACAACGTTTATTCAACAAAAGATCATGATGGGAAGCAGTGGGGCAGTACAGCCTCAAATGAAAATGCTACTCTACGTTATGCCGATCATGATTATCGTATTCGCAATCAATTTTCCTTCAGCTCTAGCGCTTTACTGGGTAGTGGGAAATATCTTTATGATTGTTCAAACTTACTTTATTATGAGACCTACCACCAAAACCGCTAGTACGGATACGGAGGGAGCGAAGAAGTGAGAAGCGTTACGGTAACGGGGAAATCAGTTGAAGATGCGCTGCAAGACGCGTTGAATCAACTCGAAACTGTAGAGGAACAAGTTGATATTGAAGTGATCGATGAGCCTAAAAAAGGTTTCTTAGGATTTGGAGGAAAACCAGCACGTATCAAGGTTGTCGAAAAGCCTGACGTGCTTGAGCAAACAAAAGCTTTCTTAGAAAAAGTAATTAGTAATATGGGAGTCGAAGCCAGAATAGAAGGAGTAAAGAAAGATCGCGATCTATTTTTTACTTTATCTGGTGAGAAAATTGCTATACTAATTGGGAAACGCGGCCAAACTCTTAACTCGCTGCAATATTTGACAAACCTCGCCGCGAACCGATTTTCAGATCGTTTTGTTAGAGTCGTTCTCGACGCAGAGAACTATCGGCAAAGACGAGAAGATACGCTGAAAAAGCTAGCAGATCGTCTCGCTGAAAAAGCGATCTATACGAAAAGGGAAGTGCAGTTAGAACCGATGCCGTCGCTTGAACGGAAGGTGATTCACCTTTATCTGAAAGATAAGAAGGGAATCACGACTCACTCTGATGGGAACGATCCGCATAGACGTGTGGTTATAGTTCCACGTAATAAGCAAATTTAAACCTTCGGGCTGTTGTCCGGAGGTTTTTTTATGTGGATCTCTTGAGTCGTTAGAAAACGTGAACATTAGGTGAAAAGCAGTCCTGTTCCAGTGCCTTATTATTTCTTTTTTTGCAAAAATGGGTTACACTAAAAGGTATTGTGGATTAATCTCTGTCATTTTTGAAAGAGTTATCCACTGTGGATAATTGGTTAAACTAATACTAGTCTTCATTCATATAAGAAATAGAGCAAATATAGCATTTTTATAGATAAGAGAGGTGAACGAAATGGAATACGAAACGATAGCAGCGATATCGACTCCGATGGGAGAAGGAGCGATTGCGATCGTACGGTTAAGTGGATCTGAAGCGGTAGACATAGCCGATAAGCTCTACAAGGGTTCAAAACCGCTAAGAGACGTAAATTCTCATACGATTCACTATGGGCATCTGATCGACCCGGACACAGACGAGGTAGCGGAAGAAGTAATGGTTTCTGTCATGAGGGGGCCTCGCACCTTTACGAGGGAAGATATCGTTGAAATCAACTGTCACGGTGGACTCGTATCAGTCAATCGCGTCCTTGAACTTGTTCTACGAAGCGGGGCAAGATTAGCTGAACCAGGTGAATTTACAAAACGAGCATTCTTGAACGGTAGAATCGATCTTTCTCAAGCAGAAGGTGTAATTGATCTCATTCGTGCCAAAACTGATAGAGCGATGAATGTTGCGTTGAACCAAATGGAAGGACGTCTTTCAACACTAATTTCAAAGCTTCGCCAGCAATTACTAGAAACAGTTGCGCATGTTGAAGTCAATATCGATTACCCTGAGTACGATGCAGAAGAGATGACGCAGGAGCTTTTAACAAATCAGTTAAAAGAAGTAGAAGAAGAGATCAGACGAATTCTCGTAACGGCCCGGCAAGGTAAAATTCTTAGAGAGGGCCTATCGACTGTCATCGTAGGAAGACCAAATGTAGGGAAGTCCTCTTTATTAAACAGTCTTGTTCATGAAAACAAAGCGATTGTTACGGATGTACCTGGTACAACCAGAGATGTGATCGAAGAGTATGTGAACGTAAGGGGCGTACCTTTAAGGCTCGTTGATACAGCAGGGATACGTGAAACGGAAGATCTTGTCGAACGAATAGGGGTAGAGCGATCACGCGAGCGTTTAAAGCAGGCAGACCTCATCCTACTCGTTTTAAATTATAACGATGAGCTTACTCACGAAGATGAACAGCTTTTCAAAGCAGTCGAGGGAATGGATGTTATCGTGATCGTTAACAAAACCGACTTGGAAGAAAAGCTTGATCTAGAGAAAGTAAAGCGGCTAGCTGATGAGCATCCGATTATTACAACTTCCCTAAAGAATGAACAAGGAGTGGATGAGCTCGAACAATCTATCTCTGAACTCTTCTTTGAAGGTGCTGTTGAATCACAGGATCTTACGTATGTATCAAACTCTAGACACATCGCTTTGTTAGAGCAATCAAGAAAAACACTAGCAGATGCGCTCGACGCCATCGAAGCAGGAATGCCTGTCGATATGGTTCAGATTGATATTACTCGTACATGGGAACTACTAGGAGAGATCATAGGTGATACGGTATCTGAGAGTTTGATCGACCAATTATTCTCGCAATTCTGTCTTGGGAAATAAGAATATAAAAGGAGGAATACGGCAATGGGTTACAAAGCCGATTCTTATGATGTTATCGTCGTCGGCGCAGGTCATGCCGGTGTAGAAGCAGGTCTAGCTTCAGCGAGAATGGGAGCAAAGACACTCATGCTCACACTGAACCTTGACTCTGTTGCATTCATGCCCTGCAACCCCAGTGTAGGGGGTCCTGCAAAGGGGATCGTTGTTAGGGAAATCGATGCATTAGGCGGCGAAATGGCACGAAATATTGATAAAACACACATTCAGATGAGAATGTTGAACACAGGTAAAGGGCCAGCTGTACGCGCACTGCGTGCTCAGGCTGATAAAGTTTTATACCAAAGCGAAATGAAAAAAACGCTTGAGGAACAAGAGAATTTAACATTACTGCAAGGCATGGTTGAAAAGCTGATCGTTGAAGACGGAGTATGTACTGGAGTTGAAACGAAGACGGGTGCGCAGTATGAAGCGAAGTCCGTGATTCTTACAACAGGTACGTTCCTTCGCGGTCGTATTATTCTTGGAGACCTTTCTTATGAGAGTGGTCCAAATAACATGCAGCCTTCAGTAAACCTCTCTTATCATCTACAAGAGCTTGGTTTTGAAATGGTTCGATTTAAGACAGGAACACCACCTCGTGTGAATAACAAGTCAATCGACTACAGCAAGACTGAGATTCAACCAGGTGATGAAAAGCCGCGTGCTTTTTCATATGAAACAACTGAGTATATTACTGACCAACTTCCGTGCTGGCTAACGTACACTGGAGAGGAAACGCATAAGCTTATCAACGATAACCTTCACCGTTCGCCTATGTACTCCGGCATGATCGAAGGTACAGGTCCGCGCTATTGTCCTTCGATCGAAGATAAAATCGTTCGATTCAATGATAAGCCTCGCCATCAGATCTTTTTAGAGCCTGAAGGACGTAATACGAAAGAGGTTTATGTTCAGGGACTATCAACGAGTCTACCTGAAGACTTGCAGCGTAAAATTTTGAAGACAGTACCTGGTCTTGAAAACGTTGAAATGATGCGTGCAGGCTATGCTATCGAGTATGATGCGATCGTACCTACACAGCTTTGGCCTTCATTAGAAACAAAAACAGTTAAGAACCTCTTCACTGCAGGTCAGCTTAATGGTACTTCAGGTTATGAAGAGGCTGCAGGGCAAGGGATCATGGCAGGAATTAACGCTGCGCGAAATGCACAGGATCGTGAAGCTGTCATTCTAGACCGTTCTGATGCGTATATAGGCGTCTTGATCGATGATCTCGTGACGAAGGGAACGAATGAACCGTATCGTTTGCTAACATCTCGTGCAGAATACAGACTGCTTCTGCGCCATGATAACGCTGATCTGAGACTTACCGATCTTGGCTATGAAATCGGAATGATCCCTCAAGAACGCTACGATCGTTTCATTGCGAAAAAGGAATTGATCGAAAAGGAAATTAAGCGTCTAGAATCTGTTGTGATCAAGCCAACTGATGAAGTGAATGACATTTTGCAGAAATACGGATCTGAGCTGAAAGAAGCCGCACACGCTGGTAACTTGATCAAGCGTCCTGAAGTTAACTATGAAGCGATCAAACAACTTACTCCAGCTGAGTACGACGTTCCAGAAGATGTTGCTGAGCAAGTGGAGATTCAAATTAAATACAAGGGCTATATTGCGAAAAGTCTACAGCAAGTTGAACGTATGAAGAAAATGGATGAGAAGAAGATTCCAAATGATATTGATTACTTTGCGATAAATGGACTTGCTAGTGAAGCAAAACAAAAGCTACATGAGGTCCGTCCTCTATCTATTGGCCAGGCTTCACGTGTATCGGGCGTTAATCCAGCAGATGTTTCTATTTTACTTGTGTATATTGAGCAGGGAAAAATAGCTAAGATTGCAAAATAATCGATAAAGTGAGGTAGCCATGAACGAACAACAATTCATGGAGTTGCTAGAGGAGAAGGGGATAACCCTTTCTCCTGAGCAGCTTCAACAATTTCAGACATACTATGATGTTTTGGTGGAATGGAACGAAAAAATGAATTTAACGGCCATAACTGATAAAGAAGAGGTTTATGAGAAACACTTTTATGACTCTATTATGGCGGCATTCTCGTTTGACTTTTCCTCTGATTTACATATTTGCGATGTTGGAGCAGGAGCAGGATTTCCAAGCCTTCCGATAAAGATTTGCTTCCCCCACCTAAACGTAACGATCGTGGATTCACTTAATAAACGGATCGGATTCTTAAAGCACTTAGCGTCACAATTAAATCTGACAGGTGTTTCTTTTTGTCATGATCGCGCAGAACTGTTCGGTAAGAATAAAACGTACCGCGAACAGTATGATGTTGTTACAGCAAGAGCAGTCGCACGCATGTCCGTTCTAGGAGAACTTTGTTTACCGCTAGTGAAGCCAGGTGGATATTTTGTTGCTTTAAAAGGTCCAAATGTCGAGGAAGAATTAAAAGCTGGAAAGCAAGCTATAACCATACTTGGTGGGCAGACACAAAAGGTCGAGAAACTATCTTTGCCCCTTGAAGAGAGCGAGCGGAATATCGTCACGATCAAAAAAATCAAATCGACACCAAAAAAATATCCAAGAAAGCCAGGCACACCTAATAAAAATCCATTATAATAGAAATAGTCTGCATTTGAACGGAAATGTGTTCCACGTGGAACGCTACGTATAGAAGGATTTTTAGTTCAAGGTAACGAATCAGTTAAGGAGTCGATTAAAGGTGGTGTTGGGCGATGAAACATACGTTTTCACGTCTTTTCGGATTGAACGAAGAAAAAAATGAGGGAATGGAATCTGAACAGGATGAAGTAAAGCACATCCTCGTTGAAGAAATTGTTCCGAACCGTTTCCAACCTCGAACAATTTTTATAGATGAAAAAATCGCTGAACTATCTCAGACTATTAAAACACATGGTATTATCCAGCCGATCGTCGTGCGAGAACGTGAAGGTAAATATGAGATTATTGCCGGGGAACGTCGCTGGAGAGCTGTGAAAAAGCTTGGCTGGGAGCGAATTCCTGCAATAGTGAAAGAGTTTAATGATTCGCAAACAGCATCGATCGCTTTAATAGAGAACTTACAGAGAGAAGAATTGACTGCCATTGAAGAAGCGATGGCATATTCTCAGCTATTAGAGCTTCATAATTTGACGCAAGAAAGCCTCGCGCAACGCCTTGGAAAAGGACAATCAACGATTGCAAATAAGCTTCGTTTGTTAAAGTTGCCGGAACCTATACAACAAGCACTTTTAAATAAACAGATCACCGAAAGACATGCAAGAGCCTTGATTCCTCTTAAGAACCCTGAGAATCAAGTGAAGGTGCTCGAAGAAGTAATTGAGAAACAGTGGAACGTTAAGCAAACTGAGGATCGAGTTGTGCGGATGCTTGAAGGAACCACGCCAAAGCCGAAGCCTACAAAGAAGTCCTTCAGTAAGGACATGCGTCTTGCTGTAAACACCATTCGCCAATCACTTGATATGGTAACGGAGAGCGGTTTATCGATCGATACCGACGAAGAAGAACATGAAGAATATTACCAATTTACAATTCGAATTCCGAAGAAGAAGTAAAACTCATCCGAAGAGGGTGAGTTTTTAATTTGAGCGTAGTCTATTTTCTAAAAGAACATCCAAAAAATTCTAAACGTGATAAAATATGAGGTAGAAATGTCGTTCTAAGGAGTAGGTGAAACGTTGGCTAATATTATTGCTGTTGCGAATCAAAAGGGCGGGGTAGGAAAAACGACAACCTCTGTAAATTTGAGTGCCTGTCTTGCTTCACTAGGTAAAAAAGTACTTCTGGTCGATATCGATCCTCAAGGAAATGCAACGAGTGGTGTCGGGATTGAAAAGGGTGCGATCGATCACTGTGTCTACAATATCCTTGTCGACGATAAAGATGCCATCGATATTATGAAGCAGACTTCGATTGAGAATCTTCACGTTATCCCTTCAACCATTCAGCTAGCCGGTGCTGAAATCGAGCTTGTACCGACCATATCGAGAGAAGTACGATTGAAAAGGGCATTAGCGAAAGTTGAAAAAAACTATGATTATATTATAATAGATTGTCCTCCATCACTAGGTTTATTAACAATCAATTCTCTAACAGCTGCTAATGCTGTCCTTATTCCTGTTCAATGTGAGTACTACGCACTAGAAGGATTAAGTCAGCTATTAAATACTGTTCGACTTGTACAAAAGCACTTAAACACGGACTTGAAAATAGAAGGCGTGCTACTCACTATGTTAGATGCTAGGACGAACTTAGGAATTCAAGTCATTGAAGAAGTGAAGAAGTACTTTCAAGAGAAAGTCTATAAAGCGATCGTTCCAAGAAATGTTCGGTTAGGAGAAGCGCCAAGCCATGGCAAACCAATTATAGCGTATGATTCTAAATCTAGAGGAGCGGAAGTCTATTTAGAACTTGCAAAGGAAGTGTTAGGATATGGCTAATCGTGGATTAGGCAAAGGAATCAATGCATTCTTTCCTTCCCAAAAGGAAGACGAAACGGTGAAAGACATTCCTATAAACGAACTACGTCCTAACCCATACCAACCGAGAAAGAACTTTGCTGCAGAGGCGATTGAAGAACTGAGTTCATCCATTCAAACATATGGAGTCCTACAGCCTGTGATCGTCAGAAAAAGCATAAAAGGGTATGAGATCGTAGTAGGTGAGCGACGCTACCGAGCTTCAAAGGAAGCTGGACTCACAACCATTCCTGCTGTCGTTCGAGATCTCACAGATCGAAAAATGATGGAGATCGCATTGATCGAAAACCTTCAAAGAGAGAATTTGAATCCGATCGAAGAAGCGATGGCTTATCAGAAGTTGATGAAGGAAACCGATGTTACGCAAGAAGAGTTATCGAAGAGGCTTGGAAAAAGCAGACCTCATTTAGCTAATTTTTTACGGTTGCTCCAACTATCACCTGAAATCCAGGATCATATCGCAGAAGGTAAGTTAACAATGGGGCACGGTAGAGCTCTGTTAGGTCTGAAAAATAAAGAAGCGAGACTCCCATTAGCGAAGCGTGTGATCGAAGAGAAGCTAAATGTGAGACAGCTTGAATCACTCATCAATGGAATGAACCAGAACGTTTCACGTGAAACAAAAAAAGAAGCAGCACCTGATCCTTTTTTAAAGGATAAAGAAAATGTTCTTCGAAAACGGTTCGGTACTTCAGTATCGATCAAACGGACTAAGAAAAAAGGTAAGATCGAAATCGAATTCTTTTCTCAAGAAGATTTAGACCGCATTCTTGATGTCCTAGAAAAAGGTGAACAATAGTCAGCATAAACTGTGAAGCAGTTTATGCTTTTATTATAGGGACTACTATACGTTGGAGAGGTGTTTTGTAATATGTATCTCGATCAAGCGGCATCGTCATTTCCGAAGCCACCAGAAGTAGTGGAAGCGATGACGAAGGCTTTAACAGAATACGCTGCAAACCCAGGTAGAAGTGGACACAAGATGTCTGTAAAGGCGAATGAAGTGATCAGTCAAGCAAGGGAACAGCTCGCTCACTTCTTTGGGTTCAAGTATCCTAATCGCGTATGCTTTACGTCAAATGCAACATCTGCACTGAATCAGGCTTTAAAAGGGTTCCCATTCCAAAGCGGCGATCACGTGTTAACAACGTCTTATGAACATAATTCCGTACGCCGTCCACTTGAGGACATTAAAAGGAAGAGGGGCATAGAGTTAACGTATTTTGACTCAGGTACCTCCGAGGACTTCGACATGGACGCATTTGAAGAGTCCATTACTCCTCAAACAAAAATGATCGTTGTCTCTCATGGATCGAATCTCACTGGAAAGATTGTACCGGTTAAAAAGATAGGAAAACTTGCGAAGGATAAAGGCGTACCGTTTCTTGTCGATGCTGCTCAAACAGCTGGTGTTCTAACTATTGATGTAGAAGAAATGAATATCGATCTACTCGTATTTCCTGGTCATAAGGGGCTGCTAGGACCTCAAGGTACAGGCGTTCTTATGGTTGGGAAAGAAGTCTCGCTCGAACCTGTTTTTCACGGAGGAACAGGCAGCCGCTCCGAATCGATCGAGCAGCCAGAGGAATACCCTGAATATCTTGAGAGTGGAACGCTGAACACACCGGGTATCGCAGGACTCCTTGCAGGTCTCGAAGTTGTAAAAAAGTTAGGTCTTGATGAGATTCATCGTCATGAACAGCGTCTGACAAAAAAGTTAATTGAAGGTTTACATTCAATCGATTATCTCAAAGTTTATGGTCCACATTCCGATCGCCTTGGAGTCGTTCCATTTACCATCGAAGGAATCGACTCACAAGAAATCGCGATTATATTGGACCAGCATTATGATATCGCGGTACGAGCAGGGCTTCATTGTACTCCTATCGGTCATGAGTCGATCGGAACGTGCGGTGCTGTAAGAATCAGTGTAGGGCCATACAATACAGAAGAAGAGATCGATCAGGTCATTCTAGCGTTGCAGGAAATAGTAGAGGGATATTTCGGCTAAGGAGAGGTAAGATGGTCCTATTAGGTACAGTAGTCAATGGCCTTGCGATTATACTCGGAACATTGATCGGCACAATTAGTAGAAGAATACCAGAGCGAATGAAAACGACGATTATGCAAGGGTTAGCACTTGTTGTTGCGGTAATTGGACTTCAGATGGCGATGAAGAGTGAACAATTCCTCGTCGTAATCGGTAGTTTAGTAGTCGGTGGAATTCTTGGGGAGTATTGGGATCTTGAAGGGAAGTTAAAGAATATCGGAAGATGGATCGAGCGTAAAACAGGAGCTGCCTCTGAAGGAAGTGTTGCACAAGCATTTGTAACGGCGACACTCGTTTATGTTGTTGGAGCGATGGCGATTATCGGGGCGCTCGATAGTGGACTTCGTGGGGATCATTCTGTTCTTTTTACGAAATCACTCATAGATGGTTTTACGGCGATTATGTTTACGGCTACGCTTGGATATGGTGTACTGTTTTCTGCCTTCCCAGTTATGCTCTACCAGGGATTTATAGCCCTTTTCGCATCTCAAATCGATCGATTTGTTCCGCAAGTTTTGCTTGATGCATTTATTGCAGAAGTCACGTCTGCAGGAGGCATTATGATCTTAGCGATCGGCCTTAATCTGCTAGGCTTAACGCAAATTAGAGTTGCGAATTTCCTCCCAGGACTACTGGTAGCAGCAGGTCTCGTATCGCTGCTATATTTCATTCAATAAAAAACCCCTTTTCCGGACTTCATTCCGAGAAAAGGGGTTTTTCTATGGGATTTGAAAAAGATCATCGCTCCATGATTTGATCTGCTTATTTAATTTACTCTCATGCTCTGTTGAAGAGTAATACGCTTCTATTGCATCGTTCAAACTTTCGGCCATTATATCAGCCATCTTCATAACAAGGTTCAAGCGTGTGTTCTGAAGGACAAAGTATTCCATAAACCCACTGACATTCACAATCCCAGTCAAATGGATATCTCCAACTTCAGGAAGCTCTTTCTTAACGCCTGCGCCTGGTTTGACTGGTCCGTCTCCAACCGTAATGATACCTACCGAGTGAAGGCGTCCGAGGCAAGCGTCGATCCCGATAATAAAAGGGTTATGGTGAGACTTTTCAATCGTTGTCATCACGTCATTTAAATTAACAGCATGTACGGGAGACTCTAGCGTACCATATACAGAAGCGTTTAATTTTAGCTGGCTTAGTTTGCTTCCTACGAGGGGACCAAGAGCGTCTCCGGTAGATCGGTCGGTACCGATGCACACGATTACGATTTCTTCTGTACGCTTTTTGGGAAGCATGCTCATAACCTTTTCGCCAGTCGTTTTTATGGCAAGAGTATCCTCATGATGGATTCGATATGCTACAGGCTTTTTTTGAAAAAACTTGTCTCGAAGATTCATAGGATTCTCTCCTTTGTAATAGTAGTAACAGTATACGGAAACTTGAGGTGATCTATACATAAAGCTTCGTTTTTCTTCTACATAAATGGAAATTAGTCGAAGAACTGGCAAAGGAGAGAATGCCATGATTAACGGTGGGATGAAGTGGATGTTCCTCATTCTTGGTACGATGATTGGAGCGGGGTACGCTTCAGGAAGGGAACTCTGGCAATTTTTTGGCCATGAAAGTGTCCTGGCTATCGTGCTGTTCACGATCATGTTCAGTATCTGCTGTTATGTCATCATGAAGATTAGCTACGAAACACAATCATCACATTACTTACCGATTCTCGAAAAGTTAGTTGGAAAGAAACTGACTGGACTGTACGATCTATTAATCATCCTTTATCTGTTTACCACTACCATCGTCATGCTAGCAGGAGGAGGCGCTACGATGGAAGTGTTGCATCTCCCCTATTGGATGGGCATCGGAATTCTCGCCATCCTTGTCGTCGTACTCTTCTTTTGGGATATCAATGGCATGCTTTCAATGAATGCGATCATCTTACCTCTACTCATTATCTTGCTACTCGCGGTTCTTCTTTTATTTATCAAATCAAATATGAACGCGATCCTATTCGATTGGATGAAGCAATCGAATTGGCCAGCTGCATTTACCTTTACAGCTCTAAATATTTTGCCTCTCGTTGCGGTTCTATCTGCTATCGGTCATCAGATCAAACACAAAGGCGAAATCTGGATTGCGAGCATAGGAAGCGGTTTGATACTAGGTGGCCTGTCGTTTTTATATAATCAATCGTTAATTCAAGTAGCGCACGATTTACTTGTCTATGAAATTCCTTTGTTTGCTATTCTGAAAAGCTATCCTTACTATATGGTGCTGATCATGTCGTTCTTGTTATGGACAGCTATCTACACAACGGCAGTCAGTGGCGTTTTCGGTCTCACAGCACGGTTCCGCGATATGGTCAGTCTTCCACTTTGGTTCATTGCTTTTATCATCGTAGCTGTGATGATTCCGTTTACTACGTTTGGGTTTTCAACATTAGTTGCTTTTTTATACCCTCTATACGGGGTACTTAACCTTTATATTTTGGCTTCTATCTTGATTTTTCCCGTTCTGAAGCGTTATGATTTGTTATCATAATAGTAGAATTTGATAGGAACGGGAGAGATGAGGTATGGGTGCGATAGAAGGACTGTGGCAAACGGTTTTTGAGTTTCTAGCCAATCGAGATTTTTGGATCGATATCTCTAATAGGATCTTTAGAATACTTGCCATTGTTATAGGAACATGGTTGTTCCTTCGTTTAGCTAAGTCAGCTTTAAATCATATCTTTGCCATTCGTTTGAAAAGCCCACTTCGCTTGTCTGAGCGTAGAGAAACTACTCTTATACGCTTGATCGAGAACGTGTTGACGTACGTCACTTACTTTATTGCGCTCGTTATGGTCTTGAGCGAATTTGAAGTGGATGTTCGAACATTGATCGCAGGTGCTGGTGTCGTCGGCCTCGCTGTAGGTTTTGGAGCGCAAAACCTCGTCCGAGATGTGATTACAGGTTTCTTTATCATTTTTGAGAAGCAATTTTCAGTAGGAGATTATGTTCGCATTACAGGAATCGAAGGATTTGTTGAAGAAATCGGTCTTCGAGTTACAAAAGTAAAAAGCTGGACAGGAGAACTTCACATCATACCGAATGGAAACATAAACCAGGTTACAAACTTTTCTATACACAACAGTATCGCCGTCGTTGATGTTAGCATTGCATATGAAGAACAGATTCACGAGGCAGAAGAGATCATCATCGAATTATTGGACGAGCTTTATGACCAATATGATGCCATGATCGTAAAGCCTGAATACCTTGGTGTTCAAACCCTAGGAGCTTCAGAAGTTGTCCTACGAATCATCTCAGAAACAAGACCTATGGAACACTGGGGTATCGGGAGAGAAGTTCGAAAAGCAGTCAAGCAGCGTCTTGATGAAAGAGGAATCGAAATACCGTTCCCTCGTCTTGTCATGTATCAGCGGGACGAGCAAGCAGAGGTTCAGGAAAAAGTATAGAAGGGATGGAACTTTGTGAACGAGAAGGAATTTGAGCTAAACGATGTCGTCGAAATGAAAAAACCTCATCCATGTGGTGAAAACAAATGGAAGATCATTCGCATGGGCGCAGATATCCGGATCAAATGTTTGGGCTGTGATCACAGTGTGATGCTACCTCGAAGAGAATTTTCTAGAAAAATTAAGAAAGTCCTAGAACGTGCTGATTCGTGACCGTCGCTTTGACGGTCTTTTTTGTGTGAACAATTCTGGGAAGCTTGTATTTTCCCTTCTGAATCTCTATAATTGGAAAAGGTATGTCTCTAGTTTATTCACTAAAAAAGTAATATCAAAAACAGCTTCTGTAAGCTGTTTTTACTGTTATACAAAATAGATGCCCCACGGCTGATTTATAGAAGGAGTGACCGAGATGGCTTTAACCACCGGTATTGTAGGACTTCCGAACGTTGGGAAGTCAACATTGTTCAATGCAATCACACAAGCAGGTGCAGAATCTGCAAACTATCCGTTCTGTACGATCGATCCAAACGTTGGAATCGTCGAAGTTCCAGATGAGCGTCTTCAGAAGCTAACTGAGCTTGTTAATCCTAAGAAAACTGTTCCGACAGCTTTCGAATTCACTGATATTGCAGGTATCGTAAAAGGTGCGAGTAAAGGTGAAGGTCTTGGAAACAAGTTTCTATCACACATTCGTCAAGTAGATGCAATCTCTCAAGTTGTGCGTTGCTTCGATGATGAAAACATCACTCACGTATCAGGTAAGGTAGATCCGATCTCTGATATTGAAACGATCAACCTTGAGCTTGTCCTTGCCGATCTTGAAACAGTCGATAAGCGCATCGGCCGTGTGGAGAAGATGGCAAAACAGAAAGACAAAGAAGCACTTGCTGAATTTAACGTTCTGAAAAAGATAAAAGAAGCGCTAGAAGAAGAAAAGTCTGCTCGTAGCGTTGAACTTACAGAAGAAGAAGAGAAGATCGTATACGGTCTACACCTTCTTACGAAGAAGCCTGTTCTTTATGTTGCAAACGTTGATGAAGATGATCTTCTTGACCCTGCAGATAACGAACACGTTGCACAAGTGCGTGAATATGCGGCAAAAGAAGGCGCGGAAGTAATCGTAGTTTGTGCAAAGATCGAGTCTGAACTCGCTGAGCTTGATGGCGAAGAGAAAGATGCGTTCTTAGAAGACATCGGTATCGCTGAGCCAGGTCTTAACAAGTTGATCAGAGCTTCGTACGACCTATTAGGCCTTGCAACGTATTTCACTGCTGGTGAACAAGAAGTTCGTGCTTGGACGTTCCGTCTTGGAATGAAAGCTCCTCAAGCAGCTGGAATTATTCATACAGACTTTGAACGTGGATTTATCCGCGCTGAAGTGGTTGCGTATGACGATCTAGTCGAAGCGGGAACGATGGGTGCTGCGAAAGAAAAAGGAAAAGTTCGCCTAGAAGGAAAAGAATATATTGTGAAAGACGGAGACGTGATTCACTTCCGTTTTAACGTTTAATGAATAAACCTTGCTAATATAGGTTCGTTTTGTTATAATCTAAAGCTGTGAGTAATTATCTTTGTATACTTACTCCTTGCTCTTATTTAAGAGCCGTTAGACCAAAAGGAGGTGAACGGAATGCGTAACTACGAAATTATGTACATTATCCGTCCAAATATCGAAGAGGATGCACAGAAAGCTCTTGTCGAGCGTTTCAACGGAATCCTTACTGATAACGGTGCGGAAATTAATGAAGTCAAGCAAATGGGCAAAAAGCGTCTTGCTTACGAAATCAACGATTTCAACAGCGGGATCTACATTGTTCTTGACATCAACAGTGATATCGAAGCGATCAACGAGTTCAGCCGTTTGATGAAAATCAACGACGATGTTCTTCGTTTCATGACACTTAACCTTGAAGAAGCTAAAAAGTAATTGTTTTATAAATAGGAGGGGTTCTGATGCTGAATCGCGTCGTATTAGTTGGACGTTTAACAAAAGACCCTGAATTGCGTTATACCCCAAGCGGCGTAGCGGTTGCGAACTTCACTCTTGCAGTGAATCGTCCGTTTACGAACCAGCAGGGAGACCGTGAAGCAGATTTTATCAACATTGTTGTATGGCGCAGACAGGCAGAAAACGCAGCCAATTTCTTGAAAAAAGGCAGCCTTGCTGGTGTAGATGGACGAGTTCAAACTCGTTCTTATGATAACAGCCAGGGACAGCGTGTGTTTGTGACAGAAGTGATGGCTGAAAGTGTCCAATTTCTCGAGCCAAAAGGCGCAAGCCAGGGCGGCGGAGGCGGCAACTACGGTGGCGGCTCTCCAAACAGAGATAGCGGCGGTTACGGAAATCAGAACCAAGATCGCAACAACAATCGGAATCAGTCCAACTTTGGAGATGATCCGTTTGCGAGCGATGGCAAGCCGATTGATATTTCGGATGATGACTTGCCGTTCTAATACTCTCTGTTTCGAGCGGTGAAAACAGAGAACAAATTTAAAAGCAAAGGAGGTACTAACCATGGCAAGACCAGGTGGACGTAGAGGTCGTCGTAAAAAGGTTTGTTTCTTCACAGTAAACAAAATCACTTACATCGACTATAAAGATGTAGATCTTCTTAAGCGTTTCGTATCTGAGCGTGGAAAGATTCTTCCACGTCGTGTAACAGGTACTAGCGCTAAATATCAGCGTCAATTGACTCGTGCGGTTAAACGTGCTCGTCAAATGGCACTACTCCCTTACGTAGTAGGAGAGTAACTTGATAAGGAAGAGACAGCAGGATTTGATCTTGCTGTCTTTTTTCTTTATATTGGAAAAAGCAAGGTGGTTTAACGTTACTTGGAAAAAGGTATATGTTCTTTACAATCGCTTGTAAGGGGGATATACCAATGATGGAAACTACAAAATTAACAGTACATAAACAGCATAGTATGAACGCGCTCATTTCGTTTGTGAAACAGGCAAAATCGTTTAGCAGCCATATCACTCTCTATCACGATGGACATAGCATAAACGGAAAAAGTCTTACGAGCGTCATCGCTTTCAATCTGATGGTTAACGAGGAGGATACGATCCTTTTAATCGCTGAAGGGCGTGATGCAATGAGTGCAACTCAGACGTTGAGTGAATTGCT
Source organism: Anaerobacillus sp. ABA4_114 (assembly GCF_056159065.1). NCBI lineage: Bacteria > Bacillati > Bacillota > Bacilli > Caryophanales > Bacillaceae > Anaerobacillus > Anaerobacillus sp. ABA4_114. The sequence goes on from NZ_JBSWUM010000001.1 coordinate 125,085, forward strand.
GAAGAGTGAAACAAAGGGTGCTACAGATCAACCTCTTTCATTCATGTAGGTGAGACCAGGCTGTTGTGGTAACAGCCTTTTTTATATGTTAGTTTATTTATAAATGAAAAATTTGCTGTTGCGGGCAGAAATTCTTACAATATAGTAAGGGGATTTCGACCCGTTTTTTATTAGATATAAGGAAGGTCTAAAAACTTGAAAAATCAAACCGTGAAGCAATTAGTGGAAGGAGCTGCGCTAGCAGCTGTATTTGCTGTATTATTTTTGATCACAACGTTCGTTCCGATTCTTGGATCCATTACGTTCTGGGTCTTGCCTATTCCTTTTATTTTGATGGTTGTGCGAAATGGTCTTGGCAGTGGATTTGTGATGTGGGGTGTTGCCACTGTATTAGGGTTAATCATCGCTGGATTTCCATCCCTCGCCGCCTCGTTTCCATTTGGAGTAGGGGGCTTAACAGCTGGTTATCTGTATGAGAAACGTAAATCTGCGCTTACTGTTTTGATCGGTAGTGGGATCAGTTATGTGATTACGATGCTAATCCTTTTTATCGGAAGTATACTACTGATAGGAGAGAACCCAATCGATTTAGCGATCTCAATGCTAAACCAGTCATTTAAACAGGCTGAATCAATAAGTGAAGCATTAGGGCAAAATACTGAGCAGTTCGATATGATGTTTGAGCAAATCGAGATCATCAGATATTTGGTTCCTACTCTCCTTGTTATTTTAGGTGTTTTGATGGCTTTAGTCTCACAACTTATTTCTATTCCTGTCTTGAAGAGGGTAGGAGGATTTCAACCTCCGGTGTTTAAACCGATTCGAGAATGGGCATTTCCTAAGAGTTTTTTATGGTATTATTTAGTTGTTACCATTCTAATGATGGTTGGTTTAGAAGAAGGTTCTGCTGCTTATGTAGCTTCTATTAATGTCTATTCAGTATTGAATGCGTTAATTTTTGTGCAAGGACTAGCAGTTATATACTTTTACAGCCACAAAAAAGGTTGGCCGATCGCGGTGCCGATACTTTTCACATTTCTTGGCTTCGCACTATCGTCACTTGTTGTTATCATTGGAATCATCGATCTAGGTTTTGAACTGCGAAGGAGAATGAAATCATAGGTAGGAGCTGAAAATATGCCAAAGTTTTTAACGAAACGGTGGCATGGTTATCATGTGGTAGCCTTGTTCGTCATTTCCATCCTTTTTATCGGCATTATTACTTATTACAACTGGATAATTGGAATTGTAAGCGTCATTGTGACAACGCTCCTCGTTTATTTAGCGATCCGTGCTGAATCGAATTTTCAGGAAGCTCTACGCGACTATGTGTCCACACTTTCGCATCGTGTGAAAAAGGTGGGCGATGAGGCATTGATGGAGATGCCGATCGGTATATTGTTGTATGATGAGGATTACCACATCGAATGGACAAATCCTTACATGCCTACCGTAACGAAGCAGGAGCCGCTGATCGGTCTTTCGTTAAATGAGATTTCAGAAAAAATCATCCCGTTTCTTAAGTCTGAAGCAGAGGATGAAATCTTGACCATCAATGAACGCAAGTATAAAACTTACTTCAAACAGGAAGAACGTCTACTTTATTTCTTTGATGTGACTGAGAAGATCGATATCAAACGAAGGTACAATGAGGAAAAAACCGTAGTAGGGATTATTTATCTCGATAATTATGAAGAGGTAACTCAAGGTTTAGGCGATGAAGTACGTAGTAATTTAAATAGTGCTGTCACGTCGATTTTAAATAAATGGGCCGATGAACATGGTGTTTTTCTTAAACGTAGTTCTTCAGAAAAGTTTTTTGCAGTCCTTAACCAAAAAATCCTTCAAGAACTAGAGAAGAATAAGTTTTCTATTCTTGATGAAGTTCGTGACGTCACGTCGAAGGAAAATATTCATATAACGCTAAGCATAGGAATCGGCAGCGGTCATAGCACGTTAACAGAGCTAGGACAGCTAGCACAATCTAGTTTAGATTTAGCACTTGGCCGTGGCGGTGATCAAGTCGCGATTAAACAAACGAGCGGTAAGGTTAAATTTTATGGTGGAAAAACAAATCCGATCGAGAAAAGAACGAGGGTTCGAGCGCGTGTTATTTCTCACGCTCTTCGAGAATTGGTCTTAGATAGTGATCAGGTTATTATAATGGGGCATAAAAACCCTGATATGGATTCGATCGGAGCGTCGATCGGTATTTTGAAAGTCGCTCAGGCGAACGGGAAAGAAGGAAATATCGTTTTTGATCAAAATCAAAAAACGAGTGGTGTATCGAGGTTAATCGAAGAAATACAGCAAAACGAGCAACTTTGGGCTCGGTTTCAGGATCCTGAAGAGGCACTTGAGAAGGCAACATCGAACACGCTTCTCGTGGTGGTCGATACACATAAACCTTCACTCGTCATGGAAGAAAAACTTCTTCAAAAGCTTGATCGCGTAGTTGTGATCGACCATCATAGACGAGGGGAAGAATTTATTGAAGATCCCGTTCTCGTCTATATGGAGCCTTATGCTTCCTCAACTGCCGAGCTTGTAACGGAACTCTTTGAATATCAGCCAAAGCGTCTTAAAATGGACATATTAGAAGCGACAGCATTGTTAGCTGGAATCATCGTCGATACAAAAAGTTTCACGCTTAGAACTGGCTCAAGAACGTTTGATGCTGCTTCTTATTTACGAGCACACGGTGCGGATACGGTTCTAGTGCAAGAATTTCTTCGCGAAGACATCGCTCAATATATTCGTCGAGCGCGTATTATCGAAAAGTCAAACATCTATCGTAACGGAATCGCCATTGCACTCGGTGAAAATGATAAGACGTATGACCAGGTCATGATCGCGCAGGCTGCTGATACGTTGCTTTCTATGAGCGGCGTTATTGCATCCTTTGTCATTTCAAAGCGAGATGATGGTAAAGTAAGCATAAGTGCAAGATCTCTTGGTGAAGTAAACGTTCAAATCATCATGGAAGGTCTAGAAGGTGGAGGCCATTTAACAAATGCCGCCACGCAGCTAGATGTAAATACAGTAGAAGAAGCAGAAAGTATGCTTAAAGAAGTCGTAGATGACTATCTAGAAGGGGGAGACGAAGAGTCATGAAAGTAATATTTTTAGAAGATGTAAAAGGTAAAGGTAAAAAAGGTGAAGTTAAAAATGTAGCAGATGGCTATGCTCGTAACCATCTTTTAAAGAATAATCTTGCTGTTGAAGCGAATAATGCAAATATGAAGCAGTTAAAAGCGAAGCAGCGCAGCGATGAAAAGAAAGCACAAGAAGAACTAGATGAAGCGAAGGCTCTTAAAGAAACAATCGAAAACCTCGAGGTTGAAATTTCAACGAAATCTGGTGAAGGTGGCCGCTTATTCGGATCGATCACGAGTAAGAACATCGCTGAAGATCTTAAGAAGCATCATGACATCAAAATTGATAAAAGAAAGATCGAATTAGATGAACCAATCCGTTCACTTGGTTACACAAATGTACCCATCAAATTGCATCAGGATGTGACTGCTACAGTTAAAGTTCATGTCGTTGAGCAATAATAGGTGTTAACGGGTGGAAAAAGCGAAATGCTCAGGGGGAAAACAACATGAGTGATTTATTTGCTGATCGTACGCCACCTCAAAATATAGAAGCAGAACAGGCCGTTATAGGGGCGGTGTTTTTAGAGACAGACGCATTAACGACCGCTACTGAGGTTCTCCAACCAGAAGATTTTTATCGTGCGGCACATCAGAAGATCTTTTCTGTCATGATCGAGCTATCCGAGAAAGGGGAACCGGTTGATCTTGTAACGGTAACTTCTGAGCTTCAAGATCGAAAACTCCTTGAGGAAATTGGCGGTGTCTCTTATTTAAGTGATTTGGCTAATTCGGTGCCAACTGCTGCAAACGTTGAATACTATTCAAAGATCGTAGAAGAGAAATCGATCTTAAGACGTTTGATCAGAGCGGCAACTGATATTGCTTCAGACGGTTATGCGAAGGAAAATGAAATAGAGAACCTTCTATCAGAAGCAGAAAAATCCATTATGGAAGTATCACAACGCAAGAACACCGGTGCGTTTATTTCCATTAAAGACGTTCTTGTCGATGCATATGATAATATCGAAATGCTCCAAAACAACACGGGAGACATTACTGGTATACCTACGGGCTTCTCAGAGCTAGATCGCATGACTGCAGGATTTCAGCGGAACGATCTGATCATAGTGGCTGCACGTCCTTCAGTAGGTAAGACGGCTTTCGCTTTGAATATCGCCCAAAACGTAGCAACGAAAACAGATGAGAACGTAGCGATCTTCAGTCTTGAGATGGGTGCAGAACAGCTCGTGATGCGTATGCTCTGCGCGGAAGGAAACATCGATGCACAGCGCCTTCGTACTGGAGCTCTGACAGGTGATGACTGGCAGAAGCTTACGATGGCGATGGGGAGTTTATCGAACGCAGGTATTTATATCGATGACACACCAGGTATCCGCGTTGGAGACATTCGGTCGAAATGCCGACGTTTGAAGCAAGAAAAAGGACTCGGCATGATCTTGATCGATTATATGCAGCTGATTAGAGGTAACGGCTCTACTGAGAACCGTCAGCAGGAAGTATCAGAGATATCTCGTGCACTAAAAGGAATCGCGAGGGAACTTGAAGTTCCTGTTATTTCACTTTCTCAGCTGTCTCGTGGTGTAGAATCGAGACAGGATAAACGTCCGATGATGTCTGATATCCGTGAATCAGGGAGTATCGAGCAGGATGCCGACATCGTTGCTTTCCTATACAGAGATGATTACTATGATAAAGAATCAGAGAATAAGAATATCATCGAAATCATTATTGCGAAGCAGCGTAATGGACCAGTTGGAACAGTAGAACTTGCTTTCGTAAAGGAATTCAATAAATTCGTTAATCTTGAGAGACGTCACGATGAGAGTGACATTCCTCCAGGTGCGTAATAAGTCCCGATCAGGGACTTTTTCTTTTATAAGTTGGAAGAAAAATGGGCACATTAACCCTAATAACGAACATAAAAAGTAAACAACGATAAATCGTTCGGTTTTGTTGACTTAATTAACACGAATTGGTACACTTACTCTGGGTTTTTTAAAAAAGTGCATGCTTCACCGAACGAATTCGAATGAAGCATCTGGAGGTGCTGAAATGCCATCAGTAGTGGTCGTAGGAACGCAGTGGGGCGATGAAGGTAAAGGAAAGATTACTGACTACCTTTCTGAAAATGCAGAAGTTGTTGCTCGTTATCAGGGCGGTAACAATGCTGGACATACAATCGTATTCAACGATACGAAATACAAGCTTCACTTGATTCCATCAGGTATTTTTTACGATGATAAAATTTGCGTGATTGGTAACGGTATGGTTATTGATCCGAAGGCGCTTGTAGAAGAGCTTGCATATTTACACGAGCGTAACGTTAGTACGGACAACCTTCGTATAAGCAATCGTGCTCACGTGATTCTACCTTATCACCTTAGATTAGATGCTGTAGAAGAAGAGTCCAAGGGTGCAAACAAAATCGGTACGACGAAAAAAGGAATCGGGCCTGCCTATATGGACAAGGCTGCACGTGTTGGTATCCGTATTTGTGACCTTCTCGATAAAGATGTTTTTGAAGAAAAGCTCGAGCGTAACCTTGCAGATAAAAACCGTCTTCTTGAGCGTATGTATGAAGCTGAAGGCTTCAAAAAAGAAGATATTCTTGAAGAGTACTATGAATATGGACAGCAGATTAAAAAGTACGTTGTCGATACATCTGTTGTGTTAAACGATGCGATCGATGAAGGGCGTCGTGTTCTTTTCGAAGGTGCACAAGGCGTTATGCTTGATATCGATCAGGGAACGTATCCTTATGTAACGTCATCTAACCCAATCGCAGGTGGTGTTGCGATCGGTTCTGGTGTTGGACCAAGTAAGATCAATCACGTGGTAGGCGTTTCAAAAGCGTATACGACACGTGTTGGAGATGGTCCTTTCCCAACTGAACTTCATGATGAAATTGGAGACAAGATTCGTGAAGTAGGAAACGAATACGGTACGACTACAGGACGACCTCGTCGTGTTGGTTGGTTTGATAGTGTCGTTGTTCGTCATGCCCGCCGAGTTAGTGGAATTACAGACTTATCTCTAAACTCCATCGATGTACTGACTGGTATTGATACGTTGAAAATCTGTACGGCATATAAATATAAAGGCGAAGTGATCGAGGAATTTCCAGCTAGCCTTAAAGTTCTTGCAGAGTGTGAACCAGTATACGAAGAGATGCCTGGTTGGAATGAAGATATTACAGGTGTGAAAGATCTTGGAGAGCTTCCTCCAAACGCTAGGCACTATATTGAGCGTGTTTCTCAGCTTACAGGTATTCCGTTGTCTGTGTTCTCTGTAGGACCAGACCGTAATCAAACAAACATGGTACGCGGCGTATTCGCATAAGTTCGTCCTCAGGGAAGCAAGAGGAATCCAAACTCCTGCGTTATAGGGAGCGCAACACTATAGTTTTTTAGCTGGCAGTTTATACTGCCAGCTTTTTTTAGGCGTTATTACTATAAAACAAAAGCACGGTTTATTTTTATATGATAAGATTAATATTGTTAGAATTTCCTATTTTTTATGAGGTGGGCTTAATGAACCGGGATAAAAGGCAAGTCTTTCGGCACCAACTCTCCGTACCTCTCGCAGCAAAAATGAGGGTATTGAATGGTGACGAACCTGATAGTAAAGAGTTTAATCATAAAATTTATATTCACGACATTGGCCTTGAAGGTATCGGCTTCTCTTCAGATCCTGAGTTAGCGAAACATACAGACTTAGAGTTTGAGTTGAAATTGAACGAAGAACTATTTAAGGTAACTGGTGAAATCCTATGGCTAAAAGTAAACAACCCAGATGATCCTAACACGAGAGGTAACTTTAGCTATGGTGTAAAATTCTATCTAAAAACAGAAAAGCAGTCCTCCCTTGTCTTCCAAGAAGTTAATCGTTTCGCGATACAACGTCATAAGCGTAAGAAAGAAATCCGTGAAATGATGAGAGAAAAACTAAGGAAAAAAGGTGAGACAAGGTAACAGCATGACCTGTTATCTTCACCTTTATTATTTTTATTTAAAGAAGCCTTGCTTTTTTCATAAAGCAGTGATAATATAAAACTTGTCGTCATTAAAGAAACCTTTAATGAGCCATTAGCTCAGTTGGTAGAGCATCTGACTTTTAATCAGAGGGTCGAAGGTTCGAGTCCTTCATGGCTCACCATTTTCTTTCCGCAAAGTTACATAAGTTGTGAAAGAAATCAGTGCACAGCATATAGAAGCAGGTGCACCATTAATTTCATACTATCGTCGCGGGGTGGAGCAGTTCGGTAGCTCGTCGGGCTCATAACCCGAAGGTCGCAGGTTCAAATCCTGCCCCCGCAACCAAAATTTTAACTACGTCGATTAATCTTCCGTGTTAAAATTTTATCGAAGTCCCTTTAGGGGCAACCTAAACACTTAATTACAGTTTTCTGTAACTAACGTAAGTGAACATATAAGTGGTCCCGTGGTGTAGCGGTTAACATGCCTGCCTGTCACGCAGGAGATCGCGGGTTCGATTCCCGTCGGGACCGCCATTTAATATTAATAGAAGTTTGGCTTTTTAACAAACACGGCTCTGTAGCTCAGTCGGTAGAGCAACGAGCAAAGCATCACCGAATATCCGACGAGTTGTCCCGACACAGCAAGCTACGAAGCGTTGCTAGAAGAGGAAGGGACAGTGGTTTTACTCAGCAAAGGCTGATGGACATCTTAACAAACACGGCTCTGTAGCTCAGTCGGTAGAGCAGTGGACTGAAAATCCACGTGTCGGCGGTTCGATTCCGTCCGGAGCCACCATTTTTAACTTATAATCGCTTAAGATACAAGCATATCTCAAAGGAGATATGCTTTTTTATGTTCCAACTTACCCGAAAATACTAGAAATCTTCCCAAGGAATACCACAATCATGACGAATAGACTACATTCTTGTTACAAATTGGGGAGTAATACCCTATTGACTTTATAAATATGGTAGGATTCAAATCGTGAGTTAATTTTTTGCGTAGGCAAATCGCAGGAGGAAACATTATGGCAACACCTAAAGTAGTAAAACGAATATGTCAATCCGCTGTTTTGGTCTCGTTGATAAGTGTTAGCATGGTGACTGGTATCGAGCCAGCGGGTGCTACTGTATATAATATGATGAAACCAGTCTATCACGTGTACATAGATGGTAGTAATATAGGAACGATCGATGATAAAGAGCAATTGAAAGAGCAAGTAGACAAGATTAAAGAAGAAAAACAAACAGGTGAGTTAACTTTGATGGTCGAAAACGATCTTCAAATCGTCCCTAAACGCTTGTTTCAGCCTTCATATGATAATGAAGAGACGTTAGATAAGGTTGCAGATGAGCTCACTTTCGTTGCAAAGGGCTATGAACTGTCATTTGAGAATGAATCTGTCGGCATCTTCTCGAGTGAATCTAGCGCGAAAGATGCGCTTTGGGTATACGCAAAGCCATTTCTTTCAGATGATAAGGTCAAAGAGATCGAAAGTAAAATCGATGAAGATAACGAGAAACATCCTGCTGACTACTTAGAGCTTTCTTCTGACTTCTCTATTGAGGAAGTTGAAGCGAAGAAGCATAATGTGTTGACTGAAGAAGAAGGCGTCACGCAAATTGAGGATGGTTATCTTAAAGAAGTTGAGATAGAAGTTTCGGAAGATGAAACGCTCGCTGATCTTGCGGATGAATATGACATGGAAGAAGCAGAGATCAGAGAACTAAATGACCTTGCAGAAGACGATAAGCTTGAGAGCGATAAGGTAACGGTTCTAGAAGAGAAACAATTCGTAAAAGTACTAGAAACAGAAGAAGTTACGAAAGATGAAGAGATTGATTTCGATACAGAAACCACTAAAAGTGATTCTCTTCTAAAAGGAAAGAAAGACGTTACTCAAACCGGGGAAAAAGGTGAGAAGAAGGTAACGTATAGTATTTCACGAGAAAATGGTGAAATCACTAACAAAGAAATTATTAAAGAAGAAGTGACGAAGGAACCCGTTAAGGAGAAGGTTACGATCGGTACAAAAGAGATTCCTTCTAAAGGTACAGGATCATTCGCGTGGCCTGCAGTTGGTGGTACGATAACAAGTAAACAGGGAGAACGTTGGGGATCGTTCCATAAAGGAATCGATATCGCAGGCGTCTCTGATCGGACGATCAAGACTGTAGATAATGGAACAGTCACTGCAGCTGGTAAGCGAAGCGGTTACGGTAACCAAGTTACGATCAACCATAATAACGGAATGAAAACAACGTACGCTCATCTATCATCCATCTCGGTATCTGTCGGAGATACTGTTCAAAAAGGTGACAAGATCGGTGTGATGGGTACGACTGGTAAATCAACGGGAGTTCACCTGCACCTTGAAGTATATAAAAATGGTAACCTTGAAAATCCAATGGATTACCTATAGGAAAGAAAAACCTTCAGTTTTTGCTGAAGGTTTTCTTTTTACATTTGAAGGTAAAGGGTAGAGGATAAATAAAATAGTTATAATATGATAGAATAGACGAAATAAGACATGACTTTTACTTGAGAATACATATTACCTGTATTAATAAAAAGGAGCGTTCATAATGGACAAGAAAATTCTTGTTGTAGATGATGAAAAACCGATCGCTGATATACTTCAGTTTAATCTTGAAAAGGAAGGCTTTAACGTTGTATGCGCTTACGATGGAGATGAAGCAATTGCAAAAGTTGAAGAAGAAAATCCAGACATGATTCTTCTTGATATCATGCTTCCTCAGCGTGATGGCATGGAAGTGTGTCGAGAAGTGAGAAAGAAATACGAAATGCCGATCATTATGCTTACTGCAAAAGACTCTGAAATCGATAAAGTGCTTGGTCTTGAGCTAGGGGCAGATGACTATGTTACGAAGCCTTTCAGTACGAGAGAGTTAATTGCAAGAGTGAAAGCAAACTTAAGAAGACGCCAACAGGAGCCTGAAAAGGAATCATCGACAAACTCTGTTATTAACGTAGGTGCGTTGACGATTCATCCAGATGCGTACCTAGTGACAAAGCGAGAAGAGTCGATCGAATTAACGCATAGAGAATTTGAATTACTTCACTATCTATCGAAGCATATTGGCCAGGTAATGACCCGTGAGCACCTATTACAAACAGTGTGGGGCTATGATTATTTTGGTGATGTAAGAACAGTAGATGTCACTGTGCGCAGACTTCGAGAAAAAGTAGAAGATAACCCTAGTCATCCATCATGGATCATTACTCGCCGTGGGGTTGGATACTATATGCGTGAGCCGGAACAGGAGTAGTCTGATATAAATGGGGAAAGTGGGCTTTTTTAAATCCATACATTTTAAATTTGCAATCGTATATGTTCTTCTTATCCTTATCGCGATCCAATTTATTTCCGTCTATTTTAACGACAAGCTTGAAGAACAGTTTGAACAGAACTATGTTAATTCAGTGAAAGACCGTGCTCAGCTGCTGGCTGAAAATGTGTCCAGTCAAATCAACAGTAAGAGTGATGAGGAAAGCAATTCGATAGCGGAATTAATAGCGAATTTTAACCAAAAGGAGATTCGCCAAATTTATGTCATCAATTCACTTGGTCAGATCGTAGGTTCTCTCTATGATGATGAATTAGTTGGATCGCTTTCAACAAATGAGTACGTGAATAGTGCTCTCAATGGAATTGATGATCAAGAAATATTAGTGGATGAAGATGGAGAGCGGTTTTTCGTCTACAGTGTGGCGGTAGTAGGCGATACGAATTCAACTGTAGGTGCTGTCTATATTCAAGCTGATATGGAACATGTATTTAAGCAAGCGAACGAGGTAAATAAATTATTGGCTCAATCTGCGCTTATCGCGCTTGTCTTAACAGGTTTATTAGGAATCGTTATTTCTCGTACGATTACGCGGCCGATCTCTGATATGCGTAAACAGGCACTTGTTATGGCCCGCGGAGATTTCACACGTAAGGTAAAGGTATACGGAGAAGACGAAATCGGTCAACTTGCGCTAGCTTTTAACGATTTAACTAGAAGGTTACAAGAAGCGAATGCGATTACAGAAGGAGAGCGTCGAAAGCTAACTTCTGTCCTTGCCTATATGACAGATGGTGTTATCGCAACAGATCGTGAAGGGATGATCATCCTTATGAACGATCGAGCTGAGGAGATGATGGATGTTTCGCGTGAAACAGCCTTAGGTACGCCGTTAAATAAGGTTCTCCAATACGCTGAGGAAAAAACGTGGGATGATCTTTATAATGGTCCAGACTCTGTTATCCTCGATTTGAGTAATGAACATCAAACATTCATCATTCGCGTGAACTTCTCTATCATTCATAAAGAAGATGGACCGATAAATGGTCTAATTGCCGTTCTGCATGATATTACAGAACAAGAGCAGCTAGAGCAAGAGCGTAGAGAATTCGTTGTGAATGTTTCTCATGAGCTTCGCACACCACTTACAACGATGAGAAGCTATTTAGAAGCTCTTCAAGATGGTGCTCTTTCTGACCCAGAGATTGCGCCACGCTTCTTAAGTGTGACTCAGAACGAAACAGAGCGTATGATCAGACTCGTAAACGACCTTCTTCAACTCTCAAAGATGGATAAAAAGGAATATCGCCTTGAATTTAGCGAGGTTGACTTTGTAGAGATGTTTGATCAAGTTCTAGATCGGTTCGAGATGTCTAAGCGTGAAAACATTGAGATCGTTCGTCAGCTTCCTACTGCTGCAATCTATACGAGAATCGATCGAGATAAGATGACTCAGGTGCTCGACAACATCATTTCCAATGCCATCAAATATTCGCCTGAAGGTGGAACGATCACAGCTCGCTGCTGGACGATCGGTAAAAAAGTTCGTGTTAGTATCAGTGATCAGGGTGTTGGAATTCCAAAGAACAACTTGTCTAAAATATTCGATCGCTTTTATCGAGTCGATAAGGCGCGCTCTCGTCAATTAGGCGGTACGGGTCTTGGATTAGCGATCGCAAAAGAAATGATCAATGCGCACCATGGGGACATCTGGGCAGAAAGTAAGTGGGGTAAAGGAACGACAATTTACTTTACACTTCCTTATAAGCGAATAAGGGAGGTCGAAGAGAATGAGAATGACTAAGAAACATTTGGAGACGATCAAAACGATTTTATTGAACGTTTTAGTCGTATTGAGCCTTGTATTAACCTGGCAGATTTGGACCTTCGAGCCGGATTATGAGAGGGAAACAACGCCTTCTGAGAATAGAACGGTAGGTGTCAAAGAAGTTGATCTAAGTCAGGTCGTTAAACCGAATCAAATTGTGTTTCATCAAAACGATAGCCATTACACGTCATTTGAAAGAGAAACCATCGATTCCTTTTATACGGATTTCATCTCCGGTACAAGGATTAAGTCTGTAACGATGGTAGATAATATCGACAGTCTGATCAATCGTGAAGAAAGCATTGAGTTCATTTTTCCGACTTCACTCTCAAACGATGTGTTAAAAAGTCTTGTGAGTGTTGCAAAGGGTGACATTCCACTAGAAGTATTCGATCGACTTATCGTTCCTTCAGCCCAATCTGGGAAAAACAATGAAGTTATCTTTTTAAATAGCTCTAGTCAGATTGGGATGAGAGCAACGGTCGACGTGTCTAGAGATATGAAAGAGTGGTTCAGTGAAGACTTCTCCTCTCTTCTGGAATCTAACGGAAAAATAACGCGTGCTCGTTCTTATCAACCTAACGAAAATACGCCGATCTTTTATTTACCTACAAATGAAATTCAGATGAGGCTGTATGATGTTAGAACCGATGAATTAACCAATATAGACGCTTTTATCACAGCTCTATTTCCAGATGAAAATGCTGTAGAAGAAAACACGGTTATTAATTCCTCTTCTTTATATACGGATGGAAGTCGCGATTTGAATTATGATAAGACGAATAATTATATGGGCTTTATTAACCCACCTTCTACATCAAGCAAATTTGTGGCGAATGAAGCTCCGATTTTGAATGCTTATGGCTTTGTTAATAAGCACTTTGGTTTTCAGATAAGTGATCCTAATGATGACTATTTTCTGAGCGAATGGGTCACATCTTCGAAGACGAAGACAGACCGAATAACCTTTAGATTGAATACGGAAGGATACCCTGTTTTCAGTCCATATCAAGAAGATTTAGATGAAATAAATGTAACTTTAAAGAACAATGAGATCAGTACGTATAAGCGCATGTTGAAGGTGGTCCAATTCGCCAATGACATTGAAACAAGAGGGCTACCTTCTTACGAAAAAATTGTCTCGCTATTAGATGAAGGCAACTTCAAAAAAAGTGCGATAACGAATTTTACGATCGGTTATACGATTGATCGAGATGAAAACAGTAACCAAGATTTCGTTCTGATGCCTCAGTGGTATGTTAAGTTGAACCAATCATGGACGCCGCTTGAGAATTTAGAGCAAGGAGGGAATGATTTTGGATTGGAATAGAACGAAAACCATACTCATCCTAACCTTCCTTGTTTTTAACATTTTTCTACTCAGTGATTTGATTTCAAAACGAACGGATATTAGTGGTCTTGAGCAGCTTCAGCAGGTAACTCTCGAAGAAAAGCTTGATAGCTTTAACGTCACCTACAAGAAGAAGCCAACCGTTCAGACTGAAAACATGCCTTATATAAGTGGTAAAGTCCATGAATTCAATGAAAAAGAAGAAAAAACATTGGAAGAAGGGACGAGTCAGGAAATTGAGTTAGATGGGAATAAGCTGATCTCCACGCTCGAGAAGCCATATCCCATCAACGACCCAACTCGAGCTTCAGCCTTTTCAATCTTCTTAGAGACTTATGTGTATGAAGGTTCAAAATATGAATACTCTCATTCAGCAGATGATAAGAATATCATCTATTTCGTAGAAACGTACAAAGATGATCGCCCGATCTACAATCAAAATTCTGGGATGCTGATCGTAAGTATGGAAGACAATAAAGTCACGTCTTATACACAAACGTATCTTGACCTCAATTCCATTACGGAGGAGAGAAAGATCGATCCTGCTTCTGATGCAATCGAAGTATTATTAAACCAACAGTACATCGAATTGAACGACGTTGTTGAAGATGTCTCTCTCGGCTACTATACCGTAACGAATGAGGACGAAAGAGAGAAGATCGTGTTTGTTCCAACGTGGCGCGTTGTTTTAACGAATTCAAAGAATGAAGAGCAAGAGCCTGAGGTTTACTATGTAGACGCAATTGAAAAGAACGTGTTTAGTGCTACGGAAGATGACGAAGAAATTGAAGAGAGTGAAGAGGATGGTAACGGTGATAATCAAGGGAAAGATCTGGACCCTTCAACACCACAACCTTCTTCGGGTGAAAAGTAGGAGAGGAATGGAATATGTCTCTTAAATTTAGCGTGCTTGCAAGTGGTAGTACGGGGAATGCACTATTTGTCGGTACAGAGAAACAAAAGTTTTTGGTAGATGCAGGGTTGAGCGGGAAGAAGCTTGAAGAGTTACTCGCCAAAGCTCACATCGATCCTAAAGAAATAGATGGTTTGCTCGTAACTCATGAACATAGTGACCATATTAAAGGTCTAGGGATCTTTGCTCGTCGTTACAAACTACCGATCTATGCAAATGAAAAAACATGGAATGCAATGGAGCGGTCGATCGGTGAAGTTCCTCTCGACCAGAAGTTCCATTTTGACATGGAGACTGTTAAAACATTTCACGACTTAGATGTAGAATCATTCGGTGTTTCTCACGATGCGGCTGAGCCCATGTTTTACGTGTTTCATCATGAAGGGAAGAAGCTGAGTCTAGCAACCGACCTTGGCTATGTTAGTGAACGGATCAAGGGGACGATTCGGGATTCGGATATGCTTATCTTTGAAGCAAACCATGACATCAATATGTTGATGATGGGAAGGTATCCCTGGAACGTTAAGAGACGAATTCTTGGAGATATGGGACACGTCTCGAATGAAGATGCAGCAGCAGCCCTCGCAGATATCATCGGTGATAAAACGAAGCGTATTTATTTAGCCCATTTAAGTAAAGATAATAACATGAAGGACCTGGCAAGATTGTCAGTTCAACAGTCTCTTGAACAAAATGGTTTTGCTGTAGGTGAACAGTTCGATCTCTATGATACAGATCCTACAACCCCTACGCTTCTAACAAAAGTATGATGTCTGTTCAAGGTTGGATGGATAGTCTCAATTAGGTCCACCTTTTTTGATAGGAAAGGAAAGGTGAAAAAATTGGGCTTTTATGATGGTGAGGATTATAACCGGACCACTAAACAAAAAGGAAACCGTGGTGGTGCACTTGTTGCTGGATTTCTTGGTGCTATTTTAGGTGCATTGATCATCCTTTTTACGGTTCCAGCCTTGTCTGGGCTTGGAGTATTACCAGAAGTAACATCTCCCGCACCTGAAGAGGAATCGAACGGTCAGCTTGACCAGGATCCGATAACAAAGAGTATCAGTGTAGATGTAACGAATGATATTACGACTGCGGTTGAGAAGGTCAACGAAGCGGTTGTAGGGGTCATTAACCTTCAGAAAACAGATTTCTGGGCTGAAGATTACGGTGAAGCTGGAGCAGGTTCTGGCGTTATCTACAAGAAACAGGGCGATACTGCATTCGTCGTTACAAACAATCACGTTGTTCAAGGTGCAAGTCAGATCGAAGTTAGTTTAAGTGCAGAGCAACGAGTTGCTGCTGAGCTTGTTGGTACCGACCCATTAATGGATCTTGCAGTATTAAAAATTCCTTCTGCTAACGTAACGATGGTAGCTGATTTTGGAGATTCAGATAAATTAAAGCCAGGAGAGCCAGCGGTCGCAATCGGTAATCCACTCGGCTTCCTTGAAGGAACTGTCACACAAGGCATCGTAAGTAATCCTGAACGCTCATTTCCGGTCGATACAGACCAAAACGGAACGATCGATTGGAATGCTGATGTTATTCAAACAGATGCCTCTATCAATCCAGGGAATAGTGGAGGAGCTTTAATTAACATTTCTGGCCAGTTGATCGGTATCAACTCGATGAAAATTGCGAGGTCGAGTGTAGAAGGAATTGGGTTTGCGATCCCTATCAATATCGCAGAACCAATCATTAACGACTTAGAGACTTATGGTGAAGTCAGAAGACCTCAAATAGGAGTTGGAACGAAATCTCTATCTGAAATACCAACTTACCATTGGAGTGAATCGTTAAAGCTTCCAATGGATATCGATTACGGTGTTGTCATCATGAGTGTGTTTCCAACGTCAGCAGCATATCAGGCTGGACTTAAAGAGTTAGATGTGATTACTGCGATAGACGGAGAAACGATAAAGAACTCAATAGACTTACGGAAGTTTCTTTATTCCAAAAAAGAAATCGGGGATTCAGTAACGATGACGATTTATCGTGAAGGAAAAAAGCAAAATGTAAAGGTAACGTTATCTGAACAACAAACCTCATAATCACTTATTAACAGGAGAGGAAACTCTCCTGTTTTACTGTTTGAGTTATGCACAGTGGATAACTAGAAAGGATGGCCTAAATGAAAATTCATTGTTGTGAAGAGCATGTAGAGCTTGCTTTAGATGTGACTGTAGATGAAACGGAGCAGTTTCCCGTTTTAGAAAAGCTTGAAAAGAATGATGGAAACTTGTCCACAACATGTAAATACTGTAGTAAACCTGCCGTATATATGGTGTCGAACTAATATTCGGTCACGACATGTGGATAGAAAATGTGTATATGTGGATAAGTTCTGTTGATAACATGTTTATTAATTGTGGATGTACTGTATATAGAACGACTGTGGGAGGAGAATGATCGATTTGAATATCAGCATCGTGACGGTAGGAAAATTAAAAGAAAAATACCTTAAACAAGGAATTGCTGAGTATACGAAACGACTTGGACCTTATGCAAAAATAGAAGTGATCGAGGTCCCAGATGAAAAAGCACCTGAGAATCTTAGTGAAGTTGAAATGGAACAGGTTAAACAAGCTGAAGGGAACAGAATTCTATCGAAAATCTCTCCAGACGCTCACGTGATCGCATTAGCGATTCAAGGAAACATGAAAACCTCTGAAAAACTGGCGAAAGACCTGGATCAGCTCGCCACATATGGTAAAAGTAAAGTAGCGTTCGTCATAGGAGGCTCTCTAGGCTTGAGTGAGGACGTTATGACAAGAGCGAATGATACACTATCCTTTTCTAAGATGACGTTCCCTCATCAGCTTATGAGGCTTGTTCTCGTCGAGCAAATCTACCGCGCGTTCAAGATTAACCGTGGTGAACCGTATCATAAGTAATGAAAGTCTACTAAAGCGTTTCTCTAATAGGAGAAACGCTTTTATATTACTGCAAACTCCCTCCCTATGATAGCTGTTTCCCTTTCCATTAGAATTGCAACTTATAGATATTTTTTACAATTGTGAAATAAATCTATAAAATGGTTATAATGGAGATAGAAAAAGAAAGTGCCAAAGTGACGCCTTGCTTTGATGAAGCTTGTGCGCATACTCTTTATTACTATTAGAGATAAGGAAGGATATCATGAGTAACAATCACAAAAAAGACGTTATCTTAATTGGTGCTGGTGTCATGAGTGCCACTTTGGGATCATTACTGAAAGAGTTAGCACCGAATTGGAACATAAAAGTATTTGAAAAGCTAAGCCGTGCAGGAGAGGAAAGCTCTAATGAGTGGAATAACGCTGGGACAGGCCATGCTGCGCTTTGTGAGCTCAACTATACTTCTGAAAAAGCAGATGGATCGATCGACATTAGTAAAGCTGTTAAAGTAAACGAGCAGTTTCAGTTATCAAGACAGTATTGGTCTCATCTCGTAAGCAGAGGCTTGATCGATAATCCTCAAGATTTTATCATGCCGATTCCCCATATGAGTCTCGTACATGGTGAGGCGAATGTGGCATTCTTGAAAAAGCGGATGGAAGCGTTGTCAAAGAAGCCTTTGTTTCAAGGTATGGAGTTTTCAGATGATCCTGAGAAGCTTAAAGAGTGGATGCCACTTATTATGAACGGACGCTCATCAACGGAACCAATTGCAGCTACGAAAATCGACTCCGGAACAGACGTTAATTTTGGTGCGCTAACGCGTTTACTATTTAAGAATTTAGAAAGTGAAAACGTTGCCATCAATTATAATCATAGTGTAGAACATATTAAGCGTAAGAAAGACGGACAATGGGAAGTTAAGGTTCAAGATATGGAAAACGATAACTTGGAATACCATTCCGCCGACTTCGTTTTCATTGGAGGTGGAGGGGGAAGTCTTCATCTGTTACAGAAGACGGGTATCCCTGAATCGAAGCATATTGGCGGGTTTCCTGTAAGTGGACTCTTTATGGTGTGTAAAAACCCAGAGGTAATCGAGCAGCACCATGGGAAAGTTTACGGTAAAGCCAAAGTAGGAGCCCCTCCAATGTCTGTTCCACACCTGGATACGAGGTATATCGACAATAAGAAAAGCTTGCTATTCGGCCCATTTGCTGGTTTCTCGCCAAAATTCTTAAAAGGCGGTTCAAATCTTGATCTGATAAGCTCCGTTAAACCAAACAACGTGTTAACGATGATGGCGGCAGGAATGAAAGAGATGGGACTTACAAAATACTTGATTCAACAAGTGATGCAGTCTCATGAGCAGCGCATGGAAGAGATACGTGAATTTATTCCGGATGCTAAATCTGAAGACTGGGAAATTGTTGTAGCAGGTCAGCGTGTGCAGGTTATCAAAGATACGGAAACTGGTGGCAAGGGGACGCTGCAATTCGGCACTGAGATTGTAAACGCTTCTGATGGCTCGATTGCTGCTCTACTTGGTGCTTCTCCGGGTGCTTCTACAGCTGTTCATGTAATGCTTGAGCTTTTTGAACGTTGTTTCCCGCAATATTTGGCAGATTGGGAGCCTAAAATTAAAGAAATGATCCCTTCCTACGGCCAGTCGTTAGCTGAGAACCCTGAACTTTTTAAAGAAATTCATACTTCAACTGCTAACACACTCGGTTTGTATCAACAGGAAGTCGTGTATAGCTAATAAATTCTAGCCAGGCGCATTTTGATCGCCTGGCTTTTTATTTGGCCTTACATAAAGATTGCATGGATAGAGTAGAGGGGGGAGACTTGCAATGAAAAAATAAAAGTATACAAAAGTGTGTACTTGTTTGCAATTCTGTTTACAAGTATACGCAAAATGTACACTTGTTTACTTTATTGTATACATGGCTTAGTAACGGTATGTGTACGTATTTGTAAACAAGTAAACAAAAAATGTATACATGTAAACAAATTTGTACACAAGTATACATAATTGTAAACTAGATAGAATGACTCATTGACGAAAGACGAAATCTTCTATAACTTTTAACTTAATAGTAGAAATACTAGATTCATTTAAATTTGAAAGGGTGGATCGATTTATGAGTAATTCGAGAATTGCAGCAGTTGATGTTGGTAATGATTCTCTAAAAGGAATTTATGGAAAACTTGAATCCGACTTATACATACCAAACGTGATAGCAAGAGATATTGAGGACCGTCCTGTAATTGGTATTGAAGAACTTGATACGAAGGATCCTCTTGATGGAATCCACATCAGAGTACACTCCCCTGCTCTTCAAGATAACAATGCGATTTACCGAGTAGGAAACCTTGCGACAACTAGTGATAATCCTACAGAGCTTGATCCAGGTAGCGCTAAATCAGAAGAAGACCAAACGTTGATTATGCTTTTTGCATCACTTGCGTTGGATGCAGTGGATGAGAAGAACACGGCAAATTTCAAGAATCAGAATGGCGTAATCGATGCGAATTATACACTCGGTACTGGACTTCCACTTCGTGAAGTGAAGGAAGGTAAGGATGTAGGTTATCGCTCAAGACTACTAGGATCTGTGCACCAGGTAGAGTTCTTAGTAACGCCTAAGCACCAAGGTAAGAAGGTTAATATTAAGTTTGATGAAGTAAAAGTTTATCCTGAAGGCTTTGCTGCTTATATCAATCTAGTAATGGATAACGACCTAAACATCATAAATAAGGATCTAATCGATAAGCGTATCCTTATTCAAGATATTGGTGGCCTATCTACTGATATCGCAGTTATCAAGAATAGAAACGTTGATGATGACAAAGCACAAGGTTTTAACATCGGAGTAGCGGAATCGCTAGAATTGATTCGTGAAGAAATCCGTTCTAAACACGGCGTTGAGCTAGACAGCAGACGCGATGTAGTCGATATCATCACCAAGAAAAATGATCGTAATCACATCATGGTTCGAGGCAGTCGCACGAGCGTTCATGATATTACAGACCGTATTCTTCTTGAACTTGCAAAGAAACAGTACCGTCACCTTCGTAATGTGTGGCAAAAGAACTCTCAAACTGAAATTTGCTACTTTGTAGGTGGTGGCTCGATCGTCCTTAAAGATTACCTTAAGACATTAAACAACAACCTGGACGGCTATAATATCGACTTCTTTGAAGATGAAAAAGAAAGCATCTGGATGATGTCTAATGCTTACTATAAGTTGATTTCAGACTACAATCGAAAGCTTAAAAAAGAGTCTTCAAAAGAGAAAAAGGAAGAAAAGCACAAGGTCAAGAACTAGGGTGATTTGATGAAAAAGGCGGGGATGACAGGGATTCAGAGGGGTCAGGCCATCACGTTTCGGCTGCCTTCTGACACACCTGATCACATTCTGAAACAATTGCAGAAATTAAAAGAAGAAGAGAAGAGAAATTTCTCGAGTCGGATTGCAGAGTATGTCCTTGAAGGTGTCACTCAAACGATTAAGCGAGATAAAGAGGCCATTACTGTTCCTCTACCAAAAAGTTTGAGCAAAGCCCAGCGGGATTGGTTAAAGCATGAACACTCTGAGGCACTTCTAGGCAATATTGTTTATCAGATTTTATCAGATCCTCTTCGTGCAGCATCGGTATTAGCCACGTTTACAAGTAGTTCTCTAGATATTGAAGAAGCCCTTTACTGGCAGGAGAACGGCTCACAAGCCGCACCTACACAAGAACGTGTTGAAGAAGGTCAATCTGAGTCAGAAGTTACACGGAACGATGATGATCTAATGAATTTCGACTGGGAGCACGCAAAACAAGAGCAAAGTTCATCAGTCGAGCAAGAACCTGAGAGTGATGAAGATTTGCTTGGAGGTTTCTTAGACAAAATGAATAAATAAAGAGGCAGGAGATCTCTCCTGCCTCTTTACGTTATATTTTCCGGGCAATATCATTAAAGCTTTCGCATAGCGTCAGCAACGAACTCAACGTCCGTACCTACGATGATCTGCAGGTTGCGGCTATCCACTTTCACCACACCTCTTGCTCCGTATTTCTTCAACTCTGCTTCGTTCACTAGTGAAGCATCTTTAATTTGTAACCTGAGTCGTGTTGTACAGTTATCGATCGATGAGATGTTATCAATTCCACCGATACTTCTTACAAAGTGACCAGCCATAAGATCGTATTTATCACCTTCAGCTGGAGTGTCATCCTGTGCAATCATATCGTCATCTTCCCGTCCAGGAGTTTTAAGATTAAATGCTCGAATAAGGAAAAAGAAGATGATGAAGTATAAGATACCATAGCCTATTCCAACACCAAGTAGCAGTAGTGGCTTTTGAGCTAATCCATAGTTAAGAAAGTAATCGATCGCTCCGGCCGAGAATCCAAATCCGTGATGGATATCAAGTACGTATGCAAGCACCATGGAACTTGCCGTTAGAAGCGCGTGAATGACGTAAAGGAATGGTGACAAGAACATAAATGCAAATTCGATCGGTTCCGTGATACCCGTAAGAAATGATGCGAAAGCGATCCCGATAAGCATACCACTTACCTCTGCTCTTCTCTCCCTTTTTGCCGTTGCGATCATGGCTAGACATGCTGCTGGTAAGCCAAACATCATAATCGGGAAGAAGCCCGTCATGAAGATACCGGCTGATGGATCTCCTGCAAAGAAACGGTTGAGGTCTCCCGTTGCACCATTGTATTCACCGAATACAAACCAAACAAGACTGTTTAGCACGTGATGTAGTCCAAATGGAATCAAGAGTCGATTCAAGAATCCAAATACCCCTACTCCAAGCGCACCAGCATCAATGATCCACTGTCCGAGAGCGTTGATTCCATCTTGGATAGGTGGCCATATAAACCCAAATATTCCAGCTAAAATAACCATTGTAGCTGCGGTTACGATTGGTACAAATCGTCTTCCACCGAAAAAACCGAGCCAGCTAGGTAATTTGACATTATAAAAACGGTTATACAATAAGCCGGCTATGAGCCCGGAAATAATACCACCAAGTACGGCCATCTCGATATTATCATCGATGGCTTTTGACCCCTGCGTAAGGACAAGATAACCGATTGCCCCTGCTAGTCCCGCAGCACCGCTTCCGTCTTTTGAGAAACCAATGGCTACCCCTATCGCAAAGATAAGTGCAAGATTATCGAAAATAGCTCCACCGGCAGCCGCTACGAACGGAATTCCCAGCAGGTCATCCTGTCCTAAACGAAGCAATAGAGCAGCCGCTGGTAATACAGCGATCGGCAGCATCAATGATTTACCTATTCTTTGTAAAGCTCCTAACATAACAACTTCTACCTCCTTTTAGTCGTATTGAAAACGTTTTAACTCTAAAACAATCATAACAACAATTAAATATAGTTGTCTATACCAATTTAGACCTAAATTATTCTGATACCCTTTATCTGGTATAGACAACTGTACTTTGTGGTGGTAAAATTTATATAACAAGTCCAAACAAGGAGTTTGATCGTATGAATGGAGATAGCTTTGTTATAAATCGTGTGAAAATATATGCTGAAGATGAAACGATTCAGAATGGTTATCTCAAAGTTAGAAATGGAAAGATCGTGGCGATCGGGCATTCTAACTCCCTTGAGACAAGCCCTGATGAACCGGTCTATCAGGCCCCGAAAAACCATAGTTTATTGCCAGGAATGATCGATGTTCACATTCATGGAGCCAATGGAGCAGATACAATGGACGCTACTCCTGAAGCGATTGAAACGATCGCGAGAACACTTCCTTCTGAAGGAACGACAAGCTTTCTTGCTACTACGATCACGAACGATGATGTTGCAATCGAGACAGCGTTATCAAATGTAGGAGATTATATACTAAATAAGCAATCTCCTGGACACGCAGAGATTATAGGCGTTCATTTAGAGGGACCGTTCATTAATCACATTCGCGCAGGAGCGCAGCCTTCTGAAGCGATTCAGAAGCCGGATATCTCTGTATTTAAGAGATGGAACGAATTGGCGCAAGGCACAGTAAAGCTCGTGACGTTAGCACCTGAGTTAGGCAGTGGAATGGAACTTGTTCGTTACTTATCCAAGCAAGGGATCGTTGCTTCGATCGGTCACTCTGATGCAACATACGAGGATGTTCAAGAAGCGATTAAAAATGGTGCAACTCATGTAACACATCTCTACAATGGAATGAGAGGACTTCACCATCGAGAGCCTGGCGTTGCCGGCGCTGCTTTGCTATTTCCAGAACTGAAAGCAGAGATCATTGCGGATGGGCATCACGTGCGGCCTGAAATGATCGATTTAGCTTATCGCCAAAAAAACGATGAGGGAATCGTATTGATCACAGATTCCATGCGTGCGAAATGCTTGAAGAATGGAAGCTATGACCTTGGTGGTCAGGACGTTTCTGTAGAGGATGGAAAGGCATTGTTAGAAAACGGTACGCTTGCTGGAAGTGTATTAAAAATGAATCAAGCTTTGAAGAACATTCAAACCTTTACGGGCTGCTCTCTACAAAGTGCGATTAAAATGGCAGCTGAAAACCCAGCACGCCAATTAGGTGTTTTTGATCGTAAAGGAAGTATCGCAGTAGGAAAAGATGCAGACCTCATCCTTCTTGATGAAGAAGGAGAAATTTATGAAACGTTCTGTAAAGGTGTACGTTCATAGTCAACATAAGGAGGGGCAGTATGAGAATCATAAAAGCAACTGATTATCAGGAACTTAGTCATCTCGCAGCTGACTTCTTTATTGAAAGGGTAAAAGAAAACCCAGAGGTCACGCTTGGATTGGCTACAGGCGGTACACCGAGAGGCACGTATCAAAGAATGGCAGAAGATTATTACAAAAACCACACCTCTTACAGCCGTGTGAGCACGTTTAATTTAGATGAGTATGTTGGGTTACCTGCGGACCACCCTAATAGTTATCATCAATTTATGAAAACCCATCTATTTAATAAGGTCGATATTCCTGCTAAACAAAGGCATCTGCCTAACGGTGTGGCTTCGGATATAACAAGCGAATGTTTGAATTATGAAAGGTTGATTGAGGAATCCGGGGGCATCGATGCTCAGCTTCTAGGTTTAGGGAGCAATGGCCATATCGGATTCAATGAACCTGGGACATCGTTTCATGCAAGAACTCATGTCGTAGAACTTGCTCAATCTACGCGTGAAGCAAATGCAAGGTTTTTTAATGGTATTGATGAGGTCCCAAGAGAAGCGATTACGATGGGAATCTCAACGATTATGAAGAGTAAGGAAATTCTATTGCTAGTATCAGGAGAAGAAAAGGCTCACGCACTTCGACAGTTACTTCAAGGGGACGTTGGAGAAGAATTTCCAGCTTCTATTTTAACAACGCACCAAAACGTTACAATAATTGCCGATCAAAAAGCGTTGTCAGACGTTCCACACGGCTGAAAGGAGAATCGTATTGATGATAGATAAAACATCCCCTTTACCAATATATTATCAGCTTGTAGAACTGATTAAAGGGATGATTGACAAGGGAGAGCTTAAACCAGGTGATTCTCTCCCTTCTGAAAGAGAATATGCAGAAAGATTTAAAATCAGCAGAATGACTGTGAGACAGGCAATCACAGAGCTCGTTAATTCAGGCTACCTTTTTCGTCAAAAAGGAGTCGGTACCTTTGTGGCTGAGAAGAAGATCGAACAGCAGCTTGTAGGGCTGACCAGCTTCACAGAAGATATGCAGAGTAGAGGAATGGTCCCGAGCAGCAAGCTGATCAGCTTCGAAATCGTATCGTCACCAGCCTCTATTTCTGAGCAATTGAACATCCAGGAGCATGCTCCAGTGTATGAGATAAAGCGTGTGAGGCTAGCAGACGGAATTCCGATGGCGCTAGAGACTACTTTTATTTCTGCAAACCTTGTAAAGGGGATAACAGAGGATACGGTTAGTCAATCATTGTATGATTATATTGAAAACCACCTTTCGATCAAAATTGGTGAAGCAACACAAGTGTTAGAGTCGTCTATCGCAACGCAGCAGGAATCACAGTACCTTAAAATAAAAAAGGGTTCACCGATCCTCCTTATCCAAAGAAACACGAAGCTTGCTGATGACACCCCGCTTGAAGTGGTGAAATCATCTTACAGGGCGGATCGCTATAAATTTACCATTACAATGAAGCGATAACCTTTTACAGGAGGTATGGCTGTGCTTTCAGAATACTTTTCAGCAATAACCAAAGTGTTGAATCTTATTGAAAAACAGGAACGTCGAAACATAGATCAAGCTGCTAACGTCCTAACTGACGTTGTGGAATCTGGTAATATCATTCATGTTTTTGGTTGTGGTCATTCACACATGATGGCAGAAGAGATGTTTTATCGCGCTGGGGGAATTGCGGCAGTTCGTCCTATATTTGTTGAAGAATTGATGCTACATCAAGGTGGCAGCAAAGCATCAGAGTATGAACGGATGAACGGGTATGCGACGACCTTCATGGAGCAACAGGATATCAGGAGTGGAGACGTCGTGATCGTCGTATCTAACTCAGGACGCAACCCAGTCCCAGTTGATGTGGCACGTATCAGTGCGCAACAAGGCGCATTTGTCATTGCGATGACTTCATTGGCAGCGAGCGAACAGGAGCCTTCGCGCCATAACGAGGGACTGTATTTAAAAGACGTTGCAGACCTTATACTTGATAATCATATTGAGCCTGGAGATTCTGCGTTTTCTATAGAAAATAGCTTTTCATATGGTCCTCTTTCTTCTGTAGTTGGAATGGCGCTACTAGATGGGATCGTTGCCAAAGTGATCGATCAGCTGATCCGTCGAGGCGTGGAACCACCTGTGTTTCAGAGCGGGAATATCGACGGAACGGACTTACACAATAAGAAATTGATCGATACCTATAAACAAAGGATACCAATGCTATAATGATAGTGATCCTTTAAGGAAGTGGAGGAGAGTTTTTTGTATCTCTCAGTAAAAGAAACAGCGGAATATTTATCGTTACCCGAAGAGTACATCGAAACGCTGATCCAAGAAAAACGTATTCGAGTCCTTCATGATGGAGAACAATATTTGATTTATAAAGAACAGTTCAATACGCACTTAGAACAACTAGAGAAATATAAACAGAGAATGGAAGAAGAGATGAACGAACCACTTCCAGAAGATCCAGATGTTAAGGATGAGGATTGATCGATTGGTTTATGATTGCTGAATTCGGGAATAGCACTCTTACAAAGGGAGGCATTCGTTATGAAGAAGTTAATCAAACGAGCGATTAAATACGGCCCGATCATCTATCCGATCGTAAGAAAGATGAGAAATAAAAGTAAAGCAAAGCGTATGTAAAAAACCCCGGTAAACCCGGGGTTTTTTGTGTATTAGTAAGTTGTAACCTGGAACAGCTTTTGAAGAATATACATGATGTATTTAAATGCTGACAATGTATTTTGATACTTAGAATAATCTACTGTATAGACCCCGTCCTCATTATCCCACATTCGCTCAAAATACCGATCGACTTCCTTTACTAGCTCAGAATCATTTGGGGCACTTAAGTGAATGTTAGTCTCCATATTGTAGTCGTCCAGATTTCTCGAAGTATAATTACTCGATCCTCCAATGATCGTACTTTCTTCTTGCCCTTTTACATACAGCATCTTAGTGTGAAACTGTTCTTTATTTGTGTCATACCATCGAATCGTTAAATAGTCGTCTCCTTGTTTATGAAGCTCGCCGGTAATAGGTAGGTTAGGCAAGCCCATCTTCTGGTGTCCGAATGCATTTTGGTTAGGGTCAAGGATCATACGGACGTTTACTTTCCGCTCAGTTGCGTCAACGATCGCATCGATGATGTCACGATCGGCGAGATAAAACATGCCGATGTTAATTTCATCGCCTTCCTGTGCATTGTCGATCGCAGTTACTACGCTATCTTGAATTTTACTTTCTGTGACGATCCTACCCTTGATGTCTGAGTCGCTTTCCTTATCTGATGACTTTACTGCAGGAAGTTTAGGAAACTCTGATAAATCTCCCCCGGAAAAAGCAGCTACCGCTTTCTCTGACTGAATCAAATCATTCAGTATGGAACCTTTTACGCGAAAAGCGATATTTGAATGAAATCCGCTCGCATCATGAGGGTTAGCTGACATGATGATACCCTCATCTTCTGTCATGACTGTTTTTCGATGGTTTGCTTTAATGTTGAATAAATCTAAGTAGGAACGCATCGTTACTTTTGGTGCTGTAGGTGCTAAAGGGTTAGGAATCCAGCCTGTTCCATTTTGACCAAACCATGATAACGTCATGCGCCATAATCCTGAATAAAACAAGTTAGGGTCACGTAAACGGTTAAGGTCCGTATAGACCACTTCAGCCCCCATCTCTCTTAGTTTATCGATTTGAGGAGCTTCGTGAGAATTGTACGTCGTATTAATTTCATCGCTGATCAAAACGACTTTCAATGATGGGTTTTCTTCCATTACTTCAATGACCGAATTTGATAGGTTCTCGCTGATAGTAGGATAATCTCTTTTCTCATTCGTGAATCCATTGAAAAGGAAAAGGTCTAATACGAGAAACTCGTCAGCTTCTCTAATCGTCTTATTCACTTCATCGAAAATAGAGTGATCATAAACTTCTTTTCCGTCTTTGTCGTACGTTAAGTCGTATAGAAATTCAACGTCATCACCTTGTAAAGAGTGCACGTCTCCGGCGTATGAAATGCCTTCAGGAAGAGGTTTGAAACGGTGATAGACTAGCACACCACTATAAATAAGTAGAAAGATACTTAATGCGATCCAACGTTTTTTCTTGTACCATGACTTCATTTGGTCGATCTCCTCAAAATTATTTACTTGTCATATACCCTTATAGGCTGAGGCTATAATCCTCTTTAACGAGGAAACACCTGAAACCTTTTGTGGAAAATTACGTAGAACATCGTAACAGGTAAATGAAACGGGGGATATGCTATGGATAAAAAACCAGATAGAGTTCTTTCTTTAAAAGGGTTAACAAAAAGGTACGGTGACAAACTTGTTTTAGATGACATCGACCTCGATGTATACGAGGGGCAGATTATCGGTTACATAGGGCCAAACGGTGCAGGAAAAAGCACAACAGTAAAGATCATGCTTGGACTTGAAGCAACATATGCAGGTGAGGTAGAGATATTCGGTGAGAATATAAAGCAGAATAACGTGGAGTACAAGTATAGGATTGGCTATGTACCGGAAATGGCTGATCTTTATGATAATTTATCTGCTCGAGAATACCTCTCGTTTACAGGAGAATTGTACGGAATGGACGCTGAACAGGCAGAGACAAAAGCGAGAGCGTTAATGGGCATATTTGATCTCGAAGAAGTCTTTGATTCTCGTATCTCATCCTATTCAAAGGGTATGAAACAAAAAGTGCTGCTCATTTCGAGTCTGTTGCATGATCCTGACCTCTTGTTTCTCGATGAGCCGATCAATGGTCTCGATGCAAATAGTGTGATGATCTTCAAAGAAATTCTCGCAAAACTATCTGAACAAGGTAAAACAATCTTCTATTCTTCACATATTATGGAGGTCGTTGAAAAAATCAGCAGCCGGATCTTGCTTCTTAACGAGGGAAAGATCGTTGCGGATGGAAGCTTCGAGGAGCTTAGGCAACAGAATAAGGAAGGCTCATTAGAAGAAATTTTTAACCAGCTGACTGGGTTTAAGGAATATAAGGATTTATCTGAGGAGTTTGTACAAATCGTACAGCGTGATAAGAGGTGAAAAACTTCAAATCGTTGCAGCTGTTAGATGTGTTTAAAGGACTCTTTGAAAAAGCGGGCATCGACTACAGTACGATGCGGCGCATTCTGCAGGTTAAACTTACGATGGATGGCAGACGAACCTCGACAGTAATGAGTCAGAATATGGGAAAAAGCAAAAGTGACAGTAATCAGTTTTTAAAATCACTCTGGTTTTATGCGTTTATTGGTTTGACGCTAGTACCAATCTTGTTTTTTGGTGAAAATTACATGTTTCAGGTGAGTTTGGTCCTCGGAGTGTTCATGTTTTTGATCATGACAACGATGATCTCTGATTTCTCTTCGGTCCTTCTCGATGTGAGAGATCAAACGATTCTAGGAACTAGACCGATTACAAGTAAAACGATCAGTGCTTCAAAAGCAGTTCACGTTACGATTTATTTATTCTTCGTAACCGCTGCAATCATAAGCATCCCTCTCATTATCGGTACGATTCGACACGGAGTATTATTTGGCTTGTTACTAGTATTCACAATCTTGCTTAGTAATCTGTTTATCGTAGCGATAACAGCTATGCTCTATTACCTTATTTTAAAGTTCTTTGGAGGAGAGCGGCTGAGAGATATGATCAACTATGTACAGATCGGCTTGTCGATTACGATCGTACTTGGTTATCAAGTTGTTGCACGTGCGTTTGAGTTCGTAGATTTAGAGGCAACCTTCACACCTGAATGGTGGACAGTATTTCTGCCTCCGGTATGGTTCAGTGCTCCGTTCGCCATCGTACTGAACGGTGAAACAGGAATTTATTATTATGTACTAACAGCACTTGCTCTTCTAGTTCCGATCCTTTCGTTTGTTGCTTATACGAAGATTCTCCCTGCATATGAAGAAAATCTTGTAAAACTAATGGATGAAACGACCAAGGTTTCGAAGCGAGGGCGATTTGATCTCTTTAAACGAATCGCTTCTTTCGTTACTCGAAGCAAGGAAGAGCATGCTTTTTATCATTTCGCTGAAAAGATGCTTAAGAACGAACGAGAGTTAAAATTGAAGATCTATCCATCGCTTGGCTTTGCGATGATCTTTCCGTTTGTTTTTCTTTACAATAATTATACAGCCGCAGGTTCATTCGAGGCGTTAGGAAGCGGTAGATCGTATTTATCGATTTATGCCGCATTGATGATGATTCCAGGTGTTGTCATTATGCTTCAGTATTCGAGTAAAAGTAAAGGAGCATGGATTTATCACGTTTCGCCAGTGACTGATTTAACAAACAGTATAAAAGGTACGCTAAAAGCACTCATTGTTCGTTTGTTTCTACCTGTGTACATCGCGGTAAGTGTGATTTATTTGGTGATATTCGGTGTTCGTATTCTCCCTGACCTTCTTATCGTTCTGCTCGTGACGCTCACCTACAGTGCTATTTGCTTTAAGATCATCAAAGGTACGCTCCCTTTCTCTGAGCCTTTTGAGAGCTGGAGTCAAAGCGATGGATGGAAGACGTTGCCCTTTACGCTATTGATACCTGTATTCGGGTTGATTCACTTTGGTGCAACATTAATTCCGTTCGGTGTTTGGATTTATCTAGCAGTTACGCTAGTCGTTACACCGCTTATTTGGAAATATGGATTGAAGAGAAGCCCCTCTAGTTGAGGAGCTTCTTTTTTTACTGTACCAATCCTATTTGAGCAGAGTATCTAGTTTAGACGATAAATTTGAAGTGATGTCCGGATTTGTGCCGTAAAAGAATGTGTGTGGATCGTCCGTGATGTGAATGTCAACAAGTCCTGCTGCTCGTAAGATGGAGAGATGATGATGGATGTTCCCCTTTGCCATCCCGATTTCCGAGACGATGTTCGTGAACGTGTAGATTCCTGTGGAAAGAAAACGAAGGATCGCAATCCTTCTTTCATCACTCAACGCTTTAGTGACCCTTAGAAGTTCTGCTTGATTACTTTCCTTTGTTCCTACTGGATAGGTGATAAATACTGTCTCATGAAATTGATCTATGAGAGACATCGGATAAAAGTGTGTACCTGGAATTAAATAGACGGCACGAATGTTTTCATTCAAGATAATGAATCGGGTTGCTTTTTGTACCATCCTAGCTGGTGTCGACGTTTCGAGCAGATGACTTTTCTGTAATGCATCGTTTCGTAAATCTTCCAGAATGGTCTGGTCGATTTTATCAAAATACTGAACTTTCCATTCCTTTAGTAATGAGATGAACTCATCTCGTTGTAACTCGAGGTCTGATGGTAGAGCGCTTTTTACATAGGGTGAAAGAAGCTCATACATGTTCCCGGCAGTTTGGGATTGTAACCATTCGAAGAAACCTTCGATGGTTTCTTCAGGACATTCCTTCATAAATAGAACTGACAAATCTTCGAAGTAGAGATCTTTTTTTGAAGCGATGCGTTCTTTTAAAGGTGAAGTGATAACGTTATCTACTTCTTGAGGCCATGTAGCACTTAACGCTAAGTATTTCATTTGTGTTTGCCTTTTATATAGCGAGAAACTTAATAGTAATTCATGTGCAGGGGAATAGAGCATCTTTACATCGAAGGTCATTGAAACTCCTCCTGTTTTTCTTTTTATTCTACCATTGTAATAACGATTAAGATATAGAGTTACAAATATATTGACCTGTTCAATCTGTTCAATTATTATTGAACTAACTGATGGGGAGGGGTTTTATGCAAACTTTTGTAGAATGTCAAACGAAAGTCATCGATCTCGTTCAAAACAAACGTTATGATCAGTCACTAGAGGTTATGGAGGAGGCCAAAACACAGTTTTCAGAAAAACGTGACCGCTTAGGACATTGGAAAGCCAACGTCTATTGTCTACAAGGAAAAACCAAAGAAGCGATCGGCGAATTACAGAGTGCCATCGACAATGGTTTTTGGTGGAATCCAGAAATTTTAACGACTGACCCTGAACTGAACTTATTAAAAGAAACAGAAGGATTTAAGAGGATTATCGATCAATGTGAAACACTTTTTCATGAAAATCTTAAACATGCTGGGTCATTTTTAAAAGTTGATGGAAATCCAAATGCCGAAGTTTCAGTGATGTCTTTGCATTGGAAAGGATCTAACGTAAAGGACTTTTCGCTAGAATGGAAAGATGATCGAATACTTAACAAGTATCATATTGCGTTTCCTCAGTCTTCTCAGCTGTTTAGCTATGGCTGTTTCTCATGGGATGATCCTAAGCAAACACAGAGAGATATCGAAGAAATGACTTCTCAGTTTTTAAATCAACACGAAAGGGGTCAAAAGCCAGTTATTCTTTCTGGTGCATCACAAGGGGGCGGTCGAGCAGTAGAATTAGCTCTAGAAAAAGGAGAATTCGAGTATTTCATCGCTGTGGTGCCAGCGTTTGAAGACTTAGCTAAATTAGAGAAACTAGCAATCGATAGTAAATCAAATGTGCGAGGCTGCGTGATCACTGGGGATCAAGATCCTTTCTATGAAACAGCTTTGAAAGCGGTTTCTTTACTTCGAAAGCACAGTGTTCCATGCAAGTTAATCGTAAAGGAAGGAATGGGTCATACATTCCCTCAGGACTTCCCAAAAGTGTTTGAAGAAGCGGTTCGATTTGTTCTGGAATAACATGAAAACGAGGCCTTTCATTTGTTGAAAGGCCTCGTTACTGATTTAAACATGTTTCTTAGCATAGAGAAACGCCATTCCTAACGATAGAACCATAATGACGAGAAGAAAAAGGTACGTTAGCTGAAATGAGCTCGCGCTGTAAGTCAATCCGTTTAGTTCAAGGAGGATACCTCCAAGAACTGCCCCTGAGGCACTACCAACAAATTGTACGAGTTGCTTCATCCCAATGCCTGTAGCGGTTTGGGACGAAGGCAGGATGCGTGAGACTTCGTTCGTTGTGCTCGACGATAAGCTTGAAAATCCAAAGCTTGTAAACATATAGCCAAACATCGTCATGTATGGATTGATCGGTGATAAGAAATAAAAGATGACTGTTGAGATTAAGAGTAGAAGGTGTGCGAGATAAATCACCTTCATGTTGCCGTAACGATCGAGCATCTTTCCAACATAAACGGCTGCCACAGCTGATAACATAGCACCTGGAAAAATAATATAACCTATGATCGAAGGTCCTTTGCCAAACACGTTTTGTAACATGAGGGGCATAAGGAGTAAGATTGCAAAGTGTGTCGTGAAACCCAAGTAGCTCATATAAAGAAGAAGACGATATCCCTGCTTTTTAAATAAGTCAGGTTGGATAAAAGGAACGGTTGTTTTCGTTATCCGAAGTGCGAGTAACACGATCGCAGCGATCCCAGCTACTAAATAGAGTAGGTTAAATGTTGATATAAACAACAAAAAGCTAGTAACGGACAACCCTGTTAGCACTGCACCAATAAAATCAAATGATCCTTTGCTTACTCCTTCTTCAGGCAGACGTTTAAACAAAACAGGGATCAGCACAAGTACGAATAACGTAACAACAAATAAATAGTTCCAATCAAGGTATTCCGTAATAATACCACCGATCACAGGCCCTAGACCGAACCCGAGGGAAGATGCTGATGCGATGAACGCCATTGCTCGTCCTCTTTTTTTCAGTGGGATAAACCTGCCTGCAAATACCATCGACAGTCCAGGAATTGCTGAAGCGCCAGTGGCCTGTAACAGTCTTGATGTAAGTAATAGCGCAAAACTTTCCGCGAAAAAACCAAGTAATGATCCGATACCAAAAATAACGATACCTGTTATGAGGAGACGCCGTATCGGGAGATAATCTGAAAGTCTCGTATACGTGATCGTTGAGACAGCCAGGATAATGGAATAACCCGAAACGATCCAGGCTCCGTCAGCCGGGCTCAGTTGAAATTCATTCAAGATGTTTGGAAGCGCGACGTTGAACATCGTTGTATTCATAACAACGAGCCATACAGCTGCGCTTAGTATGATGATCGTACGAAAATAGCCGTTTTCATGATTCGTCATGCTGTAAACCTCCTGGTGCTGCTTTAATGAAACAACACCAGCTTATTGTAAACCATTCTCTATACCAGAGTCCCATTTGACGGGTTGTCACCCTTCTTTTTTGCTCCCAATCGTTTTGCGAGTTCTTGCTTTGCTTGATTATACGTTAGGCCAGAGTTTGCATTCAGCTTCTTTACTTCTTCGATATCCGTTCCGGATTTCGTTTTCATCGTATCCACCACCTTTTCTTTAGTTTTTGAACGTTCATAAGGATTTATGTGGTGACATCGCAACATGTTATAATGCAGTCAGGATGAAAAACTAGAATAGATAGGATGACAAGATGAGAAACGAAGAGCGCGTGCAGGTTCAGCCGAAGCACAGAAAAAAGTTTCTGAACGGATACCCATTAATTTTTAAAGAAGCATTGGTAAACCCGGAGAAGTTAAAAACAGAGGGCACGATTATACAACTAGTAGATACCGATGGAACGTTTATTGGAAAAGGGTACTATGGAAGGCAGAACAAGGGTTATGGATGGGTCTTAACCCAGGATGCGAACGAGTCCATTGATGAAGGATTTTTTGTCAACAAACTACAGCAAGCACTTCAATACAGAAAGCCATTCTTCGAAGACCCAAATACGACTGCTTTTCGTATTGTGAATGGTGAAGGAGATGGACTCGGAGGTATTACGATCGATCGTTTTAACGATTATTACCTGATCAATTGGTATAGTGAAGGTGCTTACTCGTTTAAAAATGATGTTGTGAGTGCGTTAAAGAAACTCGTGGATTTCAAAGGCATCTATGAGAAAAAACGATTTGATTCAAAAGGGCAATATGTTGAAGACGATGATTTCGTTGCGGGTGAACGTGGTGAATTCCCACTTGTTGTAAAAGAAAACGGTGTGGATTTTGCCGTATACCTAAATGAAGGTGCAATGGTCGGCGTGTTCTTAGATCAGCGGCCTGTCAGGAAAATCATTCGAGATAAATATGCTGAAGGGAAACGGGTTTTAAACACGTTCTCTTACACTGGAGCGTTTTCAGTCTTCGCTTCGTTAGGTGGAGCGACCCATACGACGAGTGTTGATCTTGCGAATCGAAGCTTAAATAAAACGATCGAGCAGTTTAGTTTGAATGGTATCGATTATGAATCAGAAAACATTTTAGTGATGGATGTATTTAAGTACTTTAAGTACGCTGTGAAGAAAAACCTTAAGTTTGATATGGTCATTCTTGATCCACCTAGCTTTGCTCGTTCTAAGAAACATACGTTCAGTGCAGCAAAGGATTACAAAAATCTTTTGAAGGAAACGATCGCCATAACAGAAGATAAGGGGATTATCGTCGCTTCAACCAATTATAGTGGTTATGATATGAGGAAGTTTAAGACGTTTATTGATCAGGCGTTTAAAGAAACCGGTGGAAAATATCGGCTGCTTGAGGAATATTCTCTTCCTGAAGATTTTCGTACAACGAAAGAATTTCGAGAAGGAGATTATTTAAAAGTCGTCTTTATCGAGAAAATTAAAGGCTGAAGATGACAAGAAACCCCGCTTCTATGCGGGGTGATTTTTTTGACATAATAAGTGGGATTTCCGCTCCAGGATGCTCGCTTTCCGCGGGGCGGGCGGTGTGCCTCCTCGGCGCTCTTAACGCGCGCCTGTGGGGTCACACCTGTCCCGCTCAGCCCGCAGGAGTCGAGCATCCTTCCGCTCCAATCATCGATATTACAAGGTTAAGATGAACGAAAGCAAATTAATGCAGCTAAACAAATAACATAGTGACATTAAATATGAAAATTAATCATAGGCAATCGTTTTCTTGCTTTTAAATTAATCTCTTATTACCCCGCAATCATGCGGGGTTTTTTCATTATAGCCTTTTCGTAGAAATTGCTTCTCTCATGCGCTGGAGAGAGTCTTTCGCTTTCTCTTTTCTCGCGATC
The DNA here is from genome assembly GCF_056159065.1 of Anaerobacillus sp. ABA4_114. Lineage (NCBI taxonomy): Bacteria > Bacillati > Bacillota > Bacilli > Caryophanales > Bacillaceae > Anaerobacillus > Anaerobacillus sp. ABA4_114. The sequence continues at coordinate 161,138 of NZ_JBSWUM010000001.1, forward strand.
ATGACATTTACGTAGAGAGCGTCTACGAGACTTAGTTGAGCAATTCTCGATGCAAATGCTTCAGAGCGAAATTCTGTTTCTTGTGAAACAGTGTATAGTGAAATATCAGCTTTTTTACTTAGTGGGGAGGTGGCAAGGTTTGTTATTGCAATGGTCGTAGCACCACTTTCATTTGCAATATCGGCTACCCGAATCATGTCTTTGTTCGTGCCAGAGTGAGAAATGAGAATCGCAAGGTCACTTTCCGTTAGTTGAGAAGCACTCATGATCTGCAAGTGCGCGTCACTGTACGCAGCTGTTCTTAACCCTGTCCGAATGAATTTATGCTGAGCATCCATAGCGATGATTCCTGAGCCGCCGTTTCCATAAAACTCGATCCGATCAGCTTTAAGAAGGGCTTCTACAGCATTTTCTATACTACTGTTCTCGAGAATGTGTAGCGTATCTTCGAGCGTTCTAATATTTGAACGAAGAACTTTCTCTGCTATATCTTTTTTTGAATCGGTTTCTGATATGGTTTCATGAATATCTTGAATCGGGTTGACGATTTCCGCTGCAAGCGCGATTTTCATCGCTTGAAACCCTTTGAAGCCTATCCGTTTGCAAAACCGAAAAACCGTTGCATCAGCTACTCCTAAGTCTTCTGCAACCTGATTGATCGTGCTATGTATGATCTTGCTTGAGTGATTTAAGATATAATCCGCTACTTGCCGCTCCTTTTCACTAAACTGAGAGTAGGATGAGCGAATTCTAGGAAGACAGTGACGGGTTTCAGTGCTAGACATTAACATTCTCCTCTCACGATACCTTATCTCCTTATTGTAACCGATTACATAATTAATGAAAATAGATTTCTTGGAAGCGGTTGCAATAAAAAATATTTATTGTATAATTCGCTTATAGGAAATATTTTTTCTTTCCAGAATGTACATAGCTTTCCAATTTTGACACTTTACTCATTTATGTAAGCGATTCCTCATTGACGTCGCAATTATTGACGAAGCGATCGAAGAGGTTAGTACACAGGAAAATAAAGGAGGATAAAATCATGTCGGGTAATATGCTGATTCTGTTAGCCGTTCTTGCTATCTTTGTACTTTTATTTCTAGTTATCAGAACAAAATTACACGCGTTCGTTTCATTATTACTAGTAAGTTTATTAGTAGGAATTGCGGCAGGTATGCCATTAGATGGTGTGATCGAATCGGTTAAGAACGGTATGGGTGGAACCCTTGGGTTCGTAGCTGTGGTCGTTGGTTTAGGTGCCATGTTCGGACAGATGCTAGAAGTTTCTGGTGGTGCTGAACGCCTTGCACAAACGCTTATCAAAAAGTTCGGAGAAGGAAGAGCTCAGTGGGCACTTGGTTTAACGGGTTTTATTGTAGCGATTCCGGTCTTCTTTGATGTTGGTTTTATCATCCTTGTCCCACTTGTCTATAGTCTCGCAAAAAAAACAGGGAAGTCGCTGCTCCATTATGCGATTCCGCTATTAGCAGGACTTGCGGTTACGCATAGCTTTATTCCGCCGACTCCAGGACCCATCGCAGTTGCGGATTTAATTGGAGCTGATCTTGGCTGGGTAATTCTCTTTGGTGTATTAGCGGGTATCCCCTCTATGATCATTGCAGGTCCTTTATTCGGACGTTATATCGGTAAGAAAATTCATGCGACAGTACCAGATTACATGGAAATCGAAGAAAAAGAATATGATAAAGAGCTCCCAAGCTTTTGGCTCGTTACGAGCTTGATTTCGATTCCGCTCGTGTTGATTCTAGCGAACACGCTATCTGATCTTCTGATTGAAGATGGAAGCTCGCTCGTTCCATTACGCTCTTTCTTAACGTTTATGGGACATCCTTTCGTGGCATTGACGATCGCGACAATCCTTGCATTCATTCTACTTGGAACATTACGTGGGTATACGAAGGAAGATGTGCAGGGTATAGCGAATAAAGCACTTGAGCCTGCGGGAATCATCATTCTTGTAACAGGTGCAGGTGGTGTTTTTAAACAGGTGTTGATCGATTCCGGTGTTGGACAGGTATTAGGTGAAAAGATGGCCTCTTCACCATTACCTCCAATTCTATTGGCTTTCTTAATCGCTGCTGCTGTACGTGTTGCTCAAGGTTCTGCCACCGTTTCGATGGTAACCGCTGCAGGTCTTATGTCACCACTCATCACAAGCATGGATATGCAAGGGCCGGTATTAGGTATGATGGTAATTGCCATTGCAGCTGGTGCAACGGTTTTATCTCACGTGAACGATTCTGGTTTCTGGCTAGTGAATAGATTCTTAGGATTAAATGAAAAAGACACATTAAAATCGTGGACCGTTATGGAAACGTTAATCGGTCTAGTCGGATTCGCCGTTGTGTTTGTATGTAGTTTCTTTATTGGATAATAGAAGTCGAATGCGAGCGGTATGCTCGCATTTTGTTATTACACCTAACTAGAGGAGGAGATTCCTTTGAAAAATAGATTTATGATCGGCGTTGATATTGGAACGACGAGTACCAAAGCTGTTTTATTTGATGAAAAAGGTCATCCAGTTACAAAGCATAGCGTTGAATATCCGCTTTTAACCCCTAAACCAGGTATTGCTGAACAGAACCCCGAAGAGATTTTACTTGCGGTTGTTAAGTCGATTCGAGAAGTACTGACTGAGGAGAGTCTTTCTGCAGAGAGCATTTCATTCGTGTCTTTCAGTTCTGCCATGCATAGTCTGATAGCTGTCGATTCTGAAGGGAAGCCGATGACAAACTGCATCACATGGGCGGATAACAGAAGTGCGAAGTGGGCTGAAAAAATCAAGTCAGAGATGAATGGGCATGACATTTACTTGCGGACAGGTACTCCAATCCATCCGATGTCTCCTTTATCAAAATTAGTATGGCTAAAAAACGAGAAAGAGGAGTTGTTTACATCAGCTTCCAAGTTTATTTCGATCAAAGAATATGTGTTCTATCGCTTTTTCCATACGTACGTAGTCGATTATTCGATTGCATCTGCAACGGGACTATTCAACCTTGAACAACTTAATTGGGATGAAGAGGCTCTATCTGTGGCAGGTATTACTGAAGAGAAACTATCTCTACCAGTCTCGACTACTAGGGTCATAGAGGGATTGAAAGAACCATACATCGATGAAACAGGATTAAGTGCTTCTACTAAATTTATCGTTGGAGCAAGTGATGGGGTTTTATCAAACCTAGGTGTTGATGCGATCGAGCCAGGCGTTGTCGCGGTAACGATCGGAACGAGTGGAGCTATTCGTGCTGTCACTGATCGACCTGTCACAGATCCACATGGACGAATCTTTTGTTATGCGCTCACTGAAAACAAGTGGGTGATCGGAGGGCCTGTCAATAATGGGGGGATAACGTTCCGCTGGGTCAGAGATCAATTCGCAGCTTCTGAAATGGAAACGGCGAAACGTCTTGGTATCGACACGTACGAAATCTTAACTAGAATCGCAGAGCAAGTGCGACCAGGGGCAGATGGGTTAATTTTTCACCCTTACCTTGCGGGAGAACGTGCTCCACTATGGAACTCAGATGCAAGAGGCAGCTTCTTCGGTCTTGCGATGCACCATAAGAAAGAGCATATGATTCGAGCGGTTTTAGAAGGCGTTATCTTCAATCTATATAGTGTCCTAGAGGCTCTAAAGGAACTGATCGGCGAACCGAATCAAATTAAAGCGACTGGCGGTTTCTCAAGATCAGCTCTGTGGCGTCAAATGATGGCGGATATTTTTAATGAAGAAGTCATCGTTCCTGAAAGTTATGAAAGCTCTTGCCTTGGTGCGATCGTCCTAGGGATGGAGGCGTTAGGAGAAATCGATTCTTACAAAATCGTATCAGACCTCGTTGGTAGCACGTATGCGCACCAGCCTGAAGAAGAAAGCGTGAAGTTATATGCTGAACTATTACCGATTTACATGAGTATTTCGAACAAGCTAACTGAAGAATATAAAGCTATTTCAGCATTTCAGACGAACGTATTAGGGAAATGATGAAAAAAGGACAGCACCGCTTCGGTGCTGTCCTTTTAGCTTACTGGTAGATGGCTTCATGTAACATCGACGTAGCCTGATCGAGCTTAACGTCTTTCGTTAATACGATTTCACTTATGAGAAACTGCTGAGCGTTTTCAAGCAGCTTTTTATCGTCTGTTCCTAGTGGTCTTTTCTTGTTGAGGGTAACCAGTTCGCGAATCACTTCTACGTGGTTACGAATATCCCCGGTTTTAAGCTTATTCATATTATCGCGGTATCGCTGGTTTCGATTGGCATTTGGTTCAGCATCAAGCTCAGCATCAGCATGGAATGTTGTTAGAATATCGTCCATTTTACTCGAATCCAACACTTCACGGATATTCAAATTCTCCATTTTATCCTTCGGTATCATCACCTGGATATCGCGAAATGAAATATTAAGAATATAATAGAGCTGTGTTTCGCCCAGAATCTCTTTTTCTTCAATAGCTTCAATTACACCTGCACCGTACATGGGATAAAAAACTTTGTCGCCTACCTCAAACAAGCGCCCACCTCCAAAATATTTAATTATAGCACAACTACTATTATATCATAAATAGAAAATGCACACTAATTTTAATTTATTTAAATTTCTTTACCTCTATAATTGATGGATCGCAACCAACTCCTATACAATTGATAAAAGCGTTATCATTTTGTATTTATAGGAGGCTTCCGTTATGAATCTCGCAATGTTAAGTTTTTGGCACGTTCACGCAAAGGATTATGCGAAAGAAGCACTCGATCATCCTGAAACACACATTACAGCGGTTTGGGATGAATATGAGGAGCGAGGTAGAAGTGAAGCACAAAAGTGGGGAGCAGAGTACATAGACAGTATCGACGATCTTCTAAGACGCGATACGATCGATGGAGTGGTCGTTACATCTCCAACGAACATGCACAAAGATCTTATAATAAAAGCAGCCAAAGCGGGAAAACACATTTTTACAGAAAAGGTTCTGGCGGCAACAGAAGAGGAAGCACTAGAAATCATCGAAACGGTGAAGCAAGAGGGTGTAAAGCTGTTCGTTTCATTGCCGAGAGTGTATGACGGCTATACGAAAGCGATACAAGATATCCTCGCCTCAGGTGAGATCGGTGACATCACGCAATCTAGAGTGCGTCTTGCTCATGATGGAGCGATAGCAGACTGGTTACCGCATCATTTCTATGACGTAGAAACGTGCCAGGGTGGAGCGCTAATCGATTTAGGATGTCATCCAGTTTACTTAACGAGGCTGTTTCAAGGAATGCCTCAGCGGATCTCTGCGCAATTTGGGTATATGACTGGAAAAGAAGTTGAAGACCAAGCTGTTGTAACCTTTCAATATGGATCAGGTTCATTTGGCATTATTGAAACAGGATTCGTTAACCCTCATTCACCTTTTACAATTGAATTGCATGGAACGAAAGGGTCAGTTTTATATAGGGCAGATGAAGGTCATTTGTTACTAAACACTGGAAATGGATTCGAGAAAGTTTCAATCCCAGCTGATCGACCTTCTCCATTCAACCAATGGGTGGAACATGTGAAACATAACAAACGCACGGATGAAAACATTGCACTAGCACTCGATCTAACGGTGTTGATGGAAGCATCTTATCGTTCTGTGCAGCAAGAGTCTGAAGTTGCGATCATTTCATAGAATAACCCGCCTGGCATCATGCCAGGCGGGTTTCGTTTACTCGTCAATCGAAATATGTTTGAATGCTGTTACATCGAATAGACCTTTGTCAGTGAGCTTTAGTTCCGGAATGACTGGAAGGCTTAGAAAAGAGAGGGTTAGAAAGGGGTTGAAATGTTCGGGAGCGCCTATTTCTTTCAGAGCGATGTCTAGCTCAAGCAGCCCTTTGTTAACAGCTTGATACCCTTTGTCTGAAAGAAGACCTGCAATCGGTAACGGCAATTCACCGATTACTTCCTCATCCCTTACAACCACTAGTCCTCCGCCTATTTGTTTAAGAGCATCGATTGCTGATAGGATATCCTCGTCGTTTGTGCCCGCAACGATTACATTATGGGAGTCATGACCGACTGTAGTGGCGATCGCACCTTTCTCAAAACCGAGACCTTTCACAATTCCAAGACCGATGTTTCCTGTATGATGATGCCTTTCAATAACGGCTAACTTCATAAGGTCAGCTTCTTTGGAAGGTATAAATGTGTTCTCAGTTGTCTCTACGTCAAGTGTGAGGTGCTTCGTCACAATCTGGTTAGGGACAATCTCAATAACGTTCGCACGTTTACTTTCAAGTGTAATACGTAAGCTTTCTTGCGTGATCGTCTGTATGTTTACTGTGTTACGAATCTCTTGAGAGGAGAGAGGTTTAGGTTTAAATGAAGTCGTACCGTCTTCGGCGACAAGTTTTCCTTCTCGAAAGACTTGGTAGATATCAAACGTTTCTAGATCGTTCATCACTAGAAAATCTGCATCTAGACCAGGGGCGATGGCTCCTTTATTAAGTCCATAACATTCAGCTACATTGAGTGAAGCCATCTGAATGGCAAGGTAGGGGTCGATCCCATGTTTGATTGCTAGACGAATATTATGATCGACACTTCCTTCTGAAATAAGGTCGTCCATATGTTTATCATCCGTACAAAACAGAAAGCGCCTTGCATTCTGAGGAGTGACCGCTGGTAAGATCTGCTTCATGTTTTTTGCGACTGAGCCCTCACGTATCAAAACATACATGCCTCTTTGTATGCGTTCTAATGCCTCTTCAGCTGACACACATTCATGATCTGTATTGATGCCTGCAGATTTATATACGTTTAGTGCATGGCTAGGAAGACCAGCTGCATGTCCATCGATTTTCTTATCGTATCGGTGGGCATCAAGAAGCTTATCCATCATCGATGGGTCTGTATGTTTGACGGAAGGGTAGTCCATAACCTCAGCAAGACCAAGAACACGAGGGTGATTGTAAAAAGGTTCCAAGTCATTGGCGGTTAGAACGGCTCCAGCGTTTTCATAAGGCGTGGATGGAACACAAGATGGAAGCATGAAGAAAACATCCATCGGTATGTTCTCTGAGTCATCGATCATATACGAAATCCCCTCCGCTCCAAGCACATTACCGATTTCATGGGGGTCGGTAATAACAGTTGTGACACCATGTGGGAGAACGGCTTTTGAGAATTGTGAAGGGGAAACCATGGCGGATTCGATATGGACGTGTGCATCGATTAGAGCTGGTACGAGGATTTTTTGTTTGGCATCGATCGTTTCTTTTCCTTCAAAAGCCCCTATCCCAACAAACTTTCCATCTGTAATCGCAACATCGCCGGCAATGAGACGTAGATTATAGATATCTAATATCCTTGCGTTTTTAATAACGGTATCTGCAGCACGGTCACCTGATGCGGTTTGAATTCTTTTAATAAATTGTTCCATTCTTGTGATATCTCCTCTCGTTCTGGAATTCTCCAGCCTGACAGGGGATGATACGTAAGTGATCATCGTAGTCAAACCATTTCCGGTAGTTTGGTAGAAACTTTTGGACCTTATCTCCAAAATTATACGAAGCTTTCTGATAGCGATTAATAAGGTATTCTATACATTCTCCATCGCAACGTCAATTCATGCTTCTAAAATTACTTTTACAAGTATATTGATAATTATGGAGATTGCGAGTAGAATTAAGTAAGCGATATCATAGAAGCGCTTTTTTTATTACACAATTGAGCAAACGTTTGCACTTACAGGTAACTCTTTTTTATAAATTGATGGGGGTGTAGGAGAATGAATAGAGTTTGGTGGAAAGAAGCAGTCGGTTATCAAATATATCCCCGCAGCTTTCAGGACTCCAACGGTGATGGAATTGGTGATTTGCAAGGGATTATAGAACGACTTGATTATATTAAAGATTTAGGGATCGACGTCATTTGGATTTGTCCGATGTATAAGTCTCCAAACGATGACAATGGGTATGATATTTCGGATTATCAAGATATTATGGACGACTTCGGAACAATGGAGGATTTTGATCTTCTACTTCGTGAAGTGCACAAGCGTGGAATGAAGTTGATCATCGACCTTGTACTGAACCATACGAGTGACGAGCACAGATGGTTTATTGAATCTCGTTCTTCAAAGGAAAATCCAAAGCGTGATTGGTACATTTGGCGAGATGGTAAAGAAGGACATGAACCAAACAACTGGGAAAGTATCTTTGGAGGTTCTGCGTGGGAGTACGATGAGACAACTGCTCAGTATTACCTGCATGTTTTTTCAACGAAACAGCCTGACCTAAATTGGGAGAACTCAGATGTCCGTGATGCCTTATATGAAACCGTAAACTGGTGGCTCGATAAAGGAATCGATGGCTTCCGCATCGATGCGATCAGTCATATTAAAAAGCGCCCTGGTCTACCGGATATGCCTAACCCTAAAGATGAGAAGTATGTTTCATCTTTCGATATGCATATGAATCAGGAAGGCATTCAGCTTTTCCTTGAAGAATTTAAGAATAAGACGTACGCAAACTACGATGTTATGACAGTCGGTGAAGCAAACGGTGTTTCGATCGATCAAGCAGATCAATGGGTCGGTAAAGAACAAGGTAAGATGGACATGATATTCCAGTTTGAGCACCTTGGACTATGGGATGCTGAAGAAAACAGTGAATTAGATATCGTTGAATTGAAGAAAGTGTTGACTCGTTGGCAGAAAGGCCTCGAGAATGATGGATGGAATGCTCTTTTCGTAGAGAATCATGATAAACCGCGTGTCGTCTCTACATGGGGAAATGACAAAGAATTCTGGAAGGAAAGCGCGACTTCAATGGGTGCGATGTATTTCCTCATGCAAGGAACGCCTTTTATCTACCAGGGACAAGAAATTGGAATGACGAACGTTCAGTTCCCATCGATCGATGATTATGATGATGTAGCTGATAAAAATCGCTATCGTATTCAGCGAGAAAAAGGCGTATCTCATGAAGATATCATGAAAGTGATCTGGGCATCGTCCAGAGATAATAGTCGTACACCGATGCAGTGGAACACGGATTCGAACGCTGGATTTACAACAGGGACTCCTTGGATGAAAGTAAACCCTAACTACAAGGAAATCAACGTTGCAAAACAAGAACAAGAAGAAGGATCCGTGCTTTCATTCTATAAGGATATGATTTCTCTAAAAAAAGAAAATCCTGTTTTCACGTATGGAGCTTATGATCTGATCCTTAAAGATCATAAACAAATTTACGCTTATACGCGTACGACAAGTGACGATCGCGTCGTGGTGATCACGAACCTTTCGACTGAAGCAGCAGAGTTTACGGCTGACTTAGATTTGAAGCATCAAAACCTGTTGCTTCATAATTACGACATCGAAAAAAGTGAGAGCACAGCTTTAGTCCTAAAACCATATGAAGCAAGAGTGTATAGAATTTAATCGATAAGCTGTTTCGGACCTGCGTCTGAAGCAGCTTTCTTTTATCTTTCAGCTAGTAAAAGAAATGCTTCTTTTAACTAGAATGTTTCACGTGCAACAATGTAGCTGGTATGATGATAGAAAAGTATAGGTATTGTTGAGGAGATTGGTATAGTGAGTAAAAAATTAATTCTTGCTGAGAAACCTTCAGTTGGACGAGATATTGCTAGAGTACTGAATTGTTCTAAGAAAGGTAACGGGTATTTAGAAGGAGACCGCTACATCGTCACATGGGCATTAGGACACCTTGTGACCTTGGCAGATCCAGAAGTGTATGATGAGAAATACAAAACGTGGAACTTAGATGACTTACCGATGCTGCCTTCGCCGCTAAAACTTGTTGTCATCAAACGAAGCGGTAAGCAATTTAGCGCCGTTAAAGCTCAAATGAACCGTAAAGATGTAAACGAGATTATCATTGCGACTGATGCAGGACGTGAAGGTGAGCTTGTAGCAAGATGGATCATCGAAAAAGCACGAGTGAATAAACCGATGAAACGACTTTGGATATCGTCTGTTACAGATAAGGCGATTCGAGAAGGGTTTAAAAACTTAAAAGACGCAAAGAACTATGAAGCATTATATCAATCGGCAGTCGCAAGATCTGAAGCAGACTGGTACGTTGGCTTAAATGCTTCAAGAGCGTTAACAACGAAATTTAATGCTCAGCTTTCTAGCGGAAGGGTCCAAACGCCAACTCTTGCCATGATCGCGCATCGTGAAGAGGAAATTAAATCGTTTAAGCCTGAAAAGTATTATGGACTTGTAGCTGTTGTAGACGGGTTCTCACTCAAATGGCGTAGCAGCAATAACGAAAGTAACCTTTTTGATCGAAGCAAAATCGATGATATCAAGAATAAAACGAGTAATGAAGATGCGACTGTTCAAGCAATCGATAAGACGAAGAAGAAAACATATTCACCTGGCCTCTACGATCTTACAGAACTACAAAGAGAAGCCCACAAAAGGTATGGATTTTCGGCAAAAGAAACGCTGTCAGCTACGCAAAGGTTATATGAGCAGCATAAGCTTGTCACGTATCCGAGAACAGATTCACGCTACTTGTCTTCAGATATGAAAGAAACGCTTAAAGAACGACTTCAAGCCGTTTCCTCCTATGAAAAAACTGCTAAAAAGATCACATCACAACCACTTAGGGCGAATCATATTATCGATGATCGGAAAGTATCTGACCATCATGCGATCATTCCAACAGAGCAGCATCCAATCATTCGAGAGTTGAGTGACAAAGATCGTAAGGTGTACGATCTGATCGTGAAGCGTTTTGTAGCTGCTTTGTACCCGCCTTATGAATACGAGCAGGTGACAGTTCAAGCGAAGATCAACGGCGAATCGTTTGAAGCAAAAGGGAAAAAGGTGGTTTCTAAAGGTTGGAAGGAAGTGTATGGTAACGAAGAGACGGACGAACTGCTACCAGAGCTTCAGGAAGGCCAGAAGCTTAAGGTTCTTTCCCTTACAAGAACAGAAGGAACAACGAATCCACCGGCACGTTTCAATGAAGGCTCATTACTAACTGCCATGGAAAAACCAGCTCAATTCTTAGAGCAGCAAGACAAACGCTTTGCCAAAACGCTTGGTCAAACGGGTGGTCTCGGTACAGTTGCAACGAGAGCGGACATCATTGAAAAACTCTTCAATAGTTTTCTTATCGAAAAGAAGGGTAAAGACATTACATTAACAGCAAAAGGAAAACAGCTCCTTGAACTCGTTCCAGATGAGCTTCAATCTCCAGCGTTAACCGCTGAATGGGAACAAAAACTTGAAGCGATCGCTAAAGGCAAGCTGTCGAAACAAGCTTTTATCAAAGAAATGAAGAGTTATGCAGAAGAAACGGTGCAGAATATAAAAGATAGCAAGAAGAAATTTAAACATGATAACCTTACGGGTACAAAGTGCCCTGATTGCGGTAATCTGATGTTAGAAGTGAAGAACAAGAAAGGCAAGATGCTTGTTTGTCAGGACAGAGAATGTGGTTACCGAAAAGGAAAGAGTAGAGTGACGAATGCGCGCTGTCCGAAGTGTAAGAAAAAACTAGAACTGCATGGACAGGGTGAAGCTCAAACATTTATTTGTAAGTGTGGTCATAGAGAGAAGCTTTCTTCATTCAACAAACGAAAAAGCAATGAAAAGAATCATAAAGCATCTAAGCGTGATGTTTCGAAATACATGAAGAGTCAGCAAAAAGAAGAACCGGTCAATACGGCTCTAGCTGATGCACTTTCGAAATTGAAGCTTGATCAAGATAAGTAAGAAGCAGGTACGCCTGCTTCTTTTTCGATAGAAAGCAGGGTAAGTGATGAATGAGTTTATCAAAATGGGTATAGATAAGAAAACGATCGAATTTCTAATAGAAGATGGTATAGAAACGCCTACTGATATACAGAGAAAGATGATTCCTTCGATATTAGAGGGAAAGGATGCGATCGTAAGGGCTAGAACAGGTACAGGAAAGACGTTTGGCTTTCTTCTTCCTGCAGTCGAAAGGCTTAAATCTGTTGAAAATAGGGTAAACGTGCTTGTTATGACACCTACTCGAGAGTTAGCGATTCAGATCACGAATGAAGTGATGAGACTTTTACCAAGAGAAGAACAAGCAGTTGCAGTATACGGTGGGCAAGCTATTCAAATCCAAATCGACCGTCTTAAGGAAGCGACGATAGCTGTTGGAACACCAGGAAGACTACTTGATCACTTGAGGCGTGGAACGATCGACCTCAGTTCAGTATCATTAACCATTCTGGACGAAGCGGATCAAATGTTACATATCGGCTTTTTACCAGAAGTGATGGAGCTGATGAGCGTTCTACCGGAAAACAGACAAACAGTTCTTTGCTCCGCAACGATGCCCGAACCTATTAAAGAGCTTTCGAACAAATTTCTGAAAACTCCTGTAGAGTGTTATGACGATTCCGTCTTGAAGGTTCCAGATATCAAACAAACCGTTTTTGTTACAAAAGCCAGGGAAAAACTGGGGACTTTATTGATGATCCTGCACCAATTTCGGCCATATAAAGCCGTTTTATTCTGTAGAACAAAGAGAAGGGTGGATCGTTTAGCCGAATCTCTCCGTGAAAAAGACTACAAATGTGGGATATTCCACGGGAACCTTTCTCAAGCTAAAAGGGAACAAGTTGTTGAGGAATTTCGAAACGATGAGATTCAATTTCTAATTGCTACGGATATTGCGGCAAGAGGTCTTGATATCGAGGCAGTGACACATGTGATCAACTATGACATTCCCATCGATGTTGAGGGGTATGTTCATCGGATCGGAAGGACTGCTCGTGGGGGAGCTCAAGGTATAGCCGTTACACTTGCTACTCCTTCAGATGAGAACATGCTTCGAATGATCGAAAGGTCCTTACAAATACAATTAAAAAGAAAAACGTTGTAGGAGCACTATTTACTAATTTCAAAAAAACGTGAGCAGAAATCCATACAATTTTACTGAAATCATTTAAAGTTATAGAATACTTAAATATAAAAGAACTGATTTGATAAGGAGGCTACCTGTGGTAGATTCGATCTTGTTTAATATCATGCTTGTCGGCGTCCTAGGTGTATTTTCACAGTGGTTTGCCTGGCGCTTTAACATGCCAGCCATCGTAGTCATGTCCATCATCGGACTGCTTGTAGGTCCGATCTTCGGAATACTACACCCAGATAACGTTTTTGGAGAGTTGTTCGATCCATTTGTTTCTATCGCAGTTGCAATTATTTTATTTGAGGGAAGTTTGAATTTAGATTTTCGCGAAATAAAGGGACTAGGAAAACCTGTGGGTAGAATCGTAACCGTGGGTGCCTTTCTAGCATGGTTATTAGGTTCTCTGTCTGCACATTATGTGGCAGGGTTATCATGGGGAGTAGCGTTTGTGATCGGTGGTTTGTTTATCGTGACCGGACCGACCGTCATCTTACCGTTGTTGAGACAGGCGAAACTTAAGCCAAGACCAGCCAAGATATTAAAGTGGGAAGGAATCATCGTAGACCCACTCGGTGCACTGCTTGCGGTATTCGCGTTTGAAATCATCAAGTTTCTTCAACTTGAAGAAGCTACGCCTACGGTCCTTCTCTTCTTCTTCTTAGCATCCCTCTTTGCGACACTGTTTGGATTCTTATGTGGACGCGGAATCGGATGGATGTTTGAGAAAGGGTACGTACCAGAATTTCTAAAATCTCCAGTAGTGTTTGGTGTCGTGATCTTATGTTTCACAGTAGCGGATGAGATCTCACATGAAACAGGATTATTAGCAGTAACTGCAATGGGGATCACGATTGCAAATATGCATATCTCGTCGATCGATGATATGAGGCATTTCAAAGAAAACATTTCTGTTTTACTCATATCGACTGTCTTTATCATGCTAACGGCATCTCTATCCGTCGAAACGTTATTGGAGATCTTCCAATGGCAGATCTTAGCGTTCGTACTGTTGATGCTCTTTATTGTAAGACCACTATCGATTTGGCTGTCTACACTTGGAACTGATCTTTCTTGGCAGGAAAAAACGCTTGTCGGATGGATTGCACCTCGTGGAATCGTCGCATTAACGGTTGCAAGTTATTTTGCCAGTGTTCTGCTCGATGCAGGATTTGAGGATGCAAAGATACTGATCTCCTTAACCTTTGCCCTTGTCTTCGCAACAGTTGTTGCCCATGGTTTCTCTATTCGCTGGACAGCTGAAAAGTTAAATCTAGCGAGTGACGAGCAGCCTGGTGTTGTCATCGTGGGAGGGAGCTCATTCAGTACCGCTCTTTCACGTACGCTTCAACAGTTAAAAGTACCTGTATTAGTTACTGATTCATCTTGGAAAAGATTGATTACGGCTAGAAAAGCAGGTGTTCCTTTTTATCGAGGAGAAATTCTTTCAGAGCAAACGGAATATCGGTTAGATTTGACTCCGTACGAATATATGATTGCCGCCACAGAACTTGATTCATATAACGCGCTCGTTTGTACAACGTTCGTTCCGGAAATAGGAAGGAACAACCTCTATCAACTCAGCCTTCGAAATGACAGAGGTGATGACATCGAGGAGCTCGTCCATACGATCGGAGGGCGAATTGCTTTTCGTGAGGGAGCGACTTGGGAACACTTAAATCGAAAAGTTGAAAGTGGCTATGTATTACGTAAGACGAACATCACTCAGCAATATAACTATGACCAATACCTAGAGGAAATCGATGAAGAAACGGTACAGCTGTTCATCAAAAAGCCTTCAGGAAAGCTCGAATTTTTCTCACATGACTTCGAGTCGAGCGCTGAAGCAGGGGATGTCGTCGTTAGTTTAATGCCTCCGAGTAAAGAGTTTAATCGTATCCAGCAAAAGCTTGAAAAGCAACGAGGTGAAGACGAAAAGGTCCAAGAACGTCAGGAATGACGTTCTTGGACCTTTTCCTTTTTTTATATGGGTAAGGAACAGTCGTCATATGGTATGCTGACTAAAAAGGTAGGAACCGGAGGGGTCACATGTATGATGTCATTATAATCGGAGCAGGAGTGAGCGCCATATTCATGGCTCATAAGCTGACGAAACTGCATCCTAACGCCAGTATTTTGATGATCGATAAAGGAAAAAAGCTTCATGAGCGAACGTGTCAGGGAGACGGTTGCGACTGTGAAGTTTGTGATCAATACATAGGTTTTGCCGGGCTTGGTAAATCAGAAGGGAAATTTAACTATACGAATGATTTTGGTGGTAGCTTAGGAATGAAGATTGGCAACGAGAATGCGCTGCTTTTGATGAAAGAAGTCGATGACGTGATTTGCTCGTATGGAGGAGGAACTGTACCGAGCTATCAAACGCATAATCCACAATTAGCTTCCGAAGCGGAGCAGCATGGATTAAAAGTGCTATCAACGACCGTTCGCCATCTTGGCACGAAACGATCAACAGAAGTTTTCCAAAACTTATATGATGATTTGAACCGTCACATCGATTTCCTATTCGAAGCGGATGTCGTGGAAGTGTCGAAGGAACGTGATTTTTCAGTGAGAACAAATCATGGAACTTTCAGATCAAAAAAGGTTGTCCTTTCGACGGGAAGCAGCGGCAGTGAGTGGATGTTAGAGAAATGCGAGGCGTTAGGACTTCGTAGAGGCCCATCCCGGTTAGACTTAGGGATCCGAGTTGAGATGAGGGGAGATCAGCTCCAAACAATTTTAGAAGATACTTTTGAAACAAAGCTCCACTTAAAAGGTACTGATTACGAAGCGACAACGTACTGTATGAATCCGAATGGTCGTATCATACGAAAACATCAACATGGCCTTGTTATGCCTGACGGTCAGAATCAATTAGAAAAAGGGAAGAGTCAAAACCTTAACTTCACTCTTTTTGTACCTACAATCTTTGCTTCTAAAAAAGAAGCGGATGCTTTTGCTCAACACATTATCGGCGGTATTAATCGGGAGAGAGGGCGTGTAGTCGTCCAGCGACTTCAGAACTTGTTAGATAGAATCGCTACTACAGATGAAGCCCTTATGGAGAACACGATACGCCCTACTTTGTCAGCAGAACCAGGAGATTTAAGAGAAGAAGTGCCAGCGAAATACATTACGGCAATACTAGAGTTCTTACAATCGGTAGAAGAACTTATTGGTGAGCCGATCGACCACGATACGCTGTTATATGGGATAGACGCCAAATTTTATGAGCCGAAAATCAAGACGAATCAATGGTTTGAAACGGATGTGGAAGGACTTTATCTAATCGGAGATTGTTCCGGCGAAACACATTCATTGTCACAGGCAGCAGCGAGCGGACTTTATACTGCTGAACATATATAAAGACCGGCCTTTTCGGCCGGTCTAAAGGTCTATGAAATAGGTCGCTCAGACAATTTCCTTTCATGCTTCAAGCGGAACTTCAATGTGAAAACACTTAACGCCACAATCGCTACAAGACTTAATCCGATATAGAGGTTGCTATAGATGATATTGTCGCCTAATTTCGCTAGTGGATTTAAGGCTAAGGACACATTTTGCATGTCCAGGAGACGACCGAATATCGCTGAACTGAATGCGCCTGCCATGAAGTTTAATAAGTTGAAGACACCCATTCCCACTCCGTTTTGATGCTCGGGTAAAATGGAAGAAATCAAGTCAGCAGTAGAGCTCTGAATCAATGGAAATCCAAGGTAAGCGATCAGCAAACATGGAACGATGATCCAGGCTGCATAACCTGAGAATGTTGAGATAAAAAAGGTTCCGCTCGCAATGAGTAGTAGTGCGAGCTTAACTACTGTCGTAGCGCCTTTTTGCTCAATAAGCTTTCCACCAAATTGACCGATTAACCCGGCTGCCATAGCACCAGGGAATAATACGAGCCCGATCGATAGCGTAGACAGTTCGTTTAAATCACGTAACATGATCGGTATAACAAAAATAAGGCCAAATAGTGCTGAAGTGCCGAGAAAGCTTGTAAGTGCTGTGATCGTATATTTGGTATTTTTTAAAATAAGTGGATCAATAAAAGGTTTCTCGATGGTAAACGTACGATATAGAAACAACCCGAACAATAGTACGAATAAAGCAAGTAAGTACCACAAGAAAGTCGTGATATAAATGAGCAATGCTGCTACTGAAGCAGCCATCAATAACGCTCCAGGAATATCGACGGAACCCTTCCGCTTTTCTTCATTAGGTAACCATTTACGGAACAAAGGAATCGCAAAAACCGTCGCTACTGAAAAAAGGAAAAGAACCCTCCAATTCATCGTACCTCCGACGACGCCTCCAATGATCGGACCTACACCAGAAGCGAATGCAACTGTTGAGGAGATGAGTCCGAATACGCGTCCTTTTTCATTTGGAAGGAATCGAATCGGAACAATGAATGCGAGTGCGGGGATGGTGGCACCGCCCGCAGCTTGTAATAACCTTGCTAGAAGCAGTGTTTCGTAATTGGGAGAGATAAACCCAATAAATGCTCCGGTCGCAAAAATGCTAATTCCGATCGTGAAAAGAGTTTTGATCGGATACATATCCGCTAGCTTTCCATACATGAGTGAACCGATTGCGAAAACGAGAATATATCCCGTTAGTACCCAGCTCACTTCAGACGGACTTAAATCGAATGCAGCTGCAATATCTGGTATTGCAACATTAAACATCGTACCGTTCATAACGGCAAAGGCAAGAATGGTACACACCAAGATGATCAATCGTTTTCGTTCGTTCGGCGTGAATTCCTTGCTTATATGTGAATCTGGCATGAATACCCTTCTTTCTATTTAGGAACTCGAAATAATTAGTACCATCTAATGATAGAATGGAACGTCCTTGATGTAAATTAACTAGCCTCATAGCAAACGCTTTTACCAGTTATAGACAAATTGCGGATAATCTATTATGATTAGATTGGTAAATCTCGCGAAAGGGGTGAAGAATATGACCACCATCAAAGATGTAGCAAAACGGGCAGGTGTTTCAAGAACCACCGTCTCTCGAGTATTGAACGATAATGGTTACGTGAGCCAGGAAGCAAGAGAGCAGGTTTTGAAAGCAGTCCAAGAAATGGGTTATATTCCTAGCGCCCATGCGAAAACGATGAGAACGAAGCGCTCTGGTGTAATCGGAGTCATTCTTCCAAGAATCAGTACGGAAACTGCGAGTAGGGTAGTCAACGGAATTGAGCAAGAACTAGCAGAGAACGGCTATCAAATTCTACTTACGAATACACAGCTAAAACCAGAAAAAGAGATAGAAAATATTAAACTCTTAAGAAGTCGTCAAGTAGACGGGATTATTTTACTTGCTACCAATCGGAATGAAGAATTATTGCAGACGATAAAAGAAACGAACAGTCCATTTGTAGCTCTCGGTCAGGAGCTCGAAGGCGTTACCTCTGTCGTGTATGACGATTATAATGCTGCATTCTCTATAGCGGAGTCCCTAATTTCAAAAGGACATCAGCGCATAGGCTTCATTGGTGTGCAAGAAACCGATCATGCTGTTGGTGTTCTTCGTAAAGAGGGATACAAAGATGCAATGAAAAAACATAACCTATCGATCGATGAAGAGTGGATTCAGTATGGTGACTTCACATTTGAATCTGGGTATGAAGCAGCTGAAAGATTAACGAGTGGTACTAGCATGCCGTCAGCTATTTTGGCCGTAACTGACCGAATGGCGATCGGTGCGCTCGGGTGTTTGAAAGAGAAGGATATCCGAGTACCAGAGGACATGGCCGTCTTCGGAATTGGTGCATCTGATCTCTCAAAACATGTTACACCCGCTTTATCCACGGTTGATTATTTTAATGAAGATGCGGGACGTCAAACAGCGCAGCTCATTTTAAAGCAGCTAAAAGGAAAAAGCCTTGAAAACCAAAAAATTAAACTTAGTTATAGACTTATTGAAAGAGATAGTGTATAGTAGCAAATGAAAACGATACCATATCTTTTTCTACTGATGTGGAATCGTTCACACAAAATGATTCAATCTGGAAATAAGGAAAGAAGTTAGCGAGTGCTTGTAAGCGCTCGCAATAAAATAACCTTTGTGGAATCGATACCACATTTAGAAAGGAGTAAGGAAAATGGCTTCAAATAGAGAGATTGCACAAGAAGTAATCGATGCGATCGGAGGAGAAGAGAACATCCAATCTGTTGCACATTGCGCAACAAGACTCCGAATCATGGTCAAAGACAAAGAAAAGATCGATCAAGAAAGAGTAGAAAATATAGAAAAAGTAAAAGGTGCCTTTTACAATTCCGGTCAATACCAAGTTATTTTTGGTACGGGTACTGTGAACCGTATCTTCGATGAGGTATCTGCCCTCGGTTTAGCGGAAGCAACAAAATCGGAACAAAAAGAGGAAGCAGCTAAGCAAGGAAGCGCTTTTCAACGCGCGATCAGATCGTTCGGGGACGTATTTGTTCCAATCATTCCAGCTCTTGTAGCTACTGGTTTATTCATGGGACTACGTGGACTCGTTCTTCAAGAAGAAATACTCGCATTGTTTGGGTTAACGCCTGGTGATATTTCAGATAACTTCGTATTGTTCACCCAAGTGCTTACGGATACAGCGTTTATCTTCCTGCCAGCGCTAGTAGCATGGTCAACGTTCAGGGTGTTCGGGGGAAATCCTACAATTGGACTTGTCCTTGGTTTGATGCTCGTAACGCCAGCCCTTCCAAATGCTTGGGAGGTAGCGGCAGGAAATGCTGAGCCTCTTAAATTCCTTGGCTTTATCCCAGTAGTTGGGTATCAGGGATCGGTTATTCCAGCATTCGTAGCAGGTTTAATCGGTGCGAAACTTGAGAAACGGATTCGAAAGATGGTTCCTGAATCACTAGATTTAATATTAACGCCGTTTCTAGTATTACTGATCATGATTACCCTATCACTGTTTGCAATTGGACCGATCTTCCACACAGTTGAAGAGTACATCATGGATGGAACTGTATTTATTCTTGATCTTCCGTTTGGTCTAAGTGGCTTGATCATTGGATTCTTCCACCAGATCATCGTTATCACAGGTGTGCATCATATCTTTAACTTCCTAGAGATTCAGCTTTTTGAGAATCTTGGTTTTAACCCGTTTAACCCGATCATTTCAGCAGCGATCGCAGCACAGGGTGGTGCTGCACTTGCAGTCGGTATGAAGACGAAGTCTAAGAAACTTAAGGCACTTGCGTTACCATCATCGCTTTCTGCTTTCTTAGGAATTACTGAACCAGCGATTTTCGGTGTGAACCTTCGCTACATGAAGCCGTTCGTAATGGGACTGATCGGCGGAGCGGTAGGTGGATTCCTCGCTTCATTATTCAAGTTAAAAGCTACAGGACTTGCTGTAACAGTTATTCCAGGTACGCTATTGTTCTTGAACAGCCAAATCTTCCTTTATATTCTTGTAAATGTAATCGCGATTGGAATTGCCTTCGCCTTAACGTGGATTTTTGGCTTCAAAGATAGCATGCTAGATAAATAATTTTTATGAAGGGGGTCTGCCTAGACTCCCTTTTACAAATATAAACGAGTTAGGTGATCGAAATGACAACTAGAAATGAGGAACTAATTCAGTTAGCGATTGAAGACATGGAGGTGCACAGAGACACGGTGATGTCTGATCCGCACCTTCCGCACTTCCACCTTATGCCGCCTGTTGGACTTCTTAATGATCCAAATGGTTTTATTCAGTGGAATGGGGAATATCACGTCTTTTTCCAATGGATGCCATTTAAAACAGGACATGGTGCTAAGTTCTGGGGTCATTACACATCAAATGATTTAGTGAATTGGACATTGCGTTCCCCGGCATTGTCTCCAGGTGACTGGTTCGACAAAGATGGATGTTATTCAGGTAGTGCGATATGCCATGACGATAAAATGTTGCTGTTTTATACAGGTAACGTGAAAGATGAAAACGGAAATCGTGAAAGTTATCAATGTATTGCAGAGTCGAGCGATGGTATTCATTTTAAGAAAAATGGTGTGGTGCTTGATTTGCCAGAAGGATACACGGCACACTTCCGAGATCCTAAGGTGTGGAAGCATGAAGATACTTGGTACATGGTGATTGGCGCACAAAATAACAAAGAAGAAGGGCGAGTTGTCCTATTCGAATCAACTGACCTTCGAAACTGGAGTCTGAAGGGTGATGTTACAGCATCCAAACACAAGAAGCTTGGTGAATTTGGATTCATGTGGGAATGCCCGGATCTATTTCACTTAGATGGAAGCGATGTACTGCTCTTTTCCCCTCAAGGTCTTAAACCAGAAGGTTACGCTTATCAAAACGTATATCAAACAGGTTATCTTTCAGGAAAGCTCGATTATAAAACAGGGCGCCTTGATCATGATGGCTTTACTGAGCTCGATCGAGGATTTGAATTTTATGCACCTCAAACGACCGAGGATGAAGAAGGTAGACGTCTCCTTATCGGATGGATGGGTGTACCGGAACAGGATGAAGAGCATCATCCGACGAGAAAACATAAATGGATTCATACGCTGACGATTCCTCGGGAGCTTCACTACCGAGACGGAAAGCTGATTCAACTACCGGTGGAAGAGCTAAACGACATGCGTCAGAGCAAAACGGAAGTTGAAGTGAGCCTCTACAATGAGCAGATGGAGCGAGAAGAGCTCAATGGCAAGGTATATGAATTGCTCGTCA
Organism: Anaerobacillus sp. ABA4_114; assembly: GCF_056159065.1. Lineage (NCBI taxonomy): Bacteria > Bacillati > Bacillota > Bacilli > Caryophanales > Bacillaceae > Anaerobacillus > Anaerobacillus sp. ABA4_114. Next base: position 182,764 of record NZ_JBSWUM010000001.1, read on the forward strand.
ACGTAAAAGAGGTAAAGGGATCTTTCTCGGTTGTGTTTAGAAACGCAGCAGAGATGGTATACAATGCTGATGAAAAGCTGCTTACTTTTAAACGGAATAGCTTTGTTGATGGAACGGAAGAGTCTAGAAGCTGTAAGATCGATTCTGTTACACAACTGCGTTTTTACGTGGATTCTTCATCAATCGAGGTGTTTACCAACGGTGGGGAAGAAGTTTTCACTTCGCGCTACTTTCCTTCTGAAGAAGATGAGAGCCTTCTATTTAAATCCGAAGGTAATACTAAGATTGATGTAACGAAATGGAACATTAAGAACCATATCACCATATAAAATGAAAGAGCCTGGCCGAATGGCCAGGCTTTTTGTTATATAGATCGAATAATGCCGCCTTCAACTCGTTGAGCTGATCCATTGATCGCTGAAGATAATGGGGATGCGAGGTATGCCACTGTGTTTGCAACTTCTTCTACTGTTGCGAAGCGTTGGATAAGAGATGTTGGTTCATTGTCTTTGAAATAATCTTTCGTAAATTGCTCTAGATCTTTATTCTCTTCTGCAGCAGCGCCTTTCATGAAGCCAGCTACCCCCTCAGTCCAGGTTGGTCCTGGTAAAACGGAGTTAACAGTAACGTTCGTTCCTTTCGTCGTTTCAGCAAGGCCACGTGAGAGGCTGATCATCGCACCTTTTGAAACGGAATATGGAATCATTTGAGAAAGTGGTTTTACTCCCGCTTCACTTGCGATGTTCAACACTCTTCCTGAATTCCTTTCAAGCATAGATGGCAGGAAGTTTCGAGTAAGTCTCACTGCACTGATGACATTTGTTTGGAAATAAGTCATCCATTCTTCATCTGTCACTTGATCGAACGGTTTGACTTCGAACATTCCCATATTGTTAACAAGAATATCTACTGCGCCGTGTTTGTGTACTTCTTCAACAAAACGCTCACTTTCATCCTGTAGTGAAAGGTCTGCTGCAATGCCGTACACCTCTCCGAATGAAGATAGCTCTTCAACCACACTATCTACACGTTCCTTTGAACGACCATTGACGATGACGTTTGCTCCTTCTTTAAGCAATACCTCGGCGATACCTTTTCCGATTCCAGAAGTAGAGCCCGTAACGACAGCTAGCTTATTTTTCATTTGTAAATCCATGATAATCTCCTTTCAAACACCCTTTGTTCCTCGACAACTGTATCAAACAATAATACAGTTGTTCAATAAACTTGCCTACCCTAGGAAAAACTCGCCTACTAAGGTTAAAAAATTCCACAATTATGTACAAAGTTTGTACGAAATGTGTCGAAAAAGTGATAGAAACTTGAGCAACTTTTGACACATTGTGATGTGTATCACATTTTTATTATTGCCCTGCTAGAATAATAGTTGATACTGCGAAGCACTGTCATTAAGCGGTTTTATCAGGTTGAAATTATGATTTTACTATAGAGAAAGAAAGGAAGGTGGCCTTGCGGTGAAGCGAATAAAGTCGATGCTAGCTTTCGCCCTGTTCATGTCTGTCATTGTTCTGAGCGGCTGTAGCAACTTAACTGTGCTTGATCCAAAAGGACCCGTAGCGGAACAACAAGCAAATCTGATTCTTTTCTCCATTGGATTAATGCTGTTTATAGTTGTTGTCGTTTTCGTTCTGTTTACAGTCATACTTGTAAAATATAGAGAGCGAAAAAGCGGACCTGAATATGAACCTCCAGAAATTGAAGGAAATGTATTCTTAGAAATTGTTTGGACGGTCATCCCTATTATTATTTTGATTGCTCTTGCAATCCCAACAGTAAAAACAATCTATGCGTTAGAAGAGCCTCCTGAAGCAACGGCTCACAAAGAACCTGTTGTTATTCATGCGACTTCAGTGGATTGGAAGTGGGTGTTTAGCTACCCGGAGGAGGATATCGAAACGGTTAACTACATCCATATCCCAGAAGATCGTCCTATTTTGTTCAAGCTTGCTTCTGCAGATTCCATGGGTTCATTCTGGATTCCATCATTAGGTGGTCAGGAATATACAATGGCCGGAATGATGACAGAACTTTATTTACAAGCAGATGAACCGGGAGAGTATCGAGGCCGGAACTCGAATTTCACAGGAGAAGGCTTCTCAGAGCAGGTATTTACAGTTACAGCTCAAACGGAAGAAGAGTATGCAGAATGGGTTGACGAGGCACAGGACGCGCCTGAATTAACTCAAGACAAATACAACGAGCTGATGTTAAAAAGTCATACAGATGAAATGACGTTCTCCTCAACGCACCTTAAATGGGTCGACCACGGTATGGATGCAGAATATGCAACAAGAGTAAGGAATGGTCTCCCGTTAGATGAGTATAAAGAAGGAAATTCTCATGGATCTCACGGTGGACATGAGGGTCACGACGAACATAAAGATCACAAAGATCATGAAAGTCATGACAGCCATGAAGGACATGAAAACCATGATGAACATTCGAAATCTGAAGATAAAGGCACTCACTCTGAGTCGCACTAAGGAAGGAGGAAGTCACCATGAAATGGGATGAGTTTTTCGTCACAGGTGATCCACTTATATATGGTGCCGATGTTTCTATTGCGTTAACGATGATCGGCGTCATTTTTGTTCTGACATATTTCAAGAAATGGAAGTGGCTTTGGACAGAGTGGCTCACGACTGTTGACCATAAGAAATTAGGTATCATGTATGTGATCGCTGCAGTACTGATGTTATTCCGAGGCGGTGTAGATGCCCTCTTGATGAGAGCACAGCTCACAGTTCCGGACGCAGGATTCCTGGACTCCACTCACTACAACGAAATTTTTACAACTCACGGTACGATCATGATTATCTTCATGGCAATGCCGTTCTTAATTGGTTTAATGAACGTCGTTATTCCTCTCCAAATTGGAGCGAGGGACGTAGCCTATCCGTTTCTTAACGCGGTAAGCTTCTGGACGTTCTTTATGGGAGCAATGCTCTTTAATATTTCATTCGTTATCGGAGGATCTCCTTCTGCTGGGTGGACAAGCTATGTTCCATTAGCAGGACTAGAGCTGAGTCCAAGCGTAGGACAAAACTATTACTTACTCGGCTTACAGATCGCGGGTATCGGTACATTGTTAACAGGAATTAACTTCCTCGTGACGATACTGAAAATGAGAGCACCTGGAATGACGCTTATGAAGATGCCGATCTTCACTTGGTCAACCTTGATCACATGTGTGATCATCATCTTCGCATTCCCAGTGCTTACAGTAGCTCTAGCACTTATGACATTCGACCGTTTGTTCGGAAGTCATTTCTTTACATTGATGGACGGCGGTATGCCGATGCTATGGGCAAACCTCTTCTGGATTTGGGGTCACCCTGAAGTCTATATCGTTATTCTTCCAGCGTTCGGTATGTTCTCAGAAATTATCAGTACGTTTGCACGTAAAACCATTTTCGGATATAAAGCAATGGTTTACTCAATGGTCGTAATCGCTGGGCTGAGCTTCCTTGTTTGGGTTCACCACTTCTTTACTATGGGAGCAGGAGGAGCAGTTAACTCGTTCTTCTCCATCACGACGATGCTCATTGCCGTGCCAACGGGTGTGAAGATCTTTAACTGGCTATTCACCTTGTATAAAGGTAGGATCCGATTCACATCAGCGATGCTATGGTCACTCGCCTTCATACCAAACTTTGTTATCGGTGGGGTGACAGGAGTCATGCTTGCAATGGCAGCAGCTGACTACCAGTACCATAATACGTACTTCCTAGTCGCTCACTTCCACTATGTATTGATCTCGGGTACTGTGTATGCTTGTTTTGCAGGTCTGCACTTCTGGTATCCAAAAATGTTCAACCATCGCTTAAACGAAAAGCTAGGCAAGTGGACATTCTGGATCTTTGTAGCAGGATTCAACTTATGTTTCTTCCCGATGTACTTCCTTGGTCTTGCGGGAATGCCGCGTCGTGTCTACACGTATGGCGCAGCAGATGGTTGGATGAGCTTGAACGTTCTAGCAACTATGGGTGGTATTCTAATGGGAATCGGATTCTTGATTCTTGTTTATAACATCTACTATAGCTTCCGTTACTCTCCACGTGAGACAACTGGAGATCCTTGGGATGGTAGAACGCTTGAGTGGTCAACTGCAGCACCAATTCCGTTCTATAACTTTGCACATGTGCCTGAAGTTAAAGGACATGACGCTTATTGGATCGCAAAGAAAGAAGGAACAGATAAAATTAAGAAGCCATATAAACCGATTCATATGCCAAGTAACTCTGGTGTACCGGTCATCATGAGTACGTTCTTCTTTATCTCTGGATTCGGTATGGTCTTCTCTTGGCACTGGATGTCGATTGCTGGACTAATTGGAGTACTAGCAACGATGGTGATGCGTTCGTTTGATTATGATAAAGGCTTCTACGTGAGTGTAGAAGAAATTGAAAAACTTGAACAGACTACCAAATAAAGGAGGCGTGACAGATGGATGCAGTTGAACATTCTCCAAATACGCCTTTAGAGTACCAGACGGAAACGGGTCGTCTGAATATTCTCGGCTTCTGGATTTTTCTTGGTGCAGAGATCGCGCTTTTCTCCACGCTTTTTGCGACCTATTTTGTATTAGACGGGCGCACAGCAGGTGGTCCTGTACCGGCAGATCTATTTGAAGTAAAAGGTGTACTAATCGAGACTTTCTTGCTATTAACAAGTAGTTTTACTTGTGGACTCGCAATTCATTATATGAGACGTCATTCATTAAAAGGGCTAGTCCTATGGATTGGGATTACCCTGGCTCTTGGACTATCGTTCCTCGGCTTTGAAATATATGAATTCATTCATTACATTCATGAAGGAGCGGCATTAACGACTAGCGCTTACTGGTCTGCATTTTTCGTACTGACTGGTACGCATGGTGCCCACGTTGCGATGGGTATCGCTTGGATCGCTCTTATCTTGATTCAGTTAAAGCAACGTGGTTTAACTCCAGACACGTCAAGAAAAGTATTTATATCAAGTCTTTATTGGCATTTCCTTGATGTTGTATGGATCTTTATTTTCACAGCAGTTTATTTACTAGGGATGGTGATGTAAGATGGCGAATAACGAGCAAACTCACAGCCATTTCCCATGGAGTCACGTTATTGGATTCGCTCTTTCAATCATCTTGACCTTATTTGCACTATGGGTAGGCTTTGAATCTGGACTAAGCAACACGATGATCATCGTCGTTGTCGTTGCACTCGCGCTTTTTCAAGCGGCTATCCAGCTCCTCATGTTTATGCATATTTCAGAGAGCGAAGATAGTAAGTATCAAGTGGGAACGATTCTATACTCCTTGTTTATCGCGGTTGCAGTAGTAGCCGGTTCGATCTGGGTTATGTCATTTGGTATGGATCATATGCATATGCCTATGTAAGACGAAAACACCGTTCACCTCAAGGGGTGGACGGTGTTTTTATTATTCCATCGAAGATACTTTTTTTGCAGCTGCACGTTCGCGGATAATTGGCAGCGCAAACAGAAGGAATGCAGCTAGGTGAGCAAACAATACATTGATCACAAACAGTGTGATAAAAATTGTATGAGCAGCTGGTGTCATACCTCCGCCAATATAGAAGATGAGAAGAGCCCAGTTGGCAACTATGAATGGCGTGTGGATATATGCAAGCTTTCGATAGTCTTTCCAAAGAAATAATGGCGTTGCTGTAATAACAAATAAGTAAACCATAAATACGTCCATGAGATCCACTCCTTAATTGATACCGCTTTCAAAAGTATTTATAAACTAAACTCAACATTTAATTGTGAATGTTTTGTTACAATTAGTATACCATAAATGTTCGAAAATTCTACACATATTATCGAAACATCAAACGCTTGTTATGATTGTCTAAGGATAAGGAAATGGAGGGAGCAGTCATGAGAAAACTAAATAAGTCTGAAATGATGGATGTCATACGCCTCTCAGAGTATGCGTTTCAATATGATGTACCGAAAGAAGAGCTAGATAAAAAGCTAAAAGCATACAGCGAGCATACTGTGTGGGGAGAGTTTGAAGATGGAAACTTAGCAGCAAAAATCCATATTATCGATCTGCACACGTGGATAGCAGGAAAGCGGTTTGCAATGGGAGGGATCGCTTCTGTAGCATCATACCCAGAGTATAGAAGAGGCGGAAAGGTTGCAAAGCTCCTTCGCCATTCGCTATCAGAGATGAAAGAGAATGGGCAAACGGTATCGTTCCTACATCCATTTAACATCGCCTTTTATCGTAAGTTCGGGTGGGAGATCTTTAGTGATTGGAAGAAAGTCACGCTAAAAAAAGAGGATTTTAAACAACTTCCTGCTGCAAGTGGAACCGTTCGAAGGATTGCAATCGAGGATATGTTCGAGCAGCTCAACCCCATCTACGAGGCGTTCGCTGCTAAATTTAATGGAATGTTAGAACGTGATGATGACTGGTGGAAGACTCGCGTTTATTCTGATGGTTATCAGTTCGCAACGTATCGAAATGGTGAAGGTAAATTGATGGGGTATGTTTTTTACAAAGCGAAAGATCGTAATCTTGAGGTGGAAGAATTCGTTGTCCTCGATGGAGATGCTAGAAGAGGTTTGTGGAACTACTTATGTCAGCATGACTCGATGGTCGATGGTGGAACGCTATTGTTAGACGAAAGCGATCAGCTGCCATACCTACTTCAAAATCCAAAGCTTAAAACGGAAGTAGAACCATATTTTATGGCTCGAATCGTAGATGCTGAAGGCTTTCTTAACGAGTATCCCCTGACCACAGGGGGAGAAACCCTCTTTCTACATGTATATGATGAACATGCAGAATGGAACAATGGCACATTTCTACTTGAAGAAGACAAGGTGAAGGTGTTCCGTGGAGATAACCAGAATAGTTCATGTGCCCACCCGCCAAAGCGAGGGCTTCGCTGCAACATCAATACCTTAACAGCAGTGATGATGGGATATCAAAAGCCAGCATTTCTTTATGAAGCAGGTTTAATCGAAGGACCTGAGCAAGACGTAAGAAAACTTGAAAGAATTGTATCGAATCAAAAAACGAACTTCATGGACTTCTTTTAATAAAAGCAGGCTGTTTAGAAAACCTAAACGGCCTGCTTTAATCGTTTGCCTCACACCGTGCCCTGAAGAAATTCCTTCTCCACGTGTGCTTTAAGTTCTTCTTGGTTTTGTAAATCGAATATCGTGTGCGCTTTTTCGAAATGCTTGATGGATTCCCTTTCTTCTCCATTTAGATGGTGATTAAAGCCAATCTGGAAGTGCAGTTGTCCAAATAAATACATGCTGTTGGTATGGATACAATAATCGATCCCCCGTTTACAGATCGTAATCGATTCATCATGTTCATTATTATTACTAAGGGCTTTCGCAAGATTGTAAAACAACCGTATCTTAACTGTATGATCGAGTACTCGCTTCAAGCGATTATGTTGTTCGATCAACTCTTTATACAATGAAATAGCTAGCGAGAGTTGTTCTGTAAGTAAATAGATGATGCCTTTACTATTTAGAATTTCAATCTCTCTTTCACTATAATATTTGTTCGTATACGTTAGCTTAAATGCCTGGTCGATCATAGAAATGGCGGAATGTGCTTCTTGGTAGAGGTGATACTGACAAATACCGTTGTGCCACATAATGAACTGCTTGAATTCCAAGTTTTGATGATAAAGTGGATTGCGAAGTTCTGTTCGAACGATCTCCTCAACCTTTTTATAGTCAAATTCTTTAATCGCATTTCTTACTTGAAGATAGACTTCATGAACATAATCGATCCTTTCGATCAACGTTCTTTCGAAGAAGTAATTAATATCGACACCGAGTCGATTTGAAAGTTCGTAGAGAGTTGGAGCCAGTGGATAAACGTCCCCTTTTTCAATCTTACTGATCTGAGCCTGAGAGCAAATGCCTCTACTTAATTCCTTTTGAGAGAATCCTCTATATTTTCTTAGGTTCTTGATTTCGATGCCTAGTGCCGCAAACGTCATGGAATCAACCCAATCGTATTTAGTAATGTGATTTTTTCGAGCATTTCAAGAGTACGACAGTGAATTCGCTGAATGTTACCAGATGAATCGATTTCTGACGGAATAAGATCGTTTAAGCAGTCCCCACTTGTGAACCAGTCATGTATGGTCGGTGTTTGATGCGCGACTTCCTTCCAGACTGTTAATTCAGGACTAAAAATACGAGGTCCGGTTTGAACCTCACAATTAGTTAATACCCTTTTCTCACCTGGAATTCCTTCTTTTACATGGTGAAAAAGATGATTCCAGTAGTCTTTTCTAGACCCTGTATGAGGGTGGTGTACGCACCAATCAAGGACCGCATCCGTGGTAGCTTTCTTTGAGAACAGTAGATAGTAGAGATGCTTTCCAAACTTGATTCGCTCTCTTAGATGCGAAAAGTGGTGTACGGTTGCCCCTGATAACAACACGTTCTTTCCATCCTTCATCGGGAACAAGATCGTATTCGTATTCAGTACATCCTGAAGCTGAAACGCTAATGTATTCAAGACAGCAGTTATGAAATGATTATTCTGAATGATGCGGGAATCGATATAGTTTTGTTCATTGATGATTAATGCACTTGTAAGCAAGTGAGGGTCATTGGTTTTCCAATAGTAAGTCCAGATCACTTCCATAAACGATGAAACATGGAGATGAGGCAGTAGGTAAAACAGCGGCTTCGACTGAAGAATACTATATTTGTAGATCAATAGTTGAGGGTACGCATCTTGAAAGATCAACCAGTTTCCCCGTTCTAAAAACGAGAAAAAATCGTCTCCTTTAGAAGGAGAGAGAATGATAGGCAAGTACTCTCCTTTTAAGTCTGTCATCGTCCAACCTGCATTTCTTGAAACCATATGCGCAAGAAGAGACCAGTGAATTTCTTCGTACTCCAAATAGAAACGTAAATATGCGTTTGTCCGAGTGATATTGTCACGATTAGCAAGCTTGGTTTCGGTTCTGATCGCATGTAACACCCTTTTATCTTCCTGTGAAAGCTTCTTAGTCTTTTCTAGGTGAGTTCCTTTGCGCGCTTCTTTTAACTCCTTTATAAGCTCTTTCCAATATGGAGGTGTTTTCTTCTTAGGCATAAGGCTTATATTAGCTAGTAATCTATTCAACGTACACACCTCCCTCACTCTTAAAGTGTATGCTCGAGTTTCAAAGTGAGAAGATGATACGCATATCCTACCTAACTAGAGGTATAGACATCTATACATAAAAAGAAGCTGCCGAGGCTACTCGACAGCTTAGCAATTATAGTTGCACTTGCGCTAGTGCATGTTCTAGCGTCTTGGCAATTTCTCGCATTCCAGAAAGATTACTTACTCTCTCTGCATCTGGGTTGTAATTTGTATTTGTGTTCACATCGTACGTGAATAATTCGCCATCTTTGTTCTCTATGCACTCGATTCCTGCGAAAGTAATACCGTTCGCTTTCAAGAAAGATTCATAGTTTTTCAAAATAGGATGGTCGAAGTCCTTGATGATCTCGAACTTTGGTTTTTCAGTAGTTGGGCAAAACGAATCGCCAACCTGGCAAACGTCTGCTGGGCAAAGTTCAAATCCTTCAGATGTATCTACGCGGACGGCATATAAAAACTCACCGCCGACAAATTCACACCGAGTGATCGAGGAGTCAGGAGATTCAATATAATCTTGGAGAAGCGTGATCCCATCGATCGACTCTTCAAAGTCATCGCTTTCTACATACTGCTTCAATGCATCCTTGCTTTGGAATAACTGGACACCGAGGCCTTTCCCTGCCCGGTTGTGCTTTGTGATGAACGGACCATCGAAGTTGTCGGCTGCTTTGATTAGCGGAGCTTTACCTACGGCGGCAATGGTTTTTGGTGTTGTAATTCCGTGTTGTCTGAGCGCATTGTATTGCGCAACTTTACTTACTTCAAGTGCTAGCGCACGACGATCGTTCAGTACCAAACGTCCGTGGCTTTCAAGCCAGGAGAGCACTGCAGCCGTATATTCAGGCGCATAGCGATGACCTCTTGTGTGTGAAGAAGCGCTCATTCGGTTATAAAAAACTCCTTCTGGAGGAACAGTTGTTAAATCAAGCGATCCCTCGTGTAAAAACCAGTCTTCAAACGGAACTCCGAGTTTTTCTAGATGAACTTTTAAAGGTTCCGTCCATTCTTCATTCTCATGTATGATATAAACCTTTGCACTCATGATATTGCCTCCTCTACGAATGACAGAAATTCCTATAGATTTACTCAAGTATAAAGCAAATCGAGTAAAATTCCTAGCGTGACGGTAGTGAGGCAGATACAGTTTGGCACTGCTCAAAAGAAAGGCTAACGAGTAATCTCGTTAGCCTTAAGTCTACGATTAAAAAGCCCAGTTGCCGTACCTGAAGACCGGTTCGCTCGTACCATCGCTCTTAATTCCATCGATGTCCATTTCTTCAGAACCGATCATGAAATCGACATGCGTCACACTTTCGTTGGCACCTGCTGCTTCAAGCTCTTCTTTCGACATGTTTTTGCCGCCTTCTAAACAGAAGGAATACGCATTTCCGATTGCAAGGTGATTCGAAGCATTTTCATCGAACAAGGTGTTAAAAAAGATCGTATCTACGTTCGAGATCGGGGAGTCGTGGGGCACGAGAGCAACTTCTCCTAGGTATCGTGCACCCTCATCCGTATCGAGTAGATGTTGCAAGGTCTCATCACCCGATTTTGCTTCTGCTTTGACGATGCGTCCTCCTTCAAACGTTAATGAAAACTCTTCGATTACAGTACCACCATAGCTTAGTGGTTTCGTTGAGGTCACGACACCATTAACGCCATGTTTGTGCGGAATCGTAAACACTTCTTCAGTTGGCATGTTCGCGACGAAGTGGTCTCCCTTAACATTTTCACTGATTCCACCTACCCACTGGTGAGCTTCAGGAAGCTCGATCGTTAAGTCAGTTCCAGGTGCACGGTAGTGAAGCTTGCTGTAATGCTTTTCATTTAAGTAATCTACTTTTTGCTCGAGGTTTGCGCTATGTTCTTTCCAAGCTTGAACCGGATCTCCCGTTGAGACGCGCGTTGCGTCAAAGATAGCTCCCCATAACAGCTCTTCTTGCTTATCTTCTGGCGAATCAGGGAAAACCTTAGCAGCCCATTGTTTAGAAGGAACAGCAACAACTGACCAACTGTTGTGATCTGACATGATGTAATCACGGTACTTTTCTAGGGCTTTACCCGCCGTTTTGCTGGCATTCGATATGCGTTCAGGGTCGATGCCTTTCAATAAGTCAGGATTCGAAGAAACGATCGAAAGGAAAGCAGCATCGTTTTCTGCTAGTTCTTCAAAACCTTTTGCCTTCCACATTGGGAACTCTTTGAATGCTTCATCTGGAGCTTTTTCGTATTTGATTCGAGTTAATGTTTCATCATTCCACTCGACGTGTACGTTCTTAGCTCCTGCGTCATAGGCACTTTCAGCAATTCTTCTAACAAAATCAGCTGAAGTAAGCGGTGCGTTTACGACAAGGGTTTGTCCTTTTTGGATGTTAACCCCGACCTTAACGGCAAGGTCAGCATACTTTTGTAAATTTTCATGAAAGGTGGTCATATATAATCTCCTTTATCCGTTTATAATCATACAAGTTCAGTTTATCAGATTTATTGGGAAGCAGTGAATATTTATTGAAAGCGCTATCTTGAAACAAGTTTCTGGAAAAATAGTCGGTGTTCAGGATATCTTATTAGTAAATCCTCTGTATTGGAGTGGTAGAGAATGAATAACCCAAAAAGTGAAGTAGCGACATTTGCCGGAGGATGTTTCTGGTGTATGGTAGAACCGTTCGATGAGCTGCCAGGAATTCAAAGTGTAGTATCAGGTTATACGGGTGGAGAAAAACCGTATCCAACTTATGAGGAAGTGATTTCTAAAGAGACCGGTCATGTGGAAGCTGTTCAGATTACGTATGACCCTGCTATTTTCCCATATAGTAAGCTCCTTGATCTCTTTTGGCGCCAAATCGACCCTACTGATGATGGGGGGCAATTCTTCGATCGTGGTGATACGTATAAAACCGCAATTTATTACCATAACGAGGACCAGCAGACGTTAGCAGAACAATCAAAGACAGCGCTAGAAGAAAGCGGTCGTTTTTCAAAACCAATCGTAACAAAAATTCTTCCTGCAAAACCTTTTTATCCTGCTGAAGATTACCATCAGGATTATCATAAGAAGAACCCTGCTCACTACAATCGTTATAAAAAAGGGTCAGGGAGAAAAGCATTCATCGAAAATAACTGGTCATTTCAGAAGAATGACGATGAGCTTCGTGAGCGGCTAACCGATATCCAGTATGAAGTAACGCAAAAAAATGGAACAGAGCGTCCTTTTCAAAACGAATACTATGATAATGAAAAACAAGGAATTTATGTTGATATCGTTTCAGGAGAGCCCTTATTCAGTTCAACTGATCAATATGACGCGGGATGTGGGTGGCCGAGCTTCACACAACCGATTCACAAAAACTTTGTAAAAGAGAAAAAGGATTTCAGTCACTTTATGATTCGTACGGAAGTACGTAGTAATGAAGCGGATTCCCATCTTGGTCACGTGTTTAATGACGGTCCAGGTGAGAACGGACTCAGGTACTGCATCAATTCTGCAGCGATGAAGTTTATTCCGAAAGAACAGTTAGAGGAAGAAGGCTACGGCGAATATCGTGTGTTGTTTCAATGAGAACATATGATGTCGCAATCGTAGGTGGAGGATTATCTGGCGTTCTTGCAGCTAGAAAATTGGAGGGGCAAGGACTCTCTGTCATTGTGATCGATAAGAGTAAAAGTGTCGGTGGCCGAATGGCAACGAGGCGAATCGATGGTGGAAGAGCTGACCATGGTGCACAATTTTTCACAGTAAGATCATCCGAGTTTCAATCTCATGTCGATGAGTGGAGAAAGAAAGGCTGGGTGGAAAGATGGTTCGGTGAGAAGTACGCTCGATACAAAGGAGTAGAAGGCATGAACCAGCTTGTGAAAAACGTATCCAAAGGCATACCACTGAAGCTTCAATTCAAAGTGCACCACATCATAAAACAACATAACGAGTATGTACTAAGATCAGAGGACGAGAGGGAAGTAAAGTCAAGAGCGGTCCTAATGACCCCGCCAGCTCCACAAACGGCACAGCTTTTAAAACAAAGCGATCTCCGGATGCGTAAAGAGGCGGAGGAAACTCTTCAGAGCTTACGATTTAGTCCTGCGGTCGTTGCGCTGTTAACGGTGAACAAAGAGGAAGAAACGGGGCTTCCTCATTCAGGTCATCAGGATGCTCACTTATCTGAAGGAATTGAGCGGGTGACGGATAGCTATGCAAAAGGGATATCGAATGAGAGAATCATCAGCATCTATGCAACGCCTGAGCGGTCAAAAGCATTGTATGATAATAGTGACGCAACTATCAAAGAGGATTTGCTAAACCTGACATCAACGATTATTCGGCCTGAGACGATTACGGCATACCAAATAAAGAAATGGCGATATGCGCAGGCAGAAAACGTTCATCCAGCACCATTTCTCGCCGTATCAGATGAGGAAGATGTAATCGTAGCAGGCGACGCATTTCTTTACGGAGACGACTCTTCGGGCAGAACAAGGGTAGAAAGCGCAGCGCGTTCAGGCCTTGCAGCTGCAGACGAGTTGATGAAAAGATTGATTGAAACATAGAGAAAACTGCCGTTGTTCGGCAGTTTTTTTTATTATACAGTCTGTGCGCTATCTTTGATGATCGAAGTCACGATATGCTTTGGAGAGTTTTCAAAGAGTGAAAAATAATTAAGAGCGTGAGCAGAAGGAAAGAGCTCTTTTTGAATCTCTGAAGCCGATTTTCCTTCTTGGTATTTTCTAAGTACATCATGTTGCACGGTTTTTAAATACGTTAGCTTTTCCTCTAGACGGTTCCGTCCGTTAGGTATATATCCGGAATGAGAGCAAAACATCGTAGAGAAGTCATACGTTAAGACATTTTCGATCGAATCGATAATACCTGGAATCGACTCAAATGCAAAAATACTTTTCGGTCTGCTCATTACGTATAGATCACCGGAGAAAAGGAGACCTTTCTCCCTCTCGAGAAGAACCACATGATCAGGTGCATGTCCTGGCGTGTGGATGACATCGAACGCATGGTGTTCTGAATGAATCTCATCACCTAGTATTGTTGGGGTGAACGCTTTTCGATTTCCCCAGAACATTTTACGGTAAAAAGGAAGGCTCGGCTTTTGCTCGCAGTACTGTATCCCTGTTGAATGAATGTAGGTCGGTATACCTTTACTAAAGAGGTGTGCATTGCCAGTATGGTCCTCATGATGATGTGTGAGAATGATTTTATCGATCGGTTGTTTTTCAATATACTGTTTCAGTTCATCGTGTAACCTTGCGGGACCTGTATCTATAAGAAGCTGATCCACCAAGTAAAGATAAACGCTCATGGAGATTCCTCCGCGTTTGACAGACCCTTTAATTGCAGTAACATCTTTGTGAGTTGTAACGGTAAGCAAGTTTCATCACGTCCTTTGTTCTTCTACTATTTAGTATAGCGATAACTGCATGAAAAGCTATCTATGACTTTCTTGACATTGGATACCAACCTTTGTATAATTATCTTGAATTCAAGATAAAAGCAACGATTGATAAGGGTGAACATTATGAGTGAATCATTAGACAGAGAATTATCACTAAAGCTGTTTATTGTTATGGCTAGGGCCACTCGATCAGTGACCGATCAAGTGAAGATGGACATTCAAAATCACGGTTTAAATCCAACAGAGTTTGCAGTATTGGAACTTCTATATCACAAAGGTAGTCAACCACTTCAACAAATAGGGGAGAAAATCCTACTTGCAAGTGGAAGTATTACGTATGTGGTAGATAAATTAGAATCTAAAGGCTATTTGAAAAGAAATCCTTGCCCGAATGATCGTCGAATCACACATGCTGTGGTAACAGACGAAGGGAAGGCATTAATGGATCGCATCTTCCCTGAGCATGAGTTGAAGCTTCAGAAAATTTTTGCTGGGCTAGATGAATCTGAAAAAGAAACAGCCATCTCATTGATGAAGAAGCTAGGTCACTATGCGGAGAAGCTTTAAGCTTCTTTCGCCCTTTTATCTCGAATTGAAGATTCTTGAATTAGAGTGTATTTCATGTTTAAAGTTACATTTGCAGGGAAAGTATCTTGAAGTAGAGATAGTTGAGTCCGAGTGATTTAAAAATTTATTTCTAATAGGGAGTGTTCGTAATGAGTACAAAAATTTTAATCCCGTATTACAGTGCTTATGGTCATATTTATCAGATGGTGCAAGCTGTAGCTGAAGGTGCCAAAGGTGCTGGAGATGTAGAAGTAAAGTTAGTAAAAATTCCGGAATTCGATGCGGTTAAACAAGCGATGTCTGCACAGCAACCATACGTTGATGCACAGGAAGCACAAGATAACATTCCTGAAGCGACACATGACGACCTTCGTTGGGCTGATGGCATCATTTGGGGGATCCCGACTCGTTATGGTTCGATGCCAGCACAAATGAAGCAGTATCTTGACTCTGCTGGTTCACTCTGGATGAATGGTGAGCTAGAAGGTAAAGCAACAGCTGTTGTGACAAGTACTGGATCCATTCACGGAGGTCAAGAAACAACTGCAGTCACAACGTTCGTGCCTCTGATGCACTTCGGTATGATCTATGTTGGTCTTCCATATGGTGAGAATCCAGAGCAGCTCACGACTGAGGGCATTGGCGGCTCACCTTACGCAGCATCGACCGTTGCAGGAGCTGATGGATCAAGAACACCTGTAGAAGTAGAATTAACGATGGCTAGCAGACTCGGAGCACGCGTCGCAAAAGTAGCTGGCGCATTAAAGAATATATAATTAGTTAAAACCAGCATCACAGGAAAGCAAGAGGTCTTCATACTCCTACGTTGTAGGGTGAACATAATTCTAGGTTCCTCAACAAACTGCAAACCAGCATCTCACATCGAGATGCTGGTTTTTTTAGTAGATAGTGAATCTGCTTCTTGAAGGACCGTTACTCCTAGAAGTCCAAATAACGTGAATCCAAACGTGTTTACAAAGCCATGAAAGAAGACCATGAGCGGAATCCCGAGAATAACAGCTTCATTCACATGAGCGAAACCGTAAATCATCGCAGAGCTCATCGAAAACAGAAGCGACATGAATGAAATCGATAAAAGCATCTGAACGGAAAACTCTAGCTTTGGCACGAGGTATACGAGACAAAGGACAGCAAAAACGATCAAAGGTGTCACGAACTCCACTACAGAAATGAATTCAAGAACAGGCAATGTGTCTGAGAACGTGATCCCCACTGCAATGAAGGGCGGACCTAACAGTACGAGAACAGCGATAATCGTAAACCATGGCTTTATGTTTGGTGCATATGTAATTAAGTGCTTTCCTAGAAAAGCCATCATGATTGGTGTGACGAATGCTGCATAATGAAAATGAATCGACGTAAGCAGGACGATCACATCACTAAAGTGTAGCACTTGAACGCCTGATCTGTGCAGGACGAGCCAAAAGCCTCCAATGCTAATATACATAAGCCCGAGCTGAATCAATACGCTATTAATTCTGATTTTCTTCCACGTTTGCAAGACCAAGCTAACCCCATAGAGTGCGATGAGGATTGTGGTTACTAGCCACGGTACTGCTAGGATGACAGCGAGTGTGCCTTGTTCTAAAAAGAATGAAGCACCAGCTGAAATAGCAGCTAAAGGCTGCAGTCTGGCTGCATAGCGATAAAAGATATTTTTCTTTTGCTGAACTAAGTGAAGTGTCAGCGGAACGAGAACGAGATAGGCAAACATCAAGAGCATCATCACATACTGCAGCGTATCGATCGGAGTAGTGAGGAGCTTTGTTACTACAAAAGCGACCCATAAAAATAGACCCGCAAAACTACTTGTTTTCATCATGATTTCACCTCTCTTTTAGTGTACGATGAAGAGAGGATAGAAGAAAGAAATTTATGGGAGAGAGAGGCGAAAATAATGGATTCTCAGAAACAAAAACCAGTACTAGGCTTTATTGGTACAGGCGTAATGGGTAAAAGTATGGTACGAAATTTACTAAAAGCAGGTTATCGCACGCTGGTCTACACGAGAACAAAGGAGAAAGCTTCCGAGCTGTTAGAAGAGGGAGCAGAGTGGCAAAGCTCCGTTGCAGAACTTGCTTCTGCTTCAGACGTCGTCATGACGATGGTGGGTTATCCGAGTGATGTGGAAGAAGTTTATATTGGAGATCAAGGCATCATCTCGAACGCACGTCCAGGTTCAATTTTGATCGATTTTACGACATCGAGTCCAGCCCTAGCTGAAGAAATCTATCAACTCGGCCTCTCGAATAAGCTATATACCCTCGATGCTCCTGTTTCAGGTGGAGATGTCGGTGCAAGAGAAGGAAGATTGTCTATCATGGTAGGCGGAGAACTAGAAGTATTCGAACAAGTTGAGGACATTTTTAACGTAGTGGGTGAAAATATTGTTTTGCAGGGACCAGCAGGAGCAGGACAGCATACGAAAATGTGCAATCAAATCGCAATTGCTACGAACATGATCGGTGTATGTGAAGCGATCGTCTATGCTGAAAAGGCTGGGCTAAATCCTAGGACGGTTTTGAAGAGTATCGAGTCGGGGGCTGCAGGGAGCTGGTCTTTAAGTAACCTTGCGCCAAGAATGATTGCTAACCAGTTGGAACCGGGCTTCTACGTGAAGCACTTTATAAAAGATATGACCATTGCGCTCGAATCCGCAAAGCAGATGGGAATGTTAACGCCGGGACTGGAGCTTTCTAAGAAATTGTATGAAGACTTAGCAGAAAGAGGAGGAGAAGATAACGGCACGCACGCTCTCGTTACGTTGTTTCGAGATGAATAGGAACCTGTATCGCACAGGTTCCTATATTTGAGAAGGGAAGTTTCAACGTAGTAACGAATATACTGATACGAGTTTAGTATTTTCAGGGAAATAATCGTTGTAGCGTTATTTTTTCTTTGATTTTCGTTCAATTTCTTCAGAAACGACGTAAGCAAGATCGTCGTTTCCGTAAAGAGAGAGGATACTTAAAACAGTTTGGTCAGGTATATGCTCGGATTCTTCTTTTGCAACGATCAGTTCAAGACTTTGTTTTAGTGCCGGGTTTTTTATTTGGTCAGGATAAGCCGTTTCATAGAGTGATTCAGGGTTTAAATCGTTATTTACACACCACTGTGCAAATACAAGAATCATCATATTTTCATCACGCTGGTAATTTTCAATTACTTTTTTTTCTATGTCTTTACGGTCCAATGAGAACCCTCCGTTTCCCTAATCTACCGTTAGTGTACTCGGACTAAATGGGCATGACAAGAGTAATTACTCATTTCATATCATAGATAGCTAGGATTACCCCAAACTAGCCGATGGAGGGAACGATATGAACAATAAGGAAGTACGAAGCTGGATGATGTACGACTGGGCGAACTCTGCATTTGCCACAACGATGATGGCAGCAGTCTTGCCGGTATTTTACTATGATGTTGCAGCTAAGAATATAGACAAAAGTCTAGCTTCTTCTTACTGGGGGTACTCTCAATCGATCGCTGTCTTGATCGTTGCTATTCTAGCTCCATTACTCGGTGCAATCGCTGACTATTCGAATTCCAAAAAGAAATTTCTCCGCTTCTTTGCTTATATGGGTATTCTTTCAAGCATACTCATGGCGTTTGTTGGGGAAGGTGGGTACCTTTTAGCATCTCTATTACTCATTTTAGGGACGATCGGGTTTTCTGGGAGTAACGTCTTTTATGACGCGTTCCTACCTGAAATAGCGAAAGAGGGAGAAATCGATCGGATATCTGCTAGAGGGTATGCATTTGGGTATATCGGTGGTGGGATCCTACTTCTTATTAATCTATTGATGATATTAAACCCTTCTTGGTTCTTTTTACCGAATACACTCGTAGCGACACAGGTCTCTTTTGTGACTGTAGGATTGTGGTGGTTTTTCTTTTCCATACCCATGTTCAAGAATGTGAAAGAAGAGAAGAAGACGCAGCCGCAATTAAATGGTTCATATTTGACCATAGGGTTCAAACGGGTTGGAACGACGTTCAAAGAAATCAATCAATACAAACATCTCCTAATCTTTTTAATTGCTTTCTGGCTATATAACGATGGGATTTCGACAATCATCAAAATGGCAACGATCTACGGTCGCGACATTGGAATCAATGCGAATGATCTTATTGCCGCCATTTTAATCACTCAGTTCGTCGGGATACCATGTGCGTTTTTCTTTGGATGGTTGGCGAAGAAGATCACGCCAAAAAAAGCGCTGTTGTTCTCACTTTGGATATATGTCGTCATCGTTTTTCTGGGGTACTTCATGAGTACGGCTCTCCATTTCTATATCCTTGCTTTTATGGTTGGGTTCGTGCAAGGAGGGGCACAGGCTCTTAGCCGTTCCATTTTCGGAAGTATGGTGCCGGAGCATCGTCATGCAGAGTTTTACGGATTTTACGGTATCTCAGCAAAATTCTCTGCAATATTCGGACCTTTCTTATTCGCATTTATCGGGCAGCTAACCGGATCTAGTCGTCTCGGAATATTCTCGATCGTCTTCTTTTTCATAGCAGGGATCATTCTGCTGCATAAGGTGAATATCGACAAAGGGAAAGCAGAAGCGAGGGAAGCGATGGTTCAAGATGGCATACACCTATAGAAAACGCCTTTTCCCAATGAATGGGGAAAGGCGTTTTTTATACGATCGGGCTAAAGTGTTTGAGTGGTAGAGGGAGCGTGCAGTCCTTCCCTGTATCATAGGAGCGGTTACCGATCAGGTCCTTTAAATCTCTCGTACAATTTTCCTCGTTGTGCCAATAGTCATGAATGAGAGGGAGAATCGTTGTCGCCTCATCGGTTGCCTGTTCAAGAAGTTCTTCGAAAGTTGCGCTCGACTTCTCTTCTTTCACAGAAGGATGGAGCCATTCGTTGCCTTCTTCATTTAGATAGTCCTCATCGCCCACTTCTTTCCTATATGAAAAAGAGGACACCTGTTTCCTCAGCACTTTGTTTTTCCAGCCGTATGGATCGAATAAGAGCCTTAGTGCAAGGACCATGTCGTGATAAGATTGCTCGATGTAGCGAGCGGGCATACGAGCTGCGCTCTCGGGATAAAATCGCTGAACAAGCTCAGAAAGCATCTGTTCGATTGGAGTGTAAAGCGAAGGACCGATATCGATTTCTTTGTAGACGGGTGTTTTCCATGTATCGATGTCTTTATATTCTTTCATCAAGAGTGTATCGATGATGATCTCGAGACGTTGGTGCTTGTTTCCTTCAAGTCCTGCTCGATAATGAATGTATGGATGAGTATTGCGGTCAAGGATATGGTGAGTAACGAAACCAAGAATATAAGCCTGCAGACGCGCATCTCCATTTCTTCCGTATTCGATCATATCGATTAGGAATGGACCACACTCTTTTTTATGAAGAACCTCACCGATCTCTTGAACAGGTGTTTCTTTCCATGGCCAAAAATTATGATAGAAAAAAGGGTCCGGCCCTTGAGCTCCAAGGCGAAAATATGGGAGGTGGCATTTGATCGAATTCCACAGGCCGGATTCCGTCATCGCATCTTCTCCGAACAGGATATGCGTCCAAACATTCGGCATCTGTATGTCCCCTCCTATTGAAGTCTTTCTTCTATTATACCTGAGATAGACCTGTCTTCTTGCTATATTTGTAAAGAAAAATTTGCGGAGGGTTGTCAAAGGTTGTCTAGCTTGATAAAAAATGAAAAACCCGGTCACAGACCGGGTTTTAGATTACTTCAAGAAAATTTTTTCGATGTCATCAAGTGTTTTGTTTGCTGAAATAACGCCGCCTGACGTGTTCCAGATAGCATCGCTCACTTCATGAACATTTCCTTCTTTAACAACTTCGAGGTTGTTCCATAATGGATCGTTCGTCCATTCTTCTTCTGTTGAGTTAGCTTCACCATCTCCAGCTTCATAAGTGAAGTAGAAGAGGACATCTCCGTCCATTTCTGGGATGCGTTCTTTTGTTACTTCTTCAGCAAAGTCTTCTTTTTGCTGTGATTCAGGTCGAGCAAAGCCTAGCTGTTCTAGAATTACACCTGAGAATGAATCTTTATAGTAGATTCTTGTTGTTCCTGCAAGGAAACGAACAACAGAGACTTTTTTGTCTAGTTGCTCACCAAGTTCAGAGCTCATTGAATCGATACGCTCATTATAAGCGTTCATAACTTCTTTCCCTTTGTCTTCCATGTTCATTGCTTTTGAATAGAAGTTAAAGTTTTCTTGCCAGTCGCCTTTCAACGTTTCAGAGAAAACAGTAGGAGCGATTGAGCTTAGTTGATCATAAACAGCTTCTTGACGTAGCTTGTTACCGATGATGAGATCAGGTTTAAGAGCAGCGATTGCTTCAAGGTTAACTTCACTTTCTGTTCCAACTACTTCGACGTCTTTCATATCTTCAGAGATATGTTCGTACCAAGGATCCCCTAACCAAGATTGAACGGCACCAACTGGTGTTACACCTAGTGCAAGAAGAGCTTCTGTCCCTTCATTTGTTAGAATAACGACTTTCTCTGGTTCAGCAGGCACTTCGGTTTCACCCATTGCGTGTTCCACTGTACGAGTTTCTGAGCTTTCAGAAGAGTCATCTCCTGTTGATTCCTGGTTATTTGTATTTCCTCCGTTAGTTCCACAAGCTGCAAGGATCATCATGACTGCTAGTAACGTAATCATCCATCCTTTTTTAAGCATAGCTTGTACCCCCCTTATGTAGAATTGATAATCATTTTCATTTACGATGTTTATGATACTTAATTGTCAAACATGTGTCAACATTTAATTGATAGTGATTCTCAAAATCATTGACACGCTTTCAAACTTTTTCTACACTTAATTTGGAAGGTTTAGAAAGGGACTAATAAAATGACTAGCATAAAACCTATGACGTTAAGGTGGCTGGGAATTGCTTTTGGAGTAATTATCGTAATGATCTTGATGGCGATGAGCGTTGTCTACGGTCTAACGAGCATTTCCTGGGAAACGGCCTGGAAGTCATTCACTAAATTTGATGGAAGTAATGAACATATCATTATAAGAGAAAACCGCGTGCCACGAGCTTTTATAGGAGCGACGGTAGGAGCTAGTCTTGGGGTAGCTGGTGCACTGATGCAGGCGATCACACGAAACCCTCTTGCATCACCTTCAATATTAGGTGTGAATGCAGGAGCGAGCTTTATGATCGTCATTGCAGTGACGTTTTTTTCTGTGTCCTCACTCACAGTGTTTAGCTGGCTAGCATTTTTAGGAGCAGCGGTTGCTTCAGTCATCGTGTATGCGCTTGGATCATTAGGAAGAGAAGGTCTTACTCCAATGAAGCTAACGCTCGCTGGGGCAGCGATCGCTGCGATGTTCTCTTCTCTAACACAGGGGATGCTCGTACTGAACGAGAAAGCGCTAGAAGACGTTCTTTTTTGGTTAGCAGGATCTGTTGAAGGACGCAGTCTTTCCATTCTAATTTCGGTTTTGCCTTACATCTGTATCGGCTTGATCGGCTCCATTCTGATCAGTTCAAAAATCAACACACTCGTTATGGGAGAAGATGTTGCGGTTGGGCTTGGACAGCGAACGCTTCTTGTAAAAGTGATGGCAGCCATCTTTATCGTCTTGCTTGCGGGAGGATCGGTTGCGATCGCGGGCCCCATCAGCTTGATCGGAATCGTCGTACCCCATCTAGCGCGCTATGTTGTAGGTTTTGACTATCGCTGGGTGATTCCATACAGCGCTATCTTTGGGGCAGTTCTCCTGTTACTAGCAGATATTGCAGCACGGTATGTCATCATGCCACTAGAGGCACCTGTTGGGGTGCTGACCGCTGTCATCGGAGCTCCGTTCTTTATCTATATCGCTCGAAGGGAGTTTACAAAGCTATGATGAAATATGCTTCCTTCAGAACGAAATTATTTTCATATTTAATCGATCGAAGAGCAGTGTGGATGACATTCATCCTCGGTTTATTCGTTATCTTAGCAGGGCTGATCAGTATAGGAGTCGGTGAGATCTTTATGACGCCTGTTGAAGTTGGAAAAGCGCTTTTTGGATATGGAACTGAGATGAATGAACTCGTAGTAAAACAGTTTCGTTTTCCTAGAGTAGCCATGGCGATCCTTGCAGGTGGAGCGTTAGCTGTTTCTGGAGCCATTCTGCAAGGGATGATACGGAACCCGCTCGCTTCACCAGATATACTAGGGATCACATGGGGAGGAGCTCTTGCAACGATTGGCTTCTTGACGATTTTTAGCGATCGAGCAAACGCCCTTACTGTCAGTATCCAATGGCTGCCTCTTGCTTCATTTATTGGTGCAATCGCAACTGGATTTCTCGTGTTCGTTCTCTCATATAAAAATGGGATCTCTCCAATCAGGCTTGTGTTGATCGGAATAGGGCTTGCCGCCGTTCTTCAAGCACTCACGACGCTTCTCATGATTGTTGGACCTATTTACAGAGCCTCAGATGCAAATATATGGATTACAGGGAGTGTTCATGGGACGAATGGGAAGGATGTTCTCACTCTTCTCCCATGGGTCGCGATATTACTACTCGTGTTGATGGTGTATTCAAGGCGCGTTAACCTCCAGGAGCTAGGTGACGATGTCGCAAAAGGCGCAGGGGCCATTCTCATGAGAGACCGAATCGTTCTTTTGTTTATCAGTACTGGGCTTGCTGGTGGTGCAGTCGCATTTGCAGGAGGAATCGGCTTTGTTGGCTTGATGGCACCACACATTGCAAGAAAACTAGTCGGGGCGTCCTTTGGTGTCCTCGTTCCTGCCTCAGCACTGGTAGGAAGTATGCTTGTCATCATTGCGGATTTGATCGGTAGGACGCTGTTTTCACCTCTAGAAGTTCCAGCGGGTGTGTTTACAGCAGCGATCGGAGCCCCTTACTTTGTTTACTTACTCTATCGCTCTAGAAACTTATAAATTGACGAGGTGAAAGCCATGTATGCTTTGCAGACAAAAGACCTTACATTGGGATACGGTGAACATACCGTTATAGAAGATCTGAATTTGCTTATTCCTGAAGGGGAACTGAGTGTATTGATCGGTGCGAACGGATGTGGGAAATCAACGCTACTGAGAAGTTTAGCGCGTCTCTTAAAACCACATTCTGGTGGAGTTGTGCTTGATGGAGAAGCAATTTCAAGCATGCATACGAAAGAGATCGCACGTAAGATGGCTATTCTTCCTCAAGGTCCGGTTGCACCTGAAGGTCTTACTGTGCTTCAACTCGTCAAGCAAGGGCGCTATCCATATCAAAGCTGGTTGAATCAGTGGAAGGAAGAAGATGAGGAAGCCGTCCAGAGAGCATTAAAGTCTACGAATCTTGAAGAATTAGCAGAGCGGAGCGTTGATTCTCTGTCAGGCGGACAGCGACAGCGAGCGTGGATCGCGCTGACACTCGCTCAGGATACAAATATTATTCTGTTAGATGAACCAACAACGTACCTCGACCTTGCTCATCAGGTCGAAGTGCTGGATCTCTTGTTTGAATTAAACAGACGCGATAACCGTACGATCGTTATGGTTCTGCATGACTTGAACCTTGCGTGCAGGTATGCAGACCACATTATCGCAGTGAAAGATAAAGGGATTTATGACCAAGGAAAACCTGAGGATATTATATCAGTCGACCTTGTGAAGGATGTATTCGGACTGGACTGCAACATACTAGAGGATCCGCTCTTTGGGACGCCATTATGTGTACCACATGGAAAGGGGAGAAACATTCATGCTAGCCAAACCGCAAACGTTTAGTAATGAAGAAAAGGCGATACTTGAGAAGCTAAGACTCCATGTGGGAGTGGACCCTTCAGCTACCGGTCAACTCGGAGAAGTGACAGATCTACTAGATGCAGATCATCTGAAACGTTTCCTTCAGAAACTTGTAGATGAAGGTCACTTTCCTTCCTTGATCGTCGCAGGATCGCAGTTTGTAAAGCGATATGCATTCATGCTTCTCGTCCCTTTCTTGTATTCGTTCACGAAATGGAATAAGCCTATTGTCGCTGGGCCAGAAATGCTTAAGTACAACGTCGATACAAGTACGACACCATGGATGATGAACTTTGTTCTGCCGAATGACACGATGAGTAAATCAGCAACGAGAAGCGAGATGAGAGCAAAACTTGCTGATGAGTTGATCAATAAAAACCTTGCTCCACTTATCGAGACCATCGTAGGATCTACAAAACTTTCACCTACGATTCTATGGGAAAATGCTGCGATCTATTTATTTTGGTTGTACGAAACGGAGCTTCAGAAGGATGCAGGCGAAGAACAACTAGCTAGGATCCAAGAAGATTTTCACTATCTACTAAAAGAGTTTCAGTGCACGAGCTTTACGTGTGGCGTGAATCCATTCATTCAATATCACACAGAAAAAGAAGAAACAGCGAACGGCAAACAACGCTTTCGAAGAACCTGCTGTCTTTTCGATCAAGCGTCAGATGACGGCCGCTGCTGCAAAACATGCCCTAAGATGAAGTGACAGGTACCACCCGGTTTATGTTGAACTCTGTCGAACTGTGTGCTCATCATATAGGACCTCTCGCTGATACGTTCTCGTGAATATGAAGAGTCCAGTCAAAATGATCCCGCCTCCTACCCACTGCAAGAGGTGCAGTGTCTCGCCGAGCAGGAGATATGCAAGAATGCTAGCTCCGATGGGCTCAAATAGAATGCTCATGGCGATAACGTTAACACTGACCCATTTCACTGACCAGTTTAATAGTGAATGTCCTAGTAAAGTAGGAAAGACCGCTAAAAGAACAAACATCATCCAATCTGATCCTGCGTAACCGATGAAGGGGTACGTGAGTACAGCATTATAGAGGATGAGTGTGATCGCCGCGATTCCATATACGATGAATGTATAAGGGATAAGGTCGAGTCGTTTCCGAACGTTTTGACCGAATAACAAATAACCCGTCACCATCGCACAAGCAGTGAGGGCAAGCATGTCGCCGAAAAGGGCGATGCCGCTCACTCTGAAATCTCCCCAGCTAATCACAATAGAACCTGCAATGGCGGTCATTCCACCAACTATTGCAGGCCAAGATAGTTTTTCTTTAAAAAATAGATAAGTACCGATAAAAGCAAATAATGGCTGAAGCGTTACGAGTACAACAGAACTTGCAACGGAAGTGTAGTTGAGTGACTCGAACCAAAGTATAAAATGAAAAGCGAGGCTAATGCCTGCAAGGGTTCCAAAACCCCAGTCTCTTTTGCTAACTCGTTTGAAATCGCCTCGGTACCGGAAGATTACGAGGGGCACCATCAAGCAAGTCGCAAAGATCAGGCGGTACATCGCGATGATCGAGGCAGGAGCGGACGTTAGCTTAACCATAACCGCTGATGTTGAAATAAAAGCAACCGCAATTGCGATCGCCACATACGACTTTTTTTGTTGGGAAGTAGACAACAGTATTCCTTCTCTCTCTTAGTAAGCTATTAAACGAGTTCTGCTTCAGCTTCTTCATTCAAATGCTGATCGAACGCATCACACCTTCTGTATCCTCCAAACTTCTCTTCAAGTTTCTCTCCCATTTGAAAAAGTGCTTCTTCGTTTCCATTTCGACTAACAAGCTGAACACCGATTGGTAAACCTTCTTCTTTACTCGTTCCGATCGGGACCACGAGCGAGGGGAGTCCCCATACGTTTGCGTATGCAACGTAGGGCATATAGTTTAAGAATGTTCTTCTGATCGAGAAGATTTCTTGGTATAGTTCACCATGCAGCGGAGCAGGTGTATGATAGACCGGCAATACTAGTATGCGTCTATCTAAATACTCTTGAATGAGATCCTCACCACGGGTGATCATCATGATGATGTTGTCCGTCTGTTTTCGATTCGGCTTAAAGAGTTTTGCTCCGATTAATGCCCACGATAAGTAGGAATGAACAGAAGAGGTTTTGAAAAACTTCTCCTTCATGTATTCTGCAATCGGTACGGCGCTTCCATCTTCACTCATAAGTTTAGCAAGAGATGCGCCACCGTCGATCGACATGATCTGTTGCCAAAGAAGTGCTGCTTCATTAAAGAATGGAGGGTTATTCTGCTCGGTGTCGATTTCTTCTGTAAATGTATCACGAATACTCGAGAGAAGCTGAAACGTCTCACGGTTAATCGGAATACGGTGATGAGGAGTTGGGAAAACGAGTTTAAATTCATCCAAGCAAGATGTTTCCGAATGTTCATCTGTGATGATCTGGTTGATCAATCGTGCATCTCTAACGGATTTACTTATCGCCCCAATCCCAAGCATCCGCTCCTGTTCACGAATGTGAACGAAAGGAAAGGTTCCTTCGTGGGATACTTGGCGATTACCAGACTTGAACCCTATGACACCATTAAAATGAGCAGGTATCCGAATTGATCCTCCGATATCTGATCCGATTCCAACAGCTGCACCTCCTGCAGCGATCAAGCTTGCCTCGCCACCACTTGATCCACCAGCCGTTCGAGAGATGTCCCAGGGATTGTTTGTCCTTCCATAGTGTTTATTATCCGTCTCCTGACAAAAACAAAGCTGCGGCGTATTCGATTTACCCAAAATGATCGCACCCTCGTCCTTTAAGCGTTTCACAACGTGGGCATCTTGCTTTTCACGATGTGTTGTACGATAGCTAAGTCCTCCGGTTGTGTACATCCCCTCCACGTGAAAGCATTCCTTCACACTGATCGGAACACCGAACAAACGACCTTCTGCCTTTTTAGTTGCAAGAGTATAGTCTGCAAGTTTGGCTTCTTCGAGCGCCTTATCAAAACGGTCTTCAACCAGACAGTTTAGAGTAGGATTGATCGATTTAAGCTGGTCGATATACGTTTTGACAACTTGAGAAGACGAAACTTCTCTACTTGCAATCTTCTTTGACAGGGAAACGGCATCCAAATCTACTAGTGACATCTTATCCCTCCATCGTGTCGGACTGAGCCCCGACAAGGTTTACTTAATTAATTCGTCCCCTAACAACATAATCCTTTAAATGCCAGGTGACAGGCACCACTCACATATGCTCGAAGAATGTCGACAGAACGGCAACAAAAAAAGCATTTCGTAACGTACGAAATGCCAGTTTCTTTTATGAAACAGAGTGCTGAGCTGGAAGAGATGACTGAAAGAGTTCACTTCTTGAGGCTTTCGGATCATAGTAAACAACAAGAAGCTCCTTCTCACCGTTAATTATCATCGTGTCGACGATCGTATGCTTTTGAAGTTCTCTCTGTGTAAGACTTAACGATTTGAACCTTTCCCCAAGTAACTGAGGCGTATCTGCAAGTGTATGAAGAAGAGATAGCTGAGTTGCTTTCTCAAGACGATTTTCCCACCAAACCGTTCGCGGTTTCGTTTTAGCGTTCGTTAAGTAATCGATCTTCATAAGAGCAATGATCTGATCGATCTGTTCAGGTGATCGCATCCTAAGGAAAGTCGCAAGTCTTTTAAACAGATCTTCAAGCTGATGACCGATCCGAGACCATCCGTTTTCTTCCCAGTAGCTTCCAAACTCCTGGAAAAAGTCGAACGGAGAATTGAAAACCTCTGTGACAAGGTACTCGATCGTACGATCCATGCGATGATCATTCCAATACTTTTCTAACACATCTTCAACCTGCTTAATTCGGATGATGTCATCAAAGGACAGCACATTGTTTCCTAGTATTTCATACGGAGAGTGGTCCATGTAGAGGTAACCATGGTTTGCTGCATTAATCCGAACCCCGGTGCCTCTTAACATCTTTAGAAAACCAAGCTGGAGTTCTTCTGGTCGAAATGCAAAGACATCGTTGAACGTTTTACGAAACGAGTTGTAATCTTCCTCAGGGAGTCCAGCGATCAAATCCAGGTGTTGATCGATCTTTCCGCCGTCTTTGACCATCGTAATGGTTCTCGCAAGCTTTTCGAAGTTTTGCTTTCGCATCACGAGCTCATTCGTCGCATCGTTCGTAGATTGAATGCCAATTTCAAAACGAAACAGGCCAGGAGGTGCTTCACGGTTAAGAAATTCCAACACTTCAGGTCGCATGATGTCTGCCGTAATTTCAAACTGAAAAACGCACCCAGGTCGGTGATGGTCGATAAGGAATTGAAACAGATCGATCGCGTAATTTCTTCGGATGTTAAACGTTCTGTCAACAAACTTAATCGTTTTTGCTCCGTTATCCATCAAGTAAAGAAGTTCATCTTTCATGCGCTCGACTGGAAAATACCGAACACCCACTTCGATGGAGGACAAGCAAAACTGACAGGAATAAGGGCACCCTCGACTCGTCTCTACATACGTTACACGCCGTCCTAATTCTGCGCGGTCCTCTTCAAAGCGAAAAGGGGAAGGGATATCACTTAACGAAAGCTTCACAGCAGGAGGATTGATATGATTCTTTCCATCTTTTCGAAAAGCGATGCCTTTCACGTCGTCCACTGACTCACCAGCTTCAATACGCTTTAGAAGCTCTTTAAACGTAGCTTCCCCTTCTCCCATGACGATGTAATCCACCTCAGGGATCCGATCGAGCCAATGGTATACATCATACGAAACTTCAGGACCGCCAAGTACGATCTTAAGAGAAGGGTTCACTTTTTTCAGCATCTCGATAACTGGGAGCGTTTCTTCAATATTCCATATATAACAGCTGAACCCGAGGACATCGGGCTTCATGGAGTGAAGGTCACTAACAATATTCATAACGGGGTCTTTGATCGTATACTCAGCCATCTTTACAACGAATTCCGGTGCGGCAGAAGCTTTCAGGTAGCGTAGAGCAAGACATGTATGAATATATTTGGCGTTCAGCGTACTAACAACAACGTTCATCTTTCCAACTCCTGTAAAATTAATCACTATAATTATAGCACCTCTTGATCAAAAATAATCAGTTTTAAACGTCTGATTATTCAGAATAATAGTTGAAGCGAGTGAAACTCCGTGAGATGATAAATAAAAATGGCTCTTTTCGTAAACTTTGCTGCTATAAGAGGAGTGGTTGATTTGTGCTCCCATCAACTAAGTGTGGTTCTCTATTGCAACAATCTTTTAGAAAAGAGTCATAAAAAAAGAGGAGTGACAGTTTTGGAAATCGCTTCTGTAACGAGGGAACATCCGTTTACGGAACAGGACCTTGAGTACACTGCGCTTTTGCCACATTATCGTGTTGACCTCAGAAGAGGTAGTGATGAAAAACGCGATCTCTTTCACAATGCCGGTGTGAGCGACTGGTCACAGCTGTCCTGGAAAGAAGTAGGAAGGCCGTTCGAAGTTAAGAAGCTTGCAAAGGATCGTGTGGAGTGGGAACACAGAAACGATACGACGATGCCTGTTAAAACCTCCTGGGAGCATTTTAACCGTTCCTTCCACAGTTTGTTCATGCAAGATGTCCCTGCAGAACAGTACAGGCTCAAAGCCGAATTGAAAGATAGTTTCAAAGGTTTTCGAATGCAGGATGTAAAGCACGGGCTCGGCGAGATGATTCGACTATCACTATGGAATTACGTTCATCGAATCGAAGACGGCATCTGGGATCCAAGAGGAAAGCGGGCGTTGTTTGAAGGATTGGATGTGTCAAAACCGCGGATTCTATTTCTAGGGGCAGCTGAAGGGTACGAAGCGATGCAGCTTCATGCGATGTATCCTGGAGGAGAAGTCGTGATGGTGGATTATGATGCGTTTTGTAAAACCGATCGTTTCGGCAAATTTCCAAACACGTACCCTTTTCTTGGAACGAATCCACAAACAGGCGCAACGAAAGTCTGGTACAAAGACGAGATGAACATTACGTATCTAGTAAAAGATATTCGTGACCTCGATTTTCAAAACGAGTTTGATATTGTGTTAAGTGTTGGATTACTAGAGCACGTTCCTGACGAATTTAAGCCGGACATCTTAGAATGGCATAGGAAATTTGTGAAGCCAAGCGGCTATGTCATCATGACGACTCCACGAAATCAAGTGAAATCGAGAATCTACTATCACATTATGGCGGATATTATGAACCACACGTATCGTGAATTGATGGACATTCGTCAGATGGGACTATACGCTTACGAAAATGGATTCGAGATGTTAAGGAACGGCTATATCAAAGTTCATAACGGAATTATTGCAAGAGCACGCTGATCGTTGGTGAATCTCTCAAATTTATGGTATGTGTAGAGGGAAACCAATAGGAGGGGTAAGATGACTGTACATTCATTTACGGTAAAAACGATCGAAGGTAACGATGTTCAGCTATCAGAATATGAAGGGAAGGTTCTTCTCATTGTAAATACGGCTAGTAAATGCGGCTTAACACCTCAGTATGAAGGCCTTCAAGAGCTCTATCGATCATTAGAAGGACAACCTTTTGAAATTCTAGGTTTTCCATGTAATCAGTTTGGTAGTCAAGAACCTGGTTCTGAAAAAGAGATCCAATCGTTTTGCTCGCTTAACTATGGCGTTGATTTCCCTATGTTCTCAAAAATCGATGTGAACGGTGACGATGCTCACCCGCTGTACAAGTATTTAGTGCACGAGGCACCTGAGGTCGAACACGGCGACATTCCTTGGAATTTCTCAAAGTTTCTTGTCGATAAGAGTGGAAACGTTGTTAAACGGTATTCCCCAGAAACAGAGCCACAAGAATTGAAGAAAGATGTCGAAGGAATGCTCTGATTGAGGTTCAATTTTTGTCGGATGCGGGTATATCACCTATGAGGTGATATCAAAATGAAATGGTGGATTCCGTTTTGCTATATGATCGGAACGTTTTCAGGAGCGATGCTCAGCGGTTGGGGCATGGACAGAGAATGGGATGTGTTTCCTTCGTTTGCAATGGCAATCACAGCGTTTTTCATTAGTTTGATATACATGGTCTTCCGAGACATCGTTCCTAAAGTGTTTCAGGAAACGCTGCGCAACTAAGCGCAGCGTTTTTTGCAACATACAAAAAGCCCTGCTATAGGGCTTTTAGCTGTAAGTATGTGTCGTACTCGGTGTGATCCGCGAAACCATTTCCTCTAGTAATGCCTGTACGTTTCCGGATTCATACAAAGCAAGAAACCTCTCGGCCGAATTTTTGTCTACGTGATACGTTAATCCAGTGTGGTAGTCGATCATAAAATACGTTTCTTCGCCGTTATGATTTCCTGAAAGCAGTTCATACTTCTCATACTCATAATACACTTCGGTTCCATGCTGGGTCTTTTCTAAATACGTCTCAAAAGGTGCAATCGTGAACACAGCTTCCTTTTTCATCATACTTCCTCCTCTAAATGACTTACCTTAATTGCTAGTTTGTCCAGAAGGAAACGTTTTATACATAGAAAAATAGTTTACGAGTTTGTTAACGCTAGCATCCAATCTCGAATGGATGAATCGGGGGATCAGATGGGAATATGAAGGAAGATTTTCCGTTGTTCCACTTCCATGCCGCATAAGCCGCAAGACAAGCGTCGAACGAATGCGTTGATTCAAGCGCTTTTTCCGAAATAGCGAGCACACCTTCACGTTCTAAGAACGATTTAATTCTTTTCCTTGAAGTGATGTCCGTTTTATAGGTGAGTACAGCGTCTTTATCTAGCATCCTAAGGCCAACTGCTGCTCCTGGATGAACCTCTACGATAATAGAGTTTAAAGCAGCAAGTCCCCTTGATAGAGCAACTCCTCTCAACGTGAGGTAGACCATTCGGGTCATCGTAGGTGTCATGATCGACCCACTCTTCATACCAGCTTCTTTAATGCGGTTTCTAAGTGCTCGGTCACCAGGGCGATCTCCTCCTCCGGGTTGATAGGAGAGCGGGGCGTCTATTCCGATCACCATGTGCTTCTTTTCACTACTAAACCGTTTGTATATTTCCTCATCAGAGGCTCCTTCTATCAATTCGTTGAAGCAAATTCTATTTTCATCACCTGAAAAGATACTAATCGATGTGTCTTTCGTATTAGAGGGACCAGATAGGTCGATGCCAATATATAGCGTCATCACGTTTCTCCTTTTCACACAGTATAAGGTAACAGTAAGCCCAAGCGATGTTTATGTAAACTCTTATGTAAGATATAATGAAAGGACAGAAATGGACTGATTAACGATGGATCTAAAACAGAAATTATTCAAATTTGTAGGAGGCCGAATTTTAAAAACCGGCCTTGCCGCGTTCATTACTGCTTGGATTTGCGATGCGCTTGGATTGCCTGTTCTTTTTGCTGTTATCACAGCGATTGTAACGGTTGAGCCCACCGCTTCTGACTCGATAAAAAAAGGAATCGTACGATTTCCAGCAGCGGCGATCGGCGCAGGCTTTGCGATGATCTTTGAGTCGTTCCTCCACCAATCTCCTTTTACTTATGCACTAGCAGCAACACTTACACTTATCGCATGTCACAAACTACATCTCGATTCGGGCATGCTCGTCGCAACACTGACCGCCGTTGCGATGATTCCAGATGCGACGGGGGATCATATGACGACCTTCGTACTGAGACTCAGTACAACGTTGATCGGGATTGTCGTATCCACTGCGGTAAACTATTTTGTTATGCCTCCAAAATTTCACTCGATGATCAACCAGAGCGTTGAAGGGCTGTATCACAGTGCCGGCGATCTTCTTGATCAAATTATGAAAGACCTTCCACACGCACGAAAGCAAAACATGGTGTACCAACGCGTGAGCCGCGAACTTCAGCGAACGTATCAATTGATTGAATACCAAAGGGAAGAATGGAAGTATCGCCGCCATAGCATGCAGGAAGTGAGAAGTTTTTCCGTCATCCTGAAGAAGCTCGAATATATGCAGAAAATCCTCTATCACCTTGGAAACATGCTTTTCGTCGATACAAAAAAAGGGTTTGATGAAGGTGACTATGAAACGATCATCGATGCAGGATGTTCGATCTCAAAAGCCTTCCATGATCCAACGAATCAGATCGGGGAAGAACACCTTTTGAAAATAGAAAAGCTTGATCAGCTTTTTCATGAGCTCGATGATACAAGAACGATCTCATCAACTTCCCGTCATCATTTTGATGATAAGATGATCATCATCTTCGAACTTCTATCTCTCAACGATGTACTCGATGATCTCTATATGCTAGAGCAAAAAGAATTACGTCACTACAGAAGGAGTCCTCATCATGACGCTGAAGTTTGAGGAGAAATGGGAGAGAACGATTTCCGAGAAAGATCGAATGCTTTTCTATGAAATATACAAGCAGTATCCGATCAAGTTACATACGGTAGCGTTCGCACCAGTACGAATCGCCATCAATCATCGCGGATCACTTCTTGCAACCGTCCTAGTCTTGAACGGCCACGATTGTGAATGGAAGCTGGATGACACAATTCTTCACTATCATGAGAGAGATGAATTGGTGGCTGTACATACTTTCTCACATTCATCTCTCGTCGTTCCACCACGTTGTGCGATGCCGTGGACGTTCATTTATAACTCGAAAACGTTTCAGAAAGAGCCCGAGTTAAAACATTGGGAAATAAAATTTTTGTAAAATCCAAAAAAGTCTATCATAAAGCGCTTCCAGTGTTTTACAACAGTAGAATATAAGGCTTCTGTACCACCTTACTGTATTAAAATCATAAGAAATATGTTACAATTATTTTTGGAATGTGTCTAAAATTTCAAAAGGGGGACAAATGAATGGCGAAGAAAAAAGTATTCAGTTTGTTCGTAGCATTATTATCGATCTCCATGATTCTTGGAGCATGTGGATCTGGAGGTGGCGATGGAGCTAGTGGGTCGCCTAAAGAATTAAGCCTACTAACTGGTGGTACTGGTGGTACATACTTCCCGCTTGGTGGAGAAATCGCCACATCTATCCAAGACAACACAGACATTGAAAGTGCTAACGCACAGTCTTCAGGTGCATCTGTAGAAAACATGCAGACACTTCAGAGCGGAGATGCAGATGTTGCGTTCACTCAAACAGACATCGCTGCTTATGCGACAAAGGGCGAGCTTATGTTTGAAGATGGAAAAGTTGATAATGTACAAGCTATCGGAACGCTTTATCCTGAAACGATTCAAGTTGTAACACTGAAGGAAAGTGGAATCGCTTCAATCGAAGATCTTAAAGGTAAGAAGGTTTCTGTTGGAGCACCTGGAAGTGGAACATATGCAAACGCTGAGCAAGTTCTTGAAGTTCATGGCATCACGATGGACGACATCGATGCACAGCACCTTGCATTCGATGAGTCTACTGAAGGAATCCAAGATGGTAACATCGATGCAGCATTCATTACTTCTGGAACGCCAACTGGTGCAGTAGAAGGGTTGTCTGCAGTGAAACCTGTTAACGTACTACCGATCGAGCAAGAAATGATCGATAAGTTGATCGAGAAGTACCCTTATTATGCAGAAGACACAATCAAGAGCGGTACTTATGGACTTGAAGAAGATACAACAACTGTTGCAGTACTTGCAATGCTTGTTGCTCGTTCTGACCTTGATGAAGAGTATGTTTACAACATGACGAAAGCTATTTTCGACAACGCAGATAAAATTACACATGCTAAAGGTGAATTCATCACAGCTGATAGTGCACTTAACGGTGTAGGAATTGATCTTCACCCAGGTGCAAAGAAGTATTTTGATGAAAAAGGAGTCAAAAGCGAGTAAGCTTCTTTATAATCTATAAAAAAGGATGTGATGGACGCAGGCTGCTAGCAGCCTGCGTCTTCTTACAATGATACTATCAACCTCAACCAGACAGTTTCTGTTTCACACAGGCTTGGCGATCGTTCTGATTATGGTTGTTTTTACGTACCCCTTTTTTACCGTGATGGGTCTTGAGAATGGAAAGACAGGTAAGTTTCTAGCTTATGTTCCGATCGATTCTACCCCGGAAGATTTTGATATCCGCTATACGCACTCTGTACACCGCACACCCGTCTTAGAGTCTTACTACATTTCAGAGGACGGCACGATTGTTCAATATGAACTTTCTTATGAAAACTTTGCAGTTGGAATGCCGGCGAATGCGGGTGAAGGAGAGCGGTTTATTCAAGACGAAGAGGGTTACAAAATTAAAGACATGAACCGTGAACTT
This sequence comes from Anaerobacillus sp. ABA4_114, assembly GCF_056159065.1. Taxonomy (NCBI): domain Bacteria; kingdom Bacillati; phylum Bacillota; class Bacilli; order Caryophanales; family Bacillaceae; genus Anaerobacillus; species Anaerobacillus sp. ABA4_114. The sequence goes on from NZ_JBSWUM010000001.1 coordinate 218,935, forward strand.
CCATCGATCGACTTGCGTACGGGTAAAGTCGTAGCAGATCATACGCTTCTTGTGGAAGATCAAGAAGTGAAGCTTAGCAAGGTTATTGAACCTGGCTCATGGCTTCACATGGAATCGGGAACAATAAGTTTGTGGAAGTGGATGAAAGGAGTTAATTTGCTTGAGTGACAAAGACAAAGAAAAAGATAAACCAATAGATCGTGAAGAAAACGAAGAATTTACAGAAGAACAATCCAGGGACTTAATGGCGAAATTCGACCCAGAAGCAGGACACCGTACGCTTACCGGCGTTCTAGGGTGGATTTCAGTTATTGGACTCGTTGGATTCTCTGTATTCCAATTGTATACTGCAATATTTGGAGTTTTTACCGCTCAACTGCAGCGTTCCATCCACTTAGCTTTTGCACTTGGTCTGATCTTCTTATTGTTTCCTGCTTCAAAGAAGCGTCTTAAGGATAAGAAAAGAAGGTTTCAAGTAGCCTGGTATGATGGACTGCTTGCGCTCGTCGGTGTTTATGTCGGTATGTACTGGCCGCTCAATTTCGAAGAACTTGTTTTTCGTGTTGGTCGTTTGACGACGCTTGATTTAATCGTTGGATTTTTAGCAATCGTTCTCGTCCTTGAGGCAACGAGACGTGTCGTGGGACTGCCAATCACCATCATTACATCGATCTTCCTTCTTTATGCTTATTTAGGACCATATATGCCTGGGTTCTTACAGCATAGAGGACTGAGCATCGATCGTATTATCCGCTCGATGTATTTTACAACAGAGGGGATACTCGGAACGCCACTAGGCGTTTCGGCAACGTTCATCTTCCTCTTCCTCCTATTCGGAGCTTTTCTCGTCAAAACTGGCGTGGGGCAGTACTTCAATGACCTTGCGCTCGTGATTGCAGGAAAAAGAGTCGGTGGACCTGCAAAAGTTGCGATCTTCTCTAGTGCACTACAGGGAACGATCAGTGGAAGCTCGGTTGCGAACGTTGTGACATCAGGTTCCTTCACAATTCCGATGATGAAACGTCTCGGTTACAAAAAGGAATTCGCTGGTGGTGTTGAAGCGGCCGCTTCGACTGGTGGACAGCTCATGCCACCGATCATGGGTGCCGCAGCCTTCCTAATGGTCGAATTCATTGGAGGGGGCATCACGTACTGGGAAATTGCAAAAGCAGCAGCAATCCCAGCAGCTCTTTATTTTACGGGAATTTGGATTATGACCCACTTTGAAGCGAAGCGTATCGGACTACGTGGTCTGACAGAAGATGAAATGCCAGATCGTAAGCAAGTATTGATGAAAATCTATCTACTGCTCCCGATCGCAGCTGTTATTTTCTTCTTGATGTCAGGTACGTCTGTTACAAGAGCCGCTCTTTATGCGATCTTAACGTCGATTGTTGTTGGTGCGATCAACAAAGAAACGAGAATGGGAATCGGTGACTTCATCGACGCCCTAGCAAACGGTGCACGTACCGCACTCGGTGTAGCAGCTGCAACGGCAGCCGCAGGTATGATCGTCGGTGTTGTAACGTTAACAGGACTTGGGTTGAAACTTGCAAACAGCCTAGTTTCACTATCTGGTGAAAACATATTGCTCACGCTGTTCTTTACGATGATCGCATCACTTATCCTTGGGATGGGGTCACCGACAACGGCGAACTATGTTATTACCTCAACGATAGCGGCACCAGCACTAATCGTGCTATCTGTGCCTGAACTATCTGCTCATATGTTTGTATTCTACTTTGGTATCGTAGCTGATATTACGCCACCAGTAGCACTTGCGGCCTTTGCTGCAGCGGGGGTGTCTGGAGGTGAGCCGCTCCGAACAGGGGTCAATTCAGCCAAGCTCGCCATCGCCGCGTTTATCATTCCATACATCTTCGTGCTATCGCCGGAGCTCATGATGATCGATACAACGTGGCAAGAACTTCTGTGGGTACTATTCACATCACTCACTGGTATGATCAGTATCGGTGCAGGTATGATCGGATACTGGTACAGAAGAACGCATGCCATCGAACGTATCGCTGGCGTAGCCGCTGGTATCATGCTGATCTACCCTGAAGGATCTACAGACCTTTACGGCCTAGGTCTCTTCATCGCACTACTCGTTCTACAATTTGTAATCAAACGAGACGACCAAGATAAAAAGCAAGTTGCGAACGCGTAATTTGAAAAGCCGCTCATTTTGAGCGGCTTTTTTTAGGTTGTGTTGATGGCCGTTTTCAGTGATATGGTTGAAATCTCTGCAAGAATTACGTTATGTGGAGGTCGGGAAGTTTTGTCTGTGTTGATTACAATCTAGTAGGAGTGAATACCGCTTGACTCCCGCGGAAAAACGGGCGACAGAGACCCCGGACCGGACGTTTTTTGTCCGGGAGGAGGCTCGGGCGTTCGTCCGCAGGAAAGCAAGCGGTATTCGTACTCCTACGGCATAGGGAGGACAATAACTAGGGTTTCCCAAATGTATGTAAATTGTAACGATACCTTCGTAAAAATATGATATGATGAAAGCGTCGTCATAAAAAAGTGAGAAGGTTTAGCCTTCTTTTTATGGAAGTGAATCTTGTTAGTCTTTTACTTAAAGGAGGATCACAATGGATTATAGAATTGAACGCGACACAATCGGAGAAATAAAAGTACCTAGAGACAAAATGTGGGGTGCACAAACGCAACGAAGTAAAGAAAACTTCAAAATCGGTAACGAACAAATGCCGATCGAGGTTGTGAAAGCATTCGCTATCCTTAAAAAAGGTGCTGCACTAGCGAATCAGCGTCTAGGAAAGCTTGAAGATGTGAAAGCCGATGCGATCGTACAAGCTGCAAACGAAGTGATCAACGGAGAACATAACGAGCACTTCCCGCTAGTTGTTTGGCAAACAGGAAGCGGCACACAATCGAATATGAACATGAATGAAGTCATCGCATTCCGTGCGAATGAAATATTGAAAGAACAAGGTAGTGACGCGATAGTTCACCCGAACGACGATGTGAACAAATCACAATCATCTAACGATACATTCCCAACGGCGCTTCATGTAGCAGCTGTTTTGGCAGTAGAAGATCACCTTTATCCAAATCTGATCGAATTAAAAGAAACGCTTTATCAGAAGATGCAAGATTTCGATCACATCATCAAGATCGGTCGTACGCATTTACAGGATGCAACGCCTCTTACGCTTGGACAGGAAATCAGCGGCTGGCAACGCATGCTCGTGAAGTGTGAAAACATGCTTCTTGAAAGCGTGAAGTACATGAAGGAACTTGCGATCGGCGGAACTGCAGTCGGTACGGGTCTTAACGCTCATCCTGATTTCGGTGACATGGTTGCAGAAGAAATCAGCAAGATGACTGATCGCACGTTCAGTTCTGCGCTTAACAAATTCCATGCGCTTACGAGTCATGACGAAATCGTTCATGTTCACGGCTCACTGAAAGCACTAGCGGCAGATCTGATGAAGATCGCAAACGATGTGCGCTGGCTAGCGAGTGGTCCACGCTGTGGCATCGGCGAAGTAACGATTCCAGCAAATGAGCCAGGAAGCTCGATCATGCCTGGTAAAGTGAATCCAACACAAAGTGAAGCTCTTACGATGGTAGCAGCTCAAGTGATGGGGAACGATGCGACGATCGGTTTCTCTGCAAGCCAAGGAAACTTTGAGCTAAACGTTTTCAAACCCGTTATCATCTATAACTTTCTTCAATCTGCAAGACTGCTTGCAGACGGCATGAAGTCTTTCAACGACAAATGCGCGGTCGGTATCGAACCGAACGAAGAAGTGATTGGTGAATACTTAAAGAACTCATTGATGCTCGTTACGGCATTGAACCCTCATATCGGATATGAGAATGCAGCGAGTATTGCGAAGAAGGCTCACCAAGATGGTACGACACTTCGTGAAGCTGCACTTGAAAGTGGTCATCTGACAGCTGAGCAGTTCGATGATATCGTACGACCTGAAGAAATGATCTCACCTAAATAAGCATGAAAAAAGCGGGGGCTTGAACCCCCGCTTTTTTTCTTTCTTTCAAGAGTAGGTAAGCGCTTACGATTTTGACGGAAGAACAGCCCTGATGCCTTTGTAGATCAACACAAGTGCAAATAGCAGCGCCGCTAAGTATCCAACCACTTCGAATACCGGGTTGAGACTTGAAAGGAAAGAATCAGCCTCAGATAATCGAAGCATTGCAAAACCAGCAATCATAGCAGCTACGAAAAGCAATGTACGATCCAACATAATCAGCACTCCCTTTGAAAGAAGAATTTTTTATTGCCATACAAATATATGCAGAATGTGGAGTTGGCAGACCCCTAACTGTCCAATATCTTTATAAATATTTTTTATTGTGAGCACCCATCTGCTTGTCACAAATCAAAAAAAGGAGCCCGGCACCTGCCAAGCTCCGTTTCATCTCTACTTCCACTGCGCTACTTTGTCCGTATCCGTTACGAACATAAAGATCTTTCCTTTATCCATTTCTGATTCATATCGTTCTGCTTCTTCTTTGGAGAAGCCGATCTCTTCCATCTTGTTTCGAAGTTCATCGCCTTTTCTACTGAATACGTTCTTCAGGCTTTTCAGACCCATTTCTTTTCGATCGATCGTATTGGCATCTACACCGTCTGCAACGCGCTCTGTACGATCATCGTCGTGAGAGAGGACGTAGATATCATCCTTTGAAATTCCGATGTTGCTTAGCTCTTCAATGTCAGCCTTTAGCTTCTCATCGTTCTGGTATTCTCGTACTAATGGTCTACTCATGGTCAAATGCCTCCTTCGATATCTGAATTCATAGGTAATATAGACGCTCTGCTGAAGAAATAAACATCGTATGGAGAGTTGTGCTGATGAATTGGTTACAATAAGTGCATAACGAGCCGTAAAAGGGTATAACAAAGAAGAACGATAGAAAAGGAGGCGAAACCGATGAGCGGAGAGCAATTAGGTGCAAGAGATGGCAAGTTAGCACCTTGTCCGAATAAACCAAACTGTGTTTCAACTCAGAGCGAAGATGAAAAGAATAAGATGGAATCATTTTCATACAGCGTGACAGAAGGAGAAGCGCTAGCGAAACTGAAAAGCATTTTACAAAACAGAAAACGTACGAAAATCGTAAAAGAAGAAGCAAACTACATAAGAGCTGAAGAAAAATCGAAGCTTTTTAAGTTTGTTGATGATATTGAATTTTACCTTGATGAAACCTCGAAAACCGTGCACTTTCGTTCCGCATCACGTATGGGCTATTCAGACATGGGCGTGAACAAAAAGAGAATGGAAGAAATTAGAGAAGCGTTTTTAAGTTAAACAGGAAACAGGTGCCAGCGTGGCACCTGTTTTTTATGAAAAGTCTTTCGCTTTTTCACTTTCTTCTTCTAAGGTATCTTCGTTTTCGTCTTCACGTTCACTCTCATCACGCTCAGAAGAGAGGAACCATCCTCCAAGAGCAATCGCGACGAGGACGCCCCAGAACGTGATTTTCCATGCTGGTTCTTTCGGGAAGGATTCTTCAAGAATAGCGAGACTCGGGTGAGCGAGCGTATAGATCGCTAACTTTACACCGACCCAACCTACGATGATGAACGCAGCTGTTTCAAGTCCTGGTTTACGGTGGAGAAGTTTAACGAAATAATTTGCTGCGAATCGCATGATGATCAGTCCGATAATTCCACCGGTAAGAATAACTGCAAATTGAGCACCATCTAACCCACCGACTTTTGGAAAGTTTGTGGTGGGAAGAGTGAGTGCAAGCGCTACTGCAGCAAGAATGGAATCGACTGCAAACGCAATATCAGCTAGCTCTACCTTAAGTACCGTCGTCCAGAATCCTGACCCTTCGTTGTTCGGTTTATCTTCTTTCTTTGTTTTCTTCTTATCATCGCTTAGTAAGAATTTCTTCACGAGGTGATTGATGCTAAGGAATAACAGATAAAGTGCACCGATCGCCTGCACTTGCCAAATATCAACTAAGAAGGAAATGATGAAGAGTGAACCAAAGCGGAAAACGAAGGCACCGCCTAGACCATAGAAAAGCGCTTTTTTACGCTTATTTGGTTCAAGATGCTTGACCATGATTGCCATAACAAGCGCGTTATCTGCTGCAAGTATGCCTTCGAGCCCGATCAAGACAAGAAGCACCCATGCGTATTCAAGTATTAGACCAGCATCCATGACGATCTCTCCTTTAGTACTAAATAGTCTCCCCAATTTTTAAGACCTTACTATGGCCGCTGTTTATCCCAAAGTCATATGTTGAAAGGTATGTTCGAATGATGGGAAAAAATACACACCGAGGGAATGGTTACATTACGTTTTTAATACCCTCAAAAGGTTTCAAGAAACCCGTCGTTTTGAAATGAGCACAAAATGGTATATCGTTAAGGTGGAGGTGAAAGCATGCGCTTATCGAATAAAAAAGTAATCAGTCTCGTTCATCATGAATTTGAAGACCTTGAGCTAACGTATCCTTACTACAGATTGATCGAGGAAGGTGCAACTGTTCATTATGTAGGTGAAAAAGCTGGAGAGAAGTATATTGGAAAGTATGGGGTTCCCGTTGTATCTGACTATGCATACAGCGACATCGACCCTTCAGATTATGACGCCATCCTCGTACCGGGAGGATGGGCACCGGACAAGATTCGCCGCTTTCCCGAGGTGTTGAAGATGGTGCAGCATATGGAAGAGAACAAGAAGCCGATTGGTCAGATTTGTCACGCAGGATGGGTGCTGATTTCTGCACGTATCCTTGAAGGGAAGAAAGTGACGAGTACTCCGGGTATCCGTGACGACATGGAGAATGCAGGAGCAACATGGATCGACGAACCGGTTGTCGTCGATGGCCATCTTGTATCCGCAAGACGTCCGCCAGATCTACCACCTTATGGGAAGGCGTTCGCAGATCTTCTTGCATCGCAATAAGAAAAAGCTCACTCGATCGAGTGAGCTTTTTAAATGCTTATTTTTCTACAAGATCAAGCTTTCCAGTCTTTGGATCGATCACTAAACCGTGAACGGGCGTTCCTTCTGGCAACAGAGGGTGGTTTTTGATCGTTTCCACACTTTGGCGAACCCCATCTTGAACAGTTGAAAAACCTTGAAGCCAATTTTCTACATCGATGCCTGCATGCTCAAGTGTTGAAACCACTTCTTTTGAAACGTTGCTCGCCATTTTATCGCGAAGTTTTGCAGGATCAACTTTACCCATGCCGCAGTCATGATGACCGATGACAAGAACAGCATCAGCTTGAAGTTCGTACACACCGATTAGGATGGAGCGAACAACGCTATCTAATGGATCTGTTACATAAGCGCCTGCATTCTTAACCATCTTCACATCGCCATTCTTTAAGTTCATCGCACGAGGAAGCAGCTCGACTAAACGAGTATCCATGCAAGAAAGGATCACCATTCTCTTATCAGGAAGACCTGACGTTATGTAAGGTTCATAATCCTTGTTCTCAACAAATTTCTTATTGAATTCTAGAATGTCACTTAATGTTTCCATGAAATAAATTCCTCCTACGTTGATTTTTTATTTCCTTTTTGTTTCTGGTACACTTAAAGCAAGAATCCCTTCCTAATGAAAAAGGAGTATGCATATATGAAGGATATCCCTATTGAACAACTTGTTCAACAGATGAATAGCAAAATGAAACAGCTTACTTATAATGTTGAAGAAAATGATGCCGATGTCAATGGTATCCGTGAAGATCTGATCGCGATTAAAACATACTGCGAGATGCTTTTACAGGCGTCAAATGGTATGAAAGATGCGCCTACCCCTTCTCCACAGAAACCAGCTTACACGGCTCCAGTGCAGCCCATCCAATCTCCATCAAAGCCGATGCAGGATGATGATGCAAATGAAGATTCAATCTTTGATTTCTAAACGCGTATGTCCAAAGTGACATACGTTTTTTTATATACCGAATGCCGCTGGGTAAAGTACGTGTCCTTCTTTAGGCAACGCATCTTTCTTAAGTTCTTTTACCATGAAGGAATCTCCTGCTTCTTTAAACGGACCAGTTATCCCTTTCTCAGAACCCGGTATAAAACCAAACTTTGAATAATAAGCGCTGTGTCCAAGAACAATGACATGGCGATAGCCAATGGCAGTCGCTCGCTTGAGGCTTTCATTGATCATGAACGTTCCGATTCCCTCATTTTGAAACGAAGGAGAAACAGAGACTGGCGCAAGAGCAAGTGATGTGACGGTATCCTCTGCTTCGATTTCGATCTCACTTAATAGAATATGCCCAACCGGAGTCGTTCGATTATGAAGCGCGATCAGTGCTAATTCTGGAACATAGTGCTGCGAATCCCTAATCCGGTGAATTAATGCAACTTCGTCTTCTCCATCAAATGCATTCCTTACGATGTCATCAATTCCCTCTACATCACTTTTCAATTCTTCTCTTAATTCAATCATGCCAACACCTCCTTATGTGTCTTTACTTCACGAGTAACGCAAGTCCTGAAGCCCTCACAACGTGATTCAGTCAGTGAAAGATTTCCAACATAAAAAACGTGTGAGGGGACAAATTGATAGTAATCCCAAAGAAAGGAGGGAGACAGAATGCCGGATCTACATCCTTATTCAACGGATGATTTTATAGAAAATGAACAGAGCTACAACGTATATGTGAATGATAATTATATCGGCAATAAAATTTTGTTCTCTCAGCAAGATAAAATAGAAGATGTAGGCGACTATTTAAATAATAAAGGCTTCTACAACTTCCAAGCAGAGGTGGAAGGGGACCATTACCGCCTCCAGATGACAGAGCTCGATCAAGGTGAGCTTGTCATCGATGAACTGCACAGTTATTTAGGTCATCCTTAGCGAACGATTTTCTCCCAAACCCTAAAATCACGTTCCTGAGCGATCGCGATCTCTTGCGCTTCTTCAACCGTGATCTCTTTAAAACGAACCGAACCACCAGGAGGAAGCTGGGCGATCAATGGAAGGTCAGGACCGATGACTGTACCGATACGAACGTAACCACCCGTTGTTTGCCGGTCTGCCAAAAGGATGATCGGCTCACCGTTTGCAGGCAGCTGAATGCCGCCAAGCGGCACAGCGTCAGATAGTATATCGCCTTCATGATCTGTTTTGATACCGTCGCTCACCAACCGGTATCCCATACGATTCGATTGCGGGGACACCTCATGCCGATTCGTGAAAAATTGCTCCAATACTTCAGGGCTGAGCTTATCATCGTGAGGTCCTTTTACAACGCGAACGATAGCGTCGCGGTTATATGCAGGAATCTCGGTATGAAAGAGCCCGATTCCTGTTTTTTGCTTCTTAGGATTCCCATGTAGTTCATCCCCAGCTTCTAGTTTACGGCCTAGTCCTGCTGGTTCATAAACCGATTTGCTCCCCATGTACTCTTCTGCTTCAAACCCACCGTTTACCGTTAAATAGGCACGAACACCGATTCTTGGGCGTCCGAACTCAAGTACCTGTCCCTTTTTAATGGTGAGAGACTTCCACATTTGGATCCGTTCACCGTTGATCATCGGTGATAAATCGGCACCTGTTATGCTAATCACTGCATCCACTTCTGCTACCAATTCTGGACCCTGCATCGTAATTTCAAGTCCTGCTGTATTCCGTGGGTTTCCGACTAGGATGTTCCCTACTTGAAGGGCGAAGCGGTCGAGTGCACCAGAAGCCGGTACTCCGTATTTTAAATAACCTGTTCTTCCTAAATCTTGATACGTTGTATAAACGCCTGGTTTTTCTACTGAAAATAACTTCAACGGTTTCCGATCCTTTCTATCAGGATATTTTCTGCCTTAAATCTTTTTCTTAGTGACTGGATAAAGGCAAGTGCCGACGGTTCATCGCCGTGAACGCAGACGGTGTCAGCCTCGATCGAAATCGATGTGCCATCTACAGCTCTCACTATGCCATGTTTCACCATCGAAATCACCTGGTCGATCGCAGTCTGTTCGTCTGTTATCATCGCATTCTTTTCTGTTCGTGGAGTGAGGGTACCATCTGGCTGATACGTTCGATCAGCAAACACTTCTGAAGCATACCGAACGCCTGAAAGCTTAGCCGCTTGTATCAGTTCTGAGTTAGCGAGTCCAAACAGGATCAGCTCAGAGTCAAAGTCTTTCACAGCTTGTGCGATCGCATTCGCAAGTTCAGCATCCTTTGATGCCATGTTATATAGAGCTCCATGAGGTTTCACGTGCTGCAGTTCGACTTCATGCGCACTGCAAAACCCATGCAGTGCGCCGATCTGATAAAGAACAAGCGTATAGGCTTCTTCAGGTGTGATGATCATCTTTCTCCTTCCGAACCCTGTTAAGTCAGGAAAGCCAGGATGAGCCCCGATCCCAACGTGATGTTCTTTTGCCCATTTGACCGTTCGGTTCATGATGCGGGGATCGCCCGCATGAAAACCACATGCTACGTTTGCTGACGAAACGAGCTCGAGTACTTTTTCGTCTTGCCCGATGGAATAAGCACCAAAGCTTTCACCAAGATCACAGTTAAGGTCGATCGTCGTCATCTAGAAACCTCCTCGCGCTGAACATCATAAGACCCTTGCTCCAGTTGCTCTAAAATTTGATTGAACTCTTTCATACTAACGGATTGGAACCTGAGATAGTCACCTTGATTCAGTAAGAATGGATCGTCTTTTTCAGGTTGAAAAAGGCGAAGCGGTGTCTGGCCGATAATGTTCCATCCCCCGGGAGATTCGATTGGGTAAACCCCAGTTTGTGCTTCAGCAATACCAACTGAGCCTGCAGGAACCTTTTGTCTTGGCGATTCAAGACGAGGCGCTGCAATACGCTCATTCAGTCCGCTTAGATACGGAAAGCCAGGTAAAAAGCCAATCATGTTGATAAGATAGTCTTCGTTTGTATGTAGTTTTATGATGTCATCTTGGGACATTCCTTTTTCCTTTGCAAGATCTTCAAGGTCTGGTCCGTGCTCTCCGCCATAAAGGGTCGGGACCGTGATGACCACCTTTTTTTCTGACGCCTCTGTTGCAACTGCTGTGATATCTTCCAATATGTCCGTTATCTCATCATAGTTGAGGACCCACGGCTCGTAATAAACGGTGACAGAATCGTACGCTGGTACCCATTCAGTAATGCCCTCTTTGTTAAGAGACGCAAGTTCACGGCAAAAAGCTTGAATGCGGCTAGTGAGGGAATGAGACACTTCTTCATGATACGTAATCTTTACGCAAGCTTCACCGAGCGGGTGTAAGGTGACGTTCATTTCGATAGACTCCTTTCGTAATTACAAGAAAAGTTCTAGTATTCCAAGCGAATGAAGGGCGAGAACGAGCGTTACGAGTAATACGATACCGCCCAAAATATTTGAGAGTGTGCGATTGACGTATTCACCAAGTAGTTCTTTATTATTCATAACATAAAGTAAGAAAATAGAGATGATCGGCAGCATCAAGCCGTTTGCATACTGTGCGAAAAGAATGACGGTCGTAGGACTCATCCCAAGAGCTGAACCGACGATTCCGATTAAAATAACGACTCCCCAGATCACTCTGAATTTCGTTGCTTTCAGATCCATCGACCACCCGAAAACACCGCTGATCGCATAGGCGGCTGCAAGGGGAGCGGAAATAGAAGATGTGATTCCAGCAGATAACAATCCGATCGCAAAGAAAATTTTCGCCCATGATCCGAGAAGGGGTTCTAACTGAACGGCCATTTCAGAAGCATCCGTTATGTTTGTACCGAGCGGAAAAGCTACTGCAGCCGATACAACGATCGAAAGTGAGATCAACCCTCCGACGATGATCGAGAAAACGGTATCAAAACGACTCTCTTTTAACCCTTCCTTCCCACGCCAGTGTTCTTGAACAGTAGAAGAGTGAAGAAAGATGTTATAAGGAACGACCGTCGTCCCGATCAAGGCGATCGCAAACAGTGTGCCACCAGTTGGGAACGTTGGCAGGAATGCGCCTTTAAACATTGCCCCGAGATCCGGCTTAATGACTATGGCAGTCGCTACAAAGCAAACGCTCATGACTAGCACGAGAACGACGAACACTTTTTCAATCGCTTTGTAGTTTCCTGAGTAAAGAAGAATCGCAGCGATGATCCCGATGACTGGCCCCCATATGTTCACTGAAATGCCCGTCATGGTAGAAAGACCGAGCGCACCGCCCAGGATGTTGCCCGTTTCGTAGGCGGCCGTTCCTACACCGATCGCTGCAAGAACGAGAATGATGCTGATTCCTTTCATCAACGGACTGCTGAACTGCTTTCTCATCGCTTCGCCAAGCTGCATTCTCGCCGTGATTCCAAGTCGCGCTGACATCTCATGAAGGGTGATCGTTGCGAGTATCGAAAAAACGAGTGCCCACATCAATGCAAATCCAAATCCAGCTCCTGCCTGAGTAGCGGTCGTAACGGTTCCTGGTCCTATAAAAGCTGCGGCGACGATGGCGCCAGGGCCAACGCTTTTAAGTTTCTTTAGAAACGTGTTTTGATCGCTCATAAGCTCCTCCTTTAAGTGTATCGAATTTTAAAATTTTCAACAAATTCAACCTGTTAAAAGACGACAAAAGACTTATAATGAGGATAGACTTTTACAGATAAAGGAGTTTTTTCTATGAAAATCCTCACGACCCGCTTCGGTGAACTAGAAGTGAACAAAGATTCTCTCATCACCTTTTCGAACGGAATTCCCGGCCTTGAACAATACACCACATACTGTCTATTACCCGCTGATGAACAGAATGAGTCGCCGTTTTTCTTTCTGCAATCAACGGATGAAAGCAGTTTGTGCTTTATTCTCGCTGATTCATTTTCTTTCTACCCGGATTATGAAATTAATCTAGAAGAAGACTTGTTGCAAGAGTTAGCGATTGAAAAGCCAGAGGAGGCGATGGTACTATCCGTCCTCACCGTACAAGGATCATTACAAGATGCAACGATGAATTTAAAAGCCCCGATCATCCTGAATCTTTCGAGCGGAAAAGGAAAGCAGATCGTACTCAGTAAGGATTTTCAAATTAAAGCGCCATTGGTGAGTGCGGTAGAGGGAGGCAGATAAAATGCTTGTACTCGGACGGAAAAAAGATCAGTCGATCATCATTAACGATGAAATCGAGCTGAAGGTCATCAGTATTGAAGGCGATACGGTGAAACTAGGGGTGGAGGCTCCAAAGAACATTAGTATACATAGAAAAGAAGTGTACGTGGAGATTCAAGAGGAGAATAAGCTAGCATCCTCACAAGAGATCAATCTAAGTGAGTTGCAAAACTTTCAATTGAAACGTTAGGCAAAGAACCGCTATAAAGCACATAGCGGTTCTTTTTAATTTATTTTTCAAAAAACTATAAACAACTGAATTTTCCAGCCGATAATGAAAATATCAGGAAGTCCAAACGGATGTGGGCTTTCTAGAAAACACATTACACGGAGGTAATTTAGAATGAGAATTAACCATAATATTCAAGCGATGAACACGTACCGTCAGATGAATGTAAACCAAGGTGCTGCAAGTAATTCAATGGAAAAGTTGTCTTCAGGACTTCGTATTAACAGAGCTTCTGATGATGCAGCTGGTCTTTCGATTTCTGAGAAGATGCGAGGACAAATTAGAGGTTTGGAGCAAGCGAGCCGAAATGCTCAAGATGGTATTTCATTGATTCAAACAGCTGAAGGTGCTCTACAAGAAACGCATTCTATTCTACAGAGAATGAGGGAATTATCAGTCCAAGCATCAAACGACACTCTAGCTGCAGAAGATAAAACCGCTATAAGTACAGAACTTGACCAATTAGTTGAGGAAATTGATAGAATTTCTAAAGATACTAAATTTAACGGAAAAGAATTATTAGGCGGTAATTTAGGGGTATCCAGAACAGGTGGTACTCTTGATACTTCTGTAACTGGTCTTGCCAATCTGTCTGATATAGACGTTTCAGGTGCAAAAGCTAGTACAACTTACAATATTACTGAAACAGCTACGCATATTACATTACAAGAAGGTGCTAGCGGAGATTCACAAATGATTGAGAAAGCATCCATCACTGCTGGTGATAGACTTAATTTTGATTCTCTAGGAGTAAGTATTAAGACAGACTCCAATTATGCAGTGGGTGGTACTGCGTTTACAGGATTGACTGTGACTACCGGGACTGCCGATGGTGCTACATTCCAAATTGGAGCAGATAGTGGACAAAATCTTTCTTTAACAATTGGAGATATGGGGAAAACGGCTAGTGGTTTAAACATTGAAGGCCTACAAGTAGATACTAGAACAAATGCTAATGCAGCAATTACTACTATTAATACAGCTATTGAAAAAGTTTCTACTGAACGTTCTAAGCTTGGTGCGAATCAAAATCGTCTTGAACATACAATCAATAATTTAAACACTTCTTCTGAAAACCTTACAGCTGCTGAATCCCGTATCCGCGACGTAGATATGGCAAAAGAAATGATGAGCATGACAAAAGAAAACATCAAAGCTCAAGCTGCACAAGCGATGCTTGCACAGGCTAACCAGAATCCACAGCAAGTACTTCAGCTTCTTCGTTAATTTCTAACAAGAAAGGCCTTAGATCTCTCATCTAAGGCCTTTTTATTCGAAGGGAGTGTTTTGAGATGGATATTGCAGCGCTTTCGGTGGTGCTGAATCAAGCAAAGGTCCAGCAGCAGGTTGATGTATCGTTAACCAAAAAAGCTTTGAATCAAGCACAAGAAAATTCGAATGGACTAGTGAAGATGATGGAGCAGTCGGTACAGCCTCATCTTGGAGGTTCTATCGATATAAAGAAATAATCTCATTAGAGGTCGGGTTTAAGTAACTCTTATTGAAGGGGATCGGACCATGGAAATAAAATCAATTTCAAATCAAATACCTGGTATAGGGAAGCAAGTGCAACAGCCCATTGAAGTAAAAGAAGTAAAGGAACTAAAAGAAGAAAAGAAGGAACAGAAAGAAAAGGTTCACACAAAGGAACAGGTCGTTCAACAGATCGAACAGCTGAATGATTTCATTATGCCAGTAAAAACGAACCTTAAATTTCAGCTGCACGATAAGTTGAATGAGTTCTATGTTCAAATCGTCGATAGCACGAATGATGAAGTCATAAGAGAGATTCCATCGAAGGATTTTCTCGATCGGTATGCGGCAACTGCTGAACTGCTTGGCTTTATGGTGGACCAAAAAATATAAAATGCTGAGAACCTTCACAAACGAAGGTTCTTTTTTATAGTACTATTTACATCTTAAAACCGAGCGGATCTTTGCCGATAGTATGTGTATGAGTGATGAACGGAGGAGATGTTCATGAGGATTTCCGGGCTTGCATCGGGAATGGATATCGATCAGATGGTGAAAGATCTGATGAGGGCGGAACGCATACCGCTCGATAAACTATCACAGCAAAAACAAACTGTTGAGTGGCAAAAGGATTCTTATCGTGAACTTAACACGATGATGTCGGATATGAGAAGTGCTGCATCGAAGCTGAGACTTCAGTCAACGTTTAACGCATATAAAGCAGGTTCATCGAACGGCGCTGCTGTTACGGCAGAAGCAACGCCTACTGCGGCTCCCGGGTCTTATGCGGTTGTCGTGAACGGGCTTGCTGAGAGTGCCAAGCTAACGTCAGCGCAGGCAGTTACGAACGAAGCTGGTGCTGCAGCAAAAGGAACTGATCGAGTTCTGCAATCTGGCGCAAACGACACAACGTTTACCCTTACGAACGGAAAAGGGCAGGAAACAAGTATCACGATAACGGCAGCAGATACGTTTAAAAGTCTTGCTACAAAGATTGCTGAGGCAACAGATGATACGACGGGTGAAACGCTCGGTATGAGAGCGAACTTTGATGATACAACGTCACGCTTTTTTCTATCGACAAAAGCGATGGGTGGAGATGAATCGATCACTCTCTCGAACTTTAGTGATGCAGGTGTTGAAAACCGCCTATTTGGAGGAGCAACCACTGCGAATGGTTCGTATGGTTCGGTCACTTTCGACGGCATCACGGTAAATAACCTGAAAACAAACGAAACGACGATCAATAACATAAAGCTTAACCTTGTTGAAAAAGGCACGTCGACAGTATCGATTACAAGCAATCCGGATGCGCCTTTTGAAAGTATCAAATCGTTTGTCGAGAAGTACAACGAGTTGATTGAGAAAACGCAGGGTCTTCTCACAGAAAAACGCTACAGAGACTTCCCGCCTTTAACAGATGCGCAGCGCGAGGATCTTTCAGACAAAGAAATCGAGCTTTGGGAAGAGAAGGCGAAGAGTGGTCTTCTCCAAAGCGATGCAACGGTGAGAGGGATTGCGAGCGACCTTCGCAGTGCCTGGATGACGCCTGTAAATGGTATTCCAGCTGGGGAACTGTCGATGCTTTCAGAAATCGGCATCAATACAGGGTCTTATCGTGATGGCGGAAAACTTTTTATTGATGAAGCGAAGTTGAAAGAGGCTATCTCACAAAAGCCAGAAGAAGTGATGAACCTTTTTACAAAAGGGGATGCTGGAATCGGAGATCGAATCTATGAGAAGGTGAACGAAGGGATCGATCATCTCGGTAAAAAGGCTGGAACGCCCGGTGTTCTTGTCGATAATAGCTTCTTATCCAAAAGGTTGGATAGCATCAACCAGCAGATGGATCGCTGGGAAGATAAGCTCGGCTCTATCGAAGACCGCTATTGGAAGCAGTTTACCGCGCTAGAAACAGCGATGGATAAAATGAATCAACAAAGCATGTGGGTACAACAAAACTTACTTGGTGGGATGTAGAAATGAAAAGAATTGATGCACTGAATCAGATGCACGTTGTGACGAATCAAATCGTAAAGTCGCTCGATGGACTGAATCCTTCGATGGATGAAAACGGGCCTGAAGAATTAGATGGAATCAACAACATGATCAACCGACGAGAAGAAACGATTCAGCTTCTAGATAAAGCGATGAAGCAAGAAGGTACCGACTGGACGGAGGAAGAGCAGCTCATGCTTCGGCAGTTGAGTACGCTTGAAGAAACGATCCAACCTCGTCTGTCCGATCTTTATGCAGCGTTTTCTGAGCAGATGAGGCGTTTGCAGCAAGGAAAGACAGCAGCGAATAAATATAACTCTGGGCAAGCTTACACAGACGGAGCATTTTTCGATAAGAGAAAATAGGGGGAACGTTCGATGGCAATGCACAATCCTTATCAAACGTATCAACAAAATTCAGTCGCTACATCCTCTCCACAGGAATTGACGCTCATGCTGTACAACGGATGTCTTAAATTTATCCGGATGGCAGCGATCGCGATGAAAAAAGGCAATGTGGAAGGCAAGCATACAAATATTATCAAAGCACAAAACATTCTTGAAGAACTACGCGCAACGCTCAATATGGACATGGACCTTTCTCAATCGATGGATTCGTTATATGCGTTCATGATCGAGCAGCTTGTGTCTGCAAACATCAATAACAATATTGAGAAGCTGCAAGAAGTTGAAGAGCTAGCTGAAGAGTTTCGAAATACTTGGAAAGAAGCGATGGAACAGAAATAAGCAGTATAGAGGGTGAAAGCATTGGAAAAAACATCTTTGTTCGGATTATTGCTCGGCTTTGCCGTCCTCGTAGGCGGGTTGATTTTGAAGGGAGCCAATCCAGCTGCTCTACTTAATCCAGCTGCCCTCGTCATCATCTTTGTCGGGACAGCCGCAGCATTGTTGATCGGTTTTCCATTTTCCGAAATCAAAAAATTTCCGATTTTATTAAAGATTATTTTTACGAATCAAAAGTTAGTCTCTGCTAAGGAAATCATTCCGATGTTCCGTGAGTGGGCAACGATCGCTCGTCGAGATGGCTTGCTGTCACTAGAAGATAACCTCGATAAACTAGAAGATGATTTCCTAAGAAGAGGGTTTCAAATGGTCATCGACGGTCATTCTAGGGAAATTATCGAAGAGATCCTTGTAGAAGATATCGAAGCGATGAAAGAACGTCATAAAGCAGGAGCGGGGATCTTCACGCAAGCTGGAACGTATGCACCGACGCTTGGGGTACTTGGTGCCGTCGTAGGACTCGTCGCTGCACTCAGTCATCTCGGTGATATGGAGCTTTTAGGAAAATCGATCGCTGCAGCATTCATTGCGACGTTGTTTGGAATCTTTACAGGATACGTCCTGTGGCATCCGTTTGCGAACAAGCTGAAACGAAAGTCGAACGCGGAAGCGAAGATCAAGATGATCATGCTTGAAGGTTTGCTAGCGGTACAGTCAGGCGCGACACCTACGATGGTAGAAGATAAACTTCTCGTCTACCTTCCAGAGAAAGAGCGGAATCTTGATGAAATGAAGAAATCAAGTGACGTCAAAGTTGGAGAAGGGGTAGGTGCCGATGCGTAAGAAAAGGCATGAAGAGCATGAAGAGCACGTCGATGAAAGCTGGCTCATTCCGTATGCTGATATGCTCACGCTGCTTCTTGCTCTTTTCATCGTTCTATTCGCAGCGAGTACGGTCGATGCAAAAAAATATGAAGCGATCACACGATCGTTTGAAGAAGTTTTGAACGGTGGTACGGGTGTGCTCGAAAGCGAGCCATCGGTCATGAAGCCTGAAGATGATTCGTTCGTTGGGTTAACAGAAGAAGTAGAGGATAAAGAAGATGTAGAGGAACTACCTGAAGAGAAAGATGAAGAAAAGCTTGAGGAAGATCTCCATAATCTTCAGGAATTAAAAGAGCGAATCGACCAGTATATTTCGAAGCAGAGCCTCGATTCGTATTTACAAACGAGTTTAACCGAAGAAGGGTTATTGATCACGATAAAAGAAGCTGCGCTGTTTAATAGCGGTCAAGCCTACTTAACGAATGATGCGAAGGGGATCGCAAGCGAAATTTCTCGTTTTCTCGTCACAGATCCTGCGAGAAACATTACTGTGACAGGTCATACAGATAACAAACCGATCAAGACATCTCAGTATCCGTCGAACTGGCATCTTAGCTCAGATCGAGCGCTGAACTTCATGACGGAACTTTTGAAAAACAGTAAGCTAGACCCACAGCTTTTTAGTTTCACAGGCTATGGAGAGTATCGTCCGGTCGCCTCGAATGACAGTGAGAAAGGCAGAACGAAAAATAGACGCGTAGAAGTGTTGATCCTGCCTTACGATGTTGAAAATTAACAGTTGAGGTGAATAGAGTAGATGAAACGTATCCTATTGATTATTTTGGCAACTCTCGGTGTCGTTGCAGGGGGTGCCATTGCAGCAGTGTTCTTCCTAGATATCGATCTAGGAAAAGTACTTGCTCAGGAAGAGAAAGAACCGACTGCTGAGGAGCTAGCAGAAAGGAGCTACAGCATGGAGCCGATCACGACGAACCTACTGTCTGATCACTACGCTGTCGTTCAGCTAAACTTGTTAGCGGACGGAGGAGAGAGCTACCATGAACTAGAGGTTCGTATCCCAGAGTTAAAGTCGATCGTCATCGCTACTCTTGCAAACTCTTCAAGAAATGATTTGAAGGGCGCAGAAGGACTCAAGACGTTCGAATCGAGCATCAGAGAACAAATAAATGAAGTCCTGCAAGATGGGGAGATCGAGCGAGTACTCATAACCGACTTCAAAATTCAGTAACTAGTAAACTTTTGTAAAGAATTTTCCGATATTAACGGTAAGATGCTCAAAATAGGGTACGAATAATAGAATAGGAGTAGTTTTACTATTATCGAAGAGGGGTGAACGGATTGAACGTTAACAAACCGTCAGCACCGCCATTTGTTAACCCTTACAAAAAGCACAATCCTGTTACAAAAGTCGAGCAAGCAAAAAAAGCTCCTCGTGAAGATGAGCTGCAAATCTCAAACAAAGCGAGAGAACTATACACGATGAAGGCTGAAGAAAAGCGCGAAGCCAAATTAGATGCAATTCAAAAGAAGATTGAAAATGGAACGTATAGTGTCGACAGTAAAAAAACAGCCGAAAAACTGTTTGATCAGTTGTTTTAACAGGAGGCAGCACGATGGGGCAACAATTACTGGCTACAATGAGCAACATGATAACTCTACATGAGAAGTTGCTATCACTCGGAGAGCAGAAGCAAGAAGCGCTCATCGAAAGAAATGTGAACAGCTTATCAGATTTGATGAAGACGGAAAGGGAGCTTCTGCAGGCCTTAAGCGTGGAAGAGGAGAAACGCCAGGGACTTGTTGAGGAGCTTGGCGGATCAACGCTTAAAGAGGTGCTGCCAAAGCTAAGCCCTGCTGTTAGAAGAATGATCGAAAATAGAGCGACCACATTAAAAGAAAAGGCAGTAGCATTACAAACGTTGAACGAACAAAACGATGTTCTACTAAAAGACGCGATGGCGTTCGTTCATCATATGATCGGGCATTTGACTGCATCGCCTGATCAATCCCTTACATACTCAAGACCAAACCAAAAACAGGCATCATCGACACCAAGAGGGTACTTCGACACAAAAGCATAGGCTTAGAAAGGAACGTGACAATATGACGTCAACATTTCATGGGTTAGAGATTGGAAGGAGAAGTTTGTATACGCAGCAAACGGCACTATCGACCACTGGTCATAATATCGCGAACGCAAACACTCCAGGTTATTCCAGACAGCGTGTGAATATGGAGGCGACGTCGTCGATCACGAATCCTTATCAGAGCGGCACATCCTCTGAGCTCGGAACGGGTGTTAGCGTTGGGTCCATCGAACGGATCCGCTCAAAGTACCTTGATACACAATATCGGGAACGAAATGCAGCGCTCGGCTCAGAATCTATGAAGTTAGAAACGCTTCAGCAAATCGAGATGATGTCAGCAGAGCCTGGTGAAAACGGACTGAATGCGTCTCTCAACAAGCTCTGGTCTGCATTCGAAGATCTTTCAGCCAACCCTGATAGCCTGGCTGCTCGATCTGTCGTTGTTTCACGGGCAGAAGAGGTGCTGGATAAAGGGAAGGCATTTAACAAAGACCTTCAGAATCTATCAGAAAGTCTGCAATCACAGACTGATGCGGTTCTTAAAGACATCGATTCGTTGTCAAAGCAGATCAACGAATTGAACAAGGAAGTCGTTCGTACGAACGGCGCAAATGATGTGAAGGACAAGCGTGATCAGCTGATCGACGAACTATCTAGCCTCATCGATGTCGACGTGACAGAAAATAGTAACGGTGCACTCGAGGTGAATTACGATACAGCTAACCCGAAGGCTGGGAAGCTTAAGGGTCTCGAAGAAGCTGCTGCGTTGACGAAAAATGTCCAAACAAATCTGAACGCGGTGTTTGAGCAACTAGCTCCCGAGATCAATACCCTTGCAGAATCAGGGTATTCGCTCGTGAAAGTGAATGGCACGATGCAGCAGGGAAAAGCGCTATTCACAGAAGCTACAGGAGATGGAAGTTACCTTGAACGCCTAAGTGTATCGAACGATGTGAAATCGAATCCAGCGAATCTAGCAGCTTCCTCAACAGAGGGAACGGTAAGTAACGGTGACCTCGCTGCAAAGATAAGTGAATTAAAAGACAAAACACTATTATTCGATTTAGCAGGTTCAGAAGATCAAGTCGATGCGACGACGAACGACTTTTACAGCATGCTCATCTCAGATATCGGATCAAAAACACAGTCTGCCGAGCGGACTGTTGGGAACAATGAGACGGTTCTTAAGTCGATCGAATCAAACCGGTTATCGGTGAGCGGCGTCTCACTCGACGAAGAGATGGCGAATCTCGTTCAATTTCAACATGCGTATAACGCAGCGGCTCGATACGTAAGTACAACGGACGAGATGCTAGATGTGATCATCAACCGAATGGGCGTCTAACGGGAAAAGGAGTCATATGATGAGAATTACACAGCAAATGTTAACTCAAAATGTTACGAATCACATGAATCGAAACTTGTCCCGCTTAGAGCGAGCGAATGAAGAAGTATCGACAGGGAAGCGAATCAATAAACCTTCTGATGATCCGATGGGAACTGAAAAATCGTTGAAGCTCTCATCAGAGCTTGCGAACAACGTCCAGTTTGAGCGGAATGCGGATTACGCGCAGTCCTGGTTAGAAGTAACCGAGCAGTCATTGAGCAGCGTATCTGATCTTCTTCAACGGGCGAACGAAGTTGGTCTGCAGGGTGCTAGCGGAATCAATTCACCTGACGAATTGGAGAACATGGGTAAAGAAATCGATCAACTTCGGGATGAGTTAAAGAATCTTGCCAATACGAAACTTGACGGGAAATTCATCTTCAATGGACAGAAGACAGATCAGGCGATTGAAATAAGCGCATCTGGTGACATCACTCACGATAACCAACCGCTCAAACAGCGTTTGTCCCCGTTTAGTTCGATGACGATCAACGTTCATGCAGGTGAAGTTTTTGGCGGAGAAACCAACCTGTTTAAGTCACTCGACGCTTTATCTACCGCATTAAAAAGTGGTGATGGAGATGCTCTGCAAAGTGCGATCGGTCAAATCGAAAAAGGCTCCGAGCAAGTGCTCAACAAGTGGACATCTCTTGGGGCAAAGCAATCGAGAGTGGAAAGCTTGTCACAGCGCCTCAAGGAAGAAAATGTTTCGCTGCAAAAGCTTGTCTCCAAAAATGAAGATGTGGATATTGCAGAGGCGATTATGAAGCTGAAGTCTGAAGAAAGTGTATACCAGGCTTCACTAGCATCGAGTGCAAAAATCATTCAGCCTTCTCTAATGGATTTCCTTAGATAAAAACACTCATCCAACGAGGATGAGTGTTTTTCAGCTTGTCGAGAAACCTATGTCATTATTCAGTGCTCCCTATGCCGTAGTCGATGACGATCGCATGCTTTCCGCGGACGAACGTCCAAGCCCGAGGTGAAACCCACACCCCGGTCTCGGCCGCCCGTACTACCGCAGGAGTCCGGGATCGTCTCTCCTACTTGAAAGATTAAATCCAAAATCAATACTCCGTCCCAATAGTTTAACAGACGAATATGGCAATTTTGACCTTCCTTATATCCATCAACGTTATTTGGAAAGGAAATGATTGACTACTCTTTTCGCAGCCCCAAGACTTTCTCTACCTTCTAACAAAAACACTCATCCAACTTGGATGAGTGTTTTTGTTATCGCTTGATCGTATTCGCAAGTCCCATCATTTCATCTGCCATCTTCATCGCTCGGCTTTGGAACTGTAAAAGTCGCTGAGTGGTGATCATCTCTGTCGTTTCATTCGCAAGATCAACGTTAGACATTTCTAGAAACCCTTGTTTCACGTTAAATCCTGTATCGACGATCTCCCCTTCTCCTTCACGCAGTCGAAATTCGTTCCCGCCTTCGTTTAGAAGTGACTGAGGACGATCGATTCTAGCAACGCTCAACTGGAACGTTTCGTTAGTAGGTTCAACGCTGATCTCACCAGAATCTGAGATGACGATGTTGGTTGGTTCGCTGCTAAATGAGATAGGATCTCCATTTTTATCGAGAACATTGCTGCCGTTGCTGTTTACAAGATTAACCCTTCCATCCTCGGTGTTTTGAAGCTGGAAAGCGCCATCTCTTGTGTAATGAACATTGTCACCATTTTGGACTCGAAAGTAGACGTTTTCTCCCTCTAACATCACATCGAGGTTTCGTCCTGTTTCATTCGTAGCTCCTTGATCTGTACGGAGATTTGTCATCGCAATCTTCGCCCCGTAACCAACTCGTAAGTTTTCAGGGGTGAGTCGTCCTGGTTCAGTTGCTTCGCCAGTATTATTTTGATATTGCTGCGTTAAGAGGTTTTGAAAGCTTGCTTCCCGTCTCTTATACCCAACTGTGTTCACGTTCGCGATATTGTTCGCGATCGTATCCATCTTCTTCTGTGTCTGACTCAATGATGAAGAAGCACTATACATCCCGATGTTCATTCAATACCCTCCTAGTACACTCTACCGATATCATTAACAGATTTGTCGATACTCTGATCATAGGTTTGTAGGACACGCTGGTTCGCCTCGTACATCCGGTACGTGTTGAGCATATCTGTCATCGTCGTCGTAAGGTCGACGTTTGATCCTTCAAGAAATCCTTGTTCGACGGTAAACTGGTTGAATTCAGTAGTTCGAATGTCACGAGGAGCATTATTTTCATCTCCAGACCATTCGAAAACTCCGTTCCCAAGTTGAGTCAATCCTTCTGGATTACCGGTATATCCGACCCAGAGCTCTTGCTCGTTTCCGTTTGCCTCGATCAGGTTGCTACCTTTTAACGTAAATTGTTCACTGGAAAGTTGGATTGGCTCGAGGTTAGCGTTTAAAACGCGATATCCCTCACTCGTAGTCAAGAAACCGTCATCGCTTAGTGTAAAGTTTCCGTTTCTTGTATATCGAATCGTATCATCATCGGTTCGCACTCCAAAAAGGGAGATCCCTTTCTGGCCGGTTTCTTCATCGATCGGGAGGCGATCATCGAGCAAAGCAAAATCAGTGTTATTCCCTGTTTCCTTCAAGGTACCGCTAGAGAAGAGTGGTACACCTTCTTGCGTATAAACACCATGAGAGAGTTCTCCCACTTGTTTATTACTTTTGAGAGAGTCCGTATTACGTTCTTTTAATAAATATTCAGGAAAAGAGCGAATGACAGCTTGATCTTGTTTAAACCCCGGAGTCTGTGCATTCGATAAATTATTTGTGAGGTAGTGCTGTTTTCGTTCACTCGCCATCATTCCTGATGTTGCAGTGTACATTCCTCTAAACATTTTTTCCTCCTAGCCTCCTAGATAGTTCCTTTTAACTATCATTTCATAGATATTATTTCCATTATACCGTTGATTTTTGGAAAAAATAAGTGAAAAAAGTAGTTTATTAGGTTAAAACTCTCATTTACTATTAATTTTGACAGTGCTATGCTAAAAACAGAGAAAATATTGTCGAATGAAGATGATTATGGAATGATTACCAAATATTAACAAATAAACCAATATTTCATGAGGAGTGTGAAATGCTTCGTGAAGGTATTTCAATCGATAAATCCAATGCAACATGCGTTGAATGCTTCAATGACTCAGCAGCGGACAATAACGTCAAATATATCAAATGTTGATACCCCTAATTACAAACGGAAAACCGTTTCGTTTCAGGATAACCTGCAGGAGGCCGTAAATCAGCGCTTCCAAAGCTACAAATCAAACCCCAACCATGTGTCTTTTAGTACAGAACAACAATCACCAAACGTCACTGTGAAAACGGATCGAAACACCTTAAGTAAATCAAACGAAAATAACGTCGACATGGATGTTGAGATGGCAGAGCTCGCCAAGAACCAGCTCTGGTACAATTCGATGATCGAGAAAACAAACAGCCAGTTTCGTGATCTGCAAACTGCTATTCGAGGGAGCTGAACGAAATGAAATTGTTTAACGGATTCAATACGAGTGCTTCAGGTCTTACAGCAAATCGTTTACGAATGGATGTCGTTTCGTCCAACATTGCCAACGCTGAAACGACTCGGGGAGAGCTAGTAGATGGTGAATGGCAACCGTATAAGAGAAAAGTCGTTCAACTTCAAGAAAACTCTTTTGAGAGTCAGCTTCAATCTGCGATGGGGCAGAGGAATTCATCTTCTTCTGGAGTGAAAGTCTCCGAAATAACCGAGGACCGAGCACCGAACAAGCTTGTTTATCAACCGACTCATCCAGATGCAAATGAAGATGGATATGTGGAAATGCCTAACGTTGATATGGTGAAGGAGATGGCCGATCTTATGTCGGCTTCAAGGTCTTACGAAGCAAACGTGACGGCTCTAAACGCAACGAAAAGTATGTATATGAAAGCCCTTGAACTTGGGAAATAGTTTAATAGCTCTTTGGGAGGAAAAAAATGAACACGATCAATGCGCTTCAAAGCCCAACGCTTCAAACTCCTAATTCATCTCAACCAAAAGAAGCTACAGGGGATTTTGGAAGCATGTTAAAAGATGCGATTCAGCAGGTGAACAAGAATCAAGTTGAATCCGAACAAATGTCTCAAAAGCTCGTAACAGGCGAGGTACAGAACGTTCATGAGGTGATGATCGCAGCTCAAAAAGCTTCTATTTCACTTAATTTAACTGTACAGGTTCGAAACAAGGTGATCGAATCTTATCAAGAAATCATGCGTATGCAAATGTAGTTCTTCAGGGATGGATGGCAGATGAATGAACAATTACTAAAAATGAAAAGCCGCTGGGGCGAGACGTGGAGTAGTTATTCCTCTAAAACAAAATGGTTGATAGGTGTGACGTTTTTAGTAACGCTCCTACTTCTCTCTTTCCTCGTTTTTTGGATGTCTAAACCTAATTTGACGCCAATTTATTCCAATCTTACTCCAACAGAGGCTGGTGAGATCAAAGGAGCGATCGAGCAGAGAGGAATCGCAGTTGAAGTTTCGTCTGATGGAACAACGATCAGCGTCCCGAAAGCAGATGCTTCAGATTTGAAAGTGAGCTTGGCAGCTGAGGGAATTCCGAAAAGCGGTAATGTTAACTATAGTATTTTTAGCGAAAACATGGGGATGGGAATGACCGATAAGCATTTCGATGTTGTCGAACGAGATGCGATGCAAAATGAACTGAGTTATCTGATCGAACAGATCGATGGCATTCAGCAATCGAAAGTCATGATCACCTTACCAAAAGATAGTGTTTGGCTAAATGAAGAAGGCGATGTAGCAACTGCATCAGTCGTGGTGACAAGAGAGCCTGGTTTCAATCTCGATCAGGGACAAGTGAACGGCCTCTACCATGTGATCAGTAAGAGTGTTCCGAACCTTCCGATCGAAAACATTGTCGTGATGGACCAGAACGGCTCATCTTTTGATTATGGTGAAAGTAAAGTTGACTCCTCCCTCACAGCGTATCAGCAGCAGGAGCAGATTCGCCGTGATATCGAAAAAGACATGCAAAAAGACCTTCAACAAATGCTTGGATTACTCCTAGGTCAAGACAAAGTAGTCGTATCTGTCATGACGAGCGTCGATTTCACAAAAGAAAAGCGAGTTGAAGATTTAGTTGAACCTGTAGATGAAGAAACAGGCGAAGGAATCGATATCAGCGTTGAAAAAATCATGGAAACTTACTCGGGTAATCCTGACGTTGCTAATGATGGTACAGGAACTGCCGAGGGTGAGATTCCAAACTATAATGCTGATGATCCTGATGCCGAGGGCGATGGCTCTTACGAAAAGGTCGAAGAACGCATCAATCGAGAAGTCAATCGGATCCATAAAGAAATCGAAGAAAGTCCTTATGTGATCGATGACGTTACGATCAACGTCGGTGTTGAACCTCCGATCGCAGACGACATGACGTCGCTTACAGCAGCACATATAGAAGATATTCGCACCGTACTAAAAAATGTTGTCCGTACTTCCTTGAGTGGAAGTGACGTACCTCTTGAAGATGCCGATTTAGAAGATCGAATCTCGGTATTTGCAAATGAGTTTAGAGGAAAACCTGGCTATGTTGCGCCTGAAAAGAACTTTTTCTCTAGTACTCTAGACATTCTCCCGCCATGGGCGATTTACGCAGCTGGAGCAGGTGTAGGCATTCTTCTCATAACCGGTACGATGCTCCTTTTCCGCCGAAGAGGAAAGCGTGAAGAAGAATACGAGGAGTTCGAACGAACGTATGCACCGAGTGAATCGGAAGATCACTATCTACCTCGTGAAGATGAAGAAAAGGAAGTCGACCTGACACCTGAAGTGATCATGGGTAAAGATGAAATTGAAAAACTCGCAAAAGAAAATCCAGAGGACTTTGTTAAGTTACTAAGAGTATGGATGAACGAAGATTAGGAGGAGCGGTGGCGTGAGTAAAACAAAAGAAATATCTGGGACACAAAAAGCAGCAATTTTACTTACATCTCTCGGTCCTGAACTCTCGATTCAAACGTTCAAGCTTTTGACTGAGAAGGAGATCGATAAACTAGCATTAGGGATCTCTGAACTGAATAGGGTTGAGTCGGCAGATCGTGAAAACATAATGGATGAATTCATCCATATGGTAAAAGCGAAAGACTATATTGCTGCAGGTGGTATTGATTTTGCAAGACACGTGTTAGTGGAAGCACTTGGCCCGAAGAAAGCTGAGGAAATCCTTGCGCGCTTGCAGTCGAATACACAGGTGAAGCCTTTTGCATTCGCAAGGAAAGCAGACCCAGAGCAAATTTTAAACATTGTTCAACAAGAGCATCCTCAAACGATCGCGCTTATTCTTTCGTATTTGGATGCGCAGCAGTCATCGAAGATCTTGTCGGCTCTCCCTCAAGAACGACAGGCGGATGTCGCTAGGCGAATCGCTTTGATGGAAAGTACGTCACCAGAAGTGATTACTAAGCTAGAAGACATCATCGAAAGAAAATTAAATGCGAGCGGCTCACAGGATTACACGTTTACTGGTGGAGTTGAATCGATCGTAGAAGTCCTGAGCGGCGTGGATCGTAGTACAGAAAGAACGATTCTAAGTGCTCTCGAGAAGGACGATCCGAAGCTTGCTGAAGAAATCAAGCAGCGGATGTTCGTCTTTGAAGACATCGTTCTACTCGATGATCGTTCGATCAGACTTGTGATAAGTGAAGTGAAGGATGATGATCTATCGATCGCACTTAAGGTTGCTAGCGAAGAAGTGAAAGATCTTATCTTCCGCAACATGTC
This sequence comes from Anaerobacillus sp. ABA4_114, assembly GCF_056159065.1. Taxonomy (NCBI): domain Bacteria; kingdom Bacillati; phylum Bacillota; class Bacilli; order Caryophanales; family Bacillaceae; genus Anaerobacillus; species Anaerobacillus sp. ABA4_114. The sequence continues at coordinate 247,564 of NZ_JBSWUM010000001.1, forward strand.
AAACCGACGTGTGGAAACAGTGAAAGAAGAACTGGAATTGATGGGACCACTGCGTCTTAGCGAAGTGGAAGAAGCACAGACACGAGTCGTTTCTGTTATTCGATACCTAGAAGATACGGGAGACGTCGTCATCGCACGTGGTGGAGGAGATGATGTGATTGTCTAATATCATTCCAAAGTCATATAAAGCAGTAGACGAAGCGCCAAAAGTGATCGGTCAAAGAGAGATCGTTGAACCTAAGAAACAGAGGGTGCTGCAATCTCGGAAATCAACTGTGGAAGAAAAGAAAACTCAATTACTTCAACAGATGATTCGACTCGAAGATCAATACCACACGATTCGAACGAGGTTACAAAATGAAGAAGATCACGTGTTATCGAGTCTAGAAAAGAAGCAGTTACAAAAGGAACAAGAGTGGGAAAAGCTCGCTGAACAGAAGTACAGGGAAGCTGAAGATAAAGGGTTTGAAGCAGGCTATCAGGCTGGTCTCCAACAAGTGCAGTTCGAGTTTCAAGAAAAACGAAAAGAAATGGAATCAGTTCTAACCGAGGCCTACAAGAAAAGAGATGAATTGATCCAAAGTGCTGAGCCGTTCTTACTCTCACTCAGTACTGCGATTGCAAAGAAGGTCATGCTGAATGAATTGAAACAACACCCTGAGTCGATTGCTGAGATGGTCAGAAAGACGCTGCAAACGGTTCAGGACCGAGGGGAAGTTGTTCTTCAAGTTTCAGTTGAAGATTATGCTCATATAACACCTATGGTGGAAGAACTCGAGAAACAGCTTGATGGTCATGCGAGCTTAAAACTTGTTCCGATGAGTGATCTCCCGCCCGGCTCCGGAATGATCCATACTCCGAGCGGAAGTTATGACATTTCCATACACAGTCAGCTAAAGGAGATCAAGAAGGAGCTATTTGCACTATTTGAGGAGAATGATACCGATGGGCATTAACGTCGATCGTTATCTTTCTCACCTTGAATCGATTCAATCCGTTCAAAAGTATGGAAAAGTAACGCAGGTGATCGGATTGACCATTGAATCGATGGGCCCTGAAGTGAAGATGGGTGAGCTTTGCTATCTACATCCAGGTCCAGGTCACACCCCGATCGAGGCAGAAGTCGTAGGATTTCGAGAAAACCGAGTTCTCCTCATGCCGATGGATGATCTTTCAGAAATTGGACCAGGTTGCCTTGTTGTTGCAACGGGACAACCGTTAGAGGTGAAGGTAGGGTATTCGATTCTCGGGAGTATTCTTGACGGTAGAGGAAAACCACTAGATGAAACCCTATTACCTAGTGGGCTTAAATCAGTCACTACGAACAGACAGCCGCCAAATCCGATGACAAGACCAAGAATATCGACTCCTCTTCAGCTCGGAGTCAGAGCGATCGATGGGCTGCTTACTGTTGGACATGGCCAGAGAATCGGCATATTTGCTGGAAGTGGTGTTGGGAAGAGTACGCTTATGGGTATGGCAGCACGAAACTCTGAAGCTGATGTAAACGTCATTGCGCTTATTGGTGAACGTGGACGAGAGGTTCGAGATTTTATCGAACGTGACCTTGGTGAAGAAGGTCTCAAGAAATCTGTGATCGTCGTAGCAACTTCTGATCAATCCCCACTTCAGAGGATAAAAGGGGCGCTCACTGCGACCTCGATCGCTGAGTATTTCCGTGATGAAGGCAAGAACGTCATGCTGATGATGGATTCCGTTACGCGATTTGCGATGGCTCAGCGTGAAGTCGGGCTCGCGATCGGTGAACCGCCTACAAGTAAGGGATACACACCTAGTGTTTTTGCATTATTACCAAAATTGTTAGAACGATCAGGAACGTCACATCATGGATCGATCACTGCCTTTTATACAGTTCTCGTCGATGGTGACGATATGAACGAACCGATTGCAGATGCCGTTCGTGGGATCCTTGATGGTCACATTGTGTTAGACCGAAAGCTCGCACAAAAAGGGCAGTACCCTGCGATTAACGTTTCGCAAAGTGTGAGTAGGGTGATGAAGGAGATCGTACCTCCTGAACATATGGAAGCAGCGAATGAATTGAAGCGACTTCTTTCTGTTTACAACTCTTCTGAAGACCTTATCAATATTGGTGCCTATAAATCAGGTACTAACAGCAATGTTGATAAAGCGATCGCAAGCCATTCAGAGATCGAGAGATACATCAAACAAGGAACAGACGAATCAGCAACATTTCAAGAGAGTCAGGAGCGGCTTCTATCAAAGTTTGGAAAGGATGATTAGCGATTTACAAATTTCCGTTTCAGCGCATCCTGGATATGAAAGAAAACGAAAAAGAGCAAGTACAGCTCGAGATGGCGGAGACTTTGAAAGTTCAGAGCGATCTTGAACAAGAAATAGCGATGCTCGAACAGAAAGTGAATAGTTTTCGTGAAACTCTTGAAAAAAGGCAGTTTGAAGGTCTTTCCATTACTGAATTGATCGAAGAAGAAGCGCACGTTTCTTTTTGGAATCAAAAGCTCAATGAAAAGAAAGAGGCTCTCAGACAGTTAGATGAGCAGGTGTCAGGTCATCAAGAAAACTTAGCTGAGAAGGTAAGAGAAGAAAAGACGTGGCAGTCGATCAAGGAAAAGCGACGTGAAGAACACAACCGCGAAATTCAACTTATCGAACAGAACGAATTGGACAGCTTCAATACAGTTAGAGCTTACTTGCAATTAAAGAATGGCTAGCGCGTAGAAAGGGTGAAAAAGGTGCGAAAGAAGCGGACGACCACATCGATTAAAGAAGTCATCATACATAACATTCTTCTGCCGCTTACTTTCGTAGTGACGGTACTGTTGATCATTCTTCCGTTTATGGGCTATGACCTCAAGGCAATCGCTTCAACCGTAAGTGAAAAACCTCTCGCGTTTATCCAGAATACGTTTGCGGCAGAGCTAGACGATGATGAGCAAGCGCCTGATCTCGAGAAAAAAATCGCAGAACAAGAGCAAGAGATCGAGAGACTCACTCGAACGGTGCAAGAGCAAAAAAGCGAAATCTCTGATTACGAGAGTGAAATCAAAAAACTAACGAATGAAATGGAACAAAACGCAAAAGAAGCGGAGGATTTAGAGCAAAAACAGCAAAACCTCGCCTCTATGTACGAAGGGATGACGCCATCCAAGTCAGCCGCAATCATCGAAAAGCTTACCTTAAACGAAGCAGCGGTCCTTCTCGATAGGATGGGGAGTACTGAAAAAGCTGCGATTCTCGGAAAAATGAACACGGCGATCGCGGCCGATATTACGATTGCTCTAAGAGACCTTGATCAAGCAGAACAACCAGAGGTAGCTGCGATGCAGGAAAGGCTCTCCCTACTGATGAATGCGATCGAGCGGAAAGAAAGTTCGATACCGATCGAAGATCTAGCAAAGCAATTGGAGGATATGGAAGAAACGAAAGCAGCCGGCATTTTAGAAGCGATGAGCGAAGTGAAAGAGGAAAAGGAAGTTGCTGTTGGAATCCTTTCTGCACTCAACGAATCGAAGCGGACGCTCATTCTTTCAGAAATGGATGAATCGGTTTCGTCTACCTATGTAGCAGAGTTAGCCGATTGAGTTTAAAAGGAGGTGAAAATGTGAGTAATACGATTCAACCCCTTATAAATGGAACAAAAGCTCCTGCAAAAAAAGGTGAGACTGCAAAGGGCAATTCTAATTTTGAGAAGCTATTGACGATGCTTGCAGATGGAAAGACCTTGGAAAAGAAAAGCGTGAATTTACCTGCAGAAGAAGTACCCGAAGAGCCATCACTCGATTCGGGCGAAACCAAACCTAGCAACTCACACGTACAAGCGATTCAGTTAGCGGAAAAGTTGGCGGATGACCCGAAGCTTAAGCAACTCCTTTTAGGGAGCTCGAAAGGGAATGGGTCTTCTGAAGTGGGGGTACATGGGTTTACGAAAGAAGAATTGCTCAAGCTTGAATCAGCACAGCAGAAAAGCCTTCAAACCCTAAGCAAGTCGAGTGAAGAAGCAGCCGGTAAGGTGTTGAAATTGGCTGAAACAGAGCCTGCGTTACTAAAACAATCGCAGTCAGAACTTCATCTTTTCTTAAAGCGAAACGGTATCGATTTAAGCTCTTTGACTGGTAAAGCGTTGAACCAAGAGCAATCGGCTCCGATCGAAACCGCTACAGTTCGAATACCTGAAGAAAATGAGCAGGTTCAAGTTAAACCAAACGAATCGCTTACGCAGACAACGGTGAAAGAAGAAACGCCCGTGATCAAAGCTCGCCAATTCACAAGTGAGTTCAGTCAGCTTTTAGAACGAATGCAAGTGATGAAGAACGGAAAAGAATCGCAGCTTCGTATTAAGCTTTCTCCTGAAAACCTAGGGCAGCTTGATATTCGATTATCGACGGTGGATGGAAAAGTAACAGCACAAATCGCGACTTCCACTGCAGCAGCGAAAGAAATGATCGAGGGACAGTTACATCAGCTGCGACAAACCTTCGTGCAGCAAGGGATTCAGCTCGACAAAGTAGAAGTCGTGCAGCAGTCAACGCAATCACTTTTGCAAGACCAACAAAGTCAGCAGCAGGGACAACGCCAGTTTGGGCAGGGAAATCGCCGGGAGAAACAGTCCGGTCAGTATGAAGTTGAAGAAAATCCAGTCGTCACTCATGAGCATGAACAGGAAGAGACGATGGGAATAAATTATTCCGTTTAGGAGGGGTGGTATGAAGACAGGCTCAGTTACTAATGCAACTACATCTGCTCAACAGCGTCCGCAGCTGCCTGGACAACTCGGGAAGGATGACTTTCTCAAAATCTTAGTAGCACAGTTAGGCAACCAGGATCCCATGAAGCCAATGCAAGATACTGAATTTATCGGACAGATGGCGCAGTTCAGTTCTCTTGAGCAAATGACGAATATGAACAGTTCACTCACGCAATTTGTAAACAATCAAATGCAGAGTTCAATAACCGATCATGCTCATCTCATTGGAAAAACGGTGAAGTGGAAAGAGAACGAAGTACTAAGTGCTGGGAAGGTATCAGCAGTAGTGTACAAAGAAGGCGCTATTCTTGCAGAACTTCAAGATGGAAAACAGGTGAACATCTCTTCGCTAGAACGAATTGAAACGGGGGAGTGAGATGACGAATATACACGTCCATGAGAGGTACCATCCTAATCAACCGCTCATAGCCCCAAAAAAGAAGGCGTCGGCATTTGCAGAACAGCTGAAGAAATCCTTACATAAACCAGTATCCTTCAGTCATCATGCAAAAGAACGATTGTCACAGCAAGGTATCTCGCTATCTGATGTTCAGCTGAAAAAGCTGAATGAAGGCGTTGAAACGGCTCGCGAAAAAGGAGCTCAAGATTCACTTCTGCTTATGAAAGACCTTGCTTTTGTAGTAAGTGTGAAGAACAACAAGGTAATCACTGCGATGAAGCAAGACCGGATGGAAAATCAAATCGTAACAAAGATCGATTCTGCACTCATCATTTAAAAGGCTGGACCAATTGGAGGCCTAACGCTGTGGACCGATTGAAGCAGCGACTTATAATCTAGGGGGAAAACACATGCTACGTTCTATGTATTCAGGTGTATCAGGTATGAAAGGGTTTAATACAAAGTTAGATGTCATTGGTAATAATATCGCAAACGTAAACACGGTAGGATTTAAGAAAAGCCGCGTGATGTTTCAAGACTTGCTCAGCCAGAACATGGGTGATCGACAGGTTAACTCAACGCAAGTGGGACTTGGGGTAACAGAAGGCTCGATCGATACGTTACACACAACGGGGTCGTTTATGACGACTGGCGTGCAGACGGATCTTTCTATTGAAGGAGATGGCTATTTTCGAGTAAGACGTGAAATCACGACTGACAATGGAACGACAGAGACAGATTTGCTCACAAGGTCAGGGAATTTTTATGTGAACAACGATAGTGAACTCGTTACATCACAAGGGTACTTCGTTCTCGGCGAAGATAATGAGAAGATTGAGCTAGACGGACCTTTCACGATCAACCGACAAGGTGAGATCAGTATGATTGGTGCGGACGGTGAACCTACGTTTTATAAGAAAATAAGCATGGGAACAGTAAGCAATCCTTCAGGCTTATCAAAAGACGGAGGCTCAATGTATATGGAAACCCCTAAATCAGGCGATTTCACTCAAGGTCTCCCAGAAGCATCCCGCGTGGTTTCCGGACAGCTTGAAATGTCTAACGTTGACCTTACAGAAGAGTTTACGGAAATGATCGTTGCGCAGCGAGGGTTCCAGGCTAACTCAAGAGTCATCACCACCTCAGATGAAATCCTTCAAGAAATCGTCAACTTAAAACGATAGGAGGTAAGAGCTGAGGAAGGTTCCCTTTCTCGGCTCGTTCTGTTCTTATGATTACACTTACGAAACTAAACAAAGAACCTTTTACGCTTAACGCAGTTTATATCGAAAAGATTGAGGCAACGCCAGATACGATGATTTTCCTTACGAACGGAAAACATTATGTTGTACTCGAGCCAGTTGATGAAGTGAAAAGAAGAGTAACGGCATTTTATCGTGATATACACGTGTTGAAATAGTGGCTAGTAAAAGGAACGGAGGTGACAACGTTGTCTGATATGCTATCTCCTGAAACTGTCGACGCATTATTATCTGCGATCGATGATAAACCTAAAGGTCCTGATCCGCTGGATGGGCGACGTGTCCGAACATACGACTTTAAACGTGCCCTTCGTTTTTCGCAGGACCATATTCGAATTCTAACAAGAATTCATGAAAACTACGCACGGCTCATGACGACATACTCATCTGCACAGCTTCGGTCGATCGTACAAGCTTCCGTTGAATCAGTTGATCAAATGTCGTTTGAAGAGTTTGTGAAATCTCTTACAGACCAATCGATCATAAGTCTTTTTGTCGCAAAGCCGCTATCAGGACAGATGGTGCTCGAAGTATCCCCAGACCTCGCCTTTGCTATGCTCGATCGTATGCTCGGGGGAATGGGGCTTCAGCCAGATAAGCTATCTCACTTAACGGAGATCGAGACGATGGTGATGGAGCGTATCTTCAGTAAGATACTAGAGAGTTTTCAGGATGCGTGGAACTCGGTTTTGAAGCTGAATACGGAACTGCAAGAGCTTGAAGTGAATCCTCACTTTCTTCAAATCGTTTCTCCTAACGAGACGGTTGTCACGGTTACGATCAAAGTGAGTGTTGGAGATGTGACTGGGATGGTGCGCGTTTGCCTACCGCACGTGGTTCTTGAACCGATCATGCCAAGATTATCAGCGCATCACTGGCTATCGAACCAAAAGAAAGACCCTGAACCTCTCGAGAGTGAAGCGTTGCAAAAAAGGCTTCGAAAGACGGACCTCACGATTATTGCTGAACTGGGCAATTCAGAAGTGACGATCGAAGAGTTTTTGAATTTAGAAATCGGCGATGTGATTCGACTGAACGAAAATGTTTCAGATCCCCTCATCGTTAAAGTAGATGACAGAGTAAAGTTCCATGGGTATCCAGGAACTTCGAAAGGCCGTATGGCCATTCAAATTACAGAGGTTAAGGAAGAGGAGGACGCGGGCAATGACAGATGATCGCCTTTCACAAGAAGAACTGAATGCTCTGTTCCAGGAAACTGCAGCTAGTAAGGAAGGATCTACAATACAATTCCAAGAGGTAGAGTTAGAAGCATTGAACGAGTTGTTCAGCGTCTCTTTAGGAACCCTTTCTACATCACTTTCTTCTATTTTCATGGAGGAAGTAACCGTATCGAACATCCATACAAACCTATTATCAGAGGAAGGCATTTCAGAAGTGTCCTTTCCATATGTAGAAGCAGCAACCCGCTATGAAGGGGCGGCTTCAGGTGAAGCGGTGTTCATGTTGAATCCTCCAGATGCCCAGGACATTGCCGACATCTGGGCTGTGGTAAGCGGAGATGAGAACGAAGACAATATCGATAAGAGTTTAACATCGGTCGTCACGCACATCATGGAAAGCTTACATAAAGGACTGAGTATGGCATCAGGATCTTCATTTAATGGTACATTCTTGAACCTGCAAGTTGTATCGGAGTGGAGCAACTCCGTACTGAATCAAAGTGGAGCATTGATCGATACGTCATTCGACCTTTCGATAGGCTCGATCATTCAAACGACAGTGCACCACGTGCTGCCTGCACCGATCGGAAAACAGATCTCAGAATTGCTCGTAAGTGAAGAAGACCTTCAGGAACAAACAACAGAAAAAATGGTGGAAGAAGCGCCTCCAACAGAACGAACACAAGCAAGCGAATGGAAGGAGCCTGAGCGTTCTTATGATGAAAAAGTGAAACAGCATGAACCAGCAATTCAGAACGTGCAGTTTACGAATTTTAATCAAAAGCAAAACCCTTATTCCGAAGAGCGGAATCTCAATATGCTGCTCGATATTCCTCTTCAAGTCACTGTAGAACTCGGTCGCACGAAGCGGATCGTCAAAGATATTCTAGAGCTTTCACATGGATCGATCCTTGAGCTCGATAAGCTCGCTGGTGAACCAGTCGATATTCTTATCAATCAGAAGCTCATTGCCAAAGGAGAAGTCGTCGTGATCGACGAGAACTTCGGTGTCCGTGTGACAGATATATTAAGTGCAGCAGAGCGATTATCAAAGTTGCGGTAAAACAAGGAGTGTTAGAGAGTGAAACAGCGTTACGTAGTCATCATGGCACTCGTGCTTAGCTTTTTTGTTATGACTCCACACGTAGAAGCGGTTAACGGAAGCGTTACCGATTGGCTTAATGAAGATGGAGAGAAGCCAGCTGAAGAGCAGGAAAGCGAAACGCCTCCGAAAGTAGAATCCAAGGATACAAATATCTTTGTTCTCTTGATAAAACTCGTTTTCTACACGGTTGTTGTCGTTGGACTGATCTACCTTCTTATTCGCTTTCTAGCGAAGCGACAGCAAAAAATGCAGCAACATTCCATCTTTACACCGGTAGGGGGCTCCCCGCTTGGGAACAACAAGTCAGTTCAAATGATAAAAGCAGGAAACTCACTCTATATGCTCGGTGTTGGGGAGAATATCAATCTATTAAAAGAAATTAAGGATGAAGAAGAAATGAACGTCATCATGGCTCATGCTGAAGAACAGAAAACCGTTCCTTTTCTAAATCGAAAGCAGTCAGAAGACTTGAAGGATTTGTTTCAATCCAGTTTGAACCGTCAACGTTCAAAACGATCGAAATGGGAGCGGGATATGGAAGATCACGATCCTGATAAGAGAGATCGACTATGATGGATTTCGTTATCGGTTTATCGATCCCTGGCCTTGATTTTGGGTCGAGTGCACCTGAAGACGTATCAGTAACCGTTCAGCTCGTCCTGTTGCTGACTGTGCTTTCGATCGCCCCCGCAATTCTTGTGCTCATGACCTGCTTTACTAGAATCGTAGTCGTCCTTTCGTTTGTTAGATCTGCGCTCGCTACGCAATCGATGCCGCCAAACCAGGTGTTGATTGGTCTTGCGTTGTTCCTGACATTTTTCGTCATGTCGCCTGTTCTGTCAGAAATCAATGCAGAAGCCCTGCAACCTTATATGAACGAAGAAATTGGGCAGGAAGAGGCGCTAGATGCTGCTGAGATGCCGATCAAAAGATTTATGGCAGAACATACGCGTGAAAAAGATTTAGCGCTCTTTTATAAGTATGCAGATCTAGAAAAACCGGAGTCGGTCGAAGACATCAGATTGACCGCACTTGTCCCTGCCTTTGCTATATCGGAATTAAAGACAGCTTTTCAAATAGGTTTTGTTATTTTTATTCCTTTTCTTATTATCGATATGGTCGTCGCGTCCACGCTGATGGCGATGGGGATGATGATGTTACCACCCGTTATGATTTCTTTACCATTCAAAATTTTGCTTTTTGTACTCGTCGATGGCTGGTATTTAGTTGTCGAGTCACTTTTATTAAGCTTCTGAGGAGGACGACATGTCACCGGATTTGGTTATTTCGATTGCTGAAGACGCTGTGTACACGGTCATCATTATATCTGCACCGCTCCTGCTCATCGCACTCGGTGTCGGTTTGATCGTCAGCGTATTTCAAGCAATGACTCAAATACAAGAGCAGACGCTCGCATTCATACCGAAGATCATTGCGGTACTGCTGACCATCGTTCTCTTTGGACCGTGGATGTTAACGATGATGCTAGATTATACAACGAATCTCTATCAAAACCTCTATAGGTTCATCGGGTAAGGTAAATGGAAAGTGTCATAAACGCCCTGCCATTGTTTTTACTCGTATTCATGAGGGCGACCTCCTTCTTCATCGTTGCCCCGGTTTTTTCAACCCGAAGCGTTCCGGCACGGTTCAAAGTAAGCCTTGGATTTTTTATCGCACTGTTAGTAACGGCGGGCATCGGTTCAGTTGAGAGCATGACGCTAGATCTCGCATTCATACTATTGATCATAAAAGAGTTATTTATCGGCCTGTCTCTCGGCTTTATCGCAACCCTTATCTTGTACACGGTCCAAGTTGCTGGGGCATTTATTGATTTTCAGATGGGCTTTGTTATGGCGAATGTAATCGATCCCCAAACGCGTACTCAAGTGCCGATCATAGGGAACTTCAAGTACATGCTCGCGCTGCTTTTTCTCGTTTCTGTCGATGGTCATCATATGATGCTCGATGGCCTCGTTAAAAGCTATGAACTTCTTCCAGCCGAATCGCTCCTTGGACAGGCAGAGAGTGATTCGCTTGCTAGATTTATAGCAGAAGTCTTTTCAGGGATGTTCTTCTCAGCATTTCAGCTGGCGCTGCCGATCGTCGCATCGTTATTTCTAGTCGATGTTGCTCTTGGTCTATTAGCGAGAGCAGTTCCTCAAGTGAACATCTTTGTTGTCGGCCTTCCCCTGAAGATCTTTGTAGGGTTTGTGTTGATTCTAGTCACAATTCCGACCTTCTTCTTTTTATTAAGAGGAGTGTTTAGAGACATGATCGATACGATGGGCCAGCTTATTCAAATTCTGGGTGGTTAATGCGATGGGTACATACCGTTTGAAAATGAATCTACAGTTCTTTTCTCAAGAAAAGACAGAAAAAGCGACCCCTCAGAAGAAGCAGGATTCTCGGAAGAAGGGGCAGGTTGCAAGAAGTGCAGAGATTCCATCTGCTTTGATGATGATCGGCGTGTTCTTATTCATGTCGTTTATAGGCGGGTGGATGGTAGAGGGACTTCAAACGATGATCAAGGGAAACATCATGAGAATTCCAGAATGGGAACTCACAGAAAAGAACCTCGACCTCTTGATGAAAGAGAACGTTTGGCAAGCAGCGATTATTGCAGCGCCATTGATGGGCATCTCACTCGTTATGGGAGTGATCGGAAACTACATGCAAGTAGGCTTTCTAGTCGCAACAGACCCACTGAAAGCAAAGCTTGAGAGAATCAACCCTATAAAGGGAGCGAAAAGGATTTTCTCGGCTCGTACACTAGTCGAACTTTTAAAATCGTTAATCAAAATAACATTCATCTCAGCCGTCACGTTCATCGTCTTATGGAGGAAACGAGAAGAGATGATGGTGATCTCCCAGATTTCGATGGGGGATGCCCTTGAGTTAATTGGTTCATTGATCGTTCAAACAGGATTAGCGGTAGCGATTCTCATGTTGTTTCTATCGATCCTTGATTACGTCTATCAAAAATATGACTTTGAAAAAAACATCCGTATGTCAAAGCAAGACATTAAGGATGAACATAAAAAGAGTGAGGGTGACCCACTCATCAAATCACGCATCAAAGAAAAGCAGCGTGAGCTTGGGATGAATCGTATGATTTCAGAAATTCCAAAAGCGGATGTGGTGATTACGAATCCAACACACTTTGCAGTTGCGCTTAGGTATGACCCGAACGAAATGGACGTACCGACCGTCGTTGCGAAAGGGATGGATTACGTAGCTCAAAAAATTAAAGAATCAGCGAAAGAACATGACATCGTGATGTCTGAAAATGTCCCCTTAGCACGCGCGCTTTATCACCAAGTGGATATTGGTGAAGGTGTGCCTGAGGATTTGTTCAAAGCAGTGGCTGAGGTGCTCGCTTATGTTTACAGTATCAAAGGCTATCCGGGAGGAGGAAACTAACCATGAAATTAAAGGATTATGCCGTACTCGTATCAGTCATCATGATCGTGATCATGATGGTTATTCCGTTTCCTCCACTATTGCTGGATTTCTTAATCATGATGAACATCAGTCTGGCACTGACGATCATTCTTGTCGCGATGAATACGAAAGAGGCATTGCAGTTTTCGATCTTCCCCTCGTTACTGTTGCTTACAACCCTTTTCAGGCTAGGCCTTAACGTCTCCACTACCCGATCGATTTTGACAAACAAAACGGGTGGACAGGTCATTGAAACGTTTGGATCATTTGTGGTTGGAGGAAGTGTTGTAATAGGGCTCCTTGTTTTCCTTATTCTTGTTATCATTCAATTTATTGTCATAACGAAGGGGTCCGAACGTGTGGCTGAAGTAGCAGCACGTTTTACGCTAGATGCGATGCCAGGTAAACAAATGAGTATCGATGCAGATTTAAATGCAGGAATGATTTCAGACCGTGAAGCCCGTGAACGTCGTCAAAAGATCGAACGAGAGGCAGACTTTTATGGTGCGATGGATGGTGCTAGTAAATTCGTAAAAGGAGATGCCATCGCAGGTATCGTCATCACGCTCATCAATATCATCGGTGGACTTATCATCGGGATGGTTGTTCACGGAATGGCGGTTGGAGATGCGGCGGCGACGTTTACACTTCTATCGATAGGTGACGGCCTCGTCAGTCAAATACCAGCACTCTTAATTTCGACAGCTACCGGGATCGTCGTTACTCGTGCTGCTTCTGATGGCAACCTTGGAACGGATATTACTGGGCAGATCTTTGCATATCCAAAGTTGTTGTACATCGTTGGTGCCGTAGTGGCACTCCTTGGAATCGCGACGCCGATCAATCCGCTGTTAACCTTTCCGATCGCAGGGTTGCTAATCTACTCAGGCTGGTTGATGCAACGAAATCTCGACCAAACAGCTGAGGAAGTAGAGACCGCTGCAGGTGAAGAAGAAGCGGAAGAAATGAAGAGTCCAGAGAGTGTGACAGGACTTCTGCATGTTGATCCGATCGAGTTTGAATTCGGCTATGGCTTAATTCCACTCGCAGATCAAAAGCAAGGCGGAGATTTGCTTGACCGTGTCATCATGATTCGTCGACAGATCGCACTTGAACTAGGAATCGTTGTACCGGTTATCCGCATTCGAGACAACATTCAGCTTCAGCCGAATGAATATGTGGTCAAGATCAAAGGAAACCGTGTTGCTGGTGGTGAGCTTTTGCTAAACCAGTATCTTGCGATGAGCAGTGGCGTGGAAGATGAAACGATTACGGGAATCGAAACGGTGGAACCAGCCTTTGGGCTACCTGCTCTCTGGGTGACTGAAGAGATGAAGGATCGCGCTGAGCTTTCCGGTTATACCATCGTGGATCCGCCATCGGTCGTATCGACCCATTTAACTGAAGTGATCAAAAAGCATGCGCACGAACTGCTGAGTCGACAAGAAGTGAAGAATCTCTTAGATAACGTTAAAGAAACGTCACCCGCTGTGTTAGAAGAGCTCATCCCAAATGTGCTTACGATCGGTGATGTTCAAAAAGTTTTGATGAGGTTACTAAAAGAAAAAGTGTCGATCAGGTCACTCGATATGATACTAGAATCACTTGCTGATAATGGTATTCGAACAAAAGACACCGACGTGTTAGCCGAATACGTGAGACAGGCGTTATCAAGGCAGATCACGGCTCAAATCGCAGCCCCTGGTGAAGCGGTAAAAGTACTAACTGCTGGTGCTAGACTTGAAAAGCGATTTGCAGAATCTGTGCAGCAATCTGATCAAGGCAGCTACCTAGCACTTGATCCTGAAACGTCTCAGGCTATTTACCAGGAAGTATTGCAGCAAGTAAACCGCCTGCAGCAATCTGGCATTCAGCCGATCTTATTAACTTCTCCTGCTATTCGAATGTATTTAAGACAATTTCTTGAGCGATATATGCCTGACTTAACCATTCTATCTTACAGCGAATTAGAACCTGATGTTGAAGTTCAGAGTGTAGGGGTGATCAATCTGCCATGAAAATTAAACGATATACCGTTAACCATTTGAGAGAAGCTATGCCTATGATTCGAAAGGATCTTGGGAAAGACGCAGTCATTTTAAATACGAAGAAGATAAAAGTAGGGGGCTTTCTCGGATTTTTTCAGAAGACGAAACTAGAAGTCCTCGCTGTACTAGATGAAGATAAGGCAGAAAAAGAAAAAAAGGACGAGTTTCAGACGCTGCTCGAATCAGAGAAAAAGCGAAGAGAACAGCAAGTACCTGAAACTTTCAAAGAGCCTCTTCAAGAGGTACGACAAGAACCAAAGCCCGAACCCGTGAAAGAGGACGATCACCATGTGATGGGTGAACTAAAGTCCATGAAGGAAATGATGATGCAGATGATGGAAACAGAAAGGTTACCGGTGCATCTGAAGCCTGTGAACGCCTTTCTCGAAGACCATGAATTCTCAAAGTCGATCCGTTCCTCGGTTATGGCAGATTTACTCATGAAAGCGAAACTTTCTCCAGGGTTTTCAAAAGAAGATGCATTCACCTGGATGAGACAAGGGCTTCAAAAACGTACACAAGAATACCCTGATATGCCAACTTCCTCTAAGAAAATTCGCTGCTTTGTTGGTCCGACAGGTGTAGGAAAAACGACGACGATCGCAAAACTTGCGGGAGATATTATTTTAAATGAACGAAAGTCAGTTGGCTTGATCACATCTGATACGTACCGTATTGCAGCGGTCGATCAACTTCGAACGTATGCTGATATTCTAGGGATTCCTTTAGAAGTCGTTCAATCACCTGATGACCTTGCTCTTGCAATCAGAAAGCTCTCTGAGTGTGACACGATCCTGATGGATACAGCGGGACGAAACTATCAGCAGTATAAGTATATTTCCCAGCTTGAAGAGCTTGTATCGAGTAATGATATCGCGATTAGTCTCGTTCTCAGTTTGACGCACAGATACAACGATTTAAAAGTGATCACAGATAATTTTCAGAGCGTGGGTGTAACGGAAGTCATCTTAACGAAAATGGATGAAACGAGAGCAAGAGGCCCGATCTTTAACTTGATGGAAGATTACAAGCTGCCAGTCACACTCATTACGAATGGACAGAACGTGCCTGATGATATGTTGAAGACCACAGAAGGAACACTTGTTGATCTAGTGATGGAGGAAAAGATGTATGGCAGATCAAGCTAACAAACTACGAGAGAAGGTTACTAGTCAGACTCAGTCTACTCCTCGCGATCGGAAGACAAAAGTGATCGCAGTAACGAGCGGTAAGGGCGGGGTGGGCAAATCTAATATTTGTTTGAACTTAGCGTTAAGTATGGAAGCACTCGATAAAAAAGTAATGATTCTGGATCTTGATGTAGGCATGGCGAATGTTGACGTATTGATGGGCGTGACGCCAAAAGGAACATTGATCTCGATGCTTGAAGAAAAACTTCCACTCGAAGAAGTTCTCGAAACTGGGGTCAACGGACTAACCTACATCGCTGGGGGTAATGGAATCGGTCGGGTGTTTTCGATGAGTGAGGATCAGCTTCACCACTTTTTTCACGAATTTAGTAGTCTACAAGGTAAAGTCGACTACATCATTTTGGACACGGGCGCAGGCCTTACCCAGGAAAGCATGAGGTTTCTTCAGGCAGCCGATGACATCTTTATCGTTCTTAATCCAGAACCACCGTCGATCACGGATGCCTATGCAGTGCTGAAGGCCTTGCATATGAAGAATGATCAACTACCGATCAAGCTCATCGTCAACCGTACGATCAACGAGTTTGAAGGAGAACAGGCATCGGCAAACTTCTTACGAGCTTCTAAACAGCTTCTTAACAAGCCGATCGAGGTGCTTGGCTACATTCCAGATGATGATGCAGTAAGAAAAGCCGTTATGGCACAAACGCCATACTTGTTGCAATACCCACGTTCGAAAGCCTCAGAAGCAGTTAATCAGATCGCAAGGACGTACCTTGACCTTCCTACACAATATAAGTTAGGCGTGAAAGGGTTCCTTATGAAGACGTTGTTTCATAAATAAATGGAAGACATTGGTGGTGAATCCCATGAAATCCAAAATGGACGAACAGACAATTGAATATTGGAAGGCATGGAAGAATGAGCGAAATGAAGCAGCTGGTAACTATCTTGTGTCATTCTATCGACCACTTGTGGATTATGCTGTTAAACGGTATATGGCTGCACTTCCATCCTCTGTCCATCATGATGATATCAGTAGTTTTGCTTATAATGGCCTACTCGACGCAATCGACAAATTTGAACTAGAGCGCGATCTTAAATTTGAGACGTATGCAAACTGGCGGATAAAAGGTGCGATCATCGATGGGTTAAGGCAAAACGACTGGGTACCACGTTCTGTGAGAGATAAAGCACGTAAGATCGAGGAAGCGTATGCGCTATTGGAGCAAGAGAACCAAAAATCTTGCACAGATGAGCAAGTCGCAAAGCACCTCGGGATGTCGGTAGTAGAAGTGCAACAAACGATACAGGACGCCTCTCTTTCGATTATGATTTCAGTTGACGAACCTGTATATGAAGAAGATCAACAGCAGATCGAACGGTACAACGTGATCGAGAATGAACGTGCAGATTCACCTGAAAAGCATATTCATGAGCATTTTATTAAAGAAATTCTGACCGAAACGATCGATCGACTACCTGAAAAAGAAAAACTAGTAATCTCGCTCGTATATTTTGAGGAGCTGACTCTAACAGAAATCGCGAAAATTTTAAAGCTTTCTACAAGTCGAGTCTCTCAGCTTCATTCAAAAGCGTTGCTACGAATGAAAGGTGCCCTTCGAGCGAATAAAGAACATGTACAATCCATGTAATCGGAGTGAATACAATGGTAATCTTCATCTTTATCAGCATAGCACTACATCTCGTTAGCTTTTTGTGTATCGTTCTCTTATTCCTTAAGCAGTCCAAAGGTTCAAACTTAAAAGAAGAAGTCAGGTCGAGTATGCAGTCGTACATCGAACAGCTCGAGGAAGAAAACGATCAATTGATCGATCGAGTGAAAACACTCGTTGAAAAACGAGAGGGGCAAATCGATTTGCGCCTTCGAGTACTTGAGCAGTCGAAAGCTGCACCTCAGGAAAGCGTACCGGCGCAGCAGCCGAAAGAAAACCAGCCATATCAGAAGCCAGCGGCTGTCCTTCAGCACCCTTCAGTGAGGAACGATCGAAAGCAGCAAGCACTCAAGCTATACAAAGAAGGCTTTACGATGACAGAAATTGCAAAGTTCTTGAACTGCGGTATTGGGGAAGTCGAACTGATCGTCAATATACACGGAAGGTCTCAGCAGCTATGAAAATACAGCAATCAACTCAAGTGATGCTCGATTCACTTAAGAAAGATACGATGAAATCATCTTCACCTACTCCGTTCAACGGTGTGATGAATGAAGCGGCAAAAGAGTTGAAAGGCTCCGCACTTCAGCGGCTGCTTCATCAGATTGAAGAACAAGGGAAGGTACTAGGAAAAGAAAAAACACTCCAAAACCTAACGGCATACAAACGGTTAGTGAAGCACTTCCTTGAAGAAGCAGTTGGTCAGGGCTTGTCACTATCTGAAAAGAACAGCACGGACCACAGAGGGCGAAACAGAACGTATAAGCTCGTCGAGACAGTTGAGCAGAAGTTAGTTGATCTTCAAGAAGAAATACTACAAAAAGAAAAGTCAGGTGTGCACGTGTTATCACTTGTAGGAGAAGTAAAAGGTCTGTTGGTAGATTTAATGCTCTAGGTCGTTTATACTAGAAAAAATAGGAAGTATTTGCTCATGTGCGAACACATGAGTTTTTTTATAATAAAAATAAGAACATACGTTCGAATTAATGGTTGTGATTTTTGCAAGAAAGGATACTTTCTATCCTACACAAAAGAGAAGGGAGAGGTGAGGATGAAGCAAAAGTGTCCATATTCTATGATAAAGGGTGCTCATGGAGAGCTCATGAAAAACCCCCTTTTCCGGTCATTTATTCAAGATGAAGAAAGCTGGAGATGTTATCTCGATGTGATTAACGATAATGATAACGAAGCACTAAATCGACTGAATCAACTTTTTCACATGTTTTACGCCGAAATTCGTTTCATTGCATATGTATCACGTTTAGTCCATTATACGGCGATAAACTATGACAGAAAACGAAGATTAAACAGCATGAGGTATCCGCTTACGCTTGATCAACCCATTAAGGAAAGTGGAGATTCTTGGGTCGATCTCATGGCAGGTGCACCGATCTATACTTCAAACGAAGTTGAGCAGCAGTTCCTGTCCTATTCGCTGTTCCGAGCGTACAAGAGACTCACTACGAAGCAGAAAGAAGTGTTGACCCTTTACTATCGTGAAGGTGCAACAGACACAGAGATAGCGAATGATTCAGGGGTTTCTCAACAGGCCGTAAGCCGACGCAGAAAACGTGCTCTGCAGAAATTAAGAGAAGTCGTGAAGGAGGGAATCCGATGAATATCACAAACATTATTAATACGATGATCGGTGATTTAGGTTTTCCGATCGTTGTATCACTGTATCTACTCATTAGACTCGAGCGAAAAGTTGAAAATTTATCGAACGTGATTGCAGAGCAGGAATCTGATAAGAAGGGATAACTATGGAAATCAGATTATATAACCTTTTACAACGTGCTAAGAAGCAGGATGAGGAAGCACTCTCCCTCATCCTACAAACATTTGAGAAAAAGATACAATCAGAATTAAGACAGACGTCGTTTGGAGCGAGAGACGACCTGCGCCAGGAGCTGTTCGTGAAGGTGTGCGAAGCAGTGGGGAAATACAAGGTGGATGATGTACCTGACTTTGAGGAGTTTGCGATGAAATTAGAAAAAGATAAGCGCGAGGAGTGAATGATGTATGAACATTTATGAAAAACGTTGTGGCATGAATCGCTTTTAGCTATGATGAAGATGGAATGAAACAATACGGAGGGTTACTCATGAAACTTTTCTTGATCATCGGTGCGATCAACGCTTGCCTAGCAGTTGGTCTTGGCGCTTTTGGCGCTCATGGATTAGAAGGACGATTGTCAGAAAGAATGTTAGAGACGTTCAAAACAGGTGTTCAGTATCACATGTATCATGCTCTTGGTTTGATCGGCATTGCCGTTGTTGCAGACAAGCTTCAATCAACGGGGCTCATTAACTGGGCTGGATGGCTCATGTTTGCAGGGATCATCCTCTTCTCAGGTAGCCTTTATGTGTTGAGCTTGAGTGGAATTAAAATTCTTGGTGCGATCACTCCTCTTGGAGGTCTCGCATTCATTACTGCTTGGATTCTCCTTGCAGTTGCTGCATTAAAGCTATAAAAAAACGGCCTGAGCATTCAGGCCGTTTTTTGATTTATCTTGGAGAATATGAGGTCATTTGTTGAACAGGGTAGTTATATTCAAGTTCTTCATCAAACGTAATATAGTCAAGATAAACCATCAACAGGATATAGCGTTTTCCAGTCTGAGGATCAGAAATAATAATATGATCTCTCCCAGCTGCCTCCACGATCCCTTTAAATACTTTCGCATTCCATTTTTCGTTGTTCTCAAACGTCATGTAGATCGTCGCGACTTTTCCAAGGTTTAACCTGAGAATGTTTTCTATATACGATTGCTCGACTGCCAATTGAGCTGGAAATCCTTGCCCTTGCATTGCGCCCTGTACTTGCCCTTGGCCCTGCGTCGGGTATCCTGATGGAAAAGATTGCTGCCCCATCTGCCCCTGGCCTTGTTGCCCCATCTGTCCCATTTGCCCCATCTGCCCCATTCCATTTTGTCCTTGCTGCGGCATCTGTCCATAGCCGCCGCCACCGTTGTTCCAGAGCTTATTTTTCATCGTAACCCTCCTTAAGCGTTCTCCTAGCCATAGTAAACTTCTGAGCACTCACTTTCGGTAGGTTGATAAAAGCAGTGAGCTTTAAACCTTCCTGAAATCAGTTGATCGTACAATAGGGCAAGTTCCTGAAGGCTTAAAGAACCACAGTGCATGACTTGCCGAGTGGTATGGGATGCTTCGAGCAAGCCGCCCATCCATTTCGCTGCTTCAAGATAAAGGAAAATGCCATGACCCTTCGTAACTCATTGTATGTTCGATAATGGATGATATGCCTTTTTATAAACGGGAATTGCACATAAAAAAGCCAACGAAAACAGCTGTTTTCGTTGGCTCATATTAATTAGACGTATAAGAATTGAGGCAGGCGTTCTTTCGGCAGATGCGTCCCAACAAAGAAGCTCCCGAATTCGCCGAAACGTGCGCTCACTTCGTCGAATCTCATTTCATACACAAGCTTTTTAAACTGAAGAACATCATCAGCGAATAGGGTAACGCCCCACTCCCAGTCATCAAAACCGACTGAACCTGTGATGATTTGCTTAACCTTACCAGCATAGCTTCGACCGATGAGCCCATGACTGCGCATCATTTCACGACGCTCTTCCATTGATAGCATGTACCAGTTATCGTTACCCTCACGCTTTTTATTCATAGGGTAGAAGCAAACATAAGGTGCTTCAGATAGCTCTGGCTTCAAACGTGCTTGGATACGAGGGTCATTCTCAGGGTCACTGTCTTTGCCAGCCATGTAGTTACTGAGCTCTACAACAGATACATAAGAATAAGCAGGGATTGTATATTCAGCGAGTGTTGTTTTATTGAACGCATTTTCGATTTCATTTAGTTCTTCCATTGTTGGGCGAAGGAGCATCAACATAAAGTCTGCTTTTTGTCCCACGATGGAATAAAGCGCATGACTTCCTTCTTTATAATTCGCTGTAGCTTCCCATTTTTCAAGGAAAGAATAGAATTCATTCATTGCGTTGTCACGTTCTTCGCTAGATAGCTGCTTCCATGCAGTCCAATCCATCAAACGGAAATCATGCAGGCAATACCAGCCGTCAAGAGTTACTGCTGCTTGGTTCATATATGATCCACTCCTTAATAATTATCCAATCAATCTCCACCCTCTACTATACCAATAGTTCTGCTTGTTTGAAAGCGATTGAGGCGTGGAACGATCTATCTGTCATAAAGAATGTTCCAGATTTGATGAAAAAGGAAAAAAGACAGCAAACCAGTCTCCAAAGAGAATTTGATATGCTGACTTTACCATTTTATTTATCTCTTTTATAGAAGAGTTGGCGCTTTTTGTGGGCGTAAGATATGTGCACATTCTATTCCTGAACATGTAATAGGGCAATATACGCGTTGATCCTACCGTTTTGATAAAGCGTTCCAGTACCATCGATGTTGACAGTCGTTGCTTTCAACTTATTTCTCACAATGTTGGGATTTGGGTTAAGAGAGAGCATAAGAGCAGCGAGGCCACTTACAAATGCTGTTGCTTGAGATGTACCAGAAAGGTATCCGTAATCAGTTTGTCCAGTTTTATTTTCTTGAGTAGGTAAAGTAGATAAGATGCTGACCCCAGGTGCTGCGAGATCCACCCATGGGGCACCAAAATTAGAAAAAGGAGCGATCGTATCGTTTCGTTCTAATGCAGCAACACTAATACACTGAGGATATGCTGCAGGGTAAAAAAGTTGGTTTGCAGCAGCGTTTCCGGCTGAGGCTATTAAAAGAACCCCCCTATCCTGTGCATACTGAACGGCGTTTTGAATAACGGTACTTGACGTAACACTTCCGCAACTTAAATTAATTACGTTTGCACCATTGTTTACAGCATAGACGATTCCTCGAGCCACGTCACTGAAGCTTCCTTGTCCATTATCATCCAATACTTTTACGTTCATAATTTTAGGGTTTATCCCGATACCAGCGATACCAACATCATTTCTTGTCATGGCAGCCGCGATACCAGCAATATGTGTTCCATGTCCGTTTAAATCCTGAGATGTAGGGGAAAGCGTAAAGTTTTTGCTTAAAATTACTTTTCCATAAATGTCCGGGTGTCTTGTGTTGATACCAGTATCTAAAATGGCGATCTTAACAAGTGTAGAACCTCGCGTCACATTCCACGCCCTAGTTGAATTTATCTTCAAGGCTCCCCACTGGTACTTAAAAAGAGGGTCGTTTGGAATAAGCTGTGCTTCCATAATTCCATCATAGTCTACATGCTTTACACCATAGAAGTTTGATAGGCGCTTAGCAATGATATTGAGTAAATGAGGTTCAGTTGAAATGGTGTATGTGTTGAATTCTTGAATTTCATCAATAATAGGAGTGTTGAGCATATCAAAAATTTCAAGAATCCTATTTCGAGAAAGAGTGGGAATGAAGCTCACCATTAAACGATTAGGTAGGTAGTTCATTCTTTATGCCACCTCCTATATCTAGCAATTTCTATAGTATATTACTCAATGTAGGAGTTTCTTGGAACGGCTCATTAGTCAGAAAAGTAGAACTTTTAAATGGAAGGGTTTACAACTACGGATTTATTTTTGTTTTTAGGGAAAAAAGAGTATCGTAGGGATTGGAAATCAAATTAATGAGGTGAATACAATGAGTGATCTTTTTACAAGCATGAAAGATACGGTAAGAAACGGCCAACCGACGATCGTGTTTCCAGAAGGAACAGATGAAAGAGTTCTTGTTGCGGCAAATCGTCTCGCTCAAGACGGCATCCTAAAACCAATCGTTGTTGGTGGAGAAGCAGCAGTAAAGGACAAAGCGTCATCTTTAAACGTTGCTCTTCATGAAGATCTACAAATTATTGATCCTGCAAACTATTCAGACATGGATGCACTTGTTGAATCGTTCGTAGAACGCCGTAAAGGAAAAGCAACAGCAGAACAAGCACAAGAGATTCTTCTCGATGTGAACTACTTTGGTACGATGCTTGTTCATACAGGAAAAGCTGATGGCCTTGTAAGTGGAGCTGCACACTCGACTGGTGACACGGTCCGCCCTGCACTTCAAATCATCAAGACAAAAGAAGGAATCAAGAAGACGTCAGGCGCTTTTGTAATGGTGAAGGACGATCAGAAGTATGTGTTCGCAGACTGTGCGATCAACATTGCTCCTGATAGCAACGACCTTGCTGAAATCGCTGTTTCTAGTGCTGAAACTGCGAAAATGTTTGGTATCGATCCAAAAGTTGCGATGCTTAGCTTCTCAACAAAAGGTTCTGCTGTTTCCCCTGAAACAGAAAAAGTCATGGAAGCTACAAAGATTGCGAAAGAAAAAGCACCTGAGCTTGTTATCGACGGTGAATTCCAATTCGACGCTGCATTCGTCCCTGAAGTAGCAAAGAAAAAAGCACCTGAATCCCCGCTAGAAGGGCAAGCGAATGTGTTTGTATTTCCAGGCCTCGAAGCAGGAAACATCGGATACAAAATGGTTCAACGCCTTGGCGGATTCGAAGCAGTAGGTCCAGTTCTACAAGGTCTTAACAAGCCTGTAAATGACCTTTCTCGCGGCTGTAGTGAAGAAGATGTATACAAGCTTGCTTTGATCACAGCAATGCAAACTTTATAAGGTTCGTTGAAGACTGTCGACACTCGATCGGCAGTCTTTTTTTGGGGGGATGAAACGGTAGTTTCGCGGATATATTCTCGTTTACGCGGATATAGGGTTAGATTTAGCGGATATAATTAAAAAATCGCGGATAAATCTCCATAATCGCGGATATTTTTAGAAATTCGCGGATATACCACTAATCTCACGTCATATTAAAAGCACCCGAAACGAAGTTCGGGTGCTTTTTTTCTAACATTAGTAAAGTGCTTTCTCATTTCGTGTAAACACACGCTGGTAGTTGTAATCGTAAAGGGATAACTCTGGAATCGAAAGGTGTTGAGTCGTCAAAGTCCCTGCGTATTTATTCAGCGTTTTAAGCGTTCCCATCATCAGGTCACTTACCGCCAAACTTTCTCCCGTCAATTCACTCAACGATGCCATCGTCTCCGGAACGATACGTGGATACGTGAACTTCGTTTCTTCGCCACCGAGGGAGCGTTCGTAAAATTCCTTAATTAAAGCTGCCCGCTCTGAACCACTTCCATCTACACAGAGATAAACTTGAACCGCAACGCCTCCTCGAAGGCGTCTTTGGGAAATTCCTGCAAACTTCTGCCCGCCTATACTCAAATCGTAGCGGCCCGGGCAATAAGAGCCTACAATCTCACGATCTTCAACATTAACCCCATATGGTGAAAGGATTTCCTGTACAAAATCGACCATCGATTCATATCCTTTGTCGATTCCAACCTGCTGCTCTTTTTCTGCAAAAACAAGCGACAGGTTCAAAACACCACTATCTAGTACAACTGCAAGTCCGCCTGAATTTCTAACAATGACCTTGTATCCTTGTTGTTTTAAGTACGCGATTCCACGTTCGATGTAAGGAAGTCGTGTGTCTTGTATGCCAAGGACAACCGTGTCATGGTGTACCCAGGATCGCATAACTGGTGAAGAATCCCCGCTACCTGTTGAGTTGCAGAGCGTATCATCCATTGCAAACGATTGAAGTGCATCGAAAGACGGTCCAAGAGTAGATTGATCTATTATTCGCCATTCTGGCTGATATAGTACTGAGTCATTCGCCATAGCTATTTCCTTTCTGTTACAAATCATCTTTAGCTATTATAGCACGAGAAATACCAGCATTCAGAATACAGATTGCGACAATATTTCCCGGGAGATGACATATTATGATGTTTTAACATAGTAAAACTTGTGGAATATACATACTAGATAAATATGGGAGGTGAAGGGATGCCACGTGCGACCGATAGACCCGGTGAAGGTACATATAAATGTACGAACTGTGGTCAAGAAATGACGATCGAGAAAGAGAGTGATCAGTTACCACCTTGTCCAAGTTGTGGTAATAATACCTTTAATGCGGCATAAAAGCATAGCACCTCAACATTGGAAAGTACGGGAAATTTATCTCGTACTTTCTTCTTAGTTTTAAAGGTTTTTTAGCTATAAAACCTTTATTTAACAGGGGAATTGTAAACTAACTAAGTAAATATAATTTTGCGAGAATTAGTGAAAATGCTATAATAATGTTTGTGTGTTTACTAGTTAGCGAGAAAGAGAGCAAGCAAAGCGAACAATATCACAATGTGGAAGTGCTTTCATAAAAACAAGACAGCAAACGAATGACTTGCATATAAACCATTCACGAAAGGGGTAATGTCCATGAAGCTAACGGTTAAGATTATCGCCGGTTTAGTATTGGGTATTTTAGTTGGTGTCATCTTTAACTTGTTTGCACCAGATGCGTTTGGACCCGTAGATAAGTATTTTCTTGGTCCTGTAGGACAGATCTTTTTAAACTTAATTAAGATGCTAGTTGTGCCGATCGTGTTCTTCTCGATCGTAGTAGGTACAGCAGGAATCAGTGATCCTAAGAAACTTGGTCGTATGGGAGGAAAGACAGTAGGGTTTTTCCTAATCACGACGACGATCGCTATTTCGATCGCTATGGCACTTGCTTATTTAATCAAGCCTGGTGTGGAAGGTTCATTCACTGGTCAAAGTGATTTTAAAGCAGAAGAAGCACCTCCTGTAATGGATACGATTCTTAATATCATCCCGACGAACCCTGTTCAGGCGTTGACAGAAGGGAACATGCTTCAAATCATAGCCTTCGCGATCTTCATCGGTTTTGCGCTTGCGGTACTCGGTGACAAAACCAAAGCATTGCGAGACCTTATGGAACAAGGTAACGATGTGATGATGTATCTTGTTAAAATCATTATGGAAACTGCTCCATATGGAGCGTTCGCTTTGATCGCCTCTGCTGTCGGTGGTCAAGGTAAAGAAGCACTTCAATCCATGGGTATGTACTTTATCGTCGTACTGGCTGGACTGTTTATACATGCACTCGTCACATACAGTAGTGCGATTTACTTGCTGGGTAAAGAGAATCCGCTTAAATTCTATAAAGCTTTTTCACCAGCAATGGCAGTTGCATTCAGTACCTCATCTAGTAGTGGTACACTTCCTGTTTCTATGAAAACTGCTCAGGAAAACTTGAAGATTCCAAAACAAATCAGTAGTTTTGTTCAGCCCCTAGGGGCAACCATCAATATGGATGGAACTGCAATCATGCAGGGTGTTGCGACTGTTTTTATCGCGCAGATCACGGGTGTTGAGCTAACCTTCACACAGCTCATCATCGTCGTTGTCACTGCTACTCTCGCAAGTATTGGGACAGCCGGTGTTCCTGGTGTAGGACTTATCATGCTTGCGATGGTTCTAAACCAAGTTGGTCTCCCGGTTGAGCCGATCGGCTTGATCCTTGCCGTCGATCGATTGCTCGATATGACGCGTACAGCGGTTAATATTACCGGTGATGCGGCTTGTGCTCTCTATGTAACAAAATCAGAAGAAAAAAGGAATGGGAATACAACGTCTGCTGCTGAGATTAAAGGATAACCTACAACAGTAAACAGATGAATATTCTCCTTACAAAAACCTTCTATTACCTGTCTTTTTGACGGGTAGTGGAAGGTTTCTTTTTGGTATAATTTGAGATATAATAAGGGGATGAATTTGACGGAAGGAGTCCAACGCTGTGCTCGAACGATTAAACGAAGAAAAAGTTTTTAAAGATCCAGTTCATCGCTACATACATGTTCGCTACCGTTTAATCTGGGAGCTGATTGGAACGAAGGAGTTTCAACGTCTTCGCAGAGTTAGACAGTTAGGGACGACCTATTTAACGTTTCACGGAGCTGAACATAGTCGCTTCAGTCATTCACTCGGTGTTTATGAAATCGTCAGGAGGATTAACGAAATCTTCTCTCAATATGACGGTTGGAACGAAGAAAATCGATTGTTAAGTATGTGTGCTGCGCTTCTTCACGATGTTGGACATGGCCCGTTTTCTCATTCGTTCGAAAAGGTATTTGGACTCGATCACGAAGACTTTACCCGCATGGTCATATTGGGTGATACGGAAATCAATCGCATCCTTCGGAAAGTGAGCGATCGTTTTCCTGAAGAAGTTGCAGACGTGATTGCTAAAACGCATGACAACAAACTAGTTGTTTCCCTTATTTCAAGCCAGATCGATGCGGATCGAATGGATTACTTATTGCGTGATGCTTACTTCACAGGCGTTAGCTATGGTCAGTTTGATATCGAGCGTATCTTGCGCGTCATGAGACCTGGTGATGATCAGATCGTCATCAAACAGAGTGGGATGCATGCGGTAGAGGACTACATCATGAGTCGTTATCAGATGTATTGGCAAATTTATTTTCACCCCGTGACAAGAAGTGCGGAAGTTATTTTAAGCAAGATCTTACATCGTGCAAAGAAACTTTATCTCGAAGGTTACTCCTTTAAGTACGAACCGATCCATTTCTACTCACTGTTTAATGAGAATATCAGTCTTGAAGATTTTCTTAAGCTTGATGAATCTGTTGCGATGTTTTATTTCCAAATGTGGCAAGAGGAAGAGGACGAGATTCTTAGCGATCTTTGCGAGCGATTTATGAATCGAAGGCTATTCAAGTATGTTGAATTCAATCCGATGGAGAAGATGAACGATTGGAGAGAGCTATACGATTCATTTAAAGAAGCTGGCATCGATCCAGACTATTACCTTGAAGTAGACTCTTCCTCAGATCTTCCATATGATTTCTATCGACCTGGAGAAGAAGAAGAAAGGCTTCCAATCCATCTCCTTAAGCCAGGTGGCGATCTTCGGGAACTTTCTCGAGAATCCGAAGTTGTCGAAGCGATCTCAGGCAAGAAGCGTACAGATCACAAGCTCTATTATCCCGCAGATTTAATCCTGAAGGGGGATACGAACGTAACTCGTCGCATAAAGTCATTGCTTCAATTAGATTAACCTGTTCAAAAAGAAACCTGCATGGTCTGCAGGTCTAACCAAATCAGATAAAGAAAGCTTTTTGGACAACCTGTAAAAAGAAAATTGGGGAGGGGTACAGGTTGCTAGAAGATCATGCGAAAGTCATCACTGTATTAAAAGAAGCGGGAGAAGTCATCGGACGGAAAAAGCTTCAGAAAATCGTCTACATTTGTAAAAAACTACAGTTCCCATTTAACGAGAAGTATCAGTTTCACTTTTATGGACCTTATTCCGAAGAATTGACGCTCAGAGTGGAAGAGCTATGCAACCTTGGACTCGTCAGAGAAGTGAAGGAAAGCAAAGGGAACTATTATCAATACAAGTATTCCGTAACGGATCAAGGAACTGAATTCCTGAGCCATTATAACCATGACTTTCCATCTTTAAATGAATGTATTTGTAGAATGAATGGAGAAAGCTCACGTTTTCTAGAGCTTGTTTCGACAGTGTTGTTTTTCGATAAACTTACGAAAGAAGAAGTGATCGATAAGATTCAGACGATCAAACGAAAGCAAAACTACTCGAGTGATGAGATCGAAGAGGCATATACGTTTATCTCTAGTCTTAATCGCTTGCTTCAATAGAATAAGAGTTCAATAGAAAAAGGTGCACGAAGTTGATTCGGCACCTTTTTGTCTAACCTTTTATTGGAATTCTTTTTGAAAGACTCGTTTGTAGCTTGCTGAAGTTAATTTTCGTTAGAACAAAGCCGTTCAGAATGATTAGCCCTATCATAAGGAGAGAAAAGATCAATGTGCTTAGGTAGGGAAGGATGAGCTGCTGTAATCCAGGAATGGATTCTGTTAATAGAAAGACGATCGAGAAGGATGATAGCACATGAAAGGTGATGCCGGCAGAAAGACTTAATGATTCTCTTCGTTCGATGAGAGAAGGCATCCAAGCAATACCTAGAATTGAAAAAATGATAAGAACAAGAATAAGAGCGATGCTGCCACTCATCACGCTATGCTGAAAGTTACCGGCTTCTAACAGGAGTACATACATCAGAGTGGCTAGAATACCGATTCCTATTCCGATTGTCATTGGCGAAACTAAACGTTCTTTCATCATCGATCTCCACCTTTTATTACAATTATTTCGAAACTATTACAATAAATACCCTATTGAAGACTAGTATAATCCCTCCATTGCAGAAGATATTGCAGAATTATGTCGAGCTTAGGTAAATTACGAAAAAAGGTTCAAAAGACTCATATTGAAGTAAAGGAGTGTTCTTCATGGAACAAATAAAATGTGCGATCGTAGGTTTCGGGTTTTCAGGGGCAACGTTTCACGCTCCGGTGATGAAGGCTGTAAAAGACATGCATATCACAAAGGTAGTTTCTTCAAACCCTGAGAAGGTAAAGCATACCTTGCCTGATGCGGAGGTTGTTCCTGTTATCGAAGACGTTCTTGATGATAACGAAATCCAACTTGTGGTCATTACGACACCAAATGAATTTCATTATCCTATGGCGATGAAAGCACTGAACGCAGGAAAGCATGTTGTTCTTGAAAAGCCATTTGCAGTAAGTGTTTCAGAATGCGAAGAACTCATCAATGCTGCAGAACAAAATGGATGTCTCCTAAGCGTTTATCATAATAGACGTTTTGATAACGATTTTCTTACGATACAGAAACTGTTGAAAAACGATGCCTTAGGTAAGGTAGTTACGTATGAGGCTCACTATGATCGTTTTCGGAGCGAAGTGCGCGAGCGTTGGAGAGAACAAGATAAGAAAGGTTCGGGTATCCTCTTTGACTTAGGTTCTCACCTGATCGATCAAGCTCTTACGTTATTTGGAGAACCTGACAGCGTGATGGCAGACGTCGTCGCACAGCGTGAAGGCGCAAAGACTGATGACTATTTTCATCTGGTACTGAAGTATGGGAAGAAGAGAGTGATTCTGCATGGAGGTTCACTCGTTCACAAGCACGGACCGCGCTATCAAATACACGGTATGGAAGGTTCGTATGTGAAGTGGGGCATCGATCCGCAGGAAGATGCGCTGAAGAAAGGTCACATTCCAGGCGAGTCTGGATGGGGTGAAGACTCTGAACAGAGTTATGGCACGCTTACTACAGGAGATAATGAGAAAAAAGTTCCTACTGTTCAAGGAGCTTATCACCATTACTATGAAGGTATCGTGCGATCGATCAAAGAGAAAGCCCCAGCACCCGTTACGGCTCATGAAGCGCTGAACGTCATCAAATGTATCGAGCTGGCGCTAGAGAGTAGTGAAAACAATCGAACGGTTGAATGGAAGTAGAAGAGATGGCTCAAGGAGCCATCTCTTTTTTTCTAAACTTTCACTGCTACTTGAATGATAGAGTCGGACCATTTAAGAGCGTCGATATAAGAACTTTGAAGATCTTCACTCGCTAGATTGAACTCATTTAGGAAAGAGGCTACCGTTTGCCAGTCGTTCCGTTCTAGAGCTTTAATCATAGTTAAAATGTGATGATAAACCGTCTCTCGATCGTTCGTTAAGGTTTCTTTTAATGTGTCATCTATCGGTAAATCATTCAGAACTTCTTCCATCGGACGCTGCAAAATCGTATCGAGCAACGAAAACATTCCGACGAGAGAGGCTTGGTGCGGGTTCACGTTTACTTTCTTTGCTACTAACTCTGATAGTTTTGCACGCGTAAGAGACAGGTGCAGAATTTCAGTAGATTGATTAGAATCCTTTGTAAACATGAGTATCAGAATCCATTTTTTCACTTCGGCTAGCCCCAATAGAACGATTGCTTGTCTAACATTGCTGACTTTTACCTGAAGGCCGAGGGAATTGATCAAGCGTAACAACTTATAAGAAAGTGCGACGTCCTTTTCAGCAAGAGTAGCGACTGCCTGGATATCAGGCATAGGCTTGTTGATTTCATCCAGCATCTGAATATAAAGCTGGGGCATTGGTTTCAAATCTTTTGTAGAAAGGATAGAAGGCTTGCTAAAGAAATAACCTTGAAATAGTTTGAATCCTAGCGCTTTGGCTTCTTCAAATTCTTTTAATGTCTCTACTTTTTCCGCTAGAAACTGAATCGGAAGGTGACGAAAACGATTCATGATCTCGATCCGTTTTTCTTTTGATGTTCCAAGGAAATCAACTTTAATGATATCGATCACATGTAGAATGCTTTCGTAATTTCCGAAATCAGTGAAGTCATCGATTGCGATGGTATATCCTTTCGCTTTAAAGCTTTCACACTTCTCGATCACATCTCCAGTTATGTCAATGTCCTCAAGCAGCTCGATAATGATTGAGTCAGGAGAGAAGAGGAGTGGTGTTTCATCAAGAATTAACTCTTTCGTAAAATTGATGAAGCATTTTTTATGATCTGATAATTTATCTAATCCAAACGTCAAATAGGAATTGGAGATGACTTCAGCTGTTGCTTGATTACCATCTAAGCCATCAAACGAATTAAGATTTCCAGTCCTGTGCAGCAATTCGTAACCAAACAGCTGCTTATCGACTGTTAAGATCGGCTGACGCCCGATAAATACGTCCACGTTATACCTCCAACAGGAAATTTATTACTATTCTCTTAAATAAATATTATAGTGGAATTTCAAGGGAATTGGAACGCTAATTAAATGAAAAAATGACCTGCTGAAGAGCAGGTCATGTGATTAAGCATGCGGAAGAAATGCGAGTTGGTAGAAGAAGAGAACGGCAAACAGATAGAGAAGCGGGTGTACCTCGCGTCCTTTTCCTTTTACTAATTTAAGAACAGGATACGTAATGAAGCCAAGTGCGATTCCTGTCGCGATGCTTGATGTTAAAGGCATCGTCAAGATGATTAAGAAAGCAGGAAATGCTTCATCGAACTCATGCCACTCAATCTTTCCAACTGCACTGATCATTAAGCTTCCGACGATGATCAGCGTTGGAGCAGTAATCGCAGCAAGTCCTGAAACAGCACCTACTAGTGGACCGAAGAAAGCAGCGGCAATGAATAAGGTTGCAACCACAACAGACGTTAAGCCGGTACGACCACCAGATGCTACGCCTGAAGATGATTCGATATAAGCACTAGTCGGGCTCGTTCCGAATACAGCACCAACTGTTGTACCGATTGAATCTGCGAGAAGCGCTTGACGTGCACGAGGCATTTTCTTCCCTTTCATCAAACCAGCTTGCTCTGCAACGCCTACCATGGTGCCAGTAGTATCGAAAAGCGTAACGAGTAAGAATGAGAAGACAACAGCATATAGTCCGTACTCGATCATATCTTTAAATGCTTGTAGCGGACTTCCGAAAATAAATAGATCTGGAGACGAAGGTGATCCAACGATCCCTTCTTTAAATTCAAGCTGTCCTGTCGAAATAGCGATGATCGCTGTAGCGATCATTCCAAAGAATAACGCACCGTGAATATTACGGGCCATCAGAATAAGCGTGATGATTAACCCTCCGAGTGCGAGTAATACTTCTGGAGAATGGAGATCACCGAGTGTAACGAGATTCTCTTTATTAGCAACGATGATTCCTGTCATGCGTAATCCGATGAACGCGATGAACAAACCGATACCTGCAGTAATACCAAGCTTTAGGTTCGTAGGAATCGCTTCGATCAATTTTTCACGAAACGGGGTTAGTGAAAGAATAATGAATAGGATACCTGCAATAAAAACAGCTCCAAAAGCTACTTGATACGACACGCCGGGCTGGCTGCCTACTACGGAGAAGGCAAAGTAAGCATTCAAGCCCATACCTGGAGCGATTGCGATCGGGTAGTTCGCGAATAGACCCATCCAAAGGGTACCGACAACAGCTGAGATGATGGTTGCCATGAACACCGTATCGAATGGCACACCAGCTGATGAAAGGATAATAGGATTTACAATAACGATATACACCATTGTTAAGAATGTGGTGATACCTGCTAATAATTCAGTTTTAACGCTTGTTCCGTTTTCTTTTAGTTTGAAAAAGGAGTTTAGCATGGGATACCTCCTGTAAATACGAACGATTTTTAAACACAATCTCTATATTATTCGTAAAAAGATTTTTTAGCAAGGGAAAATTATTAAATTCCTTTTTTATATCGGCACGATTGCTGCAGGATGAATACTGTAGTGTGTATATGATAAAATGTTAGCGGAGAATAATGAATAAAGGAGGTCGTTCAACGTGGCAAAAGATGAAGAAAAAAAGCCTAAGAAAAAGCCTTCAACAGGCTTTAATATTTTGAGTGGTGACTCTACGGATGGTCATGGAGGATATGGGGTCGGAACCATTAATTTAGACAACGTATCCCCTGTTATCATCGATCCTACGACGGACGAGGTTTATGTAGATATAGGTGCACTGCACGCAAGAAGTGCACTTGAAAAGCGTAAAAAGCTCGTCAAAACGAAAGAAGAAGTTCCTGATGGACATACGGCATGGATCGTATGGGTAACGCTTCAAAGAGGTGAGGAAGGCCCGTTTTATCATGGGATCGGAGCATGTGAGTTCTTCTTGAACGCAGAGGCGAAGCGTGCATGGAAGAGTATGCCTGAACACGTGAACAACATGGATAAGTCGATGAAAGGGAAGGTCATCGTCGACAATATGGATGATAAATCTAGAGAAATGCTTCGTAACTACTTGATCGACTTCGATAAAGGTGTTTACGACCGCTCTAGTGATGAGTTGAAAGTGGCACTTGAGAAGTAAGTTATGACCTTTTTTTGAAAAAGTTATGAAATCGCTTGAGCTTTCGATGAAGTAGGATTAAAATTATGATACACAACACATATAGCTAGGACACAAAAGGACCCGGAGAAATGTCTCCGGGTCCTTTTGTATTGAGATGTTATACTTTTCTTAAACGTGAGAGGAGTGGTCGACATGTGGAAACAGTTTCCCCGTGAGAAAAAACAAGACTTGATCGAGCGAATTCAAACATACTTTTATAATGAGCGTGATGAAGAGATCGGTGAGCTCGCTGCAGAGAACTTTCTTCATTTTGTTATGTCTGAGTTAGGTCCATCCTTTTATAACGCAGGCGTAAAGGATGCGATTACGATGACAGAACAGAAGTGGATGAGCATCGAACAAGATTTGGATTCACTGATTAAGCCTGATCCAGAAGTGAAGAGATAAGGAAAATCCTGAAAAATCATATTACTGTGCTCCCGTTGCCGTAGGACTACCGCTTGCTTTCCTGCGGACGAGCGCCCGAGCCTCCTCCCGGGCAAAAGCGGTCCGGGGTCTCTGTCGCCCGTTCTTCCGCGGGAGTCAAGCGGTAGTCACTCCTACTAGTTTGCAATGAACCCAAATCGGATTGGCCTTTCTATTCAATTCAACTATATAAGAAAAACTTAAGCTGCCGAGAAGTTCTCGACAGCTTTATATTCGTTACCTTATCCAGTTAAAGAAGCGGTCTAAGAATCCTTTCTTGTTTTCTTGAATGTCTTGCTGGTGAGATGGGCCGACGTGGACGTCGCATACCTCATGCGGTTCGCTTCCTTCTATAAAGTATGTGAGCCTTTTGTTCGGGCAGTTTTCACCTGCGATCTTCCCTGTTTGCGGGTCGATGTCGATTCCTACGACACCTTCAGGAGCTTTAAATTCTTTTGCTTCTTCCCCTTCGAGTGCACCTTCAACAAATTGAGCCCAAATTTTCTTCGCATAGAACCCATCGTTTCGATAATTCAGTTTCTTGCCTTCATCGTATCCGATCCATACGGATGTAGCGAGTTGTGGTGTGAAGCCGACCATCCAACTATCTGTCGACGTCGAACCAGTCTTTGCAGCGGCAGGTCTCGTTAGCAAATGATCGACACCAGATCCCGTTACTTTTGTATAATCATTCAGTGATTCATCGAAAACCCCTGTCATCATGCTCGTTGTGACGAATGCAGCTTCTGGCTTTAATCGAAGTTCTTTCTTCGACTTGTGCTCATAGATCACCTTGCCATCACGGTCTGTTACTTTTTCAATGTAATGAGGTTCAACACTGAACCCTCCGTTTGCGAGCATACTGTAGGCTTCCGTCATCTCTAAGATTCCTACAGGTTTCGTGCCGAGTGCAAGGGATGGAATCGCTGATAACTTACTATCGATCCCGAATGTTTTTGCTGTTTCAACGAGAGTCTTTTCTTCTAGAAACATATGTGTTTTGACAGCGACGATGTTATCAGATAGGGCGAGTGCTTGCGCAATCGTAATTTCATCGTTCGCATATGCATCCCCATAGTTGTGAGGAGAATAGGTTTTTTTATCACCGTCGTAATAAAAGTTCGTGGGCTCACTTCTTACGAGCGTTGATGGTGTGAAGCCGTTGTTCATCGCAGCATAATAGAGAAAAGGTTTGAAAGTCGATCCAGGAGTACGCTTTGCCATGGTAGCTCGATTGAATTTACTTTCTTTATAGTCTCGTCCACCAACCATCGCTTTGATCGCTCCGGATTTTGGATCCATTGCAACGAGCGCGGCTTGGATGTCGCTTTTTTCCTCAATGGAATTCGCCACAAGATCTTCAGCCTTAACTTGCATCTCGGAATCTAATGTCGTATAGACATGAAGTCCGCCTTCTTCAATAATTCGCTCATCTAATGAAAGTTTATTTCGTAATTCTTTCTTCACTTCTGCTGTAAAATAAGGAGCCGTTTCGGACTCTATTTTTTCTTCGTTAAACGCCTGTAGTGCCATCGTTTCGTTTTCAGCCTCGATCGCTTCAGCCTTTGAGAGCTTATTCGTTGCGACCATCGCGTTCAATACGGTCGACTGTCTTTCTTTTGATCGATCGGCATCTGCGTATGGGGAGTAGTAGCTCGGTCCTTTTGGAATGCCAGCGAGCATGGCTGACTCAGAAACCGATAGTTCATCCGCACCTTTTCCAAAGTAAGACCTCGCTGCTGCTTCAATACCATACGCTCCGTGTCCATAGTAGATCGTGTTCAGGTACCCTTCGAGAATTTCTTCTTTCGAGTAGTGAACTTCGAGTCGATAGGCATAGAACGCTTCGAGTACTTTTCGTTTCCACGTTTTATCGTGTTCTAAGAATAAGTTTCTCGCGTATTGCTGTGTGATCGTACTTGCTCCCTGCACTTTCGCCATCGCTTTTAAATCAGCTAGAACCGCTCCTCCGATCCGTTTAAAATCAAAGCCGAAATGATCGTAGAAACTTCGGTCTTCGATTGAGAGTGTAGCATCTACCAAAGCCGGCGAAATCTCGTCCAGCTGAACCCAGTAGCGATTCTGACCACTCTGGTTGCTTTCTCCTATAACGTGTTCTTCCGTATCATAATAAATCGTTGTTTGTGGCACCTGAAGTGGTGGAGCACCAACGAAAACGGCAAGCAAATAGATCGATCCAAAGGAAAGACCGATAAAAAGTAAGCCGATAACCATCAAACGTAAAGATAGTTTCCCCAAGCGTTTCCAATAGGTAAAACGTTCACTCATTGGCTTCATGTGGTTCACCCCCACATTTCTTGTTTAAATCTAGTATGTGACAATCAAGAAACTCTTAAACACGCCAATCTATAAAAATAATTGTCCAACTTTTGAATAGGATAAAACGAATGAGTTCATTTTTACAAAGGGAGAGAGTGTAGTGGAATTATTGATTGCGATCATTCTTGGAATAGTGGAAGGGTTGACGGAATTTTTACCAGTTTCGTCTACAGGTCATTTAATTCTGACAGGGTACTGGTTGAACTTTGTAGATGAACGAGCGAAAACGTTTGAAATCGTCATCCAGCTAGGGGCGATTCTTGCGGTAGTTGTGGTGTATCGAAAAAGATTTATAGATTTATTTTCCCTCGATGATAATAAGGGGGGACTTTCTCTCATGCACATTATTCTAGGAATGATACCTGCGATCGTAGCAGGATTCTTACTTCACGGAGTCATTAAAACGTATCTCTTTTCACCTTCAACTGTCGTCATAGGACTCGTGTTAGGAGGCGTTCTTATGATTCTAGCTGACCTGAAGAGGACAGCTGCAGTTACGAATGACCTCGATGAACTGACATTGAAACAGGCTTTCTCGATCGGCGTCTTTCAATGTCTCGCACTTTGGCCTGGGTTCTCACGATCAGGAGCAACGATCTCTGGTGGTGTGTTGCTAGGAACAACACATAAGACGGCAGCAGAATTCTCATTTATTTTAGCAGTACCGATGATGGTTGCTGCGAGCGGGTACGATTTACTGAAGAGCTACCAATACTTAACGGTTTCAGACATACCGGTTTTCGCGGTTGGCTTCCTTGTGTCATTTATCGTAGCACTTATCGCTATTGTAACATTTATCCGTTTTATCGAGCGGGTCCGCCTCATTCCGTTCGCAATCTATCGGTTTATTCTTGCAGGCATCGTATGGATGATTCTTTTCTAAAACCAGTTGAAAAATCCTCTTGCTTTTTTATAAAAGTGAACTATACTTTTCTTGTGCTTCACGATTGATGAAGCTGCAAAAAACATGAAGATTTTCGGTTCACATACAGTCATTTGCGTTATACTAATCCTGTTTTGAGTCATCTGAATCGGGAACTTAGATAAAGAGATAGAATTGAGGAGTGATAGAGATGGAATTATGGTATACAGAGAAGCAAACGGAGCGTTTTGGAATCACGGCAAAGATCAAACAAACGCTGCATACTGAACAAACGGATTTTCAACGTCTCGATGTAATTGAAACAGAAGAGTTTGGAAACATGCTCGTTCTCGATGGAATGGTCATGACGACTCAAAAAGATGAGTTCGTTTACCATGAGATGGTAGCGCATGTGCCTTTGTTCACACACCCGAACCCGAAACATGTCCTCGTGGTAGGTGGGGGAGACGGTGGCGTTATTCGTGAAGTTCTAAAGCACCCTTCCGTAGAAAAAGCGGTATTAGTTGAAATCGATGGGAAAGTAATCGAGTACTCTAAAAAATATTTACCTGAAATTGCTGGCGAACTTGAAAATGAACGTGTCGAAGTACTAGTAGCTGATGGATTTATGCATATTGCTGAAAGCGAGAACGACTACGATGTGATCATGGTCGATTCTACTGAGCCAGTTGGCCCTGCTGCGAAGCTTTTTGAAAGAGGCTTTTATGAGGGAATCTCAAAAGCCCTAAAAGAAGATGGCATCTTTGTTGCTCAAACGGACAACCCTTGGTTCAAAGCGGATCTCATTTCACAAGTGCAGAGCGACGTGAAGGAAATCTTCCCGATCACGCGCCTTTATACAGCAAATATCCCAACGTATCCGAGCGGACTATGGACGTTTATGATAGGCTCTAAAAAAGTTGACCCACTTGAAGTAGAAGAAAGCCGTTTCCATGACATCGACACGAAATACTATACGAAAGATCTTCATAAAGCTTGTTTTGCACTACCTAAATTTGTGCAGGATCTACTGAAGTAAGGAGAGCAGCTATGAAATTCGATGAAGCATATTCTGGAAACGTGTTTATTTTAAGTAACCCTTCATTTGATGATAGTAATGTTGTGATCTATGGCATGCCAATGGACTGGACAGTAAGTTTTCGTCCTGGTTCAAGATTTGGTCCTGCCCGCATTAGAGAAGCCTCGTTAGGCCTTGAAGAGTACAGTCCATATATGGACAGGCACCTTGAAGAAATTCGATATTTCGATGCAGGTGATATCCCACTGCCTTTCGGAAATCCTGAGCGAAGCATCGAACTCATCGAAGAGTATATCGATTCTTTACTCGATCAAGGGAAGTTTCCATTAGGAATGGGTGGAGAGCACCTTGTGACATGGCCGATTATAAAAGCCTTCAACAAGAAGTATGACGATCTTGCGGTCATCCACATCGACGCTCACGCTGACCTTCGTGAAGAATATGAGGGGGAAGCATTATCCCATTCGACACCTGTTCGAAAGATCTGTGGTTTGATCGGAGCGGAGAATGTGTACTCGTTTGGAATTCGTTCTGGGATGAGAGAAGAATTTCAATTTGCTAAGGATTCTGGCATGCACATGTCGAAATTTGAAGTGGTTGAACCATTGAAGAAAGTTCTTCCATCTCTAGAAGGACGCAACGTCTACGTCACGATCGATATCGATGTATTAGATCCAGCATACGCACCAGGGACAGGTACTGCTGAAGCTGGAGGCATCTCATCGAAAGAATTGCTAGAAGCGATCACAATGATCGCAGATGCAGGCGTACGCGTAGTTGGTGCCGATTTAGTGGAAGTTGCACCGGTTTATGATCCATCAGAAAAAACGCCGATCGCAGCAAGTAAATTTATTCGTGAAATGCTGCTTGGTTGGACTCATAAGGAATAAATTTGGACTGAGGCTGTATTCAATTTGAATACAGCCTCTTTTTCTCATATAATAAGAAAGTTAACGATGTGTAAGGACGTGAATGCGATGAGTGATCATCCGATCGATTTAACGATTGAATCTAGAATTCAATCAGGTAGAGAAAAAGAATCTTCTAATCATACCGTTCAAGGTAAACTCGTTGAGAAGGGCGACTCCCTGTATCTGCGATATGAAGAAAACCTTGAGATTGGACAGGTTTCCACAACTGTGAAAATAGATAACGAGCAGGTAACGGTGATCCGTAGAGGAGCACTTTCGATGCGCCAGGGATTTGCGCCTGGACAGCTCTCTGAAAGTTTATATAAAACGCCGTTCGGTTCCATGCCGATGCAGATTCGTACAGAACGAATCGAGCAGCTGGTCGATCGAGAAAAAAACAAAGGGCGTTTGACCCTTCGCTATATTCTTTATCTAGAAGAAGATGAAACACAGCGACACGAGCTGTCGTTAAGCTGGAAAGGAGCAAGGCAATGAATAGTGTTGAACAAAAGAAAGAACAGTTAAAAGAGCAGATTAAACTTGCCGTCATTCAAGCGGGACTCGCAAGTGAAAATGAGATTCCAGAAGTCATTCTAGAATCACCTAAAGATAAGGCTCATGGGGACTATGCAACGAACATGGCGATGCAGCTCGCGCGTATTGCGAAAAAAGCGCCTAGAGCGATTGCGGAAGACATTAAAGCAAATCTAGATATGGACAAAGCATCCATCAAGCAAATCGATATCGCTGGCCCAGGCTTTATCAACTTCTTTATGGATACGAGCTACTTGAATGAGCTTATTCCGACGATTTTAGAAAAGGGCAGTGATTACGGGAAATCTGCCAGCAAAAACGAAAAGATCCAAGTAGAATTTGTTTCAGCTAACCCTACCGGAAGTCTTCATTTAGGCCATGCACGTGGTGCGGCTTACGGTGACACGCTTTGTAATATCCTTGACCGTGCAGGATATGACGTTTCAAGAGAATACTACATCAACGACGCAGGTAATCAGATCCATAACCTGGCTCTTTCTCTTGAAGCACGTTACATGCAGGCTCTCGGTCAAGAAAAAGAAATGCCTGAAGATGGCTATCTAGGTCAAGACATCGTTCAGTTCGGAAAAGATTTAGCCGAGAAAGAAGGCGACCGTCTTTTAGAGCTCGAAGAAAAAGAACGTTACAATTACTTCCGTGAATACGGACTTGAACGCGAACTTGAGAAATTGAAAAAAGACCTTGCTGAATTTGGCGTTGAGTTCGATGTTTGGTTCTCTGAAACATCTCTTTACACGTCCGGTAAGATCGATAAGGTACTGAAAAAGCTTCATGAGCGCGGAGAAACATTTGAAGAAGACGGCGCTACATGGTTCCGCTCAACTGAATATGGCGATGATAAAAACCGTGTCTTAATCAAAGGCGATGGTTCATATACGTACCTAACACCAGACATCTCGTACCACCAAGATAAGCTCGATCGTGGCTTCGATAAGCTCATCAACATCTGGGGTGCAGATCACCACGGCTACATTCCTAGAATGAAAGCGGCGATCGAAGCGCTAGGATATAAAAAAGAGCAGCTAGAAGTAGAAATCATTCAGATGGTCAACCTGTTTAAAGACGGCGAAAAGATGAAGATGAGTAAACGTACGGGTAAAGCGGTTACCCTTCGTGAATTGATGGACGAAGTTGGCATCGACGCGATGCGTTATTTCTTCTCTATGAGAAGCTCAGACTCTCATCTCGATTTCGATATGGACCTTGCCGTGTCTAAATCAAATGAAAACCCGGTTTATTATGTGCAATACGCTCATGCGAGAGTGTGCAGCATGCTCCGTCAGGGAAGAGAGATGGATCTTAGTGATGATGCAGATCTTTCACTCATCACGTCAGAAAAAGAGATCGACCTTCTGAAGAAACTTGGAGAGCTTCCTGAAGCAATCTCTGAAGCAGCTGAAAAACGCATGACACACCGCATCACGAACTATGCGTTCGAACTTGCGGCGGCGCTGCATAGCTTTTACAATGCGGAGCGCGTACTAGATCCTGAGAATCTAGAGCTTAGTGCAGCTCGCTTCAAATTGATGAAGGCAGTTCAACAAACGATTCAAAACACGCTTGAAATCATCGGTGTAACAGCACCTGAAAAAATGTAAGTCACACAAAAACGTCAGGATTGCTCCTGACGTTTTTGTACTTAATAATGGATTCGACTATTGTTGCTTCCCCACACGTCAAAAGGATCTTTGCTTTCCATTAAACCGATGTGATGAAAGGGAATGATGCGTTTCTCAGGCGGTTTTTCTATTTCATTATAGATCAGCGCATCATCAAAACCTGACGCTGCAGCTTCAAGTCGAGTAGCAGCAAAATATACCGTATCGGTCCTTGACCAGTAAATGGCTCCAAGACACATCGGACATGGTTCGCAGCTAGAATAGATCGTGCATCCAGAAAGCTGATGAGATCCAATGTTCGTGCATGCATTTCGTATCGCAACAACTTCCGCATGAGCGGTAGGGTCGTTCATAGACGTCACTTGATTATTCCCTTGACCAACGATTTGTCCGTTTTTTACAACGATGGCACCAAAAGGTCCGCCTTGATTGGTCACAACGCTTTTTGTTGCAAGCTTAATCGCCTCTTTTAACCAGTCTTCATGTGTCATCTTCACCACACTCCTTGTAATACACTATTAGACAAAGAAGAGGATATACCTATCGTTAGTATCTTTTGTAAGCGACAACGTTATGTAAATAATTCCATGGCTTCAAGGGTTATGTTTTTGATAGAATAGTCAAGTTGCAACTTTGAGCGGATTAACAACCAAGCTTTTGAAAGCCAGAGTGCTTCAAACGTCTTCATATTCCTCTTTAACTACGGGGATACTATTAAATAAAAGGAGCGATTTTTATGAAAATGGTTTTACTTGCAATTTTGACCGGATTTATTGTCGGTTTGGTATTTGCGATTTTTAAGCTACCGATTCCTGCTCCTCCAGCATTTGCAGGGATTGCAGGGATTATTGGTATTTACCTTGGCTTTAGGGCTTATGAGTATTTCTCAGGAGCTTTCTTTAATTAACAATTATTTTGTAAGATAACAATGCTTTCGTTCAAACCTGACGAAAGCATTTTATGTATTCAAGATAAGGACTGATGATATGCCATATGTACATTCTAAAAACACCCGAATATTTTATGAAGACGAAGGAGAAGGTTTGCCATTAATTTTTCTTCATCCTCCTGGAATGGGGCATGCTGTTTTCCATAAACAGAAGGAACTCACACGTTTTTTTCGTGTTCTTCTGTTTGATA
The DNA here is from genome assembly GCF_056159065.1 of Anaerobacillus sp. ABA4_114. Classification (NCBI taxonomy): domain Bacteria; kingdom Bacillati; phylum Bacillota; class Bacilli; order Caryophanales; family Bacillaceae; genus Anaerobacillus; species Anaerobacillus sp. ABA4_114. Next base: position 290,107 of record NZ_JBSWUM010000001.1, read on the forward strand.
TGAGGGGACATGGAAAGAGCTCATCTGGTAACGATGAGCTATCAATCTCCCTGCTTGCAGATGATCTGAAAAACTTCATGGATGCTCTTCATATCGATCGAGCTGTTATTATTGGTTATTCCAGTGGAGGCAGTATCGCTCAGGAATTTGCCATTAATCATCAACATCGCGTGGTTGCCCTTGTGTTATGTGGCGGGTTCCCTGAGGTGAATGACCCTTTTCTTAACCTGGAGTTTAAAGCAGGAATTTCTCTTGCATATAACCTGAAGGCTCTTTCCTGGATTGTAGCGAAAAGCCATGCAAAAACGGAGGCTGAGTTTCGAATACTACGATCTTATTTTCAATTGACAGATCCAGAGGTATTAAAACAGTTTTATGTGAAAGGGCGCTTGTACACCTGTGTAGAAAAGCTTCCCAATTTACACATTCCGATATTACATTTAACGGGTGAATTTGCATTTTATTTTCATCATTATCAGACGATGTATGAAAAAGCTGTTCCGTCTGTAAGGACTGTTAGGGTATCAAATACATTTCATGAAATACCAACAAAATCATTTAGAGAATTTAATCATGCCGTACTCGCATTTCTCACTTCCATAAAAGCGTACTCCCATCCAATCGTTTAACTCCACGAATCGATGAAAGATCTTCTACCAGTTTAAGGGCTGCAAGGTCTTTTTTCTTTGCTTCGATCATAATATCCGCATCCTCACCATATTCCTTAAGCATTTTTATAAAAGGTATGGCGAACTCTGGATCAACGTAGTCCGCATGGCTCCGGTAGGCACTTTCTGATTTAGGCGACGATAAGTGATACTTCACCGGAACGCCTCGACCTTGCCACGTCTTTTCAACTCGTTCGAAAAAATCATTTGATAGGCCGTTTCCTTCATTGGCCATATGATGGTGATAATCAAAAATAAACGGTACTCCCGTTTTTTCACAAACTTCAAGTGTTTCTTCGGCGTCGTAGGTTTTGTCGTCGTTCTCAAGCGTAATCCTTTCCTTTATTCGGTCCGATACTGAGTTGAAGTTTTCATAAAAACGTCCTAGCGTTTCTTCTTTGTCACCGTATGCACCACCTATATGAATGTTTGTAATCGATCGATTATCGAGTCCCATCAGTTCAAGCATGGACGTGTGATAATCCAAGTCTGTGATGGCATTTTCGGTTACCTGCTTCCTAGGACTTGTGAAAAGTGTGAATTGATTCGGGTGAAAGCTCACTCTAAGGTTATGTTTTTTAACGAGGTCACCAATTTCTTTAAACTTATCTCGAAATGGCGTTTTATAATCCCACTTCGCTTCAGGGTGTGTAGCGAGGGGAACGATTGAAGAAGACATTCGATAAACTTTTATTTCATGTGCGATATTATAATGCAGTGCACGTAATGTATTCGTTAAGTTTGCATCCGTAACGGAAAGAAGCTTTTCCATTCGTTCTTCTTCAGAAAGTTTACTATAGCGAGCAAACGTCATCGTTCGAGCAGGGGTTGCTTCATATAGTGCAAGTGCATGTGAGACATAGCCAAACCGCAGTTTCATTAAGAGCATCCTTTCATGTGTGTTACTACTTTCATTCCCTCGTACAATTGAACGAAACCGTTCGTAGAGCGTCGCTTATAGAAACGGAGAGAGTACCCTCGCAAGCGGTCCGATCAGGCGGTTTTTCAACGTCCGATTTTTGAGCCTTTTCATATCCAGTAGTTCTGACTGAACGATGTCTCTGTCGATCGTTTCTTTGATTTGTTTGAGCATCTCTTTATCACGAAAAATGCAGTTGATTTCACCGTTAATCGTAAAACTTCTTCGATCGAAATTAGCTGTTCCGATGTCACATATTTCTTTATCGATCAACAGCACTTTAGCGTGAAAAAATCCATTCATGTACTGGTGAATTTCACAGCCGGCTTCAATAAGTTCTGTCAAATAAGGATACGATGCTTCTTGCACGAAAGGATGGTCCGCTCGAATCGGAAGGATAATCTTCACACTCACGCCTCGATGAATCGCATTCAGTATCGTTTTCTGTAATTGAGATCCTGGAATGTAGTAAGGTGTTCCGATATAGACGGTGCTCGTAGCTTTGTCGATAAGAGAGCAAAACACCTCTTCGACGTTGTTCCCATCCGTAACGTGAAGTTTCACAGTTGTTTCTCCTTTAGTTAAGGGTGGAAATAGGGCATCAGCTAGTTTGGCATCAGGATTTTCAAGTGACCAGTCTTTGAAAAACTGTTTTTGAAGTTCGTGGACCACTTCCCCTTTTAGACGCAAGTGGTAGTCACGCCAGTAGCCGAACTTCGGATCTTTTCCTGCATATTCATTTCCAATATTAAAACCGCCCATATACCCGATTCTTCCATCGATTACGGTAATCTTCCGATGATTTCGTTCGTTTAAAGACGTAAACAGAAGAGGAAATGATGCTTTTTTAGAATATGAGAAGCGCACACCGCATTCCTTCATCCGTTTAATTGTCGAACGTTTGATGCTTTTACTTCCTATAAAATCAGCTAACACGTTTACGCTCACGCCTGATGACGCTTTTTCACAAAGCTTATCGATGAACTCATTTCCTGTTTTATCATCTCGAATAATAAAAAACATCATATGGATGGTATTTTCGGCTGCATCAAGGTCTTTAAGCAGTGATCGAAAGAAATCGTCACCATCTGCGAAAAATTCCAGGTCGGCCTGTACAGACTTCATAGACGAACCGTTTTTTCTTCGTTTTCTTGCACCTAGAAAAAGGTCCAATCCGATCCATAACACGAAAGCAATCACTAATAAAAAGACCATTCAACACACCTCGATTCAACTAAAATCCATAAAAATAGTTTGCCCAAAATAATAAAAACTAAAAAAATCCCTGACTGAATGCTCATTCAGTGAAAAATATGTTATACTTTATTCAGAAAATTACTTTCATTCTGACTTAAAAGCGTTTTCATAAAATGTTCGAACAGTCGGGGAGCACAACTCTTGTTCAACATCCAAGGTAAAGCGTTCTTACAAGAAGGAATGACATGAAAGGAGATTTTGCCAACATGGATGTTTTATTGATCATCAACTGGATTGCTTTCATTGTTGTAACCGCTTACGCATTCTTTTTATTTGGGTACGTTGTTAAAACGCGTTATGAATTTATTAAGCTAGGAAAGAAAGCAGAATTCGATCGCTCCATGAAAGAACGCATCGAAGCGATCGTCGTAAAAGTATTTGGGCAAAAGAAATTGTTAAAGGATAAGAAAAGTGGAACGATCCATGTCATGATGTTCTATGGATTCCTTCTCGTCCAATTCGGCGCGATCGACATGGTCATCAAAGGTCTTTCGCCTGGATCTCATTTACCGCTCGGACCACTGTATCCAGCGTTTACGTTCTTCCAGGAACTTGTGACCGTCATGATCCTCGTAGCCGTAATCTGGGCGTTTTACAGACGATACATCGAAGCGATCGCTCGTTTGAAAAAAGGATTTAAAGCAGGACTCGTTTTACTTTTCATCGGATTGTTGATGGTTTCTGTTCTTTTTGGGAACGGGATGGAAATCATTTGGCATGAAATCGGCTATTCGTGGAGTGCACCTATCGCATCTGCGATCGCATTTCTTTTTTCTTGGATCAACGAGACTGCGGCTATCGCACTATTCTTTTTCTCATGGTGGATTCACCTTCTCGTACTGTTAACGTTCCTTGTGTATGTACCTCAGTCCAAGCATGCTCACTTAATCGCTGGACCTGTAAACGTATTTCTTGGTCGTACACATAAGGTTGGACAGCTTGCTTCGATCGATTTTGAAGATGAAAGCAAAGAAACATACGGCGTTAACACGATTGAAGATTTTAACCAAAAGCAGCTCGTCGATCTCTATGCGTGTGTAGAGTGTGGCCGTTGTACAAATATGTGTCCGGCGACAGCAACTGGGAAAATCCTTTCCCCGATGGAGCTGATCGTAAAGCTACGTAACCATCTAACAGAAAAAGGTGCAGCGGTAACGTCAAGAACACCTTGGATGCCAGCATATGCTTTCTCAGATACATCTGGTAATCAACTCGCTTATCAAGCGCGCGGCCAGCAGGAAACAGCAGCTGCAGCGGAAGGTCTTGTAAGTGATGAGTTGATTGGAAACGTTATCACAGAAGAAGAGATCTGGGCTTGTACGACTTGTCGTAACTGTGAGGACCAGTGCCCGGTCGAAAACGAACACGTAGATAAAATCATCGACATGCGACGTCACTTAGTCTTGATGGAAGGTAAGATGGATAGCGACGTTCAACGTGCGATCACAAACATCGAGCGTCAAGGTAACCCATGGGGCATCAGCCGTAAAGAGCGTGAAAACTGGCGCGATATGCGTGATGATATCGTCGTGCCTACAGTAAAAGAGAAAGAAAAAGCAGGGGAAGAGTTTGAGTACCTCTTCTGGGTAGGTTCGATGGGCTCTTACGATAACCGAAGCCAGAAAATCGCAGCTTCATTCGCTAAAATCATGAACGAAGCAGGGATTTCATTCGCAATCCTAGGTAACAAAGAGAAGAACTCGGGAGATACGCCTCGTCGTGTCGGAAATGAATTCTTGTTCCAAGATCTTGCACAGAAAAACATCGAGACGTTCCAGAAGCATAATATATCTAAAATCGTTACGATCGACCCTCATGCTTATAACTCGCTTAAAAATGAATATCCAGAGTTTGGACTTGAAGCAGAGGTTTATCACCATACAGAGCTTTTATATGACTGGATTAAAGAAGGAAAACTGAAGCCGAAGCACGAAGTGAATGAACGAATCACCTATCACGATTCTTGTTATTTAGGAAGATACAACGAGGTTTATGATCCTCCGCGTGAAATCTTACGTAGTATTCCAGGGGTTGAAGTCATCGAGATGGATCGCAGCCGTGAGAATGGAATGTGCTGTGGTGCAGGCGGTGGCCTCATGTGGACAGAAGAAGACACAGGTTCACGAATCAACGTAACACGAACTGAACAGGCACTAAGCGTTAAGCCGTCCGTTATCGGAAGTGCATGTCCTTATTGCTTAACGATGATGAGTGACGGAACAAAAGCAAAAGAAGTAGAAGAAGATGTATCAACGCTAGATATCGTCGAAATTCTTGAACGTTCGATCGTGCAGCGTGAAATCGTTCAATAGTCAGCACAAAAGGTAGCTTATGCGGGAGGAGACTCCGGCATGAGCTCCTTCCTTTGTGTGTTATGAAGTGGATACACGGTGAACGAGCGTTCAGTCGCTAAATAACTTGTATTTTGACAGCGTTTTCAACTATATTGAGGAGGTTTTCAAGATGGGCAAAACAGTAATCGTAAGCGGTGTTCGAACACCATTTGGAAAATTTGGAGGTGCACTCAAGTCACTAGAAGCTCCTGAGCTAGGCGGTATTGCGATCAAGGAGTCCTTGAAACGAGCTGGTATCGAAGCAGATCAAGTCGGTGAAGTAATCATGGGTTCCGTTCTCCAAGGTGGTCAAGGTCAGATTCCTTCGCGTCAGGCGGCGAGACACGCAGGAATTCCATGGGAAGTAAAGACAGAAACGATCAATAAAGTATGTGCGTCAGGTTTACGCAGTGTCACGATGGCGGATCAAATTATTCGCGCAGGTGATGAAGAAGTGATCGTTGCAGGTGGAATGGAATCGATGAGCAATGCCCCTTACATTTTGAAGGACGCGCGCTGGGGCATGCGAATGGGTGATAAAAAAATCGTCGACCTTATGGTGCACGATGGCCTGACGTGTTCGTTCGATGGATGCCATATGGGCGTGTACGGAAATACGACAGCAAAAGAATATGAAGTATCTCGAGAAGACCAGGATAAATGGGCGTTCAGAAGCCAAGAGCGTGCTGTGAAGGCAATGGAAGAGGGGATTTTTGCAGAAGAAATCGTACCTGTAGAAGTGCCTCAGCGTAAAGGGGATCCTCTATTGGTGGAACATGATGAAGCGCCTAGAAAAGGAACGACTGTTGAACAGCTTGGTAACCTGAAGCCTGTTTTTGGTGCTGACGGTACAATCACTGCAGGGAATGCACCTGGTGTGAACGATGGAGCGGGTGCTCTTGTATTGATGTCTGAAGAACGTGCTGAGAAAGAAGGAAAGCAGCCGATGGCTACAATTCTCGCTCATACAGCGATCGCAGTAGAAGCGAAGGACTTCCCACAAACGCCAGGACTTGTTATCAATGCGCTATTAGAGAAAACAGGGAAAACACTTGAAGAAATCGACTTGTTTGAAATTAACGAAGCGTTTGCGGCCGTTGCACTCGCTAGCGGAAAGATCGCTTCGTTAGATGAAGAGAAGGTGAACGTTCATGGCGGTGCAGTGGCACTAGGCCATCCGATCGGAGCGAGCGGCTCTCGTATCTTGATCACATTGATCCACGAGCTTAAAAGACGCGGCGGTGGCGTAGGTATCGCAGCGATTTGCAGTGGCGGCGGTCAAGGCGACGCAATCATGGTGCAGGTATAACGGAAAGGGAGGAATGAACATGGAAATCAAATCAGTAATGGTGATCGGTGCAGGACAAATGGGATCTGGGATCGCGCAGGTGTGTGCGATGTCTGGCTACAAGGTGTATTTAAACGACCTTAAGCAGGAGTTTATTGATAAAGGTCTTTCAAGAATCGAAAGCAACCTTTCGAAACAGGTGAAAAAAGAGCGGATTTCTCAACAAGATTTGGTCGCAGCGATGGATCTTCTGCAAGGTACGACAGATCTAAATGATGCAAAAGAAGTTGATATCGTCATCGAAGCAGCGGTCGAAAACATGGAAGTAAAGTGCAACCTCTTTTCACGACTTGATGAAATTGCAAAAGACCATACGATTCTTGCGACGAACACCTCATCTCTTCCGATCACTGAAATCGCGGCGGCTACAAAGCGTCCAGGTAAAGTCATCGGCATGCACTTCATGAACCCTGTACCTGTCATGAAGTTAGTTGAGATCATCAAGGGTCTTGCAACGACTGATGAGACGTTCTCTGCTGTAGAAAACCTTGCTCATGACCTTAAAAAATCGCCAGTTGAAGTGAATGACTTTCCAGGTTTCGTATCGAACCGCATCTTGATGCCGATGATCAACGAAGCGATCTATACCGTTTATGAAGGTGTTTCTTCACCAGAAGATATCGATCAAGTGATGAAGCTCGGTATGAACCATCCCATGGGACCACTTACTCTTGCTGATTTTATTGGACTCGACACGTGTCTATATATTATGGAAACGCTCCATGAAGGCTTTGGGGACGATAAATACCGCCCATGCCCGCTTCTCCGCAAATATGTGAAGGCCGGCTGGTTAGGACGTAAGACTGGAAGAGGATTCTACCAGTATCAGGATTAACATCACGAGGAGGAACAGAGATGGAGCTTGTTTTTACAGAAGAACAAAAAATGATGCAGAAGATGGTCAGAGATTTTGCTGAAAAAGAAATTGCGCCATTCGTAGAAAAAATGGAGGAAACGGATGAGTTCCCGCGCGACATCATCAAGCGAATGGGTGAACTTGGTTTGATGGGAATCCCTATTCCAGAAGCATTCGGTGGAGCTGAAATGGACTATACGTCTTATATCATCGCGATCCATGAGCTTTCAAAGGTTAGCGCAACGATCGGTGTCATCCTTTCGGTGCATACCTCTGTAGGCACTCTTCCGATTCTTAATTTTGGAACAGAAGAGCAGAAACAGCGTTTTGTTCCGAAGCTCGCTTCAGGTGAGTACCTTGGCGCGTTTGCACTGACTGAAGCTAGCTCAGGATCCGATGCGAGCAGCATGAAAACTCGTGCTGTCCGAGACGGTGATCACTATAGACTGAACGGGTCCAAAGTCTTCATCACAAACGGAGGCGAAGCAGACACATACGTCGTGTTCGCACGTACGAATCCTGATGAAAAAGGAAGTAAAGGTGTTACAGCGTTTATCGTTGAAAAAGACACTCCAGGCTTCAGTATTGGAAAAAAAGAAAAGAAAATGGGCTTGAACGGTTCAAATACAGTGGAGATCATTTTCGAAGATGCTCGCGTACCTGTTGAAAATCGCCTCGGTGAAGAAGGGCAAGGCTTCAAAATCGCAATGGCAAACCTCGAGAGCGGCCGGATCGGAATCGCCGCACAATCTCTTGGAATTGCAGAAGCTGCATTAAATTATGCCGTTTCCTATGCAAAAGAAAGACAGCAATTCGGAAAGCCGATTGGCCAAAACCAGGGTCTTGGCTTCAAGCTTGCCGACATGGCAACAGAAGTAGAAGCTGCAAAACTACTAACCTATCGCGCAGCAGATCTCAAAAACCAGGGCATCCCATGCATGCAGCAAGTATCCATGGCAAAACTATTCGCCTCAAAAGCAGCCGTAAAAGCATCGATCGAAGCCGTCCAAGTATACGGAGGCTACGGCTACACAAAAGACTACCCAGTAGAACGCCTCTTCAGAGACGCAAAAGTCTGCGAAATCTACGAAGGCACGAGTGAAATACAGAAGATCGTGATTAGTAGGGGGTTATAACGAAAAGCGGAAGCGCCCGTTAAGCCCCGACAAGCGCTGGAACCTTTCAAAATGAACACGCTCTTTGTGTTCAATTTGAAAGGTGAAGCGACTCGAGGGGCTGGGCGCTGCAGCTGGACAAGAAAAGCGGAGGGGAGCGTTCAGAAACGGCAATATTGGAACTCTTGAATGGGAACACGTTCTTTGTGTTCCTATGAAAGAGTGAAATATTGAAGTTTCTGCGACCCGCAGCTAGACAAGAAAAGCGGAACGGGCCGCTTAGCCCCGACAGGCGCTGGAGCCATATCAAATGAACACGTTTTTTGTGTTCAATTGAAATGGTGAAGCGACCCGAGGGGCTGAGCGGAGGGGAGCCCACATCCCCCTCTCAACCCTAGAACAATCCCAATTAGCTAATAAAATCAAATATTAGACAATAAATCTCGTTTTTGGACAATAAATTCTCATTTTAGCTAATAAATCTCAGTTTTGGACAATAACCTGTCCATCGCACCGTCAAAACGCTAATCCAGGAGCCGCAACCAAGACGATCACCATGACAAAACGCTCCACCGACACCTAAATCAAAAGGAGAGAACCTCATATGAACTTTCAACTTTCAGAAGAACACGAAATGCTACGGAAAATGGTCCGTGATTTTGCAAAGAAAGAAGTAGAACCAACAGCGGGTGAGCGTGATGAAGAAGAACGCTTCGACCGTGAACATTTTACGCATATGGCTGAGCTTGGCTTAACAGGTATCCCGTGGTCAGAAGAATATGGCGGCATTGGGTCTGACTATTTGAGCTATGTGATTGCTGTTGAAGAGCTTTCGAGAGTGTGTGCTTCGACAGGGGTTACACTTTCAGCACATACGTCTCTCGCTGGTTGGCCAGTAAATGCATTCGGAACGGAAGAACAGAAGCAGAAATTCCTTCGTCCGATGGCAGAAGGAAAGATGATGGGGGCGTATGGCTTAACGGAGCCGGGCTCTGGTTCAGATGCTGGCGGCATGAAAACGACCGCTAAACTAGACGGAGATCATTACATCCTCAATGGCTCAAAGATCTTTATCACAAATGGCGGCGAAGCAGAAATCTATATCGTCTTTGCACAAACGGACAAAGAAAAGCGTCATAAAGGGATCACAGCGTTTATCGTAGAGAGCGATACGCCAGGGTTCTCTGTAGGGAAAAAGGAGAAGAAACTAGGAATCCGTTCATCTCCAACGACTGAAATCATCTTTGAAGACTGCCGTGTTCCGGTTGCGAACCGTCTTGGCGAAGAAGGGCAAGGGTTTAAAATCGCAATGAAGACGCTAGATGGTGGTCGAAACGGAATTGCGGCTCAAGCAGTTGGAATTGCTCAAGGAGCACTAGATGCTGCTACGGCATATGCAAAAGAACGGAAGCAGTTTGGGAAACCAATCGGTGAAAACCAAGGGATCGGCTTCAAGCTTGCTGATATGGCGACAAAGATCGAAGCAGCAAGACTATTAACCTACCAGGCAGCTTGGAAAGAGAGTCAAGGACTTCCGTACGGAAAAGAGTCCGCGATGTCCAAGTTGTATGCAGGCGATATCGCGATGGAAGTAACAACAGAAGCGGTTCAAGTGTTCGGAGGCTATGGTTACACGAAAGATTACCCGGTTGAACGTTTTATGAGAGATGCAAAGATCACTCAAATCTACGAAGGAACAAACGAAATTCAGCGTCTAGTTATTTCAAGGATGCTATTGGCTGATTAAGAAGGATGAGTAGCATGGATTCTCTTGCACAACGAATTTCAAAACGCGATGAACGTGCACTTGCGAAAGCGATCAGCTTAGTTGAAAACGATGCAGAAGGAAAACTAGAGCTGTTAAAGGATATCCATTCGATGACAGGTCACGCACATTACATCGGATTAACAGGATCTCCGGGGGCAGGAAAGAGTTCACTCGTCAATCGACTCATCACCTACCTCAGGAAGCTTGATCTCACTGTTGGCGTTGTAGCAGTCGATCCAACGAGTCCATTCAGTGGGGGTGCGCTTCTGGGAGATCGCGTTCGAATGGCAGAGCATTTCACTGATCCAGGAGTCTTTATTAGAAGTATGGGTACACGAGGTAGTCTTGGGGGGTTATCACGTACGTCAAAAGAAACGGTACGGCTAATGGATGCGTACGGATTCGATGTCATCTTGATAGAAACCGTAGGAGTCGGACAGTCAGAACTAGACATCATGAAGATCGCTGATTCCATTGCTGTGTTATTGAATCCTGGAAGTGGTGATGTGGTGCAGGTGTTCAAAGCTGGCATCATGGAGATCGCAGACATGTTCATCGTGAACAAAGCGGATTTGTCAGGTGTACCGAAATTACTAGCAGAGCTTGAAAGCATGCTGGATATTGTAAAGCACGATGCAGATTGGCGCCCACCGATCGTGAAGACGGTCTCGGTTCAAAACCAAGGCATCGATGAGGTATGGGAGCGGTTGAAGGAGCATCTCGCTTATTTGAAAAAGTCTGGTGAGCGAGAGCGACGCCGTAAAACATCGCTAGAACGTGAAGTGATCGAAGTCGTTCATGCTGAAATGATGAAGCGGCTAATCGAGCAAGAGAAAGAGAACAGAAGCTGGGTAGAAGAAGTTAAGGAGGGGTCGATCGACCCTTATTCAGCTGCAGTCAGACTACTGGATGACTATTACGGAGAAAAAGTAGACAAAAGCTGACGGGAAGGGGCTGGGTATGCGGTGAGAAAGAACGTTCCTTCGATGGTGAAGGATGAAAAGCTGATTCAGAAACGACGGGAACAAATGATAAAAGCGGCTGTGAGCCTTTTTAAAGAAAAAGGGTTTCATCGAACGACGACGCGGGAGATCGCTCGGGTAGCGGGCTTCAGTATTGGAACGCTTTATGAATACATTCGAAAAAAAGAAGACGTTCTCTATCTCGTATGTGACAGTATCTACGATGAAGTTAGAGAGCGGTTAGAAGAACAGATCAAGCCGGGTGTGAAGGGAATCGATCGTTTGAAGCAGGCGCTGCATGCGTTTTATCAAGTGATGGATGACTTTCAAGATGAAGTGCTCGTCATGTATCAAGAAGCGAAGTCATTACCGAATGAAACGCTGCCTTACGTGTTGAAGAAAGAGATCGGAATGGCAGAAATCTTTGAGAAGTTGATTCAAGATTGTGTAGATGAAGGCATGCTTCAGTTAACTGAAGAAGAAGTATACGGAGCATCCCACAACATTCTTGTGCAAGGGCAGATGTGGGCGTTCAGGCGTTGGGCGCTCCGCTCTCATTACACGATCGAAGAATTTACGAAGATGCAAGAAGCGTTCATCATTCAAGCGCTTAACCCTATTAATACTGCGAATAGAACGTGAAGGAGGAAACAGTGTGAGTGTAACTGAAACGAAAAAGCCTGTTAACCATGTCCGTTTTGTAACGGCTTCTAGCTTGTTCGATGGTCATGATGCGTCGATCAACATCATGCGCCGCATTCTACAAGCGAGTGGTGCAGAAGTAATCCACCTAGGTCACAATCGTTCCGTAGAAGAAGTTGTAAACGCTGCCATCCAAGAGGATGTTCAAGGAATCGCGATCTCTTCTTACCAGGGCGGTCACATGGAATATTTTAAATACATGTACGATCTATTGAAAAAAAATGGTGCGTCTCATATCCGCATTTATGGTGGAGGCGGCGGTGTTATCATTCCAAAGGAAATCAAAGAACTTCATGAATATGGGATTTCGAGAATTTTCTCTCCGGACGATGGGAGTGACCTCGGTCTTCAAGGCATGATCGATCTTATGATGAAGGAATGTGACTTCCCAACATTTAAGCAAATCGATAATCAGCTTGAGCGCGTGAGCAAGCGTGACCCTCAGGCTGTATCAAGCTTGATCACTCTTGCAGAGAGTTTTGGTGCTAAGCGATCTGAAGAAGTAGCTGCAACGGCTGAGAAAGTCTTCACAGAGCTTAAAGGAATGGAAACATCAGCGCCTGTCATCGGAATCACCGGTACAGGTGGTGCTGGTAAGAGTTCATTAACGGACGAATTGGTTCGTCGATTTATCAATGAATACGAAGATAAAACTGTTGCGATCCTTTCGATCGATCCAACGAAACAAAAAACGGGTGGTGCACTTCTTGGTGACCGCATTCGTATGAATGCGATCCATAACGATCGCGTCTTCATGCGGAGCCTTGCTACGAGGAAGTCTAAGACAGAGCTATCTCTTTCCATTCGAGAGGCGATGGCTGTCGTCAAAGCGGCTGGCTATGATCTCATCATTATCGAAACGAGTGGAATCGGGCAAGGCGATGCAGAAATCGCTGAGATCGCGGACGTTTCAATGTACGTGATGACAAGTGAATTTGGTGCCCCTTCGCAGCTAGAAAAAATCGACATGATCGATTTTGCTGACCTTATCGTAATCAATAAGTATGAGAGAAAAGGCTCAGAGGATGCACTTCGTGATGTGAAAAAGCAATACCAGCGCAGTCATATGCTGTTTGAACAGGACCTCGATAAGATGCCTGTGTATGGAACGATTGCGAGTCAGTTCAACGACCCTGGAACGAACACGCTGTTCAAAGCTTTGATCGATACGATTCAGAGGAAGTGTGGGAATGACTGGGCAACCAATATCGAAACGAGTGAGATCGTTGAAAAGCTCAACCTGATCATTCCTCCACAGCGCCAGCAGTACTTACAAGACATTTCAGGCTCTGTACGCCGCTATCATGAGTATGTTGAGAAGCAGGTACAGCTCGCACGTAAAGCCTTCCAGCTTCAGGGTACGATCGAGATGCTTCAAGGGAAAGAAGAAAACGAAGAAACGATCAAGATGCTTTCCAAGATGAAGGATGACAACATGGATGACATGCATCCTGAAACGAAGAAAATTATTGAGAGCTGGCCAGAGGTTAAAGAAAAGTATAGCGGTAAAGAATTTGTCTCTGTAATACGTGACAAAGAGATCGTAACGGAGCTTACGACGAAGAGTTTGTCAGGGATCGATATCCCGAAGGTTTCTCTTCCGAAATACGAAGATTGGGGAGAAATTGTCCGTTGGGTATTAAAAGAAAACGTTCCTGGTTCGTTCCCTTACACTGCTGGCGTGTTTCCGTTTAAGAGAAAAGGAGAAGATCCAAAGCGCCAGTTTGCTGGTGAAGGTACTCCTGAACGGACGAATCGCCGCTTCCACTATCTATCAAAAGATGATGACGCAAAACGTCTGAGTACGGCTTTTGATTCCGTGACGCTTTACGGAGAAGACCCTGACTACCGCCCTGATATTTACGGGAAAGTTGGAGAGAGCGGTGTAAGTATATGTACACTCGATGATATGAAGAAGCTGTACGCCGGATTTGACCTTTGTGCGCCATCAACGTCCGTTTCAATGACGATCAACGGGCCTGCGCCTATCATCCTCGCAATGTTCATGAACACTGCGATCGAGCAGCAGGTTCAGCGATTCGAAGAAAAAGAAGGGCGTAAGGCGACAGAAAAAGAGCTCGCCGAGATTAAGGCGATGACGCTCAGCACCGTTCGTGGAACGGTTCAAGCTGATATTTTAAAAGAAGATCAGGGGCAGAATACGTGTATCTTCTCTACTGAATTTGCACTTCGTATGATGGGTGACATTCAGGAATACTTCATTAATAATGAAGTTCGAAACTACTATTCGGTCTCTATTTCCGGATATCATATCGCTGAAGCTGGCGCGAATCCGATTTCGCAGCTCGCATTTACACTTGCGAACGGGTTTACGTACGTTGAGTATTACTTGAGTAGAGGAATGGACATCAACAAGTTTGCACCAAACCTTTCATTCTTCTTCAGTAACGGATTGGATCCTGAATATACGGTGATCGGTCGTGTAGCAAGACGAATCTGGTCGACTGTGATGAGGGAGAAATATGGTGCGAACGCTAGAAGTCAAAAGCTTAAGTACCATGTTCAAACGTCAGGACGCTCTCTTCATGCACAGGAAATGGACTTTAACGACATTCGTACAACGCTTCAGGCGCTGATGGCGATTCAGGATAACTGTAACTCACTTCATACAAACGCGTATGATGAAGCCGTTACGACACCTACGGAAGAATCCGTGCGTCGAGCGATGGCGATTCAGATGATCATTACAAAAGAACACGGACTCAGTAAGAACGAAAATCCACTTCAAGGATCTTTTATTGTTGAAGAACTAACGGATCTCGTTGAGGAAGCGGTTCTGACAGAATTCGAACGCATCAATGCACGCGGAGGCGTTCTCGGTGCGATGGAAACTCAGTATCAGCGCGGTAAGATTCAAGAAGAATCGATGTATTATGAGATGCTGAAGCACACGGGTGACCTTCCGATCGTAGGGGTGAACACATACAAGAATCCAAATCCACCTGCTGAGGAAGAGTGGAACATGGAGCTTGCAAGAGCAAGTAAAGAAGAGAAAGAACAGCAGATTTCAAACCTTAAGGAATTCCAGGAAAGAAATGCTGGTGAAACGGAAGATGCTCTTCGCCGTTTGAAGCAAGCTGCTCTTACGAAAGGAAACATCTTTGAAGAATTGATGGAAACGGTAAAAGTGGCGAGCCTCGGTCAGATCACGACTGCGCTCTATGATGTCGGTGGGAAATACCGTCGAAATATGTAGACGGGTAATAGCTTGTCAAACGAATCGGTTCATATTATTGTAGGAGGAAGGATAGTCCTTCCTCCTATTACGTTTGCGAATAGACGCCTTTTTTGGACAAACCCTTCGATTGAACTAGATTTGTTTAAAAATCGTAGCATAGATTGAGGAAATTTGTTTATAATGAATGGTATGATTTTTATAAAATAAGAAAAACTATCTATTTGGATACCTAACATAGCTTGTTTTTCATATCATTCGGGTAAAGTATTCAGAGGAGAGAATTGAAAGGGAGTGCCGATACTATGAGTACCTTAAATCAGTTGTCTGCTGATGACATTCAAGAGACATCAATGATCGATATTATGTTTTATATTTTGCAAGATGAGAGAAAACCAGTTTCTTTCTACACGCTAATGAGCCAGATTGGAGATATGAAGGGACTTTCATCTGAAGAGGTTCAGGGACGTCTTGCTGAAGTTTATACGAACCTAAATACAGATGGTCGCTTCGTAACACTTGGCGATAATCAGTGGGGTCTGAAAAGCTGGTACCCTGTTGAGCAATCCCAGGAAGAGCTCGCTACGACGATCAAGCCAAAGAAACGCAAGAAGTCTGAAGACGACGAAGACGTCTTCGATGATGACCTTGAGGACGAATTGGATGATCTAGAAGTTGACGATCTTGACGATGACTTCGATGCAGATTTCGATGACGATGATGCAGAAGAGTTTGATGATGAAGATATCGACGATGAAGACGATGATGATGATGACGAAGACTTTGAAGATGACGAGGAAGACACCAAATAATTTGTGTCAGTTCTTGACTTTCAGGCTCGAAGTCGGTAGAATCATTTTTGGGCTTCACCAATAAACGAATAATATAATGATTAATATAAAACAAAAGTGCCCCCCATCTATGGGACAGGTGTCACTTTTGTTTTTTTTATTTTATTAAAAAGCACCTGACAATACATTCGAATAGGAACACGTCGGTCAATCGTCTTTTAAGAAACAATGGCAATCGAATGAATCCTTTCCCTTTTTATAAGGGTAGAATACTAACAACGAGGGGGCATAAATATGACAACAGGTAAGCAGAAGAAGTATATATTTGTAACAGGCGGGGTTGTATCGTCACTTGGAAAAGGGATTACAGCAGCATCACTCGGCCGCCTTCTAAAAAATCGCGGAATCAGCGTAACAATTCAAAAATTCGATCCTTACATCAACGTTGACCCTGGAACGATGAGTCCATATCAGCATGGTGAGGTATTCGTAACAGACGATGGAGCGGAGACTGACCTTGACCTAGGGCACTATGAGCGTTTCATCGATATTAACCTTTCGAAGAACTCGAACGTAACGACTGGTAAAATCTACTCATCCGTTCTTCGTAAAGAGCGTAGAGGAGATTACCTTGGAGGAACAGTTCAGGTAATCCCACACATCACGAACGAAATCAAAGAGCGCGTCTTCCGTGCGGGTAACGAAACGAATGCTGATGTCGTGATCACTGAAATAGGTGGAACAGTCGGTGACATTGAAAGTCTTCCTTTCCTAGAAGCGATTCGTCAGATCAAGAGCGATATCGGTAAAGAAAACGTGATGTACATTCACTGTACGCTCGTTCCATACTTGAAAGCTGCTGGTGAGATGAAAACTAAGCCAACTCAGCACAGTGTGAAAGAATTGCGTAGTCTTGGCATTCAGCCAAACGTCATCGTTGTGCGTACAGAACAGCCGGTTCCTCAAGATATGAAGGATAAGATCGCATTGTTCTGCGACATCGATCCTCATGCTGTAATCGAAGCACAAGATGAAGAAACACTTTATCAAGTACCACTTTCTCTTCAAGCACAGAAGCTAGATGAGATTACGTGTAACCACCTTAAGCTAAACTGTCAGGAAGCAGACATGGTAGAGTGGAAGCAGCTTGTTGAAAAGGTACAAAACCTTTCTAAGAAAACGAAGATTGCCCTTGTTGGTAAATACGTTGCCTTACAGGATGCTTATATTTCCGTTGTTGAATCCATGAAGCACGCAGGATACGCGTTCGATGCAGATGTGGATATTAAATGGGTAAACTCTGAGCATGTTACGCCTGAAAACGTACATGAATTGCTATCAGATGTTGATGGTATTCTTGTGCCTGGTGGATTCGGAGATCGTGGAATCGAAGGAAAAATCACGACGATTCAATATGCTCGTGAAAACAAGGTTCCTTTCCTTGGAATCTGTCTTGGTATGCAGCTAGCTTCTGTTGAGTTCGCACGAAACGTTCTTAACCTTGAAGGAGCTCACTCTGCAGAAATTAAACCGACGACAAAATATCCGGTCATCGACCTCTTGCCTGAACAAAAAGACGTTGAAGATCTTGGTGGAACGCTTCGTCTCGGACTCTATCCTTGTAAGCTTGTTGAAGGAACGAAAGCTTTCGCAGCTTATGAAGATGAAGTTGTCTACGAGCGTCACCGTCACCGCTACGAGTTCAGTAACCAGTACAGAGCTGAAATGGAAGAGGCAGGATTCATCTTCTCAGGTACAAGCCCTGATGGCCGCCTAGTTGAAATTGTGGAAGTTCAGGACCATCCTTGGTTCGTGGCATCTCAATTCCACCCTGAATTCACATCAAGACCAACTCGCCCTCAGCCATTGTTCAAAGAATTTATCGGTGCATCAATTGAAAATCAATAATAAAAAACAGGGTGTCAGCTGACACCCTGTTTTCTCTATATCTCGACTCCGTGCTCATCAAGAATTTCCTTTGTTGTTAAATAAATCGCATGGTATACAAACAGCGCGACAAGAAGGGAAGGGTGACCGATCCGTTCACCGTCTTCGTCCGGAACGAGTCCTGTTGTAAGCCCTGTGTTAATATAAAAGTGAACTGTGTCTTCGAGAGCTTGAGCTTCATCTTTACGACTTGCGGCAACACCTACGACGGATGCTCCACTTTCTTTATACTCTGTAGCGAGCTGTGCAAATGATGAGTCGTCATTAAACTTGCCAAACATCAAGACGGTATCGCGATCAGTCAGCTCTGTGTTCGGTTCAAGAATAGCGCATGATGGGAGAGCGTCCGCTCCATCGATCGCTTCGAGAGCAACGCCCTGAAGTTCGTTTTGCCCTTTAAAATAAACCTTACCGCCACCGGTAATCGTTTGAGCTAACAGGCGTGATATATCTTCAATGACCATCTCGTGGTTATCTTGTATATGTTTGAACTTACCCATCAATTGCGTTGTAAATATCTTTAGCATAAGGTCACTGCCTTTCTTTAAAAATGGTTCGATACATATTATAACGTGATAGCAAGATGGAAGCGAGCCGTGACAAGAAGGATAATGCTTGTAAATAGCGAATTCATACTAAATAGAATCTGTAATCGGGAGGCAATGATATGAAAAAGAAAATCTTAATAGTTGATGACCAATACGGAATACGGATCCTCCTTAATGAAATTTTTCAAAAAGAAGGCTACCAAACTTATCAAGCTGCCAATGGAGTTCAAGCATTGGATATCGTGAAGAATGAAGATCCTGATCTTGTGATTCTGGATATGAAAATTCCAGGCATGGACGGATTGGAAATCTTAAAACGGATTAAGAAGATGGAAGCAAGAGCACTCGTCATCATCATGACTGCTTACGGTGAGCTCGACATGATTCATGAGGCGATGGATCTCGGAGCGATCACGCACTTCCCGAAACCTTTTGATATCGATGAAATTACAGAAGCTGTAAAAAAAGAATTGTCTGCGATCTCTTAGCAGAAGAGGTAGCGCTTACATAAACAAATCCTATTAAATCAAGCTTTTTCCCCTTCTTTTGTAGATTTGATATGCTATAATAGAACCGTGTTTTTGGAGTGTTTGCACAAGTGACGATTGAAATTTCACGGTACATACATAAAATTTATGTGTTTGTGCCATCTTGAATAAGACCGATTATTTCGAGAAGGCATTTTGTGAGCTCTAACAACAAGTATCTCTTTAACAACGATGCTTTAGGTTCCGACCGAGCAATCTTATTTAATATCAAGGAGGAAGTACCATGCCTTTAGTTTCTATGAAAGAAATGCTAGAAAAAGCTAAAGCAGAAGGCTACGCTGTTGGCCAATTTAACCTGAACAACCTTGAGTTCACTCAAGCGATCCTTCAGGCTGCTGAGGAAGAAAAATCTCCAGTAATCCTTGGAGTATCCGAAGGTGCTGCACGTTACATGGGTGGTTTCAAAACCGTTACGACTCTAGTGAACGCATTGATGGAAGAATACAACGTAACAGTTCCTGTTGCGATTCACCTTGACCATGGATCAAGCTTCGCTAAGTGTATGCAAGCGATCAACGCTGGCTTCACTTCTGTTATGATCGACGGCTCTCACTACCCGCTAGATGAGAACATCGCTCTAACTTCAAAAGTTGTTGAAGCTGCACACGCAGTAGGCGTTTCAGTTGAAGCAGAGCTTGGCCGTATCGGCGGACAAGAAGACGACGTTATCGTTAGTGATGCAGAAGCTGCATACGCGATCCCTGAAGAGTGTGAGCGTCTAATCAACGAAACTGGTGTGGATTGCTTCGCTCCAGCACTTGGTTCTGTACACGGTCCATACAAAGGTGAACCAAACCTTGGATTTGACCGCATGGAAACAATCAGCAAGATGACTGGTGTTCCTCTAGTTCTTCACGGTGGTACTGGTATTCCAACTGCTGACGTGAAAAAAGCGATCAAATTTGGACATGCGAAAATTAACGTTAACACTGAAAGTCAGCTTTCTTCTGCAAAAGCAGTTCGCTCTGTACTAGAAGAAAAGCCAGAACTATACGATCCACGTAAATACATGGGACCTGCACGTGATGCGATTAAAGAAACAGTAATCGGTAAAATGCGTGAATTCGGTTCTTCTCAAAAAGCATAAATCTTCATAAAAGATGGAGATAGTATAAACCGCTCGAATCCGGGCGGTTTATAATTTCCATAAACTTCCCCTTCCACCTACTTGACGACTATTTTTCAACTAATTTTAGGCAAACCCGTAAATCAGATAGAAATTTATGTTAAAATTTTTTAGTAAACGCTTTCTAAACAACAGAGGAGGACGTACACAATGAAAATTTTTATAGATTCTGCTAATTTAGATGATATCAAACAAGCTTATGATATGGGAGTTGTAGCTGGAGTAACGACTAATCCATCACTTGTTGTTAAGGAAAACGTAGACTTTCATGATCGTTTGAGAGAAATAACAGACTTGGTGAAAGGCTCAGTCAGCGCTGAAGTCGTATCCATGAAAGCTGAGGATATGATCGAAGAAGGCAAACAGCTTGCAAACATCGCTCCGAACATCACTGTAAAAGTACCGATGAACCAGGAAGGTCTTAAAGCAGTAAAGGCATTTTCTGAGTTAGGAATAAAAACAAACGTAACGCTAGTCTTTTCTTCAAATCAAGCGCTACTTGCAGCTCGTGCCGGTGCTTCTTATGTATCACCGTTTCTTGGAAGACTAGACGACATCGGACACAACGGGTTAGATTTAATCTCTGAGATTTCTGATCTATTTGCTGTACATGGAATTGAAACTGAAATCATTGCCGCATCGATTCGCCACCCGCTTCACGTATCTGAAGCAGCATTAAGAGGAGCAGACATTGGTACGATGCCACTGAAAGTTGTTCTACAAATGCTAGAGCACCCTCTTACAGACAAAGGTATCGATAAGTTTCTTTCTGATTGGAACGAAGTACAAAAAGACTTGGATTAATCGAGATGGAATTGGCATGAACTTCCTGTTTTTGCCCATACTATTCTTATGGAGTTTCACATTTCGACAAATCCATTGCCAGGAATAAGATGCGGACGAAGAAGGGAGACCATTATGGAAAAGTTGATGATCGCCGGAGGCCATCGCTTAAGTGGAACCGTTCAGGTGAGCGGGGCCAAGAATAGTGCGGTAGCACTCATCCCGGCGGCTATATTAGCCGAATCCACTGTCACGATCGACCACCTGCCTAACATATCAGACGTTGGAATCCTACGTGATCTTTTAGAAGAAATTGGGGGACAAGCTGAGCTGGATGGCAATACGCTTACGGTAAACCCTCAAGAAATGATTGCAATGCCGTTGCCTAACGGAAAGGTTAAGAAACTACGTGCCTCTTATTATTTGATGGGCGCGATGCTCGGACGATTTAAAAAAGCAGTTATAGGCCTGCCTGGTGGATGTAACCTAGGGCCACGTCCAATCGATCAGCATATCAAAGGTTTTGAAGCCCTCGGTGCGAAGGTGACGAATGAGCAAGGTGCGATCTACCTTCGTGCCGACGAATTGAAAGGCGCGCGTATTTACCTTGATGTAGTTAGCGTTGGCGCAACGATCAATATCATGCTCGCTGCCGTTCGTGCAAAAGGACGAACAGTGATTGAAAATGCTGCAAAAGAACCCGAGATCATCGACGTTGCCACATTGCTTTCTAGCATGGGTGCAAAGATCAAGGGGGCTGGAACGGACGTTATTCGAATCGATGGAGTCGACGAACTTAACGGTTGCTATCATTCTATAATTCCTGACCGTATCGAAGCAGGCACCTACATGATCATGGCAGCAGCAATGGGGGACGAGGTCGTAATCGACAACGTCATCTCACAACACTTAGAGTCACTCATCGCGAAGCTTCGTGAAATGGGCGTAACGGTCGAAACGAATGAAGATCAAGTGTACATCAGTTCACCACGTCAAGGGTGGAAGAGCGTCGATGTCAAAACGCTCGTATATCCTGGTTTTCCAACTGATCTTCAACAGCCGTTCACCTCACTCCTCACAAACGCAGAGGGTAGTAGTGTTGTAACCGATACGATCTACGGAGCGAGATTTAAGCACATTGATGAGCTTCGTAGAATGGGAGCGAATGTTAAAGTTGAAGGTCGTTCTGCTATCATCAACGGAGCAACGAGACTTCAAGGTGCAAAGGTTCGTGCATCAGACCTTCGCGCAGGAGCGGCCCTTGTCGTAGCTGGATTGATGGCTGAAGGCGTAACGGAAGTATCTGGGCTTGAACACATCGATCGTGGTTATGAACGACTTGTGGAGAAGCTCAGTGACCTTGGCGCACGCGTTTGGCGTGAGAAGTTGGATCAAGAAGAGCTAAAAGAAGTAGAGAATACGTAAGAAACAGAAGAAGCGGTTTGAGCCGCTTTTCTGTTTTTAATAAAAATGAAAGCGTTTTACTGCTGGGTACATTGGGGAGGAGAGCATAATGGAAAGAAGTTTGTCGATGGAACTCGTTCGAGTAACAGAAGCTGCCGCACTTGCTTCTGCTCGTTGGATGGGTCGTGGGAAAAAAGAAGAGGCAGATGATGCTGCTACGTCTGCTATGCGCGATGTGTTTGATACCGTTCCGATGAAAGGAACCGTCGTGATCGGAGAAGGAGAGATGGACGAAGCACCGATGCTTTATATTGGTGAAAAGCTAGGTACAGGTTATGGTCCACGTGTGGACGTTGCTGTCGATCCACTCGAAGGAACAAACATTGTAGCTGCCGGTACATGGAATGCTCTCGCTGTCCTTGCTGTTGCGGACCATGGAAACTTGCTTCATGCACCTGACATGTACATGGACAAGATCGCGGTAGGACCAGAAGCTGTTGGAAAAGTCGATATTAATGCTTCTGTTCTAGATAATCTAAAAGCAGTAGCAAAAGCAAAAAATAAAGACATCGAAGACTGCGTGGCGGTCATATTGGATCGCAAACGTCACGAACAGATTATAGAAGAGGTACGTTCTGCTGGTGCAAGAATCAAGCTCATCACAGATGGAGATGTCGCAGCTGCGATCAATACGGCTTTTGAAGATACTGGAGTCGACATCCTGTTTGGTTCAGGGGGAGCCCCTGAAGGTGTCTTAGCTGCAGTTGCACTCAAGTGTCTCGGTGGTGAGATCCAAGGTAAACTGCTTCCACAGAACGAAGAAGAGATGCGCCGCTGCCGTGAGATGGGAATCGTAGACGTTTCTCGCGTATTGCGCATGGAAGACCTCGTTAGAGGAGAAGACGCCATTTTTGCTGCAACAGGCGTGACTGACGGTGAGCTATTGAAAGGCGTTCGCTTCAAAGGAACGGCTGGAACGACTCAATCTGTTGTTATGCGAGCAAAATCTGGAACCGTTCGCTTCATAGATGGCAAACATAGCTTGAAAAAGAAACCCGACTTAGTGATAAAGCCTTAATTTTTGGAAAGAGTGGTGCTGTGATAGCAGCATCGCTCATTTCATGTTGAATATTCTTAAAGAATCTGGTAAAACTATAAGGTGCTACATTATTTTGCTGTACTTTAAGAAGATTTAACCCTATCATGAGGTTTAACCTATAAAATTTTAAACTATGTTTAATTGAGCACAAGAGAAACGATCGTTTAGCAATACCTTCGTTGTGCACTTCCTCTACTCTCACATAAGAGATACCTGCATGGAAAAGAATACTAGCCTCTCATGGGATCTCACAAACTCTTTCTTTTTTCGTACGTAACTTTAGTTAGAAAGCAATAACAGCTATTCATATCCGTAGTACTCTCTTCTCCTTTAATCCTTTTTTCTAGGAAAAACTAGCATTATTATAAATTAAAAGTGTGGTGTCAACATGGCAGTAAATTTATCTGATTTAGAACAAATGAATTTAAAAGAACTGTATGAGCAGGCTAGGAAATACAAAGTCTCCTACTACAGTAAGCTGAACAAAAAGGAACTTGTATTTGCGATACTAAAAGCGCAGGCAGAGCAGTCTGGTCTTCTTTTCATGGAAGGAATTCTTGAGATTATTTCATCTGAAGGATTTGGCTTCTTACGTCCGATCAACTATTCACCGAGTGCCGAAGATATTTATATATCTGCATCTCAAATCCGTCGATTCGACCTTCGAAACGGTGATCGCGTATCTGGTAAGGTGCGTCCACCGAAAGAAAACGAACGTTACTATGGTCTTCTCCATGTAGAAGCAGTTAATGGGGATGACCCAGATTCATCAAAAGAACGCGTTCATTTTCCGGCTCTAACGCCTCTGTACCCTGAGAAGCGAATGGAATTTGAAAACAAGTCCAATAACCTTTCGACTCGTATTATCGATATGATCGCTCCTGTAGGATACGGTCAGCGTGGTTTAATCGTTGCACCTCCTAAGGCTGGTAAAACGATGCTTCTAAAAGAAATCGCAAATAGTATTACAACGAACCACCCTGACACGGAGCTCATAGTTCTTCTGATCGACGAACGACCTGAGGAAGTAACGGACATCGAACGTTCCGTAGACGGAGACGTTGTTCACTCGACGTTCGATGAGACGCCAGATAACCATATTAAAGTAGCCGAGCTCGTCCTTGAACGTGCGATGCGTCTTGTTGAACATAAAAAAGACGTTGTCATCCTTCTCGATAGTATTACACGTCTTGCTCGTGCTTATAATCTTGTGATTCCACCAAGTGGAAGAACACTTTCTGGTGGTATCGATCCAGCAGCATTCCATAGACCAAAACGATTCTTTGGTGCTGCCCGTAACATCGAAGAAGGCGGAAGCTTAACGATCCTTGCAACTGCACTTGTGGATACAGGCTCTCGTATGGATGACGTCATCTATGAAGAGTTCAAAGGAACAGGTAACATGGAGCTTCACCTCGATCGCAAACTGGCTGAGCGCCGCATGTTCCCGGCAATCGATATTCGCAGATCCGGAACAAGAAAAGAAGAACTTCTTCTTCCAAAAGAACAGCTTGAAATGCTCTGGACGATCAGAAAGAGCATGGACGACTCGTTTGAATTTGTCGATAACTTCCTGAAGCGACTAAGAAAGACAAAGACAAACGAAGAAATGTTCAACTTGTTTGAGAAAGAGAAAAGCGGAGCTGGCCGTTAAGACCCTAAGGCGGTGGAAGCTTTTCGAAGGAACACGATTTGTGTGTTCAATCGAAAAGGTGAAGCGCCACGAGGGTCTGGCAAGCGAAGCTGGATCAAGAAAAAGCGGAGCTGGCCGTTAAGACCTGAAAAGCGAAACGAGCCCGTTTAAATCCGTAGGTCGTTGGAGCCCGCGAGGATGAGACGTTTTTTGTCTCGCCCGAGGGGGTGAAACGGCCGAAGGATTTGGCTTGTGTAGCTGGACTTCGACAAGCGGTGGAAGCTTTTCGAAGGAACACGAAACACGAGGGTATAGCCTGTTTAGCTAGATCCCCAGCGGAAAGACAACTGAAAATGGCTTTCTTATGATCGATTGCATTGTGGTATGCTCCCTGCTATAATACTTCTGTATGTGCAGAAAACCGTCAGCTTCGTTTGTCGGTTTTAGATAACTCTGTTTCCTAAGGAATCAGGGCGGAAGGAGATGAAATTCATGAAACAAGCAATTCACCCAGGTTATGAGAAAGTAATGGTTAAGTGTGCTTGCGGTAACGAATTCGAAACAGGATCTACAAAACAAGACGGGGTCAACGTTGAGGTTTGCTCAGAGTGTCACCCGTATTACACAGGACGTCAGAAGTTTGCTGACGCTGGTGGACGTGTAGATAAGTTTAGAAAAAAATACAACCTTAACGGTTAATGATAAGAACAGGCAAGTATCCTTCTTGCCTGTTTTTTTAACACTTCAAGGAGTTTTAAACCTTTAAAAGGGGAATATATAGATTAGACGATGTCTTTTCGGGATAGGGAGAAAGGAGAAGCGGTTGCATGCATGTCATGAAACACAACGGCTGGATTGAGGTCATTTGCGGTAGCATGTTTTCTGGAAAATCAGAAGAATTGATCCGCCGTGTAAGAAGAGCAACTTATGCGAAACAGAAAGTTCAGGTCTTCAAACCAAAAGTTGATAACAGATATAGTGAAGAGTCCGTTGTGTCTCATAATGGCACATCGGTTATTGCTGTGCCGGTAAACGACTCAACAGCGATACTTGATCGTGTGGCTGAAGATACAGATATGGTCGCAATCGATGAAGTGCAATTTTTTGATGATGGAATTGTGGAAGTTGCCCAGCAGCTTGCTGACGAAGGCGTGCGCGTCATCGTGGCAGGTCTTGACCAGGATTTCCGTGGTAAAGCATTTGGACAGGTTCCAGAGCTTCTCACAGTAGCTGAGTCCGTTACAAAGCTTCAAGCCATTTGTGTAGTCTGCGGCTCACCAGCAAGCAGAACACAGCGCCTGATCGACGGCAAGCCAGCTCACTACGACGACCCGATCATTCTAGTCGGAGCTTCAGAGTCATACGAGCCACGGTGCCGCCACTGCCACAAGGTTCCAGGCAAACCAACGGCTAGAGATTTACAACAAGAAGAAGTTACAAGATAGTTAGAAGAAAAACCCGGGGAACCGGGTTTTTTTAGTTAGAAGTTAGAAAAGCGGAAGTGAGCGTTTAGAAACGGATATATTGGAGCTCTCGAAAAGGAACACGTTCTTTGTGTTCCATTGAGAGAGTGAAATATAGGAGTTTCTGCGAACTGCAGCTAGCCAAGAAAAGCGGAAGCGTCCGCTTAGACCCGCTCCCAAACGATAATCACTCTAATTAGCTAATAAAAACTCATTCTGGACAATAAAACCCCCGATTTGGCTAATAAAATTTCATTTTAGACAATAAATCACGATTTTGGACAATAAACACTGCCCACTCCGGCCCAAGAACCCCCATTCCCGCACAAAACCCCTCACAGCAACTCGAAATCGCCCTCTAACTAACATAATTTAACTGCTTTACCCTCCTATAAAATCGGACACCTTAAGAACAGGAGGTGTTTTAGAATGAAAGTGGTTTGCGCAGTTTTACTCTCATCACTAATGCTTTTCACTTCGGCATGTTCCCCTCTTAAGCCACCTGAATCAAATGGTGCAGCTGGTGAAGGTCAACAATTGAACACGGATATCAATCTGAACCCAAATTCGTACCGAAATATGGGTGTAGAAAAGCCGACGATCAGTGATGACCAGAACAAAATACGTGAAGTAGTGGAAGCAGAAGGGCTAGATGCTGGCGCTGTTTCGATCAATGGAAATCACGTGTGGGTGAATGTGAAGTTTGAATCCGTAGAAGCGATGGATTTGAATGAGCAGCGACGAAGATTAGCTAAGAAAATTTATCAAGCGGTGCCAAGATACAAAGTGCACGTTCGAGCTAGATAAAAGCCCTCTCCCAACTATGTGGGAGAGGGTCATTTTAATGTTGTGCTCTTCTTGCTCCTTGTTGAATCGGGTCCCATACGCTGTTATATGGAGGAGCGTATGCGAGGTCAAGGTCTTCGATATCATGAAGCGTCATTTGGTGGAAAAGGGCAGTGGCGAGAACGTCGACGCGTTTATCCACGCCATGCTTTCCGATAAACTGACCTCCTATAATGCGTTCGTTGTCATCGCGGTAAATGAGCTTTACATTAAGCTCTCTCGCGTCTGGGTAGTATCCAGCAATATCAGTTGCCCGAGTTGAGCAACTTGTGAACGGTAGATTTAGCTCTTCTGCTTCTTTAGAAGATAATCCAGTTCGTCCTAATGTTAAGTCGAAGAATTTAATAACGGACGTGCCTACGATTCCTTTAAACGTGTTTGAGTGTCCGATCATATTGAGTCCTGCGATACGGCCTTGTTTATTGGCTGTTGTGCCGAGAGGGATGAAGTCATCGCGCTCTTTAACACGATGGTAGTGTGTTGCACAATCACCTGCCGCATAAATATCTTCTATGCTCGTCTCCATATAACGATTTACTTGGATGGCGCCATTCTTAGCAGTATGAAGCCCGCATTCTTGAGCGAAAGCTGTGTTCGGTTTTACTCCGATCGAAACGAGAACGAGGTCAGCATCATATTCCCCTTTATCTGTGACAATTTTTCTAACCCGTGTATCTCCTTTCAGTTCCTCGACAGACTCATTCGTGTGAACAGAAACGTTATTTCGTTCTGCTTCTTCGTGAATGTGTTCAGCCATATCTTCATCAAAGATGCCGCCGAGATAGGGACCTCGTTCGATGATGCGCACTTCTTTACCGATCTCGCGAAATGTTTCTGCCATCTCGAGACCGATATACCCGCCGCCGATGATGGCAACGTTCTTTATCGATTCTGTTGTATCTTCCATCACCTTTTCTGCGTCTGGGATCGTTTTTAGTGTATGTACACCTTCGAGGTCAATTCCTTTCCAGTCTGGCTTGATGGGACTAACGCCTGTTGCAATCAGTAATTTATCGTAGCTTTCTTGGAAGTTCTCACCGGATTGAAGGTTCTTTCCCTTTACAATCTTGTTTTCCGTATCGACCTCTGTTGCTTCATGATAGACTCTTGCATCGATACCGTACTTCTCACGGAACGTATCGACAGTTCGCGCGATCAGTTTTTCTGTGGATTCAATTTTTCCACTAATCACATAAGGTAGCCCACATTGGCCGTATGAATAAATATTTCCTTTTTCAAGTGTCACGACCTCTGCTTCTTCATCGTTTCTTACGATTTGCATCGCTGCGCTCATACCTGCAGCATCTCCACCTATAATCACGACTTTCATGGAAACAACTCCTTTTAAGTAAAAAATACTGTAGTTAGTTTACCCTATTCATAGAAAGTTCAAGCTATTTTTGCTTTTGACGAGCCATTTATCCTATACTATAATTAGAATGTTATGCAACGAAAACGAGGTGAAAGATCTTGTTAGAACGGTTAGAAGCTGTAGAAGAACGTTATGACAAATTGAACGGGCTATTGAGTGATCCTGAAGTGATCAGTGATACCCAGAAGTTACGTGAATATTCCAAAGAACAATCAAGTCTTGAGGAAACGGTACAGGTGTATCGTGAGTATAAGGAAGTGCTTCAAGGAATCAAGGATGCGAAAGCGATGCTTGAAGATGAGAAAGATCCTGAAATGCGCGAAATGGTGAAGGCTGAACTTGCTGAACTTACGCCGCAGGAGGAAGAGCTCGCTGAAAGACTTCGCATTCTCCTATTGCCTAAGGATCCGAACGATGATAAGAACGTTATCATCGAGGTTCGTGGAGCAGCTGGTGGAGATGAAGCTGCTTTATTTGCTGGTGACCTTTATCGCATGTACAGCCGTTATGCAGAAGCACAGGGCTGGAAATCTGAAGTGATCGAAGCAAGTTACACAGAGCTAGGTGGATTTAAGGAAATCATCTTCATGGTAAACGGTGAAGGTGCTTATTCTAAAATGAAGTACGAAAACGGTGCTCACCGTGTGCAACGTGTGCCTTCTACTGAATCAGGAGGGCGTATTCACACATCTACTGCAACGGTTGCGGTACTTCCTGAAGCAGAAGAAGTGGAAGTTGATATCCATGAGAAAGATATCCGCGTGGATACGTTCACTTCGAGCGGACCAGGAGGACAGAGTGTTAATACGACGATGTCAGCTGTCCGTTTAACACACGAACCGACTGGTGTCGTTGTATCTTGTCAGGACGAAAAGTCACAGATCAAGAACAAAGAGAAAGCAATGAAAGTTCTTAGAGCACGTGTATATGATAAGTTCCAACAAGAAGCTCAGAAAGAGTACGATGAGAATCGTAAATCAGCTGTAGGTACAGGGGATCGCTCTGAGCGAATCCGTACGTATAACTTCCCACAGAACAGAGTTACGGATCACCGTATCAACTTGACGATTCAAAAGCTTGATCAAATTCTGCAAGGTAAGATGGATGAATTTATCGATGCTTTGATTACAGAAGAACAAACTCGCTTGATGGCTGAAGCTGGAGAGTGACCTTATGAAGACAGTATTCGAAGCCCTTACGTGGGCTTCTTCTTTTTTAGAAGACCATGGACGAGAAGCTTCTTCAGCTGAGTGGCTGCTGAAGCAAGAGTTAAATGTATCACGAACAGAGTTGCTGCTTAGAATGAGAGAGGAAATGCCTGACTTTGAGGGCTTTGCACAAAAAATACGCGTTCATGCATCAGGAGTACCAATTCAGCATCTTGTGGAGCGAGAGGAATTCTATGGGCGAACGTTTCGGGTGAACAAGCATGTGTTAGTACCTAGACCTGAAACGGAGGAGTTAGTAGAAGGAATCGTCTCTCGCGGACAAGCGTTATTTGGTGAAAAGTCGCTCTCTATCGCTGATATCGGAACGGGGAGCGGAGCGATTGCGATCAGTTTAGCGCTCGAGCTTGACCGTGCTTCTGTAACGGCAGTCGATATTTCTGAAGAAGCGCTGACTGTAGCGAAAGAAAACGCGAAGACACTGAAAGCACCGGTTTCCTTTTTACACGGCGATTTAGTAGATCCTCTTAAAGGAAAGCAGTTCGATATTGTGGTTTCGAACCCACCATACATTTCACAAGAGGAGTATGAAGAGCTAGATTCCCTTGTGAAAGATCATGAGCCAATTCTTGCCCTTGTGGGTGGTGAAGATGGATATGATTTATACCGCCGCCTTGCAAACGACCTGCCAGACGTAATGGGAAGTCCTGGTCTGATTGGATTTGAAGTAGGGGAGAAACAGGCGCGTACGGTTGCTGAAATGCTTCGTGTTTCATTCGGAGATCGCATAGAAGTAGACGTTGTAAACGATATAAGTGGTAAAGAACGCATGGTGTTCGGCGCGATAAAATAGCCCCGTCGAATCGGCTCGCAATCTGGTGAAGAGTTCAATGTTTAAAACATTGTATTCTGGCCAGAATGAGTGCTAGAAGGGACGGGGATACAAATGAAAAGCGGACTTATAAATCTATTAATCTCATCTTTTATTCTTTTTTCAAGTCTTCAAGGGTCAACTAGTCTTGCAACAGAGCAGCAGATCATTCCAGACGAAGCGATTCGTCTTCGTATATTAGCAAATAGCAACAGTGAAGCGGATCAAAATGTAAAGCGTCGTATCCGCGATGAAGTGAACGATTCTATCAATACGTGGGTTGCGAACTTAACGTCAATCGAAGCTTCTAGAACGGTGATCAAGGGACACTTGAACGAAATTGAAGCGATCGTTAAGAAAGAGCTAGAGGCGATTGGCAGTAACGATACGTTTAAGGTGGAATTCGGAGAAATCGCTTTTCCAACTAAGCTTTATGGAGATATGGTATACCCAGCTGGAACATACGAAGCGGTACTGATCACGATTGGTGAGGGTCTTGGCGATAACTGGTGGTGTGTATTGTTTCCTCCACTTTGTTTTCTAGATTTTTCGAACGGTGATGCAGTACAGGCTGAAACAGCTGAGCCTGTAGAAGAGGCTGAGGAAGTAGAAGTAGAGTTCTTTCTAGTACAAGTGATTCAGGATTTGATAGATTGGATCAAAGGATTGTTCGCTTAACTGTTCTATTATCCTTCTTTTTCGCATAAAACGTTAACAGAACAACTTTTATGCATCGAAAAGGAGGATGATAGATTTGTTTCTTGTAAGAGAGGCGACTTCCAAAGATGAAGAAGCAGTGAAAAATATTGTGAAACGATCAGGGCTTGAAGTGGACTTGCTTCCTGATATAGAATCATTTTTGATCGCAGAAACAGAGTCGAAAGAATTGTTCGGGGTCATTGGCCTTGAGAAACATGGGCGATCGGGTCTGCTTCGTGCGCTTGTGTTAAATAGTGCTGAGTCCACTTCTGAACGACTTTTACGTTTCTTCGATCAAGTGATTGCATATGCGAAGAAATGTAAGCTAGAAGAGCTTTATCTAACCTCGAATGAGGAATCATTTTTCTTTCAAGTTTTTGGTTTTTCGACAATTAGTCGCGAAGAACTATCTGTAGACATAAAACAAAATAGGTTATTCAGAGAGAATTCTTCGAACAGGGTGATCATGAGGCGCCAGTTGAACTTCTAACTTCTCCATCAACAGATTTATACACAGATTGATCGTGTTTTATCCACATTATGTGGACTAATTTGTTGAGAATGAAGAAAGTGTTTCTGCAAAACATGTAGAATCCTGCTGAATAACCTCTCTTTATCCCGAAACCAATGGGTTTATCGGCAATATGTGTATAAGAGGGTGAATAACGTGGGAGGTATCCACACAAATGTTTGGTATGTGGATGGTGATGTGGATATAGATAAACATTATCCACAGATTGCAGAAGCAGCCGAAGTGTTAAAACAAAATGAAGTTGTTGCGTTTCCGACTGAAACGGTATACGGACTTGGCGGGAATGCACTCTCAGAGCAGGCAGTCGCAAAGATTTTTGAAGCGAAGGGAAGACCAGCGGACAATCCGCTCATCGTTCACGTTGCAAGTCGTCCACATGTGGAAAAGTTAGTACCTGAAATTCCGAGCGAAGCGGCTCAGTTGATGGATGCTTTCTGGCCAGGTCCATTAACGATCGTCCTACGTGGAGGAAGAGGGGTTGCGACAAACGTTACCGCTGGGCTTGATACAGTGGCTATTCGCATGCCTGATCATCCTGTCGCGCTTGCTTTACTAGAAGCAGCAGATATCCCGTTAGCTGCGCCTAGCGCGAACCTTTCCGGTAAACCGAGTCCTACGACCGCAGCGCACGTAATTCATGACTTAACTGGAAGGATTTCTGGTGTTGTGGATGGTGGAGCGACAGGAGTAGGACTCGAATCCACGGTAGTTGATTGTTCTAGTGATACGATTACAATCCTGAGACCAGGCGGAATTACGAAAGAACAGTTAGAAGAAGTGGTCGGTCATGTTGAAATCGATCCAGCGCTAACTGATGACAGTCATAAACCTAAATCTCCCGGTGTAAAATACAAACATTATGCACCTTCTGCACCAGTAACACTTGTGGATGGGACGAGCTCTTTTCTCCAAGCGATTGTTGATAAACGGAGGGAACAGGGTTTTAAAGTAGGCATATTAGCAACGGAAGAATCAGAATCTGGATATCTAGCAGATGTCATCATACCTTGTGGATCAAGAAGTGATCTCGTCACAGTCGCTAATCGCTTGTATGATGTTCTTCGGAACTTTGACGAAGCTGAAGTAGATGAGATCTACAGTGAAGTTTTCACAGAAGAGGGCGTTGGTGCTGCAGTAATGAACCGGTTATCAAAAGCTGCTAGCGGAAACGTAATAAAAGAATAGTAAAGTGCGAGCATCCAGTTAGGGTGCTCGTTTTTCTTATTCTCAATATAAAAATCACCCGATCGCCGGGTGATTTTGGGTGCTAGTCCTATTTTCGCTTTTTCTGAACAAATTCTTCAATCATCGTTTTCGTTACGTAAGAACGTGTTGGAATCGATCCTTGTTTAGCGAGTTCGTTTATTTCGGAAGTTAATTCGTTGATTCTGTCGAGTGAATAAGGTTCATTAGCATGACAATGGTCGATTGCCTTTTCAATTGCTGCTTCTCGTTCTTTATCTAATTGTATAAATAGGTTGATTTCACGATTTTTTCTTTCAAGCTGTGATGAAATGTCTCTGTGTACGCTCATTGAGTATAGCCTCCAAAAGTTTGACTTATCCTAGAATCATTTCCCTTATCCTACGACTCTTAACCTATTATTGCGCCTTTCCCTTCTATTTTCAAGTGGACGTGCATAAAAGTGGAATAGCACGTCCCGGGAGGGGAGAGTATGATTTCCACGGCGCTTATTGGAGAGCTCGCGACATTGAGTATCATGGCATTGGCTCTCGGAATGGATGCTTTTTCAGTTGGACTAGGTATGGGAATGATTCCGCTTCGTCTTAGACAGATTGTTAAGATCGGTATCGTAATCGGGTTGTTCCATATGGGGATGCCCCTTGCTGGTTTGTTGATCGGAAAAGTAATATCCGTTCATTTCGGTAGTATTGCATCGATGATCGGAGGAGGTTTGCTCCTCATCTTAGGGTTGCAGATGTGTCTCTCTTCGTTTACATCGAATGATAAGCCTTTCGTAAAACCGCTCGGGATCGGGTTACTATTGTTTTCTCTTAGTGTAAGCTTGGATAGTTTCTCGGTAGGGTTGAGTCTAGGTATTTATGGCGCAAGAGTAGTCGTTACAATCGTCTTGTTCGGTCTGATCAGTATGATGTTGACGTGGGCTGGGTTAATCATAGGTAAAAAGTTTCAGAATGTAATAGGATCATATAGTGAGTTATTCGGTGGATGTATCTTGTTCGGATTTGGATTAAAGCTTCTAGTAATATAGAAGATGATGCCGCCCTAAGGCGACATCATAGTGTTATTCTGAGATTCCCTGTAGAAGTTGAGCATAAGGAGAATCGGAAGGTAGCATGATGACTGTTTCATCATTTAGTGTTGTGCGATAAGACTTCAGCGTTCGATAAAGCTCGTAAAACTCTGGGTCTTGACTGAACGCTTCGTTATAAATCTTAGCTGCTTCAGCTTCCCCTTCTGCGACGATTTCTTGCGCATCAGCATCGGCTTTCGCAAGAATCGTAGCTACTTCTCTATCTGTTTCTGCTTTGATTCGGTCTGATTCTGCGTCCCCTTGAGAAAGGTATTCTTGCGCTTTCGATTCACGCTCAGAAATCATTCTTTGGAAAACGGACTTTTCGTTCGCATCCGGAAGGTCTGTCCGTTTCATTCTGACGTCAGTAACGCTAATTCCATACGCGTCTCGATCGAGCAATTCGTTTACGCGGTCGCGTACACGGTTGTTAAAACTACCTCGGCTCGATTTTTCTTCATTAATAATTTCATCGTATGTTAACTGACCAAGCTCTGATCGAATAACGGAGAAAATGAATTCTCCCATCTTCGCTTCAGCATTCTCAATCGTTCGAGCATTACTAATCATACTTTGTGGATCCTTGACTGACCATACCGCATAGTTATCAACAGTCATCCGTTTTTTATCTTTCGTCGTGATTTCTTCTGGATTCACATCATATAGCATTTGATATTTTGGTAGTGTTGTAATCGATTGAATGAAAGGAATCTTAAAGTTTAAGCCAGGGCTCGTTTCAATTCGAACAACATCACCGAATTGACGAACAACCTTGTATTCGCCTTCTTTCACGACGAAGATGGAGCTAAAGATTCCACCGATAACAATAAGAAGTGCGATGATGAGGAGTGCGCTTTTAATCAGTTTAGATGGGTTGATATTCTTTCGGTGCTCATCCATATTAAAAACGTTATTATCACTCATTCGATTCACTTCCTTTCGGCTTTGTTTCAGTTTTACCAGGCTGAATCGGAAGGTATTTCACAGTGTCTCCGCCTTCATCGGTAATGTAGATCTTCGTATCAGGTAAAACTTCTTCTAGCGTCTCTAGGATGAGACGTTTTTTCGTTACGTCAGGGTTATTTTTATACTCGTTGTATAGTGCGTTAAATGTTGCAACGTCACCACGCGCTTGCTCGATACGCTGCGCCTTTTTACCT
The DNA here is from genome assembly GCF_056159065.1 of Anaerobacillus sp. ABA4_114. Taxonomy (NCBI): domain Bacteria; kingdom Bacillati; phylum Bacillota; class Bacilli; order Caryophanales; family Bacillaceae; genus Anaerobacillus; species Anaerobacillus sp. ABA4_114. The sequence continues at coordinate 325,494 of NZ_JBSWUM010000001.1, forward strand.
TGTGCTTTAGAAATACGCGCATCTTTCTGTCCTTCTACAACGCTTAATTCCTGGTTTTTGTATTTTCTTGCACCGTAAATCGTCGTTTCTTTTTGCTCACGAGCGTCAACGACGTTTGTGAATGCTTTTCGAACTTCGTCGTTTGGTAACTCAACATCCTGTAGCTTTACGTCCAGGATCGAGATGCCGATTTCATAGTCATCGATAAGCTTCGTGAGAATTTCACGTACGTTTCCTTCAATTTCGGCTTTCCCAGAGGTGAGCGCTTCATCGATTTCTGAGCTCCCAATAACCCCTCGCAGTGAAGCAGATGTTGCGTTATAAAGGATTTCTTTTGGTTGATCAGAATAGTAAAGATATTTCTTTGGATTTGTGATTCGCCATTGTACAACGAGGTCAGCGAGAACGATATTTTCGTCTCCAGTTACCATTTTCGTTTCTTTTGGAAAATCTACGATCTCTCCATCTTTTTCATCGTATCCGAACGTTAAACTAAACGTTTCTCTCGGTAATATATCAACTTTTTGTATTGGCCACGGCAACTTAAAATGAAGGCCAGCATCGCTAATCTCTTCATCTACTTTCCCAAATGTCATGATTACAGCTTGTTCGGATTCATCGACCGTGTACCAGCTCGTAACAAGAACGAGTCCAAGCACTAGAAACAGGACGATAGATCCGGCGATCACTGCTATTCTTCTTTGTGACATTGACTTTCCCCCCTTGGTTTTGCTTGTAACAAGTATTACGTATACTTGTTACAAAAAGTTTCATTTACATTAAAAATTATTTCACAGATTGGACGTAGTTGAACAGGGTGGATTTATCGCCTGACATCTCTCATAATAAAGGTAGAAGGAGAGTGGCTATGTTGAAAGTAGTATTTATCTGCACAGGGAATACATGTCGAAGTCCGATGGCGGAAGCGATCGTAAAACATAAAAACAGAAATATAGAAGTTAAATCTGCAGGCGTCTTCGCTGCAAATGGGTCCCCAGCGAGCCAACAGGTTGAAACCTTATTAAAAGATAAGAACATTTCCTTTTCTCATAGTGCTCGTTTACTAGACCGGGAGCTTGCGGAATGGGGGGACCTGCTCCTTACGATGACAGAAAGTCATAAAGCATTAGTTTTGAGAGATTTCCCAGAGCTATCGCATAAAGTAAGTACGTTAAAAGAGTATGCGTTTGGAGAAGAGATGTATGATCCTTATCAAAAAAAAGCAGCAGAACTCGAAACGAAGCGTGCCACTTTTGTACATGAATTGAATGGACTGAGTGGTGAAGAAGAAGAGAAGAAAAGAAAAGAATTTGAACAAGAGCTTATAAAAGAAATAAAGGAATTGGAAAAGTTAGAGAGTAGCCTACCTTCGATCGATATTTCAGATCCCTTCGGTGGATCGTTAAAGCACTATCATGAAACGTATAATGAAATTGAAGATGCGATCGAACGATTAATCGAACGATTAAAAGAGGAAGATAATGAGGAGGATGAACGGTGAGAGTAGCAATCGGGGCGGATCACGCAGGAGTTATGATTAAGGATGACATTATTGGAGTGATAAAAGAATTAGGAATGGAGGTCATCGATCTTGGGTGTGATTGTAAAGAATCGGTGGATTATCCTGACTATGCGATTCCAGTAGCAGAGCATGTTGCGAATGGGACAGCGGACCGCGGTATCCTTATTTGTGGTACAGGCATCGGCATGTCGATCGCAGCCAATAAAGTTGAAGGTATTCGATGTGCGCTCGTTCATGACCTTTTTAGTGCAAAAGCAACGCGCCAGCATAATGATTCGAATGTACTTGCGATGGGCGAACGAATCATAGGACCAGGACTCGCGAAAGAAATCGCCAAAGTGTGGCTTGAAACAGAGTATGAAGGCGGTCGTCACGCAAAGCGCGTTGGTAAGATCACTGCTTACGAAACGAATTAAAGGAGGAATGAGCTATGGATGAGAAAATGGCTCAGCAGATTTCTCTGCATACCCGTGAAGCACTAGATGATTTACAAGTTGATGCACGCTTGTCTAAACAGCATCTGTTAGTGGTAGGGATGAGTTCGAGTGAAGTGATGGGAGAAAGAATCGGAACAGCAGGCACTACTTTTGCTGCTGAAGCTGTTTATGAAAGCATTGGGTCATTTCAGAATGAGACTGGTGTTAGCATCGCCTTTCAATGCTGTGAACATTTAAATCGTGCCCTTGTTGTAGAACGTGAAACAGCGGAAGCAAGAGGATACGAAATTGTAGCCGCTGTACCGACTGTAAAAGCGGGTGGCTCGATGGCGACGTATGCTTTTCAAAGAATGACTGACCCTGTCCTCGTTGAATTTATCTCAGCAGATGCAGGGATCGACATCGGTGATACGTTTATCGGCATGCATATTAGGCACGTGGCCGTTCCAGTCAGAGGCAGACACAAGATGATCGGACATGCTCACTTAACGATGGCAAGATCTCGTCCTAAGCTGATCGGGGGAGAACGAGCATCTTATCCAAGTAAGAATGAACATTGTTTCTAAGAGATATTAATAGTGATCAGGAGAAGGCTATATCCTTCTTATAGCAGCAATAGGTACAAAAGCAGTAAGTGAAAAGGCGAACATTCGAAACATTTTGAGATTTAATATACGGTCTTCAAAATCTGTGATACAATGCAAGCGAGATTGATTCACGACTATTCAAATTATAAGGATAGAAATATGTGTGAGATAGAAAGGGGATATCAATGCAACAAGTAGCAAAGCATGATCAAGAGTTATTTCAGGCAATTCAGGACGAGCTAGGTAGACAACGTAGCAAAATTGAACTAATTGCATCAGAGAACTTTGTTTCTGAAGCTGTAATGAAAGCGCAAGGATCTGTCCTAACGAACAAATATGCAGAAGGCTACCCAGGGCGCCGTTACTACGGTGGTTGTGAATATGTAGATGTAGCTGAAAACATCGCAAGAGATCGCGCGAAGCAGTTATTTGGAGCAGACCATGTTAACGTACAGCCTCACTCTGGCGCACAAGCAAACATGGGCGTGTACTTCACTGTTCTAAATCATGGAGATACGGTTCTTGGTATGAACCTTTCACACGGAGGTCATCTCACACATGGAAGCCCTGTAAACTTCAGTGGTGTTCAATATAATTTTGTGGAATACGGTGTAGATAAAGAGACACATCGCATCGATTACGATGATGTGCTTGAGAAAGCAAAAGAACATCGTCCGAAATTGATCGTTGCAGGTGCGAGTGCATACCCTCGTGAGATCGACTTCAAGCGTTTTAGAGAGATCGCTGATGAAGTAGATGCTTATTTGATGGTCGATATGGCGCACATTGCTGGCCTTGTCGCAACTGGACACCATCCTAATCCAGTTCCATATGCAGATTTCGTAACAACAACGACTCACAAGACGCTTCGCGGTCCACGCGGTGGAATGATTCTTTGTAAAGAAGAATTCGCGAAGAAGATCGATAAGTCTATGTTCCCAGGTCTTCAAGGCGGTCCTCTCATGCACGTGATCGCTGCAAAGGCAGTGGCTTTTGGAGAAGCACTATCTGATGAATTCAAGCAATACTCTGAGAACATCATCAAGAATGCTAGAAAACTAGCTTCTTCTCTTGAAAAGGAAGGCATTAACCTAGTCTCAAATGGAACGGATAACCATCTCGTACTATTAGACCTTCAAAGCTTAGACATTACTGGAAAAGTTGCTGAAAAAGCGCTTGATGATATCGGTATTACTACGAATAAAAATACAATTCCGTTCGATCCACAAAGTCCTTTCGTAACGAGCGGACTCCGTATCGGAACGGCTGCAGTTACGTCACGTGGCTTCGGTGAGCAAGAAATGGAAGAAATCGCAAGTATCATGAGCGACGTTCTTCACAACATTGAAGACGAAGCTGTGCTTAAGAAAGCGGAGCAGCGTGTCATTGATCTAACAAATAAATTTCCAATGTATGAAGATCTTTCCTATTAATAGTAAAGATTGAAAACACCCAGGGGCTATCGAGTACATTCGATAGCCTTTTTTTACTGTCTTCGCATTGCATATGACCTATTTTCGATCAATGAGTGCGAATATTTTATCATCTTAGAAAACCTTGAATAAGTCCTCGTTTTTCTGTAAAATTGCGAAGAAGATTGTGGAACGATACTAAAATGAGAAGGGGAGATTGTACAAATGGGTAAAGTATACGTGTTCGATCATCCATTGATTCAGCATAAGCTTACATACATTCGAGACGAGAAAACAGGCACTAAGGAATTTCGTGAATTGGTCGATGAAGTTGCTGCTCTGATGGCTTATGAAATTACGAGAGAACTTCCAACTGAGGAAGTCATTGTGAAGACTCCTGTAACTGAAGCGAAATCGAAAGTCCTTTCAGGTAAAAAACTCGGACTTGTTCCGATTCTAAGAGCTGGACTCGGTATGACAGACGGAATCCTTAAGCTTATTCCTGCTGCAAAAGTAGGACACGTTGGACTTTACCGTGACCCTGAAACACTTCAGCCGGTTGAATACTACGTAAAGCTCCCTGCAGACATTGAGGAACGTGAATTCATCGTGATCGACCCGATGCTTGCTACTGGCGGATCCGCTGTTGAAGCGATCAACTCGATCAAGAAGCGCGGTGCACAAAACATCAAGATGATGTGCTTGATCGCAGCTCCAGAAGGTGTTGAACTTCTTCAAGAAGCTCATCCAGATGTAGACATTTTCATCGCTGGTCTCGATGAAAAACTAAACGAAAAAGGATATATTGTTCCTGGACTAGGCGACGCTGGTGATCGTCTTTATGGAACGAAGTAATCGAGAACCTCTCCAACATGGAGAGGTTTTTCTTTTGCTATCAGAAATGTAGTGACTTCCGCTCCAGGATGCTCGCTTTCCGCGGGGCAGAGGGAGCCTCCTCGTCTCTAACGCTCCTGCGGACCCGTCCCGCACATTCCGCAGGAGTCGACCATCCTTCCCCTCCAAATCAATGTCACTAAACTTCACTCAAACCCGGTCCTTTTAAAAGCAAATTAGTGACAGAAGTAAAAAGTAGTTACTTGAACGTTGAAGGAAAGGTTAGCTTCGCTTTATCTTGTTGGGGTCTGTACTATTCACAAACTGAAAAGATTATAAAAATCTTACAAGCTAACCCTCTTCTAATTAGAACGGTTTTTGTTTTAAAAACTGTCCCACTCACATAAAATGTGAAAAAAAAGTGACAATATTGTTCGAGTTTATCCGCTAAATTTTACCTCTTTTCTATATAAGGTTTCGCAGAAGACTTGAAAGCGTTATAATCCTTGTGTATATGGGGATTTTGGGACGCATTTCGATTTGTGAAGTTCATCACACCATTTGCTTGAAACACATTGACATGGTTGGATGCCTATTGTATCCTTACAAAGGGTATAGTGATAAGGTTTTCATCCGCACAGGAGAGACGATCTCTCCCTAAACTAACCTCAACAGAAAAGGGGCGCTTCATTTGAAGGCGATGGCACTTTACTCAACCATCCTGTCTTACCTTGTCGGATCGATACTCACAGGGATCTTCCTTGGAAAATGGATGGACAGCCTTTTCGACACTTTTCCACTTTTTCTTGTCATCGGACTCCTATTAGGGCTCGGTGGAGGAATATATGGACTAGTTCGTCTTCTACATAAGTTTACAGGGGAAGATTAAATGACAGAATATAAACAACATTTCCGCCGCTACTTACAATACACCCTGTATCTGCTCGCAATCTTCGTTCTAGGTTGGGGAGTTACCTCAAGCAAAGCATTATTCCTCGGGTTAATACTAGGAACCATATTTAGTATTTATAACCTATTCAACATGTTCCGTAAAATAAATCGACTTGGACAAGCTGCTGAAGAAGGGAAGAAAGCAAAATCTCTCGGCTTCTTAACAAGGTTAGCTGTGGCTGGACTAGCTGTTGCAATCGCGACTCGATATCCGGAACTGTTCAACTTGCTAGGTGTGGTAATTGGGTTGATGGTGACCTACATTATCATTCTCATAGATTCAATACTTCAAATACGCTTTAAGTAGGAAGAGAGGTGAAAAGCTGTTGGAACATAATGCACCTACAACTGGCGAAATATTAGGCATTACTTTTAATCTTTCCAATGTACTCATGATTACGATCGCATCCGCTATCGTTTTCATCCTTGCAGTTGTAGCAACTCGCTCACTAGCAATGCGACCAACTGGTTTGCAGAACTTTATCGAGTGGGTGATGGACTTTGTGAAAGGTCTGATCTCAAGCACCATGGACTGGCAAACAGGAGGACGATTCTTGTTTCTTGGGATGACGCTACTCATGTATATCTTCGTCTCAAACATGCTTGGTCTTCCATTCGCCATTTCGTTTAATGACGAACTATGGTGGAAGTCTCCAACTGCAGACCCGACGATCACGCTGACACTAGCAACGATGGTCGTGGTGCTCACACACTATTACGGTGTGAAAATGAAAGGTGCAAAGGAATACGGTAAAGGATTCTTTACCCCAATGAAATTCCTATTTCCTTTCAAGTTAATCGAGGAATTTTCAAACACATTGACGCTTGGTCTTCGTCTTTACGGAAACATTTTTGCCGGTGAGATCTTGCTTGGACTCCTAGCTGGACTTGGAGCTGCAGGAATCGGCGGAGCGCTTGGAGCCTTTCTTCCTATGCTCGCATGGCAAGGATTCAGTATCTTTGTCGGTACAATTCAGGCGTTTATCTTTGTAATGCTAACCATGGTTTACATGGCACACAAAGTGGCAGACGACCACTAAAAAACAGTATTAATGAACTTTTCATTATATAAAAAATCTATTTTTATGAATATTAAGGAGGAAATTTAGCATGGGTTTAATCGCAGCTGCAATTGCAGTAGGTCTAGCGGCAGTAGGTGCCGGTATTGGTAACGGTCTTATCGTAGGACGTACAGTAGAGGGAATCGCTCGTCAACCAGAACTTAGAGGTACTCTTCAAACTACAATGTTCATCGGTATCGCACTAGTTGAGGCACTTCCGATCATCGGTGTAGTAATCGCATTTATCGTAATGGGTCAATAATTACTTACGAAACTTTATAGAAAAATCGTAACGTTTCATGATGGCGGAGAAAGTTTCGAAATGAAACCTTCGCCATTCGTTTTGTATGATCTCTGAAGGGAGTGAACACGTTGTTCAACAGTCTAATTCTTGGAGCTGGCACAGGGATTCACGCTGGTGATATCCTTTATCAGCTTTTCGCATTTATCGTGCTTCTTGCTCTATTGAAAAAGTTCGCTTGGGGCCCGTTGATGGGTATCATGAAAGAACGAGAGCAGCATATCGCTAGTGAAATCGAATCTGCTGAAAAGAACCGTAAAGAAGCTGAAGCTTACTTAAATGAACAGCGCGAAGAAATGAAGCGTGTTCGTCAAGAAGCGCAAACTATGCTTGAGAACCAAAAGAAAATGGCTGACCAAAAAGGTCAGGAAATGATTGAAGCAGCACGTCTTGAGGCTGAACGCTTGAAAGAAGCAGCAACAGCTGACATCGCTCGTGAACGTGAAACTGCTGTAGCATCACTGCGCGAGCAGGTTGCATCTCTATCTGTAATGATCGCTTCCAAAGTTGTTGAGAAGGAACTGGACGAGCGTTCACAGCAGAAGCTGATCGATGACTACCTTTATCAGGCAGGCGGTCAGAAATGAGCAGGGACCTTGAAGTAATCGCAAAACGTTATGCTAACGCTCTTTTTGAAATTGCTCATGAGCAAGGAACCGTTGAGCAAGTGAAGCAAGAGCTTGCAGTCGTTAACGATGTATTCAATGAAACTGACGACTTGATGGAAGTGTTCGCACATCCTAAGTTTACAAATGCGCAAAAGAAAGAAGTCATCCAAAACAGCTTTGGAAAGTCACTTTCAGCGCCAGTTTTAAATACGCTTCTCACATTGGTTGAACGAGATCGTATCGCGATCGTTTTCGATCTCATCAACCACTATCATATGTTCGCAAATGAGCAGCAGCAAACAGCTGCAGCTAAAGTGTATTCTGTAATGCCTCTTTCAGAGGAAGAGCAGAACAAGATCTCTGCAGTTTTTGCAGAACGAGTAGGCAAGAAAACACTTCAAATCGAAAACGTGATCGACCCAACTTTGATCGGTGGTATCAAAGTACGTGTCGGAAATCGCATTTTTGATGGAAGTATCAGCGGTAAACTTAAACGCATGGAACGTCAATTAGTTTCAGCGAAAGGCTAGAAGATAGGGGTGAATATGCATGAGCATCAATGCTGAAGAAATCAGTACTCTGATAAAGCAACAGATCTCAGATTATCAAGCTGATATTAAAGTTGATGATGTAGGTACCGTAATCCAAATCGGTGACGGTATCGCTCGTGCCCACGGTCTTGATAACGTGATGGCAGGAGAACTTGTTGAATTTTCAAATGGTGTAATGGGTATGGCTCAGAACCTGGAAGAAAATAACGTAGGTATCATTATTCTTGGACCTTACACGGATATTCGTGAAGGTGACGAAGTTCGTCGTACTGGCCGTATTATGGAGGTTCCAGTTGGTGAAGAGCTTCTTGGCCGTGTTGTTAACCCTCTTGGACAGCCTGTTGATGGACAGGGTCCACTTGGTACTTCAAAAACACGCCCAATCGAAAGTCCGGCTCCAGGTGTTATGGATCGTAAATCCGTACACGAGCCTCTTCAAACAGGAATCAAAGCAATTGACTCTCTTATTCCAATCGGACGTGGACAGCGTGAGTTGATCATCGGTGACCGTCAGACTGGTAAGACATCAATTGCGATCGATACAATTCTTAACCAAAAAGAAGAAGACATGATCTGTATCTATGTTGCGATCGGGCAAAAAGAATCTACGGTTCGTGGTGTTGTTGAAACACTTCGTAAGCAGGGTGCACTTGATTACACAATCGTTGTAACTGCATCTGCATCTCAGCCGGCTCCACTTCTTTTCCTAGCACCATATGCTGGTGTAACGATGGGTGAAGACTTCATGTATAACGGCAAGCACGTTCTTGTTGTATACGATGACTTAACAAAGCAGGCTTCTGCATACCGTGAACTTTCCCTATTGCTACGTCGTCCTCCAGGTCGTGAAGCATATCCAGGGGATGTATTCTATCTTCACTCCCGCTTACTTGAGCGTGCAGCGAAGCTTAGTGATGCAAAAGGAGGCGGCTCACTAACAGCCCTTCCATTTATTGAAACGCAAGCTGGTGACGTATCAGCTTATATCCCAACAAACGTTATTTCCATCACGGATGGACAGATCTTCCTTCAATCTGACCTCTTCTTCTCGGGTGTACGTCCGGCGGTTAACGCAGGTCTTTCCGTATCCCGTGTAGGTGGATCCGCTCAGATTAAAGCGATGAAGAAGGTTGCGGGTACACTCCGTCTTGACCTTGCATCTTATCGTGAACTAGAAGCATTTGCTCAGTTTGGTTCTGACCTTGATAAAGCGACTCAGGCTAAGCTAAACCGTGGTGCACGTACAGTTGAAGTACTGAAGCAGGGACTTAACAAGCCGCTAGCAGTAGAGAAGCAGGTTGCGATCCTTTACGCATTGACTCGCGGATTCCTTGATGATATTCCTGTTGAAGACATTCAGCGTTTTGAATCAGAAATGATGACTTGGATCGAACACAATAAGAAAGATCTTTTCAATACAATTCGCGAAACAAAAGCTCTTCCAGACGAAAAAGAATTCAACGCAGCAATCGAAGAATTCAAAAAGAGCTTCGCAGTTTCTGAATAAGAGGGATGCGGCGGAAACGCCGCGGCCAGCTTAAAAGGTGGTGAAAATGAGTGGCATCTTTACGCGATATTAAGTCGAGAATTACATCGACTAAGAAGACAAAGCAGATTACAAAAGCGATGCAGATGGTTTCAGCAGCGAAGCTTAACCGTGCAGAAATGAATGCAAAGTCATTCGTTCCTTACATGGAAAAGATTCAAGATGTTGTAGCTAGTATCGCTACTGGATCAAGCGGCGCTAGTCATCCGATGCTTGAAAGTCGTGACGTCAAGAAGACAGGTTATGTTGTTATCACATCTGACCGTGGTCTAGCTGGCGCATACAACAGCTCGGTTCTACGCCATGTATATCGAACGATCAATGAACGTCATAGCTCAAAAGACGAGTATGCCATCATCGTAGTTGGTAAAGTAGGACTATCCTTCTTTAAAAAACGCGATATGCCTGTAGTGGAAAGCATCGTTGGTCTTGCTGACCAGCCTTCCTTTGCAGACATTAAAGACATTGCATCTAGAACGGTTAAGATGTTTGAAGATGGTGCCTTCGATGAGCTTTATATGTACTATAACCACTATGTAAGTGCCATTCAGCAAGATTTAACGGAGAAGAAGCTTCTTCCGTTAACGGATATTGAGACAGGTGAAAGTAAGTCACTCGCTAGCTATGAGTACGAGCCTTCTGAAGAAGAAATTCTTGAAGTCCTGCTTCCTCAATATGCTGAAAGCTTGATCTACGGTGCGCTTCTCGATGCAAAAGCAGCAGAGCACGCTTCCCGTATGACAGCGATGAGAAGTGCGACTGACAATGCAGACGACCTCATCGGCAGCCTTACACTTTCATACAACCGTGCGCGTCAGGCAGCGATCACTCAGGAATTAACTGAGATTGTTAGTGGGGCGGCGGCATTAGAATAATAACGAAAAGCGAAAGTGGCCGTTAAGGCCCGAAAAGCGCTGGAAGCTTTTAAAATGAACACGATTTTTGTGTTCAGGTTAAAAGGTGAAGCGATCGAGGGACTGGCCACTGTAGCTAGACACTTATCTGAGATAAATGCTTTATTTCAAAAGCACTTAAAGCAAGTTAGGAGGGAACAGGATGAACAAGGGATACATTACCCAGGTTATGGGTCCGGTTGTAGACGTAAAGTTCGATAGCGGAAAGCTTCCAGAAATCTACAACGCCCTTACAGTTAACTATAAAGCGGAATCCGGTGACGAGAAGAGCATGGATCTTACGCTTGAAGTCGCGCTTCACCTTGGCGATGACTCTGTTCGTACCGTAGCGATGGGTTCAACAGATGGTCTTGTACGTGGAGTTGAAACGATTGATACAGGTGCACCGATCTCCGTTCCAGTTGGAGATATTACACTAGGACGTGTATTTAACGTACTAGGAGAAAACATTGACCTTGACGAAGCACTAAGTGCTGACGTTCGTCGTGACCCTATTCACCGTCAAGCTCCTACATTTGAAAACCTTGCAACATCTACTGAGATCCTTGAAACAGGAATCAAAGTAGTAGACCTTCTTGCTCCATACGTAAAAGGTGGTAAGATCGGTCTGTTTGGTGGTGCAGGTGTAGGTAAAACAGTACTTATCCAGGAACTGATCAACAACATCGCACAGGAACACGGCGGTATCTCCGTATTCGCAGGTGTTGGTGAGCGTACTCGTGAAGGTAACGACCTTTACTACGAGATGACAGATTCCGGAGTTATTAAGAAAACTGCAATGGTATTCGGTCAGATGAACGAACCACCAGGTGCACGTATTGCGTGTTGCCTTTTTGGTCTGACAATGGCAGAATACTTCCGTGATGAGCAAGGACAAGACGTTCTACTCTTCATCGATAACATTTACCGCTTTACTCAGGCAGGTTCTGAGGTATCCGCATTGCTTGGCCGTATGCCATCAGCAGTAGGTTACCAGCCGACACTTGCAACTGAGATGGGCCAACTTCAGGAACGTATCACATCGACTAACAAAGGTTCCGTAACTTCCATTCAGGCAATTTACGTACCAGCCGATGACTATACTGACCCGGCTCCAGCGACAACGTTCGCTCACCTTGATGCTACGACGAACCTTGAGCGTAAGCTATCTGAGCAAGGTATCTACCCAGCGGTGGATCCACTTGCATCAACTTCTCGTGCACTTTCTCCAGAAGTTGTTGGTGAAGAACACTATACTGTTGCTCGTGAAGTTCAGCAAACGCTACAGCGTTATAAAGAGCTTCAAGATATCATCGCAATCCTTGGTATGGATGAGCTTTCTGACGAAGATAAGCTAACTGTTGCACGTGCTCGTCGCATTCAGTTCTTCCTTTCTCAGAACTTCCACGTTGCTGAACAGTTCACTGGTCAGCCAGGATCTTACGTACCAGTTAAAGAAACGATCAAAGGATTCAAAGAAATCCTTGACGGCAAACACGACGACATCCCTGAGGATGCATTCCGTCTAGTAGGCCGCATCGAAGAAGTAGTAGAAAAAGCAGAACAAATGGCATAAAGAAAAGCGGAGGCGACTGGTCAGGTCCGCCGGCACTGGAGGCTTTCCACAGGAACGCGATTTGTGCGTTTCAGTGGAAAGGTGAAGTGACGAAGGACCTAGGAGCCGCAGCTAGACATGGAGCAACGGCGCAAAGAGACTTCTCTAGCAACGCTACCGATGTCTAGCTCTAGGCGCTTACGCTTTTCAATCATTACCACACCCAGGGAGGGGTACGATGAATACATTGGAAGTCAGTGTAGTCACCCCTGACGGCCCGGTATACCAAGGGGAAGCTGAATTAGTCAGTGTAAAAGCGCAGAGCGGAGAGCTCGGCATTTTACCTGGTCACATTCCGCTTGTTGCCCCTCTTACCATCAATGCAGTTCGCTTCAAAAATGGAGCTGATACTCATGTACTGGCCGTTAGCGGTGGGTTTGTTGAAGTAAGACCTAAGCAAGTAACAATCCTTGCAGAATCTGCTGAAAACCCTTCTGAAATCGACGTTGAACGCGCTCGTGCAGCAAAGGAAAGAGCAGAGCAGCGCCTGAACCAGGCAAAGCAGGATAATGTTGACTTTAGACGTGCTGAGCTAGCACTTAAGCGTGCAGTAAACCGTCTAGATCTTGCAAAGAAATAATACAGATACGCTAAAAGCATCAGAGTTTATTCTCTGATGCTTTTTTATAATCTTCTTTTGTTATACCCTCAATATTATCTTCATGAAACACAACGCTCCACCCAGAATCTACTTTTATGAAATGACTTTGAGATAAATAGTCTGAAGGGTATTTTTTCAATAAATTTTCAACTAGAGTTTTTAGCTGAGCAATATTTTCTTTCGAAAGGTTTTGTTCACTCTCTAAAACGGTATTCATTGTCCTGAAGAACGCTTGCTTTTCTTCCTCATCTGCACGTTTTTTAAAATAACCCCACATATGCTCGAGGGTCGTCCGCATACCTTTTTTAGTATGAGGCAACTGTTCAGCTTCCCCAATCATCGTATATACATTAAACAAATCATCGATCGAATGCGCCTCTTTAAAAGCAGCACCGATTCGTTTGTAGTGCTCATATCCTTTCGCCATCACACTATATTTATTTCTTGCCCAAAGTTTTTCTGTTACTTTTCTCATTTCTTTATACGAAATACTGATCACCTCTGTTCGAAATTTTAAAAAAACTTTTCCAGAAAAGCAAGAATAATGGTAAAAATGTTGAATTAGTATACGAGAGTAGTAAACCGCATGATGAGAGGAGAGATCCTGTTTGGGTGAATCGCTTAACGTGTACCAAAATAGTTACCTCCTGGTGCTGATGTTCCTTCTTCTTGGCTTATTACTACCTATTGTCGCACTCACAGCCGGGAAAATCCTCCGCCCCCATAAGCCTACCGCAGAAAAACAAACAACTTACGAAAGCGGCATCGAGCCGTTCCATCAAAGCTGGATACAGTATAATGTCCGATATTATTTATTCGGGCTTCTATTTGTCATATTCGATGTAGAAACCGTTTTCTTATACCCATGGGCAGTCGCTTATCAGAAACTCGGTTTCTTTGCGTTTATTGAGATGATGATTTTCATCGTCATGCTTCTAATCGGGTTAATTTATGCTTGGAAAAAGAAGGTGTTGAAATGGATATAAGAATAGAAGATATCACGCCCGAAGAATTCGAGGAAATGAAGCAGAATGTCTTTCTCGCAACACTAGAACAAGTAAAATCCTGGGCACGTAGTAATTCGCTTTGGCCGCTTACGTTCGGCCTTGCGTGCTGCGCGATCGAGATGATGGGGTCCGGAGCTTCGCATTATGACTTAGATCGATTTGGGACGTTTTTTCGAACGTCTCCAAGACAATCAGATGTGATGATCGTATCAGGTACGGTGACAAAGAAAATGGCACCTGTATTGAAGCGTCTCTATGATCAAATGCCAGAACCTAAATGGGTAATCGCGATGGGCTCATGTGCAACTGCAGGAGGACCGTATATCAACTCATATGCCGTTGTGAAAGGAGTCGATCAAATCGTACCGGTCGATGTGTACATACCGGGATGTCCACCGAACCCTGCAGCACTCATCTATGGAATAAATAAATTACAGGAAAAGATTCGTTACGAAGCAAAGACCGGAAAGCGGGTGACGAATAAATGACGGATGATTCACGTGAAGACCTTGCTGAACAGAAGCGAAAAGCTGTAGAAGAAGCGAAACGAAAAGCAGCTGAATTACGGAAAGCTCGAGAGGAAAAGAAAGCAGAGGATTCAGGGGATAGAGTAGAAGCATCACAGGAAGAAGATTCTGAGCTAGCGAAAAAGAAAGCCGCTGCAGCAGCGAAAGCAAAGGCGGCAGCGTTAAGAAAGAAAAAAGAGCAGGAAGCATCAGAAACGGAAGAAGACCCCGATCTTGCGAAGAAAAAGGCAGTCGCAGCGGCAAAAGCAAAGGCAGCTGCTTTAAGGAAGAAAAAAGAGCAGGAGGGTGAAGCGTCAGAGACGGAAGAAGACCCCGATCTCGCAAAGAAAAAGGCAGTCGCAGCAGCAAAAGCAAAGGCAGCTGCTTTAAGGAAGAAAAAAGAGCAGGAGGGTGAAGCGTCAGAAACGGAAGAAGACCCAGACCTTGCAAAGAAAAAGGCAGTTGCAGCAGCGAAGGCAAAGGCAGCTGCTTTAAGGAAGAAAAAAGAGCAGGAAGCGTCAGGAACAGAAGAAGATCCAGATCTCGCAAAGAAAAAGGCAGTTGCAGCGGCAAAAGCGAAGGCAGCTGCTCTGAAGAAAAAGTCTGGATCTAGTGACGATGAGAAAGCAAAAGCAGTTGCAGCAGCCAAGGCAAAAGCAAAAGCCGCCGCAGCGGCGAAAGCGAAAGGAAAGGCAAAGGAAGAAGAGCCAGAAGAGGTCAAGCCCTCTCCAAGTCAACCTCTTTTAGATCGCTACCTCGAAATAATAAAAGAAAACTTAGGTGATGATTTAGTCGAGGATGCTTACATTAACCGCCTTGCGAAAGATGTGCCGACGCTCGTAGCAAAGAAAGAGTCGTATTATCGATTGGCAGAGTTCCTGAAATTTAACGAACTTCTCGCTTTTGACTACCTATCCGAAACGCACGGCACAGACTTTGAAACACATATGGAAATCTACAATCATTTCTATTCTTATATAAATAAACAGAGTGTTGCACTTAAAGTAAAAATCGATCGTGAGAACCCTGTGATTCAGTCGATCACACCACTTTGGTCAGGAGCGAATTGGCCAGAGCGTGAGGCATACGACCTCCTTGGGATCGTGTTCGAAGGTCATCCAAATCTGTCGAGAATCATGATGCCTGATGATTGGGTAGGGCATCCTCTTAGAAAAGACTACGAGCCATACGATGTGGAGGTGTAACGATGATTCGTACTGAGGAAATGCTTTTGAATGTAGGGCCGCAGCACCCCAGTACACATGGCGTGTTTCGCATCGTCCTCAAGATTGATGGTGAAGTGATCAAAGAGGCAACACCTGTCATCGGTTACCTCCACAGAGGAACTGAGAAGATTGCTGAAAACCTACAGTATACGCAGATTATTCCATATACAGATCGAATGGATTATCTCGCTGCGATGACGAATAATTATATCCTTTGTCATGCTGTAGAAACGATGATGGCGATGGAACTTCCAGAACGAGCCGAATATTTGAGAGTGATCGTCATGGAACTTGGAAGAATAGCGAGTCACCTTGTCTGGTTCGGTACGTATCTCTTAGATATTGGAGCCATGAGCCCCTTTCTTTACGCGTTTCGAGAGCGTGAAGTCATTATTAATCTATTGAATGAGATATCTGGAGGACGTCTCACGTTCAACTATATGAGGGTGGGCGGTGTGAAGTGGGATGCACCAGAAGGCTGGCTTAATAAGGTGCGTGAATTTGTGCCATATATGAGAGAGCAGCTAGCAGGCTACCACAATCTCGTTACAGGAAATGAGATCTTCATGGCTAGGTTAAAAGGAGTCGGAACCTATTCGAGAGAAACGGCACTCTCTTACTCTCTTAGCGGAGCGAACTTGCGCTGTACAGGGGTAGAATGGGATCTTAGAAAAAATGAACCTTACTCCATCTATGAAAGATTCAACTTTGATGTGCCAGTCTTTCATGAAGGAGATGCCCTTTCACGTTACTACTGCCGGATGGGGGAAATTGAAGAAGCGTTGAAAATCGTTGAGCAGGCTGCTGATCAAATTCCTGAGGAAGGAGCCATCATGGCGAAAGTGCCGAGAATTATTAAACCACCTGCTGGTGAAACGTATGTAAGGATCGAATCTCCACGTGGTGAGATCGGCTGTTACATAGCTTCCAAAGGGAAAAAAGAGCCGTATCGCCTCAAGTTTCGAAGGCCATCCTTTTATAACCTTCAGATTCTCCCTGAATTACTTGAAGGAGAAAATATATCCAACTTGATCGCAATTTTAGGAGGGATCGATATCGTTCTCGGGGAGGTGGATGGTTGATGGGTGAATGGCTCACTTCCACACCAGGATACTGGCAAACGGGAGGGTTTTTCCTTGCTGGTGCAGCAATGCTGATGGTCGTTCTTGGATTTGTAACGTATGCCATCTTAGCGGAGCGGAAAGTGCTCGGCTTCATGCAGCTCAGACACGGTCCGAACAGAGTCGGCGGCAGGTTTGGTCTTCTTCAGACGGTTGCAGATGTTCTGAAACTATTATTGAAAGAAGATACCATTCCTAGAGACGCCGATCGTCCGCTTTTTATCATCGCACCTGTCATTGCGTTTGCTCCTGCCTTCATCATAATTGCCGTACTACCGTTCACCGAACGGATATCGTTTGCAGATATCGGAGTAGGATTGCTTTTTTACATTGCGATATCAGGAATAACAACGATCGGCATTCTTGCTGGAGGGTGGGCATCGAACAATAAATATGCGTTGTTAGGGAGCATGCGATCAGCGGCTCAAATGATCTCTTATGAAATCCCACTCGTCATGAGTGTCATCGGAATCATTCTATTAACGGGCACTCTTAATCTGAACGAGATTATTATGGCGCAGGAAAACGTCGCATTCATCTTCAAGCAGCCGCTCGCATTTTTCATCTTTCTGATCGCATCTGTAGCAGAGCTTAATCGAACGCCATTCGATCTACCGGAGGCCGAGTCAGAGCTCGTAGCAGGCTATCACGTTGAATATTCGGGGTTCAGGTGGGCGTTCTTCATGCTCGCTGAGTACGTCTATCTTTTTGCCATGGCATCGTTAACTACCATTCTTTTTTTAGGGGGATGGCAAGCGATTCCGTTTTTAGATTTTGTACCAGGATTTATCTGGTTCGCACTTAAATTCATCTCTATCGTATTCGTCATGATCTGGATCAGGGCGACATTCCCACGTCTTCGAGCAGATCAATTAATGTCATTTGGATGGAAGGTACTCCTTCCACTCGCACTAGCAAATATCTTTATTACGACGATTTTAATCGAACTATTCCGGTCGTTTTAAATCAGATTCGGTTTAAAAAGGGAGGAAGCAGAGCATGCGAGGACTAGCGAAAGGGTTAGCTTACACCCTTAAGAACCTAACGAAGGAAAAAGTTACGTATGGCTATCCAGAGAAACCGCTCGAAATGCCCGATCGATTTAGAGGCATTCAGAAATTCTACCCTGAGAAATGCATCGTTTGTAATCAATGTGCAGCGATTTGTCCGACAGATTGCATCACCTTAACGGGAAAGAAGCATCCTGACCCTTCAAAAAAAGGGAAGATCATCGATACGTACGACATTAATTTTGAAATCTGCATTCTATGTGATCTCTGCACAGAGGTTTGTCCAACGGAGGCGATTATTATGACGAATAACTTTGAACTCGCTTCTTATAGTAGAGACGATCTGTTCAAGAACCTAGAGTGGCTGGACGAAAATGATACGAATCTTAGAAAGGAAAACAAGGTATGAATGGAGAGCTAATCGTCTTCGTCATCCTTTTTCTAGTCACGATCACCGGTGCCTTGCTCATGCTAAATCTCTCAAAAGTCGTTCACATGGTGATGGCGCTCGTTCTAACGTTTCTAGGTATAGCTGGACTTTACGTTATGCTCGCAGCGGAGTTTGTAGCTGTTGTTCAGATTTTAATCTACTCCGGTGCCATCACGATCATCATGCTTTTCGGAATTATGCTCACGAAGCATACCGGAGAAGAGAAAAAGACAGGCTTCGTTAAGAAAGGAATCGTTCTATCTGGAATAACCGCTTTCTTTTTAATCATGTTTTTTGCTGTTAAAGATCTATCACTAGGCGGTCAGGCCACTACCCTACATGAAAACAATACGGAGCAAATCGGGATCATGCTTTTCACAGAATATGTCATCCCGTTTGAGCTCGTATCGGTCGTTCTACTGGTCGCTCTCGTTGGAGCGGTAATCCTCGCTAAGAAAGAGGAAACCAAGAAAGAAGGTGAGCAGTCATGAGTTCGATACCGCTTTCTGCTTACCTTGTCACGGCGTTATTACTTTTCTGTATGGGACTTTATGGTGCACTAACGAAACGAAATGCTGTAATCGTTCTGATATCGATCGAGCTCATGCTGAATGCTGTGAACGTAAACCTTGTTGCTTTTGCTAAATACGGCGTAGGTGCTTCGATTCGTGGGCAAGTCTTCTCCTTGTTCACGATCACGGTAGCAGCGGCAGAAGCTGCGGTCGGGCTTGCTATTCTGATTGCTCTATATCGCAATCGAGCAACGGTTAATGTCGATGAAATGAACACATTAAAAAAGTAGCAAAGGGGGGTTATAAATGGATTATGTCTGGCTGATTCCGGTTCTACCACTTCTATCCTTTCTAATCATTTTGTTTACCAGGCCGGTCATTTATAAAAAAGCTGGCATCGTAGGTACCCTGTTTTCCGGCGCTGCTTTTGTTGGAGCACTCATCGTTCTTTTCAGTCATCTCGAAAACGGTAATTTCCTAGTAGAAGGAAATTGGCTATCGATCGACGCACTCACTCTAACGTTCGGGTTAGAAGTGAATCCATTGAACGCACTTATGCTCGTCATCGTTACCCTCGTTAGCTTTCTTGTACATATGTATTCGATGGGGTACATGGCAAATGACGAACGGATCGCAACGTTCTTCGGTTATCTAGGGCTTTTTACATTTTCGATGACGGCTCTTGTGTTGTCACCGAACCTTCTTCAAATCTATTTCTTCTGGGAGCTTGTTGGAGTGTGTTCGTTCCTATTAGTAGGTTTCTACTTTTATAAACCTGAAGCAAAGGCAGCAGCAAAGAAGGCGTTCATCGTAACGAGGATCGGAGATGTAGGATTACTTGTTGCAATATTCTTGCTGTACTGGCAGACGGGAACGCTTGAACTAGACGGAATCTTTAGCGCTGCAGAAGCGGGTGAACTAACGCCAGCAATGATTACGTTAACGGCAATCCTCATTTTCGTAGGAGCAGTCGGGAAATCGGGACAATTTCCACTTCATACGTGGCTTCCTGATGCGATGGAAGGTCCTACACCAGTATCCGCGCTCATTCATGCAGCTACGATGGTAGCGGCTGGTGTTTATCTTGTAGCAGTGATGTTTCCACTTTTCACAGCATCTGATGTTGCAATGATGACTGTAGCGATCACTGGTGGTGTTACGGCCGTCTTTGCAGCGACGATTGCCCTTGTTCAAAACGATATCAAACGGATATTGGCATACTCCACAATCAGTCAGCTTGGGTACATGATGCTTGCCTTAGGTACGGCTGGGTATACCGCAGCAGTCTTTCACCTCACGACACACGCTTTCTTTAAAGCACTTCTGTTCCTTGCTGCAGGAAGTGTGATCCATGCAGCGCATGAACAAAACATCCACAAGTTAGGTGGACTCGGTAAAAAGTTGAAAGGAACGGCACTCCTGTTTCTAATAGGGAGTTTAGCGATATCTGGTTTTCCGCTGTTCTCGGGCTTCTTTAGTAAGGATGAAATATTGGCTTCTGCGTTCTCGAACGAAAGCTATGTTCTCTTTGGGTTAGCTCTTCTTACAGCGTTTCTCACGGCTTTTTACATGTTCCGCCTTTACTTTCTGGTCTTTAGCGGAGAGCGTGAGCGTAATGAAGAAATCAAAGAATCTCCGCGTACGATGCTTATTCCCATGATGATTCTGGCCGTGCTCGCCGTTTTCTCAGGGTTTATTCATACACACTGGTTCGGAGCGTTTCTCGGTGATTGGCTTGAAACTACTCCTTATCCAGTGCTGTTCAGTTCCATCGATGCGCCATATTGGATAATGGTTCTGGCTAGCGCGTTGTCGATTGGAGGAATTGCTCTCGCATGGTTCATGTATGCAAAACAAAGTATCCCAAGAAATTGGCTATACGGATCGATGCAAGAAGCACATCGCCTACTGTATCGAAAGTATTATGTTGATGAACTTTACCGCAATGTATTTGTAAAAGGGCTCTACGCGCTTAGCTACTTCTGGAGCTATTTTGATCGTTTCATCGTTGAAGGAGGGGCCGCTGCAGTAAAGGGACTCGTCTCACAACTTGGTAAAACGGGTGTGAAAGTTCAGTCTGGCCAGGTACAGACTTACGGTGCCGTTGCGTTTTCAGGACTCGTCCTCGTCCTTCTAGTCATCGCGGCGTTAGGGGGGTATTTCCAATGACCGGTTTACTTTCAATTCTTGTGTTCTCGCCGCTATTAGGAATCATTCTACTTGCGATTCTATCTCCTGAAAGTCATTTGGTAAAACGGATCGGTACACTCGCTACGGCATTACCGCTTCTTCTCGCCATCGTCGTGTACTCATTGTTTGAACGAGGCGTTGAAGGGATTCAGTTCCAAGAGACGGTTACGTGGTTTGAAATGATGACGTCGATCAGTCCGAACGAGCCTTATATCATCTCATATGAGCTTGGCGTCACGGGTCTATCGGTTTTGTTCTTGTTTCTAACCTCTCTCATTACGTTTCTTGCTTCCTTTGCCGTCCATCGAATAACGAGTGGAACAAAAGGGTTCTTCATATTATTTCTGGCACTTGAACTCGGCATGCTTGGGGTTTTCTCAAGCGAGAACCTGTTCCTCTTTTTCTTGTTTTTTGAAGTAACGCTCGTCTCAACGTTCTTACTTCTCGGGAGATGGGGTGGTTTTCATAAAGAAAGGGCTGCTTTTTCATTCTTAATCTACAACGGGATTGGATCGGTGCTGCTTCTCATTGTTATCATCACTCTTTTTGTCGAACTGCATACGACGAATATCACGGAAATTACTTCGATGCTGAAGGAAACGGATTCATTTGAGTTTCTCTCATATGACATGAGAATGTGGTTGTTGGTTCTACTACTCCTCGCTTTCGGGACCAAACTTCCAATCGTACCCCTTCATTCATGGATGGTACGCGTACACGTTGAAGCGCCGATCGCTCTTGTGATGATTCATGCAGGAGTGTTATTAAAAATAGGTGCATATGGATTGATTCGTTTCGGAGGAGGCTTTTTTCCACAACAGCTGCAAGACATCGCACTTGTCCTTGCCATTCTTGGATTAATCAACTTGTTGTATGGCGCATTCATCGCGTTCGTTCAAACTGAACTTCGAGCGCTGCTTGCCTATTCGTCTATATCCCATATGGGCATCGTGTTACTTGGATTAGCTTCGTTTAATTCAGCTGGTGTTCAGGGGGCAATTTTTCAAACCATCTCACATGGTCTCATTGCAGCACTCCTCTTTCTTCTGATCGGAGTCCTCCTCGACCGATTTGGGACGACGAGAATCAGTGAACTTGGAGGCATTGCTAGTCAGACCCCGTTATTTGCTGGTTTCTTTTTAGCGGCAGGACTTGCATCTCTAGGGTTACCGGGCATGAGCGGCTTTATTAGTGAATTTCTAGCGTTTCTAGGATTATTTGAATCGATGCCTGTGATCGGTGCGATTGGTGTCTTAGGGATCATTCTAACTGCTGTCTATATCTTGCGAGCCGTACTAGCGGTGACCTTCGGTGAACGGCGACCATCCTTTGATCGGAAAAGGGATCTATCCGCAACTGAAGTCGTTTCATCAGCAGTATTACTGATCCTGATCATCTGGATCGGCGTTTATCCAGCAATCTTGTCTAACACGCTGAGAACGATTGGGATAGGGGGTTAGCGTAATGAATATGTCGACTTTGATGCAATACAACTGGGGAAGTATGATGCCTGAATTTATTATAATCATTACTGCCGTAACAGTCTCCTTGATCGATCTTTTTACGACGAAAAAAAGTCGTACCATGCTCGTATGGTTTGCACTAGCGGGTGTTGGTTTAGCTACGATCTTTCTTTTTCTGCAGTTAGACGACGGGGTCGTTTCAATTTTAGGTGAAACGTTCAGGCTTGATTCGTTTGCGAAAGCGTTCAAACTGCTCATGTTGATCGGTACAGGTTTTGTCCTATTGCTCGGACTTCCGTCTAAGGGTGATCTAGAGGATGTAAAAGGGGAATACTACTATCTCATCTTAACGGCTCTTCTCGGTGGGATGATGATGGCGTCTAGCGCTGACCTTATCACATTATTCGTTGGTCTTGAGCTATTGAGCTTATCTTCATATATCCTTGTTGGAATTCGTAAAACGAATCATTTTGCGAACGAAGCTGCCTTTAAATACCTCGTCAACGGAGGGATCGCCACCGCGATCACACTGTTCGGGATGAGCTATGTATATGGACTTTCAGGTGAAACGAATCTGTATGCGATTCAGTCTGCTATGGCAAGCGACATCGTGGCAGATAATCGGTTTCTCATCGTGTTTGCATTTCTAATGATTTTTATCGGACTACTATTCAAGATAGCAGCAGCTCCGTTTCATATGTGGGCACCTGACGTCTATCAGGGAGCTGAAACTCCAGTCACCGCTTTTTTAAGCGTCGTTTCAAAAACAGCTGGATTCGCCATTATCCTTCGTCTCCTCATGGTACCGTTTGTCTTTGCACCTGGGACAGGAAAAGTAATTACGCCTGAGGGAATGAGTTTTGAATCGCTACTCGTATCTGTTCGCCCTTACATAGCGATCATAGCGATCTTAACCATCATCATCGGTAATATTATTGCGCTTAGGCAGTTGAATGCGAAACGCCTCTTCGCTTACTCGAGTATCGCTCATGCAGGTTACATCCTTATTCCTTTTGCGGCATTATCGGAGATGGTGTTTGAAGTCGTATGGTTCTACTTATTGGCGTATCTCCTGATGAACCTTGGGGCGTTTGCTGTAATTCATGCTGTAACGAAGGAAAGAGAAGACGTGACAATTGCTTCGTTTGCAGGAATGTTTAGACGCTCACCGTTCATTGCGATCACGATGACGATTTTTCTATTGTCTCTTGCTGGAATACCGTTTACGGCTGGATTCATTGGGAAATTTGAAATATTCATGAGTGCGCTGGGAACAGAGCCAAAGCGTTATTTTCTAACGGTAGCGATGCTTCTAGGAACCGTTCTATCGTACGTATACTATTTCGGCTTGTTCGTACAAATGTACTTCAGACCGTCAGATAAGAAGCCGATAACGATTTCAGCAGGGGTGACAGCTGTATTGACGATCACAGCTACAGCTACACTTGTTATTGGAATTTTTCCGTCAACGGCATTAACGTTCATACAAGAGTACTTTCAATTCATGGAAGTGTTTAATCAGTAAGGACCGCAGTCTCATTGGGATTGCGGTTTTTTTATTAAGATTTAGGAAAAAATAAAAATATTGTCGAAATTGATGGTAAAATGTAAGTTAGAACTTATATTTATGGGGTTAAAGTCCGATATTCATTACGTACGATATCTTTTATAATTAGCAAATAGAAATTGATACAAGTGTGCAAATGAGAGGGGGTAGAGAGATGACGGAAGCACTTGCGCAGCAGTCGATTTTTTCGATTTTTATTCACCTGGTGTTTTTATTGATAACCTGGTGGGCGCTACAAACTGTTCGCTTCGATGTGTTTGTTAAGAAGCCGAATAGTCCACAGGCCAAAGTCCTCATGATACTCCTGACCATCAGCATCGGTTCCCTCACTAGTAGCTTCTTTCTCGATTACTACAACTGGTCTATCCGCCTAAAATACTTATTCTAACTTAAAAGTCACATTTGGAATTTGTCGGTTAATGACTACAAATTCCATGTATGCCCTAGCCCTCAATGGTCACAATGAAAGTAAGAGACCTGAACGGGGAGAGGGTTAAGATGAAGCTTATGATCGGATTACTGTCAATCATGCTTCTTGGAAGCTTTTCACATGGTACATCAGTAACGTTTGAAGATGATACGGAAGCAAAGACAGCCGAGATTGCGAACATTTTAATAGACAATGATGTCACAATAAAAAGTTGGTCACTTCATACAAAAGGAAAAATGGGTTTTAAAAGTATTTCCTCAGGGAAGAGACTAACTACGTCGGAGCTTCAAGCTGATTCGCCAGAGTATAACTGGATCGAAAAGGTGGACGGTGACGGCATTGTGAAGTTCATTGGCACAAAACTGGATTCGAAATTAGGCATCAAAGACACTGTAACCCTTATTACTTATCCGGAGAATGATCGTAATAGCTCTTATCTTATCTATAATATGGAAGTCTCCGGATTCCACCAGGAGGAATGGCGAACAGCTTACGAACACTTTACGTCACAAAAGTCACAATTTTTCCATGAAGATGCCCCTGTCTTCACTTGTTTTAAAGGGGTGAAAGATGATAAAATGAACATTGTTTTGTACAAAGAGGCGGACAAGCTTTTGAGCGATTTTGGAGCCTCGAAAGTTGAAGAAGTCAATGAAGAGACGTTTGTATCACTTTCCGCATACCATAAGAAGTGGAAAGAAACAATTACAACGAACAACCAGAGAATGAACTTACAGATAGCATTACGAGATACAGGAATGGGCGGCGCAACTACCGTCACAATTGGCACACCGATAATTACGACTGAATATTAATATACAAATTGGACGCGGAGGGGAATACGTTGGAAAAAATCATCGTCCGAGGTGGCAGGAGACTGACTGGCTCTGTAAGAGTCGAGGGAGCTAAAAATGCAGTCTTGCCCGTCATCACAGCATCTGTATTAGCACATGAAGGCACGAGCACGTTAAAAGATGTGCCGGCCCTTTCAGATGTACACACGATTAGCGAAGTATTAAGTTATTTGAACGTAGAGTCAGAGATAAATGGAAATACAATTCATGTGGATGCAACAAAACCACTAAAAACAGAAGCACCTTTCGAAGCAGTACGTAAAATGAGAGCTTCGTTTCTAGTTATGGGACCATTATTGGCCCGCGTGGGTCATGCCCGCATCGCACTTCCTGGTGGCTGTGCAATTGGATCAAGGCCGATCGATCAGCACCTTAAAGGCTTTGAAGCAATGGGTGCAGAGGTTCAAATCGGTAATGGATTTATTGAAGCTTCAATTAAAGGAAGACTTCAAGGAGCGAAGATTTACCTTGATTTCCCAAGTGTTGGAGCGACTGAAAACATCATGATGGCAGCAGTTCTTGCGGAAGGTACAACGATTCTTGAGAACGTTGCGCAAGAGCCGGAAATCGTCTGTCTAGCGAATTACCTGAATGCGATGGGTGCGAAAGTACGCGGAGCAGGTACAGGTACAATTCGAATCGAAGGTGTCGAGAAGCTATACGGTGCTGAACACACTGTTATTCCTGACCGCATCGAAGCAGGTACTTTTATGGTAGCATCTGCTATTACAGGCGGAAACGTTCTTGTCGAGAACGCTGTTTCTGAACACCTACGCCCTCTTATTGCCAAGATGGAGGAAATGGGAGTTGAGATTACAGAAGAAGGTAACGGTCTACGAGTAATCGGTCCTGAAACACTCAAACCAGTAGATCTTAAGACGATGCCACACCCAGGTTTCCCTACAGATATGCAGTCACAGATGATGGCACTGTTGCTTCAAGCAAAGGGTACAAGTGTGATCACTGAGACAGTATTTGAAAATCGATTCATGCATGTTGAAGAATTCCGTCGCATGAATGGAAACATCAAGATCGAGGGTCGTGCCGCAATCATTGAAGGTCCTTCTGAGCTACAAGGTGCTGAAGTATCAGCTACTGATCTTCGCGCTGGAGCTGCATTAATCCTTGCTGGTCTAGTTGCTGACGGCTACACTCGTGTAGATGAGCTTAAGCACTTAGATCGTGGTTATGTGAACTTTGCTGAGAAGCTTGCTGCTCTTGGAGCTGACGTTGAACGCGTCAAGCTTGAAGAAACAGAGCAAACAGCAGAAACTGTAGCTGAAGAAACAGACGTTAAACCAAAATTAGCCTAAGTGAAAACCGTAGCGATGAGCTACGGTTTTTTTGTTATGAACGGAAGCTCTTCCCCTATAAAATATTCATTAAAAGTTAAACATTAGGAGCTTTATGATAAAAGCTTCAACAAAAGAAAAATATTGAGTAAAACCGTTAACAAACCCTTCCTCACGTCCCTCAGCATTGCACCGATACCTCGTTTCGTTTCTGTTCTAAATGGTTGTCCACTTCCATAAGGTGTTAGTGGAGATACAATTTAGATGACGGGGGCATGCGAATGAAAAAGATCCTTCTTATCCTTATCTTATTTGCTGGCATTATAATTCTTTTGCCATCTATGTTAGTGCTACCATATGGATCATCTGGGGGATCACCAGTGACTACTGACTCGAAAAGAGAAAGTAACAATATGCCAACTGCAAAAGCCGTGAATGTCGATGTACCGGTCTATCGAGCACAGCTTGAGAAGACGGTGAACGTTCCAATTGAAGAATATGTAACAGGAGTAGTAGCAGCTGAGATGCCAGCAGAGTTTAATCTAGAAGCTCTGAAGGCGCAGGCGTTAACAGCAAGAACGTTCGTCGTTACGAGGCTTGCAAATCCCACAGAAGAACTTCCTGGGAACGCAATCGTCACTGACACGATCCAACACCAGGTATATAAAAGTAACGATGAGTTGAAGAAAGCATGGGGAAAAGAGTTTGAGAGTAAGTATGCTAAGATCGAAAAGGCTGTTGAAGAAACAGTCGGTCAGATTTTAACGTATGAAGGCAGTCCGATCTACGCTTCATTTTTCTCAACGAGCAACGGATACACGGAGAACTCGGAAGACTACTGGGAAAATGCTGCTCCATATCTTAGAAGCGTAGAAAGTCCGTGGGATAAGCAGTCGCCTAAGTACTCCGACGAAATATCGTTTTCGAAAAGTGAGTTCGAACAAAAGCTTGGTGTTACGCTTCCATCGGATGGATCGGTCGGAACGATAAAGAACCTCACGACTGGGAAGCGGGTTGGGGAAGTTGAAGTAGCTGGTAAATCCTTTACTGGAAGAGAAATTCGAGACCTTCTTGGTTTAAGGTCTTCTGACTTCACCTGGGAGCGGAATGGAGATCGAATTTCTGTCACGACGAAAGGCTATGGACACGGCGTTGGAATGAGTCAATATGGTGCGAACGGAATGGCTGAAGAAGGAAGAGACTACGATGAAATCGTGAAACACTACTATAAAGGTGTGGCGATCAGTGAGATGGGCCGCTATGTTGATAACTTAACAGCACACCGTTAACAGCCGCAGCAATGCGGTTTTTTGCTTGTTAAGACGGCGTATTTTGAGAAAATGAAAAGAAAATGCATAAAAATAACGGACTTGTCGAAAAATAAATAGATATTTTTTCAGGAATGTGTATAGAAACCTTGTAACCTGACAACAATGGTTGCTGAGGTGATGATAAATGGGAGATGAAAACAAAAAATCTCATCCTATTGAAAAAAGCGCTTCTAAATGGCAAAAGCTAGCTAGAAAGCGTTGGATTTATCCAGCAGTATACCTTGGATTCGCAGCACTAGTACTAACAGCAGTGCTTTGGATGCAAGGCGGTCAAGAAAATGCAGAAGAGCCCCGTGACTTGAGTGGTATTGATTCTGACAGAAGTGCCTATGATGCTGATGAAAAGTCTGTCCCGGTTCTAGGAGATTCTGAAGTCTTTAAAGTACCTGCTTCTGAAGATAGTGGCGTATTTGTTCAAAAGCAATATTACGACGCTGAAGCTAGCACTGACGAACAAAAAGCTGCTCTCGTATTCTATAATAATACCTACTACCAGAATTCAGGAATCGACTATGCGAAAGAAGATGGAGCAAGTTTTGAAGTCGTTGCTGCAATGAGTGGTAAAGTTGTGAAAGCAGAAAAAGATCAGTTGCTTGGTAACGTTGTACACATCGAACATGCAGATGGCGTTGTAACTGTTTATGAGTCTCTTGATAAGCTTGAAGTTGCTGAAGGCGACAAAGTGAAGCAAGGTGATGAGTTAGGTACAGCTGGAACGAACACATTCGACACTGATGCTGGCGTACATGTACATTTTGAAGTACGTAAAGACGGTACACCAGTTAACCCGCTTGATGTATTCAACCAACCATCCTCTGCTGTAGAAGTACAGGATAGTGAAGAGAAAGCTGGTAACCCTGTAACAAATCCTTCTGCTTCAGAAGGAAATCAGGGAGTAGACTCTGAGAAAGACGCTGAAGAGAAAGCTGAAAAAGACGCGGCTGAAGAAAAAGGTTCAAAAGACACAGAAGATGCAGATGAAAAAGGTTCGAAAGACTCAAACACCAACAATGAAAAAGGGTCAAAAGACTCTCAATAAGAAACAGGCCTCCGAGCGATCGGGGGCTTTTTCTCTGTTATCAATGAATATTTTCAACATTAATCGACCTTTCCCGGGAAATAGGAGGTGATTTTATGTAGGATATTCATGAACGATTGGAAGATTTGTGGAAAATTAATCTTGACTTATAGGAGTAATAACTTGATAATGAAAAATATGATTTAAATATTCAGATAATTTAGACGAAAGGAGAGACTGCCATTTTATACGTTTTTATCGTCGCGGTATTGATCAGTATCGTCGTTACTGTTCAGAAAAGAAAGCCTCTATTTTTACTAATGCCCATCGGCCTATTGGGTGTTTATCTCATTGTTGAGATTGCCAGAGTTCCTCTAGGTTTTGGAGAAACTGTGGAACTTATTTTTAACTTAAAATAATTGGAGGTGGAAGTAGAGTGAAGAAGATTGATAAAAAGACTGCAGATGCTTATATAAAAGCTAGATTTCGTCTGACCACTGTTCTATTAATCATTTGGTTGACCGTCTCGTTCGGCATGGTCTTGATTGCTGAAACGCTTGCGCAGTATACGTTCAACGGCTTTCCACTGCATTATTTCATGGGTGCTCAAGGTTCGATCGTCGTGTTTATCATTCTATTATTTGTTAACGCTTACATATGCGACCGTATCGATGAGAAATACAATCTAGTAGAGAAAAAGAGTAAGAATGTAAAGGGACAAACACTTAGTCAATAAGAGGGAGGATATGAATGGATTCTCAGTTTCTAGTATCATTACTACTTATTATTGCCTCGTTTGGATTGTATATTGGAATAGCCGTTTACAATAGAGCTAAGCAAACGTCAGAATTTTTCGTAGCGGGTCGTGGGGTTCCATCGGTCTATAATGGGATGGCGATCGGCGCTGACTGGATGAGTGCAGCTTCATTCATCGGTTTAGCAGGAACCGTTATGGTACTCGGCTATGATGGACTTGCTTACATCATGGGCTGGACAGGCGGCTATTTGCTTCTAACATTTCTATTAGCACCTCAACTCCGTAAATCTGGGCGATACACAGTTCCAGAGTTCATCGGAGATCGGTTTCAAAGTAAAACAGCACTCGTTATTGCGGCGATCGCAACAATTATCATCAGTTTTACATACTCGATCGGTCAGCTCGCAGGTTCAGGCGTTGTTATCGGAAGACTTTTTGAAGTAGATGCGAAGATTGGCGTTATGATCGGGGTCGTAATCATTGCAATCTACGCAACGATGGGCGGGATGAAAGGGATTACCTGGACTCAGGTAGCTCAGTACATCATCTTGATCATTGCCTATCTTGTTCCGATCATCTTCATGTCTCTTCAAATCACGAACAATCCACTACCATGGTTAAGTTATGGAAACATCGTATCTGAATTAGGAGAACTCGATCGGGAGCTCGGAATTTCGGAATATTTTACGCCATTCGATACCGGTTCAAAGTGGCAGTTCCTCGCACTGATGTTTAGTTTGATGGCCGGAACAGCAGGATTACCGCACGTCATCGTCCGTTTTTATACTGTATCGACGATGAAAGCTGCTCGATGGAGTGGTGCATGGGCACTGTTGTTCATCGGATTACTCTATCTCTCAGCACCAGCGTACGCTGCTTTTTCTCGCTTCATCTTGATGAAACAAGTAGCGGGTAGTCCGATCGATAACTTACCTGGCTGGACTGAGAAATGGATCAACACAGGCTTACTCAGTATGGCAGACGGAAACTCTGATGGCATTCTTCAGTGGCAAGAAATTGCCATCAGTAATGACATTGTTGTTATGGCTACTCCGGAAATCGCAAATTTAGGAATCTTTGTGATCGGCCTTGTAGCTGCTGGGGCGATGGCTGCAGCTCTTTCAACCGCAGGCGGACTTCTGATGGCCATTTCTTCATCCTTTTCACATGATATCTATTTCCGTATTATTAATCCGAATGCCTCTGAGAAGAAGCGTATGGCCGTCGCACGCTGGTCGATTCTGATCGCAACGATCGTAGCAGGCCTTGTGGCGTTGAATCCACCTGGGGTAATCACTCAAATCGTTGCCTGGGCGTTTGCGCTCGCTTCTGGTACATTCTTCCCTGCGCTCATATTAGGAGTATGGTGGAAACGTGCAAATGCATATGGAGTTATTTCTGGAATGATTGTGGGCCTTCTCGTAACCTTAACGTATATCTTCCTAGCGAAGTTTGGTGGAGTTACAGTATTTGGAATCATTGACACAGGAGCAGGCGTGTTCGGCGCGATAGCTGCTTTCTTAACGAATATCATTGTTTCACTAAGCACAGCCCCACCATCACAGAAAACGCAAGAAGAGGTGTTGGACCTAAGATACCCTGAACAATTGAAGTACAAAGATGGGGAAGTATGGAAAGATGATGAAGTCATTTAACGTGCTAGCCTCGGATACAATGGTATCCGGGGCTTTTTATTTTTATTATCTTTTCTATAGATGTGCTTAGAAGATTGAAGAAAACTTGTTAATACGATACTTCAAAGTTGATTAGAGCGTAAGGTGCTCGCCTTCTGCGGGACTAGCGGGACAGGTGATACCCTAGAGGCGCATAGGTCTTCGCAGGTGGCTCAACGCCCGCCCAGCTAAAGCGAGCACCTGCAGCGTATATCAACCACTACTCACAGATAATGGCTATTATTTTAAAGAAAATTTAATAAAATCACTTGTCCCTCTTGACTTTTTGGTATATAACTATCCAACCCCTAATAAAATGTTACAAAACTTAGTAAATGAGGGGCAGAGGTGAGAAGTTGTGGTAAGGCTTCGAAGTATTCTTGTACACAATTCTCCTGACATCATGTAGATCGACTTGATGACTTGAGCTTCGTAGCATGATCACTTTATCAGTCTCATTTCGCATCTCTCACATCCAATTTAGGGAGGCGAGTGGTGTGCACGATTACATCAAAGAGCGAACCATCAAGATTGGAAATTACATCGTGGAGACGAAGAAAACGGTGAGGGTGATCGCCAAAGAATTTGGAGTGTCAAAAAGCACCGTCCATAAAGACCTTACTGAAAGACTCCCAGAAATCAATCCTGACCTGGCCAACGAGGTGAAAGAAATTCTTGAGTATCATAAATCGATACGACACCTTCGAGGCGGGGAAGCGACTAGAATAAAATATAGAAAGGATACTGAGAAGGAAGAAGCTGTAAAATAGGTGAAAAACGACAATTTTTTCTAAATCTTTTTCTTCCATGTTCACTTTTGTGATACAATATACTAATGGATATGAACTCTATACATACTAGGAATGGAACTATAGATGAGTGATTGAACACAGGGAGGATAGATCATGTTATCACGTGATATAGGGATTGACTTAGGTACTGCGAACGTACTGATTTATTTAAAGGGAAAAGGGATTGTCCTTGATGAGCCTTCTGTTGTAGCGATCGACACCACAACGGGTAAAGCACTTGCCGTAGGTGAAGAAGCAAGGCAGATGGTAGGCCGGACGCCTGGAAACATCGTTCCTACCCGTCCATTGAAGGATGGGGTCATCGCTGACTTCGATATTACAGAAGTGATGCTTAGACATTTCTTGAACAAGATCAATGTGAAAAGCTTTTTATCGAAGCCGCGTATTTTAATTTGTACACCGACGAACATCACATCGGTTGAGAAAAAAGCGATCAAAGAAGCTGCTGAAAAAAGCGGTGGGAAACAAATTTTCCTAGAAGAAGAGCCAAAGGTTGCCGCAATTGGTGCTGGAATGGATATCTTCCAACCGAGCGGAAATATGGTAGTGGATATAGGCGGTGGGACGACTGATATCGCAGTACTATCGATGGGCGATATCGTCACCGCCTCTTCCATTAAGATGGCAGGGGACAAGTTCGATTACGAGATCTTAGACTATATCAAGAAAGAGTACAAGCTATTGATCGGTGAACGAACGGCAGAACAGATCAAGATCAATGTTGCAACGGTATTTCCAGGTGGTCGGAAAGAAGAGCTCGACATACGCGGACGTGACATGGTTACTGGACTTCCTAGAACCATCACAGTGAAATCTGATGAAATTCAGCAGGCGTTACAAGAACCGATCTCTCATATGGTGATGGCAGCGAAAAGCGTTCTTGAACGTACTCCTCCTGAACTTTCGGCAGATATCATCGATCGCGGCGTGATCATGACAGGTGGAGGCGCGCTTCTTCATGGAATCGATCAATTGTTTGCTGAAGAATTGATGGTTCCTGTATTAGTTGCTGAAGAACCAATGAGCTGCGTTGCAAAAGGGACAGGCTTAATGCTAGAACATATGGACAAAATCGCTAAAAAGAAACTAGTCTAACTTATCGGAAGTTCTTAGGTAACGGAAACTATTCGTAAGGGTGTTATCATGATGGCGAACAACCATGAAAACGTAAATGAAACCTCAGAAATTAACATGAATGATGAGGAGAAAAAGACAAAGAATAAGAAAATAAAAGAGCGTATGCCTAGAATTCGGTTGATCCCGATTTGGCTGCGCCTTATTCTCGTTGTACTCCTTCTTGCCTTTTCACTGGCTGCAGGAGCTATGATTGGATACGGGGTCATCGGAGAAGGAAGCCCGGGAGACGTCTTCAAAAAAGAGACCTGGGTGAAGATCTCTGATATTGTTAAGAAAGAAACGGAGTAAAAGAAGGGAGCACTCGTGATGATGGACATTCAAGATATCAAATCGATCATTCCACATCGCTATCCTTTTCTACTTGTCGACAAGATCGTTGAAGTAGAGGAAGAAGTGAGAGCGATCGGAATTAAGAACGTTACAGCCAACGAAGAATTTTTCAACGGTCACTTTCCTGATTACCCTGTCATGCCAGGTGTTTTAATTGTAGAAGCACTTGCGCAGGTCGGTGCGGTTGCTATGCTTAAGAAGGAAGAGAACCAAGGGAAGCTTGCTTTCTTTACAGGCATCGATAAATGCCGCTTTAAGAGACAAGTTAAGCCAGGCGATCAGCTCCGCTTAGAAGTTGAGATCATCCGTATTAAAGGACCTATGGGCAAAGGAAAAGCGACAGCGACGGTCGATGGTGAAGTTGCTGCGGAAGCGGAAATCATGTTTGCCCTCAAATAACGATCTTTCAAGCATCTCGAATTTCGAGGTGCTTTTTTTAGTTCAATTGTAAAAACGTTGTGCGATTTTGTTAAGCATTTAAAGGCTTTATTGAGACTCTGTTAATTGCCACACATGGGAGAATTTTGTTGTTATGATTTGGTCAACCGCTTATTCAGTAGCCGCGGTCAAACTTGGTTAGGGAGGAATTTTGATAATGAATAAGAAATTCATGGCCAAAATTGCAACTTCGTTTCTAGCTGTTATGCTCATCACTGCTTGTAGCGGTGGAGAAGAAGAAGGAAACAATAATACGACCAATAACGGAAGTAATACGGAAGAACCTGCTTCGAACAACGGATCCACTAACTCTGAGAATTCTGCTGAATAAGTTGTTAAACTCCCGTCCACTCCAGGCGGGAGTTTTTCATTAGCCTTTCTTGTTTAATTGCCACTTCCTAAACTCGAGAAATTCCTCAAAGTCTTCTTTCGTGATGCCAGACCGCATCGCTTCTTCGATCAACGACTGCCATTCAGGATCTAGATTGGGTTCTCTTTCTTCGAATTCATCTTCATGAATGAACACATCCATAGGCACCTTTAATACAGCCGCGATTTTTTCGAGGAATTGTATGGAGGGGTTGGCCTGTTGATTGCGCTCGATTGAACTGAGGTATGATTTTGCTACCCCAGCTCGCTTCGCTAATTCAGTTAATGACAGTCCCATGCGATTTCGGTAAAGCTTAATCTTTTCACCTATCATCCCCAATACCTCAACTTTGTTAGTATTTGATAATTCGATTTTATCAAGAACATCATGTTCTGTAAACAGAACAAAAGTCTTAAGTTAAAAACGTTAATATATGGAATTATAAGAAAAATAAAGCATAGGTTAGAAAAGGCTAGGTTTTCCACATAAACACAAATAAAATAAAGAATTTTCAGTCTTTTACAATCGATCTGATAGGCTTATATTAGAGTTATATTCTAAATAAAGAACAAAACGTTCTTTATAATGTCGGATTATGGAGAAAAAAGTAAGGAGGTTGAAAATGAGAGCGTATGGTGGAGAAAAATTGGACTTAGAGTGGATCAACCTTATTTCGAAAGCGAAGAAGTTAGGGCTAAGTAAGGAAGAGATTAGACAATTCCTCGATAATTCCTCAAAAAAATAAGGGGGAATTTAGATGATCAAGCTTGGAGATCGCACGTTTGTATCGTACATCACAGAGAAGAGAGTCAAAGTCGTTGCACTCGATGAAAGGATCGGCAAACTTTATATTAACGATGAATACAAAGGGCGCTGTGACTTAGACTTTATTCTTAAAAAGATTAAGGAGCTCGAATTGCAGGAGGAAAATAGAAGGTGGCTTTTTGAGGACGAGCGGAAACTTTATAACGAATTAAGTGAAATCATTAAGAATCAGATCATTTCCTCGAACTCAGAATGAGTAGGGATACACGGTCTTCCCTTCAATCCATCATGTACTATTTGGCATGCTGTAATTTCATCGATGGCGTCATTACATACTGGGGCGTACAGAACAACGTGATAGAAGAAGCGAATCCACTGATGAACCTATTATTTAGTATCCATCCATCTGTCTTTCTATGTTTTAAGATCATACTGTCGATCTTACTTGTGTTTATGGGAAGCATAAAGAATGACTTTCAAACGCGGTTAATAAGATGGCTGTTGAACGTCGCAATTGTTCTTTATACTGCGATATTACTCTATCATGCCTACTGGCTCTTTTTACTGTAAATCATAATAAAAAGAGCCTTCACCTAAGGCTCCCGTGTCAGATCGATTATTTGTCGCTTCCTTGCTTTGCACGCCACTTGTTAAACTCTAGAAATTCTTTGAATTGTTCTTTACTAACTCCCGAATTCATCGCTTCTTTAACAAGCTTTTTCCACTCTGAATCCAACTCGCTTTGATGGATGAGGTTATCTCCTTGAAGAAGTACCTCTACGGAAACATCTAATACTCCTGAAATCTTCTCCAAAAATTGAATAGAAGGGTTAGATTGTATGTTTCGTTCGATTGAACTCAAATAGGATTTTGCTACACTAGCGCGTTCAGCTAATTCTGAAAGTGAGAGGCCTTTACGTAATCGATACTTCTTTACTTGCTCTCCTATCATGTCTTACCCTCCCATACGTCAACATCATACTCAGTTACTAAATATTATATCAGTATGGGTATGTTCCGTAAATAGAACAAAAGCGTTAATCGCCCTCCACTCATTCCTTCGAATCCCTGACTATTTCCTCCTTTTTAATAAACGCTTTCACCTCTTCCACTGATAATCCTAATTCCTTCGCAGTAAGAATTAGAAATACCCATTCCTCATCGAGCCTCACTTTTTCACTTGTTTCCATCCTCACTCCTCCTCTATGTTCCCAGGTAGTTCAGCCATCTTAGGAAACATCTTACGCCTCCCTTAGATCTGATAACTTTGCGATCTACTTCTTTCAAAGTAGGGTGCCTTTTTGCTGGAGGATACCTGATACTTTAGACCTATGTAAACGAATGATGTTATACATCTATCATAGTCCGAAAATGGTAAGAAATTTGTTGTTTTTTGAAAGCTATAACAACTTTTTTTGTCATTTCATAAATAGTTACAGTGAAACGTAAAGGATGCCGGTTATTTTTTTAGACTGACCCACCGAAAGAATGGGTATAGAAGGAAGACGAGGAGGGAAATTCATGAAGAAAATTGCGGTGATTACAGGTGGCGGATCTGGTATTGGAGCAGCAGCTGCAAAGCGGTTCGCAAAGGAAGGCATCACAGTTTGTTTGTTCGATGTAGAAGAAAGTCGTGTAGAAGAAGTAAAAGAGGAGATCATCTCCCTAGGCGGTGAGGCGTTCGCATATGAAGTCGATGTGTCTGATGAAGACCAGGTTGTCAGTAAGCTTCAAGAAGTAAGCGAAAAAACAGGTGCGATCGATTATCTCTTTAACAATGCTGGAATCAACGGGACGCTTCAACCGATTGAAGAAATGAGTGTAGACAATTGGGATCAAACGATTCAAACGAATTTGAGAAGTACGTTTCTCATGGTGAAGCATACTGTTCCATATATGAAGAAGCACGGAGGGAGTATGGTCATCACAAGTTCGATCAATGGAAATCGAACGTTCTCGAACTTCGGGATGTCTGCATACAGCACATCGAAGGCAGGGCAAGTTGCGTTTATGAAGATGGCTGCGCTTGAACTAGCGAACTATAACATAAGAGTGAACGCGATTTGTCCTGGAGCGATCGAAACCAATATCGATGAAAATACGGATCAAAAGGAAAGTGTTAAAGAAATTGAAATACCTGTAGAGTATCCAGAAGGTAGCCACCCGTTAGAAGAAAAAGCAGGAAAGCCTGAACAAGTCGCTGATGTCGTTTATTTTCTCATTTCAGATGCATCCAGTCATGTGACGGGAACAGCGATGTACGTTGATGGAGCGGAGTCACTTCTGTAGCTTGACGTAAGAACGAACCGTCGCTAAGTTAGTATAGAGGTGATCGAAGATGTTTAAAAAGGTACACCATGTTGCCATCATATGTTCAGATTATCAACGCTCGAAAGATTTTTATGTGAATGTACTGGGATTAACGGTATTAGAAGAAACGTACCGGAACGAAAGAGAGTCATACAAACTTGATCTAGCGGTTGGAGAGCATACGCGAATCGAACTGTTCTCCTTCAATTCCGCTCCTCTGCGCCCAAGCTATCCGGAAGCACGTGGACTTCGGCATATTGCATTTGAAGTGGACGACATCGAATGGGCTGCACAGGAGCTTAGAAGGAAAGGTGTCACTAGCGTTGAAGAAATTAGAGTAGACGAGTTAACAGGGAAGCGGTTCACCTTTTTTCAAGATCCAGACGAATTACCTATCGAAATGTATGAAAATTAGCACATTTAACCAAAAGGAGTTGATTACCTGCCAAACCTGTGGCATCATAAGTTTGAAAGCGTTTGCTTATTTAGTGAGATGGTTTTTGTGCAACTTTGCGCAATCGATTTCACTAACGTTTTTGTGCAAACGGTTTCACAAACTGTAGATTTAAATTAAAGGGGGATATCGATGAAACGGCGTAATCGAAAACGGCTTTCTTTGTCGCTAGCAATCGTACTCGTGTTGCAGTTGCTGGCAGGAGCAATGCCGGGTGTCGAAGCTGCAACGCTTACGAGTCCGGTAATCGAAGGATCGAGCGCAACGTTCAACTATCAGGGAGACGGTAGCAAGACGTCTGTCAAAGTCGCTGGTGATTTTACGGATTGGGAAAACGGCGCTCTTGAGATGACGAAAGGTGAGGGAGATGTCTGGAGCCTTAAAGTCGATGATCTATCGAACGGAATGCACCAGTACAAGTTTATCGTCGATGGTGAATGGATGAAGGATCCTCTCAATTCTAATGGAGGAGAAAACAGCGAATTTCAAATCGGCGATGCGGATGCGAAACGTACCGTTACACTAGTCGGTGATCTCCAAGATGAGCTAGGTGCAGAAGCTGATTGGAAGCCTGATGCATCTGAAACGATCATGGAAGACAAAGGGAATGGATTCTATGAATTTACGGCAGAGCTTCCTGCTGGTAAGTATGAATACAAGATTGCGATCAATCAATCTTGGGGGGAGAGCTATGGGAAAGATGGAGGAAACATTCCGCTAGAGCTTTCTGAAGCATCGAAAGTAACGTTCTATTACCATGATGGCACGCATGCAATAGCAGATTCCACTTTTTACAGTAAAATTTCCGATGAAAAACAACCGAGATTAGTAGGTTCTATCCAGCCTGCGATCGATGCTGGAGATGAGTGGAGTCCCAAAACATCGACTGCGTTATTCACCGATGATAATTTCGATAACATTTACACATACACTGCAGATGTTCCAAAAGGAAACTATGAATACAAAGTTGTGTTAGGAAGCGACTGGGGCGAAGAGTATCCTTCGAATAACGTTGCACTAAACGTAATTGCTGATGCAACGATCACGTTCCAATTTAACGCTGAAACGAAAAATGTTAGTTCTGATTATAGCCCTGAGGGTTCTGATGGAGCGATCAACAAAGAAAAACTTCTACATAACTCCTGGGAAGAAACTTACCGAGCTCCGTTTGGTGCTGTAAAAGAAGGCGAAACCGTTACGCTTCGTCTTTCAGCCAAAAAGGATGATCTAACAAAAGCAGAATTGTATATCAAGAATCAAAATACGGGTACAAGTAAGCTTGTTCCGATGGAAAAAGCGGCGACTTCTGACGGAATGGACTTTTTTGAGGCAGACGTAAAGCCAGAAGTCAAAGGTCTTTATGGCTACAAGTTTATTGTACGTGATGGTGCGGCAAAAGCTGAGTATGGTGAAGATACACAGCAGGGATCGAAAGGAAAAGCGACCGATGCAAACGCAGAACTGTATCAACTAACTGTGTTTGACCCTGGCTTCAAAACGCCTGATTGGATGAAGGAAGCAGTCGTATATCAAATTTTCCCTGATCGTTTTTATAACGGAAATGAGAAGAACGATGATGCAAAGAAATATGCACGTGGTGATGAGCCGATCGAACATAAAGAATGGGATGAGCTACCTGATAATCCGAGGTTAGCTGATCGTTCTGGATATGAAGGAGATGGAATCTGGAGCAATGATTTCTTTGGCGGTGACGTGAAAGGGATTCATGAAAAGCTAGATTACATCGAATCGTTAGGTGTTAATACGATTTACCTCAATCCGATCGCAGAAGCTGCATCGAACCATAAATACGATGCAACGGATTGGAAGGATATCGACCCATTGTTCGGTACACCTGAAGAATTTGAGGCATTCACAAAAGAGCTTGAGAAGCGCGACATGCATCTGATCATGGACGGGGTGTTTAACCACGTAGGTGATGATTCGATCTATTTTGATCGTTACGGAAAATATGACGTTGTTGGCGCGTACGAGTATTGGTCTCTAATCTATGATCTTATGAATGATAAGGGACTGTCTGAAGAAGATGCGAAAAAAGAAGCACGTAAACAGCTTGAAGAAGAAGGCCAGACATTCAATGATGAATATGGTTTTCACAACTGGTTTAATATTAAAAATGAAATCGTGACGGATGAGAACGGAAACGAACGCTACGATTATCAGGCGTGGTGGGGTTATGACTCGCTTCCTGAAATTAAAAGCATCGAGGGCGATGCCGTCGATTATGCGAGTGAACTTAACAACCAGAAATTCTCGGATTACATCATGTATGACGACGATTCAGCAGCGAAAAGCTGGATCACAAACGGTGCATCCGGGTGGAGACTCGATGTAGCGAACGAAGTGGACATGGAGTTCTGGCGTGAATTCCGCGATGAGCTGAAATCAGACAGCATTGCAGGCGCGGGTGCAACGCTTAAAGAAGGAGAAGAACCATTGATTC
Organism: Anaerobacillus sp. ABA4_114; assembly: GCF_056159065.1. Lineage (NCBI taxonomy): Bacteria > Bacillati > Bacillota > Bacilli > Caryophanales > Bacillaceae > Anaerobacillus > Anaerobacillus sp. ABA4_114. The sequence continues at coordinate 365,880 of NZ_JBSWUM010000001.1, forward strand.
TCGGAGAAATCTGGGATGATGCGTCTAAGTATTTTCTTGGAGATCAGTATGATTCGGTTATGAACTATCGTTTTGAAGGAGCGATTTTAGACTTCTTGAAAAATGGTAACGCTGCGAGTGCAGATGAGAAGCTGAAGGCTGTGCAGGAGGACTATCCTGATGAAGCGTTTCGTGCTCTCATGAACTTGATGGGATCTCATGACACGCCTCGTGCTGTGTATATCCTCGGTGGTGGGACAGACACGTATGAGCGTGCTGAATTCGATCCGAACTATAATCATGAGCTTGGGGTAAAGCGACTCAAGCTAGCGGCAGTGCTTCAGATGGGGTACCCAGGCGCGCCGACGATCTACTATGGTGATGAAGCGGGAGTAACAGGATCTAAAGACCCTGACGATCGCCGCACGTATCCATGGGGTGAAGAAAACGAAGCGTTAGTGAAGCACTATCAAAGTGCTGGTGAGGTAAGATCAGAGAATGCCGATCTACTCGCATATGGAGATCTAAAAACGTTACATGCTGATGGCGATGTATATGTTTATGCCCGTACAAATGCGGAAGGTGCAGCAGTGGTCGCGGTGAATCGCGGAAACGATAACAAAACAGTTGAGTTAGACGTAGAAGGTATCGTAAAGAACAATATTTCGTTCACCGACGGACTTGCGAAGGACTACAGTACAGCTGTAAAAAGCGGCAAGATGAGCGTGACTGTACCTGCGATGACAGGACGCATGCTGATCGCTGATGGCGGCCAGAACTTTGAGCTTCCAAAACCAGTAAGTGACCTTAATGCGAAAGCTTTAGAAGGAAATGTAGAGCTTAGCTGGACGGGGGACGCAGCGCAGTACAAAGTCTATCGATCTACTTTACAAGGTGCGATGTTCGAAGAAGTGGGGACGACAGATAAAACATCGATCGTCATCGATGGATTAACAAATGGTCAGTCGTACTACTTTGCTGTGACGGCAGTAGATGGTGAAGGAAATGAATCACCTTTGACTGAAACGACAAAAGCAGCAGTTCCGCACTATGAGTGGAAAGATGGAAGCTATGATCTGACAGATGTTAATAAAATCGAAGACGGTGTGCTCGATCTTTCCAACACATTTAAGATCGAAGCAGGAGTAAAAATTGACGGCGCGACTGAATCAGGTTTAGCTCAAGGCTTGACGGCGAAGTTACAGGTGAAGCAAGACGGCGAATGGACCGATTCAAAAGCGACCTATAAAGGACAAAGTGGGGACGGAAATGCATATAACCTATTCACGGCTGACTTCCGCCCGATTGAAACTGGAACATACCAATACCGCCTTGCATTTTCAACAGATCGTGGTGAAACGTGGAAATCGACGAACGTAGAAGAAGTGACGTTGTCGCAAAACCAGAATGATACAAAAGCGCCTGCTGAGTCAGTTACGCTTGAAGAACCGCTAAAAGAGTCTGGACAAGTCACGTTGAACTGGAGCCTCAGTGGCGCGGACGACCCTTATCTTTTTGCCATTGAAAGAGATGGGAACGTTATCGAGAGACTGAATGATGCAGAAAAAGTAAGCTACACAGACTTTGCTGTTGAGAATGGTAAAACGTATGAGTACAAAGTAGTGGCATACGACCGCTCAGGAAACAAAACGGTTTCGAATGCCGTAACGATTACACCAGATATCGTCATGGTCGATGTGACGTTCAAAGTTCATGCTCCGGATTACACGCCGCTAAGCGCGAAGGTTACGATGCCAGGCAGTGAGAACGGATGGAGCACGAGTGCGTGGGAAATGTCACGTAACGGAGCGGTTACAGCTGATTGGGAACTTACCAAAACATTCCCTGAAGGCACGATCTTAACGTACAAGTACGCGAAAGGTGAATCGTGGGATCAAGAAGGTCTAGCGGATCATACACGTTCTGATAAGACGGACGACGACGTTAGTTACTATGGTTATGGTGCGATCGGGACGGATTTAAGCATCACTGTCACTAATCAAGGTGGCAACAAGATGGTCGTTGAAGATGAAATTCTTCGATGGATCGACATGCCGGTCGTTGTCGATGCACCAGAAAACGGTGCAAAAGTAGATGGTGACACCGTCACGTTCAAAGGAAATGCGATCAAAGAAGGCGTTCTAACGATTAATGGTGAAAATGTAACAGTGAATGACGATATGTCGTTCAGCCATGAAGTGAAACTTGAAAATGGGGAAAACAACATCCCAATCACGATTGAACCATCGGAAGAGAACAAGTCTGAGATCTTTAACAATGATGGTGGCGCGATCGCGAAGAACACGAAAGAATACACGTGGACGGTTACATCGGGCGGAGGGGAGCTGGCAGAGCCAGACCGTTTGTTCGGAAAAGACCGCTACTCAACAGCTGTTGAGATCTCAAAGAAAGGCTGGGATCAAGCAGATACAGTTGTTTTAGCTAACGGAACCGACTTCGCAGATGCGCTTGCAGGTGGTCCGTATGCTTACAAACTAGATGCCCCGATCTTATTAACTGGAAAGGATCGCTTAACAAACGTTGTAAAAGAAGAAATCAAACGCCTGAAAGCTAAGAAAGTCATCATTCTTGGTGGGAAAGGTGCAGTATCCGATTACGTTGCATACGAACTTCGAGGTCTTAATGTGAAAGTAGACCGCATCAGCGGAAAGGATCGTTTTGAAACTGCAGCAAATATTTCAGCCCGTATGGGAGCAGCTGATCAAGCTGTTGTTGTGAATGGTCTAGATTTCCCAGATGCATTGTCTGCAGCGTCGTATGCAGCAGAACACGGGAACCCAATCCTGTTCACATTAAAAGACAAAGTACCATCCGCTACACAAAAAGCGCTCGATTCTATGAACACTTCGATTGTAGTTGGAGGTTCTGGGGTAGTCGGCGAGAGCGTTCTTTCTAAACTACCTGAACCTAAACGTGTATCTGGTAAAGATCGTTTTGGTACAGCAGCTGCAGTAGCAACTGAACTGAATCCATCACAGCATGTGTTTATCGCAACAGGAATGGATTTTGCAGATGCACTAGTTGGATCAGTACTTGCAGCAAAACAAGATGCAGCGATGCTCCTGGTTCAACCTAACAAACTACCACAATCTACCGGGCAAGCGATTAAAGATTTGGAAGCAAATGAGTTTACAATACTAGGGGGAACAGGCGCAGTAAGCGAAGAAGTCGTGAGGGAAATGATAGAACAGTAAATAAGTTTTCGAGGGGGGTCAGATGCGTATCTGACTCCCTTTCCATTCTTTTTTTTTAAAATATTTCCAAATATTTTAAAATTTTACTATTCCCAAATTATAGAAAGTGATATACTACAACTATCGACCACGCAATAGTATAAAATCCCCATCTTCCTCTCTTAAAACCGCATTTCGAATGACTCGATTTCCAGGAGGCGAAGGATCATATCGATTGCCGAAGGAATCGAAAAGTATCAGTCTAACAAGTGGAAGGATTTACAAAGTTTCTAAGTTTTTACCGCTTTCCGTTACACGTATACTGCCTCATGACGAACCATGTGCAACTCTCCATCGAAACCTTCGATTACCCACCAGGTGAAATCATGAAATCATCAACGCCAGCAATTCCAATAAGAAATATGACTAAAGACACGTACTTCAAACCCGCTACACATCTGAGCTGCTTGACTCCCTTTTGTATGGAAACCACCTAAGTTAATCATTATACCTGTATCTAGTCAATGAGATGGTTTTCCATCCAACAATGTCTGGAGTCGTTATGGTGCTCATCTTTCATACATAAAGGATTTGCTCGTAGATCCCGCATACATATTCTCCTAGAAAGGTAGCAAAAACCATAGTTAGAGGCCAGGGATCATATATCCGATCAGCTATGAAGAAAATAGCAGTCCCTAAAACACATTCTCAAAAGATGTAGTTAAAAATCCATAAAGAAAGAGAAGACAAGAATGGAGCATTGGATTTGGCTTTGTTCAATCCGAAATGTAGGTCCTGTTTCTCAAAAGAAACTACTGACCGCATTTGGAAGTCCTGAGCAAATCTATGAAGCTTCTTCTTTAGAGCTGCAAGAAGTGAAGGGAATTTCTCAGCGTGTCCGGGAAGCTGTTTTAGAGGCTCGGTCACTCGAAGATTGTAAGCGTATTCTTGAACGTGCTCAAAAAGAAGAAATCTGGCTTTTGCCCCGGGATGACCCCCTTTATCCGTCGTATGCTAAAGATTTACCGGAGTCACCAGCACTATTGTATTATAAAGGCCTTATACGTTCATTCACTCCTTCTGTAGCAATCGTAGGTTCTAGAAATTGTACAGAGGAAGGAAGACGGGCTGCCGAAGAACTTTCGTACACACTTTCTAATAGAAAGATTCCTGTGATCAGCGGACTAGCGAAAGGAATCGATCGAGCTGCACACGTTGGCTGCCTCGTAAATCGTGGTGTACCGATCGCTTTCCTTGCAAGTGGGGTCGATCATTGCTATCCGAAAGAGCACCGCTCGCTCTACGAAGCGATTATTGAAAAAGGAGCCGTGATTTCTCAGTACGCACCTGGAACACGTCCAATTCCAAAGCAATTTATACAGCGAAATGCGCTGATCAGTGCGTGGTCGAGTCACGTAGTTGTCATTGAAGCTGGCGTGAAAAGTGGTGCACTGTCCACCGCCCGCTTTGCACGAAAGCACAATCGAAACGTTTTCATGCTTCCGCGTAGTGATGCGCTATCTGAACAGATACCAGGCTGTTCGATAGAGGATGGGTATGAACCTTATCCAGGAGTTTCAGCCTTTGAAGCGGTGTTGAACGAACTCTAGCATCACTACGATTAATTGCTTATACCCAACCTCTATAAACCGATTACCCTTCAGTACCTCCGCAGTGATCCCTCTAGGATCTTCAAGCCCATCTCCCTACAAGAGCATGGTGGCTAGTAGCCCTCAGGGTAGATGAGAAAGAGAAGAAGATAAACCTTCCCCTATACCACTAGATCGAGCCATCGATCTGGTGGTTTCTTTTTGTTTAGGGTCAGGTCCAGATCTCGTCTCCCTCAACAAACAATTTACATGGAAATTACAGATTTTTCTTGGATTTTATTGTATACTGCAAGAGGCGGATAATTTTCGCCATAATCTGACTAATTCCGGGGGGATATAAGTTGAAAAGGAAGTCTTCGAGTCACACGATTAGCTTCTTGCTGATCTTTTCGATGATTTTGAGCTTTTTCGCTGCTCCTGTTTCTCAGTATGCATCGGCTGCTGAAGAGACGTTTCAGAATGTTATCATTTCTGAATACATAGAGGGCGGAGGTTTTAACAAAGCAGTAGAGCTTTACAACGGTACAGGGAGTTCAATAGATTTAACTGACTACAAGCTAGAACTCTATACGAATGGGGAAGCACCTGCTAAGTATTCTGAAACCTTAAATGGTACGTTAGCAGATGGAGAAGTCTATGTACTTTCCCACGATAACGCTGACCAAGTGATTCTCGATCAGGCCGATACTACGAATCAATCCGTTACGAATTTTAACGGGAACGATACGTTAGTACTGAAAAAGAATGACACGATCGTTGATTCTTTGGGGCAAATCGGCAATAATGCAGATTTCGCAAAAGACGTTACCCTCGTTCGTAACGACTCCATTAAGTCAGGCGATACGAACCCGAACGACGCATTCGATGCTTCAGCAGAATGGACAACCTACGCAAAAGACACAACGACTTACCTCGGTTCTCACCTATCAGATGGTGGAACTGATCCAAAACCAGTAGAACTTTCTACGATTGCTGATGCACGTTCAAAAGCAGTCGGTTCAGCAGTGAAAGTAAAAGGGATTGCAACAGCTTCCTTTCTCGCTGGAGGCAGTACAAACCTTTACATCCAAGACAACACAGCTGGAATCATCGTGCGTGCTGAAGGAATCAAAGCAAACCCTGGTGATGAAGTCACTGTAGAGGGCAGCCTGAGTGATTTTAAAGGTATGGCACAGATCAGCACAACTTCTTCAAATATCGCAATTACGACGCAAAATGCAGGTATTCCACAACCACAATCGATCCAATCTAGTAATCTAACAGCCGAAAACGGTGAAGCCGTTGAAGGAGAATTCGTAGAACTTAAAAACGTTACGATCAAATCAGACGCAGGATATGGCGAGTTTAATGCAACTGATTCTGTTGGCGAATTCAAAATCGATAACCCTAATGCAGAAAACCTTGAGATAGGGAAAACCTACGAGATTCTTCGTGGCGTCATCAACTATGACTTTGGTGAATACAAGCTCGTTTTCCGTAGCTCATCAGACATCATTGAAAACGCTTTCTCAGTTGTGGCTAGCCCTGGTGCTGGTTCAGTAACAGAAGGAACGAAAGTGACGCTTGAAACGGCAACTGAAGGAGCAAAAATCCATTACACAATGGATGGTTCAACTCCAACAGACCAAAGCACTGAATATACAGCACCGATCACACTTACAAAAGATACAACGATTAAAGCGATCGCTTCAAAAGATGGCAGAACAAGCGAAGTCGGAACGTTCAGCTACACAGTACTGAAGCCAGCAGACAAACTGAACATTCATGATATCCAAGGTGCTGGACACGAATCTCCTTATAAGGACAAGCCAGTATCACAGGTACAAGGAATCGTAACAGCGAAAGCTGGTGCGAACGGCTTCTACATGCAGAGTGAAACGCCTGACGAAAGCATCGCAACATCAGAAGGAATCTTTGTTTATAGCAAAGGTAATTCTGTAAAAGTTGGCGACAAAGTATCCGTTGACGGTAAAGTCTCCGAGTGGAGAGAAGATGGATATGATGATGCAAAAGATCTATTAACAACTCAAATCTCAGCATCTAACGTCACTGTTGTTTCATCTGATCAAGAGGTACCTGCTCCGATCGTAATTGGAACAGACCGCACGCCTCCAACGGAAAACATTGAAGATGACGGTATGACAACATTTGATCCCGAAACAGACGGATTAGATTTTTATGAAAGTCTAGAAGGAATGCTGATCGAGATTCCTGATGCAACGATTTCTGGACCAAAGAAATATGATGAAGTTCCTGTTTTCGTAAATACAAGCGACGATCAACTGCGTACGCGCGCTGACGGGCTTTTAATCTCACCAGAAGATTACAACCCTGAACGCATGCTGATCGATGTTGATGGAATCGACGTTACTGTAAAAACGGGAGATATGTTCGATGGTTCTATTCTAGGTAACGTTAGCTATGACTATAGCAACTTCAAAATTCGTCCGACGGGTACATTCCCATCCGTGATCGACGGTGGAGTTGAAAGAGAAACGACTGAAATCGAAGTTTCAGAAGAGAAGCTTACGGTAGCAACATACAACATCGAAAACTTCCGTGCTCCTCAAACAGATAAAGCAGAAAAAATTGCAGAGTCGATCGTTTCAAACATGAAAACACCGGACATCATCGGCCTTGTTGAAGTACAAGATAACAACGGTCCGACTGACGATGGCACGACAGATGCAAGTGAATCTTACAAAGCGCTGATCAAAGCGATTGAAACAGCTGGCGGCCCAACGTATGAATTCGCAGATATCGCACCACTTGATAAAACAGATGGTGGGCAGCCAGGAGGAAACATCCGCGTAGGATTCATCTACAATCCTGATCGGGTTGATTTCTCAGACAAGCCTGCTGGAGATGCAACGACTGCTGTCGGTGTCGACAAAGATGGCCTTACGCATAACCCTGGGCGTATCGATCCAACGAACGAAGCGTTCGACGATTCTCGTAAAGCACTCGCTGGAGAATTTACATTCAACGGTGAAAAGGTAATCGTCATCGCTAATCACTTTAATTCTAAAGGTGGAGACGGCGGACTATTCGGTAGCGAACACCCTGTCGTTCTTGGAAGTGAAGTTCAGCGTATGAAACAAGCAACTGTTATCAATGACTTCGTTAACAGTGCAGTCGAAACGATGGAAGATGCGAATGTAATCGTATTAGGCGACTTGAACGACTTTGAGTTCTCTGATCCGATCAACACGCTTGAAGGCGATGTACTAACGAATATGATGGAGAAACTTTCTCCTGAACAGCGTTACACGTACATCTATCAAGGAAACTCTCAAGTTCTCGACCATATTCTCGTAACAAACAATCTAGCAAAACATACGGCGATCGACAGCATTAACATCAACTCAGACTTTAGTGAAGCTGATGGGCGCGCGAGTGATCACGATCCAGTTTTAGCTCAGATCCAATTTGGTAAAAAAGTTGAGCGTACGAGTGGGGAAGATCGCTACAAAACAGCGATCGAAGTTTCAAAAGAAGGTTGGGAGCAGGCAGATACAGTTGTGATCGCTCGCGGTGACACGTATCCGGATGCTCTTGCAGGTGCACCACTTGCTTACAAGTACGATGCTCCAATCCTCTTAAATCCTGAGAACAAACTGAATGCAGATGTACGTGCTGAGCTTGATCGTCTATCGCCTGAAAAAGTTATTATTCTTGGCGGAACAGGCGCGATTTCAAATTACGTAGAATACCAGATTGAAGGTCTTGGTATGAAAGCAGAACGTATCTCAGGGAAAGATCGTTTCGAAACAGCTGCTAACATTGCAGCACGTCTTGACGGTAACCCAGCAAAAGCTGTCATCGCTGATGGCTACAATTATCCAGATGCGCTTGCTGTCGCTTCATACGCAGCGAAGCAAGGCTATCCGATTTTACTAACTGGTAAAAACGAATTGCCTAAAGCTACAAAAACAGCTCTACGTTACATCGACGAAACGATCGTTGTCGGCGGAACAGGCGCGATCGGTGAAGACGTATTTAACGAGCTTCCTAAACCAAAGCGCTATAGCGGAAGCGACCGCTACGCGACTGCAGCAACGATTGCGACTGATCTTGTCGGACCAACGAACAAAGCATTCATCACAACTGGAAGCGAATTTGCGGATGCACTAACTGGATCTGTACTCGCTGCAAAAGAAGATGCAGTTATGCTTCTCGTTCAACAAAATAAAGTGCCAAAAGCGACACAGACTGCGATCGATGAACTCGACATCATGAACTTCCGCATTCTTGGTGGAACTGGTGCTGTAAGTGAAGACGTCATGAATCAACTGAATAAGTAATAGGAGCGGGGGTACGTGCTGAGAGCAGTGCCCCGCCCAACTAGCAATCTATCATACTTAATAAAAGGAAAAGGAAGTGTCTTACCATATGAACATGAAGAAGCCATTTATCGCAGTACTATCATCTGCTGCCCTTGCGATGGGAATCGCAGCTGCGGCACCAGCAACACCTTCTGAAGCGGCTACAGGGAATTTTGACTTAACGATCATGCACACGAACGACACGCACGCTCACCTCGAAAACGCTCCAAAACGTTTGACTGCGATCAAAGACATTCGTGCAAATCGCGAGAACTCGATCCTAGTAGATGGTGGAGATGTATTTTCTGGTACGCTTTTCTTCAATAAATACAAAGGACTTGCTGACGTTCAGTTCATGAACATGATGGAGTACGATGCAATGGTTCCTGGTAACCATGAATTCGATGAAGGACCTAAAACGTTCTCTGAGTTCGTGAAAAAGACTCAGTTTCCAATCGTAAGCTCAAACATCGATTACAGTCAGAATGAAGACCTTAACCCTCTTTACAAAAATGAAGTTGGTACACCTGGAGACGGTGGTACGATCTACCCAGCTGTTATCCTCGATGTGAATGGTGAAAAGGTCGGTGTGTTCGGTCTAACAACAGAAGCGACACCTGAACTTTCTGGCCCTGGAGATACGCTAACGTTTGAAGATCATCAGGAGCACGCTGCAGAAATGGTGAAAATGTTTGAAGAGAAAGGAATCAACAAGATCGTCGCTCTTACTCACCTTGGAAAAAACACAGAGGTCGATCTTGCTGAAGCAGTTGAAGGGATCGACGTTATCGTTGGTGGACACAGCCACACTGAGCTTCCGGAGGGCATTGTGGTGAATGAAGACGAAGAGCCAACAGTGGTAGTACAAGCGTTTGAATACGGCAAATACCTAGGTGACCTTCAAGTAAGCTTCGATGCGAACGGTGTCCTCACTGACTGGGACGAAAACCTCATACGCGTTGATTACAAAGGAACGATGGAACCAGATCCTGAAGCTCAGAAGCTTTATGAAGAGTTGAAGAAGCCACTAGAAGAAATTGAAAAAGAAGTCGTTGGTCATACAGACGTATTTCTTGATGGTGAGCGCGACACAGTACGTTCTGGTGAAACGAACCTTGGAAACTTGATCACAGACGCAATGCTTTCTAAAGCACAAGACTTTACTGATGCGACGATCGCAATCCAAAACGGTGGCGGTATCCGTGCTTCCATCGATGAAGGACCGATTACGATGGGTGAAGTACTGACGACGATGCCATTCGGTAACAACCTTGTAACGCTTGACTTGACTGGTCAAGAAATCATCGATTCTCTTGAGCACGGTGTTAGTGGTATTGAAGACGGCCAAGGACGTTTCCCTCAAGTTTCTGGCATCATGTACTCGTACGATGAAGAAGCAGAAGTAGGTAAACGTATCCTAGATGTGAATGTGAAAACTGAAAAAGGCTACGAAGACATCGACCCTAATGCAACGTACACAGTTGCAACAAACTCCTTCATGGCGACTGGTGGAGATGGCTACACCGTAATGGGTGAAGCAGCTGAAGAAGGCCGTATGGAAGAGCTCTTCTTCGTTGACTACGAACTCTTTGTTGAATACATCGACGGTAAAACGATCGAAATGGGTCAAGAAGCAAGAATCGTTGAAGAAGAAGCAACACGTCTTTCTGGTGAAGACCGTTATGACACGGCGATAGAAGTTTCTAAAGCTGGCTGGGTAAGTGCAGACACTGTCGTTCTAGCTCGTGGCGATGCATTCCCTGACGCACTTGCTGGTGCTCCACTTGCATATGAACTAGATGCTCCAATCTTGCTTACTGGTAAGGATTCTCTTGATAAAAAGGTAAAAGAAGAAATCAAACGTCTTGGTGCTAAGGACGTAGTCATTCTAGGTGGAACAGGTGCGGTAAGTAATTACGTAGAATACCAAGTAGAAGGTCTTGGAATCGACGTTGAACGTATCTCAGGAAAAGATCGTTTCGATACAGCAGCAAACATCGCAGCACGCCTGGGTGGTTCTCCTGAGCAAGCGGTTGTAGCAAACGGAATGAACTTCCCAGATGCGCTTTCCATCGCATCATACGCAGCACGTAACGGCTATCCGATCCTATTATCAGAAGACGATAAGCTTCCTAATGTAACGAAGCGTGCTCTTACGAACGTCGATATGTCGATCGTTGCTGGTGGAACTGGTGTGATTAGTGAAGAAGTAGAAGGAATGCTTCCAAAAGCAACTCGTTATGCTGGGAAAGACCGTTTCAGCACAGCTGCAACAATTGCCACTGATCTAAATCCATCAGCTCGCGTATTCGTAGCAACTGGCATGGACTTTGCAGATGCGCTATCAGGCTCTGTACTTGCAGCGAAGCAAAATGCATCGATCCTACTCGTACAACCAAACAAGCTTCCTGAAGCGACTGAAAAAGCAATTGCTGATCTAGAAGCTTACGACTTCACAGTAACTGGTGGAACTGGTGCTGTAAGTGACGACGTATTTAATAAGCTTTCAAAATAAAGAAATACTAAAGGGAGTGCTGCGGCGCTTCCTTTATTTTTATTTCATGCAGGACTTTTGGATGAGGTAGCAAATAGTATAAACGACGTTCTTTATAATGCATACGATAAAGAACACCAATCAAAGGAGGGAAACGATTGAAGCAAAGTGTTCGAAAAACGCGATTACTGTTTATCCTGTCCCTTGTACTGATGTTATTTGCTCCGTCCATTGCATATGCTGCCCAGTCAAACAATGTTCATGATGAATGGAAATATGTTGCCCTTGGGGACTCATTGGCTGCAGGAGTTCAGTCAGATGGAACACTTGGCGATAGCTATGCTGATTACATAGCAGATGATTTAGAGAATATCGATCGATTAGAATCTTTCACAAAGAAGTTTGCCGTTCCAGGTTTTACGACTGATGACCTTCTGGAACAGTTAACGACGAACGTTGAAGCACAACAAGCTGTAGCGAGTGCTGACCTCATTACGCTCACGATCGGAGCGAATGATTTTCTTAACCTTTTAAAAACCAGTCCAGAAGATCTTGAGAACGAAGAGGTAGTGAAGGCATTATTTACGAAAGTTCAAACGAACTATGTTCAAATCATGGGCATCATTCGTACATTAAACCCTGATGCCAACGTATTCATCCAGGGCTACTACAACCCGTTCTACGCTTATCCAGCTGAACAGCAAGCGGTCTTTACTCAACTGATGACTTCTTTAAATCAAATGATTGAAGCCATTGCTTTAAAATCAGGCAGTGGATTTGTTCCTACGTATGATGTCATTGCAGCGAACTATACGAAATATTTACCGAACCCTCAAAATGTTCACCCTGGTCAAGCAGGATATGAAGTGATAGCAGAAGAGTTTTGGAAGCATATTAAGGTAGTCGTACCAGTGAAAGTCGATCGAATCTCTGGCAAAGACCGATATGAAACGGCTGTTTCCATTTCTGAACAAGGGTGGGAGTCTGCTGAGACCGTCATCATCGCAAGGGGAGACGACTTCCCGGATGCGCTCGCAGGAGCTCCACTTGCATTTAAAATGGATGCACCGATCTTGCTAACTGGTAAAACGCTACCTCAAACGGTAAAAGACGAGATTGCTAGATTAAATGCGAAGAAGGCGTATGTCCTTGGAGGAACAGGTGCTGTCTCAACATATGTCTATAATGAGCTCAAAGGATTAGGTCTCGATGTCGACCGCATCGGTGGTTCTGATCGTTTTGAAACGGCAACAAACATCGCAGCTGTTCTCGACGGTGATCCAGCGAAAGCCGTCGTAGCGAACGGAATGAATTTCCCAGACGCGCTTTCCATCGCATCTTATGCGGCAGAGAACGGCTATCCAATCCTTTTAACAATGAAAGACACATTACCAGATGCAACGAAAAAAGCGCTAGATGAATTTGAATCATCCATTGCAGTAGGAGGGACTGGCGTTATTTCTGATAGCGTTTTGGCACACCTTCCTGGAGCAGATCGCTACGGTGGAGAAAACCGCTACGCTACTTCTGCAAAGATCGCGACGATGCTCAACCCTGCTGACAAAGCGTTTATTGCGACAGGAGCAGACTTTGCAGACGCTCTAACTGGCTCTGTCCTCGCTGCGAAAACGGACAGCACATTCTTACTCGTACCACCAACGAGTGTAGACGATTCCATTTCAGCAGCAGCTAGTGAACTAGGAATCAGGCACTTTACTATTCTAGGCGGTGAAGGAGCAGTTAACAGCAACGTTGAATCTCTGCTCGAATCGATTAACTAATGGTATAAGAGGGTCAGGTAGGGGATCGTCCCCCACCTGACCCTTTTTCATGTTACACTAGAAAAAGTTGGTAAAAGGGGAAGGGGAGAATGTGTTGAAAAAGTTTTTTATTTCTATGGTTATTGCGTTACTTGTAATTAGTAGTTTTGGTAGTTTGCAGCTAGGGGGCAAGGACGTTCAAGCAGCTGAAGATCTTACATATGAAGAAATTGGACAAATTCTTACTGAAGAAGCGATTAAAATGGATATTCCACCTGAAGTAGCGAAGGCGATTGCATATGAAGAAAGCGGCTGGAACCAGGAAAAGGTTTCGAGTGTAGGAGCGCTTGGGGTTATGCAGGTGTATAAGCCAAATGCATCAGATGCAGAAAAGGAGAAGCTTAAGAGCAACACCCGTTATAACATTCAAGAGGGCTTGAAGATCCTGAACGACAAGTTTGAAGGGAAGAGCGGAAAGCTTCCTACCGTGAACGATAACGATCGTGATGTACTTGAAAGCTGGTATTTCGCTGTTCTCGCGTATAATAGTGTCGTTCAAAAAAATAGCCCGATTATCAAAAGTGATGGTTCTGGCGATCGTAACCTCGATGCTTATCAAGAAAAAGTCTATCAATCTATTGAACAATTTAGCATAGCTGGGAACGTCCAACCGATTCCATTTACGTTTGAACTCGATGATTTTAGCTATGGAGAAAAAAATCAGCTTTACTTTGAAACGTTCCATTATGAACTGCCTGAGGAAGTTCTTCATAAAACAGCTCAGAACTACAAAAATCAAGATATTGTCATCACAGCTAAAGGCGCTAACTTCAGAGACGCGCCGTCTTCAAAAGCCAAGAGCCTTGCATCGACTTCAGAACGAGAGCCAGTGACGCTTTCAAGCAATCGTGTTTATGACCAATCGCCTAAATACGGTGTAAGCGATGCGAGCATGGTATTCAAACACTACGTTTGGTATAAAGTTGAACTTGAAAATGGTAAAGAAGGCTACATTGCTTCTGGTGATCTTCTTCAACTTGGACAACGCTTATCGGGTCCTGATCGATACAAAACAGCAGCAGCGATTGCGCAAGATGGGTGGCCGAACGGCGCGGATACAGTAGTCATTGCTAGAGGTGGGGATTATCCAGATGCCCTTGCAGGAACGCCTCTTGCACACCAACTAAATGCACCGATGCTGCTAACACAAGATAATAAGCTAACAGCATCAACGAAAGCAGAGCTAGATCGTTTAAATCCTAACAATGTCATCCTACTTGGTAGTGCAGGTGCAATTACGAACGATGTGAAGACGGCAATCGAAAGTATGGGGATCAAAGTAGACCGTTACGGTGGATCTGATCGTTTTGAAACAGCAGCGATCATTTCAGAGAACCTACCGAGTAGTAACACGGCGATTCTCGCATACGGTCTAAACTTCCCGGATGCTCTCTCCATCGCTCCATATGCAGCAAAAAACGGCTATCCGATCTACCTAGCTCTAAAGGATAAACTACCAGAAGCTACTGCAAAAGCAATCAAAAACTATGACAACGTGATCGTAGTAGGAAGTAACGGGGTTATAAGCGAAAAAGCATTGGCGGGTATTTCAAATTACGACCGCTATGCAGGTAAGGATCGCTATAAAACGAACGTTGATATCCTGAAAAACCTTCCGCTTGGAAATGAGCAAGCGTATGTAGCAACAGGTAAAAGTTTCCCTGATGCTCTAACAGGAGCAGTGCTCGCAGCGAAAAACAACGCTCCGTTGATTCTTTCCACACCAAACACTCTACAGGATGTGACAAAGTCGCTCCTTGAGAACTCATCTTACGATCGCTTCGGACTCCTAGGGGGTAACGATGTGATTGATGTTGAACGTGATTTAACAAAAATCATCATAAACAAGTAGCAGCAGCGCAGAATGCAGCTCCTAAGTTCCTTGTGATGAAGGATAAAATCCCTGCAGAAATTATGGCGCTTATAAATGAAAGAAAAGCCAAATCCTACGTAATCTTAGGAGGCAGCAGCGCAATCGATGAGGATGTAGAAAAACTTCTTTCTGAATAACCAAAAGCCACTGTTCGATTCAAGAACAGTGGCTTTTCTTATGTCATTGTACCTACTACTATCTACCAAAATTCGCTACTATTCGAAAAAAACCCCCTTTTTTAAAGAAAAATTTAACATATTTAAAGGATTACTATTCAAACTTAGCGAATAATAGCCGATATTGTTAAAAGCATATGTGGGTTAGTCATTGCAGTGAAACCATTAAGGGGGATGTACATGCAAGGTTCTACGCTAAAGAAAACGGTAGTTGGATCAGCGCTTTTGTCTGGTTTTTTTTATGTTCAAGCCGGGGAAGTAGAAGCAGCCCTTGGTAATCAGGAATTAAAGCTCGGAATGAACAATTCTGATGTAAAAGAACTGCAGGACGTTTTGAAAGAAAAGGGTTACTTTACATATCATACGTCAACAGGGTACTTTGGCCCGATTACCGAGAAAGCCGTTAGCGACTTTCAAAAAGCAAAAGGTTTATCCGTAACAGGGACAGCAAATGCGGAAACGCTAAATGCGTTAAAGGGAAGTGCGAAAGCTGCTTCTACTTCTTCAAATACACTCACAGTTGGAGAGCGTGGTCAGGCTGTAAGCGATGTTCAATCTAAGTTGAAAAGCAAAGGGTATTATAACTACAACGTCGATGGCATCTTTGGTCCGATTACAGAGAAAGCTGTGAAGCAATTTCAATCTGCAAAAGGTCTATCCGTTACTGGAATTGTCGATCAGGCGACCGAGAATGCATTGAACGCTGCATCGACAACCAAGAAGCCCACACAGGAAGCAGAACAAACGCTAAAAGTCGGTGCTAGAGGTGCTGAAGTTTCAACCGTTCAGCAGAAGTTGAAGAACAAAGGCTATTATAACTATGCCGTTGACGGTATCTTCGGCCCAATTACGGAGAAAGCTGTGAAGCAGTTCCAAAGTGCAAATGGCTTATCGAGCACGGGCGTCGTGGATGGCAAGACGAAGGAAAAGCTTTCAGGTGCAGCGGTACAAGAAAAGAAAGAGGAAAAAGCAACAGGCCTCACGATCGGTGCAAGGGGAAGTGCAGTCACTGCACTGCAGCAAGGACTTAAAGATCGCGGGTATTATAATTACAATGTCGACGGTATCTTTGGTTCGATCACTGAAAAAGCAGTGAAAGAGTTCCAAAGCGTAGTCGGCCTTAAGGTAACGGGCGTGGCAGATGATGCGACTCTTGATGCGTTAAAGTCTCGCGGTGGAACAAAGACAACTGAACCAGTGATGAAAGTAGGTTCAAGAGGTGACAATGTTTCGAAGCTTCAGCATGACCTCAAAACAGCAGGAACGTTTCATGTTGGCGTAACAGGTTACTTTGGGCCGATAACTGAAAAAGCCGTAAAGGATTTCCAAAAAGCAAAAGGCTTGACTGTGACAGGTACAGCAACGAAGGAAACCCTCGATGCACTGAGTAATAACGGTCCAGCGGTTCATCCTCCTGTTCAAGACACTTCAAATGACGATGTCTTAAAAGTAGGTTCAAAAGGTGAGCTTGTTGTTGAACTTCAATCGAAGCTGAAAGCACTCGGATACTATAACGGCGGTGTAGACGGCGCGTTTGGGCCGCTTACGGAGAGTGCCGTGAAGACGTTCCAATCGCGTAATAAGCTAACGGCGAATGGAATAGTAGATTCATCCACTTGGGAGAAGCTCAAGCAGGGAACATCCTACGACGGCGGCGGAACGGGAGATTCCAACACCGGTTCATTCAGCGTCATGGACCTGATCGCGGATGCTTCTGAATTCATTGGTGTACCTTATACGTGGGGCGGCAACACGCCGCAATCTGGTTTTGACTGCAGTGGCTTTCTCGTTTATGTTTTCAAAAAGCAGGGAGTTTCCTTGCCGCGTACGATGGCACAGATGTGGAATGTGACGACGCCAGTCAGCAGCCCATCCGTTGGGGACATCGTGTTTTTTGAAACCTATAAGCCAGGTGCTTCCCACGGTGGCATCTACATCGGAAATAACAAATTCATTCACGCCGGCTCTTCAAGTGGTGTTACGATAAGCAGCATGGATTCTAGCTATTGGTCACCGAGGTACCTTGGTGCAAAGAGAGCTCATTGATAGGGAGACCGATCTATTCGTAGATCGGTCTTTTTTATTTAGAGTCGGCAAGATTTGTTAATAGATTGTAAATTTTATGTTACAATGTGAGGTAAAACTATGTAAAAAAAGGAATTTTCTCATGATAAAATACATACCTATCATTCTTTGGTCACTTGTTCTACTTGGAGGATGGACGTTTAAAAATACCTACTTCTCCCATCAAATCATTGGTGAAGCACACCTAGGTCTTATTTTTCTTGGAGCGCTTGGCCTAACGCTTGTATTAATAAGCTTCCAAGTGATGTCTGGCAAGGTGCGGTACGCAATTCTAGCATTCTCTCTTTATCTGCTCGTCTCGTTCTTACTATACGGAGACGTACTATACGAACGGTACTATTCTAGTCTATTGTCGCTAGAGCTTCTGAATCAAGCGGGTCAGACTGCGGAAGTGGGAGATTCGATCGTTACCCTGATTGAACAAAGCGACCTTCTTTACATAGTAGACATCATCGTTTTGATTCCTTTGTTGATTGTGATGACGTTCAAACGCCAGGCTGAGCAGAGTCGATTAATCGGAACAAGTTTTCTAGCGGTTGGAATCATTACATTAACGCTGTTGTCCATGTTCTCGATCGATGCGCAGTACAGCGATCAATATAAAGTGGCGAAAGCAGGAATCTTGCCGGCGCACTTACACGCAAGCACGATCTATTTTAATGAAAATAAGGTCGCACCTGCGATGGGGCAAGGCTATTCAACGGAAGAGCTTGAAGAGATCAACGAGTACTTTACTAAGCATAAAGGTCAAGAATCCCCTTACTTTGGTGTCGCAGAAGGTAAAAACCTCGTTGTTGTTCAAGGTGAATCTCTGAATGAATTCGTCATTGGCTTAGAAGTGGACGGAGTGGAAATTACCCCGAATATAAATGATCTTGTTGAAAAAAGCTTTTATTACAATCAATTCTACACCCAGATTGGGAGAGGAAATACGTCAGATGCGGAGTT
Organism: Anaerobacillus sp. ABA4_114; assembly: GCF_056159065.1. Lineage (NCBI taxonomy): Bacteria > Bacillati > Bacillota > Bacilli > Caryophanales > Bacillaceae > Anaerobacillus > Anaerobacillus sp. ABA4_114. Next base: position 384,384 of record NZ_JBSWUM010000001.1, read on the forward strand.
CATCGTGAATAACTCCCTGTTTCCGTCGGATCGTGAGAGTGGATACATTGGCTATGAAGAGGGCGTTTTTCGCTCATTGCCAGTCATCCTTGGTGAAGAGGGCTATCAAACGAGCGTAGCTCACGGAAATGATCCTGAATTTTGGAATCGGAAGGCAGCATATCCTGCGCAAGGGTTCGATGAATTTTATAGTGCGATCTCAGAGAGTATTGACGCTAGTGATCAGCTAGGGATGGGTGTTTCGGATGAAAGTATGTACGCTCAGCTAGCTGACATTTATGAACAAAAAGCGGAGCGCGGTCCATTTTATAATTTCTTTATCACCCTCTCGCAGCACCGCCCTTTTAAATTACCTGAAGAGAAGAAGTACCTCGACTTGCCAGAGCGATTCAACGATACAGCGGTTGGAGACTATCTTCAAAGCTCAAAGTATGCCGATGAAACACTAGGTGTATTTATCGAGGACTTAAAGGAAAGAGGTCTATGGGAAGATACGCTATTCGTTTTCTACGGCGATCACTATGGACTCCTACCTGAAAAGAAACAAGAATTAGATGAACTCCTCGGAGTGACGTTCGATCGGAAAGAAATGTATAACGTTCCACTCGTGATCCACTATCCAGGTCAAGAAGAGGGCGAAGTGAATGACGTGATCGGTGGCATGGTCGATGTTAAGCCGACGATTACAAATTTACTAGGCCTAGAGAACTCTATCTACCACGTTGGACAAGACCTTACCACAAAAGAAGAAGGTTTCGTCGGATTTCGACATGGATTTACAACGTACACTTTCTTTGGGGAAACTTTTTCATTCGATATGTCCCCAACAGGAGAGTTTACAAAGGGGACGTGTACCAGAACAGAAAGTGGAGAAGTAGTAGATGTAGAGAAGTGTCGTGAAGGATACGAGCAAATCAAAAAACACATCGAAATGTCAGATGAAATTTTAGAAAATAACCTTCTCGAAAGGTTACAGAGCATACGTGAAGAATCAATATAAGAGCGCCTTAACAGGTGCTTTTTTTTGGTGAAATTTATCGAAAAAAAGAGATAGTAATTATTTGGAATCTCGTATATAATCCTCTTAGCAATAGAAAATGGAAGGTGAAGCTGCCGACTAGGCGTGTTCTTTTTTCGTTAAATCTCCAAAAAATACAACAATATCCGGGGGAATGAATGTAGTGAAGAAAGCGTTAACGATTTTGTCGTCTGTTGTTTTGGCTGCTAGTATGATAGCCAGTCCTACTGCATCTGCAGCAAGTGATCAACCAGACTTAGAAACAGTGAAAAAACTTGTTAAAGAAAAGAAGCTTGATGAAACCGTCGAACTGCAAGGCTACAATGAAGACGGTGATTTTGAAGAAGAAGAGCCGAACGATCTTTTTGAGCAAGCAAACGCGATCGAACTTGATGACTATGCGATCGGGACGCTTGCTGATCAAGATAAAGATTATTATAAGGTCGAGATTGATGAAGATGAAGATGTTCATTTCATCGTTTCCCTTTATTCAACTGAAATTGAAGGCTCAGAGATGGAGCTTAACGTGAATTTATATAATGAAGACAAGGAAGTGTTAGAAGCTGAATTTGAAGTTTCTGATGAGTTCGGATACTTATCTGCCACAACGCTAGACCCAGGTGTCTATTATCTTGAAGCGTCGGATCTTGCTAATCTTAACAATGGAGAAAACTACTATTTAAATGCTTTCTTGTTCGACCCTGAACCAGAGTTCCAGCGTATTGGTGGGAAAGACCGCTATCATACCGCTGCAAAAGTAGCGATCCGTTCCCATGGTGGGTATACGACAGAGAACGTGGTACTTGCGACAGGAAGTGATTTCCCTGATGCACTAGCTGCAGCTCCACTCGCGTATTCATTGGGTGCCCCAATCTTGTTAACAGGGAAAAATACGTTACCTAACTACACAGAAACAGCATTGGATCTGCTAGAAACGTCTCATGTCACCATCGTTGGTGGAACTGGCGCCATTTCTAAAGATGTAGAAACCTACCTTGAAGAAGAATTAGGAATTGAGGTCAATCGAATTTCTGGAAAAGATCGATATGAAACAGCTGCAAAAATCGCTGGTGAAATCTCATATGGAGGACCAGTTGTTGTAGCTGACGGAACGAACTTCCCTGATGCGTTATCGATCGCACCAGTTGCTGCAGGAAATATGATGCCGATCTTGTTAACGCAGAAAAACAACGTTCCATCAGCAACAACTAAAGCGCTTAGAAACTTCGATTCTACTATTGTAGTAGGAGGAAAAGGTGTCATCAGCAATTCTGTTTTCGAAAAACTACCTGATGCTGAGCGAATCTCAGGAAAAGACCGTTACGGAACATCTGTAGCAATCGCAGAAAGATTTGATCTAGATCGAGAATTTGTTTTCCTTGCGAACGGAAGAAGCTTTGCAGATGCTCTTTCAGGCTCAGTGTTTGCAGCAAGCCTGAATGAGTCAATGCTTCTCACGCCTAAAGATCAGCTTGATCCTGAAGTAAAGCAGTTCTTTGAAGACCACAACACATTTTACTTTAGATTACTAGGTGGTACAGGTGCTGTTGGTGAAGGCGTAGAAGATGATATTTGGAGTATTTTTAAATAACCTTGATAAAAATAATATATGTAAACAGTGCGAGTATCCCTAATTTGGGTGCTCGCTTTTTGTATTTGCAAAGGTATGAAATATGCTTAGAGCTATATTTTTCTAAGCATAAAGGAGCATGTGGGAGGATTGGTGTGGTCTAGCTATCATTGTATGGATACACTTCAAAAAAATAGTTATTTTATTACGAATGTTACATTTACATTACACAGAGGGTATAGTATAGTAGTTTACGAGTTCAAAATTGGTATTTTAAGGATAAAAATGAGTAACCATAAAACGGAGGGTGTATGAATCGAGTGAAAAAATCAATCGGAATCTTTTCTTCAGTCATTATGGCAACGAGCTTACTAGCAGGTCCTATCGCACATGCGGAGGGAGATCTACCAACCAACATGGAAGAGTACACTTATATTAATGAAGTGGAGCTGAATGATACGTTTAGTAGTGCGAACCAAACTCTTTCAAACAAAACGGCTGTTCACGGGACTTTTTCTGAAAGCGACGTGGATTATTATAAAGTAGAAGTCGGTGGAGAAGGGTATCAACAATTGCTTTTAGCTTTATATCCAGACGGGGTTAACGAAACGGATATGAAAATGCACGTAAACGTTTATAACAGTAATAAAGAAGAAGTTCATCCGTATTCTGCGTTTAATATGTTTTCTGGAACGTATTATGTAAAGCCTGGTACTTACTATCTTGAAGCTCAAGACTTAGCAAACATTAATAATGGAATGAAATATGAGTTAGTGACTTATGTGACAGAAGAATCAGAAGATGTTGTACGTTGGACTGCTGGAAAAGATCGATATTGGACGGCTGCGCATATAGCGATCGAATCAAGAGCTTATGGCTACGCAGAAAATATCGTACTAGCATCGGGTGAAGACTTCCCAGATGCTCTAGCTGGATCACCGCTCGCTTACCATCTTGACGCTGAATTGCTATTGACACAGAAAGACAAGCTGCCATTAGCAACTGAAAAAGCGTTGAAAACATTCAAAACTAAGAATGTAACGATTATAGGTGGAACAGGTGCTGTATCAAAAGAAGTTGAGAACTATCTAAAGAATGAACTGAACATGAAAGTTGATCGAATTTCAGGAAAAGATCGCTATGCGACTGCTGCTGCTGTTGCTGCAGAGCTTCCAGATTCAGAGAAAGCAGTGGTTGCTTATGGCAGTGACTATCCTGATGCGCTCTCCATCGCTCCTTATGCAGCCAAAAACAGCATGCCTATTCTTTTAACTGGAAAGAATGAGACTCCTGAAGCCACAGAAGAAGCACTTAAGAATTACGGCAAATCAATTGCTGTTGGCGGTACTGGTGTTATAAGTGAAAACGTATTTAATAACCTGCCTGACGCTGAACGAATCTCAGGAAAAGATCGTTATAGCACATCGGTCGCTGTAGCAGAATATTTCGATTGGACAATCCCTACTGTTAACTTTGCTACAGGTGAAGGATATGCAGACGCACTCGCTGGGTCGATTCAGTCGGCAAAACTTGGCGCTCCAATGGTGCTTACACCTAAGGACAAGCTCGCTCCATCAACAAAGCAGTATCTTAAAGAGAATGAAGCGAATTACTACAGGTTGTTTGGAGGAGAAGGAGCAATTTCAAGGAGCGTCATAGATGAGTTAGTTGAAATTCAGCAAAACAAATAGTGAGAACCAGACCACCGTCTGGTTCTCTCTTATTTGGAATCTATTTTATATCGACAGTAACATGGGGGATAAAAGCAGTGAAAAAATCAAATAAACGAATACTAGTTTTATCATCATTAGTTGCACTCATTATCATCTTTGGAAGTGTATTCATGACACGATCAGAAGAAACGGCTGGGACAGCTAATCAGAAAGGTGAACCAGCTGATCTTGCAGCTCAATTAGAACACGTAGCGGAAATAAACGAAGAATTTGGCTTTCGTATCGGTTCAACTGACATTGTAGACGTTCCATTAGATAAAGTCCCGTATGTCGGGGCAGTCGTGCCACTAGAGCCTGATGAGCCAACAGATGAGAATGGGATTGTGATGTATAATCAAGAAGGTGAGCTGCATTACCATCCTTTGAAAATAGGAAAATATGCAAAATCCTTTCTAGTTAGCTATGAAAAGAAAAAAGAAGATGCATTTTTAGAAAAAGCCATTCTACATGGAGATAAGCTATTAGAAATGGCTGAAGAACATAATGGCGGACTTTATTTTCCTTATACCAATCATTTCGACCTGCATGGATTTGGAGAAGATATAATGGAAGGACCTTGGTATTCGGCAATGACGCAAGGTCAAAACCTCTCGACATTTACAAGGTTATATAACTATACAGGTGATGAGAAATATTTAGATGCTGCACATAAGGTGTTTCAAAGCTTGAAAAATCTTAAGAGCGAGAATGATGTGTGGGTTTCATTAGTAGACGATGAGAGTTACTTATGGCTAGAAGAGTTTCCTCGTGAAGAGCCAACCTACGCACTGAATGGCTTCCTATTCGCGATTTTTGGCGTGTATGATTACTATTTATTGCAGCAAGATGAGGAGACAGAAAGTTATCTAAAGGGTGCGATCACTACTGTTAAACACTATCTTCCTGTATATCGAGTGGAAGGGGAAATCAGCTACTATTGTCGCGATCATCATGTGCAGAGCGACCGTTACCACATGATTCATATCGCTCAACTTGAGTATTTAGATCGAATTACAGGAGGTTCTTACTTTGAAGAGCAAGCTTCAAAGTTTAGAGCTGACTTTGAACTATCATCGTAAATAAGGACGGATCAGGCACGTTCCTGGAACGTGCTGAACCTATTATTAAACAGGTAAAAGGAGAACGAATCTAGTGAAAAAATCGATTGGAATCTTATCTTCAGTTTTGATGGCCACAAGCTTACTTTCAGGGCCCGCGGTCCATGCAAATAGCGAGTCAAAATCAAATCAGCATAACTACATAGATGAAGTAGAAATAAACGATACGTTTAGCAGTGCAAATCAAACACTGACAAACAAAGATTACGTACATGGTACTTTCTCTAAGGATGATATAGACTTTTATAAAGTAGAGGTAACGGGTGAAGGCTATCACGATTTAGCGTTACTTCTTTCGCAAGAAGATGGAAGAAAAACGGATATGAAGATGCATGCAAACGTATATAACAGTGACAAACAGGAAATCCATCCTTTTCATGTTGATCCGACGTTTAGATCCTGGTATTTGGTTCAAGAAGGGACGTATTACATTGAAGCTTCAGATGTTGCCAATAAGAATAATGGTAAGAAATATGAGTTGAATGCATATGTACCAAAGGAAAATGAAGGGGCGATCTATCGAATCTCAGGAACGGATCGGTATGAGACTGCTGCAAAGATTGCGATAAACTCACGTGCACATGGCAGAGCTGAAAACATTGTTCTTGCATCAGGTGAGAATTTTCCGGATGCACTAGCAGGCTCACCTCTCGCGTATCACCTCGATGCTGAGCTTTTATTAACTCAGAAAAATAAGCTACCAGAAGCAACGGAATCAGCATTAAAATCGTTTGAAACGAAAAAGGTCACGATCGTTGGTGGAACGGGGGCGGTGTCAGAAGACGTTGAGGATACCCTTGAAAAGAAACTAGGTATCGAAGTTGATCGTATTTCAGGAAAAGACCGCTACGCAACCGCAGCTGCTATCGCATCAGAGCTTCCAAACACGAACAAAGCTGTCGTAGCCTACGGAAGCAACTTTCCTGATGCACTATCGATCGCTCCATACGCTGCAAAGAGTAACATGCCTATTCTCTTAACTGACACAAAACGTATTCCTGAAGCTACAGCCAGGGCTTTAAAAGCGTATGAAGGAACACTTGCTGTTGGAGGAACAGGTGTGATCAGCGAGAAAGTGTTTAAAGAGTTACCTGATGCCGAACGAATTTCAGGAAAAGATCGTTACAGTACGTCAGTTGCGATCGCTGAATATTTTGATTGGCCAACACCTTCATCTAACCTAGCAACAGGAACAAGTTTTGCAGATGCTCTTGCAGGTTCAGTTTATTCAGCAAAACAATCAGCACCATTGCTGCTAACGCCAAAAGATGAGCTACATGCAGCCACGAAAGACTATTACCAGAATAATAGAATGTATAAGTACACACTTCTTGGCGGCAAGGGAGTATTATCTGAAGGTTTATATGAAGAACTTGCATCAGATCAAATCAAACATACTAGCGAAATAAACGAAGACTATGGCTTCCGTATCGGGTCGACTGAAATCATAGAAGTGCCATCAGATGAAGTTCCATATATAGGAGGAGTTGTGCCATTAAATCCCGATGAGCCGACAGATGAGAATGGTATCGTACAGTATAATCAAAATGGTGAATTGTATTACCATCCTTTAAAAATTGGACGCTATGCAAAATCCTTTCTCATTAGCTATGAACAAAGTAATGATGAAGCATTTTTAGAAAAAGCAATCTTGCATGGAGATAAACTACTAGAAGTAGCTGACGAATATAACGGTGGGCTCTATTTTCCTTACGAAAATGATTTTGATCTGCATGGGTTTGGTGAGGATATTATGGAAGGAACGTGGTATTCAGCAATGGCGCAGGGCCAAATCCTTTCATCATTCACAAGATTATATCAGGTCACTGGTGAGGAAAAATATCTTGATGCAGCGCATAAGACGTTTCAAAGCCTAAAGAATCTTAGAAGTGAAAATGATGTATGGGTTTCGATGATCGATGATGAGGGTTACCTATGGCTAGAAGAGTTTCCGCGAGAAGAACCAACGTATGCCCTGAATGGTTTCTTATTCGCGATTTTTGGTGTGTATGATTATTATTTGCTGCAGCAAGATGAGGAGACAGAACGTTATCTGCAGGGGGCGATCACGACAGTTAAACACTTTCTTCCTGTCTATCGAGTCGAAGGTGAAGTGAGTTATTACTGCCGCGATCATGATGTGCAGAGTGTTCGCTATCATATGATTCATATCGAACAACTGGAGTATCTACATCAGATCACTGGTGATCCTTATTTTGAGAAGCAAGCTTTGAATTTCAAGGAAGACTACGATGTAGAGGGCTAAACTCTACTAATCGTGCTAGAGAGAATCAGACTATAGTCTGGTTCTCTCTTTTATATGTTAATTAATGGAATGTAAGGGTGTTAACAGAATATAAGAAGTGCCATTTATTTACTAGGTAAAGATCGGTTAATTTCTGATAAATTACAAATGTTACATTTACATTACAAAGAGGGCGTGATATAGTTGGGCAGTAGGAAAATAATGGTTGAAATTAAAATGTGAAAGGGATGGTGGGATTGAAGAAAAACGGTAGTATTCTATTTTCTTTGCTTCTAGTAGCTAGTTTACTAGTAAGCCCTTCTGCTAGTGCGGAGGCGAACAGTAAGACTGAAACTCCTGCAGAAGAGGTGTTCAAACAGGCTGAGAACAAGCAAAATGCCGACAAGAAAGAGCGTGAACCAAACGATACGTTTGAAAATGCGAATGAAATTGAAATTGGTGAGTCTTACAAAGGCACGTTTACAGAAAGCGATAAAGATTTTTACAAAGTTACAGTAAAGGGTGACGAAAGAAAAGATTTAGTCGTTTCTCTACATGAAGAGGGTACATCATCCAAGGATATGGACTTTAACGTAACGGTGTACGACTCTAATAAAAATGAGATGGATTTTTACAAGACTAAATCATCGATGTACTTTTATAACACTTATTATAAACTTCAACCAGGAGTCTATTACATAGAGACGTCTGATCTGTTGAATAGTAACAACGGAGAAGACTATAGTCTTTATACAGATATTATGCAACATGAAGAACCTTCTGTAGCAAGAATGGATGGCGCTGATCGGTATGAAACTGCTGCACTCATCTCTTTTGATGCTGAAGGAAGAGGGTATCCTGAGAATGTCGTGCTTGCAACAGGAGAGGACTATCCAGATGCACTTGCTGCTACACCACTTGCCCAATATCTTGGAGGGCCGATCTTATTGACGACACAGGATGAGCTCCCTGAAATCACTGAGGAGGCTTTAGACCACTTGAGGGCAAAGAACATTACAATCGTTGGTGGTACGGGAGCAGTCTCAGCAGGCGTTGAGAATTATTTGAGAGATAAACTAGGATATCATGTTGATAGAATAGCAGGTAAGGATAGGTATGAAACTGCCGCTGCAGTAGCAGAAGAATTACCAGATTCAGATACAGCAGTTGTAGCTTATGGTAAGAATTTTCCGGATGCAATCTCAGTCGCTTCTTACGCTGCTCATAACATGATGCCGATTCTGTTAACAGAAACAGACGAAGTTCCAGAAGCAACGAAACAGGCTATAGCAAACTATGATCATTCTTATGTTATTGGCGGAAAAGGTGTCATTAGTAAAGAGGTAGCACAGAGACTGCCTAACCCAACTCGCCTTTCAGGAGAAGACCGGTATGCGACTTCTGTTGCGATTGCAAATCATTTTAAAGCTGACATTAACTTTGCCTCAGTAGCAACAGGAGAGGGCTTTGCGGATGCATTAGCTGGTTCAAGACGTGCAGCAGGTTATAACCACACATTACTATTAACACCTAAAGATCACCTGCATCCTGCAGTAGAAGCGTACTTTAAAGCTAAGGAAACACGCTATTATACAATCCTTGGTGGCAAAGGTGCTGTTGGAGAGGGAGTAGAAAAGGATATTTGGGAATTAGTAAAATAAAGATTAGGAATTGTGTTACTTTCATGACCTCTTAGATAAATAAAGGAGAGAGAATCAGACGATTGTCTGGTTCTTTCTTTTTTTAGGAGAAACAGGAGCTGTAGAGAAGAGTGTAGAAGGAGAGAAGATGGAGTTATTTGAATAGCTTAACAGACGGGGCAGGCAGGTGCTTGCCTTTAAACATAACAAGGAGGAAGCGCTATGTTAATCGCAGGGAAATCCCTTCAAGATTGGAAAATTAAATATCCTCTACTAGAAAACCTCATTCAATACAAAGAAGTATTTTGGCAGAATCCAAGCAAGGGTTTCTCACCCTCAGGACTCGATTTAACGCTTGAAGACATCAAGGAAGCAGAGGCACGCTTCAAACGATTCGAGCCTTATTTTAAAAAGGTTTTTCCCGAAACGGACGGTGTGATTGAATCGCCTTTAACGGAAATAGACAAAATGAAAACGGCTCTTGAACAGGAGTACGGCGTGACACTGCAAGGGAGTCTTTTACTCAAACAAGATGACCGCCTTCCCATCGCAGGAAGCATTAAAGCGAGAGGCGGCTTTCATGAAGTAATCAAACATGCGGAGAAGCTCGCACTCGGTCATAACATCTTATCGAAAGAGGATGACTATAGTGTGCTAGCTGACAAAAAGTTTAAAGAGTTCTTTTCAGCCTTCTCGATCATGGTAGGTTCGACGGGAAACCTTGGCCTTAGTATCGGCATTCTATCTGCAAAACTCGGATTCAACGTTACAGTACATATGTCGAGTGATGCAAAGCAGTGGAAGAAAGATTTACTACGAGAAAAGGGTGCAACCGTAATCGAGCATGAAGGAGACTTTAGTGTTGCGGTCGATGCAGGAAGGGCGCAGTGTGAAGAAAAGCTCACCTGCTACTATGTCGATGATGAAAATTCGAAAGATCTCTTCATGGGGTATGCAGTTGCAGCGCTTCGGTTAAAGAAGCAGCTGGACAAACGGAACATTAAAGTAAATGAAGAAAATCCATTAACCGTTTATCTCCCATGTGGTGTAGGTGGAGGACCTGGCGGCATCGCCTTTGGACTCAATCAAGTCTTCGGTGATCACGTACATTGCTATTTCGCCGAGCCGACGCATTCACCGTCAATGTTGATCGGGCTGATGACGAACCAGCACGACAAGGTATGTGTGCAAGACTTTGGCATGGACAACCTGACAGCTGCAGACGGTCTTGCAGTGGGTCGGCCATCGAAGTATGTAGGTCAGCGGGTGAAAACGTATATTGATGGTGTGTATACGATTGAGGATGAGAGACTGTACCGCCTCCTGCATATGCTTTATAACGCAGAAGGAATTATGCTCGAGCCATCCGCACTAGCTGGGATGATTGGTCCTGTTCATGTAGTGAAACACGGTAGCGGGATAGGGACACATGTTGTGTGGGCGACTGGTGGAAGGTTAGTACCAGATGAAGTGTGGAAAGAAGATTATGAGAAGGGAAAGTTGTAAAGCAGTGGTGCCGGAGTGGGGCTAGCTCCCATTCCGGCACCGCTGAAAATTCACCCATTCTGCTGATCTTTTGACTTTGATTCTGAAATTCTTCCAAGAAAGAAGCCATCGACCTCCGTGAGTTTACCTCTCCATAGGATGCTTCCTTTTGATGGAGTAGGTTTCGTATCTCCGCAATACACCCTCGCATTTTTTAGATGAATGAACTGTGCATCCGGAACACTGCTGCCTTCAACAGCTTCCCCCGCCTTCGTTAATTCTTCACTTAGCTTCTGAGAAACGTCACCTTCATCTTCAAACGATTCACTTAGGGTCGAAAAGTATTCACCGGCAGAAACGAGGGTGCCTGTCACCATCGCCCCTTTTAGATTCAACGTGATGTCTAAAGAGAAGTCGTGCTTGTTCGATGCTTGTACAAAAAATTCAAGAACACTGTCTTTTTCAGCGGTAGCAGCTGTTTCAACGCTCATAATTTTATTCTCCCTTCAAATTAACGGCTAGTACCGTGGTTTCGCCTCGCTCGTTTCAAGTCTTCTTTCAAGCTGTTCGAGTCTTTCATGCAGCTTTTTATTTTCCTCCTCAAGCGCCTTCGTGTTCTGGTCGGCTGCCTTCGAGCTTAAGTAAGGATCGTTTTCCCACCAATCCATGCCGATTTCCTTCGCTTTATCAACCGAGGAAACGATCAAACGAATTTTAATTGTTAAAAGCTCGACATCCGCAATTCCAACGCGAATATCACCAGCAACAACGACGCCTTTGTCCAACACTTTTTCTAATACATCGACAATCGTATTCGATTGTACCGGGTGTTCAACTCCCATCGTGACACCTCCACATCTCCATGAATATCATAGCAAGCTTCCTAGTGGACCGAGATCGATGTTCAGGTCTTCCGCTTCAAGACCGAATACATCACGTAACTCTTCCATTTTTTCTTCCAATGTCATAAGAGCAACGCCAAGGTTTTCGACTTGTTCATCGGTAAGGGAACCGCCTTCGACGCGCCTCATCGCATTTCGCTCAACGATCTGCCTTAGTAATTCGATTACCGTGAGAACAAGCTGTGCTAATCCTTTTTCAGCATTTTCTTGATCGATATTAATCCTTCCATCTGTCGACTTGGCCAGTTGCATGAATCAAATCCTCCCTTTCTTCATCAAATTGTTCCGAACTAAGTGCCCCCACCTGCTGCTCGACAAGCGTTTCAACAGATGAAATCAACACTCGTAAATCTAAGTACACGAGATCAACGCCCGCAATGGATATAAGTAAATCGCCCTTAATGGCAACACCCTTGTCGAGAATCACATCTAGAATATCGATCAGTGCAATGTCTTTGTTTTCGAGGGACTCTTTCACAGGCATGGCGCATCCTCCCTTTTTTATGAAGTGAAACTAGAGAAATGATAGGCAGGCCAAGGACCTGAGGCCTCGAATTGCCACCCTGAGGCGGTGAATTTCTCTTCATAATCTTTAAACGTTTTAATGAAGGCTTCCACCTCATCTTGGGGAAGGAGAAACACACTGTTCCAAGCCATTTTTTCTTGTCTTCCCGTCACGTCTTTGTTCCAGTTTTTCTTGATGTTTCCTAAGATCGAATGTGTTTTTAACGCTTCATGAATTCCTTCACAGAATGAGGTCTTTTCATTCTCAAGCTCCTGGTCGATGTACTGATCCATTTTCTTACGCTCAAAAAACTTTTTCCCTGGCGAAAGCGCCTCGATTTCTTCTCGTTTTGCTTGTATAGAAGGACTTTGTTCGCTAATTTGCTTTCGCATTGCTTTATCATCGCAGTAGATCTTCACGTTCCATTCTTCATTGCCTTCTAATAGGGAGAAAGTTTCCCGCAGCTTTTCCTGGTTGCTTTCGACGGTGTTTCGCAAACTATCTTCTGATTTATACAGCGTACAAAATTTTAACGGAATTAACGTATAGACTTTGGTAAGCTGCAGCACCGTTTCATGGTGGTGAAATGCTTTTTCCTGAAGCCATTTTACGTCTTGATCCATCTTTTCTTTTATCGTTTCTTCAGACGCCGCGACATCACACACGATTGCGGTCACGTCACCGATTGAGATTATATATAGTTCGCGATCACCATCGAATCCTTTTAAAGAGGGGAGCGGCTGGTTAGATTCACTTGTTGGAATAAAGCTATATAAATAGAGAAGACTCATCGATTACCCTCATTTCTTTTTCGTTAATTCTTCCCACTGTTCCATTTCTAAACGCTTCGCTGTCTCGTAACGTAGGAGCAGCTCTTCTTCTTTTTCTTCATACGCTTCTTCAGGAATTTCGCCTAGCTCGTACATCATCTGCAGCTGAATTAGCTTTTGCTGAATCGTGGGCAGGTCGTATAGTTCTTTGTCTGCTTCTTCTTTTATTTTCTCACCGACTTTGATCACAAGGTTGATGGGTGAGGTCACCAATTTATGGATCATGCACCTTCTTCAACCTTCAAGCGAATATTGACGAAGTTGTAGGCAGGCCAAGGCCCGGTATAACGAAACTCAACTTTGTCTTTCCACTTATCATGCGCCTCATTGACCACTGCATCGAATGCTTCCTCTTTTTCCCGGTCAACGAGGAACGAAGCGTTCAATAACATCTTTTCTCCAATCGGATCATTTGCTTTTGAGGCTTCAGCCGTTTCGTCTAATGGGTTAAAAATGTCTTCTTTGATTTCTTGTTGAATGGAAGCAAAAAGCTTCTGCGCCATTCCACCGAGCTGAATTCGTTCGTAGTAGCCAGCCGCTTCGGATTTTCCTTTTACATTAGATGCCATCTTCTCAACCTCTGGATTTTCGTTCACTCTTGATTCGAGCCATTCGCTCTTACCGATCACTTTTAGCCCAACTTCAATCTTCCCTTTGATGGCAGGAAAAAGCTTTTCGAACTGAGGATAGAGGTTTTCGAGAAGAACTTTTACATCTTCCTCTGAATGAAAGACGTTCCCAAAGCTGATCGGAAGGACCGTATCACTTTTTTCCATCACACGAGAAACGGTGCTCTGATGCATCATCAGATTATCTTTCTTCGGATGATAAATTTTCATCGGTACTTCCGCTGCAACCATCGCAGCGTCTTGATAGTGAATCGTAAACGTTTCATGATCGACGCCTTCAATCGTCACTGCGCCGAATTGCTGTTTCTTGTCTGTTTGAATCGCACAAAAAATATAAATGCCTGTGTCTTGGCTCATTCTTAAACCGCTCCTTTACGACTGGTGTCTCATATTGCTGCATGCCTCTATGATGCGTTCTTCCGCATCGGCAATCGGATTCTCAGAATCCAACTCCCGGCTCAACCCATCCCCTAAAATATCGATGCATAAGCGCTGGAATTCTGGGTGATTCCCTTGAATTGGAATGTCTGCTTCCTCTGTAAGACGGGCAATCATGAGAGAGGCGCGTATGCTTGGTCCGTGGTTCTCATTTGAGTAGTGGCTCCGGATTTGGTGCACAAGAGAGGTGATCGCTTTCGCTTCATCCGAAGAAAGATCGAATTTGTTCTCAAGAATACGAGCTTCTTTGTCAGTATCATTTAACGTCATGTTGATCGTAATCAAGCGATCGCGCAGCGCATCCTGCGTCTCATAAACGCCTGCATATTCAGCAGGGTTGCTCGTGAAAATAACCGCAAACTTTGGGTGAACACGAACGAACGGTTCAGTTGCTTTTGTTCCGTATAGAGGGAGCACGCCTTCTTCCAAAATGGATAGAAAAAGATTGTTCGTCGACGGCTTTGAGCGAGTGAACTCATCGTATACGAGCGTATACCCGTTCTTCACCGCTTCAAGTAACCGCCCGTTCCGCCACTTTTCAGAAACGTTTTCATCCTTTTTGTAGACTGAGCGAACGTACTGATCGATCACGGTTTTACTTGAATAACCCGTGAAATTCCCAATCAAGTCGCGATTGTTCAATTCGTGATTGCCATGCATCAGCATGACAGGTCGCTTTCGTCTCTTGGCTAGTGCAAGTGCAACCGTTGTCTTCCCGACCCCTGATGGACCGGTGAAATGAACAGGGTACCCTGCTTCAATGTAGGTTAGCGAGCGGTCGATAAGCTTTTTTGTTGCATCATCTTCAAGAAGTGCTCGGTTATCTTTTTTTATCTTTTGCGTTAAAACTGACATCGTGTCGACCTCCTGATCTCGCTATGCTTCCTCGCCAATCGCACTGCGATAACGAACGTCTCTGCGTTTGAATGAGGTTACTTCTTTGTTTTCATTTAAAAGCACATCGTATGAGCCGACCAATTCATCCTTGGCATATCGCTTCATATATTCTTTCTCTTCAATGACTTCAGCCGTAACTCTCCAGCCTTCGTTTTCATTCACCTCAACTGAGGTTATCTTATGAACGGGAGCAACGTTTTCATTAAGAAACTCGGCAACATTGCCCATGATCTGTTTAATTTCCATAGTGGCCTCCTGCAAACGTAATGGAAGGGAAGAGGTGCCTTATTAAGACACCAATCCCCGTTTGGATTAAATACTAAATTGAGGGCTGCGTTCGTTCTGCTGATTCGCTAGTCCGTTCTCTTGTACGTCATCGCGAAGTAACCCAACCGCCTCCGCATAACGTAACCAAGTATCTACACTTGCGATGACGACACGTGCTTCAACTGTTAAAATTTCAATTCCTACAACTGAAACTCTTGCGAACGCATCGATTACGATTCCTTTATCGAGGATGCGGTCGATTACCTCTGCAAGACTTGAACTTTCTGCGCTTTTTTGAATAGCCATGATGTTCTCTCCTTTCAGTGGTTATGAACTGATCGTTTTGATGTCTTTGGATGTTTTAATGTTCTGATAACTCTTGATATTCGTAGAGCTTTTGATGTTTGTTGAACTCTTGATGTCATGCACGCCTTTAATCGTTTTACTTTCGCGAGAAGAGGAGACTTCCTCTTGGAATGCCTCACCAGCTTCCTTTGCCGTCGACACCTTTTCTTTTACAGAGAGAAGAGCATCTTGGACTTTTTCTTTCGCTTTCTCTGCCGTGCTGTGAACCTTGGAAGCATTCTCTTCTTTTGTGTTTTGAAGCTGTTCAGACGCCTGATCTACCTTTGATTGAACACCTTCCTGTACGTTTTCCTTAAACGTTTCATGCGCATGATCTTGAACCGTGTTCTTTACCTTTTCTTTAATGTGCTCAGGCGTATGTTCAACAACTTTTTCTGTGACTTTATCCAGTGCTTTTCCAAAGGGTTTACTCATGAGATACCCCCTCCGTGGTACGAATTACTCAATTTTCCGAAAAATGAATCCAACGTACTACATGCTAAACTGTGCGCGCTCGTTTGATTGCTGAAGAAGACCTTCTTCCTGAACGTCATCTCGAAGTAGTCCGACGGCTTCCGCGTAACGTAACCACGTATCGACACTTGCGATAACGACCCTTGCCTCAACCGTAAGAATCTCGATCCCAACGAGCGAAACACGCGCGAATGCATCGATGACAATACCTTTATCAAGGATGCGGTCGATCACTTCTGCAAGACTCGAACTCTCTGCACTCTTTTGAATACTCATCACGTCACTCCTTTTTAAGCTGTAGAATGCCTAACCATCTCAATAAATGAAATGGTTGGAAAGGAAAACAATTCACATGAGTATACCTCGGAAATGAATTGTTTAAACAAAGCTTCAACGCTCTTTCTCCTTTTATGAAACAAATGACCTAGATGGTCCGTATATAAAAATAATAGTAGAAGAGAGGAAGGAGAACGGCACGTGGAACTTTTTCTGGAAATTCTCGCAAATTTAGGTGGGATATTTGGCTTTGGTGGAGGAGAAGCACCTGATGAGGAGAAGATTGAAGAAAACATCATCGCACTCATGGCTTTCGCGTGGTTTGTAGACCTTACAAAAATGCCTGAAGCGAAGCCGCTCATCACGAAAAATGAGTCTGTTCGATATGTAATCGGGAAGATGCGGGTGAAGAAGATGAAGAAGTCGCCGATGTATGAAGTGAGGATGGAAAGGAAATTGAAAAAGGAAATGAACAAGCAGCTTGCTGTAAAATCAGGATAGATATGAAGGAAAGGTGAGGAGAAGAACAATGAAATTCTATATCGCATCAAGTTTTCAAAACAAAGCGCAAGT
The DNA here is from genome assembly GCF_056159065.1 of Anaerobacillus sp. ABA4_114. NCBI lineage: Bacteria > Bacillati > Bacillota > Bacilli > Caryophanales > Bacillaceae > Anaerobacillus > Anaerobacillus sp. ABA4_114. The sequence continues at coordinate 401,308 of NZ_JBSWUM010000001.1, forward strand.
TCAAGAGCTTCGTGATCTATTAAAGAATGAAGGGTACACACATACATATGATTGGACGATGAATGAAAGAGCGACAACGTTTGAGGAACTTGGGAGAATAGGCACTTCAGAACTCGACGCAGTGAAAGAGTCCGATTTTCTTATCGCTCTTCTCCCTGGTGGGAAAGGGACGCACATTGAGATTGGCATTGCACTCGGCAGTGGTATTCCGGTCTATCTTTATTCTGAAGAGGAAATCACTGACCCTGTGACTTCGAGTTCTTTTTACCATACGAGTGGTGTGACGAGATGCTCAGGTTCGCTAGAAGATCTATTTCATATCGTTCGGGAGAAAAACCATGCCGGTATACAATAAACTAGTAAGGAATCGCATTCCTGACATCATTGCGAATAGTGGAAAAGTCTATGAGGCTTCCATTCTATCGGATGAAGAATACAAAATTGAGCTACAGAAAAAACTAATTGAAGAAGTGAATGAATACATAGAAGCAAGGACTGATGAAGAATCTACTATGGAGCTTGCTGATGTTCTTGAAGTGGTCTATTCGCTTGGAAGTGTTCACGGTAAGGATGCTGAAGAGATCGATGCGGTTAGACGGAAGAAAGCGATGGAGAGAGGTTCGTTTTCAGATAAGGTTTTCTTGAAGTCAGTTGAGTAAATGATGAAAGGCAGAAATGAGGGGGCTGGAATTTTACTTTAATGTTGCAAGTATGACAGGTTCGGTGTCTATTGTCCTGAAGAATGAAATCTGTCGAATTTAGTGATCTAAATGTGATCCTCCTCCGAAAGCTAGGTGTATCAAAATTTAAAGGAGGATTTTTATCATGTTTAAAACAGTAGCAGCAACAGGTCTAGCACTCTCATTAGGATTCTCAGGAATGACAGGGATAGGCGTAGCGTCAGCAGCAGAAGACACAAGCGCCACTGTAGACCTCCAAACGAAGATTGAAGCAGCTATTGAAGACGGTGAAACCGTTACGAAGACAGACCTTCAAGCTTGGGCAGAAACAAATGATTGGGAAATGGAAGACCTTCAAGTTTGGGCAGAAGCAAATGGCATGACTGAAGTTGAACTTCAAGAATGGGCTGAAGAAAACGGGTGGAGCGAAGAGGATAGCGCGAAGCTAGATCTTGATCTAAGTGCTAGCCTTAACCTTGATAACGTTCTAGAAGATGATGAAGATGAAGACGAAGATGAGGATGAAGGCATCTTAGGTGGTCTTCTAGGTAGCCTATTTTAATAATAAGGTAGCTTGTAAGATGAAGTAAGGCTGAGCGGATCCGCTCAGCCTTTTCTTGTGGGCCAGGAAGGTGCCTGGCACCTTCCTGAGCCCCGTTAGAAAAATTCACCTTTATCTAGGCTCTCATCATATACTGTTCTATCTTGCTTCAAGACGAAAGGGAGAGAAGAACATGTACCACGTCTACCGTACACTTGTTGAGGATATCGCGACTGCCATCAATGGGGAGTATAGCGCCATTCAGTGTTATAACATACTCGCTCAACTGGCACCGAATGAGAAGACGAGGAATCAAATTCTAGAGATTCGACAAGATGAAGTCAATCATTATCAAGCGTTCACAAGCATCTATACACAGTTAACGGGACAACAGCATTCACCGCAGTTAATCGAAGAGTGTCCCACTGCTTACATTTCTGGACTTAAGTACTCAATTGAAGATGAGCAAAAAGCTGTCGACTTTTACCTCGACATCGCGGATCAAACGCAGGATCCCTATATCAAGGAGGTCTTTAAGCGAGCAGCGGCGGATGAACAGAACCATGCTGTATGGTTTTTATATTTTTTAACGAGGAGCTAGGCACCTTCCTGCCCCCGCTATTGACTATTTCCAAGATGGGCTTACAATATAAGGTAGCTCATTACGGAGGTGCACGATGCAGGAGGCAAAGAAAAACATACTTACGCTACAAGGATTCTACTTACTCGCCTTTTTCGGGGTGGGAAGCTTATTTCCGTTGTTGAGCGTCTATTTAAAACAAGTAGAGAATCTGAACGGTTCACAAATCGGCATGATCATGTCACTCGGACCGATCATCATGATTTTCTTTCAACCAATATGGGGGATGGTATGTGACGCCACCCAGTCACCGACTCGAGTCCTCACCTTAACAGCACTCTTAACGGGTATCGCCGGAATGGGATACCTTGTTTTTGATGGCTTTTACTGGTTTCTCGTGATCGCTATCGTCGTCGCAATCTTTCAGAGTGCGATCATTCCCGTTTCAGACAGTATTACCTTAAAGTACACGGGTAAGGTGAACTATAACTATGGAAACATACGACTGTTTGGCTCGTTAGGTTTTGGTCTAGCCGTCTTCATTATGGGAAAACTATCAGAGTCAGTCTTTGGACCAGGGGTTATCTTTTACGCATTCTTGATTTCTCTTACACTAGCTTCTATCCTCGCATGGCGTTCACCGAGTGAGCGTCAGACGAAGAAAGTGGACCTTAAGAATGGAATGAGAAAGCTACTAGTCTATCGAAAGTTTCTTCTGTTTCTCATCGTGACATTCATGATCTTCGGACCGAACTTATCAAATAATACGTACTTTGGATTGTTTGTAGAAGATAGCGGAGGAACGTATGCAGGGATCGGACTCGCGTTTATGCTTGCAGTTCTACTCGAGATTCCGTTCATGCGAATCTCAGGAAAATGGATTCAGCGGTATGGATTACTGATGGTAGTATTATTTGCTGGAATAGCTTCCATGCTAAGATGGGTGCTTTATTTCTTTGAACCAAGCTTAACGATCATCTACGCAACGACGATCATTCAAGGGTTCTCCCTAGGCTTATTTATTCCAGCTGGTCTTCAGTATGTTAAGGAAATCGCTCCAATCAATATGGATGCAACTGCCGTAACGTTATATGCTGCAGTGGGAAATGGAATCGGAAACTGGTTCTGTACGTTTGTTGGCGGATACCTATATGATTTCTTTAATATTTTCGTTGTGTACTTATTCTTTGGAGGGTTAGCGCTTATAGGTGTCCTGCTGACTCTCGTACTTTTAAGAGCGGAACGGAGTTATTCTCAGCTAGCACATACAAATTAGAAAAGCGATGGAGGGGTATTATGAACATCGAACAACAACTTTACGAAGAAGCGGTAAACTTAATCGAAAGGAGATATCCCTCAGGCTGGGGAGGAGCGTCGGCTATGTATACGAGTGACGGCCAAATCCTAACAAGCGTATCGCCAGAAGTCATCAATGCATCAACAGAACTATGTATTGAAACAGGAGCGATTTTAGAAGCTCACAAGCTAGAAACAAAGGTTACGCATACGATTTGTGTAGTTCGAGAAGATGAGAACGCTCCGTATACAATTCTCACTCCCTGCGGCGTATGCCAGGAGCGGCTTTTTTATTGGGGAAGTGAGGTAAAAGCTGCTGTTTATCATCCTGAAGGCGAGCTCATATATAAGACGCTGCAGGAGATTCAGCCGTATCATTGGTATAAGGCTTATAATGAATAAGACGTCACAACAATCTTCCACAAAAGCTTTCTTTTGGAGGTAAACAATGTTTGGATGGGAGTACGTACCAGATTGGTTCCTATGGTTTGCACTTGCTGTTTTTGCAGGATATATTCTTTTTATCGAATGGTTTATGAATAAATGAAAAAGAGCGGGGGTCAGTGCTTGACCATCGCTCTTCATAATTTCTAATCATCCAAAGCTCTTTTCTTATACATTATGACTACGCATATGCCGGTAACAACCGCCCATCCTGCGATGACGAATAACGGTAGAAAGAATTCAGTCATACCTACACCATTCTCCACTTTGTTCGCTAACTCGATAAGCTGCACGTTCGGCATATATTCAATAAATGCTAGAATCGCATATTTGTCCGCGAAGGATTGCAGGACCGACCCGAATCCGAAAATAAACATCACCGGCAGCACCATGACCGAGGCTTCCATGACGGACTTCGATAGCAATCCCACAAGCGTACCTAGCGCGATATAAAACACTGTGGAAAGAAGGATAGCAAATCCTACTACAACTAGATTCGAAGGCTCATACCCAGTAATGAAGGAACAAACAACGATCGTCGCGATTGTAAAAAGGAACGTTAGCGCGCTTTTGCCACCCAGAATCTCTGATAGTGTGGCAGGGGAAAGCATGAGTCCTCTTAACGTATTCTTCTCCTTCTCTTCAGCGATCAAAGCACTCTGAATAAAGACGGCTACTGCAGCGAACGTAAGGTTGATCACGGTGTAGTGAGTTTCGATCGATATAAGATCAGATGTACCGTAGAAAACGGCTAATATTAGCGGTAAGAGTGCGGTCGTGATGACGAATAAATTTTTCGTTAAATCTTTTACATCTTTTTGGAAGATCGCATACGCGCGCCTCATTGAAAAAGTCATACCAATTCCCTCCCTGTCACGTTGATGAAGATGTCTCCTAACGTAGGTTCGTTTGAATAAATCGAGGCGACCTGGCTGCTCGACATATACTGATGCATTCGTTCAGCATCTTCCGGCCCATTCTTTATAACAACTTTCCTTCCATCGTTTAACTCCACCGTAATCGTTGAATCTGAGAACTGTCTTTTTATCTTCTTCGGTTCATCGAGTAACTGAATCTTCCCTTCATGAAGAAACGCGACTCGATCGCAAAGTAACTCTGCTTCACTCATGTCGTGCGTCGTCAAAAAGATCGTTGTTCCTTCGTTATTCAGCTCACGCAAGCCACGGTAAATATGTCTCGAGTTAGCAGGATCAAGGGCTGAAGTCGGCTCATCTAAAAAAAGAAGGTCCGGTTTATGCAAAAGGGCTCTCGCAAGAAGAACGCGTTGCAGCATACCCTTTGAAAGACGGGAAACAAGTTTCTTCTGCTCATCTTGTAAATTTACGATTTCTAACACGTCAGTGATACGAGCATGTGGAACCCCATAAAGATCGCAGTACAAATTAAGGTTGTCGTAGATCGATAGTCGATTATACAGACCGCTATTATCGGTTAGAATTCCGATTCTGCGATGAGCACCTTCCTTCGTTAATCGATTGGTGCTGATACCGAATACAGTAGCTTCACCATCTGTAGGTGAAAGTTGATCCGTCAAAATTTTAATCGTCGTCGTTTTTCCAGAACCGCTTGGCCCTAGAAATCCAAAGATTTCTTTTTTCTTTACTGAGAAATCCACTTCATTTAATGCTACCTGATTACCAAATGCTTTCATCATTGAACGTACTTCTATGATATTCTCCAACATCATACCTCCTCGTTGTTTGTAACCTAAGATTACAGAACGACTGATAAGGAGGCATTAAAATCCCGTCAAACGGAGGCTGAAAAGGTTAAATGGAGCATTGGTAGGGATGAGTGGTGTCTATTTTTATCCGAATGGAACACGTTAAATGCCGAGAATCTCTTTTAATGTCGCCATTTTATTCTTAGACAGTGGAAGTTCTGATGAATCTTCGAGGATGAGGCCATACGCATTCCTTGTCCAAGTGATGACTTCAGTTACTTTCTCTAAGTTTACGAGATACGAGCGGTGGCAGCGGAAGTAACCGTATGAAGCTAACTTTTCTTCGTATTCGGTTAACGTGAAAAACCCCTGGAACTCCTCACCGTTCACATGAATGGTGACGTCCCCTCCAGAACTCTCGAGATAATTGATTTCCGTCGGATCAAACAATAGAATCTTCTTCTCAACTTTGGCAGGAATCTTCCTAAAGTGAATAGAGGGTGAAACGTTCGGCTCAGTTTCTTCGTCCGACTGCTCAGAGGGGGTGTCTTCCACCTCTAAAGCGTGTAATCCATTTTCATTCAAACGATATGGAATGTCCGCAAGTGTAATCGCACTTTCTATGTTTCCTGTGAGAATTAATACACATTTCTGTTCTTGTTTTAGATAAGTGACAAGTTTGAGAAATACCCGTTTCGTTTCCATATCGACATTCTGATCGGGCTCTTCAAAAATAAACAGCAGCGGATTCTGAAAGAGGGAGCGAGCGAATTGGATCCTTCTTTCTTCTGAATAGGTAAGATTTTTAACTTTTACATTCTTCTTATCTTCAAGCTGTACAAGGTGAAGAACATCTTCAATACGTGTATTCGAATTGTATAGTCCTTTAAAAAACTTAAAGTTATCGAGCACGCTTAGTCGTTCATAAACGCCACCTTTTAAGAAGGACACGCCAATATCAGAATTGTGTTTTGAAATGTTCTTTCCATCTAGTTGAATAGATCTATGAAAAATTGGGTCACGACTAGTGAAACCTTTAAGCAATTCACTAATGACACTCATATTGGAATGAAGTGCAACGGTCTCGCCTTTTTCGATAACCAAATCAAACGCTGGGAGAACTAGTTTATCGCTAATCTGCTTTTCAACATTTTTTATCGTTAACACCTTTAAAACTCTCCCCCTCTATAGGTTGGATGTTCTTACATAGGGAACCGTATCCTTAGTTTAATAATCTAATTATTTCATTTAATTACATAAAAAGTAAGAGTTGAATTAAAAAGAGGGGATCAGGCACATGCCTGATCCCCTTTATCATCAATTTCGCAACTCAAAGCTTTCCGCACTAAAGGTATAGCTCGCACTAGATGCTTTAGCCTTCTTCTTCTTTCTTCTATAAGACGGACTCGCTTTCAATCCATACACGATGCCGTTAATTGCAAGAATCGTCAGCGCAAATGCCGTCACTGGTGCAAGAATCATCCATGGGAACGAGTTCACGTACTGAAAGTTCTGTGCGATTAAGCCTGCCCATTCGTTTGACATAGAAAATGAAGCAGTCGTTGCATCTCCAGTCTCAATGTCATATTCAAGCACTCTAACGTCTGTCCCCCCAATGAATACTTTCAATAAGCCGAGGTGTGCAAAGATAATCAGTACTTGTCCGACTTGCTGAATGAAAATGATCAGCAGTTTCGGATTTAAGAACGGCGCCATGTGGGATTTGAAAATATGAAAGTGACTTCCACCCATCACTTTGGCACTATCGATGAACTCTTTCTGCGCGATGAGGTCGAGTTCTTTCTGTACGTATAGCGACAACACTGGGACACTGATGAGCACGAGAACGAGCATAGGGAATATAATCTTTGTCGGCGTACTGTAGCTCCAGCTGAACGTCATCACGACAGGTGCGATCAGTACATACGTGAAGATCGTAACAGGAGCATAGTGAAACGTATCTGCGAGACCATCGAGAAATTTACGAAAAGACCCTGGGAGTAAGTACAGTAAATAGCCCCCGATCGCAGAAAGAACGATCCTTCCTAATGCCACGAGGATCGACAGCCCGATCGTAAACTTCGCTCCTTCCAGAAGTTTCAGCATAAAGTTATTTCCGTCGATGTCACTACCGAGCGGGAACTGTGCTGACGGCGGGAAAGGGGCTAATGCAACGATATCGCCATTACTGTCGTAGAGGACCTTTTCCGGTTTCGGTGCTTCACCGAGCGCACTATATATAAAGCTTCCAACGAGAAGGAGGACGATGAACAAGGTCCCCCCAGTGACCATCGGTTGTTTGATCAGCTTCTTCATCAAGAATCACCCATCACATTAAAGGATTTTTCTAAGAACCATTGTGTAACCGTGAAAAAGAGAAACGATGGAAGGAATACCATAAATAATCCCATCGTAACGATCTCGTTATTGAGAACCCCGTTTTGAAAAATAAAGGTCATAAATCCTTTTATTTCAAAGATCACTTCAAGCATCAAAAGGTTCGCTAATGCAAAAAGGAAGATGCCTTTGAAATGGTTGAAGAAGGTGAAGATCGAATTTCTAAAAATATGTATGTGTAAGATGCGACTACGATTCAATCCCTTGCCTCGCGCAAGCTCCACGTAGAGAAGCTTCTCTTCATCTTCAAACGATAGCAGCAAATATTTGTAGATGTAGAGGGCAGGGAGAAATGAGAGAACGAGGATAGGGAGAAGAATCGCTTGTTCTCCGAACCCACTCGTAATGTTAAATAACAGAATCTCCGTCTTTTTATAAATCCAAATGATCGCGATCTGGGTAATGAGAATAATAAAGATATCAGGCAGTGATTCCATTACAAAAAGGAACGCTTTCGGTAATCTCCTTCTGTGAGTGGGTAATAACATCGTTAAGATCGTCAGGAGAATCGCTGCCACGAGCGCTATGAATAGAGATGCTATTAAATATTGCATCGACTGAAGATAGGCCTGCCAAAACTCAGGGAACAGCGGCCACACGCCACCACGCGCATAGTACTGATCGGCATTTCCTGAGAAGATCACCGTGATGGTATCGATGATGTTCGTAACATACGCATCTACATTCATCACGATGTTATCTGATAGAAAGAGCGTATTATTGAGCTCTTTCCGTTCGATCATCTTGAGGACTTCAAGCTGCGACTCCATATTGAAAAGAAGATAGGGAAGGGAGCCGATGAGAAAGATCCCTATCGATGTGAGTAAGAATTGGATAGCGGTTCTTGTGAAGAAAGAACGTACCATGTAAATCCCCCTTGTCTCTACTGTGCGATATTGGCGGCCAACGGAACGAAGCGTAATAGATTGTCGAGTTCATTCATATCGCCAGTAGCTGCGACGTTACCACTCGGGTCGATGATGAAGATGGTCGGCACTTTTTTAATATAATACGTTTCAAATAATTCTGGAGCGACTATATAAGAAGTATTAGCGATAGAAGGACAAGATTCCTTCCCTAATTTTTCCTGTGACACAATAAGCATGTTCGCCTCGAATTGTTCTGCAAGGTGTGGCACATTGCTCAGTAGTGTTGAACAAGTGGGGCATGTTGCACTCCTGAAGATCATGATCGTGTGTTTTCCATTTAACTCACTCATAGAAAGAGGACGATTGTTTTGATCCTTCGAGCGAAAAAGCGGTGCTGGATCACCGATTCGTAACGCTTTCTCCTCAACTGTTCCACCACTGCTTCTAAACCGATTAAGAAAGTGGGTAACCTGCTTCAGAAAATATAGTAATATAGCAAATTGAAAGAATAGAAAGAGCCATAATCCGATATGAGACAGTAGCTGCCAGTTCATTCTTGTATCCTCCTTTACGCTAGCAATCTTTTAAAATGCTTCCTTAGCGTTGTGACTTCACGTACGATGATGATGCAAATCAGCGTTACCCATCCCCCGCAAAACGCAATAAAGAAAGATTCAGGATAAACGTCGCGAATCGATTTTCCGCTTAATACCGCATCAAGCATACCTAGATCAACTTGACTGAAGAAGAGAAGAGAAGCGCCAATCATGATGCCGACGTTCCGCAAAACAAGCCTCCATGAAAGGAGGTTTTCCCCAACGATCCCGCCACACCCACACGAGAGGTCAGTTCTCCCTCTCCTAAGGTTGATGACGATGGCTAGTGTATAGGTTCCGATTAACAAAATAGAAAGTGCAACGCTGCTATTAAAAAGCAGTCCGACTAGAATACACGTGCCGAGCAGTAGTTCTACCGTTACATCCACGTATCCAGCGGTTTTAACGAGCTTTGAAGGCAGGATTCGATAGTTTCTTATACTTTCGATATGCCCTGCCATGTCTTTAATCTTTGTATAGGCAGATGTTAGGAATTTAGAGGCGAGCCCTATCCGTAAGAAGAGAATCACGCTTGAATCTCCTTCGAGAATGTTTTGGCTTGCTTAGGTATGATTGTAAAAGATTGATAGAGGAGATGGTGTAAACGATAGAGTGTAACTATAAACGGGGATAAGGAGCTTATCTTACGTTTTCTACGGTTTTTGTTTGAAAATATAACTGGAGGAATATTGAATGAAAGAGGAAGGAAGGACTATGAAGAGAGTTTCTATAGGAAGTAAAAGGGAATTGCGTATATCTTTCTACCTTGGTCATAATAGGTTTATAGTAGGAGATGGATGGAGGTGACGATCTTTCAATTTGTTACCTATTTCAGAAAACCAGAACGATTATAGTATCTATCCTTGCTGCACTAGACTTTTTAGAAGATGAAAAACAGCATTTATGGTTATCCCTTAAAACATTGAATGAAATTTGGACTCCATATCATTTTCTTTGCATAATTATATTTACCTATTTTTCTTCGTAAGGGTATAAATTTAGTCAATTCTTCCGATAGATAAAGATGTAGTTAGTTATCGGTATTTTTATGAGTAGGAATTTAGAAAGATTGAATTCTAACTAGGTTTTAGGAATATTTTAGTCTTATAGGTAATTTTTTCTTATTTCCACCTACATAGTTAGACATATTATGCTAAAATATAACTTGTGAATAAGCCGACCTTGTAAAATACCCACTTCATAATCACAAAAATTATCGAAAAAGAGGGATTGAATGAACGGTACATGGATGACTCCTGAAGAGATTGCATGGAAAAAGAAACGTAATAAGCAAATAGGTTATGCTCTAATACCTTTATTTTCAATACTTGTAGGCGCTGTCATTAGTTTGCTAGCAAGTTAAAAGACCATCTGATCATACTCAGATGGTCTTTTATTATGTTTAGATAAATTGATTCCTCCTAATACAAAATTTGTCCAGCCACTATTCTATAACCAAACTGCAATCCATAAAGAATCTCCCAAAACGTACCCAGACCAAGCTTTCGTTCATCTTGTATATTCATTCTCTTCTTTCTTTTATGGTACTCATTACGACTGATTCAGTAACTTATACTCACCTATTAGCAACCTATCCATAAAGATCGCTATGATTCGACGAAATAAATGAATGAGCATATTTTTTAAGTTGTACCATAATAAAAGTTTGAAATCTAAAAGGTCCGGGTAGATATCTCCTAGTCAACACTGATCGCTAGTTCCATAAGGTCGTTATAACGTACAAAAAGCAGGCAAAAAGAACTATTTATCGAATAATTTAATTGTAAACAAGTGTAAATTCTCTCAATTAAGTGGAAATTAATTGAAGTCGGTGCTATAATCAAAAAAATAGTTTACGAGATTACGGAGGTAAGATGTTAATGGATACAAAAGAGGAAGGGAATTTAATGTGGACGGAACTTCAAGCGTTTGTTCAAGAAGTTGAAAAAGAGCAAAAGCAGCCAGATTCTGCAGGACCGTACATAGAAAAGATTAGAAAAATCCTTACGAAGTATATGTCTGCTGACGAAGCAAAACTTTTTACGGATTGAACAACAAAAAGAAGGTGCTTTTGAGGAATGTCAAAAGCACCTTCTTTTTAATTAGCTGATTCCTAAATGATCCTTCAATTTTTGTGTAATCATTTGTTTCTCTTGCTCAGGTACGATGTAGTACCAGAGGTTATCAATCATTTCACCATGACCGTTGATTTCAAATGTGTTCATATTCTTACGTGCGCTTCTATAGTTCTGGAAAATATTATTCATTTCTTCAAACGTCATGTTCGTCTTCACGTTGCTGCCAACAGCATCGAGTAGCGTGCCAACTTTATTAATACTTCCAACACTCGCGCCTTCATTAATGATGGCTTTAATAACTTCGCGCTGACGATCGTTTCGGCCGAGGTCGCCTTTGGGATCTTCGTAACGCATCCTTGAAAACGCAAGAGCTTCTTGTGCATTTAACTCAATTTCACCTTTTGGAAAGCTGTATCCTTTATAGTCAAAAGAGAGTGGGTTATCGACAGTTACTCCTCCTAGTGCTGACACAACATCCTTAAATGCTTCCATGTTTACTTTGAAATAATAGTCGATTGGGACATCCAGGAAATTTTCAACCGTATCCATGGTCATTTCAACGCCGCCATATGCATAGGCATGGTTCATTTTCTCGATTGTACCGCGGCCTACAATTTCAGTTCTAGTGTCGCGGGGTAAGTTAAACATATACATCGACTCATCGTTAGGGTTAAGGGTGATCATAATCATTGTATCAGATCGGCCCTGGTCGTTGGCACGTTCATCGACGCCTACGAGAAGAATGGAAATGGGATCTTTTTCAGCCATATTTACGTTTTCAGTTCGTTTTGCTGACGTTTCACGATCGATTGGCTCATGCATCGTACTAGCCGTATCTTTCACTGAAGAATATAGGTAGAAAGCATATCCCCCAGCAGAAATCAAAAGCACTCCAATGATAATACCCGTAATTAGTAAGAACTTTCTCATAAATACATTCCAGCTTTCTATAACGTAATAAATTCAAATAAGTGCAAAGTCCTAATCTTTATTATACGTCCAAGTAAATCTCAAAGTAAATACCTTCCAAAAACAAAAAGGAATAGACAAAACCGGGAAATATGGTAAAGTTAAACAGTTGTTTTGGTGAGAAATTTCAAAAAACGATAGCAGAATATGCTACTCTAATAGGATAGTGCAAAATTTGAAAGGGGAGCATCATATGATTGATATTCACTCACATATTCTACCAGGAATAGATGATGGAGCGAAAACGATAGAAGATAGTTTGGCAATGGCTAGGCAAGCCTATGAGCAGGGGATTACAAAAATCGTAGCTAGTCCACACCACAAAAATGGTTCTTTTGAAAATGACAAAACTACTATATTAAAAGAAGTTGGTTTGTTAAACACAAAGTTACAGCAAGAGGGTATCGATATAGAGATTCTACCAGGTCAAGAAAACCGGATCTACGGAGAACTCATAGAGGATATAAATGGTGAAGAACTGTTGACAATTAATGAGAATGGTATCTATATGTTGATCGAATTTCCATCGAGTCATCTTCCGCGCTATGCAAATAAGCTCCTGTTTGATCTCCAAGTAAATGGAATTATCCCGATTATTGTCCACCCTGAACGAAATCGTGAAATTATGGAGAATCCTGACCGACTGTTTAAGTTAATAAAAGAAGGAGCACTGAGTCAACTGACCGGCTCAAGCGTTACTGGAAAGATGGGCAAGAAGATTCAAAAGTTCTCTATGGATTTAATTCATCATAACCTTGCGCACTTTGTTGCATCTGACGCTCATAACATCACAAATAGGCCTTTTGACTTAAGAAATGCAATGGAGTCAGTTGAACGAGAATTCGACATGTCGACAAGGTATATGTTGCAAGAAAATGCAGAAGATATAATTCTAGGAAAGATGGTTTCGAAAGAACTACCTGAAGAAATCAAGCGTAAGAAATTTTTAGGATTATTTTAAGAATATTTGACATATAATCCAAATCCAAAAAACTTTCGACATAAAAATTAAAAAAATAGCAATGCAAGCCTTTTCTTCGTCAACATTCGACAAAAAAGAACGGGTATTTCGTACTAATACTATTTTAATGGGGGTGGAAATGGGAAATCCCCCTGAAAATAGAGAGTTTTCTGTGTTATAGTGGAATCTGTACTGGAAAATGTTGCTCATAAACTAAAATCTTTATACATTGCTGGAGGCATCTAATGGAAGAAACAATCAGCTTGAAGGAAATATTCCAAGTATTAAAAAAACGACTCTCACTAATTTTACTCATCACATTAGTTGCTACAGTGACTAGTGGAATTGTCTCGTACTTCCTATTAACCCCTATCTACCAAACATCCACTCAAATTCTAGTAAACCAAAAAGCGAACTCAGAAAACGGTTTTGACATTAACCAAGTAAGAACAAACGTTGAATTGATTAATACATATAACGTCATAATAAAAAGTCCAACAATCCTTGATCAGGTAGTAGAGGATCTTGATTTAGATATATCGACGAGTGCATTAAATGAAAAGATTTCAGTCAGCAATGCACAAAATTCGCAAGTCGTTTCAGTTGAAGTAAAAGATCCTGATCCTGCCCTTGCTGTTAAGATAGCGAATACAACGGCTAGCGTATTTGAAAAAGAAATTAGTTCGATTATGAACGTGGATAATGTGAGTATTCTATCAAAAGCAAACTTTGAAGGAACACCCTCGCCAGTAAATCCAAAACCAGTATTGAACATGGCGATCGCCTTAATAGTTGGGTTGATGGTAGGAGTAGGACTTGCGTTTTTACTAGAATACCTTGATAACACGATTAAAGATGAAGATGATATTGAAAACGTACTTGGTTTACCTGTCCTTGGAACGATTGCAGTTATCAGTGATAAAGAGGTTGGAACACGTACAGAAAAGTCTAAAAAGTCGATGAGGAGTGAAACCGTTGAGTCGTAAGAATAGAAAGTCTATCACAGTAGCGAAAGAAAGAAGTTTGCTCACTCATCAAAACCCTAAGTCTCCAATTGCAGAGCAATATAAAACGATTCGAACAAACATTCAATTTGCAGCTATAGAAGAAGAGATGCGTACGATCATGATTTCCTCTTCAGGACCAATGGAAGGTAAATCCACTACCATTGCTAACCTTGGGGTGGTTATGGCACAACAGGGCAAACGCGTGCTCATCGTGGATGCGGATTTAAGAAAGCCAACAGTCCATTATACATTCCGTACGATGAACACGAGAGGGATAACAAATGTCTTAACGAAACAGGCGGAATTAAAAGAAGTTACATATGAGACTGAGGTTCCTAATTTAGAGGTGTTAACAAGCGGACCAATACCTCCTAACCCTTCAGAATTACTAGGTTCAAAAGCAATGGATAAATTGATTGAAGAAGCATTAAACATTTATGATCTTATACTGTTCGATTGCCCTCCAATTCTTGCGGTGGCAGATTCTCAAATCATTGCAAATAAAATACAGGGTACTGTACTTGTTGTCAGTAGTGAGACGACTGAAAAAGAAGCAGCTATCAAAGCAAAAGAACGGTTGGAAAGTGCAAGTAGTAAGTTGCTAGGAGTAGTGTTGAATCGGAAGAAGATGAAAGAAGGCAGTTACTATTACTACTATGCACAACAATAGCCTGCTGCAAAAGATAACTAAAATAAATTGATGAAGTTATTGTTGTGTAGGAGGTAAAGATTCCCCCGCCAATTCGTATAGTTTGAACATACTTTGGTGGGGGTTTTTTATGCCTGTTTTGTTATATTTTTCACTTGAATTTTACATTGTTATATTTAAGTGAAAAATATACTATTAATGCATTTTAAAAAAGTTAATTGTTTTGGTGATGTCTACTTACCGTTAAAAATGTAGGTACTCGGCTGTTCTAAGGGTGTATAAAAAATATACCTTAGTCACATTTGTTGACAGAGGTTCGGTGTGAGGGAGGGTTAGATGCCCTAATATTTTCAAAGTAATCAGACAACTTATCATCGTTTAAACTTACTTTTAGAAAAAGTGTTTAAACTATAAAAAGATATTAGATGAAAAATGAATACAAAAAACAAACAAAATTATGAATTAATATTAACCTATTTAGCCTTGTAGGTGTTGGGGTAAGTACTAAGCTTTGGTGGTTTAGAAGTTGATTGGAGTATTGCTATTAAATAATCCAAGCAGGTTCTGATCCACTAAATAATATTATTGCTTTATAGAACTTATAGGAGGAAGTAATTATGTATAGGTTAATTTAACTTTTTTAATCTTATCTTATAACTAAAGCAAAAGGAAATAAACTAGTAGAAGAACTAAAGTGCTTTATGGAAGGTGTACAGTTTAGTTACGAGTGCAGCATTATATAGCAATTAGGAATAAAAATTTGAGGTGAGGCGAGTGTCGATAAAAAAGGTTCATAACAATTTACATGAAGAATATGCGGTAACTCTCGAGAATGGATTACAACAAAGTTATTCCTATCCAAACGTTTACTCGGTGATTAAACGTCTAATGGATATATTAATGGCTATATTTGGACTTATTTTTACAATTCCTATTCTATTAATCTTTTGTATTGCTATTAAGTTAGAGACACCAGGACCTGCGTTTTATCTGCAAAAAAGGGTTGGACGTGATGGTAAATATTTTAATGTAATTAAATTACGGTCAATGGGAGTTGACGCTGAAAAGAAAGGAGCACAGTGGGCTGATAAAAATGACCCTCGTATAACTAAAATTGGTGCTTTTATCCGTAAAACAAGAATTGATGAAATTCCTCAATTAATTAATGTATTGCAAGGAGATATGAGTATGATTGGTCCTCGTCCTGAACGCCCTATCTTTACTGCTCAATTTAACGAGGAAAACCCAGGTTTTATTAAACGTTTAGTGGTAAAACCAGGAGTTACTGGTTGGGCTCAAGTTAATGGTGGTTATGACATTACTCCAAAACAAAAATTAAAGTTAGATTTATTTTACATAGAGAATAGGTCTTTATTAATTGATGTAAAAATTTTACTTAAAACTATTCGAATTGTCTTAACAGGAGAAGGTGCAAGGTAATAAAGTGGGGGGATATAAATGACAAAAGTATTAGTAACGGGTGGTTGTGGATTTATAGGGTCACATATTGTTGAAAAATTAATTCTTAAAGGATATGAAGTTATTGTTGTTGATAATTTAAAAACAGGTAAGTTAGAAAATATAGATACAAGCAAGGTACAGTTTTATAAATGTGATATAACTAATAGTGATTTTGAACAAATCGTATTTAATACTAAGCCAAAATATATAATACATCAGGCTGCTCAAGTTAGTGTGGCAGAGTCTATTAGAGATATTGTATATGATACCGACGTTAACATTAGGGGTTCAATTAATGTTATAGAAGCATCAAAGAATAATGGGATCAAGAAAATTATTTTCGCTTCTTCTGCAGCAGTATATGGAGAACCTAAGTATCTACCAGTTGATACAAAACATCCAATTAACCCTCTTTCTCCATATGGGCTATCGAAAATTACAATTGAAAAATATCTAAAGCTTGCAAAAGATTATTACGGGCTTGATTATACTGTTTTACGTTATAGCAATGTTTATGGACCTCGTCAAGATGCAAAAGGTGAAGGTGGAGTGGTTGCAATTTTTGCGGAAAGATTGTCTCAAAATAAGAAAGTTGAAATATATGGAGATGGGGAACAATCACGTGATTTTATTTATGTTGAAGATGTTGCAGAGGCAAATGTTAAGGCAGTAGAAAATGGTAGTGAGCAAGTTTTAAATATTGCAACAGCCCAAGAAGTTTCAATTAATGACTTATTAGTGATAATGAAAGAACATAGTAATTCTACTATTGAACCAACTTATATGAATAAAAGAGAAGGCGATATCACACATAGTGTATTATATAATGAGTCTGCTCAGGATGCACTAAAATGGGAGATTAATTATTCTTTGGGGGATGGAATAAAGAAGACAATTGAACACTATAAATCACTAGTAATTGTCTGAAACACCTTTAAATTAATGAAGCACCAATTTTTCTGTAACTAAGAGGTAAAAGGGAAGGATACTATGGATTATAAAGAAAATGAAAATAAAAATATTTGGATGTTTCATCATTATGCAACGCCTCCAGCTTTAACAGGATTAATTCGACCTTACAATTTTGGAGTTAATCTTAAAAGTTATGGGATTAAAACTACTGTATTTTCAGCATCGTACCTCCACTATTCAAATGAAAATATTATTAATGATAATAGATTGTATTCTATTGATAATGAAAGTGAGATACCATTTGTTTTTGTTAAAACGCCATCTTCGGCTACGAACGGTATAAATAGGATAATAAATATGCTAGCTTTTTATAAAAACCTTTTCGGAGCAGTAAAGGACATTACCAGAAGTAGTAATAAACCTGATTTAATCATTGCTTCATCACCTCATCCATTGACTATGATTGCCGGTTTGAAAATAGCTAAAAAGTTTAATATTCCCTGTATTTGTGAAGTGCGTGATTTTTGGCCAGAAGTTTTTTTTATGGGCGGTAAATTAAAAGAAAATAGTATTATTGGGAAACTCCTCATTAAGGGTGAAAAGTGGATCTATAAGAATGCAGATGCGATGGTCTTCTTAAAAGAAGGAGACGTAAATTATATTCTTGATAAGAAGTGGGATGTTGAGCAAGGTGGAGTTATCGACTTAAATAAATGTCACTATATAAACAACGGTGTAGATATAGAGACATTTAATTATCAATTAAAGAATGAAATATTATCTGATGAAGACTTGAATAGTAAGGACTTTAAAGTAGTTTATACAGGAGCTATTCGAACTGTAAATAATGTTGGAAATATCTTAGATGCTGCAAAACTGTTAGAGGATCATGATAATATTCAGTTTCTAATATATGGTGACGGAAATGAATTAGAAACTCTAGAAAATAGAGTTAAAGATGAAAAAATCAGAAATGTGAAATTAAAGGGATATGTACAAAAAAAATATATGCCTTATGTACTTAGTAAATCGTCTTTAAATATACTCAACTATTCGCAATCTAAATATAATTGGTCTAGAGGTAATAGTTCGAATAAGTTATTTGAATATATGGCATCAGGGAGGCCAATCATCTCCACTGTTAAAATGGGGTATTGTCTTTTAGAAAAACATAATTGTGGCTTATCTTTGGAAAGTGATACACCTGAGAATTTAGCCAAAGCAGTAATGGATATATATAACATGTCAGGAGAACGTTATGCAGAAATGAGTGAAAATGCTAAGAATGTTGCAAGACATTATGACTATAAAGTGTTAGCCCAAAAACTTAATGGAGTAATGGAGCAGTTGACACCATGATAAGAACAATTAAATCTTTATTAACTGAATATGGTTTAGGTTGGACGGTTAACCGTTCTTTATACTCTGCAAAATTAAAACTGTTGTCAAATATCCCCACTACAGAAAAGTTATTTGAAAAAAGTGTGAGTGTTAAGCGAATTGATATATTTGATTTTGACATTTCTGCTATAAAAACCTTTTTAGGTAAATTAAATAAAAAACACAAGATGCAAATAATTTCTGTAGCAGATAAAGCACTTGATGGAGTAATTACAGGGTTCTCTTCAGTAGAACTTAACTATGGTAATCCTATTAGATGGCATTTAAATCCATTAACTGGAGTAGAAAGTAAAAAGGATGTTAAATGGTATTTAATTCCTGATTTTGACAAAGAACTAGGAGATATTAAAGTGGTATGGGAAGCTTCACGATTCACACACTTCTTCTACTTCGCTAGGGCATATCTTATAACTGGTGATCCAAAATACTATGAAGCATTCTCAAACCAAATAGATCATTGGTTAAAATCTAATCCATATCCATATGGACCAAATTATAAGTGTGGCCAAGAATGTACACTCCGAATGGTTAATGCACTAATTGCATATTCTATATTTAAAGATTACGGCCTTACCTCAAACCAAGACGATAAAAACATCACAAAATTAGTAGAATTTAATTATAAAAAAGTCTTATCCAACTTTTTCTATGCTCATAAATGTATAAAAAATAATCACACTTTTTCAGAAATTTGCGGATTGATAGTTGGAGCGTGGTGCTGTGAAAATGAATCTGCTGTGAGAAAAGCCTATCGTTTGCTTGACAAAGAAATCATTAATCAATTCTCATCTGATGGGGGCTTTAAACAATATTCTTTCAACTATCATAGGTATACTCTTCAAATAATTGAATGTGTATTTAAAATTAGTGAAAAAACAAATATTCACATTACTGAGAAAAAAAGAATAAAAAATAGTGTCCTTTTATTATATCAGGCTCAATGCGAATCCGGAGACGTACCGAATTATGGTTCTAATGATGGAGCACTTATATTCCCTGTTACTCAATGTGGTTATCGGGATTTCCGTCCTGTTATTAACACTGTATACGCTCTAATTAATGGTAAAAGACTTTATAAACCAGGTAATTATGATGAAGAATTATTGTGGTTTGGTAGTGGTACGGATGGTAATGTCCCTCTAGTAAATATAGAAAGGGTTACTTCACGATTTAATGATTCTGGATACTATATATTCCGGCATGATGGTGGGTTTATTATGACTTGTTTGCAAGACTTCCAATCTAGACCTGCACATATGGATCAGTTACATATAGATTTATGGCACAATAATATTAATGTTTTTTGTGATAGCGGAACATACTCGTATGCTAGTGATTTAGGAAAGTCACTTTCCTCAACCGTTGGTCATAACACTGTAAAAGTAACTGGTGTTGAACAAATGAACAAGAAGGGGGCATTCTTAGTTACAGACTGGACAAAGCCTAAACAAATCAATTTTGATGAGACCAGCTTTACTGGTACTATGATTTCAAAGAACGGTTATAAACATACCAGAAAAATTAATAAAAATGAAAACGGTTATGCAATCATAGATGAAATCACAGGTGAGGGTGAATATTGTGAAGCTTATTTTCATACACCATGTGAGGTCAAGATCAATGAACTAGGGTTTGAACTATATCATAAAGGTAAGCCGATATGTAAAGTGTTCACAGATGAGAAGGTAAAAATTAATAAGACATATCGAAGTTTGTTTTATCAAAAAAAAGAAGAGATAACACAAATAATAATAAAATACCCAATGTACGGAAAAAAATGCAGTGTTAAATTTAACCTGGAGTTAATTTAGTAATAATGCTGGATGGACTACTTGAAAGGAAGATATTACTATGATTAATATTGTTGGATTAGGTTATATTGGTTTGCCTACAGCTTTAATGTTTGCAAAAAGTGGACTAAAAGTCGTAGGAACCGATAAGAATACTAACCTCGTAAACTCTTTATCTGAGCAAAAGCTTACTTTCGAAGAAGAGGGGTTGGAGGAACTCTTCGAAGAAGCGTTGTCCAATGGGATTGAATTTACAACAGAATATCAGAGGACGCATACATACATCCTTGCTGTACCAACACCGTATTTAAAAGAAAATAAGAAACTTGATCCAATATATGTTATATCAGCATTGAATAGTGTTCTAGATGTTTGTGAGAAAGGGGCAGTAATAATTATCGAATCAACAATATCACCCGGAACTACAGATAAATATATTCGCCCTGTAATAGAAAATAGAGGATTTGTACTAGGAGAAGACATACACTTACTACACGCTCCTGAAAGAATTATTCCTGGTAATATGATTTACGAACTTGAAAATAATTCCAGGACTATTGGAACAGATAATAGTGCAATCGGCGAGAAAGTCAAAAATTTATACTCGAAATTTTGTAATGAAGAAATCATTATAACTGATATTAGATCTGCTGAAATGTCTAAAGTAGTAGAAAATACGTATAGAGATATTAATATTGCATTTGCAAATGAATTAGCTAAGATTTGTCGTACTGATAATATGGATGTTTATGAAATAATAAAAATTGCAAATAAACACCCCCGAGTGAATATCTTACAACCCGGTCCGGGTGTTGGAGGTCATTGTATTTCAGTAGACCCATGGTTTTTAGTTGGTGATTACCCCGATCTCACAAATTTAATTTTGACGGCACGTAAGTTAAATAATTCAATGCCAACCCACGTTCTTGGAAGAATTAGAGATATTATGAGAGAGCACGGAATAAAAGATATATCTAAAGTGGGGTTATATGGACTTACTTATAAAGAAAATGTTGATGATACTCGCGAAAGTCCCTCACTTCAATTATTAGAGCGCATGGATGAACACTTGGCTTTTGGTGTCAAAGTCTTTGACCCGTTAATAAACACAACAATTGTAGAGGATCAGTATTTTGATTTTGAGAAATTCTTAAATGATATAGAACTTCTTGTTGTAATGGTTGGTCATAATCATCTTAAAGAAAACTTTGGATTAACAAGTAATAAGCTAATCCTAGATACAAAAAATATATGTCCATTTAAAAATACGTATAAATTATAAAATGAAAGAGAAGGTCGTTATGAAAGTTCTGTCGGTCAAAAATATCCAAGCATATAAAAATGGTTTTTTTTATATAGGTAGTAACTTTAAAAGTTATAAAAAAGTAAAATTGCAATATTTGAATTTTGGCATTAGGACCACATTAATTGATTATGTATATAGGTTTCTAAGAAGAGGTGTTCATAATATTCTTATACATGATAACTACATTGTGGTTGTAAAGAAAGGGAAAATTCTTATATATGTAGATAACAAGTTAAGAAACCTAATTAAAATTGATAGAGGGTCTAGACCTCTAAAACAGGGTGTGTTAATTTTTGACAATAAATTATATTATGGAGACTATTTTAGTAACCCTGACAGAAAAGATGTATATATTTATGAAGTGGATTTGAAATCCTTTAACAAAAGGAGATTAGTAACAATACAAAATGTTAGACATATTCATTTTATCCAACAAAATAATCAAAACAAAGATGAATTATTTATAGGTACTGGTGATGAAGATAATGAATCTAACTTTTATTCCTATAGCATTAAGAAAGATGAACTGAATTATATTAATGGGGGTTCTCAAACGTGGAGATCAGTTAGTTTATTGCAGAAAAAAAATTTAATTATATGGGGGAGTGATTGTCCTTATAAAGAAAACTATATATATTCATATGATTTAATAGAAAAAAAACTAATAAAACTATTTAAAATTGATGGTCCTGCTTATTATTCAACTTACGACAAAAGCGGGAATTTATTTATTGCTACTACAATTGAGAATAAGAGTCATAAAGCAAAGGTATATAAAAGCAGTGATGGGAAAGTTTGGTCTGAATTAATAGAGTTTAAGAAAGATAATCTCCCGCCTAAACTTTTTGGCTATGGAACAATTGAATTCATACAAGGACAGAGTGCATTAGAAGATCTATATATTAACATAAGGGGATTAAAATGGAAGAAAAAATGATATTCATAGTAGGAGTAGGAAGGTCAGGGACTTCATTATTACAGAGTATGTTAAATTCACACTCTCAAATTGCTTTTCCTCCTGAGACGCATTTTTTAAGAAATTTTTTATCTGAAGAAAAAGTATCTGGTATAAAAGCAGAAAAAACCATAAACAGGATTAAAAATGATAAATATTTGGCTAGATTGAACATGGATTTAAACAGTCTGATAAAGGATAATATTAATGAAAATTCTTTTAATAATTTGGCATTTTTTCAATCTGTACTTAAGCATTATAAAGAGAGTAAAAATAAAAAACATATTGGAGATAAAGACCCGAAAAATCTTGAATTTTTAGATGTAATAAAAAAGCATTTCCCTAATGCGTA
The DNA here is from genome assembly GCF_056159065.1 of Anaerobacillus sp. ABA4_114. Lineage (NCBI taxonomy): Bacteria > Bacillati > Bacillota > Bacilli > Caryophanales > Bacillaceae > Anaerobacillus > Anaerobacillus sp. ABA4_114. Next base: position 424,236 of record NZ_JBSWUM010000001.1, read on the forward strand.
CGTTATTCACATGATTAGAGATCCTAGAGATGTAGTGCTTTCAAGGCTTAAGGCTCAGTGGAGTAAAGACCGTGGCTTACTAATGCATAGTCTGACATATAACGAACAAATCAAGTTAGGGATGAATAAGGGACCAACTTTGTTTAAAGATAGATATATCGAAGTTAAATATGAAGAGCTAATCGGTAGCCCCCAAAATACATTAAAAAACTTGTCAAACGCCCTAGGTTTAAGTTTTGAAGATAGCATGCTCCAGTATATGGAGAGCTCCAGGGATTTAGTAGCAAATGATGAGAGGTCATGGAAGGAGAATGTATTCCAACCTGTTTTGAAAAATAATTCGGAGAAATGGAAAGATGAATTTAGTAGGAGAGAAATAGAGAAAATTGAATTATTATGTTCAGGAGTAATGAAACAGAATAATTATAAACCTTATATCGAAAAGAAGGAGTACAGTCATATATATTATTCTAGTATAAAATCTCTGTTTAAATTCCTTTACTGGGTGAAAAATAAAAAAGCTTAAGAGGTGCTATATGCTAATTACATTCATTGTTAATTCTTTAGGTAAAGGAGGTGTTGCAAAGTATATTGAAAATTTAAGCAAAGGATTAACAGCCAAAGGTTGTAGAGTGGACATATTAATCTTAAAAAAAAACGATACATCAAATTCGTTTTGCAAGGACAATAGAGAAAATATTAGAGTTATAACATATAATAAACGAAATCTAATAACAATTATAAGAAAATTAAATATGTATATTAAAGATAACAAGCCAGATATTATTATTACAACGAATCATAAAGTAGATATATTATTACCTATATTAAAGACAAAGAACACAAAAAGATTGAGAACTATTCACAATATGACAAAAAATTACAGGGATATAAGTTGGGTAGAAAAGGTATCCTTGAGATTAGCCCCATTAATTTATAGGTTAAATAAAGACATGAATTTTATTGCTGTTTCTGAGGGAGTTCGTAATGATTTCACTAGTAATATGAAAATTAATGAATCAAATATAAAGGTTATTTATAATCCTACTATTGATAAAAGTTCTATAAATAAGTTTAAAGATTACAAAAAAATGGGTAGTAAACTTCCGGTTTTTAAAAATAAATCTCTTAAAATCTTGAATATTGGAAGGCTTATTAATCAAAAGAATCATAAACTATTAATTGACTCTTTTTATCTAGTAAATAAAAAAGTAGACTGCGAGTTAATAATTCTTGGAGAAGGTAAGAATGAGCAGATGCTTAAAAACTATATTACTGAATTAGGGATTGAACATAAAGTTCATTTTGAAGGCTTTGTTGATAATCCATATTTATATTATCTTAATTCTGATTTATTTGTTCTATCTTCTGACTATGAAGGTTTTGGATTAGTATTAGTGGAAGCTATGATATGTGGATGTCCTGTAGTTAGTACTAACTGTCCTTCAGGGCCAAGCGAAGTATTAGAAAATGGTGTGTTTGGCACTTTGGTAGAAACTAATAATAAGGTTGAATTAGCAGTTGCAATAAACACCAGTTTATTGAATAAAACTAACAGGGATCTGCTATTCAGACGTGCTCTTGATTTTGAGATAAACAATATTGCTGAGAAGTATCTTAGCTTTATGAAAAATAATACATCTGCTTGATTATGTAGACAGGAATTAATACTAATCAATCTTATTAAAAAGCTATTTAATATCAACATATAGGAATTAGGCGGGTGTATTCACTTGAATTATATCAATAAACATATAAATGATAGATATAGAGAAGAAAGAAACAACATTGTTTTAGTCGTTATTTCATCTATATATATTTTTTGGGCTTATTTAAAGGTTATATCAAGTGTAGTCAATATACAGATAGCTTTTTTGGTGATAGCAGGCACTATATTATCTTTACTTTATTTAATAAATATTTCAAAGATAAAGATTAGTTTTATAGATGTGAATTGGATCGTGTATACTATCATTTTATTTTTTAGTCTGTTAAATACTCCATATAAAGCTGATGGGCGAGAATATTTAATCTTTTTTGTAGTAATGGTATTTCTATTAATTTATTTACGAAGTACTACAAAGTGGGAGACTTCTTTTATCAATCTAATCTGGATCTTTTCTGGGATTCATTCAGTATTTATAATTCTTCAATTTTTATTTAAAGATTTAGTTATGAAGTTGAACGACTTAATCCTAACTGATTATTCATACGCAATTATTCAGCAATCCTCCTCCAATAATTATTTTTCAGGAATAACTAATCAAGCTGCGTTTGCAGGTATGTTTGCAACAATCTTTAGTTCTTTAGCTTTTTGTAAGTTAATAACATCTAAAAAGAAAAGTGTTTATTTGATTTTAACAGTTCTATTAGGTTTTATAGCATTACTATTAACTCAGAAGAGATCTTTTTTTGTTGCTAGTATTTTGGCTATTTATTTCATTCTATTTATCTATAATGATAGAAAAACTAATATAAGGATAATTAGAATAACAACTACCACTTTCTTAATGTTAATTGGTGGTGGTTTTGCGATGCTTTTTATACCAGCAACTCAGAATGTCTTTAATAGATTGTTTCATGAAGAGGATTTATTTAGAAGCCGAGAAGGCATGTATAATACTATGATTGAGTGGTTCCAAAATAATAAATTATTTGGAGAGGGTATAGGGGCAGCAGAGTTCACATTTGGTTATGGAGGTCATAATATTTACTTGCAGGTACTTGCGGAAACTGGGGTTGTTGGCTTTGTTGTATTTTATTTAGCATTTTTTTCTTTATTTATATTTAATATAAAGGAAAGTATTATACATATTAAATCCTACCCTTACAGTAGAACACATGGTATTTTACTGTTTTCATTATATATGCAATTAGTATTTATATTATATGGTGTTAGTGGAAATCCAATTTATGACTATACTTTCTTTCTGTTATTAATATTTATATTAGCGATTCCTTCTAGTGTTATAAGAAAGCAAAAATCAATTGAAAATTAGGAGTTTATTAATCAGTTAATACCGATCTAAATTAATCGGCGAGGTGAGCTAATGGAAAATTTAATTAGTGTAATTGTTCCTGTTTACAATGCAGAGAAATACCTAAAGAAATGCATTGATAGTATTCTGGGTCAATCTTACAAGAAATTAGAAGTAATACTTGTAAATGATGGTTCAAGTGATTCATCTGCAGAAATTTGTGATGAATATTCTTATAAAGATTATAGAGTTAAGGTAGTTCATAAAAACAACGCAGGTCCTGGAGAAGCTAGAAGTGATGGGGTTAACATAGCACTAGGAAAATATATTACTTTTGTAGATGCAGACGATTACATTGAAAAGAATATGTACCAAGAAATGCTTAAGTATGAAAAATATAACTTTGATATAATTCAATGTGGGTATAGTAAGGTTAAACCTAATGGGCAAACAATAGCTAAAAGTAAGCTTGAGAACGTCGAGATATCTGGCACATATGAATGTGCTTTTTATCAAGCTGCACAAATAAATACTACCAACTTTTTATGGAATAAGTTGATAAAGGCTAGTTTATTTAAAAATGTTATTTTTCCTAAATTTTATGTTGGGGAAGATGCGTGTATTTTAACGCAATTATATGCTAGGGCTAATCAGGTTATTACTATCAATGAATTATATTACAACTATGTTATGACACCTGATAGTTTGTGTCGTACAGCATTTTCAGAAAAGAAGCTTGATAATATTCATTCAGGAAAGTATATGTATAAATATTACAAAAAAACATTCCCTGAACTAAGTGTTTTTTCTGCACTTCACATCTGTTCCTATGCAGCAAAAAATTATTGTGAATTATATAAATATGATTATAACGATAAGGCTGAAATATTGAACGAACTACATAAGGTTTTTAATGAATACTATCAGATTTCAAAAGGAAGTAAAATTAAAAAGATGAGTAGTAAAAGAAGATTGTTTTTTATTGAATCTTTTCATATCAATAGAAAATTCAGCTCATTAATATACAATTTAATAGTATGATTCGCGGGAGGACATTAATATGAATATAGGGATTTTGACATTCCATAATGCAAATAATTATGGTGCAGTATTGCAGGCTTATGCTCTACAAGAAACAATTAAGTCATTGGATAAAAATGTAGAGATTATAGATTATAGACAAGACTATATAATTAACAAGTATAAAGTTATACGTATTAATACTAAAAGTATAAGAAAAACCTTTAGATCAGTCATTTCTACTATTATCCATTTTCGAGAATTTTCCAAGAGAGAAAAGGTTTTTAATAAATTCAGGAAAAATTACTTGAACATTTCTAGAAAAACCTTTGAAAATTCAATAGACATAAACGGATACGATGCTTATATATCTGGTAGTGATCAGGTTTGGAATTCTGAACTCACAAAATTTGATGATGCGTTTTTCTTTAATTTTTGTGCAGATGATGAAAATGCTAGGAGAATATCTTATGCAGCAAGTATTGGAAGTGAGGTTATAGACAAAAAAGAAGAGGCCTTTTTGAAAAGTCAGATAAACAATCTTGATTATATTAGTGTTAGAGAAAATAGTGCATTAAAACTAGTTGACCACCTAACAAATAATAAAGTTGAGAGGGTATTAGATCCAACCTTATTAGCAGATGTTACTATTTGGAATAAATTAGTGAACCAGACTACTGAAGGTGAAAAGTATATTTTAGTTTACTCAGTAGGACCCATTGAAAACATAGTGGAAATCTCCGAACACTTAAGAAAGAAACTAGGGCTGAATTTACTCTATGTAACAGAAAAGAGGTTGAAAAGTTCAAAAGGACGGAAGCACTTAAAGGGGGTAAGTCCTGAAAAATTATTAAGTTTAATAAAGGGTGCCCACTTTGTTATAACTAATTCATTCCATGGAACGGCTTTCTCGGTAATTTTCAATAAAAACTTTATTACTATCCCCCATAAAAAAAGTGGTACAAGAATGGTAAGTTTATTGGAGTTATTGGAACTAAATCATAGAGTTGTTGAGAGTATTAAAGATTTAAATAATACGGAATTAATGATGGAAATAGATTATGACTCGACAAACTTAATTCTTGAAGAAGAAAAAAATAAATCCCTTAACTATCTAAAGACCTCACTAGCTGAAAATTAAATTTATACTTTAATAAAAAATTATCTATCATTACTAACACATTTTTATGTTTTCATGATATACGTTGTTATTTACTATACAGTTTAGGTACTAAAATTTAGTAGAATTAATTAAGGAGCTATATAATGAATAAGGGTATTTTAAGCAAACTCCCTTTTTCAACAAGCAATTTTTCAAGCTTAACGAAAAAGCCGTTTGTAAGGAATGTAATTACAGTTGCATCAGGTACAGCTGCTGTCCAAGCAATAAATTTACTATTCTCACCGATCATTACTAGGATTTATGGACCAGAAGCTTTTGGTATTCTTGGAGTTTTTTTGTCTATTATCACTATAGTTACGCCTATTGCAGCAATGACATACCCTATAGCAATTGTTCTTCCAAAAGAAGAGAACCATGCTAAGGGCTTACTTTACTTATCACTTAATATAGCTCTTATACTTTCAGCAATTATGTGGTTAATAGTAACTATATTTGGACAATCTATCGTTGAATTGCTGCAAATTGCAGAGTTGGCACCATATTTAATATTTATACCTATTATTATGGTTTTTACAGCAGCGCTTCAGGTTACCCAGCAATGGATGATCAGGCATAAAAAATTCAAACAAAAAGCAAAAGTTGCTGTTATCCATGCCTTACTTGTGAATAGTACTAAAATAGGCTTAGGGTTATTCCAACCTATTGCGTTTTTCTTGATCTTAATAACAACTTTAGGGTATGCCTTACATTCTTTATTGCTTGCTTGGAATGCAAAAATATTATCTCTTTTAATTAATCCTATTGGAAAGAGTAAGTTTAACCGCCTATCAATAAGGGGGATAGACCTTGCCAAAACATATATGGATTTTCCATTATACCGTGCATCGCAAGAATTCATTAATTCAGTATCAAGAAGTCTGCCGGTTTTAATGCTGACTATAATGTTTGGTCCAGTTGCGGTAGGCCTCTACGTGCTTGGGAACAAAGTATTAGCATTACCAGCTCAATTAATTGGAAATTCAGTTGGTGATGTTTTTTATCCAAGAATTACCGAAGCTGCAAATAATAATGAAAGTATTTCAAATTTATTGATAAGAGCTACAACTACTTTAGCAGTTATAGGCCTTATTCCATTTGGATTAGTAGTTGTCTTTGGTCCCTGGTTGTTTAGTTTTGTGTTCGGTGAGGAATGGTTGATTGCAGGTGAATATTCTAGGTGGCTTGCAATTTGGTCATATATAGTATTTATAAATAATCCAAGCGTGAAAGCTTTACCAGTCTTATCAGCACAACAATTATATTTGTATATTACTATTGGCATCGGATTATTGAGGGTAATTGCTTTAGCAATAGGTGGTTACCTCTTTGAAAGTGATATTATTGCAATTGCTTTATTTGCAATTGCTGGTGCTACAGTCAACCTTCTATTAATTATAATGACTATAGTAAAAAGCATCTCTTATGACAAATCTAAAAATAAGAAAACTAATCTTAATTAAAAATTGTGAAAAATACTCCTTAAAGTAGTTGGGAATAAAATAGTTACAAAGTGGCCCAAGGTCACCACAAAAAGGTGACATTTTTGCTTTAATAGATGATATGAAAATTTGTTACCTTTTCTTCCAATGATGCAAACGAGTGTTAAGCTTTGATATAAGAAGAAACATAAAGCCTCTAAGATAATGATATTAAAGCTAAGCAATGAGGTTAATAAAGGCATGGGGTTTGATCAAACAGATTAAATGCCCATATACGCCATATAATATAATTTCCTTTCCATACACTATTTACTGATTAGAGCAGGGCTTTTAAACTGTTGTTTACCTTATTATTGTGAAAATTCTATATGCTAGATAATTGCAAATGCTAAGTTATATTAATATTTGATTTAGCTATTAGAAATAAAGAAAAAAGGAGATAAAAGAATTGGAGATTGAGAATAATATTAGAAATATTGATACCGACTCTCTATCTAGATACAAAACATCTCACCACTTTGAATCTTACGCAGAAATTAAATCTGTAAGTCAATATATGGAATATTATAATTGGGCCCTGAAAAATAATAAAAAGATTTATTTTTTAGGGAATGGATCTAATACACTGTTTGTAAAAAAAAATGTAGAATCACTTGTACTGAAGAATAGTATCCCGAAAGAGATAAAGTGTATTTCTAAAGAAAAAAACTTGTATGAAGTTTCTTCAACAGTTAAGATGAATGAAATTTTGAGAGTATGTTATAAGGAATCTTTAGACTCTTTTTATTATTTGGCGTCTGTTCCAGCAACAATTGGTGGAGCTTTAGCCATGAATGCTGGTGAAGGTAAACATATAAATAAATCAATATATGACTTTGTTAAAAGTGTTACATATATTGACAAAGATAACGAAATTAAAACTATCAACCGTAAGAATATGAATATTTCATATAGAGAGACAATGTTTACTGGATCTCAAGAAAAGTTTATTATAAGTGCTATTTTTGAATTCCCTTATAAGGATTTAAGTGTCGTTAATCCAGTAAAAGAACGTATTCAATGGTCAAAGCAGAATCAAGATAATATTGCTCCTAATTGTGGATCTGTTTTCAGTAAAACTTTTAGACCTGTAATGCGAATTGTAAAGGGATTAAGTTTAGGTAAGGCTAAATTTTCTTCGAAGACACTTAATTGGATAAATAATAAATCGAGTAGTCACAAGCCAATTTTATTATTAATATATTTTACGATGATATTACATCTATTAGTAGGAAAGAAGTGTAAAGTAGAAGTCATTAGGGTTAAATAAATGCAGGTAGTAAGTTAGTTAAGCTTAAGCACAGAATACTTTAAAACTAAAAGAGTAAAGTCATGTAATGACTCATTTTGCGCTTGAGTACAAATTTAGAATGGTTAGGAGATATTCCCATGGAAGATTTTATTCACCTTGATCAACTCGAGGCTGAAGCAATATATATTATCAGAGAAGTTGCTGCAGAATGCGCAAATCCAGTTATGCTTTATTCAATTGGAAAAGATAGTTCTGTTATGCTCCATTTAGCAATGAAAGCTTTTTATCCAGAGAAGCCTCCATTTCCTTTTATGCATGTTAATACAACTTGGAAGTTTAATGAAATGATTGAGTTTCGTGACCGCAAGGCAAAAGAGTTAGGAATTGAGATGATTGAAGAAATTAATCAAGAAGCAGTTGTACAAGGTATTAATCCTTTCGACCATGGATCGGAATATACAGACATAATGAAGACACAAGCGTTAAAAAAAGGGTTGGATAAATACGGATTTGATGCAGCTTTTGGTGGTGGAAGACGTGATGAGGAAAAATCACGTGCAAAAGAGCGAGTTTTTTCTTTCCGTAACAAAAAACATGCATGGGACCCGAAAAATCAAAAACCAGAAATGTGGAAACTTTACAATACTAGAATTAATAAGGGTGAAAGCATGCGTGTTTTCCCGCTCTCAAATTGGACTGAAAAAGATATATGGCAATATATCCGCAAGGAAAATATTGATATAGTTCCACTATATTTTGCTAAGGAAAGGCCAGTTGTTTATCGTGATGGGAATATCATAATGGTAGATGATGATCGTATGAAACTAGAACCTGGTGAAGAAGTGATAATGAAGAAAGTTCGTTTTAGAACTTTAGGTTGTTACCCTCTAACTGGTGGTGTTGAGTCTGAAGCAGATAGTTTAGATGAAATAATTGATGAAACACTTGGCGCAGTATCTTCAGAGCGCACAAGTCGAGTAATTGATCAAGAAGCCGCTGGAAGTATGGAACGCCGTAAGAGAGAGGGGTATTTCTAGAATGAAGAGTCTACTTAAATTTATTACTTGTGGAAGTGTAGATGACGGTAAATCAACACTTATTGGTCATATGTTATATGATGCAAAACTATTATTTGCTGATCAAGCAAAAGCTTTAGAGCTTGATAGTAAAGTAGGAAGTCGTGGAGGAGAGATAGATTATTCTCTTCTTCTTGATGGTTTAATAGCAGAGAGGGAACAGGGAATTACGATTGATGTAGCATATCGCTACTTCACGACAGATAGTCGCTCTTTTATTGTTGCTGATACACCAGGGCATGAAGAATATACTCGTAACATGGCTGTAGGAGCTTCGTTTGCAGACTTAGCTATTATTTTAGTTGATGCAACAAAGGGTGTTATTACTCAGACTAAACGCCATGCGCGGATTTGTTCTTTAATGGGGATTAAACATCTTCTCTTAGCTGTAAACAAAATGGACTTGATTGACTTTGAACAAAAGCGTTTTGAAGAAATCAAGAGAGATTTTAAACAATTAACACATGGATTTAATCTTGAAAGTATACAAGTGATCCCCGTTTCAGCTACTGAAGGAGATAACATCACAAAGAAGTCAGAGAATACACCTTGGTATGATGGTTTACCATTATTAGCATATTTGGAAAAGATAGACGTTTCAAAAGAACAACGGGATAGTTTTATCCTTCCAGTTCAGCGAGTAAGTCGTCCAAATCATACATTTCGTGGCTTTCAAGGGCAAATTGAAGCAGGAAGCATTTCAGTTGGAGACGAGATAATAACACTACCGAGTAATGAAAAAGCAAAGGTAAAGAGTATCTTGGTGACAGATAAAGAGGCTCATTCAGCAATTGTTGGACAGCCAGCAACTATACAATTAGACCGTGAAGTAGATGTATCTCGAGGGAATGTATTAACAACTTCAAGTAATATTCAAGTAACTGATATGTTTACAGCCACTATTTTGTGGATGGATGATACTAAACTGGTACCGGGTCGAAATTATCTAGTAAAAGTAGGAACAAAAATCCTTCCTGGTACTGTGATGTCTATAAAGCATAAGATTGACATTAATACTGGGGATCATATTCCAGCTGATAAGGCCTTTAAAAACGAGCTCATAGAATGTGATATTTCATTATCAGAAAATATGGTATTTGATACTTTCGCAAATAATAAAGGACTCGGTGGACTAATTTTGATTGACCGAGTGTCGAATATGACTTCCGCTTGTGGTGTGATAGAGCATTCACTTCGTCGCTCGACAAATGTTGTATGGCAAGAATCGGATATTTCAAGAGAGGTTCGTGAACAACAAAAAGGACAGAGGGCTTTTACACTTTGGTTCACTGGACTTTCAGGTTCTGGAAAATCAACACTTGCAAATGAAGTCGAGAAACGTTTGTTTACCACTGGACATCATACGATGTTACTAGATGGGGATAATGTTCGTCATGGTCTTAATAAGAATTTGGGTTTTAAGGAAAGTGATCGTGTCGAAAACATTCGTCGTATCGCGGAAGTTGCTAAGCTAATGAATAATGCAGGATTAATAACAATAACATCATTTATTTCACCGTATGAAAGTGACCGCAAAAATGCAAGAGAAATTATTGGTAATGGTTTTGTTGAAATATTTGTTAGTACTCCAATTGAAGAATGTGAAAATCGTGATGTGAAAGGTTTGTATAAAAAGGCTCGTAATGGAGAGATTCCAAACTTTACTGGGATATCTAGCCCGTATGAAGCACCGGAATCTCCAGAAATTGAGGTTGACACAAGTAAGTTTACATTAAAAGAAGCAACGGATTATATTGTAAGAGAAATTATGAAAATAATTCTTTAGTAAGATAGCTACTATCAATTCCTAATTGATAGTAGCTTTTTTGGGAGTTTTACTAAAATGTGAAAGAACAGAAGGGAAGGTCTTCCCTATGTCATTAGAGATGATCTTTGTTTTAGCTATGATTATTTTTATGCTAATTGCATTGTTATTAGAATTTGCTAGGCCGGACATGGTTGTTTTTGCAACTCTTGTTGTCTTTTTAATTTCAGGATTGTTAACTCCAGAAGAAGCTTTAAAGGGATTCTCTAATCAGGGGATGTTGACTGTTGCCCTTTTATTTATTGTGGCTGGAGCGATACAGAAGTATGGAATCATAGATCAATTAATGAAACAATGGTTGGATAAGAGCAGCACTGTAAGGGGTTCTATGTTACGCTTCTTTCTACCTCTTCCATTCTTTTCTGCTTTTTTGAATAATACTCCTATTGTTGTTACATTTACACCAATTATTAAGAAATGGTGTGAAGAGCAAAAAGTTGCACCCTCAAAGTTTTTAATTCCATTATCTTATGTAACTATTTTAGGAGGAACAATCACTTTAATAGGTACCTCTACTAATCTAGTTGTACATGGAATGTTGCTTGATAATCAATTAAAAGGGTTCAGCCTCTTCCAACTAGCAATAGTAGGGGTTCCGATTACAATAATTGGACTTATTTATATTTTTACTATTGGATATAGATTTTTACCAAATCATATTGGTGTTGGTGATCAATTATTTGCTGATTCTAGAGAGTATATTGCTGAAGTTAGCGTTCAAGGTGATTTTATATATCTAAATAAATCTGTTCAAAAGGCTGGATTGAGAGAATTAAACGGATTATATCTAATTGAAATTATACGTGGAGATGAGCGTATTTCTCCAGTTCGCTCAACGACAATTATTCAGGCGGGAGATCGGTTAATTTTTACAGGTTTAATTTCTACAATCGCTGAATTACAGAATATAAAAGGCTTAACAATTGAAACGGGTTCTGAACTAGAATTAGATGACTTAAAAAATGGAAATATTCAACTTGTAGAAGCTGTAGTTTCTCATCAATCTTCCTTATTAACTAAGTCAATAAAACAATCACAATTCCGATCTAGGTTTGATGCGGGAGTATTAGCCGTACATCGTAATAATGAGCGGATAAAAAGTAAAGTTGGAGACATAGTTCTACGCCCAGGGGATACATTGTTGCTTTTGGCTGGATCTGACTTTCTAAAAAATTATCAACATTCAAGTGATTTTTACATAGTATCTTCTTTAGATGCCCCTAAGAGTTTAAGTACTAATAGCAAAAAAGGCTACTTTTCCATAGGTATATTGATAGCTATGATTATCCTAGTGACTATGGGCTTCTTAAGTATGTTCAAAGCAATGATGCTAGCCGTATTTTTATTAGTACTCACAAAGGTGATTTCTCCAGAAGAGGCAAAGAAATATGTACAATTTAATGTCCTTTTACTTATTGCTAGTGCATTTGGTGTTGGAATCGCTATGACTAAAAGCGGCTTAGCTGAATGGCTAGCAAATGGTTTGTTAAAGTTAGGTGAACCTTATGGGATATTTGTAGTTCTTTTATTAGTTTATTTATTGACTAATATATTCACTGAACTAATTACAAATAGTGCGGCTGCAGTATTAATGGTACCTATTGGTCTAGAGATCGCTTCTTCTCTCGGAGTACAATATATGGGGGTTGCTATAATTATATCCATAGCTGCTTCAGCTAGCTTTATTACTCCTATTGGTTATCAAACTAATTTAATTGTATATGGTCCAGGTGGCTACAAATTTACAGATTATATAAAGGTTGGATTGCCTTTAAGTTTAATTGTAATGGTAGTAACCGTAATTATTGTGAATTTTGTTTGGTTTTAACTCAATCGCTTCAAAGTAATTTTGAAAGGTGGTCATAAAATTATATGAAAGATATAAGTATTTTTGAATTGTTTAAAATATCTTTACAAGCTGGCAAAGAAATTCTAGAGGTATATACTCAGAATTTTAACGTTGAATTTAAAGAAGATGATTCACCACTTACTCAGGCAGATCATCAATCACACGCGGTAATTATGAGGGGTTTAAATAAAATTAACCCTGATATCCCTGTCTTGAGTGAAGAAGGGAATAAATCTTCTTATAGTGAGCGATGCAAATGGAAATATTTTTGGTTAGTGGACCCATTAGATGGAACAAAGGAGTTTATAAAGAAGAACGGAGAATTCACTGTAAATATTGCATTGATAGAAGGAAATTATCCTTCTATAGGAATTATTTATGCTCCAGCTTTAGATGCGTTTTATTTTGGTAGAATTGGTGAAGGTGCATATAAGCTTAAAAATGCTTCAACAGTTAAAATATCTAATGAGTCAGAACTCTTGCAAGAAAGTGTAAAACTTCCTGATAATCGAGGTCATAAAATACTTCGTGCAGTTGCAAGTAGATCACATATGTCAGCAGAAACCGAAGTATTTATTAAAAACTTAGAAGCCAAGCATGGAGAAGTAGAAGTAGTTTCGTCAGGAAGCTCTTTAAAGTTCTGTTTGGTTGCTGAAGGAAAAGCAGATTATTATCCAAGGTATGCACCGACGATGGAATGGGATACGGGGGCAGGTCAAGCTATTGTAGAAGCAGCCGGTGGTAATGTAACTAGGTATGAGGATAATAAGAGACTTTATTATAACCGACAATCTTTGTTGAATGGGTGGTTTTTAGTTTCACTAAGATGACTTTTATCTATTAAAAAGCAAGTGTTATTAGCTTGAAATATATTCACAAAACACTAATTCCTAAAGTTTCCTATAATTGTGAACTTAACCAATGGAAAAATAAATGCCTCGCTTTTTACCGATTTGAATCATGAGAATTAAGTAGGAAACATCCACTTGTTATTGTAAATCTGAAGCTATGCTAAGAATGATTTAGAAAATAATAAAAGAAAAGTGAGTTGATAAAATTGAAGAAAAAAGTAATGGTTGTATTTGGTACGAGACCTGAAGCCATTAAGATGAGTCCTTTAGTTAGAGAATTAAAATTTCGAGATAAAGTAGAAACAGTTGTTTGTGTTACAGGTCAACATAAAGAAATGTTAACTCAAGTGTTAGACGCTTTTGACATTACTCCAGATTATAACTTATCGATAATGAAAGAAAAACAGACCCTCTTTGATGTAACAATAAGTATATTAGAAAAAATGAAAGCTGTACTTGAAGAAGTTAAACCTGATGTAGTTTTAGTTCATGGTGATACATCTACAACTTTCGTCACTTCATTAGCTTGCTTTTATTTGCAAATTCCTGTAGGTCATGTAGAGGCAGGCTTAAGAACTTATAATATCTTTTCGCCTTACCCAGAAGAATATAATCGCCAAGCTGTAGGAATTGTAGCAAAGTACAATTTTGCTCCGACGGAAATGTCGAAAGAGCAACTATTAAAGGAAGGAAAAGATCCTACCTCTATTTTTGTAACGGGTAATACAGGTATTGATGCACTAAATACTACGGTCAGAGAGGATTATTTTCATGATCAGATTAATTGGGCATCGGATAGTAAACTCATTTTGATTACCGCTCATAGAAGAGAGAATCTAGGTCAGCCTATGAGGAATATGTTTATGGCAATTAGAAGAATTGTCGATGAATTTCCAGATATTAAAGTGGTATATCCCATTCATATGAATCCAGTTGTAAGAGAAGCTGCTAATGATATTCTGGGAAATTGTGATAGAGTCAGAATTATAGAGCCATTGGAAGTTTTAGACTTTCATAACTTCCTTTCGAGGTCCTATTTAATTCTTACTGATAGTGGAGGTATCCAGGAAGAAGCACCAAGTTTAGGTAAGCCTGTTTTGGTTATGCGTGATACAACAGAGCGACCAGAAGGAATATCAGCCGAAACACTTAAATTAGTAGGAACAGATGAAGATAATATTTATTACAATTTCAAATTACTACTCGAAGATCAAGAAGAGTACAAGAAAATGAGTAGAGCAAGTAATCCATATGGCGATGGATTAGCAAGTAAGAGAATAGCAGATATTATTGAATATGGTAAAATAATTGAATTTAAAGAGAAGACTTTAGCTAAAACTTATTAATAGATTCAAGGGGACGGTTCTCGTGATTCACTTCCAAATAGATCTCCCGTAAAAAATATTCAAAGTAAACCATGAAAACTCAACTTTGTTCACCTCGTTTTCTTTTTTTGTAAGCATATGAAGCAGAAGAACTGTCCCGCCAACTCCTAATACAATCTAAATTCTTAAAGTAGTGATCGTACGAGTTAATCAAACATTTGATTAACTCGTACGTTTTGTAATGTGCTCTTATTGATTGAACTTTTAACAACCGTATCTGCTGTACCCCCCTTGCTGTAAACGCTAGAATAAAGTTGACACATTTTGCTCGATAGGAATTTACACTATGCTCAATCAACCTACTACTCTAGTAAAATAGATCGTGACGTTATTTTACTGGAGGTTGGGGTTTTGGAGGAGAAGTTAGTGTTATAAATTAAGATTCAGGAATTACATAAGAAAAAGTTTAAAGTGGCACAAATCGCTAAAGATCTTAAGATCTTAAGACCGACTGTCTATAAGTATCTAGAAATGACATTCGATGAAGTAAAAGCCTATAATGAACAACCCTTGGGAAAGAAGAAAAAACTAGATCCCTATAAGGACTGGATACTTGCCTAGCTAGAAGAGTATCTCCACCTAAGTAGTTCTCAGATCTATGATTGGCTTTTAGGGAATCATGGGAACGGTTCTCGTGATTCATTCTAGAGTTTATGAATAGATTTCCAGATTTACTACTTAGAGGAAGACGAGGAGCTAACCATTACTATGATTAGCTAACCAGGTTTTTATATTATTATAAACTAATGAATCAGTAGAACCGTCCCGCTGATTCCTGAACTAATAGGAAAAGTGATTAAATGCGATAAATCTTTAAATACACATATCTTAAATGAGCTGGATATTCCTATCTCTGTCTGGGGAGTCTCAATCACAGTATGAGCTGCAGCCCGATGGCATACATGTAACAGATAAACCTTCTAGTCCCCAAATTAGAAACTTGATGAATGGTTTTTAGCAACGTCCCATGTATGAGGAAAGACTTTGGGGGAAAGATTCAAAAAACAGAAAAACCAGGTTAGCCAATCAAAGTAATGGTTAGAATCCTGGTTTTCTCTATGTTGATTATTGGGTATCCACTACTTAGAATTATCTATTTTATATATTTTAAATTACTAAGGGATGTATTCTAATAGGTTATCTGAATGTAGGGAGATTGTAAAACACCTTGGGAATAGTGTAGTGATACAGAAATTAGGGATCTAATATTAATAGCGTAAAGAAAATACACACCTTGGTTAAAAGGAGATTATTTGTAAGGGGATTACAATGATTAGAAAGAAAGAATATAAGAATTTAAATATAGGTAATTTACCTGGGAATATTGATGCTATAAAGTCCTTTTTTGAAAAAAAGGATGCGACATGCAGTATGGATACTACAGAATCAGACATATATAAATTTACTTATTCGGACAACTTTCACAAAAAGAGCATATTAGTAAAGGTACACTTTAACTTGCAAAAAATGGAAAAAACTAGCTTGAAAATAGTAATTGAAATGGATGATTCAATCAATACTTATGATATAGAAGATTATTCAAATCAATTATTTGCTGATATTTATATGAAGTTATTGGAGGGGCCAACAAAATATATAGTACGAGTTTATGGAAGGTATTATAGTAAAAAACCTCAGGATTTAGAAATCAACTTTGAATGGGGAGATAAGATTGATGTAAAGCCATTTAGGGTTCAGGGCCGCGATTTAATTTATAACGCAGATTCAATAACAAACTCTCCTCATGAACAAATGCTTACGTTTGATGTTGAAGTGTTTGCTATTGATGTAACTTCTGCAAGAACTCTTGCTTATAATCGTGCGAAAGAAGTTTTCTCTTTCTTATCCGTATTATTTGATTTAGGAATCGATGAGTTTCAGTCGGAACAAGTGCTAGCTTTGGCAGATTATAAGGAAGCGGACAATGACCGTTTTGGTGGTACGGCAATAAACAAAGGATTTTATGATGAGGAGCTTGATCTGCTTGTTTTTGATAATTTAAATGGCTTGATTGCCCTAGATGGAGATAAAATGGTTCTAAATGGCTATTATACAGTGACTGTAACTGATAGTGAGGGTAACAAATCAACGTTGTCGATATCTAAAGATAATCCTAAGTTAGATGAAATTTTTAAGCAACGTGAATTAAAGAAAGTTAAAAGGAAAGTTGTGAGAGGTGATTTAAATAAGGAAATAAGTAACTATAATACAGATATTAGACTATTGAGTTCACATATTACTTTCTTTAGAAAACTAAAAATCTTTGAAACAAAAAGTAAAGAGAAATTTGAACGTTTCAGTAATGCATGTAAGTTATACAATAAAGCCTTATCTGTATGTGCTAATGAGCCTACAATGATGGTTTCTTATTTAGTTGCATCAATAGAAGCTTTACTAAAAATAGAAATTAAATTTGATTACTTAAAAGGTTTAAATAGTGATATGAATAGATTTCTTGCGTTTGTTGAGAAATATTCAACAGAAGGTAAATTTGAAAAGGAATACCTTAAGTATTTATATGGAACTATTAGATCGGGCCACCTTCATTCTGGTGATTTTAAATTCCTTGAGTATAACGTATTGTTCAATCAAACATTGAATTCAGAATTTATTAATGTGCGAAATGATTATATTAAGGCAAAAAGTATGATTAGGGCAATCTTTATAACTTGGATAGAGGAAAACATCTTAGAGAAATAATTAGTTAAATAAAGTTAGAAGAATATTAAATCTTATCCCATTATCGTAAAAGGTAATGGGATTTTTCATGTGCTATTATAGAGATATAAATCTATCACCCATACTATCTATTCTTGCAAAAACATCATTATATAAAGATAAAAATGAGGAATTAGATACAATATTTAGAGTTTTGTTATGGATATAATTCTATATATATTTTTTTGTCTTTCTCGAATCACGGGGACGGTTCTCATGATTCAATTTAAGGTGTAGGGAACTAATGGTATATAGAGGAATAACTAGTGAATTATTAGACTTAAAGATAAACCCAGTGAACAAGCCATTTAGTTGGTTAGTTCACTGGGTTTCTGTTTTATGCAGTAAAGTGCAATCATCAGAACCGTCCCCGTGATTCCCTGTACCATGGGATCCTAAGTAAAAAGGAGTGTTAGTAATGGCTAATTTCCACACTGATAATGGAGACTTACAATCTTTTTATAATGAATTTAATAACTATTCTGCTGGAGTTCACCAGTTAAATAAGGGTGCACGGATAGAAGATATACATAACTTCGAAGAAAAATATAAAGTGATTTTGCCCAAAGTGTATAAAGATTTTCTCCAAGTTAGTAATGGAGGGGAAATCTTTTTTCCTGGAACAGTTTTGGCTGAAGTTTATAACCAGCAGTCTGGACCTATGATTGATGGTGTATTTTACCTTAATTCAAGTATCTATATAAGAGATAAAGAGAACTTGCCAGATGAATACCTCCCCATTGCAAAACTCAATTATGGTGACATCGTTTGTATTGATTTGCAGAAAAGCAATGACTACGAAGCTCCGGTTGTTCAATGGGATATTGAAAATAAAGAAATTTCTAGGACCTGGAATCGTATTATAGACTGGTTAATGGATGCGTTAGAAGAAGGTGCAATGCTGGTTGATTACGAGGGGAACGATAAAAAATTAGATTTTTAGGAGGGATAGCTTCCTCGTCCCATGGTGATGCTATGAATCACGGTGATGGTTCTCATGATTCACTTCCAAAGAGAAAATCCGAAAAATATATATAAAGAAAACCAAGTGAACTTAACCGTGTTATGGATTGTTCACTTGGTTTTCTTTTTTGTAAACTAGTGAATCTGCAGAACCGTCCAACTGATTCAGTTGGAAACACGTGAAACCGCCGTATACGGACCCATATGTTCGGTGGTGTGAGAGGTCGAGGGTTAGTCACCCCCTCATCCTCATACTCGATTAGTAGTTTAATAGAAGATTAAGCTTTTGCGCGTCTTCTAGCTACAAGTAGTAGTGCACCTGCAATCATGATTCCTCCGCCAATCATCATCGATGTTGGAAGGGATGTTGCGGTGTTTGGCAGTTTGTCGCCGGTAGTGTCTTCAGTAGTTTCTTTCTCTACATTATTGGTAACAGTTCTGTCTGCAAAAATCCACTTACCTGATTCATAGATATAGTCAATTTCTAATCTGTAAATGCCACCATACAACTCTAAATCAGCTGTTTGTGCAAGTTTGTAGTGGTTATTGTCAATTTTTTTAAGTTCATAGTCTACATCACTAAGTAGTTTCGGCTCGGAATCAAAGGCAAAAAACATAAGTCTGCCATCTCTTTCTTTAAAAAGCGCTTCAACTGTGCTTTTGGCAAGCTCTGGCGTCATTATTTTTTCGAAGACCTTCCTCATTTCTTCAAATGAATCGTAGTCTTTTACATAGTTATCTTCATCGGTCTCGACGTTAAATAGATTGAAAAACTGCTTCTCAAGTTCCTCAACAGGTGGCTTTCCATGATCATCAGCAAGTGCAGGGGTTGTGAATCCAGTGAAAAAAAGTGCAGTGATGAGTAGTGCTGCTAGCGTTCTTACCATTCTAAAACCTCCAAAAAAATTTTTGGTGCCGGTTATGTAATGATATTAATCTTTGTAACATTTTTGTAATCTAGCACCTGCCCCTATACTAGCATACTGGAAAAGAATAGCAAGTAAGAGACACAGGGACAGGTTCCGTGTCCCACAAATGAGTTACAGTTATGTTACATACTTCCTACATCCCTAGTGTATACGTGCGATCAACCATCCCCTTGAAAGTAATCAGCTAATCTACTGTCTGGTAGCCAGAACCAAGGGCTGTATAAATATAAACCAAGTGGCCATGAAAAAGTATCTTTTGTGGGACAGAGGGACAGGTTCATTGTCCCAGTCCCAGTTCCGGGTTGTGTAGAGCGACTGAATGAGTTGAGTTGTGCTCACCTTCATGAACAACTGCACGAACAATCTTTTAAACAAGATTCATAGAAACATAATCCAAATGAAACCTAGCACCCCTGAAGCTACTGCATAAAACAGCATCGGTCCAATCGTCATCCGAATGATTGTTCCTTCCTTTCCAACCATTCCAACAACAGACGCAGCAGCAACAACGTTCAACACACAAATCATATTACCCGCGTTTGCGCCAAGAACCTGGAGAGAGAGGACGAGTTGCTCGTTCATTTGGAGCTGATCCGCGACACTGAATTGGAAGAGGGAGAACATCATGTTACTAAACGTGGCACTTCCTGAAATGAAAGATCCGAGAGCACCGATGAATGGCGCAACGAGCGGCCAGGCATCGCCAACGGAGTTTGCGACCATCGTAGCGAGTTCCATTGGCATGCTCATAAGATCAGCACCGTTCAATTCTGAATTGATAAAAATCCGAACCATCGGAACGGCTGTACCTAACGCGATAACAGTCCCTGCCATTGTTTTTAGTGAATCGATCATCGTAACTTTTACTGCTTCTAACGTCATTTTGTGTATGAAAATGGTGATCAAAATGACCACGATGAAGATGGATCCAGGTAAGTAGAGCGGTTCAAATGACGTGCTAATCTCTGTACCAAGAATTTGCTGCCATCCAACTATTACGGACCTTAACCATCCTTTAATCGGTAGAATATCTAACCGTGTCAAGACTAGGAAGACAGCTACGAGAAGGTAAGGGACCCATGCAAGCCATAGCGGAAGTGGCTTACTTTTATGTGGAGTGTTAGTAGTTACTTCTCCAAAATCCCAAGACGTTTCAGGAAGTAGAAAACCTCGTTTCGCTGCAGGGATGACGATGGCAAGCCCTATTAGTCCACCGATGATTGATGGAAACTCAGGACCTAGTAAGCTTGCAACTGTAAAAGCTGGGAGGGTAAAACTAAGCCCAGCGAATAGCGCAAACTTCCATACCGCTAAGCCTTCTTTCCAAGAACGATTTTTTCCGAAAAAGCGTGTAAGCATCATGACTAAAATAAGTGGGATGAAAGTCCCTACTAATAAATCAATAAATACGGCACTTTGGGTCACGGACTGCAAATAGTCAGCCATTGACTGATTCCCAATGGTTGCGGCGACTTGATCAGCAACAGCAGGACCCTGACGAAGTCCCTGGTCAACTCCTACAATAATCGGCGTTCCGACAGCTCCGAATGATACGGGACTGCTATCTGCGATAAGAGCGAGTGCGACGGCAGCAAGCGGAGGAAAACCAAGGGCGACAAGGAGTGGAGCCCCGATGGCTGCAGGTGTCCCAAAACCAGCTGCACCTTCAATAAATGCCCCGAACAACCATGCAATAATGATGAGTTGTACCCTTCTATCTATTGAAATCCCCATAAACCCAGTTCGGATTGCATCGAGGGCACCACTATTGCGCAAAGTGTTCAATAACAAGATGGCACCAAATACGATCCAAAGAATGGATACTGATATGATTAGTCCTTCAATGGAAGCTGCTGCAATTTGTAGTAGTGGTATTTTCCAGACGACATAAGAGAGAACAGCGGTCAGCAAGAAGCTAACCGGCATTGCTTTCGTTGCCGGAAGTTTCAAAAGAACGAGAAGAATAAATACAGCGAGTACAGGTGTTAAAGCGGTTATAAGTTCTATAGCATTCATGTTCATCACCTTATTGTGTGTGTAGTAAAATATGATAATTTACAATTACTATATAGAAATAAGAAGAATTATTATGTGATAAACCTCACATTCCTATCAATAGCGACAGGAATACCTTTTGAGCTCTCCCTATGAATGAGAGTAACGTGACATCAAATAAAGGAAATAGTGAATTATTATTGAATATAAGGTAGGGCACAAATTGGCTAAATATAGGTCTTATTTTACTCACCTTAAAAGTGGGTGAGATTAAGCAGGGAGAAGAATGAATGAAAGAGTTAAAAGCATTTCAATATAATCACTTCATTTCAGCACCGATTGATCTTGTTTATGAATGTCTACATAAGGACAAGCATGTGCTGAAATGGAATACGATGATTGTTGAGCATATTTATGAGGGTTCTGAAGATGAGGTCACTGCAGGCTCGACTTTTATTTCTAAGCAAAAGTTAGGTAAGAAAATTTATACGTTTGATGCAGAAGTGCTTGTTCACGAACCTCCTTATAAAATTGCGATGAAAACCGTAACGAATGAAGGCACAAGCTTCACTCGCTATCAATTAGTAGAACGCGATAATGGAACAGAACTTTCTGTAGAAGCTAGCTTAATCCCTAAGAATGTCTATTATTCTATTGTGGGGAGATTAACTCTCTGGCTTAGTAAATTTGTATTTTTGGAACAGTATGAAGCATTTATTCAGTATGTGTATGATCAGCAGCAAAATGAAATTTATTATTTTGAAGAGGAATCAGGTCTAGAGCTGTTTGCTCAGGCTTATCTGAATGATGATCATCAATGGGATGTCTATTTTTCAGTAGTAGAAGAAAGTGAAGAGGTTGTGAAAAAGTTCCTCGAGATGGGATATGAAGTGGATGATGATTTGGAACTCTATCTTTTCAAAGCGAATCATTATATGGATGCACAGGAGAAGTTTAGTCAATGGGTGCAAGAGGTGTATCTATCATTGAAGAGTCGGTGTTAGTAGTGGTGACTTTTAAAGATTTATTAGTAGTCTTCGATAGAACTAGAACTAGCGATAAAATGACTATGCAAAAGAACCACGGGAATATTTCCCGTGGTTCTTTTACACTAACCCGCTAGGGACATAGGGACAGGTTCCTCGTCCCACTGTCTACTATGGAGTGAATTTGTGGACGGAGGGACAATTTACCTGTCCCTCCGTCCCATGTCCCTCCGTCCCATTTCAAGAAAGCAATTGAAAACAATTCTCATTACTGGTATAGTTTATTTGAGAATGATTATCATTATTGTTAGGAGAATTGATGTGGCTAAGATTGTAATTGCTTTTGCAAGTATGTCTGGAAATACAGAGGATATTGCTGATTTATTGAATGAGCACCTTGAATCGTTTGACCATGAAATCGAAATGATTGAGATCGATGAGGTCGAAGTTGATCAGCTGGCCGAGTACGATGCTGTTCTGCTTGGTTCCTATACATGGGGAGATGGAGATTTGCCATATGAAGCAGAGGACTTCTATGAAGAGCTTCTTTCAATAGACCTTTCTGGTAAGAAGGCAGCTGTGTTTGGTTCAGGTGACCATGCTTATCCTGAGTTTTGTGCTGCAGTAGACCTGCTCGAAGCGAGATTAAGAGAAATTAAGGCAGACATTGTTCAAGATGGACTAAAAATCGAGTTTACACCGGACACTCAAGAAGAGATAGACAGCTGTGAAGAGTTTGCGGTGAATTTTGCGAATCAGCTAGGAGCGGGAGCGTAACGACGTGGAAAAATTGATGAGCGCAACAGCAGTGACGAAATCTCAACAAGGGAATAGTTTTCTAGCAACGAAGGGATGCCTCTATGTGAAAAAGGATAACACCTGGGAGCGTTCATTAACGTTTAAAGGAAGAATGATTCGTGATTTGATCTGCTGTAAAGGTTATATTTATGGTGTCGGTGACGGTGGATTGTTTATTACAAGTAATGATGAAGGAGCAAGCTGGTCAGTCAAGCAATTTCCAACCAAGGCTTCGATCTGGAGCGTTGTCGCAAACGGAATGGGACTTGTCATCACCCATGGCGAAAAGGTGATTTACGTTTCTAAAAATAATGGGAAGTCATGGAAATTGTATTATCCATTTCAGTTACATAACGCGCCATCGATTCGTTCCCTATGCTTGTATAAGAATAAGCTGTTTATCGGTACGAAGATCCATGAAGAACACGGCGGCGTTTGGTGTTTCGACCTGTTTGATAAAAGCATGACTCAGGTGAAAAAAGAAACGAATCAAATGATCTCATCTATTATCACACAGAACCATCACCTCATTGTTGCGACAGGCTCGTGTCGTCACGGGGCAGGCAAAGTGGCGTTTTGTACGCTATCTTCCTTCATTCAAAACCTCAGGTGGGAAACTTGCTATGGGTACGAGAATCATAGTTTCTTAGATCTCCATGAAAGCAGAGGGGTCATCTATTCAACTTCGACTCAAAACGAGCATGGCTTCAGCACGATTTCGCAAGTGTCTCTTAAGAACGAAGAAGTCGTCCCTTTTCATCACATTAAAGGGCATGGCTGGAGGATCTGTAACGATAAAGATGATTACATCGTTGCGGGCCTTTATGAATCGATGGAGTATACGAAGGGGTATGATGAGGCACTGGTGATGTAGGGGGACATGGGGACAGGTTCCTCGTCCCACTGTAGATTCGTTTACTATGAAATTATTCTGTGAACGGAGGGACAATGTACCTGTCCCTGCGTCCCCCCTCTTGCAGGATTTTCTCCGTTTCTGTCTAATAGTGTAGAGTGCATCAGTTGAAATGTTCACAGCCCACTGCCTCCCCCCTTTCTAAGAATTACCCCTCTGCCATCCGTTACTACTTTGTTTAAATTCCTTCACTTTTTTCTTTTTTACCCTATTTCTTCCCTAGAATCGTAATAAATCGATATTAACCTTATTGATAAAGAGGTGAACTTAATCTGGTTAGAAGAGCGAGAATGAAAAGCAGCACTGGTGTATATCATATCGTTTTCAGAGGTGTGAATCGGCAAACAATCTTTGAAGACGAACGGGACAAGGAACGATTTTTAGTTGCCCTTGCTAGGTATAAACAGAAAAGTGGCATCGAACTATATGCGTACTGCTTGATGGGTAATCATGTCCACCTGTTGGTGAAGGAGACAGATGAGAGCATTTCAACTTTTATGAAGAGACTGAGCTCGAGTTATGTGTATTGGTACAATATGAAATACGAGAGGTGTGGTCATCTATTTCAGGAAAGATTTAATAGTGAGAACGTTGAAAACGATGCATACTTTAAAACAGTGCTGAGGTATATTCACCAGAATCCCCTCAAGGCACATCTTGTAAAAAGCGTGTGGGACTGGCAGTGGACAAGTATCCATGAATATGTGAACAGAGCTAACATAATTGATATTGAAAAAGGTTTAGAGCTATTTTCTGCCGATCAAAAAATAGCTCGGAAACGATTTATCCTTTATATGCAGGAGATCCATGAAGACCAATGCCTTGATTTTGATAAGATTGTGAAGCTTTCAGACGACCAAGTAAGAGAGTTCCTACGCTCTAATGGAGTTACTAGCAATAGTGTTCTCCAGCAAATGAATAGAGAAGAGCGGAATGCTTTGTTAGCAAAAGTGAAAAGAATCGATAGGGTTTCCATTCGTCAGATTTCTAGAGTTACAGGCATCTCGAAAAGTGTAATTGATCGATTGAAGTAGTACCCGTCTAGCAATATTATTCTTCCTTTGTTATCCTCGTCGCGTCCTTAACTACCTCCATTACTGCAGCAGTGCCCCAAGTCTATGTTATCTCTTCCCTTAACCGTAAATGGTTGAACGATCTTTTTTGCAATCCAGTAGGTTTTACAAGCAGACTATTGAGAGGGAAAAAATCTCCCGGATTTAGGAAAGATAAATACTGTAGAATAACGAAGAAAGTATTACCTATTTGGGACGAGGAACCTGTCCCCATGTCCCCTCATCCACCTGTCCCTCCTCCCTGCTGGGACAATGTACCTATCCCTCTGTCCCGATTACCACTTGCACTTTTTGTCAAATCGTCTTAAAGTATATAATGGTTGAAATCCATCATAAATGGTAATGGATAGACTAACTTGTCACTTTTTAATTTGGAGATGACGTTCTCCTTAAGGAAAGGGTTCAGATAGATATGACACAAAATTTTTGGCATGAGTTGCCGAAGCCGTTTTTTATTTTGGCACCGATGGAAGCCGTCACAGATGTTGTTTTCCGTCATGTCGTGAGTGAAGCAGCAAGACCTGATGTGTTTTTTACAGAGTTTACGAATACAGAAAGCTTTTGTCATCCAAATGGAAGAGAGAGCGTACGCGGACGTTTAACGTACACGGAAGATGAGCAGCCGCTCGTCGCTCATATTTGGGGAGATAAGCCTGAATACTTCCGAGAAATGAGTATCGGAATGGCTGAAATGGGCTTTCGCGGCGTGGATATCAATATGGGTTGCCCTGTGCATAATGTTGCAGCGAAAGGAAAAGGATGCGGATTGATCCGTCGCCCAGATGTTGCAGCAGATATCATCCAGGCAGCAAAAGCAGGAGGACTTCCTGTAAGTGTGAAAACGCGCCTTGGTTATACGGAAGTGGACGAATGGCACGATTGGCTCAAGCACCTTCTAGAGCAAGATATCGTCAACCTATCCATCCACCTTCGTACGAAAAAGGAAATGAGTAACGTCGACGCGCACTGGGAGCTGATTCCAGAGATCAAGAAGCTTCGTGACGAAGTTGCACCTCATACGCTTCTGACGATCAACGGTGATATCCCTGACCGTCAAAAGGGACTTGAGCTTGTTGAGAAATATGGTGTAGATGGCGTGATGATTGGTCGTGGAATCTTCCACAACCCATTTGCTTTCGAAAAAGAAAAAAAAGAGCATACAAGTGAAGAGCTGCTAGACCTCCTACGTCTACAGCTCGATCTTCACGATAAGTATTCCGAAGAGTTGGAGCCACGTCTCTTCAAACCACTTCGCCGCTTCTTTAAAATTTACGTTCGCGACTTCCGTGGAGCGAGTGAGTTGAGGCATAAATTAATGAGTACAGAAGCGACGGATGAAGTACGTGAGATGCTCGATGAGTTTATGGCGAAAGTTCCAGTGAACGAATAATAGTACTTTTTGAGAGAAAAGCCCTTTGTGCTTTTCTCTTTTTTTATAAAGTCTCGTACTTCTTTAGTGGTTACTAGATGTGGTCATCGAAACTAAAAAACGGAACCTTATATAAAGGATTCCGTTATTATTAAATCTATATATTTAACAGAGCAGCATACGTATTTATTCTACCTCTCTGATAAAGAGAACCTGTCCCGTTTAGTTGTACTGTCGTAGTCTCAATTGCATTCTGAACGGCATTTATATCAGAATTGAGAGAGAGCATGAGTGCTGCTAGACCTGCCACAAATGGCGCTGCCATGGATGTTCCAGATAATGAGCCGTAATCAGTTGCTCCTTGGCTGTTTGCATACGTAGGAAGTGTGGAGAGGATATTGACTCCTGGAGCAGCAACATCGACCCATGAAGCACCGTAGTTTGAGAATGATGCCTTGTTATCATTTTGATCTAAAGCTGCAACACTTAGGCACTGGGCATAAGCAGCTGGGAAGAATAGGTTATTTGAATTTAAGTTGCCTGCCGCTGCGACGTTAAGCACGCCATTATCTTTTGCGTATTGAAGAGCATTTTGGAGTGTGGCGCTCGCCATAGGTCCTCCAAGACTTAAGTTGATAACCTTTGCACCGTTTTGTGCTGCATAGATGACTCCTTGTGCCACGTCGCTAAAAGAACCGCTTCCACTGTCGTCTAATACTTTGATGTTCATAATCTTTGGATTGATGGCGAGTCCAGCAACACCAAGGTCATTTCTAGTTGTAGCTGCTGCAATTCCTGCTACATGTGTACCGTGACCATTCAAATCTTCTGCAGTTGAAGACGCTGAGAAGTTTTGGCTTAAAATAATCTTGTCCACTAAGTCAGGGTGGTTCGTTTGAACACCGGTATCCAATATTGCAATATTTACTAGAGTTGAACCACGTGTAACATTCCAGGCTCGTACTGAATTTATTTTGAGAAGCCCCCACTGTTGAGAGAAGAGCGGATCATTAGGTGTAAGTGTAGCATTTAGAATGCCTTCATACTCAACATAATCAACACCCGAAAAGTTAGAAATGATCGTCATTTTAATATTTAACAAAGACGGAGCAACTTTTACAACATAAACATTAAGAACTGGAATTGTATCGATAACAGTAAGACCACCAACTTGCGAAATGATACGCAGTGCGGTACTTGGTATGACGCCAGGTAAAAACCCGATTATAAAACGATCAGGTAAATAGTTCATTGTATAGATAACACCTCCTATATTCATAAGGTGTTACTAGTTTATTCAGTAGATTGGTAGATGATTGGACGGGCTGGGGGACGTAGGGACAGGTTCCTTGTCCCGCTAAGCATCGTTCATTGGAGGGACACTTTACCTGTCCCTGCGTCCTATTGTTAGCTCTTTTCTCATGTGAGGAAAGGGCTATTTTGATTGACTTCTCTTCGATTTATAGAGAGAAGTCTTTATAGAGGGTATTCTTAACTTAGAATTCATTAGAGGGCGGTAGGATAACGTGGAGAATCAAAAGTTAATAAAGGTTTTTCTAACCTTTTTCCTTATATGCATGTTCATGCTTCCAGTAGGCGCAATTGCGAGCAGTGGCGGGATAGACTATGGAGATTCTGAGTTAGTTGATTCGAATGCACCAAACTCAAAACAGGAATCTAGTAGACCGAATGAAGATAATGGTAGCTGGCTCCCGAATTGGCTTGAAAGTACAATCGGTCGTACAAAAAATACGATCTTGAACACTTGGAATGGAACTAAAGAAGTTGCTACTGACGGTTTTGACTTAATAAAAGATAAAACGAATGAAAGCATTGAATGGATTGGTGACAAACTGCAAGGAGTGGGTGAGTGGTGGAATGAACGCTCGCTTCTAGAAAAATCGCTCATGATTCTTGGAGCAGGTGCGACGATATTAACTGGGGGTGTTGCCCTCGGTGTTATATCAGCAGGTGCTGCGGTCATTGCTGGTATCAGCGGCGCTGCTAGTTATGGTCTTTACGCGATGAATACTGATCAGGTTTCCTTGGCCGGTGGGCTAGGTATGATGACATTAGGTGCGTTTGGCGGTATTGGTATTGGTATTGGTATTGGTATTGGCGCATTACGTGGAGTAGGAATGCTCGGGACAAGAGGTAGTTTGCTTATGACATCTGCTTCGAAAGGTATTAGTACTTCAAGAATGGGCAGGGCCATAGGTGCATTAGGGCAAACTAGAGTAGGTGCTGCTATTATAGGTGGGACAAGAGCTGCAGTACGAGTAGCTCGTCCCGTGTTGAGCGTGATTTCTAGTAAGGGTGCGTTAACTGGCGCTGCGATTTCCTCTCTGTTTGCCGGAGGGACTCATGTTTACAATACCATGGTAAACGGTGAGCCTCTTGATTCAAAGGCAATGATTAATGATATGGTTGTCTGGGGAGCTGCAGGTGCGATTGGCGTAGGGTTAGCTTCGAAAACATTTCAAGGAATCGGCACTTTTACAAAGTCCAAAGCATTAAAAACAGCTAGTAGTGCAACAGTTGGTGGCACTTCGGAGTATGCTCTTGGTAACTTGTTTCAAGGAAAAAGCCCAGGCATAAAAAAGACGTTGATGGTAGCTGGGTTTTCACTTGCTTTGGGTGGAGCGGTTGTACTTGGACCTGTTCTTACTAATATAGGGAAGCAAAGTGATGGAGTTGTAACAGGTAGTTCAAGCTCTCTAGAAACTTCCCCAATCGGTAAAACCAACTTAGAAAAGAAATTTGGTACGATAAATAGTAACGACTTACAAGATCAGTTTACATATAAACTGAAGACAGACCTGCAATTTTTTAGTTCAAAAGCTGATATTGACTCTTTAATTAGATCAAATGAAAAGACAGTTGAAATAACACTTAAATATAATGAGAATATGCCAAAGCGAGAATTCGTAAGAAAAGCTAGGCAACTTCAAGATTTAGGTATAAAAGGTAATTTATATAAAACTCAGAATCCAGTGCCAAGAAATCCTACTATTACTAGAGCTTATAGGCAGGATATGATTAAAAGGATTTGGAATCAATATAGTGATAGGAACCCCGAATTTGGAAGGTTGTTAATTAAAAGGATTACAAAACGTATGCAGCCAGATCATATATGGGAACTCCAGTTAGGTGGTCCAGATGTAGTTGAGAATTTGAGATTCTTAGACTCTTTTACTAATTGGAATATTGGAACTCAACAAATAAGGCAACAAATAAGGGAATTACCTACCGGAACTAAGGTGAAGGTTAAGATAGATTGGGGTGAGCTAAATGGAGGGTCTATTGAAAGAAAGAGTTGAAAAGGTTAAAAATGAATTGTTAGAAGATCCAAACAGTATAATATATGGTGAACTTACTGGAGGTGTAGAAAAACAACAAGAAAATAATATCATTCCTAAAGAATATTTTTACTTCCTTGAATTATCGAACGGAGCAAGACTTGGAGGAATAGATATCTGGTCATATGAAGATTTGTCTTCACATCAATATCGTGTCTCAGATATTTCAGGAGGTCATGCGAAGTGGATTGAAGTAGGGCAGGTCTTATATGAACCGCTAGTTATAAATAAAGAAACTGAAGCAGTGTATCTCTATAAAGATGAGCAAAAGTTATTGAAAGTCGCCAATGGTTTTAACCAGTTCATTTTTAACTATACTATGGGAGAGAAGTATGGAGAGCTAATACCTGATGCAAATTCAGACGAATGGTTTATGATGCTAAAGCGATTGGATTTAGCGTGATACTTTTAGCGGGTGATTGAATGGTTCTAGAACTTAAACGAATACTAGCCAAATATAAAACCAGATAGCTAAACTATATAGTTAGCATACCTGGTTTTATACTTATTAACCCCCTGCAATCATTCGCGCCAACTGACCGCAGATAAGAGCGGCATACGTTCCGACGACGTTACCGAGTATCCCCATCAATAGCCCAACAGGTGCAAGCGCCGGTTGGAAGACGGAAGCAACGATTGGAGCGGAGCTTGTTCCACCGATATTTCCTTGTGAACCAACGGCTACGAAGAACAATGGTGCACGCAGTAAGCGTGCAGCGATAAAGATAAACAGTACGTGAATTGCGAGCCATACCATTCCCATCAGGATAAACTGAGGAGCTTGTACGATGTCCATCAAGTTTGCTTGAGCACCGATGGCAGTTAGGAATAAGTAGATTCCCATATATCCGAACTTACTAGCACCGTAGTACTCAAGTTTGCGAACCTTTGTAAAGGATAGAAGAATACCAACTGCTGTAATGATAAGGAATGTCCATGTTGACGTACTCATGACGTCTGATTTTGGAATGAAAGACAGGTCAGCAAACAGACGGATCAAGTAAGATCCAGCAAAACCAATCGCAATAATTCCTAACAGCTGTGGCAGCTGTAGAGGTTTTGAATTTCTTTCTACATCTGTTGCAATCTCTGCATTTACACGTTTGATCGTGGAGTTGTCAGCCTTGTTCCATTTGTTAAAACGTTCTTGAAAATTAGCAAGTGAGATCATAACACCCATCCACCCGATTCCAACTAGCGTGTCTGTTAAGATGATTGGACTAAGAATATCATCAGGTGTGCTGAACGCTTCGATCATCGCACCCATGTTTCCAGATCCACCGATCCAGCTTCCTGCAAGGGCACCGAC
Organism: Anaerobacillus sp. ABA4_114; assembly: GCF_056159065.1. Classification (NCBI taxonomy): domain Bacteria; kingdom Bacillati; phylum Bacillota; class Bacilli; order Caryophanales; family Bacillaceae; genus Anaerobacillus; species Anaerobacillus sp. ABA4_114. The sequence goes on from NZ_JBSWUM010000001.1 coordinate 455,524, forward strand.
ACCGCGCCATGCTTCATCTGGAAGGATATCTTGGAAAAGGAAGAAGGCGATTGGTCCACCTACAACGACACCAAGTGTTCCAGCTAAGAAAACAAGGATTGCTTTACCGCCAAGTTTAAACGTGGCAGGCACGTTCGTACTGATCATTAACAGTAAGAGTCCAGCTGGAAGCATATAAGTGCTCAAGAAGCTGTACAGGTCAGAACTTTGAGGGATGATGCCGAACGTCGTTGAGAGCATCGGCAAGAAATACATCCAGATCAACGGCGGTAAATAGCCGAAGAACTTTTTAATCGGTCCATATTGAACTGTCGAAAGCATAAATACAATTCCGACAATTGCGATTAAATAAGCAAAAATTGCCATGGGTTGTTGAATGAGGGCTTGTGATAATATCATGTTGTGTCTCTCCTTATCTGCTTAAATCTTCGAATTATCAACAATAAGTTAAAAAACCAGATTTAAAGAGTATAGCACAGAGAAGAGACACTAGGACAGCACCATGTTCACTAAGTTTATGGTAATTATTTATAAAAAAAAGCAGTGGTTAAACAAACGTTTGATTAACCACCGCTTTTTTATATTGGTTTAACTATTTTGAAACTGCTGATCTAGCTCACGCACCTTATCATAGGACTTCTTCAAACGCTCTGGAACTAACTTTCGTCCAAACTCCCAGGCGTTTTCTTCAATTTCAGCAAGGAGCTTTTGTTGCACTTCTTCTTCCTCATACATTAGGATTCTTAAATCATGTCGGTGCTTCTTAAAGTCTAAATAGTACCCGATCTCATGGTAGAGAAGAATCAGGGCGATGTCTTCTGGCTTTTCTTTAATATGAACATTCATTTTTGCTTGATACGCATTAATTTGTAGATAGTTAAACTTTATCGTGTTGGTTGAAACGTTATAGCTCATCGGCGCATTTAGATCGTTATTGAATTCATAGTTAATCGTTAGCTCGTGCTTTTCTAGCGTATCTTTGATTAGTTTTTCGATATGGGAGATATATAACATGTTTTTCACTACCTTCTCGTGATGCTTTTAACTTAAATCTTATCTTAAACCATGCCATATTCCTGCTAGTTTTTCTAGATAAAAGAATTATTCTGCGGGGGAAGCGCCCATTGCAGTTGGAATAGCGCTGTCTTATAGAATGTAAACAAACGTTTGATTGAAAACGTCTTAACTATCCATGTGATTTTCCAAAAAATTACCTGTATTTAGTATATAATAGAAATTGTTAGTACTGGTAATTAAAGGGGGCATTACTATGGGGATTAACTGTTATGTTCATGAAGACAAGGCATCCGTAGGGACATGCGTGGGGTGCGGGAAGTTTATTTGTCAGGAGTGCAATACGGAAGTAAAGAGGAAAAACTATTGCAAAACGTGCATCGGGGAAATCATGACAGAAAATCAAAGCAAGATTGAGAAACTCGAAGACAGCAAGAATAACTCAAACCCAATGGTCTTTATGAACGCTGGAGGTGGCGGTGGAGCAGCAAGCTCAGCAGCTAGTTCGAGTGGTTCAAATGGAGTAGGGATTCCTGTTTACACAAAGAGTAAGGTGGCGGCTGGAATATTAGGGATATTGCTCGGCTCATTTGGTGCTCATAAATTTTATTTAGGCAGATGGGGCTGGGGGATTATTTATTTGTTATTCTCTTGGACCTATATTCCAGGTATTATCGGCTTTATCGAAGGATTGATTTATCTCTTCTCGAATGATGAGTCATTCGCAGTGAAACACGATCGTAACTATTTCAGGCGGGCAGCTTAGATACATAATACACATAGAAGACCAGCACTTCCATGTAAAAGGGGGTGCTGGTTTTTCATTTGTATCGAAGAACAGAGTATTTTCAGTTCACTGTGTTTCCAAGTCCCTTTCATGAAATACGTGAGCTCAAAATAGACTATGAGTAAAGGCTTTTAAGCAAAGGACTGATCAAATGGCAATCCATACGGTTACAGCTGGGGATAACTTATGGCGTATTTCCATGACTTATCGTGTGCCGATACCAACGATTCGAGCAGTGAATGGCCTCATTTCAGATCGCCTCGTTCCAGGGCTAAACTTATACATTCCTGACCAAAACCTTCCTGAACAATATTATCAGATCAAGCCAGGCGATACGTACTGGAAGTTGTCTCAGCAGTTTAATACTTCTACCCAAGCGATCGTTGATGCGAATCCAAACACAAATCCAAATGCTCTACAGGTCGGGGTCCGTATACGAATTCCTTCTAGAGAGAAATATCGGATGCAATCATTAGTCTTTTTTGATGCGTTAGCAGGTACGCCTTATCTAGATACACTCAATACTATTGCAGGATCAATTACCTATTTAGCGATATTCACTTACTCTTTCACAAGAGATGGAACGGTAATTGGAGTCGATGATGCTCAGGTTTTACAACGAGCGAAAGAGCTGAACATAAAGCCGTTGCTTGTCATTAGTAATTATGAAACGAACATGTTCAGTCCTGATTTAGCGAATGATGTTCTTCAGAGTCCGAATAAAAGAAAAGTATTGGTCCAAAATCTTGTTCGCATCGTGAAGGCGAAAGGGTATGCGGGAGTCAGTATCGACTTTGAATTTGTTCCTCCTGAAAGAAGGAATGATTTCACAGCCTTTTTACGAGAATTGAAAGTGGGTCTTGGCAATTTAATTCTCCAGTTAAACGCACATGCGAAGAGCAGCGACATGCCGACAAATCGATTAGTTGGGTTTCTTGATTACAAAGAAGCAGGAAAAATCGTTGATATCGTTTCAATTATGACAATTGACTATGGATATGCCATCGGACCGCCTGATCCAATCACACCTGTATGGTGGATTGAACAGGTATTGATGTATGCGACTGGGCTGATCGAACGTCGGAAGATCATGATGGCGATGAGTTTATACGGGTATGATTGGACGGTACCGATTCAAGCAGGGGTAGGTGCCGCTATGTTACCCGTTCAAACGCTCCAAAACCGAGCGATCGATTCATGGATTCCTATTCAGTATGACGAAAAATCTCAGGCTCCTCACTACCGGTATCAATTGTTGAACAAAGACCACATCGTTTGGTATGAGGACATTAAAAGCATGATTGCGAAATATAAGCAGATGGAAGTGTATTCTTTGCTGGGAGCGACCTATTGGCGGTTGCGGTTTTCGTTTCCGCAGAACTGGGCGTATGTTGAGAAGAACTTGCTCGTAATAAAATAAATAATTTTCTTCGTTAAGCAGGAAAGAGGGAGGGTTTATTGCTCCCTTTTTGCCAAAAAAACTTCTAATGATTCTACTAATTTCAGTAGATAAGATTACTAGAATGAACCTCTAAACTATCAGTTTTTCTACTTCTACTCCGACGAATGTGCGATTTTCCTATCACTTTTGCCGTTCCAGTCACAACTCTTAAGAAATAAGCTATATAAACCTATTTTATGATTTAGGAGTTGAAAGAATGAAATCTCGACATCGATTAACTGGTAGAGTAATTTTTAGGGGCGACCCTGGTTATGATAAAGCTCGGAAGAATTGGAATCCGTTCGTTGATACGTTTCCGTTAGTATTCGTGTTTGCACAAGAAACGAGAGATATCCAAAATGCACTTTCATGGGCATGTGAGAATAACGTTCCGATTCGTTTCCGTAGCGGTCGTCACGCATTAGATAAGGGTCTTAATGAAGTGAAAGACGGGATTGTAATCGACGTTAGTGAAATGAAGAGGATTCGATTCAATCGAAAAAAAGGAATTGCGATTGTTGAAACAGGAAGTAACGTAGGCCCTACGGTTAAAGCATTAGCAAGAGAGGGGTACATGCTTCCGTTTGGAGACAGTCCGACTGTTGGAGTCGGTGGAATCACGATGGGAGGAGGAATTGGACTCCTTCAACGTTCGATCGGTTTAATCAGCGACAACCTCATCGGATTGAAGATGGTCGATGCAGATGGTAATTTGCTTGAAGCGGATCATCATAGAAATGAAGATCTGCTTTGGGCTTCACGAGGCGGGGGCGGAGGTAACTTCGGCGTGAACACCGAATACGTGTAAAAGCTGCACAAAGCTCCTGAAAAAGCCACGGTGTTTGAAATTGATTGGCCTTGGGACCAACTAGAAACCGTCTTTAAAGCATGGCAAAATTGGGCTCCGGATGTGGATACACGGCTTGGTACGATCTTAGAACTCTTCTCGAAAAAGAATGGCACACTTCGTTCCACAGGTCTATTTCTTGGACATAAGGATGAGCTTGAAAAACTTTTAAAACCGTTAAAGAATGCAGGTACGCCAACGAAGGTGTTTGTAAAAATGTTTACCTACCCAGACGCAGTAGACTATTTGATCCCAACTCAAAAAATACCTGGACGAGCAGATGCTAACAAAAAATTCTCCTCAAACTGGGCACAAGATCTTCTTCCTGATAAAGCCATTAAAGTGATGCGTCAGTTCTTAGAAGAATCGCAAAGTGAAGACACAAACTTTTTCTTCCTTAATGCTGGAGGAGCACTGAATCAACCGTCTCCTAATGAAACGGCATTTTACTGGAGGAACGCGAAGTTCTATATGGAATGGAACGCGTCGTGAAAGGATCGATCTGACCAAGCAAGAAACCTCGCTTTGGTAGAAGAAACCCGTTTAAGACTAAAACCATTCGTAGAGGGTTCCTATGTCAACGTACCAGATCAGTTCATTCGAAATTTTGGACCAGCTTACTATGGAACGAACTTTGATCGACTCCAAAGAGTGAAAGCTAAATATGATCCACGAAACGTCTTTCAATTTCCGCAGAGTATTCCGCCGAAGTACAGATAGTGGTATTTTTTAAAAAATTGTATCTTAGCCAAATAAAAGCATCCCTCTGAGTAAAGTAGAGGGATGCTTTTTTATTTATTATGAGTAAAAAGTTTAATCATTTCCTCACCAAACTCTTCCGTTTTCTTCGGTCCAAACCCCTCGACTTTGAGAAGCTCTTTTACCGTTTTAGGCTGCTTAATAAGAAGCTCATCTAAACACTTGTTTGTGAAGATGTAATAGGGCTTTACATTTAATTCTTGAGATTTCATAGTACGGAATGCAGTTAGGGAGTTTTTCAAAATCTTATTGTTTATCACATTAGGGTCCTCATTTTGTGATAGAGAACCGGCATTGTTCGCTTTTTGTGCTGAATTACTCAGTTTTATGATAGCTAGTATACCCTCTCCGTAATCTTCAACTTTCTTAGGACCAAACCCTTCAACTTTAAGCAGTTGCTGAGCTGTCATTGGTTTCTTTTGTAGGAGATCATCTAGTGCTTTGTTTGTGAAAATGAAGTACGGTTTAATAGAGAGTTCTTTTGAGCGCTGCGATCAAAAATTGATCAGGGCTGCTTTAAGGTTTTCATTCGTAAGTACAGAAACTTTTTTAGGTAGAGGTTTACTTTGGCTCGGCTTTTTCGTAGTTTCTTTTTGCTTTTGGACAATGTACTGTTCGAAGGTGAATTTTTGCTCTACGTTATTTTGAAGGATGACTTGAGCAATGTCATGAAGAGACTGATCTAGCATCTTAACGGGTGATTTCTTACTTAATTCATCTTTAATAAAAGGCTTGATCTGATCATGTCTAATCACTCTAGATTGTATGGTTGATGGAGCGTTCGGAGACACATCTATAATCGTTTTAGGATTAGCAAATGTAACCGCACTTCGAATTGGGCACTTCGTGATGACGCCTTTTGAGATAAGAAACTTTTCTAGGATATTCATATGTCGTTCGACTTGGTTAATAGGGCTGTACATGCCTTCTTTGTTAACAACTCGATTGCTTTTAGTAATAATACGCTGAAACTCGCCCTTGTCAGTAATACGGATATTTCCAAACAACTTTTTAACTTCAAGGATTAAAATGAACTTGTGGGTAACGATGATAAAATCAAATTGAGCTTTATAGTTTTCAAACTCTAAGTGAATGTCATGGAGGACAAGGAGGGGCAGCATGGAATTTTGAAGTTCGAACATCACGTTTTTTTCTCCGGCGTGTCCGATTGAAAAGAGTTTTAGGTGATCGTCAATTTTCTTGATGTCCAGGTTTGGCTTATTGCTTTCTTTTAAATCTAATAATTGTTTTTGTTGATGAGAGATCTCTTCAATATCTTTATAGATGATAGGTTCATTCAATTCCCTATGATCTGTTAAGATATTGAATACATTTTTAATAAAAGACATTTCTCCTACCTCCAACGTTCTATTGAGTTTTAAATATGTAATAATTTGTAATTACTAGATTATTATAGCAAAATAATAGGTTTGAAAGAGAGAACTAAACAAAGTTTATAAGAGAAACAAAAACAAGCCCTTAATCAAACGTTTGATTAAGGGCTTGTTTTGTTATGTTCTATCGTTAATTAGAAGGCTCTCGTTACAACCCAACCGAAATATACTTAACCTCCAAATACTCCTCGATTCCATGATGCCCACCTTCGCGTCCAAGTCCGCTTTGCTTAAACCCTCCAAACGGAGCTTGTGGGGTGGAAGGTGCACCGTCATTTAACCCGACGATTCCGTATTCTAGCTGCTCACTGATCCGAATGCCTCTCGATAAGTTCTCTGTAAATAAGTAAGCGGCAAGTCCATAGATCGAGTTGTTTGCACGTTCGATCGCTTCTTCTTCTGTTTTAAACGTAGCGATGGGTGCGAGAGGGCCGAACGTTTCATCTCGCATGCAAAGCATGTCGTCGGTTGCGTCTCTTATTACCGTTGGTTCATAGAACAACCCTTCTTTCATTCCGCCGCCTGTCACAAGTGAGGCTCCTTTTGAAAGAGCGTCATCGATATGGCTCTGGACTTTTTCAACTGCATGCTCATCGATCAATGGGCCGATGGCAACGTCTTCTTCGAATCCATTCCCGGTTTTGAGCTCTTTCACTTTCTCTTTAAGAAGTTCAGTAAAAAGCCCTGCGATGGATTCTTGGACATACACTCTGTTCGTGCAGACGCACGTTTGGCCTGCGTTTCGAAATTTTGAAGCGATGACGCCTTCAACTGCTTTGTCGAGGTCACAGTCTTCCATGACGATCGCTGGAGCGTGGCCTCCTAATTCAAGCGAAACCTTCTTCACCGTTTCAGCAGAACCTTTCATGAGTAGCTTACCGACTTCCGTTGAACCGGTGAACGTTAATTTTCTTACTCGTTCATCAGATAACCAGGCTTCTCCGATGGATTTGGCGTCTCCTGTCACAACGTTGATCACACCTTTTGGAATACCTGCTTCTTCAGCTAGTGCGGCTAGTTTCAGTGCGGTGATCGGCGTTTGTTCCGCTGGCTTGATGACGACTGTACAACCTGTTGCGAGAGCTGGTGCGATTTTTCGTGTGATCATTGCGGCTGGAAAGTTCCACGGCGTAATGACTGCCACGACTCCAACCGGCTGCTTGTTTACAAAAAGTCGTTTGTTTTGTTGCATTGCGGGAAGCTGTTCTCCATATACTCGTTTTCCTTCTTCTGCATACCAGGAGATAAAGCCATTCGCATAATCGATTTCACCACGTGCTTCTTTCAGAGGCTTTCCTTGTTCTAACGTCATCGAGCGTGCGAGGTCTTCTTTATGATCGTTGATAAGCTGATGCCATTTTGTGAGATAAGCGCTTCTTTCAAAAGCGGACAGCTGAGACCAGGGGCGAAAGGCTTCAGATGCGGCGTCTACGGCCATCGAAGCTTCCGTTTTCCCTCCGTTCGGTATCGTTCCAATAATTTCTGAAGTAGCAGGATCGGTAATGTCGATCGTTGGTAAATCTGCACCTATTTCTTCGTCATTGATTCTCATATAGTAATGTTTCATGATAATCCTCCTGCTTACGAGATTTTCTTTTCGCTATCGTTTTCAAGGTCTTTCGTGAAGATTTCATCGTTCTCTCCTTTAAAGAAGTTCTTTCCATAGATCAAGAACGTAAGGAGGATACCGACTGCGAACGCCCATGTTGCGCCTTTCGTAGCGAGAACAGCTCCGATAATTCCGGCAATTCCTAGATCACGGTTACTGCGTGATTCGAGGATTCCAACTTTTACACTTACATAACCTTGTATTAAAAGTGTTAATGCCAATGCAATGCCGAGAATAGGCTGTACGAGACTTACGATCGGAAGGAGGAGTAGACCTGTGTTCGTCCCCCAGCGGAAAGAACCGGATCCTCCAAAGATCGAGTTCATCGCTTTCTTTCCTTCTTTAAATCGTTCGATGACGACAACCTGCATCGCCGCCCATAGTGGACCTGCCATCGTTACATCCGGTCCAAGAATACTCATGATCGAGTTACGACCGCCGAAGATCAAGTGAGCTCGGTTCGGGTTGTAATCGATTTTTTCATCTCGGCGATAATCTTCTGCTTCCTCAACCAGCGCTTTACTTTGCAGGACATCACCGAAGAGAACGATATACGCTGCAAGTACGGTTGGGATTGCAGTCACAAACAGCATAAGTGGCGGGAATCCTAACCCGAAGATCGTGTATTCACTCCAAAGTGTTCCGAAATCAGGGTTGATCAGCCCCCATTCGATGGTTGGCCATGGTGCTTCTCCGAAAAGTGGACCGATAATAACGGCTAAAATGATGATTGGAAAAATACCGAGCTTCCCGATTAAGCCCCATAGGGAACTTTGAGTTTTAAGGCGGTTAAAGTGTTTTGAAAAAATGATATAAAATGCGATCCCTACAGCAATTGAAATCGTCCAAGGGAACGATTCAAACCGACCGCCGACTTCGAATACTGAGATGACGGCTGCAAATCCAGCACCTAGTATGATGCCTGATTTAATCGCGGGCGGAACGAAGGTAACAACTTTTCTAGCAAGACCTGTAGACCCGAGAAGGATCGAGAACAAACCTAGCGTCAGCTGAAAGGCGACGAGTGCGTGAACACGTTCAGCTCCTTCAGGGAACGTTGAAACGTACGCCATGATCAGCGGGATGGCTGGAGTGATCCAGCCTGGCACAACAGGGTCTCCAAGGAGATGGTGCGTTAAATACAGTAGTCCGTTCAATAGAACAACTGCTAATGCAACTTCAAACGGCATTCCTAATAGCTCGATCATCAAAGGAATCGCAGCTAAATCGACCGCACACATGAGAAGCCCTTGTACATAATCGGGCCACTCGAATTTGTAGTGAATGAAAGGAAGCCTTAATTTAAAAGGCCCCATCGGGATGTATGGTGATTCTTCACCGTCTTTACGATTTTTCCACATGATAAATCCCCCTTATTTGGTATTGCATCAATAAGCAGAGCGATAAATTTCTTCAATGTCATCTTTGCTAAGCTGGCGAGGGTTATTTTTGAGTAAACGCTCCACTTTGCTTGCGTCTTCTGCCATCGCCATAATCGCATCTTCTGGAATATCGAATGAACGTAGTCCTGTCGGGATATTGACGGAAGAGCAGAGGCGTTTCATCGCATCGACTGCCTTCGTTGCAGCATCCGAATCAGATAGGTGTTCAACTTTTTCACCTAAAGCGGTCGCGATGTCTCTGAATCGCTCGACGCACGCAAGCTTGTTCCATTCCATCACGTACGGTAAAAGGAGAGCGTTACTCACACCGTGAGCAATGTGATAGCGGCCGCCTAGCGGATAAGCGAGCGCATGAACCGCTCCGACACCTGCATTTCCAAATGCCATTCCGGCCATCAAGCTCGCCGTTGCCATCTGTTCCCGTGCTTCCACGTTGTCTGCTTTTGCGTAAGCCTTTGGCAAGTTGGTCGAAATCATCTTCATCGCCTGTATCGCGAGAGCATCTGTGATCGGCGATGCGTGCACCGATAAATAGGCTTCAATCGCATGAACGAGGGCATCGATGCCGCTTGCGGCAGTAACGGACTTTGGCATGCTTACCGTCATCTCGGGCGCTACGATCGCGACATCAGGGAGTAGATGATCACTTACGATCCCTTTCTTCAGCTGTGCCTCCGAGTCAGAAAGGATGGAGATGTTCGTTACTTCTGAGCCTGTCCCAGCTGTAGTAGGTAGTGCGATAATCGGAGCCCCTTTCTCAGGAACGAGATCAGTCCCAAATAACTGGGACAATGGTCCATTGTAACCGGAATAAGCAGAAACACTTTTTGCGATATCGATCGCGCTGCCACCGCCGATCGCGATCAAGGCATCGTGGTTTCCTTCTGTAAATCGTTTCGTGCATTCTTCTACGATCGTGAGTTCAGGATCAGGTTTTACGCCTGTAAAAACTCCATACCGTACGTCTTCTAGGAGAGGAGTGATTTGATCCACCATTCCTATCTTTTGTAGGATCTCATCTGTAACGATAAGCGGGTTATATATGTGTAAGCGCTTAATTTCTTCCGTAAGTTTTTCTGTTGCCCCTTTTCCTGTAATTAGTTTGTTAGCGATTTTGAACGTTGAAATAGACAAACGACATTCTCCTTTCGAGCATTTGCCTATAACTGTTGCAATTCCCATGCCAACTTTCCTTCATCCTTATAAGAAAGCGTTTTACAGTGTTTCTGTTCGCAATATTGTTAAAAACTATATGTGATATGAGTGAAATGCTAATCAAAAAAGGAGCATTGATTTAAAAACTAATCAACGCTCCCATTTCTTCATTTTTTGAACGATGGTCGATTGACTCACCTCGAGTACTTCCGCTGCTTTCCTCGTCGTTTTGTATTTTTTCATCGCTCTTGTAATCAAATCACGTTCCACTCGTTCGAGTGCTTCTTTTAGTGGAATGATGTCATCTTGTTCGGTTTTTAAGGGATCGGTCTTAAAGTGTAGTAGCTCACCAGGTAAGTCTGCCAGCTGAATCTTAGGTTGAGGGCTCAAGATGACTAACCGCTCGATGACGTTTTTGAGTTCACGGATGTTTCCTGGCCACTCGTATTCGTGCAGCGCATCGAGTGCTTCGATGCTAAATGATCGCTCTGTGTCGTGTTCAGTATTAAACAGGTCGATGAAATGCTGAGCGAGCGGAATGATTTCTTCACGTCGAGCACGTAGGGGAGGGATCTCTAGTGGTACGACGCTCAAGCGATAGTAGAGGTCCTCGCGAAACTGCCCTATAGCGACTAACTTCTTTAAGTTCTTATGAGAAGCCGCAATGATGCGTACGTTCACCTGTTTTAATTTAGAAGAACCGATCGGAATGAATGCTTGATCCTCGATAACTTTCAATAGTTTTATTTGAACTTCGAGAGGAAGATCGCCGATTTCGTCTAAAAACAATGTGCCGTTGTCAGCGACTTCTAACAGCCCCTTTTTGCCTTTCGTTAGCGCACCAGTAAACGCTCCACCCTCGTAACCGAACAATTCAGCTTCAATAAGGTTCGAGGGAAATGCGCCACAGTTTAATTCTAAAAAGCTTCCGGTCGAGCGCTTCGAATGCTCATGTATGTATTTCGCGATCATCGTTTTTCCGACGCCAGTCTCTCCTTGTAGAAGGATTTTCGTATCCGTTTTCGCTGCACGATTGATGAGGGAAAACAGTTCGTTCATCGTTTCACCGAAGAAGAGAGAAGACTGATCAGGCTGCTTCAGCGTTTGTTTCGTGTTTTGTCTAAGGTTTTTCAAATCTTGAAGTTCATCAATTTGAAGTTTTAATTTTAGTAGCTCCGTGATATCTCTCACGCTATTGACGATGTATAAGATCTCCTCATCGGGCGTGAAGATCGGCGTGCCAGAGACGATGATCTTTCTACCGTTCGAGAGCGTTTGCATGAGCGTTATCGGCTTCTTATTTTTGAGAACCTGAAGGGAAGCTGATTTTGAAATGTATCCTGCTTTCACGAGGTCTTCCATATGGTAGCCGAGAACTTGTTCTTCCTCTAGACCTGTGATTCGTTCGTACGATTTGTTTACTTTCACAGGAATGCCGTCACCATTTGTGATGAAAACCCCATCGTATAGGGAGTTGATGATGTCTGTGAACACTGGATCTTCAAGGAGCGCACTGTACTCATTCTGACTGATGGTGTGTTCGTGCATAGGGAGGTGGCGATCTGCAATCGTTCGTAAAATCTGTCCGATCGACGTACTAACATCGTCTTCTTGCAGGGCGCGCACCAGCTCCTCAACTTCTATATGCCCAAGCGATGCGCCGTTTTCATCGACTACTTCCAACGCATGAACGTCTTCGTTCGAAAATAGCTCGATTGCTTTTTCTATTTTATCAGTTGCGTGGATTTGCATGGCTGTGACCTCCGGGAGAGTGTGGTTGATGATAGTTTATCATGAGTATGTGCGTTTTGAGCAAAATCAATAAAGGACCTCTATAGTAGAGGCCCTTAGTTCCTTATGAACGGAGGATATTTTGAACGTTCGTCAGCTGAATGTCGTTTGCTTGTAACGCATGTCGGATGCTTTTTGCTAATTGAACAGCTCCTGGTGTATCACCGTGAATACAAACCGTTTCAGCTGTGACATCTGCTTCTTTTCCGTCGTGAGTCTTTACTTTCCCGTCCCTTACCATACGCACGACGCGATTTGCCAACTCGTCGTAATTGCCAATTTCGGAACCTTTTCTCGTCATGATGATGGATCCCGTTTCGGTATGTTCGCGATCGGAAAACGTTTCTTTTGCGACGCGTACCCCTACCTTATCGGCGAGGTCCACGACGCTAGAGTTGTTAAGCGCGAACGTAATGATTTTTTCATCGACTTCTGCAATCGCTTCGAGGACAGCTCTTCCAATCTTTTCATCCTCCATCGCCATCATATAAAGGGCACCATGAGGTTTGCAGTGTGAAAGTGGTTGATCGAACCGACGCGCAAACTCTCGAAGCGCACCCATTTGATATGTGATGTAATCTTTAATTTCAGAAGACGTACAGGTCATTTTCCTCCGCCCAAATCCGAGCAGATCTGGAAGAGCGGGATGTGCACCGATCGCAACGTTATGTGCTTTTGCGAGCTCGATCGATCTTCGCATCGTACTCGGATCACCTGCATGATACCCACATGCGATGTTAGCGGAAGTGATGTACGGCATCATTTCTTCATCGTTTCCGAGTTCGTAGATGCCATAGCTTTCTCCCATATCGCAATTAAGATCAACTTTCATTCGCGTTTCATCCTTTCCAAACTATGAAGTTTATTCAAGTTCACCGATTACTTGCCCAGCTTCAACGATTTCTCCATCTTCTACGCTGAAGTTCTTGATGACGCCATCTTCTTCGGCTTGAACTTCTTGGTAGCTCTTCATCACTTCGATGAGGCCGATCACATCTCCTGATTTTATGCTTGAGCCTTCTTTAACGAATTCTTCTTTTTCTGGCGATGGTCTACGATAAAAAATACCTGGAAGGGGAGAAGAAATTGTTTTCATACTTAATAACTCCTTTGCACGTTTTGTTTTGTGATCGATTGTTCGATTTCTTCAAGCTGCTGCTTCGTATCTTTTCTTGCCTGCAATGACTCTTCTAATGAAACGGAGACAAACTTGATCGTTTCGTTTGTTTTGGCCTGAGCGATTCGATTGAGGTCGGTACTGATAATGGTAGCGACCGTTGCATAGCCACCACCTGTCACGGCATCGTTAAGAAGCGCGATGGGTTCAACTCCGTCAGGGATCTGAATCGAACCGATCGGATAACCGAGATCAACCACGTTCGAAGGATTGCTGCCGGCTCCAAAAGGCTGTTCACGTGGAACGAAATTAAGACGTTCTCCTTTCAATCGATACCCAACTCGATTTGCTTCTGGCGTGACCGTCCATTCTAAATCGAAAAACTTCCTTTTGCTTTCTTCAGTAAGGCGATAATCACAAAGTCCTGGGATCACTCGAATTTCATGATGTTTTGAGAAGATGGGGAGGTACTTTTCAGAAATCGTGGTTCCAGGCTGAACACTGTAGGCCACGTCTTTTCCAATCAATAACACATCCTCTTTTTGAAGCGCTCGCCCTTCATAGCCACCTATCCCGCATAGCGTATAGGTAGACTTTGAGCCCATCACTTCCTGAACATCGATTCCACCGGCGACAGCCATGTAGGCTCTCGCGCCTTCCTTAACAAAATCGAACGTTAGTTCATCACCTGCATTAAGCTCAAGCGTCTCCCACATTGGAACGGGTTCGCCATTTACTTTTGGAGGTAGGTTGGCGCCAGTTAAGGCGATTTTTGCAGAAGTATGAAATTCAAGATGTGGGCCCATATAAGTAATTTCCAGTGCAGCAGCACCTTTTTGATTTCCAACTAATAAGTTTGCTACAGCGTACGAGAATTGATCGACAGCTCCTGAAGGAGGCATACCCGTTTCATAAAAACCGATTCTACCTTCGTCCTGAACAGTTGTCTGCAATCCAGGTTTCAACACGTTAATCATTGTACAACCTCCCAATGACTTTTTTGGAAAATGCATGAGGGTCTTTCAGTACATCTTCTGGTGTAAACTGAAACTCTTTCTTGCGGTATTGAAAGGTGCCGTTTTCCACTTCTTCACGGATCGAATCGTATTCTTCACGCGTAACGTCCCTGTACCTAAAGATATCGCCTTGACGAGGGAAGACCATCGAGTCTTTAAAATCCGCGAGCTTTTGTTCTCTGTCGAATACAGGCGTTGCTGATACACCGAACATCTGATAGCCACCTGCCCCTTGAACCGGATAGATGACGGAAAATCCACCGCCGAATCCAAAGCAGCGTTCAGGAGTGAAGGTTCTCGGTCGAACGTATTTCGGTACTTCGATTTGTTCTTCTCTTGGTACGATCTGAAAGCAAAAGGGGAGTCCGGGAACAAAGCCAATCATTGAAACGAGAAAGGGAGAACCAGTAATGGCTTTTATAAAGTCATCTTTCGAATCAAACCCATTGATTCGAGCAGCGTATTCAATATCTGTGGAATTTGGATCTTGGTGGCGATCACGGAATTGCATGACAGCTTCATGCGTCCATGGATCTTCAAAGAGGATGGGGATGTCAACAAGACGAGAGTTGATTTCAATACTATTCATATCATCAGCGGTGTCTTCAAGCTTTTTTAGTTCGTCGATTAAATCGTCCGGATGAAGGAGGTCAGGATTAAATCGGACCATATAAGAAGCGTTAGATGGGCAAATATCAAGTATTCCAGGTATGTCTTGTTTCTTAAGCTTTTTCGTAATTGCCATCGCTTGAAAATTTACTTCAAGAGACATGTGTTCACTGAGTTCGACAAAGATAAATTCATCTCCGCCGTAGCTATAACGAGATTTCGTTTCCTGCACGAGCAGTCACCTCACTCTAGTATTTTTCAACCTGTCTAGTCATGGCAAATCGTATCGGCATGAACCGTAAGCGTTTCCAAACACTGTCATATACCCTCTTTAGAGCATAATTAAAACGCTTGTAATTCGGTTTGGGGACTCGATTGAATGGATAATTCTAGTAAATCACTATGCAAGCTAGCACTATTGTGTTCTGTAATTGTATACAATTCGTCTGACGTTAGTTGCCATTTTAACGTAAATAGCTTCTAATTTCCAGTAGTTATCAGAAAAAATAGAAAAATTAGTCGATTAGATGTATTGGTAAGACTATATTTATAGGTGGATTAAGGGGTTGTTTAGTTTATTTTAACAGAATTTGTAGTTTGAATTATTTGAAAACTTAAAAGAGATTGTATACAATTTTAATTAGCATAAATTGGTTTTGGAGCAGAAGCAATTAAATTTGAGGAGGCAAATGTATGACGTTTGATGTAAAAGAAGCAACGATCAATTCGATTCACGCAGCTATGAAGTCTGGTGACGTAACGTGCCGAGGTCTCGTTGAAAGTTATTTAGAACGTATTGACGCCTACGACAAAAATGGCCCTGAAATCAATTCTATTATCAATGTAAATGCAAAAGCCTTAGAAGAAGCTGATGAACTAGATCGTTATTTCAAGCAAACGGGAGAATTTAAAGGAACGCTACATGGCATTCCAATCCTCGTGAAAGATCAGGTCGAAACGAAGGAAATTACCACGACGTTTGGTTCGGAAGTCTTCAAAGACTATGTGCCAAAAGAGGATGCGACTGCGATCAAGCTGCTTCGTGAAGCAGGTGCAATTATCCTTGCAAAAACGCTTCTGCCTGACTTTGCAACATCATGGTTTGCTTTTTCGTCAGCAGGTGGCGAAACGAAAAATCCATATGATCTAACGCGAGACCCAGGTGGTTCGAGCAGTGGTAGTGCTGCTAGTGTGGCTTCAAATTTCGGCACGGTTGCGATCGGAGAAGACACTGGAGGATCGATCAGGCTACCGGCATCCTTCAATAATGTTTTTGGTATAAGAGTGACGACTGGCTTGATCAGTCGAAACGGAATGTCACCATTGGTCCATTTCCAGGATACAGCAGGTCCGATGACAAGAACGGTGAAAGACGCTGCTATTTTACTAGATACATTAGTCGGATACGATGAAACGGATGCTTTTACAGTCGCTTCCCTTTACGCAAAGGACAAAGGGAACTATGCTAAGAACCTTGATAGTAAGGCGATGCAAGGTGCTCGAATAGGCGTGCTTCGTGATGCCTTTGGATCTGATGATGACCCCGAATCGTCTCAAGTGAATGAAGTTGTTAACAAAGCCATCGATGCGATGAAGGAAGCTGGTGCGACTGTAATCGATTCTGTTACGATACCTAGACTTCAGGAATTTAATGAAGAAACGGCACTTTATTTAACGCAGTCAAAGCATGACATCGATCGATTTATCCAAGAAAGGTCGAAAGAGACGATCGATGGTATTTATGAAAATCAGCACTACCATCCTCTATTAGATCTCTTCGAAGGAATCGTAGGCGGACCGAAAAATCCTGAAGAAGATCCAAACTATTATAAACAGCTCAAAGCGCAGGGTTTATTTAAAAGGGAAATCGAGAATGTGATGGCAAAACATGAACTAGATGCGATCGTCTTCCCTGATGTTCAAATTATCCCTCCGACAAAAGAAGAGCTTCATAGCGAAAAATGGACGGTATTAACGTTTCCTACAAATACGTTGATCTCATCGCAAACAGGACTACCTTCTATCTCCATGCCAGGAGGCTTCACAAAAGATGGACTGCCTGTTGGTGTGCAGATCCTTGGTAAATCGTTTGATGAATCAACCTTATTGAACATCGCTTATTCTTATGAGCAGCATGCGAAGCCACGTAAAGCTCCTAATTTTGAAGAGAAAAAAGTTAAACAATAGAGTAGGAAAAAAGAGACTAGTGCTGCTAGTCTCTTTTTAATGGAAGTTAGAGGTGAATGTGAAAATATTCCTGAAGTTATATTTATGAAGGATATTGAAGAATTTGTAAGAAAAAACCCTGCTATATATAGGTAATAGTCTCTAAACAGAAACACTCCTTTCTCCCTAGTTCGGTTAAACTTATGAAAACATACTACATAATTGATTCAATATGAGGGGGATAATCGTATGAAAAAATTAATAGTGAACGCTTTTCTTGTAACAGGTTTGCTATTAGGAGGCTTCTTAATCGATTTCACTGGGGGCAGCAGTAGTGGAGAACCGATAGAGCTTAGCGGTACATCGCCTTTAAGCGATAAGGATCTTCCACCACAACATACGCCGGGTGGAGGTGATGGAAACTAAGATTGATAGAGCGGAATAATTGAGGGGATTCGTTCGGCGTGGTTTATACAATCCAGTAGAGAAAAGCGAGTTGCATGGGGGCGACTCGTTTTTTTTATTTTTCGTAAAGATGTTTACTGGAATATATATACAGTTGTTGGGTGTAAAAGTATACTTAAGAAGAATTAAGACTGCTGTAAAAATAGACGGGTAGAAAAGGTGACGATATGGCGAGGGTTGCAAAAAGGGAGACGATTCTTCAGCAGACGAGAGAAGAGTCACTCTTTATGAAGAGAAGGTTAGAAGGCGAGATTGATCGGATTAAGCGAGAGAATAAAAAGGACATCCTCTTTTTATCGATCCTATGGATGTTTGCACTTGGAATCGCATTGTTTTTTATTTTCCCGATAGGATTTATTCTAGGATGGTTCGTAGGTCGTGAACTGCTCTTGCGAAAGTTGTGTGGAGATAGAAGACATCAGCTTAAAGATTTGGGGAAACATATCAAGCTGCAGCCTGGTGAAGAAGGGGAAAGCAAGGTGTCTGACGTGATAGAGGGGTGGTTACCTGACTCATTTACATTGATGAATGATCTTGTCATACCGAATGGTCGAAATGGAACTCAAATCGATCACGTCTTAATCGGCCCAGAGAAAATCTATTGTATCGAAACCAAAGACATTACTGGTAGATTCTATCCTCATCGAGAAGGATGGCTCTGGTATCCATACAACAGTAGAGGGAAGGTCATAAAGAAAACGATCGTAAAAAGTCCACAGGGGCAATCGATCTATCATGCGAACCATCTCAGGAAGTATTTGAGACGTAATGGCTATTATTTTCAAGTCGAACCGGTCGTTATTATGACAAATTCACGGGGTGTTTGGATGGGGAAACAGGATGCTAAGTGTCCAATCTTTCGGATTCAAGACTTTGTTCATTACGTGAAGAAGGAGAACAAGGGGAAGATTACAAGGGAGAAGAGCGAGGAGCTTGCTTCACTACTGCTGGAGTGTGATCGGGATTATTCTGACGGGTTCTATGCGGCGATAAGGTGACGAGTGACAGGTACCACCCGGATTAGCTCACATAATGTCGAAGCAGGTATTCGTGCTTTGTTTAATAGTCTAAATAAACCCGAAAAGTAATACGCTCGTCTATGCTAATATGAATGGTGAGAGATTGATTATTACATATCACTACTAATAGTAAAAGGGGCGTTATGAATGCTAATCCAAAGCACGAAAAAGTTACTTGATGAACTGAAAGTTACGCCTTCAATACCACATGAAGAAAACCCGCTATTTTCATGGCATGCTAACATCATTAAGCTAGGACGAAAGAAGACACTTGTGTTAGTAAATGATGCGAATCGGTATGTGATTGTTCTGTACGGTGTGAAGGCAACTAATATGAAGAAAATTGATAGATTGATTCCAGAAGCTATCGAGAAAGTTTTTCGTGCAGAGGGCATTAAAGATGAAATCATCGCACGTTACGTGGAGAACTTGGGTGAGATGTCCATCACCAAAACGAAGGATAGAAAGTCTGTAGCAAGGTTAAATAAAGCCTGCGAGAATGTAACTTACTTCGAGGATAGTATTAGAGATGAAGAAATGATTCAAGAAAATTTGAGCATGAGGATTAGCAGTATGCTGGTAGGAGATGGAAAGAACAGTTATGTGATCCCAAACGAGGAATTATACAAAGATTTAGAGGAACTAACAGGCCAAACCATCTTCCATTCTGAGGCTGTTGAAATGAAAGTTACCTTACAACTAGATAATTATTCTGTATGGAGGAAGCTGACGGTTCCAGCAAACACTACTTTTCCTACATTTCACTCCATCCTCCAAGATGCTTTTGGTTGGCAGGATTGTCATCTTCACGAGTTTAATATTTATCCTCTCTATGATGACAACAAAGTCATTCCAATCAGTATGGACAAGCCTGTGTTGCAATTAGTGTGTGATGAAGAAGCATTTGAATATCAAGAAGACGTCCCGTTGAAGATGGAAACTGGTGTAAAGTTGTCAGATGTTCTTCCAGCAAAGATTGAATACAACTATGACTTTGGTGATGGCTGGGAGCATGTGATTGAAGTTGAAAGAGTTGTTGATGATTATAGATTCAACTATCCAATCTGCACTGATGGTGAAGGAAACGCTCCTCCTGAAGATGTTGGCGGTGAAGGTGGCTATGATGAGTTTCTTAAGATCATTCATGATAAAAATCATCCAGACCATGACTATATGGTTAACTGGGGTAAGATGCAGGGATATAAGAACTTTGATTTGAGAGAGATAAATTGGCGGTTGAAGGATGGTTGAAGTAGTGACGGAGTGACAGGTACCACTCGGTATTTGTCGAAGGAATCTTACGCTGTAGAAATGAAGAATAAAATAAAGAATGAGGCTGGGACAAAACTAAAATATATGAAGGGAATCGCAAATATTGAATGTGAAAGAGTAAGACCTTAGCGTAGCCAACATACGTAGACTCCTGCGGGAACAGCACGAGTCCGAAGGCCCCGCAGGAAAGCGTTTTTTGCTTTCTGAGGAGACTGAGGCCGTGCCCGCGGAAAGCGAAGTATGTTGGCGAAGCGGCGGTTTCCTATCTGTAAATTACAAAAGACCCGAACTGATTCAAATGAATTGTTCGGGTCTTTCTCGTGGTTATATGCTTATGTCCCAGCCTCATTCGACATGAAACGGGTGGTGACAGGCACCCTCACTAAAATGTTTTGTTTTGCTCTGTACTCACTTCTTTATAAACACCTTTCCTCATCCTCATAAAGAAATACAATCCGACGATGGCCCAGCCGGCAAACATGATCCATTCGTATGGCCAGATGAGAGACGCTGGCATACCTGGTAAGTAGAGTGTGATGAAACCGAAGCTAAGGATGAGTGCAAGGTAACCGTAAACCGGAGATTTTGCAGCCCGGAAAGGACGCTCCATGTTCGGCTCTCTTTTACGAAGGACAATGAATGATAGTGCGACAAGGAAATATGCAACAACGATTCCAAGACCGCCAGCATCGACGATCCAGACGAGCGCAGATCGTCCTAATAGCGGTGCTAGCATAGACAAGATTCCGATGAACAACACGGCGTTTGAAGGCGTATTGAACTTTGGATGCAGTCGTCCAAACCATGCTGGGAGCATACCGGACTTTGCCATCGCGTAAAGAACACGACTTCCTCCGATGACGAACGAGTTCCAGCTCGTGATGATCCCAGCTACACCACCAATGATTAAGATCTGAGCAAATAGATCTGATCCGAATAAGCTTGCGATTGCGTCTGCTGAGGCAAGTTCTGTGACGGCCAGCTGCTCTTGATTAAGACCGAGTCCAACCCCAAGCGCAATCGCGAGGTAGAACAAGATCGCACCTACTACGGAAACGACAAGGAACATACCGATCTGGCGTTGTGGCAAGTTCGCTTCTTCAGCAACCTGAGGAATGACATCGAATCCTACGAATAAAAATGGGACCATGACGAGCACGGTCATGATACCACCGGCTCCTCCAACGAAAGCGGGAGCGAGGTTCGATGGATCCCCGTGGATACCTGACCCGAATATTAAAAGAAGTCCGACGCCAATGATGACGATCGTGAAAAATGTCTGCATGGCAGCTGCTTGCTTAAGTCCTATGTAATTGATCGCGGTGATGATGAGCGCCCCGCCTGAGCCGATCAATACCCAGTTTAGATGAACATCCCATCCTGCAACGGTCCATAAGTAACCAGACTGGTAATCAGGGATGAGGTAGTCGATTACGGTCGGTAACGCAACGGCTTCAAACGTTGCGACTGACACGTACCCGAGTGTGATTGCCCATGACGCGATGAAAGACATATTTTCGCCGAGTGCTCTATGCACATATTCATGCTCTCCACCAGCCTTTGGCATGGCGGAGGCGAGTTCAGCGTAGTTCAGTCCCACACAGACGACTAGAAATCCCCCGATCACGAATGCTAAAACGGCCCCGAACGAGCCAGCGGATGTAATCCAAGTACCAGATAACACGACCCATCCCCAACCGAGCATCGCACCTAGTGCGAGGAAGAGGAGGTCGAACCTCGATAGAACTTTCTTTAACTGTTGTCCTTCTTGCATGCTTGAAACCTCCTATCCTTCTGAAGTGACTAACGTGCTATTCCAAACCGTTCGAACTGCGTCTGAAATGATGGACAAGCCTTCGTCAAGCTCCTCATCTGTAATAACGAGCGGCATGAGGAAGCGGATGACGTTGCCATAGACGCCTGCTCCAAGTACGAGAAGTCCTTGCTGTTGAGCGGTAGAAATCATTTGAGCGGCTAAGCTTTTAGCAGGTGTTTTCTTTTCTAAGTCGCTCACGATTTCAACTGCAACCATCGCTCCGATTCCGCGGATATCGCCGATACAATTTACTTCTTGAGACAATTGGTGGAAGGCATCTTTTACTTTTTGACCGACTTCGTTTGCGCGATCGTTCAGTTTCTCTTCTTCAATCACATCGATCGCAGCGAGAGCAGCGCGACATGCTAATGGGTTTCCGCTGTATGTTCCACCTAGCTCACCACCGTTCGCAGCATCCATCACGTCTTGTCGGCCGATCACGCCACTAATCGGCATGCCTGCACCAAGTGACTTCGATACGGTGATGAGATCAGGAGTAATATCAAAATGCTCAGATGCGAAGTAGGTACCTGTTCTTGCAAAGCCTGTTTGAATTTCGTCCGCTATAAAAAGAATGCCGTGCTCAGCGCATATTTCTCTAACAGCCTTAACAAAGGCTTTGTCAGGTACGATGAACCCGCCTTCCCCTTGAATAGGCTCCATCACAACTGCTGCGATCGTTTCTGGAGCGACGTCTCTTATTAGAAAGTCTTTGAACTGTTCAATCATATGTGCACTATATTCTTCTTCTGTCATAGTCGCAGGCCGGCGATATGTGTAAGGGAAAGGAGCTTTGTACACTTCTGGAGCAAATGGTCCGAAGCCGAATTTGTATGGTTTAACTTTGCTCGTCATCGACATCGTCATAAGCGTTCGACCATGGAAAGCGTTCGCAAATGTGACGATCGCCTGGCGACCAGTGTACTTTCTAGCGATTTTCACTGCGTTTTCTACAGCTTCAGCTCCGCTGTTTTGGAGAAGAACTTTTTTATCGTGCGCGCCAGGTGCGAGTTCAGCTAACTTTTCAGCTAGGGCGATGTATGGCTCGTACATCATGACGTTAAAACCAGTGTGGATGTACTTTTCTACTTGATCATGAAGCGCATCCTTCACTTTTGGATGGCAGTGGCCAACGTTGATCGTACCGATGGCCCCAGCAAAATCGATGAACGTATTGCCATCGACGTCCGTAACTTTTGCCCCATGTGCTTCTCTAGCAAAAGTTGGAACGCCGTAACTAACCGCGTCAGGAACGATTTTTTTCCTGCGTTCTAATAAGTCACTAGCTTTTGGCCCTGGAAGAGGGGTATTGATCGATGCATGTCTCATAGAAAATCTCTCCTTAGCTAAAAATAGATTTGCGTTCAGACAAGTCGTCGAGTGTTGAAAGTAAGTGAGTTTCAATCTCATCGCACATCTTGTCTACATCTCGGTTTCGAAAAGCTTCTAAGATCGCATGATGTTCAGGGATAGACTTCGCTTCTTCAGTTGGTATGGTATAAAATTCGTCTTTCAAGATCAGGTAGCAATCGGACCATTGGTTTAAACGCTCGATTTCCTGAAGTAGAAACGTGTTGTTTGAGAGTTTAGCAGGGAAGGCGTGAATGAGGGAGTTGATGGTTAGAAATGCCTCAAAATCCTTTGATTCATATGCCTCAAGCTCACGCTTCAATAACTTCTCCATCTCAACAACGTCTTCATCTGTCATGTTTTCGATTGCTAGCTCAGCAGCATACCGTTCGATGACGACGCGCAGGCGAAACACATCCTCGAGCTCTTTGTCAGAAGGGTTGCACACGAATGCCCCTCGATGAGGGATCAGCGTGAGAAGGCCTTCACTCTCGAGGCGTTTAAAGGCAGAGCGAATTGGAGTCCGACTCATTTTCAATTCCTGGCTTAGCCATTCCTCTGTTACGCGCTGGTCTGGGTTTAACTTCTTGAGCATGATTGCTCGCTTTACTTTCTCGTACGCAAGTTCTTCGTTTCGTTTTTTTTTCATTTTTATTGATTCCTCTCGATTGTGTTCATGTATTGTATACAATTTCTTCGCTGTTATTTGCCATGATAACCCAATTCATTCTAAATTTCTAGTATTTTCAGAAAATAAAGAATGCGGTGCCTGTGATTTAACCCCCTAAATATGGACACAGGCAAATTCCGAAATTTCAACTCGCATTTTTATAGCTTTTATAGAAATCTGATGGTGAAGCGAATCCAAGTTTTTGTTGGATTCGCTTTGTGTTGTAATAACGAATATAGGATAGGCTGTTTCTTCGAAACGTGCCACCATCAATACTGGGATAGAAGCACGGGAATTCCACCTTAAGCTGAGAGAAAAAGCTCTCTATAACGGCATTATCCCAACAGTTTGCTTTACGGGACATACTTGGTGTGAAGCCCATTGTTTTACTTAACTGATTGTAGCGTAGAGAGCGATAAACACTGCCTTGATCACTATGAAGAAGAACACCAGATAAGCTTTTGAGTTTTCGTTTCTTTTGTGCTTCTTTTAATGTTGCCTCAATTAGATCCTGGTTCGGACTATCACTTAATTGGAAAGCAATCACTTCGCGATTAAATAGGTCCATCATCGTTGAGATGTACCATTTCTTATTTTCTATGACCACTTCTGTCATATCCGTTACCCACTTTTGGTTGGGATGCAACGCTTCAAACTGGCGGTTTAATAGGTTCTCATAAACGTAGCCACCTGCCAATACCTTCACTTGTTTGGTCGCTTTCTTTTGACGGACTGTAGCCTTAAGATTTGCTTCACGCATTAAACGAGCTACTTTCTTGTGGTTTACGATTCTAGCCTTCTTTCCTGTTTTCATATGCTTGGCAATGCGCTTGGCCCCATACGTACCGCGCCGAATGGCATAAATCCGTCTAATACGAGTGAGAAGCGTTTTATCTGAATCGTTGGCGACCTTTTTCGGTCGCTTCAAAGAAGCATAGTAACCACTACGCGATACGTTTAGTACTTGGCAAAGCAATCGAACAGGATAATTGGCTGAATCCTTCCTCAAGTAGGAAATCGCTGCGTACTTATTGCTTACTCGTTCTCTTTGAGAAAGGCCTGGAACTTTTTTAGGATTTCATTCTCCAACTCTTTTTCTTTCAATTTCTTCTCTAGTTCTTTAATCCGTTTGGCGTCAGCTAAACTACCCTGACCTTCCACTTTAGATCGTATCGTTCTGGAGGAATCCTTAAGTCCTTCGTCTCCCCATTTTTTATAGCGATGGAGCCAGTTATAAATTGAATCTGGGTTGAAACCAATCTCTTCTGCCACAACTCTGACAGGTTTATTTTCTTTTAGAACTTGATCAACAGCTCTTTTTCTTAATTCGAATGTAGAATGTGGTTTTCTCGCCATCAATTCTTTCCCCCTTAAACTCACTTGTGTCGTATCTTTATGATACCTCATGTGTCCACAATAAGGGGGTCGATCACTGTCACCACCCGGTTTTTGTCGAACCATATTATGGTAGTATGTACCTAAATCATCGTTCGACAGTACCTTACATGGATTGTGGTGCTATTCACCTATATAATGAGTCTATGTTACATAATCTGGGAGAAGAGGCGGGGATGAGCGAGTGAAGAAAACACTATCATGGCTATTATTTGGGATTCTAGTATTCAGCGGATTTACCTGGACAGACGCGTCTGCAGCAAATGGCACGTCTGAGTTAAAAGAAGAGATATCCAAAGTAAAACAGGACAAAAGTACTTCTTTCTCTAAGGAAGAGAAAGAAAAGATTGAAGCTCATCTTAAACAAAAGCTTTCAAAAGATCCAACGAGTGTTAAAACGCTAGGTGACTATTTAGAGAATGAGCCGAATGATGAGTTTAATGAAGCGAACATCCTTCATATGGAAGACGTTGTATACGGTACATTTGATTGGGAAGACGTAGATTTCTATCAAATCCAAGTCAATAATCCTATAGAGCTCGTTGTAGTTGGCTCTTCACAACCGAGCGTAGACTTAGGATACCTCGTAGCTGATGCTTATGGAGATTGGCTCGAACCAGATCTGTATGAGGTTTACGACGACGGCACTCAGGTGCAGATTTATACGATTCCTGAAGGAACGTACTATATAGGAGCAATCGATCTAAACGGTGGAGGAACAGACGGTATGTATGCTCTTTCTGCCTTTAACACCGAGTATATCGAGCGACTTTCTGGTAAAGACCGCTATGAAACGGCGATTGAAATCGCTGAGTACGGCTGGCCATATGGAACAGATAACGTTGTTCTTGCCACTGGCTCAACGTTTCCAGACGCGCTAGCAGGTGCGCCTCTTGCATTTCAATTAGATGCACCAATTCTACTAACGCCGAAAGCAAAGCTTGATAGTCGAGTGCGAGAATTAATACGAGATTTCGATGTGAAGAAGGTTACGATTTTAGGAGGAACAGGTGCCGTTTCAGCGGATGTTGAAAACGACTTGCGAAATAAGATGGGGCTTGAGGTCGAGCGTTTAAAAGGCAAAGATCGCTATGAGACGGCAGCAGCGATCGCAGATGAGTTACTACCAACAAAACAAGCAGTCGTTGCCTACGGAGGCAACTTCCCAGATGCCCTTTCCATCGCGCCGTATGCGGCGATGTATGGTCTTCCAATATTCTTAACGGATAAAAACGAGCTTTCAAAAGCGACGAAGGATGCGATGGCCTCCTATACAAAAACGTACGTGATCGGCGGGACGGGTGCGATCAGTGAGAAGGTGAAAAACCAATTGCCTTCGCCGACTCGCTTAAAAGGCAAAGACCGTTATGAAACGTCGATCTCCATTACGAAAGAGCTGAACATGCCGACGGTGGGTGTATTCCTCGCGACTGGAGAAGGATTCGCGGATGCTCTTACAGGATCCGTTCTTGCCGCAAACTACGGAGAGCCAACGATCTTGACGATGAAAAATCGTTTGCCATCTGGGACGAAGGCCTTCTTTAAAGAAGAGAACACTACTTTTTACACGATCTTAGGCGGAAGTGGAGCAGTTGGACCCGGTGTTGAGGAGGATATTTTGGGGTTTGAATAAAGTATGTGATTTATCTACAAATCTCTAAATATTTAGGACTCACTATCAATTCAAAGGGTAGTGAGTCTTTTTATGTGAAAATCTCTTGTTGCTTTAACCCTCGATTCACGACTAGTATAGATATAATAGAGATGTCTTATAAGTAGTGAGGTAAAATGAAAACCTTTTCAAAGAAATTAAAAACTTACGCGTATGATGCGATCAATCGTAGTATTTTAAAAAAATCGGTCCTCATTTTTATCCTTATTCTCGTACTACCCACCCTTCTTATATACCAATTGATCATTGGATTTGCAGAAGAGATGATACAAGAAAACATCATTAATAAAAATATTGCTGATACAGAAAACATCGTTAAACGGGTAGATAATGAAATTTCAAGTGTCGTTTTACAATTGCACCTTATAGCAGGTAACAGGGAAGAAACAAATATTGATTTAAATCGCATGTATCAGAGATCAAGGCAGGCTATTTCACAAAGTTCGATTCTTCATTCCATTTACTTTGTTAATCAAGAGAGTCGTGTACAATTCGAAGCGCCCTTTGTACCTGAGCATGAGAATGTATCATATCGTTATCCGATGTTTAATGAAATACAGTGGACAAAAAACTATGCCCTCTCAAACGTGATTGATAATTATAACGGAGAAGACGTCGTATCTGTAGGGATACCAGTTCAAAATAAAGATAACTCATTCCAGGGAGCTCTGATAGCAGAAATAAGTCAGGAATACCTATCAGAAATCCTTAAGAGTGTCAGTATGGAAGAAGGACATTTTGGTTTATTAATCGATTCAGACGGTGTAGTAGTAGCATCATCTGATGAGAGTTTGATAGGCTCTGTCATATCGGATGAATTACCTTCATCTATTATATTCCAGAATGTTTCTGGAATATCTTCCCCCGAATATGACGGAGAAAGAAGCGTTGTCGCTTATCAAACACTTAGAGATGGTTGGGGAGTCGTACTAGGGCTTCCGGAAGCTGTTGCTTTTGCTCCGGTCAAAAAGCTATCTTTTGTCCTTACTCTCTCGTTGCTTAGTATTCTGTTTCTTTCATTCTTCTTTATTGTAGCTGGAATAAAAAACATTGTTTATCCAATTATTAGACTTACCAATTATGCAAAAGAATACAACAAAGCGATGTTTTATCAGGAAGACCCGACACCTCAAAGTCTGAGAAAAGATGAAGTGGGTGAATTGACAGAAACCATCATTTCAGTAGGGAATAGCAATTATGAAAAGCAAAAAATGCTTGAAGAAAACAAGCGATATCTGAACGATATGATTGAAGGGATTCCGTATGGAATAATCACGATTAACAGTGTTGGAACAGTTACTCATATCAATAAGCAGTTTGAGCAGTTAGTCGGTTTTCAGCGCTCAGAGATTGTGGGACGGAAGCTCTCTCAGTTACCGATCAAAGAGAATGATGAAGATTTTATGTTGTTAAAAGCACTTACTTCCAGTGAACCGAGCATTGAGTGTGAGAGTTATATTATCGATGCAAATGCTAAACGTCACATCGTTAAAATTGGAACGTCTCGATTTTATAATGAAAGAAATGAAATCATTGGTAGTATTGCAGTCCTTCAAGATATTTCACATGTGAAATTGTTAGAGGCTCGCTTAAAACAAAATGATAAACTTTCACTCATCGGACAAATTACAACTGGCATCGCACATGAAATAAAGAATCCACTGGCGATCTTGTCAGGTTCAGCTGAAATGCTGAAAGAGGAAGTAGAGGAAGCTGCCAGTACTGAAGAGATCAAGGAGCTATCTTCTGATATTGATCAAGTTGTAAAACGGATGAAGAAGCTTGTGAATAATTTTTTGAATTTTGCCAAAGTTAAAGACGATCAAGCTCAACCGTTAGAAGTCTATCAGGTGATTGATGAAGTACTTCATCTCGTTCGTTTTAAAATGAAGGAAATGCAGGTAGACGTTGTTAGAAATTATGAATCGGAGGGATCTATGAAAGGTTACTATGATCCTCTGATTCAAGCATTCTTAAATATTATATTAAATGCAATTGATGCTATGGAAAAGGGAGGAACCCTTACTATTTCTATCACTAAGGAAGAAACGTCCATTCACGTTATCCTTGCAGATACTGGCTCTGGGATTCAATCAAGTGATCTCGAATGGTTGTTTGATCCGTTTTTCTCCACAAAGGAGAATGGAAATGGCCTTGGCTTAACCATTGCTAGAGATATCATTAGAGAAAATCATGGCGAATTATTTGTCGAAAGCATTGAAGGGGAAGGGACATCCATTCATTGTGTGTTTCATCTCTAGAGATAAAGGGGGACATCTAACGTGAATCTTTCTGTATTAATTGTGGATGATGAAGTGCAACTAGCAAAATTAATAGGGAAAAAATTAAAGAAATCTGGCTTATCTCCTATTCTTGCTCATGATGGAGAGCGTGCTCTTGAAACATTCAAGAAATCAAACGTAGCCATTGTCATTTTAGACTATATGCTTCCTGATACAACGGGACTACAGGTGTTAGAAGAGATGAAGAAAGTAAAACCAGAAGTACCGGTTGTAATGATGACAGCATTTGGAAATGTTGAGAGTGCGGTTGGCGCAATGAAATTAGGTGCATCAGACTATCTGAATAAACCGATGGAACTTGAGGAACTAAAAGAGTTGGTAATAAAAATATTAGATCCAGAAGAGGGAGTATCACCTTCAGATGGTGAGAATACCTTTTCTTTTCAAAGTAAAGAAATGAAGAGTATTATGACGTTTCTGAACCAGGTGAAAGAAACTGACGCAAGCATTCTTATCCTTGGTGAAAGTGGTGTAGGAAAGACTGTTCTCGCAAACTGGATTCACAAAAATAGTAATCGAAGTTCAGGACCATTTCTCTCCATTAACTGTGCTGCTATTCCTGAACATTTGCTTGAGAGTGAACTATTTGGTTACCAGAAAGGAGCATTCACCGGTGCTGTAAGCACTAAGGTTGGTAAGTTTGCAGCTGCAGATGGAGGTACAATTTTTCTGGACGAAATTGGTGAAATTACTCCTGGCATGCAGGCTAAGCTGTTGCACATTATTGAAGATAAGAAAGTAATGCAGTTAGGGAGCAATGATTACAAAACGGTCGACGTAAGAATTATTACTGCTACTAATCAAAATCTAAAAAAGTCAGTAGTTGAAGGCTCTTTTCGAGAAGACCTCTATTACCGCTTAAATCTTATTGAAGTCGAAATTCCTCCATTACGAGAGCGAGTTGAAGACATCCCCTTCTTAATTGAAAATGCTATGGAACGCTTGAATACAAAATACAATAAGAAGATTTCTATTTCAGAAGAGAGTGTGGAACTCCTCAGGCATCACTCATGGCCGGGAAATATACGCGAATTATTAAACACAATCGAGAGAATTCATATCATCAAGAGGTCAGGTACCATCATCCCTGAAGACTTAGCCCATGCATCCCTACTGTCCGCATCGGCAGAAAACAAATCAGAAACAATTGAGTTCAGTGGAAAGCTATCCGATGTTTTAGAAGGTATTGAAGAGAGAATGATTCGTCAGGCGCTTGAAGAAACGAAGGGGAATCAAACAAAAGCAGCTGAGCAGCTGGGAATTTCAAGGCACACCTTAATTTATAAAATAAAGAAAATAGGAATGGTCTAATGAGAGGTGTAGTAATAGTTATTCTTTTTGTTTTCTTGATTTCATGTCAAACAGATCCTTCCGTTACGGTAGAGTCACTATCAGAAAAACCTATTATTACATTGGGATCAAAGGCTTTTACAGAACAATATTTATTAATGAAAATGTCAGCTCTAATTCTTCGTGAAGAAGGCTTTGAAGTCGAAGAAAAAAGGTTTCTCGATAGTCCTTCAATTCGGAATGGAATCGAAA
This sequence comes from Anaerobacillus sp. ABA4_114, assembly GCF_056159065.1. Lineage (NCBI taxonomy): Bacteria > Bacillati > Bacillota > Bacilli > Caryophanales > Bacillaceae > Anaerobacillus > Anaerobacillus sp. ABA4_114. The sequence goes on from NZ_JBSWUM010000001.1 coordinate 486,136, forward strand.
ACAATGTGATTGACCTTTATTGGGAATATACGAATACTGCGAAAATTATCTATCACAAAGAAGATGCGGGATATGATCCGATAGAGGCGTATCGTGACGTGAAAGAAGAAGACGCCAAAAAAGATTTAATCTGGCTTGAGAAAAGTGACTTTAACAGTTCATGGGGACTTGTCGTGAAGAAGTCATTTGCTGATAGCAATAATTTAAAGTCTGTCAGTGATCTTGTCCACTATATAAAGAATGACGAGTCTTCTACTTTAAAACTTGCGACAAATGAAGAGTACTTAAGGCGAGAAGATGGATTAGGTCACCTTGAAAAAGTATACGATTTTAAAATTGATGAGAACCAACTTCTTGCCGTTGATTCAGAATTACTGAGCCTCGCCGTTAAAGAATCAAGGGTTGAGCTTGCTGTTGGTATGATTACGGATAGTCGCATTCAAGATTATCGCCTCGTTATATTAGAAGACAATCGGAAGGCATTTCCACCTTATGATGCTGCTCCGGTCGTCCTTAAGGAAACACTCGAAAAGTACCCTGTTATTGCTACAAAACTCAATGCGCTATCAAGTATTATTACAAATGAAAAGATGGTTAACTTAAACTATCAGGTCGACGTCCTGCATAAAGACGTCGGAAAAGTAGCGAAGGAATTTCTTGTAGAAAATCATCTTATACCTGCCTCTAATTAACGCTGTTCAATTGAATAGCGTTTTTTTGTATAGAAATTACTACAGTGTAGAAAAATTCCACAGTTTGATTGTGGATTTTTTCTACACTATTTTATTATTCACTTCAAAAAATGCTGTTTATAAGGGGGGGGAAAGTTGGCACGGTACTTGCAGTATAACTAGCTGAAAGCGGAATAAGGAGGATTTAAATGAAAATTACGTCTATTGAGATTAAGCACTATTTACTTCCGTTAACTCCACCATTTAAGGCAGCATGGGACCCGGCACCGCGTAAAAAGTTTGCATCGACTGTCGTTACTGTTCATACAGACGAGGGGGTTTCTGGAGTAGGATCTGGAGACCTAATGATGGGGTTCGAGGGCCATGAGCATCTTTTTATCGGTCAAGACCCGTTTGCGATTGAACGACATTCGCAAGTGATCGCGAACATCGACTTTCACTATGGCCGCTGCTGGCCGCTTGATATAGCATTGTGGGATTTGTTGGGTAAAGCGGCGGGTGTGCCGACGTATAAGCTTCTTGGTGGAAAACGTGACCGACTGTTAGCTTATGCGTCTACAGGAGAGATCGTAACCCCGGAAGTACGTGCAGAAAGAGCGGTGCAGTTTATTGAGCAAGGCTTCAAAGCGATGAAAATCCGCTTTCACCACAAGGATGTGAAAGATGATATCAAGGTTGTGGAGGAAGTGAGAAAAGCAGTCGGAGACCGCCTGGAAATAATGGTCGATGCAAACCAGGGGTGGAAGATGCCATGGGATGTTGAACGAACATGGGATTTAAAGAAAGCCTACGAAGTAGCGAAAGAATTGGAAGCGCTTAACTGTTTCTGGCTTGAAGAACCATTGCCTTGTGATCAATTCGAAAATATGGCGAAGCTTCGGGAAATGGTTGGCATCCGGATTGCCGGTGGTGAAATGAATCGCAGCCATCACGACTTCAGAGAAATGAACAAGGTAGGTTCACTCGATGTCTACCAGCCAGATGTGGCTCTTTCAGGAGGCATAACACAGGTGAAGAAAGTTGCTGAACTGGTGCAAGGAAGTGGCGCATGGTTCAGTCCACATACTTGGACAAATGGAATCGGCTTGCTGGCGAACCTTCATCTTGCAGCAGCGGTAGGGAATTGTCCTTACCTTGAATTCCCTTACGATCCACCTGCATGGTCAAACGCTCGTCGTGATTTTATTCAGAAGGAGCATCTGATGATCGATGAAGAGGGCTACCTGGTCATCCCAGATAAACCAGGACTAGGCTTTGATCTAGATGAAGAAATGCTGCAAAAATATGAGTTCAATCGGTTTTATGTTGGTGAAACCGTTTAACAGAAAGGTTGAGAAATGAAATGAGAGCAAAAACACAGTTGAATGTGAAAACTGAACTTTTTATTAACGGAGAGTGGCTGGGGACTGAACACACAGAAACGGTCACAAATCCAGCAACAGGTGAAGACATTGCGGTTGTGTCGTATGGAGGAGAAAAGGAAGCGACGCTTGCAGTCGAAGCAGCTACACATGCATTCAAATCTTGGTCTAAAAAATCTGCAGATGAACGAGCAGCAATCCTTAGAAAAATGTATGACTTAATTGTAAGAGATGCCGATCGTCTAGCGGAAATAATGACGTTGGAGCAAGGGAAACCTTTTGAAGAAGCAAAAGGAGAGGTGCTGTGGGGAGCTGACTTCATACTCTGGTATGCAGAAGAAGCGCGAAGGGTGTACGGAGAAATTATTCCCTCTTCTGGTGAAAGTCAAAAACTTCTCGTCCAGCGACAGCCAATCGGAGTGGTTGCAGCGATAACGCCGTGGAATTTTCCATCTTCTATGATCACACGAAAGCTTGGTCCGGCTTTAGCTGCAGGGTGTACCGTCGTCATGAAGCCAGCACCTGAAACGCCACTTTCTGCAATTGCATTATTTGAGTTATTTGAAGAGGCCGGCTTGCCGCCAGGTGTTGCCAACCTTGTGCTTGGAGATGCACAGGAAATAGGTGAAGTATTTTTAAACAGCGCTGAAGTTCGCAAAATTAGTTTTACAGGTTCAACAGATGTTGGGAAGTACTTGATGGAGCGTTCTGCAAAAACGGTTAAGAAGGTTGCTTTAGAGCTAGGCGGGCATGCGCCATACATTGTGTTTGATGATGCGAACATCAATGCAGCAGTAGAAGGACTGCTCATGAATAAGTTTCAAAACAATGGTCAGACGTGTATATGCGCAAATCGAATTTTCGTGCAAAACGCTGTGGTCGACGAATTTACTGAAAAGCTGATCGAAGGGATGAAAAACCTGAAAGTTGGCGATGGAATGGTACCGGGAAGTCAGGTAGGTCCATTAATTCACGAAAAAGCGCTCGACAAGGTGAGGGATCACGTTCAAGATGCCACTTCAAAAGGCGCTGTGGTAAAAGCAGGAGGTAACGTTTTAACGGGTGGTGAGTATGACAAAGGGTGTTATTTTGAGCCTACCGTTTTGGGTAACGTGACGAGTGACATGAACATTTTCCAGGAAGAGACGTTCGGACCAGTTGCACCCATCATTTCATTTACTTCTGACGAAGAGGTCATTAAGATGGCCAACGATACGCTGTTTGGACTTGCAGCGTATCTTTACACGAATAATCTTTCAAGAACAATGCGCATTTCAAACGAGCTCGAATACGGAATGGTCGGAATCAACGCACCGTCTCTCGGCTATGTTCAGGCTCCGTTTGGTGGGGTGAAGCAAAGCGGGATTGGAAGAGAAGGGGGTCATCATGGAATCGATGATTTCTTAGAATATAAGTTTTTGAACCTGAATTTCTAATATGACTGGATTACGAGGAGAAGAAGATGCCATTGGGTCGGTTTGGATTAAACGTGAGAAGTTGTTTGGTATTCAAACATATCGAAGTGTGGAAAACCTGAGCTTTTCAGGAAGGTCACTAGCTGATTACCCCGTTTATCTAAAGGCGCTAGTCAAGGTGAAAAAAGCAGCAGCATTAGCAAACGGTGAAGCTGGGCTCCTATCAGGAGAAATTAAGGAAGCGGTTCTCATTGCTTGTGACATGATCATTAACGACGACTATCGTGAACATTTTCCTATCGATACGCTGTCTGGTGGAGGAAGCATCGCTACAAACATGAATGTGAATGAAGTTCTTTCAAATCTTGCCAACTTGAGTTTAGGAAGAGAAACTGGAATCTATTGTCCTGTTCATCCGGGAGATCACGTGAACGCATCACAGTCTACAGCGGATGTTTGTCATACCGCGATTCGGATCGCAATTCTTGAAGAAATGGAAGTTCTAATTAGTAAGGTGGTTCATTTAAAAGATGCGACAGCTAAGAAAGCAGAAGACTGGAAGTCTGTATCGTCTTTATCGAGAACGTGCTTGCAAGATGGTATGGCGGTCAATCTGGGTGATTCTCTATCTGGTGTGGTAACGATGCTAACTAGGCGAATCCGTTCTTTGAATGAAAGAAAGGAATCCATGTACGCTGTTAATCTTGGTGGAACAGTGATCGGATCAGGTTCTGGTGCGAGAGTTGAGTATCGCCAAACGGTTATGGAGTATTTGAGACAAACAACCGCTCTTCCGATGAGACGCAAAGAAAATTTGTATGACGCTGCTCAACATATCGATGATCTTGGAGATCTTGCGAGTGAGCTAAAGCAGCTTGCGAATGGTCTGATCAAGTTTGCGAAAGACCTTAGGCTACGTTCATCAGGACCTGAAGGAGGTTTTGGAGAAATTACCTTGCCGGCCGTTCAAGCAGGATCGTCCTTCTTCCCAGGAAAAATCAACCCTGTCGTTCCTGAAACCTTAATCCAGTGTTGTTTTCAAGTACTCGGTAGTGAGCGAATTGTTCAAGCAGCACTCGAGCATGGAGAGCTTGATCTGAATGTCTTTGAAGGCGCTGCTGGCATGGCGATCTTAGATGCTTTATCCATGCTGAATGAGGCGATCCCAAAATTTACAGGTCTATGCATCGAAGGTATGACGGTGAATGAACAGCGTTGTCGAGATCTATCGAATTCGACCATTCCTTTAGTTGTGGAGTTGAAAGAGAGCTACGGATATCACACTGTCTCAACTCTTTTACAAAGAAAAGGAGTCGCAGGGTTACAGCAATTAAAACGAGATGGAGGAGAAAACAAATGAAAGAAGTTAAAAGTAAATTTGAAGGAATCAAGCAACCAAAACTTGACTGGGCAAAAGAGTGGCTGAAAAAACCAAAGAAGCTATACATCAACGGTGAATGGGTAGCGAGTACAGGTGGTGAAACAATTGATTCGATTAACCCGGCAAACGGACGCGTATCTGGTTCAATCTATAGTGCAACGAAAGAAGATGTTGATCAAGCGGTAGCTGCTGCGCGTGAAGCGTTCGACAATGGTCCCTGGAAAGATGTATCTCGTAAAGAAAGAGCGAAAATTCTTCGTGAAATTAGTGATTTGATTAAGGAGCATCAAGATGAGCTCGCGACGCTTGAATCTCTTGATAACGGAAAGTTATATAGTGAATCTTACAACGATGACGTGCAAGAAGCCTCTGACCTTTTTCAATACTACGCTGGTTGGACAGATAAATATTACGGTGAGAACAATCCGGTTGAAGGAAATTTTTTAAGCTATACCACACGTGACCCGATTGGCGTATGCGGGCAAATCGTTCCATTCAATTTCCCGATTGGAATGGCCGTTTGGAAGCTTTCTCCTGCGCTTGCAATGGGCAACACGGTCGTGCTGAAACCATCCAGTTCAACATCTTATTCAGCTATCCGTCTTGTTGAAATCATTCATGAAGCAAAGCTTTTACCACCAGGTGTTCTTAACTTAATTCTAGGGAAAGGTTCAATCGGTTCTTACATTAGTACGCATATGAATGTCGATAAAATTTCATTTACAGGCAGCACTGAGGTTGGAAAGAAACTCGTTCATGATTCTGCTGATTCTAACTTAAAACCTGTCACTCTCGAACTTGGTGGAAAGTCACCCAATATTATATTCGCTGATGCTCCGAATTTAGAAGGTGCGATTGAGCGTTCATTCTACGGCCTTTTTACTCACAAAGGTGAAAAATGCTCGGCTCCAACGAGGTTGTTTGTGGAACGACCGGTTTATGAGGAAGTAGTAGAAAAAATAAGTCGGTTTGCAAACGCTTACAAGTGTGGGGATCCATTTGATCCAGAAAGTGATCAGGGACCACAAGTATCTGAAGCTCACATGTCTTCAATTCTCACCTATATTGAGAGCGGTAAAGAGGAAGGTGCGCGTCTCGTCGCTGGTGGGGAACGTGATGTTGACGGTGACAAAGCGAACGGTTTCTATATCAAACCAACGATTTTCGCAGATGTCTCTAACAAAATGAAGATCGCACAGGAAGAGATTTTCGGTCCCGTTCTATGCATTATTCCGTTCGACTCTGAAGAAGAAGTCATCGGTATGGCGAACGATACGATTTATGGTCTTGCTGCTGGTCTATGGTCGAATGATGTGTCTCGAGCTCACAGAGTAGCAAAAAAGCTTGAAGCTGGAATGGTCTTTATTAACAAATATGGTTGTTACGATTTTGCAAGTCCTTTCGGGGGATGGAAGCAGAGTGGATGGGGGAAAGAATATGCCGTGCATTCTCTCCAATCCTACACAAAAACAAAAGCAATTTGGGTTGCTTATTAAACATTAGGAGGAACGATGATGAAGATGAAGGCAGCTGTTATGGCGGGGATCGGTATGCCACTTGTGGTTCAAGAAGTAGAACTTGCTTCTCCAAAAGCGAACGAGGTGCTTGTGAAAATTGCGGCAACAGGCGTATGTCATAGTGATTTGAATGCACTTAACGATCATACGACACCTTTTCCAACTATTCTAGGTCACGAAGGTTCCGGTGTCGTTGTAGAAGTTGGTCCAAATGTAAGAACGGTGAAACCAGGTGATAAGGTTGCACTGAGTTGGGTTCCTTACTGTGGAACATGTGAGTTCTGTGTGACGGGTTCGATTCACCTCTGCGAATCAGCATTTGGTCCAATGTTTAATGGCACGCTTCTAGATGGCACATCAAGACTTAGCAAGGATGGTTTACCGATTTTCCACAATTCTCTCCTTTCTACGTTTGCGGAGTATGCCGTTGTACCTGATATGTCTTGCGTTAAGCTTCCAGATGCTATGCCTCTTGCTCAGGCTTCTCTAATTGGCTGTGGTGTAGCGACTGGTTATGGAGCGGTAGTTAACTCCGCAAAGGTGACGCCAGGATCAACAGTTGCCATCTTTGGAATCGGTGGTGTCGGTGTGAATGCGATCCAGGGCGCTAAGATCGCTGGCGCTTCAAAAATCATCGCGTGTGACATGAAAGAGGCTAACCTAGAGATCGCCAAGCAGTTCGGAGCGACCCACACTGTTAATGTGAGTGGCGGAGATGCTCCAGAAGTCATTAAGGCTTTAACAAACGGTTATGGTGTTCATTATGCAATTGATTGTTCCGGGCATACAAATGCAACGGGGAATGCGTGGAATGCGACAAGAAAAGGCGGAACTATTGTCGTTGTTGGTGCATTCCACCCAGAGATGCAGCTTAATCTGCCAGCTAGTGGGTTTCACCGTGTTGGAAAAGTCATCAAGGGAAGCTTTTACGGAGATACACAGCCTTATCGAGACTTTCCAAAGATTGCAGAGCTATACCTGGATGGAAAGTTTAAGTTAGATGAGCTCATTATTAATCGTGTACAGCTTGATGATATTAATCAGGCTTTCGATTCTTTCCATGATTGTACTTGTATCAATGTTGGGCGTTCCGTTATTGAATTTGAAAAAGAAGCAGTGCTTAGCTCTTCTGATCTAGAAACTGAATACAATATTTGATTGGAATGCTGAGAAATACAGCATTCTCCAACAGGAGGAAAGTAGATGAATCAGGCTTTTACTTACCAACCACGAACGGCAATCGCAAGTGGAATTGGACGTTCATGTTTACTTGCAGAGGATATCATCCGTTTGACAGGTGAAAAGAAAGTTGTCCTTGTAACGGACCCTGGCATTATTAATGCTGGGGTTGCAGATCAAGTGATGACAACACTTAAAGAAAATCAAATCGACATTCATGTTTTTAGCAATGTAAAAAGTGATCCAACCGCTTCATCAATCGATGAAGCAGCTGAATTAATTCGTTCATCAAACACAAAATGTGTTGTCGGTCTTGGTGGTGGATCAGCCATGGATGTGGCGAAAATGGCATCATTGGTTGCCGGGGGCATCAAACAAGCTAACCACTATGCATTGATGGCAAATTCGTTTCCTGAGAAGAAAGTAACCGCCATCATGATTCCAACAACCTCAGGAACTGGTGCAGATGTAACGAGCACTGTTGTGTTCTCCGATGACAAAAAGCGAAAAGTATGGGCGTGGGATATAGACATGGCTCCTGAGCTTTCCATTCTTGACGCGGAGCTTTCGGTAGGACTGCCAGGATTCCTAACAGCAGCAACAACCTTGGATGCTCTTGTTCATGCGATTGAAGCTTATGCAGGAAAAAGGAGTAACCCACTGATTGAGGGGTACAGCTTACAATCGATCAGACTGATTAGTAAGAATCTCGAAACGGCGATGAAAGAACCTCATAACCTTGAGGCGAGAGGTGCCCTCGCACTTGGCGCGACGCTAGCGGGTCTGTCCATTGAACAGGGTGGAACCGGGCTGGCACATTGTATTGGCCATGCTCTTGGGACGATCGGAAATATCCATCATGGAAGAGCTGTCACTATAGCTCTTCGGAAAATATACAGCTGGAACATCAAGGGTGCTATTGAAGCTCATGCGAATATTGCAAGGGCAATGGGGATTGAAGGGAAAGGCTTATCTCAATCAGAGCTAGCGCTCGCTGGTGAAAGAGAGTTTAGCCGGTTGGTTCATGCATGCAGCTTAGATGTAACGCTGATGAATAATGGATTCTCATCCTTGGATGTCGATGCATTTGTAGCGGCGATGCTATCAGAAGAAAATAAACCGATGCTTATGAACAACTGTCGTTTTCCAGCAGAAACAGATGTAAGAATGTTTGCAGAAGGTTTGCTAAATCCAATATCGATTAGCATGTGATAGGTAACGCAGGAAAAATTGGGAGGGGTATTGTTATGAAAGGGTTTAAACATCCTGTTTTTTGGCCACCGTTTCTATTAGTACTTGCTGCTGCAGTTCTAAGTTTTACAAATAAAGAGTCATTCATTGCTACTGCTACAAAAATGAACGACTGGGTCATCGCAAATCTTGGCTGGTTATTTAGCATAGCTGGTTTGCTAATGGTAGTAGGTTGTATTGCTGTCTATTTTTCACCACTAGGAAACACTCGCATAGGCGGAGATCAAGCAAAGCCGATGTTAAAACCTCTAACATGGTTTTCTATCACGCTTACAACAACCATTGCTGCAGGTTTAACATTCTGGGGAATTGTAGAACCACTTTATCATGTTTCTGCACCACCAGAGTCATTGGGTATAGATCCGAATAGTCCCGAAGCAGCTGTTTTCTCATTGTCAACAATGTACCTACATTGGACAATTACACCATATGCCATTTACTGCTTACCTGCCATTGTTTTCGCATTTGCTTATTATAATATGAAGAAGCCTTTCAGTCTTAGTTCTACGCTAGCTCCTTTGTTTGGTGATAAGCTAACAGGTAAGTCTGCAAATGTAATCGATGCGCTCTGTCTTTACACGCTCGCACTAGGTATGGCTTCTTCTATGGGAACAAGTCTTCTGAATCTTGCTGGAGGCGTTAACTACATTAGCGGTGTCGCTAGTTCACCGACTTTATGGGCAGCAATTGCTGTTGCTTTAATGGTTACGTTTATCATCTCGGCTTCTACAGGCTTGATGAAAGGGATTCGAGTTCTATCTAATATCAATATGAGACTGTTCATCGGAATCATTGCATTCATGTTTATTGTAGGGCCGACAACTTATCTATTAAACCTAGGTACTGAATCAGCAGGAAACTATTTCACAGAATTCTTTAACAAGAGTTTGTTCACTGGAGCTTCTGCAGGTGACCAATGGCCACAATGGTGGACAACATTTTATTGGGCTAGCTGGTTCTCCTGGGCAGCGATCACAGCACTATTCCTTGGTCGAATTTCTTTTGGATATAAAGTAAAGCACATGATCATCGTGAATTTCATTCTTCCAGCATTCTTTGGAGGTCTGTGGATGACAATTTTCAGCGGAACTGCAATCGGCATGGAAATGAACGGTGGCGGTTTAGCGACTATTTTAAATACTGTCGGACCTGAGGCTGCACTTTATGCAGTATTTGATGCTCTACCATTCGCTGCAATCATCATTCCTATCTATGTCTTCATCGTATTTATTTCATTTGTTACAGCTGCGGATTCAAACCTTGCGGCGATGGGAGGAATCTCTTCAACTGGAATTACACCAAAAAGTCCTGAACCAAGCATTCTAATCAAGGTTGTTTGGGGAGTTACAATTAGTGTAGTAGCTTGGGTAATGATAAGCTTTGCTAAGATCGATGGGATAAAAATGCTAGCTAACCTTGGTGGCGTTCCTGCTCTGATTCTATCGCTGTTCGTATTAGGATCATTGATGAAAATCATTAGAAATCCAAAGAAATTTGAAAAGTTTGAGAGCGTCGAAGAAGAACGTATAAACGTCGATGCAGATTCAAAAGATAAAGCAGTTTAAATTGTGCAGAGGAAACCTTTTCCTCTGTGCTTTTTCTTTTCCAATAAAATTAAGGTTTTCCATTTCATATCTGTCATTTTCACAAAATTAAATAACAGAAAGATTACTTTTCTATGAAAAATAACGCTAAAAGCTAGATAGTAGGCGAACATTCGTTATAATAATAGCGTTATGTCGAATGATGTAGTATTTTGGATTCTGGCGTAACGCTACTATTTTCAACAGGACGTGACACCTATGAAGAAAAATAAATCAGGTTATATAAATGAGATACATTTTTTACGTGCGATTGCCTGTCTATTTGTTTTAGCTGTTCATGTGACCGGCATCTACTATTCAAAGCACGGCAATACGTTTACTGAATATACGGAGTTTTTTAACCAGATCGGTCGTTTTGGGACACCGATATTTGCTGTCATCAGTGGATTTTTGCTTTTCCTTCAAGTAAAGAAAAAGGGTTTTGATGCGAAGCGATTCTACCATTCTCGCATGGTAAAAATCGGCATGCCATTCTTAATTTGGAGTGTCGTATACCTTGCGCTGATGAAGTTCGTACTGCAAGTCGATATCTTTACTGACTGGAAGCGGTTTGTCGTTGATTTCGCGATGGGAAACTCGTTTTATCATCTTTACTTCATGTCAGTCGTTTTTCAGTTTTACTTGATCTTTCCATTGTTACAGCTTATTCGTACGAAGCTCGGTTGGTGGATTGCGCTCGTACTCGCAATTTTTGCTAACTATTACTTTGTCTACCTCTATTCACCTGAGAATGTCACAGTGGTAAGTCAGTTGATGGAACAACGAGCGATGCTGACGAAGTGGATCTTCTTCTTCGTATTTGGAGGATTTTTAGCTTATAACTGGGATTCGATCCAGAAATTCGGTAAGAAGCTGAACTGGTTTGGATTTATTGGCTTTGCTGCTTTGATCGTGCTGGCCGTTTACGAATACAAAGCAAAAGGTTCAATCGGGAACAATCGATGGACCAACATGATCAACATTCCGGTCATGACGGTAATGGTCATCGGCATGTACCAAGTTGTGAAGAAAGTAGGTTGGATCGAAAAGTTCTTTGCGATGCTTGGAAATTTATCGATGGGAATTTACCTGGTTCATCCACTCGTAATCTTTATGTATTCAAGAACGCTCCCTGAGAGCGTATGGACGACTGAAACAGCACCGCTCATGTTTGCGGTTATTCTTGCAACGTCAATTGGCTTTATCAAAGTTCTCCAGCTGTTCCCGCTAAATCACTATGTGATCACGGTACCGGCGAAGAAGAAACCTGTTTACAAAGAAAGAGAACCAAAGCCAGAGATGACATTAAGCGTAAGGTGACAGGTACCACCCGATATTTGTTACAAGCTGTCGAACAATTATATAGACCTAAGGAAGAGCCCTTCGTGAGGGCTCTTTTTTGTTTACATACTTGTTGATGGTAAGGTTTTACTAATTTTAGAATTCGCCTGTGATGATAGTTTTATTACAAATATTACGGGAACGGGGACTATGGGGTGATTAAATATGCTTACACACAAATTTGGCGTAAGCTTACTATGGGGAATTGGACTTATGGCACTAGTTCTATCGTTCCCTAAAATGGCTGAAGCGGTGGAGATCGATCGAATCTCTGGAAGCGATCGAATCGAAACGGCTGTTGAGGTATCAAAGAAAGGTTGGCCTGATGGTAGTGACACGGTGGTTTTATCAAGAGCAAATGACTTCCCTGATGCCCTCGCCGGAACACCTCTTGCTTATCAAGAAAATGCACCGATTTTACTGACACAATCTACGAAGCTATCAAACGCGACTAAGAAAGAAATTCAGCGGTTAAATCCGACCAACATAATCATACTCGGAGGCCCTGGAGCAGTCTCTCATGACGTGGAAGCATACATAGAAGATGAAATGAATTTAAAAGTGGAGCGGATTTCAGGAAGCGATCGGTTTGAGACGGCAGCGTTGATCGCTGACCGAATGGAGGCAAGTGAAAGAGCGGCCGTTGTGAGTGGTGAGAATTTTCCAGATGCGTTATCGATCGCACCGTATGCAGCATACAGAGGTTATCCAATTTTACTCACGTTAGAAGATAGCATTCCAACTGTTACAGAAACTCGCATTGAATCAAATGAACGAAATTATGTAATCGGAGGCACTGGAGTTATCCCGAATGACGTAGAGGAGGATATCCCAAATTCGATGCGAATTGCTGGGAGTGATCGTTATGAAACTTCCCGTGCTGTTGCGGACGCATTCCCACAGGGCAGTGCAGATGAAGTCTATTTAGCAACTGGTATGGATTTTGCAGATGCATTAGCGGGTTCCGTTTTAGCGGCAAAAACAGATGACTCTCTCCTGTTGATCGAAAAAAACTACGTACCGAATCCTGCGAAGCTTTATATAGCTGATAAAGGATTAACGAAGTTTACGGTCCTTGGGGGCTATGGCGCGATCGATGAATACGTCGATACGGAAGTTTCGTTACCGATCCAACTGTTGTTAGTGAACAAGCAGCGTGATTTGCCATCAACGTATGTTCCTGCAGAGTTAGAGGAACCGAACGTTCCGTTTCCGTTCGATTATGAACACAATAAGCGGAAGATGAACACAATTGCTGTTGCTCACTTGGAAGCATTGTTTGATGGAGCAGAGAGAGCAGGACTCGACCTCTATGCACAATCAGGCTATCGCTCGTATGAACGACAAAAGCGAATCTATGAAAGAAATGTTGAGGAACATGGAGAAGAGTATGCGAATCGAGTAAGTGCAAAGCCTGGTCATAGCGAGCACCAAACCGGTCTAGCAATGGATGTGACGAGTCCAGATGTAGATTATAGATTGGTCGAAGAATTCGCATACACCGATGAAGGGAAATGGGTCGATGCGCATGCACATGAATATGGGTTCATCATCCGTTACCCTGAAGGAGAAGAGCATGTGACAGGCTACAAGTATGAGCCTTGGCACTTACGTTATGTAGGAAAGAACATCGCGACGTATATGAAAAATAATGACCGTGTGCTTGAGGAGTATTTGCGGTAGCCCGTTTTGTAGAGGGTAGAGAAAATAAGACCTGTATGATAAACACCGATCATCGTTAGGATGATCGGTGTTTTTTCGACATTATCCGGGTGGTGCCTGTGAAGTGTAATGCCGTGTGCTTAGTATGCTGCGAATCACTAATGTTGTCTTTTCTAACTCTTCTTTCGTCGTGTGCCTCCCAAAACTGATTCGAACGAGTTCTCTTGCTTCGTCATCGGTACGTCCGATCGCTTTTAATGTTTTGGAAGGGTTTTGCTGACCGATCGAACATGCTGAGCCTGTGGAGACGGCGATTCCTTTTTGATTCAGTTCATTCATCACGTACTGTCCTTCGATTCCTTTCAGCCGCAGTCCTACGATATGAGGAAGCCCTTTATCATCTCCACCTTCGATGACCACATCTGCTCCGTTCAACTCACTCAGTAAAAAGTCTCTTAACGTCTTACTTTGTTGATGAGCGAGCTCCATATTTGTAGTCGATTCTTCTACTGCTGCTGTAAAGGAGAAAATCCCTGGTACATCCACTGTACCCGGTCGAAATCCTTTTTCATGGACGGTTCCGGGTAAGCTTGCTTGCCATGACTGTGACGGATCGATGTAGCATGCTCCTACACCTTTAGGTCCGTATAGTTTATGTGAAGATATGGAGAGAGCGGTAAGGTGCATCTCTTTGACATCGACAGGTAGTTTGCCAAACGTTTGGACCGCATCCGTATGAAACGGGATTCCTCTTTCCATGAGTTCCTTTCCGATTTCTTCGATTGGCTGAAGCGTTCCGATCTCGCTGTTTCCGTGAGCGATCGATACTAAAATCGTATCGTCTCGAATCGCTTCGATCAGGTCATTCAACTTGAACCTACCGTTGTCATCATACGATAGATACGTGACGTCGAATCCATCTTTTTCGAGCTGTTGAAATGTATGGAGGATGGAAGAGTGTTCAGCCTTCGCAGTGATCATGTGACCTGAGGTATGCTTTTTAGCTAGCCCTCGTATCGCTAGAATGTTTGATTCCGTGCCTCCAGAAGTAAAGTACACGCCTGAAGGGTGCCCGTTGATCGATTGAGCGATGGTTTGTCTCGCTACTTCTAGGAGCTGAGCAGCAGAAGTTCCTTCATCGTGCAGGCTTTGTGAATTCGCAAAATACGTGCGTGCCACCTTCGTGTAAACCTCGATTGCGAGGTCAGACATCGGGGTAGTCGCTGCATAGTCCAAATAAATCATTTCGCTCTCCTCATAAAGTTCTGTCTTGTACTTTATTTAAATCTATGTAACTATTAGTGTCAAGACACATGTAAACTTTACAGAGGACAACATCAATTTAGGAGAAGGTAACATGGGTAACTTTTATACAGAAGTACTTGTTATTGGTAGTGGGGTGGCAGGCTTGTTGACTGCTGAGCTTCTCTCTGCGGATAAGAATGTGACGGTTATCACAAAGTCTAAGCTAGGACAAAGCAATTCCAGGCTTGCGCAAGGTGGCATCGCGGCGGTCACGTCGGATGATGATCGTTGGGGAGATCATTTTTTCGATACCATTCAAGCGGGTGTTTTTCATAATAATGAGGAGTTAACAGAGCTTTTAGTAAAAAAAGGCGGCGAGCGAATTCAAGATTTGATCGGCCTAGGTGTGACGTTTGACCGAAACCGTGATGGGTCTTACTCGAGATGCCTTGAAGGTGCACATCGTGTGCCTAGAATCCTGCATGCCGGCGGCGATGCGACTGGTAAAGAGCTCATAGGAACGCTTTTAAAAAGAGTAAAAGAGAGCTGTACGATCATCGAACATCATGCTGCGGTCGATCTCATCGTTGAAAACGGAGCCTGTTCAGGTGCCTGGTTTATGGATTGTGAAGGAAAACAGCTCACAGTAAAAGCGGATCACGTCATCCTTGCTACCGGCGGCGCGGGGCAGCTTTACCCCGTTACGTCAAACGATGCGTCGGTGACAGGTGACGGCATCGCGATGGCTTACCGAGCAGGAGCGCGCGTTTCTGACCTTGAGTTCATGCAGTTTCACCCAACGATGTATGCGGGTGATACCACCTATCTCATATCCGAAGCAGTAAGAGGCGAAGGGGGCGTTTTGGTTACGTCAAAAGGGGAGCGTTTGATGGAAGGAAAGCACGAACTTCTTGATCTCGCGCCAAGAGACGTCGTAGCTCGCGCCATCTATGAGGAGCAGACTCCGGTATACCTCGACATTTCCTCCGTACCTAACTTTGATCAACGTTTTCCAACGATCGCATCGTACCTGACACGAGACGATGCTTCATCAAAAAAAGTTCCTGTCCAGCCAGGAGCACATTTTTTGATGGGTGGGGTGGAAACGAATTGTTACGGAAGAACTACGGTCGAGAACCTTTTTGCGATTGGGGAAGTGGCGAACACTGGTGTTCACGGTGCGAATCGACTCGCGAGTAACTCCCTTCTTGAAGCGGTCGTCTTTGCGAATGAGGCGGCGACTTGGATACGAAATCATAAGCCTGTTCGGCTGAATTTAGATACCGGTTTTCAACCTCTTCACATACCACGGTCCCTGCCAGAGCCCTGCATGTTGCGGAACTTAATGAATGTTCACGTGGGTATTACGAGGCATGAAGCTGGGCTCTCATCAGCGATCGCTGCGTTTGAATTCTATCTAACTAGCAGAAAGAAGCCTGCCTCGAGTATTGAGGAGATCACGACGTTCAATATGATCCAAACAAGCTGGCTGATGGCGACATCAGCATATACGCGGACTGAAAGTCGTGGGGGACATTTTCGTTCTGATTTTCCACTACCAATACAGCATTTCCAGCAAAAAAGGATAACCAGGGGGATCTTTGAAGATGAATGGATTACTACTGAGAAAAAATCTCGAGCAATTTTTTAATGAAGATATCGGTGTAGGAGACCTATCGAGTGAGCTGTTATTCAATTCAACGGAACAAGGTGTTGCAGAGTTCATAGCGAAGGAAGATGGCGTATTTTGTGGTCAAGGTGTGATCGAGCTAGGCTTTCACATGTTAGACGGAAGTTGTTCTATTGAGCTGTACGTGCAAGATGGGGAACGCGTACAAAGTGGAGATGTGATTGCACGGGTTAAGGGTCAGGTAAAAGCGATTCTCACGGGTGAACGCGTCATACTGAACTTGATTCAGCGGATGAGTGGAATAGCAACGATGACGAGTCATGCCGTTTACTTGCTCAGTGATTCACCTACCCGCGTCTGTGATACTCGGAAAACGACGCCAGGGCTGCGGATGCTCGAGAAATATGCCGTTCGCTGTGGCGGAGGGGTGAATCATCGTATCACGCTTGATGGCGGAGTCATGTTGAAAGATAACCATATTGCACAGTGCGGAAGTATTCAACTCGCCGTTGAAGCAGTGCGAAAAAAGGTCGGTCATATGACGAAGATCGAAGTGGAGACGAGTACCGAAGAAGAGGTTAGGGAAGCAGTTGAGGCGAACGCAGACATCATCATGTTTGATAACTGTTCACCAGCTGAAGCGACTTTTTATAATCGACTCGTGCCAAAGTCGATCGTGACAGAAGTGTCGGGCGGGATTACGCTCGATAACCTTATCGATTATAAGGATTGTGGTGTCGATATGATCTCACTCGGTTGTCTCACGCACTCTGTTAAAAGTCTAGATATTAGTCTTCGAATGAAGGGGGAAAAGGAATGAGTATACTCGATGCATTAACGAAGCCGGTTGGCATTCCAGAGAGGTATCACACGTTATCAGAAGAAGAGATGGTTCAGCGCGTGAGTGAAATTAAGAAGGAGCTCGGCGACCGTCTTTATTTGCCTGCTCATCACTATCAAAAAGATGAGGTCGTTCAATTTTCGGATGACACGGGTGATTCGTTGCAGCTTGCTCAGCTAGCCGCGAAAAACAAGAAAGCAGAGACGATCGTCTTTTGCGGGGTCCACTTTATGGCGGAGACGGCAGATATTTTAACAGAGGAACATCAAACGGTCATCCTTCCAGACATGAGGGCAGGCTGTTCGATGGCAGATATGGCAGACATCCATCAGACCGAGCGCGCATGGAAAATGTTGACGGAGTCATTCGGTGAGACCATCCTTCCGTTAACGTACGTGAATTCGACCGCAGCGATCAAGTCGTTTGTTGGGGAGAACGGCGGAGCGACTGTAACGTCATCAAATGCCACGGCTATGGTCGAGTGGGCGTTCACGCAAAAAGAGCGCATTCTCTTTTTGCCAGACCAGCATTTAGGACGAAATACAGCGTACGACCTTGGCATTCCACTAGAAGCGATGGCGGTGTGGGATCCGATATCAGCTCGTCTTGAGTACGACGGAGATTACGAGAATGTGAAGGTGATTCTATGGAAAGGGCATTGTTCTGTTCATGAAAAGTTCACGCTCGATAATATTGCACAAGTTCGAGATGACATGCCAGGTGTGAACGTCATCGTTCACCCTGAGTGCACGTTTGAAGTCGTGCAGAAATCTGATTTTGCAGGATCTACAAAGATGATCATAGAAACGATTGAGCGGGCACCATCAGGCTCGTCATGGGCAATCGGTACAGAGATGAATCTCGTGAATCGTATTATTCAGGACCATCCTGATAAAAACATCGTGTCACTGAATCCGAATATGTGCCCATGTCTTACGATGAATCGCATCGACCTACCTCACCTTCTCTGGTCTCTTGAAGAAGTTCTCGCAGGTAGGAAAACAAACCAAATTTCAGTGGATGAAAAGACAGCGAAGTTTGCAAAGGATGCATTGAACCGCATGTTAGAACGCGCGTAGCCCCTTTGCATACAGTAGTAGGGATGAGGTGTGCCTCACCATGATTTCGGAAAGGAGTGGGCGCATTGGTAAGTGATACGGACTTACTTAACGTTATTCATACCTCAGTGAATGCTGGAAAAGCGATGATGAAGGTTTATGGAAGCAGTGATTTTCAAATTGAGAAAAAGAGCGATGCATCGCCTTTAACGGTCGCTGACAAGTTGTCGCATGACACAATCGTAAAGGGATTGAACGCGCTTATCGTAGATTACCCGATTCTAAGTGAAGAAGGAAGTCATCTAGGGTACGATGAGCGAAAGAAATGGGAACGTTTCTGGCTTGTCGACCCGCTCGATGGCACGAAGGAGTTTATTAAACGAAACGGAGAATTCACAGTAAACATTGCTCTTATTCATAGGGGGAAACCTGTTTTTGGAGTCGTTTATGTACCAGTGATTGACACACTATATGTTGGAGATGTAGACAGAGGGTCTTATAAGATCGAGAAGGTTTCCGAGGGGAGCTATTCTTCCTATAAGTCTTTGATCGAAAGTGATAGTGGTCACCGTCTTCCTTTACACGTACGAAAGGAAGGGATGATCACAGCAGTAGCGAGCCGGTCTCATCCATCACCTGAAACGAAGGAGTTCCTCGATGGTTTGAAGGAGAAGTATGGAAAAGTGGCTGTCGCATCAGCAGGAAGTTCATTGAAGCTTTGTCTCGTTGCTGAAGGAGCGGCGGATGTCTATCCACGCTTCGCTCCAACAATGGAGTGGGATACCGCAGCAGGTCATGCCGTTGTTCAGGGTGCAGGTGGCAAAGTGGTTCATTCGACAAATTCGACAGGTGACAGGCACTTTTCGACAGGTGACAGGCACCTGGAATATAACAAGATGGACTTAACGAACCCCTGGTTTATTGTCTGGAGGCAGGGATTGGGGTAGTTGCCTCTACACGAAAGATTAACTGAAGCTTTGTTCTAACACTTAGAAGGTGAACTTCCACATTAGGAAGTTCATCTTTTATTTGGATATATTTGTTAACGGACAAGGAGTTTCTCTCTCAGTTTCGAAATAGGTATACAGGTTGCAGTAATTATACTTGGAGGGATCACGAAATGATTGAATTTGAAAAGCCAGATGTAGAACAATTTTTTCAAACGCTAGGCATTCAGACATTTGATGTTAGTCCAGATGAAAAGCAGATGGTCTTCAGTACAAACTTAAATGGAACGTTTAATTTATGGGCGATGGATCTTCCACACACTTTTCCTTACCCGATATCATTTGAGAACCAGGGCTGTCAGGAGGTCTTTTATGATAAAAGCGGATCTTTTATCGTGGCAGTAATGGATCGAGACGGTGATGAGAACGGACAGATCTATGCGATTCCTACATATGGTGGAAAGGTGAAAGCTCTAAGAGAAGCAGAAGGGCATCGCCATGATATGCCGTTTCTATCCGACGATAGCAAGCGCCTTTATTATACGTCGAACAAAGAGAACGAAACCTTCTTGAAAGCTTACTCTTATAACCTTGAAACAGGGGAAGAAGATACGGTTCTAGAGGGAAAGGAAGCCATGGTGTTTCTTTTCGATAAAAGTCCCGAAGAGAAAAGCTTTCTCTATGGAGAATTTTATACGAATACATACTCACTTCCTTACGTGAAGCGTGACGATGAACACATTCTATTAACGCCTGACAAAGACACCGAGCATACCTTTGATGGTGCAGTTTTCACTTCAGAAACCGTTGTGTATTTGATAACGAACTATGGCGAAGATTTTTCCTATCTTGCGAAGTTCGACCTAGAGTCGAGAGCCTTTGAAAGAGTGCTTCAGCTAGAGAGTGAAAGTTTTACGGACATCGTATTTGACCGTAAGAGTCACACACTCTACCTCACGAGCGAAAAAGGTGTTCAAGATTATTTTTATCAGTATCAGATTGATTCTGGAAAACTCGAGAAAATCGAAACGCCTGTAAACGTGATTGAGAAGGTGATCGTTGGTGGTAAAGGGGGCGTCTATGTTCAGGGGAGCTCTCCTACAGTTCCGTCTAATATTTATAAAAAAACAGACCGAGGGTGGACGAACCTTACGAACTACACCGTACCCGGTGTAGCCAAAGAAGATATGGTCGAACCAAACGTCGTCACGTACTCGTCATTTGATGGACTTGAGATCGAAGCACAGTATTTTAAAGCAAAAGAAGAAAGTAGTAACGGTCATGTGATCTTTTGGCCGCATGGAGGTCCTCAAGTTGCTGAACGAGCGTCTTTCCGTTCACTGTTTCAATTCCTGCTTCACAGAGGGTATAGTATTTTTGCGCCGAACTTCCGTGGGTCAACTGGGTACGGGCTCTCTTTTAAACGAATGGTAGAAGGGGATTGGGGAAATGGTCCTCGTCTTGATAATGTTCACGGAATCGAATGGTTAGTCAATGAAGGCCATGTGGACCGGGATAAGATTCTATTGATGGGCGGTAGCTACGGCGGCTACATGGCGCTTCTTTTACACGGTAGACACCCAGAGTATTTTAAAGCAGTCGTCGATATTTTTGGTCCGAGTAATTTGTTCAGTTTCCTTGATACAGTGCCTGAGCACTGGAAACCAGCGACGAAGAAGCTAGTCGGTGACCCGATCACAGACAAAGAGGAGCTGATCGAAGCATCCCCTCATACGTATCTTTCTACGATGACGAAACCGATGCTCGTGATTCAGGGAGCGATGGACCCACGGATTGTAAAAGCGGAATCCGATCAAATCGTCGAGGCGTTAAAGCAAAAAGGTAGAAAGGTAGATTACCTCGTTTTAGATGATGAAGGACACGGATTCTCGAAAAAAGAAAATGAGATGAGGGTTTATCGGAAAGTGTTAACGTTTTTTGATGAATGCATTTCAACACGTTAGGAAGGAAGAACGACATGCTAAGTTTGGAACAAATGAAAAAACGGATTACGGAGTTAGACGGATCAGACGCAAGGAGTGCGCTCATGATCACGTACGCTAACCTGCAGATGGTCAAGGCGGGGGACGGTAAGTTTACGAGTGAAGAATGTGTTGACCAGCTGTTGAATTTTTTTAATAGTATTCCAGAAACTGAGGATAAGTCGTGAGAGGACATAGGCAAGCCGCATTAAATGATTACTAGATCTCCAAGCGTTACAATAGGTGTATCACCAAAAAAGGAGATCATTATGAAGCACATCATACGCATCATTGCACTTGTCTTATTTGCACTCTTTTTCATATTCGCAGGTGTTGCTCACTTTTCTCAAGGGGAAGGGTTTGCCGCCATGCTGCCAGAGTGGGTGCCGTTTCGCTTAGGAATCATCTATGTAACGGGGATCATTGAAATTCTTCTTGCGGTTCTCCTTCTGCTGCCTGCTACACGAAAGCAAGCACGTTTTTGGACAGCGGTTTATCTGGTGGCGATTTTTCCAGCGAATATTTATGCGGCCATCGCTGGGATACCAGCTCCAGGTCAGGAAGAAGCGAACGAGACACTGCTGTGGATCAGACTTCTCTTTCAACCGCTTTTAATCTGGTGGGTCCTTTGGGCTGCGGCTCCGAAAAAATCATAGCACAAAGAAAAAGAGCTTATAGGCGAATGCCTTATAAGCTCTTTCTGCTTATTTTACGACGATTTCTTTTGAGCTCTTCGCAGGTACCGTGATTTCAACTTCAATGCGCTGCTTGTCTCCAGATGCAGTGTTTTGCGTTACAGTTCCTTCAGAAACGCTGTAGTCTCCTTTTACTAAATAAAATGGAACCGTTACTGTCATTTCTTTATCAAGACGATTGGTAATCGTCGCTGTTTGATTGGATGCATGTCCATCATTGCTATTTTTATAGCTGGATTCAAGAGACATCACACCGCTCTCCGTATCACCATTCTCGTAAACGGGTACAGAGTGATGAGGATTCTGGTAGTTATAATTCACAACGTCGCCATCTTTTACTTCAAGCGGACGGAAGCCGACGTATGGCTTACCGCTAAGCTCGAGAGAAGTTGATGTTGTATAAAGGATGCCGTCTTCTTTCGTAACGTTATCGATGTGAGTATGACCATGTAAGCTAATATCCACGTTGTGCTGCTTCATCACCTCGATCAGTTCATGGGCGTTTTCGCCGTGCCACTGCTGATCATATTGAATGCCTAGCTTTTCTCCAAGTACTAGTGTTTCTAACGACTGAGGGTTGTGCTTCGCGTCATATTGCTCCCAGTACTTTTGTACATCTGGATCTTCTTTTGGCCAAATGTCACGGTCTCGCCATAGCGGATTATGGTGAGAGAACAGCCCTCTAATTTGGTTTGGCTGTGCGGTTTGAGCATTTTTCTCAAGATCTTGCTTTACCCAATCGAGCTGCTTCTCACGAATTTGTCCGCCCCAAGTTGGAACCGACACCGTTCCGTGTCCTTGACGGTCAAACTTGTGCCAGTCGAATGAGTTGTATCCGATGAAGTGAGCGTAAGGACCGTAATCGAATGAGAAGTATTGAGGTCCAAAATACTGTTCCCAATATTTCGCTCCGTCTGCTAGTGTCGCATCTTGCGCGTAGTAATCGTGATTACCTGGAACAAGGTACACTGGGACTTCCAGCTGTTGAAGCATGCGGTACGTTTCTTCATATTCATAGATGTATTCTTGCGGGTTCATCTGCCCATACATCAAATCTCCCGTCACGACTACGAAATCTGGATTCTTCAGATTCACTTCTTTAATCGCTTTTTGAAGGTAAAGCCAGCGATCCTCTTCCTTAGGGCTCCACATGCCAGCTTCCTTCGTTCGACCAGGGTCTACTGTGGAAACATCATCTTGGTTACCTAGATTACGAGGCGAACCGATATGTGTGTCTGTCAGGTGTAAAAACTCAAAGTCTTTATCAAACTCATCGACAACGTTGACTGAATGGGGCTGCTCATCGGAATGACGCTGACCATTCGCTGTATATTCAACCTGTAAATCATAGAGCTCTTCGGGTATGTCTTCAGGAATCGTAACAGTCACATCATAGATTTTCTCACTATCCTTCCAATGTGATTTCCCGATCGAGATATCTTTCACTGGTAGGTTATGCGTTTCTGTTATCGCTGAATTACTGTTTGGTTTTAGGATAACATCCCAACTAGCTGCTTCTTTCCCGTGGGTATCGATCTGCATCGTTAAGACCTGACCCTTTTTCTTTATTGCGGGTGTAGCGAAAAGGGGATAGATGATATCGTTGATCTTTTTATCAACCGATACGTTCGGTGCAAGGTCGGTAAAATTCGTCGTGTTGCCAATCCCTCCGTCACGCTTTCCGACTGTATCTATTGAACTTTCTGCTGCTGATAAAGCAGAAAATGGTGCGATCAATACTAGCATCATGATGATTGCAAAAACTGCTTTTAGCTTGTGCATCTAATGTATTGCCTCCTTTTATGAAGTCAGCCTTATTGTAACGAATATGTGTAAATCCTGTGTTAACAAGCGATTACAAAACGCCTATTAAAATGTAAATCCTTCTGAATTTTTGTTAAACAAACGTTTGATTGAACCAATTTATGGATGAATAGGGTGAATTGAGGGGATGAAGGTTATCCTGTAAAATAGCTAGAAAGAAAGAAGAAGAAAAGGTGTATGTCATGAAATCAGTTATTGTCATCGGAGCAGGTATTGTTGGAGCATCTACGGCCTATCACCTCGCTAAAAAAGGGTTTGCCGTTACCGTGATCGACCGAAACGATCGTGGACAGGCAACGGAAGCTGCGGCAGGTATCGTCTGTCCTTGGCTTACGAATCGAAAGAACGGGACGTTTTATAGACTTGTGGAAGCGGGGGCGAGGTATTATCCGCATTTGATCGAAGCGCTAAAAAATGATGGTGAGAGTGAAACAGGCTATAAGCGTGTTGGAGCGATCAATATTTATTCTGGTGAAACGAAGTTAGAGAAAAAATTGAATATGGCGCTCGAGAGGCGAAAAGATACGCCAGAGATGGGCGAGGTAAGGGAACTATCGAAAGGAGAAACGAAGGCGATGTTTCCGCCGCTGTCTGATCGGTTTGGAGCGGTGTATGTCGGAGGAGCGGCAAGAATCCATGGGGCTGCGCTCAGGGATGCTCTTATTCGTGCGGCAGAAAAAAATGGTGCACGCTTGATAGGAGGAGACGCTTCACTGAAATGGGAAGGTTCACAGATCAAAGGTGTCTTTGTGAATCATGAAGAGCATCTAGCAGACGAAGTCATCGTAACCGGTGGAGCGTGGGCAAAAGAATTGATCGAGCCACTCGGGATGACATTTCATGTTTCACCTCAGAAGGCTCAGATCGTTCATTTACAGCTGCCAGGAACAGAGACCGGTGACTGGCCGATCGTGATGCCGCCGTTCGTTCAATATTTCTTACCTTTTGAAGATGGAAAGATCGTTGTTGGTGCAACGCAGGAAGATGAAGCTGGGTTTGATGGTCGTGTGACGATGGGCGGAATCAACCATATTATTGAGCGAGCACTGAAAGTTGCCCCAGGATTAGAAATGAGTACGTATGTCGAAACGAAAGTTGGCTTCCGTCCGTTTACACCTGGAAACCTTCCTGTCGCGGGTGCCGTACCTTATGTGAACGGGCTCTACATTGTAAATGGACTCGGCGCATCCGGCTTGACGAGCGGACCATTTCTCGGAGCCGAACTAGCTCGATTGATCGCTAAGGAAGAAACAGAGCTCGACTTAAGAGAGTATGATCCGGGGAGGGCATTCGAATAGGACGGTGCCTGTCACCACCCGGTTTGGCTCGATTGGTGTCGAAGGATTTCGTTCACTTTGGAGAACAAAATTAGCTGCGTTAAATGTTGGTATACCTTCTAGTGTTCAAATGTACAATATAACGAACGGTTTTATAACTGTTCATCTAACGCTGCATTGGTAGTTCTTTATGCTCACTTATCCCGTTCTACACTACATATAAAGCCTTCAATACTAGTGTTAAATAGGAATTTACGTAGAAAATAGTAAACTAGTAAATAGTTCGTATTGTGTTCTTTATAAAAAACGTTATAATATGAGTAAGAACTTTTTAAAGAACAGTCATGTTAGGTAACAAAAATTATACATGATGGAGGTAGTGATGGAAGAAACGATCAATCTCAAAGAAGTCCTAGGTGTGTTGAAGAAGCGGATCTTTATGATCATTTCACTCGTTATTTTATCTGCAGTCGTAAGTGCGGTTCTATCACTCTATTTTTTGACTCCTACCTATGAAGCTTCTACTCAAATTCTCGTGCATCAATCGAACAAGGATACGCAAGTCGATGGCAATCAGCTTCAAACGGATTTGGATCTGATCAATACGTATAACGTTATCATCAAAAGTCCTCTTATTCTAAACGAAGTCATAAAGAAAATGAATCTAGATTTAACTCCTCAGGAACTCAATGCTCAAATCGAAGTAGCGAATGCAGAAGAATCTCAAGTTGTAGAAATTTTTGTACAAGACAGTGAGCGAGACAAAGCGATGCAGATCGCGAACGAGATCGTTAGTGTTTTTCAGGCTGAAATCAGCACGATCATGAACGTTAATAACGTAAGTGTGCTATCGAGTGCTCAAGAGAGTACGAGTTTAGAGCCAATCAGTCCTCAACCGGTAATCAATGTCGGGATCGCACTCGTCCTTGGTTTAGCATTTTCCATCGCTCTCGCATTTTTCTTAGAGTATATGGATAATTCGATTAAAACGGATAAGGATATCGATGAAGTACTTGGCGTTCCGACTCTTGGAATCATCAACTACAATGAACCGAAAAAACTGA
The DNA here is from genome assembly GCF_056159065.1 of Anaerobacillus sp. ABA4_114. Taxonomy (NCBI): domain Bacteria; kingdom Bacillati; phylum Bacillota; class Bacilli; order Caryophanales; family Bacillaceae; genus Anaerobacillus; species Anaerobacillus sp. ABA4_114. Next base: position 512,081 of record NZ_JBSWUM010000001.1, read on the forward strand.
TGCAGGTACAGAGTAATGTGAAAAAAGTGAAGTCAGGAGGGAATGCAATTGGGTCATAAAGAACATGAGTCTGTTCTGATCAGCCGAACTCTTGGGAGGGTCGCCTACCAGTCGAAGCACTTACCGATCTCAGAAGGCTTTCGTACCCTAAGAACAAACATTCAGTTCTCAACAGGTCGGAAGCAAGTGAAAACGCTAGTGATTACCTCCTCACAATCTGGTGATGGCAAAACAACGACCTCTTCAAACCTCGCGATCGTCATGGCGCAACAAGGAAAAAAGGTGCTGTTGATCGATGCGGATATGAGGAAGCCGAGCTTGCACTCGATCTATCACTTGCCAAATCGTAAAGGATTGTCGACCGTTCTTTCAGGGCAACAGCAGCTTGAAGATATGATTATTCCGACCGACATTCCTAGGTTAGATTTACTAACGAGTGGACCGGTTCCCCCAAACCCTTCAGAACTATTAGGCTTTGAAGAGATGGAGGTTCTTATCAACCAGGCGAGGGACCTATATGACTTTGTTATCATCGATACACCTCCATTACTGGTCGTATCTGATGCTCAGATCTTGTTGAATTTATGCGAGATGTCCCTTTTAGTTTTAAAAAGTGGTAAAACAACAAAAGTCGATGCGAAGAAAGCCATTCACTTAATGGAAAAAGCGGAGGCTAAATTTCTTGGAGTTTCGTTAAATCAAAACAAAGAGAAGAAAGTAAAAGATGCGTATTATTATAATGAAGAAGTGGCGCGGTGATATGCAGCATTGTTCTTAAAAAAGAACGGAAAGGAGTACGCGTATGAACGTCGTTTTACTTTCTGGCGGATCTGGTCAACGCCTATGGCCCCTTTCGAACGATTCAAGGTCAAAACAATTTTTAAAAATATTATCTAATGAAGGTGGAAATCAGTCGATGGCACAACGAGTGTGGGGACAGCTGAAAAAAGCTCAGCTTTCGTCATCAACACTGATTTCAACGAGCAAATCACAGGTAGATATGATCATTGATCAGATCGGTCGTGATGTTCCACTCGTAATAGAACCTGAACGTAGAGATACATTTCCTGCAATCGCTCTCGCCGCAGCTTACTTATACTCTGTGAAAAGTGTCCCTCTTGAAGAGGTAGTGACTGTATTGCCAGTCGATCCTTATGTAGACGATGCGTTCTTTCAGACGATCAAAGAGCTAGAGCATACTGTCACAAACTCGAAAGCAAACTTAGCTCTCATTGGAGCATTACCTACGCATCCTTCCGAAAAGTACGGTTATATCGTGCCTGATCAACATGATTCCTCACCGTATATGAACGTAAAACAATTTATCGAAAAGCCTAAAGAAGAAGTTGCACAATCGATCATCAAGGAGAACGGTCTTTGGAACTGTGGCGTTTTCGCTTTTAAGTTAGACTATATTATTTCGTACCTTCAACAAAATAGATTTCCGATTCAATATGATGAGCTGTTAAAAAGCTATCATCTTCTACCGAAGAAAAGCTTCGATTACGAAATTGTAGAGAAGGAACCGGACATTGTTGTACTTCCTTATAAAGGGTTTTGGAAAGACCTTGGCACATGGAACACGCTAACGGAAGAAATGAAAACACATCAGATCGGTCCCGGAAAAGCATGTGAACGATCAATAAATACGCACATCATCAATGAATTAGACATACCAGTTGCTGTGCTCGGTATATCGAACACTGTGGTTGTAGCAAGCCATGATGGCATTCTTGTCACGGAGAAGGAAGCAAGTCCGACGATTAAATCCGTGCTGAGCAGTATCGAGAAACAAGCCAGGTATAAGGAGCATAGCTGGGGATGGTGGAAAGAACTCGATCGCTCCTATGCAGATGACGAAGTGCTTACTAGAAAAGTAGTCGTGAAGGGAGGGAAACATCTCACATTCGAAACTGGTCATGATCGCACCGTCACTTGGAATGTAACGAAAGGAACAGGTAGTATCCAACTCCAAGATTCCACACAAATCATCCAACCAGGAGTCGTTTTTTCCCTTAAAGCTGGAGAATCCATTACGGTACGGACAAAAGAAGAAGTCGAGATCATCGAAATTCAAAGAGGGTCAAAGCACGCGCTCAAAAAGCTTACTTATTCAAATGAGAAATGGGAAGAAGTCGAGAAGGCAATTTCACTCTAACGAAAATGATGGCTTGAAAGGGGATTTGCTGAGAAGATATTGGACCGTCTCATCCAAACCTGTTGCCTGTTTGTTCTTTATTAAGAATCATTTGCGGGGGAACCATAATTCTAGTTATTTGTGAGGGGGAAAGAGAAAGTAAAGGAGGTCTTTTCTTTGCAGGGCAGCAAAATACGGGTAAGTCCTAGTAGAAAACTTCACGTACCTTCACCTTCTATCTACACTGCAGAAGAAAAGCGTTATCTGATCTACAAGAGGCTCATCGATCTTTTTTTAGCAGTTGTAGGTCTCATTTTGTTAAGCCCATTATTCCTTATCGTCGCTTTCTTAATTAAAGGGGAAGACCCGAAAGGAAGTATTTTGTTCAAGCAAATTAGAGTTGGAGAAAATGGTAAAACCTTTTACATGTACAAATTCCGTTCCATGGTCGCAAATGCAGAAGATCGATTGTATGAACTGCTCGATTACAACGAAGCAGAAGGTGCTCTATTCAAAATGAAAGAAGATCCGAGAGTAACGAAGATCGGACGTTTCATTCGAAAGACGAGTATCGATGAATTTCCTCAGCTATGGAACGTGCTGAAGGGTGAAATGAGTATTGTCGGTCCAAGGCCACCGCTTGAGCGTGAGATCGTGGAATATACCGAGCATGATTTGCAACGCTTAACGGTAATCCCAGGGTGTACGGGGTTATGGCAGGTGAGTGGTAGGAGCAGTCTAGGTTTTTCTGAGATGGTCGCTCTAGATCTCAAGTACATTAAGACGAGGTCTCTCGGTATCGATTTTAAAATCATTTGCAAAACGTTTATGGTCCTTTTTCGGTCTGATAATGCTTACTAGGGAGTGCTATTATGCTTAGGGACTCGATTTTATTATCAGGCTATCGCATGGCAAAATCACTTGTCGCTCTCTTCACCATGATGATTCTTGCTAGAATTCTTTCCGTCAGTGAAATGGGGATTTATCAGCAAATTTTGTTGATTGCGATCATGGTTGGAGCGTTAGTACCATTTGAAATGCAAACCACATTCACCTATTTCTACAACAAGACGAATGACGCTGAAGAGAAAGCGCGTGTCCTTTCCAATACGTTCATCACGCTCTTAGCACTAGGTTTGTGCACATTGCTTTCCTTCATGCTGATATTCCACAATGGTTTCATCCTTGAAGATAGCTATTTAAGAAAGTATGCGCTTTGGTTAGGATTATGGTGTTTTGCTACAATTCTAGGAAGCTATCTAGAGAACTTATTTCTTTCGGTAGGTAGAGTAAAAGTATTCAGCATCTTTACACTCAGCTACTACTTTATTTATCTCCTATTGGTCGTGTATGTCGCCTATAAAACGAAAGATCTTTACTTGATCGTCATGACGATCGGGACAATGGAGATCGCTCGTGTGATTCTTCTCCACCTTACGTTTTTATCACTTGAAAACGTTCAGTTCTCATTCGATATGGGCCTGATCAAGCGTCAATTTCAATATACCTTCTCATTAGGGTCCGTAACAGCGCTCGATGTGATCATGCAATCAACAGATAAGATTATCGTGAGTCTGTTTTTCGCCGTTGAAACGTTTGCCATCTTCTCAATTGCGGCAAAAGAAGTTCCGTTCATGGCGATCATTACGGTGTCGGTCATCACGGCGATGCTTCCAAGGCTAAGCGGAATCTATAATGTCGATCGTGATCAAGACCGTGCGATGAACCTTTGGTCATCAACGAGTCGTTCACTTGCTGTCATCATCTTTCCGCTGTTCTGGATCTTACTTTTTTATCATCAGCAGTTCATCGAGATCATCTATTCAGACGTGTATTTAAGCGCATCGCTTATTTTCGTGATCTATCTGCTGAAATTCCCACTGCGGTTTACCGTTTTTTATACGCTCCTACAAATCTCGGGAAACGAAAAACTGCTCCTTCACAACACGATCATCACCGTTGTTCTCAATATCGCATTAAGTTTCCTGTTTCTATTCTTCTTCGGTTATCTTGGCGTTGCTGCTGCAACAGTATTGGCGGCTTATATCGGGGTGTACCTTCAACAAAGGGATGTCTCGAAAATATTTAACATTAAAAAACGCGATTTACTTCCCTACAAGCAGATTTTACTGACATTCATCAATTCAGGAATCATCGCCCTTGGCGTGTACATGATGACGATGATGCTCATTCCGATGCATCGATTCGTATCCTTTATTATAGGCGGAGTTTTCATCATGATTCTCTCTTTAGTCCTTTCTGCTTTTAGAAGAGAGGTCGATCTTTCTCGCTTCGTTAAGTCGAAAAGGATCTTGTTCAATAAAGGAGAGAAGCGTCGTGATGACAAACAGAAAATCATATGAGGTGATAACATGAAAGGAATCATTCTTGCCGGCGGAACTGGTTCACGGTTGTATCCTTTAACAAAAGTCACGAACAAGCACCTGCTGCCTGTAGGGAAGTATCCGATGATCTATCACTCGATTTACAAACTGAAAGAAGCTGATATTAAGGATATCTTGATTGTGACAGGACGTGAACACATGGGTGATGTGGTGAATCTACTCGGTAGTGGGCATGAATTTGATGTGACGTTCACATACAAAGTCCAGGATAATGCGGGAGGAATTGCTGAAGCGCTGGGACTTGCAAAACCGTTTGTAGGTAGTGAAAAAATGGTCGTTATTCTTGGGGATAACATTTTCTCTGATGATCTTTCTACTTATATCCGAAACTATGATCTTCAACCTAGTGGCGCAAAAATTTTAATCAAGGAGGTAGATGATCCACAGCGGTTTGGTGTACCTGAATTGATGAAAGATCGCATCCTTTCGATCGAAGAGAAACCAGCGATTCCAAAATCGACCTACGCAGTGACAGGTATCTATATGTACGATCCTTACGTATTCGATGTCATCGATGGCTTGAGACCTTCCGATCGAGGTGAATTGGAGATCACAGACGTGAACAATGCCTACATCAGAAAAGGAAACTTAACGTTCGATATTCTTTCAGGGAACTGGACGGACGCCGGTACTCATAAGTCGTATGCGCTTGCGAATCGATTGACTGAGGAAGTAGATTTTAGCACGTTATTCCAAAAAGAAGCGCTTCTCATGAAGTAGAAACGAAGGGGGTCAGGTGATGAAGGTAATCGATACGAAACTTAGCGGTGTGAAAATCATTGAACCCGATGTTTTTGGAGATGATCGTGGGTATTTTCTAGAAAGCTATAATCAAGAAACGTTCCTTGAACATGGGCTGGATTACACGTTTGTACAAGATAACCACTCGTTATCAAAGGAGAGAGGCGTCATCAGAGGGTTGCATTACCAAGAAGAACCTTATGCACAAACGAAGCTTGTCAGGGTCATCGCTGGATCGATCTACGATGTAGCCGTAGATATTCGTAAGAACTCAAAAACCTACGGTCATTGGATCGGACTAACGTTAAGTGAAAAGAATCATCGTCAGCTCCTGATTCCTCAAGGTTTCGCACATGGGTTTTGCACACTCGAAGCGAACACGCAGGTGTTGTATAAAGTCGATCATGTTTACTCTCCAGAACATGAGAGAGGAATCGTTTGGAACGACCCATACCTAGGTATCACCTGGCCAACTGCTACACCGATATTATCTGAGAAAGACACAGGGTTACCATTTTTAAAAGACGTGACAGAAGCAACGAGGAGGTGAGCTAGACGTGAGGGTGTTGGTGACAGGTGGCGCGGGATTTATCGGAAGTAACTTTATCCATTATTTGTTTGAGAAGCATCCTACGTACTCGATCATCAATGTTGATGCGTTAACGTATGCAGGTAACCTTGAGAACTTAAAGCAAGTTGAACATGATGACCGCTATACGTTCGTGCATGCTGACATTAGTGATCGGGAAGGGATGGCACAAGTTTTTAAGACTCACTCGATAGACGCTGTTGTAAATTTCGCAGCAGAATCACATGTTGATCGAAGTATTGAGCATCCAGAAAGCTTCGTGAATGCGAACATCATCGGTACGCATGTGTTGCTTGATTTAACAAAAACGTACGGTGTTAAGTTCGTGCAGATCTCGACTGATGAAGTGTACGGTTCTCTTGGTGCAGAAGGATATTTTCATGAAGAGATGGCCCTTTCTCCATCAAGTCCATACTCAGCATCGAAAGCTAGCGCAGATTTACTTGCACTTTCGTATTTTAAAACATATGGGTTAGATGTTTGCATTACGCGGTGCTCCAACAACTATGGTCCTTATCAGTTTCCAGAGAAGCTGATTCCTCTGATGATTTCGAATGCGCTAGAAGGTAAGGCGCTGCCGATTTACGGTGATGGACAGAACGTAAGAGATTGGCTTCATGTTAACGATCATTGCTCTGCGATCGACCTTGTTCTGCACGGTGGTAAGGCAGGCGAGGTTTATAATGTAGGGGGAAACACCGAACGAAAGAATATCGAGTTAGTAGAAGCGTTAGTTAAGAAAGTTGGCTGTTCCCGGGATTTGATCACGTTCATTAAAGATCGTCCTGGTCATGATCGGCGCTACGCGATCGATGCGACGAAGATCTCGACTGAGCTTGGCTGGAAACCACGCTTTTCTTTTGAAGAAGGAATAGAAGAAACCGTTAGATGGTATAAAAAGAACCGAGGTTGGTGGGAAAGGGTTAAGACTGGTGAATATGTTTCTTATTATGAAAAGCAGTATCAACCTTGATCAAAATATGACTTATTGAGAGGGAGTTAAATGAAGCGTACACCTTCCGTTTGTATAATTATCGTAAATTACAACAATGCGAGCGATACGATCGAGTGCCTTGAGTCACTTGAGAAGGTCAACTATCCAAACTATGAGGTGATCGTAGTAGATAATTGTTCCTCTGAAAGAGAGGAGCTAGATACGTATCTGTCAAAAAGTAGGTATCGTCTACTTCAACTCGAAGAAAACCTTGGATTTGCTGGGGGAAATAATGCGGGGATCAAGCTTGCTCTAGAAGCGTTTCCGGAACTCGATTACTTGCTCCTATTAAACAACGATACGATCGTCGACCCTGATTTCCTTGGCCCTCTCGTTGAAGAATGTGCTTCGAGTTCTGATATAGGAGGATGCTGTTCTCATATTAACTACTACGATCGACCTGAAGAGACGTGGTATAGCGGTGGGGGAATTCGATGGCTGATCGGTACACCGTTTCATAAAGAAGACGTACGGCAGGAGCGAGATGCAACTGATGAAGGGTTCTTAACCGGCTGTGTGTTTCTTTTCCCTGTTCATCTTATCGAAGAAATCGGTTACCTTCCTGAAGATTACTTTTTATATTTCGAAGATGTGGCTTATAGTCTCGAAATAAAAAAAGCAAACTATCGATTGCGTTATGTTCCACAATCTCTCGTCTATCACAAAGTGCAAGCGACAACTGGCTACCGTTCGCCTCTCTCAAATTATTATGGTACACGCAACAACCTTCTTTTCATGTCGAGGTATTCGAAGAAAACGATTTATCCGATCTTTTTCGTTTATTTTATTGTGAAGAACGCAGTAAAGTACGTGCTCTACTTTCTAAAAGGGAAAGAGTTTTATAGTATTCGTGAAGCCATCGTTTGTGCTTTTATCGATTACTTCAGGCGAGCGATGGGCAAACGAGTTCAGAAAGCCAATTAGGAATAGGAAGAGGGGGGAAAGGTATGAAGTTCCTAAAGAAGTCTATTCCACACTCCGTAAAAAATTGGTTGAAGTTGAAGAAGTTCAAACAGCTTCATTCAGCAGTCTACATTGGACCAGGCGTTCAGATCGACCCCAATACGACGAGGATGGGCAAACATTGTGGAATCAACGATTATTCAAGGGTTTCTCACTCTACGATCGGTGATTATACGTATGCTTCTAGAAACAATAACATCATGAATAGCACGATTGGGTCTTATTGCTCGTTCGGCCCAGGTTGTCAGATGGGACTCGGTTCACATCCTGCTCATTTCGTTAGCACATCACCTATTTTTTATTCATCGTACGGCCAATTAAATAACGAAACGTGGGTCGATAAAGAGTATTACGATCACTTCGAAGGGGTTACGATTGAGGATAATGTTTGGCTCGGTGCGAACGTCATCGTTTTAGACGGCGTAACAATTGGGGAAGGGGCGATCGCTGCTGCAGGGTCGATCGTAACGAAAGATGTTCCTCCGTATGCGATTGTGGGCGGGGTACCTGCAAAAGTGCTGAAATACCGTTTTGATAAAGAAACGATCGAGAAACTCGTTTCTCTTAACCTATTTTCTAAAGGAGAGGAATGGTTGAAAAAGCATTTATCTGGGGCAGTCACACCAGCAGATTTATTCAACGATGTAGCCGTAGAAAACAAAGCGAGTGAAAAGCTCTATGGTTGAGATGAGTAAAGGTAAGGTGCCAGCTGTCTGTTGGGATGAGGGGGAACTCTCACACATGGTAGGAGAAAATGTAAGGAAGATTAGAAGGGAAAAGGGGATTTCATTATCCGTTCTCGCTGAGCGTGCGTTAGTTTCAAAATCTTACCTTAGCAATATTGAACGAAACCTTAAGACGAATCCGACGATCGATGTGCTATTACGTGTCAGTAAGGTGCTCGAAGTCGATTTATATGACTTACTGGATGTTGATCGGTTATCGCTATCGAATGAGCTGACGGGAGTCGTACAACTTGCTCATGAAGAAGGGATTACAACGCAGCAGCTCAGTGAGTATAAGATCCTATTCGATTTTATCAAATGGCACAGTCAGCAGGAGAATTGAGTTAGGAGGGAGCTATGGTTGTAAAATGGCTTGTTTCCCTTTTCCTTGTCTTTGTCGTCGTATTCATACTCGTTCTTCCAAAAGAGTATGATATTCAGGCATCGATCGATCAGAAACATAGAGAGGGAGGAGGGGCTGTAGAGCTACCTCCTAGAACTATTTATCTAGAAGACACGATCGTTCTAAGGTCAGGTGTACATTTAAAAGGTGCGGAGAATGGTCAAACCATTCTTAAAATCAAAGCGAAGATTCATGGTGAGCCTAACCGTGCTAAGTTACTAGAAGCAGAAGAAGGTGCAGTTGATGTCAAAGTTAGTAACATCACATTCGATGGTGACAAACAAAATAGAGAATCGTTGATCGATGATCCTAGTGCACACACGATCAGTTTTCCGTTCGTAAAGAACTTCGAAATCTATCATACTACTATCATCAATTCAGCAGGTGCCTCGATCGTTCTCTATAATGCTGAAGATGGCCTTGTTGAGAACAATACGATTATAGATAGTGGCTCTAATGGGATACTTGGGCTTCAGGCAATGAAAAACATCGTTGTGAAGGGAAACACGGTTAAACAGGTAGATTATCAGAACGGAATTTATTTTAGTTATCAGGAAGGTAAGTCGAGTGAAAACATTATAATTGAAGGAAATACGGTCGAGAATGCTGGAGACTTTGGTATCGAAGTTGGCCATAACGTTAAAGAGGGTGACACCCCTCACCGTCAAATCGTCATAGCACTGAACACTGTTCTACACTCTCAAAACGCAGGCATTGCCTTTCGCACGGTCAGCCAGGGGCGGATCGAACATAACACGATCGAAGGATACGGCAAGACCGGTGGGTATGGTGGAGATGGAATCTTTGTTGAAGGTGGATTTAATAAGGCGTATGACGTCTCTGTTACAAACAATTTCGTGAAACAAACTTATGAGAATGGAAATGCTAACGGTATTTATATTACTGGAATTGATGGGGCTTTAGTCGAAAGGAATACTGTATTGAACAGTAACGGAAAAGGCATATTTGTTCAGGCTTCTAACTTAGGGGAAGCGACGGCAGATTTTAAAGATGGTTTACGAGAATACGAGCGAATTACGATTAGAAAAAACGAGATTTTCGAAAGTAAGAACGAAGGGATCCACCTACAAGGAGCGGGTTCAGAGAATAATGAAATTGTTGATAATCATGTGAAAAGGAACCGGTCAACAGGTATTTTTGTCGCAAACATCTATCGAAGCAGTGGACTCGAAATAGAAGACAATACCGTAACAGATAACGAAGCGAACGGGATCGAAGTTTACAATCAGGATGATTTGCGGCTAGATGAAAATACTGTGGAAAGCGGCGGAAAAGCTGCAATCAAAGTAGTGAGCACACGCTATGGCCAAATTACGAACAATACGCTTCGAATCGCTGATGTTGATGGGGCGTATGAACCGATCATCATTGAGAGTTCTGAAGATATCGAAACACAAAATAATATAGAATTATACTGATTTGTTCTTTTTACAGAATTAAAACATTCGCTATATTGTACAATAGCGTAACTAATGTTACAATCGTTCTATATAGAGAACATACGAGGGGACGGTGAAAATGCGATGAACGTGCTGCATGTTGTCCGGCAGTTTCGACCTTCGATTGGCGGGATGGAAAGCTTTGTTGAGAGTCTCGCTTTGCATTTGAAGCAGAAGGGCATCGATTCTGACGTTCTTACACTGGACCGAGAGTTTGCTACTGGAAACAAACTTCCAACTTCATCGATTGAAAATGGAATCAATGTAACGCGCATCCCATATGTAGGTTCAAAAAAGTACCCTGTTGCGCTTTCTTCTATCTCCTATCTATCGAACTATGACCTCATTCATGTCCATGCCGTCGATTTTTTTATCGATTACTTCACATGGTTCAAGGCGATTCATAAGAAACCGATCGTCCTTTCCACACACGGCGGATTTTTTCATACTCAAGATCTTGTACAGTTCAAGAAAGTCTATTTCCAAACGATGACGCGGATGAGTCTTATGCAGGCAGATCGAATCCTCGCTTGCAGCATCAATGATTACGAACTCTTTCAACCACTTGGGAAGAGAAAGACGGAGATCATCGAAAACGGCATCGACTTTGATGCGTACCATCGTGTTTCACACGTTAAAAAGCAACGAAATCGATTCTTGTTTGTTGGAAGGTTTTCTCAAAACAAGAGAATCGATAAACTTGTGACGTTAATTCACTTATTAAAAGATGAAAACCCTGATATTAGCCTTTGCATCGTAGGAAAAGATTTCGATAACTTGAAAGATGGATTGATCAACAAAATCAAAGAGTACGAGTTAGAAGACTATGTGTCGATCAGAGAATCTTTGCCCAATGAAGAACTTTTAGAAGAGATGGGGAAAGCTGAATATTTTATCTCGGCTTCCGCTTACGAAGGATTTGGAATGTCTGCATTAGAGGCGATGTCTTCAGGAGCGATTCCGATCTTAAGTGATATTCCATCTTTCAAGAAGATGGTCGATCATGGAAAGAACGGCTACGTGCTCGATTTTACTGACGTTCGTTCAGCTGCTATTCACGTAAATGATGTGATTAAGAAGTCAAACAAAAATCAATTAAAACAAGCAGCGATCGAAACAGCGAGAAACTATTCCTGGGGATCAGTTGTAGATCGATTCGAAAAGGTTTATAGGGATACGATTGAGCAAAGTGTAGTGCATCAATAGGATAGGCGGTGCTGAAATGAAAAAGGTGTTGATCACTGGAGCAAAGGGTCAGCTTGGAAGTGAGCTCGTTCCCATTTTATCAAGCCGAGGTTATCTCGTTTACCCATTTGGAAGTCGTGAGTTAGACATCACGAATCAAAGCCTTGTGAATGAATCGGTTAAAGATGTAAATCCAAGCGTTATCATCCACTGTGCAGCTTACACGAATGTGGATCAGGCTGAGTCAACTATTCAGCGTGCATTTGAAGTTAACGCAGTCGGAAGTCGAAATGTTGCGGTTGCAGCGAGGAACGTGAACAGTAAGCTCGTTTATCTCAGCACCAACTACGTTTTCGACGGAATGAAGAGAACAGCTTATACAGAATACGACACTCCGAATCCAATCAATGTTTATGGAAGTTCGAAGTTGGCTGGGGAGCAATATGTGAAAGAATTTTCTCCAAATCACTTCATCCTTCGAACATCCTGGCTATATGGCGGAGACCATAAAAACTTCGTAACGATGATGCAGGATCTTGCTAAGAAGAAAGACTCGTTATCAATTGTGACCGATCAAATCGGAAACCCTACCTACACGTACGATCTTGCGAACAAGATGATTGAAATCTTTGAAACTGAGAAATATGGAACCTATCATGTGTCGAATAGCGGTCAATGCAGCTGGTTTGAATTCGCGAAGGAAATTTTTCATGTCTCCAACATCGCGATCGAATTGTCACCAGTGACCACAGAAGAGTACGCTGCTCCTGCACCTCGACCTAAAAACTCAACGATGGAACCGTTCAATTTAACGCTGAATAACTTTCTCGTTATGAGGAGGTGGGAAGAGGCGCTAAGGGAGTATGTGAAGGAAATCGAAAAGAGGGCCTTATGGAAAGTAAATTAGGAGGATGTCGCCGATGGATCACACGCTTCAGAAACTACCTGTTCCACTCATCATAGGAATCCTTTTTCTTGCTGGTCTATCTGGTCTTATGTCCACCGTTAATCTGTTGGCCATGGTCGTCTTAAGCATCCCAGTAATGATTGTTCTCTTCTATCCTATTTCTATAGAAAGACTTATTACAACGATTGCGCTCGTCATCTTCATCGATGTTTCGTTCATCGTCGTGTCAGGATCTTACATTCGTATCTATCAACTGTTGCTTACTGTCGTATGCGTAAAATTAGTGATCGAATATTTACTGCAAAAACGGCAGCTATGGAAAGTGCCATTATTTTTCCTCATCAACCTTTGGGTGTTGAGTTACTTTCTGAGCTATCAACATGTTCTGAGCATGAAGGATTTCTGGGTCTCCGTTATCGGACAGCTATTCTTAAACTTGTTTTTCTTTATATCCGTTCAATGCATTCGTGAAAAAGAGCTGCCTTTCTTCATGAAGATCGTAAAGTTCACGATCCTATCAGGATTCATCGTCGTGGTTGTTGGAATCTTGCAGTGGATCGGTTTCTTTCTGGGAATTCACATCGGCATTAGTCACTATGATGCGATTGGGATTCCGCGACCATCTTCTTTTGCATACGAACCAGACTGGTTCGGCTTATTCGCAGCCTATACGTCTATATGGTTCCTTGTCTTGTTTATCCGAAAAGATACAACGCTGTTTAGTGAGAAGTTTGTGCAGTATGCGATGGCACTCTCTTTTCTAGGCATCTTCATCAGCATGGCACGAGCTAGTATTGTAGCCTTCATATTCGCTGGTCTTTACTTACTTGTTGTAACAAAGAACATTCGAATACTGAAGATGGCAATTTCCGCTGCAACATTAGTCATGCTCTTACTCGTCGTTCTATTTGCTGTCGATCAGAACATTTTTAAAGAAATTACGAATCGCTTTAATCCCGCCACCTCTGTCAAAACTGATCGCGGTGCTGCAGATAGCCGTTTAGGTTCGATCGAACTCATGTGGGATTACATCCAAAAACATCCGATCGTAGGAAATGGAAGCGGCGGAATGGCTTTACTATCAGAATTAGAAGAGAACAAAATCAAATATGCGGGCGGGGGAGATCTCAACACTGGAAAAGGAAATGCGAATATATTTTTATCGGTATTATTTGATACAGGTGTTGTAGGGTTAGCGATTTTTTTACTCATCATCAGCCGTATCATCTGGATGCTAAAACAAACCTACAACAAAAATGATTTTGTATCATTAGGTCTCATTGGGTGCAGCATCCTGGTATTAGTGAACTTCAACTTTAATAATGGTTTCCGGATGGGGTTCGTGTGGTTCCATCTTGCCCTCGTCGTTTCATACTTCCTTCTTAAGAAGCAAAAGAGAGAAGAAGATAGAGAGATCGATATGATCGACCGTTCTCTATAACGGTCTACAGAGAGGTTAAGGAGGGAGAACGATATAAAAATTAGATCGGCTCGATTGGGAGGGTACTTGGTAATGAGAAAAAAAATAGGGGTTGTCGGAACAGGGTTTATTGGAACAGGTCTTATCAACTTACTACAGCAACATAAAGAACTAGCTGTTGGGAAAGTGCTGACAAGGAGAAATATATCTACTATCAAGAATATACCAAGGCACCTTCTAACAAATTCAGTCGATCGATTCCTCGATAGCGTCGATCTGATCGTGGAGTGTTCAGGAGATGTGCTTCATGGATCTTACGTGATCAATGAGGCGATGAAAGGTTCATTACCGGTTGTAACGATGAACTCAGAATTGCAGATTACGACTGGAACCTACTTCGCCCAAAAAGGATTTATTACTGAGGCAGAAGGAGATCAACCTGGGTCGATCGCAGCACTTAGAGAAAATGTGATGGAGATGGGTTTCACTCCTCTCGTATATGGAAATATCAAAGGCTATTTGAATGAAAACCCAACTCCTGATGAGATGGCCTATTGGTCAAAGAAAAATGGTATCAGTTTGGGAATGGTGACATCATTTACTGACGGTACAAAGGTGAATATTGAACAAGTTCTCGTTGCGAATGGATTAAATGGAGCACTCGCGAACCATCGGTCTCCAGGTATCGCTGCAAAAAGTGTTGAAGAGGGAGGGAATACACTAGCAGCTGATGCAAAGAAGATGGGGCTTCCAATCAGTGATTACATATTGTGTTCTTCTGGCCCTCCGGGGGTTTTTATAACAGCTGAACATAATCGTAATCAAGCAGCCGCGCTGAACTATTTAAAGATGGGGCAAGGACCGTACTACACGATCCTTCAGAACCATCATCTTTGTCATCTTGAAATCATCAAGACGATTAAACGAGTCTTGAGAGGCGGGGGGATCCTATTAAATAACTCAACGAAGCCCACGTATAGTGTAGGTGCTACTGCAAAAAGAACGCTGTCGCCCGGAGATAGGATTGAGAAAGGAATCGGCAGCTTCGATGTTAGGGGAACGGTGACGGAGATTTCAAAAAATCCAGATCATATTCCGATCGGGTTGTTATCACAAGCCACTTTGAAACGAACTGTGAAAGCTGGGGAAGAGCTTCAGTTTGACGATGTGACTATTCCACAAAGCATCGCGTTAGAAGCCTGGCGTAAAACTGTGCTCGTTAACGGAAGTCTGATTCGTTCACTTTAACCAAACGTTTTGCCAATCTAAACGAATGGGAGATGTTTAGATGAAGATTTGTTTAGTAGGATCTAGCGGCGGCCATTTAATGCAGTTGTATCAGTTAGAAAAGTGGTGGGGTAAGCATGATCGATTCTGGGTGACATTTGAAAAACAAGATAGCTGTTCCTTACTGAAAGATGAAAAGCGCTATTGGTGTTATTATCCTACGAATCGTAATATCAAAAATTTGATAAGAAACACCTTTTTGAGCTGGAGGGTTCTTATTAAAGAACGACCAGATATTATTATTTCGACTGGTGCTGCACCTGCCATTCCATTCTTTTATATTGGAAAACTGCTGGGGAGTAAGCTGATCTATATCGAAGTGTACGACCGAATTGAACTTTCGACCCTCACTGGAAAAATCGTCTATCCTATTACAGATAAATTCATCCTTCAATGGGAAGAACAGAAGAAAATGTATCCTAAAGGTGAATTTTTAGGAGGATTATTATGATCTTTGTAACCGTAGGAACGCATGAGCAGCCTTTTGATCGATTAGTGAGTGAAATCGACGATTTGATCGAGAAAGGGATGATCAATGAAGAAGTTTTCGTTCAAATAGGGTATACCACCTATAAACCGAAGCACTTCGAGTATGAACCTTTGATAAGCTACGATCAAATGATAGAGAAAGCACAGCAGGCATCGATTATCATAACTCATGGAGGACCTGGCAGCATTATGCTTCCTCTTTCAATGGGGAAAACACCTATCGTTGTCCCAAGGCAAGCACAGTTTGCTGAACATGTAGATGATCATCAGGTATATTTCGCAAAACGGTTGGAGCAGGAGAATCGAATCGTGACAGTTTTAGATATTTCGACGTTGAAAGATGCTATTCAATCTCTCGAGGGAAGAGACTCAGAGTTCGTTCGTGTGAGTGAAAACTCTAATCTTGATTATTTCATTGGAAGGTTGGATGAAATAGCGGTAGGACTTATTGAGGGTTAAAAAAACAGTGATGGGACTCCCTATCACTGTTTTACATTAGTTAGAGCGTAGAGCAAATTGAACGATATTTTTAACGATACTTAAAACTTCATCGATGGTTTCACTATCTAGATTTTCAAGTCCTACCACTGCATCGAAAAGTTTCTCTTCAAATTCAGCAGAGTCCTTTGGCTGGTAGGTAATGTCGGATTCTGTGTAGTTTGGTGAATTGATCACTAGCTTCGATTTCGTGCCGCCTATTAGTCTAACGCCATCGTTTGTGACTCTTCCGTTTGTTTGTCTAACAACAATATAATAGAGTTGCGTAGGTGTATCTTGATCATCCTTAAACGTATTTTCAATAAGTGCACCATTACCTACGGCAGTTAAGCGGACTCCTGCTTGTCTATTCTCGACACCATCAACAGCCTGCCCATTGTTCACGAGCTTATTTTCATTGAGCGAAAAGTCTCGCTGTCTAAAAATCCCGATGCCTTCGAAGGAGCTCGAAGTAACGGTATTTCTCTCGATCATAATCCCCATGTTCTCATCATCAAGGTTTGCTATTAAAATCCCTTCTTCACCGCTGTTTGTGACGATGTTCCCAATTATTCTATTTTCTTGAGAAGCTTCTCCTTGAAACTGTATACCGACACCTTTAGGGTTTGAAATCTCGTTTTCTAGAACAGTAATGTTATTGTACCTTCTCCTGCCGTTTGGAAAATCGTTTGTCGTCACCCCCATCACAGAGGCTTGAGCAAAGACCCCTTTTCCATTGCTATCGACCAATTGGTTTCCTACCACGTTGACTTGATCTACTCCTGTAATGTAGATTGCATTTGCATTTCCAGTAGTATTGGTTTGTTTGACGGTGTTATTCATAACGTTGACTTTTTCCGCCCGATTTCTAAAGCCTTCAACGAAGATTCCATCTCCTCCGTATCCTCCGTTCTTCCCGTATCCTTCGATCACATTATCTTCGATCAGTCCAAAGCTAACCGTTCTAAACGCGATTCCACTGTTTTGTGAGTTCACTACCGTGTTATTTCGAACGACGATTTCTGAGTGAGCAGGATCGCCTTCCGCTACAGTATGTCCAACTTCAATTCCAAAATCAGCAGCATTCTTTATCGTGTTGCCTTCAATTGTAATAGTAGAAGATGACTTGCCGAGTTGGTAACTGAAAAAGATGCCGTTTTGAAAGTCAGTATTTTCAATAGTGTTATTGAGAACTGAGATGCTCCTACAATCTTGTAGGGCTAATATGCCATTTGATCCACTGTTCTTAATCGAACAATCTTTGATTGTCCCGTTAGTAGAATTGTAAAGAACGATCGAAGCACTAGCCGAGTTAATGATTTCGACTTGGTCTAGTTCGAAATGATTGCACCATGCAACTTCAACCGTATGTGCATAGGGATCATTGATAAGGTCTTCTCTACTATACTTAACGCCATCGAACGTTACGTTACTAATCTTGATGTTATCACTGCGGTCCGCAATTAAGAGCTTGTGACTAGCAGATATGCCATTCGCGTCTTTTGGATTTATCTTAAGAATTGATTTCCCCTGGCCGGCGCCTTGTAAGTGAACACCAGCTTTCAAGATAAGTGGCTCAGTAAGAATATACGTGCATTCTTCTATAAGAACAGTGCCTCCACCTGAAGCGCTTGTACGATTAATTTGTTCTTGCAACAAACGTTGTGAACAAGCTTCCATATGTTGCTTCCTCCTTATATCTTTTAAAATAGATTGCTATTTACTAGTTTATGAATGCTTGAACGAAGTTGGACTAGTTAAGAAGCTTAAGTTTGTATAAAGCCAGAAAATAAAATTAGAATTTTTAGATAAATAAAGTTGAACTCGTTCATTGTGTGCGTTATAATGAACGTGTGAAGTAGAAATCGAGTGAAAAGGAGGTGGATTTATGAAGAAACCTTACGAAGCTCCTAAAGTTCTTGCACACGAATCTGTTTCTTTTGAGACAAAACAATCGGGTGGGAAAAAGAAGGACGATTAACTTCTATTTAAGAGGAGGTGCGCTATGATCCTGTCTTTGCTTGAAAAGTTGTTCACTAATGAAGAGATTGTAGAAGGGGAGGAAAGTGACTACATAGGTTTGGTACGTGATGTAGAAGTGTTCGCTATAAAGTCACAGATACATCATTATCTTAAGGATCGTACACAGACTGAAAGAGTAACTCAACTCCTCTCAGAGCAAGTGAAAGAATCTTCTCAGAGGGCAGCTTATCAGAATTTAATGCTTAGACATGAGCTATTCCACCTCCTTGACGTGTTTGATTCTGAAGCCATTTCCGTAATTCCGTTAAAGGGTGTTGTTTTCTCTGAAGAGTATTTCGGAGATTTTGCAGCAAGGGGGACGGCAGACATCGATCTGTTCATCCGTCCCTCCGAACTGCAAACGGCGATCGCGCTCGTAAAAGAACAAGGATTTACAAACGAGGAAGAAGAAGATCCCACGAACAATCATTGCACGTTCGTAAAAGTAAACGCTGGTTTATCAGTATCAGTAGAACTGCATTGGAACTTAGATAAAGAGTACTCTTCCAACGTTGATCCCGGTATCTTCTGGGTTAATTCTGAGCCATACTCCGATTTCAAGTATGTCAGGGTGTTATCGAAGCAGGATACGTTGTACTATACGTGTTTACATGCTGCGAGGCACAATATGGACTCAGTTAAATACTTCATAGACTTGCTTCAAATCATTACCACATTTCCTTCTCAAATTGATTTCACAGAGATTAAAAAACGGGCAAAACGAGATAAAACTTGGAGGAAAGTTAACGCTGTTCTCACTATTCTTTACCGGGAGTGTCGATTTCTTCATGAAATCAAACTGTATCCGTACACTACTTTTGTATTCTGGAGCTTAGCTCTTGCTCGTCGAACTCACACAGGGAAGAAAAATCTAGCTTACTATCTTTATCGATTTTATTTTGATTACTTACTCGTAGATACTCTAGCTTTTTTGATCACAGGCGCGAAATGGTTTCACTATATTAATCCACCAAGGATGTATCTTATGTATTTTCTTGGGGAAGATCGAGAATCGATATCGAAATGGACACTCTTAAAAGAGTATTATCGAGTGATGTTTCATCAACCGTTCAATTTTAAAAGTGTGAAGAGCAGGGGGGAGAGTTCATGAAAATGGTCATGATTGAAATCGGAGAACACTTGTTAGCGATTGAGACTGGTTCAGATAAAGCCATGGGATTTGTGAACGAAAATTTTAAGATTATACCAAATCCCGAGGGTGTTAGAGAATCACTAAAGGTGTCTATAGAATATGGCTACGGTTATCCTTTTATGAGTTTTGATGTAGCTATTCAAAAGGGTAACGGATCTGTTTTCTATAATCGCGGCGACTATCTCATCGAGGTAGACGAAAATTACGCTAAAGCGACCATAAAAGCGTATAACGACTTTGCGCTTAAACACGCATTGATGAACTTGTATAGTGCTTTCATCGTTCATCATAAGTGGGGCCTTCTCATTCATTCCTCTTGTATAAAAGAGCATGAGAAAGCGTTTATCTTCACTGGACACTCTGGTGCAGGTAAATCGACTGTAGCCGAATTATCGAGCCCGCGAACGATCTTATCTGATGAAGCCACAGTGGTGAAGGTTACGAGTGGTGATGTTCAGGCGTTTGACTCCCCCTTTAGAAGTGATACGGTGGCTTCTTTTTCTGAAAAACCGCTGAAGCTTGCTGGAATCCAACTTCTTGAACAATCATCAACGATCGAGAGGGTTAAGTTAGAAAAAGCCGAGAGTGTTATGAAAATGCTCGATAAGATTTTTTATTGGGCGTATGATCCAGCAGAAACTCAAAAGTTATTTTCCCTTCTACAACAGCTTGTTCGAGTGGTACCTGTCTATAATCTTAAGTTTCAGAAGAATGATGCTTTCTGGGAGGAGATATCGTAATGACTACTTATATTCGTAAAACGAATCTAGACGCTGTGGAAATGGACGGAAACTGGGTGATTCTTCACCCGAGTGATTACACTGTTACGAAATTAAACGGAATCGGTGGTGAATGCTGGTCCCTCTTGAAAGAAAAGCAATCCGTAAGTTCTTTAAGGGAAGAAATTCAGCGTCACTATGATGTCGCTGACGATGTAGCGGAAAAGGATATTGAGGATTTCTTGAATCATATGTTGGATGCTGGCTTAGTAACAACATGAATGAGCATGCTACCATCCTACGTACTTTGATGAACGAACACGGTCAACTAGAGGTTCCTTCAAAAGGAATGAGTATGTATCCATTCATAAAAGAAGGTGACTGCTGCGTATTTGAAACGATGGATCTCTCCCTCATCAAACGTGGTGACGTCGTTTTGTTTCAGTCGAGAGATGGCAATCTAACCGGACATCGGTTTATTAAATCTCATAAAAGCAGTACAAAACAATGGTTCATCTTCAAGGGAGACACGAATCTTTACCCTGATGCGCCTGCTCGGGAGAGTGAAATAATCGGCGTGTTAACGAGTATTAGTAGAAATAATAGAACGATTAGGATGAACAGTCCTCTTATCAAAGCATATAGTCTCTCGTTCAGCTATTTACGATTTTTCTCAGTTCTTGCACACATCTACGTGAACAAAATCCTAAAGAAAAGGGATCTTGCCGATGAACATTCTCGCTCCTATTAAAAGAAGCATTGATGCAGGTGATATCCGTAGTTCATTAGCTTTTCTTTTTCCCTATATTAGAACGTACTGGAGAAGCTATTGCTTTCTCCTTTTTATTTTAGTTACTGATGTTTTCATCATTATTTTATTTGCCTGGCTGATGCAGCATATAACGGACCAAGCCGTTCAAGGCAATTTTGACAACTTGCTCAAGCTTTTTTCAATCGGTCTCGGCTCGTTATTCGTTAGTATTTTTCTTGATTATTTTAATACGTATTTTAGAACGTCAACGGTGAGTCATGTGAAGAAAGATTTACGGATTGATATGTACCATCGTTTCCTATCGATGCCTTACGCATCTTTTTCAAAGAATCATTCGGGTAAGCTGTTATCGAATGTAACGAATGATATCGATAAGATCAATGGAGCGGTGGGGGGCGTTTTGCTTAATCTTATCAGACTACCGATCATGATTCTTTCAGTGTTTGCCTATTTGATTTATCTCAACTGGCAGTTATCGATGATCTTCCTCCTTCTTGCCCCATTTACACTCGTTTGCGGACTTATTTTTGGTAAATTAATGAGAGATCGAAACCGAACGATTCATGGTAAAGTGGAAGACCTTCATATTACGCTAAATGATAGCTTTGCAGGAAATCTTGTTTTACGAGTCTTTAATTTAGAACAGTTTTTCTCACGAAAATACCAAAAGAACTCTGATGAACTTTTTGACAACGAATTAAAAGAAGCTTCAATGCGAAGCTGGTTTAATTCTTCAGCTAACCTAGCTGGAACGATGTCCTTCTTCATAACGCTTGGACTCGGAGCTTTTCTCGTTTCAGATGGTGAGATCACGGTAGGTGTCCTTCTCGCCTTTGTTAGTCTCATGCAGCACCTTGTTTATCCTCTTACTGATTTAGCGGGTGAATGGGGAGGGTTTCAGCGTTCAATCGCCGCTGTGGAGCGAATTAAGGAGGCGATGGATGTTCCGCCTGAGATGGACATTGGGGAAGTTGTTGATGAGGATAGGGCATTGTATCAGTGTATTGAGTTTAAGAATGTGGATTTTCAGTACCAGGGCTGTGAGAAGCTGTTCAAGGATTTCTCGTTAACGATTCTGGCAGGCAAAGTCACGGCCCTCGTTGGGCCAAGCGGTGGCGGGAAAAGTACGCTTCTCCATCTTCTTCAAAGAGTTTATCGGGCTGATAAGGGTGACATTCTATTCGACGGAAAGTCAGTCGAATCGATGTCCGTTTCACAACAAAGAAGTTATTTTTCCTATGTCCCTCAAGAAACATTTCTCTTCAGTGGAACGATTGAGGAGAACATCGCTCTAGGAAAGCCAGGAGCAAGTTCTAGAGAAATAATCGAAGCAGCTCAGAAAGCCAATGCTCACTCGTTTATTGTAGAACTCTCTAAAGGTTACGACACGCAGGTAGGCGAGCGAGGAGCACGGTTGTCAGGAGGGCAAAAGCAGCGTATTGCCATTGCACGAGCGATATTGAGAGATGCACCTATCTTACTGTTAGATGAAGCGACTTCAGCGTTGGACAACGAATCTGAACGCCTCGTGCAAGAAGCGCTCGATCGGCTCATGATAGGGCGTACAACGATCATGATCGCTCACAGGCTTTCTACGATTCAGCATGCGGATCATATCGTTGTGATCGATAACGGCGAGATCGTTGAATTTGGCACGCACGATGACCTCATTCGCTCGGATAATGTGTATGCTAATCTTTATCAGAAGAAGGCAGTGAGGCTAGCTCGTTGACTAGAACGGTGCCTGTCACCACCCGGTTTTGCTCGACTGGTGTCGAACAAAAAGAGGCGGTTCCCGAGAATGGGAACCGCCTCTTAAATGATTTCATGATTTCTTGGAATGCTATTAACTAGCTTGTTGAATCTTATTTCCGTGAACGTCTTCGTCAACATGCATCAGCTTTTGAAGCTTCTTAGACATGAGCAATAGAATTACTCCTAGTCCAAGTGCTGCCACTCCGAGGTATACGAAGATTTCTAAATATCCTGCTGAAGTGGTTAGTGATGCGATATGACCTGCTAGGTAGTTTGCGACTGAGTTACTCAAGAACCAAGCACCCATCAAGAGTGATGCGATCTTCACTGGTGACATTTTACTTACTAGTGAAAGACCGATCGGTGATAGTGCTAACTCCCCTAGTGTGTGCAAGAGGTATGTGAAGACCATGAACAGCATGCTGGCTTTCACCGTGATGCTTCCGTCATCACTTCCTGTCATAAGAACTGCTGGGACCATAACCATGAAGCCTAGTCCAAGGAGAATGAGACCGAACGCCATTTTCGTTGGAATGGAGAAGTCTCCACTCTTCGTTTTAGATAGCTTGATCCATAGAGCAGAGATTACAGGAGCAAGTAATAGAACAAACAGTGGATTCAATGACTGGAACCAGGATACAGGAACTTCGTAACCAAATACGGTTCTGTCAATGAAATCACGTGTGTAAAGAGTAAAGGATGCTCCGGCCTGTTCGAAACCAGCCCAGAAGATAACAACGAATACTGCAAGGATAAGAATAACTGCTGTACGTTGTTTTTCAACTTTCGTAAGTGGTTTCGCTTTGCCTTTCACTGTAGGCGAAACTCTTTGAGAAGAAGGTTTTGTACCAACATCTCCAAGATACTTTTTCGCAAGCAAGTTAAATGTAAGCTGTCCGATAATCATACCGATTGATGACGCAAGGAAAGCATATTTAAAACCGAACGTTTCAATTCCACCATCTGTTGAGTGGAAAAGGTCAGCGTATAGGAATCCTGCAACGAGCGGGGAAATGAGTGCCCCAAGGTTAATTCCCATATAGAAAATTGTAAAAGCTGAATCTTTACGTGGATCGTTTTTGGTATAAAGTTCACCAACAAGAGTTGAAATGTTGGGTTTGAAAAAGCCGTTCCCTAGAATCAATAATAGTAGTCCTAAATAAAGACCCCATTGCTCTTGTATCGCAAATAAGGTAAAATCACCCACGGCCATTGTTATACCACCGATGGTGATTGCTGTACGTAATCCCATGAATTTATCGGTCAAGTACCCTCCGATGAGTGGAGTAAAGTATACGAGACCTGCATATATACCGTAGAGCTGAAGTGCTTTTCCATTATCCATACCAAGACCGCCGCTGATCAATTCAGCCGTCAAATATAGAATTAGAATGGATCTCATTCCGTAGTAGCTATAACGCTCCCACATTTCTGTGATGAATAGCAAGTATAAACCGGGAGGGTGCTTCCCCTTACCTTTAGGCGGTTTCACCTTGCTGTCTACTGTGGTGTCCATGTTGTAACCTCCATGTTGTTTAAAATAGCACTTTCCCATTTTAGCAAATTATTTGTCAACTTAAAGAGTTAGCAAAAATGTTCCCCTATTTTAAATGTTTGTAAATTTGTAAATAATTTATTAAAAATATGTGCGATTTTACAGAGATAGCGTTATCATACATAGAGTTATGCTACTTCTACCTGATTGCGCTGTTTTAAACTACTTTTGTAAAATGAGCAATAGGCACTAAGCGTTTAGTCATACATAATTCACTAAAAAACACATAAAAATTTAATATATCGCAGGAAATTCACTTATTTTTAAAGAATTTTGATTGATAAAGAAAAGAGTTGGAGATGACTCCTATGAGCATGATTGTATTAGCAAAACTGGCTATTTCAGCACTATTAGGATTGATGATTGGAATCGAAAGAGAATTAAAACATAAGCCTCTAGGGCTCAAAACGTGTATGGTTATCGCCGTTAGCAGCTGTTTGTTGACGATTGTATCGATCGAATCATCTGTAAAGTTCGCCGAGTTCTCGACGAACATTCGAACAGATCCGATGCGACTCGCTGCCCAAGTCGTGTCAGGAATAGGTTTTATAGGTGCAGGTGTTATTCTTAGAAGAAACAACGATGCGATCTCAGGCCTTACAACAGCCG
The DNA here is from genome assembly GCF_056159065.1 of Anaerobacillus sp. ABA4_114. Classification (NCBI taxonomy): domain Bacteria; kingdom Bacillati; phylum Bacillota; class Bacilli; order Caryophanales; family Bacillaceae; genus Anaerobacillus; species Anaerobacillus sp. ABA4_114. The sequence goes on from NZ_JBSWUM010000001.1 coordinate 536,848, forward strand.
CAATTATCTGGGGAGCGTCTGGCCTCGGAATTTCTGCAGGAGCTGGATTTTACTATGAAGCATTTGTTGGTGCAGCCATTATCCTGTTTAGTGTCAATGTTTTACCCATCATCATTAAGAAAATTGGTCCGAAGCAGCTTAGGCAGCGTGAAATGCGTGCGAAAATTACGTTTCATGAAGATCAAGATGTGACTGTATTTATGAAAGCCATTTTAAAACATGACTTCGATATCAAACACGTACGCGTTCGTGATACAAAGGATCACAATCGCCAGATCGAACTTAAGCTTTTAACGTTCGAAAAAAATCACACAACAGATATTTATCAGCTGTTGCGAAATGTGGATGGTGCGACGTCTGTTGAGGTTGAAGGATAAATACCCCCTTTTCAATCAAACGTTTGTTTAACAAAAAAGCTTTTGGCTAGAGTTGCGGCCAAAAGCTTTTTTATATGCTTCATAGGATGAAATTAAAAGGCAAAAGATAAGATTACGATCATCTCTATAGACTTTCTGTTGTGATGTTATTTAGAATAGGACACGTACAGAAGCAGAAGCGGTAGTGTTGAGGGGGATAAGAATGAATAAAGGAAAGCGAAAAGGTGGGGAGGATCCACGTTTTCGAATAGCGAATCGTGAAGCCCTTATAGGGGTTGGGCTTGTATTACTAAATTTTGCGTTATGGTATGGGACTGCTTACGGTTTAGGATCTAAACCTGTAGAGGACTATCACTATATATGGGGATTGCCTGCATGGTTTTTCTATAGCTGTATCGTTGTAACGCTCTTGGTACTCTTATTAGTCATCCTTTCGGTAAAGTATCTATATAAAGAAGTGTCTCTTGATGAGGAGGAGAACAATTGAACTGGGAAGTCGTCATTCCACTCCTCATTTTTCTAGGTAGTATTTTCGTCGTTGGATTTTATGCATCAAGACATCTCTCTGTTACGTCTAGCTTTCTTCATGAATACTTTCTCGGCAGCCGAGAGCTCGGAGGATTTATTCTTGCGATGACGATGGTCGCAACGTATGGAAGTGCGAGCAGTTTTATCGGAGGACCTGGCGTAGCATATGAAATGGGACTAGGCTGGGTGTTACTCGCAATGACGCAGCTGCCGACAGGGTATTTTGTATTATCTGTTCTCGGTAAAAAATTTGCGATCGTCGCAAGAAAAATCAAGGCCGTTACGCTCATCGACTTTTTGAAAGAACGGTATCGAAGTAAAGCAGTGGTGATCCTATCAGCACTTAGCATCATCATCTTCCTATTTTCCGCAATGGCGGCTCAATGGGTCGGTGGAGCACGCTTGATCGAATCGTTAACAGGGCTCTCTTATACTGCAGCGCTGTTTATTTTTGCTGTATCCGTCCTTGTCTATGTGATCATTGGTGGCTTTCGTGCTGTCGCGATCACAGATACGATCCAAGGTGTCATCATGTTTTTTGGAACTCTCGTTATCCTTGTGGGGACAGTGGTTGCTGGAGGAGGAATCGAAAACATTATGTCAGACCTTTCAGCTGAAAATCCAAATTTGATTTCGCCTTATGGACCTGACCGCTCTTTAACACCGCTTTACGTGTCATCGTTCTGGCTGCTCGTAGGAGTTGGAGTGGTAGGTCTCCCGCAAGTTGCCGTGCGCGCGATGTCTTATAAAAGCTCAAGAGGTATGCATCGTGCTTTAATCATCGGAACAGTTGTTGTTGGATTTATTATGCTCGGCATGCACCTCACTGGTGTTTTTGCGAGAGCCGTTTTACCTGGGATCGAAGTGGGTGATACGGTCATGCCTCGGATCGCAATGGAAGTTCTTCCAGCTTGGGTAGCGGGGATCGTTCTTGCAGCACCGATGGCAGCAATCATGTCCACTGTGGACTCTCTCCTTCTGCTCGTAAGCTCTGCAGTGGTGAAAGATGTGTACTTAAACTACGTGAGGCCTGATGCGAGCGATCGAACGATCAAGCGATTTAGTATCGGAGTTACGGCAGTGCTCGGTATTCTTGTATTCCTGATGGCCGTAAACCCTCCTGATCTTCTAATCTGGCTGAACCTTTTCTCGTTCGGCGGCTTAGAAGCAGCATTTATTTGGCCAGTTGTGATGGGACTATACTGGAAGAAAGGGAATGCGAGCGGAGCGATGGCGTCACTGCTGACGGGTGTAGGGAGCTATATCTTGTTCAACACCTTCATGCCTAATGCGTTCGGCATGCATACGGTTGTACTGCCAGTTTTGATCTCCTTTGTGTCATATGTGCTCGTAAGCTTATTAACAGTGAAGCGGCACGAAGAAACGCAGGCTCTCGTGTTAGAGAACATGTGGAAAGCGTAACGTAGTCGACAGGTACCTGGTACCTGTCGATTTTTTTGATAACAGAGGTACAAACAATTTGATGTTTCTGAAAATTAAGATGTATGATGTGGGAAGAGATAACGTTTGGCAGACTTAATGATGAAGAAGAGTGTATTTACTATAGAAACAGGAGGGAAAGAAATGAAGTTTTCAATTTACCAGATGGACATTATTGCAGGTGATCCAGAAAGAAATCGTCAGAAGGTAAGTGAGTGGGTAGAGAAAGAGGTAGCGAGCGCAAATCCTGACACGATTGTTCTTCCAGAGATGTGGACAACCGCTTATACGCTTTCGGACCTTAACCTCTATGCAGATGAAAATGCTGAACCGACGAAGGGGTTTTTAAGTGAATTAGCTGTGAAGTATGATATTAACATCATCGGAGGCTCCGTTGCGAACAAAATCGAAGGCAAATTTTATAACTCCTCATTGATCGTTAATCGAAAAGGCGAGCTTGTATATCAGTACGATAAAGTTCATCTTGTTCCGATGTTAAATGAGCCAGCATATCTTTCAGGAGGCACAAAAGCTCCAACAATCTTTGAACTTGATGGTATCAAGATGGGAGTTATAATCTGTTATGATCTTCGTTTCCCTGAAATCATACGCACCCTTGCTTTAGAAGGTGCTCAAGTTCTCCATGTTGTAGCCGAGTGGCCGCTTGCTAGACGCTCTCATTGGCGTACGCTGCAGCTTGCAAGAGCAATTGAGAATCAGATGTATGTTGTTTCTTGTAACCGAGTTGGCAGCTATGATGGCGTTGAATTTGCAGGAACTTCGATGGCGATCGACCCGTGGGGGGATGTTCTTGAAGAAGGTGAAGTAGAGGAAGAAAAATCTCTTTCAGTTTCATTGGATCTAGAAAAAGTGAAGCAGGTTCGAAAGGACGTCCCTATTTTTGATAGCAGAGTACCTCATCTTTATAAACATAAATAAGAGTGAGAACTAAGCCCTGAAGAGTTTCTCAAGTCACGATGACCAATGACCCATGCTATTCACACGACACCCTGTGGTAAAATGAGTGTAACAGCTGTAAAGCAGGGTGGGCGGTGGTACCCCAAGAACGAAAGGGGGTGCTGCCTATAATGATGACCACATACGAGGCATTGGTGTTGATGATTAGCTTTGCTTCTCTTGTGATCACGATTATTACGGTTTCAGGTAATAATAAAAAGAAGTAACCCACCCTGCCCCGGCCAAGGTTTAAGGTGAGTTACTTCATTCATTTGCCTTTTGAGCCGCCGCTCTTCTTGCGGAGCAGCTGTATGGACGCTGGTGTTGACGCACCAGCGTTCTTTTTTTACGTTATGATATCTACTCCTATTATATGCACTTCTGATTGATATGGCAAGGTGGAATGGTGCCTGGTACCACCCGGATTTGCTCATAATTTGTCGAACTTGATTAGAGTTAGACGTAATATCAAATGGAGAGCTAAAATATCCAACAAAGTGTAAAATGTAAGGCTATTCTTGCTTTGCTATAGTGGACTAAAACCAAGAAAGTGGTGAGGTTATGTCCATTAACCGCTCACGTCTACAACGTCATTTAGAAGAACTTGCAGAGATAGGGAAGATCGGAGATACAGGCGTTTGCCGTCTCGCACATTCGAAAGAAGATCGGCAGGCAGTGGATGTCGTAAAGGGTTGGATGGAGGAGGCTGGGTTATCAGCTAAAATCGATGGTTTCGGAAATTTGATAGGAAGAATCGAAGGAGAAAATCATGAGCTTCCTATATTAATGCTTGGCTCACATATTGATTCTCAGCCGTATGGAGGAAGGTTTGATGGAACAGCCGGAGCGCTAGGTGCCATCGAAGTCATTCACACGATGAAAGATAATGGGATCAAACCAAAGCGAACGATCGAAGTGGTCTGCTTTTCCGATGAAGAAGGCTCAAGATTTAATAAAGGTGTTTTCGGTGTTCGTGCACTTGTTGGCATGCTTGAAGAAGGAGAACTTGAGCGCGAGGACAAAAGCGGTGTCTCAAGGAGAGAAGCTTTGAAAGAGTTCGGTGTAGAAACTGATCTGAACGAGAGTCCTGTTTATCAAAAAGGTGACATCGAGGCGTTCCTAGAACTTCATATTGAGCAGGGTCCTGTCCTCGAATCAAAAAATAAGCCGGTCGGCATCGTTTCTGGTATTTCAGGGCCGATCTGGCTCACAGTTACGCTCGAAGGTTTTGCTGGTCACGCTGGATCTGTTCCAATGAATTTAAGAAAAGATGCGATGGTAGGGGCAAGTGAAATCATTTCTAAATTTGATCGGATGGTTAAAGAGAAAGGAAAAGATACGACGGTTGGAACCGTTGGGAGTGTACAGGTTTTTCCTAACTCTCGAAACATCATCCCTGAAAAAGTAGAATTTACGATCGACTTACGCGATATCGACCTTGAGCACCGCACGAAGCTTGAACAAGAGCTATATACCATTATTGAAGATACGTCGACTGCCAATGAGCTTTCGTATAGCATAAGAGAAGATACAAAAAGTAATCCAAGGTATTGTGCGGACTGGATTAAAGAAATCATGGCAGAGGAAGATGAAAAGCTTGATTTCGATTCGCCAGTTCTAATGAGTGGACCGTTTCATGATGCACTTTTCATGTCCTATATAAGTGACTACGGCATGATCTTCGTTCGATGTGAGAAAGGCATCAGTCACAATCCGCTTGAGTTTGCAGAAATGGATGATATCGAGAAAGGAGTGAACCTCCTTTATAAGACGGCATTAAGGATTGCAGAGAAAACCGGGTGACAGGTACCACCCGGTTTTTGTCATATCATTTGTGTGCAACAGGTATGAAGAGGGTATATGCTGAACATAAAGTAGTTAGAGATCCTTAAAGGAGTGCAAATCACAATTGAAACGGAAAATATATATAACAAGGAAATTACCAGAATCGATCGTTCAGCGTTTAAGCGAGACATGTGAGGTGCGAATGTGGGAAGAGGACGAAAAGCCTGTACCGAGAGAGGTGCTTGAGGAGGAGATCAAAGATGTCGAAGGGCTCTTTTGTTTACTCACAGAACAAATCGATGCATCACTCTTAGATAAGGCAGACAAGCTTAAAGTAGTTTCAAATATGGCTGTAGGCTATAACAACATCGATGTTGAAGCTGCGAAGGAACGTAACGTTATCGTTACAAATACACCTGGTGTTCTGACAGAAACGACTGCAGACCTCACCTTCTCTTTGTTGATGGCGACAGCTAGGAGAATTCCAGAGGCTTCTGAGTACTTGCGGAACGGAAATTGGAACACATGGTCTCCGATGCAGCTTACCGGACAGGATATTCATGGAGCGACACTAGGTATTATTGGGCTTGGGAGAATAGGGGAGGCTGTTGCGAAACGCGCTCAAGGGTTTGATATGAAGGTACTCTACCACAATCGAAGTCGTAATCATGAGGCTGAAGGAAGGCTTGATCTTCACTTTACAGAGCTAAACACCTTGTTACGTGAAAGTGATTATGTTTGTGTGTTAACGCCATTCACGCCTGAGACAAACAACCTGATCGATACTGAACAACTAGATCTTATGAAGAAAAGTGCGATTATCATTAATTCAGCAAGAGGAGGGATCGTAAACGAAAAGGCACTGTACAAAGCGTTAAAAGAACAGTCGATCTGGGCAGCTGGGCTAGATGTGTTCGAGGAAGAGCCGGTACGCTTAGATCACCCTCTCCTTACGCTTCCAAACGTTGTTACACTGCCGCATATAGGGAGTGCAAGCATAAAAACGAGAATGAAGATGGCGAATCTTGCAGCAACCAATTTGCTTGCTGTTCTTGAAGGGGAAGAGCCTCCGAACAAGGTCGGGTGACAGGCACCACCCGAACTAGCTCGAACGGTGTCGGAGAGTTTATGTTGACGTTTATTGTGAGAGCGAAGTAATCTGAATCTAATACGAAAGGAGGGATCCATTGAACCACCACTAATCACGAAGGAGAGAAGAAAGTGAGAAGCAAGCATCATCCCCGTTCCACCTTTACCCTCAATCAAACAACCAACGTTCCATCCCCATGGTAAGGAAACGCAGAGTTTGGCTTCCCAATCACTTTTATCACATCGTAAGTAGAGGAAACCGTAAGGAGGTATTGTTTCAAGACGATAAAGATTACCGTGTTTTTTTCTACATCCTCGAAGAAGTCTTCGAATCCCACCCTTTTGAAATTTCTTCATACTGTTTACTCAGCAATCATTATCACCTTCAGCTTCGGTCAAAGCATGTTCCTGTTTCCAAAATCATGGCTTTGATCAACAAACGTTATGCGACCTATTTTAATTTACGTTATGAATTAACGGGGCATGTTTTTGAAAAGCGATATTTTGGCGAGATCCTAGAAACGAATGGCGATATGTTGGAGGTGAGTCGATATATCCATTTAAATCCTGTTAAAGCGGGCATTTGTATTCGCCCTGAAGATTACCGCTGGTCAAGCTATCGCTATTACTACAATAGTTATCGGGCCATTCCTTATCTCAAAACTTCCGTCCTATTAGAAGGGTATCCAGGAACAGTAAGGGAGAAAAGAGCTGAGTATCGTAACTATGTGAATGTGTTACGAAAAGATCTACTAAATCCTACTTTATAACAGGCATAAACTTCAGAATTCGAGTGAGGTGCCTTATTAAGCACCTCACCCACTATTAAACAAACGTTTGATTGAACAAGGAACTAGTTGTAATTCCACAATATCCGATACTTCCCATCCTCTTTTACTATGATGACCTCTTGCACGATGTTGAACTTTCCAAAATCGTTATTAAAGGTTTGTGTAACCGTTGTTACGTAAACTTTCTTTAACACCAGTCCGCTTCCAGGCGTCTTCCAGTTTTTCTTTGCTTTCATTTTACTAACTTTAAACGTAAATGACTTAGAAAATGTATCTTGTGTTAAAAACTGAGCGCGCAATTTGCTATATTGCTCGTCTGAAAAACGGTTCTTCATTTCGGAATGGAATAAATTCCAGGATTGAGTGTAGTTCCCTTTTTGCTCATATTTATAAAATTCCTTTACAGCATCGGCAGCTTTCGCTCTTGGTTGCTGCAGAATCCATATCGTTACGCTTCCACCTAATAATAAAATGATAATGCCGATGAGTAAGAACTTTGCGCCTCCACCAGGCTGACGGCGAGTTTTGAAGTGCGACAAGGTAGTTACCTCCTTGAGGCTTGACTAATAAAGTGTATGAGCTACTTGAGTTGTCCCATTCAAAGTAGTTTCTCTTTTCTGATTATTTAACCATCTAAGCCTAGATTAAGGTTATACTAGAAGATGAATAGTAAAAAAGTAGGATGCAGGGGGAGAGTAAGGTGAACTGTAAACGACTGGTGGGAATACTTTTTCTTTCATTTATTGTTGGATGTGAGTATATCGAGTCCTCTCCTGATTCACAAATGGTTTCTAGTGCGGAAGAAACTAAGAAGTCCGAAGAGAGCGAGGTTTCTGGTCAAGAGCGACTATGGAGTCTGATTACTTCTGAAGGTAATAGTGATTTTCTAAACGAAGTGGCTTCTTTAATAGAAGGTGGTGTCGATCCTAATCAAAAGAACAGCGATGGACAAACCCCTTTAGGTTATGCAGTAGAAAAAGCGGATAACAAGCTTGTGCAAGTGTTAATACAGTCAGGAGCTGGAAATACGAGTCACGCTCTTGATGAACTTTTAGAGGTGGCTGCAGCCAAACAACATTATGAAATTATAGATACCTTGTTGAAGAGTGGAGCGCACTTCGAAGTTGGGAATGAAGCGAAGCTGATTCAGGCTGTTGAAGAGACTGATCGTGAGTTGATTCGCATTCTTTTACATAATGGGTATAATCCTAATCAGCTCGTAACGAGTGAGGGCAAAGACATCACTCTCCTTAACCATGCGATTAAGGGAAGAGACGAATCGTTAATAACGATGCTTCTTAATGCTGGAGCAAATCCTAACTTTGCCGTTGAAGACGGGGATAACGCTTTATCTATCGCAGTTGCAGAAGGATCTGCTGACTTGTTAACGATGTTACTAGCCAAGGGCGGAGACCCAAATAGTATCATTCAAGACCAATCCTTACTACATAAAGCGATCGAAATGAATCAAGCAGAATTAGTAGAAGTGCTTCTTAGTTATGGAGCATTGGCTAAGACTGATGAGGAAAGAGAAGAAGTAATGAAGCTAGCTGGAGGGAATAAAGAAATCGAGGAACTCCTTGTCAATTACGGGTGGTAGTGGTTGTGTGATTGTGTGATAAAGGATTTTGCAAGACCAAGATCCCTCGACAAAAAGCGGGTGGTGCCAGGCACCACCCTCCTCAATTTAGCTTCTTAATAGACTTTCTCTCGATTAGTTCAGTTGGCAGTTTGTAATAGCGCTCTACTTTCTCAAGTGATAGCTGTTGGAAAATGAGATGGACGGCGAGAGCGCCTGCCTCGTATTTTGGTTGTCTAATCGTTGTCAGTGCTGGAGAGATGTATTCGGAAAGTTGTATATCATCATAGCCGATCATTGAAATGTCGTTCGGAACAGAAATGTTATTCTCATTGAATGCTTGTAGTCCACCAAGCGCCATTTCATCGTTTGCGAAGAACACAGCTGTTGGCAAGTTTCCTTGTGCGATTAGCATTTTTGTAGCGCGGTAACCGCCTTCCCGGGTAAAATCTCCGGAGAACTTCCAACGAGATTGATACCGAATGTTATGAGCATCTAATGCATTTTGGTAGCCTTTGAACCGCATGTCATTATCGTGGGAGTCATAAGGTCCACTAATGTACGCTATTTCGTTATGTCCCATGTTAATCAAGTGTTCGGTCGCTTGGTACCCACCTTGCATGTTGTCTACTTCTACTTGAATGATGTGTTCATTATCCATATCTCGATCGAGAACAACGATTGGGAACCCTTCTCTAGCGGATTCAACAATGATGTCATCTGTAATGTTCTGAGCGAGAATAATCGCACCATCCACACGTTTTTCCTTCAAAAATTTAACTGCTGTTGACTGTTCACCGCCGATTGAACTGCATGCGATCAAGTCGAAGCCGTTCGTCATCGTCACTTCCTGAACGCCTTTGATCAGTTCGGAATAATAGGGCCCAGAAAGGTCCTTTAGAATAAGTGCGATCGTATTCGTTTTCGTTCGTTTCAGGTCAGATGCCAGGCCATTTTTCTGGTAGTTTAGTTCTCTTGCGGCATCGTGCACTTTTTTTACAGTGGCAGGGCTCACTTTTTTAATATTATTCAACGCATAAGAAGCAGTAGATACTGCAACGCCAGCTAATTTCGCTACGTCTTTTATTGTCGCCATTCTATTTCACATCCTCTAACTAGACAGGTCTACCATCGTTAAGTTTGTATCCGTTCAAGTTTTTTATAAAGCTCTTACCTATAGTATAAAGCATTACTTCAAGCCAGACATCGTAAACCCTTCAACAATATACTTCTGGAAAAATGAGAAGATAATGACGATGGGTACGACCATAAATGCTGCGCCAGCCATCTGTAGCGCATAGTTATTCGCATATTGACCTTGCAAGAGAGAAAGACCTACAGAGAGAGTATAAAGGCTTTCATCATTTGCGATAATCAAAGGCCATAAGAAACTGTTCCACGCACCGATAAAGGTTAGGATACCCTGAACAGCAAAGATCGGCTTTGCAATCGGTATGATGAGCTTAAAGAAAATATAAAATTCTCCAGCTCCATCTAGTCTTGCAGCTTCGATCAAGTCGTTCGGAATCGTCGTCATGAATTGTCTGAAAAGGAAAATACTGAACGCAACTGCAAGGCCAGGTAGGACAATTCCTGTCATCGTATTGGTAAGACCCATTTCATTTAATAAAAGGTACACTGGTATCATTGTTACTTGTGCTGGAATCATCATCGTAGCAAGGACGATGTAAAACAGCTTCTGTTTTCCTTTGAATTCGAATTTCGCAAACCCATACCCAGCCATCGCATTCAATAGAAGGCCGAGAAATGAAAACAAGACGATGATCAACGTGTTTTTTAAGTAAACTCCAAAGTTTAAGCTTTGGAAGAGGTTAATGTAATTTTCAAATGTCGGGTTTGATGGAAACAACTGTGGTGGGATGTTTAATACTTCGCTTTCCTGTTTGAATGAACTTGAGATCATCCATAAAAATGGAACGGAAACGATCACACCTCCAGCAACGAGGAAGAGTGCCACGATGGGTCTCTCGATTTTTTGTAAAAATGATTTTAATTGCAACTGTATCACTCCGATCCGATCGCTTTAATATTCCGTGTCAGACTTACGCACTTTGAACTGAACGAGTGTCGTGATGATGATGAAAATAAACAGAATGAATGATCCTGCTGCCGCATAGCCAAATTCGCTGAACTGGAAGCCGTTTTTATAGATGAATAATGCAATCGAAATCGTGCCATCTAGTGGGCCGCCGTTCGTCATGACAAATGGCTCCTCGAAGAATTGCATCCAACCGATCAACGTTGTAACCGTAACGAAGAAAGTCGCATACCTCAGTAGCGGAATCGTTACATAGAATAACATTTGAAAACGATTCGCTCCGTCAATCTTTGCTGCTTCATAGTAGGATTGGGGAATACCTTGAAGCGCAGCAAGGAAAATGATCATGTTGATTCCGATTCCTTTCCACACAGCAAGAATGATAAGAGACAATTTCGCAATGGTTGGTTCCGTGAGCCATGGAACTTTATCTACTGAAAGCAATGATAGCAAGTAGTTGAAAAGACCATACTCGGTGTTATAAAGATATCCCCATACTACTGCCACTGCGATAATGTTTGTGATGGAAGGCATATAGTATACAGCCCTGAAGACTGTAAACAGTTTCGAAGTCCCGTAATTTAATAGAAGAGCGATACCTAGAGAGAAAAGGATCACGAGTGGAACCCCGATCACTACATAGAAAATGGTATTGATAATAGATTTATGAAACAGTTCATCTGAGAAAAGGTCAACGTAATTTTCAATACCTATGAAACTAATATTCGACCAGTCAGCAAGTCCTTTTAGATTTAAATCTGTGAAACTGATGAAAAAAGCGATAATGATTGGGATAATACTAAAAACAAATAATATGAGAACAGCAGGAGCAATAAACATTAGTCCGTGTCTAGCTTGTAAAACCCTATTGTAAATAGCTTTCATGAGAACCCCACCTACCTTCAGAGCGCTTTTCTGTAAAAAAGGAGAACAGGCAGCGCCTGCCTGTATCTCCGTCGTGATTACTCTTCTATCAATTCGTTCGCTTTTTTACTAAAATCGTCTAGCTCTTTATCAAGATCAGCGCCACCAACATTGATTCGTTCAATAGATGAAAGAAGTTCTTGAGCCATTTTTTCAAACTCTTTTAGTTGTGGGGCAGCCTTAGTTTCTTTAAGTTGTTCTCCAAATGTAGCTAGCATTTTATTTTCACTTAATGTAGGATCTTCCCATGCTTTTACTCGTGAAGGGAGAGTATTTGAAATCTCGAGCCATTCAAGCTGCGTATCAACTTCGTTCATGTAAGAAAGGAATTCAAGAGATTCATCGACATTCTCAGAGTTATGAAAGATCGATAGGTTGGATCCTCCAATGCTCGAAGTGTTTGATTCTTTTTCAGGCATCACAGCTACGTCCCATTTACCTTCAAGGTCTGGAGCTTGATCATTAAGGATGTTGATCATCCACGGTCCACTGAAAAACATTGGCTTTACGCCATCTTTGAAGGCTTGTACCATATCTACACCCTCTGTTGTTTGGCTAATTCCCTCTGCAAAGTAGCTGTGATAGTATTCTAGTGCTTCTCTGAATTCTGGACTATCAAAATTAAGATCTTTGTTTTCTACATCCATTTCATAGCCGTTTTGCCATGCGAAGATGAACGGAGTGATCTGATCATTTTGGTCAATATCTAACCCAAACTGGTCATCACCACGGTCAGAAAGAGTGGTGGCAGCATCTTTTAGTTCATCCCACGTAGCTGGCGGTTCTTCGTACCCAGCTTCTTTTAATAAGTCTGTTCGATAGTACAGTACGCGTGTTTCTACGTACCATGGTACGCCGATTACTTCATCATTAAAGGTCATAGATTCAGCGGCACCTTCGAAATAATTATCAGGCTTAAATTCAGGATAATCTTCAAGATGTGGAGATAAATCAAGTAAAGCACCTGCATCAGCAAATTCAGGTACCCAGGTAGTTCCTAGTTGAACAATGTCCGGTCCTTTTTGTGATGCGACAGCTGTTAATAACTTATCATGTGCATTTTCCCAAGGGATTGCTTGAACGTTCACTGTGATATCTGGATGTTCTTCTTCAAATTTCTTACTTAGTTCACTAAGCTTTTTCCCTTCTTCACCCATTGCCCAGACGGTGATTTCCTTCGATCCATCCGAAGAACTGCTGTCACTATTTGAGCACGCTCCAAGAATCATTGAGAAAGCGAGGATGCAAACTCCTAAAAGTTTGGACGTTTTCTTCATTTCACTCCAACTCCTTCTAAAACGTATTTTCGTTCCGCGTTTTTCATCTCTTATCAAAAACTTACATAAACCGTTGAAACGTTTCGATAACACGATTATAATCAAACGTGTATCCGCTTTCAATACTTTTGTTAAAAAATTTAAAATATTGTCGATTGAGTGCCGATAACTTAGTATTACTGGAATTTATAAGAAATTAAGCTTTGACTGTTGTTTGTGTAGTAGTCTATTATTTTTGTATAAGATTCATTGAAACGTTTCGATGAGTAGAAGGAGGGAATGTATGGCTTATTCAGATTTAACGGTATTAGTAGAGAAGATGACGTTTGAAGAAAAGTCGGCACAGTTAATGCAACTCGCAACCCCTTTTTACAAAGGTGCGATGGATTCTGGAGAGATCACTGGGCCGTTAGAACAGTTGGATATAGAAGAAGAACATGTAAGGAATAGCGGGTCTGTGCTCGGAGCTTCTGGTGCAGAAAACATTAAAAATATCCAGAGAACCTACCTTGACGAAAGCAGACTTGGTATTCCATTACTTTTTATGTCTGATATTGTGCATGGGTATAAAACGATCTTTCCCATCCCTCTTGCCATCGGATGTTCATGGGATTTAGAACTTGCTGAAAAAAGTGCTGAAGCAGCGGCCAGAGAAGCAGCGGTTTCAGGGATTCATGTAACGTTTTCCCCAATGGTCGATCTCGTACGTGATCCAAGATGGGGGCGTGTGATGGAGTCGACTGGAGAAGATCCCTATTTAAACAGTGAGTTTGCTCGCGCGTTTGTAAAAGGCTATCAGGGCAATGACTTAACGAATGATATGGAAAAAGTTGCAGCATGTGTGAAGCATTTTGCTGCTTATGGAGCTGTCGAAGGAGGACGTGATTATAACACGGTCGACATGTCTGAGCGTGAGCTGCGTGAAACGTATTTACCTGCATACAAAGCAGCATTGGACGAAGGCTGTGAAATGGTGATGACTGCGTTTAATACGGTAGACGGGATTCCGGCGAGTGGAAATAAACGGTTGATGAGGGACTTGCTTCGGGAAGAGTGGGGCTTCGATGGAGTTCTCATTTCTGATTGGGGAGCATTAAAAGAACTCATTCCACATGGAGTCGCTGAAGACGAGCGTGAAGCAGCATTAAAGTCGATTCAGGCTGGCGTCGATATTGAAATGATGACATCAACCTATGTTCACAACCTGCAGCAGCTAGTGACCGAAAACCTCGTTACAGAAGAGATGATCGATGAAGCAGTGCTTCGAATTTTGAAATTGAAGAAGAAGCTAGGGTTGTTCGAGAATCCTTATAGGGGAGCGGATCCTACCCTGGAGAATGAGATTGTTCTATGTGAGGATCACAGGGTAACGGCACGAGTTCTAGCTCAGAAATCCAGCGTTTTATTGAAGAACGATTCGATTCTACCATTACATAAAGACCAAAAGGTAGCGTTAATCGGACCGTTTGCTGAAAGTGAGGATATCCTTGGGCCGTGGTCCTGGCTTGGATGTGGTGAAGAAACAGTAACTTTAAAGGCAGGTATGTTATCAAAGCTAAAAGAAACACAACTTCACTTAGCAAAAGGTTGTGAGATCGAGAGCTGGACGGAGAAAGAAATAGAAGCATCTGTTAATAAAGCTAGTGAAGCAGATGTTATTGTGCTTGCATTAGGTGAGGACTCAGAAATGAGTGGTGAAGCAGGATGTCGAGCTGATATTCGCTTACCTTATGCGCAGCTTAAGCTAGTCGAACGAATGAAAGAGCTTAACAAGCCGGTCGTTGTGGTTTTATTCAATGGGAGGCCGCTCGATTTACACGGCGTAATTGAAGAAGCTGATGCAGTACTTGAAGCGTGGTATCCAGGAACAGAGGGAGGAAATGCGATTGCAGATCTATTGTTTGGTGACGCGAATCCTTCAGGTCGGTTAGCGATGTCCTTTCCGCATTCCGTTGGTCAAGTACCAGTTTATTATAATCACTTTAATACGGGGCGTCCAAAAGGCGCACCAGATGCCCAAGTACGGTATGTTTCTCAGTACCTTGACGTGCCGAATGAGCCGTTGTTTCCGTTTGGCTTTGGTTTAAGTTATTCCTCATTTATGTATCGTAATGCTACGGTTTCAGATGATGTGATGAAAGAGGAAGTTGAGATCAGTGTAACGGTTGAAAATACGGGTGAGTGCGTAGGAGAAGAAGTTGTTCAGCTTTATGTTCGTGATCTTTCAGGGGAAGTGGTTCGGCCCATAAAAGAATTAAAAGATTTTAAGAAAGTATTGTTACAACCTGGAGAAGTTCAGACAGTAACCTTTGTTCTGAATGAGAAACAACTTCGCTATCATCATGCGGATTTAACCTATAAAAGTGATGCTGGAGCCTTTAGTGCGTATATTGGCTCCAACAGTCGAGATGTTATTGAATTGCCGTTTCAATTAGTGAATAGAGGGGTTGTGACAGAGTGTTAAAAACGACAGATGAGTACAAGACGCATTTGCGCGCAGGGGAAATTGAAGCGATCTTTTTGAACAGTGGCGATCTATATGAATTAAGCTCGAACAATATCCTGATCAATCAGGTACTGTCAAATTCGATTGATGGTGCGCTTAGTAACCTTTATCTTAGGGTGTTTACAGGTCATGAGACTCTGTCATATCCATTGATCGGTGTTCACTCTAACAGCAACGTAAGCTTTGGCGATTCTAGTGTAAGTTGGACGGGTGAAGTTTCAGGATTGACATACGAGGTCACCTTCATGCTTTCTGAAAGAAATAGTTGGTTTTGGGATGTGACAGTAGAAGGAAGCGGCGTCGAGGTAGACGTCATCTATGGGCAAGACCTCGGATTAGCTGAACGGGGTGCAGTAAGAACAAACGAAGCTTATATGTCACAATATATGGACCACGCTGTGTTTAAAACGGAAAAAGGCTATGCTGTATGTACGCGACAAAATCAACCACAGCACGATTCTTTTCCATATCTGCAGCAAGGTTCTCTCGGGAACCTAACAGGCTATTCAACAGATGGCTTTCAATTCTTTGGATTATCATATAAAGAAACGCATGAACCCGAAGCGTTGAAACGAGGGTCGCTTGCAAACGAGGTTTATCAATACGAATTTGGATATACGGCTCTTCAATCTGAACGTGTTCAAATCCAAGGAGTAGAGAGATTCGTTTTTTATGGGTTGTATAAAGAAGATCATCAAGAAGCAGTGACTCAACGCGAGTATGAGGAAGAGGTAAAAGAAGCCTGGGAACAAGTACAGAGATCGATAGAAAGAAAAGATACCTTTAGGAAGAAAGTACACCTTCGTGCTGGTCGTCCGCTTCAATCGCTTCCGATGAAAGAGGGTGATGTAAAGCAGTTGTTCCCGAATCGCGTGCAAGAGGAGCGGGAGGACAATCAGTTACTCTCCTTCTTTACAGATACTTACGAACATGTGGTGTTAAAGGAAAAGGAACTCCTTGTTGAACGGCCACATGGACATATCCTCATGTCAGGTGAGAACGATCGATTGAATGAGAATGTAATTTCCACAACGTCATATATGTATGGGATATTCAACTCGCAGCTTTCGCTAGGGAACACTTCGTTCCATAAAATGCTTAGCAATGCTCGAAACCCGCTTAATATATTGAAGACTTCAGGACAGCGAATTTATATCGAGCTAGACTGTGAGTACAGACTGCTCGCGATGCCATCCATGTTTGAGATGGGCTTTAACTATGCGAGGTGGTATTACAAATTGGAAGACGACGTGCTTGTCGTTACGAATTTTACAACTGTAGATTCTCAACAAGTACAGCTTGACATTTGTTCGAAACTGGGAAAAGAGTACCGGTTTCTTGTTACGAATCAGATCACAATGAACAACCTCGAGTATGAAAGCACTTATCTCGTCGAACACAATGGAGACAAACTCACAATTAAGGCGGGAGAGGATGGACCGAGTAGAAAGTCTGCTCCTGACCTTTCTTATCATATGCAGTTGTTTGGCGCTTCAATGAAGGTTGGTGATGAACGATTACTTGGCGATCATATTCCTTCAGGTTCAGCATTGCTTACTGTTATGGAAGTTAGCGCTACTGATAAGTGGTCAGTCGTCATACAAGGTTCACGGGATGGAGAGTGCTCGATATTAGAAAACGAAGCCGAAGTTGAGATCGAGCGATACATAGCTTTTTATAAACGAGTGATGAATGATTTTGAAGTCACAATGGCAGGGGAAGACTTTGCAAAAGTAAATGCACTTGCGTGGTGGTATACCCATAATATGCTCGTTCATTTCTCTGTACCAAGAGGTCTTGAGCAATACATTGGTGCTGCTTGGGGAACACGTGATGTTTGCCAGGGACCGACGGAGTATTTTCTTGCTACCCAAAACCATCAAACTGTTAAAAAGATCATCCAGACAGTGTACTCTCATCAATACGAGAAAGAAGGCAATTGGCCGCAGTGGTTTATGTTTGATGAGTATACTGCTGTTCAGCAAGATCATAGCCATGGAGACGTCATCGTTTGGCCGTTGAAGGTCGTTGGAGATTATATAGCTGCAACGGGCGACGTTGACATTTTAGAAGAGAAAATCCCTTTTACTAGGCAAGGAGATTTTTCATTCACACGTAACGTGTATACTCTCAGAGAACATATTGAGAAGCAGCTTGCCTATATTAAGAGCAACTTTCTCCATAACACGTATCTTTCCTCATATGGGGATGGTGATTGGGATGATACGCTACAACCCGCGAACTCTCAATTAAAAAAGTACATGGTCAGTAGCTGGACGGTCGCTTTGACTTATCAGGCAATGAAGAAATTATCTGAAGCAGTTGGTAGTAGAAATGAATTAAGTCGTGATTTGCTGGAGCTTGCGCAAGGTATTGAGCGTGACTATCAGAAATTCCTATCGAACTCGAGTGCACTTCCAGGATTTTTGTATATGGAGGACAAAAACAATCCTGAGAAAATGCTTCATCCTGATGATACAAAAACAGGTATTTCTTACCGATTGCTACCTATGATTCGAGGTATGATCAGTGAATTATTGTCGGCAGAAGAGGTAGAAACACACTACAATATAATCAAAGATCACCTGTATTGTCCTGACGGTGTCCGGTTGATGGACCGGCCAGCTCATTACCATGGGGGAGTGAGTACTCATTTCAAGAGAGCTGAGCAAGCATCAAATTTCGGTAGAGAGATCGGTCTACAATATGTGCATGCTCACATTCGTTTTGTTGAGGCGATGGCGAAGATTGGAAAAGAGGATGAGGTTTGGCACGGGTTAGAGGTCATTAACCCTGTTGGCATAACTGACGTTGTGCCGAACGCTGAAAAACGTCAAAGTAACACTTATTTCAGCAGCTCGGATGGAAAGTTCAAAACGCGTTATGAAGCAGAAAAGCATTTCGGTGAATTGAAAAAGGGAACTGTTCCAGTAAAAGGCGGCTGGCGAATCTATTCTAGTGGCCCTGGAATCTATATGAATCAATTGATTACGAACACACTTGGTGTCAGACAGGAAGCTGGTAAGCTAGTCATCGATCCCGTTTTACCGAAAAAGCTAGATGGACTACAGCTTCAATTTAAATTTTGGAATAAACCGATCACCTTTATTTATCACCTTAATAAAGGGGAAAAGCGAGTCTTCGTAAACGGTACAGCCATGGAGACTGAAACAACCATCAATAGGTATCGCCACGGCGGTGAAATGCTTGAACGTGATTTGGTTGAAACGTTGTTAAAAGAAGAAGATAACCTTATCGAGATTTGGCGTTAGTTTGAAAATCAAAACGTTTCGAAAAAAAGCCGCTGATTGAGATCAGCGGCTTTTGGTTTGTTTAAATTATTGGAGAATGTTTATCTACAATTAAGTATAGAAAGTCTATTCAAGCAAATATCGCTTAAGCATTTATACATTGAAAGAGCTAAACTTTTGTATTAAGTTAACTATAATGATTTGAAATAATTGGTAAAGGAGGTGGTTATAGAGTGAAAGCAAGGTATGAGAAATTAGTTTCTTGGGTTGAGAACATTAAAGAGTTAAATCATTGCTCAGCAGCATCCTTGTTAATATTGAAAGATGATCAGGTGGTTTTAGAGCATTATAGTGGCGTTCACTCCAATAATAATGAACGTCCTATCATTAGGAATTCTAGGTTTAATGTAGCTTCTGTTAGAAAAATCTATTTAGGTTTGTGTGTCGCTTATGCTATACATGAAGGGAAAATAAGAGATGTCAATGATTCTATTACTAATTATTTTGATGATCTAAGTCCTCAATTATTTAGCAAGGTTACAATAAGACATTTAGTCACACATACTCATGGATTAGATGAAAATACGAATGGTGAGGTGATTAGAGAATTCAATCCTGGTGAAAGTTGGGCATACAGAGGAATAAATATTAAGCTTATGACGCGGTTAATCAATAAATTATATGGTATACCTTTTACCGAACTGTTACGTAAAAGAGTTCTACTTCCCATGGGGTTTTATCAAACCTGGTGGGAAACTAAACATTATGATGAATTGGTACATGTCATTACTAACCCAGAAGAAGATGGAGAAGATGCAACAGGGAGTACTGATAACGGTACAGAATCAAATCTCTATGTATCTACTCAAGACCTTGCAAGTTGGGGAAGTCTCTTCTTAAATAAAGGTAAGTTTAATGAAAAACAAATCGTTCCCCAAAAAGTAATTGAATTAGCTACTGAAATTCATACACCTCATGAATTAAATCCAGAGTTACCTCGTAACGGTTTTTTCTGGTATGTTCATGATCAACCTAGAGAAATGAGTGAAATAGGCGACAGAGTTCCAGCTGGTTCATACCAAATAATAGGAGTGACTGGGCCAACGTTGCTTGTAATCCCCGAAAATAACGTCGTTATCGCAAAAATGTATAACAAGAAAATCAATTACGGAAATAAAAATTACCTCTATTACCTTAAAGAGTTTAGTAATATTGCTGCTGATTTAACTAACAAATAGTTTCTCGTTCATAGCGAGAAACTATTTGTGAAAAGGAGCTTAACCTGGTTCAGGCTAAGCTCCTTATTTATATTCCTATACCAGGCTCATACTTTATAGTTTAATTGCTTCTTTTCAATGTTTTTGAATGCTCGATGACTTAGCCAAGTGATGATAATGGCAAGAATGCTCCCGGTGAATAGTGGAATGATACCAGGGATAAACATTAAAAGGACATATATCACAATGATTGAAACCACGATTAGTAGCGTCTCCATTGGAGAGGCAGCCGCCACAAGGAAAGATTGTTTCAAGTATTGGAAGAATGGAAGTCTGAAATGGACATAGACACTGAAGAAGAATAGCAAAGTGAATACATAGATAATGGAAACCAAAATTAGGATTGGATAAAAGTAATTTAAGTTTCCTCCATTTACGCTAAGTAACTGAAAATCATAATATAGAAAAGCCCCAATAAAAATAAAGATTAGTCCAAAGGCATTTCCTTTAATAAATTCTTTTCGAAATGATTTGGAAAAGGTACGGAAGATTGATGATTCATTGTTTCTAAGCCATGCCCGTACTACCGTGAACATAGCGATTGTAGAAGGGAAAATACCAAAAATGGCTAGTCCGGCCAACGTAAAGAGAATCCATAACAAGTTTATGTAAGCTGCTTTAAGCATCCAAAAAGCTACTCTATTGAACCTCTCCCAGCCACTCATGAAAGTCCCTCCCTTTGATAACAAACTATACGTGAGAGAGCATTCGTTTTGCAACCCTCTATTAAATTGGTTTATCAGTATCCATTTAAAGACAGTTAAGAGACTTGTCTATTGATAAGAAAAGACATACCATTAGAAATAACTTATAGAAAATTTACGCAATTTAGAATCTTTTACTGAACGGCTATGAGTCCCATCTTTCTCTAGCAAACTACTATGAGAAAAATCTTCACTCTCCAATAACGCGATGCTCTTTAATGGGATAAGCTGTTCATCAGTCGCACAGGTAGTAGCTTTAGATTTAACTTTAAAATTTTGAGGGGGTTTTTGAATGAGGAGATTTGGTTACTTCTTTGGCTTGATGTTTTTGATGTTCGTCATTGTAGGCTGTAGTGCAGATGAAACAACGGATGCAGGAGAAGATGGAGAGATTTCCGGTGAAATTACAGTTTGGGCTCATCCATTTGCCGGGCAAAGCGACGAGGAAAGTGAAATGTGGGAGGAAGTCATTACTTCTTATGAAGAAGAGTTTGGTGTTGAAGTTAATTTTGAACAGATCCCGTGGTCAAATAGAGACCAAAAGATTCTAACAGCTCTAGCTGCGAATAATGGACCTGACGTATTTTATGCTATTCCGGACCAAATGCCACAATATGCTGATGAAGGAATGCTCCTTGAATTAGATCCTTACTTAGAAGACATGGATATGGATGATTTTGTAGAGACGGCTCTTGTCTCTACGACCTGGCAAGATAAAACATACGGCCTACCAATTCTACAAGAAGCATATACCCTTTTTTACAATAAGGAAATTATTGAAGCGATCGGAGAAGATCCAGAGAATTTGCCTACAACTTGGGAAGAGTTTGAAGAATGGTCTAATAAAGCAAAAGAAAAAGGATATTATGCTATGACTTATCCTGGTGGTGGCTCCATGAATGGAACGATCTATCCATGGATCTGGCAGGCTGGCGGTGACATCATTACTAAAGATGACGAAGTACTGATTAATTCTTCTAAATCAGTCAAGGCATTTGAATTTATTAATGATATGTATAAAGAAGGTAAGATACCTAAGGATGCTATTACAGCTATGGAACATAATGCTCTTTGGGATAATGGAGAAATTATGGCCACGCTTGGTTCTGGTATCACATTAACAAACTTGTTGAGTAAAGATGTTGTTGACTTTGCGATTGGGGAGCCACTCCAGAACGAAGAAAAAGTGACTTATGGTACTACCGGGATGTTTGTTGTTCCTTCTAATAGTGACAATAAAGCAGCAGCTGCTGAGTTTGTCAAAACGATTACCAATACAGAGAATCAACGTAAGTTTAATGAAGTGACTCAATATATTCCGACTCGAGAATCTGCAAAAGATATTTTTGACGATCAAGAATATTTAAGTCAGCTTTCCGATTATACCCAGTATGCATTACCAGGAGTTATCCATCCTGTTGGCCGTGACATTATGCCTTTGATCCAGGCAGAAGTCCAGACGATGATGGAAGGTAAGAAAACACCTCAGGAAGCTGCTGATGCTGCTGCAGAAGCAATTAAAGCCAAGCTTAACAAGTAACTTGCACGATAAGAACAATGAGGATGGTTGTCCAGCAGATGAACATACTCATTGTTCTAATTTACATATGAAATAAGGTGATTACACTGGAAGAAAAGTTAACGATGAAATTATCAAATAAGAGTAGTCTATCTTTGAGAGAGCGTTTCATTAGGGAATGGAACCGAAATGCTATTGTGTACATTTTCTTAATTCCAGCTTTGATTCACTTTCTTATATTTCAAATTTTTCCATTCGGTTTTAGTTTTGTTCTTACCTTCTTGGATTGGAAAGTAATCGGAACTCCTGAATTTGTTGGTTTAAAGCATTGGTCAGCATTTTTGAGTGATAAGCTTGCCTGGAAATCTATTTGGAATACGGTGTTGTTCTCCATTTACTATATTATTCCGACTATGGCAATGGGCTTGATATTAGCCTTGATTATCAATAGTGGAGTAAAGTTCTCAAAGATTTTCAAGGGGATTTTCTTCTTACCTGTCGTTACTTCCTTTGTCATTATTGCAGGTCTTTGGGGTTGGTTATTCAATGGGACAGAAGCAGGGATGGTCAACTATGTCATAGGGCTGTTCGGGATCGATCCACAGCTTTTCTTGGCTGATTCTGGTCAGGCCCTCATGGTTCTTGCAGGTTTAAGTATTTTTAAAGTCAGTGGAAGTACGATGATTTATTACTTTGCTGGTTTACAGTCCATTCCTAAACAATTATATGAAGCTGCCCGTATTGATGGGGCTTCAAGAATGAAGATATTTTGGCAGATCACCTTTCCTTTGTTAAAACCGATTCACTTTTATGTAGCTATTATCACAACTATCGGTTCTTTCCAAATCTTTGACTCAACTTTTTTGCTTACAGGCGGAGGGCCGAATTACTCGACAACCACCATTGTCTATTATTTATATGAGCAAGGGTTTACTAGTCTGAATCTAAGCTATGCCGCCGTTCTTTCCTATGTTTTGTTTTTTATCATCCTGACGATCTCTTTGATACAAAGAAAATACTTGGGGAAAGATTCAGCAATCTATTAGGTAGGGTTGTGTAAGAAAGGAGAAGGTGTTATTGCTTAAAACCATTATCAAGTATATAGCATTATTGCTACTAGCTTTTGTATTCTTAATGCCATTCATCGTCATGGCTTTGGGTTCTTTAAAAGACGTTCAATATGCTCAGGTGGATCCATTATTCTGGATACCTACTGAGCCGGTACTAAAAAACTATGCTTATATATTCACAGATGGGATATTTTTAAGGTGGATCTTTAACTCAATCGTGATCACAATTGTGCCAGTTGGAAGTCAGATGTTTTTATGCGCTGTGTTAGGTTATGTATTTGCGAAGAAGCGGTTTCCAGGACGAGAAGTTATTTTCTGGATATTCATGGCTGTAATCATGATACCTCAGCAACTCTTAATCATTCCCAAATACATCATGTTCGCTGACTTTGGATGGATTAACACGTACTGGTCTTTGATCGTTCCAGAGCTATGGGGGATTATGGGTGTTTTCTTAGTAAGACAATTTTTACAAAACATACCTGATGATTTAGAGGAAGCAGCACGTATGGACGGAGCAAATGATATCCAAATCTTTTTTAGAGTCATTTTACCGTTGTCCATACCTGTTGTAGCAACAGTTGGGACATTTTCCTTCATCTCCAATTGGAATGATTTATTCCAGCCGCTTATTTATATGACGAAAGAAGAGATGTTCCCTGTCACGGTAGGTCTTGCTTCTTTACTTGGTAAAGAAGGGAACTTTGGAATTGAAATGGCTGGTTCAACGATCTCTTTTATTCCAACATTTTTAATCTTCCTGTTTTTCCAGCGCTATTTCACAGAAGGAATTCAAATGTCCGGCTTAAAGTAGCTTGTTAGGAAGGATAGGGGAAGTAAGACAAATTTATCTATTGGCATGATAGGGATTGATTCCTCTCATGCCATTGCTTTTACTAAGCTTATGAACAATTCTCAAGAAGGTTATCACGTGAAGGGAGGAGAGTTGAGGTATCTTTTTTTCTTAGCGGTTCTACGAATTTAGGGTTCAGGGGTGGATTCTGTGGAGGTTCGAGCAACCCATAATCACCATTTACTAACAAGAAAATGGAAAGATGAACGGCTAGGTACAGTAAAGGGCAACATTAGTGGGAATAATCAGTTTGTACTGTTATTCATTTTGATTTTGAGAAAGGAAGCGCTCATGTAAACGCCTCCAATAATTAAAGAGCCTATTATGCTAGTTTGCTAAATCGACTTGTTCCATTTTTGGGGAATGGTAAACCGTACGTCTCAATTGATAAGACTATAGACATTGTACACTTTCTCATTTGACTAATGAAAGTAGACTAAAAGTTGGGCAACGTTGCTGAATAGGAAGGGGTAGAAAGGGGTTTTCTCGTGTCGCAGTTATTTCACTTTCTCTTCCTCTAATATGAATGACAGACGATAGATTCGACGTGGTCTTCCTTTATGTGTTACTTTTTCTTCTCCTACAATATCGACCAATTCAGCGTCCATCCATTTTAATAGTATTCGATGAGCACTCCTGACGGTGATTTTAAGTGTAGAAGCTAGTTCTTGTGCTGTATAGTCATACTTTTTATGGCGGGCGACCCTAGCCATGAGCTTAGTCATATAGGCTGCAGACATACCTGCTTGCTCTGCTTTATCTAAAAGTTGGGCATCAGTCACGGATAAATCATAACGTTCGTATTGTGTGTGAATCGCTATGTCAACGGGGCCAAGAACACTTCTATCTTCACGGACGATATAACATACGTTACCTCCTAGTCCTTTGGACTGTCGAAGAGCGAGGCGTGCGTGATTTCCAGCTTCTGCTGCAGTACTGCCGAACCCAACACCGATACTTAAAGTGATTCCTATTTTAATTTTAGTATCTTGTAGCAGTGGAATAAATTTATAACCTCTCGTTTCGCGCTCGAATATTCCACGAGTTGTGATGAAGGAGTATTCTTCACCTCCAAGGTTAATTAAGTGGCCATCTAATTGTTTTATATAATCTAACAGCATTTGTTGTATCTGAAGCTTTAAAAGCTGTACATCGTGCTCAGAAGGGTATTTCTCGGTAACTTTTTGGAAATGGTCGAGATCAATAAGGCCGAAGACGATTTGGGATTCCTTGTTTTGACGTGTTCGGGTTGCAAGTAAGGCACGTTCTAAAGAAACAACCATATCCTGGTGTGTCGGTGTCACCCATTCATGCGGGATGTTCATCTCGGTTAACTTCTTAGAAACATCTTGGATACCTGTTAATGCTATCGATTGATTCTCTTTGTGATTTTGGGCATGAAAATTAATAATGTCACTAATCATGGCAGGGCTGTTATCAGATTGGAAGATGTTGTATTCATAAGATTGTTCATCTAGTTCATACAAAATTTGCTGTACATATTTTTCATCAATCGTATCTATGGATAATTGTTTGCACTCATAGTTATTTTTGATTAAAAATAATGCTCGGTAAAGACCAGTGCCCATCAACGGGATATAGTGAACGGGAATTGAAAAATCCAACATTTGCTTGGCAAAATAATAGAGTTGAGATTCTGTAAACATCAGAACGTCTACATCAGCCATTAATTCTTTAGCAATATCTGTAACATTGGTTGAAGGCGTTACAGTACGAAATATCGGCTTAAAGTTTGGAAAAGATTTTAATGTCTCTTTAATTTTAATGATCAGCGCATCAGGACCAATGACACCGATAATGATATCTGATGCTCCCTTCTCAACATTTGGAATATTCATTTCATCAGCTCCCGTTAAAAGACGCATTCGAGACTTGTCTTTATAGATTAGTTGCGTCTATATTATACTCAAAATTCTAAATTGTCAAAAATTTAATTAGTTAATGTTAATCCCTCGGTAAATAAAGACACTTTTAAGACTTGTCTTTTAATGCCCTAGTTTCTAGAATGATAGGTAATTAATAATCAGAAATTTCAAACATATAAGGTTGTGAATTTTAGAATAGGAGTGAAAAGATGAACACAATTGCAGAATTAGAGGATTTTATGACAAAGCCCTCAAACGATTTGAAGAAAGATCTAGCAAGACTAGACGGAGATATTATGATCCTAGGCGTTGGGGGAAAAATGGGTCCCACTTTAGCGAAAATGGTTAGAAGAGCTATCGACGAAACGAGCGTTAAAAAACGTGTGATTGGCGTCTCAAGGTTTTCTACAGGGAATCTCAACAAGGAATTAAACGACTATGGAATTGAAACCATTGCTGTTGATTTGCTTGATGATCAGGCGCTTGAATCTCTCCCAATGGTAAAGAATATTATCTTTATGGCTGGCAATAAATTTGGAACGGTTGGAAATGAACATTTTACTTGGGCGATGAACGCCTATTTGCCAGGAAGAGTCGCTGAAAAGTTTAAAAACTCCAGAATTGTTTCATTTTCCACGGGCAATGTTTATCCATTGACAATGATTTCGAGTAATAATTGCTCTGAGGATACGATGGTAAATCCAATCGGGGAGTACGCTCAATCTTGTCTCGGTAGAGAGCGTATCTTTACTTACTTTTCCCATAAAAATAGGACTCCTATGCTGATGTTTCGATTGAACTATGCGATTGACCTCCGTTACGGTATCTTGTTGGAAATAGCAAAACAAGTAAACGAAGGTAAGACGATTGATTTAACAATGGGAAACGTAAATGTGATTTGGCAGGGAGATGCGAATGAATACGCAGTACGTTCATTACTTCATTGTGATTATCCGCCAGAAATTCTGAATGTGACGGGTCCAGAAACGTTATCGGTACGATGGCTGGCAGAAGAATTCGCAAAGCGTTTTAACAAGAAAGCGATCTTTGCTAATGAAGAAGAACCAACAGCATTACTTAATAACGCTTCTAAATCTCACCAGATGTTTGGTTATCCAAAAGTATCGGTTCTGGAAATGATCAATATGATAGCAGCATGGGTACAAGGTGAAGGTTTGACGTTGGACAAGCCAACCCATTTTCAAGAACGTGAAGGAGCTTTTTAACATGATTAATCTAGCAATTAAAAAGAAATTGCAAGAGGGAACCGTTATTCCTGCCCACCCTTTAGCTTTGACCAGTGAAAAGAAAATGGATGACGCTGGACAGCGTGCTTTGACTCGCTATTATATTGACGCTGGGGTCGGTGGACTTGCTGTTGGTGTGCATACCACCCAGTTTGAAATTCGGGATCCAGAAGTGGGTTTGTTTGAAAAAGTGCTCACTTTAGCTATGCAAGAAATAAAATCATCTGGTAAGGAAAATTCTTTGATCAAAATAGCGGGAGTTTGTGGGCCGCTCGAACAAGCGATGGAAGAAGCAAAACTAGCCAAAAATCTTGACTATGATCTCGTGTTACTCAGTATGGGAGGTTTGGATGAATTATCGGAAGACGATCTTATTCATCGCACAGAACAAGTTTCTGAAATAATCCCTGTGTTTGGTTTTTATTTACAGCCGTCAGTAGGCGGCAGGATTTTATCTTATGATTTTTGGAGTAAATTTGCTGATATTCCTAACGTTCACGCAATCAAAATCGCTCCTTTTAATCGTTATCTTACTTTAGATGTTGTAAGGGCAGTGGCAAACTCCAAACGTAACGAAGAGATAGCACTCTATACTGGAAATGATGACAATATTATCAATGATTTGCTGACCGTTTTCAAAATAAACACAGAGAAGGGACTCGTGGAAAAATCGTTTGCGGGCGGGCTTCTCGGGCATTGGTCGGTCTGGACAAAACGAGTCGTCGAACTGTTTGAGGAAATCAAAGCAGGACAGGGACAGACAACCATAACAAGTGAATTGTTAACGTTAGCCCAGGAGGTTACCGATGCTAACGCGGCTTTTTTTGATGCGCACAACCAATTTAAAGGATGTATAGCTGGCATTAATGAAGTCCTTACACGTCAAGGGATTTTAAAAGGGAACTGGTGCTTGGATGAAACAGAGCGATTAAGTCCTGGGCAATCAGCTGAAATTGAAAGGGTTTACAAAAGTTATCCCCATTTGCATGATGATGATTTTGTTCGAGCGAATTTGAATAAGTGGTTTAAAACGACAAAGAAAGTGTGAGGGAAATGAGACAAATTATTGCTGCCAATCAACGTGTTGACATTGAGGAAGTACCAGATCTAGAGGTTAAAGCTAATTATGTGTTGGTCAAGACGATGCATTCGATCATTTCCACTGGCACAGAAGCTACTATTATTAAAAACAGTATAAACAAAAAAAATGGGTTAGGTTACAGTGCTATGGGAGTAGTTGAAGCATGCGGAGATGGTATTGAGGACGTAGAACAAGGTGATTATGTAGCCTGCTATGGCGCTCCATATGTTCAGCATGCAGACTATATGCTCGTGCCCAAAACCTTGTATGCGAAGGTCCCTGAAAATGTGAATGCTAAAGAGGCAGCTCTTGCAGGTATTGGAGCCATCGCCATCCATGCTCTTCGTATCGCAAAGCTGGAATTTGGAGAAACCGTTGTGATCGCAGGCCTCGGGTTATTAGGACAAATGATCGCAAAAATTTCAGATGCAGCTGCCTATGACGTCTTCACTTACGATCTACATGAAGAACGAGTAGAAATGCTACATGAAGAAGCTAACATACGTGGTTTCTCAGATAAGGCTTCCTTAGAAAAGGAGATCCATAGAAGTACAGGTGGTTATGGGACAGACGCCGTATTACTTTGTGCAGGAGGAAAAAAGTCCCCACTTACACATGAATCACTTCAATGGATACGTAATAAAGGGAAAGTGGTGATCGTTGGAGACATCGAACCCGACTTTCCAAGGAATCTTATGTTCAGTAAAGAAGCTCAAATCCTTATCTCAAGGGCAGGAGGACCGGGACGCTATGACAAGGTTTATGAAGCTCAAGCGGTAGATTACCCATACGGATTTGTCCGCTGGACAGAAGGACGGAATGTATCAGAATACCTTCGGCTCGTGAGTGAAAGAAGAATCGACGTTTCTTCCTTTTTAACCAGTGAAATCGATTTCGAACATGCAGTAGAGGCATACGAAAGTTTACTTGGTAAACAGACGAGTATGCTGACAAGCGTTATTAACTATTAGTTGCAGGAGGAAGGAAATGAGACAGGTTCATATAGGAATAATAGGACTAGGAACAATTGCAGAAACAAGCCATTTGGTACATCTCAAAGAATTGGAAGGCGTGACCCTTACAGCAGTAGCTGATTTGAGCGAGAAGAGAGCTAAGCAAATAGCGGATACTTACGATATTCCTCTGCATTTTAGTAACACAAAAACGATGTTGGACACTGCAAAATTGGACGCTGTAGTGATCTGTACACCTAATACAACACATATTCCCATTGCACGCATGGCTGCCGAAAAGAACATTCATGTGCTGATGGAAAAGCCAATTGGTACAAATTTGTTCCAAGTGAAGGAATACCTTGAATTAGCCCGTCAACATCATGTCATGACGATGGTAGGAATGACGCATCGCTTTAGAGATGATGCCGAAATTTTGAAAGAATATATTCATAGAGGCGAATTAGGCGATATTTACTATGTTAAAGCTAAGTTACTTCGCAGAAGAGGAACCCCGAAGGGCTGGTTTACGAACAAAGCTCTGGCTGGGGGAGGCGCGATGATGGATATTGGAATTCATGTATTGGATTTGGCTTGGTGGCTGATCGGAATTCCGAGCGTCAAGTCTATTTCAGGGCAGACCTTGAAAGCAATTGGTCCGTATAATACACGTTATTCATCAAGCTGGGAATCGAGTAATAAAGAGTTGAATGCTTCCTCCATTTTTGATGTTGAAGATTTCGGATCAGCTTGGATTCGTTTCAGTAATGGAGTCACCCTCTCCCTTGAAATAGCTTGGGCCATGAATGGGGAACAAGATGGGAATATGTCGATCGAAATATTCGGAGATAAAGGCGGAGGAATACTGTCGCCTTTAACTATTTTCCAGGAAGAACATGGTGTGGTTGTAAAAAAGCATCCGTACGTCGAGAGTAACAGTCCATTTCGAAAAGAATTACAGCATTTCATAGACTGTATACGGACTGGCGCTCATCCACATCCGAGTGGTGATCAAGGATATGAAGTGCTAAAAATGCTGTGCGGAGTTTATGAATCATCAGAGAAGCAACAAGAAATTTCGTATTCCTAACTTAGAAGGGAGACTTTAATTTATGCTAAAGGTTGGAGTCATCGGGGTAGGTTCCATATCTCAATATCACATTGAACCCTATCAGGCTAACGCTAAAGTGGATTTAACAGCTTTTTGTGACGTGAATGAGGAACGTCTTAATGAAAAAGGTAAAAAATACAACATAGTGCAACTGTATACAGATTATCGAGAGTTGTTGCAAAACAGTGAGATTGATGCCGTAAGTATTTGTACATGGAACAACACCCACGCTGAAATTGCAGTCGCTGCTTTGGAAGCTGGTAAACACGTACTAGTAGAAAAACCTCTTAGTATTACTGTTGAAGAGGCTGAAAGAGTCCAGGAAACTGCAGAACGTACCGGTAAGAATGTACAGGTGGGATTTGTAAGACGACATGGAGACAATGCTAAATTACTGAAGACGTTCATTGACCAAGGAGAGCTTGGTGATATTTATTATGCAAAAGCCTCTTGCTTACGCAGGCTTGGCAATCCAGGTGGTTGGTTTAGCGATAAATCTAAATCAGGAGGCGGACCATTGATAGACCTAGGGGTTCATATGATTGATATCAGCTGGTATTTGATGGGACGCCCTCGTCCTATCTCGGTTAGCGGAAACACATATAACAAGCTAGGGAACCGGAGTCATATAGAAAACCTATCATTCTACCAAGCTGCCGATTATGACCCCGCTCTTAATGATGTAGAAGATTTGACAAATGCGATGATACGTTTTGAAAATGGGGCCTCACTAGTATTAGATGTCAGTTTTACTCTGCAAGCTTTGAAAAACGAAGTATCTGTTAAGCTGTTTGGTGATAAAGGTGGTGCTGAAATTGAGCCTGAGCTTGCTATGGTGACGGAAAAGAATAGCACTATTTTAAATATAACTCCTCAAATTGATAGTCTAGTTTTTGATTTTGAATGTGCTTTTCAAAATGAAATCAATCATTTCGTCTCGATCTGTTTAGACGGTACAGAAAATATCGCACCAGTCTCAGATGGGGTTGAAGTCATGAAAATGCTAAATGCTATCTACGAGTCTGCAAAGTCAGGAAGAGAGGTTTACTTTTAATGAGTACCATAAGCGTAGATTTAGTAGTCATAGGCGGTGGATTAGGTGGTTGTGCTGCAGCTCTTGCTGGATGTTCTCGAGGCCTTCGCGTTCTTTTAATAGAAGAAACAGAGTGGTTAGGTGGACAGGTGACTTCCCAGGGGGTACCTCCTGATGAACATGAATGGATTGAAGATTTTGGTTGTACGAGACGATACAGGGATTATCGAGAAAATGTTCGTCAGTCATATGAACGTATGATGCAAATGACCGAAACGAAAGAACCTCTAAATCCTGGAAATGGACTAGTCAGCAACATATGCCATGATCCACGAGTTAGCCTTCATGTATTAACTGAAATGCTCCTGCCATTTACTATGACTAATCAACTGATTATTATGCTTAGAACAAAAGTTGAGCATGTGAAACGTAATCAGAAAGCTGTTCAAACAGTCCGTTTGGCTTCAGGGGAAACGGCCCAGGCTCCTTATTTTATTGATGCTACGGAATCAAGTGATCTACTCCCTTTAGCCAATTTAGATTATGTAAGAGGAGCAGAATCAAAAGCAGAGACGGAAGAGCCACATGCGCTGGATACAGCAGATCCTGATGATATACAGGCCTTCACTTATGTTTTAGCGATGGAATACCGTATAGGAGAAAATCACCAGATTGAAAGGCCGGAAATGTACGACTTCTGGCGTGAATATCAGCCTGATTTTTGGCCAGATAAAGTGTTGAGTTTTTATGCGCCTCATCCTATAACCAAAAAGAAACGGCAATATACTTTATTTCGAGAAGAACAGGGATTTCCTTTATGGGAATACCGGCGAATGTTCGATTCTAACCTGTATGTAACTCCGCTTCCTAGTGGTGATATTTCGTTAATGAACTGGCCGCAAAACGATTATATGTTAGGTAACATTTACGATGTATCGCCACAGGAAAAAGAGAAACATGTATACCAGGCAAAGCAACTAAGCCTTTCCTTATTATATTGGCTTCAGACAGAAGCACCCCGTCCTGATGGAGGGAAAGGGTACCCTGAATTAAAACTCCGATATGACGTATTTGATACGGATGATGGACTAGCCAAAAGTGCTTATATCCGGGAGTCTCGACGTATTAAAGCAGAGTATTGCATCACTGAAAAAGATGTTTCCCCTGATTTCAATGAAGGAAAAACAGGCGAATTGTACAGGGATCGTATTGGGATAGGATCTTACAGTATAGATTTACATCCTAGTATGTCTGGGCGCAATTATCTGGATATCGATGCCCTCCCATTTCATATACCATTAGGAGCACTCATCCCTAAAGGTATGGAAAATCTTTTAGCAGGCTGCAAAAATATCGGCACGACTCATATAACTAACGGCTGTTACCGTCTGCACCCTACAGAATGGAATATTGGGGAGGCTTGTGGGGAACTAGTGGCTTTTTGTTTAGAGAAGAAAATGAGTCCCAAAGAGGTAAGAGAGGATGATAACTTACTACATCAATTTCAAAATGAACTTAGAGCGTCTGGTTTTGAGCTGGAATGGCCGAAAGAATTCTATCACTAAGTTTCAGGCAGCCTTCATGTTAAATCAATTCAAAGTCAAGTCGAGGAGGATTTGAATGAACATTAGCGTGAGTATGTATAGCTTAGCATCAGTCATCCGAGAAGAAAATTGGGACATTATTGATTTTATTGTTTATGCCGATGCCATTCATTTGGATGGTGTTGAGCTGCTGGACATTTATTGGAAGGATAAACGAAATAATCAAGCTGAAATCATACAAGTAAAAGAAGCTTTGGAGAAGCATGACTTAAAAGTCTCTGCCTATGATGTAACCAATAATTTCGTCAGGGAATCAACGGCTGAGAGAAAGGAAGAAGTAAATAAAGTAAAAGACGGCATCCGTGTGGCAAAGGAATTAGGTTGTAATATTGTCCGAGTATTTTGCGGTGATTTACGTGGTGATTTGACTTACGAAGTGGGACAGGGTTGGATTGTTGAGGGGTTAAAAGAGTGTGCGCCCCTTGCCGAGCAGGAAAAGGTTTACCTAGCCATTGAAAACCACGGATTACTGGCTGGCGAAAGTACTCAAGTTGACGAAATCATTCAAAAAGTTAATAGCCCGTTTGTGAAGTCAACTTTTGATACAGGAAACTTCCTTTTGGTTCATGAAAGTCCTCTGAATGCATTTGATCGACTCAAAGAAGTGATTGTTCATGTGCATTTTAAAGATTTTCGTCAAAAAAAATCAGATGAAGTCATTAAGGGGTTTAAGTCAATAAAGGGCGTTGAATTGATTGGGACCGTGCCGGGAGACGGAGAAGTGGATCTCTCTTATGTTGTGAACGGGCTTAAAGAAGTGGGTTATAAAGGATATCTATCAATTGAATATGAGGGTAAAGATGATGCAAAAGTTGCCAATGAAGAAGCTGTGAACCGTTTGAGACATTTATTGAAATAGGGAGGTGTTTGTCTGATGGATATCGTCTATGGTAATTCTGAAAAAATCGATTTTGATTCATCGCTTATTAAGGTGAAAAAGGTGGATAAACTTGAGCGGAAAATGTTCGATTCAATGCGCGATCAAGTGGTATTTGTCTCGGAATATACAGAAAAGGTGGATCTTTTTTCCACCAGTCACAAGGAGTTCATTCCCTATAGAAATCTTCCTGAGAACTTATCGGATCGAGGTCGGCTTTTTACGTATTTTGAACTAGATATTTACCCTTTTTTCGAAAAAGTGAAAGAAGTTATTGCAGAGCAGAGAAAGGGTGTCCTGCGTTTTAGAAGAAACGTACCAATAGGAAACACGAAAGCAATTATTGTCGAAGATTTGTTTGTCATAGCTAAACTTCTTGGGAAACCCGAGCACGTTAAGGTGATACACTCCAAACGAAAAGTTGATCCACAGCATGTCATTCTTACCGTCAACTTCAGGCAAGGTTCAATGGCTCATTTGGAATATACCTTCATGGACCGAGAGGGATTGGAGTTTGAATGGAGTGGAATCAAAAAAATAATCGAGTTTAACAGTGAAGACCTGTGCCAAGTCAAATCCAATCAGAATCCCTATATGCCCTTTACCTATTCAA
Organism: Anaerobacillus sp. ABA4_114; assembly: GCF_056159065.1. NCBI lineage: Bacteria > Bacillati > Bacillota > Bacilli > Caryophanales > Bacillaceae > Anaerobacillus > Anaerobacillus sp. ABA4_114. Next base: position 571,239 of record NZ_JBSWUM010000001.1, read on the forward strand.
TTGATTCTATCTTAAAAGCTGGCCATGAAGTAAGTGCTGATCTACGCACTCAGTTGGAAAAATGGAAGGATCTCGTTAAAGGAGAGGAGGAGTAATGAAAGTAGGAATTATGAGCTTTGCTCATATGCATGCCTATAGCTATGCCGATGGGTTGAAGAAATTGTCGGGTGTAGAACTGGTGGGCATTTATGATGAGGGTTTAGAACGTGGAAAGAGCGCTGCCAAGAAGTATCATTGCGAGTATTTTTCTGACCAAACTACGTTTTTAAAACAAGAAATGGATGCTGTTATCATCTGCAGCGAAAATTTTCGTCATAAGGAGATGGTGCTTAATGCAGCACAAGCTAAGAAACATATTTTATGTGAAAAGCCGATTGCAACAAATGTAAGTGACGCGAAAGAAATGATACAAGCATGTGAAGAGAATGGGGTTATCTTACAAATCGCTTTTCCTGTTCGATTCAGTTCCCCTATCCAAAAATTGAAGCAATTCATTGACAATGGTGAACTGGGAGAAATCGTTGCTTTTCGTACAACAAACCGTGGCCAAAACCCTGGAGGCTGGTTTATTGACCCGAATCAATCGGGGGGAGGGGCTGTATTAGACCATACGGTACATATGGTTGATATCATGCGCTGGTATACGGGTAATGAAGTCGCCTCTGTTCATGCCATAGTAGATTCCTATTTTCATGACATTGATATTGATGATGCCGGTATCATGACACTAGAATTTGATGGTGGCATCGTAGCTTCTCATGATGCCAGTTGGTCAAGGTTTGCAGAGTATCCGGTTTGGGGAGACGTCACTATTGAAGTAATTGGGACAAAGCAGACAGTTAGGGCTGATGCCTTTAAAGAACATTTCCGGTTGTTTTCAAATGGTGAGGAATCAATGAACCACGTATTCTATGGAAAGGATATGGATCTCGGTTTGATTCATGATTTTGTAGGATGCGTGAAAGAACAACGTGAGCCATCGATAACTGGCTATGATGGATTAAAAGCTTTAGAAGTTGCCTTAGCAGCATACCAGTCAAGCGAGCAAAAACGAACAATAACCTTATAGGAAATGGCGACTATCTCTAGATGAAGGTGCCTGTATTGATCTATCCAATGAGAGGTGAAGCTATGTACACAATTGGAGTAGATATTGGAGGAACAAAAATAAAAATAGGATTGTTTTTGAAAGATCTGCTGATAAAAGAAGAAACGATTCGAACACCTGAAAATTCCGTGGCGGAACGTTTGATTACAGCAATAAACAGAGTAGCCCAAGACAATAATATTCGTGCGATTGGAGTAGCTTCAGCTGGTATCGTCGATTTTGAAAAGGGGATGATCGTTCGTGCTGCCAACGTTCGTGGCTTAGAAGGAGTTCCATTAAGGTCTTTGATAGAAAAAGCGTTTCACGTACCGGTGGTTATTGGGAATGACGCAAATTGTGCTGCATGGGCAGAAGGTGAAGTTGGAGCGGCGCGAGGTGTGAACAGTTATATTTGTGTCACGCTTGGAACAGGTATTGGAGCCGGAATCGTTCATAATCATAAACTAGTTCATGGAAAGAACGGTTATGGTGGAGAAGTAGGGCATATGGTCGTGGTCCCAAACGGTGAAAAGTGTGGCTGTGGAAGGAACGGATGTTGGGAAGCTTATGCTTCTGGTAAGGCTTTAGAGAAAATGATTTCTAATCACGTTATTTTGTCAGAAAAACAATACCGGCCAAAAGATCTATTTCAGCATTATACGTACCATTGTAAAGAAATAGTTGATCACTTTATCAACTATTTATGTATCGGGGTCACGAACCTTCAATATATTTTTGATCCAGATCGAATTGTGATTGGTGGAGGAATAATCGATTCAGGAGAGCATTGGTGGGAACACTTCACAAACAAACTTAGCCTTCAATCTCCCATTCCCATTGATGTCAAGCGTGCCAAGCTAAAAAATAATGCAAGTATGATCGGAGCAAGTTATTTAGCCGTACAAGATTAGAAGTGAGGGGAAGAGCATGTACTATCTAAAAGGAGACATCATTACTAACGGAAAGATAATCCCTGATCAGTTAATCGAAATCAAGAATGATACTATTACCGAAATAGGAGGAATGAGGCAAGGAAACGCCCCCGTTAAAGAAGTAAAGAACGGATATATCTGCCCCGGCTTTATCGATATCCATATACATGGTGTCGACGGTAAGGATTTTATGGACAAAGGGGAGGACGCTTTCAAATACATATCCAATCATTTACCAAAGTATGGGGTTACTTCCTGTCTCGCTACTTCCCGCACAGCCTCTCTATCTGATATCAATACATTTCTTCATTCTGCTAAACAGCATACCTTTTCAAGGCAGGGCTCCAGAGTACTTGGCGTTCATCTGGAAGGTCCTTGGATTAGTCCCCACTATAACGGTGCTCAAAACAAGAACCTCATAAGTGAATTAACATGGAAAGAAGTTAAAACCATCATTGAACCTTATCAAACAATTATCGCTAAAATAACACTTGCGCCAGAAGAAATAGAAGACCAATCCATCATAAGGCATCTGGTCTCTTTAGGGATTCAAGTTTCTGCAGGTCATACCAATGCTAGCATGGCACAAATCGAGACAGCAATTGAACATGGTCTTAGTCAGCTGACTCATACCTTTAATGCGATGAGCCCTGTGCATCATCGGAACCCAGGAACAGCTGCAGCTGCTTTCTATTTTGACACTCTGATATGTGAGCTTATTACAGATGGCGTTCATGTGAATCCAAGCATGATTAAACTGTTGTATAAGCTGAAGAGCAAAGATAACATTTCCCTCATCTCTGATTGCACCGGCTACAATTTACTGACTAATGGCGAGTTTTCATTACGAGGCAAGGAATTGATACGAAAAGGGAATGACGTGAGACTGAAAAACGGCCGGTTGGCTGGTAGTGTTATTACATTAATTGAAGGGATCAAACATGCAGTTGACTATTGCGCTATCTCCTTGGAGGACGCTGTGTATATGGCAACTCAAGTCCCCATAAAAGCTTGTGGAAGCAAAATGAAACTAGGTCAAATAAAGTCGGGGTATCTTGCAGATTTTGTCATCATGAATCAAGAATTGGAAGTAACAGAGACCATCATTGATGGGGAAACTCATTATTCTAGGTCTTTATAACGTTGACCTAGATACATGGTAGGTTGTCTTTTAAGGAGTACTCTGTCTTTTAAGAGAGTATAAGTCTGAGAGTGGAGGATGGTGACAATCAAAAAGCGAAGCGTAGAACAAGTTGACATATCTCAGGAAAGGAGTTTCGCATTCTATCTTTTAACAAGAGTGAAAATTGAAAGGGAGATGACGAAATGAAAGGTATATTAAATGTTTTTTTTATTCTTGTCATCACTTTTTTATTGGTGCTTAGTTCCGTTTTTACCCAAACGGAGAGGGTATCAGCGACTATCGGAAAAAATTTCAGTGAACCTGAAAACCTTGGCACTCCGGTAGAGAGCGTAGCAATTTATGATTCTACTTATGGAAAGGAAAATGGTCGAGATGTAATGTATACGACAGCTTCAGGTGAACCTGCCATTTTCCAGGTGGTTGATCTTGCCAGTGAGGAAGTTCTACGAACTTATAAATTAGAAGGATCGGGAAGTTCATGGACCCATATAACGGTTCCTAACGGCAATGTTTATATTGGGGGGAACGGCAAACTGTATGAATACTCTCGAGATACACAAGAAGTGAAGAATCTTGGAGGTATTGGTGAAAGCGTAGTTTATGGATTATCTTATGATGAAGAAGGTCGCGTCTATTTTGGTTCTTATCCGAACGCAAAAGCAGGGCGATATGACCCGAGTACAGGAGAAATGACAGACTACGGAAGTGTAGCGCCTGGTCAGTCCTATACTCGCTCCACTGCTTATCATGACGGCTATTTATACCTCGGTGTTGGTGTTGATAATCATGTCGTGAAGCTTGATGTGGAAACAGGTGACTATGAAAAAATTGATATACCAGAAAATATAACCCCAGGAAGCAGCATTTGGCAGATGGATGCTGCTGGTAAATATATTGCAGCTGGAGTGGGTGGCGGCAGTAATGCCCTTTTATTCTATGATACTGAACAGGGAGAGTGGAGCAATACTTTTTATTTAAACAATAAAGGACTCCGCCTCGTCCAAGGTCAACCTGGTAGCAATAAGGTGTACTTCCTACAAGGGAGTCGTCTGAAGGAAATTAATTTGGATACGTTGGAGGCTGAGGATACTGGTGTCACATTTGGTACATTCCTTCGCAATACTAGCTGGGTGGAAGTACCGAATGATCCTGATTTTCCAGGGGTGTCTTTAGTCACTGTCCAATTTGGCGGTGGAGTAACTTATATGAATTTGGAGACAAAAAAAGTGAAAACCACTCAATATCCCATTGTAGGAAACCCTATTCCACTTCAAACCTTGGAAAAAGGTCCTGGTGATTCTCTTTATATGAGTGGGTATCCCGGTGGTAAAGCAGCCGTATACCATACAGAGACTGGAGAGTCTAAATCATTTTCCTTAGGACAAGCTGAAGGAATGGCTGCTATAGGTGATCACATGTATTTCGGAGTCTATCCAGGTGCTTCTATATTTCAACTTGATACAACCGAAGCGACAATAAGCCCTAAGAGAATTTATGAAGTGCCGAACCAAGACCGTCCTTTTGTTATGACCCCTGGTGATCAAAAACTTTATATCGGCACCATACCTGATTATGGCCATTTAGGCGGATCATTAACTATTCTAAATCCAACATCAGTCGAAGATGTACGTGTATACGACAACGTGGTGGAGAACCAATCGATTACTGGGCTTGCAGAAAAAGATGGCAAGTTATATGGCTCAACAACCATTTATGGTGGTTTAGGTGTCGATCCCACAGAAACTGCAGCCAGACTTTTTGTGTGGGATATTGAGAAGGGTGAAAAGTTAGAAGAATTTATACCTATTCTTCCAAAGGCTACAACGCAGCCTAAAATGATTAGTGGTATGAGTGTCGGTCCAGACGGACTTTTATGGTCTGCGGCAGACGGAATAATTTTTGCTATGGATCCTAATACATTAGATATTGTTAAAAGTGAAAATATCTACCCAGATGTTGAAAACAGAGGAAGGTGGCGCCCTGTTCATATTCGATGGTCAGATGATGGAATCATGTATACCACACTAGCTGGAAATGTAACGGCAGTCGACCCAAAGACACTAGAATATAAAACGCTGGATACAACATCTACTGAGTTAATGACTCTTGGAGGAGACGGGAACATCTATTATGCTGCAGGTACAAATCTAATGAAAATTGAGGTAGTTGACAAAGTAACACTTAAATCGGTGTTAGATGTCATTAAGCATCATGAAGTAGAAGAAAATATAAAGCATTCTTTAAGTAAAGTTTTAACCAATAAAGTGAAACAAGCCATTCATCATTCTGAAAATAATCGACTAGACCAAGCCAAAAAGCATGTACAGGACGCACTTAAACACTTAGAAAAAGCTAAAGACAAGGAAATTACTGAGGAAGTTTACATGGAAATGAAAGATTCACTTCAATCGGTGGAGTATTGATTCGTATGTGATGTCAGGTAATTAGTATGTGGTCGTCAGTCTTAGTTAGAAATTTTTAGGAGGAAAATGAATGAATAAAAGGTGTCTTAGTACAACGGCTGTTTGTCTTGTTTTGTTATTAGGGATGTTTTCACTTTCTTCATTAACGACTTTTAACTCTCCGGCCTTAGCTTCTGAAGGGGAGGAATGGAAAGAGTTGTCTGTAGAAAATGGTGATTTTGAAGAAGAGCCAGCTTCTACTTCTGACTTGCCTTCCTGGGATTATTGGACAGGCGGATATAAAAATGGAATGAATATCTCAAAACAAGAGGTATACGAAGGACAGCGCAGCTTGAAAGTAGAGAATGATGGAGTTGTGGGTCTCTTCAGTGAAGCGATCTCTGTTAAAGAGGGAAAAACGTATCAATTTTCAGGGAAGATTTATGTCGAGAACCTGATTTCAGGAAACCCTGGTGTTTGGTTGCGTTGGATAGATCGTGAGGGAAAAATCATCGAGAATAATGCCAAGTATTTTGAGGATCTTCCCCTTCAAGAATGGCAAGAGCTATCCATAACAGGCACAGCTCCTACAGGAGCGACGGGTGTGAAAATATTTATCTATCAAACTTCAACTTCCAAAATGCTAGGCTACTATGATCAGTTACAGTTGTTTGAAAAGACTGATGGAAAACAACTGGACATGCCTTATGACTTTGGAGATCCAATCAACCTGGGTCCAGCTGCGTTGGCGGCTAAGACTCAGGGAGCAGCAATCGGTAATGGAGAATTGTATTATGCCACAAATGGTTCTCCAGCTACTTTTTTTGCAGCAGATGAGAAAACAGGGGAACTGATTTTTTCTCAAAAACTACCTGGTAACGATGTGGTGTGGGGAATGGCAGTTGGATCGGATGGAAATGTTTATTTTTCTGGCACCTATAATGGTGTATTGTATCGATACGTTACTGATGAAAAGCGGTTGGAGGAGGTAGGTAAAAACCCTTCTGATAATTGGGTGTGGGAACTAGAAGCAACAGATGATGGGAAAATATATGGAGCCACATACCCGAATGCGAAAGCATTCGAATACGATATTGAAAGCGACACCTTCACAGACCTTGGCTCATTTCATGATGAACAGAAGTATGCCCGAGGTCTTGGGGTTACAGAAGATCACCTTTATGTAGGGATTGGAACCACCTCCTACCTCTATCAAATGGATCGAAATACTGGTGAAAAGAAGGAGATCGAACTGCCAATCACTGGTGGGAGTTCTTCTGTATCAAATATATGGGAATACGGGGATCGGTTGTTTATTGCATACGGGACATCGTTATTAATTCTTGACGTTAATACTCATGAAACGTTAAAGCAGATAACTTGGAGGGATCAACATGCGTTTGACGGCTTAATTTCATCGCCATCTCCGTATGATGAGGATCTCATTTATTTCTTAAGTAAAAATGCGAGAGAATTATGGACATATAATCTAAATACCAATGAAATTGAAAAAGTTGAAACAGATATCGAACAGTTTCCAGCTTCACCTGCAAAAGCAATTGAATGGATAAAAAATGAAGATGGAACAGAAGTTCTTGCCATTCTCCATCATCAAATTGAATATTCGGTGTATAACCCAGAAACAAATGAAGTGAAAGTGAGTTATCCGGAAGTGGAAATGCAAGGCCTCTCGATTCAAAGCTTGGAAATAGGTCCCGATGATGACGTTTATCTTAGTGGATACCAGGGGTCGATTGGGGTTTTTGATACATCAGCTGAAGAATACATTTTACATGAGCGTGATCCACATCAAATTGAAGGAATGGGTTTCTTAAATGGAGATGTCTATATGGGAGCTTATGGTGGAGCGCGTATTTATAAATATGATCCAAGTAGTCCATATGAATATACCGATGGTAGATCAGGTAACAATCCTGAAATGGTGTATGACATACAGGATGGACAGAGCAGGCCATTTACATTCACGTCTGGTGAGAACAAGCTATTTGTAGGAACAATCCCTGATTATGGACAGCTAGGAGGTTCCTTGACGATTTATAATGAGGATCTTGATGAATGGAAAAGCATTCGTAACATCGTTAGCAACCAAAGTATTATTGGATTAGCTTATCATGACGGTTTTGTTTATGGCGGTTCGAGTATAGCTGGAGGGTTGGGTATTGACCCTACAGAAGAAATAGCAAAAATGTTTGAGTATGATGTTGAAACAGAAGAATACCAAGTATTTGATCTTCAAGTAGATGGTTTGGCAACGCCTGAAATGATAGGGGAACTATCAGTTGGTCCTGACGGAAATTTGTGGGGGGTCGCATGGGGATTTGACGATACTGGATTAGAAAATTCAGTGATTTTTGCAATGGATATGCAGTCAAAAGAGGTTATTAAAAGCAAAGAACTTTATTCCGGCGTTCACCGTGGAAGCCAATGGCGTCCATTTTACATCCGTTGGGATAATCAGGGGCTACTTTATACTACAGCAGGTAGGAAGTTAACCGTTATAGATCCAGAAACTTTAGCAAGTAAACAGCTAATTTCAGGCTCAGTCAATTTAATGGATTTAGACGATGAAGGTAATATCTATTATGCGGCTGGCGCAAATTTATATAAAATGCCGGTTCCACTAGAGGAGGCTGTTATCTCTTTAGATGAACGAACGTTGACTCAAGGAGAAGAGGCCCTTCTTGATCTCGAGGTGACGCTAGCCAATGGGAGTCCTGGTGATCTAAATGGTTATGAGATTGAATGGTCGAACGCTTCTCCTCAAATAGCCGAAATAGTGGATCGCAAGTTAATAGCGAAAAATGCGGGTACCACTATAATTCAAGCTACTGTGTCATATAATGGGCAGGTCATTCAATCCGATGAAATGACTGTGGTAGTAGAAATAACAGTAGCATCTTTGAAAGTTCAATTAATGGGACTTAAAGAAAGTGACTCGATTGATCATTCAACGTACAAAAAGCTCGATAATCGCCTAGATCAATCTGCTCATCACTATCAAAAAGGTCATACCACTCAAGCTATTAAACATTTGCAAGATTTCCTAAAGCACTTAGATAAAAGTTCTGTGGAAGATGACATAAAAGAAACGCTGGAAAGGAATGTGAATGCCCTGATCGATTCATGGAAGTAAAAATAAGTTTATTTGAAAGAGGTGCTTAGGTTCATAGGAGATAAACCTGCTAAGCACCTTGATCTTTAGAAATCAAAAGAGTTGGAGGGGAGATTTGTTGGTGAGGGTCATTGCCCATCGAGGAAGTTCTGGAACTCGTCCCGAGAATACTATGCTGGCTTTTAAGGAAGCAAAAAGGGTCGGTGCTGAAGGTATCGAATTAGATGTCCATCTTACAAGTGATGGAAGGTTAGCTGTAATCCATGATGCTACCATTGATCGAACCACAAATGGAATAGGAAACGTTAGAGACTATACAATGGAAGAGCTAAAGAGGATGGATGCCGGATCATGGTTTTCTAAAGACTTTCAGAATGAGCCCATCCCTGAATTGAGAGATGTTCTTGTATGGGCGAAAGAAGAGAAGCTATTTGTGAACATTGAATTAAAATATTCAAGATATACTCAATCGCCGCTTTTCGAAGAAACAGTTCTCTCTGAAGTGGAAAGCTATGAAATGGTGCCAAACATCATTATTTCCTCATTTAATCATTATGCTTTGCAAAAGATCCATCAACTTAATCCCAAGGTTCATTGCGCCATATTATTTCAAGAAAAAATCTTTGAACCATGGAATTATGCAATGACTCTAAGAGCTAATAGCTTGCATCCCCACATTACTAGTATGGACGATGAATTGATTATTGAGGCGGAAAGAAGAGGGTTTCCTGTAAGAGTGTATACTGTTAATGAGGCATATGATGTAAAGAGGTTAATAGAAACGAGATGCTCAGCAATTATAACTGATTTTCCAGCTGAAGCAATTGAGTGGAGGGATAATTAAGAATTCTAAGTAAGAAGGAGGTACTAAAAAAACTGGTCAGAAAGCCACAAACACTTTCTGTCATTCTGTAAGTGTCGTTCAAATCCTAAAGTAATCATCAACAGAGTCTGTAACCTGCAGAAATGAACTGTCTGAAAACGTAAGGCAGCCTACGGGCTGCTTTTTTATATGTATCTTTTATTAGCTTGAGACTACATCTGCAAAAGTTCCACGCTTTGAATTTAAACAGATTACGGATTAAGTGAAGAAGCCCAATTTTTTTGTATAAGTGCTACAAAAAAATATTGGGCTATCTCTTTACCGTGGATGAGATGATATGTTCATTTTATATACCAGTATGCATCAAAATACTCTATGATAAATCGACGTCAACCTTGCAAAACTAAAAAGGGTACTTTGTGTCAGGTTTTTAAAAGATCATAATAAAAATATCTCTATAGTATCCGACATCTCCTTACTCGGTAATTGAAAACATTTCTTTGATCAATAAGTCTTCAGGATCTTTTCCAATCTCATCTTGATGGAAATAGTCCTTTATTACACCATCTTTAAGATAATTCGCCATCGCGACCATAGACATTCCCTGGTCTAGAGCTAAGTAAGCTTGCGTTACTTCACCTGTATCTACGTTAACGGAGTCAAGGAATCCATATTTCCCGTAAGCTCCAAACTCCTTTAATGTTTTCAGGTTCTTGTACACTTCTTTTGGTGCATATTCAAGTGCGAGGAAGGAAGCGTGTGGTGTCACGATTGCCCCTTCAGCACTGTAGCCGCTCATTCCAAGAGGAGTAGCTCCAAATTCAGAGTAGTTTTCTGGAGTGGCTGCTGGAGATAACCCCCATGCTTCGAAGCCCATTTCCTCTGTAGCATACTCAATTTGAATATCAACATGGCGCTTGTTGTTAAGACCAAGAGCATTCTTCCCAAGTTCTTTTTCTTTTAATACAAGTCCTGGCATGAGCGCTTCAAACATGCTGCCGCCCCAGCTAGGTACATACTTTTGATCGTTGTACGTATAGTGGCCTTCAAAGACCTCGACACCGTCATATGTTTCTGTGTATCCTTCAGGTTTTTGAGACTGCCAATCCCAGCTATCAGGCATCGTACGGTGCATTTTCCACCAGTGTTCTTCCGGTACATCGCCTTTTCCGATGGAGATGTAGCTAGCAACGCGGGGTTCAGTGTAAAAAGCGCCATAATGGTGTTCTGTAACGCTTCCTGCTTTCACATCATAGCCACCGCGCATTTGTCCAACTTCTGGGTCATAAAGCGTTGAATAGTCCATTGCTTCTACCAGTTCACTCGTTCGTTCGTTCAGTTCTGGATAAGCTTGCCCGGCAACGATCAGCCCAGCTGAAAGCCAACCATTATCGACAGTAGAGATGAACTCTCCCCAGTCTTTCATCAATGAACCATCTTTCGTATAGTACCAGTTATAATAGAGGCCATTCCATTTCTCAAGGCCTTCTAACGTGTCTAAACTCGTTTGTATGCGAGATGCTGCTTCTTCTCTAGAGATAATGCCAACCTCTTCAGCCGATACGGTGCTCATAAAGTACATCCCGATATTGGTTGGTGATGTAAAATCTTGCACTTCCATTTCACCATCGTTCATTCGAACGGCATCATAAGTAAGTCCAGTTTCTTCATCAGTAAAGTCTTCGAAATATCGATATGTTTTATTTGAAATCGCTTCCAATTGTTTGGAGAAAGCATACTCTTTCCCTTTAGAAGGGCCATGAGCACCAGCAGTGGAAGGTAAAGAACTGCCTACGATCAACCCAAAAACGAGCAATAGAAAAAAGATTTTCTTCATCATTACACATCCTTTTGATTTTTGGTGAAACGTTTCGATTTTCAGTATACAGAAAGGAACGAACTCAGTAAACACAGGAAACATAAGTTTTCAGAATATTGCTCAAAATAGCTATAAGTACCTGAGCCAAAAGAATGAGTGGTGCCTGGCACCACCCGTTTTTTCTGTTAATTTGTCGAAAAGTTAGTCGATGTTTTCGATTCCCTCGTTTTCTGGGTTATAGCGAACGCCGTTCCTTAAGCCTACAAAGAAGGTGATCTTTTCGTCTTTGTTTCCGTAACCTTCGACTTTTATGATTTGTTCTGGAATGTCAGCTGGAAGCGTCACGGTGTTGCTAGCTAGCGTCTTTGATTTCAACTGCTTTTGTTTGCTGTTTACGTAGTATGTCACAACGTATTCAAATGAAATGCTCTCTGCATTGGTTACCTCAAAAGACAATTGTGCAGGTCCATTATAACTGAATGTCGTATCACCAATATCAGCCAGTGGTAAGATGGTTGGCTTCGTCTCTTCGTGGCAACTATTGTATGTATATCCTTCAGTGCAATAATCTGTACTGATTTTTTTTGATTCGTTTTGAAGGGTGACTTCCGCCACAGGTGGCCCGCTTTCCTCAATACGATCGACTGTTTTTTCCTGCGCGTAGAATTCAATCAAAATGGGCATGTAAGCAGTCCCTAATATGACAACTGGTACGAGCGGCAATAGAAGGGCACTCTTTTTATGACGTCCGTCATGGTAAATCAATTCATCGTATATAAAATAAATACACGCGATGCCGAGCGGGAACAGTTGAAGAAATCCGCCGTCCCCATGAAAGAGGTATCCGTTAAAAAAGAGTATTCCTGCAATATAGGCGGGGATAATATGGACCATTAAATTTACCAAAAAGCGGAACGGAACTAGATTCCTAGTAATGAAACCAGCCAATATATTCACTGGAGTACCGATCATCAGCATGATGGGGACACCGTAAAAGGTGAACCAAAAAGTTGTAGCCACTCCATCAGAGTGGAAGAATCCAGTTATAACTAAGAACAATATGTAAGTAATGATTGTTAATCCAGTGATCAAGGCTTTCTTTTTTAGCATATAAAACACGCATCCTTTCAGAAATCACGTAACCAATATTTAGGAGCGGTTTCAGTATATCACAGTTGAATCACTTTATGTGAAATATTGAGCAAGTGAGTGTAAAAAAGTGAAGAGGCTAGATGTGCTTTCTTGAGAGAGCAATTATCCTAGTAGGAGACGAAAAAGAATTCACTTTTAAAACCAACTAAAAAAAGCCCAGCACAAGCGAACTCATGCCGGACTTTATAAACGAATAGAATGATCGATCAATCTTCATCCTCTTCATTCTCATCATCATCTTCGCCTTCTTCATCTTCATCATTAAAATCATCCATAACATCGTCCAAACGGTCTGGATAATTCGTAAACATTCCAGTTACTCCCCAGTCAAGTAGGCGTTTCATGTCTTCTTTTTCATTGACTGTGTAAGGGTGAATCAGTAAGCCAGATTCTCTTACTTTCTCAACGTATTCTTGATCAATTTTTGTGTATGACATTCCTATACCAACAGCGTATCGGCTGAGTTCTGCTAGCTCTTGCTCCGTAATCGTAGCTGGCGTTTTATAAGAAATTAGCTGTACTAACGGCATGTCAGGTGCAAGGTCATGCATTTTTAATAGACTCGCTTTACTGAAGGATTGCACGAGAACTTTTCCGCGTTCCTCATATTTTGGAGTAAGCTCATACTTTTCTAGTACACGAAGCAATTCTTTTTCCATGCCTGGATAGACTTCAGGGGATTTCGTTTCGATATAGTAGCGAGAGTCGTTTCCAAACGTCTGGATCACTTCCTCAAGCGTTGGAACTTCAAGACCTTGGTAAGCACGTTTCGCCTTCTCAGGATTTTCTTCGTTAAACCAGCTTCCTGCATCAAGTTTCTTTAATTCTTCAAGCGTAAAATCTTTTACAAGACCTGTTCCGTCAGTCGTGCGGTCAACACGTTCATCGTGCATCGCAACAAGGACACCATCTTTTGTCATCTGTAGATCGATTTCAATGTAATCGCCATTCATTCGTTCACCAAGCTTGTATGAAGGGATTGTATGTTCAGGGGCATGAGCTGAAGCCCCTCTGTGAGCTACGTTTAAACGTTTATTTGGATCTAGAAGGGATGCTTCTTCCTCCGCCGATACGATTGTACCAGGAATCATGCTAGCTACTAATAGTAGACTAAGAGACAGTATTGCTAAATTAAATAGACGCTTCAATCTAATCATCCTCCTAAGTGCTCAATGTAAATGGTTCTTTACAAAACGCCTTACCGAAGGGAACGGAGGGCTGTTTTGAACAACAGGAATTTAGCACAGACACCTGATCCGCACAACAGAATCTATGTGAAATGGTTAGATCGAATCATGTTTCATAGATAAATATGGAATTATGCAGGTGGATGGTAATGGCTTTTTAGGTAAGGTGGGTAGACCAAACCTCTCAAAAAAATTAATAATTCCTTCACAAATCTAATGGTAAAACGGGTGTATAAGTTAGAAAATAATAAATATTGTGCATTTGTCTCTCTCTTAATTAAGCTGTGTGATAGGATAATGATGAAAAGACCTATATTTTGGAAAGGGGAAATCTATATGAAATTCGATTTTCATACGCACCATGAACGCTGCGGTCATGCAGAGGCAACGATTGAGGATTACATACAAGCTGCGATAAAAAATGATCTGCAGATGATCGGTATCTCTGATCATTCACCTTTTTTTGCGAGTGAGGAAGATCGAGCGAAGCCGCGTATTGCGATGGCGAAAAGTGAATTTTCTTCTTACGTTGAAGAAGTGTTGAATCTAAAAGAAAAGTACAGCGGTAAAATAGACGTGTTGTTAGGTGTGGAATCAGATTTCTTCCGAGAGCATTATTCGTTATATAAGAGCATTTATGATCAATACCCGTTTGATTACATCATCGGATCTGTTCACTACAGTAACGAGGTCAATATTTTTGATAAAAAGCGTTGGGAAAAGGTTACGGAAGAGGACGTTAGAAAAGAAAAGGAGCATTACTATCAACTGATCGTTGAATCTGCAGAAAGTGGTGTGTTCGATATTCTTGGACATATCGATGCGATGAAGGGCTTTTATCCAGACTTCACAAACGTTCATACTCCTGAAGTGGAAAAAGCGTTGAAGCGACTTGGCGAAGTAGATGCAACGATCGAAGTGAATACTTCTGGTAAGCATAAAGACTGTGGGGGCTGGTATCCAGCTAACGATATGTTAGAGATGGCACATCACTACGGGGTAGGCGTTACGTTTGGTTCAGATGCGCACTGGCCTGATCGTGTTGGAGAAGAATTTGAAGAAGTTCGAGCAACACTGAAAGAGATTGGATTTAAGAACTGGACGATTTTTAAGGAGCGTAAGAAGCAGCTCGTCGAACTATAAGAGAAAGGGATCAGGTTGGTGTAGTCCAACCTGATCCCTTTAATTTATCCGCCTATCGTTTTACGAATACCGAGAACTTTTTCAAGTTCTGATCGCTTTTGATTTTCAACAAGGATGTAAAGAACATCGTTTACTTGCACCTTCGTTTCACCAGAAGGCGCAATCAGTTCATCTGCTCGAATGATCGCACTCACCAGAACCTTTTCTGGAAAAGAAATGTTTGATAGCTCTCGTCCAACGAGATTTGAAGACGATGTGATGGTGTAAGGAATCATCTCTGCGTTTACCGTGGTCGATGAAACAAGCTCAAGTGAATGAGATGGAACATGAACTTCTGGTCCTGTAAGACCAAGACGCTTTGCGATAAAAGGAATGGTAGTTCCCTGAAACAAGGCTGACGTCAATACGATTGAAAAAATGAGGTTAAAGAACAGCTGACTGTTTTCGAGACCAGCCAACAATGGGAACGTTGCGAGTACGATCGGAACAGCTCCTCTTAAGCCAGCCCACGAGAGAAACACTTTTTCTTTTAAATTGAATTTAAAAGGAATACTTGATATAAAAACGGCAACTGGCCGTGCGATGAAAATGAGTATAGCTGATAATGCTAGTCCTTTTAATACGATCCATGTAGAGAATAACTCAGCAGGAAAGACGAGGAGACCAAGCATGATAAACATGAGGATCTGCATCAACCAAGCGATGCCATCATGGAAACGGAAGATCGACTGACCATATGGAAGACTCTTCGTATTCCCGAGTACCAGTGCAGCTGCGTAAACAGCTAAAAGACCGCTTGCATTGATGAGATCTGTCACGCTGTATGTAAACAGAGCGATGGCGATGGAGAACACAGGGTATAAACCGTTCGAACCAAGGTCGATATTCTTCATGGCCCAGGATGCTGCGTATCCTAGGAGAACTCCGAATATGAGTCCAACACCCATCTGCCAGAAGAAGGAAAGAACGACTGAAGCTCCAATCGTTTTTTCTCCAATCGCCACTTGAAGAAGAGACAGCGTTAAGAACATTGCCATCGGGTCATTCGATCCAGACTCCGCTTCGAGTGTTGATTGAAGTTTGGTCTTAATATTTTTTCCTTTCAATACCGAGAACACGGCAGCGGCATCCGTAGAGCCAACAATCGCACCTAAAAGGAGAGCTTCGATCCACGTTACATCCAGTAGAAGTTTTGCGGCCACGCCGAAGAGACCTGCCGTAATCAAAACGCCTATTGTTGCGAGTGATAACGAAATAGGGAGGACTGCTTTTGTTCTACGCCATTCAGTCTGAAGACCACCATCGAACAAAATGAGGACAAGTGCGAGGATCCCTAATGATTGGGTTAATGAAGCGTTATCGAAATAGATGAACCCAAATCCGTCACTTCCAAAGAGCATTCCGACGATAATGAAAAGAACAAGAGCTGGCACACCTACCCGTGATGAGAACTTCGCCATCATCACGCCACCGATTAAAAATAACGCACTAAATAATATGACCGTATCTGTTTCCATTTTGTTGCCCCTTCTATCATTCACATCAAACGTATGCGCTGATCTTATTAAGTGTTTCACTTAATGAAGACCGTATACCGTACTTCGAGATTTGACTAAATTTTATCATATTAGAGGGTCAGTCACTAATATTTTGAATTGTTTACTATGGGTGGGAAGTCCCTATTCTAGGCGCAGCGCTTAAATAATCAGAAAATTCATTGAAATGAAAGTCGCGTTACGTTACACTGACGTTATAAAATACAAAATACTGTATATTGAGGTGGAGACGTTGGACGGCAAGTGGGAGAAATTATACAACAAGAATGGTCTGGCAGCGAGGAGAATTGCTGGAAGATTGTTATCCATCGAGCCAGGAAGCAGAATTCCTCGGGTCAGTGATTTCGTTACAGAAACATCTCTTGGAAGGGGGACGATTCAAGGAGCATTTCGATTACTACAAGAGATAGGGGCGATCGAACTAGAAGCAAGAGGGCACCTCGGGACATTTCTGGTTAAGACGGACAAGAAATTGCTTTGGGAAGTTGCGGGTCTTGGCGCTGTTATGGGTGCGATGCCGCTACCATATTCACGAAAATATGAAGGGTTAGCAACAGGACTCGTGCAAGTGTTCGAGGATATGAAAATTCCTTTTAATTTGGCATTCATGAGAGGGTCATCGAATAGAATCGACGCACTGAAGGAAGGCAGGTATGATTTTGTAATCGTGTCACGCCTTGCAGCGGAGTTTGCGATTGAAGAAACAAACGCTGTTGAAATCGTGAAATCCTTCGGGAATTATTCCTATGTTTCTGGTCATGAAATTCTATTTGCAGATCGCAAGGTTACTGAAATCAAACCTGGGATGAGAGTTGGGATTGACTACTCTTCAGCGGATCAGCATATGATGACGCAATATGAAGTCGAAGGGTTAGATGTTGAGCTCATTGAAGTGAATTATATGCAGTTGATGGAGATGCTCAAAAACCACGAGATCGATGCTGCTGTATGGAATAAAGATGAAACTGCACTCTCTGAAGGCTTGGGAAAAGGAGCTTTTCGCTCACAAAAAGCTGTTGAGATCAGTAGAAAAGTAAACGAGGCTTGCTTGCTCCTACACCGAGATCGAAGCGAACTTTATGAGTTTTTAAGTGAGCTTTCATTGAGTAATGTTATTCGCATTCAACAGCAGGTTGAAGATAGAAAACGTTATCCAAGGTATTAAGAGTAGAACGTCACTTAATCACGGAACGAATATACTAAATATTGTATATTGGAGGTTATATGCATTGACGACGATTAATGAGCGACTCAACATTCTAGAAGAGGGAAAAGTGATAAGCCCTGAAGCGGCTCTGATAGCGGAAAAAGCTGTACAACGGTTAATAAGTAAGTCTACTGATCTTCCTCAGAACAAGCTTGAAATGCTTGTGACGCATCTTGCCACAGCGCTCACCCGAATGTCTAGAGGAGAAAAGATCGATCAACCGCCTGAGGTATTAGTTTCAGAGGTGGACAAAAATGAGCACGTGCAGTCGGCTTTAGATGAAATCAAGTGGGTGGAAACAGTTTGGGGGGAAAAGCTTCCTCCAGCAGAAATCGCATTTTTAAAGATTCACTATGTATCTATTTTTCAAGAATTGAAGGAGGATCAATCGCAATGAAAATTGTAATCGGTGGTCAAGTTGATAAAAAAGAGGTAGAAGCACTCGTAAAAGAGTATGGACCAGAAGGAGTCGAGACATCGATCAAATCGGATGTTGAAGCTGCGATGGCTGTAAAGACAGGGCAAGCAGATTATTACGTTGGAGCATGTCATACGGGTGGTGGCGGCGCGTTAGCCATGGCGATCGCGATCGTAGGGAAGCCACAGTGCGAGACAGTATCTATGCCGGGACGTAAGCCAAATGAGGAGAAGATCAATGAAGCTGTAAAAGCAGGGAAAAAAGCTTTCGGTTTTACATCAGATCACATCGAAACGGCCGTACCTATGATTATGAAGGCGATTAAAGCACGATAATCTGAAAGGAGAATCGCATGATGGAAATGGTGCTCATTATACTGATCGGTGCGATGGCGGCGGTTTTGGCGAATTTGAACCTGGCTGTTTTCAATGATGGCTTGCGGCCGATCGTACCAGAAAACACGGAAGGTCGTATGGGGCGTAAAGAGCTCGGTGTCACAGCCTTTGCGATGAGTTTTGGACTCGTTATCGGATTTGGTATTCCGTTTACGATCACAGCAAGCATTATTTTGATACATAGTATTCTCCTCGGAACAGACATCATTGGGTTGATGACACCAAGAAACAAGTGGGGAACACCAGTGGCTGCAGTTATTGGTGGTGCCTATGGTGCAGGGTTATTAGTAGGGTTAGAAGGATTTGTAGCACTCTTTGAAAAACTGCCGCTGAACTTTCTCGATGCGATGGGGCAGGTAGGATCACCCGTAGTCGTAACGTTCATGGCATTCCCAGCCCTCGCTGTTGCCTTACAGTTTAGTGTAAAAAAAGGTGTACTCACGTTTATCGTTTCGGCAATCGTGAGACAGCTAGCCGTTTGGTTAAATGAAAGCGGTGTCTTGACGTTTGGCGGCACAGCCGTCACGTTGAACCAGGAAGGAATGGCGCTGATCGCAGGTATGATCTTCTTGATCACCTATGCTGTGCGTCAGAAGTCAGATTCAGAAGGAAGTGGGATCGATCTTGCTTCCGTTTTTAGTGAACGTGTGAACCGTATTAAGAAACACGTTGTGTATTTTATGATCATGGGTGGGCTGATCGCTGCAGCTACGAATCTATTGATCATGGCGGGTGATCCGATTTCACTTAATTTAATCGCTGAAGGAAAAGTAACGGACGGTGCGATCGCAGCAGGAGCTCGTGCACTTGGCTTTATTCCTCTCGTCGCGAGTACTGCGATCGCAACGGGTGTGTATGGTCCCGTCGGATTTACGATTGTTTTTGTCGTAGGCTTACTCGTTCCGAATGTGTGGGTCGCTTTAGTAGCTGGAGCCATTACGATCTTTCTAGAAGTCATGCTGCTTAGCAAAGTAGCGCGTTTTCTCGATAAGTATCCAGGTGTTCGCCAGTCGGGTGAAAACATTCGTACGGCGATGACGCGTCTATTAGAAGTGGCACTCTTGATCGGTGGAGCGAATGCGGCGAATGCGATCGCACCTGGCCTCGGTTTCTTCATTATCGCTGGTTTTTACTTATTGAATGAAATTGCAGGTCGTCCGATAGTGAGGATGGCAGTTGGCCCAATCGGAGCGATCGCTGTAGGAATTCTTGCAAATATTCTCGTGTTACTTGGTATCATGCAGCTGTAAAAAGGAAGGTGGATTCACGATGATTCAAACTGTAACCGGTAAGATTTCTTCGTCAGAATTAGGTGTATGCGCGGCTCATGAACATCTTTGTATCGATCTCTCACGAATAAAAAACGATCCCGACACCATCCTTGACGACGTTGGAGGCATGGAAGAAGAACTTCGTCGTTTCAAACTCGCTGGGGGACAAGCGATGGTTGAAGTTACAAATGAGGGGATGGGTAGAAATGCATCACTTTTAAAGAAACTTAGTGAAGCAACGGGTGTCCACATTATCGCGAGTACTGGTTTTTATAAAGACCCATTTCTTCCTACACGGTCTTCGTCTTGGAACCGTGATGATTTTGCTTCGCATATGCTTTATGAAATTCGGTATGGCATCGATGGAACAGAGGTGTACCCTGGCGTGATTGGTGAGATTGGTAGCAGTCACAATGAAATTAAGCCGATTGAAAGGGAGCTGCTGATGGGTGCTGGCGTTGCGGCGATTGAAAGCGGATTGCCAGTCACGACCCATACGACCCTGGGTACGATGGGTGTCGAGCAGGTTGAGCTCTTTTTAAAAATTGGACTCGATATGGAGCAGCTCATCATCGGGCACCAGGACCTCAATACAGATGATGCTCGCATTCTTGCCGTTTTAGAGGCAGGAGCGTATGTCGCGTTCGATACCATTGGAAAAAACAATTATCGTCCCGACACGGAGCGTCTTCAATCGCTTCAATATTTGTTCGAACGAGGGTTTGGATCTCGTATTCTTCTATCTGCTGACTTAACTAGAAAATCTCACTGGCATAAGTACGGAGGAATCGGCTACGATTACGTGCTCAATTCATTTGTGCCACTTTTAAAAGAGCATGGTTTTTCTGATCGTGACATGAACATGCTTCTTATTGAGAATCCCGCACGTGCTTTTTGTCAGAAGGTGGTTTGCTCATGATTGATGTAGCATCTGTTTTAGCTCAAATGGATATTGATGAAGCCAAGCGCTATCAATTTAAAATCGTCGATCGAATGACAAAGGAATTTACAGATAACGACATGTTTCAGGACGGCGATCGTGGGCTCCATCCAACCTACAAACGCCCGAAAACAACTGCAAAAGTAGAACGCGTTTTTGCCGATGTCTTTAACGTCGAGCATGGTGCACTTGTCAGGGGATCTGGAACGGGAGCCATTCGCTCTCTGTTGAGTGCTCTGTTAGGTTCGGGGGACGAAATCATCGTCCATTCGGCTCCAATTTATATGACAACAAAGGAAACGTTTCGTATGTTGGGCCTTCAACCTGTACAGGTCGATTTCAATAAGTTGGATACTGTTAAAGAAATAGCTTCTTCAACAAAAGCAAAGGTTTTTTACGTACAGCACGCGCGGCAGCAACCGAACGATACGTATTCACTAGAAGCGGTGATCCGAACGGTCAAATCAGTGAATCCAACGATCGATGTTGTAGTCGATGATAATTACTGTGCGTTAAAAATGGCAAAGATCGGCGTTGAGCTTGGGGCAGATTATTCAACCTTTTCAGGATTTAAGCTGCTAGGTCCAGAAGGTGTGGGTGTCACCGTAGGGAAAAAGGATGCGATCGAAATTGTCCATCAACGGAATTATTCAGGAGGAAGCCAGGTGCAAGGTCCTGAAGCGATGGAGCTGCTCCGTACCATTCCGTTTGCTCCTGTATCTTTTGCCATTCAAAGTGAGCAAGTCGACCACTTATGCGTGCTGTTAAATCGAGGGGCAGTTTCAGGCGTGAGGAAAGCTACCATAACGAACTCTCAATCAAAGAATGTCATCGTCGAGTTGATCGACCCTGTTGCAAAAAACGTCATCGAAAGAAGTAAAACGTTCGGAGCTGCGACGTATCCGGTCGGTGCGGAATCGCGGTATGAGCTCGTACCGATGATCTATCGCGTATCTGGTAGTTTTCTAGAGAATAACCCGAATCTCTTAGACTATGGGTTGAGGATCAATCCGATGAAAGCAGGAGCGCATACGGTTGTTGAGATTCTGAACAACGTGATGGAGGAGTTGTAGTAGATTAAACGGGAGGTGCTGTGATTGTTTCTAACACTTACGAAGGAAAGAAATCCAGAGCTCATAAAGACTGGTGTTAACCTCCATCAAACTGGAGCGCTTCCTCCCAATACGTATGTCATCGACCTCGATACCGTAGCGGAGAACGTGAAACAGATGGCTCGTGCAGCTGAAGAGAATGAGTTCTCACTATATTTTATGAGTAAGCAGCTCGGTCGGATCGGTGAGCTAGGGAAATGGATTGCTGAACATGGGATCGAGAAAGCAGTTGCGGTTGAATTTGAAGAAGCGAGGAGACTTCACAAATCAGGGGTTGCAATTGGGAATGTGGGGCACCTCGTGCAACCCGGGAAGCACCAGTGGAAAGATGTCCTTTCGTTTAACCCTGAAGTTGTGACCGTGTTTACAATAGAACGAGCCAAACAGGTATCGGATGCTGCTGTAAGGTTAGGGAGGAAGCAGGACGTTCTCCTTCGTGTTGTTCAAGATGGTGATACCATCTATCCAGGTCAATGGGGTGGGTTTCATTTAGATCGACTCGATGAAGAAATCTTAATTCTACAAGACCTTCCTGGAATTGAGGTCGTCGGCATCACGTCTTTTCCACTGTTATTGATGGATGATGATCGAGGAGAGATGACGTTTACGAAAAACCTCGAAACACTTCTAAACGCGAAGGAAAAGTTAGAGTCAGCGGGTTTCACGATCACACAAGTAAACGGACCGAGTGCGACGAGTACGGAAACCATCCCGATGCTGAAACGAGCAGGCATCACCCATGGTGAGCCAGGCCATGCGTTGACGGGGACAACTCCCCTTCATGCGGTTCGCACTCTTCCCGAGAGGCCAGCGATCATCTATCTTTCAGAAGTATCCCATCAAGATGATGACAATGTTTATGTTCTTGGAGGTGGGTTTTATGAGCGGGGGAAAGTGACGGGCGCATATGTAGGACATAACCCTGAAACCATCTTTCGTACTTTTTTAAAAGAAAAGCCTATGCCATCCGAGTATATTGATTATTATGGAAGGCTTGAGCGAGGAACACCGGTTTCTGTTGGGGATACCGCCGTTTATGCTTTTCGAACGCAAGTATTTGTCACTCGAGCGAACGTTGCACTTGTACGAGGGTTACATTCGAAAAATCCAGAAATCGTGCATTTGGAAAGGAGAGGCTAGTGTGAAAGTAGGAAAGGTAGTTGTGATGCTACTGGTCGTTACGTTAATTATCAGTATTCCTTTTCAGTCTGCTAACGCAAAGGGATACGGTGATAAGCTTAGGCATGGGAGTGCAAAAAGTGTTGATATGAACTCCTTAGATGAGATCGACAACGTTGTCGAAGACGCAATTGAAAATGAGGTAACGCCAGGGGCTGTCGTTTTAATCGCGAAGGACGGAACGATTGTGAAAGAGTCAGCCTATGGCTATGCACAGAAGTATGATATGGGGACGTTACTCGACCACCCCAGTCAGATGAAGAAAAAAACGATGTTCGACCTTGCTTCCCTGACGAAAGTAATGGGTACGACCCAAGGGATTATGAAGCTAGTAAGCGAGGGGAAAATTTCAGTTGCTGATCGCGTGACGGAATACATACCTGAATTCGGACAGAATGGTAAGGAAGACGTCACAGTTGCTGACCTATTAACGCATACATCTGGTTTAACACCTTGGCAGCCTACCTATTTAGAAGCTGAAGATTCTGAAGACGTTCTTGAGACTATTGCGGACATGTCCTTAGAGTACGAAACAGGTACAGATCGACGGTATAGTGATTTTAGTTTCATGACGTTAGGATTTATTATTGAGAACGTAACTGGTCAGCGTTTAGACCAATACCTTATGAAAGAGGTATATGGCCCTCTTAAAATGAAGGATACGATGTTCACTCCTCCTGATAAACTTGATAAAAAGATTGCTGCTACGTCATGGGGAAATCCCTTTGAATATAAGATGATCGATGATCCGAACTTCGGTTACTACGTCCCTGAAGAAGCAGATGACTTTTCAGATTGGCGTCAGTACACGCTTGTTGGAGAAGTAAACGATGGTAATAGCTTTTATGCGAATGGTGGAGTAGCTGGGCACGCGGGACTATTCTCGACGGCCCGTGATCTCGCTGTTCTTGGGCAAACGATGCTGAATGGTGGAAGTTACGGGAAAACCACATTGTATAATGAATCTACTCTTTCTACTTTCACGAAACCTCAGCGATTTGGACAAGGCTACGGATTCGAATTGAATAAAAGCTGGTACATGGGTGACAGGCACTCTGACAGTGCATTTGGTCATACAGGCTTTACTGGGACGCAAGTGATTTTCGATCCGGCATACGATTTGCAAATTATCGTACTGACCAACAAACAAAATAACGGTCCATTAGAAAGTGGTTCTTATCCAAGCACTGGAGGATTATCGAAGGATATCGCGAATCTAGTTTATGAGTCTATTCAATAATGAATATAACCCTGATCTCTTTTGAGCGATCAGGGTTTGCTTTTTTTTACAAAAAGGAGGAACTATACAGATGCCAAATCCGAAGAAAATCATACTAGACTGTGACCCGGGTCACGATGATGCCATCGCGATGATCCTCGCCGCTTCCAACCCGCACATTCAACTTGAAGCGATCACGACTGTCGCCGGAAATGTGGAAGTGGAAAAAACGACGCTAAATGCTCTAAGAATGTGTGACATCTTAGGGTTAGATGTTCCTGTTGCGGAAGGTGCTGCAGAGCCCCTCGTTCGAGAAAGAGAAATCGCACCAACGATTCACGGTAAGACAGGTCTCGATGGGCCACATTTTCCTAATGTTCCGAGAAAAGAAGTTAGTGATCAACACGCAGTAGATTTAATCGTTGAAAAAGTGATGGATTCAGATGGAGACCTTTACCTTGTTCCGACAGGACCTCTTACAAACATCGCTTTAGCTATTCAGAAAGAACCACTCATCACAGAAAAAATAAAAGAAATCGTCGTGATGGGTGGAGGGACCTTTGGAAACTGGACGCCAACGGCTGAATTTAATATTTATGTCGATGCGGAAGCTGCTGAGATCGTATTTAATAGCGGGGTACCTGTGACGATGTTCGGTCTCGATATTACGCACCAAACGATAGCAACTGAGGAGATTCTGAAACAAATTTCTGAAATCGGAAATCCTGTTTCGAATCTTGTAAGTGAGCTATTAGCCTATTTCTCTACCACGTACAAAGAGGTGTTTGGGTTTGACGGTGCACCGATCCATGACGCGTGTACAGTTGCGTACTTAATCGATGAAACGATCTTTGATTTTGAGAAGGTGCGAGTTGATATAGAGACGGAAGGAACGTACACCTACGGAACTACGTGCGTTGACCGTTTGCATGTGACAGGTAGAGAGCCGAACGTAAAGTTTGCAACGGAGCTTGACTATGAAGGGTTTTGGCGATTGCTAGTTGGTGCGTTACGTTCATAGAAAAGATCGGGTGGTGCCAGGCACCACCCGATCTTTGTCATGTAATAAAGTTTCATACAATTAAGCTCTAAAATGTCACAATATTCAAAAATAATTCAAATCTCATAGATATATAGTCCTCTAAAAACCACCTATTTCCTCCCATGCAGTACTAAGGTGGTATAGACGACTATAATGGAAGAGCGTTACTCTTTACTTATTAGGGGTTTTGACGCATTTCATTTATGTAAAAAGGAGGAGCAAATGAGAAAAAAGACGATGTCTATTGTTTTATCCACCGTACTTGGGACCTCTTTATTACTACCTGGTATAGAGGCAGACGCGAAGGGTCCGACGATCGAAACAAAAGGGAAACATAATCAGCATCAGTCTTCTGAGAAAGGTCACCCTGTCTTTTCTTGGGGGGAGCCGGGACCTACTTCTGCAGTACTTCACAAAGGATCAGTTCGAGGAGCAGGCATGCGTATTGAACCATTGGACGAGATCGATGATGTTTTAGAGACAGCGATCGAAGAGCAAGTCATGCCAGGAGCGGTAGCGTTCGTTGCAAGGCGAGGGCATATCGTGAAAGAAGAAGCCTACGGGTATCAAGCTCGGTATACTGATGATTCGTTTACTGAAATGGATGACCCTCTAAAGATGGAGAAAGATACGAT
Source organism: Anaerobacillus sp. ABA4_114 (assembly GCF_056159065.1). Taxonomy (NCBI): domain Bacteria; kingdom Bacillati; phylum Bacillota; class Bacilli; order Caryophanales; family Bacillaceae; genus Anaerobacillus; species Anaerobacillus sp. ABA4_114. The sequence goes on from NZ_JBSWUM010000001.1 coordinate 597,035, forward strand.
CTTTGACCTCGCTTCAATCAGTAAAATCTTCACTACAACTGCTGCGATGACGCTTTATGAAAAAGGAATGTTCGAACTGGATGATCCGGTAGCTGAGTATATCCCTGAGTTTGCTGCGAACGGAAAAGAAAACGTTACCATCGAGCAACTCATGACACATACCTCTGGGTTTAAACCATGGGTTCCATTGTATACCATCGATGGAAATCGGGAAGAACGGATGCAGTATGTGTTAGAATACCCGCTTCGATCAGAGCCTGGTACAGAGTATACATATAGCGACCTCAACATGATTACGCTCGGTGCCCTAATAGAAAAGTTATCTGGCATGCGTCTTGATGAGTATGTGCAAAAGACTATCACAGAGCCCCTTCGTATGAATGATACGTTTTACAATCCTGACCCACAATTAAAGAACCGCATTGCCGCAACAGAATACCAGCCATGGACAAATCGTGGACTCGTCTGGGGCGAAGTACACGATGAGAATGCCTGGTCTTTAGATGGAGTAGCCGGTCATGCTGGGGTTTTTTCAACGGCAACAGACCTTGCCAAGTTCGCTCATATGTTTTTGATGGATGGGCGTTACGGGGGTGAACGGATACTGAAACCGGAAACAGTAGCCCTACTTACCGAAAATCGCATACCACAGTTTCCAGGTGACGATCATGGATTAGGGTTTGAACTTCAGCAAGGATGGTTCATGGATGCACTGACTGAAAGCACGACCCTTGGACATACAGGCTACACAGGTACGTCTCTTGTCATCAGTCCATCGAATCAAACGATCGCGATTCTTTTAACAAACCGCGTTCACCCTACGAGAGATACGGTCTCAACTTCACCTACAAGGAGAGCTTTTGCAAGACAGGTGGCAGATGCTATCCCAGTAGACATGCCGAAAAAAGCTGACCCGTGGTTTGCAGGTTATGGTGACAAAGCAGTAAAGCACCTTACTGCAAATATCAATGTGAACAAAAATTCTACATTATCGTTTCATACATGGTATCAATTGGAAGCAAACTATGATGTAGGAAAAATTGAAGTTTCCAATGATGGAGCAAATTGGACAGCTTTAACGGAGCTTACTGGCAATAGTGATCAGTGGGAAAAGAAACAGCTGATGGTACCAGAAGGAACAAACTATATCCGATTTTCTTATGATACGGATTCCTCTGTTAATAAACGAGGATGGTATGTCGATGAGGTAGAGCTGAACGGAGAACGTCTCCATCTCACAAGTGATGAGTGGATGAAACGCTCATATTGATACTCATAAAATAGGAGGGGAAGTCATGCCTAGGAAATTAAAGCGAAACTTCATTTTTTTATTAGCATTCGCATTGATCGTGTCGCAAGGCTGGATGAATCCTAGTGACGCTCAAGCAAAGAAGGATGAAGGACAGACCGATTTGATCATTATGCAAAATGTTCCTGAAGTAGAAACAAACGTTGAAGGGAAGACAATTCAGTTAGGTGCTCTTCACATTTATGACGACGGTCATTTTATGAAAACATCAGACGAGCTCACGTGGCACTCTTCAAATAAAAATGTGGCGTCTGTTGATAAGACTGGAAAGGTGACGCTGAAGGATCATCCTGGTCGCACGTTTATTTACGTTTCAGATGGTAACGATCGCGATCGCATTGCCATTCATGGTTCGAAGTCTCCGAAGCTAATCAAAGAAAAAGGAATGAAGTACGACATTATCCAACATGCCATCAATAAGATGCCGCTAGAAGAAAAGGTCGGTCAGATGTTGATGCCGGATTATCGAAAATGGAACGGTGAAAATGTGACGGAAATGCTGCCTGAGATCGAGCAGCAGGTGAAGGACTATCATCTTGGTGGAGTCATTTTGTTTCGAGAAAACGTTGTAACGACAGAGCAAACAGCTAAGCTCGTATCTGATTACCAGGAAGCGTCTGAGAAATATGGATTGTTGATGACGATCGACCAGGAAGGTGGAATCGTAACGCGCCTTCAATCTGGCACTGATATGCCAGGAAACATGGCTCTCGGCGCAGCACGATCTGAAGAAGTGACACAGGATGTTGGGCGCGTAATCGGTGAGGAACTTGCTTCTCTTGGCATTAACATGAACCTAGCTCCAGTGCTCGATGTGAACAATAATCCTGACAACCCTGTAATAGGCGTACGTTCATATGGCGAAGATCCAGAGCTTGTTGCGGACCAAGGGATCGCTTATATAAAAGGACTACAGGAAACTGGAGTGGCAGCAACAGCAAAGCATTTTCCTGGTCACGGGGACACAGCGGTAGACTCTCATCTCGGATTGCCTGAAGTTCCTCATGACAAGGAGCGTCTAAAGAAGGTAGAGCTTTATCCGTTTCAGCAGGCGATGGAAGCAGGAATCGATGCCGTTATGACCGCACACGTAACATTTCCGAAAATCGATGACACAAAAGTGATATCCAAAAAAGACGGTGAAGAGATCTCATTGCCAGCTACGTTATCCCAAAAAGTGTTGACTGGACTGATGCGTGAAGAGATGGGTCATGAAGGCGTCATCATCACAGATGCGATGAACATGGGTGCGATCGTTGAACATTTTGGTGCTGTCGATGCTGCAGTTCGTACTGTGAAAGCAGGCACCGATATCGTGTTGATGCCGGTTGGCTTACCTGAAGTGGCTGATGGGTTACTAGAAGCAGTTCGATCTAGGGAAATTTCTAATGAAAGAATCGAAGCGTCTGTCGAACGAATTTTAACATTGAAAGTAAATAGAGGGATCATTAAATCAGAGGATCCTGAAAACGTCGATAAAAAAATTCAAAAAGCTAAAGAAACGGTTGGATCAGATGCGCACAAAGCTGTTGAAAAAACTGCCGCAGAAAAATCCATCACACTTATTAAGAATGAAAACGTCCTTCCTCTTACAAAACAAAGTGACGAAAACGTTGTCGTGTTGGGGAGAAGCTTTATTGATTCTCTAGGAGAGGCAGTTAAAAAGCATCAGCCAAATGCTACGGTAATCAGCCTCAATTCGAATTACGAATTAACAGAAGAACAGCGTGAAGTCGTTGAATCGGCTGATAAGATCATTGTCGGGACGTATACGTACAGTGTTGGAACTCGTTCAGAAGACCATCCACAAATGAAACTGGTCAGTCACTTGATGGAAACAACAGAAGCAGAACTAATTGGGGTTGGAATACGTAATCCATATGACATCATGGCTTATCCTGAGATCGATAGTTACCTTGCACAATACGGTTTCAGAACAGCGAGTTTTGAAGCGACGGCTGCAGCCATCTTTGGTGAGTACACACCTTCAGGAAAGCTTCCTGTTACGATTCCAGGAGCGAATGAAAATGACGTTCTCTATCCATTTGGCCACGGTTTAACATACTAAACTAATCTGAGAGAGCCTTCCGCTCTCTCCCGGGGAGGAGTTTTACGTATGAAAAAATGGTTTGTCATGCTTTTGATGTCTGTTCTTGTTATGTCTAGTATTTCGGTTGCCTTAGCTGATAGCGAGGGTAAAGGAAATAAACATGGCCATCATAAAAAGAAGCACAACGATTTTAAACTTGGAGTAGAAGTGCTTCTAGATGAAGAAAAAGATTTGATCGAAGGGAAAAACGTTGGCTTGATCACGAATCCAACTGGAGTCGATCAAGAGTTGACTAGCATCGTCGATCGTCTTCATAATGACACAGACGTGAACCTTACTGCTCTTTATGGACCTGAGCACGGGGTGCGAGGAAGTGCGCAGGCCGGCGAATACGTAGAATTTTACACGGATGAGCAGACTGGACTCCCTGTTTATAGCCTATATGGAAAGACTCGAAAACCCACTCCAGAAATGCTAGAAGGCATCGATGTATTGCTTTTTGACATTCAAGATGTGGGGACTCGCTTCTATACGTACATCTATACGATGGCGTATGCGATGGAAGCAGCAGAAGAAAATAACATTGAATTTATTGTTCTCGACCGTCCTAATCCTCTTGGCGGTGAAGCGGTTGAAGGACCGGTTTTAAACGATGACTATTCTTCTTTCGTAGGCAAATATGAAATTCCACTTCGTCACGGTATGACGGTCGGAGAACTTGCGAAACTATTCAACAATGAGTTTGGCATCGGCGCAGATTTAACTGTCGTTGAAATGGAAGGCTGGGACCGGGATATGTACTATGATGATACAGAACTCGAGTGGGTACTGCCATCGCCTAATATGCCGACGTTAGACACAGCACTCGTCTACCCAGGAGCGGCATTGATTGAAGGAACAAACGTATCGGAAGGACGCGGAACAACAAAGCCATTTGAGCTGATCGGAGCACCTTTTATTCAATCAACAGAACTCGCTTCTGAATTAAACCGTCTCGATTTACCGGGAGTAGAGTTTAGAGCGGCGTCCTTTACACCTTCTTTCTCGAAGCACGCTGGAAACCTATCACACGGGGTTCAACTTCATGTTACGGATAAAGAAGAATTTAAACCGGTTATTACTGGTATGAGCCTCGTTAAAACGATTCACGATTTATACCCTGAAGAGTTTGAGTTCAGAGCAGAAAACAGCAGCGGCATTTCATTCTTCGACTTACTTGTTGGGAATGGATGGATACGTGAAGCGATCGAGCAAGGAGAAAGTGTAGAAGAGATGCAGGAGAAATGGGAAGATGATCTGAAGGATTTTAAAAAAGTTAGAAAGAATTATTTACTGTATAAATAACGTAGAAAGGCACTCGCAGCAAGCACTTGCGGGTGCTTTTTCTTGTGATTTGTAATAAAACTTCATAAAAAGTAGTTGAATAATAAATAAAACTTGATACACTAGAATAAACTTATTAGAAAATTCGATCAAAAAGGAGGGTGAATGATGAACGGGGGATTAATCAGTATTCAAGAATCGATGGCCTCACTTAAACCTTCAGAACGAAAAGTAGCAGAATATATTGTTAATCGCCCAGAGGAAGTGATTAATCTTTCCATTCAAAAACTTGCACATCGGACTGAAGTTAGTGAAGCGACGATCATTCGGCTTTCTAGAACACTAAACTACAAGGGATTTCAGGAATTAAAGCTGCGCATCGCTGGTGATCTTGCTACGAAGCACAGCAGTAACTCTTATCAAGAAATCTCAATCGACGGTACTGTCGATTCTTTCATCGCGAATATATCGAACAATAACATCCAATCCATCAATGATACCCTTTCAGTATTATCACGTGACGAGGTGGAGAAGGCGATCGAAGTGCTTGGAAAAGCAAGGAAGATCGCGTTATACGGCATTGGAGCATCAGGACTGATCGCACAAGATTTTAAACAAAAGCTTTCTCGTATCAATCGCTGGTGTGAAGCCGCAACCGACTATGATACACAAGGAACGATCAGCGCGAACCTTAGTGAAGAAGATGTGGTATTCGGTATTTCTTATTCCGGTCAAACCAACGATATTATTCAGTCATTGTCGATTGCAAAAGAAAATGGTGCGACTGTCATTACGCTTACGAAGTATGGAACGAATCCTGTGTCTCAACTTGCTGATATCAAACTTTTTACGAGCTCACTTGAAAAGAGCATTCGAAGCGGTGCGATGAGCTCACGCATTTCGCAACTCAATGTGATCGACATCCTTTATGTTGGTCTTACAAGCCGGAGCTATAGCGATAGTGTCGCTGCACTCGAGCGAACTCGGAAAGCGTTAGAGGATGCAAAGAAGCATGTTTGATCAGTATCTCCAACAGCTGATCGACAATGGTGAACTGCCAGGCGCCACGTTACACGTTCAGCATCACGGTAGAACCGTTTTTCACAAAGCTTATGGAACCTACCATGACCGTCAAAACAACTTATCTACTATCACGAAAACCACACAATTCGATGTCGCTTCTCTGACAAAAGTCATGGCGACACTACCTTCAATTCTTTGGCTGTTAGACAACAGTTCACTAAAACTAGACCATTCCATCCAGACTTACATACCAGAGTTCAAACACAAAGAAGTAACAATTTCACACGCCCTTACTCACACAAGCGGACTTGCCGCTGATCTTAAACGTATGACCAGAAGCGAGTGGCGTCCGGTATTTGAAGAAATCACTGCACTCTCTCTTCTTCATAAGCCGGGTGAAAAAGTCCTTTATAGCGATTCAGGCATGATTTTGCTTGGAAAAGTAATTGAAAGAATAAGCGGATTATCGCTCTCAACATTCGCAGATACGTATCTGTATCGTCCGTGGGGGTTAGAGTCCACTGGCTTTCATCCTACAGATCAAACTAATATTGCATCTACAGAAACGTACGGTGGCTCTTACATTCAGGGAGTCGTTCATGATGAAAAAGCCTTACACCTAGGTGGAGAAAGCGGAAGCGCTGGACTGTTTTCAACTTCAAATGATGTTGGGAAATTCGGTAGTCTATTTCTTTATCCAGAGCGGCAAACTGTGCTATCAGAGAAGAGAATACGACAAGCTCAGAAACATGTAGTAGGTAACAGAGGGTTAGGATTTGAAGTGTGGAGCGGGAAAGGAGCCAACCTTTCGTGTGGAGGGAGGTGGTCGATCGGGAGCTTCGGCCATACCGGTTTTACAGGAACAAGTTTATGGATTGATCCAGTCGAAGAACTCGTCGTCACGTTTTTGACGAACATCGTTCACTATGGAAGAAAACATAATATGAAGGTAATTCGACCTCATCTACATTCCTTGATTCATTCAACTTTTATTAAGGGGGAGTAATGGTATGAAGAAAATGAAAGCGTTTGTATTCTTGGCGATCATCCTAGTCATTTCGGCTTGCAGCAGCTCGAACACAGGTAGTGAAAGCGGCGGTGAGGACGGGACAACGTTAACGATCGGCAGTTGGAGAACGGAAGACAAAGCAAGCTATGAAAAGGTGATTGAGAAATTTAACGAAGAGTACCCCGATATTACCGTTGAATTTAACCCTTCTAAAAATACGGAGTATAACACGATTCTAAACACGGCTCTCCAAAGCGGTGAAGGTCCAGACATCATCCACCTTCGTCCGTATGCGCCCGGAATTGAGCTAGCTGATGCAGGGTATCTCGAACCGCTTGATGGATTAGAAGGACTCGATCAGTATCCAGAAGAAACACTTGCTGCTTCAAAAGGAACGGACGATAAGCAGTATGGCGTACCTTTAAATATCAGTACAACGCAAATGTTTTACAATAAGAAGATTTTCGAAGAGCTAGGTCTTGAAGAGCCACAAACGTGGGAAGAGTTTATGACGCTGAATAAGACGTTGCAAGATGAAGGCTACACGCCTATTTCTCTTGGAACGAAGGAAGGATGGCTCCTATCACTTTCCCACGGTATTATTGGCCCGGCACACTACGGGGCGAACGAATTTGTTGACAATGTAACGGCTGGTGAGACCGACTTCTCAAGTGAAGAGTTCAACCGTTCGATCGAAGCGATGGATGAATTGAAGCAATTTTTCCCTGAAAACTATGAAGGTCTTGGAATGGAAGATATTCGTACGATGTTCTTTACTGGAGACGCTGCGATGTTCCCATTAGGAAGCTGGGAAATCGAAGTGCTTCGTGAAATGAATCCTGACCTTGAGCTAGGCTTCTTCCCGATGCCATCTGCCGTTGGAAAGGAACCGACCATCACAACATGGGTAGACGGATCTTATGCTATCAATGCGAACTCAGAAAACACAGACGCCGCAAAGAAATTCCTTCAATTTATGACGACAGAGGAATTCGGTGAAATGTTCACAGAAGAATTTAAGATGATCAGTGCCATTCCTGGTATTTCATCTGACGATCAGCTTGTGAACGACCTTGGAAAAGCTGTAGAAGAGAGATCGACGCCTTATATGATGCTCGTTCATTTTGCTGGAGGAAACCCTTCTACAAAATCAGTTATTGAAACTGAACTTCAAGGCATGTATTTAGGTGAGCGGTCACCTGAAGAAGTTGCAAATGCTGTTCAAGATAGCGCGAAGTCTTGGTATGAACCTTTAAAATAATCGATAAGGGGCGGAGAATATGAAGCCAGCAATGCATACACCTGTGACGATAAAAAAGCAACGGAACTGGAAAAGGTGGACCATTCACCTTTTCCCTATTCCCGCCTTGATTATTTATGGATTGTTTATTGTGTATCCTTTGTTTGCAGCACTTACATACAGTTTCTTCGATTGGAACGGGATCGTGAGGGGAGAATTCGTAGGGTTTAAGAACTTTAAGGACCTCTTCACGCTTCAACCGTTTTCAGACTTGTTTTGGAATGCGTTTGGTCACAACATCCTGTATTTTGTCCTTCAAATGATTTTTCAAAACGGTCTTGCTTTCATTCTTGCTTATATCATTTATAAAAGAGTGCGAGGTTCTGAGTTTCTAAAAATCGCGTACTTCTTACCACGCCTTCTTTCCGTCATCGTAGTAGGTTTTCTTTGGAAGCTGATCCTCAATCCGAACTATGGTGCGTTGAATGTCGTATTAGAAAAAGTAGGTCTTGAACACCTGCAGAAGGCATGGCTCGGAGACCCCGATACGGCGCTCATTTCAATCATTCTCGTGAACTGCTGGTATGGACTTGGCTTTGGAGTCCTAATCTTTCTTGCCGGTTTTCAATCGATTCCGAAAGAGCTTTTCGAGGCAGGAAAGCTTGATGGGGCAAGTGGTTTTGCGATGATTCGACGAATCGTCTTACCGCTCATGGTACCTTCGATCATGATTATGACGGTGTTAACGTTCATTCAGTCGTTTGAAGCGTTTGAACTCGTCTACGCGATGCAAGGGTCACAAGGAGAACCTTACCACTCTACGGATACGCTCGCCGTTTATTTTTATCGACTGGCATTTGGAGGTTCGGCAGGCGGTTCTACTACTGCGGTCGGTCTAGGCTCAGCACTCGCGGTCGTATTATTTATTTTCATCGCGTTCTTTACGGCACTGTACCTGAAGTATATGCAGAAAAGACAAGTGGATCTATAGGAGGGATATGATGAATCATACAATCTGGACAAAGCCGTTTTACTATGTTTTTGCTTTTTTAGTCGCATCGATCAGCATCTATCCGATTCTATTGATGATCCTCTCTTCTTTTAAGTCGAGTTCTGAAATCTTTACAAATCCGCTCTCGTTACCTGAGACGTTCACGCTCGATACGTATAAAAGTTTACTAGACCAAGTTCCTTTCATGACATATTTCATGAACAGTGTTCTCGTTAGTGTTGTTTCCGTGACGCTCATACTCGTGACATCGTCTCTTGCAGCATTTTATATCGCCCGTTTTACGTTTGTATGGAACAACATGATTTTCTTTTTCTTCCTTATGGGAATGATGCTTCCGATCAAGCTTGGAATCGTCCCATTGTTTATCTTGATGAAAGATTTGCAGCTATTAAACTCACTATGGTCATTGATCTTCATGTATGTTGCAACGGGGATTCCGCTATCCGTTCTTATATTGACAGGTTTCTTCCGAACAATGCCTCGCGAGCTTGAAGAAGCTGCGAGAATTGATGGCGCTGGAAACCTTCGCATTCTATGGAACGTCGTCTTACCTCTTATGAGACCAGCACTAGGAACTGTGATGATCATTCAATTCATCCAATCATGGAACGACTTCTTCTTTCCGTTGATCTTCATTACGGATGATTTAAAAAGAACAATTCCAGTCGGTATGCTTTCCCTTTTCGGAGAGTATTCTGCAGATTGGGGGGCGCTATTCGCCGGTCTCACCCTTGCTTCACTGCCGATGATCGTCCTCTTCTTCATTGCTTCAAAACAATTTATGGAGGGACTCACCCAAGGTGCGATCAAATAAAACGTATGTTATCGGAATTGATGGTGGTGGAACGAAAACGGAAGCCTTGCTATGCAATGAAGACGGAACGATCGTAGCGAAAAGTCGTTCAGGATCAACGAATATCAAATCTCGTTCTGAAGAAGAAGTTCGTAAGGAAATACAGCAGGTGATCGAACCGCTAACTCGTAACCTTGTAAAGAGTGATGTAGACGTGATCTATGTTTCAGCAGCTGGAGGAGACAGAGCAGAAGATCAGAAGCGCTGGAAGAAGTGGCTTCTTGAAAGTTTACCAGAATTCAATGGAACGATAATGGTGACAAACGATGCCTACGGGGCACTTGCTAGCGGAACATATTCTATGGAAGGAACTGTCCTCATCGCAGGGACCGGATCGATCGCCTACTCGATCACTCGTGGTCAGCCACCTGTACGTGCTGGAGGCTGGGGATACTTATTCGGAGATGATGGAAGTGGGTATGCGATCGGACGACAAGCGCTGAAAGTAGTTTCCGAGATGCATGACGGCATACGAGAAAAAGATGAGCGGTTTATTGAGGGAATATTATCGTCATTAGCGTTGAACGATGTTCGAGACATCATTACTAGTATTTATGAAGACACCTATCCGCGATTGAAAATCGCGTCACTTGCAGCGTACGTTATAAAGCTAGGAAACAAACGGAATCATACTGCGTTATTTATTCTTGAGGATGCTTGTGATAGTTTAAGGAAATTAGTAGAAGCTGTGCATGATGCAGAAGCGATCGTACTAAGTGGAGGCTTGTTTCAATCAGGTCTATTCAGGAAGATGTTCGAAAGAAACGTGCAATGTAACGGTCTGAACCACCGTTTGGTCGTTCCAGATCTATCCCCTGCATCGGGAGCATGTATTTGTGCTTTCCTAACAAATGGGGCACTGACTCAACAAATGAAAAAAAATCTAACGTCGTCCTATCATTCGATGTGAGGACAGCTATACCTGATGGAGGTACAGATATGACGGATGTGAACAACTTGAATACAGAAATGCGAAATACAAAATCAGAACAACTTCATCAATTCTCGACGTTAGAGATCATCGAATTGATGAATGAAGAAGATCACAGTGTACCTTCAGTGGTGAAGAAGGCTTTGCCCCAGATCGAGAAGGTCATCGATCGGGCTGTCGAGGTGATGGAGAACGGTGGCAGACTGTTTTATTTTGGAGCCGGTACAAGCGGGCGTCTTGGAGTCCTTGATGCTTCTGAATGCCCGCCCACCTTTGGTGTCTCGCATGATCTAGTGAACGGTATCATCGCAGGCGGTGATCGTGCACTTCGAATCCCGATCGAAGGTGCCGAAGATAGTGCTGAAACAGGAGCGGAAGATGTTCACAAACATGTGACGAAAAAGGATATGGTGATCGGAATCGCCTCAAGTGGAAGAACGCCATATGTTTTAGGAGCTGTTCATGCTGCGACGAAACTCGGGATACCGACAGCGGGTCTCGCATGTAATACAGGTTCCCTTTTAGCACAAAACGTGATCTACCCGATCGAAGTCCCAGTTGGACCTGAAGTGGTCACAGGTTCCACGCGCTTGAAGGCAGGAACAGCCCAAAAGATGGTTTTGAATATGATCACCACAGCATCGATGATCAAGCTTGGAAAAGTCTATCGAAACCTGATGATCAATGTGCAAGCTTCAAACGAGAAGCTTCGTAAACGAGCGGTGTCGATTATTCAAGAGATCACAGGGGTCGATGAGGAAGAAGCATGTAGAGCGAGTGAAAAGGCAGGCGGCGATGTGAGGGTTGCGATCGTGATGCTGCTGTTGAAGGTAGACGTTGAAGAAGCGAAGGCAGTGCTAGAAAAAAAGAATGATAACTTTGTTGATGTGATGAGAGAGTTATAATAGAGTGGGTGAAGTACGTGCCTGAACAAGCAAAAATTAAAGCGCCCTGCATTCGTGCAGGGCGCTTTGTCTTTACATCAATTCCATCGGTGATTCATCGAAATAGAGCCAGTGGAAGTATTCGATTTCTGCATCGGACATTTTCAGAACGTCGTCCCTATTCATTGTCGTTTTCGTCGTCAAACGTTCAATAAATTGGTTTCTTGCTTTCTGGCTCATTGTAAATCCTCCTTGTATGGTTAAGCGTCTGTAACCGCTTTCAATTTGTTACTATTATTATATATCTCAAAATGAGATCATTACAATACCGTTTTGAGATATATCGTATATAACCGATGTGTAATTGTGATTAAAGTGAGGGAGCGTTCAGGAAATTTCCTCTAAAACAAGATCGTATGTTCGTATTTATAGTAAAAAAGTCTTGGGGTGGAAGGTCACGTGCTTACATGCAAAAAAACATGCCTAGCTTGAAGACGAATGATAAAATAAATCTATGAAAATTTCCAAAACAAACTAGAGGAAGTGGTCGATTGAATTGCTTAGGATGTCGTTTAGCCAACAAACGTGAACCCGTTCACGTTGTGTATGAAAATGAATACTTAACTTGTTTTCTAGATCATGAACCTTTCAATGAAGGTCACGTTATGATCTTGCCAAAATCCCACTTTCACGATGTAGAGGAGTTTGATGATAAAACGGCAACCGAAGTGATGAAGGCATCGATTCTTTTGTCAAAAGCGATCAAGAAAGTGTATGCTCCCGACGGAATAACGATTTGTCAAAACGGTGGACTATTTAACGAGTTGACGCATTATCATATGCATCTCGTGCCTAGGTATGAAGGTCAGGCATTCTCCACCTTCTACATAGAAGACGGAGAAGTTTGTATCGAGGATGATACGAAGCTTACCGAAACAAAACAAAAGTTGAGCACCGCGATTGTTGAACTAGTCGAAAGTCATGTTTAGGCGGGAGGAGGGAGCGGCATCCTTCCCCCTTCATGCAAACCTGTTTAGTGCTTTGCCGTTCACTCATTCTTTTTCATACTCTGGGAATTGACCGTATCGAAAGAGTTCATATACGATCCTTCCATTGCTCGGCTGCCCATCTGGATAATAAATTGGCAATAGATCGAACAGTACAAAGTAAAAGGCGTAATAAATGAATTGTTTACCGAATTCCTTCATGTCGAGCCATCCAAATGAAAGCGCAAAATTCACAATTAGCGCAACGGCGATGTTCGCAACGATTGGAGAAGCATAAACAAGGATCTGTGCCCAGTTTTCTTTATACCGTAAATTATCGTAGCTGCACCAGCTATACATAAAGTAATATTTGCGAAATTCAAATATACCTATGTTGAAGATTCGGGGTCCGCATCCGATTACGACCTTCGAGTTTTTAGCGCCTAGAAAGTAGCTAGTTAATAAGTAGCCGCCTTCTCTAATGATTGAAACCATAGGTAGAATAATAAAAGCAGATAGTAATAATTTGAGAAAATCACTAATTCCAAACATAACGTCGTTCCTTTTCTTGATATTTTGGGGATTAAAAAAAGCCAAAAAGAACCAGGGGTCTCCTAGTCCTCTTTGGCTTATGTCTAGCTCTAATTGTCCAGCTCATTTCCACCAATTATGCGACTATACAGTAAACGTAAGCATTATTCTTATTAGGTATATACCCGCCTTTTTCAACCTTAAACGTTATGTTGAAATATTTTTCTTAACTTTCTCGATGATAGACGATTTCCCCATTTACATACGTTGCTTCAACTTCATTCCTCGTATCGAAAGGATCACCGCTCCATATGACCAAATCTGCATCTTTTCCTTCTTCTAATGATCCAACCCTATCTGCTACACCTAAATGCTTGGCAGCCTGTAAGGTGATGGACTTCCATGCATCTGACGGATCCATCCCATGCTTGACTGCGAGTACAGCGCTTTGAAGCAAGTTTTCGATTCCTACGACAGGGTGATCTGTCGTTATTGACACTGGTACCCCTGCATCTGCAAGGATTCCAGCAGTGTGCCAGCCTTTATCAGCAAGCTCAATTTTACTCCTTGTTGAAAGGGTAGGACCTACTGCAACCGGAGCATTCGATGCTGCTACGAACTCACTGATCTTGTGTCCTTCAGTGCAATGTTCGATCGAGATGTCCAAGTCGAATTCTTTCGCAAGGCGGAGGAACGTTACGATGTCATCTGCTCGATGTGCATGCGCACGAATCGGGATTTCTTTTCTTAACACTTTTGCTAAGTTTTCTAAACCAAGGTCAATCTTTTCGTTTTCTTCATTTCGAACCACATAATCCTTTGCTTTAAGCAACTCCTGTCGAAACATAGAAGCGATCGCCATTCTTGTGATAGGAGCGTTCCCCTTATGTCCATGGATTCGTTTCGGGTTTTCACCGAATGCTGCTTTCATTCCGGAAGGTTCCCGAATGATCATGTGATCGACGATCGTACCTGCCGTTTTCAACGTAACCATCTCACCACCGATTACATTCGCACTTCCCGGAAGCACTTGCACCGTTGTGACACCAGCCCGTCTTGCGTCTTCAAAGCCTTTGTCAGCAGGGTTTATCCCGTCTAGCGCTCGCACTTCTGGTGTCAGTGGACTGCTCGTTTCATTAAAATCGTGCCCTTCTGCTCCAATACCTTCCTCATGAACACCGAGATGAGTATGCACATCGATTAAACCTGGTGAGATTACTTTTCCTTTCGCATCCACCACTTCAATGTTGCTAGAATCAGTGACGAAGTCCCCAACTTGTCTAATGATCTTTCCTTCGATGAGCAAGTTCGCATCTTCAAGTACCTCTCCATTACCGACCACGATTGTTGCGTGTTTAAATAACTTCATTTGCTCGAACCCCTTTTGTTAAAAATTATATTTTTTTCCAAAATCCTCTTGAAATTAATTATTAGAATATTTATACTGTTCTTTAAATTACTAATTCACATACTAAAACATAAAAACAGTATTGTAAATAGTCGTATTATATTATAATTAGGTCTAAATACGTGAGTAATTATAACTATTACGACTGAAAGGCGGAATTTTTTTTGAGTAGAATTGGTAACGAACTAATCGATGACCTCGATCGAAGCATTATTAAATTTTTATCTAAAAATGGGAGGATGTCCTTTACTGAAATCGCAAACCAGTTGAATGTAACCGAAAAGACGGTTCGAACAAGGTACAACAATATGGTGGAAAACAACATTCTGGAAGTTGTTGGAGTGATCAACCCAATTACTTTAGGCATAAAAATGGGAGCCATCATTCAGTTAAAGGTTGTTCCTCAACACATCGATGAGGTAATTGAGGAGCTAAGAACCATTCGTGTTGTTCGCTTCATTACGACCATCTCTGGGGAATACCCTTTGCTTGCGCAAATCAACGTTCGGGATTATGAGGAAATCAATGAAACGGTGAGGGAAGTTCATGCGATTCCAAATGTTACAGCTACGAATGTAATGGTTCAGATGGATGTGTTCAAGAATACGTTTGAGTACTTATAAAAAAGGGCTTCTGCTCTTTTTTTATATAAATTTGTGTCTGAATATTTAAATAACTAGTAGGGGATGATCACATTGAAAATTTTCATTTCGGCAGATATGGAAGGGATTTCTGGTGTTGCAACTAACGTTCAGCTGAAAAAGGAGAGCGAATATCAGCGTTTTCGTAAGCTGATGACGTTAGATGTGAACGCGGCGATCGAAGGGGCGTTCAACGGAGGAGCAACAGAAGTTGTCGTCGCAGATGGTCACGGGAATATGTCGAACATCATCGTTGAAGACCTAGATGAACGAGCAAGGTTGGTTTCAGGTAACAACCGTGTCATGTGCCAGCTGCAAGGACTGGATGATTCGTTTGATGGCGTCATGTTCGTCGGTCACCACGGACGCGAAGCAGGAGCGAATGAGACCGTCATCAGCCATACGCTCGCAGGAATTTGTGTTGGAGAGATGAAAATCAACGACAAAGTGGTAGGAGAGACCGAACTAAATTCTGGTGTCGCAGGAGCTTTTGGTGTACCTCCGATCTTTATCTCAGGAGATGATGCATATGTAGCAGAAGTAAAAGAAACCTTCCCTGACATTGAAGCTGCAATTGTGAAAACTGGAATCGATCGATTTGCAGCAGAATTGATCCCTCCTGTTAGGGCGAGGCGCTTGATTCGCGAACGAGCTGAGGTTGCAGTCAGTGAAGCGAAGAGCAAAAAACCTTACGTAGTAGAGGGGCCGATCACATTTGAGATCGAGTTCAAAGGGCCACAGCAAGCGTTGATGACAACGACCATCCCAACGGTTGAGAAGATAGGTCCAAAGACGGTTCGCTTCACTTGCGATGATTACGTAACAGCGTACAAGCAGATGTGGGGGCTCGTGATTATTGCGATGACGGCAACAAACGGGGTGTTAGGTTCAGTGAATACATAACCATTTGAAGGAGGGAGCATCATTGTACATTTTTAAACGGATTCTCACGATGATTTTAACCATTTGGGTAATCACCACTCTTACCTTCATCATCATGCACTCGATACCAGGGGATCCGTTCGCTTCAGATGCGGACGTGCTCCCTGAAGAAGTTCTTGAAAACATGCGGGCGAAGTTTAACCTGGACGAGCCATTGCCTGTTCAGTACGTTTTATATTTAAAAAATCTTGTTCAGTTTGACCTCGGACCTTCGATTCAATCCGAGACGAGAGATGTGAACACGTTGATCTCAGATGGTTTTCCCGCATCTGCTATTCTTGGACTTCAATCATTGGTGATCGCGCTTGTTTTTGGACTCCTTCTCGGTATCATTGCTGCTTTAAATCATAATGGCATGCTTGATTATGCTGCGATGGCATTTGCGATTTTAGGAATTTCAATTCCAAGCTTCATCTTAGCTCCGCTGCTGATCAATTATTTTGCGGTGAAGTGGGGCATGTTCCCAGTCGCATCCTGGGGAACTTGGCAGCACACAATTCTGCCTTCGGTCGCTTTAGCAACGGCGCCGCTTGCAATCGTCGCCCGGTTTATGAGGTCGAGTATGTTAGACGTTATGAATCAGAACTATATCAAGACTGCTGATGCGAAAGGTCTTGCGATTACAGGAATCGTCATCAAGCACGGTGTTCGTAACGCGCTCATTCCTGTCATCTCGTTTATCGGGCCGCTTGCGGCGTTTCTATTAACCGGAACATTTGTCATCGAGAAGATCTTCGCCATTCCCGGAATCGGAAAGTATTTTGTCGATAGTATCTTCAACCGCGATTTCCCGGTCATTCTTGGAACGACTATTTTCTTCAGTACGATATTGATCGTTACGTTGTTCCTTGTAGATATTTCATATCGCATCGTGGATCCAAGAATCAAACTTACAAGCAGGGGGGAGTAACATGGCTGAGCCAAAAAAAGATGACGTGCTATTTCGCCCTGTAGATCGAAGCAGGTTTCAGCAGGAGAAGATTGTTCGGCCAAGCATGAGTCAGTGGAAAGAAACGACGGTGAAAATCCTTCGAAATAAGCTTGCGATTCTTGGGCTAGGGCTTCTTGTGATCATTACGATCCTTGCGATTATCGGTCCTCATCTTGTCCCGTTCAACTATTCTGATCAGAACTTATCAGGAAAAAACTTGCCTCCAGGACCAGAGCACTGGTTTGGGACGGATTCGCTGGGTCGTGATATGTGGGCACGAACATGGTATGGAGCAAGAATCTCCTTAACCATTGGACTTGCGGCAGCTGTAATCGACTTGATCCTTGGGTTAATCGTCGGCGGAATTTCTGGCTATATGGCTGGTAGAGGAAAATTTGGCGACAAGGTCGATGGCTTTTTGATGAGAATCGTTGAGATTTTATACGGCATTCCATACCTTCTCGTCGTAATCTTATTACTCGTTGTGATGAAACCTGGTCTTTGGACAATCATCATCGCCCTTTCGATTACTGGATGGGTAGGAATGGCACGGATCGTGAGGGGGCAGATTCTACAGCTGAAAGAGCAGGAGTACGTTGCTGCCGCTGAAAAGCTTGGAACCCCTCATAGGAAGATCATCATGAGGCACCTGTTTCCAAACATGATCGGAATTATCATTGTAAATTTAACTTTTACGATTCCTCAAGCGATTTTCGCAGAGTCTTTCCTTAGCTTTATTGGACTTGGTGTACAGGCTCCAATCGCGAGCTGGGGAACGATGGCGAACGACGCCCTTGGCGTCATCCTTACAGGTCAATGGTGGAGACTGTTCTTCCCAGGCTTCATGATTTCATTAACGATGTTTGCGTTCAATGTGTTCGGTGATGGATTACAAGACGCGCTCGATCCTCAGTCAAAGGAATAAGGAGGCGAAATAGATGAGTCGATTACTCGATGTAAATGATTTACGCGTATCGTTTAAAACGTATGGTGGAGAAGTCAAAGCTGTACGAGGCGTTGACTTTCATATCAAACAGGGCGAAGTGCTTGCCATTGTTGGAGAAAGCGGCTGTGGAAAAAGTGTAACGGCTCAGTCGATCATGGGTCTCCTTCCAAAGAAGGTCAGCAGAATTAAAAGCGGTAGCGTAACGTTTAATGGAAAAGAACTATTAGGGTTATCCAAAAAACAGATGCAGAAGTTGAAAGGCTCTGAGATCGGTTTGATTTCACAGGATCCGATGACGTCACTTAATCCTACGATGAGAATCGGTTCTCAGATTGCAGAAACGATCAAAAAACATACCAATTATTCACGTTCTAAAATCCATGACCGAACGATCGAGCTTCTCGATTTAGTAGGCATCCCAAATCCGGAGAAGCGCTACCGTCAGTACCCACACGAATTGAGTGGAGGAATGAGACAGCGGGTGTTGATCGCGATGGCGCTCTCCTGTGAGCCAAAGCTCTTAATTGCTGATGAGCCGACAACAGCGCTGGATGTAACGATTCAAGCCCAGATTCTAGATTTATTAAAAGATATCCAAGTACGTCTCGGTACGTCGATTATGATCATCACCCATGATCTAGGGGTGGTTGCTGAAGTTGCCCAGCGTGTTGCTGTGATGTACGCGGGGGTGATCGTTGAGAGTGGGGATGTGGAAGAAATTTTCGAAACTCCGAAACACCCTTACACATGGGGATTGTTGAAGTCGGTACCGCGCTACGAGAAAGGCAAGCATGAAAAAGAGCGGCTCGTTCCGATCGAAGGGTCACCGCCAGATCTTTTTGCTCCTCCAGCAGGGTGTCCTTTCGCTGCAAGGTGTGACTATGCGATGGAAATCTGTATCGATCAGATGCCAGACCCGATCAAAACCTCAGAAACACACCAGGCACGGTGCTGGTTGAACGACACGAGGGCACCGAACGCTAATGACTTTGTTGCTGCAGGAGGGAACGATGTATGAGTGATGCACTAGTCGAAGTTCAGCAGGTGAAAAAGTATTTTAACGTAGGAAAAAATCAATCGTTAAAAGCTGTGGACGACATTTCTTTTTTCATTAAAAAAGGCGAAACGTTCGGATTAGTAGGTGAAAGCGGCAGTGGAAAATCGACGCTCGGTCGGACGATTGTGGGCCTTCACCAGGCGACTGATGGTCGTATCGTCTACAACGGACGCGATACGAATCACGTAAAAGGAAAAGAAGCCCGGGATCTTAACCGTACGATGCAAATGATCTTTCAGGATCCGGAAGCTTCTCTTAATCCACGGATGCGGGTGATGGACATTATTGCAGAAGGGATCGATGCTCATGATCTCTTGAAAGGAAAGAAACGAAAAGAACGTGTTTTTCAACTTTTAGAAAAAGTTGGATTGAGCGCTGAGCATGCAAAGCGCTATCCTCATGAATTTAGTGGGGGACAAAGGCAGCGTATCGGGATCGCGAGAGCATTAGCGGTAGAGCCTGACTTCATCGTTGCAGATGAGCCGATTTCTGCACTCGATGTGTCGATCCAGGCGCAAATTGTAAACTTGATGGAAGATTTAAAAGAAGAAGAAGGGCTGACTTATTTATTCATCGCTCACGATCTAGGGATGGTGAAGCATATCAGTGATCGGATCGGAGTGATGTATCTTGGCAACTTGATGGAGCTTACAGATAGTGATTCATTATTCGACGAGCCGCTTCATCCTTATACGCAAGCCCTACTTTCTGCCATACCTGTTCCGAATCCAAAAGAAGCGAGTGAACGAGAACGGATCATGCTTGAAGGTGATTTACCAAGTCCAATCTCACCTCCGTCTGGCTGCCGTTTTAGAACGAGGTGCCCGCATGCGATGGAAGTATGTCGTGAGATCGTGCCAGAGTGGAGAGAGGCGAAAGAAAACCATTGGGTAGCCTGTCATCTTTACACGAATGAAGGAGGAGAAACGAATGAAAAAACTGATCTATAGTCTAATCATGGTGTTAACCGTCGTTCCATTTCTTGCAGCTTGCGGTGGGGAAGACGCCTCTGGAGATGGTGAAGGCAAGCAAGAAATAACAGTGAATGCGATGAGCGAGCCGCCTTCCATGGATCCTGCTCTTGCAACAGATACGACATCAGGGTGGGTACTCGATCATTTATTCGAAGGCTTGTATCGTAAAAATAAGAGCGGTGAAATCGAGCCTGCACTCGCTGAAAAAACAGACGTGTCTGATGATGATCGCACGTACACGTTTACACTAAGAGATGCTGAATGGTCGAATGGAGATCCGATCACTGCAGGTGATTTTGAATTTGCATGGAAGCGTGTGTTGAACCCTGAAACGGGTAGCTCGTTCGCATTTTACATGTACTACATCAAAGGCGCTGAAGCTTATAACAAAGGAGAAGGTTCTGTTGAGGATGTTGGTATTACGGCAGTAGATGACAAGACGTTAGAAGTAGAACTCAACGCTCCTACTGGATTTATCGAGAGACTGCTTTCTTTCTGGACGTTTTATCCTGTGAACCAATCGGTTGTTGAAGGAAACGAAAATTGGTCCGCTGAGGCAGACTCGATCGTCAGTAACGGTGCATATCACATGACGAGCTGGAAGCATGACAACGAGCTTTCGATTGAGAAGAGCGATTCCTATTGGGATAAAGAAAGCATCAATATGGAGAAGATTACGTGGAAAATGGTTAACGATGCAACAACGTATTATCAAATGTATAAATCGGGTGAACTGGACATGATCCATACGCTGCCGATCGACGTGATTTCTTCTGAAAAAGAAAGCGAAGACTTCAAGATCACGCCATATTTCGGCACATACATGTATATGTTCAATGTCGACAAGGAGCCTTTTACAAATGAAAAAGTAAGAAAAGCCTTCGCGATGGCGATCGACCGCAAATCCATTACGGAAGATATCTCACAAGCGGGTGAAACACCAGCATACGGTTTTGTTCCTGAAGGTGTTGATACGCCAAACGGTGATTTCAGAGAACAAGGTGGGGACTATTTCGAAGAAGATTATGATAAAGCGAAGCAATTGATCGAAGAAGCAAAGCAAGAAGAGGGCTGGAGCGAACTTCCGGCAGTCGAACTGATGTACAACACTTCTGATAACCATAAGAAAATCGCAGAAGGTGTTCAGGAAATGCTGAAGCAGAACCTCGGTATTGAAGTAACACTTAACAACCAGGAATGGAAGACTTACCTTGATACTACGAAGCAAGGTAACTTCCAGATGGCACGAATGGGGTGGATCGGAGTCTATGTTGATCCGACACCTATTCTAGAATACTACCTAGGCGATAGCCCTAACAACCGTACAAACTGGGTGAACGAAGAATACGATTCGCTCATCGCGGAGTCTAAGATGGTGCAGGATGAGGAAAAGCGAATGGAACTCTTGCATAAAGCAGAGGATGTGTTGATGGAAGATATGCCGTTTATGCCTGTCTATCATTATTCTCAAAACTACTTAACTTCACAAGACTATGACGGAATCGTCTATCCAGTCAACAGGTACCCTGACCTACGCTATGCTGAAAAGAAATAATGTAATGGAGGAAGATCTGCTCAGCAGATCTTCCTTTACCTTGAAAGGGTGAGCGAGATGCGAAGGTATGGACTAGCTTTGCTAGGATCTTTTATTGTGACGATCATGTTTTGGTTTACTCAAGGCGACGCTATTCAATTTGTTAATCGTTCATTTTATTGGGGGATTATTGCGCTAACGGTTGGAACGATTTTAGTGGTGTTTAAAAGTGGCTTCCTAACTTTATTGTTCGAAGGTTTTTCTAAGATCCACCGAATGATCGTGCCACGGTCTCGCTCCATGGAACGTGTCGATGAGCAGGTGAAGAGGGACCCGACTTTTACAGATTGGAAGGAACGAGTGCTCGTAAGTGGAATTCTTATATGTTACGGAGCAGGCACCGGACTTACAGGAATGTCAGTAGCAGGTGTATTTCTATTTATTTGAAACGATGAGGAGAGGTGTTTAGATGAAAACAAAGATAGAGAAAGAGAATCTCCAGGCAACGTCACTATATGACCTGGTATTTGTAGGAGACCCTCAGCTTTCTCCTGACGGTAAAAAAGTGATCTATGTGAAGAAAAAAATTACTGAGGATCGAGAGTATGCTTCTTATCTCGTCATGATCGATCGTGAGAGTGGTGAAGAAGTGGCCTGGACATCGCCCGGGTCTCGCCATCTTGATTCTTCTCCAAGATGGTCTCCTAATGGAAAGGAAATCGCGTTTGTTTCAAACCGTTCGGGAGAAAATCAAATATGGATCATATCTGCTTTCGGAGGTGAAGCCGAACAGGTAACCTCTCTAAAAAATGGAGCAAGTCGCCCTGTTTGGAATCCTGACGGGACTGAACTTCTCGTGTTGAGTGAGAGCACTCCTAAAGGTGGAGATGAGAAGGAAGAAAAAAGAAAGAAAGCACTCGTCGTCGAAGAGCTGCATTACAAAGCAGATGGAAAAGGTTTTCTCAAGGGTAAACATACACAGGTCGTCGTAATCGATCGAAAGACTGGGGATGAAAACTGGGTGACGGATGCTGAACTGAATCACTCGGACGCTAGCTGGTCTCCTAATGGTAAACAAATTGCATACGTAAGAAGTAGACGGGAAGAGAAAGGTTCATATGTCCAATCGGATCTGTTTATTCAGAATCTTGGAGAAGGACGTGAAGCTGAGCGGCTTAATTCTGAAGGAAGTAGTTTCATAGCTCCACGATGGTCTCCAGATGGTTCATCGCTATCTTTCATTGGACATAACTTTGAGTATGAGAGTGCGACGCTGAATAAAGTTTGGACGGTTAAGATTGAATCGAAGACATTTACGTGCCTTACAGACACAATCGACCTCGAGTGTTCAGATGTTCTCATTTCAGATCTCCATTGGGGAATTGAGCCGTCTGGAGCGGTGTGGAACGAAGACGGCAAGACACTCTATTTCCTTGCGAGTGAACATGGAAACACAGGAATCTATTCCATTCATCTAGATGGCACCCTTCGACAAATAGCGGGGGGTGACAGGCACCACTACGCACTTCACGTAGCGGGTGGTGAAGCTGCGGTAGCGATCAGTGATCCGGTGAATGTTGGTGATATCTATACGCTATCCTTAGAAGGAGAAAGCTCGATAGAAAGAATCACTTCCTGTAATGAAGAGGTGTTGAGTGCGGATTCGCTTTCCACTCCACAACCGTACACCTATGAAAGCAGAGATGGACTGAATATACAGGGGTGGATCATGAAACCGACTTCCTTCGAGGAAGGGAAGCAGTATCCAACAGTTTTAGAAATTCATGGCGGTCCCCACATGATGTATGGGAATTCATTCATGCACGAATTTCAGCTTCTTGCATCAAGAGGATATGCAGTAGTCTATACGAATCCTCGCGGTAGTCAAGGATATGGTCAGGAGTTCGTGAATGGATGCCGTGGCGACTATGGTGGCGGCGACTATGACGATGTCATGGCAGGGATAGAAGCAGCTGTCGCGCAAACGAGCTTCATAGATTCTGAGAAATTGTTCGTTACAGGCGGCAGCTATGGCGGATTCATGACGAACTGGATCGTTGGCAAAACGAATGTGTTCAAGGCGGCTGTAACGCAGCGCTCGATCTCCAACTGGTTAAGCTTCTACGGAGTAAGCGACATAGGTTATTTCTTCACTAAGTGGGAAGTGGGAGCTGACCTCGATGAAGATCCAACAAAGCTATGGAATCATTCACCATTGAAATATGTTGATCAAATCAAAACACCGCTTCTTATTCTCCACAGCGAACTGGACCACCGATGCCCGATCGAGCAAGGTGAGCAGTTGTTCGTTGCGTTGAAGCACCGTGAGAAAAAGACGAAGTTTGTAAGATTTCCAGAATCAGATCATAACCTTTCAAGAAACGGACATCCTGAGTTAAGGGTAGAGCGATTGAACCATCTGATCGGCTGGTTTGATGAACACCTCGAAAGCGAGAAAAATTAATCGACATAATGTGAGGGGTGACAGGCACCGCATCGGTACCACGTCGAAAAAGCCCTTGACGTTCGGTGAGTGAGGTACTATACTATTGAGAATAGTTAAACAATATGAATAATTCAAACTCTTATCAAGAGTGGCGGAGGGACTGGCCCATTGACGCCCGGCAACCATCTCAGTTCGTGAGAAAGGTGCTAATTCCAGCAAACGAGCGATCGTTTGAAAGATGAGAGAGAGTTACATAGTGCAAAACACCCAACTCTCTCTGTTCATCAGAGAGAGTTTTTTCGTTTATGGGGTTTGAAACAAAGGAGGGAACCGACGCTCTGGTGATATCGTGCGTTTACGTAATTTAGTGCAAAGACGCTTTAAATGACTATAGGAGAGAAAGGGAGTTAGGAGAATGAAGAAACTATCACTACTAGTAGGTGCATTATTATTAATTGTCGCAGCTGGGTGTTCTGGCAGTGCAGAGTCAGGTGATTCAAACGAAGGGCCGCTAAAGGTAGGGGTAACAGCGGGTCCGCATGAAGATGTGATGAAGAAAGTAAAAGAAGTTGCTGAGAAAGATGGTTTCGAGATCGATGTAGTGGCGTTTAACGATTACGTTATGCCTAACAAGGCTCTTGATGAAGGGGAACTCGATGCGAATGTTTTTCAGCACGAACCGTATTTAAATGATTTTGTAGAAGAGCGCGGAATGGAATTATCTAAGGTTGCGACGACGATTAATTTTCCGATGGGCATCTATTCCGATCAATATGAGAACCTTGATAATTTGAAGAAAGGTGACAAAGTAGGATTACCGAATCACTCTACTGGAGAACCCCGAGCTCTTATGTTGTTTGAGGAAGCAGGGATCATTGAATTAAAAGACGGTGTAGGTGTTGAAGCAACGATTAAGGATATTGAGAAGAACCCGTTGAATCTTGAGTTTGTTCCTCTTGAAGCATCGCAGATTCCAAGACAGCTAGGTGAGCTTGCCATCGCTGCGATCAACACGAACTATGCGATGGAAAGCGGTCGGGTTCCAACTGAAGATTCTCTCGTAATGGAACCAGAAGATTCTCCTTGGGTGAACGTAATCGCAACAAAAACCGAGAATAAAGACGACGAGAGAATCAATAAACTAGTGGACTATTATCAGTCAGATGAAGTTAAGAAGTTTATTAAAGAAGAATTCAACGGCTCAGTCATAGCATCCTGGTAATTTCGGTAAAGGAGAGAAGGAAATGATACGACTAGAAAATATCTCAAAAGCGTTTCAAACCGGAACTACTGTTACGAAGGCTCTGGATAGCGTTGACCTTAACGTTGAAAAGGGAAAGATCTATGGTGTGATCGGTTATAGTGGCGCTGGTAAAAGTACCCTCGTTCGAACGGTCAATCTGTTAGAGAGACCAACAGAAGGGAAAGTGTTCATTAATGATGTAGAGTTAACCGGTCTATCAGCTGGCAAGTTAAAGAAAACACGTCAGCGAATCGGAATGATCTTTCAGTCGTTCAATCTATTAAAAACGGGGACGGTTTATCAAAATATCGCCATCCCCCTTAAGCTCACTGGCGTTTCAAAAAAGGAAATCGATTCGCGTGTAAGAAAGTATCTACAGATTGTAGGACTAGAAGATAAGATCGACGTGTATCCTGGACAGCTCTCAGGTGGACAGAAACAAAGAGTAGCGATTGCACGCGCGCTAGCGCATGAACCAGAAGTTCTTCTTTGTGACGAAGCAACGAGCGCGCTCGATCCAGACACAACTGAGTCGATTTTATCTTTACTAGAGCAAATCAACCAGGAGTTCGGACTAACGATTTTACTCATTACACATGAAATGCACGTGGTTCAAAAGATTTGTCATGAAGTGGCCGTGATGGAAAACGGACGCATCATTGAACAAGGACCCGTTGTTGATCTATTTAGCAGACCAAAGACGCCTACGACGAAACGATTCGTACAATCGCTGTTTCAAGATGACGTACCTGAATCCCTCGTGAAGAAGCTTGAGTCGAAGGGACAAATCGTGACGCTTTCCTTCGTAGGAGAATCGTCAGGAAAGCCTGCACTTGCGCTCCTTAGTAAAAACTTTGATATTTATCCATCTATTCTTGCAGGGAATATTACGCAACTTAAGGATCAACCTTTTGGTAGATTAGTCGTTCATCTTGAAGGAGAAGATTTAGAAACGAAGAGAGCGGTTATGTTCTTAGAAGAACGGGGAATTTTTGTAGAAGGGTATGTACCGGAGGTGAACGCGCATGTCAGCTAAGATTTCGGAATTTATCGATCTATGGGGCGCGGATATTTGGAGTGCGATCATCGAAACGTTCCAGATGGTGGGAATCTCGCTGTTAATTTCAGTGCTGTTAGGATTACCACTCGGTGTGCTTCTCGTGCTAACAAGACCTGGGAAGGCGCTAGATAACAAGATCCTTTTTCGATTGTTAAACGCTGTGATCAATGTGATCAGGTCCATCCCGTTCATCATCTTATTGTTTTTCATCCTGCCTTTTACAAAGTTTATCGCAGGCACTACGATCGGAGTGAAGGGCGTGATCGTGCCGCTCGTCGTCTTTACTGCTCCTTACATAGCAAGGTTGATGGAGTCCGCTCTTCTTGAGGTGGATCGAGGCGTCGTTGAAGCATATGAGGCGATGGGGATTAAGACACGTCATATCATCTGGCATGTACTTGTAAGAGAATCGCGTTCTTCCATCGTATTAGGACTTACGATTGCGACGATTGGTTTGATCGGAGCCACCGCGATGGCAGGGCTTGTCGGAGCAGGTGGATTAGGTGACCTTGCTTATCGCTATGGGCATCTTCGTTACGAAGTCGACGTGATGTACGTAACGGTGTTCTTGCTGATCGTACTCGTTCAGGGGCTTCAATCTCTCGGTAATGTAATGGCAGCACGGCTTAAGAAGGACTAGACTCACGAAAGGAGTTTTCTTATGGAACCAATTCATGTTCGAGCAACCCCGGGGCACTATCAGTGTCAGCAAGGTGTTTTGGATGAACTTCCAGATCGATTGGAGCAAGGTGGGTTCCAAAACATTTTTTTTATTCACGGAGAAAAATCTTGGGATGCAGCTACTCCTTATCTACCTGATCTCTCCAGATTCAAAGTAGCGTATTCGAGGTACAGAGGAGAGTGCTCAAATGCTGAGATAACAAGGCAAGCTGAGCTCGCTCGACTTCATGGTGCCGATCTTATCATCGGTGTGGGAGGTGGTAAGGTTCTTGATGTTGCAAAAGCAGTTGCGAATGAACTATTGATTGAAACTGCACTTATACCTACACTCGCTTCAACATGTGCAGCGTGTACGCCTCTCAGTGTGATTTATTCAGAGGAAGGAGAGTTCCAAAAACATATTGTTTACCCAAGGAGCACGCACCTTGTTTTAGTGGAACCTGAAATCTTGCTCGACTCACCGCCTGGATTCCTACGTGCTGGAATTGGAGATACACTCGCAAAATGGTATGAAGCGAGAAGCATCATCGAAACGCTTCCTTCACATTCAGTACCGATTCATTTTGCGTATGTTGCTGCGAAAAGCTGTCGTGATGTGCTGTTAGAACATGGAGAGAAAGCATTGGTCGATCAGAGAAACAACCATCTAAGTGAATCGTTTATAAAAGTGATCGAAACGAATCTCTTAACAAGCGGAATGGTAGGAGGTTTCGGCGATCAGTATGGGCGGGTTGCTGGAGCGCATGCCATCCATAACGCATTAACGCATCAGCCTGAAACACACTCTTTTCTCCATGGGGAAAAAGTGGCATATGGGATACTCGCCCAGCTCGCTTTAGAAGAGCGATGGGATGAGATCAAAGAGTTGATCCCTTTCTATGAGTTAGTAGAGTTACCATTATCACTCGCTGAACTTGGTATCACTAGTGATGTCCAGGCTAAAGCGGTATCAAAATATGCAACAAAAGAGGAAGAGACGATTCATATTACGAAGCAGGTATCACCAGAGGAACTGTTCAATGCGATTTTAAAGCTTGAAGAAATGACGAAAACAGTGAAGTGATAAAAAGACCCCTGGATCTAAGAAAGATCCAGGGGTTTATATATGGTATTGGTGATCGGAAAGCCGGTCGATGTGACGGTCGCGATGTTTTCTAAATGCTTCCTTGAGTTTTGGTTGTGGTTTGAAGAAATTCTTCATTAGAAATATCATAGTATACCCTCCTTTTATCTTTCATCCTATTCATATAACAGCCTGTTTATTAAAGATTCTCCGGTAGCTCTCTCCTGTGTTACCTCTCTCTTTCTACTTCCAGTGTACGCAGATATTAGTTGGATTAAACCGGTCACGAGGATGGTTTCGTATCAGTCCATAGTCTGATATTTTCTTCGACAAATAGCGGGGGGTGACAGGCACCGTTCTTGAACTGAAGGAACTTTCTTGTAGGTGTCGAACTATTCATAGAGTTGGTTTATATAATGGGGGCGAAGCAGAAATGAGATGGAGCAAGCTACTTGTTTTGACACTTGTGGTTGTAAGTATGGTTTCATGTTCGTCTAAAGCTTCTACTAACCATGACAAAACAGATACGCTGCATTTGATTCCAGAAGGCTTCGAAGGTCAATTGATCACCGTCTATAATGTAGAGGGAGCACCAAAGTTGAAAAAGGAAAAAGGGTTCACCGTCATTCGTTACGATAAGAATGGAATGTTTCTAACTTCTACTGAAGAAATGGAATATGGAACCGTTACAGATGAGTTTTATTATGTAGATCGTAAAGACAAACGTACGAAAATCGATGAGAATTGTACGTATCTTTTTCCTAACGGGGGTATAACGATCAAAGACAGGCGACTTCTTTATAATGCGTTCTACATCACGGAAACACATTGTAGTGAAGACTTTGTAGGTCGAGGACCACAAGCCCCTGCAAATCGAAATTTAACACCTAAGCTTGAAGCAAAATTAATCGAAGAGGGACTGATGGAATAGAGTGCCTCTTTTTTAAGAGAAAAGGATGAAGGAATGATGAATGGAAGCTTAACTCAACTACGCGCTGTTGCGCTTGAAGATATGGAAGATATCTATCAGTGGAGAAACGATGATGAGGTGAGTCTCTTCGCTGTAGGCAATTCTCCTCTTTTAACACACGTATCTCGTGAACAAGTAGAAAGTACGTATGAAACGATCGTCAAAATGGATCGAGCGGAGAATGGCGTATTTTCTATTCTCGATTTGGAAGGTAGAATAATAGGGATTGCAGATTACCGTGATGTGAACATCATTACGAGGTCCGCCGTGATGGGCATTACGATTGGCGATAAAGCCTATTGGGGAAAAGGGTACGGAAGTGATGCGATTAAGGTAATGATTCGTTATTTATTTCATCAATTAAACATGCAGCGCATTCAGCTAGACACATGGAGTGGAAACGCTCGTGCGATCAGAGCATATGAAAAGTGCGGATTCAAGGTAGAAGGGCGATTACGCCAAAATGAGTATGTTGATGGAAAGTACTATGATACCGTCATTATGGGCTTACTCAGAAGCGAATGGGAGCAGCCTTAATCAAACGTTTGTTTAACATCGAAACCCCCGTTTTAAAAGAGTATGCTCTCTTTCAAAACGGGGGTTTGGTGTCGATTATGAGGTTGTTTGTTTTTGTGGTGCACTCCATATTCTTTCTACATGATCAAGGTCTTCCGCGTGAAATGATAGTTTGTAAATATCAGGCATATCAAGACTCTTCCAGAACGTTACATCATAACGATCGTCAAAATAACTCATGAGTAACACCATAATATTTCCGTGAGTACCGATTACCACGTTCTTACCTTCATACGTACGAAGAATTCTCTTTAATTCTTGTACTCCTCTTCGACGGGCATCCACATTCGACTCTCCTCCAACGAATGAGAATGTTTCGTCGCTCCAAACCGCATTGATCGCTGCATTAAAGTCCTCTACAGGTTTTCCAGCTAAAAGGCGCTCTTTTAGATTCTCGACTACGATCACATCTTGACCGATCTCTTTTGCAATTCCTTCAACAGTAGCAATCGCACGACGATAAGGGCTCGAAAGCACCACGTCCACTTGATGTTCCGTCATTAATTCCGTTACTTTATTCGCGTCAGCAGTCCCTTTTTGTGAAAGTCCACGACCATACTCATCTGGCGTATAGGTAGAATGTGCATGACGCACTAAATAAATTGTTGTGCGCTCCATACTAGCCTCCTAATATTCGTTTTGTTAGTTCTGTTCGGTTTTTTACATGAAGCTTTGCATAAATTCGAGTTAAGTGTTTTTTTACCGTGATTTCAGTTAAAGATAGTTCATTCGCTATTCTCGCATTTGATTTCCCTTCGATGACGAGATTGGCTACTTCTTTTTCACGAGGAGTGAATCCATAGCGATCCAACGGCGTCTGATTGAATGTCACGCCGATCGCGCGTGCGAAATTATCAAGATACTGAGATAAACGCTTGTTTTTTAAGTCGAGCTCGTACGTTTTCGAACGTGCGTGCATTCCGTAATCGTCGTGAGATGCTTCAGGAATTTCTTCAAAGTTAAATTGTTCGAGAAGGTTCTGAAAGTAGACGACAGGGGTAGAAGCAACGAGTATTCCTTCGGTCAATACAAGCGGAAGGAGATGATAAAGCAATGCGTATAGCTCGTCTTCTTGGCTTTTATCTTTCACATCCAGGTAGCGGATAACCCAACCACATGGCTCACTAGCATGGCGGATTCGTTTTTCTTCAGTATTTGACAACTTTGAAAAGTAGCTTCGAGTGACGAAGCTTTCTTTTAATAAATCGATCGTAGTTGATTGAATCGGAATCGTAACGGTCATCCCTCGCACGACTCCTTTTTCATTTCTCAGAAGTTTAATGTGTTGTAATCCGATGTCATCAAGTGATTCCTTTGTTATGTAAGAACCTTTCGAGAAGCGCTCTTTATCATTATCAAGGAAAGAATGAATGTCACCCCAGTCCTTCTGTTGAGCTGAGGTGAGAGAATACATCGAAATATTTTCATTGTTGAACGGCGAAGAATGAATCATTCGATCTTTTAAAAGGTAGAAAAAGTCATTGACCTCATTGATTCTAATCACGTGGTCGTTTTGTTCGATGAATTTCCGACAATACATCAGCGCGTTTTTCCATAATTCATGATAATACGTTGGTTTTCGTTTCATTAGGTCTGTTTTCAAAGCGTTTTGGAAAAGAGGATGAAGTTTCCAACCATCCGCGGTTTCTTTAACAAAAGAATATGAGGTGAGACGCTCGAACTCTCTTCTAGATAAGGAGGTTGTAAGAATCGCTTCTATCTTTTCCTGGTAAATCTGAATTCCAAATACAGCTGCCTCTATATAAGGCACCATCTTATCGTCCGTAACTTCTCTCATCCATTCTCGCACTACATACTGATAGGTTTCTTGTACGAGTTTTTCATCTAGTTTAAGAGCTGTATTAGAGGAATAGACAAGGTGTGAGATGGCAAAAGGGTTTCCTTTCGAGTGGTGCCAAATTTTCTGTAAATAACTATCTGTTGACGTCTTGATCATAAGTTGAAATTGCTCATACGTTAACGAACGAAGCTCGATCGAGTTAATAAAAGGGTGCCATATAGAAGATTTCCAATAAGTATTAAGTGGTTTTCTTCCACAAAAAATGAAAATGATCGATGAAGGTAGGGAGGGGAGAAAGGACTGTCGAAACCATTCATCTAGCTTTTCATAATGTTCATATGAGTCAATGGCGATAACCGTGCGAATTCCCTCTTTCTCAAGGTGTTGAATGTGCATGAAGATCGCCTCAAGTGGTGAAACAGAAGGAGAAGCTGGCCCCATTTGCTCGAGTAATGCGTGTAAAAATGAAGTTGGGTCAGCTCTTGTGTATTGGGCATTCACGAGGTAGAAAGGTGTTCCGTTCCGTCGTGCTTTTAAACGGAAGTGCATAAGTAATTCACTCTTACCTGTCCCAGAGTGACCATGTATCGAAAGGATTCCGCTGCTTTTTCCTACTAATAATCTATGAAAAGTGTCGATTTCATTCTCTCTTGAAATCGTAATAGGACTGAATGTAGAATGGTTAAAACCCTTTTTAACGTTCGGTAAATCTTCCAGCATATGTATCATCACGCCCCGTTGAATAATTTTGCATACGAAAGTATATAAATACTATACTTTCGTATGAATTAGCAATATTCCTGCAAAGCGTGCAAATCTTATCGAAGTTTTAAAAATCCGCATTCCGAGAATGGAATGCGGATTTCATTATTTCTTTGTAGCGAGTTCTTGTTCGACTACTTGTTTCAAGTAGTTCATAACATCCTCTCGAAGTTCAGGACGATATAAAGCGAAGTCGATCGTTGCCTTGATAAAACCGAATTTATCTCCAACGTCGTAACGCATGCCGTCGAATTCATGAGCAAATACGGCTTGTTGTTCGTTCAATCGTTTGATCGCATCGGTTAACTGGATTTCTCCACCAGCACCGGTTGTCTGTGTATCGAGGATCGAGAAGATTTCAGGTGTGAGAATATAACGGCCGAGTATCGCATAATTAGAAGGTGCTTCTTCTAATGCTGGCTTCTCAACGAGAGATTGGATTGGAATGATGCCGTTATCGATTTGTTCTCCTTTTGGTGCGATGACACCGTATTTAGAAACGTCTTCACTAGGAACTTGTTGAACTCCAACAATCGACGTTCGGTATCTGTTGTAGCTTTCCATCAATTGCCCGATACATGGTTTCTCAGATCGCACGATGTCATCTCCAAGAAGAACCGCAAATGGCTCGTTTCCGATAAACCGGCTAGCACAATTAATCGCATGACCTAGCCCTTTAGGTTCTTTTTGACGTATGTAATGAATGTTTGCAAGGTTAGAGATTTCTTTAACTTCATTCAGCATCTTTGTTTTTTGTTTCTTAGTAAGCGTTTCTTCAAGTTCATAGGACTTATCAAAATGATCCTCGATTGCACGCTTTCCACGGCCACTAACGATAATAATATCTTCAATACCAGCCGCGACAGCTTCTTCTACAATATATTGAATTGTAGGTTTATCAACGATTGGCAGCATTTCTTTAGGTTGTGCTTTGGTAGCTGGTAAAAAACGTGTTCCAAGACCAGCTGCAGGTATGATCGCTTTTCTCACTCTCACGTTGGAATTCCTCCCAATATCTAGTTAATTTATGTTTCTATTTCCCTATAAATTCCTTTTCCATACTAACATAAATTAGTTGGATTTTCCTGTTTTTTCTTGGTGAAGTTTCTAAAGTCGAATTAATAAAATCTTGCCTAAAACTAATTTCGACGCCATTACCTATGTTCCTTTATTCGTTTTGTAATTTAAGAGAGTTCATAGTCAGTATTTGATGGATTCAAGAGCCCTTATAATAATTTTTACTATTTTCCGGGAAATAACGTGTAGATTCGACGCGAGATAACAGGTACTATGATGATGGAGGGGATAAAAAATGGCAATTTTAGTAACCGGGGGAGCAGGATACATAGGTAGTCATACTGTTATGTATTTAAAAGAGCAAGGAGAAGAAGTCGTTGTACTCGACAATTTATCGAAGGGGCATGCAGAAGCTTTTACAGACGTTCCTTTTTACCAAGCAGATTTAACAGATGGAAAAGTTTTAGATCAAATTTTCAATGATCACGACATTGATTCCGTTATTCACTTTGCTGCGAGTTCACTTGTCGGGGAGAGCGTAGCAAATCCATTAGAATACTACCGTAACAATGTGACTGGATCTCATGCTCTTGTTTCTAAGCTCGTTCTGCATCAAGTGAAGTACATCGTTTTCTCTTCAACTGCCGCAACTTATGGAAACCCTAAGAGAACACCGATCGAAGAGAGTGATCCTACGGTTCCGACGAATCCGTATGGGGAAACAAAACTCGCCATTGAAAACATGCTTCGCTGGTGTGATGAGGCTTATGGTTTGAAATCTACATCGCTTAGGTATTTTAATGCAGCAGGTGCTGATCCTGAAGGGCGTATTGGAGAAGATCATGATCCTGAATCTCACTTGATTCCGATCGTTCTTCAAGCTGCTCTTGGACAACGTGAGAAAGTTTCAATCTTTGGTAGTGACTATCCGACAAAGGATGGCACATGCGTCAGAGACTACATTCACGTGTTAGATCTTGCTCAAGCGCATTACCTAGCGTTAAAGCGAATGAAAACAACTGATGAGAGTGCGATTTTTAACCTAGGGAATGGAAAAGGCTTCACTGTAAAAGAAGTGATCGACACATGCCGGAATGTAACCCAAACAGCGATAGTAGCAGAAGAAGCGCCTCGTCGTGCAGGTGATCCCGCTATATTGATCGCATCGTCTCAAAAAGCGATCGAGCAACTCGGATGGCAGCCTGTTTATCCAGAGCTTCAACAAATTGTTGAGCATGCATGGAATTGGCACCAGCACCACCCTCAAGGGTATAAGAAAAATCACGTTTCATTGTAGAGTTTGACATAATAGTACGAAGGTCATGCGTAGGTTTGCATGACTTTTTTTATACCCGATTAAAACTAAATGTAATGGGGAAGAGGAAGGTATAGTAGTAAGAATGAAACGGTGGTGTTAGAGTATTGGGATACTTTCTGCTACTAATCTTTTCTTTAGCAATTTTAATCTTTCTTATTCGAGTTCCGATGACGGAACGATTCCCGCCTGCTATTCGAAAGCTGGGAATTACGTTTCTTGTAGGCCTTTCACTTGTTTTTTTAATTTTATTTATTGGGGGACTGGTAGGTGCCTGACCCCAAGATGAAAGGGGCGAATAGAATGGATAGGTTATTATTAACAGGGTTTGAACCTTTTCTTGAACATCGACATAACCCTACTGAATCAATTGTTCGTGAGATGGATGAAGAAATGGTTGGAGGATTTGAGATTATTGGGCGTGTATTGCCAGTCGATTTTAAACAGGCTTCTGAAAGATTGCTCACGTATGTGGAAGAGTGTAAGCCAAGTGCGATCATCATGCTTGGTTTAGCCGCAGATCGTACCAAGATTACACCTGAACGAATTGCGATCAATGTGAACGATAGTGTTGAGGACAACACGGGGAACGCTCCTGAAGATGAACCGATTGTAGAAGGCGGCCCAGCCGCATACTTTTCAACGTTGCCTATCAAACGAATGACGGATGCCCTCTTGCAAAATGGAATACCTGCAGAGATTTCTAATACGGCAGGGACGTACTTATGTAATAACGTTATGTACAGTGTGCTTCATGTTCTTGAACAGAATAACATCGACACGCCAGCAGGATTCGTGCATGTGCCACCGACTTTTGAAATGACGTTACACCATTCTGCTCATACAGGGTTTCCGTTCAATAGTATTCGAGATTCCATTCGAATCATGATCAATACGATAGCAGAAGCAAAAGTTTAAAAAATATAAAAAAGCAGAGCGCTCATGCTCTGCTTTTTTTATGGGTTTGCCTGTACGGGCTGCTCCTGGTCAATCTTACCCGTATCTAGTGTTGGAGACTCTTCGATCACTTCGATGAAAGCTTCAACAAGCTGTGGATCAAATTGAGACCCTGAGCAACTCTTTAATTCATCGATTGCTTCCGAGAAAGATTTCGTTTCCTGATAAGGTCGTTCGGTTGTCATTGCATCGAACGAGTCGATTACAGTCAGCATACGAACGAGTCTAGGAATCTCATAGCCGCTCATTCCATATGGATATCCCTTTCCATCGAAGCGTTCATGATGCAGTTCGACAAGAGGCAGCAGATCGTGAAGCTCTCGGTCGGTAGAAACGATTTCTCTTCCCCAGATCACGTGTTTTTGAACCATTTCCCATTCTTCTTTTGTAAGCTTCCCTTTTTTATTGATCACATCTCTCGGGATTTCTAACTTTCCTATATCATGTATAAGAGCTCCCATAATGAGCGTTTTGCGGTCTGTCATATTCAGGTTTAACTTGTTGCTGAATTGAATGGCATACTCATAAACTCGTCTACTGTGACGATACGTATAGACATCTTTATATAAAAAGATACGCAGCTGCTGTTCAAGGTGGTCCATTTCCTGTTGATATTGAAACGTGTCCACAGGAAGATTTTCAGTATCGTAAAGGGACACGTTATTCTTTCCTTTTGTTTTCGCAAAGTACATCGCCTGATCGGCTTTTTCAATCATTTCAGTTGAATTATAGAGTTCAAGGTTGTATTCAATCACGCCTGCTGAGAAAGATAGGCAGCCATGAGGGAGAACCTCGACTCCTTCAAAGTAGATATCGTTGACTTGTTTTCTCAGCTGATTAATAAAACGATAAGCTTCTAGCTGAGATAGCCCAGGCATCAACACCGCGAATTCTTCGCCGCCATATCTTGCCACAGTGAAATCTGACTTGGCCATCCTCTTCATTTCAGCACCGAAATGCTTGAGTAAACGATCACCCTGCAAGTGACCGTGAAGATCATTGTATTTCTTAAAATCATCTAAATCCAATAGGCCGAGTGAAAGAGCATCCCCTGATCGTTTAGCTTTATCGATCTCTTTTTCTAATAAATTCTTAAAATAACCATGGTTATATAATTCCGTTAAGTGATCCATATCTGCCTTCTCTGAAACTTCCTGGTAAAGCTGAAAGTACTGTTTAAATGAGACAGATAAAAGGATCGCTACGAGCGTAAATAGAAAAATACCCAGAAACACCTGTTGCTTCATTAATAATACAAGTATCAATGAAAGTACGAGGGTGATCAGATAGCTTGATATTGTTTCTTTTAGCATTCCTTTAATCACCATGAATAAGCTCTGAGTTTGAGTTAAAAGAAAAAATAGACCGATAAATAATACGTTTAAGAGAAAGTAAACGCTAAAAGACGCAAGGTATGAAGAAATATTTAAAACCGTTATTGAACTGAGTTCTCCACCTGTTAATAAAAAAGAATGATACGTGCTGACGATCATGATAACGTAGATCGAAAAGTTAAAGAGGTGTTTCCACCAAACGACTTGCTTTTGATACACAGCATAGATAAGAGAAGTGAATAGTAAGATTGTTAGCGACATATCTAAACCAAATACAAACAGAATTGCCAGGTAAATCGCTGAATCCATAGATAAGGAGTTACCGCTTGGAGGCAACAAGATCGTATAGTGGTTTAGGAGGAGAATCGCAGTAATAAACGTGAAGGCCAGACTCCATTTAAGTGGCGTCATAGAGTAGCTTGAGATGTATAATAAGATTCCAGCAACAGATACCGCGCTAAG
The DNA here is from genome assembly GCF_056159065.1 of Anaerobacillus sp. ABA4_114. Lineage (NCBI taxonomy): Bacteria > Bacillati > Bacillota > Bacilli > Caryophanales > Bacillaceae > Anaerobacillus > Anaerobacillus sp. ABA4_114. The sequence continues at coordinate 634,306 of NZ_JBSWUM010000001.1, forward strand.
GTATACGTTCACTAGGTAGTTGTTATTTTGAAATATGCCCTTCATGTTTCCACCACTCTCATTTAAATTTAGTTTGAAGTTGGAGGAGCACGGGGTGCTCCTCTTCATCAATTAAACTAATTTAAATCCAGAAGTTAATGCGATTAAGGCGGTAGAAATAATAGCAATATTAACGATGATACCAGTTAGCTTAATGCCTTCTTTTCTTTCCATGCTGTCACCTCCTTTAAGTAGACAGCGTCTTAGTCGCGGAAGATGAACCTTCTGGATGTCGATTCTTTACCATGACTCGCTGTATAAAGATAAAAATACCTATATTCATGACGATGTCGCCAAAGCTAATCACCTGATCTTTTGGATAAGGGTCGGTTATTGGTATCACATCGCCAAGGAATCCTAGTAACGTTGAATCGGTAAGGACTGCATGCTTTCCATATAACCCGTTTTGGATAGCGCTTGCATATGCAGGATCTAATATGGCAGCAGCTTCTAGTGATACTGGCATTCGACCGCCATTCAGTGCCATGACGATAAAGTTTAGTAATACACCTAGCAATAGGATTGGAATACCAATGTTCATCTTGCGGTTTAACCACAGAAAAGCCATGCCGACGACGTAGATAAGCATAAATAGTACTCCACTATACTTTCCAATCCATGCATAGGAAGATTGATAGACAAAAACTCCTATCTCGATCAGAAGTAAGAGTGGGAATATCCACCCAGCGCGGAAGGATAAATACGCAAAGCCTTTTAAGCTCCCTTTTCTTAGGAAACCAATGAGAATGGCTAGTAAAATACCGTCAAATACCATGTTTGTCACCTAATTTGTTAGTTTAATAATAGTTTATCAGAGCACTACTAGTAGTCAACGAAATTCCTAGAAATTTTTCAAAATTTAGCAATTTATGACGATGTGTGATGATTATTGAAAGAATTGTAAATACGTGCTATATCTTTTCGCAATTCATGGTAGCATATAAAAATAAGAAATGGCAGGAGGGGATATTTTGGGAAACTACTATATGGGTATAGATTTAGGAGGAACGAACCTCCGAGTTGGCGTAACAGATGAACAAGGACATTTACTTCAAGTCAGGCAAACCCCTACGATCGCGACGTCTGGATACACTTCTATTATCGCAAGAATGATCGACTTGATAAAAGAGTTGACCGATACTTATAAAGTAGAAACAATAGGGATTGGGTCACCTGGACCGTTAAATCCTTTCGACGGTATTGTCATGTCACCACCTAACCTGCCAGGGTGGAAGGATGTTCCGATTACGGAAATCGTTCAGAAAGAAGTGAGTATTCCAACTCTCCTAATAAATGATGCTGACGCCGCTGCTCTAGGTGAAGCGATGTATGGAGCGGGAAAGGGCAAACAAAGTTCCTTTTACATTACGGTCAGTACTGGAGTAGGCGGAGGATACGTGTTACAGAATAAGATCGTGCAAGGAGAACATGGCTATGGTGCAGAAATCGGAAACATGATCATCAAGCCGAATGGTCCGAAGCATGCTAATATGAATGCAGGTTCCCTCGAAGCATTGGCTTCTGGAACTGCAATCGGTAGAGAGGGCAAGGCGAGGCTTGGAATTGAGGGCGGAGCAAAAGAGGTCTTCGCCATGGCGGATGAAGGGAACCAAGCTGCTATCGCGATCATAAGTGAAGCGATGGATGCACTTGCCATCGGAATCGCAAACCTTGTTCATACACTTGACCCATCAGTATTTATCCTTGGTGGAGGCGTAATGAATGCCCAAAACGAGCTGTTCTCGCTCCTTAGAAAAAAAGTGGACGGCTATCTATATGAAGGGTTACGTGGAAAAGTTGTCATCGAGCCTGCGGTCCTAGGAGATCATGCAGGATTGATTGGAGCTGCTATGGCTGGAATAAACGAAAAGAACTAAGAACAAAATGAGGAGGAATAATTGTGTATCAACATGAACCGCTTTTTTTAAAGCCTGAATTCAAAGATCGAATCTGGGGTGGCACTAAGCTTAATGATATTTTTGGCTATGATATCCCGTCTGAAACAACTGGTGAATGCTGGGGGATTTCCGCTCATCAGAATGGACCATGTGAAATTAAGAACGGACCTCTCGAAGGTCAAACATTGAACAACATATGGGATGAACATCGAAATTTATTCGGAGATGAAGAGGGAGATCACTTTCCATTATTAGTGAAAATTTTGGATGCAAATCGTGATTTATCTGTACAGGTTCATCCCGACGATACATACGCGAGGAACGTTGAAAATGAAGCATACGGTAAGACGGAATGCTGGTATATCATCGATTGTGACCCTGGTGCTGAGCTTATCTTTGGTCACCATGCTAAAACAAAATCGGAGTTTACAGAGATGATCGATAATGGAGAGTGGGATAGCTTGCTTCGACGTGTTCCGATCGAGCCAGGGCAATTCTATTTTGTTCCGAGTGGTACGATCCATGCGATTGGAGCAGGAACGATGATTCTTGAAACGCAACAGAGTTCTGATACGACGTATCGTGTTTATGACTATGATCGTACGGATGATCAGGGCAATAAGCGCGAGCTTCATATCGAGAGATCCAAAGAAGTTTCTACAATCCCTCATCGTGATCCTGAGTTTGAACCAATCGTTTCAAATCAAGAAGGATTAAGGCAAACAAAGCTGATCGACTCTACTTATTTTACAGTGTATCATTGGGAGATCGATGGGGTATTTACGAATAAACTGGATGCACGCTACTTATTAGTAAGCGTATTGAGTGGTGAAGGTGAAATTTCTTCAGGAGGTTCTTCACACTTTATAAAACAAGGAGATCATTTTATCATCCCATCGACTATGAATGAGTTTGAACTTGAGGGTGAGCTCGAACTGATGGTTTCTAAAAGTAATAGGTAAGGGATCGGCTTTTTAGCCGGTTTCTTTTTTTTGGTGTCATAATTTTCGTAGCCCTAAATATTCTGAAAAATATGGTAAAGTGTAAGAGATGTCAGAGTGTTTTGGAGGGGTCATGCGCAAAATTTTTTCTTTTATTTATCCTTATCGTAAGGCTGCGATCATCGCTGCTTTACTAATGCTTGTGGAGCTAGCGGTCGAACTGTGGTTACCTCTATTAATGGCCGACATCATCGATAACGGCATTATAGAGAGGGACCTATCTGTCATTAAATCAGTCGGGCTATTCATGCTCGGTCTTACGATTTTTTCTTTTATTACCTCGATCATCAATACGTACCTTGCCTCTTATGTCAGTCAGCAATTCGCGTATGATTTGAGGGAGGCGCTGTTTGAAAAGATTCAATCGTTCTCTTTTATCGATTTCAATCGTTTTCCAACATCTTCTCTTATCACAAGGCTTACGAATGATGTGAACCAGGTCCAGCTTGTTATTTTTATGGGACTTCGAATTATGGTGAGAGCACCTCTTCTTGTTGTAGGGGGGATTGTGATGGCTCTTATTGTAGATTGGCAAATTGCTCTTTTGTTAACGGTCGCTATACCGATCGTTATCGCCTTTCTCTTTTATGTCATGAAAAAAGGAATCGCTTTATTCGCACTCGTGCAGGAGAAGCTTGATCGAGTGAACGGCGTGATGAGAGAGAATTTAGTAGGCATTCGTTTAATAAAAGCGCTAAGGCGAAGCAGATACGAACAAGATCGGTTCAAAGTAGTGAATGACGATCTGTTTGACCGAAACGTGGCTTCTTTACGACTGATCGAACTAGCGACACCCGTATTATTGATCATCATGAACATTGGGATCGTAGCTGTTATTTGGTTTGGAGGGGTCAAAATTATCGGTGGAGGTACGAGAGTTGGAGATGTTGCTGCTATCATTACCTATGGCACACGGATAACGGTTGCGCTCTCGATGTTTTCTTTCATCTTAATGATTCTTTCACGTGCTAGAGCTTCTGTTCATCGTATGGATGAGGTCTTTGCGACAGAGACAGATACTCAGGGTTCTAGCAAGCCTTTGTCGCTGCCTCTACGCACATTGGAATTTTCGAACATCCATTTCTCATACCCTGATACAGAGGTGTTAAAGAATATTACTTTCAGTTTAAAGCGAGGGCAATTCATTGGCATTTTAGGTTCTACAGGGACTGGGAAGACTTCGCTAATACAGCTGATCCCCCGCCTTTACGAACCAGATTCAGGTGAAATCAAATGGAACGGGGTCCATTTAAACGAAATACAGGTTGAAGAGCTTAGAAGAGCCATTGGAGTCGTTCCTCAAGAAGTGATGCTTTTCAGTGATACGATCGGTGAAAACATTCGGTGGGGAAAAGAGGATGCAACGATGGAAGAAATCGTTGAGGCTGCAAAAACAGCTCAAATTCACGAGTTTATTATGACGCTTCCAAAGAAGTATGAAACGGAGCTCGGTCAAAAAGGTGTCAATCTCTCAGGCGGTCAAAAACAACGGCTGTCTATTGCGAGAGCTCTCATTCGAAATCCTGAAATATTAATTCTAGATGATAGCACCAGTGCACTGGATTTAAAAACTGAAGCGAAATTACAAGACTCTCTTAGAAACAGTAAATTTCAAGGGCTCATCTTACTGATCGCACAGAAGATAAGTTCTGTGAAAGATGCCGATCAAATCATCGTGCTCGACGATGGAGAAGTGGTAGGGAAGGGCACACACATGAGGCTGCTAAGTGAGAATGAAACGTACCAGGATATTTATTCTTCGCAGTACGGTGAGGAGGTAGATCATGCCGAGAGGACATCTTAAAAGTAAGAAGAGGCCTGATGACATAAAAGGAACTGTGAAAAGAATCTGGAGCTATCTATCTGTGAAGAAAGGTCTCCTATCTTTGGTCCTTTTGCTTGTTCTGATGAGCTCGGTCTTTGGTCTACTCGGTCCTTACTTAACTAGTGTGGCGATCGACGATTATTTAGTTAAGGGGGACTTAAATGGTCTGCTACCTCTACTATTCGTGTTGATCGGAATTTATTTTCTTCAGTCGATCGTCACCTATTTACAGAATTTCTGGATGATCGGCATCGCACAAAAAACGGTTTTATATATGAGAAAAGATCTTTTTCATCACTTCCAGCGCCTTCCTATTCCTTATTTTGATAAGAAGACACACGGCGAGCTTATGAGCCGGCTAACGAATGATATCGAGAATGTAAGCAAAACGTTAAACAGCTCCGTCATTCAAATCTTCTCTAGTGTTTTAACATTAATCGGTACAGTTGCTATCATGATTTGGTTGAGCCCGCTGCTAACCTTAATCACGTTTACAATCATTCCACTCATGTTCCTTGGTATGAAATGGATAACGAAGCGTACAGGGTATTATTTTAAAGAACAGCAGCGTAATTTGGGAACGTTAAACGGCGTCATCGAAGAAACGATTTCAGGTCAACAGATCGTAAAAACTTTTTCACAAGAAGAAAGAGTGAAAAAGCAGTTTGCAAAAGAAAGTGATGAGTTGCGAAAATCAGGCTTTTGGGCATTAACATATTCAGGTTTTATTCCAAAGCTAATGAACGTGTTAAACAATTTAAGCTTCGTATTGATCGCGGCAGCAGGAGGGTGGCTTGCACTTGAAGGGTTAGTCACAATTGGAGTAATCGTTGCTTTCATTCAGTATTCAAGACAGTTTACAAGACCTTTAAATGATCTAGCGAATCAGTTTAATACGATACTCTCTGCAGTTGCTGGGGCTGAAAGGGTTTTTGTTGTTCTGGATGAAAAGGAAGAACAAAGAGATCGCAATGACGCAACTGTATTAAAAGACGTAGAGGGTCACGTTTCTTTTAGAGAAGTTTCGTTTGGATATGAAAAAGACCAAGATACGTTGAAGGGCATAACCTTCTCTGCACAACCAGGTGAATCAGTAGCGATCGTTGGACCGACTGGAGCTGGCAAAACAACGATCTTAAACTTACTCATGAGATTTTATGAGATCGATGAAGGAACGATTGAAATTGACGGAAAAGAGATCGCGTCAATAACAAGAGATAGTTTGCGAGGTAATATGGGGTTTGTTTTGCAAGATACGCTATTATTTGAAGAAAGTATATTAGAAAACATCCGTTATGGTCGGTTAGAAGCAACGGATGAAGAGGTTAGAAATGCTGCGAGGATAGCGAATGCTCATTCCTTTATATCGAAGCTCCCCAATGGATATCACACTGTTCTAAAGCAAGATGGGGGAGGGATAAGCCATGGACAAAGGCAGTTATTATCGATTGCACGGGCTGTGCTAGCGGATCCTGCGATCTTAATTTTAGACGAAGCCACGAGTAGTATCGATACGAGAACAGAAATACAGATCCAGCGCGCGCTGTGGAAGTTGATGGAAGGAAGAACGAGCTTTGTCATCGCCCACCGATTGAATACGATTCAGCGGGCAGATCAGATCCTTGTGTTACATCAAGGGGAAATTCTTGAAAAAGGGTCTCATGAAGAACTGCTTAAGAAAGATGGATTTTATAAAGAAATGGTGATTTCAGGTATCCAAGAGAATGCTTGAGCGCTGTGAAGGAAACGTGAACCTCAACGAAACTGCCGATTAACTGAGGCAGTTTTTTTTGTATTTCAGATCGTTTTTAGACTATTGCGAAATAACAAGCAGTGTGAGTAAATAGAATCATTAAAGAGGAAGATATTGCCGTTAGGGGGGAGGCACATGGATGAGAAGGAGAGACAGGCTGCATTTAAAGGAGAGTTAAGCAGGCTGAAACAAAGTGACTTCATTTCTGAGAGGACTTACGAACATGTGTCAGAGGCATACACGCGTTTCTTAGAGCTTGATGTGAATCGTGAGGTTGAGGAAGTTACCGAGGAGATTTTGGAAGAACGTCCAAAGCCGCCAAAACAAAAGGTGAAGCAGAAAAAGGTGAGATCCGCTCAAGAGATACGTGACCGGAACCTTACGTGGATTCTCATCATCGGAGTGGTGTTTCTTCTCTTAGGAGGACTTGTTCTTGCAACGAGTACGTGGGAAGCTCTAACCTCTACTCTCAAAACTGGTTTGATTGCTGCAGTATCACTCCTTTTCTTTGGTATTAGCTGGCTGAGTGGACATAAGCTAAAGATTGAAAAAACAGCATTTGCTTTTTTAGTTCTTGGGAGTTTGTTTTTACCGATCGTTATCTTATCAGCGGGCTACTTTCAACTGTTCGGCGCATGGTTGTCCATAAGCGGTGAAGGTAAATACTTTCTTGGATTGCTTGGAACGCTGATTTGTTTACCTCTATACGGCTATCAGGCAATAAGACAAAACTCAAGGTTGTTCGTATGGTTTTCATATGTAGGACTTACAATTGGTACGTCGTTTTTCATTCAACTATTCAATCCAACGATCGATGCGTTTTATTTTGGAATCGTATTGTTCAATGGATTATTAATCCTGATGTATGTAAGAACGAGGAAGATAGCAGAGGGTCACCTATTTGTACGGGAGCTACCGCTTTATCTTCAAGGAAACCTCGTCCTTTCGACCTTGTTGCTGCTTTTATTCTTTGATCAAGCGGTATTTTATAGTTTTAACGTTTTATTAACGGCGACGCTATATTTATCGATGGTGTATATAGGGAAGCAAAAAGAATATCATTTTATATTTACGGCCCTTTTCGTCTACGGAATCTACCAGCTCATCGAGAATTCGTTTCTTGAGTCAATCGATGTACTATTCTACTCACTTATCGGATTTCTTTTCATTGGCCTTCAGATGATTGAGAAGTTTGAAGATAACTATATGAAGAAAGCATTTCAGATTACGAGTGGCATCGTTTCTGTCGCTGCTTTTCTATTTATTAGTTATAAAGGATTACTGCTCCGTTTAGACGATCCTTCTTGGCTTCTCATAGCAGGATACGTGTTGATCAGTGTGAATTTTATCTATCTTGCTAATCTATCTAAGCTGAAGGTTTTTGGCTTTTTAGCACCATTGTTTCTTGTGGCTGCAGGCCTATACACATTGAATTTACTATACACTGATGTGACCGTGACGGTTGTTATTCTCCATCTTTTTATAACGGGTCTTAGTCTATACTTATTAGGGTTTTATTGGAACAAGTGGAGATACACAAAAGTCATAAGGTCTGGGGCCCTGTTCCTGTCGTTCGGTCCCATATCTCTAGCCGTATTGGTCGGAGTTTTAGCAGAAAAGTGGGTCATCGACGCTAGTATGATGGGGATCATCGGAATCATCTTTTTAACAATTGTGTATGAAGGAGAACCACGATGGCTTCGAGCTATTGCGAGCGTTTGCTATCCATCTGCATGGGCGGTTGCTTTTCTATGTTTATACCCTGTTTGGGCTGAGAATGGTTTTTATCGAGAGGAATTTGGCCTGTCTTTTCATTTAGTTGTCAGTGCTGCTCTTCTCATGGGGATATCATTTTTATGGAAAAACAAATCTGTACTCCATGCTAGCTTTTTTTGGACGTCTCAGGCGGCTTACACGACAGGACTTCTATTCCTTCTCGTATATTCAACGAATGAATTATACACGCGAAGCGGATTGCTTCTTGGTGCGATTTTTTTCTTGTTCCTTCTAATTAAAAGAACAAACGAAGAATCGCTATGGTATTTTCTTAGTTTATCGACGTTAGGAACATACTTGTCGGTTGCTGAAGCCTTTCCGATTCAAGGAATTTATCAATGGATTCCAGGAAGTATCGTGTTAATCATCGTAGGAGATTTTATTGTTAAGAAGAATCCTTACGTGCAAAATGCGTTTGTGTATTTAGCACATATCTATTTACCACTCGCTTTATATTATTCGGTAGGAGTCTACACTGGCGTTCCGATCTTATTTGTGATCACTTTACTAATCTACCTTTACAGTGTTTTTTCTCGTACGAAGGAGTGGGAGGTTCGCACGTTTCTATATGCAGGCTTCTCCATCCTCCCGTTTTTCTATATGTCATTAGTAGATTACTATCAAATTGAAGATGTTTATCTTTATACAGGCTTTGCATCGAGTGCAGTTATGTTTGCTTTTTGGTTTCTGTTAAACGATCGTTGGAAAGCACGGATCAAATGGTATGCTGTCCCATTTTCGTTACTAGGATTAGTACCATTTACATTGCAAGAAGAGTTAACAGCTGTTTCATTTACCGTAGCGATTCTCTATGTAGGTGTGCTTCTTTATGTGATGCATCAAGCGAGATGGCAGCTTTTTAATATTTTTCCGTTATTGTATGTTATCTTGTTTGTTCAGCTTTTACCTTTTGAAGCAATAGAAGAAAAGATGGTACTACATGTATTGGTAGGTCTCTTGCTTCTTTGTTCAGGTCTTTTCATCCATAAACAGCTATACGCTTTCAGTTCGAGTGAGATGATTACGAATCATATCGATTGGTATACGGTTGCTGCGTTGTTACTCGTCGGACCACTTGTTCAATATACAAATCAGGCACCACTTTGGGCGGAAGAGATGTGCGCTTTGTTTTTCGTTAGCTTAGTATCCCTACAGATAAAAAGAGTTCCTCATGGTAATCCGAAGCGTATCGTTCAGAGCATGAGCGCTGTAAGCTTACTAATCCCTTACTATACGCTGCTTCAACATATCGAGATCAATCAGTATATTGTAGCAGAAGTCTATGTTCTCCCGTGGATTGGATTGACCGTGTTTCTTTCGAAAAGTACGTGGAAGAAGGAAGAGCATATTGTAAAATGGGTGGAGCTTACAGTTGTTGCAATTGTTGCAGCAATAATCGTAACAGATGCTATTGTAAGCAACACGATCTACGATGCGTTGTTAGCGGGAGTGTTATCTCTTGCATCCGTTATAAGTGGATTTTACTTCAGGATCAAATCTTATTTCTTAATTGGAATAGGTGTTCTTCTTTTGAATCTCTTTATTCAAACTCGTCCGTATTGGGGCAACATGCCTTGGTGGGCATACTTGTTGATCGCAGGTTTCACCTTGATTAGTGTTGCAAGCTTTTACGAATGGCAGAAGCAAAAAAAGGATGCCGATGGAAGCACACTGTTGCAAGTGAAGAAAGAGCAACTACGAAACAAGTGGAAAGAATGGAAATGATTGAAGAGGGAGGGCAGCTACGTAACTGCCCCCCTCTTTTTACCATTCTTCATCTATCAAGATGCCTAGTTCCGCGTACTTTTTGATGGACTTAACTTCTTTTAATATATACGACTGTTCATTGGGGTCGGTCCACCAGTTCGTGCGTTGTCCGATTATCCTATCATCAGAGCAAAGCGAATACGCGATATGTTTTGGCATATAGGTCTTAAGCGATAATAGACAACGTTTCATATGGTATGGCGAGCTCACGATCAATAGCCTTTTGAGCGCATGTAATCCAAATTGCTGTTGAAGGACCAGCATTGAAGCAATTACATTCTCAGTCGTGTTTTCTGCTTTAAGCTCTAACAAAATTCGATCGGATGGAATGCCTCGATTTTTCAATTGGTCTCTCATCCAGATCGCCTCAGGCGTCTCATCGTTTCCCCACCTTGCACCTGATCCTGAAACGAGAATATACGGTGCGCGTTTTGCTTCGTATAACTCAGCAGCTTTCTTAACACGTAGTAGACTTCTTGCACCGAATACTAGAATACAATCGCCATTCATTCCATCGTCTTCTAATCCATCAAACAACAGCGTTGTGATTTGATCTCTTGAAAGACGTTCAGGCTCCATTTCTGAGAAACGCATGTTCATCCACCTCATTTTTTTACGGCCTGTACTAGTCTATGTTTTAAACGATATAGTAGTGAATAATCGTTGCTCAATCTGTAAAATTTTGAAAAAACAATTCTTTTCTACTATGTAATTGAAGGATATAGACTATCTTATAACGAAATTTGTTAGAAAAGTAAGAATTATGGGTAATTTACTAATCATACATAGAAGGAGGAAAAGGTATCGTGTTTAATTCATACAAACTTGATGAATTCTTTGATGAGATGCTTCAAAAGGACCACCTCCCTAGAGATTACTGTAAACCTTTCCATGAAAGGTTAAACAGTGTTGATCCAAACAATTTACAAGAGAGGTATGAACTTGCTCAAAGTGATTTCTTGAGACAGGGGATCACTTTTACGGTCTACAGTGAAACAGAAGGAACGGAACGAACGATGCCGTTCGATTTCGTTCCAAAAATCATTCCTCCAGACGAATGGGCGGAACTTGAACGTGGGTTGATGCAACGATTTGATGCACTAAATGCATTTCTAGATGACGTGTATCATGAACAGCAAATATTAAAAGATGGCGTGATTCCTCGAGACCTCGTTGTTAACTGTCAGCATTTCTTTGAACAGGTGGCAGGAATCGATCTCCCAAGAAGGCAGCATATTTTTATGGCTGGGATCGATTTAATTCGTGATGATAGTGGCGAGTACCGAGTTTTGGAGGATAACCTTCGAAATCCTTCAGGGTTGTCGTATGTTTTCCAAAATCGTTACGTGATGAGGAAGGTATATCCTGAGTTCTTTAATCAATATTCTGTTCAATCACTAGAACAACAGTTTTCTTATCTGCATTCGTCTATGGCTTCTCTTGCACCTCAGAATAAAAGTAATCCAACCATCGTCCTTTTGACACCAGGAATTTATAACTCAGCTTATTACGACCACAGTTACATTGCGCAAAGATCTGGCGTTGAACTCGTAGAAGGTAGGGATCTCGTTGTAAGGGAACGTGAAGTCTTTATGAAGACAGCGAGAGGCTTGAAGCAAGTCGATGTGATCTATAGAAGAATCGATGATGAATTTCTCGATCCACTTGAGTTTAGAGAAGATTCTCTCCTAGGTGTTCCTGGCCTTGTCGATGCTTATCGAGCAGGTAACGTATCGATCATCAACGGTATAGGAAACGGCGTTGCAGATGATAAGGCGATCTATCATTTCGTACCAGATATGATTCGCTATTATCTTAACGAAGAACCTTTGGTAAAAAACGTAGATACCTATCTATTGAGGTATGAAGATCAATTGGAATATGTGTTGGATCATCTGTCGGAGCTTGTTGTGAAGCACACGAATGCTTCAGGGGGTTACAATATGTTGATCGGTCCTCATGCTTCTGAAGAAGAAATCGAAGCATACAGGAAGCAAATCTTGAAGAACCCATCAGAATTTATAGCACAGCCTACGATTAAGTTATCAAGATTACCAGCATTTAAAGGAGATCGCTTTGCTGCATGTCATGTCGATCTAAGAGTCTTCATCTTTGGTGGAGAAAAAACGCACGTATTCCCTGGGGGATTAACGCGCGTAGCCTTAAAAGAAGGTTCTCTCGTCGTCAATTCCTCACAAGGTGGGGGAGCGAAAGACACGTGGGTTCTAGAGGAGTCTCCAGCCAACGTATAAAAGGGAAGGAGTAATGACGATGTTAAGCAGAGTAGCTGATTCATTATATTGGTTGTCTCGAAACGTAGAAAGAGCAGAAAACAATGCTAGATTAATAGCTGTTAAATTAACGAGCCGTTTAGAAAATGCGAATCCGACTGAAGAAAATAACCAAAACTGGTATGAGCTAATCGAAATTGGCGGCTATCAGCAAATTTTCAATGAAAATTATTCGGGATGCGATGACAGAAGCGTTGTGGAATTCTTAATGTTTTCCATGAAGAACCCGAACTCCATCTTGAATGCGATCACGGTGGCAAGAGAAAATGCCAGGGCTGTTCGCGAAATTATTCCTAATGAATTATGGGAATGCATCAACTCGTTCTATTTGAAATTAAAAAGCTATAGTAAGTCTCGATGGGAAATGGATGAAGTAAACGAGTTCTGTGAAACAATTAAAAAAGAATCGCTCTTCTTCCAGGGGATTGTAGAGGCAACGATGCCAAGAGGCGATGCGTATTTGTTTATGGAGATGGGCAAACACTTGGAAAGGGCGGAGAAGACCGCTCGAATACTCGATGTTTTTTACCATAAAAATCTTGATCAATACGAAAATAAAGAAATCGTGGAGTATCATCATTGGTGGTCTGTGCTTCAATCCGTGAGTGGTCATGAAGCTTATATCAAAATGTATCGACCGCTTATTAAATCGAAAGATGTTGCTGAATTCTTTATCCTCAACATGGACTTCCCTCGTTCTATGATCTACTGCATACAGAAAGTGCGTAATGCGTTCGTTGCATTAGAGGAGGGTGAAGTGGAGCATTACTCTGAGTCCCTTGCAAAGGAGCTGGAATACTTAGCGAACGATTTGATCGATTTTACGATTGAAGAAGTCCTTTACCAAGATGCTCATGCCTTTCTTCAAAGTTTTCAGCGTAGATGTAGCACCATCGGTCATTACATTACGCGAACATACTATTTAGGGGAAGTAGCGATACCATGAAATTTGAAGTTACACAAACCAACAGCTATGAATATGAGCGCCCAGTGAGACAAAGTATCAATCAGTTCAGGTTACGTCCACTTCATGATGAGTTGCAAACTGTTCATGAATATACTGCCATTATCGATCCAGTCAGTGAAACGTATGGCCATACCGATTACTGGGGGAATTACGTCGAGACCTTCTACATTTGGAGCGAGCATCAAACTCTTTCGATCGAAACCATCTCGAATGTAGAGACAAATTCGATAGAGTTTGATGTTTCAAACCCACTGACTTCTGAGCAAAGGCAGGAGCTAACCTCTCATTCTTTTAAACAGGCTTATGCAGAGTACTTGATCGATCGGCATTATACAACCATACCTGAGGATGCCATGAAGAAAGAAACAAATGAAATCTGGGCACAGTCTAGAGATGAACTAGATTTTGTAGTAAATCTTAATGAACACATTTACAATTCGATGGAGTATGTATCTGGTGCGACCAATGTGATGACAACTGCTGATGAAGTGTTGGAGCATAGAACTGGGGTATGCCAGGATTACACTCATCTCATGCTCGCACTCTGTCGTTATCGTGGAATTCCAGCACGCTATGTTAGCGGGTATATCTATATCGGGGAAAATTCCGCATATCGAGGTGATGCTGCTACACATGCTTGGTTAGAAGTGAAACTACCAGGGCAAAAATGGTTTGGGGTTGATCCTACGAACAATGCGATCGTTGGTGAACAGCATATTCGTATTGCAGTTGGACGCGATTACAGTGATATATCACCATTAAAAGGTGTGTATATTGGTGGAGCACACACGCTAGATGTGAGTGTCAGTGTAAAGAACTTAGAAGAGCGGGTAAGCGGATAGTTTCGCTACCTGCTTTTTTCTTTAGCAGAGGTGGGCAGGAAATTTATAAGGAATAAAGAAAGATGAGTAATAGCATGGCTTAATTTCTAAAGATCAGCCTATCATGGCTACGGATAGGGTATAGAGGAATAGGTTTCCAATGAATGAAATAGGGGTGAAGAATAGTGTCTGAAACCATTCAGGTTACGATTAATGGAAAGAGCACAGTTGTAAATGACGGTATGAGTGTCCTTGATGCTTTACATAACAATGAGCTCGATTTACCTAGCGTGTGCTATCATCCGAGTTTAGGTGCCATTGAGACATGTGATACATGTATGGTAGAAGTGAACGGAGAAATCGTAAGAGGTTGTTCTACTAGACTCTCAAATGGGGATAACATCAATTCAACAGCTTCTCATGTAAAGAAAGCACAGGATATTGCGATGGATCGCATTCTTTACAATCATGAGTTGTACTGTACAGTGTGTGATTATAACAACGGAACATGCGAGATTCATAATACCGTGAAACAAATGAAGAAAGATCACCAAGCAGTACCGTTTGACCCTAAGCCTGAACGGATTGATGATTCAAACGCATTTTATCGGTATGATCCAGATCAGTGTATTTTATGTGGACGCTGTGTAGAGGCATGCCAGGATGTTCAAGTGACGGAAACGATAACGATCGATTGGGAACGAGAAAGACCAAGAGTCATCTGGGATAACGACGTTCCGATCAATGAGTCATCTTGTGTTTCTTGTGGACATTGTTCTACTGTCTGTCCTTGTAATGCGATGATGGAAAAAGGAATGGAAGGGGAAGCGGGTTTCTTAACAGGCATTCCTGATGGCACGCTTCGTCCAATGATCGAATTAACAAAAAATGTTGAAACAGGCTATAACTCGATCCTTGCGATTTCTGACATGGAGTCAGCGATGAGAGAAAACAAGATTAAGAAAACAAAGACGGTATGTACATACTGTGGCGTAGGCTGCAGCTTCGACGTGTGGACGCAGGGTCGCGATATTTTAAAAGTAGAACCACAAGCTGAAGCTCCAGCAAACGGAATTTCGACTTGCGTGAAAGGAAAGTTCGGCTGGGATTACGTTAATAGCGAGGAACGATTAACAAAGCCACTGATTAGAGAAGGAGAATCATTCCGAGAAGCGGATTGGGACGAAGCGATCAAATTGATTGCAAGTAAGTTCAGTGATATAAAACAACATCACGGTCCTGATGCCCTTTCTTTTATAAGTTCTTCGAAATGTACAAACGAAGAATCATACTTAATGCAGAAATTAGGAAGGAACATTATTGGCACGAATAACATCGATAATTGCTCGCGTTATTGTCAGACGCCTGCCACAAAAGGGTTGTTCAGAACGGTTGGGTACGGGGGCGATTCAGGTTCGATCACAGATATCGAAATGTCAGAGTTAGTGATCGTCATCGGTTCGAATACTTCCGAATCACACCCAGTGTTATCGACCCGTGTGAAAAGATCGCATAAGCTTCACGGCCAAAAACTCATCGTTTCTGACTTGAGAAAGCATGAAATGGCTGAGCGCTCCGATTTGTTTATTCGACCTTCATCTGGCACAGACCTTGTGTGGCTTTCAGCAGTTACAAAATATATTATCGATCAGGGATGGGCGGATGAAGCGTTTTTAAAAGATCGGGTGAATGGTCTCGCTGATTATATTGAGAGTTTAGAACCATACACGTTAGAGTACGCAGAGAATGTGACCGGTATTTCTCAAGAAGAATTGATAAAGATTGCTACGATGATTCACGAAGCGAACAGTACGGTTGCGCTATGGGCTATGGGTGTAACGCAACATAGCGGAGGATCTGATACGAGTACTGCAATATCGAATCTATTACTTGTAACAGGAAATTATGGTAAGCCTGGAACGGGGGCTTATCCACTTAGAGGACATAATAATGTTCAGGGAGCAAGTGACTTCGGAAGTATGCCGAACATGATGCCTGGGTATGAAGAAGTCACAGATGAAAAAGTCCGAGAAAAATACGAAAAAGCGTGGGGTAATCCGCTTCCTGAAGAGATAGGGCTTAACAATCATGAAATGGTCAAAAGTATTCATGATGGAAACCTCAAATGTATGTACTTAAAGGGTGAAGACATGGGAATCGTAGACTCTAATTTGAACTATGTTCATGAAGCATTTGGAAAACTTGATTTCTTTGTCGTTCAGGATCTTTTCTTAACAAAGACCGCTGAATATGCAGATGTTGTTCTTCCAGCAAGCCCGAGTCTTGAGAAGGAAGGTACGTTTACCAATACAGAGAGACGGATTCAACGACTTTATCAAGCTCTTGACGAGCTTGGTGATTCCAAACCGGACTGGAAGATCATTATGATGATTGCAAATGAACTCGGTGCAGATTGGAAGTATGATCATCCTCGAGATATTATGGGTGAAGCAACTCAGCTTGCAGACATGTTTGCAGGTGTTTCGTATGACCGTTTAGAAGGCTATGATAGTCAGCAATGGCCAGTTACGGCAGATGGGAAAGATACACCGCTGCTTTTCCAAGAAGACTTCCCATTTCCAGATGGAAAAGCTCGATTGTTTCCACTCGAATGGACTGAGCCGATTCAGTTCGATGATGAATATGATCTTCATGTTAACAATGGCCGACTTCTTGAACATTTTCATGAAGGGAATATGACATATAAAAGTGAAGGTATCAAAGCCAAAACTCCAGAGTCGTTCATAGAAGTATCCATAGAACTAGCGGAAGAAAGAGGCTTAACGGATGGCACGCTAGTAAGGCTCTCTTCTCCGTATGGCGCGATAAAACTTAAATGTCTCGTCACGGACAGAGTACAAGGAAAAGAAGTTTACGTTCCATTGAACGATTCAGGTGAGGGTGCGATCAACTTGCTGACGAGTAGCTATGCAGACAAAGATACGGATACCCCTGTCTATAAAGAAGTGAAAGCAAAAATGGAAATTTTAAAAGATAAAGGGTCTTCTCCGCTTCCAAAAGTAAACCATCGATTTGGTAACCCGCAACCACAAATCGGTGTACAAGTAGAACGTAAATGGGCACGAAAGGATTATCTATTCCCAGGAGATATGGTAAAGAAGGAGGCGAGCCGTTTTGGCAAAGGCCATTAAATCGATTAAAAAGATTGAACTAACAGAAGATGAGAAGAGAGCTTTAGATTTAAAAGAAATTGAAGATGCATTGATCGATAACAAAGAAGCTTTACTTGAAACGCTGGAAGTGGTAGGGCATATGAAAGATAGAGGCGTTATTTCGCTCCTTAATGGGATGTTTGGTGAAGGGGACCGTGTTCTAAAAGTGCTTGTTGACCTTCTTAGTACTCCGGAAAATACGATGGCGATTAAGAATTTGATGCTATTGGTCGGAGCACTTGGAAGAATCAATGTGAAAGAGCTAGAGCCTTTGATCGATCGGCTTAACAATGGAATTGAAAATGTTGCTGATAATGAAGACAACGACCATAAAACAGGTTATCTTGATTTGTTCAAAGCCTTAAAAGACCCAGAAATTAATCGGTCGTTATCAATGTTACTTCTTTTCCTAAAAGGAATGGGAGACGATAAAAAGTCGAATATGTAGGTGGAAAAGCCGGAAACCTCTTTAGGAGGCATTTCCGGCTTTTTTATTTTTGATTAAGGATATTATGAGAATAAGTAAACAAGCTAACACCATTCCGAGCGTATCCGGTATGAAGACATCGATCAAATGTCCAGTGCGATTTGGAATTAAACTTTGATGGTATTCGTCGAACAAAGCATAGAGGAATGCGAGTAAGAATCCAAAAGACAGTGATTTTCTAAGGGTGTATCGTTTTATGAAGAACAGTATCCAGAAAAATGTAAGTAAGCCAAAAGAAACGACATGTGCCCCTTTTCTTAAGAAAAACTCAACATATCGATATGGTTCAGATGGTGTAACAAGGGCTCCATCGTAACGAAATTCGATTTGGGGAAGATCCTTTTGTTCAATCGTGACCCATTCTTTAAATAGGGGTTTAACGTCTTGATTTTGATAGGGTGTATTAGAGGATAGAAAAAGGATGATCATCATAAGCGACGCAAGTATAAGCCATATCCATCTTTGTAAAAAAATCATTGGTTTCACACTTTCTAAATTGAGCAGTTTAATAACTATCATATCGAAAAAACGGTAATATTGGGAGATGTTAATTCATTATTAATGTTTTGTTTAGTTATCACAAAACCACGTCTATACGACAAAAACATTCTTATAATAAAGACAAGTACATAGTAGAGGAGGGCTAGATGTGAAAATTGCAGTGATCGGAACAGGATATGTTGGTCTCGTTACGGGAGTAAGTCTTGCTGAAATCGGAAATCATGTGACGTGTATCGATACAGATGAGGCAAAAGTGAAGGTGCTGTCAAATGGTCAATCTCCTATATACGAACCAAATTTAGAAGAGCTTATGAAGCGGAATAGTAAAGCGAACCGTTTATCATTTACTACCTCGCACCATGTTGGGTTAGCAAATGCTGACGTTATTTACATAGCGGTTGGTACACCTCAACATCCAGATGGCACTGCAGACCTTCGCTATATAGATGCAGCAGCATTAGATATCGCAAATGCGTTACAACAAAATGCGATTATCGTTACGAAAAGTACTGTGCCTGTAGGGACGAATGAACGGATAAAGGGAACGATTCAGCAAAATGTTTCTCTAGGAATTAACGTTCAAATCGTTTCCAACCCTGAGTTTTTAAGGGAAGGGTCTGCAGTTTATGACACGTTTAATGGGGATCGCATTGTTATCGGTGCAGACGATAAGTATGCAGGAGACGTGATCGAATCGATCAACCTCCCATTTGGTATTCCAATCTATCGAACAGATAGCAGGAGTGCAGAAATGATTAAGTATGCTTCTAATGCTTTTCTGGCAACGAAAATAAGCTTTATTAATGAAATAGCAAACATTTGCGAAAAAGTGGGTGCTAACATAGAAGATGTCGCAGAAGGGATGGGCAAGGATCACCGGATCGGAAATGAATTTCTGAAAGCTGGTATCGGTTATGGAGGATCATGTTTTCCGAAGGATACGAAGGCACTTGTCCAAATCGCAGGAAACAATCATCATGACTTTACGTTATTGAAGTCTGTTATAGAAGTAAACAACGCTCAACAAATGAAGCTTGTACAGAAAGCAAAAGATGTTATGGGTGACTTAAGAAATAAGAAAATTGCTCTTCTCGGCCTTGCTTTTAAACCTAATACAAACGACATGCGTGAAGCCGCTTCGATACCAATTGCCCACACTCTCTTAGAGGAAGGTGCAGAGGTTCGTGGATATGACCCGGTTGCCATTGAAAATGCCCGCTCATTTCTGTCGGAAAAAGTTATATTCTGTGAAACGATTGAGGAGTCCTTAACGCATGCTGATGCAGCTTTTATCATAACGGAATGGGAGGAAATAAAATCAGTAGATTTAACGATCTACGAACGCTATATGAAGGTACCCCTCGTTTTTGATGGAAGGAACTGCTATAGTCTTGAGAAAGCGAAAGAGAGCGGACTCATCTATGAATCGATCGGTAGGCCGAGTTATGGCTCAATTAACAAAACGGTACGAAGGGCAGGTTGCTAACCTGCTTTTTTTATATGTTTTTGTAATATAATGTCATACGGTTGTGCTTGATATGTTACCGTATTTTGGTAAAATATTTGTGAGTATATGGAAATGGTGGGATTGATAGGATGTTAAGACGGAGTGAGGTGATCAGGTGGTAGAAAAAACGTGTGTCCACTGTCATAAGCCTTCTTATAGCAGCAACCAAAACGGTGAGTGGATTTGTCCTTATTGTGGAGAGGATATGACCGATGTTCCGATCAATAATCAGGAGTTGAACTCACAGCCACAGTCGTAAAAATGCTTGCAATTTTAGTTGTCCTCTCTCTAAAATGAAGTCAAGTACACATGAAAAGGAACGTGACTAATGGAGGGACTAATTAAATTAATCGCGGCCATAGTAAATGAACTACACGACATTCTCATCGAAGTGGTGTATGGTTTAGGGTTTGTGGTGAGTGATAAGGATTTGCATTTCTGGGTCATGGGTATATTAGGAATGGTTGGTTTTGTCTTCGTTCAAGTTGTTTTTAAACTTCTTTCTAAATGGAGCATAACGTCTATTTCGTTTATTTATACGTTTACGGTACTGTTAGTCGTTGTTTTTGCAATTGAAATTCAGCAGAAGATTACTGGAAGAGGAAATATGGAATTTGAAGATGCCGTCATTGGATTAAAAGGTTTTGTCATTTTGTTTTTCATTTATCTTATTATCAAAGGAATAATGAAGGGCATCAATCTTCTTTTTAAAACAAAACAAAAACAGTCTGTTACAAAGTAAGTTTGTGAAGCTGATCATGTCAGCTTCTTTTTAGTTGGGCAAACTGTAGGGTAATATAAAAAGAGCCCTAACAAAGGCTCCAAGGCATTAATACGTTAACTGTGTCAGTAAAGCAATCATTGCTCCAATTAAAATCGCCGAAATCGGTATGAGGATATAGATGAGCTTTTCCTTACGCTCTTTCCTATATTGAATTTCTTCTGGAGTCGACCAGGTTCCTTTCATATCTTACTCCCCCTTTATTGCCACAAATCGACTGGAGAACGTGTTCGGCAGCTGGCTGACTTTCGGAACGTCATTACCGTGAAGTCCCTTTAGCTTTGCGTCACCATTTTTCAATGGTTTTGCCTTTCTCGTACGATTGTATGACGGTTACTGTGAAGACCTGAAAAAATAAAATTTGTCGAAATTTGACCTCAATAATAGTATAACGTAATCCAATAGACCTGTATATTGGGAAAATTGTTTTTTTTCATAATCTATTAACCCCAAGAATCATAATACGTTTCCCAAGTTTAGGAAGAGTGAAAAAACGCTTCGTTATTCCTATTAAGGATGCGGAGAAGGTAACAAAATACAGGTCGTATTAATCGTTCACATGTTATAAAGGGGTGAAAAACATGTACGGATCAGATCATTCGCTGTTCTTCGGTTAGTTCACGCTCTACTAAGAACTCAATGAAATCCCTTTCATTTTCTGAGAGGCGACGGTCAAGCTTGTTTTCAAATTCAAGTACCAATTCTTCGTATCTTCTTTCAGATAGTGAGGCAAGCAGTAGAAATGAATCTTTCATGACCTTTCCCCCTTTTGGATGTTTTATGGCGAAACTCTCCTCATGTTACTACTTCGAACACATCGAGAGAGTTTAAGGGTGTGTATGTCTGAATATTATAAAAAATTATTTTTGTACATGAATTTGTTGTGTGAGTTTAAACTATGACAAAGAAAAAGGAGGTAACGATATGAAGAAAAGAAAAGCTCAGAAAAATGCTGCGATCACTAATAATCAAACTCCGACTGAAAGCCTTCCAGACCCTGAGGGAGAGTATAAGAGAAGTAAACATAAAGAAGTCACTGCACCAAAATTAGAAGAGTAGAGGACTTTCCTCTACTCGGTTAAAAAATTCAAGCAATATTAATCTTCACGAACTTGGTGTTGTAAAGGGGTAGGAGAATGCCGGTCATTTATCTAGAAACATTCATTGAAGCTCCGATCGAGAGGTGCTTTGATCTTGCAAGAAACGTCGATGTTCATACAAAGAGCGCAAAAGGGACAGATGAAAAAGCGGTTGCTGGCGTAACGGAAGGACTATTAGAAGTTGGTGATTATGTAACGTGGGAAGCAACTCATCTGGGAGTGAAGCAAACGTTGACTGCTCAAATCACTGCAATGAATAGACCAGATTGGTTTATTGATGAGATGGTGTCTGGAGCTTTTCATTCGTTTATACATACACATAGGTTTGAAGAATTTGACGGCGTAACGTTAATGATTGACCAGTTTATTTATAAAGCCCCTTTTGGACTAGTGGGGTCCATTGCGAACGTACTTTTCCTCAAACGATATATGCACCGCTTTCTTCATACTAGAGCTTCAGCTCTTAAAGAAATCGCTGAATCAAGTTGAATAGTACTCACTTCTCCTGGCAATAATCGTAACGATTAAGGGGAGTGAGGAATATTTCTATGAAAATCTTGAGTACGATTTGTTCAATCTTGTTTTTATCTTACATTGTAATGGGGATGGCAATTATTACAGCTGCTGTTCTTCAATATCCTCTAGCTGAACACTTCTCCACTAGCAGATTTTTACCTGAAATAATTCACTATGGGCCTCTCGAAATGAGCCTCGAGAGGAATGGTCAAGACGGCATGGTGAATTTCCTCATTAGAAAAGCAGGTCATTTTGTTATGTATAGCTTTCTGGCGATTTTCTTAATGATTGTTTTTCAAGTAAGGCCATATGTCGTTAAAATCTCTTTGGTATTAGCCAGTATAGGTGCTCTTGGGGCAATGGATGAAATGGTACAAGCATTCCTCCCAGAAAGGAGCTCATTACTTATGGATGTCTTTGTGGACATCGCTGGTGGATGTTTTGGGGTCATACTATTTCTCTTATTGATAGGTAGTCACAGCAATGTACCTAAGGTGAAGGGAAAAATAGTTGGTTAGAGAAACTTTTATAGTAAAAAAGAACCTATAAGGGATCGCCTTATAGGTATTTCTATGTTATTTATGTAAGATTTGTCATTTTTACCATTCAATATGTCGAAATTATGCTAAAGTGTTGTAAAAGGGAAAAATTTATTTTCCGACAAATTACTTAGGGGGAAAAGGGATTTGAAAGTATTCACATCACTTTTAGCAGGCATTTTAGCACTTTCGTTGTCGGTTCAACATGTCGAGGCAGCAGAGGACCACGTTTCTGTGAGACTAGTAAACTTCATTAAAAACAAAACAGAAGTTTCCTTCAATGTGAATGGTAGCTACCATGTAGATGGTAGTGAAATCAACATTCAAAGTAATGATGGTAATCAGTTTAAGGTAAAAGCAGAATCCGGTGATGTTGTTTTGTACAAAGGGAACTCGAAGCTTGGGAATTTTGGCGATAGCATGACGTTGGTTCCTACTATCACAGGTGCGAAAGATAGTTACATAGAACTCGGGGATAAAAGCTATCTTGGTGAGATTGAGATGACTGTTGAAGGAAACTATATTCGTCCGATCAACACGTTGCCGATGGAGGATTATCTTAAGGGAGTCGTACCGAGTGAAATGATGCCTTATTGGGGTGATCATGGCGGTCAAGAAGCCCTTAAAGCACAGGCAGTTGCAGCCAGAACTTTTGCTAAAGTAGATATGCTCAATCAAGAAGCAAACCCAGATCGATATCCGTTTACTGATACTACGATGAGTCAGGTGTATAAAGGGATGCACTGGTATGACACGACGAATCGAGCGGTTGATGAGACAGCTGGGAAAGTACTGAAATACGCAAATAGTAAAGGTGAATTAGATTACATCGGTGCGTTTTACTCATCAAGTAATGGTGGGAGAGTGCTGTCCAATACAAATGCATGGGGAAGTGCACTAGTCCCTTATCTTCAAGGGAAAGAAGATCCGTACGATGAGAAAATCACTACTTCTTCAGATTTGTGGAGCTACACACTAGGGAAAGAGCAAATCGACACTACTAAATTGGACTTAAAAAAGCCTGAGTCATGGTGGGATAATGTTACTGAATTAGGTACGGATACAACAGAAATTCAAACGATCAAAAGTAGACTCGTAAGCAAATATGGATTTAACTCCAAAGACGAGATAAAGATTACGAAGATCAACGATATTTCATTTACACTTCCTCCATTCAATTCCAACGATGTTTTGAAAGGAAGCCTATCATTTAGCTATTTCATCAAACAAGAAGATGGGTTTGTAATGGAAGATGGTAAAATAAAAGAACATACAAAGGAAATCAATGATACATCCTACAACATTAGATTTATGATCGGTACGTCGATCATGAAAGGCCCTTACGTTAAGAAAATCGATAACAAAGCTGATTCTTTCACCGTTTATGGCAGCGGATTCGGACACGGTATCGGTATGAGTCAATACGGTGCATATCAGCAGTCCAAAGAAGGGCGTACGTACGATCAAATTCTTGATTTCTACTATACTGATACAAAGTTAGTGCAAGAAGGCACTGTCGTTTCGAGTGAAAGACTTTCTGGTTTAGATCGCTATGGCACAAGTGTTGCTGTATCTCAATACGGTTGGAAGAATCAATCAGATGTTGCGGTAATCGGCCGTGGAGATGTTGCGATCGATGCACTTACAGGAAGTGTATTAGCGAAGAAATATAATGCACCTCTATTGTTAACGCCGTCTACTCAACTTGACGAACGTGTCGAGGCAGAGTTGAATCGTTTGAAACCTCAAAAAATCTATATTCTTGGTGGAACTGGTGCTGTATCTGAGAGCATCGAAGGTACACTAAAAGGGAAAGCATATGTTCAGGAAGTTGAACGCGTAAGTGGGAAAGATCGCTATGAGACGGCTGTTGAAGTTGCAGAGGAAGTAGGCAATTATAATCAGGCGATTCTTGCTTCTGGGAATGATTCGTCGCCAGATGCACTTTCGATTGCTTCTTATGCTGCGGCTTCACAAGTTCCAATCTTGTTAACACCAGAGAGTAAAATAAGTACTCCGACGGATAACTACCTTCAAACCGTCAATGTTAAAAAAGCTACATTGATTGGAGGAAAGGGTGTAATATCCAACAATATTGAAGCGGAATTGAAAGAAGACGGTCTTACGATAGATCGCGTAAGTGGAAAAGACCGTTATGAAACAAGTGTTGAAATCGCAAAGACGTATGATTTTGCAGCTTCAAATGTCTTCTTTGCTAATGGAGATGTGTTTATCGATGCATTGCCTGGTTCATCTTTAGCAGCGGCTATGCAAGCACCTGTTCTTTTGACGCAAAAAGATACGTTGCCAAAATCAGTAGACAGCTATTTGAAGGGCAGTCATTCAACAAATGTTTACTTGCTCGGAGGTAAGGGTGCAATTTCTAACAGCACGGTAGAATCGATTGAGAAAAGTTTAAATTAAGAGAATGTCCCACTTTCTATTAAGAAGGTGGGATTTGTTCTATCGAAGTGTAATTTCACGGTTTATGTGTTATGCTTTTTAGAAGATATTTGGTATGAATCTATGAATAAAGTAATCAGGTACACAAATAAGCCTCACCTCTAAGGACGTGATTCGATGCACGATAAACAGGAGATCGAAATTGTATGTGATGCTTTGCGAACGTATTGGCGTCAACATCCTGAAAAGAAACTAGGTCAGTTGTTATCCGACTTATTTGATGAGCGCAGTGAAGGCAAGTCTTTTTCTGAAACGGGAGACGATGAGTGGCTGCACTGGATGCTTGAGAATAGCAAACATCAGCATCGTATCGAAAAGAAGTATCGCTATGAAGCTCAAATCAGTGATCTCGAAAAACATATTCGTCCGGAATTGATTGAAGTGATCAGACGCTTTTCAAAATAAATAAGATAGTCAAAGAGCCGCTCTCCAAATGGAGAGCGGCTCTTACTTTTCCTTATAATCAAAAGGGGGGATTAAAGGGATTACTTAATGTTTCGACTTTAGACGATGCAAGATGGGGGTAGTGTAAAGGAAAATTTTACAGGCATATTAAAATGAATGCAGGCTCACGTATGCTAAGCTATACGTGT
The DNA here is from genome assembly GCF_056159065.1 of Anaerobacillus sp. ABA4_114. NCBI lineage: Bacteria > Bacillati > Bacillota > Bacilli > Caryophanales > Bacillaceae > Anaerobacillus > Anaerobacillus sp. ABA4_114. Next base: position 660,104 of record NZ_JBSWUM010000001.1, read on the forward strand.
AAACAAGAGACAAAGGAGAGAGTTAGATGACGATTAGATTTGGTATCATGGGTACTGCAAATATTGCCCGAAAAGCTCTGATCCCTGCAATGAAATCTGCAAAAAATGTTCAAGTAGTGAGTGTTGCGAGTGGAAGTGGGAAAGCGAAGGCGTTCGCAGAAGAGATGGAAATCGAAAGGTATCATGACACCTATGAAGAGATGCTTGATGATGAAACGATCGATGCTGTTTATATTCCTCTTCCAAATACTCTCCATAAGAAATGGACGATCGAAGCAGCGAAAAAAGGTAAGCATGTGTTGTGTGAAAAGCCTGCAGCGATTACAGCACAAGATGCTGAAGAAATGGTTCGAGCGTGTGAAGAAAACGGCGTTACGTTTATGGAAGCCTTTATGTATCAGTTTCACCCACAGCATGATAAGGTGCGTGATGTGATTGCTTCTGGAGAAATCGGTGATGTGAAGCATATGCGTTCAACGTTCTCTTTCTATCTTGGAGACCGCCCTGAAAACATAAGGTTGAATAGAGAACTTGGCGGTGGAAGTATCTGGGACGTTGGTTGTTATTGTATCCACTCCTCTCGTCATATTCTCGGAAGTGAGCCGACAAGAGTGTTTGTTGAAGGGAACGTTTCTGAAAACGTAGGGGTAGACCTGTCAGCGAATGGTATCCTTATATTTCCAAATGGCGTTTCCGCCTCATTTGATTGTAGTTTTGAGCGTCAAATGAACAATGTATATGAAGTATTCGGCACGAAGGGAAGTATTAAGGTGCCGTTCGCATACCGTCCTGATGCACCTAATGCTGAGGGAGTGGTCGAGGTAACTAACAGTGAAGGGGAAACGAGATTCGAACCGATCGATGGTGATCAGTACACGTTGATGGTCGAGCATTTTGCAGAGTGTGCGATGGATCGTAAACGCCCTTTCTACTCCGGTGAACTGACCGTAAATAACTTAAAAGTCATCGAAGCCTCTTACGAATCACTGGAACAAAATCGTCCGATCGACATTCGATAAACGAAAAGCACACTGGCCTTTATTAGCCAGTGTGCTTTTTCAAAAGCTCTTTTGTTCCTTTAGAAAATGATGCTGAACTAGAAACAGTTAAAATTCTGTCTTCTTCAGGTGCGTTTCCTTCACCAACCCAATGGAATTTGATGTCTTCATACTTCTGTTCACGCGCAGTTACTGCCATGACCATATCCCCAGTGCTATCTCCAAAAACCAGTACCTTATTATGTTCCTTGTGCTTCACTTCAGAAATAATCCACTCAGCGCCAATTTTCTTTGATAGATCAGGGTGAATAACATCAACACCATACGTAGAGACAACGGTGTTATTTCCAGAGTCTTTAGAGATTGATTCAATCTTCGAAGCGTAATCTTGTAGGGCTTTTCTTGTATTCCTAAGATGTTCTCGATCACCAGGTTCTCCGTGAACAGCCTCAACCGTACCCATCGATTCTTTTGTATCATCCCATTCGATAAGCCCTTGGAATTCGGAATGCTTGCTTACATCGTATAGCAACTGTTTTACCTCGTCATCGATAACATACGTAGTATCTAAGCTCCAGGAAGAAATATCGGTGCCTCGACCTTTGATCGCTCCATGCTCGGCTACACAATATAGGGTGGACCAATCGACATCGTTACTGAGAAGTGGAAACAAGTTTTCTGAAAGCCACCCTCGAGAACGACCTGTCACGAAAGAGACGATGTTTCCTTCTTTCGCAAGATCTTCCACTAACTTTACTGCATCTTCGTCTGGCTTTGCATTTTCGTCGGTTAACACGCCATCAACGTCGAACATATAAAATGCCATCAGTAGCACGCTCCTTATCTAATAGATACTGTTTAGTATAGCTAATTTTAAAAGTAGAGCAAATAAATAACCTGACGCAGTTTGCGTCAGGTTATGAGATTATGCGATTACTTCAGTTTTTACTTCTGGTGTATGGTCTTTAGAATCAGGTACCTTATCGTGGTCACTCATCAACGCAATACTACCAACACTAGCTACTAATAACATATTAACGATAAACTTTTTCATACATCTTCTCCCTTTCTAATTCATAATTTTTTTTCTAGCATCATTGGCTAGTCTAAAGTAAAAGCTGGAGTTTTTATATTGACCACTATTAAAATAGTAATCTGCCAGCATTTCTCCATAATGTGACACATGAATCCAATAGTTTTTTGTTTCAAAGTAATTTACAGCGTCCTTTAGTAGCTCTTCAGGATTATTGCTGCTATCAGTCAACTTCAATTCAAGGAGTTTAAAATGATAGATATACTCAAGATACTCAGTTTTGGTTACTAGCTTCATTCCTTCTTCAATCCAATGGCGAGCTAGCTTATAATCATTTATCTTGTAATACTCTGATGCAATTAAAAACATTGTTTTAGAACGATCTTCAATTTCATGTTCTTCATTATTTTGAAGTCCAGATTGATAGTACTGCAACGCCTTTTCAGAATTATTTAGGAATGAATAGACATAACCTAAGTCGTGATAAATAATGCTTTTTAAGCGTTTATCATTGAATGATTCAGCATACTTTAGTGCATTTTGGAAATGATGCTCAGCTTCTCCATAATTTAGTATAACGCGATTGTTTACACCGAGTAAGATCTCAGTATCAGCCGCTCGCTTGAAGTTATACTCCTTATTAAAGAGGTCTAGACATTTCGTTGCAAGGTTATTTGACAGTGTGATTTGACTGATTCGATTGTGAACGAGTGCTTGCTGATAATAGAATTCAGCTAACTCAGCATTATTCGTTTTCATGGAAGTAAGAAGCTTGTACGCTTTAGTGTACTGTTCATTCGCTTCTTTGTATTTACGATTTTGGTAGTAATATAGTCCAAGGAAATAGTAGTAAAAGTACTCAAGATCTTCAGACAATCTTTCTTGAACATGGTATAGTTTTTCCAAAATATCGTTCGCTTTATCTGCTTCCCTAAGAAGGATGTGGTATCTGAAGGTGAGAAGGAGGTATTTTGTTAGCATATCTGGATCTTCTACTCCCTCAATCTCTTCTTCGATCCGCTTTTTGAGCAACGTTACTTCATCAAAGTTACGTAGGCGCATTTCTTTATACCAGGTATCCAAGTCGTTGTGTAATCGATTGATCTTATCTTCATCATCAACCTGTTCAAGAGATACACCCAATTCTTTACATAAATGCTCGACTAATTCCTCACTCGGCTGTGCTAGTCCATGTTCAATTTTGCTTAGATAGGGGATCGAACAAATACCTGAAGCAAGCTGTTCTTGCGTGATCCCTTTCATTTGTCTGAAATAACGGATTTTTGCCCCAATCATGAGATGCTTCCTTTCTCCTAGAACTATTCTATTACAGTTTACTAAAAATTTTAATAAATGAAAATAGATTTAAGGTTGGGAAATATGGTGAGAAAAACGGTGATAAATGTCCCATTTTGTTACTAGGTTTCCCAATATTCTCTTGTGCAAAGATTCTGATAGTATGCTATATATAAACTATAACATACAAAAGGAGGTTAAATATGGAAGAAAGGATAAAGAACATGGAAACGTTAGTCGCTAGTTTGATACAGATCATCGGTTCATTACGAAAAGAACAAAGCCTTTTGGAAGCCAAACACTCCAAGCTCCAATCCTCATATGATGCACTTCTTCTCGAAATCTCATCCCACAGACCCATTTATGATTGTGCCAAAGCTCCTCACTCTCAAGAATCACCAGTATGTGACATTTAAACTATTTGTCGTAAAACTCTTTCAATTCTTACTCGATTTCCTTATTCTATTACTACAATGCATTAGGGGGAAAAGAATTGAAGGCAATCTATAAGATAACGTTTATGGCTTTTATCCTCAGCTTATTTATCATATCTACCCACCAAGTAAACGCTGAAGAAACCGTGAAAATAATCGTGAAGTACAATGAATCTGATGAAGTAGTAAGAACACAATCTAGTAAGAGCAGCTTTGAAGTAATAGAGACAACAAAGTCTCAAAAGAACAGCGTGATGAAAGAGCTAGAAAATGCTCCAAATGTTGACTATGTTGAAGAAGATGCCCCAGTCTATTTGATGAATTCAAACGATCCTGATTTTAATAAACAAAGAGGTTATCTATCAGAAGTTTCAACAACCGATGCATGGAATACATACGTCCAGAAGGATGATGTAGTTGTAGCTGTTCTTGATACAGGCGTAGATCTTGATCATCCCGATTTAAAAGGGAATTTAGTTAAGGGGATCAACCTCCATTCAAAAGGAGAGACTCCTCAGGATAACGAAGGTCACGGCACTCACGTTTCTGGACTTATAGGTGCAACTACTAATAATGGAATTGGAATCGCATCTATCTCAAAAGGTGTTAAAATTATGCCGATCAAGGTGATGGATGGCAACGTTGGACAGATGTCTGCGGTCGTTGAAGGCATCGAGTACGCGATCAGCCACGGTGCAGATATTATCAACCTCAGCCTCGGTTCTTATAGTAACTTGAAGTCTATGAAGGACGTAATCGATAAAGCTTCCCAAAATGGGGTTCTAGTTGTAGCTGCAGCAGGGAACGACAATTTAAACAAAGTGAGATATCCCGCAGCTTATGAATCTACCATTGCAGTGGGTGCTACGAATACTGGAACGGATGAGAAGGGCGCTTACTCGAATTATAGTGCAGACATTGATCTTAATACTCCTGGAACGGATATTTATAGCACGTGGTTAGATGGCTATAACTATTCGACTGGGACGAGCATGTCTTCAGCTCTTGTGAGTTCAGCTGCTGGAATGGTGATGCAACATGCTCCCTTCTTAAAAGCAGACCAGGTTCGGAATATCCTAATTTCTACAACGGACCCAATCGAGGATTTAAATGAGCTTGGTACTGGAAGGCTCAATGTAGTAGGGGCCATAAATAGTGTAAAGAATAACAATCGGTTGTTTGGTGAAAATGCAGTAGAAACGGCAATTGCTGTTTCACAGAATGGTTGGCCAGAGCTAAGTGAAAAAGAAGTCGTGTTAGATGGCGCAAATCTAAAGGGGAAGTTTGCCATATTAGCGAGCGGTTTGACGTTCCCGGACAGTCTGGCAGCTTCACCACTATCGACGTACCTTGATGCTCCTATCCTCTTGCAGCAAAAAGACTCCCTATCCGATGCGAATAAAGAGGAGTTGATGAGGCTGGGCATTACTCATGTCGTCATCGTCGGAGGAAGTGGTGCAGTTTCAGATGAAATTGAAGGTCAATTAGTTGAAAATGGTATGACCACTATTCGATTATCTGGAAAAGATCGTTATGAGACGTCAGTTGCGATTAATGAGGCAATCTCATTTGAAACCGACGAAGCCATGATTGCATCTGGTGAGAACTTTCCAGACGCTCTTTCGATTGCTCCTTATGCAGGAAAAATGCAAACACCGGTTTTATTTGTTCAAAAAAACAAAGTTCCAGCCGAAGTGGCATCTTATCTCAAAGACAATCGTATAACTGATTCCTATACGATCGGTGGAGAAGGGGTCATTACAAGTCATACTACTGACTCACTCGGCGTTCCTACTACAAGAATCAGTGGAAAAGATCGTTATGAAACAAACTACCAAGTGATTAAGAGATTCAATTCTTCTAACCTAGAACATATTTATATTGCAACAGGTACGAACTTCCCTGATGCTCTTGTTGGAGGAGCACTCGCTTCAAAAAAAGATAGCCCGATCATGCTAACACATCCGGATAAGTTACTTTCTGAAGTCTCACAACAGTTGACTTATTTAAGAAACAGAGGAGCACATTCGTATAACATTTTAGGTGGCTACGGCGCTATCTCTTTTGAGCTTGCTTGGACGATTGATCATCGCCTTCTCTATTAGCTTCGATTCATTTCGAGGCTTTTTTTTGTGGGTTAGTAGAATTAGAGAATATTCTCAACCATATTGTTATATTATTTAAAATTCTTGTAATTTTATACAATTTTTTGTTGACGGTTTGTAATGTTACCAGTAAACTGAAAATACAGAAATTTTGTAAATATCTAACGAGGAGGGTCGGATGAAGAGGGATTTTTTAAACTAACTTAGGGGGAAATTTATACATGACATTCAAGAACAAAGTTCTTTCCGTCGTTGCTGGGGCATCTTTGATCGCCTCATCTTTTGCGAGCGTCGGATACAATCCGGAAGTGGCTGATGCAGCATTACAAGAGACGAAGAAGTTTAAGGCACCGATTTCTCAAGAGATTTCTGCTCTTGCACTAAGTGGTGAGCAATCTCAAGAACTAATCGTTGTTACAAAAGGGAAGAAAGATATTAGCTCTCAACTAAAGAAGTTGGGTGTCAAAGTAAAGGACAACCATAAGAACTTTATTTACTTAACAGAAATGCCTACATCGAAAGTTATGGATGTTTATAACATGAAAGATGTAGCGTCACTTGGTAAGAACGGAACAGTAGAACTTGAAAAAACCTTCGATGATCCAGACATCAAACCAGTTAATGAACTAGGTGGAGAAGTGGATGGTCCGCAAACTGAGGAAACTCACGGTGCGACTGGTGTAGATGAATTTCATAACAAATATGATGGTTCCGGCATAAGAGTAGGAATCATTGACTCTGGTCCAGATCCAGGTCATGAAGCATTTACAGCTACTTTAAAAGATGGCTATTATGGAAAGTCAAAAATCGTAGGGGTTCGCGATTATACGATTGGTGACCAGACACGCGAGCGTGATTCTGATATACCTCTAGCAGAAGGTGACGTTATATTTGATCAAACGTTCGATGAGGGCGCTTCTTTCACTGCTGATGGTGATACATATGTAACAGCAGGAATCGATGCTTCTGATGATGAATACCATTTTGGTATGCTTGCACCTGATTATAACTCTGGTGACATGAATGCTGATGGCGAAATGACAGAAGATCATAATAAAGACGAACCAGGTAACGATGCTGACGCGTATGGCGTATTGATGGTTGATGACAAGGTTTACATCGATAATGATAACGATAAAGACTTCTCTGACGAAATGCCATATAAAAACAACGAAGCTGGTACATTCGATGTAAATCCAGATGACAACCTTGTAGGGGCTAACTTCCGTGTTAACTCAATCGATCCTGAAGGTCAATTTGCTAACATTTTCTTCGATGTTAACGGACACGGAACTCACGTTTCTGGTATTACAGCAGCAGACGGTCCTGCACGCACAAACTCTTTAGGGGCAGTTTCTAAGGATGGTGTTGCTCCAGGTGCTGAGCTTGTGGGTCTTAAAGTATTTAAGGCAGAAGGTGGAGCTTCAAGCTACAGCATTATGTCTGCAATGGTTGATGCTGCACTTCCTGAATCTATGGGTGGATTTGAAACGGATGTCGTTAATATGAGTCTTGGTTCATTGCCAGATTTGAATGACGGTACAGACTCAGATGACCAACTAGCGAACATCCTATCTGAAGAATTCGGTACGATCTTCTCGATGTCTGCTGGTAACTCTGGTCCAGGAGCAGATACTGTAGGATCACCTGGAACAAGTACAGCGTCCGTTTCAGTAGGAGCGCACATTGACGAAACCATGTGGGCAACAGAATATGGTGCATATCCATACGGTAAAAATGAAGATGGATCTCCGAAAGAAGGAGACGGTCTTTGGTACTTCTCGTCTAACGGTCCTCGTGAAGACGGCATGCAAAAGCCTGATATCGTAGCTCCAGGAGCAGCTTTTGCAGCTTATCCTGCTCAACTAGGTAATTATGCAGTTCTTCAAGGTACTAGTATGTCAGCTCCTTATGTAGCTGGTGCTCTAGCGCTATTAAAGCAAGCATCTCTTAAAGATCGTGTTCCATTCGACTATGAAACTGCACGCGAAGCGTTGATTCAAACAGCTAAGCCACTTGATGGTTACAAACGCACACAACAAGGTGCTGGATTAATCGACGTACCTGCTGCATTTGAATACTTAAAGAAAAACTTTGTTAATGATTTAAAAGAAGTGAATGTTAAAGTCTACCACGGTGAAAAAGTTTCTGGCGGTGCAGGACTTTACGTAAGAAATCAGGAGGTTCCTGAGAAGGTTGATGTTTTAATCGAGAACCCAACAGATGAGAAGAAAACGCTCTCAATCACTCCATCTGAAAGCTGGTTTACTCCTTCTAAGAAATCAATCACGTTAGAGCCAGGCAAGAGTGAAGCAATCACAGTAACCTATGATAAATCTCAGCTTGAAGTTGGTAGAAATGAAGGTACTTTAGTAATCGATGATTCTTCCACAAGCTACGTAGAAGCTAGATCTCACCAAACAATCATTATGGGTGAACAGTTTACTTCAGATAACAAGTATCGCTTTAGTGATGAAAATGAAGTACAAGCTTCTCAAACGAAGCACTATTACTTTGATGTAAAGCCAGGTATGGAAGAACTTCGTTTTGCACTTGAAGCATTACAAGAAAACGGTGAATACCAGGGTCGCGTTCGTATGATCGTCTTTGATCCAAATGGTACTGAAGTAAGTAGCTATCAGGGGTACGCTGGTTACGGTAATGGCGGATTGAAAGTTGAAGAAAACGTATTTGAAAGTCCTAAATCAGGAGTATGGGAAGTAGCGATCTACGGTACATTTGGACCTGAAGAAGGCAAAGAAATGAACAAATTCAACTTTGAAGCATTTGTTCAAGGGGTAGTAAAATCTCCTGGGCAAATTGATCTTGGTCAAACACCTGCTGGTTTTGAAACAACAAAAGAAGTAATGTTTGAAAACTACATGTCTACTTCTAAGAAAGTAGTATTGGAAACTGGTGACTTCAGCAAGGCTGAAACGATGAAGAAACGTGTAGATGTTCCACTTCAAAGTTATTATGTGCAAGAGCTTGACCTTGAAAACAATATTTCTCTAGAAGTTACTACTACAAACCCTGCTGATCCGGGAGATGATGTAGACTTAGAGTTTTATAAGGTCACTGAAGAAGGACTTGTCATGATTGCTAGTTCTGGTTCAGCTTCTTCTGACGAAGGTGTGAAGCTAAAGAACCTAGAAGATGGCAAATACGTTGCAGCAGTTTATGGTTACTCTACTGTTAATGGTAAAGCAACTAAAGTAGATTTTGCAGTTACTGAACAAAAAGTAACAAGCCCTGGCGTCGAAGGTGAGGGCGAACTAAAAGCAACAGATAAGACGTTTGATCTTGGAGTAGGAAAGTCCCTTAAAACAGATGTGAAGATCACTGCACCTGATAAATCTGGCGATTACACTGCTGGTGTATTCTTAAAAGATGCTAACACAGGTGAAGTTCTTTCAATCCTACCGGTATCGGTTGATGGTGGCGTAGTAGACGTTATCAAAGGTAAAGACCGTGAAGGTACAGCGATCGCTACATCAAAAGAAATGTATCCAAATGGTTTTGGAGAAGATGATAGCAAAACAGTTGTGATCACAACTGGCTATGACTTCCCTGATGCCCTGTCTGTAGGACCTCTAGCATCTGCTTACGGTGCTCCAATCTTACTTGCAGGACCAAAAGGAAAGCTTTCCGATCAAGTGAAGGTTGAAATCTCTCGTCTAGGTGCAGAAAATGCAATTATCGTTGGTGGAACTGGCGTAGTTTCTGATGACGTAGTTGTACAACTTGCTGAACTTGGATTGAGTGCGAAGAATGTTGAACGACTTTCTGGTAAGAGTCGATTCGACACAAACATTAAGATTGTCGACCACTTACAGAGTGAGCTTGAATTTGCTGGTAATGGTGTCTTCCTTGCAACTGGCATGACCTATGCAGACGCGCTAAGTGCTGCAAGTGTAGCTGGTGAAAATGGAATGCCAATCGTACTAACGGATGGTAAGAAGTTAACGAAGGAAGCAAAAGAAGTTCTCGCTGGTGAAAATGTATATGTTCTAGGTGGTACAGGTGCAATCTCTGACAATGTGTTCAAAGAAGTTGAAAAGATTGCTTCCAGTACTGAACGTCTGAAAGGTAAGAATCGTTATGGAACGCTTGCAGCAGTTCAGACGATGTTCGCAGATTCTACTGATACACTTTATGTAGCAAGCGGACAGACGTTCCCTGATGCTCTTGCTTCAGCTCCACTTGTAACGATGAACAACGGAACGATGATTTTAGTTCAGAAAAATGATGTTCCAGGCGAAGTTGAATCATTCCTTACAAAGTACCTCTACACGAATGATATTACTTCTGTGAAGGTACTAGGTGGAAATGGCGCTGTTAGTGAAATGACGAAAGACGAGCTACAAAAGCTAGTGAAGTAATCGTTGATTACTCGAGGTGCTACCGATCTATGATCGGTAGCACCTTTTTGTTTTCGACTAGTTTAAACAAAGACAAACAATTTTCGATATATTGTTTATTTTGTGGGGGTCTCTCTATATAATTGAAACTAAGTATTAGTAAATGTAATCAAATAAGGATAATATTTCTAACAAGAGCTAAGGGGGACTTTGTTTGAACAAAGTAATGAATATCGTACTGTTACTAGCATGTATAGTTGTCATTATATTAGGAAAGAGTCATTGGGAAAGTAGAGCGACTAATTATGAAGGTAGCGCTGGAGCTACTGAAGTAAGTTCAGAAGGGGTGAAAGATAAGGGAGATAATAAGAATCAGAACTCTGAAGGAATGAATGAGCTCGCCTCAAATCTCCCCACAGAATTAACAAAAGCGATTCAAAACGGTGAAATTCCAGTGAAAGTGGAGGCGGTAGGTTCTGCGGCTACATCTGAAGAAGCAGTCGGCTGGCCAGCAGTGTTACAAGAAAACCTGGACAATACATATGGAGACGGAGTATTTGAGCTAACGGTTAAGTCGTTCGGAGACAAAACGTCAGATGAGGTTGTTCAGGAAATTACAGCTTCTAACGTAGATGTGCTGCTACTAGAACCCTTCTTGCTTAAAAACAATGGAATTATCCGTATTGAAGATTCTCTTGAAATCACAACCAACTTGATAAATAAATATAAAAAAGTGAATGAAGATGTCACCATTATGCTTCAGCCATCGAATCCTTTATACGATGCTACGTATTATCCTTTACAAGTAGAGGATCTTGAAAGCTTCGCTTCGGATCACGACTATATTTATCTCGATCACTGGGAAGCTTGGCCAGCTTTAGATGATGAAAAGATGAACGAGTACCTCACAGATAATAGCGAGCCGAATGAGATGGGCCACAACATTTGGGCGCAATACTTAACCTCATACTTCACCGGTAATTAAGTAAAACAGTTTGATAAAATAAGAAGAGTGGTATAGAAAATTTAGTATGTACAAAAAGGCATCTGATCGGTTGATGCCTTTTTGATTTTAGTCGAATTTTAGTCGATTTAACAAAATAATTGATATTGAAAATAATTACTATACAATTACTATAGAAGATTTTATTATATAGATGTCTTTACAAGTATGTTCATAAAATATAAAGTCCGGTAGAAAACTATATATAGGAAATTGAAAAGGAGATTTTACACATATGAATTTTGCAATTGTAGGTTGTGGCCATATAGCAAAGAAACACGCTGATGCAATTCAAGCAGCTGAAGGTGCTACGCTATTTGCTGTTTGTGATACTGTTGCTGAAAAAATGGAACCATTTGTAATAGATTATGGTGTTGAAGCTTTTGATGATTTTAGCAAATTATTGGCGAATGACAACGTAGATGTGATTAACATCTGTACGCCAAGTGGTTTTCATGGCGATCTTGCTGTACAAGCAGCGGCTGCCGGGAAACACCTCGTGGTAGAAAAGCCAATTGCTCTTACTCTTGAAGATTCTCAACGCATTATCGATGCATGCAAAGAAAATAATGTTAAGCTATCAGTAGTGCATCCGAACCGTTTCCGTCCAGTGATGATGGAGATTAAAGAGTTAATGAACCAAGGTAAGATTGGTAAATTAAGTCACGCAAACGCTACTGTAAGATGGAATCGTAATCAAGCTTATTATGACCAGGCCCCTTGGAGAGGGACAAAAGCTCTAGACGGCGGCGTTTTAATGAATCAAGCGATACATAATTTGGACTTGATTCTGTGGTTGATGGGCGATGCTGAGGAAGTTTACAGCATGAGTGCTACAAGGCTTAGAGATATCGAAGCGGAAGATGTTTCAACAGGCGTTATTCGTTTTAAAAATGGATCACTCGGTGTGATCGAAGCTGCTACTACGATATATCCGAAGAACCTTGAAGAGACGATCAGTTTGTTCGGTGAGACTGGTTCGGTAAAAATTGGTGGTACGACAGCTACCCTCTTTGAACACTTGACGATCGAAGATTTAAATGACGAAGAGAGCAACACACTTATCGAGAAAGTCAAAGCTGATCCATTCGGTAAACCAGGACATCAGTGGATTATTGAGGATATGGTAAAGGCTATCGAGGAAGATCGTGAGCCTGTCGTAACGGGTGAAGACGGTAAGAAGGCACTAGCTCTCGTATTAGCGCTATACGACTCTGCAGAAACGAATGCTCCAATCAAAGTACGCGATTAATATAAAAGAAAGTAGGAATAATCATGGTTGATATTCAATTGAACACGAATGCAAAGGAACTTTTAGCAAAGATTGAAAACAAAACAGCTACAATCGGTGTAGTCGGATTAGGTTACGTTGGCCTACCACTAGCTGTTGAAAAAGCAAAAGCTGGTTACAATGTTATTGGTTTTGATGTTCAGGAAAAGCGAGTTGGCCTCGTTAATGACGGTATCAATTATATTGGAGATGTCGTCGAAGAAGAGCTTGCAGAGTACGTTGAAAAGAAGCAATTAGTTGCAACGACAGATTATTCAAGGATTACGGACGTTGATGCTGTAGCGATCTGTGTTCCGACTCCACTTGATGTGTACAAGCAGCCTGACACTTCTTATGTTGAAAGCTCTGCAAAAGAAATTGCGAAGTATCTACATGATGGTATGCTTATCGTGCTTGAAAGTACAACTTACCCAGGTACAACACAAGAGATCTTAAAACCAATCCTTGAAGCGACAGGTAAAGTATGTGGGGAAGACCTCTTCATCGCATATTCTCCTGAACGAGTTGACCCAGGTAACAAAATATATAATACAAAGAACACTCCAAAAGTTGTCGGTGGTATTACACCATCTTGTACAACAGTCGCTTCAGCGATGTACCGTAATGTGTTAGAAGGCGATGTACATGAAGTGTCAAGTCCTGCTGTCGCTGAGATGGAGAAGATTCTAGAAAACACCTTCCGAAACATCAATATCGCACTTGCAAATGAAATGGCGATTCTATGTAACAAGATGAACATCGACGTTTGGGAAGTGATCGATGCTGCAGCTACGAAGCCATACGGATTCATGCCGTTCTACCCTGGACCAGGTCTTGGCGGTCACTGTATTCCGATCGACCCATTCTACCTTACATGGAAAGCTAGAGAGTATGACTATCATACACGCCTGATCGAAATCGCAGGTGAGATCAATACGAGCATGCCTGATTTCGTTATCGATCGCTGCATGCAGATTTTGAACAAAGATAAAAAAGCTCTGAACGGTGCACGTGTCGTTGTTCTAGGTGTTGCATACAAGAAGGATATTGAGGATGTTCGTGAATCTCCAGTTCTACCTATCCTTGAACAACTAGAAGAAGCTGGAGCAGACTGGATCGTAGCAGATCCACACGTTGAATCATTTAAAGTAGCAGAAAAAGTGAATGAAACGGTTGCTCTAACGGAAGAGTTAGTCGAGAATGCGGACCTAGTCTTATTAGCGACTGACCATTCTGACTTTGACTATCAAATGATCGCAGAGAGAAGTCCTGTTATCTTTGATACACGTAACGCATTCAAAAACGTCGAAAAACCAGCTAAATACTATAAACTGTAAACTACAAAAATGGCTTGCATGCTCTTCGTGAGCGTGCTTGCCATTGTTTGTATGCATTCTAATACTTGACTTGAGGTGATCACGTGAAATTTATAACTGTACTTGGAGCTCGTCCTCAATTTATTAAAGCTGCTCCGGTTTCTAGAGAGCTAAGAAAGCGTCACGAAGAGCTTATTATCCATACTGGTCAACATTATGACAAGAACATGTCTGATATCTTTTTTGATGAACTCCACATTCCAAAGCCAGATTACAATCTAGGTATCGGTTCATCTTCCCATGGTAAACAAACTGGGGAAATGTTGACTCAAATCGAAGAGATACTATTGAAAGAGAAGCCTGACTATGTGTTGGTGTATGGTGATACAAACTCAACACTTGCAGGTTCACTAAGTGCAGCGAAGCTACATATTCCAGTCGTGCATGTTGAAGCTGGCCTACGTAGTTTTAATAAGAAGATGCCAGAAGAAATCAACCGCATCATGACGGATCATGTATCCGACTATTTATTCTGTCCTACCGATACTGCTGTTCAGAACCTAACGAACGAATCTATCACCGATGGTGTCTATAACATTGGGGATGTCATGTATGATGCAGTCGAGTATAATCGGAAGCTAGCTGAAGATAAGTCTAACGTTCTGAAAGAGCATGATTTAACTTCAAAAGAATATTACTTGATTACCGTGCATCGCGCTGAAAATACGGATGTGAAAGAAAATATTGAAGAAATTCTTAATGCTTTTAAAGAAATACCAGAACCAAAAGTATGGCCGATCCATCCTAGAACTCGTCATGTCATCGAACGACTAGGATTAAATCTTGAAGAGATTCCAAATCTGTATGTGATCGAGCCTGTCGGCTACCTCGATATGCTTACGCTTGAAAGTCATGCGCTCAAGATTTTGACGGATTCAGGCGGGGTACAGAAAGAAGCTTACTTTATGAAGGTTCCTTGTGTAACGATGCGTGAGCAAACAGAATGGGTAGAAACACTTGAGAGTGACGCAAATATCCTTGTAGGAACTGACAAAGAAAAGATACTGAGTGCTGTTAAAAAGGATGTTAATCCTGAATATAAATCGATATTTGGTGACGGAGATGCTTCATCAAAAATCGTAGCAACTTTCGAGTAAAGTAGAGGAGTTCATTTATGAAAGTCATGTTATTGAGTCAGCATTTTCCTCCGGAGGTCGGTGCGCCTCAAATTCGCTTATATGAAGTAGGTAAAGAACTACAGCGTAGAGGACACCAGGTGGAAATCGTTACTGCTTTCCCTCACCACCCTCATGGCATTATTCCTGATGAGTATAAAGGGAAATTTTATCAAAAAGATTCGTATGATGGATTGACGGTTCATCGTAGCTGGATCTATCCAAGTCCAAAGGGGAGCTTCTGGAGACGTCTGACTTCATATTTTTCATTTACGTTCAGTGCATTTTATTCCATCTTGAAAGCTAAACCAACTGATGTGATCATCTGTAACTCTCCACCATTATTCCTGGGTATTACAGGTTATCTCGCTTCAAAAATGAAAAGAGCAAAGTTTGTGTTTAACATCGCTGATATCTGGCCTGAGTCTGCAGTAGAGCTTGGAATCGTTAAAAACAAGAACTTTATCTCTTTAGCACAAAAGCTGGAAGACTGGCTCTATCGTAAGTCATGGAAGCTTGCAGCTGCCACGGAAGGCATCGCACAGTATTTAAAGGACAAAGGAATTAAAGAACAGAACGTTTTCTTACTTCCGAACGGAGTGAACATCAAAACGTTCAATCGTGAACCGAAAGACAAAGGGTGGATCGAAAAACTTGGTTTTGAAGGGAAAACAGTCTATACGTTTGCTGGTCGAATGGGCTATGCACAAGGTCTAGAATCCGTTCTTAGGGCTATTTCGCAAGTGAAGGATCGAGATGATCTGCGATTTTTATTTATTGGTGACGGCCCTGAAAAAGACAACCTTGTTCAGTTAAAAGAAGAGTTGAATTTAGATAACGTTGTTTTTCACGATTCAGTTCCTGTAAGTGAAATGCCAAAAGTGTTTTCGATCACTGATTATAGTATTGTATCTCTTAAAGATCTTGAACTTTTCAAGGGGGCGCGCCCGTCGAAGATATTCCCGGCACTAGCTTCTGGAGTTCCAATCCTTTACTGCGGTGCAGGTGAAAGTGTGAACTTACTTGAAAGCAATCACTGCGGAATCGTTGCAGAACCTGAGAATTCTCAAGATATTTCTGAGAAGATCAGGTATTGTGCAGACCTGACACCGGAACAATACGAAGAGCTGTCGCTTAACGGACGTAATTTTGTTGTGAATGAGTATTCCTGGGAAAAAATCGTACAAGACCTGCTAGTAGAAGTCTCAGATTAAGGAGTTGTCATTATTGACGCGCGTATTAGTTGTGCCTTCTGGTTACCCTGAAGAATTGATTCCTTATCGAGGTATATTCTATAAGAGACAAGCTGAATCCCTTCACGGTGATGACCTTGAGATTACAGTGGCTTATCCAGAAATATGGAGTATCAAAACATTTGGAAAGCAAAAGGATAAATCGGGATTGACCGTAAATGAAGAAAACGGAATCGTTACCTATCGAATGAAGGGATACAATTACTTCGCAAATCTTCCCTATACGACAGAAGGTATCTTTTATAATCGTTTAAAGAAATTATATAATAAGCTTGTCTCTGAGCAAGGGAAGCCAACCGTAATTCATGCTCATAGCTGCCTTTGGGCAGGGTATGCGGCGGCGAAGATTAGTAAAGAAGAAAATATACCACTTGTCATCACAGAGCATTCTTCGGTTTTTGGAAGAGGACTATTAAAGCCTTATCAAAAAAGGCTTGTAAAAGATGCGCTTGACCAGGCAAATGAAATAATTGCTGTTGGTCCAAGACTGAGGAATGAGCTAGCAGAATACACAACAAAGCCTATTCCCCTGATTCCAAATGCAGTAGATCCTTCTTTTTTCCAAGTGCCAGACAAGGCGCAAAACGAACCATTTCGATTTATTTCAGTAGCAAATTTAAATCGAAACAAAGGTATGGATGTTTTGATCGATGCATTTGAAAAGAAGTTTAAAGATACAGCTGCTGAGCTGAAAATTGGTGGGGATGGCCCTGTTAGAGGAGAGCTCGAAGCCCTCGTTAAAGAAAAAGGTCTCTCAAATCAGATTGAGTTCCTTGGGGCACTAGATAAAGAGCAAGTGAAAAGTGCACTTGAAGAAGCCCACGTATTTGTTTTAGCTAGTCGTTATGAAACGTTCGGTGTTGTGCTAGTTGAAGCGATGGCTGCAGGAAAGCCATTGATTGCAACAAAGTGTGGCGGCCCAGAAGCCATTGTGTCAGATAAAACCGGAGTGCTCGTTCCAGTTGATGACAGTGATGCTTTAGGAACTGCTATGAGCAATATGGAGAAGCAGTATGAAGAATACCATCCTGACAGCATTCGATCAGAGTGCAAAGAGCGATTTAGTGAAACGGCTGTAAATCAACAACTACAACAGATATATCAAAACGTAACGAAAAACACGGAAAAGATTGTGAAGTGATGAAATGAATATTTGTCACCTGACTTCTGTCCATCAATCGATGGATACAAGAATTTTAATAAAGGAATGCCAATCCCTTGCGAAAGCAGGTCACTCGGTTACGTATATCGTTCCGAATGCTGAAACGAGAATGGAGCATGGCGTTCAAATCGTTGGGGTCGAAGCAAAAGAGGAAAAGCCTCTGAATCGTATGCGAAAAACCACAGCGGCCGTCTTTCAAAAAGCCATTGAAGTAGACGCTGACGTCTATCATTTTCATGACCCTGAACTGATGCCGATCGGTCTAAAGTTGAAAAAACGAGGGAAAGCCGTAATTTATGACGTACATGAGGATTTGCCTCAGCAGATCATGTCGAAGCAATGGATCCCTGGAAAACTGCGAAAAGGTATCTCATTTGGTTCTGAAAAGGTTGAGCGTTTCGCGTCAAAGCGTTTTGATGCGATCGTCACTGCAACCCCTCATATCAATGAACGGTTTAAAAAATACAATAAAAATAGCATCACCATTCACAATTATCCTTTACTAAACGAATTAATGAAGGATGTAGTGGTGGATAAACCAGTGAAAGACGCATTTTCAGTCGTTTACCTTGGGGGAATCTATTTACTTAGAGGAATCAAAGAAATGATTCGATCGGTTGAAAAGGTGAATGAAACCACACCTGCTGAATTTATTCTTGGAGGATCGTTTGCTCCGCCATCTTTACATGATGATGTGAAGACGATGAGTGGCTGGAAGCATGTTGACTTTAGAGGATATTTGGATCGAGCTGCTGTTAAAAATACGCTAGCTGAAGCGGACGCAGGACTTGTTCTTCTGCACCCTGAACCACGATTTATCGTTTCGCTTCCAATCAAAATGTTTGAGTATATGTCTGCAGGAATTCCAGTTATCGCTTCTAATTTTCCATTATGGAAAGAGATTGTGGAAACAAACAATTGCGGAATATGTGTGGACCCATTAAATATTGATGATGTTTCTAATGCAATGATCTGGTTGAAAGAGAACCCAGAGAAAGCAAAAGAAATGGGAGAAAACGGTCGTAGAGCTGTAGAGCAATACTATAACTGGGATAAAGAAAGTGAACGTCTCGTAGCGTTATACGAAAAAATAGTAAAATAATCATTTAAAAAGAGAGGTTGTCTACATTATGAAAGTACCTATGCTGGACTTAACAGAACAGTTTCAAAACTTAAAAGGAGACATCATGCCTGCACTTGAAGAAGTGATGTCTAGTGCGCAATTTATTCTAGGTAAAAATGTGAAGAAGCTTGAAAGTGATGTAGCAGAGTTCAGTAATGCGACTCACGGTGTAGGTGTAGCAAATGGAAGTGACGCACTGCACATTTCATTACTTGGATGTGGCGTTGAGCAAGGAGACGAGGTCATCTGCCCTGCTTTCACATTCTTTGCAACGGCTGGAGCGATTGCTCGCATCGGAGCTAAGCCAGTTTTTGTTGATATTGATGAGAAAACATACAACATCGATCCTAAGAAAGTTAAAGAAGCTGTAACAGATAAAACAAAAGCGATCATTCCTGTTCATTTATATGGCCAAATGGCTGATATGGATGCACTGAAAGAAATTGCTGACGAGCATAATCTGGCGATTGTGGAAGATGCTGCTCAGGCAATCGGTTCAGAATACAAAGGTAAGAAGGTTGGAGAACTTGGAACGACTGCAACATACAGCTTCTTCCCAACTAAGAACCTTGGTGCTTATGGCGATGCTGGTATGATCATTACAAGTGATGATGAAATTGCAGAAAAAATGCGCGTCATCCGTGTTCACGGAAGTAAGCCAAAGTACTACCACCATGTCCTAGGCTACAATAGCCGTCTAGATGAACTACAAGCAGCTATTTTAAATGTAAAGTTCGCTCATTTGAATGACTGGAGTAAGCAAAGAAGAGAAAATGCTTCTGTATACACGGAATTGTTACAGAAAAAGCTTGGTGACCATGTTGTTACACCTTTCGTTGAAGAACACAACTATCACATCTTCCATCAGTATACGATTCGTGTCTCTAAACGAGACGAGCTACAGAGCTTCTTGAAAGAGCATGGAGTAGCATCGATGGTCTATTACCCTAAGGCTTTGCATCTTCAGCCAGTGTTCTCTGACTTGGGTTATAATGAAGGTGATCTTCCTATTACAGAGAAAGCATGTGATGAAGTGATCTCATTACCGATGTTCCCTGAACTGACTCGTGAACAACAGGAATATGTTGTTGAAAAGATCGAAGAATTCTACGGCGTTTAATAACAAGAAGCAAAGGGTGTTAAAATGAAACCTGTAAAAATTGGTGAAAATGTGGTTATCGGTGATAACGTAACATTCGGCGAGAATGTCGTTGTCGGCCATAATGTTATTATCTATGAGGGCGTTCAAATCGGTGACGGCGTAATGGTTCAAGATAATGCTGTTATCGGTAAGCAGCCAGCTAGAGCGAAAAACTCTATTCTGCCAGATGTGAAGAAGTTGCCTCCAACCATTATTGGATCTGGAACAACAATTGGAACTTCATCGATCATTTATGCGAATGCAGAGCTTGGCGAAGACGTTTTTGTTGCTGATCTTGCTACCATTAGAGAGAGAGTGACGATTGGCGAGAAAACGATCGTTGGTCGCGGCGTTGCTGTAGAAAACGATTGTAAAGTTGGTCAAAAGTGTAAGCTTGAAACGAACTGTTACATCACTGCCTATTCTGAGCTCGGAGATTTTGTTTTCGTAGCTCCTTATGTTGTCACAACAAATGATAACTATCTTGCTCGGTCAGCTGAACGGTATGATCATTTTAAAGGTGTAACTGTAAAAGATGGAGGTAGAATCGGTGCTAACTCCACAATTTTACCAGGTAAAGTCATCCATGAGGACGGAACAGTTGCAGCCGGCAGCGTTGTTACAAAAGATGTAGAAGCGGAAACGATCGTGGTTGGGTCGCCTGCTAAGGCACTACGTAAAGTACCTGAAAGCCAACTATTAAGAAATCAATAAATAACGAACGAAATGGCCTTTCCTCAGTGGGGAAAGGCCATTCAATTGTATTGGTAACATGCAATAATTAACAGAGCAGAAATGTAATTCAACAAGCAATAAATTACTCAGAAGTACGAATGATATAACTATATAGCCGAAACCGAATTACAAATATGTGATTATTCTTGATATTGGTTGGTTTTATCACAAATAATGTTATTCTTATGGTTAGAGTTTAGTTATAATAGTAACTAACGAAGGCTAGGATAAGAAATGAGGCGCTAAGTTTTGAGTAATAATAAGTCTAGAATTAGGCGAAGGAAGAAACGCTCACTGCTAAGAAAAGTATTTCTTTTCGTTTTAATCGTTGTGGTTGGAGTAGGAGGCTATGCAGGATACCTTGCATTTCAAGGGTGGCAGGCATCCAAACAAACCTACAATGAATTAGAGCGAGGCGATCAATCAGAGTTAAGAAAAGATGCAATAAGTATAGGGGAAGACCCTTTTTCAATATTAATGATGGGTGTTGAGGATTATTCGACCGGAGGAGAGAACGGTAGAACAGATACACTTATTTTATTAACGATTGATCCTAAAGAGAAAACGGCTAAGATGGTCAGTATCCCTCGAGATACCAGAGTTGAAATCGCTGGTAGAGGAAAGCAGGATAAGATCAATCACGCGCATGCTTTCGGCGGACCTGATATGACGATTGAAACTGTTGAGAATTTCTTGGATGTACCAGTCGACTACTATGTGAAAGCTAACTTCGAAGGCTTCAAAAGTGTGATCGATGATCTTAACGGAGTGGAAGTTGATGTACCGTTTGACTTCTGGGAATATAGCGATGAAGAACATGGTAAGAAGATCTATTTTGAAGAAGGTTCAATGGAATTAGATGGTGAGGAAGCACTCGCCTACGTTCGAATGAGACGCTTCGATAGTGACTTCGGTAGATCTGATCGTCAGAAACAAGTTATTCAAGCAGCGGTCAGTAAAGTATTTACTGCAAAAGGTCTATTCAAGATCGATGAGATTGCTGGACACCTTGGCGAAAATATCTCAACAAACCTACGTGCGGGTGAGCTATTCTCCCTTCAACGTCAATTTAGTGATATGTCGAGTAACGCAATTGAAACGAAGAAATTCAACGGTGAAGATGCCAGGATTAATGGCGTGTACTATTTTCAACCGTATGAAGATAGTGTGAATGAAATTTCAGCTGCACTTCAACAACATTTAAATCACACTTCTCAATCATCTGGGGATTAGCATCTCCCCGGATGTTTTTTATGGACAGATGTTGAAATTACTAAGTAGGAGAGGCTTTAGATGAGCAATAAATCATTCGGTTCAGATCTGTTTTATTATGCGATTACTTACATTGTTCCAATGATTGTAGGGTTTATGCTTGTTCCTATATTTACTGAGCGTTTTACGACAGAAGAGTATGGACAGTATAGCCTTATCAATTCAACAGTAGGATTATTAGGTATTATATCAGTGAACTGGATCAACGTTGCTTTTATTCGTTTTTATAGCACGAGTGAAAAAGAGCAAAGAGAGGATCAGTTGATTTCCATTTCATTCTTGATGGCATTACTTACAGCCTCAGTTTTATCCATCCTAATCTATGTGGGTGCTGTATTGGGAATAACAGAAAAGATTATTCCAGAAAAGTATGCGTTGATCAGCATTGTCCTTTTGTTTTCAGCTAACATCCATTCCTTTATGTTTTCTTATTTAAGGGCAAAACGAAAGGCAAGGTTTGCCACAATTTTAACGTCAGTTACGGTTTTCTCACGCTTCTTACTCTTTCTCTATTTGTTGGATGTTATTCAGTCACCCATCAATGCACTTATTTTATCTACGATTATTTCAGATATCATCTATATTGCGGTTGTTATTCTGAAAGATAGAAAAGGTCTGCGTCTTATTAAAAGAAGTGATATCGATTTCGAATATATAAAACCATATGTGAAGTACGGACTTCCATTTATCCTCATCCTAGGTGTGCACTGGTTACTAACGCTATCAGACCGCTATATGATCGAGTTTTTGCGAAATAGCGATGAAGTTGGGATTTATTCGATCAATTACTCGTTCGCTCAACAAATTATGATGCCGCTTATTACGATTTTTATGACAACAGCTGAGCCGATCTTGTTCCGCTTAAGTGAAAATAATACAGAGACCGAACTGAATGGCGTACTGAATAAGATCTTTAAATATTTCCTTCTCGTCCTGATTCCATGTGCTGTCGGATTAGCAGCAGTTTCGGATAATTTAGCCAGCCTATTCATAAAGAATGATTTCCAGCAGGGTTATATCATCATGCCGATCGTTACATTCGGCTTCCTATTCCTCGGGATAAGACAATACTTCAATAAAAGTCTGGAGATCATCAAAAGAAGTAAAGAGATAGCAAACATCTCGGTTATTGCTGCGCTTGTGAACATTGGATTAAACTTTGTACTTATTCCGATGTACGGATACATTGGGGCGGCGTACGCTACATTGATTGCTTACGTAGTCTATTTCTTACTGAGTTATTATAAAACCGTTAACCTTACGACCATCAAAATCTCATTCAGTAAAGCACACGTACAAACCATTATCGCTGCCTTGTCTATGGGAGCATGTGTTTATGGAGTCGGACGCTTTCCGTTTGGAAATGTTATTCTTGAAATCATCGTCCAGATCATCATTGGAATGATTGTGTACGCGTTGATATTGTTAGCGTTCGGGACGGTAAAAAATGAGAAAAACGTCATCATAGAGAAATTAGGTAAAGTTAGAAAGAAGGTTGCAAAATAATGAGTGAAACGATTGTTTATCGAGAGTATGAACCAGCGGATTTCGATAAGTATAAGAAATTATACAGAGCGGTCTTTTCTAAAGAGATGAGTGCAGAGCATTTTAAATGGAAATTCCAGAGTGGCGATATGAACGCTATCATTTTTTGTGCTGTAACGGAAAGCGGAGACCTGGTTGGATCGAGAGTCGTATTGATTACAAAAGTATCGATAGGAGATCAGGTCTATCAAGCTGCGCAGTCGGTTGATTCGATGGTTCATCCAGATTTTCAAGGACAAGGTATATACAAACAGCTCAATTTACATGCCATCGATGCGTTGAAGAAGAAAGATATCAGCATGATCATCACGTTTCCAAATCATAATTCTTTACCCCCCTTAGAAAAACTTGGGTGGAAGAGGGTCGCTCCTATCTCTATTTACGCAAAGGTCCTTCGTTATCAGTCGCTTGCAGGTTCTAAGAAGTATTTAAAGCTTCCCCTTCGAGCACTAGATCGTCTAACGTCTTTGAGAAGCTCGAAGTTTACGTTTAAGTTAAACGAAGTAAACAAGTTTGATGAGAGCCATTTTGCATTTATTAAGGATGCTCTTTCACAATCAGTTCATCAGAACAGAAGTGAAGAGTTTCTACAATGGAAGTACACAGAAAAACCAGAGAGTCGTTATGTAAAAGTGGTTTTCTCTAGAGAAGATGCCATTCAAGGGCTAGGCGTAATCAGGATCGATGAAAATGGTACAAGAAAAACTGGAATTGTTACAGAGTTTATTAGTAAGGATGACCATATTAAGAAAGAGATGTTGGACAACTTAGTATCTTACTGTAAAGGTGTGTTAGGACTTGATGTTCTTAAAATATGGGAAGTGGAAGATTTAAAGCTTTCTACTTCACTTAAGAAAAATCATTTTATAAAAAAATCATCTTCCATCTGGTTTTCAATTAAGTATTTAAACGAATCAGCCGAAGAAGTTACGGATGCCTCTAAATGGTATATAGCTTGGGGAGATGCGGACACGGCATAAATTGGGGTGAAAAAAATGAGTTCAATTAAAAAATCAATTCGACCCATTGCTCAGTATGTTTATGGGTTTAAGGTTAGACGGTCTCTTAATCAGTGGATCAAAGAAAATGAATCAATCATTAAAGAACGTAATCATCTAGTGGATTCGTTCTCAGGAGAGCGTATGTTGGTATTAGCTCCACATGTTGATGATGAGATTATTGGGTGCGGTGGTGCAATACTTCAAGGTTTAGAAGAAGGAAAAGAAGTTCATATTGCCTTTTTAACAGACGGTCGGAACAAAGGGTCAAAGGATAATGTTGAAGATATCATTGCAGAAAGAAAAGGGGAGGCAATCGATGTCGCAAGATCAATCGGGGTCCCGGAAGAACATATTCACTTTCTAGATGCTGAGGATACAAATCTTGTACATGAAGATCTCTCAAAGCCACTCTATGACTTGTTCACTACGATCAAACCAGATCGTGTCTTTCTTCCGGTATTGATCGATACCCATATCGACCACTATGCAGTAAGTATCAAACTCTTTGAGTTATATGAGGAGCACCCTGAAGTCTTTGAGGACACGACTTTGATGATTTATGAAGTTCAAAGTCCTATTTCTCCTCTATACTCTAATTGTGTACTAGATATTACGCCACATATGGATAAAAAGCGATCTCTGTTAACTTACTATAAGTCTCAGAATACGACATTTAAATTCTTGCCGATTATGAACGAATTCAACGGTGCTTTACTTGATGGTGGGAAATATGCTGAGTTATACATAGAGGTTAGACCTGATGTATATATGGATTTTATCAGCGAACATTTTCAAGATATTACTAAATATAAGGAATTAAAAAGCAATCTCGTTGTTCATATCGATTATTTAACAACGTTGAAATCGTATGATTCTGTGTTTAAAACAAAACAGCTTTTAAATAAGATTAAGTAAAATGATCATAAGAGCTTTCTCACATTAATAAAGTGGTATTTCCGCTCCAGGATGCTCGCTTTCCGCGGGGCGGGCGGTGTGCCTCCTCGGCGCTCTGAAGCGCGCCTGTGGGGTCACACCTGTCCCGCTCAGCCCGCAGGAGTCGACCACCCTTCCGCTCCAATCATCGATATTTAGTGGTTTATTTCAAATTGAGACTAAAACAAACCGATTATTTCATTAGAATAACAATCGGTCGCATAGTTCTGCTTGAGCTAATGGCAAACTAAAAAGCACAGGATTAATCTCCTGTGCTTTTGTTTATTTTCTAATAGCGGTACTGTATGAAAGGATTTTCTTTGTTGTATTGATGAGGGGTTTCTTTCGCTTGTCTCCAATCAAGCCGACGATTTCTGCTGTTAACTGGATGGAGATTAGAATCAGCCCTAGGATGATAAAAGAGCCCCAAAGTGTTGCGTTAGAGAAGAGGACAGCTGATATCCCGAAGAATCCTCCAAGCCCATAGATGATTAAAACGGTTGATCTATGACTATACCCCATAGAGAGCAGACAGTGATGAAGATGAGATTTATCTGGATCCGATATCTTCTTCTTTGTGATGATACGTCTAAGGATTGCGAAGAACGTATCAAAAATCGGTACTGCAAGAATAATAACAGGGATGATGAAGCTAAATAGCGTTACACTCTTAAAGAAGCCCATCAACGATACGATCGAAATGGCGTATCCAAGGAAAAGTGCTCCAGTATCACCCATGAATATTTTAGCAGGGTGGAAATTAAAGACGAGAAATCCTAACGTGCTTCCTATCAATATAAGAGTTAAAGAGATTACTAGAAGATTACCATTAAAAATAGCCATTACTAGCATTGAGGAAAATGCAATAGTTGAGATTCCTCCTGCAAGTCCATCTAATCCGTCGATCAGGT
Organism: Anaerobacillus sp. ABA4_114; assembly: GCF_056159065.1. Classification (NCBI taxonomy): domain Bacteria; kingdom Bacillati; phylum Bacillota; class Bacilli; order Caryophanales; family Bacillaceae; genus Anaerobacillus; species Anaerobacillus sp. ABA4_114. The sequence goes on from NZ_JBSWUM010000001.1 coordinate 686,171, forward strand.
TAATCGCATTCGTTATACCTACGATCCATAGAACCGTGACCACGTATCCAAAAGGACCTAAGTCTAGTATTCCGTCGAAAGGTAGTGCGATAAAGTCTATTTTTAATCCGGATTGAACAACGATGATCGCTGCTAGAAGTTGAGCAATCATCTTAATTCCTGCAGACAATGTATATTTATCATCTAAAAAACCTATTACTAGAATAATAGCTGCGCCTACTAGAATATAAGGCATATATGACGAATATGGAGACAGATAAAGAAATCCAGCACCACTTCCTATTACGATTGCTGCTCCACCAAGTCTTGGCATGACTGCCTTGTGTACTTTTCTGTGGTCAGGTTGATCGACAGCTCCAATTTTAATCGCAAACTTTTTCACGAGTGGAGTAGCGAGGATGGATACAACAAATGATAATAAGAAGCCAATAATCAGCTGTGATATTGTAAACATTTTCCTTCACCTACTTATGAGTATACAATCTTAAATAATCATAACAGAAACATCAGAAGATGCAACGAATTTACGAATACTTTTAAATGTAATTTTCGACAAAATGTTATTGAAAAGCAATAGTTTAAATGGAATAATTTAATATGGCAATAATGAGAGATAGGGAGGTAACGCACAAAAACAATGAGTGAAAATTTTGTAGGAGTTGAAATTTCGTGGGAATGATCACCAATCTGTTAAAGAATGTCTATAAACAAATATTACTTGCCTTTATTGCTGCTATCTTGATTAGCATTTCTATATTCTCTGCGCTTACAGGGTTGAATAATAAAGTAGCTTTGGGTGCTCTTGTAATTGTATTAAGCATCCCAGCATTTCTCATATCAGTAAAGATTTTAAAAATAGCAAGAGAAAATTTAAAGTTACATGAGCTACTCCTATATTTATTAATAGCATCTTCGTTTATAGGGCCTGCTATAACCTTTAAGCTAGGTCCTATATCCATGTTTCCATTTAGAGCATTTTACTTGGTAGTGGTTCCCATGTTTCTTCTTTACTTATATAAGAAAAAAGATATAATGGAATGGCGTCAAATACCATATAAAACCATATTTCTATTCTTGATTTTCTGGATCGTATCAGCATTTACTTCATTGATTTGGGCGAAATCCTTAACGCTAGGAATCAAGAATGTTTTCTATTTAAGTCTTGGTATATCACTTGTATTTATCATCACGTTCTTCTTCACTAAATTGAAGCATTATGTAACTTTCTTCTATTTGTGGATCGGGATGTTAATACTTTTAGTAATGTTAGGTTTCTGGAATCACCTTACTCAACAGCATTTGAGTGTTTCAAGAATCAATGACCTTGCAGAATATATGCAAAGCGTACCAACAGCTGTGTTTGGTAATGAAAATGATTACGCAAGCTATCTTGCCATAAGTATTTTCTTCGTAGTTAGTATGATTAAATATCACAGAAACTGGTTTATTAAGTTGATGGGACTGGCACTGGTGCTAGCTTCTATCTATATTATCTATGTAACCTCTTCAAGAGCAAATTATATTTCGATATTACTTGGATTTGGTGTTTGGCTCCTCCTTTATAGTGGGAAGAAACTAAAAGCCGTCGCCTTTTCAGCGTTGATCGCTGGTGTCTTTTTGGTCGGCACGTTATTCTACTCGAAAGTCATGGCGGTGCTTATTAAGATTAAGTCAGAAGTTTTCGTTACGAATGATGGGGGTTCCATCGATGTACGAACGAACATCTTAAAGAATGTTTATGCGTATTTTGAAAACTCATATGGATTTGGAGTAGGTGCAGGTAATGCACAATACTATTTAAAAAATCATGCGATCTACCCAATCGATATCTTTTCAAACGTCCATAATTGGTGGGCAGAAATTATGGTCAATTATGGAGCAATCGTAATCGCTGGTTATCTCGCTATGTATGTAAGTATATTGTACATCTTGTTTACAATTTCGAAGAAGAAGATGAACACCAACATTAGTATGATAAGTGAAGCACTTACAACAAGCCTCATCGTATTTTCTCTTGCAAGCATAAGTCCAAGTTCAATCTTAACCTTAAACTATCATTGGATGTTGTTTGCTTTTGCAATAGGATTTATCGTGTACATTGCAACTCATAATGCTTATCGTGGTACAACCATTACAGGAGGTAAGGCTTAAATGAAAAGTTACCTGGACAGTATTTACAAACGGTTTAAAAAATTTATTTGGATCTTATTGTTAATCCCGATATTAACGGCAGGAATTTCCTATATTTTAGAGCTAAGAACACCAGAAACGTACACTGCATATTCAGAGATCGCTCTCGGAAATTTTGAGCACGCACGTTTCACGGAAACGAGGACTGTCAAAGAATTTTTACCAACCACTAAATATTTAAAAGATCTTGATGAGAAATATGACTTTTCAATGCCAGCAAAAGAACTTTCAAAACAGTTGACGATTGGTGAAAAACCAGGAAAAATTTTGACGTTGACGTTAGTTGGAAATGATGAAGATACGGTTGAAAAATCTTTAAATGAATTAACAGAAGCATTTATTAACGAAAGTGATGAAATTCAAGCAAAAAATAAAGCTTTGTTTGAGGAAAAGATTGAAAAGTTGGAGTCATTACCTGATGCTCCTGAGTCAGCTGTTGATAAGCAAGATTTTATATTAGAACTACAAACTTATTTAGACGAGATGCGAGATACGGATATTAATGAGGAAGTAACGATTAAGAACACGATAGGCGAACCATTAAAACGAGCGATTTTTGGTTTTCTTGTCGGCTTTATCATCAGCGTATTTATACTGATTTTGCCCGAATTCTTGAAAAGAGAAGAAAAGGAATAAAAAAACAGCCGCTTGGCTGTTTTTTTATTGAATCAGGGCTAATAATTTTTTAATCGTCGATAATATAGGCGTTGGCTTTTCTTTAAGCCATCCTAATATTTCTGAAGTAAATTGCATGGCGAACAAAAAGATACCGATGATAAACAATGTTCCCCACACCACGGAGGATGTAAAAACGATGGCTGATAAGCCAAACAGCGCACTCATTAAATAAATGATCAACACGGTCCCACGATGCCCAAAACCTAAAGCTAAAAGGTTGTGGTGTAAATGGAATTTATCTGGTGCTGAAATTTGCTGTTTGTTTTTAATTCTTCTTATGATGGCAAAAAATGTATCAAAGATTGGAACAGCTAATATTAGAACAGGTAATACAAAACTAAAGATCGCGACACTTTTGAAAAAGCCGATTACAGAGAGCACGGCGATCATATAGCCTAAAAATAATGCTCCTGTGTCACCCATGAATATCTTTGCAGGGTGAAAGTTAAAGAGTAGAAATCCTAACGTACCACCGATCAAGATGATCGCGATACCAGCGACAAAAATATTATTATTTAACACTGCTACAGTAAAGATGGAAGTAAGCGCGATTGTTGATACACCTGCAGCTAATCCATCCAGTCCATCGATTAAGTTGATCGCATTCGTAACGCCTACGATCCAGAAAACAGTTACTGCGTAGCTTGCAATGCCAAGGTCAATTTTTCCTATAAACGGAAGAGCCACAAAATCAATCGTTAAGCCTGTGCTGACTACGAGTAGGGCAGCGGCGATCTGTGCGATAAATTTTACTTTTGCACTAAGAGTATATTTATCATCGAGTATACCAACAATGATAATAATCACTGCTCCAAGTATAATTCTTAGTGGAGTATCCAAAAACTGTGATAAATATAGGTAGCCTGCAAAAAAGCCAATTACAAAAGCTAAACCGCCCAGTCTAGGCATTAATTTCTTGTGTACTTTTCGATTATTAGGCTGATCAACAACACCCATCTTTATAGCTAGCTTCATCACTAACGGTGTAACGGCCACAGTAGTGAATAGTGCTATCAAGAAAGCGATGCTAAGGTCAAGCCATGATGGCATGTTTTTCACCTACTTTACTATGCATTCACATAACATTTCCCTCTTTCGTGAAAATGAAAACTTTTTCATGCTAATTCTCGATAACTTAGTTATATGCTTCGACAAAAAAAGCCATACTCCATTATGATATCAAAATAATGGGAAGATAGGGAAAGGTTTTTATTAAATTATATCGATATAATTTTCGAATTAAACTGAAACATCAACTTCAATATACAGTTGGTTTAGGACGGTTATTATCCCTTTACCGCTTGTTAAATTAGTTATCCACTCTATGTAATCTTCTTCTTCACCTCTCTCTACGATAACGATCACTTGAACGTTGTCTAAATAATTTATTTCCTCGAGTATATAATTCGACGAACGAATCTCGTTTTCGACTTTACCGAGTAAAGTGTAATCGATATTTGTCTGTATCTTTATCATTAGCTTTCGTTCTACGATTCCTGTAGCATTTATACCTTCTGAGACAGATTGTCCATACGCACGGATTAAGCCTCCTGCACCTAGTTTAATCCCTCCGAAATAGCGGGTAACTACGACGGTAGTATCTTTTAATTGTTTCTTTTTTAATACTTCTAACATCGGCACACCAGCTGTTCCTGATGGCTCTCCATCATCGTTTGCTTTTTGAATGTGATCCTGTTCTCCAATTAAATAAGCGGAGCAATTATGGGTAGCGTTGTTATGCTTTTTTTTGATATGTTGTATGAACGCTTGAGCTTCTTCTTCAGTAGTAGTCCGTTTAACGTGAGTGATAAAGCGAGATTTTTGAATAACGATTTCATGTTCGCCTTCACCTTTAACGGTTAAGTAGGAATTGAGCATATGTAAAACCTCCAGATTCCCTCACAATTTCATCATCGGAAGGGGATTTGTTCTTTATTATCGAATAGTAAATTAATAAAGAATAGTAATGAGACTTGGGGACAACCTTGATTTAGACATATTCATTATAATTGTCCTAATTTAATCCATCAAATATTAATTCTGATGACATAAACAGACGGTCCGATACGAATTTTGTAAAAGAAGTACTTTTGGACTATCTTTTCTCGCCGTCCGTCTCCTAAAGAAATGGAGGAGTAAGCTTGAGTTTTCAAAAGTTAGATCCAAACGCGCTAGACGCCATACTGGATAAAACAATGGAAAGCATTAATACAAGCAAATCAAAGCTGTTCGAAATTGGAGAGCACTCTCACGAAGAATATCAAGAATTAAATGAACAACTTCAACTTTTAAAGGAAGAGTTGAGCACTGTTCAGAAATTGAGAGAAAACAGGTTGCAAGAAGATCGAATTGCAAGAGCTGAGCTTGTGAAAATCAGCAAAAACTTTCACAATTATGGAGAACCAGTGATCAGAAGAGCGTATGAACAAGCTTCGGAAGCACAGATTAACCTCTCCATTAGTATTGAGAAAGAAACAAGGTTGAAAGATCAAATAGCTGGTATAGAAAACAGAATTACCTCTGTTAGAAAAACATCTGACAAAGCTGAGTCTTTTATGAGTCAAATTTCTACCGTCCTTAGTTTCTTAGGTGGTGAATTGAGACAGTATGGCGAAGCGATTGAAGATGCAAAGAGGAAACAAGAGTATGGTCTTCGCATCATTGAAGCTCAAGAAGAAGAAAGAAAGCGTTTATCGAGAGAAATCCATGATGGGCCCGCACAAGTGCTTGCGAACGTATTGTTACGATCACAGATAATTGAACGAATTTATGAGAAAAAAGGGAAAGACGAAGCGTTTAAAGAGATAAAAGACATGCGCAGTTTAATTGAGGATGCATTGAAAGAAGTAAGAAGGTTAATCTATGACCTCAGGCCAATGGCTCTTGATGATCTCGGTCTTATACCAACTTTGTTAAAATACTTGAATAGAGTAGATGAACGATCAAATGCTGATATTACGTTCGAATACTATGAAGGAATACAGCGATTGCACGTACGATTAGAAGCAGCGATCTTCCGTCTTGTGCAAGAAGCCGTTCAAAATGCCATCAAACATGCAGAAGCAAGTAAAATACATGTTGACCTGAATCTAGATGGTGATAAGATTGTGGTAACGATTCAAGATAATGGAATTGGTTTCGATGTTAATGTGCGTAAAGATCAATCTTTCGGCTTGTTAGGAATGAAAGAACGAGTCGGCTTATTAAATGGTACGATTAAAGTTGATTCAACGCCAAAAAAGGGTACATATATTTTGATAAGAATCCCGATACATGAACAGGAGGGCGTGTAAGCGATGTATACAGCAAAAGCTTTAACTAAAATTGTTATAATAGATGACCATCGATTATTTCGTGAAGGTGTAAAGCGTATTTTGGATATGGAAGATGATTTTGAAGTGATCGCTGAAGGCGATGATGGCGGAGACGCGCTTCGCCTTGTTGAGGACCATAAGCCAGATGTCGTTTTGATGGACATCAATATGCCTCATGTAAATGGTGTAGAAGCAACAAGGCAGTTAATTGAACAAGTTCCGGATACGAAAGTCATCATTCTCTCGATTCATGATGATGAAACATACGTTACTCATGCTGTGAAAACAGGAGCTGCTGGCTACCTCCTTAAAGAAATGGATGCAAATTCTCTTGTAGAAGCTGTGAAAGTAGTAGCTTCAGGAGGAGCATACATTCATCCAAAAGTAACTCACAACTTAGTAGATGAATATAGAAGACTTGCTACAGAAGGCAAAAGAACAACAGCTCAAATCGGTTTTAAAGAAGTTGAGTATCGAAAGCCACTTCATATTTTGACACGTAGAGAGTGTGAAGTTCTTCAATTACTAACGGATGGGAAAAGTAACCGTTCGATTGGAGAAGAGCTGTTCATTAGTGAAAAGACGGTTAAGAACCATGTATCGAACATACTTCAGAAAATGAACGTTAACGATCGTACACAAGCGGTTGTAGAAGCGATTAAAAAAGGTTGGGTAAAGGTGCGCTGATGCGCATCTTTTTTATTTTAACTAGTTTTAAAGATTCCTAGTTTTATTTCACCAACAAAAAAGGAACCCCTATAATAGGAGTTCCTTCATTAAATATGTGGCTTAAACTTCTTTTGCTCCAAGGTAACGTGGTGCCCAGTAAGAGTTGTCCATGCTGCTGATCGTTACACCATAAGAAGATGATGAATGGATGAACTTGCCTCCGCCAAGGTAGATACCAGCGTGAGATGGGCCAGCTTTGTATGTTTCAAAGAATACTAGGTCCCCAACTGATGGAGAAGAAACGCTGCTCGTTGCATCCCACATGCTCGCTACAGTACGAGGAAGGGAAACGCCAGCTTTGTTAAATGCATATTGTAGAAAACCACTGCAGTCAAATCCAGAAGGAGTAGACCCTCCCCAAACGTAAGGTACACCTATGTATTGTTTTGCAATAGGTACGACAGATGACGTGCTAGCTACGGAGCTATCGTTCGATGAAGAAGGTGCAGCCGTAGAAGCGCCTGAAAGTGCTCCAAATGTTTGTGGTCCAGCGATTCCATCGACAGTCAAGCCGTTAGCGCTTTGGAAGTTCATAACTGCTCTTTTAGTGATAGATCCGAAAATTCCATCAACTGAGTAGTTATAGTAGCCTTTGTCTTTAAGTTGACTTTGTAGGTTTGATACTTGTTGCCCGCGATCACCGTGACGAACAGTTCCTGAGTAGCTAGAAGTAGATTGGCTAGTTGATTGAACAGATGCTCCACCGTTCAATGCTTTTACTGTTTGTGGTCCAACAACTCCGTCAACTGTAATGCCTGCGCTGCGTTGAAAGCTACGTACACCAGATTCTGTGATAGATCCAAAATATCCTGTTGCTGTATGGTAGTTAAAATAGCCTTTGCTATCTAGTAGATTTTGTAGTTCAGTTACGTCAGAGTGCTTCATGCCGTTGTAAAGTGTTTGATCACCAAGTGCAGCTTCACTTACGTTTGGTGCTAATAGAAGAGACCCAGCGATCGTAGTAGTAATAACAACTTTCTTAAACATTATATAATTCCCCCTGAAGAAATATATTAAACATTTTATTTTTTCTTTACGATTGCTAGTTTACAGGATATAGATAACAGAGCGATGAACATGAGATTACAATCATGTAACATAATAGTGGGCTATTTTACTAAATGTTTCATTTTTCGACATTACGATTAAAAAATATGACAATTGTGGTTGACAAATATTATGAAAACATTCTATAGATCTGTTGGCACATGGCGAAAATTATTCTATGATTAGCTTAGCTGCAATCTAACAAAAGTATCATTGAAGAGAGGCGTTAATATGAAAACTGTGGCTGTTGTTACCGATAGCACTGCATATATACCAGGAGAGCTTCTGGATGAATATGATATTACGATGGTTCCTCTCAGCGTAATATTTGGGAATGAATCCTATCTTGAAGAGAAAGAACTAAAAGCAGAGGAATTTTTTGATCAAATTCGAAATGATGATGATTTGCCGAAAACCTCACAACCTTCGATAGGAAGTTTTGTAGAAGCATACGAGAAACTTTCAGCGAATCATAAGGAGATCATAACGATCACTCTTTCAAGTGGTATTAGTGGAACGTATCAATCTGCTCATTCAGCAGGCTCAATGGTCGATACGGACGTTCACGTTTTTGATTCTGAAATCAGCTGTATGATGCAAGGTTTCTATGTGCTAGAAGCAGCACGAATGGCTCAAGAAGGTCAAAGTGGAACAGTCATTCTAGAAAGACTTAATGACATGAAGGAAAAAGGCATGCCTGCCTACTTCGTTGTGGATGATTTGAGTCATCTGCATAGAGGAGGTCGCCTAAATACCGCTCAATTGTTTGTAGGTAACTTGCTGCAAGTGAAACCTGTTCTGACATTTGAGAATAAGAAAATTGTTCCATATGAGAAGATTAGAACGAGGAAGAAAGCAGTAAATAAAATTCTTTCGTTATTCGATGAAGATGCGAAGCAAGGAGATTACATCAAAGTGACGATCATTTATTCGAATAATAAGGATGAAGCTTTGAAACTGAAGGACAAGCTTGAAGGGGACCACTCGAATATTGAGGTTGTTCTAAGTTACTTCGGTCCTGTTATCGCTACACACCTTGGAGAAGGATCTCTAGGGATTGGCTGGTATCGTCCATGATGCAGCCTAAAGAAGAAGTAAATCGATGAGATTTGCTTCTTCTACTTTTCAAAATAAATCATTCCTTGTTCCTGAAGGGATATCGAACACAGAGAATGGCACTTACTACCCTATCAGCCACTTTGCCGTTTTCGAACCACAACCGATTGATCACAGTTACACCCCCTCCCATGAGCTATTAACCTTCCTTAATGGGCGTCATCTTCTGATAGATGAAATCCCTTTTCCTTTAGAACAACTCCATAAACATTACATGAATGGCTATCTTCAAATAGAAGCAGGAATACAGTTAATATCGAGTAAACATACTTGCCTAAGGTGTGGAAATAATGATGCTTTCGGATTCTATCCTTGTGCAAGGTGTAAATGTAGTAACTGTAGATATTGTAGAAAGTGTATCAAAATGGGAAGAGTAAGCTCCTGCTCGCCATTATATTTCTCTCCTGCCTCATCCCTCACTTACCCTCCGACTCTATTAGACTGGAATGGCGAGTTATCATATGGGCAAAATAAAGCCTCTGACCAAGTAAAGCTTGCGATACAAAAGAACGAAAGGCTATTGGTTTGGGCTGTGTGTGGTAGCGGAAAAACAGAAGTATTATTCAAAGGCATCGAACAAGCTATTTATGAAAACAAAACGATCTGTATCGCTACACCACGAACGGATGTAGTACTTGAACTTCTTCCTCGAATTCGAAAGGCTTTTCCAACCATAGCCATTTCTGGATTGTATGGAGGAAGTGATGATTCGTTGTCCCCGTTCATCATTTCCACCACTCATCAATTAATTCGTTACAAAGACTGTTTCGATGTCATGATCATCGATGAAGTTGACGCTTTCCCATATGAATACGATCCTTCTTTACAATATGCCGTTGATAAGGCTAGGAAAGTTAATGGTGCGTTAGTTTATCTTACAGCGACCCCTTCGAGAAAAATCCTTAAACAAGTGAAAGACAACGCATTACCTTACGTTCGAATCCCTGTGCGTTACCATGGATACTCATTACCTACGCCGAAGTTTACTTGGGTTGGAAATTGGAGGAAACATATACGGAAGGGAAAACTTCCAGCTGTCTTATTAAAGTGGATCGAACAGCAATTTCGTGAGAAGAAACCAGTAATGTTATTTGTTCCTTCTATTAAATTAGCTGAACGTATTCACTCCTTATTTGAAGAGGTTCAGGTCGACTGTGAAACTGTTCATTCGGAAGATGCCGATCGTGTGGAAAAAGTTATGGGGTTTCGAAACCGTAATTACCGGTTGCTTCTTACAACAACAATATTAGAAAGAGGTGTAACGATTGAAAATGTATCGATAGGTGTTCTAGGTGCAGAAGCAGATATCTTTACGGAGAGTGCACTCGTACAGATTGCAGGAAGAGCAGGAAGAAGTGAAAAGTATCCTGATGGAGAAGTTGCGCTATTTCATTATGGAAAAACGAATGACATGCTCCTAGCTTTTCGACATATAAAAAGTATGAATGTGGAGGCTGACAAATAGAGGATGGCTCAAGGGAAAAGGTGTGTATGGTGTGAAGAAGTGATGAACAGTGTTTCATGGGGGATGTTCTCCTTTTTTGAAGAAGAGTGGAATGTTTGTCATGAGTGTAAGTCGAAACTTGCTCCTATTTCCGGGGAAATTTGTCTAAAGTGCGGACGCCCACTTTCGAAGGTGAAACGAGAATATATTCACGAGAAAACTTGTTTGGATTGCCAAAGGTGGGTTGAAAAAAGTTTTCTGAATGGTTTGGTTCATAACCGCTCCTTGTTTGAATACAACGATTTTATGAAGCAAGTTCTTACACTATATAAGTATCGAGGTGACGCGGAGGTTGGCAGAGCGTTTAATAGCACGCTTTCAAAAACGATAAAGAAATCGTATAAATTTATCGATTTCGTTATACCAATTCCTCTGAGTATCGAGAGGCTTTATGACAGAGGATTCAATCAGTGTGATATATGGTTAGAGAAAGTGCCAAACAGACTAAGTAACTGTCTTGTACGAATTCACCACGAAGAAAAACAAAGTAAGAAAACAAGGCATGAACGGATAAATCGCTCAGTAAAAATGTTTCGTGTATCTAACGACCATCTGATAAAAGGCAAAACCCTTCTTATTTTAGACGACCTTTATACAACTGGTACAACTGCTTATCAAGCAGCTGATGCGTTAGGTAAAAGCGGGGCAAAAGCCGTATATTCTTTAACTCTTTGTAGGAGTTAAACCACTTGTCGAAAAGTTTTGGGGAAAGCGCCTCCATTCGTGCCATATCAACAAAAACATCCCTTTGACAGGTGGGGAGAGCGGGCGTATAGTGAAGGTATGGCTAATGCCATGAAGATTTCTGAAGGGAATGTTGAACAGCATGCAAGGAAAAGTAAAATGGTTTAACAATGAAAAAGGATTCGGTTTTATTGAGAGAGAAGATGGAGACGACGTTTTCGTTCACTTTTCAGCGATCAGTGGTGAAGGGTTTAAGTCTCTAGAAGAAGGCCAGACTGTTGAGTTCGAAATCGTTGAAGGTGCTCGCGGTCCTCAGGCTGCTAATGTAGAAAAAGTATCTTAATCAGCTAATGAATGAAGCCCTTATTTTCTAAGGGCTTTTTATTTTTGTGGAAGAGCAAGAAGATATAAGAAGGATATGTAAAAAAATGTCGAAAAAAACAACATCTTGTTAATATATCGTAAAAAAACCTTATTTTTTTGAAAGTTTATGAAGGGAAAGTGAACGGGTATAACGAATACTATACTCATAGATGGAAGGAGGAGTGCCACATGATGAATTTCAACATCCGTGGTGAAAACATTAAGGTTACACCTGCAATGAGAGATTATACTGAGAAGAAGGTAAGTAAACTTGAAAGGTATTTCGATACTCCACCTAACTCTGATGTTCATGTAAATATGAAAGTTTACAACGATCAACAGATGATTGAAGTAACTATTCCGATGCCTAATCTATTACTAAGAGCAGAAGAAGAACATCAGGATATGTATGCAGCTATTGATCTAGTAGTCGAAAAACTCGAAAGACAAATCCGGAAGCATAAAACAAAAGTTAATCGCAAATTCCGTCAGGAAGGAAGCGTAAAATATATGTTCCGCGATGAACTTAATCCTACGATGACAAGCGTTGCTGAAGCAGAACCCGAAGAAGATGAACTTCAAGTCGTTAAAATAAAACGATTCACATTCAAACCGATGGACGTTGAAGAAGCAATCCTTCAAATGGATATGCTGGGACACAGCTTTTTCGTATTCTCAAGTGCGATCACTGGAAATACAAGCGTTGTCTATCGCAGAAAAGACGGAAAATATGGTTTGATCGAACAAGACTAATATAAATAATCAAAGGGACAGAGGGAAAACCCTCTGTCCCTTTATGATGGTAGGGGCTTGAACTTTCTTGTGCCCCCGTCAAGGAATTGTTAAAATGTATACATAGAACTAAAAGAATTAACTGAATCGATAGCACTCTACTGACAATAAAAGAGGAGCGTTTCTATGAAAGGTTTATTACGTAAAATTATTCCAAACGGCAACGAGCGTCAAGTTGGACGTTTACAAAAGATTGCTGATCAAGTTGAATCCTACTCGGAAGCGATGAAAAGCTTATCCGATGAAGAATTACAAAGTAAGACAACTGAGTATAAAGAACGGATTGAGAAAGGTGAAAAGCTCGATAAGTTACTGCCTGAAGCTTTTGCCACAGTACGTGAAGCCTCTGAACGTGTACTTGGAATGAGACCGTTCCCTGTACAGATTATGGGTGCCGCTTCTTTGCATGAAGGTAATATCTCAGAGATGAAAACTGGTGAAGGTAAAACGCTTAGTGCGACTATGCCAGTTTATTTAAATGCAATAACAGGTAAAGGTGTTCACGTCATCACAGTTAACGAATATTTGGCAAGGCGTGACGCAGAGGAAATGGGCGAGCTCTATCAATTCCTTGGATTAACGGTGGGTCTTAATATCAGTGGTTTATCTAAAGATGAAAAAGCTGAAGCGTATGCAGCTGACATCACTTATGGAACAAACAATGAGTTCGGCTTTGATTATTTAAGAGATAACATGGTGCTATATAAGGAAGAAAAAGTCCAAAAGCCACTGCATTATGCAATCATCGATGAAGTTGACTCTGTCTTGATCGATGAGGCTCGAACGCCACTAATCATTTCGGGTAACGCTGAAAAATCTGCGACGCTCTATATTAAAGCAAATCAGTTCGTGCGTGTATTAAATGAAGAAACCGATTATACGATCGACATCAAGACGAAGAACGTTCAGTTAACTGAAGATGGAATGTCAAAAGCTGAAAAATTCTTCTCGATTGAAAACTTGTTTGATTATAAGCATGTGCAGCTTAATCATCATATTAATCAGGCGATGAAAGCTAACTTTATCATGCAGCGAGATACCGATTACGTTGTTCAGGATGAGGAAGTCGTCATCGTTGACTCCTTCACAGGGCGCTTGATGGCTGGACGTCGGTATAGTGACGGTCTGCACCAAGCAATAGAAGCAAAAGAAGGTTTGGTTATTCAGCGGGAGAGTATGACGCTAGCAACCATTACATTCCAGAACTACTTCAGAATGTATGAAAAGCTTTCTGGTATGACCGGTACAGCGAAGACGGAAGAAGAAGAGTTTCGTAATATCTATAACATGAATGTTATCGCAATTCCGACGAATAAGCCGATCGCTCGTGTTGATTACCCTGACCTTGTGTATAAATCAATGAACGGAAAGTTCCAGGCGCTTTCAAAAGAAATTGAAGAACGACATAAAAAGGGACAGCCGGTCTTAGTCGGTACAGTTGCTGTTGAAACATCTGAATTGATTTCTCAAGTTCTCAAGAAACGAGGCATCCCTCATAATATTCTTAATGCGAAAAACCATGCTCGTGAAGCAGAAATCATTGAATCAGCTGGTCAGCCAGGGGCGGTAACCATCGCAACGAACATGGCGGGCCGTGGTACTGATATCAAGCTCGGTGAAGGTGTAAGAGAAGCAGGCGGTCTCTTCATACTAGGAACAGAACGTCATGAAAGTAGACGTATCGATAACCAGCTACGAGGACGTTCTGGTCGTCAAGGTGATCCTGGTGAGTCAAGGTTTTATATTTCTATGGAAGACGAACTGATGCGTCGATTTGGTTCTGATAATATGATGAACATGATGAACAGACTTGGAATGGAAGAAGATCAGCCGATTGAATCTAAGCTTGTATCTAGAGCCGTTGAGTCTGCTCAAAAACGAGTTGAAGGTAATAACTACGACGCACGTAAACAGCTCCTTCAATACGATGATGTCATGAGACAGCAGCGGGAAATTATTTATGCTCAGCGTGACGAAGTGTTGGAATCTGAAAACTTGCGAAATATCGTAGAAAAAATGCTGGACTCAGTCATCAACCGAATTGTTGACGCTCATACTGGTGACGAGGATATTCAGGAAGAGTGGGATCACCAAGCGATACTCGACCATGCTCGTGGTATTTTCCTTGAGGAAGGTCAGGTAACGGTTAAAGACATTAAAGGCTTAGATAAAGAAGAAATCGTAGAACTATTAGTTGAGAAAATGAAACTTAACTATGATCAGAAAGAAGCAGAGTTCGAACCAGAGCGTATGCGAGAATTCGAAAAAGTAATTCTGCTAAGAAGCGTCGATCGTAAATGGATGGACCATATCGATGCAATGGATCAGCTGCGTCAGGGGATCCACCTTAGAGCATATGGTCAAAACGATCCTCTTCGTGAGTACCAGTTTGAAGGGTACGAGATGTTCGAAGATATGATCGCTGAAATCGAAGAAGAAGTTGCTACTTATATCATGAAGGCACAAATTGAAAACAACCTTAAGCGTGAGAAAGTAGCAGAAGGTCAAGCGGTGAATCCGAAAGAAGAAGGATCATCAAAACCAAAGCCTGTTAAGAAAAAGCAGGACATAGGAAGAAACGATCCTTGTCCATGTGGAAGTGGCAAGAAATATAAACAATGTCACGGCAAAGTTCAGTAATGTAATGCCGGGCAGGTGCTCTTTTCGAGTACCTGCCCGTTCTATGTAAATAATTTAGTTGAGGTGTACGATTATGGAAATGCATGAAATTCGCAGTGAATTGAACACGATAGAAACAAGATTAAATGACTTTAGGGGGTCTCTTTGACTTAGAGAACAAAAGAGCCCGTATCAATGAACTTGAATTAGAAATGACCGTTCCTAGTTTCTGGGACGATCAAAATACAGCGCAAAAAGTCATCAATGAGTCTAATGCGTTGAAAGAAATGGTACACGAGTTCGATGCTCTTGAAGAAAGCTATGAGAACCTTGAAGTATCCTACGAACTAGTTAAGGAAGAGAACGATCAAGAACTCTTCGAGGAACTCGAGGTTGAGATTAAAGACTTAAAGAAATCCCTTAATGATTTCGAACGCACCTTATTACTAAGCGGGGAGCATGACAAGAATAACGCGATCTTAGAGCTCCATCCAGGCGCAGGGGGTACCGAGTCTCAAGACTGGGCTTCGATGCTTCTGCGTATGTACACAAGGTATGGTGAGAAGAAAGGGTTCAAAGTTGAAACCCTTGATTACTTGCCTGGAGACGAGGCTGGAGTAAAGAGTGTGACCCTAAACTTCAAAGGCTATAATGCGTACGGTTATCTTAAAGCTGAAAAAGGTGTTCATCGCCTTGTACGCATTTCGCCTTTCGACTCGAGTGGCCGTCGTCATACGTCGTTCGTTTCTTGCGAAGTTATGCCAGAGTTCAATGATGAAATCGAAATCGACATCCGAACAGAAGATTTAAAAATTGACACGTATAGAGCGAGCGGTGCTGGTGGGCAGCATGTTAATACAACTGACTCAGCGGTTCGTATCACGCACCTTCCGACAAACGTAGTCGTGAGCTGTCAGTCTGAAAGGTCTCAAATTAAAAACCGTGATCAAGCGATGAAGATGTTGAAAGCAAAGCTCTATCAGCGAAAGTTAGAAGAGCAAGAAGCCGAATTAGATGAAATCCGCGGCGAACAAAAAGAAATTGGATGGGGAAGTCAAATTCGTTCTTACGTTTTCCATCCATATAATATGGTGAAAGATCACCGTACGAATGTTGAAATGGGTAACACCCAGGGAGTGATGGATGGAGATCTTGACCCATTCATCGATGCTTACCTTCGCTCCCGTTTAAATGATTAATACAATCTCTTAAAAACATCCTCTGCACATGCAGGGGATTATTTTTTTTGTAGTGGGCATCCTACAACAAATCGACGCCACTTCAGCATGATAACGCGCTGCTATGGTGCGGTTTACACCCTACTAGTACGGTGATATACTACTGAAGGATTTTGCCTGAAAAATAGCAAAAATATGATTGAAATTTAATGAACAAGTGAGTGGAATAAACCATGATTGCAACAGTAACGAAATTCACAGCGAGAGATTCTTTTTCACGACTAATTCTTGAATACATAAGTGTACTGGTAGGATCCGCTATCGTGGCGATCGCCTTTAATCTATTTCTACTACCAAATAGTATAGCGTCCGGTGGCGTAAGTGGTATAAGTACGATTACAAAAGGTGTGTTCGATTGGAAACCAGCGTATGTCCAATGGGCGTTCAATATCCCATTGTTTATCAGTGGACTCATCTTTCTCGGGAAAAAGTATGGACCAAAGACACTAGCAGGCACTCTGTTTCTTCCTTTTGTTGTAAAGTTGACTGAAAATGTAGAGCCCGCTACAACAGATCCTTTACTTGGAGCTTTGTTTGGAGGACTTGGAGTAGGTCTTGGCCTTGGGATCGTGTTCCGTGGCAAGGCTTCGACGGGAGGAACTGACCTTGCTGCACAAATCGTGAATAAGTTCTCAGGGCTATCTTTAGGTACTTGTGTATTTATTATCGATGGCTTAATCGTTGCGGCTTCAGCATTTGTGTTTAGTCTTGAAGCTGCCCTTTATGCATTGATCGCCATGTACCTCACTGGAAAAACAATCGATGTTGTTCAATTAGGATTCGGATATTCCAAGATGGCTCTTATTATTTCTGAAAAAGAAGAAGAACTTCGAGAAGGGATTTTTTCCGTCATTGACCGTGGTGTAACAAGAATTTCTGGTCAGGGTGGTTATACCAACGACAAGCGTCCGATCCTGATGGTTGTCGTAACTCAAAATGAAGTGACAAAGTTAAAACAGCTTGTAAAGAGCATCGACCCATCTGCATTTGTAATCGTCTCCAATGCAACTGAAGTGCTTGGTGAAGGTTTTAAAAGAGAGTAAGCAGGTTATAGTAAAAGTAGCATTTCTTAACTTGATTACAGGGGTGGTAATGTTGAAAAGGTGGCTAACAGTTTTATTTGGACTCGTGCTCGCAATGGCTCTTACAGCTTGTGGTGGAAATAATGGAGATGAGGGTGCGATGAATGAAGGTTCTTCTGATGAAACGACTGAAGAAGAATCAGGAGATTCAGCACAAGACTACGATGTTGAAGCTGCTGAAGCAACCTACGAGCAACAATGTCTTCAATGTCATGGTGAGAACTTAAAAGGTGATGTAGGACCTGCCTTAACGAATGTCGGTGAACGCCTTTCTAAAGATACAATCTTAAACATCGTGCAAAATGGTAAAGGCCAAATGCCAGCGAACCTTGTCGAGGGAGAAGAAGCAGAGAATCTTGCGAGTTGGTTAGCGAATATGAAATAAACGAAGAGCACATGCAAATGCATGTGCTCTGTTTGTTGTTTTGCTCTCATTAATGTAGGAGTTTTAATACCTCTTGCTTTCTTGTGAACAACGTGTGAGACTCAAACGCCTTTTGAGGGTATTCACTCCTTCTATAGTCCGTTTAAATCAAATAAGACTTTTATCAACTATGCCTGCAATTTTTTTATATCTTATTGAGTTGATTTACTCTCTCAATAAAACCTTATTATAACGCGGGTTGGAGCGGAAGGATGCTCGACTCCTGTGGGACATGAGGGACTGGTGAGATCCCGCAGGAGCGCGCGACGAGGAAGCTCACCGCCCGCCCCACGGAAAGCGAGCATCCTGGAGCGGAAATCAATACTATTCCAATTAGCAGATAGTTCTTAATGCTTTTTTCAACAAATAGAGCACATGCGTTATGTATTTGCTTTTTTAATTCACTTATAGATAATCGTATTTCGACAAAAATGGCCTATAATATAAATCCCAATCTGATAGGGTTTCTAGGACATTATTAAACCACTATTGCAAAACATGTCAAAACAAGAAGCTATTGAAACAGAAATGTAATAAAAATTTGTCTTAAAATATCGAATTTGTTTGTTATAATATCTTCAGATGTAAGAGATAAAACGAATCAAGCTAATAATAAACACCTAGATCCTAATAGATTGCATCATGACTTTAGCAAGTAGGAAGTGGTAAAACGTGATCGAAATGAACGATGTATGGAAAACATACAAAAACGGAATAAAAGCGATTAATGGTATAGATGTAAAAATCAACAAAGGTGAATTTGTTTACATAGTTGGCCCAAGTGGAGCCGGTAAATCAACATTTATGAGAATGATGTATCGGGAAGAAAAGCCGACGAGTGGAAAGATTATCATTAATGGCAAAGACGTTGGAAAGATGAAGAATAAGAACGTCCCTAAACTGCGTCGTGACATTGGCGTGGTCTTTCAGGATTTTAAACTTCTTCCAAAGCTAACTGTCTATGAAAACGTCGCTTTTGCTCTTGAAGTCATCGAAGAAAATAAAACAGTCATTCGTAAACGTGTAATGGATGTTTTAAGTCTAGTGAACTTGAAAAACAAAGCAAGATTTCTACCAGATGAGCTTTCAGGTGGAGAACAGCAGAGGGTTTCAATAGCAAGAGCGATCGTAAATAATCCCGTGATCCTGTTAACAGATGAACCGACTGGTAATCTGGACCCGGACACAGCATGGGAAATTATGAATTTACTTGATGAAATTAACAATCGCGGTACAACTGTATTAATGGCAACTCATAATAAGGATATCGTAAATTCCTTTAGGAAGCGTGTTATTGCAATTGAAGACGGTTTGATCTCCCGTGATGAAGCAAGAGGTGAGTACGGGTATGAAGATTAAAACGTTTGGAAGACACAGTAAAGAAGCGTTTAAGAACATCGGTCGAAATGGATGGATGAGCTTTGCATCCATCTCAGCAGTTACTGTAACGCTCCTATTAGTAGGAGTTTTCCTAACATTAGTATTAAACTTAAATGCATTTGGAGATCAGTTAGAAGAAGATGTTGAGATCAGAACTTTCATCGATCTTACAGCTGAGAAAGAACAGCAGGATGAACTTAAAGCGAAAATCGAAAACATTTCTGAAGTTGAATCTGTTACGTTTCAGTCAAAAGAAGAAGGTTTAGATAACCTAATCGATAATCTTGGTGATCAAGGTGAAGTTTTCGAATCACTAAAAGACGAAAACCCATTGAGTGATGAGTTTGTCGTCAAGACAAGCGATCCTCAAGACATCAATCGCGTTGCTGATCAAATTAAGCAATTTGAGTACGTAGAGAATGTTGAGTTCGGTCAAGAGACCGTTAATAGATTGTTTAAAGTGTTAGAGATCTCACGAAATGTAGGACTAGGGCTCGTAATAGGCCTTCTATTCACTGCTATGTTCCTCATTTCAAACACAATTAAACTAACAATTGTTGCCAGAAGAACTGAAATTGAGATTATGAAATTAGTAGGTGCGACAAACTGGTTTATTCGCTGGCCGTTCCTTATCGAGGGCGTCCTGATCGGTATATTTGGAGCTTTGATTCCAATAGGCGTATTGATTTATGGCTATTACTTCTTAACAGATCTAATCAGCACGAGATACCCTACTTTCTTTATCGACCTATTACCAGTAACACCGTTTGTATACCAGCTTGCAGCTCTATTAGTTGTTCTTGGCGTCATCATCGGAGTCTGGGGAAGTCTTACGTCCATGCGAAAGTTTTTGAAAGTCTAACAACAAATTAAAAGATAAATAGATTGTCTATTTTTGGGGGAGGAAGAAAGATTGAAGTTTAAAGTAATGGCCACGGCATTAACGATTACACTCGGGTTAAGCACATTATCGACTACAGTCTCACCAGCACCTATACAAGCGAATTCACTTGACGAGAAACTTGATGATGTAAAAGATAAGCAGTCACAAAATGCAGATGACCTTAAAGAAAAGGAATCTGAGCTAGAAGAAGTTAAGAAAGAACAAGAACAAGTACAAGCAGAAATTCGTCGTATCGATCAAGCTGTAGCGGAAACAGATAACAAGATCACTACGAAAGAAAAAGAAATCGAAGAGACGATGTCTGAAGTAGAACAGCTTAAAGAAGAAATCAAGGCTCTCGAAAAGCGTATCGCAGAACGTGATAAGCTACTAAAAGACCGCGTTCGTTCCATGCAACAGAACAACGGAGGTTCTGTAGATTATATGGAAGTACTTCTTGGTGCGTCTAGCTTTGGTGACTTTGTGGAACGTGTTCTAGCTCTAAACACGATTGCTGAACAAGATAAGAAGATTCTTGAAGAGCACAAAGCAGACAAACTAGCGGTAGAAGAGAAGAAAGCAGAAGTCGAGAAGAAGCTCGCTTCCCTTGAAGAAAAGAAAGCTGAGCTAGAGTCTCTTAAAAAAGAACTCAGCGCTCAAAAAGCTGAAAAAGATAAGTTGATGGCGTCCCTTGAACATGAAGAGGGTGAGCTTCATGACCACATGTTGGACCTCAATGAAACTGCTGAAATTCTAAAAGCACAAGAAAAAGCAGTTCAACAAGAAATTAAGCGTGCTGAAGAAGCGGCAAGAAAAGCAGCTGCAGCTCGTGAAGCAGCAGCAAAGAAAGCGGCAGCTGAAAAGGCAGCGGCAAAGAAGGCAGCTACAAGCAATAACTCTAGCAGTTCGAACGAATCTACAGCATCAAGCGAACCTGCTCCTGCTGTTTCAAGCAGCTCAAGCTTCAGATGGCCAACTGCAGGACGAGTTACTTCTGGAATCGGACAACGCTGGGGTTCATTCCACGCAGGGATTGATATCGCACAAGGCGGTAAAAACCCAGTTTACGCAGCAGCAGATGGAACTGTACTACGTTCGTATTATTCAGACAGCTACGGAAACGTTGTATTCCTAACGCATAGCATCAATGGTCAAATGTTCACAACAGTTTATGCGCACATGAGAGACCTTGGCGTTTCCACTGGGCAATCAGTAAGCGCAGGTACTTACCTTGGAACGATGGGGAACACGGGAGCTTCAAAAGGACAGCATCTACACTTTGAAGTTCACAAAGGATCTTGGAACCAAAGTAAGTCGAATGCCGTTAATCCTTTAAACTACCTACCTTAAAATAATAAAGGCTCTGTTTTACAAGTGTTGGCTCCTATAGTTGGAAACATAATGAAAACAAGCCGGTCATATAGTACAATAAGATGAAAAGGCATCGCATCGCTAAGGTGTGATGCCTTTTCTTTCAAACTAGAAGAGGTGAGTAGATTGAATATAAAAGGGAAGGTTGTCGGCCTACTTGTCGTCATTGCCCTACTTGTGGGAGCTGGAGGTACATACGCCGTCATGTCGTTCTTTCAAGATGGTTCTGAGGGAGGAATCGAGCGATCTGTAGCGAACGGCTCTGAAAATGACATTGATTCTGAGGAACTCACGAAAATCAATAAAGCTTACGAACTCATAAATGATCGCTATGTAAGTGATGTTGACCAAAAGAATTTGCTTGATGGTGCAATAAAAGGAATGCTTGATACCCTTGAAGACCCTTATTCCGTTTATATGGATCCAGAAACTGCTGAGCAGTTTAACCAATCGTTAGGTTCTTCGTTTGAAGGTATTGGTGCAGAAGTGAATATGCAAGATGGCAGGGTAACGATCGTCTCACCTTATAAAGATTCCCCTGCAGAAGATGCCGGACTTCGTCCGAATGATAAAATCATGACGATCGACGGTGAAAGTACTGAGGGTCTTGACCTTTATGATGCCGTATTAAAGATTCGTGGTGAAAAAGGTACGGTCGTAAAACTGGGTATCCAGCGTCCTGGTGTCTCTGAAATATTAGAAGTCGATGTGACACGTGATGAGATTCCGATCGAAACTGTTTACTCGGAGACGATACAAAAGAATAATAAAACAATCGGAGTGTTGCAGATTACGTCATTCTCTGAGAACACATCTGAAAGTTTCTCAAAAGAACTGAAGAAGCTAGAAGATCAAGGGATCGATGGTCTTGTTATCGATGTGAGAAACAACCCTGGAGGTTTGTTGAATAGCGTGTCAGACATCGCTCAAGAAATTATTCCAGACGATAAGCCCTTTGTACAAATAGAAGATCGAAAAGGTGAGAAGCAGCGTTCCGTCTCTTCTCTTAAAGAAAAGAAGGACTATCCGATCGTTGGTCTCATCGATAGAGGAAGTGCTTCTGCCGCTGAAATTTTGGCAGGTGCGTTGAAGGAAGCAGGAGGCTATGAACTAGTTGGTGAAAAAACGTTTGGCAAGGGAACTGTCCAAACAACAGTTGATCTTGGTGATGGCAGTAATATCAAACTAACGATGTTTAAGTGGTTGACTCCTGATGGAAACTGGATTCATAAAGAAGGCATCAAGCCAACATTAAAGGCTGATCAACCTTCCTACTTTTATGTGAATCCATTAAATACCGAAAAAACGCTTCAGTATGATCAAAATAATAAACAGGTTGAATCAGCTCAAGTTATGCTAAAAGGGTTAGGGTTTGAACCTGGTAGAACAGATGGTTACTTTAGTGATAAGACGACTACGGCTGTTAAAGCATTTCAACGTTCAAACGATTTAACCGTTTCGGGTAAGATCAATGAAGAAACAGCTCAAAAACTACAAGAAAAAATCGTAGAGTCTATTCGAAATCCAGAAAACGATATTCAGTTAGAAACGGCTGTGGAACTACTAGCAAAGTAAATTAAGAAAAGGAAACGAGCTAGTTTTGTCGAAGCTATTCCGCAGGATATCCTGCGGAATTTTCTTTTGACAGGAATAGAAAGATGGAGGAGTAAATCATGGCGGAAACGATAGGTCTTTCCATAGTAAAAGGCATCATATCTTTTTTGATCAACCCACTTACGTATATTAGCTTGGTGGCAGCTTTTATGATCGGAATCTCACGAGTGAAACGAGATCGAAGGGATTTTCATACGCGAGTGCATGACGTTCTTGACGATGTGAAGTTTGCAATCGTTCCAGGGATTATCGCTGGGGTTTCACTATTCGGTTTAAACTTATTGTTAGGATTAGTCGTGCCGATGGGGATCGTCGTCGCTTTAAGTATCAGTGCTATTTTAATCCTAATTACAGGACAAATGCGTTTCTTATCTCCAGCATTTGTATTTATCCTTCCAGTTGCAGCAGTTCTTTTTTATGAACCTGTTGATCTAGGAAGTGAATGGTTGAACTCCTGGCAAACTGGGTTTGATTCCGTTTCATTAATCGCACTCGCAATTTTAGCAGGCGTATTGCTTATCATCGAAGGAGTTTTAATCAATCAGAATGCTAAGAAGCAAACATCTCCTAGGTTGGTGCGTAGTAAGCGTGGTAAACTCGTTGGTGCCCATGAAGTACAAAGACTTTGGCTGTTGCCACTCTTTCTCTTTCTTCCTTCAGGAACGATTGAAGCGACTACTTGGTGGCCCCTGTTGCAATTCGGAGATCAGACGTACTCTTTTCTAATCCTCCCATTGCCTATCGGGTTCCGAAAATTAATCCATCATACTTTGCCTGCACCAGAAATTAAACGAAATGGCGTTCATGTCGTCATACTCGGTGCTTTTGCTACAGTTCTAGGTGTAATAAGCTATACTATAAGTGCTGATTGGCTTGCTCTTTCGGTGTTCCCAATCATCGTAGTTGCCAGAGCAGCTATTTTACTTCTTCATAGAGGTATGAATAAACCTGCATATTTTAATGAGCGGAATGAGGGACTCGTTATTTTAGGAATCCTTCCTGAATCACCTGCCGATTCAATGAATCTGCAAGTAGGGGAAGTCATTTCAAAAGTGAACGGCATGTCCGTAGGTAATGGAACAGATTTTTATACTGCTCTCCAACAAAATGCAGCTTTTTGTAAGCTTCAGGTTTTGGACTTTAATGGAGAAATTCGATTTGAACAAAGAGCGCTTTACAACGATCAGCACCATGAGTTAGGTTTGTTGTTCGTAAAAGAACAGCGTCTGGATGATTCAATCGAATATGCCAGAGAAAGCTAAAATAAGGTTGTTGAGGTTTACCTCGACAACCTTTTTCTGAGTGTGAATCGTATAAGATTGTATAAGAATTTCATCCTGTCATAGCATTCTCTAACGAATGTGTTGTAAGATGGAGAAAGAGTTATGCTTTAGAGAGGGGAACCAACTCATGCAGGAAATATTAGCAGCTTTACTTGTTCCAGCGGTTGTGGCAGTTGTGTTTACACGCGTTACGTATAATAAATATGTTAGTCTTGGATTAGCACTGCTTTTCATGTGGGCAATCTTTGGAGGGTTTGATCACCCGATTCATTTAATTATTTTAACGATACTATCTGCTTTAATCGGATTTTACTTTTCTTCGAAAATACAAAAACAAAATAAGAAAAAGATAAAATAGCGTCTATTCCGAAGAGAATAGACGCTTGTTTTTCGTTCTATACTGATAGATAAAGTAAATGATCAGGGGTGTTATATAGATAGAAAGAACAATTAACCCCGCTACGGGTAATTGGAAAAGTTCCAAAATGACGCTGATCAATGTGAAGATATACAACGTTCCTAGCAATTTTCGAATCACGTCGTTGGAAACAAGTTCAGTGATACTTGCACCGATACGGGATCCAACTAATGCACCGACCACTAATAGTAAAGCTAGCGAGAACGGAATCGTCACACTTCCTATGTATGAAAAGAACCCTGTTGATACGATAATGAAGATGCTTGCAAGAGACGTTCCAATTGCTAGGCGTGGGGATAGATAAAGAACATTTATTAATAAAGGAACCATCACGAATCCACCACCCACTCCAAGAACAGATGAGATAAACCCACCGGTGAGTCCGATTAAAATTGTTCGAACAGGGGAAATGGAATACCCCTGAGCTTTTTCGCGGGTTGTTTTCTCAGTGAGCATAGACAATGCAAAATAACTGAGCAACCCTACATACAGGAGCGAGATGACAAGTTCATCGTATCCTACTGACTCTAAGTAAAGGACGAGTGGTTTGGCGATCTGAGTGCTTAGCATTCCACTAATCGATAATAAGAGGACAGTCTTCCAAAGAATATGGTTTTGTTGGTAATGTTTAAGAGCTCCTGAAACAGATGTGCTCATGCTATATAATAAGCTGATCGTAATAGCAGTTGAAGGCTCATAACCCAGTAGTAGGAGGATTGGCGTTAATAAAAAGCCGCCTCCTACGCCGAAGAAACCTGAAATTGCTCCGATTGCTAGTCCTAGTGGAATTGCGAGAAAAACGATCAATGTTAGTACTCCCTTTCATGCAGTTTGCTATCACTCAGCATACCTTAGATTGCGCGTTATCGGAAGCGCTAATAGAAAAAAAGGGGAATACCAGTTCGTTTTATTTGAAGAAAAAGCCATCTTTTATGCTATAATAAATTTTATGAAGAAAAGGAACGGAGGCGACTAAGGTGGAAAGACAGTTTGAATTGGTTTCAAAATATGAGCCTCAAGGAGACCAACCTGAAGCAATAAAAAAGCTCGTTGAAGGCGTGCATAATAATGATCGTTATCAGACCTTACTTGGAGCGACAGGTACTGGAAAAACATTCACGATGTCAAACGTTATTAAAGAGGTTAATAAGCCAACGCTTATTATTGCTCACAATAAGACGTTGGCGGGGCAATTATACAGTGAGTTCAAAGAGTACTTTCCTAATAATGCTGTTGAGTACTTCGTGAGTTATTACGATTACTATCAGCCTGAAGCTTATATTCCTCAATCGGACACGTTTATTGAAAAAGACGCAAGCATCAATGATGAAATCGATAAGCTACGACATTCTGCGACTTCGAGTTTGTTTGAACGTAACGATGTGATTATTGTGGCAAGTGTATCCTGTATATACGGTCTAGGTAATCCGGAGGAATACAAGAGCTTAGTCGTCTCTCTAAGGGCTGGAATGGAAAAAGACAGGGATGGGCTTCTACGTGATCTCGTAGACATTCAATATGCTCGTAACGACATTAACTTTACGCGCGGTACGTTCCGAGTTCGTGGTGATGTTGTTGAGATCTTTCCAGCATCAAGGGATGAAAACTGCGTAAGAGTTGAGTTTTTTGGTGATGAGATCGATCGCATTACGGAAGTGAATGCGTTGACTGGCGAAATACTTGGTCAACGAGAACATATTGCTATCTTTCCTGCTTCCCACTTCGTAACACGTGAAGAAAAAATGAAGATGGCGATCAAGCGGATCGAAGCAGAACTTGAAGAACAGCTGAAGAAAATGAATGAAGAAGGAAAGCTTCTTGAAGCGCAGCGACTAGAGCAACGAACAAAGTATGACATCGAAATGATGGCGGAAATGGGCTTCTGTTCTGGGATTGAAAATTATTCGAGGCATTTAACGCTTCGTGATGCTGGCGCTACACCATATACTTTACTAGATTACTTCCCTGATGATTTTCTGATCATGGTAGATGAGTCGCACGTTACCTTGCCACAGGTCAGGGGAATGTATAACGGTGACCAGGCGAGAAAAGGCGTTCTAGTCGATCACGGATTCAGGCTTCCATCAGCGAAGGACAACCGACCGTTAAGGTTCGAAGAATTCGAAGAAAAAGCGCATCAATTCGTGTATGTATCAGCAACACCTGGTCCATATGAAGAAGAGCACTCTACAAAAGTAGTCGAACAGATCATTCGTCCAACAGGGTTGCTTGATCCAACGATCGAAATCAGACCGATCGAAGGTCAGATTGATGATTTGCTCGATGAAATAAATAAACGAGCTGCAAAAAATGAAAGGGTGCTCGTTACGACGCTGACGAAAAAGATGTCAGAAGACTTAACTGACTATTTGGTTGAGATGGGCATAAAAGTACGGTATCTTCACTCAGAAATAAAAACATTAGAGCGTATTGAAATCATTCGTGACTTAAGACTCGGTGTTTTCGATGTATTGGTCGGCATTAACTTGTTGAGAGAAGGGTTGGACATCCCAGAAGTATCTCTCGTTGCAATTCTTGATGCGGACAAAGAAGGATTCTTGAGGTCTGAAAGATCATTGATCCAGACGATTGGACGGGCTGCTCGTAACTCCAGCGGTCAAGTCATCATGTATGCAGATAAAATAACGAAATCGATGGATATTGCAATAAATGAGACGAAGAGGCGTCGTGAAACGCAGCAAGCATATAACGAGAAACATAACATTACACCTACGACGATCAAGAAAGAAGTACGTGACTTGATTCGCGCAACGGTGGCTGCTGAGGAAGGTGAGGAATACACTGCACCTAAGCCAGGTAAGTTAAACAAAAAAGAACGTACGAAGATGATTGAAAATGTGGAGAAAGAGATGAAGGAAGCTGCGCGTGAGCTTAATTTTGAACGTGCTGCTGAGCTTCGCGATCTACTATTAGAGCTTAAAGCGGAAGGATGACGAAGAAATGGCAAATGAAGAAATCGTCGTCAAAGGGGCACGAGCCCATAATTTGAAAAATGTCGATGTGTCTATTCCTAGAGATAAACTGGTCGTTCTAACTGGATTATCTGGGTCAGGAAAATCATCACTCGCTTTTGATACGATTTATGCAGAAGGACAAAGACGATACGTTGAATCACTTTCTGCCTATGCGAGACAGTTTCTTGGGCAGATGGATAAACCCGATGTAGATGCGATTGAAGGTTTATCACCCGCAATCTCGATCGATCAGAAAACGACGAGCCGAAACCCTCGTTCAACTGTAGGGACTGTAACAGAAATCTACGATTATTTGAGGCTGTTGTTTGCGAGGATTGGAAGACCAGTGTGTCCACGTCATGGAGTGGAAATCACCTCTCAAACAATTGAACAGATGGTCGATCGAATACTTGAATATGAAGAGCGGACGAAGCTACAAATTCTTGCTCCAGTCGTCTCAGGGCGTAAAGGGGAGCACGTGAAGATTTTAGAAGATATTAAGAAGCAAGGGTACGTCCGTGTACGAGTCGACGGAGAAATGATGGAGGTTGCTGACGAGATTTCACTAGAAAAGAACAAGAAGCATTCCATCGAAGTTGTGATCGACCGTATCGTCGTAAAAGATGGTATACAATCAAGACTTGCAGATTCACTAGAGACGGCCCTGCAGCTAGGTGGAGGACAGGTGATCGTCGATGTGATAGGAGAAGGGGAGCTTCTCTTTAACCAGCATCACTCTTGCCCATACTGCGGGTTTTCAATTGGTGAGCTAGAGCCAAGGATGTTTTCTTTTAACAGCCCGTTTGGAGCGTGCCCATCTTGTGATGGAATCGGTCTAAAGCTAGAGGTGGACCTTGATCTTGTGATTCCGAATTGGGGATTATCTCTTAGAGAACACGCATTAGCTCCATGGGAACCAGTTAGCTCAAACTATTATCCACAGCTTCTTGAAAGTGTATGTAATCATTATGGCATCGATATGGATACACCTGTCGAGAAGCTCCCGAGACATCAATTGGATAAGGTCCTTTACGGCAGTGGAAACGAGAAAGTTTATTTTAGGTATGAGAACGATTTTGGGCAAGTAAGGGAGAACAACATCAACTTTGAAGGCGTCATCCCTAACGTTGAACGACGATATCGTGAAACGAGCTCTGATTACATTCGCGAGCAAATGGAAGCGTATATGGCCCAAAAACCATGCCCTACGTGTAAAGGGTATCGCTTGAAGAAAGAATCACGTTCCGTATTAATCAATGGAAAACATATCGGGGAAACGACGGAGTTTGCGATTAAAGATGCTTCTGTCTTTTTCGACCAACTTGAACTTACGGCTAAAGAGGCTACGATCGGTAAAATGATTTTACGAGAAATTCAGGATCGTCTCGGATTTCTTGTGAACGTAGGATTGGATTACCTAACGTTAAATCGGTCTGCAGGCACATTATCTGGTGGTGAGGCTCAAAGGATAAGACTCGCTACACAAGTAGGATCGAGGTTGATGGGTGTACTCTATATTCTAGATGAACCTTCGATCGGCTTGCACCAAAGAGATAACGACCGTCTTATTTCAACGCTAGAAAATATGAGGGACTTAGGAAACACGTTGATCGTTGTAGAACATGATGAGGATACAATGCTCGCAGCTGATCATATTATCGACATCGGTCCTGGAGCAGGAGCGCATGGTGGGTACATCACATCACAAGGTACTCCTGCAGAGATTATGGACGATGAACAGTCACTGACAGGAGAATACCTATCTGGTAAAAAGTTTATTCCAGTTCCATCTGAGCGAAGAAAGACGGACGGACGCTATATTGAAATAGTTGGCGCAAAAGAAAATAACTTAAAAAATACGAATGCAAAGATCCCTATCGGTTTATTTACGTGTGTAACAGGTGTTTCTGGGTCAGGTAAAAGTACTCTTATCAATGACATCCTATATAAATCCTTAGCTCAAAAGCTTCATAAAGCAAAGGATAAGCCTGGCGAGCATAAGAAGATTAAAGGCTTAGAGTATATTGATAAAGTCATCGATATCGATCAGTCTCCGATCGGTCGAACACCTAGGTCTAATCCAGCAACTTACACAGGTGTGTTTGATGATATTCGTGATGTGTTCGCACAAACAAACGAAGCAAAAGTCCGTGGTTATAAGAAAGGACGCTTCAGCTTCAATGTAAAAGGTGGGCGCTGTGAGGCTTGTCGAGGAGACGGAATCATTAAAATCGAGATGCACTTTTTACCTGATGTATATGTTCCTTGTGAAGTATGCGAAGGAAGACGATACAATCGTGAAACGCTTGAAATTGAGTATAAAGGAAAGAACATCTCAGATATATTGGAGATGACTGTTGAAGAAGGACTAGATTTCTTCAAAAACATCCCTAAGATCAACCGCAAGCTGCAAACTCTCTATGACGTTGGCTTGAGTTACATTAAACTAGGTCAGCCGGCGACAACCGTTTCAGGAGGAGAAGCACAACGTGTGAAGCTTGCGTCACAGCTTTATAAACGCTCTACTGGAAAAACACTATATATTTTAGATGAACCTACAACAGGTCTTCATGTTGATGATATCGCTCGTTTGCTTCAAGTACTGCAAAGGCTTGTCGATAACGGTGATTCTGTATTGATCATCGAACATAATCTAGATGTGATTAAAACTGCTGACTACTTAGTCGATCTTGGACCAGAAGGTGGAGATGGCGGTGGTGAGATTATCTCAACAGGAACTCCTGAAAAGATCGTGAAAGAAGAGCGCTCTTATACTGGTCGCTACCTTGCTCCGATCCTTAAGCGGGATAAAGAACGTATGAAGATAAAACTTGAACAAACGCAGTCTGTATAAGGGTTAAAAAGGCAGCCGACGAGGCTGTCTTTTTTTAGCGTTAATTTTATGAAACCTTCTATTTGTTTATTCGTATAAATAGGTAGATAGTTTTGAAAGGAGAAACATGTATGTCTGTGGAAAAGGTAATGTCGTCGCTATGTTATTTTAGTGTGTTTTTCGCTCCTTTCTTATTTCCAATCATCGTTTTTTTCGTCATGAGAGATGAAGAAGTGACGTATCACGCTAAACGAGCAGTTCTTTCTCACTTACTACCATTTGCAAGTGTGATCATTGTGTTTATCGCAATATTTGGATTGGATATAGGAGTCGTGGTTTTTCTTGGCTTCATCGTATTTGGACTACTTAATGTCATTGTGTTTATCTGGAACATCGTAAAAGGAATTCAAGTTCTCCGCTGGTAATCAGGTATAAGTGCTAGACCACTTTAATAAATAACAAGGAGATGTTTTGAATGAACGAAGAACGCAAAATGATACTAACAATGATTGAAGAGGGAAAAATTACTGCAGAAGAGGGCGCGAAACTATTGAGTGCTCTTGGCAGTACCGAAACGAAGAAAGAAGAAAGAGCGGCTGAACCTCAGCAAGAACGTCCTCAACCAGGATATCGTGTTGGTCAATTTGTTGAATCACTGATTCAAAAAGTAAAGGACATGGACCTTGACTTTAATTTCGGCTCTTCAGAAGAAGTTGAGCACGTTTTTTCAGAACAAGAAGTATCGTTCGACGCGATCGATATTCATGTCAGAAATGGAGAAGTGGCTTTTCAAACGTGGGATCAAGATGATGTGAAAATTGATTGTAAAGCAAATATCTACCGTGTCTCAACTACAGAAGGTGCAAAAGAAAAGTTGCTCAGAGATACTTATTTTTCTGTAGATAACGGAAAAATGACATTCAAATCAGAAAGAGCTGACGTTAAATTAAACGTAGTCATCTATGTACCTGCTAAAGAATACGAAAGAGTATGGATCACCACGTTTAACGGTGATGTTAGTGGAGAAACGATTCGATCAGCGAAAGCCAAGCTAAAAACAGCTAACGGTAAAGTAGGAATCAAAGCTTCAGAAGTAAAAGATTTGGAAGCTGAATCTGGGAACGGATCGATTTCAGTAGAAAATACGAACGGCGATGTGTGCGAACTTGAAACAGGGAACGGTCCGATCACAATTGATGGAACGTATAAAGAGGTAGAAGCACAGTCTATAAATGGGGCGATTCGCTATGCTCTTAAGGAAGTCGTAAGTGGCAGTGCGCAGTTAAAAACTGTAAATGGAACGATCCAAGTAAATGTTCCAAAAGGGATGAACCTTAATGGCGACTTGAAATCTACAATCGGGACAATTACGGCTGATTTAGATAATATGAGTGTCTTAAGGGAAAAACAAGAAATATCTCATAGAATGAAGAAATTTAAGACTGAAGTTGATTCAGAAAACACTTATAGAATCGCCGCTACATCTACAGCTGGTTCCATTACAGTGGCGTATTCTACTAACGAATAAAAGACGGGCACTCGTGATGAAGATGGAGGGATAGGTCGTGCGACAATGGTTGATCAGTTTAATCGTGAACAGCATCGTATTGATGGTTGTTGCAGGGTACTTTGATGCCTTCTATCTTGAAGGCGTTGGCGCTGCAATTGTAGCAAGTCTATTATTGTCGTTGATAAACGTGTTTATCAAACCAGTACTGATTCTTCTGACACTACCCGTCACGATCGTCACTCTAGGGTTGTTTTTAATCGTTATCAATGCGGTGACGTTAAAGATCACAGCTGCATTTATGGGAAGCTCATTCGTCATCGAAGGCTTTGGGATGGCCATGCTCGCTTCAATAATCATAGGTTTGTTAAATGTATTGATCGATAAGCTCGTCATCGAACCGATTAAGAAGTAAGGAAACACACGTCTTTTTAAGGCGTGTGTTTTTCATTTTATCTGGTAAGATAGTATGAAAAGGAGGGTTCCTTATGTCATTTCATAACCAAACGATTTTGCCTGCAGTAAGAAAAATGCGGGATTTTGAAACACTGTTAGCAAGTTCTTATACATATATCGTTCTGCTTGATTCCCATATTGGGCAATTAAAAGCCATTGTGAAAGAAGGAAAACGGGCAGGAAAAGAAATTCTTTTGCACGCCGATCTTGTACAAGGTTTAAAAAATGATGAACACGGTGCAGAGTTTCTCTGTCAAGAAGTGAAGCCAGCTGGATTGATATCAACGAGATCGAATGTATTATCTGTTGCGAAAAGGCGCGGAATAATTGCTGTTCAACGATTATTTATGCTCGATTCCATGGCCCTTGAGAAAAATTTAAGCATTATTAAGCATACTCAACCAGACTGTGTTGAAATTCTTCCAGGTATAATTCCACAAGTCTTTGAAGAATTACGTGAAGAAATCGATGTCCCAATTTTTGCTGGAGGGTTTATCCGCTCGGTTGATGATGTGGAACTAGCCTTGAAAGGCGGAGCTACCGCTGTGACAACATCAAAGAGCGAGCTATGGAAACACTACGATACCAAAAAAAGGATTTGACATCGCTTACATAAGTTTGTTTTAATAAACAGTAAGTTAATACAATGTGCCGGAGACATGGAGAACCACGCAAAATTCCCATCAAATGTATGGGGAGATTTGTCGTGGTTTTTTTTATAGTACTTTTGAAATGGCACAAACAGGGTATAGTTGAGAGTAGAGCTAATTTTCAACATGCCATATATCGATAGAAATGGTAGGTGTCAAAGATGAACGCATTTGTTGGAGAAATATTAGGTACGATGATTTTGATCATTTTTGGAGGTGGGGTTGTAGCAAACGTAAACCTTCGAGATTCGAAGGCTCAAGGTGGTGGCTGGATCGTAGTCGCTCTCGGATGGGGACTTGCGGTAGCTATGGCAGTCTATGCATCAGGGCAGGTTAGTGGAGCACATATCAACCCTGCAGTAACGTTAGGACTAGCAGCGATTGGAGACTTTCCATGGAGTCAGGTGCCTGGATACATAACTGCACAAATGATCGGTGCTTTTCTAGGAGCGTGTATCGTATACTTTCATTTTCTTCCGCATTTCCGTAAAGAAGATGATAAAGCGCTTAAATTGTCAGTATTCTCCACTGATCCAGCCATACCACATACTTTTAGTAACTTTCTGAGTGAGTTTATTGGTACCGCAATGCTTCTTATCGGTCTTCTTGCAATTGGATCGAATGAATTTACAGAAGGACTTAACCCATTTATTGTTGGCTTTTTGATCGTGGCGATCGGGCTTTCTCTTGGCGGAACGACAGGTTATGCCATTAACCCAGCCCGTGATTTAGGTCCCCGTATCGCTCATTTCTTCTTGCCCATACCAGGAAAAGGAGACTCCAATTGGAGATACGCTTGGATTCCAGTAGCTGGCCCAATCTTTGGGGGGATATATGGCGCTATCTTTTTTAAAGCAGTCACTGAAGCAAATTATAGTTTAGAATTTTGGTTTTCAACTCTCTTTGTCACAGTGTTTATGTTTGGACTTTATCATGCTGGTGACAAAGTGAAAGACAGTATTCAAACAGGTGAAAAGGTTAAAAATTAACCGTTGTAGAAATGTATAGTATATAAGGGAGGAATTCGTAATGGCTGAAAAAGAAAAGTATATTTTATCACTTGATCAAGGAACAACTAGCTCAAGAGCAATCTTATTTAACAAGAAAGGTGAAATTGTAAACGTAGCACAAAAAGAATTCAAGCAACATTTCCCTAAATCTGGCTGGGTGGAGCATGACGCTCAAGAAATTTGGAGCTCGATTTTATCCGTTATGGCACAAGTGCTATCGTCTACTTCTGATATCGCAGCAAAGGATATTGAAGCGATCGGAATAACAAACCAGCGCGAAACCACGGTCGTTTGGGACAAGAATACTGGTAAACCTGTTTATCATGCGATCGTTTGGCAATCTCGTCAAACAGCAGGCATCGTAAGTGAATTGAAAGAACAGGGTTATAGTGAGATGGTGAGAGATAAAACAGGACTACTGATCGATGCTTATTTCTCTGGCACGAAAGTAAAGTGGATCCTTGATAATGTTGATGGTGCTCGTGAAAAAGCAGAGAATGGAGACTTGTTGTTTGGTACGATCGATACGTGGCTCATTTGGAAGTTATCCGGCGGCAGCGCGCATGTTACAGATTACACGAACGCATCTAGAACATTAATGTATAACATTCATGACCTTAAATGGGATGATGAACTTCTAGAGATGCTATCAGTTCCAAAATCGATGCTTCCTGAAGTGCGCCCTTCATCCGAAGTTTATGCGGAAACCGTCGACTATCATTTCTTCGGCCAAAATGTACCGATCGCAGGTGTCGCTGGGGATCAGCAAGCGGCATTGTTTGGTCAAGCATGCTTTGAAAAAGGAATGGCAAAGAATACGTACGGCACCGGTTGTTTTATGTTGATGAATACTGGAGAAAAAGCCGTGAAGTCTGACAATGGTCTTTTAACGACGATTGCTTGGGGCGTAGATGGTAAAGTTGAATATGCGCTAGAAGGAAGTATTTTCGTAGCTGGTTCTGCGATACAGTGGCTAAGAGATGGCCTACGCATGTTCAGCACGGCACCGGAAAGTGAAAGGTATGCGAAACGCGTAGAATCGACTGAAGGAGTTTACATGGTTCCAGCGTTCGTAGGTCTTGGAACCCCTTACTGGGATAGTGATGTAAAAGGAGCGGTATTTGGACTAACACGTGGAACGAGCAAGGAGCACTTTGTTCGTGCAACGCTCGAGTCACTTGCCTATCAGACAAGAGATGTTCTTGATGCCATGACAGCTGATTCAGGTATCAACTTAAAAACGCTTCGAGTCGATGGAGGGGTTGTAAAGAATGATTTCTTAATGCAATTCCAAAGCGATATGATCGGTGTTCAAGTTGAGCGACCAACTGTTAATGAAACAACAGCATTAGGGGCGGCGTACCTAGCTGGGCTAGCAACAGGATATTGGGAAAGTCGTGAAGAAATTCAAGAGCAGTGGATGCTTGATCGTTCTTTTGACCCAGAAATGGAAGAAACACAAAAAGAAGAACTATATGAAGGCTGGAAAAAAGCCGTTAAAGCCACGATGGCATTTAAATAATGGTTAATAATAGCAACTCTTACGAGAGTGTGCTACACTATAATTAAGTTAATAAAAGCGGTCGGAGATAAGGAGAAGACCACAACACTCAAGCATAGGAGGACTATGTCTTGAGGAGTTGTGGTCTTTTTGTTGTTTTAACGTATTAAAAGGTTAAAGAAAAACCGGCTGTTACAGTTTATAAGTTTTACCATGCTTTATTCCGTAGCTTGGAGGGTATGGTAATAAGAGCCTATTCAAAATTGAATGATTGAAGTAGATATATTTAAAAGGAGTGATCGTTTTGGTAAAACCATTTTCAGGTTTGCAACGTAGTGTGATTTTAGATCAGATGGTATCTGAAGAGTTGGATCTTCTCGTAATCGGTGGGGGGATAACAGGATCAGGAATTTTACTCGATGCTGCTTCAAGAGGAATGAACGCTGCAGTTATTGAGATGCAGGATTATGCTGCTGGTACATCTAGTCGTTCGACTAAACTTGTTCACGGAGGACTTCGATACTTAAAGAACTTTGAAGTAGGACTTGTAGCTGAAGTTGGAAAAGAACGAGCGATCGTTTATGAAAATGCTCCACATGTTTCAATCCCTGAGTGGATGCTTCTACCGATCTTTAAAGGTGGTACGTTTGGGAAGTTCTCAACGAGTGCTGGTCTTGCCCTTTATGATCGCCTTGCGGGTGTAAAGAAGAAAGAACGTAGAAATATGCTTTCTAAGAAAGAAACGATGTCGAAAGAGCCTTTACTTCGTAAGAACGACCTTAAGGGTGGAGGTTATTACGTTGAATACCGTACAGATGATGCTCGTCTTACACTTGAAGTGATGAAAGAAGCTGTTCATCGTGGAGGAAAAGCGGTTAACTACGTAAAAGCCGAGCAGTTATTGTATGAAGATGGAAAGGTTGTTGGCGTCAGAGCGATGGACGTTCTTTCAGGAGAAACGCGAGAAATTAGAGCGAAGAAAATTGTCAATGCAGCTGGACCATGGGTAGACGAAATTCGTGAACTCGACCAGTCTAAGAAAGGGAAACACCTCTTCATGACCAAAGGAGTTCATCTCGTATTCGATCAAAGTAAATTCCCGCTTCAACAAGCTGTTTACTTCGATACACCGTTTGATGACGGGCGTATGATGTTCGCGATCCCTAGAGCCGGAAAAACCTATATCGGAACAACCGATACAGAGTATACAAAGAATCCAGTTCATCCACAGATGACGGTTGAAGACCGAGATTACATCATCGATGCAGCGAATTATATGTTCCCAGGAATTAAGCTTGATCGTGATGATGTGGAATCCAGCTGGTCTGGCGTTCGTCCACTGATCCATGAAGAAGGAAAAGATCCTTCTGAAATTTCTCGTAAAGATGAAATTTTCCATTCAGAGTCCGGCTTGATTACGATTGCGGGAGGAAAACTAACCGGCTATCGGAAAATGGCTGAAAAAGTTGTTGATTATGTTGCGGATGAGTTTAAAGATGAAAAGTATAAAAAGTTCCCTAGCTCAACGACTAAGAATATGGTTCTCTCTGGTGGAGACGTTGGCGGAAGCAAAGGGTTCAAAGAATATGCTACAAAACAGGTGCGCCGTGGTACAACGCTTGGCCTCTCTGTTGATGAAGCTGATCGACTGGTTCAAAGATACGGATCTAATATCGAGCGAATTTATCAAATCATCGAAACGATTGGGACGGAAGCAAACTTCCATGGACTTAGTCTTGAAGTGTTCGCAACACTCATCTATGGGATCGAAGAAGAAATGGTCGCTACACCGCTCGATTACTTTAATCGAAGAACAAGCGCCTTATACTTTGATATCGACTGGGTGAAAACTTGGAAAGAGCCTGTTATCGAGTACATGGCAAAACGTCTAAACTGGTCGAACGAAATGAAAGAAGCTCATTTACAAGAGCTAGATAAACAACTCCATGATGCAGTGGTACCGGTAGATGCTGAAGTACCTGTAGATGCATAATGATCAGTTAGGCCACCTGTAGAGCTGTCGAGACTTTCTCGACGGCTTTTTTTGTTTAGGTACGATCAGAAGATTTATATATTTACAAAGAATAGTTCAAAATAAGAACTTGAATACGACCGTAGCGTTTGAAGCTAATCTTACTAAAAGAGAGGGACAAGCTTTTTCCTTTTTAAGAAATTGTAGTTTATCATTCTGTTCTTTCAAATGTGAAATGGTACAATAGAAAATAGCGAAAAATGTAACCATTAGGTTCGATTTAGGAGGTTTATGAATGGTAAAAGTCCGCATGAAAGATGTAATGGAGAAATTCAGCCTTGAACTTGTAAGTGGTGCTGAAGGAATTCATCGCCCGATCATCACAAGTGATATATCACGTCCAGGTCTTGAGATGGCTGGTTTTTTTACATATTATCCTGCTGAAAGATTGCAGCTATTAGGTAAGACTGAGCTTTCATTCTTCAACGGTTTACCAGAGGAGCAAAAACAGGAGCGAATGGAAAAGCTGTGCACTGATGAAACGCCGGGTATCGTCATCTCAAGAGACATGATCGTGCCAGATGAACTGATTCAATCTTCCAAGGAAAAAGATGTACCGATCTTACGCACGAGTATGACGACTACCCGTCTGAGTAGTAGATTGACAAACTATCTTGAAAGTCAGCTTGCCCCTAACACTGCTATTCACGGCGTTCTAGTCGATATTTATGGTGTGGGCGTTCTGATTACAGGTTCGAGTGGGGTTGGTAAGAGTGAGACTGCTCTAGAGCTAGTAAAGCGCGGCCATCGATTAGTTGCCGACGATTCGGTTGAAATTCGTCAGGAAGCTGAAAACACGCTTGTTGGTAGTGCGCCAGAGTTGATCCAACACCTTCTTGAAATAAGGGGTCTCGGCATTATAAATGTCATGACATTGTTTGGAGCAGGTGCGATTCGAAATTACAAGAAGATCTCATTAGTAATAAACCTTGAGCTTTGGGACTCTAAAAAAGTATATGACCGTCTTGGTCTAGAAGAGGAATATATGCAGATCATCGATTCCAATGTTCCGCGCCTCGTTGTACCAGTGCGTCCAGGACGAAATTTAGCGATCATCATTGAGGTTGCTGCGATGAACTTCCGTTTGAAGAACATGGGGATGAACGCAGCGAAACAGTTCTCCGAGCGTTTAACAAAAGAAATCGAAGATGGAGACGATCACGATAGCATCTAACAGGTTTAACATAGAAAGGGGAAACGGACATGTTAGCAACAATAGAACCTCTAGATCGAATTGCGGTTCAGCTAGGACCGATTTCAATCTATTGGTACGGTATCATCATAGCGCTAGGAGCTTATCTTGGGCTTGTACTTGCGGTTAGAGAAACACAGCGTCAAGGGCTGCCGAAAGAAACATTTGTCGATTTAATACTATGGGCCGTACCGATCGCTATTATTTCGGCCAGAATTTATTATGTTATCTTTCAGTGGGGTTACTATAAGGACAATCTGGGAGATATCTTTGCGATTTGGGAAGGCGGAATCGCGATACACGGTGCATTGATCGGTTCCGTTATTACTGCTCTCGTTTTTACTCAAAAGCGCGGGTTATCTTTCTGGAAAATTACTGATATCGCAGCTCCAAGTATTATCCTTGGACAGGCGATCGGTCGATGGGGAAACTTCATGAACCAGGAAGCTCACGGTGGAGAGGTGACGAGAGAGTTTCTTGAGAACTTAATGCTTCCTGATTTCATTGTAAATCAGATGTTCATCGAAGGTACGTATTATCACCCTACCTTTCTATACGAGTCGTTATGGAATTTAGTAGGCTTTGTTATTTTAATCCTTCTACAAAGAACGAACGTTAAACGAGGAGAAGTCTTCCTCTCCTATGTAATCTGGTATTCCATCGGACGTTTCTTTATTGAAGGGTTAAGAACGGATAGTCTTATGCTAACGGAGTCGCTCAGAATGGCTCAGGTTATTTCAGTCGTGCTCATTATCGGTGCGATTATCACAATTGTTTACAGAAGAATGAAGAAGAACCCTAAACCGTACAACGATAAATCATAAGAGGAGGGTGAGTATGGGAACGCTGAAACGTGGATTAAAGACGGGCCTCCAAACAACATGGGAGCTTGGAAAAATTATATTCCCAATCACTCTTCTTGTTACGATCTTAAGGTATACACCCGTCCTGGAATGGGTGATCAGTTTAATCGAACCTGCTATGAAATGGCTTGGTTTATCAGGCGAAGCAGCCATTCCGCTCGTAATCGGGAACTTCTTGAACCTTTATGCAGGAATCGGAGCAATTTTGACCCTTGATCTTTCTGTCAAAGAAGTGTTTATCCTTGCCGTCATGCTTTCTTTTTCTCACAATTTATTAATTGAATCAGGCGTTGCTGCTAAGGTCGGTGTCAAGCTGTGGGTTATTTTATGTGTGCGGATCGGTCTTGCGGTTGTATCAGGATTCATTATAAACCTTGTTTGGCAAGGCGGGAATGAACAAGCTGTCTATGGCTTAGTTCCTCAATCTAGTGAAGAAGTAAACGGGTGGGGGCTGATTTTACTTCAAGGTCTTGAAAAAGCTTCGATCGGTGTTCTTCAGCTCGCCCTCATCGTGATTCCGTTGATGATATTTATTCAAGTTATGAAAGATCGCGAATGGCTCAACGTGTTCTCGAAGTGGATGGCACCTATCACTAGGAGCCTTGGTATGAGAGAAAATACGTCGACTACGCTAGCAGCAGGGCTTGTTTTCGGTCTAGCTTATGGAGCGGGAGTTATGATTCAGGCTGCAAAAGAAGATGGTGTGAAGAAAAAGGATCTTTACCTCGCGTTTATTTTTCTAGTAGCGTGTCATGCTGTTATTGAAGATACGCTGATCTTTATACCACTAGGAATACCAGTTATCTGGCTCTTATTGGTGAGGCTGATTACTGCCGTCCTGTTAACGGTAGTGATTTCGATTATTTGGAAGCGTAAGGATACACGTGTTTCACACAGAAAGGAACCTTTTTATGAACATTGATACGATTTTATTTGATTTAGATGGAACATTAATCAATACGAACGATTTGATCATGGCATCGTTCAAGCATACGTTCGAGCATTACTACCCAGGACTGTATTCCGATGAAGAACTTGTGAACTTCATTGGAGAACCGCTCTATCACACGTTTGAGAAGCATGATAGAGAACGAGCGGAAGAGATGGTACAGTTTTACCGAAATCATAATATCGAAAATCACGATCAACTCGTAACGGAGTTCGATGGTGTATTTGAAACGGTCAAGACGTTGTCCGAAAATGGATACAAGCTTGCGATCGTGACGTCTAAGATGCGGAACACAGTGGAGATGGGATTGAAGCTGACAAAGCTGGATCAATTTTTCCCTGTAGTCATTACAGTCGAAGAAGTAGAAAATCCAAAACCTCATCCAGAACAACTGAATACTGCGATGAAAATGCTCGGTTCTAGTCCTGAAAATGCGATCATGGTAGGCGATAGCCAATATGATATTCTTGCTGGGCAGAATGCCGGTGTAAAGACTGTCGGTGTATCATGGACGATAAAAGGGCGAGAGTTTTTATCTTCTTATAATCCAGATCATATGCTTGATCATATGTCAGAGCTTCTTTCAATCGCTGGAGTAGGCAAGTGAGAAATACCGAGCGTTACCCTGTCGAAGGAAGCAACGCCCTATGGCAAATTTATAAAACGGTCCCATTCTGGAAAGTTGTAAAAAACTTCGCTGTGATACAAATAGCACGGTATACGCCCTTCATCCCGATGAAGAATTGGTTATACAGGACTTTTCTAGGAATGAAGATCGGAGGAGAAACGGCTTTTGCGCTGATGGTCATGGTGGATATCATGTTTCCTGAGAGGATTAAAGTCGGAAGGAATTCCATTATCGGGTACAATACGACGATACTTGCTCACGAGTATTTGATCGACGAATATCGTCTTGGTGATGTTGTGATCGGTGATCGCGTGATGATCGGTGCGAACAGTACGTTGTTGCCAGGCATCACAATCGGCTCTGGAGCGATTGTCTCTGCAGGAACACTCGTGCACAAGGACGTTCCTGAAGGAGCTTTTGTAGGTGGAAATCCAATGAGGATCATTTATACAAAAGAAGAAAGAGAAGCAAAAGGCTTATAATACAAAGTACGTCGAAGTGGGGTCGATTAGGAAGATGTTACAGATGTCTTTCACCCCTAAAGACTATCGTGTATAATAAAACTTGCAATTACATATGTACTGATTCAGGTGTCTTCACGATGAAGACTTAATAGGGAAGCTGGTGTAAATCCAGCGCGGTCCCGCCACTGTAAATGGTCGTAAGCTGTGAAATCCACTGTTCATATCGAATGGGAAGGAGCAGTAAGCGATAACCATAAGCCAGGAGA
Organism: Anaerobacillus sp. ABA4_114; assembly: GCF_056159065.1. Taxonomy (NCBI): domain Bacteria; kingdom Bacillati; phylum Bacillota; class Bacilli; order Caryophanales; family Bacillaceae; genus Anaerobacillus; species Anaerobacillus sp. ABA4_114. The sequence continues at coordinate 728,226 of NZ_JBSWUM010000001.1, forward strand.
CCTGCCTGATTCAAAAGCACGAACAACCTACGAGGATAGGGATGTGCGAAGGAAGGTAAGTGTCATCTTGTGTATCATTCTTACTTTCATTCGGCCATCTCCATGCTCGTGCGTGGGGATTTTTTTTGTTTCATCATACATTTTAGGAGGAGAACTACACATGAAGAAGCTTTATTCATTGCTCGTATTATTACTACTCGTTACAGGAATCATGGCCGGTTGCGGATCAGATAATTCATCTGAGAACAATACTAACGTAAGTACAGAAGAGAATCAGAATACAGAAGATAGCGCTTTCCCAGTTACCATCACAGATGCGCTCGATAAGGATGTAACGCTAGAAGAAGATCCAGAGAAAATCGTTTCCTTAATTCCAAGTAACGCAGAAATCCTCTTTGCACTAGGTGCAGGTAGTGAAGTAGTGGGTGTTTCAGATTTTGCGAACTACCCAGAAGAGACTGCAGATATTGAGAAGATCGGTGGGATGGAATTTAATGTTGAAAAGATTATCTCATTAGATCCTGACCTTGTCCTCGCTCACGGCTCTAGTGCTCATAACTCAGAAGCTGGTCTACAGCAGCTCCGCGATGCGGGAATTGCTGTTCTAGTCGTTAACGATGCAAAAAGTTTTGATGAAGTTTACACATCGATGGAAATGATTGGACAAGCAACAGGCGAAACGGAGGCAGCTGAAGAGTTGATTGCCGATATGAAATCGAAACTAGAAGAAATCAAGTCAAAAGCTGAGTCAATCGAAGAAACGAAGAGCGTCTTTGTTGAAGTTTCTCCTGCACCAGAAATTTATTCTCCTGGTAAGAATACGTTCATGGACGACATGCTCTCACTTATAAATGCTACGAACGTTACGCATGACCAAGAAGGCTGGAACCAAATCGATCAAGAAGCAATTATTCAAGCAAATCCAGATGTGATCATCACCACATACGGCTACTATACGGAAAAGCCAGTGGAACAAGTGCTGAGCCGTGATGGCTGGAAAGATGTCACCGCAGTGAAAGAAGAACGAGTTGTCGATGTTCACTCTGACCTTGTTACACGCTCTGGTCCGCGTCTTGTTGAAGGAGTAGAGGAACTTGCTAAAGCGGTTTACCCGGATGTTTTTACTGAATAAAGCAATCCCTTACGTTATAGCTAGTGGACTGCTAGTTGGCGCGATGCTGCTTGGTATCTCGGTCGGGACTGTCTCAGTTCCGATCGAAACAATCCTAAAATTGATGTGGGCTGAGGTACTGAACCTACCGTCAATGGGTGAAACGGACCCTATGTTCACGACAATCGTGTTGGACATCCGGCTGCCTCGTGTCATCTTAGCAGGACTTGTCGGTGCATCACTAGCGGTTGCAGGAGCTGCCTTTCAGGGTCTTCTTCGTAATCCATTGGCAGATCCTTACGTACTCGGTGTCTCATCAGGTGCATCTGTCGGTGCAGTGCTCGTCCTCTTTTTTAACTTGTCACTGCCGTTGATCGGCATGTTCACACTGCCAATTATGAGTATTGCTGCTTCGATCGTTACCATTTTCCTCGTCCTTTTCTTTGCGCGACAAATCGAACGTTCGATGCGTGTTGAAACGATTATTCTGACGGGGATCGTGTTCAGCTCTTTCCTTGGGTCGTTGCTATCTTTAATGATTGCTTTAACAGGAGAAGAGCTTCGCCAAATCATCGGTTGGCTTCTTGGAAGTGTTTCGATGCGAGGGTGGGAATATATCGCGATTATCTTACCGTTCTTCGTGATCGGAGCGTGTATTTTGCTAGTTAGTAGCAAGGAACTGAACGCGATGTCTTTTGGTGAAGAACGTGCACAGCATATAGGGGTCAACGTAGCTAAGAGGAAGCTGTGGATATTAATAGGAGGCTCGATACTAACTGGAGGCGCTGTAGCTGTTTCCGGTACGATCGGTTTCGTCGGTCTTGTGATTCCTCATCTTACGAGACTATTATGGGGGCCAGATCATAGACACCTTCTACCATTATCGATCCTGCTTGGGGCTGCTTTTCTAATTGTAACGGACCTTATTTCAAGAATCATTATCTCACCTACGGAACTACCGATTGGAGTCATTACGTCATTGATCGGAGCGCCAGTGTTCGCAATCATCTTAATTCGAAGACGGAAAGAAAGAAGAGGGTAAGTATGTTAACGGTGAATCACGTAACAGGAGGATATCCAGGTCACGAAGTGCTCCATGATCTCTCATTCGATGTAAAAAGAGGAGAACTGCTTGGAATCGTAGGACCGAACGGTAGCGGGAAAACAACGATATTCAAAGTGATCAGCGGTATTTTAAAAGCAGATAAAGGAGAGGTGCTTTTAAAAGATAAGGCGATCTCAAAGTACTCCGCAAAGCAACTAGCAAAAGTTCTCGCTGTGCTTCCACAGCATGCTGAACATGCTTTTCCATATACAGTGAAAGAAACCGTCTCACTCGGCAGGTATGCCCACCAGACTGGATGGTTTCAGATGTGGACTGAGCGTGATGAAGCAGTTGTCCAGAAGACGATGGAGCAGACTGGAATCAAAGCTTTTCAAGACAACTACGTGAATGAACTTTCAGGTGGTGAACGTCAGCGCGTTTTCCTAGCTCAAGCACTCGCACAGGAGCCGGAAATTCTGTTGCTTGATGAGCCGACGAATCATCTTGACCTTTCTTATCAGAAAGAGCTTCTCGATTTGTTAAAAAAGTGGACGAGGGAACAAGGGCTTACGGTCATCTCAATTTTTCACGACTTGAACCTTGCTGGTTTGTATTGTGACCGCCTTTTACTACTTGAAGATGGCAAGGTGAATATGCACCACAAGCCGAACGAGGTACTGGATGAAGCGCGTATTCAGTCGGTATATCAAACGAATATTGAAAAACATCCGCACCCTACTGTACCAAAACCTCAAATGCTACTATTACCAGAGAAACAGGGTGAAGACCTCGATGACCTAGTTATCGATGAACGGTTATTAATGTCTAATGAAGAAATGATTCAGCTCAAGGCTCCGTTCCCTCTTCGGACGATGTCTTCAGGTGTCGTTGGCTCTGGAACGGGATGGTACAACACATTTGTTAATCGTCACGTCGATAAGAGCTACAGTTGTTCGAACCATCGTGAAGAAATGGAGGCGTACCTTAAAAGTCATCAGATCGATCCTGTTGAAACCGTTGGGATGATGACAGCTGTTTGTCTTGAAGATGTGTCTTATCGACTCATTGAGGATGACGGTGTTTCTGTATTTGTTGTCGTTACAGCTGGAGTGGGCAATGCTGTAGATGCATCGCGAAGTGTTGAGCACGTGTATGAACCGTTGCCTGGGACGATCAATACGTGGGTGTTTGTGAATGGTTCACTGACTGATGAGGCTTTCATACAAAGTATCATGACAGCAACAGAGGCAAAAGTGAAGGTGATGCACGATCATCATGTGAAGGACGCTATAACCGGATCGTTCGCGACAGGTACCTCGACAGATAGCATTTTGATCGCAGCGACACAGCGTGGGAAGCGCCTTCCGTATGGAGGTACGATTACGACCCTAGGAAAGCTCATCAGTCAGGGAATTTACCTGTGTACATCAGAAGCACTCAATAAGTATCGTAAAAGGGTGTCGGAATGATCCTAAACCACTTGATTGCGCTAAGCATTGCCTTTTTTTTAGATCTCATATTAGGTGACCCGCCAAAGTTGCCACATCCTGTTCGGTGGATTGGTTCAACCATTGCATTTCTTGATCATCGTTTGAACAATGGATCGTATCGGAAGCTAAAAGGTGTTGTGATGATGCTCACGGTACTGACGATTGTTGTGGGCATAACGGTGGCTTGCGTGCTTCTTGCTTATTCCCTTTCTCCCTTATTAGGAATAGCTCTTGAAGCGCTCCTCATCGCAACAACGGTATCACAAAAAAGTCTTCGGACAGCGGCGCTTGAAGTATTCGAACCTCTTCAAAAAGGTGAGAAGATGGAAGCGAGGAGAAGGCTATCTTACATTGTTGGACGGGACACTGACCAACTGGGAGAAAGCGAGATTGCAAGGGGAGCAGTTGAAACTGTCGCAGAAAACACGAGTGATGGCGTCACAGCACCTCTTTTCTGGGCGCTTTTCGGAGGTGCTGCAGGTGCTGTGGCTTATCGCGTGATCAATACGTGTGATTCGATGGTGGGTTACCAAGATGATAAGTATTATGACTTTGGATGGGCATCAGCAAAATTGGATGACGTAGTAAATTGGCTTCCTAGTAGAATGACTGCCTTTTGCATGCTTTTATCAACAAAGCCGAAGCAGCAGACGATGAAGGGTACGTGGACCATTCTTTTCAGGGATGCTAAAAAGCACCCTAGTCCAAACAGTGGTTGGGGAGAAGCTGCAACTGCAGCTCTTCTTGGCGTTCAATTGGGTGGAAGTAATTCATATCGTGGTCAGGTTTCGAATCGCGCTAGGATGGGTGACCCGATCGTTCCGCTCCATTCATTACATATTCCTCAATCGATTTCCATCATGCATCGCACATCACTGTTGTTTCTCATCATTTTATGGATTGGAGGACTCATTTTTGACGCTACCTTCCCATGGTTCTAATCCTCATTATTTATACAAATCTCTTAATCTAACAAAACCAGACCGCTATAGTGATTTTAGTGCAAATCTTAATCCTATTGGGCCACCTCTAGAACTGAAAGAACGGTGGAATGATTCATTCGAAGCGATCACCACGTATCCTGATCCAAAAGCTTTATCGTTAACGAAAAAGTTAGCGAAAGAATGGAACGTAGACGAAGCAAACGTCCTTATCGGTAACGGGGGAGCTGAACTGATTTCACTCGTTGGCCGTTTTCTAGCAGGTAAACGCGTGTGTATCGTTCAGCCTACTTTCTCAGAATACGAGAATGCTTGTAGAAGTAACGGGTGTGAAGTTCTTAACCACTCCTTAGAGGAAGGCGATTGGGAATTAGATACTGCTTCACTTATTAATAAAATGAAACAAGTTGACGCTCTCTTTCTCTGTTCACCGAATAACCCTACAGGCTTGGCTTATTCTGAAACGGAAATCAAGATGCTTCTAGATGAAACTAAAAAGCATAATTGCTATTTGGTCATGGATGAAGCGTTTATGGATTTTCTCTCAGATGAAAATTCGATCATTCCATACACCCATACCTATCAAAAACTAATCGTTCTTCGTTCGCTAACGAAAATGTATGCGATACCTGGACTACGGATCGGATATATGGTCGCAAATGAGGGTGTGATCAATGCAGTTAAAAAAAGCCAGCCTCATTGGAGTGTGAATGCACTTGCGCTCCTAGCGGGTGAAATCTGTCTGAATCAATATGATCACGTTAAGAAGACGCGTCACCTCATTCAGCAAGAGAGAGAAAACCTTCAGCGCTTTTTTGATGCCCATTCCTTTCAGTACTCCAGATCGAGCGTGAATTTTTATTTATTACGAGATCCTGAGAAGAACGACCAATCCGAGCTCCTTCATTACTTATTACATAACGAAATCGTTCCAAGACATACGTATAACTTTGCTGGTCTTGACGGAAGATGGCTCAGATTCGCGATTCGTACACCGAGCGAAAATCAGCGTTTGTTGGAGGTGCTTAAGCGATGGCGGACATAATCTTCATCAGCGGTGGCGTTCGAAGTGGAAAAAGCAGCTTTGCTGAAAATCTGGCAACCTCTTATGCGGAAAGAGAAACTAACTCTCTTTATTACATTGCATGTGGAGAGCCGGTAGACCAGGAGATGAAAGAGCGAATCGCCCAACATCGTTATGATCGAAGCAAAGCTGCGTCTTGGACAACGGTCGAATGCCCGGTGAACGTTGGCAGTGCCGCTAAGCGTATAGACCAAGGAGGAATTGTGCTTCTTGATTGTTTGACCACGTTACTATCAAACGAACTTTTTAAGCAGATCGAATCGTACGAAGGGCTGATCGACCGTATCAAATGTGACCTATCCATAGTAGCTGAAAACTGTGACGTCCTTATTATCGTAAGTAACGAAGTCAGTTTTGAACCTTTCGACACTCCCCTCGTGAAAACGTATGGAAAGCTTCTCGGCAGTCTTCATCAGTGGGTTGTTGGGCAAGCTCGAGAAGCATATCTCGTAGAAGCAAGCATTCCAATTTTGAAGAAAAGGAGGTGATCGAGTGAACGGCATTATGATTCAGGGTACGGCGTCTGACGTTGGAAAGAGTCTGATCGTAACAGCTATGTGCCGTCTTCTAGCGAATGAAGGCTTCTCCGTTACCCCTTTTAAATCTCAAAATATGTCAAACAATTCTTATGTAACGATCGATGGGAAGGAAATTGGACGGGCACAGGGGATACAGGCTGAAGCTGCAAGAACAGAAGCGAGTGTGTGGATGAACCCAATTTTGCTGAAACCAAGATCAGATCAACATGCAGAAGTGATTCGATTCGGCACGTCGTTCAGCACATTTTCTGGTAAAGATTACAGAGACGCGTTCTATGAGATGGGCCTCGAAAGTATTGATCTTGCTCTTCGGCACCTGGAGGAGAATTACGATGTCATTGTAATGGAAGGTGCAGGTAGTCCAGTCGAGGTGAATTTAAAAGACCGTGAACTTGTAAATATGAAAGTTGCAGAAATGGCCGACGTCCCTGTGCTGCTTGTCGCAGATATTGATCGAGGAGGCGTCTTTGCTAGCGTGGTCGGAACACTCGCACTCCTTGAGCCTTCAGAAAAGAAGCGTGTAAAAGGAATACTCATCAATAAGTTCCGCGGCGACCCTGAGCTTTTCGAAGATGGAATCAAATGGATTGAAGAACACACACGACTTCCTGTCGTTGGCATTCTTCCTTATGTAGAACACCGAGTAGAAGGAGAAGATTCACTATCGTTAAACGATCGTTTCATAAGCAAAAAAGGATCGATCGATCTTGCCGTGATTCAGCTCCCATACCTTTCAAACTACACGGACGTTGAACCTTTTCAGGATGAAGATGTGACAGTTCGATGGGTTCAGCATCCAGCTGAGATCGGTGAGGCAGATGCTGTGATTCTTCCAGGGACGAAAAGCACAATCCATGATTTGAACTGGCTGAAAGACAGAGGATTTGATCATGAGATTCGTAACGTCATGTCTCGTGGAGGGAGTATCATCGGCATTTGCGGTGGGTTTCAGATGTTGACCGATTCACTAATCGATGAATATGGTTCAGACACGGGGGAGCCAGGACTTTCTGCAACTGGGCTTGGAATCATTTCTGCTATTACCTCATTTAATCGAGAAAAAACTACGGTTCGAATGGACGGCAAGCTTCACCCTTCTACTAAACTTGATACGTTGATCTCAGGGTATGAGATTCATCTTGGGAATACGACCTTCACTAACTCGTATGAACACCCTTTTTTACAGTTAGAAGACGGGCGGTCTGAAGGGTATTACGGGCAAGATGGAAGGGTTATCGGAACATATATGCACCATCTTTTTCATAATGACCAATGGAGAACAGAGTGGCTCAATCGTCTTCGTCAGAAAAAGGGGCTTGCTTTGGAAGCGAATCGATCTCGACGGAAGGACGAAACGTATGACGATCTCGCCAATGAATGGAAGCCTCATCTCAACTGGGACCTTATTAAAGAGATAATGTTTGAGGGCGGTCCTCAATGAGTTGGTTACAAGGCATTCTGATTAACCTTCAATTTTTCACAACCATACCCGTACACCGAGAGCTATCGATGGGGAATGTTCAGGTGAAACGTGCGGTTCAAACCTTCCCGCTAATCGGGTTGATGCAAGGTGCTCTCACGTCAGGGTTTTTATATGCGCTGGTCGTTTGGACGCCATTCTCAAACCTCGCGATCAGCTTTATGCTTTGGTTGTTCATGATCGTCTTATCAGGTGGTATCCATCTCGACGGCTGGATGGATGCAAGCGATGCGTTCTTCTCGTATCAACAACTCGAAAAGCGACTTCAGATTATGAGTGATCCACGTACGGGTGCTTTTGGGGTATTATCCGTTATCGTATTACTCGGGTCTAAATTTCTCTTTATCTATGAAACGATTCAGGAAATAAACCTAGTAACATACTTACTCATCGCAACGATACCTTTTCTAAGTAAAAGTGTGATGGGGATCTTTCTCATAACCATACAACCTTCAAAAGAAGAGGGCCTCGCTACCTTTTTTCAAAAAGCAGTTCAACCATCTTCTAGGTGGATTTACCTCTTATTCACTGGTATTTATGTGATGGTAGTTTTTCTAATCGTAGAAGAAGCGGTCTTCCTCATCTTGACGATGATCGGTGTAACGGTCGTTTTGGCGTGGTTTATGAAAAGAAAAATAGTACGCTGGTTTGGTGGTATCACTGGAGACGTACTCGGCGCGAGTGTTGAAGGAACGGAGGTGCTCCTTTGGATGACAGTGTGGTTATCGTACTACTTCGTCACGGGGTAACAGAAGAAAATCGACGAGGTGCTTATATCGGTTGGACGAATGCTCAGCTGAGTGAAAAAGCAACGTTTACACAGGTAGGCGATGAGAACGTTGACCTCGTTTTCACTAGCGATTTGGACCGGTGTACGCAATCGGTAAAACGTCTTTTTCCAATGAAAGATGCGATCGAGATGATGAACTTTCGAGAACTGCATTTTGGGAGTTGGGAGGGAAAAACGTACGCGGAGCTTGAAGCAGATGAACGGTATCGGACCTGGTTGGAAGATCCTTCTGTTGCACCACCTGGAGGAGAGAGCTTCAAAATGTTTACCGATCGAATCGATGAAGGGTTCGATTCAGTCGTAAATCGGATGAGCACGAACAGGAGAGCTGCACTCGTTACGCATGGTGGGGTAATCCGTTATTTACTAACGAAGTATGCACCTGCACAGCGTTCATTTTGGGATTGGACGATCCCACATGGGACAGGCGTAAAGCTCGTATGGAAGATAAATGATCTAAGGAGGGGAGAGCGATGCACGTCGTTACAGGTGGTGCATTCAACGGAAAATCCAAGTGGGTGAGAGACTATTATGGTGTACCTTTAGAGTGGTACTCTGCATATGATGGGACTTCCTGGGACGAGAAATCGTTCAAAAAAGATGTAGTCGTTCTTGAAGGATTGGAAGAATGGATCAAGACGTTTGTTTCGGATCAGAAAAGTCTGAAGGAAACCAGAAGAGCTGTGGGCTCATACATGGAAGCTTGGAGCGCTTGGGAAAGCGGAAGAGATGAGCGAACAATCATTGTTATCGGAACGGATATCATGAAAGGGATCGTACCTCTTGAAAAAGAGAAGCGGATGTGGCGGGATGTCGTCGGATGGGCTTATCAGGACCTCGTAAGTCTAGCAGAACGTGTAGATGTAATCTGGTATGGACTCAATCAGCAGTTAAAATAAGGAGGAATCACGATGAAGATTTATACAAGAACTGGGGATGAAGGAAAGACAAGTATCATTGGAGGAAGAGTCGACAAGGATGATGTGAGAGTGGAAGCTTACGGAACAGTAGATGAAATCAACGGCTTTGTAGGTCAAGCGATTGTTGAACTGAATGAGCTGATGCCAAATAATTTTATCGATCTATTAGAGGACCTTGAGAAAATTCAGCATGAACTCTTTGACTGTGGTGGTGACTTGGCTAACGTTTCCAAAAAGCGTGAGTTTAAACTCGAAACGTCTTCCATTACATACCTCGAAGGACGAATCGACGAGTTTATTGACGAAGCACCGGCACTAGAGAGATTCATCTTGCCTGGTGGTAGTAAACCGTCATCGACGATTCACATCGCGCGTACAATCACACGTAGAGCTGAGCGTCACGTTGTTACGTTAATGAAAGAAGCGGAGCTCTCCCCGGTGCCGATGAAGTATTTGAACCGTTTATCAGATTACTTTTTTGCACTAGCACGAGTCATTAATTACCGTCTAGGTGTGAAGGATGTAGAGTATGCAAGGAGTGCGAAGGTGTTCCGCGGCGGAAAGCGTAAGGGTGAATGAACGGAAAGCAGGCGAGCATCCTTGCTAGTTTCATTGCCCTGTCTGTAGTTGGCGCATTGATCAAGGTACCAGCGATCGTTGGTAGTGTTGCGTTCGATGTGTTTCCAGCTTTGATTGCATCCGTATTGATCGGAAGCCGAAGTGGCGCAATCATCGCAAGCTTCGGTCATCTTTTATCGGCTTTAATCGTTGGATTGCCGCTTGGACCTCTTCACCTCTTGATCGCTTTTGAAATGGCAGCTCTCGTTTATTTATTTGGTAAGTTGTATCGTTCAACGAACAAGACGTGGGCAATGGTACTTTTTATACTTGGCAATGCGTTCGTTGCCCCATTGCCTTTCCTCTTTATACTAGGTAGCGGTTTTTACGTTGCACTTATTCCTGCTCTCCTTATTGGTTCTCTATTTAACCTCGTTTTAGCAATCGTTCTTATACCGAGGCTGGGGGCGATCTTTGAGAAAAAAGGGGTAGTAAACCCATGAGAGATGGCATTGTCATTCCGTTTGAAGACCAGTTTCTCGTCATCACAAACGATAATAGCGGCGGAATCGGAAGTAAGGACCAAGATGTTGTTCAAGTTCCTTACGATACGGTCGCATACTATGCGTTTAGAGTTGCCGTGATGGAGTGTCTTTCATTAGGTGCTACACCTATTTCTGTCATCGTTAATAACTTCTGCGGTGATGAGGAATGGGATGAATTAGTTCATGGAATAGAAAAAGGAATGTTTGAGCTAGGTGTTGATCTGACGATAACAGGTAGCTCTGAAACAAATATCTCACTCGTGCAGTCTGCGGTTGGAATCGCTGTACTCGGTAAGAAACAGTCGCACACGTCACCTCCAATCGTTCCTAGAATAAGGTTTGCTGTAATCGGAGAACCACTTGTTGGGGAAGAAGTGATGCATCATAAAGAGAAGATCGCACCGCTTCCATTGTTTCAATGGATTTGTAAGCAGGAAAAAGTAGTCGGCGTCATACCTGTAGGCTCCAAAGGTATTCTATATGAGCTTCGACAGTTACTAGGCTATGATATACAAGAAGATAAAGTTCGAGTGGGAGTAGATATGCAAAAGTCGGCTGGTCCCTCGACGTGTTTTATCGTTGCATATGAGGAATCTCTTCATGAAGTGATACGCTTTAAGGCTGAAGAGCATTTTAACACTATTGATGTAAAGTGATTGGATGAACATAAACAAGAGGGACGTACGACGTACGTCCCTCTTGTTCGTTACTCATCTTCTTGCATTGTTAAAATAACCGGTCCTTCTGATGTAATCGCAATGGTATGCTCGTATTGAGCAGAAAGAGAACCATCTAATGTACGCGCAGTCCATCCATCTTCATCGATCTGACTGTAAGGTACGCCTGTATTGAGCATCGGTTCAATCGTGATGACCATGCCTTCTTTTAGACGCATTCCAGTTCCAGGCTGACCGAAATGAGGAATCATCGGTTCTTCGTGAAGTGTCGGTCCGATTCCATGCCCTGTAAAGTCACGGACGACCCCAAACCCTTCACCTTCAGCATACTGTTGAATGGCATGCCCGATGTCACCGATACGATTTCCGATGACTGCCTGCTCGATGCCTACATAGAGAGATTTTTTCGTTGTATCAAGCAGCTTTTGTTTTTCTTCAGAAATTTCCCCAACCGCATACGACCAAGCTGAGTCAGCTAAAGCGCCGTTTAGATTAACGACCATGTCGATCGTAACGATGTCACCTTCTTCAAGTTTTTTAGTGTTCGGGAAGCCGTGACAGATCACATCATTCACTGATGCGCATGTAGCAAATGGGTAATCTTGATACCCTTTTTGTTCCGGTGTCGCTCCGTGCTCCTCCAGAAAGTCTTCTACGAAAGAATCAAGTTGTAAGGTTGTTACACCTGGCTTGATCAGTGCTCGAAGCTCTTTATGACAGGCCGCAAGAAGTTCACCGGCTTCTTTCATGAGCTGAATTTCTCGTTTCGTTTTCCGTTGTATCATGTTTTCGCCTACTTTCTGCGGTATTCTTATTACGATATGTGTCGCCCTCCGTTACTGTAACAAAAAAGACCGCACATTGCAGGATTTTCGCCTAAACCAAACGAAATACACCTACTTTCCTTTATATTATCCAATTGCACCTATACCTTTCATTCAAAAAAGGAGATTGAATAGATTCATCGGTGTAAAGTTCAGATTAGAGGAAATCGTTATAGGGAATTATTTTCATATATGTTGACGTTAGTATGTCAGAGATGTAAACTACAGATAACTTCATCTTGTTAGTATGTTAGCGAACTAAAGTATAATAAGCGGGGTGCAATTGATGACAGTACCATTTGTTTTTGAAAAGCCACTCGGTATGCGTGATACGCTGCCGGTATTATATGATCTTAAAACAAACATTAGGCAAAAGATTCAAGGGGTTACAGAAACATGGGGATATCGTTTTATGAATACCCCAACGCTTGAGTATTATGAAACCGTTGGAGATGCCTCAGCTATTCTCGATCAGCAATTATTCAAGCTTCTTGATCAACGTGGCAAAACGCTTGTGTTACGACCAGATATGACGGCGCCGATCGCAAGGGTCGCTGCATCTAGTTTAAAACATGAGCCGTTTCCACTAAGGCTTGCATATGATTCCAATGTCTTCCGGGCTCAGGAAGATGAAGGAGGAAAGCCTGCTGAATTTGAACAGATCGGGGTAGAACTGATCGGTGATGGCACAGCGAGTGCTGATGCAGAGGTCATCGCCCTGATGGCAGAGGTGTTGAATAAAGCAGGTCTTGAAGAATACCAAATCGCCATCGGTCACGTAGGATTTATTCAGGAACTATTCTTGTCGATCGTAGGAAACGAAGAGCGCGCAGCTACGTTAAGACGCTTTTTATATGAGAAGAATTATGTCGGGTACCGTCAGCATGTAAGAGAAATGGCGCTGTCAAGCATCGATCAAAAGCGTTTGATGGATCTCTTAACATTAAGAGGAGATGGATCGAAGCTTGGAGATGCATTTGAGCTCCTTCCAACTGAAAAAGGGGAAAACGTCCTTCGCGATCTACGGACCCTTTTAGATACACTTGAAGCATATGGTGTCGCTCATCGCGTTAAATTCGATTTCACGCTCGTTAGTCATATGAGCTACTATACAGGCGTTGTTTTCGAAGGATATGCAAATAACCTTGGTGTACCTCTTAGTAACGGAGGCCGCTATGATGAATTGCTAAGCCGATTCAATCGTCCAGCTCAAGCAACTGGATTTGGAATAAGACTAGATCATCTCGCGGAAGCATTGAATCCAAATCGAGAAGAAACGCTTCCATCTGCTATTATTTTCAGCCCTGAACGAAAGCAAGAAGCCATTGAGCAAGTAACGGATAGACGAGCTAATGGAGAGAGAGTCGTCATGCAGGAATTAAGCGGGGTAGCAGATCTAGATGCGTTCTCCGAAAGGTTTGACGACGTAGTTTATTTAATCGGTAAGAACGGAAAGGGGACGATGTAATGCTTACGATGGCGATGCCAAAAGGACGGATCTTCGAAGAAGCAGTTGGCTTGCTTCGTAGAGCAGGATATAAGTTGCCTCCGGAATTTGACGACTCTAGAAAATTGATTCTAGAAATAGAAGAGGAAAATCTCCGCTTTATCCTTGCAAAACCAATGGACGTGCCGACTTACGTAGAACATGGTGTAGCTGACGTTGGAATCGCTGGTAAAGACGTGATGCTCGAAGAAGAACGGAACGTTTATGAAGTGTTGGACCTTAAAATCAGTGACTGTTACCTTGCTGTTGCGGGAATAACGGACAAGCCAGTTGCAGGTGTAGCACCTAAAATCGCTACAAAATATCCAAATGTCGCATCCAATTATTTTAGACAGCAAGGCGAACAAGTAGAAATCATAAAGCTAAACGGATCGATTGAGCTTGCGCCTCTAATAGGATTGGCTGATCGCATCGTCGACATTGTTTCAACAGGGCGAACGTTAAAAGAGAACGGCTTGATGGAAACGGCATTTATCGAGTCGATCACATCTCGCTTTATTGTGAACCCAGTCAGTTATCGTACAAAAGATCGTGTGATCGATGATATGGTAGAACGTTTGGCAGCTGTTGTTGAAGGAGTAGATGACTATGAGAATCGTTAACATGAATCAGGGCATTTCGATAAAACGTTCAATAGAAGAAGGGACGGAAGAGCAGCGACAAGCTGTTTTGTCGATTCTTGATCAGGTGAAAAGAAACGGTGATGAAGCTGTTTCAACGTTTACAAAGACGTTTGATGGAGCAGACCTCAACGATTACCGTGTTTCTGCCGATGAAATTCATGAAGCGTACAAAAATGTATCAGATGAGGTCGTATCGGTGATCAGAGAAGCGGCTACGAATATACGGACGTTTCACGAACAGCAAAGACGTCAATCATGGTTTACAACTTCAGAAGATGGAACGATGTTAGGCCAAAAAGTGACGCCGTTAGATTCTGTTGGCGTTTATGTACCTGGGGGAAAAGCTGCCTATCCGTCATCCGTATTAATGAACGTGATACCTGCATCTGCTGCAGGAGTGAAGCGCATTGCGATGGTTACTCCTCCAGATGCTGAAGGGAAAGTTCCAGCAGGTGTATTGGTAGCAGCGAATGAAGTGGGTGTATCAGAAATCTTCAAAGTGGGTGGCGCACAAGCGGTCGCAGCACTTGCTTATGGAACTGAAACGGTTCAACCCGTTGATAAGATTGTTGGTCCAGGAAATATATACGTAGCACTTGCAAAGCGCGAAGTGTTTGGGCTTGTTGATATCGACATGATTGCAGGACCGAGTGAAATTGTTGTTCTAGCTGACGACAGTGCAAAGGCTTCATACGTTGCAGCTGATCTGCTGTCTCAAGCTGAGCACGATGAACGAGCGAGTGCAGTACTCGTAACGGATTCGATGTCCCTTGCTGAATCTGTTGAAAAAGAAGTGAAAAGACAGCTCGAACAGCTTCCTCGAGCGGAAATTGCTTCGAAGTCTATCGAAGATTATGGGGTCATCTACGTTGTAGAAAACATTGAACAGGGAGTAGAGGCTGTAAACGAACTAGCACCTGAGCACCTTGAAGTACTCGTAACGAATCCGATGGCATTGCTAGGGAAGATTCGGCATGCGGGAGCCATCTTTTTAGGACCTTATAGTTCAGAACCTGTTGGTGATTATTTTGCGGGTCCTAACCACGTTTTACCGACGAATGGAACGGCCCGTTTTTCGAGTCCGCTTTCGGTAGACGATTTTATAAAGAAATCAAGTGTGATTTCTTATAGTAAAGAGGCGTTACAGGAAAACGGAAATAGTATTGCAACACTTGCTAAGTTGGAAGGATTGGATGCTCACGCAAGAGCGATCGAACTTCGATTGGAGGACATGTAATGACTGATGAGAGAACTTATTCAATTTCAAGAGAAACTTCTGAAACCTCTATTAATCTAACATTTGCTGTAGATGGAGAGGGAAATTCACAGTTAGAGACAGGAGTTCCTTTTTTAACACATATGCTGGATTTATTCACGAAACACGGGAAGTTTGATCTCTCTCTAACGGCAAACGGAGATACGGAGATCGATGATCATCACACGACAGAGGATATTGGAATCTGTCTTGGTGAGACGATTCGCCAGGCGTTAGGATCAAAAGAAGGAATCAGAAGGTATGGAAATGCATTCGTACCGATGGATGATGCTCTTGCGCAAGTTGTCGTCGATTTAAGCAATCGACCTCACCTTGAATATCGAGTTGAATTACCTGCAGATCGCGTCGGTACATTCGACACTGAATTAGTGCATGAATTCCTCTGGAAGCTTGCTCTTGAAGCGCGCATGAATCTTCATGTCATCGTACATTACGGACATAACACCCACCACATCATCGAGGCGATCTTTAAAGCGTTAGGCCGTGCGTTGGATGAAGCTACCTTATTAGATCCACGTGTGAAAGGTGTTCCTTCGACAAAGGGGATGCTGTGATGATCGGTATTATCGACTATGGAATGGGAAATTTATATAGTGTAAGTAAAGCGCTCGAACGACTTGGTTTTGATTACTTTGTCTCTGAGAAGGAAGAAGAGTTAGCGAAGGCTAGCGGATTACTACTTCCAGGGGTGGGGTCTTTTCGAGATGCGATGGCCATCTTAGTTGAAACGGGTTTAAAGTCATTCATCGAAAAAGAAGTGGAAGCAGGGAAACCATTGCTTGGTATTTGCCTTGGTATGCAGCTTCTTTTTGAAGGAAGTGAAGAAAATGGAGAGACGAACGGCTTTTCATTTTTACCTGGTAAAGTGAAAAAGTTCCCATACAAAGATGAGACTGGTCAGGAGTATAAAATTCCACACATGGGCTGGAACGAATTGACGAGACTACAGCCTGATTCTTTCCTTCTTCAAGGCGTATCTGATGAGCACGTATACTTTGTGCATTCTTACTATGTTGATACGAAAGACCGTGATGTGCTTATCGCAACTTCTGATTACAGCGAAGAGGTTCCAGCTGTAGTTGGGAAAGGCAACGTGTTCGGTACACAATTTCATCCTGAGAAAAGCAGTCATGCAGGATTAACGATTCTTAAAAACTTTGCAGAATACGTGGAAAGGAATGACGTATAGAATGGCCTTTACGATCTATCCAGCAATCGATATACGTGGTGGGAAATGTGTTCGACTTCTACAGGGAGATTATAATCAGGAAACGGTTTATGGAGACTCACCCTATGACATGGCGAAAAAATTCGCAGATGACGGATCAAAATGGATTCACATGGTGGACCTGGACGGTGCGAAAGAAGGGAAACGTGTAAACGATCATCATGTATTAAAAGTGGCTCAAGAGCTTGGTGTTCACGTTCAAGTTGGGGGAGGAATCCGTACGGAGGAAGATGTTGCACATTATCTTGAAAATGGCGTGGACAGAATTATTCTCGGAAGCAGTGCGATCTCTCATCCTGAATTTGTAAAGAAGATGCTCTCACGTTATAAAGAGAAGATCGCGATTGGAATCGATGCACGTGACGGCTATGTAGCGGTTGAAGGATGGCTAAAAACCTCTGAGATCAAAGCAGTGGATCTTGGTAAGGAACTTGCTGACCACGGCGCAGAAGTTTTCATATTTACAGATATTTCTAAGGATGGTACGCTTTCAGGACCTAACGTAGAGGCGATTGCTGAACTTGGAGAAGCTACTGGAAAAGAAGTCATCGCATCTGGTGGTGTTAGTAAACTTGATGATTTAACGAGCCTACGCAGCAGAAGTGAGTCGATAAGCGGTGCGATTGTAGGAAAAGCTCTCTATACGGAGAAATTCACGTTAAAACAAGCTCTGGAGGTTTAAACATGTTAACGAAACGGATCATTCCATGCCTTGATGTAAAAGATGGTCGAGTTGTTAAGGGTGTACAGTTTGTCGGCCTTCGTGATGCGGGTGATCCCGTAGAGCTTGCTAGGGTATATGATCAAGAGGGAGCAGATGAACTTGTCTTCTTAGATATATCTGCTTCTCACGAAGGAAGAGAAACGATGGTAGACGTAGTGCGACAAGTCGCAGCTGAGCTTGCCATCCCATTTACTGTAGGTGGAGGAATCAATAAGCTAGAAGATATGAAACGTGTTCTTCGTGCAGGTGCCGACAAAGTATCGATGAACACAGCTGCGGTATTGCGGCCTGAACTAATTAGTGAAGGTGCTGATTATTTCGGAACACAGTGTATGGTCGTGGCAATCGATGCAAAGTGGGAGCCTGATTTAAACACATGGCGTGTGTATACGCATGGTGGTCGCACTCAAACAGAATGGGATGCGATCGAATGGGCAAAGAAAGCCGAGGAGATGGGGGCTGGAGAAATCCTACTTACAAGCATGAATGCGGATGGTAGTAAGGAAGGATTTGATTTACCACTTACGAATGCAATCGGTAAAGCTGTTACGATTCCAATCATCGCTTCTGGTGGGGCAGGCTCCTCAGATGACTTTTTAGAAGTGTTTCGTGAAGCGAAAGCAGATGCAGCACTTGCCGCTTCGATCTTTCATTACAAAGAAACATCCGTGTCTCAAGTAAAAAAACTTCTTAAAGAAAACGGGGTGGCGATTCGATGAATGTAGAAACGATCAATTTTGATGAAAAAGGACTTGTTCCAGCAATCGTACAGGACGCAATGAGTAAAGAAGTGCTCACCCTCGCCTATATGAATGAAGAATCGCTAAAGAAAACCATCGATACGAAAGAAACGTGGTTTTATAGCCGCTCTCGTGATGAACTGTGGCATAAAGGGGAGACTTCTGGCAATACCCAGGAAGTTGTTGATCTTCGCTACGATTGTGATCAAGACGCTATGCTAGTTCTCGTTAAGCCGGCTGGTCCTGCTTGCCATAAAGGAGATTACTCTTGCTTTTCCGATTCACTCTTAGCGGAAGAAACTAAGCCAGTCGAGTCTCGTTTTGAGATTTTAAATACACTTGAAAACATCATAGCTAAGCGCGATGCAGAACGGCCTGAAGGAGCGTATACCACTTACCTCTTTGAGGAAGGTGTCGATAAAATTCTGAAGAAAGTTGGGGAAGAAGCTTCAGAAGTGATCATCGCAGCCAAAAATAGAGACAAAGAAGAGTTGACGTGGGAATCTGCCGACCTTCTCTTTCATTTAATGGTCTTACTACGTGAACAAGACTGCCCACTAGATGAGGTATTGAATGTTCTCGAAAAACGACACAGTTCGTGAAACCTTTTCGATCGTGAATCGTATGTAAAAGAAAGGCGATTATGAAGAGGAGAGATCGGTTATGTTCGTAGGCTTTTTATTTATCGGACTTGCAATCGGGCTGTTCATTGGACATCCTGGACCGGGTGTTCTATTAGGCATGGGAGTT
This sequence comes from Anaerobacillus sp. ABA4_114, assembly GCF_056159065.1. Lineage (NCBI taxonomy): Bacteria > Bacillati > Bacillota > Bacilli > Caryophanales > Bacillaceae > Anaerobacillus > Anaerobacillus sp. ABA4_114. Next base: position 747,078 of record NZ_JBSWUM010000001.1, read on the forward strand.
GGCTTTATCGCACAGAAGATGATGGAGAGAAAAGAGAACATGTGGAAGTAATCTACACTATAAACGTTTACGAGGCTGTCGAATTATCTCGGCAGCCTTTTTTCTGCTCATTTCAACCATATCTCTTCACTCTTTCATAGATTTTTCCTACACGATTGGAAACAGATGTATGTTATACTTTTGAACGGACATGACTGGTATAGAACTACTTTTAGAAAGTAATGGGGGAAAACATGAGGAAAGAACTTCATGCTTCTTCGGAACTAAAAGGCCGTTTGATTCCGTTCATCCAGAACGGAGATTATTTTTTTAATAAGGCTATGAGAGCCTATCAACAGCGGAACCTTGATAAAGCAAGACAGCATCTTGAAAGAGCTGTAAAGCTTGAACCCGAAGAGGTCGATTATATATGTCAATTGGCAGCGGTCCTTGCAGAATTAGGCGAATATGAAGCATCGAATAATTGGCTTACGTTTGTTCTTGATGATCTTGATCCTGACTTATATGAATGCTATTTCTTTCTAGCAAACAATTACGCCCATATGGGTTTGTTTCAACAAGCAGAAACGCATGCGAAAACTTACCTGGTGCACGAACCTGAGGGTGAGTTTCTTGAAGATGCCGAAGAACTAGTCGAACTCATCTCGTTTGAACAAGAAGAAACTGTCCTTGAGTCAAGTGAAGAAAGTTTGATTCAGGAACATGAGGAAGCTAGAGGTGCGATCGAATCAGGAAGATTTCCTGAAGCGATCGAGCTTTTAGAAAATATGACTAGTGTTTATACTGAATTTTGGCCAGCTTATAATAATCTGGCACTAGCTTATTTTTATAATGAGCAGTATGAAGAAGCGATAAAGGTTCTCGATCTCGTATTGACTAAGAACGAAGGAAATTTAAATGCAGTATGCAACCTTGCTTTGTTTTACGATTTCCTTGGACAGCACGTGAAGCGTGATGTGATGGTTGAGAGGCTTAAGAACGTCTATCCAATTCATGTTGATCATAGGTACAAGCTAGGAAGTACACTAGGTTTTCTTGATGAGCACGAGTTAGCTTTCTATTGGTTAAGAAAAGTGGAAGTGACGCGTCCAGAATGGAATGTGCCTTTCTATCATTGGTTAGCAGTATCTGCTTTTCACCTTGATCGTCCGGAAGTCGCAAAACGATATTGGGAGCGAATCAAGCAGTTAGATCCAATGAATGAGATCGCAACTTCTCATATCGAAGCGTTAGATGCCGGAACGTTAACGACTGATCGAATCAACTATCGATCGCACACGCCGCGCGATACGGAAGAAAAAGTTAAGAAACATGATTATTATGGAAAAATGACACATCTGATGCTTCTTTACACGAAAAGAGATCCTGCTGGCGCTTCAATTCTTCATTCGTACTGTAAAAGTAAGGATGAACCACTTCTTATTAAAGAGCTATCTGCTTATATAGCTTTGACTCTTTCAGGAGAAGAAGTAAGGATTGTTGATGATGAGGTAGTCACGATAACGAACTATAGTGACTTCTCTCCGTATGTAACCGCTGGAATGCGTGTGATTGCGGAGTTAGAGCAATCGTATTTAACTGATACGGAACTGCACGAGCTCATTTCTACCGTATGGTTACCTTGTTATGTTAAGCTACAACGTGACAATAGCTCCTTTCAGAATTCAAAGGGCGTTGCAGCGGCGATGCTATACATGTGGAAGAAGCTAAATGCGATGGACGTATCACAGATTGAAGTAGCAAAAACCTTCGAAATCTCTAGCTCGACTGTACATGCATATCGAAAGAAACTTACGAATCTACTAGCAAAAAGAGATGGGTAAGCAACCTGCTAGACTTTCCTTTTATCATCAGTTATTATACTAGATAAGAAACATTATTTCTTAATAATTAATATAAATAGATTACAACGTGAGGGAAGTGAAACACATGAGTGAAAAAATATATGACGTGATTATTGTTGGTGCTGGACCGGCAGGAATGACTGCAGCAGTATATACTTCTCGCGCAAACCTTGACGTTCTTATGATTGAGCGCGGAATTCCGGGTGGCCAGATGGCGAATACTGAGGAAGTTGAGAACTATCCTGGATTCGATCATATCCTCGGACCAGACCTTTCTACTAAAATGTTTGAACACGCTAAGAAGTTTGGCGCGCAGTATCAATACGGTGATGTAAAAGAAATCCGTGATGATAAAGAATACAAAACAGTAGTTTCAGGAAATCAAGAGTTTCATGCGAAGGCTGTAATCGTAACGAGCGGTGCAGAATACAAGAAACTTGGTGTTCCGGGTGAAGCAGAGTATAGCGGTCGTGGCGTTTCTTACTGCGCTGTATGTGACGGAGCATTCTTTAAAAACAAAGAACTAGTTGTTGTAGGTGGAGGCGATTCTGCTGTTGAAGAAGGCGTGTATTTAACCCGCTTCGCTTCAAAAGTAACGATCGTTCACCGTCGTGACCAGCTACGTGCCCAAAAAATTCTTCAGCAGCGTGCGTTTGATAATGAAAAGATCGAGTTCATTTGGAACCACACTGTGAAAGAAATCGCAGGAGAAAACGGTAAAGTAAGCAAGACCGTCCTTGTGAACACAGAAACAGGAGAAGAAAGAGACTTTGAAGCAGATGGTGTCTTTATTTACATCGGTATGCTTCCATTGAATCAGGCAGTTAAAGACTTGAACATCACGAATGAAGAAGGGTATATCGTGACAGACGAAGAGATGGCTACTGAAGTACCAGGAATCTTCGCAGCTGGAGATATCCGTGATAAGATGCTTCGCCAAATTGTAACGGCAACAGGTGATGGCAGTATCGCTGCACAATCTGTTCAGCATTACATTGAAACGCTCGAAGACGCTAAGAAAAAATCACTCGTGTAAGTTCGTCAAAAGGTACCTGTGACATGCTTTTAATTCTGCTGTAACAGCTATGAAACAATGATGGGGTACAATATAAATAGATTTGACCCCCTTTTAAAATATTTTACATTTGCACGGGCATTTATTGAGCCCGTGCTCTTTTTTTTGGCTATAATCCACTTACATTGTTCATGCTAAACAATCATAGTATACTATGATTAGAAATTTAGATTATTGAACGTTTAAATATAAAAGCCTAATCCAAAATAGAAGATGCCGAATTGAGGTGGTAATTGTGCAACGCGTAACAAACTGTATCTTATTCGACGAACCTAATAATCGAGTTCTACTCCTACAAAAACCAAGACGAGGTTGGTGGGTTGCACCTGGTGGAAAGATGGAATCAGAAGAATCGATCCGAGATTCGGTCATTAGGGAGTTTCGAGAAGAAACTGGTGTTTATTTAAAAGACCCGAAGTTAAAAGGAATCTTTACCTTTATTATTAAAGAAAATGACGTGATTAAATCTGAATGGATGATGTTTACATTCCTCTCAACAAAGTATGACGGAGAACCCGTTGAGCAGTCAGAGGAAGGAAAAGTAGCGTGGGTAGATGCAGACGAAGTGAGTGAACTGCCGATGGCTCCTGGAGACTATCATATTCTTGATTATATGATGAAGGGACACGGCATTATATATGGAACATTTACGTATACACCTGACTTTAAGTTACTATCATACCGACTAGATCCATCTTAATACGTTGATCGTCATATCATAATTAGAGAATTGAGAAATGGAGTGGGGAAAATGGCCGAACTAATCGATAAGCGTATTCATATGGTCATTATTACTGGAATGAGTGGTGCTGGTAAAACCGTAGCGATGCAGTGTTTTGAAGATATGGGGTATTTCTGCATCGACAATTTACCACCTGCACTGCTGCCGAAGTTTGTTGAGATGATCGAAAACTCCGAAGGTAAGTTAGATAAAGTTGCTCTCGTCATGGACTTAAGAGGTGGAGATTTCTTTGAGCATCTTTTAGAAGCAGTTGATTTACTAAGAACCAATGAGCAATTAGATGCTGAAATTCTGTACCTTGATTCTAGTGACTCAGCGCTCGTTCGACGATATAAAGAAACGAGACGATCTCACCCCCTTGCGCCGGAAGGGCTACCACTCGAAGGCATAAAAGTAGAGCGTGAAATGCTCGAGGAGCTGAAAGGACGTTCTCAGCAAATCATCGATACGAGCGATATCAAGCCTGTTCAGCTAAGAGAAAAAATCATGGACCGGTTCTCCTCTAACGAAAAAGAAAACTTTGGAGTAAACGTCATGTCATTTGGATTTAAATACGGTATTCCGATCGACGCTGACCTTGTTTTCGATATTCGGTTCTTGCCTAACCCACATTATGTTGAGCACTTGCGTCCTAAAACAGGAGTAGATGAAGAAGTATCGAACTATGTATTTAAGTGGAAAGAAACGCAGACATTCTTAAATAAATTGATCGATATGCTGGCGTACATGCTTCCGCAATACAAAAGGGAAGGAAAAAGTCAGCTCGTTATCGGCATAGGGTGTACAGGCGGAAAGCATCGATCTGTTGCTTTCGCTGAACACATCGGCCATCATTTTGAAAGTGAGTATCGAACGAACATCACGCACAGGGATATTGAAAAAGGAAAGGGTAGCAAATAATATGACAGACACAAAACTTCCGAAGGTCGTCGTAATCGGTGGAGGGACCGGCCTTTCGGTATTGCTTCGTGGACTTAAGACATTCCCGGTCGATATTACGGCTATCGTAACAGTAGCTGATGATGGTGGAAGCTCAGGTCGCTTACGTGATGAATTTGATATCCCTCCACCGGGTGATGTACGAAACGTCATCACTGCACTAGCTGAAGTCGAGCCTTTATTAGAAGGCTTGATGCAACATCGATTCAAAAATGGTAACGGATTATCCGGTCATTCACTAGGAAACCTCATGTTAGCCGCTATGACGGATATTACAGGCGATTTTGTCCAAGGCGTTCGGGAGATGTGTCGCGTACTGAATGTACGAGGTAAAGTCCTTCCAGCTTCGAATCAAAGTGTCGTTCTTCATGCTGAAATGCGAGATGGAACGTTCGTAAAAGGTGAGTCTCAAATTCCTAAAACGAATAAAACGATTAAGAAAGTATTTCTCTCGCCTCCTGGGATAAAAGCTTTACCAGATTCTTTGGAAGCGATTCGAAACGCTGACTTAATCGTCCTTGGTCCTGGGAGTCTTTATACAAGCATACTACCAAACCTACTTGTACCCGGCATTGCGGATGAAATCAGTCACTCCAATGCTAGGAAAGTGTATGTGTGTAACGTCATGACTCAGCAAGGTGAAACAGAAAATTACACTGCAAGTGACCATGTGCAGGCACTCATTGATCATATTGATTACAAGCTTATTGAAACGATCATTGTTAACAAACAGGTCATCCCAACTTATTATGCAAAACGCTATGCAAAAGAACAGGCAGAGGTTGTGCAATATGACGAAAATAGGTTGAAGAGCTTTGGTTTTGAAGTAATCAGTGATAAAATTATTCAATATGATGAGAAATATGTACGCCACGATGCCATCAAGATATCTTCGATTTTACTGTCATTATTAGAAGATAAAAAGTGATGGTGATGGGTCAATGGGCCCCTGCATGGTAAAGGGGGGATAGCGATGTCATTTGCTGCCGATACAAAGAAAGAATTAACACAGCTCGAAAGTAAAGCGTGCTGCTCTAGATCAGAGCTCGCAGCACTCATTCGAATGAATGGGTCCATATCATTTGGGAACAGACAACTGATCCTTGATATACCTACTGAACATGCTGCGATCGCGAGAAGGATCTATACGCTTATCAAACGTCTTTATAATTACGATGTCGAATTACTCGTACGTAAAAAGATGCGTCTTAAAAAAAATAATGTCTACATTGTTCGTGTTTCCTCGAGTGCTAGAGATCTCCTTGAGGATTTAGGTATTATGGACAATGCGTTCATGTTTACAAGAAACATTTCTAGTGATTTTACGAAAAAGGCTTGTTGCAAACGAGCATACTTGAAAGGAGCCTTTCTCGCAGGGGGATCGATCAATCACCCTGAAACTTCTTATCACTTAGAAATATTCTCGATGTATGAGGAGCATACGGATTCATTGTGTAAGCTTATGAATCAGTTCGATCTTAATGCAAAAATGCTCGAGCGTAAAAAAGGATACATCGTTTATATTAAAGAGGGCGAGAAAATTACAGAGTTTTTAAGTGTAGTAGGCGCTCATAAGGCATTGCTTTATTTTGAGGATGTTCGCATCATGAAAGATATGAGAAACTCTGTTAATCGGATCGTAAATTGTGAAACAGCTAATCTAAATAAAACAGTTGGTGCTGCATTCCGACAGGTTGAAAACATTCGCTTTATACAAAATGAAGTTGGATTAGATATCCTACCAGATAAATTGAGAGAAATTGCTGAACTTCGAGTGAAGCATCAGGATGTTACCCTTAAGGAACTTGGAGAGATGTTGACTGGTGGTGCGATCAGTAAGTCGGGAATCAACCACAGACTTCGAAAGATCGATCAGTTAGCTGAAAAGCTCCGTGCAGGAAAGCCAATAACATAAGCAGAAAAATTACAGCCTGCGCGAGTAGTGCGGGCTTGATTTTCTACTATTCTAGGCCTTGAGAACATAGCGTTGGGACGTTTAGAAGTCTTAATAAATGGAATGCTGTTGGTAAGTACGTAGCAAATCTATAACAAACACATATACTTATTTTTTTCATCAATAAAGATAGCGCTTTCTTATAAATAAAGGAGGAATGGAAAAGTGGTTCAAAAAGAAGTAGTCGTAACGTTGGATACAGGATTACAAGCAAGACCTGCAGCACTCTTTGTTCAAGAGGCAAATCGATTTAATTCAGATATTTTTCTAGAAAAAGACGGTAAAAAGGTAAATGCGAAGAGTATCATGGGAATCATGAGTCTTGCGGTGGGCTCTGGCTCTTCTGTTGTTTTAACAGTAGATGGAAACGACGAAGAAGATGCTGTTTCATCTCTTGTGGACTTCATTCAAAAAGAAGACTAAAGAAAAAAGGTTGCCATCACGGCAACCTTTTTTTATTTATGCTTTTTTCTCCATAACTTCGTCGATCAAGCCGTATTCTTTTGCTTCAAGAGCTTCCATGAAACGGTCACGATCCGTATCGCGTTCGATCGTATCGAGAGGCTGACCAGTACGCTCTGCAAGAATTTTGTTGAGCTTTTCGCGCATTTGAATGATACGCTTCGCATGAATTTCGATATCAGAAGCCTGACCTTGTGTACCACCGAGTGGTTGGTGAATCATGACTTCACTATTTGGAAGTGCATAACGTTTACCAGGCTCACCAGCCGCTAGTAGGAACGCTCCCATTGAAGCAGCCATTCCGATACAGATTGTAGATACTTTAGGTTTAATGAACTGCATTGTATCGTAGATTGCCATTCCAGCTGTGATTGATCCACCTGGACTATTGATATAAAGAGAGATATCTTTATCTGGATCTTCTGCAGCTAGGAAAAGAAGCTGAGCTACAACTGCGTTCGATACGTTGTCGTCGATTGCAGTTCCAAGCATGATAATGCGGTCCTTGAGAAGACGAGAGTAGATGTCATATGCTCTTTCACCGCGGTTTGTTTGTTCGATAACCGTTGGAATTAATACCATAATAAAATTCCTCCCTTTTATTCATTCAAATATGTAGTTGCTGTAGGTTCATCATACCGAAAAGGTCAATATAGGTCAAATAAAGTGCTGTTCTTTTTGACTATTAATTTTTTCGCCAGCACATCGATGGTTCTACATATCTCCATTTTCCCCGCTGACAACCGTTTTAAACAGAACGAATCTGTCTTTTTTTAAATCGGTGATCGCTTAAAAAGTAACCCGCAATTCTTCTTTCAACAAGGTTTCTAATTTGGACTGACGTGTACCGATACGTTTGGTTGTATCCACGACAATAGACAGTATAGATGACGATATCTTCCTTTGTATCCTGAACTGAAGTTTTGATGTGTTGCTTATGAAGGACTGATTTTGCTTCTTTTAAATCTGTGGAAGCGAGAGTGAAAGCTTGATTGATCAGTTCCAAATAAGGGCGTGGAAGCTTCATCTTAGAACGATGAATCCATGCAGCATCGAGCTCCAGTACCTTTTTAACATAAGGAAGCAATAAATAATCCCGAACAGCACTTGCTTCCTCTTTACTTAGTCGGAACATGATCTTCACCGCCTGTAAGAACGTATGTTTGGTTTTACAATACTATGAGACGAATGAGACGTCAAGAACCCCATTCTATAAAGGGGAAGACGCAAAAAACCCCTTTTCGGAATGAAAAGGGGTTGTAATTATGTAGTTGGCGCGCCCGGAGGGATTCGAACCCCCGACAGACGTGGTACCGGAAACCACCGCTCTATCCTACTGAGCTACGGGCGCATACGTTAAGGGCAAGGATAATTATACGTGACAAGGTTTTTTTTTGCAAGGTGATTTTTTGGTTGAAAGTGACAAACACTAGAGCTATAACTGTGCTGAAGGTAGGGATTTCTTTGAAAGTAAATAGCGGAGAAAGTAAGTCGTTAAGTGATGCGATCGATCGCATCACAGAGGGACTTGAGAACGTTGTGGAATTGTACAATGAATCAGAAGAAGATATGCCGCTCATTCAATTTGAACCACAAGTAGTAGAAACGATTGAAAAAGCAAAAAAAGTGTACGGAGATCAAATCGTGAACAAAAAGCTAAATAACGTTGTTAAAGAGATGCTGAGCTGGTTGGATCTTGGAGAAGAGCATCAAGACAAAGAAAAAGAGTGAACCTTGTCCACTCTTAAAAAGTTAGATTATTGCTTCTTACCTGGCTTGTCATCTTCTCGGTCACTTGGTTTCTTGCTTGCCCCATTCATCGTATGCTTTAAGCCTGAATGCATACCAGAAGCGCATAATCCTAGCCAAAGTCCAATCAAAAAAGCTTTTTTGATATCCGGATCAATATAAATATAGCTCATGACGATTCCTACACCAATAGAAAGCAACGGTAGAAATCTAGCCGGAAAACCAAATATCTTGAAGAGTTGGACGATTCCAATGATGACTGGAAGCAAAGCAATACCATATACAGTCAAATCCATGGTTTTTGCCTCCTTTTTTCTCTCTGTACTATACTGTATGTCGAATAATGGAGAGTGAGTGGGCGCATTGCTCATTTTTGTGAAATCGAGGCGTATTAAATGATTGAAAATTCTGGTCATTTTCACTTTCCTCTTACCATATGTTGAATCAATATAGTATGATAAAGGTGGAGGGATTGCGATGGAACTAGGATTAATACAGAAGCAGACAACGCAACTCGTAATGACAACTCAATTGCGTCAGGCAATATCCATTCTTCAATATTCGACTTTAGAGCTGTTGGATTATATAAAAGAAGAAGCACTTGAGAATCCTCTTATCGAACTTCATACACCATCATGGGATACGGGTATTCGTGCGAAAGCCGCTGGCCGAGGAGAGCGTGCCGACTCCTTAGACTATGTTGCTGAACGAGGCAAGAGTTTGAATGAAGAGCTTCACGAACAAGTGCGGTGTTTGAACTTATGCCCTCACCAAGCGAAAGTGATTCATTACTTGATAGACAATATAGATGAAGCTGGCTATTTACGTATACGTGATCATGAAGTGATCATGCAATTTCAGCTGACAAATCAAGAGTATGAAGAAGCGGTACGTGTATTACAATCACTTGAACCAGGAATAGGTGGACGAAATCTAGCAGAGTGTTTAAGTTTACAGTTACATTCAACTTCAGAGGTACACACCCTTGCTCGCAAATTAGTAAACGAAAATTTGAAAGCGCTAGCAGAAAAGAAATTTCGAGAGCTTTCAAAAGAGTATCATGTGAAACTTCAGGATATCCAGCTCGCATCAGATGTCATAGCTGCTCTTGATCCGAGACCGGGCTCAAAATGGTATAACGAAAAGCCTTATTATGTAGCCCCTGACATAATCATTAAAGAGAACGAAGGAACATACACGATCAAACTATTAGATGATGAACTTCCTTCGATGAAGGTAAGTACGGCTTATCAGTCGTTTGAAAAGGGGGAAGTCGGTCACTATATTAAAGGGAAGTATCAGCAAGTAAACTGGCTTATGAAGAGTATCGAACAACGCAAGCATACTCTAAGATCGATCATGACCGTATTTATCGGACAGCAGACCTCTTTTCTTCAAACGGGACTTAGTGAGCTAAGACCAATTACGCTTAAGGAAGTAGCAAATGAAGCGGGCGTGCATGAGTCAACGGTAAGTCGAGCTATAAAGAATAAATATGTGCAGACGCCTCAAGGCCTATATGCGTTGAAGGATCTATTTACTTCTCGACTTTCTGGTGAAACAGAGACAGGAACCTCTTCATCTAGTGTAAAGATCTTCATTAAAGAGTTTGTAGAAGAGGAAGATAAAAAGAAGCCGCTTTCGGATCAAAAGATCGTAGAGGCTCTTCATATACAAAAAGGAATACAAGTATCGAGACGAACGATTGCCAAATATCGTGAAGAATTGGGGATACCCGGTTCATCGAGAAGGAAGCGTTTTGTATAACAGCTGCGGAAGCAGCTGTTTTTTTGCGAATAATGTTCTTATAAGGTTAGAATGGTATAGGAAAGGGGTTTAAAGGATGAGTAAAACGGTTATGTTATACACGAAAGAGACGTGTCCTCTTTGTGACGAAGCGTATTATATCCTTGAGGATCTTCAAACCGAAATTGATTTTAAGATAGAATCAGTTGATATCTATCAAGATGAAGCTCTGCTGGAGAAGTTTATGGTGATGATTCCGGTGGTTGAAGTGGATGGAGAAATCGTTGATTATGGCCGAATCTCTAGAAAAAACGTAAGAAAACGCTTACTTTAAATTTTTAAGTATATCATAGTTGCCCATGTAGTTGGCAACTGCTACAATGAAATTTGTAAGACGTTCTTTTTTTGATTCGGGTGGGACTGAAAATGTCTAACCGGGACATAATACGTCTCGAGAATAAAAAAAGAACCTGCAGGGGAGACGAACAATGCGCTCATTACTCGCACTTCAACAAAAACTACTACCAGACTTATTAGAGGTTATGAACAAACGGTATCGTGTTCTCAGGCAACTGAGGCTCACGCAACCAATTGGTCGCAGAAGCCTTGCGAACAGTCTGGATATAACAGAAAGAGTTCTCAGAAGTGAAGTGACTTTCCTTAAAGACCAGGGTTTGCTGGATATGTCCATTCAAGGGATGCAGCTTACTGAGGAAGGTGAGCAGCTATTGATGGAGCTCGAACCTGTTATGAATGAAGTTTCTGGTCTTGATAATCTGGAAGAACGGTTGAAAGATAAACTTGGTATTCCAGAAGTACTTATTGTACCCGGTGACAGCGATGTTACCCCCTGGGTAAAGAAAGAAATGGGCAGAGCCGCAGTGGGACGCTTGAAAAGGTTTCAGCTTGAAAGTAAAGTCGTAGCTGTGACGGGCGGCACCACGCTCGCGAGTGTAGCTGATATGATGGTTCCTTCTCTTGACATGGATGGAACATTATTCGTACCGGCTCGTGGTGGTCTTGGTGAACAAGTTGAAAACCAGGCTAACACGATCTGCGCGAAGATGGCACGTAAAGCTCATACAGATTATCGTTTGCTTCATGTTCCAGATCAGCTTAGTGAAGAGGCATACCAATCATTAATCGAAGAACCTGGCGTCAAGGAAATCCTTGAAATTATCAAATCTGCCAGTATTGTGGTTCACGGGATTGGAGATGCTAAAACAATGGCTGTACGACGTAAATCAACAGGTCAAGTTTTAGAGAAAATCAAAGAAAACCATGCTGTTGCGGAAGCGTTTGGATACTATTTCAACCAATCCGGAGATGTTGTACACAAAGTGAAAACCATTGGATTACAGCTAGAAGATCTAGAAAGAAGCGAACTTGTTATTGCAGTCGCAGGCGGTCACTCAAAAGCAAAAGCAATCGAAGCCTATCTGAAGACTGGAATACAAAGCATCCTCGTCACTGATGAGGGGGCAGCAAAAGCGTTACTAGAGGGAAATTCCCTTTAATAAATAAAACATAAGATACCTCGGGAAACGAGGAACATTCAAGGAGGAATTATACAATGGCAACAAAAGTAGGTATTAACGGTTTTGGACGTATTGGTCGTAACGTATTCCGTGCAGCACTTAACAACCCTGGCGTAGAAGTGGTTGCAGTAAACGATCTTACTGATGCAAACATGCTTGCACACCTTTTAAAATACGATACAATTCATGGCGAACTTAACGTTGAAGTTGAAGTTAATGGTGAGAACCTAGTAGTTAACGGTTCTGAAATCAAAGTTCTTTCTGAACGTGACCCTGCACAACTTGGTTGGGGAGACCTTGGAGTAGACGTAGTTGTTGAATCTACTGGTCGCTTCACAAACCGTGAAGACGCTGCTAAGCACCTTGAAGCAGGCGCTAAAAAAGTTGTCATCTCTGCTCCAGCTAAGAACGAAGACATCACAGTTGTTCTTGGTGTAAACGAAGACAAGTACGATGCTGAAAACCATCACGTACTTTCAAACGCATCTTGTACGACTAACTGTCTAGCACCAGTTGCTAAAGTATTGAACGACAAGTTCGGTATCAAGCGTGGTCTTATGACAACAGTTCACTCTTACACGAACGATCAACAAATTCTTGATCTTCCACATAAAGATTATCGTCGTGCTCGTGCAGCAGCTGAGAACATCATCCCAACTTCTACTGGTGCTGCGAAGGCTGTATCTCTAGTACTTCCTGAGCTTGATGGTAAGTTGAACGGTATGGCTATGCGTGTACCAACTCCTAACGTATCTATCGTAGACTTAGTAGCTGAGCTTGATGCAGACGTTACAGTTGATGACGTAAACGCTGCTCTAAGAGAAGCTGCTGAAGGCGACCTTAAAGGATACCTTGGTTACAGCGAAGAGCCACTAGTATCAAAAGATTACAACGGTAACCCTCATTCTTCAATCGTTGATGCAATCTCTACAATGAACATCGACGGAAACATGGTTAAAGTTGTTTCTTGGTACGACAACGAGTGGGGTTATTCTAACCGCGTAGTAGATCTAGTCGACTACATCGCATCAAAAGGGCTATAATAAGAATTGTGAATGATGGGGGAGGAAGTCAGGAGCCTTCCTCCTTTTCCATTGGTTTTTTTAGCTCTATTTTAGGATAAATGTGTAGTATGTGAGACATTTATCTTCATTAAGACGTGCAAAGGAGGAATCCCACTATGAACAAAAAATCGATTCGTGACGTAGCGTTGCAAGGAAAAACGGTATTTTGCCGCGTTGACTTCAACGTACCTATGGAAAATGGAACAGTCACAGATGAAACGCGTATCAAAGCAGCCCTTCCTACGATTCAGTATCTATCTGAGCAAGGTGCAAAGGTGATTTTAGCAAGTCATCTTGGGCGTCCAAAAGGTGAAGTTGTCGATGAACTTCGTCTTGATCCTGTAGCTGATCGTTTGAGTGACCTTATTGGCAAGACTGTCACAAAAACAGATGCAGTCTTTGGTGATGAAGTAAACCGTGCGATCAGTGATCTTGAAGAAGGTGACCTTCTATTGATCGAAAACGTACGTTTTGAAGCTGGTGAAGAGAAGAACGATGCTGATCTTGCGAAAGAATTTGCTAAAATGGCAGATCTTTTCGTGAACGACGCATTCGGAGCAGCTCACCGTGCTCATGCTTCAACTGAAGGGATCGCACATCACATTCCTGCTGTAGCTGGTTTCTTAATGGAAAAAGAGCTTGAAGTACTAGGTAGTGCGTTAACAGAACCTTCTCGTCCATTTACTGCAATCGTAGGTGGTGCGAAGGTGAAAGATAAGATCGGTGTGATCGATCACTTGCTCGATAAAGTGGACAACTTGATCATCGGTGGTGGTCTTGCTTATACATTTGTAAAAGCACTCGGCCATGAGATCGGTAAATCACTTCTTGAAGAAGATAAGATCGAGCTTGCGAAATCCTTCATGGATAAAGCGAAAGAAAAAGGCGTTAACTTCTATATGCCAGAAGACGTTATCATTGGCGATGATTTTTCTAACGATGCGAACACAAAAGCAGTAAGCATCGAGGAAATCCCATCTGATTGGGAAGCTCTTGATATCGGACCAAAAACAAGAGAAACGTACAAAAGCGTTATCCAAGATTCCAAACTCGTTATTTGGAATGGTCCAATGGGAGTTTTCGAACTAGATGTGTATGCGAATGGTACGAAGGCAGTAGCTGAAGCACTTGCTGAAGCAAACGATACTTACTCAGTTATCGGGGGCGGAGACTCCGCAGCGGCTGTTGAGAAGTTTGGCTATGCTGATCGTATGAGCCACATTTCTACTGGCGGCGGTGCATCACTTGAGTTCATGGAGGGTAAAGACCTTCCAGGAGTGGTTGCACTCAACGATAAATAAATTACATTACTACCAAAAGGATGGTGAGTGAACATGCGTAAACCAATCATCGCAGGGAACTGGAAGATGAACAAAACACTTACTGAAACGAAGAACTTCGTAGATGAAGTAAAAGGACTAATTCCAAGTGCCGACCGCGTGGATTCAGTCGTCTGTGCTCCAGCTCTTTTCCTTGATTATCTAACGGATGAGCTTAAAGACAATGCGCTAATGACTGGTGCACAAAACATGCACTTTGAAGAAAACGGAGCGTTCACAGGGGAAATTAGCCCTGTAGCACTTAACGATCTTGGCGTAGAATATGTCATCCTTGGTCACTCTGAGCGTCGTGAACTGTTTGGTGAAACGGACGAAATCGTAAATCAAAAAGTCCATGCTGCGTTCAAACACAATATGACTCCGATCATTTGCGTTGGTGAAACGTTAGAACAGCGTGAAAGCAATGTAACGGAAGACGTTGTGAAGGTTCAAGTTCAAAAAGCAATCGCTGGCTTGACGAACGAACAAGTTGCTCAATCTGTTATTGCTTATGAACCAATCTGGGCAATCGGAACTGGTAAAACAGCAACAAGCGAGCAGGCGAATGATGTTTGTACATTTATTCGTAACGTTCTTAAAGAAGAAACGACTGAAGAGACAGCAAACGCTGTTCGAATTCAGTACGGTGGCAGTGTAAAACCTGCTAATATTGAAGAGCTTATGAGTCAGTCTGATATCGATGGTGCTCTTGTTGGTGGCGCTAGTCTTGATGCGAAGTCTTTCCTACAGCTTTTGGAGGCTGGTCAGAATGCCTAAAAAGCCAAATGCTCTTATCATTCTCGATGGCTTTGGCCTAAGAGATGAAGAGAAAGGAAATGCAGTAGCACAGGCGAATAAGCCTAATTATGATCGCTATTGGAATCAGTTCCCACACGCAACTCTTGAAGCGTCTGGAGAGGCCGTTGGTCTTCCAGAAGGACAAATGGGTAACTCTGAAGTTGGACACTTGAATATCGGTGCCGGCCGTATCGTATATCAAAGTTTAACGAGAGTGAACCTTGCTATTAAAGAAGGCGACTTCTATGAAAACCAAACATTTATTGAAGCGATGGATCACGCTATCGAAAAGGGAACAAGCCTACACTTGTTCGGCCTTCTTTCAGATGGTGGAATTCATAGTCACATCAAGCACCTTTTCGCTCTACTTGAGCTTGCAGCGAAGAAAGGTGTAAAGAATGTTTATGTTCATGGCTTTCTAGATGGTAGAGATGTTGGTCAGAAATCAGCGAAGACCTACATCAAACAGCTTCAAGATAAGATGGACGACCTCGGAGTAGGGCGCCTTGCAACGATTTCGGGCCGTTACTATTCGATGGATCGTGATAAGCGATGGGACCGAGTAGAGAAATCTTACCAGGCGATTGCTTATGGTGAAGGTCCATCTTACAAAGATCCATTTGAAGTGATCGATGATAACTACAAGAATGAAATCTACGATGAGTTCGTTCTTCCTTCAGTGCTAACTGAAGAAGACGGCTCTCCAATTGCGACGGTAGATAGCGAAGATGCAGTCATCTTCTTTAACTTCCGTCCCGACCGAGCAATTCAGATTTCACAAGTCTTTACGAACGAAGATTTCCGTGGCTTTGACCGTGGAGAAAACCGTCCGAAAGACATTTACTTTGTATCTTTGACACACTTCAGTGAAACTGTGGGTGGAGACGTAGCTTTCAAACCAGTTAACTTAGATAATACGCTTGGTGAAGTACTTGCTCAGCAAGACTATACTCAGCTTCGTATCGCAGAAACTGAAAAATATCCTCACGTAACGTTCTTCTTTAGCGGTGGACGTGAAGAGGAATTCCCAGGGGAAGAGCGTATTTTAATTGATTCTCCTAAGGTTGCAACCTATGATTTGAAGCCGGAAATGAGTGCTTATGAAGTGACGGACGCGTTACTAAAAGAACTCGATGCGGATAAACATGATGCGATCATCTTGAATTTTGCTAACCCTGACATGGTAGGGCATTCCGGAATGCTCGAACCTACAGTCAAAGCCATCGAAGCTGTTGACGAATGTCTTGGTAAGATCGTTGACAAGATTAAAGAAAAAGGCGGAAATGCAATCATTACCGCTGACCACGGGAACTCGGATGAAGTGACTACACTCGATGGTGATGCGATGACAGCACATACAACGAGTCCCGTACCTGTAATCGTTACGAAAGAAGGAGTAGAGCTTCGTACAGATGGTATTCTTGCGGACTTATCACCAACCCTTCTTGAATTACTAGGTGGAAACCAACCTAAAGAAATGACAGGGAAATCGTTAATTAAGTAATTCACATTAAAAGGAGATGACATTATGCCAATCATTACTGACGTTTATGCACGCGAAGTCCTAGACTCTCGTGGCAATCCAACAGTTGAAGTAGAAGTATTTACAGATGCGGGCGTAAAAGCACGCGCAATGGTACCTTCAGGTGCATCCACTGGCGAATACGAAGCAGTTGAGCTTCGTGATGGCGACAAAGGCCGTTACCTTGGTAAAGGTGTAGAAAAAGCAGTAGCAAACATTAACGAAACAATCGCTCCTGAGCTAGTAGGCATGAGCGTTTACGACCAGCTTGGTATCGACAACATGATGATCGATATGGACGGTACTGACAACAAAGCGAAACTAGGCGCTAACGCGATCCTAGGCGTTTCTATGGCTGTAGCTCGTGCAGCTGCTGAAGAGCTTGAGCTTCCACTATATGTTTACCTCGGTGGATTCAACGCGAAAACTCTTCCAACACCGATGATGAACATCCTAAACGGTGGTGAACATGCTGATAACAACGTAGACATCCAAGAATTCATGGTTATGCCTGTTGGCGCACCTTCTTTCAAGGAAGCACTACGTACTGGTGCAGAGATCTTCCACAGCTTAAAAGGTGTTCTTAAAGAAAAAGGTCTTAACACTTCTGTAGGTGACGAAGGTGGATTCGCTCCTAACCTTGGTTCAAACGAAGAAGCGATCCAAACGATCATCGAAGCAATTGAAAAAGCTGGCTACAAGCCTGGCGAAGAAGTTATGCTAGCTCTTGATGTAGCATCTTCTGAAATCTACAAAGACGGTAAATACAATCTTGCTGGCGAAGGTGTTGTAAAAACATCTGACGAAATGATTGAATTCTACAGCCAGCTTTGTGAAAAATACCCAATCATCTCGATCGAAGACGGTCTAGATGAAAACGATTGGGAAGGCTGGGAGAAGCTAACTCAAGCACTTGGTGAGAAAGTACAGCTTGTTGGTGACGACTTGTTCGTTACAAACACAAACAAACTTTCTGAAGGTATCGAGCGCAGTGTTGGTAACTCAATCCTAATCAAAGTGAACCAAATCGGTACACTTACTGAAACGTTCGAAGCAATCGAAATGGCGAAGCGCGCTGGTTATACAGCAGTTATCTCTCACCGTTCTGGTGAAACAGAAGATACAACGATCGCTGACATCGCTGTTGCAACAAACGCTGGACAAATTAAAACAGGCGCACCGTCTCGTACGGACCGCGTTGCGAAGTACAACCAGCTTCTTCGTATCGAAGATGAGCTTGAGCACCTTGCAGTATACGGTGGTAAGACAAGCTTCTATAACCTTGCGAACAAGTAAGGTCATTTACTCCCCCTCATGTTAATCATGAGGGGGTTTTTGTGTTAGGCTGAAAGTAACGAGGGTTTCCGAAATTTATTGCTTTTATTGAAATTTTTGTGGTAAATTTATAGTATTGGAAGGTTAATGTCCGGGAGGTGGAATCATGCATCTAGCAGCATCTATTGCGTTAATCATCGTATCGATCTTACTAATCACTGTCGTATTGCTTCAATCAAGTAAAAGCGCAGGTTTATCAGGAGCAATTACTGGTGGCGCTGAACAGTTATTCGGAAAGCAAAAAGCTCGCGGTTTTGAAGCCGTATTAAATAAAGTGACGGTAGTACTCGCCGTATTATTCTTTGTTCTTTCTATTTTAGTTGCGTACCTCGTGTAACGCAGGAGGCAGCAAGTGATGAACCACTTGCTGCTTTTTTATTTTTAAAAACTCAATGGTTTTTTACATAAGCATTCAGGGTAGGAAAATTAAAAGGAGCACTTTCCTTTAGCCTCCTTGATGGAAAAGGTAAAATACAGATAGAATTTATAATCAAACTAATCAAAGGAAAAGCTACATGAGAGAGGTAGAGCTTTCGAAGGAGGAAACACATCATGAAAGTTGTTGCACCAAAACCTTTTACATTCGAAGGAGGCAATAGGGCGGTATTGATGCTTCATGGTTTTACAGGAAATTCAGCCGACGTCCGAATGATGGGCAGGTATTTACAGGAGCAGGGCTATACTTGTCATGCCCCGCAGTACAAAGGACACGGCGTGCCGCCTGAAGAACTAGTACATACAGGTCCGTCTGATTGGTGGAAAGATGTTCAAGAAGGATATAACAAGCTCAAGGAAATGGGCCATGACGAGATTGCAGTAGTGGGATTATCTCTCGGAGGCGTATTTTCCCTAAAGCTCGGCTATACTGTTCCTGTAAAGGGAATCGTACCCATGTGTGCGCCAATGGATATGAAAGACGAAGAAACGATGTATGAGGGCGTACTCGCATATGCGAGAGAATATAAGAAATACGAGCGTAAATCTCCTGAACAGATTGAAGAGGAAATGGAAGCGTTCAAGGAAACACCGATGAATACACTAGGTGAATTACGAGATTTGATCTACGATGTAAGAGATAACATCGATATGATCTATGCACCCGCTTTTGTCGTCCAAGCGAGACACGATGAAATGATCAATACGGATAGTGCGAATGTCATTCATGACAATATCGAATCTGATGAGAAAAGCTTAAAATGGTATGAAAATTCAACACATGTCATCACGTTAGGAAAAGAAAAAGAAGTCCTTCATAAGGATGTCCTTGAATTTCTTAACGGACTTGACTGGAAAGAATAATACGTTAATTTGTTTGAAGGAAGGTGAAACGATATGGCAGAAGAACATGTACAAAAAATATTGAGCTACATGAAAGACGAGGCATATAAACCATTAACGGTTAAAGAACTTGAAGAAGTGTTCGGTATTCAAGATTCGAGTGAATTCAAAGATTTCGTTCAAACGTTAAATATGATGGAAGACGATGGTTTGATTGTGAGGACCCGCACGAATCGATATGGTTTACCAGAGAAGATGAACCTCGTTCGTGGTAAACTTCAGGTTCATGCGAAAGGATTTGCGTTTCTACTCGCTGAAGGCGAAACGGATGAGAAGGATGTTTACATTAATCAAGGCGATTTGAACGGAGCGATGAACGGTGACCGTGTTATCGTGCGTTTGCATTCTAAATCCTCCGGCTCTCGTCCTGAAGGAACCGTAATTAGAATCATCGAGCGTGGTGTGAAGCGAACCGTCGGAACATATTCTGATAGTAAGCACTTTGGTTTTGTGATAGCGGATGACAAACGAATCCCGCATGATATTTTTATTCCAAAAGGCTCGACTGCTGGAGCCGTTGATGGTCACAAGGTAGTAGTTGAGATTACAAAATATCCTGAAGGAAGAATGAGTGCGGAAGGAAAGATAACGGAAATCCTCGGTCATAAAAATGATCCTGGTGTTGATATTCTTTCCATCATCCACAAACATGAGCTTCCGGGAGAATTTCCTGATGCTGCTATGGAACAAGCAACAAACACGCCCGATCAGATCGATGAGAAAGAAATTGAAGGTCGACGAGATCTTCGAAACGAAACGATTGTAACGATCGATGGTGCAGATGCAAAGGACCTTGACGATGCTGTTAACGTTGAAAAATTATCGAATGGTAATTACAAGCTTGGCGTTCACATCGCAGATGTCACCTATTACGTAAAAGAAAACTCGCCGATTGATCAAGAAGCGTTAGAAAGAGGGACGAGCGTTTACCTCGTGGATCGCGTCATTCCGATGATTCCGCACCGTTTATCAAATGGAATCTGTAGTTTGAATCCACAGGTCGACCGCTTAACGATTTCTTGTGAGATGGAAATCACCCCTGGTGGTGATGTCGTTCATCATGAAATCTTCCCAAGTGTGATCAAAACGACTGAACGCATGACATACACGGATGTGCGGAAAATATTAAATCGTGAAGATGATGAGGTAATCGAACGATATAAATCGCTCGTACCGTTCTTTGATGGTATGGGTGAACTTGCTGAAATCCTGCGCAAAAACCGCTTCGAGCGAGGCGCGATCGACTTTGACTTCGCTGAAGCAAAGGTTCTTGTGGATGATGAAGGCAGCCCACAAGACATCGTTTTGAGAGAACGATCTGTAGCTGAGCGCCTTATCGAAGAATTCATGCTCGTAGCTAACGAAACGGTCGCGCAGCATTTCCACTGGATGGATGTTCCGTTTATGTATCGTATTCATGAAGATCCCGACTCTGAAAAGCTAGATACGTTCTTTGAGTTCATTACGAACTTCGGGTATGCGATTCGAGGCAATGCGAATACCGTACACCCTCGTGCACTTCAAGAATTATTAGAGGAAGTAAGAGGTGAGCCAGAAGAAGCAGTCATTAGTAAGATCATGCTTCGTTCGATGCAACAGGCTAAGTATTTCCCTGAAAGCCTGGGGCACTTTGGTCTTTCGACTGATTTCTATACTCACTTTACCTCTCCAATCCGTCGTTATCCTGACTTGATCGTACACCGTTTGATCCGTACGTATCTATTTGAGAAGAAGGTAGACAACCAAACACGTGAGAAGTGGCAAGCTGCCCTTGGAGAGATCGCCCAGCATGCTTCAGCAATGGAAAGAAGAGCAGTCGATGCCGAGCGTGAAACCGATGATTTGAAGAAAGCGCAGTTTATGGAAGACAAAGTTGGGGAAGAGTTTGAAGGTGTAATCAGTGGTGTAACAAACTTCGGCCTGTTTGTTGAACTTCCGAACACGATCGAAGGACTTGTCCATGTGAGTTACTTAACCGACGACTATTACCATTATGACGAAGGCGCGTACGCTATGATCGGTGAACGTACAGGGAATGTTTATCGAATCGGCGATGAGATTTCAATTCGTGTTCAAAACGTTAACGTTGATGAACGAGCAATCGACTTTGAAATCGTTGGAATGAAGCCGCCGAAACAGCGTCGTCGTAAAGAAAGTCCTAAGGTCATTCAAGGTGGAAAACGTAAGAAGCGTGGGAAGTCTAACAAGACGACAGATGCTGGCGCGAAAAAGCGTAAGTTTACGCCACCAAAAAACAGTCAAGGCACTAAGAAGTCTAAAAAGAAAAAACGTAAGCCAGGTAAACGATAAGCACAGCTGGTCGGAATGAGTCATCTTGACTTATTCTGACCATCTTGTTATACTGGTTTTTGACGCTTGAGAGGGGGAACGGTCATGCCAAAAGGTGATGGAAATCTTATTGCTCAAAATAAGAAAGCAAGACATGATTATTCAGTTGAAGAAACGTACGAAGCAGGGCTTGTTTTACAAGGAACTGAAATTAAATCCATCCGAGCAAGACGTGTGAACCTGAAGGATTCTCATGCGATCATTCGTAAGGGCGAAGTTTACTTGATCAATATGCACATCAATGAGTATGAGCAGGGGAACAGGTATAACCATGATCCTACACGTACTCGTAAGCTACTGATGAAGCGTAAAGAAATCGATAAACTGATCGGACTTACGAAAGAGCAAGGCTATACGCTTATTCCTTTAAAGCTCTATATAAAGAACGGATATGCAAAAGTTCTAATTGGTCTTGCAAAAGGTAAGAAAAAGTATGATAAGCGTCAAGATTTAAAACAAAAAACAATGAAGCGTGAGATCGACAAAGCTCTGAAAGAGCGTCAGAAGATATAATTTCCAGTTGATTACAAACGCTCATATGTTATACTAAAAAGTACCGAAACAAGTTAATAAGCGCTAAGCGCTTCCGTTTTCGGTTCTCATTCACATGGGGACGTTACGGATTCGACAGGGATAGGTCGAGCTTAAGTCGCGAGTCGAGTTGGCGAGCTACGTTAAAAACGCCACGCCTATAATTGGCAAAGAAAACAACAACTTCGCACTAGCAGCATAAACTGCTTTGCGGTTCCTCCCTCCATCGCCCATGTGGTAGGGTAAGGGACTCAACTTAAGTGGGATACGCCAACGATCCACCGTCTGAGGAAAGTTGGAAGAGATCAATCAGACTAGCTGCAAGGAAGCCTGTCGTTAGGCCGAATTGTAGTGAAACGCTAATATAACGACTACACTCGTAGAAGCTTAAGTGCCGATATTTCTGGACGTGGGTTCGACTCCCACCGTCTCCACCAATACATATGTTGGTGGTTTTTTAATTACTTATTAATGTTTAACAACATAGGCTTATATTCACCATATCGATTAGTAAAAGGCTACAGAATTATTCTGTAGTTATTTTTTGTTGTAAAAAGACTAAAATTTCAGAAAAATGTTGATAATCTACGCTTGAAGGTTTAAGATGTTTATAAATGTTCGTGCATTGAACAAATGTAAAGGAGGGTTGATATGGGAAAAGTCAGTGATTACATTGTAGACTTTAAACGGTTAAGCGAGTTTTCTGTTGAAAAAGTGTTACGTCATTTATCTGATTCATTAATTGAAAACGGTTACGTAAAAGGTAGTTTTCTAAGGTCCGTTCTCGAGAGAGAGGAAAATTACCCGACTGGTTTACCTGCTTCAATCGGTGTAGCAATACCGCACACTGACCCACATCACATTCATAAACCAGGGATAAGTATTGGAGTTCTGCAAGAACCTGTTGTATTTCAAATGATGGGAAATTCCTCTGAGCGTATTCGTGTTGAGATCGTTTTTATGCTTGCTATTAAAGATCCTAAAGAACAAGTGAAACTTCTTCAATCATTAATGGAACTGATACAAAGTGAAGAATTATTATCTAGGCTTAAGGAATGTAATAGTCTTGATGAAGTGAAAAGTAGTTTAACAACAATACCAATTGGGAGTGATTAAGTAATGGCGAAAAAAATAGCGGTCATTTGTGGCACAGGAGCAGCGACTTCGACAATCATTATGTCCAAGCTTTCAAAATTTCTAAAAGAGAAGGAAATCAATGCCCAGACGACTCAATCTAATGTTAACGCGATTGCAAACAGTTATAAAGATTTTGATTTAATCGTTTCTACAACTCATGTTCCAAACTCGGTCACTACAAAGACCATCAATGCTGTACCTATACTTACTGGCATAGGTGCTGACAAGGTATTTGCAGAAATTGAAGAAGAACTGAAAGAATAGTACAGGATAAAGGGAGGTTCATATGGCGATTCTTGAATACATTGTAGGACTTGGTCCCTCAGTCATGCTGCCTGTGATTATTTTTTTATTCGGTTTACTTGTAAAGGCTGCTCCTAGTACTGCGTTTCGCTCAGGGTTGATCGTTGGAATAGGATTTGTGGGTATCAATCTAGTCATTGGTTTACTAGTGAATAGTCTTGGACCTGCAGCAAAAGACATGGTAAATAATCTTGGAGTCGACCTTAATATCATTGATGTAGGGTGGCCAGCAACATCTGCCATTTCATTTGGGTCTGCTGTAGGAGCGCTCGCTATACCGATTGGACTTGCTGTAAACATGGTGATGTTGTTCTTTGGCCTTACCAAAACGTTGAACGTAGATTTATGGAACCTCTGGCATGTGGCGTTCACAGGTGCTCTCGTATCCATTCTTACAGGGAGTTTAGCCATGGGGATCGTTACAGCATTCGTTCATACGATTATTATCCTTGTACTTGCAGATTTAACAGCAAAGCACGTTCAGGATTATTATGGCTATCCAAATATCTCTTTCCCTCATGGAACATCTACTCCATATTATCTGATTGCGCTCCCTATGAATAAACTATTTGATGCTATACCTGGAGTACGAAATATAAAAGCAGATCCAGATACGATCCAAAAGCGATTGGGTGTTTTCGGTGAGCCAATGGTACTTGGACTTATTCTAGGTGCATTTATAGGCGTACTTGCGGGGTGGAATGTTCAAGAAGTTCTTCTTCTTGGAGTACAAATGGCTGCTGTTATGCTCTTATTACCTCGCGTTACTGCTATTTTAATGGAAGGATTGATGCCGATTTCAGAAGCTGCAGGTGACCTAGTCAAAAAACGCTTTCCAAATCGAGATCTTTATATTGGAATGGATTCAGCGCTTGCAGTAGGCCAACCTGCAGTTATCGCCTCAACTCTTCTCCTCATTCCTATCGTGTTAGGTATTGCAGCATTTCTTCCTGGGAATAGAGTATTACCATTTGCAGACTTAGTAACGATTCCGTTCATTATATGTTTAATGGTACCTGTTTTTAGAGGGAATGTATTCAGGACAGTTGTTACAGGTGGTGTTGCTATAGGATTAGGGTTGTTGATCGCAACGTACATCTCTCCATTTTTTACAACCGCTGCTATGAATGCTGGATTTGAATTTCCTCAAGGTACAAATCAGATTTCTTCTCTAGTAGACGGAGCTGTACCTACGACCGCTATAATGGTTTTTGCTAGCAAACTCGGCTATGTTGGCCTACTAGGCATAGGCTTAATATTTCTAGTAGTTGCCTTTTATCAAAAGAAAAAGACAGCTAAGCTTGAGGCTGAAAGGAAGGAAGAATATAGTGCATAAGAGGTGAGATCTGTGCTTGAAGCTTTAAAAGAAAGGGTTTGTGCACTAAATCGGCGTTTACCAACTGAGGGGCTAGTGAAGTTGACGAGCGGCAATGTAAGTGGAAGGGATCCTTCAACAGGTTTGATCATCATGAAACCAAGCGGAATGCCATATGAAGAGATGAGATCAGAAGATATGCTTGTCATGAGGGAGTGTGGACATATTCTTGAAGGAACTTGTGCGCCTTCTGTAGATACAGAAACACATTTAGAAATATACAAACATAAGTCAAACATACACGGCGTTGTTCATACACATTCAAATTATGCAACTAGCTTTGCTGCACTTGGCTTGGAAATACCACCTGCCATTACATCTGTAGCGAACTACTTCGGGGGACCCGTACCAGTTGGGCCATATGTATCTGTTGGTGGAAAAGCTATTGGAGAGGCAATATTGCAATATATAGGCCGCTCAACTGCCATACTCATGAAAAATCATGGAGTGTTTACTGTCGGAAGTTCGCCAGAAGCCGCTTTTAAGTCAGCAGTGGTTGTAGAAGATGTCGCAAAAACAATTCACTTGGCTATGGCGATCGGAAAACCAGTATTATTAACAGAGGATCAAGTTGAATCAGCTTTTGAATTTTATCAATATGAATACGGACAAAAATAGTCATTAAAAAACAGGGATGCTAAAAAGCCTCCCTGTTTCTTTTGTGAGAATATGGTATAATTTATGAACTATTGCTATACATTGTAACCGATGTCATGTTTTGATTTCGGAATAGTATGACTCTCTCTGTAACTAAGGTGAAGAAAACAATGGTGTAAGGGGAGGATAACATTGAAGAGAAATGAGATGGACTTTGAACTCTTTTGTTTACATTGCCAGGAGCACGAGGAGCACCATTTCACTTATATAAATGGAGAAATATCTAAGGTTAAGTGCACGAACTGTGGTCACGAACTTGAGTTTAAAGTGGATTTAATGAAGGAGTTTTCAAGAGAGTTATATGAAAAGATTGCTCGGAAGCCTCAACGGTTGACGAAAGAATATAAAGACGACTTTAGTAAATTTATTTCTTCAATACCAGTTCGAATTGTAAAAAAACCTTATTCTGTATATCGCTATCTAAAAGACACACGAGATGTGTTCAGTAATTATAATAAGAAATAGACTAAAAAATCCTGCCTTAACTGGCAGGATTTTTTTATTACCCAATCTGCTTACAAAAACTTAGAATAATCAGTTGTTACCACTTGACGGAAAATTCTAAAAAAAGTATGATGTTAACAAATGTTACTTATAAGAACAAATGTAAAGGGAGGAAATAAAAAATGGAGAAAACGTTTAATCTACCGTCCCATATCACAACTGATAAGCTCAAAGACCTCTACAAGCAAATGTGGCTGATCCGTTATTTTGATGAAAAGGTCGATCAATTTTTCGCTAAAGGATTAATTCATGGAACAACGCATTTGTGTGTTGGGCAGGAAGCCTCAGCTGCTGGAGCAATTGCAGCTCTTCAGGATATAGATAAGATCACAAGTACACATAGAGGGCATGGACATTGTATTGCTAAAGGGGCACGCACAGATAAAATGATGGCTGAATTGTTTGGACGTGTTACAGGATATTGCAAAGGAAAAGGTGGGTCTATGCATATAGCAGACCTCGAAAAAGGGAATTTAGGAGCAAATGGCATCGTAGGTGGAGGTATACCTCTCGCAGTAGGAGCGGCATTAACTTCTAAAATGAAGAACGAAGGTTATGTTGTGCTTTGTTTCTTTGGAGACGGTGCAAGTAACGAAGGAAGTTTTCATGAGTCACTTAACTTAGCTTCCATTTGGGGACTTCCTGTTGTATTCATTTGTGAAAACAACCAATATGGAATGTCAGGTGCTGCGAAAGATATGATCAATATCCCAGATATTGCGGACCGTGCTGGGAGTTATGGAATCAAAGGGGAAGTGGTTGACGGCAATGACATGGTCGAAATTATTAATACTGTATACGACGCTGTAGAAGATGCTCGTGATGGAAATGGTCCAGCGTTAATTGAAGTGAAGACGTATCGTTGGAAGGGCCACTCAAAAAGTGATGCAAAGAAATACAGGACGAGAGAAGAAGAGCAAGAGTGGAGAAGTAGAGATGGAATCAAACGGTTCAAAGAATTATTGATTGAAGAACGTGTTTTAACTGAAGAACTGGCTGAAGAGCTACAACAAGAGGCTAAACAGGAGATTGAAGATGCGGTGAGATTTGCTGAGAATAGTGAAGAGCCGTCCATCGACACATTATTGGAAGACGTATACGCATAAAGGGGGAGATGAACATGCGCGAATTAACTTACCTAGAAGCTGTAAGGGAAGCAATGAGTCAAGAAATGAGAGAGAATAACGATGTCTTTTTATTAGGTGAAGATATAGGCGTATATGGAGGCGCATTTGGAGTAACGAGAGGGATGATTGAAGAATTCGGACCAGAGCGAATCCGCAATACCCCAATTTCAGAATCAGCAATAACTGGAGGTGCTGTAGGAGCGGCATTAACAGGTATGAGACCCATACTCGAGCTTCAATTCTCTGATTTTATTACGATTGCCATGGACCAGTTAACGAATCAAGCAGCGAAGCTTCGCTATATGTATGGTGGAAAAGGTAGTGTTCCTATGGTGCTAAGAACTCCCGCTGGGTCTGGTACTGGCGCTGCTGCTCAACATTCGCAGAGTCTTGAAGCATGGGTCGCACATATACCAGGATTAAAGGTTGTTCAACCTTCAACTGCATATGATGCGAAGGGCCTATTAAAAGCGGCTATAGACGATGATAATCCCGTAATCTTCTATGAGCATAAGCTCCTCTATAAAACAAAATGTGAAGTTCCTGAAGAACCTTATACCATTCCAATTGGAAAGGCAGATATTAAACGGAGTGGAGGCGACGTAACGATCGTTGCAACTGCGATTATGGTGCATCGAGCACTTGAAGCTGCTGAGAAACTTGAAAAAGATGGGATCGAAGTTGAAGTGATCGACCCTCGGACATTAGTGCCTCTTGATGAAGAAACTATCGTTGAATCAGTCAAAAAGACAGGGCGAGTTGTAGTAGTTCATGAAGCAGTGAAGCGTGGAGGCTATGGCGGAGAAATTGCAAGTATGATTGCAGAGAGTGAAGCATTCGATTTCTTAGATTCTCCAATCAAACGTCTTGGTGGGTTGCCGGTACCTATCCCTTACAATCCGAAGCTTGAGAAGGCAACTGTACCTCAGGTCGATGATATTGTAGAAGCAGTGAAAGAAACGATTCGGTTCAAATAGGAAAGGAGGTATTTAAGTGGCAAATGAAGTGTTTATGCCTAAGCTCAGTAGTACGATGGAAACTGGCACCCTTCTTCAATGGTTTAAGGAAGAAGGCGACTCTGTTGAAACTGGTGAACCATTGTTTGAAATTATGACAGACAAGATCAACATAGAAGTAGAAGCCTATGATGATGGTGTCTTATTAAAGAAATACTATGATATCGACGATGAAATTCCAGTTAACCAAATTATCGCATATGTAGGGCAGCAGGATGAAGTAGTCCCTGACACCTCTCCGGGGATATCTGGTAATGAGATCAGTGAAGAGAAGGACCATAATGAATCGGCTGTTGAGGAAACCTCGGTGAAAATTGAAGAACAATCAAAAGTTGAACCTTCAGAGGATGTTAGAGCTACCCCGGCTGCGAGACGAGTCGCGAGATCAAATAATATTCTGCTGAACGAAATTTCTGGAAGTGGTCCTAAAGGGAGGGTTCATGTTAAAGACGTTAATCAAGTTTTAATTCAGAGAAATGATTCTAGAGCAACACCGCTCGCAAAGAAAGTATCAAAAGCACATCAGGTATCGCTCGAGAGTATTAATGGTTCAGGCGTCAACGGTAAGGTTATGAAAAACGATGTCGCAAAATCCATTGATAGAGTCTCAAGGGAGGACCCTTCTACTCAAACTAGTCAGAAGAGAAAACTTTCAGGAATGAGGAAAGTCATCGCTGATCGGATGCAGGAAAGTGTGAATACAGCACCTCATGTTACATTAACTAGCGAAATCGATATGAAAAAGGTACAGGAACTTCGGAAAAACCTCATGAAAGTCGTGGAATCTCATACAGGAAACCGTCTTTCTTACACAGATATTATTATTAAGGCTACAGGGGAGGCACTATCTAGACACCCAGCTATGAATGCATCCTTAAATGATGATGAGATTGTATTAAATAACAGAATCAACGTAGGTTTGGCGGTCGCTTTAGATGAAGGACTCATTGTGCCAGTTATACAAGATGTTCCTAGTAAAGGGTTAAGAGAAATTAATGATCACGCGAAGAGACTTGCGAAGAATGCACGTAATCAAAAACTTCAGGAAGATCAGTTGAAAGGGGCTACCTTTACCGTAAGTAACCTAGGAATGTACGCTGTCGATGCATTCACACCAATCATTAATTTACCCCAGACAGCGATTCTTGGAACTGGGAGAATTCAAGAAAAACCAGTGGTCGTTGATCAAGAAATCGAAGTAAGACCGACTATGGCGGTAAGTCTATCATTTGATCACAGAGCTATTGATGGTGCACCAGCTGCAGCCTTTTTAACTGAATTAAAGCAAATCCTTGAAAATCCGTATGAGCTACTTGCGTGAGGAGGAGAGCAAATTGACTGCACCATATGATATTACTGTAATTGGAGGCGGACCAGGGGGATATGTAGCGGCTTTACATGCAGCGGAACAGGGAAAGCGGGTTGCGTTGATCGAAGCGAAGTATCTTGGAGGCACATGTTTAAACTGGGGGTGTATCCCGTCAAAAACGTATTTAAAACAAGCTGAGATTATTGAAATGATCAAAAAAGCAAGAGATTGGGGAATTGAAACAGGAGAAATAAAGCTTTCCATCGATAAAATGAAAAGGAGAAAGGATGAAGTCATTCACCGGCTTCGTAACGGTATTTCATATCTATTGAAGCAAGGAAAAATCGACGTTTTTTATGGATATGGTACGATTAAAAAAAACCATTCGATCACAATAAAGACAAAAGACGATGTACATACTATCGAGTCAGATAAGATCATTGTTGCTACAGGTTCAAGACCAGTCGTCCCATCCATTCAAGGACTAGAACAAGTAGACTATGATACAAGCGACACTATTTTTGATATGAAAAACATCCCTTCTTCAATCGTAATCATCGGTGGAGGTGTCATCGGAGTGGAGTTTGCCTGTATCTTTGCGAGTCTGGGTACAGAAGTTACCGTTGTGGAGATGGCAGATCGGATAATACCTAATGAAGATGCTGATGCTTCCAAGACGTTAACCAAAGAGCTAGAGAATAAAGGAGTATCGATATTGACAGGTTCTACTGTCAAGAAAGTCACGAAAGAGAACAATTATAGCATTTTAAGTGTGATGGATGGAAACGGAGAGACCCACTCACTAGAAGCACAATCCTTACTTGTTAGTGTTGGAAGAAAACCCAACACGTCAGCGGTTGAAAAACTCGAATTAGAAAAAAATGGTCCATTTATTCACGTGAATGAAAAGATGGAAACTACTAATAAGGGAATTTATGCGATTGGTGACGTGATCGGTGGGTATCAACTTGCTCATGTTGCGAGCGCAGAAGGGATTGTAGCGGCTAACAATGCTATGAATGTAGATGATCAGTTTGATGATAAAGTAATTCCGCGTTGTATTTACACACTTCCTGAAGTTGCCAGTGTCGGAATGACAGAAGAAGAAGTAGTGAATGCCGGAATCTCTTATCGAACGGAGCGATTTGAGCTACATGCTAATGGAAAAGCTCTGTCTGCTGGTGAAGCTGTCGGCTTCTCTAAAATAATTTGTGATGAAACGTATGGCGAGATCTTGGGTGTAACGCTTGTAGGGGCACACGTTACAGAGTTAATATCTGAAGCTTCTGCGTTTATGTCATTAGAAGGAACGATAGAAGAAGCAGCGAAAATGATTCATCCACATCCAACCGTTTCAGAGGCATTTCAAGAAAATGCTTCCTCCTTATTTCAAAAACTGAAAAACCAGGGTGTTCTCGTTTAGATTTTAGATTGCTATAATAGAACAAGCAATTGACGGATAGGCGGGGATACGATGTTGGATTGGGAAGAACGTAGAAAGCTTGTAAAAGTCGCAAACCTTTACTATTTCGAAGGATGGACTCAGAGTCAGGTAGCTAAAAAGATGGGGGTATCGAGGCCAATCGTTTCGAAGCTCCTTCAAAAAGCAAAAGATGCTGGGATTGTGGAAATCTATATTAAAGATGAAAATGCACACACAGTTGATTTAGAACAACAGTTGGAAGATAAATTTAAGTTGAAAGATGTAGTGGTTGTACCAACACATGGGTATACAGATGAACGAAGCAAACGGGCTGTTGCGAGAGCTGGTGCATACTATCTATCGAGAAATCTAGGTGATCATGAGAAGCTTGGAATATCATGGGGGACAACCCTCTCCTATTTCGTAGACGAGTTTCCATTCAAAAGGCATGAGGGTATCACAATCGTTCCTCTTGAAGGCGGGATGGGAAGGAAATATGTAGAAATCCATGCCAATCAACTAGCATACGAACTTGCGAAGAAATTAAATGGAAAGTGTTCCTATTTGTATGCACCTGCAATCGTAGAAACAGAAGAATTGAAAGCACGATTATTAGAGATGACAGATATAAAAGCTGTCCTTGAGGAAGGACGGCAAGTAGACAGGGCTTTGATTGGAATCGGAAATCCACATCAGAATTCAACTCTTGAGAAGATTGGTTATTTAAAAGACCATGATCTTGAACACCTTGATGCAATGGGAGCTGTCGGTGATATTGGGTACCGTTTTTTTGATGGAAATGGTGCCCCTATTAAAGATTCCATCAATGAAAAAGTAATAGGTATTCCTTTAGAGGACTTACGTGGAATAAAAGAAGTCATTGGTATTGTAGAAGGAAAACATAAAGCAGAAAGTATTCTAGGGGCATTGAATGGACGATTTCTTGATGTGTTGATTATTGACGAAGAAACCGCCTCATCTCTTTTAACATAACGTGCTGGATTATATCTCTTTAAGAGGTATAATCCTTTTTTATTACCTTTATCGTGTAGAAAAAAAAGGATATGATAGTATATAGATTAGTATATGACTTGAAAAATGTGTAAGCGTTTTAATTTGAAGGATGGTAAAGGAGATTTTTATATGGCTATCTTAGAAGATAGAAGGTTGTTGGTGAAAATTGCACATATGTACTACGAGGAACGTGCAACACAGTCACAAATTGCACAGAAAATCGGTGTTAGTCGTTCGCTTATATCAAAATATCTTACGAAGGCTAGAGAAAAGGGTATTGTAGAAATCATTATTCATGACGATGACAACTTAAAGTATAGAGAATTAGAGAGTAAAATCGAAAGGAAGTATGGATTACGGGAAGTAGTCTGTATAGATAGCGTAGAATATGAGTCATCTAAAAGTAGATTAGGGAAAGCTGCTAGCCAATATTTGTTGAGAATTTTAAAAGAAGACCAGGTGATTGGTATATCCTCTGGAACGACGATAAATGAAGTGTCGAAGGTGCTTTCTACTTCACAAGAATTTCCTTCGATCACATGTGTTCCTTTGGTTGGTGGTGTTGGAAATGAACGAGTCGATATTCACTCCAATTATCTAGTTGCTCGCTTTGGAGAAGTTCTTAGGTGCAACTATGAGCTCCTTCACGTGCCAGTGATTGTTGATAGTAAGGAAGCAAAAGATATTATGATGCGACAACCATCGATTGAGAAAGTGTTTTCAATGGCTGAGCAATCCCACATCGCTCTTGTAGGGATCGGAGGAACACCAGAGCACTCGACGATGGTGAAGTCCTACCTAAATGAAGAAAGGGAGGAGCTCTTCTGTAATAAAGAGGTAGTAGGGGACATTTGCTATAACTTTATTGACATAGAAGGCCGTGCTACAAACTCTTCATGGAATGATCGTGTAATGTCGCTTGATTTAGAGAAATTAAAGAACATACCCATTGTGATAGGCGTTGCTTCTGGCCACGAAAAAGTCAGTGCTATTCGAGCTGCACTTAAAGGCGGCTTAGTGAATGTATTGATCACTGATGAAGCTACTGCCCTTCAGTTAACGTAAAAACTTCATATCGCATTACCTCCTGACTGGTGCAAACACACCAGGCTTTTTTATTGAATCGTTTCTGTTAGGAAAACAACATATACCTTCTCCAAGAGTGATAATAGATACAAACATTAAAAAATATCTGAATATTCAATATTGACACACATCTGAAGTTGCATTAAACTAAGTGTTAATAACATTTGTTCAAATTTGTGTCATATGTTACGAGAGTCTTGGAGGAGCGATGGTCACGCGTTATTCAAAACAGGGAGGTTTATTATGTCGATCTATCAGAAGCTTCAGCAAAGAGAAAAGGAAAATAATCCAATAAAAGTAGGAGTCATTGGAGCAGGCCAAATGGGGTTCGGAATGATTGCTCAGATCTCACAAATAAGTGGAATGACAGTTACGGGAATTTGTGACGTAAATATTGATGCGGCTAATCGAGCGGCGGAATATTACAGATCAAGGATGACAGCCAAAGCTGTTGAATCGATCGTCGTATCAGACGATCTTCGAAAAGTCATCCAGTCACATGATGTAGACGTCATAGTAGATGCAACTGGAATACCAGAAGTAGGAGCAAATATTGCACTTGAGTCTTTAAAAGCTAAAAAGCACTTGGTTCTCTTGAATGTAGAAGTTGATATTACGATAGGATCAGTGATGCATGAACTCTTTTCAAATGCGGGGCTCGTTTACACAGGATCAGCTGGCGATGAACCAGCTGCAACGTTAGAGTTATACGAATTTGCTAAAACGATGGGCATGGAAGTATTAGTAGCAGGTAAGGGGAAAAATAATCCCTTTATACCGGAATCAAATCCCACCCTGTGTGCAGATGAGGCAAAACAAAAACAGATGAGTGCGCACATGTTAGCAGCTTTCCAAGATGGAACAAAAACAATGGCCGAAATGAACCTTCTAAGTAATGCAACAGGACTCCTTCCTGATAAAGTTGGGATGAACGGAGTTGATGCCACTGTTGAAACAGTAGCAGATAAATTAGATTTGATTCAAAACGGTGGTGTTCTTACAAATTACGGAGTCGTCGAATATGTACATGGATTAGCGCCTGGTGTTTTCGTAATCGTGAAGAGCGATCTCGAACCGGTAGATGAAGAACTCCGTTACCTAAAAGTTGGGAAGGGACCACACTACACTTTCTACCGCCCGTACCACCTTGCGAGTCTTGAAACCCCGATTACAATTGCAAAGGCAGTTTTACAAAACGAAGCATCTATTGCACCACTTGGAGGACCAATATCTGAAACGGTTGCTGTTGCTAAAAGGTCGATCAAACAAGGCGAAAGATTAGATGGAATCGGTGGTTATTCCGTTCGAGGAGTACTGGAATCCCATCAGGAAATGAAAGAAAACGGACACGTTCCAATCGGATTATTTAGTGGAAATGTTGTGGCAAAACAAGATATTCATGAAGGTCAATTCATCTCAGAAGATGATGTAGAGCTTGATCCATCTACTAGCGTCTGGCAGCTCCGTTCTCTTCAAGATCGTCTTTATCCTTCTAAAGCTTATGAGAAATTAACCCTTTGATTAGATTCAATAGGAGGTCCATATGAAATTAACCCTGATTTTATGTGCTGTTCTCGTTTTACAGTTTATCTTTTCTCTCATTCAAATTCGTTACTATAGGAAAAGCATGGATAAAATTGTTAGCGGTTACAAAGACAAAGAAGGATACTACTTGTTTTCTGGGATGGAAAGAAGAACGTTTAAAACAGGTGCTATCGCACTAATCGTTGTCGATCAAGATTATGTTGTAAGGGACTGTCATTTACTAAGCGGAAGGTCAGTGTTTTCGAAGTTTAAAAATCAAACGGATTTTCACGGCATCCATGTTGGAGAGTTACTAGATCAAGTGTATCAAGGTAAGCAGGTTAAAAAGAAAAAAATATCTGCCCTTCATGCTGCACTGGGAATGGCAGCTGAAAATGCTCTTTTATCTATCTCTAAGAAACACGTAGAAAGGGTCTAAGAAAGGGGATTTCAAGGTAATGGAATGGATTAAATGGTTCGGTGAACATTTTATTGGTATGTTCAATGCTGGCGGTGAAGTCTTCATGGGTCTGATCACAGGTATCGTTCCAACACTTGTAGTGCTATTAACATTTACCTATGCACTAATGAAGTTTATTGGAGAGGAGAGAGTCAACGGAGCTATTCAGTTTGCCTCGAAATATATGATACTCCGTTATACGGTTATGCCTGTCCTCGCAGTTCTTATCCTTACAAACCCAATGGCATATACATTCGGAAGGTTTCTACCAGAAAAACAAAAGCCTGCTTTTTATGATTCGGCAGTTTCCTTTGTTCACCCAGTTACTTCTCTTTTTCCATATGCGAATGCAGGTGAACTATTTGTATACCTGGGCATCGCTAACGGTATTAAAGAAGCGGGTTATTCCATGTCTGAGCTTGCGGTTCGCTATTTCTTGGTAGGTATTGTAATCATCCTAATTCGCGGGGTCGTTACTGAAATGATTACGAAGTATTTAGCTAAGCGTAATAATGCAAGCGTGCTGGAAGGAGGAAACTGATTTGTCACATAAAGCCGTATTTGTATCGAAAGGTCCAGGTGGCTGGGGAAAGGGCCTATATATTGAACCACAAGGTAAGAAAACAAAGGTAGCTTCTATTACTGGTGGAGGCATTCATCCTGTAGCACGTAAGATTGCTGAATTAACAGGAGGAGTAGCGGTAGATGGTTTTAAAAACTCTGTTTCTGAAGAAGAGATGATGTGTGTGGTGATCGATTGTGGCGGAACAGCTAGAATTGGTCTTTACCCAATGAAGGGGATACCGACAGTCGACATTCTCGGTTCTTCTCCATCTGGTCCTCTTGCAAAGCATATTACAGAAGATATTTTCGTATCTGGTGTCTCTGAAAAAGAAGTAGCATTAGCTGAAAGTGCATCTGAATCGGCAAGTGCCCAAGAAAAAGAGGAGTCTGCTGTAAATTCACTAAATAAAGAACAGTTCCAGGAAGATTATCAAAAAATAAAAGAGGAACAGCTTGCTGGAAACCAGAATTTATTAATGAGGTTCTCACGTTCCATTGGTAAAGTGACAAGTACACTTTATCAAGCAGGTCGAGATTCGGTAGATATGTTGATTAAGAATATTATTCCGTTCATGGCATTTGTCAGTATGTTGATCGGAATCATTAATTACACCGGTATCGGGGATGTTATTGCCAATACGATGGCACCACTTGCTAGCTCATTATGGGGATTAGTTATAATCGTTATCATTTGTACGATGCCTTTCTTGTCACCCGTTCTGGGACCGGGGGCAGTTATTGCCCAAGTCATCGGAGTTTTAATAGGAAGTCAAATTGCGCTAGGTAACATACCACCACAGTTTGCATTACCAGCTTTATTTGCAATTAATGGTCAGGTGGGTTGTGACTTTGTTCCTGTTGGTCTTTCTTTGGGTGAAGCAGAACCTGAAACGATTCAGTATGGAGTACCTGCCGTTTTATATAGCCGCTTAATTACTGGAGTCGGAGCAGTGGTCATTGCTTACTTTGCTAGTTTTGGTATGTATTAAGACTACATATAATAGGAGGTTTTTAGATGTCAACAACTGTAGTAAAAGAAATAGGTTCGCTAGTCCCGACTTTTAAGGAAGATAAGATAGTTATATTGTTCGGTCCTCAAGCTCCTGATGAGCTAAGAGAAATGTCTGTCATCCATGAGTTTCAAGATTTAGAAGAACAGCCTTTACGAGTAGGAGGAACGATTACGTTCGACGACCAATCCTATACGATTCAAGCTGTAGGATCAAAAGCAAATCAGAATCTGAATGAGTTAGGGCACATATCAATTTATTTCAAAGATGAATTAGATGTTTTGCCTGGAGCAATATGTGTAGGGCCAGATGTATTCCCTAAATTAACTGAGGGAACTGTTATTTCTATAAAGTAATAAAACGTTTTAGATTAAAAGCCATTTGAGTTCAAGTGGCTTTTTTTACGTTTAAAGCGTACTTATAAAGAAAATAAGAGAGCACCAAAACGGACTCAACACCCTCGAGTCCGTTTTTTTATAGTGATAAACTTATGACAACATGTCTGATTAGCCGATACTATCTATAGGCTGAACGTAAAGGAGTTTTATCGTGAATACAGATGCAGAACAAACGAAGCATGTAAGTAAAGTACTAGAATACATCGAAGCAAATTTAACAGAATCATTACCATTACATACCCTTGCTGAGATCTCTACCTATTCTCCATATTACTTTCAGCGATTGTTTACGAAGATAATTGGGGAATCACCAGCAAGTTATATTAAAAGACTCCGATTAGAAAAAGCTGCTCATTTTCTAATTTACGAGCCTACGATGTCGATTACAACGATTGCTCATCAATGTGGTTTTTCCTCATTGTCCTATTTTACCTATTCATTTAACGATTACTTTCAAACCAACCCCAAAAAGTGGCGAGAAGGAGCATACTTGGAGCGTTTTGCTAGAGAATACCAAGATAGCAAGAAATCTAAACTTTATAACAAAAATATGAAAGAGAACTTTGAACCAAGCACTTATAATGAATTTAGTTATTTAGATCTATCCAATGTAAAGACTGTTTCCTTATCCAGCTGTGCAACTGTTAAACGCTATAGCAAAGGTCCTTATACGGAGGGGGTTCAAGATGTGTGGGCGGAACTCTATCACTGGGCTAATGCTAGAGGTTATTCCGCTGATGAACTGTTAATGTTTGGAGTACCTAAGAACAACCCATACATTACACCTCCAGAAAAAAGCCTCTACGAGTGCTGTATAGGGCTAGAGCAATCAGAGCATATGAGCACGAGTGATGAAGTAGTTGGAGAGTTTGATGGTGGAAATCATGTGTTGTATGAATTCGATGAACTCCTCGATTATCAAGAGAGAAGTAAAATCATCGAGTGTTATTCAGAATTATATAGCATCTGGTTACCGAAGAGTGGATATCGGTATCTTAGTAATCCGATTGAGATTGTTCAATTAGAACAGGAGAAAGGGTCTTTACGTGTTAAATGTAAAATAAAGGCGATCGGTTTAGCGATTGAGCCTAAATGAATAGGGGGAATCAGAGTGTTGTCGATCAGTATTATCGGTATTATTGCAGGTGGACTACTTTATATGATTTATGGAGGCATTTATTATTCAGTGTTATTATCCGATAAAAAGAAAAGTGGAAATGAACAATTTTTACAACAAGCTTCAGCAGGTCCATTGAAATACGTCATTGCGGTGATAACGGCATTCGTCTCTTCATTCATCGTAGCGTTATTTGTTTCAATAAGCGGAACGACTGGAATATTATCGGGGTTAGGGATAGGGCTCTTAATTGGTACGATCATCACATTTGTATATTTGAAGAACCACAAGTTTGGATTGATGAGTAGAAGAGCTTTCTATATTGCGATAGGTGATCACCTTGTTGTCTTTACTTTACTTGGCGCGTTACATGGAATGTTTACGAACTAAAACCACCACTAAAGGTGGTTTTTTCGTTTAGATTCTCGGGCTATACTTATTGATAGAATTGTAAAAAATATATTTCCGTCGTCCAACACGTTTTTTTCGAAGCGATTTGTGGAAAGGATATGAGATACCTACTTAGGACATGAGGAGTTGAGGCAATTGGGTACGAAAACTGCACTTGTAACTGGTTCAAATAGAGGGATAGGTTTTGAAATCGCACGGCAGTTAGGGAAGCAAGGCGTCACAGTTCTCATGACTGCAAGAGATAAAGATAAAGGCGTAAAAGCGATGAAGGATTTAAAAGATGAGGGCCTCGACGTTCATTTTTATGAACTAGACATAACAAGTGATAGTAGTATAAAGCATCTGTATAGCGAAGTTTACAAAGATTTTCATAAACTAGATATTCTCATTAACAATGCAGGAATCTTCATCGATCAAGATATTACTGTATTGGAACTTGACCGTGAAACTCTTTCAAAAACGATGGAGACGAATACGTACGGTCCATTATATTTAACGCAGGCATTGATTTCTTTACTTAAGAATAGTGAAGACGGTCGAGTTATCAATGTATCGAGCGGTCTTGGTTCTGGTAACAGCATTGGAGAGTCACATCCTGCTTACTCATTATCTAAAGCCGCATTGAACATCGTTACGATTCAATTAGCCGATGCGCTTCGAGATAAAGGGATCAAAGTCAATGCTATGTGTCCAGGCTGGGTTAAAACAGCTATGGGCGGAGAAGGTGCAATGAGATCTGTGACCGATGGGGCGGATACTGCGGTATGGCTTTCTCTTGGAGATGTGAAAACGACAGGGAAGTTCTATAGAGATCGTAAAGAGATTGATTGGTAGGTTGAGATATAAAGGTATGAATTAAAACAGATCCCCTCTGATGCAGGAGGGGATCTTACTATTTTAAGTAGATGCTTCTTTTTTTGATTGTCTGATTGAACGGAGCCGCTTTCTTGCTGAATTTTTCCTCGCCGTGAACGCTTTTGCTAATCCCAATTTTGGGATGTTTCGATATATGCACTCACTATTTCCTTATATAATGTAAAAACGGTTTTAAATAAAACGTTATTTGAGTTAGTTCATTTCAAAATAAGGGTATGGAATTGACGTAATAACTAAGGTGGAGGTGCTTTTCAATGAGCAAAAAAGTGTTGATGATCACTGGCGATGCTGTCGAGGCGCTTGAAGTGTTTTATCCGTATTATCGTTGTCTAGAGGAAGGGTTAGAAGTGACGATTGCTGCCCCATCAGCGAAGAAATTGCAGACGGTTTGTCACGATTTCACTGGAGAGATGGAGACGTATGTAGAAAAGCCTGCATATGGAATCGAAGCGCATACTTCATTTAAAGAAATCGATCCTTCTGATTTTGATGGATTGATCATTCCAGGTGGACGTGCACCAGAGTATATCCGACTTGATGAGCATGTGCCGAATATTCTACGTCACTTTTTTGAAGAAAATAAGCCTGTAGGAGCGATATGCCACGCAGCACAAGTGCTGAGTGTCGTGTCTGATCAGATGGAAGGAAGAGAGTATACAGCTTACCCAGCATGTAAACCAGACGTTACAGCTTGTGGCGCTACATATAGCGAAGAACAGGTCCACACGCATCGTAACCTTGTGTCAGGACAAGCATGGCCTGACTTGCCACAATTTATGAAGGAATTCTTAACGCTACTGCGATAATGCTAAAATCCCTGGTGCTTCCACCAGGGATTTTTTTATTTACGGATATTTAGTTTGGCCGATGGCTGAAATGACAGATCCAACTGCTTGGATCCAACTACCCACTATATTGAGATTCTGTGCTTCTTTGCCTTTAAGTTCTTGGGCTCCTGATACAGCTTGGAGTGAGTTACCGATGACCTGGAGTAAGTTTCCATAGATATTATAAAGTTGTTCCTCTGACGGTGTTTGTTCGAAAGCATCCCCAAGCGATGCACTTCCTCCAAGCGCCTGGAGCCAGTTTCCATCAATATTGAGGATCTGACTGATGCGTGAATTACTGTCTATGAGGATGCCAGCAACAACTGTTGAATTACCAACCGCTTGAATTTGGTTTCCTACTTTATTCAGATTAAAGGTTTCAACGGTATCTGCAATCAAAGCATTGCCTGTACCTTGCATGACGTTTCCAATCAGGTTGAGGGCATTCTTTAGCTCGTCACTCAATGATTTAAATGGTGTACTGCCAGTTGCAGCCAAAATGGTTCCTATCGCTTGGATCCAGGAACCTAATACAGCCTTTGTTTGATTGTCCATTGAAAATCGCCTACTCTATAGTAGTCCTAACATAGTGTATACAATTTCCCTCTGTTTGGTTCGAAAGTTGAGTCGTTAGCTTACTTTGATTGTTAAATTGGCTTTTTGACCAGCTTTATATTTTGTGAAAAAGGTAACGGTAATTGTGATCGATAGGATACCGAACATAACGCACATCAACTGCAGGCCGATCAAATCTAACATAAGACCTGTTAACAAGAGCACAACTTGGAAGATGATTCGGTCGAGCATGTTTCGGAACGAAAAGAACCTTCCGTGGTATTCTTTTGGTACTCTTGTTTGGAAGATCGTCGCAGCGGTTGGAAAAAAGCATCCGACTGAAAATCCAAAGATTGCAAATGCAACTACAGAAAGTACAGGAACCCATGCAAAGAATAACAAGAGCTGTGACAATCCGATAATAAATGAAAATACAAACAAAATGGTGTACGGAGATAAGTTATGAGCGAAGCGTTTTACAGTGAATGCTCCGATCATAAATGCGATGCCTTCAGCTGTGTAGATCCAGCTTTTAATCAATGTATTGTCTTGTAGTTCACTTATGTTGATGACCAACAGGTTAAATCCCCCGATGAATAACAATGGAACCATCGTCATGATAAGCGTCATCATGACGATCGGTAGCTCTTTCACGATAGGGAACAAGTCTTTAAACCCGCTCTGTCCTTTAGAAATAGCAGCTCCCGTTTCTTTATTTTCATCAATTTTTATGAAAAAGGTTAAAACGAACAACAGTAAATAAGCGACTAACGACATTGTGTACATCATACTGAGAGACATGATCGCAAGAAAGATCCCTGCAACTGCTGTTCCTAGAATCCGTGATAATGTAGAGACGTTCATATGGACTCCGTTCATCTGAAGTAAATCTTTTTCTTTCACGATAAGAGGAATGGCTGCCTGAAGTGCAGGAAAATAAAAAGCTGCTGCCAGTTGAACCATTACTAAGAAAACAACCATCCAGAGAACAGATCCGGTCTGGATCGCGATCAACATAAAAACAACGCTCAATGAACGTACAAATCCAGCCATAAGCATGACGGTTTTCTTTTTAACTTGGTCCGTTATTCGTCCGGCAAGTGGACCGATCGCAACACCAGCTAACAGTCCCGCTGCTAGAATGACGGCTTTCATAAAATCTGATGGTACTTTTTCTTGCATAAATTCAAGGTTACCGATGATACCAAGCCATAGTCCAAGCCCGGCAACAAATTCCCCCATTAAGAGAATCCATACATTTTTATTTCTCCACATAGCTGTTCCCTCAATCTCATAATATTTCTACCATCATATCATGTAACGCCGTAAAAAAATCAGGTTATATTTGTCTATTGTGAAGATAGCGAGGATAAACGGTGCCACCTGCATGAAAAAAATACTTTATGCTCATCTTAACCATAAGGAGGTGAGAAACATGGCATTAGATGTACTATGTGAGGTTGCAAACTGTGTTCATAACCGTGATGGTAGAAAATGCGAGGCGGACGAAATCTATGTTGTGAGTCACAAGGGGAAGAAAGCGAGCAACAGTGAGGAAACCGATTGTAAAACGTTTGAACCTGGTGTTCTATAAGACACCAAAACAAAGCCGGTTCTACTCGAGAACCGGCTTTTCTAGAATGTTTTTTAAGTTTTGATAATCTTGATCAACTGAACGGTGCACCATCTTTTTTAACAGAGGAGTTGCGAGCTTGAAAAGCCCGCCAGGATTACCTTCAACAACTGCCCTTACTAGACACCCCTCTTCAGCCGCTTCAACAGACCTCGTTACTTTGATCGGAAACGTGCTCGTTACACTTTCTATTTGAATACACGTATTCGGTTCAAAACGAGTGACAACGAATGAGGTGATGATTCGTTTGCCTAGAAACGTTGCGGTTT
The DNA here is from genome assembly GCF_056159065.1 of Anaerobacillus sp. ABA4_114. Taxonomy (NCBI): domain Bacteria; kingdom Bacillati; phylum Bacillota; class Bacilli; order Caryophanales; family Bacillaceae; genus Anaerobacillus; species Anaerobacillus sp. ABA4_114. The sequence continues at coordinate 789,978 of NZ_JBSWUM010000001.1, forward strand.
GGTCGTAAGTTGACCCTTCCTGAAGTGGGCCTTCAGAAGTGAAAGCTGCTTCAATCATTCCGCCTTGCCAGACAGGATTATTTTCGAAGTTCGAGATATAGTCGAATACAACAGAGGGATCACGGTTGATGACTCGTTCAGTTTTAATCACCATCATTTTTGAAGCTCACGATATATCATACCTTCTTCTACATACTGTTTTAAGAACGTACCGAGTAGTTCCTTCCAGCCTCCATCATGGGCAGAGTGCCATTCAGGATCAAGTAAGCCTGAAGCATGATGAGATAACGCAATGACGGTTTCTCCATCTTCTTCACGAAGCTTATAGCTATATGCACTATTAACTGCTCCTTGCATGCCCAATAAGCCATTTAATCGAATCTCATACGGTGCGTTGATGAACGTAATCGTTCCCCATAACGCGCCTGCCTCACCCGATGCGCCGACTTCTATAAAACGACCGCCAACCTCTGGCTCAAAAGAGAGGGTTGATCCTTCCCCGCAAAGTCGATATGCCCACCAAGAATTGATATCTTCTGTTAGCGATTTAAACACTTGATCGATAGGTGCTTGAATACGAATTTCTTGCTCGATTTGAAATGTGTCGTGCTTATATCCTTGAGTTTCCATTTTGTTTGTACCCCTTTCAAGAGTAGATTTTAATGATAATAGAGAAGAAGCGTTCATTGCCTGATACTTGTCCATCCAGCGGTCATACATTTGTTGAATCGGAACTGCGTTCAAGTAATTCATCCTCGAACGCCCTTCTCGCCGTACGAGAACCAAATTCGCTTCTTCTAGTTGAGATAGGTGTTTCATGACCGCATAACGACTAATGTGTTCAAACTGCTCATCTAAATACCCGGTCGTTTTTGGGCCGTCTTTCAATAGGTCGAGAATTTCTCTCCTTGTAGGATGAGTTAATGCTTTAAAGGTCGCGGTTAACTCCTCATCAATGGTCAAATTTTATCACCCCAACTTATAATGTGACTTAAAGGTAACATTTATTATGTGACTTAATAGTAACATGTTATACGTTTAATCAAAAGACATTTCTTCAGGTAATAATTGGTTAGAAAGCGCTTACTATAAAATGTTTCGTAAAAATTCTGATAATGGTTTGCAGAAGGAGCTGAAAACTAGTATTATCAAAGAATATAAATTTTGAATAAACAAAATTATTAATTTTCACGCAAGGAGAAAGGGTGAGATGAATGACAGAAAAAAAAGATTTACGCATCCGAAGTAAAGTGATCAGTGAGGGTGTCAACAGGGTTCCAAATCGCTCTATGCTTCGAGCGGTTGGATTTACAGATGAGGATTTTAAAAAGCCTATGATCGGCGTAGCAAGTACATGGAGCGAAGTAACGCCGTGTAACGTACATATCGATAAGCTTGCTAGGGAAGCGAAAGGCGGGGCTAGAGATAATGGTGGAGCCCCTATGATCTTTAATACGATCACGGTATCTGATGGAATTGCGATGGGGCATGAGGGCATGTTCTATTCTCTTCCTAGCCGTGAAATTATCGCTGATTCAATCGAGACGGTTACAAATGCTGAACGCTTAGATGGTATCGTAGCAATCGGCGGATGTGATAAAACGACACCGGGATGTATGATGGCGATCGGAAGAATGAACATCCCTTCCGTTTACGTATATGGCGGTACGATTCAGCCCGGAAAGCTGAACGGAAACGACATCGATATTGTTTCTTCGTTCGAAGCAGTCGGCCAATATCAAGAAGGAAATATTAATGAAGAAGAACTACACAAAGTAGAATGCAATGCCTGCCCGGGAGCAGGGGCATGTGGAGGAATGTACACGGCGAATACGATGGCATCTGCTGTTGAAGCGCTCGGCATGAGTATCCCAGGTTCTTCTTCAACACCTGCCGTTAACGACTACAAAGAATCAGAATGTCGCCAAGCAGGGGAATTGGTCGTGAATCTGTTAGAAAAGGATATTTACCCACGCGACATCATGACAAAGAAAGCTTTTGAAAATGCGATTACCGTTGTCATGGCACTTGGAGGATCGACAAATGCGTTTCTTCATCTAACTGCAATGGCGCATTCAGCTGGTGTTGACCTTACTCTCGATGATTTTGAAACTGTACGTGAGCGCGTTCCTCACATTGCTGATATGAAACCGAGCGGTAAATATGTCATGCAAGATCTATATGAGATCGGCGGGGTCCCAGCAGTCATGAAGTTGCTTCATGAACATGGTCTTCTCCACGGAGATTGTCTCACTGTTACGGGTAAAACGGTCGCTGAAAATTTAGCTGAAGTGGAGTCTCTAACGGAAGGACAAGTCGTGATCAAGCCCCTCAACGATCCGATTAAGCCGAACGGTCCTCTTGTCGTGCTTCGAGGTAACCTAGCCCCTGAAGGTGCCGTTGCCAAAATGTCTGGCCAGAAAATCAGTCGTTTCGAAGGCCCAGCACGTGTTTACGACAGTGAGGCAGAAGCAACGACCGCGATTGAAAACAACGAGATCAAAGAAGGCGATGTTCTCGTTATTCGAAACGTTGGACCAAAGGGCGGACCTGGAATGCCTGAGATGCTTTCGATCACTGCGATGATCGTCGGTAGAGGTCTCGGCGGAAAAGTCGCGCTGCTAACTGACGGTCGATTCTCTGGTGGTTCTCACGGATTCGTGATCGGCCACGTTTCTCCTGAAGCGTTCGTTGGCGGCCCGATCGGATTGCTAAAGGAAGGCGACACGATTACGATCGACAGCGATACGCAAGAAATCAATTTCAACGTAACAGATCTCGAACTTGAAAAACGTAAAGCGGAATGGGTCCGACCAGAACTACGTTACAAAACTGGTATTCTAGGAAAATATGCAAGATTAGTATCTTCCTCTGCCAAAGGCGCAGTAACGGATTTGGATATTGAATAGCACGAAGGCTTCCCTCTTTTGGAGGGAGGTCTTTTTTTATTGAGGAGGAGTGGAGGGAGTTGAGGAGAATGTTAGTTAGGTGAAAAGATGAAAGGACTGAAGAAAACGTGATAGCCAAACATCGAAACACCCCGCATTACCTCCTCAAACTAACTGCTCTTATGAATCGTCTTCCCGCACACCTGCCAATAATAGAAGAAGTCAGAGAACAAGTAGCGATTCATAAAGCTGGTTTTCACGGAGAGCGTTCGCTAGATTTTCCGCTTAGTTTTCTGAATAGCAAAGACCATACCGTTTATCATGATATTCGCATCGCTAATGGCTCATTTTATTTTCAAATCGACTCATTGGTCGTAACTCAGTATTACTTACTAGTGATAGAAGTTAAAAATATATCTGGCACTTTGTTATTTGATCCAGTTTTTAACCAACTTATTAGAACTTCAAGGAATGGTGAGGTGGAAGAAGCATTCCCAGATCCCTTAACCCAGGTGAGGCGACAGCAGTTACAATTACTAACGTTTATGAGGCAGCATCGAATTTCTGGTCTACCTATTGAAACCCTCGTCGTTATAAGTAATAAAAGCACAGTTGTTAAAGCAACGAACGAAGTAAAAAGAATAGCTACTCAAGTGATTAAAAGTGATTACCTTCCTACAAAAATAAAAGAGTTTGATAGGAAGTATCAGAATGAAATGCTATCGATAAAAGAGGTGAAAAGATTAGGACGCCTGTTCGTAAAGCACCACACCCCACTTGAAATCGATGTTTTAAAGAGGTTCTCACTTACCCGGTCTGATCTTTTAGATGGCGTTCACTGTCCTCAATGTGGCTATTTACCGATGAAGAGACTCCATGGGAGGTGGTGTTGTATGAATTGTGGAGAGGTTTCGAGGGATGCTCATCTGGAAGCGCTGAGGGATTATGCTTTGTTGGTGGATGAATGGGTTACGAATCAAGAGGTAAGAAGGTTTTTGAAGTTGGAGTCTAGTGATGCAGCTACGAGGTTGTTAAGAGGGCTTAATCTAAATTATTCTGGTACTAATAAAGGCCGTAGATACCAGCTAGAAAAAGTGAAGTTTCAGAGTTTCGCGGATAAATAACTTTTTTCGCGGATATCTAAGGTGATTTCGCGGATATATCCTCAAAATCGCGGATATAATCAAATTTTCGCGGATATATTCGGAATATCGCGGATAACGGCTCTTTTTAGCCTTTCAAAACACATCTGATCCCCCGCTCCAGCCACATCCCCCACAAAAACCCCACAAAAAAACCCGTCACTCTCCGTGACAGGCTCTCCTTCACTCAATTATTACTTTGCTTTCGCCTTTTCAAAGTTCAAATCCCACGTAATTCCGTATGCATCCTTAACTTTTCCGAAGATTGCTCCCCAAAACGTGTCTTGAAGCTCCATTTTGACAGTTCCTCTTTCTTTCAATCGTCCATAGATTTCGTTGATTTCTTCTTCAGAATCGAGCTCTAGTGCTAAAGAAATGTTATTTCCTACAGCTACATTCTGGTTGTCGAACGTATCAGAGACCATGAAGTAAAGGCCATCGCTTCTAAAGCGGGCATGCATAACACGGTCGTCCATGCCTGGAGGGGTTTCGAAGTCTGCATCTCCGAAAGTTTGGAGATCTGTGATTTCACCACCGAAAACATCTTTATAATAGTTCAATGCTTCTTTCGCTGTGCCTTCAAATGTAAAGTATGGAACTGCTTGTTGCTTCATTAAATACACGCTCCTTTTTAGTTAGTAGAATGCTTTCATCACCATTATAGTATAGCTCATTTCAATCCCCTAGTCTAGAACGTACGTTCTTAATTTTTTCTCAATTTTAAGGTGAAGCTATTTCTTCAAAAAAAATGTTTTATTTTGGGAGAGAGAGGGGATTCACCATGTAGACGATTTTTTACATATTTCGTTAGAGGAGGAGAACTAAGAATGAGTGACGAGCACAACAAGAAAAAAGAACAATTAGAAAAATATAGCACGACCGACGAAGGTAAGATGACCACGAATCAAGGGCAAAAGGTATCTGAGGATGAATTCTCATTAAAAGCTGGTGAGCGTGGACCAACTTTGATGGAGGATTTTCATTTTAGAGAAAAAATGACACATTTCGACCATGAGCGTATTCCTGAACGAGCTGTTCATGCGCGAGGTTTTTCAGCTCACGGTGAATTTCAAGTATACGAATCGTTAGAAGAGTTAACAGATGCTGAATTTTTAAAAGATCCATCTAGAAAAACACCTGTATTTGTTCGTTTTTCTACGGTTGCTGGCTCTAAAGGTTCTTCTGAAACGGTACGTGACGTAAGGGGATTTGCGACACGTTTTTATACAGATGAAGGGAATTTCGATTTAGTAGGAAACAACATTCCGGTTTTCTTCATTCAAGATGCGATTAAGTTTCCAGACTTAGTGCATGCTGTAAAACCAGAACCTCATACTGGAATCCCACAAGCAGCTTCAGCGCATGATACATTCTGGGATTTCATCGCAAATAATCAGGAATCAGCACACATGGCGATGTGGGCGATGTCTGATCGTGCGATTCCAAGAAGCTTTCGTATGATGGAAGGATTCGGCGTTCATACTTTCCGTCTTGTAAATGCAAAAGGAGAAGCAAACTTCGTTAAGTTCCATTGGAAGCCAAAGTTAGGCGTTCACTCTCTCGTTTGGGATGAAGCACAAAAGCTTTCTGGTAAAAATGCTGATTTCCATCGTGCTGACTTACTAGAAGCTATCAATAACGGGGACTATCCTGAATGGGAGCTAGGCCTCCAGATCATCAAAGAAGAAGATGAGTTCAAGTTTGATTTTGATGTGCTCGATCCAACGAAGCTTTGGCCTGAAGAAGATGTTCCTGTCAAAATTGTTGGGAAGATGGTGCTAAACCGTAACGTAGAGAATGTTTTTGCAGAAAATGAACAGGTTGCATACCATCCGGGGAACGTCGTGAAGGGAATCGACTTCTCAAACGACCCGCTATTACAAGGACGTTTGTTCTCTTACACTGATACACAGATCAACCGATTTGGAAGTGCAAACCATCATGAACTGCCGATCAATAAGCCGGTTTGCCCATTCCATAATAACCAGAGAGACGGGTTCATGCGTCAAACTATAAATAAAGGTCAGGTTAGCTACCATAAGAACTCTCTTGCTGGTAATCAACCGGAGCCGGCAACAGAAGAAGAAGGCGGGTATGTACATTACCAAGAAAAAGTAGAGGGTCATAAGATTCGAGCTCGAAGTGAGAGCTTTAAAGATCACTTCTCTCAAGCTACGTTGTTCTGGAACAGTATGAGTGATGTTGAGAAAGAGCACATTATGAATGCATTTAGCTTTGAGCTAGGTAAAGTTGAAAGTAAGTCCGTTCAGCAGCAAGTGGTGAACATGCTAGGGAATGTGAATCTTGATCTTGCTACATCAGTTGCACAAAACATTGGAGCTGAAGCACCTAGAGAAGGTGGATCAGATGTAACGAAAGCTTCTCCTGCTCTTAGCCAGATCAATACAAAGTTTGAGCCTGATACTCGTAAAGTCGGTGTGATCGTCGACGACGGCTTTAATGGTAAAGAACTGATCGCTGTGCTTGATGAGTTGAAGGAACAAGGCATAATGCCAGAGCTGATCAGTGATAAACTCGGCGTGAAGAAAGGTAACGATGGTGCTGAGGCTGAAATCGATCATACATTCTTAACGAGTGAATCCGTGCTATTCGATGCGATTTATGCAGTAGGCGGGGATAACGAAAACAAAGCCTTTTATCAAAAAGCAAACTACTTTATTAATGAAGCATTTTCTCATTTCAAACCGATCGGTGGAACACATGAAGGTGCGAAATGGTTAGAAAATAATAACATGAGAGGCAGTGCGGGAGTCGTCGTGGGTGATAATCCAGAAGACTTTGCAAAGGAATTTGCGAATGCTGTTGCAAAACACCGTCACTGGGACCGAGAACTTGTTTAAGGTTTTATTCCAACTTAAAAAAGGAGCTATCACGTATTGTGATAGCTCCTTTTTTTAATTCATTTTCTATCAATCATTGAAGATATCTTTCATCTCATTTTTTTCTTTTTTTAATCGTTGAAAGTGCCTTTCTATTCGTCTTGCTATAAAAGGCAGAAATATTACTATTAACATAAGCCAAAGCATAAAATCCTTCCTTATTTAAGAATTTCCCAGTCATACTCCACTAATCATTCCGTTCGTGGAAAAAAAGAAATGTTAGAGATTAAACTTAGCTAATCTAAGGGTATCATAGGTTTCCACATACTGTATTATCACCGACCCTTGAATAGATAACCTAATTGCAGAACTTAAGTTCCCTTCAATCAAATTATCAACAACAATAGACTAATGAAAAAACCGCCGAGGATCATTCCTCGGCGGCTTCACGTCTTACACGTTGATTTTGATATCAGCGTCTTCTTTAAGTTTCTCGATATGCTCTTGCTGTTTCTTTTGCTTTTTCTCGCCTTCAAGACCTTCTTTAATCTGGTCTTTTACTTCTTCGAATTTCGGCATTTCTTCTGAGTTACCTTGTTCTTTTGCTTGCTCATAATATTGCTTCATTTCTTCTTCTGTTACTTCTTCGATTTTAATTTCTTTATCTACGTATGCAGAGTATTGAACATTTTTCGCGATTTCTTTCTTAAGTTCATCTAATGTCATGCCGCTCTCTTTAAGGGCTGCTTCAAATTTCTTTTCATCGCCATACTGTTCTTTCAAGCTTGCAAGTTCTTCTTCTACTTGCTTTTCTGATGCTTCATAGCCTTTGTCGTTTGCGGCTTGAAGGATTAATTCTTGTCCTACCATACTTTCAGCTACTTGCTTTTTAAGTTTTGTTAGCTGTTCTTCAGAAACCTCTTGGCCCATTTGGTGATACTGCATTTGGTTTTGAGTGTAGAGTGCGTTGAAGTCTTCACCTTTAATTTCTTCACCATTTACAGTTGCAATCACTTTATCTTCTTCTACTTTATCAACTTCGGGTTGTGATTGTTCAGAGCCCTCTTTTCCTTCAGCTGATTTTTGTTCTGTATTGTTTTCGCTATTACCCTTGCTCTCTTCATTTCCTCCACAAGCTGCAAGCGCAACAAGTAAAAGTCCAGTTATCATTAAATAAGTTAGTTTTTTCAAGTCACATGCTCCTTTCAAAAGGCTGTTCCCATTGTTCCACAAATTTTCCACTTTGAAAACCCCATGAGTAAACTATGGGACAAATTCCACAATTCTATTACTACATAGAAACATGGGTAACTACCTTGCCACATGTCCACCATAATTTGCATAAACTAGTACTAGAAAGGGGGAGCATTTTTGATTAATGGGAAACAGTTCGTCGATAGAATCGATGCCCTCCAGAATGAGGTATGGATCGAAGGGAAAAGATGTGAGGATAAATTATCTGAATCAGCACCTTTCAAAGGTATCATTGCCAGTAAAGCCGAACTTTATGATTATCAGTGTTGTTCGGAACAACAGGAATTGTTTAGTTACACAACACATGATGGGGAAAAGTATGGCTTCTCGTATCATCAACCTCAAACTGTAGAGGATTTAATAAATAGAAGAAAAGCTACTCAGAGCTGGGCTAGATTAAATGGTGGTCTGGTTGGCCGTCCGCCGGATTATATGAATACATTAGTTATGGCATTGGCAGCAGCATCTCCTCATCTATCAAAAGGTGAACGACCATTGGGAGAAAACATGAAGGCGCTCTATGATCTAGCGAAATCGAAGGATCTATCGATCACACATACCTTCATTAATCCTCAGGTGAACCGTTCTATCTCACACTATCTAGATGATGCTACGATTACTGCGGCTAAAGTAATCGAAGAAAATAAAGATGGGATTGTTATACATGGTGCTAAGCTACTAGCAACGCAAGGAGGATTGACCGATGAGCTTCTCGTTCTGCCAAGCGGACAGACCTTAGATGAGTCCTTCATCTTTGGGTTCATGATTCCTTCCAATACGAAAGGACTTCGGTTCTTATGCAGGGAGTCCTACCGATATCGTGAATCGTCGTTTGACCATCCGCTAGCAGCAAGATTTGAAGAGGGAGACTCACTTGTAGTGTTTGACAATGTGTTGGTCCCTTGGAATCGTGTGATACTCTATAAAGATTTTCAGGTTTTAAGTGATTTGGATGCCGAAACCGGTATGTATGCTTTTCTTCAATATCAGGCTGTTTGTAGACAGGTTGTGAAATTAGAGTTTCTGCTCGGTTTGTGTGAGGCGATGTGCGATGCCATTCAGATTAGTGAATTTGAACACGTGAAGCTCAAAATGACAGAAATCATCGTCTCTCTAGAGATCATGAGGGCGTTACTTCTATCTTCAGAAGTAAATAGTGAAGTAAACCGCTATGGAACGCGCGTGCCAGACAGTAAGCCACTTCGTACAGCGAACAACTACTTTGCAAAAACATATCCAAGGTTGATCGAAATTACACAATTGCTTGGTGCGAGCAGCATGATTTCGTTACCAACTGAAGATGACTTTGAGTCTAAGATCAAAGGTGATTTAGGTCAATACCTTCAAGGAGCTAATATCGATGCGAAGGAACGCGTGAAGCTGTTTAGAATAGCATGGGATATCGGGATGAGTGCGTTTGGGTCAAGGCAAACGCAGTTTGAACGTTTTTTCTTTGGAGATCCGATCAGACTCTCTACTTCTTTTTACAACAGTTATCCGAAGCAGGCGTACCATGATATGGTGCAAGACTTTTTAAATAGTAAAAAATAATGGCTGTCGAGATTCTCGACAGTTTTTCTTATGGTTAAAAGAAGCTCCCCTCTTATTTAGGTTTTGTTTGTAATCGTTTTCATGAATTGGAAGGAGTCACCTAGAAAAATGTCGAATGAGGTTAGGGTGAGAAGGATTGTAGGAGGAGTTGAAGTCATGTTAAAAGCAGCAATATCCGTATCAAATCGGGTGATGCAAAGGTACTTACCCGACCCGTTCTTATTCGTTATTTTGTTAACATTAGTTGTGTTCGGTCTTGGTTTGATTTTTACAGGAAGTTCACCAGTCCAAATGGTTCAATTCTGGGGAGAAGGGTTTTGGAATTTACTTTCATTTTCCATGCAGATGGTCCTTGTTCTCGTGACTGGTTATGTTCTTGCAAGTAGCCCGATTTTCAAAAGAGGGTTAGGGTGGCTAGCGGGATTAGCTAAATCACCAGGACAAGCAATCGTATATGTCACTATAATTTCACTAATGGCAAGCTGGATTAACTGGGGATTTGGTCTCGTGATCGGTGCGCTTTATGCAAAGGAACTTGCTAAGAAAGTTGATAAAGTAGATTATCGTTTACTTATCGCGAGTGCTTATAGTGGTTTTATCGTCTGGCACGGTGGACTAGCAGGATCGATTCCACTCACCATCGCGACACCTGATCATTTTTCAGTAGATCAGATCGGGTTGATTTCAACAGGAGAAACGATCTTTTCCCTATTTAATCTTCTTATTGTTGGGGCATTGTTTCTTTGTCTTCCGGTTATTAATTATTTCATGTCACCTAGAGAAGAAGAGCGTGTATTCGTTGATCGTTCCTTACTTGAGACAGAGGATCTACAAGCTGCTACGGCAGAAGGAGAGCTAACTCCAGCAGACCGTATCGAGAACAGTAAAGTACTATCTATGATCATGGGGTTAGTCGGATTATCTTATCTCTTCTATTATTTTATAACAAATGGTTTCCAGCTTAATTTAAACATTGTAAACTTTGGATTTCTTTTTTTAGGAATTCTATTCCACGGCACTCCTAAGCGTTTTCTAGAAGCAGTTACAGATGCCGTTAAAGGCGCAAGTGGCATCATCATTCAGTTCCCTTTCTATGCGGGGATCATGGGAATGATGGTAGCTTCTGGCCTAGCTGCTCAAATGTCGCAAGGGTTTGTTTCCATATCGAATGAGTGGACGTTCCCTTTCTTTACATTTCTAAGTGCAGGAATCGTAAACTTTTTCGTTCCCTCTGGTGGAGGGCAATGGGCAGTGCAGGCACCGATCGTACTAGATGCAGCGAAAGAGCTTGGTGTCTCTATTCCAAAGGCAGCCATGGCTGTCGCTTGGGGAGATGCCTGGACAAACCTTATCCAACCTTTCTGGGCGCTACCAGCACTTGCAATCGCTGGTTTAAAAGCAAAAGACATCATGGGCTTTTGTGTCATCGTCTTAGTTGTAAGTGGCGTAGTGATTTCAGCTGGACTTGTATTCTTATAAAACAAAAAGCTGCTTCCCTTCATTAGAAAGGGGAGCAGCTTTTTTATGTTATGATGCGACTTGTTCAACACTGAAGTTTGGCTTTTTACGCTCTTTCCAGACTTGATATCCGAACCATAGTCCGACGATCAAGGTGATGACCCCACCAAGAATCATAGAAACAGTGTAAGGAAGCTCAAATCCTTCTGGGGCTAAGAATAAATACGTCGCAACCGTCATCGTCATGAAGAGTGCAGGTAGACTACAGATCCAGTGGAACTTCTTGTTTTTAACGAGATACATGGCACCAGCCCAAAGCATCACTGTCGCAACAAGCTGGTTTGTAAATCCAACGTACCTCCATAAAAACGTGTAATCCATTTGCGTAAGCATGAAGGTAGGCAACGCAACGATACCTGTGAGCAATAGTGTTTTTGCACTTCCAGAAGGTTTACCTTTGTTCTCCTTCTTCGTAAAAAGATCTGCAAGCATCATTCTAGAGGAACGTAGTGACGTATCACCAGTAGTAATCGGTAGTACGATGACTCCAAGGATGGCCAAGATGCCCCCAACCGTTCCTAGAAGAGAAGAGCTGATTTCGTTTACGACTCCTGATGGACCTCCTGCAGCAAGTGTTTCTTGTAAGCCACCAGTGCCTCCAAAGAAAGTCATCCCGGCAGCAGCCCAAATCAATGCGATGATACCTTCTGCGATCATAGCTCCGTAAAATACTTTTCTTCCTTCACTTTCTTTTTTCATTGTCCTTGCGATGATTGGACTTTGCGTAGAATGAAATCCTGAGATTGCTCCGCAGGATACAGTGATCATAAGAAGTGGCCATAATGGTAAATTATCAGGGTGTAAATTCGATAGTGTTAAATTTGGAACGGCATGATCCATGAAGAACAGTCCGATTCCGATCGAGACAGCCATTACGATTAAAATAACACCAAAGATTGGATAGATCTTTCCAATGATTTTGTTTACTGGAAGTACTGCAGCAATAACAAAATATGCAAAGATGATCAGAAGACTGGCTAAAAAGCTTAACGGTGTAACCTGTGCCATCAACTGAGCGGGACCAGCTGTAAATGCAGCAGCTACTAACACCATAAGAACGATTGAAATGATGTTGATCGCGCCTTGTGCGCCTCTTCCTAAATACCTTCCTACTAAAGAAGGGTATTGCTCTCCATTGTGTCTTAGTGACATCATCCCAGAAAAATAATCATGAACAGCTCCAGCAAAGATACAGCCGATTACAATCCAAATGAAAGCAACTGGACCATAAAGTGCTCCGAGCACCGCTCCAAAAATAGGACCAAGACCAGCTATGTTCAATAGTTGGATTAAACTACCTTTCCACCAACTCATCGGCATATAGTCCATGCCATCTTTCTGTGTATAAGCAGGAGTTTCGCGATGATCATCAATGCCGAAAATTCGCTCAACCACCTTAGAATAAACAATATAACCAAGAACCAATAATGCAACTGCACCGACAAAAGTGATCATGTTACTCGCCTCCTCTTCTTGCATGTTTGAAAATATAACACTCATTGTACGTATCAAATTGACAAAATACAATAGATTATTCAGAAAAAATAAAATAGTTATAACTATAGAACTGCAGAAGCGCTCAGATGCGCCCGAAATATGGGAAAAACGGGACCTTAGACACCTTCTAAACCTCCCTGAATATGTAAACAAATCCTTTTCAAAAATGACCGCTAAAATACGAATATTACAATTCGAATAACTAATAGTGAAATGGGGTAAAAATGAACGAGAAACGGGTATTATGATGGTGAACATTATTGGAATTTACTAATACAACATCGTTTTTATCGTCTGAGGAGGGTCATCAATCGTGTCACAGCGTATTGCATATTTTGATAACAGCAAAGCAATTTTGATATTACTAGTTGTGGGAGGCCATTTGGTCACACCATTTATCGCTGACTCGCGATTACTATATAGTTTTTACCACGTTATCTTTATTTTCCATATGCCTGCCTTTATCTTTTTAACTGGTTATTTTACACGAAAAGCATCTGGAACAAAATACTATTGGAAGATCTTCACTACCTTTCTTCTCCCATATATTTTGTTTCAAGTCGTCTATGCAATTTATTACACGAATCTTTATGAGAAGCCTTTCCAGATTGAGTTTCTTACTCCGAGGTGGGCGATGTGGTTCTTGTTATGTATTGCAGCGTACAAACTTCTTGCACCTATTATTTTAAAAAGCAAAACAAGCTTATTGCTTACGTTTAGTATTACTGCAGGACTTATCGTCGGTTATTTCGATATAGAAAGGTTTCTTTCTCTAGATCGTCTGTTTGTCTTCTTGCCATTTTTTGTTTTAGGTGTTGTCATGGGGCGGAGTGAAAAGCCGATCCGTTTACCGTATATGAAGTGGATAGCTCCTGTAGTCCTTGGTGGATTGTTTCTCCTTTTCTACCTTTATAGAATAGAAGGATTAACAGACCTCTTATATGGAACATATGTCTATGAATCGAACTTGGGGCTGCTTGTGCGTTTAGGGTATTACGTAGGAACGGCATTCGTGATGTTTATGTTCTTCTCCATCATTCCAAAGACGCCAATCGTCATCACACCGATAGGATCACGAACATTTGCGATTTATCTTTTCCACGGCTTCATCATAAAATGGTTTCTTGAGCAGCAGTCTGCAGAGGTTATCTCTACCTTATGGGGTATCCCATTCATCGCAATCTTTACACTTACCATCGCGATGATACTAAGCCTCCCATTCTTCTCAAAGCTTCTTGCCTTTGATCGCTGGCTGCCATCCCCTGAAAAATTAAACTTTAGTAAACGATAGGAACGCTTTAAAGGCGTTCCTTCTTTTATGTTCAAAGCAAAAATCTCTCTTTTCTAACTAAGATGAGTTACACTTATAATAAGTTGAGAGCTGTTGAACCATAGCAGAGGGAGGAACTGTGAATGAAGAAATCTAAAATCATCGTGTTGCTTGGTTTGTTAACCGTTCTGATATTTGCAGGCCCAAAACTGTATGATGTTTTATTCAATCGGTCTTATGGAAGTGAGCCCGTTAAAGCTGTAGATGAAAACTTAGAAGTAGCGACCTTTGCTGGAGGATGCTTCTGGTGTATGGAACCACCTTTTGAAAAGCTAGATGGTGTTGATGAAGCGATCTCAGGTTATATTGGGGGCGATACAAAGAACCCATCATACGAAGATGTTTCTTCAGGAAACACAAGTCATGTTGAAGCCGTTCAGGTGCATTATAATCCTGATATCGTATCATATGAAACGTTATTAGATGTTTTCTGGCGACAAATTGATCCAACCGATGAAGGAGGTCAATTTGTAGACAGAGGAGATCAGTATGTATCAGGTATATTTTATCATAATGAACAACAGCGAAAATTAGCGGAGAAGTCCAAAGAAGAGATTGCGAATTCTGGACGATTTGATGAACCGATCGTAACCTTTGTAAAGGAAGCTCCTACCTTTTATGTAGCTGAGAAATACCATCAAGACTACTACAAAGAAAATGAGTTTCGATACAATATATATAGGAAGAATTCCGGGCGCGATCAGTTTTTGGATGAAGCCTGGGGGAAAGATCGAGAAATAGAGCAGCCAAATCAAGGTGTTTCTTATACGGATGAAGAATTGAAGGAAATGCTTACACCACTTCAATATGAAGTGACTCAAGAGGATGGTACTGAGAAAGCTTTTGATAATGAATACTGGGATAATACAGAAGAAGGTATTTATGTGGATATTGTGTCTGGAGAGCCATTGTTCAGTTCTACTGACAAGTATAAGTCAGGAACGGGGTGGCCTAGTTTTACTAAACCACTAGTTGAAGAAAATATTGTAGAAAAAGAAGATAAAAGCCTTTTTATGGTCCGAACAGAAATTAGAAGTAAGAACGCCGACTCACATTTAGGTCATGTTTTTGATGACGGTCCAGAGCCAACTGGTTTAAGGTATTGTATGAACTCTGCAGCGCTCGATTTTATACCTAAAGAAGAATTGAAAGAGAAAGGCTACGGGGAATTCTTAACTCTTTTTCAATAATGCGAAGGTAGCATGTGATGCTGCCTTTTTTATATTTATTGATTACCTTGTGTAAACTGTAGGTTGAGGCAATATCCCTTGAAATTTTACGGGAGGGGGTATAAGATCGAAGGGTAGGAGGGTGAGACGATTGGGAGAGAAAAAAGCAGATGGTAGAATTCAGCAGCTGCTTGCGAATGAACGTACGTTTTTGGCTTGGATCAGAACGTCGATTGCGATCATAGGAATCGGCTTTCTAGCAGCGAGCCTTCACTTTACAAGATCTGTAGGTGAGCGTGCGGATGACAAAATTATTGTATTCATCAGTTTCACCTCATTGCTGTTTGGGTTATTAACCATGGCGGGCGGGGCAGTACAGTTTTTTAGAACGCGAAAGAAGATTATGAGCTTTGAGGTTCCTTCTTCAACATGGATCGTACTCTTTTTGATCGTTATCGTACTGATGATTATCGCGCTTATTATCGTATATTTTGTTATTCAAATAAACTGGTTGTCGTAGCTATAGATCATAGCCTATTGACATTTAAATTCAGTACGTTATAATACCCCTATAGGTATTAAATGTTGAAACATCGCACTTATTGATATAAATTTTTTTGGTTGCATAAATACCCCTAAGGGTATATAATGTGGAGGTGAGCAAGTGAATTACGATAAAAAAGTGATCAACCGAATCAAACGAGTTGAAGGCCAGTTAAGAGGCGTCGTTCGAATGATGGAAGAGGGAAAGAGCTGTGAAGAGATTGTTACACAACTTTCTGCAACGAGGTCAGGAATCGATCGTTCCATAGGTCTCATCGTTGGATCGAACTTAGAGCAGTGCCTTCTAGAGCAGCTTGAACAAGGAAATTCAACAGAAGATACAGTGAAAGAAGCAGTTCAACTGTTAGTTAAAAGTAGATAAAAAATTTTAAAAACAAATATACCCCTGTTGGTATAGAGGAGGAAATAAAGATGAATGAAACAAAATCAACAAACATTGTCCTTTTTAGTGGTGATTACGATAAAGCGATGGCAGCTTATATTATTGCAAATGGTGCAGCTGCTTATGATCATAAAGTAACGATCTTCCATACGTTCTGGGGTCTGAACGCCCTTCGAAAAGATGAGCATGTTAAAACGGATAAAGGTTTTCTTGAAAAAATGTTCGGTAAAATGATGCCTCGTGGTGCAGATAAGATGGGTATTTCAAAGATGAATTACGCAGGTATGGGGCAGAAGATGATTAAGAATGTAATCAAGAAGCACAATGCGATGGAATTGCCACAATTGATTGAGATGGCTCAAGAACAAGACGTTGAGCTTGTTGCTTGTACGATGACGATGGATCTACTTGGTCTACAAAAAGAAGAGCTCTTAGATGAGATCGAGTATGCTGGCGTAGCAGCTTACCTTGGTGATGCAGAAGACGGTAACGTAAACCTGTTTATTTAATTGGAGGGGTAAGATGGAATTCCTAATTGTTATAGCGATTGTGTTAATAGGTTCAATCCTTTTGAAAAGAAGTGGAAAAGGCGTTCATACTATTAGTACCGAACAAGCAAAATCGAAGTTTGGAAATCGTGATGTACAGTTCATCGATGTAAGAACGCCGATGGAATACAAAGGCAACAAAGTGAAGGAATTTAAGAATATGCCTCTCGATCAGCTTAGTAAGCGAGGCAAAGAGCTTGATCCAAAGAAGGAAACTGTCGTGCTTTGTCAGAGTGGCATGAGAAGTGCCCGTGCATGTAAGGTGTTAAAGAAGCAAGGGTTTACCGATCTTTATAATGTTCGCGGTGGGTTAAACGCGTGGAGATAAAGGAGGAAGGTCATATGTCAGGATATGTGAAAGATATTACGCCAGACGAATTGAACGAGATGTTAGCGAAAGGCAAAAAGATGAGCATCGTTGATGTTCGTGGTCCGGGAGAGGTTGCAACAGGTAAAATTCCTGGGGCTTACAACATTCCTGTGAATGACATTCAGTCTAGAATGAGCGAACTCGACAAAGAAACAGAGCATATCATCGTTTGTCAATCTGGTGGAAGAAGTAGTATGGCATCGATGGTATTAAAGTCCAACGGCTATAACGTCTTGAACATGACAGGCGGAATGTCGGAGTGGACCGGTGCAACAGAATAACCAAACATTCAGGAGGTATCGTTATGATTCAAACAGATCACGTATTAGATGCTAAAGGGCTTGCTTGTCCTATGCCGATTGTCAAAACGAAAAAAATGATGAAAGATCTAGACCCTGGAGTTGTTCTCGAAATTCAGGCAACAGACAAAGGCTCAAAAGCTGATATCAAAGCATGGGCTGAGAAAGTAGGGCATCATTATCTGGGAACTGTAGAAGAAGATGATGTGTTGATCCATTATTTACGCAAAGCTTCTGATCATGAAACGGTTCCAGAACAAAAGCATCCTCACGTTATCTTAAATGAGGAGTTAACTGGATTACTTTCTGAGGATGGTTACACCCTCTTAGATGTTCGTGAACCAGCTGAATATGCGTTTAGTCATATTCCTAATGCGATTTCTATGCCACTTGGAGAAATCGAAGATAAGATGAATGAACTTAATCGTGATAAGAAAGTACTCGTTATCTGCCGTACCGGGTCAAGAAGCGATCTAGCTGCTCAAAAACTAGCTAACAGTGGTTTTGAGGCGATTAATGTGATGCCTGGTATGTCAGGTTGGACTGGCGAAACAACGTCAAAAGTATAATTTTTTTTACTAACAAAAATACGGTTGGGGGTATAAAAGATGAGCTTGAAAAAGATGCATGCAAGTGAAGTAGCATCTAGAATTATTAATAAAAACGATCTCTTTATTCTTGATGTACGAAATGAGGATGCATACGCAGACTGGAAAATTGAAGGTGAGTCTGTAAAAAGTATGAACGTCCCTTACTTTGACTTGATCGATGGAGTAGAGGAGATTCTTGAAGATCTTCCTAAAGATAAAGACATCTTGGTTGTTTGTGCAAAAGAGGGGTCTTCTATCTTTGTAGGGGAAGAATTAGTAGAAGCAGGTGTTCAAAACGTTTCTTACCTACCTGGTGGAATGAAGGCTTGGAGTGAATACCTTGAACCTGTAAAAGTAGGTGATCTTCCAGGAGGAGCACTCTATCAATTTGTGAGACTCGGTAAAGGTTGCCTTTCTTATATGATCGAATCAAATGGGGAAGCTGCAGTGGTTGATGCGAACCGTATGATCGAGAACTACACATCTTTTGCAGAAAAGAAAGGCCTGAAGATTAAAGCTACGTTTGATACTCATCTTCACGCGGATCATATTTCTGGAGGTAGAGAATTAGCTGATCAAATGAACGCGTCCTACTATCTTCCTGAAGAAGATGCAGGAGAAGTCACGTTTGAATACACGCCTCTAAAAGAGGGAGATGTATTTACAATTGGAGAAGTAAAGCTCGAGCCACTCTATTCGCCAGGTCATACGATTGGAAGCACGTCCTTCATCGTTCAAGATCAGTTCCTACTAACAGGAGATATTTTGTTTGTTCATTCGATCGGACGTCCTGACCTTGCTGGTAAAGCAGAGGATTGGGTTGGCGATTTAAGAGAGACGCTGTATAACCGATATAAAGACATGGCGGGCGAATTAACAGTGTTGCCAGCACACTTTTCAAAGATTGAAGAACTTGGTGAAAATGGTGAAGTGTCAGCGCAACTCGATGAACTTTATCGTGTGAATGACGGGTTAAACGTAGAAAAAGAGGAAGATTTCCGCACGATGGTAACTGAAAACCTTCCTCCTCAGCCAAATGCTTATCAAGAAATTCGCGAAACAAATATGGGTAAAATCAGCCCTGATGAAGAAGCGCAAAGAGAAATGGAAATTGGACCAAACCGCTGTGCGGTAAAATAATTAGGAGGTTATTAACATGAATGCACAAAAAACATTAGACGCAAAAGGACTAGCTTGTCCAATGCCAATCGTTAAAACAAAGAAAGCAATGAAGGAAATCGAATCAGGAGAGATTCTTGAGATTCAAGCAACAGATAAAGGTGCAAAAAGTGACTTGACTGCATGGGCAAAATCTGGAGGACATGAACTTCTTAAGTCAGAAGAAGAAGACGGCGTATTCTCTTTCTGGATTAAAAAGGCGTAAGTTAAGATATGGGGTACTGTTCAGTGCCCCTTCTTTATTGTGAGGTGAGTGCATATGGATTTTGGTTTTATTATTACAATATTTTTAATTGGATTTGTAGGCTCATATATATCAGGTATGGTTGGGATCGGTGGATCGATCATCAAATATCCGATGCTCCTGTACATTCCAGCACTTCTCGGTTTTACAGCATTTAGTGCTCATGAAGTTTCAGGAATCAGTGCTGTTCAGGTGTTCTTCGCTACCATCGGAGGTGTGTTTGCATACCGTAAAGGTGGATACCTCAATAAACAGCTCATTCTATATATGGGAGTAAGTATACTGATCGGAAGCTTTATCGGTGGTTATGGATCTAACTTAATGTCAGAACAAGGCATCAACGTTGTCTATGGCTTATTAGCAGCGATTGCAGCGGTCATGATGTTTATTCCTAAAAAAGGCATCGATGATATTCCACTAGATCAAGTGAAGTTTAACAGATGGTTATCTGCAAGCCTGGCGTTTATCGTTGGGATCGGTGCAGGCATCGTAGGAGCAGCCGGTGCATTTCTATTAGTTCCGATTATGCTTGTTGTTCTTAAGATTCCAACAAGGATGACGATTGCATCATCACTTGCAATCACGTTTATTTCTTCAATCGGATCAACTGTAGGAAAGCTAGCGACAGGACAGGTTCTGTTGTTGCCAGCGGCGATCATGATCATCGCTAGTCTAATCGCAGCGCCTCTTGGTGCAAACGCTGGAAAAAAAGTGAACACTAAGATCCTTCAATGGCTGCTTGCAGCTCTAATTCTAGGAACGTCGATCAAAATATGGGTGGATCTTCTAATGTAAAAACAGCTGACTCGTGTCAGCTGTTTTTTCTAGGATTGTTTTGCTCTAATCTCAACTTCTTTTACTTGATGGCCATCGATTTCCAATACTTTAAACTCATAATCCTCGAAGGTTAACGTTGTTCCTTGAACGGGTTCCATGTCATGTGTAAGCACCCATCCTCCGATCGTGTCCACTTCGTCATCTTCAATCGTTAAGCCGAGATACTCATTTATATCACTTATAAGGGCTTTACCATCAACGATAATACGACCGTTTTCTTCTTTACGAATCGGTGGTTTTTCATCAGAATCAAATTCATCTTGGATTTCCCCAACGATTTCTTCAAGGATATCTTCTACTGTAACGAGACCAGCTGTACCTCCGTACTCATCCACCACGATCGCGATGTGACTATGTGTTTTTTGCATCTTTGCAAGTAACTTTTTAATAGGAGTCGACTCGATCACATGATGAATCGGATGAATGTAATCTTCTAATGAAAGGTCCTCTCCCCACTTGTATTGAGTAAGTACTTCTTTTATATTGACGACACCTACAATCTTATCTTTATCGCCATCCGCAATAGGGTAGCGGGTATACTTTCCACTTTTCATGATCGAGAGGTTCTCTTCTGTTGTGTTATCAAGGAATAAGCAAGTCATTTCGGTTCTCGGTATCATGATTTCTTTTGCTAATCGTTCATCAAATTCAAAGATGTTATTGACAAACTCCATCTCTGATTGATTAATTTCGCCACTCTTGTAGCTCTCTGACAAGATGATGCGAAGTTCTTCTTCCGAATGGGCTTGTTCATGTTCATTGGCAGGGGGTAACCCAAGAGCTCGAACGATCCATCGAGCAGATCCGTTCAATGTCCAGATGAATGGATACATGATCCAGTAAAACCAAATGAGAGGTCTAGCCGTTAGTAAACTAACCTTCTCAGCTTTTTGAATGGCGAACGTTTTTGGTGCTAGTTCTCCAAGGACGACGTGGAGGAATGTGATGATAATGAATGCGATTACGACCGAAATCGTACCAACCATTGCTGGAGGAAGTTCGATCAGTTCAAAAACAGGGTGCAGGAGATGCTCAACAGTTGATTCCCCTAGCCAACCTAATGCAAGGGCTGTAATCGTGATTCCTAGCTGACATGCAGAAAGGTAACCATCAAGATTTCCTAATACTTTTTGAACGGATTTCGCTTTTTTATTTCCTTCTAGTGCTAAAGAGTCGATTTTGGTTTTGCGTACTTTTACAATAGCGAACTCAGATGCAACAAAGAAAGCTGTCAACAAGATCAAAATAATAACGACAATAATTTTTATGATTTCCAATAGAGCCCTTACTAACGTGTAAGGGTTCACCTCCTATACAATGGGTTACATCATTTATTATAATTTTCCTTATTAATGTGATGTTTAAACACCAAGTTACTCTATAGTTTCTTCAGAAATATGTTATTTATCAGTGATGGCTTTTGTTAGCCTTCATTCTTCATAGTGATGTATGATGAAGCATAACCAAAGTAAAGGAGAGAAAGCGAAATGGCTAAAGTAATCGTGATCTATAAGAAACCTACTGATGAAGCGAAATTCAGACAATACTATGAACAAGAGCATATTAAGCTTGTTCAGCAAGTTCCTTACATCCAGAAGGCCGATTTAAATTATGTGACGGCAGCATTGAATACAGAAGAGTCTTATTACCTTGCTGCTACGATTGAGTTTGAATCGAAGCAACGAATAAGTGAAGCGTTGCAATCTCCTGAATGGGCAAAAGTTACGGAAGACGCTGAAAATATGATGGAGTTTTTGTCTGAGCCACCATTAGTGCTCATCACAGAATAAGAGCCTAAAGGCACATCCTGGTTTCCACAGGGTGTGTTTTTTGTTTATTTTCTCTTATTAGAAGGGAATGGTGGACTATAAAATTCGATTGATTTAAGAGAGGAGTTATCGAATTGAAGGCACTTTTTCTTAATTGCTCACTAAAGAATAGTAATGAACCTTCAAACACGGATGCGCTCTATAAAGAAGCAGAGTCGATCTTTCATGAAGAAGGGGTGGAGTCAGAGACAATAAGGGCTGCTGATTATAACATTTCATACGGAATTTCAGAAGATGAAGGAGATGGCGACGAGTGGCCCATCATTTTTGAAAAAGTGAAAGCGGCAGACATCGTAATAATCGGAACGCCACTCTGGCTAGGTGAGAAAAGCAGTGTAGCTACTCTTGTTATCGAACGGTTGTATGGCGGAAGTGGAATAACGAATGAGAAGGGGCAATCGGTCTATTACAACAAAGTTGGGGGTGTCGTCATCACTGGTAATGAAGATGGAGCAAAAAACGCGGCAAGATCCATCTTATATGCATTTTCACATATAGGATTTACCGTTCCTCCTAATGTTGATACGTACTGGGTCGGTGAAGCAGGACCAGGTGCTTCATATATTGAAGCGAATGGGCATAAGAACGATTTCTCTGTCGGTCATGCCAAAACGATGGCTCATAACCTCATTCACTTTGCAAACATGTTTCAAAAACATCCAATTCCTGCCGAAGGAAACACAATGGAATAAGTATTAAAAAGTCCTCATACGCTGAGGGCTTTTTTTCATGGTGAAAGAAAGGTCTCACTCTTCAATTCAAATCTTCATATTCTATTTATACAAAATGTATGGGGGGAACTTTTATGGATGAACTGATTATCTTTCTAATCCTATTTATTCTCCTAGTTATCATTTTGCTTTTTGTAGCGGATGTGTTCTGAGCACGTGAAGGTATATAAATCTTGCTAAATATGGTTAGATGCCCATCCCTTACATTCAATTTGCACATATAGTATTAGTAACCTTCGAGGAAAGGGGGTTTTCAAATGAGCGGTGGAAAAGAAAACGTGCGCCCTGCTGGATACGGTAAAGGGTTCGCATTGATCGTAGTATTGTTTATCCTTCTAATTATTGTTGGTGCAGCGGCAGTAGGAGGAGCTAATACAGGACCATGCTGCTATGGAAAAGGTGGTTATGGCGGTTACGGCGGTTACGGCTACTAAACCTTTCTTATATCTCGATTAGAAGGGAGGTTTTTTTATGAGCTATGGATGTGGTCAAGGTTTCGCGCTAATCGTTGTTTTGTTCATTCTATTGATTATCGTAGGAGCAGTTTGGGCTTACTAATATAATGAGGGCACCCTATAATGGGGTGCTTTTTCTACTGCTCCATTTACTTATAATTACTTAATTATTTTCCTGTATTACTTAAAAATATTGATTTAATCATTACATAGACTTATAATGGTAGTGAATGGAAGTGGGGGTTGCCGATGTTTCAAGAAGAGCGCATGCTATCGATTCTTGAATATCTTAAGAAGAACGAAAGGATTTCAGTCGAACAGATCTGTGAGCTATTTCAAATTTCTAGAGATACTGCAAGGAGAGATCTTGTTCGATTGGAAGAAGAGGGTGCCGTAACGCGTACGAGGGGTGGAGCAGTATTGCCCCAATTACGTCACGAAATAAAATCCTATCAAGACCGACTTTCTCTAGTGACCAATGAAAAACATCTTATAGGGAAAAAGGCAGCAGAAACTATAAAACCTGGTGATATCGTTATTCTAGATGCTTCAACTACTGTACAAGCTTGTGCTGAATACTTGATTGAAAAGCGCGCTGTTATCCTTACAAATTCGATTCATCAAGCTGACATCCTCTCTAGAGGAGAAAACCTCGACATTCACCTTCTAGGTGGGAAGCTTGAAAAGGAGCACTTCTTTCTTTATGGATCGAGTGTTGTTGAAAAGCTAGCGTCATATAATGCAGATGTAGCATTTATAGGTGTGGTTGGGATCACAGAGCAAGGCCTGACCATTGCTCATGAAGAGGATGGCATGGTGAAGCGGAAGATGATTGATCAAGCGAAACATGTCGTCGTTCTTGCTGATTCGACGAAGTTTGGACAATCAGAGTTTTTTACATTTGCGAAGCTTGAAGATATCGATGTGATCATTACTGATAAGATGCCAGAACGGATGTATCAGCAAATGCTCGAGAATCATGGTGTTGAAATAGTAATTGCTGAAAGCACATCCTAGCTAGGCTCTATAAATAAACTGGACCGGCGTAACCTAACGGGCGTGACGGTCCGTTTGTTTTTTTAAGCAAATTTATTGGAGAGAATACAAACACCTGTTATGATTTAACTGTAATAATTTATTTTACAAATCGAGGAGATCGTTATATATGAAATTAAGCGTTTTGGATCAATCCCCAGTCTCAAAAAATAAAACAGCGGTCGAAGCTTTAAAAGAAACTACGGAACTTGCGAAAGAAACTGAGAAGCTTGGTTACCATCGATTTTGGGTATCTGAGCACCATAGTACAAAAAGTCTTGCGGGCTCTAGTCCCGAAGTGTTGATCGCTCACCTCGCAGCGAACACGAGTCATATGAAGATTGGATCTGGAGGGGTGTTGTTGCCCCATTATAGTTCGTATAAAGTGGCGGAGAATTTTAGGATGCTTGAATCTTTAAACCCCGGTCGTATCGACCTAGGTTTAGGTCGTGCACCAGGCGGTATGCCGAACGTTACAAGAGCATTAGCAGACGGCAACCGTAGAGATATCGACCGGTATCCTGAACAAATCGATGAGCTTACGAATTACTTAAATGGGCGTGCTTCTTCTTATCATGTTCATGCGACACCACTAGGAGATACGAAACCTGATATTTGGTTACTAGGATCAAGCGGTGGTAGCGCAAGAATCGCTGCGAATAAAGGATTAGCATTTTCGTTTGCTCATTTTATTAACGGGAATGGTGGAAGCAGCGTAGTCGATAAATACATGGAGCGTTTTTCACCATCAGAGTATAACGACACACCAAAGACAAACGTAGCCGTTTTTGTTGTATGCGGCGAAACAGAGGAAGAAGCAGAGTATTTAGCTTCTAGTCTTGATCTTGCTATATTATTAATCGAACAAGGAAAATCAGGTACTGGCTTCCCATCACCGGACGAAGCGCTGCAATATCCATACTCTGTGTTTGATAAAGCAAGAATCAGGGAAAACAGAAATCGTATAATCGTTGGCGACCCTAAGCAAGTAAGACAGCAAATCGAAGAGTTAGGTAACATGTATCAAACCAATGAGGTCATCGTAAATACGATAACGTATGATTTTAACGCGAGACTGAAATCGTATCGTTTACTTGCAGAAGAGTTCGGTCTTTGATCGAAGCTCTTGACAAATCTAACTGTAATATTTATTATTACATTATGCGATGACGCAGTTGGAACACGATAATCTTCCATAAGGAGGGAGAATAATGATGAACCAACTTCATCAACAATCTCAATTTACTAAAGGTGAATGGGTGAAAGGCAAATCAGTTCACGATGAGTTAGTGAAAGGATTTGTAGATTCAGTAAATGATTATCTAGGAACGATCAAAATATATGTGCATGAATGTGATAACCCAGAGACAGTCGGAAAGGTTATCGAGACATTTCAAAATAGGGTTTCATTGTTGGAAAAGCAGGATTTTGAGCATGACGAAACGTATCTTTTAAACCTTATCGATCTAGCTCTTATTACAAAAGATAAGAAATGGTTTTTAGAACTTTCGGCGCAGCTCAACGCTGTACGAAATAAGTCAAAAGAAGCGGTTGCCTGTTAAAATTTTCTTGCAAGGTACAAAAGGAGTACGATAGGATGGAATTGAAGAAAGTGTTAGGGGGCGCTAAAATTGAATAGTGATTTTACTCTTGCAGTGCATAGTCTGGCTTTATTAGCGATTAAGCCTGGACAAATGTCAACAAGTGACTACCTTGCTGGCAGTGCATCCGTCCATCCTGTACGTATGAGAAAAATTCTTAGTTTATTAAAGAAAAACGGATACATCGTCTCTAAAGAAGGTGCTGGTGGCGGCTTTACATTAGCATGCAAAGTCGAAGATGTTACGCTTGATAAGATCTACTCGTTAACGTCGATCGGTTCATTGAAACCTAAGTGTACCGACGCAAATCAGTATTGTCTTGTGGGAGCGAATTTATCAGAAGTCCTTGGTGACATCTTCACCGATGCTGAGGATCATTTGACATCATTTTTGAAGAAATACACCATTCGTGATATTATACAAAGCCTGAAGCAAAAACAATTATAATAATTGTTTTTGTTTTTGGGATAACTGTAACAAAATAAATTCTAATTATTCGGGGGTGAGCGAACATGGTAAGTTTGGCATTGAACAAAAGTGAAACGAAGTTTGAAACAAAGGATTGGAATAAGTTAGAGCGATCCGGGAGAAAGTTGAAGCGGAATGAAGGAAGGTTCTTAATTCGACCTAAACATACGAATCGTGATGTCTATATCATTCGCCAAGGAAACGTAGCGATTTATCAGCAAGACGAAAAAACGCCACTTGCAGTTCTTGGACCGAATGATGTACTTGGGAACAGATCGATCTTTGTGCATCAAAACCTTTATGCCAAAGCTATAACTGATGTTGAGCTCATTCAACTCGATCAAGCATCTTATCGCTCTTTGTACCTAGCATATCCAGAGCTTGCAATTAAGCTTACGACAGAGCTTTCAAAATTAAAGTTAAAGCTTGATTTTCCAGATCAACTACCAAAGTCGATTTTTGCAGTGTTGAAAAGGAATACAAAATCCTTGCTGAACAAAGCTCCGACTAAAAAAGGTAGATACTGCCACAACTGCTAAACAATGATGTTTTATAACTGTAATAAAATATGTTACATTATAATAGATAAGAAACTTAGAGATAAATGGATTGGAAAGGGAGAGAACAGATGACAACACAAGTTGAACAAAAGCTAGATGCTCTTGAAGTAATGAAAGAGCGTCATTCCGTAAGAAAGTATGAAAAAGGGGTTAAGATCCCTGATGAAGATATGAATGAAATTCTAAATGCGACGATTGAAGCTCCATCATCTTGGAACCTTCAACACTGGAAGTTTCTCGTGATTGAAGATAATGAGAAAAAAGAAAAACTTCTTCCGATCGCTTTTAATCAGCAACAAGTTGTAGATAGCTCTGCTACCATCGTAATTCTTGGAGATACAGAAGCAAATCTTCATGCAGAAGAAATCTACGGTCAAGCTGTAGAGAATGGTTTTATGGATAATGCAGTCAAGGAAACACTGGTTTCTCAAATCAATGGAGCATATGAAAGAGAAGGCTTCGCATACAGTGAGGCAGTAAAAAATAGTTCCCTAGCTGCTATGCAGCTTATGCTTGCAGCGAAAGCAAAGGGATACGATACGATTCCGATGGGCGGCTTTAATCCACAAGCTCTTATCGACGAATTCAATATCCCATCCAGATATGTCCCTGTTATGCTGATCTCAATCGGCAAAGCAGCGGCTGAAGCACATGCATCTGCTCGTTTCCCAGTAGAGCGCGTAGTGATCAAAGATAGCTTCTAATAGAACCGATTAAGAAAAGCGGCACCCAACTGGGTGCCGCTTTTTTGTGAATGATCACATGCTTTGAGATTGAGCTTCTCGTTTTTCTTCTTTTACTTTTTCAAGGAAACGTTTCGTTTCGGCAACGACGACTCCAGAAAGACCTAATAGTCCGATCAAGTTTGGTAAAGCCATCAAGCCGTTAAAGATATCAGCGAGCAGCCATACGACATTAAGCTTAAGTGTTGTTCCAACAAATACAGCTAGAACAAAAACGAAACGGTAATATTTGATCGAACGTTCCCCAAACAGATAAGAGAAGCACTTTTCCCCGTAATAAGACCATCCCAATACTGTTGAGTATGCAAAAAGAATCAAACCGACCGTTACGATTAATGCACCAGGTACTCCTAGGAACTTCTCGAAAGTAGCCGTTGTAAGTGCAGCACCGTTAAGATCGCCCATATAGAGGTCACCCATTACAAGAGCGATCCCTGTAATGGAACAAACAACGATCGTATCGATGAATACTTGGGTCATGGATACGAGTGCCTGGCGACCAGGGTAGTCCGTTTTAGCAGCAGCTGCAGCGATTGGAGCGGAGCCTAGGCCAGCTTCATTCGAGAAGACTCCACGAGCTACACCATAACGGATTACAGCACCAATAGCTCCCCCTGCTACAGCTTCACCAGTGAAAGCGTCAGAGAAAATTAACGATACGGCAGCTGGAATGAGATCGATGTTCATAAGGAGAACGATTAAGCCACCGATCACATAGAAAAGTGCCATAACCGGAACGAAAAACGCTGTAACCCGTCCAATGCTCTTAATCCCACCAAGAATAACGAGACCAGTTAGAACCATTAAAATAAGACCTGTAATCCATGGAGCGATTCCAAACGTTGCTACGGCGTCAGCAACAGAGTTCGATTGAACCATGTTTCCTATTCCGAACGCTGCAAATGCTCCGAAAAATGCAAAGATCATTCCAAGCCATCTCATGTTGAGTCCTTTATCTAAATAGTACATCGGACCCCCTGACATCTCTCCGTTCGAATCTACCGATCGGTACTTTACTGCCAGAATAGCCTCAGCATATTTCGTAGCCATTCCGAATAAAGCACTGATCCACATCCAAAGAACAGCTCCTGGTCCCCCTACGAAAACCGCTGTTGCTACCCCAGCGATATTTCCCGTACCGATCGTAGCAGCAAGTGCTGTCATCAGGGCCTGAAAGTGTGAGATGTCCCCTTCAGAGGATTTATCTTGTTTCTTAGTAAAGGCTTGCTTCAATGCATAAGGTAGCATCGTAAACTGCAAGAATCCTAGACGAATGGTGAGATATATTCCTGTTCCTACTAAGAGGATCAAGAGAGGCCATCCCCACACGAATCCGCTAATGTTATTTAATACTGCTTCCAAAATAATATCCCCTTTCATATGTAGTTCAATACTAAATATTCTAACAATTTACCATAAAAACCTTTTTAATTACATAAATCGACTCATTTTAGTTCAAAAAAAACATTCGCAATTAGTTGTAGCGCTTTCATGTGTTTATTTGTATTACTTATGAGGAAAATAACAGAGGTGAATGGATATAAAGGAGGAAGATAGTTGTGAAAGTACTCGTAATCGGTGCAAACGGACAGGTAGGCACACATGTAATAAAAAGCCTTGCAGAAAAAGGATACGATCCAGTAGGGATGGTTCGAGATACTGACCAAGTGAAAGCCATTGAAGATGCGGGTGGAAAAACTGTACTAGGTGATCTAGAAAAAGATTTTTCCCATGCGATGTACGGATGTGAAGCAGTCATCTTTGCAGCTGGTTCAGGTCCACACACTGGCGCAGATAAAACGATTCTTATCGATCAAGAAGGGGCGATCAAATCGATCGATGAAGCAAGTCGTCAAGGGATAAAACGCTTCGTGCTCTTAAGCACAGTAGGTGCTGATTATCCAGAGCAAGGGCCAGATAATATGAAGCCTTACTTGTATGCAAAAAAGCGTGCAGATGAGTATTTAAAAGCCACAAACTTAACCTACACGATCCTTCGACCAGGAAGACTTTCGAATGATCCTGCTACTGGGCAAATTCGCGCAGCAGAAACGCTCGAAGATAAATCAGGACAGATTCCACGAGAAGATGTGGCTTCCGTATTAGCTGAAATCGTAGAGAATGAAAATACATTTAATAGAACGTTTGAAATCTTAGATGGTGATCTTACAATAAGCGACGCTCTAGGACAATTGTAAAAGGAATTTCTAGTGAGAGACCTGTTGAGGGTCTCTTTTTTAATGGGATAAACGAATGATTTAATCGGACTAGTTTGTTTTACTAATTGACGAAAAATTAATACTGATGGTAATGTATAAAGGTCGTCAGTTGAAAGCGTTAACACGTTGGAGGAGTAGAGGAAATGGACATCTTAGAACTGCTTAAAATAGTAAATGGATTTTTGTGGGGAGCACCAAGCTTAATCCTATTGTTCGGAACTGGTGTTTTCTTGACACTTATCCTTAGAGGACTTCAGTTTAGAAAGCTAGGTTATGCATTTAAGCTTGCTTTTACGAAAGAAAAATCGGAAGACAGCTCTGCTGAGGGAGATGTTAGTAACTACAAAGCACTTATGACATCTTTGGCTGCTACCATCGGTAACGGAAATATAGCCGGTGTAGCTACTGCGATCACAATCGGAGGTCCAGGTGCTGTTTTTTGGATGTGGGTTGTAGGACTGGTTGGCATGGCGACCAAATACGGTGAAGCCCTTCTTGCGATGAAATATCGTGTGAAAAATGATAAAGGTGAGTATGCCGGTGGACCGATGTACTATGTTGAACAAGGTCTTGGAGCAAAGTGGAAGTGGCTTGCGATATCATTTGCATTATTCGGTGCGATCGCTTCTTTAGGAATTGGAAACAGTGTTCAATCGAATACGATTGCGAGTGTAGTTGATGAAAGCTTTAATATCGATGGATGGGTAACTGGAGTAATCGTTGCAGGACTTACCTCTCTGATTATTTTCGGAGGTGTAAAACGTATCAGCTCCGTAGCAGGATTCTTTGTTCCGGTAATGGCTGTTCTCTACATAGTTGGAGCATTAATCATTATCGTTCTGAATGTTGAAGCAATCCTACCTGCGATGAAGTTAATCTTCACCTACGCATTCTCCCCAATTTCAGCAGTGGGAGGTTTTTCAGGCGTAATCGTAATGGAAGCTGTTAAATCTGGAGTTTCAAAAGGAATTTTCTCAAATGAGGCTGGTTTAGGTACAGCGGCTCTTATCGCTGGTAATGCAAAGGCAGAGCACCCCGTGCGACAGGCGCTTGTAGCTATGACAGGTACTTTTATCGTAACGATCATCGTTTGTACGATGACGGCGTTAGTATTACTCATTACTGGATTTTGGGATCCAACAGGTGGAGAACTCTCAGGTGTCGTCCATAATGCGGATCTAGAAGCAGGTGCATTGACTACAGCTGCCTTCGGATCGAGTCTAGGTATTATAGGAGAGTACATTGTAACCTTCTCAGTCATCTTTTTCGGGTTCTCAACGATTATTGGTTGGTATGTGTATGGATATAAATGTTTCGAATACCTTGCAGGTACAAAATTTACTACGTACTATGGATTTGTCTATATCTCCGCATGTTTTATAGGAACAGTGGCTAATCTGACTACTGTTTGGGCATTTGCTGATATGGCGAATGCACTTATGATGATTCCAAACTTAATCGCCTTACTACTATTGTTTAAAGTGATTAAATCTGAAACAGATGACTATTTCAATCGGTATTTAAATGAGGTAGAAATCAAGAAAGCTAGTTGATTGCATAATGAAAGACGCTTCGACCTATTGAATAGGAGAAGCGTCTTCAGTTTGTCGAGCAACCTATTTCATTATTCGGTGCTCCCGATGCCGTAGTCGATGAAAATCGCATGCTTTCCGCGGACGAACGTCCAAGCCCGAGGTGAAACCCACACCCCGGTCTCGGCCGCCCGTACGACCGCAGGAGTCCGCGATTGTCTCTCCTACTTGATGAGAATTTATCCAAAACGACCTTTCCGTCCAATGGTTTAACAGGCAGATAGTTCACTATCCATCAACATTAATTAGAATGGAAATGATCGACTACTTTCGAGACTTTCTCTACACTCTGAAGACGCTTCGTCCTATAGAATAGGAGAAGCGTCTTTTTTCTGTTTTATTACTATTCTGCTTTGAGCTCAGTGAACACGACGAGGCGTTCTTCGTGTGTTCCATGAGACTGACTGAAGTTACCGGTGCACGTGATGAGGTTCAGATTTGCATCATTACTTGGTCCAAAGATTTTTTCAATAGGTGCATTCTGAAATGGGTACCTTTCTTTCCCTGTTACAACGAACGTAAGTGTTTCTCCATCCTTATCGGTAACGTATACTTCATCACCTTCTGATAGATCTTCAAGGTGATAGAAAACAGATGGTCCAGATTTGCTATCTACATGTCCTGCTATGACGGAATTTCCGGTCGTGCCAGGCTTGAAGCCAGGTTCAAACCATCCGACATTTACGTGGTTGGATGGAACACCCATCTGTCCGTTTTCCAAAATACCTACATTCTCAACTTTTGATTTAACTTCAATAGAAGGGATCTCGACAGATACAGGGATTATACCTTCTTCACTCGACTCTGGAATTCTATTTGCATTTTCATCGATCGATTGTTTTACGTTGTCATACGCTACGTCACCATTTTCAATTTCTACTTTCTTAACTGGTTCTGAACCTGTTTCAGCTGTTGATGAATAGTTATTGGTATATCCAGCAATCAGAAGAAAGATGATGACTGCAGTAACTAGAGACATGACTACTTTCATCGTATCACCTCGTTTGCTCTATTGTGGATTTAATAAGCTAACGATATCAATGGATGTTTGGATCACTTTTTTTTCTTCTACGATTGCGTATGAAGAAAAATAGGGTTAAAGCTGCAAGTGGCACGAGCACAGGAGATAATCCAATGAGCACAACAACTGTCTTAGAGAAGAAGGATAGAATTCCATTTGCTGTATTCATAAACAACTGTTTTGCTTCGGCGATCGTACTCTTATCACCTTCTCCGAAAGCAGGGACTTTAATTTTCTTTTCTTCTAATGAAACAGTCACGGTCGAATAGTCACTTTGATTGTTTAAATAGTTCATACGCCCTTTTAACTGCTCGATTTCTTCTTGAACTCGAGACAAATCGTTTGATATAGCCAACAGATCCTCCGTTTTTTCAGCTTTTTCTAAAAATGATTGGAGCCTATCTCTCACATCTTCTTTTGCTTTCAGCCTTGCTTCTAAGTCTACAAACTCTTCTGTAACATCAGTTCCAGTAACCGATTTTTCTGGTGTACCTTTACCAATTGTTTCAGCTTCATCAAGAAAAGGGTAAAAGTTATCTTGAGGGACCCTGACTGTCATCGAACCGTAGTTGATCTCTTCTTCAGAGAACGTTCTTGATTCTACAATATACCCACCGTTTGCTTCGAGTAGCTCTTTCAATCGGCCTGTGGCATCAGAAAGATCATCTACAGTTAAAGATAAATTAGCGTTAAAGATAACTTTTCGATCTGTTTGAAGTTCTGGCATCTTCATCGTTTCGTTCGAAGAGCTGGATTCAGAAGCGCTTTCTTTTGTTTCGCCTGCACTTCTATCCATCTCTTCTGAGAGTGGCTCTCCACTGTCACCACTTTCTGACTGTTGATTAGAGCTGCAGGCAGTAAGTATAAGGATTGCTATAACAAAGCTAAATAGTAAATACTTTCTCATTCCTTAACCCCCTAGATCACTATATACAACATAACGTGTTGATAACGGAATAGGTTACAAGTGATCATTCACAATTCTTGCTAAAGGAGGTTTTTACTTTTTTATTTCCATTCTTTGAAAGTTCAATCGCTAAAGACACGTTCATTACGATTGGTGTTATCATAGGTATCCTTTTGTTTAGGTTCATCGTTAAAGCGCTGTTCTTTAAAAGAAAAGGTTTAGAAAAAAAGGAGAGTAAGCATGCAGTCCTCTCATTCCTAAACTGGCTAACGCTATATGCCATCATCGTTTTCTTGCTTCTCTACTTTTCTGAGTATGCCTGGATGAGCCGTGAGCTGTTCACGATCGGTGATGTTGAAATATCTTTGCTGCTTCTTCTCATCGCATTGTTTATCATTACGCTTGCGAACAGGCTGTCAAAGATATTCACCTCACTACTGATGCCCCCTTTGTATGACCACTATCGATTAGATACGGGGTTGCAATTTACATTTAATCGAGTGTTCCATTATACCTTGATGGTAATAGCAGTGATTATTAGTTTGACTACTGTTGGAATCGATTTAAGCGCATTGACCATCTTCGCAGGTGTATTAGGCGTAGGAATCGGCTTTGGTATGCAAAACATTGCTAACAATTTCATTTCAGGTCTTATTATATTATTCGAGCGCCCCATCAAAGTAGGTGATCGCGTGATAATTAATGACATTATCGGAGATGTTGAGCAAATTAAAATGCGAGCAACAATTATACGGACGCTTGATAATGAACGAATCATCATGCCTAACTCTTACTTTATAGAAGAACAGGTCGTTAACCACTCCTACGGAGATAATCGATTGCGTCTCGTCGTACCGATCGGCGTTGCTTACGGTTCAGATGTTGAACTTGTAAGAGAACTGCTCCATCAAGTTGCAAAAGATGAGAAAGAAGATTCAATGTATGTACTTGAAAAACCAGAACCGTTTGTAAATTTCATCGGGTTCGGTGACTCATCCTTGGACTTTCAGTTGTTCGTTTGGATTTCTTCTCCAAAAGCGGCGGTCGTGACAAAGAGTAATCTTAATTTCCGAATAAATAAGGTGCTTGCTGATCATCATGTTGAAATTCCCTTTCCTCAACGTGATTTGCACGTGAGGAGTATGGATGACAACGTCATTGAAAAGCTAAGGAAATAAAATCACACAATTTCACACACTTTTTTCGCAATTTCTTCCACAATTATTGTCCATAATTAAGTGTGTAAGGATAATAATTTGAAGGGAGATCGAAAAAAATGAAAAAGTGGTTACTAGGTATTGCAGGTTCAGTTGTACTTGCAGGTGGAATAGCTGGTGTGAGTGCAAACGCGGCATCTGAAGAGGGTGCACAAGTAGACGGTACTGAGGTAGTTCAGGAACAAGGACAGGTGAAAGGGCATCACCATAAGCGAGGTTTTCATAAAGAAGAAAAAGGAAATGAAAATCATGAATTAATGGGATCGATTTTTGAGAAACAAGAAAAGCTAATCGATTTATTGCTCGATAAAAATGCCTCAGCAATTGATGGCGTTGAAGAATTACAAACTGAGTTAGCCGACGTAAATGAGCAGTTAAATGCACTTCATGAAGAAGCAAAGGCTGCTCATGAGAAATTGAAAGCACAAAAACAAGAATGGAAAGATAGTGGCGAAAGACCTGAGCTTACAGATGAAGAGAAAGATGAAATGAAAGCAAAGTTCAGTGAAATGAAAGAGAAACGTGAAGAAGCATTGGCATTAGCGAAAAAGAAAGATGAAATACTTACTGCATTAATTGAAAAGGTAAGCTAACGTAAAGAGATAGGGTTTCCTATCTCTTTTTTTATTCTCATGATTTTTGTGATAAGTGATTCATGATCTCCTTACTTTCTTCTTCACTGAGCAATCCCATTTTATAACACAATTGTGTATATCCGGCTAGTTTCTTTAAGCATGTGTGCTGCTTTTTACTCATAAGCTTATCTCCTTTTTCCTTAAGGAAACATTTTTAGGTATAAACAATATATGCTGAAAATGAAAGATAGTGTTAGGCTATAGAAAGACTTTATACCTAATCACACATTGATTGATTTTTTCTTCTTGTTAGATTACAGAATGTGCGGTAAGATAAATACATCGATATTTAGTGTTTTATTTTTAGATTAGATACTATATATAGACTTTATGGTAGTTAATTAAATAGTGATTGAGTATGCGGTGTCGTGAAACGACTTAATAGGGAATCCGGTTTTAATCCGGAGCTGTCCCCGCAACTGTCGTGTGGACGAAGCAAATGCCACTGGATGATGATCCGGGAAGGCTTGCTGAGGAAGAAGCACGTAGCCAGTAGACCTGCCGATGCTCAGAAACGTTTCTATTCTTCGGGGATTGAGGATGAGAAGTGGCAGAAAGGATGCAGGGTTATCCCTGGATTCTACCCTTGTCGTATTCTCAAAAGCTCACTCATAGAAGAGTGAGCTTTTTTATTTTGCTAAAAAAAGGAGAGGGTTAGATGAGTTTAACGATTGCTCTAGAGGAACATGAGATCATAATAGAAGCCAAAAACATTCTTAAGCGTTTTTCAAATCTTGATAGTGAAGGGTTTTTTAACAAATTAGGAAGCGGTATATCTGGAGAAGTGTCGGACGGCGATGTTGAACACATGTTGATTTTAAATGCGCTCGAGCGCATTTCAGCCGAAGAACCAGATTGGACATATGTAGCAGCATCTTTTCATCTTCAGTCACTTTATGACAGAGCTTTGGAAATTCGTGGAGAAGAACAGGTGTATGGTAAAGGGACATTTCATCGCCTATTGAAACGACTTACGGGCCAAGGAATCTACAACGCGGATCTCCTTAAAAACTATAGCGAACAAGAAATTGAACACCTTGCAGCAAACATAGCTCCAGATCGTGATCATCTTTTTACCTATATCGGCTTAAGAACGCTTGCAGATCGATATCTCACAAAAGATTTTGAAAAAAACACTATGGAACTTCCTCAGGAGCGCTTTCTCATTATCGCGATGATGCTGATGATGAAGGAGTCGGAAGATAAACGTTTGGAACGAGTGAAGGAAGCCTACTGGGCCATTTCAAATCTGTATATGACAGTTGCTACACCTACTCTCGCGAATGCAGGGAAAACATATGGTCAACTTAGTTCGTGTTTTATCGATACGGTAGATGATAGCTTGCGAGGCATCTATGACAGCAACACTGACATTGCGACAGTGTCAAAAAACGGAGGTGGAATCGGTGCATACCTCGGGAAGATTCGAGCTAGAGGCAGTGACATAAAAGGATACAAAGGTAACTCTTCTGGTGTACTTCCATGGATGAAGCAACTGAATAACACTGCAGTAAGTGTGGATCAGCTAGGACAGCGACAAGGTGCCGTCGCCGTTTATCTCGATGTTTGGCATCGAGACATCATTGAATTTCTTGATGCAAAGCTGAACAACGGTGATGAGAGGATGAGAACACATGACCTTTTTACGGGGGTGTGTATACCGGATGTATTTATGGAAACCGTTGAAGAACGTGGTGAATGGCATTTGTTTGATCCTCATGAAGTTCGGAAAGTGATGGGCTTTTCACTTGAAGATGCGTACGATGAACGTGAAGGCGATGGAGATGGAGATTTTAGGAGAAAATACGCGCAGTGTGTAAACAGTGATACATTATCTCGTAAAACTATACCAGCCATCGATATTATGAAACGCGTTATGAAATCGCAGTTAGAAACAGGTACGCCATTTATGTTCTATCGAGATGCTGTGAATCGAGCGAATCCGAATAAGCATGCAGGTATGATCTACAGCTCGAACTTATGTACTGAAATTATGCAGAACATGAGCGCGACGACTGTGGAAGAAGAAATAACAAACGAAGGAAAGATCGTAATTACCAAAAATCCTGGCGATTATGTGGTATGTAATCTATCGAGTATTAATTTAGGTCGAGCAGTTCCAGCAGGTGTTCTTGAAAGGCTAATCCCAATTCAAGTTCGAATGCTTGATAATGTGATCGATTGCAACACGATTGAAGTCCCACAGGCTCAACTTACAAATGAAAAATATAGAGGGATCGGACTTGGGACTTTCGGTTGGCACCACCTCTTAGCGAAGAAGAAGCTCGTTTGGGAGTCGGATGAAGCTGTTGAGTTTGCGGATCATCTTTATGAAACGATCAATTATTTAGCGATTGAAGCGAGTTCGGAATTAGCTCGTGAAAAAGGTAGTTACTCGATGTTCGAGAAATCGGACTGGCATACTGGCGCTTATTTTGATCGTAGAAACTATCACGATGAAAAGTGGAAAACACTGAAAGAAAAAGTGAAGAAGCAAGGTCTACGCAATGCTAATCTACTAGCTGTTGCACCGAATAGCTCCACAAGTTTAATAGCAGGTTCCACAGCATCGATCGATCCAATTTTTCGTAAAGAGTATTCAGAGGAAAAGAAAGATTACAAGATTCCTGTTACAGCACCTGATTTATCACCTGAAACGACCTGGTATTATAAGTCGGCTTATTATATCGATCAATTATGGAGCATTGAACAAAATGCTGCGCGTCAACGCCATGTCGATCAGTCTATTTCGTTTAACATCTATGTTCAAAACACGATTAAAGCCAAAGAGTTGTTGAACATACACATGACAGCATGGAAAAAAGGACTAAAAACCACTTATTACGTGAGAAGTACATCAGTAGATATCGAAGATTGCGAAAGCTGCTCAAGTTAGGAGGAAGAAGTATGAATACAATCCAAAAAAGAAAAATCTATGATATTTCAGCTCCCAATCGCTCTAGTGGGATTATTAATGGCAAAAGTTCGAACGTTTTAAACTGGGACGATACAAGATTCAATTGGACGTATCCAATGTATAAAAACATGTTGGGTAATTTTTGGACGCCGTTTGAAATCAACATGTCTTCAGACGTTAAACAGTGGGACTCCTTATCCAACGATGAACAGGATACGTTCAAGAAAATTATTGGTCTACTAGCGTTTCTTGATTCCATTCAAACCGATTATTCGAGTAAAGTAGCTGATTATTTAACAGATTCTAGTTTATCTGCCTTAATGCAGGTTCTTTCTTTCCAAGAAGTTATCCATAATCAATCTTACAGCTATGTGCTTTCATCACTAGTTTCAAAACAGGAGCAGGATCGAATCTTTGAATATTGGAAGCATGACGAGATCTTACTTGAGAGAAATGAATTCATTGCTTCAGGTTACGAGAGGTTTGTAGAAGACCCAACGCCTCAAACGTTTTTTGAGTCGATCGTATACGACGTTATTTTAGAAGGCTTGTTTTTCTATGCGGGATTCGCGTTCTTCTATAATCTCGCCCGCAATCAAAAGATGGTATCGACCTCGACTATGATCAATTATATTAATCGTGATGAGCAGCTACATGTCACATTATTTGCGAACATTGTAAAAGAACTGTTCAATGAGCAACCTCACCTGAACACGGAGGAAAACCATCGATTTATTAAGGATACATTTAAGAAAGCGGCGGAGTTAGAGATGAAGTGGGGGGAAGCGATCATAGGAAATAAATTTATTGGGATATCACAAAATGAGCTTAATGATTACATTAAGTTTATGACGAATAAACGTGTCAACCAACTTGGAATCGACCGGCCATTTGAAGGCTATCGAGAAAATCCGATGCGTTGGATTAAGGCGTATGCAGATGTTAATTCTGGAAAGAGCGATTTCTTCGAACAGAAATCCAGGCAGTATACAAAGGTATCGGATGATAATGGCTTTGATGAGTTGTAGAAGAACTTACTTATCTTAGTAGGTTCTTAGCATGTAGAGAAAGTAAGGTTTTGGATTAGTCGTTGATAGACAAAGGGATGGTCAGGATCTCTGTTAAACCATTGGGACGGGATGTTCTTTTTGGATATATTCAAATTGAGTAGGAGAGACGATCGCGGACTCCTGCGGTAGAACGGGCGGCCGAGACCGGGGTGTGAATTTCACCTCGGGCTTGGACGTTCGTCCGCGGAAAGCGTGCAATCGACTACGGCATCGGGAGCACCGAATAATGACATAGGTTTCTCGACAAGCTGAGATCAAGCTGTGAACCTACTTACCTAGTAGGTTCTTTTTTATAGCTTCATATCAAACTCCTCCAACAAATCCTTTAATGCTGGGCGCTCGTTTCCGTCTCTACCTACAACATGTGTTGCCTGTGTTAGTGAATTTAGCACCGCTTCTTCAGTAGCTTCACCTACCGCTCGGAATGCTAGGTCGATGTCTTCTTCGTGGATCGTTTGAAGTTGTAACGGTTCTGAAGATTTCTCGTGTGGAATCTTGTTTGCTGTGGAAAATCCAATGATGATTTCGCCGCTTCCAGTCGTAATGATGGAACCTGTCCTCGATAAGCCCGTTACGGATCGTTTGATGATCCGATTTAGCTGCCGCTCCGAAACAGGAAGGTCTGTGGCAACGGTCACCATAATTGAACCCTTGTCTTTTTCTTCCCATTTATGTAATAGATTTGCTTTGAGCTCTTCACCGATTGCTTTTCCATCGATACGCAGGTCTCGTAATATACCGAAATTGGTTACGACAAGAACACCTAGTGTATAGGTGCCATGCCCCATTTCCATCATTCTAGATGAAGTTCCAACCCCACCTTTTAACGAGTAACAAAGCATACCAGTACCTGCTCCAACTGCGCCTTCTTCTACATGTGTAGAAGCGTTAGAAATTGCTTCAAAAACATGTTCTTTCTTCACGTATTTTGCTCGGATATTGTTAAGAAACATGTCATTGCATTCTCCAATGACAGGATTGACCGTTCCTGTTGAATGACCGATTTCAGGGCATCGATCGAGCATGTATTCGATGAGTGCATCTGATGCTGTTCCAATGCTAAGTGTGTTTGTTAACAGAATTGGCGTTTCCAATGTTCCAAGTTCGGTCATTTGAATCGTACCCATGGTTTTTCCAAAACCATTGATCACATGAGTAGAAGCCATGCATTTTTCTCTAAATGTATTCCCTTGATGGGGAAGGATAGCTGTTACGCCAGTTTGCATCTCACCGTTACTTAACGTAGCATGTCCAACTGTAACCCCTGTCACGTCGGTTATAGAATTTAGCGGTCCCGTTTTTAATTCTCCTATAGAAATACCATAATCTCTTACTCTTTGATTCTGCATTTTACCCCACCTTTCTAATTACCATCATACTCTTCTTGTACAAAAAGGAAACGGTTATCCTGCTGCCATTTCTAAAGGTGAATCTCAATAAGCGGCCACTACGATGTGCTATAATTAATAGAGAAGTGTTAGTGTATTTTCATGAAAGTGTTCATAACCATGAAATAGTGGGTAAGATTAAGTCGAAAGAGAGTGGAACGTAATGGGACGAAAATGGAATAACATTAAAGAAAAAAAAGCTTCAAAAGATGCAAATACGAGTAGAATTTATGCCAAGTTCGGTCGTGAAATATATGTAGCAGCTAAGCAGGGAGAGCCAGACCCAGTAGCAAACCAGGCACTACGACTAGTACTAGAACGTGCGAAAACATACAATGTACCAAAAGCAATCATCGATCGTGCGATTGAGAAAGCAAAAGGCGGATCTGAAGAAAACTATGACAACCTTCGTTATGAAGGATTTGGCCCAGACGGTTCGATGTTGATCGTAGAGACACTAACAAACAACGTGAACCGTACTGCTTCAGATGTGAGAGCGGCTTTTGGAAAAAACGGTGGAAACATGGGTGTGAATGGTTCTGTAGCTTATATGTTTGATCCGACAGCTGTATTTGGTATCGAAGGAAAAACGGCTGACGAACTGCTTGAGCTATTGATGGAAGCAGACATCGACGTTAGAGATTTACTAGAAGAAGAGGATGCTGTGATCATCTATGCTGAACCTGATCAGTTTCATGCAGTTCAGGAAGCGCTGAAAAACGAAGGAATCACTGAATTTACTGTTGCGGAATTAACAATGCTCCCTCAAAATGAGGTCGACCTTCCAGCAGAGTCACAGGAACAATTTGAAAAACTAGTAGACGTGCTCGAAGATCTTGAAGATGTACAGCAGGTATACCACAACGTTAATTTAGGAGAGTAACTGTAGACAAACAGCCTGGCGAATTGCCAGGCTGTTTGTTTATTTTGTAGAGATGGTTACGTAATCAGAAATCATTCTTCGATGACTACCAACCATATTATCAGGTAGAGAGGTTGGATCAAAAAACGCATAGGACAAGCTTTCTTCTTGTTTTGAAGTTAATTGACCAGTGTAATGATCCGTATGATAGGCAGCTGTGACAGAGTAAAACTCATCTCCATTATCAGCTACAGTAAAAAACTCTGAACCAGAGTACATTTGAAAAAGAGTGAGTGAACGTATTCGTAATCCTGTTTCCTCCTTCGCTTCACGAATAGCGGTTTCTTCTGTAGATTCTCCAGGCTCCATCAACCCACCAGGTAACCCCCAACGTTTTTTCTTTTCATTCCTTTTTTGCAATAGAATAGCCCCTTCTTTATTACGAATGATCACGACTGACCCCACTAGGATAAGAGGGCGTTTACCAACGAGGCTTCGTAATTCCTCAACGTATCCCATCATAAAAAACCCCTTTCTCTCATCATTATAAATGAAAAAAAGAACCTTAAAAGAACAAGGTTATATTAGAAAAAAAGATGAATAAACTAAATTATGTGTTAATTTTCATAAAATTTTAACAATTAGTAAACTTATCTTATGTATTGCTGATGTATAATCATTAGCATACAGACAGAAAGTTGGTGGGTTATTGTGAAAAAGCACAAGAAATTAACGTTTAAACAGCTTGTCGAGCAAAATAAAGCAGAGCTTCTTAAAAATGAGAAGGAGTTAGCAGAAATAGAAAAGCGTCTAGATGATAAGCATTCATAGTGAAAAGCAGTCCTTTTTCGGGACTGCTTTTTCATTTTCAAACATTCTAGAAATGGAAATTTATGCTACGATTAGAGAGGAGGGAGGTAAGACTATGAAAAATCTAATCAGCGTAAATGTTGGGATGCCAGTTGAAATGAGTTACAAAGGAAATGTGATGGAATCAGGTATTATAAAAGCAGCTACTCATGAGCCGGTTTATGTATCTACAGTGCAGGTAGAAGGGGATGGACAGGCTGATCGTGTTCATCATGGTGGACCTGAGAAAGCGATCTGTGTATACCCTTATGAGCATTATCCTTACTGGGAAGAGAAGTTGAGTCGTAAACTATCTCCTGGAGCATTTGGCGAGAATTTTACCATCTCCGGTTTAGATGAAAATGAGGCGAGAATTGGTGATATCTACTGTATAGGAGAAATCTTAGTACAAGTAAGCTTACCAAGGAAACC
Organism: Anaerobacillus sp. ABA4_114; assembly: GCF_056159065.1. Classification (NCBI taxonomy): domain Bacteria; kingdom Bacillati; phylum Bacillota; class Bacilli; order Caryophanales; family Bacillaceae; genus Anaerobacillus; species Anaerobacillus sp. ABA4_114. The sequence goes on from NZ_JBSWUM010000001.1 coordinate 832,711, forward strand.
GTGTTATAAACTCGCAAGTAAGTTCCGTGTTGACGACATGGTAAAACAAGTAACTGACAATGGATTTAGCGGATATTATCTAAGAGTTCTTCAGGAAGGTTATGTATCTGCTGGTGAAAAGGTAAGCATTCACAAAAGGCCAGATCATGATGTGAGTGTTGCGATGGTAAATCGTTTAACATACCATGACAGAAAAGATCGGAAGGGTCTTGAGCAGGCGATGCTAGCGAAAGAGCTTTCAGAGGATTGGTATAACAAGCTTAATAAACAGTTAAGCGCGCTCTAGGGCGCGCTCGTTATTTTTTTGCCATCCGATAATAAAAATAACATAGCATCACGATTGTTGCCGCAGTTACTACATATTTTACGATATCCATATGGACTCCTTAATAGAAAAGGCTGGAATCAAATGATTCCAGCTTTTGTAGGTTTAGACTACTTTTTCTTTTAGTGCTTTACCTGGTTTGAAAGCAGGTGTTTTTGAAGCTTGGATGAAGATTTCTTCTCCAGTTTGCGGGTTACGACCTTTACGAGCGGAACGTTCTCTTACTTCGAAGTTACCAAAGCCAACGAGTTGAACTTTTTCACCTTTTGCGAGTGCCTCAGCAATCGTATCCATCAATGTGTCTATCACTCTTGCAGTATCCTTCTTTGACATCTCAGCTCTCTCAGCAACGGTGTGTAGTAGTTCTGCTTTATTCATAGTAAATCATCCTTTCTAACATTACTAGTTTATCTATCTATGTCTTAAGCTTGGACATTTCACGTTTATTCTATACATATATTTTTAATTTATTTCGTGATTAACATAAAAAAAGAGATTCAGTTAGAATCTCTTCGAATTAGTAATTTAGCTGTTTGTACTCTTTCTCAAGGTCTGTCAAAGTGCACTGGTAAAGGTGTTGATCAGAAGTGGAGTATGCACCTGCTTCAACCAGCTTTGAAATGTAAAAGTGTTTCCGTTGTTCAATGGCTTTTCTTAGCTGATTCGCTTCCAAGAGTACACCTCCCTTAATGGTTCTTTTATTCCCAGTATGTCCTTGAATAATGTATTCTAATCAAAAACTGAATGTGACAATTTGGACATTTTACAGGTTTATTATGGGTGGCATGGAGAATACATAAGTAAAGGGGGAGATCTAATGATAAAGACGTGTTTATTCTGTAAAAAAGAATATGAAATTAAACCTGGCCATCCCCAATACCGTAAACTGCTAAGAAATAAGTCGTCTTCATTCACATGCGAAAACTGCAACCGAAACCTTCAGATGGAAGCCTCAGCAACCACCGGGCTCAAACCAGAAGACATTGAAACAGATCATGATCGAATGTTGAAAAAGTAGGTGTACGAAATGTTAGAAAAGATTGAAGCGCTTCAATGGGACTATGAACCATCGTTTGTACCTGAATGTATTCGCTTTGTTTTAAAAGAAGACCTAATTATGATAAAAAACTTGAATTCTACGAGTCTTCATGCGAACAGAGTGGTTAGGTACAAGCAGTCTGTCGATGATGCAGCCTCTGTATTTCAGTATTTTGAGGGACGGCCCTTTTCTTGGTGGGTCATAAATAATCCAGACCTTGAAACGAAGCTGAAAGAGCTTGGAATGAGCCACTATGATACATATGTTGGTTTAGCAAAGCCAATAGAAGATGTTATAGAAAGACCGTCACATTTTCTTATTAAAAATGTAGAAACAAAAGAAGATGTGTTCTTACACGCTAAACTAAGCAGTGAAGTATGGGGTTATGACCAAAATAGTTTAGAAGCAGCGTATAAAGAGAGAGTGAGCTACTTAAACCTTCCTGATCGTCGAGGAGGATTTATAGTAGCATTCGATGATGAGAAGCCGGTAGGCTACTCAAGCTATCGCTATAGTCATGACGGTCTTACTCTTTATATGACTGGTGCTGGTGTGTTGCCGTCATACAGAGGGAGAGGGATTTACCGAAAGATGGTGGAAGATAGACTAGTGGAAGCTAGAGAGAAAGGGAGCCGTTTTGCCGTTACGCAAGCGAGACTTGGAACCTCAGAACCTGTTTTGAGAAAGCTAGGGTTTCAAGAACATGGCATATTTAAGCAGTATATTAGTGAAGAGAAAACATAAGAAAAGAGCTCTGGTCCGTGAACTGTAACCTTTAATTTGGACAGTCTATAAAAAGAGCCTATGCTGTTAGTAAATGACCTCGGTATTGAACCGGGGTCATTTTATTTAATCCCCACTGGTATCTTCTATGGTTATAGTGCTTGATATAATCATTTACATCTTTCTTAAGTTGAGTGAAACTACTACAAGATTTATGATCGACTCGATCTTTAAAATGACCAAAGAATGACTCCATAGGAGCGTTGTCCCAACAGTTTCCCTTCCTTGACATTGACTGTGTTAGCCCAATGTCGCTTACTCTTTGTTGGAAAGAGGGATGCGTATAATGAAAGCCCTGGTCTGAATGAATTAATGCATCTGAACGAAGAATGCCCTCAGCGTTTTTGAGTTTTTCTAAGGTATGATAAACCAGATCCATTCCAAGAGAAGTGGATACGTGATGAGCTACAATCTCATTTGTCGTACTATCTTTTATGCATGAAAGATATGCTTTTTGTCCTTTACCATAATAAATGTACGTAATGTCTGTTAAGAAAACGAGTCCAGGCTTTTCCTGCTTGAATTCACGATTGAGAAGATTCGGGTATGTCCGATGTTCCTGAGTCGCTCTAAACATTCGCTTATAAGGTTTTGCCTGTCTAATTTTTGTCACAAGCTGAAACTTCTTCATCAACCTTCGGATTTTTTTATGATTCATGATGACGCCATAATCATTTTCTAAGAACATTTTGATTTGAAGTGCACCTGCTTTTTCATTTTCCTTTTGGAAGATAAACCGGATTAATGTGACATCCTTATTATCTCTTTCATCTCTTAGTGATTTATAAGGACCACTCTTACGCCATGCATAAAAACCACTTCGACTCACACCGGCAAGATCACACAAGAAAGAAATGATATTCTTTAGAGTGAACTTACGGATAATACCGTCGATGAGTGTATAAACCTCTTCTGGAGTTACTTTCTCTTCTTCAACGCCTGCCTTTCGAGTTCGTCTAACTTTTTTAGAAATTCGTTTTCAGCCTCTAAGTATTTAATACGAGCTTCGGCTTTCTTTAATTTATCTTCTGCAGAAAGGTCTTTAGTAGATTTATTACTACTGGCTTTACCTCTATGTTCTCCTTCAAAGCCCAATTCTCCATATTTATCATAGGTTTCACGCCATCTTTGTAGAGCACGTTTGGGTTGTTTTTTACCAATTACATTTAAGTCAAATCCATGTTCCTCAAAGATTTGACTAGGAAATTTCCCTTTTTGGTATTCCTTGATCGCCATCTTCTTGAATGATGGTTGATAGCTAATTGAACGTTTTGATACACGTAAAACGTTCGGGTTATCCTCAAGCTGCTTCATTTCTATATGGGTGAAGATACGTTTAGCCATTTACTCACTCCGTTCCTTTGCTTTGTTTCATTATAACGGTTTTAATTTCAAGAAATAGAAAAACCCGAATAATGGGGGCACTTTTTTATAAGTGTCCATTATTCGGGTTACAGTTCACCGCCCAGAGCTCTTCATTAATGTTCACGAGCAATCTCGTGGTTTGACGAAGCTGACTTCAGTTTGCCTGCAAGAAGCACTAAAGCTGTTACTAGTATCATAAAGGTCCACTCGATGAACGCATTGTGATTGATAAAGTCACCGATGAAAGGCTCGTGTAGAATCATCTTAGAAGCTGTCCATGCAAGAACTCCCGCTCCGATGAAGATGATAACTGGATATTTCTCCATGAGCTTAAGAATAAGTGTGCTTCCCCAAACGACGATTGGAATACTGATGATCAATCCGATGACAACAAGTAGGAAATCTCCGTTTGCCGCACCTGCAACTGCGATCACATTATCAAGGCCCATAGCAGCATCAGCAATGATGATCGTACGGACAGCCGCCCACAAGTTACTTGCTGATTTTACTTCTTCATCTTCTTCTTCCTCATTCAATAGTTTATATGCAATCCAGAGTAATACGACTCCACCGATAAGAAGGAGACCAGGTATTTTTAGCAACCAAACGACTAGGAGTGTTGCAACTGAACGAATAACAATTGCACCAAGTGCGCCTAACCAAATGACTTTCTTTTGCTGTTGCTCTGGTAAGTTACGAGCAGCCATACCGATAAGAACGGCGTTGTCACCAGCAAGTACGATATCGATCATAATGATGCTCAGCAACGCCATAAAAAATTCTGCTGAAAATAAATCCATGAATACACCTTCCTCATAAAAATGATAGCAAATAAAAAAATCCTGCCATGACGACGGACAGGATGATAAAGAAGGGTCCTTTGTCCGGCATGCGGGCAAAGGTCTCGCTAACAGTCTGATAGACTGCCAGTGTGGCCGGAGAAACATCGTTTCTCGTCATGACGACCATACTGTAGCTAGCTACTCCCCTTTGAACGATATAATGTTTAGCACCGTTTCATTATACAATCCTTTCTATGAATGCGCAATGTGAAGTTTCCTAATGTGAAAATATAGTAAACTTCATTTGAGTTATGTAAAGGTGCTAGGTTGTGCTCCCTCTTATCTGGAATAATGAACTTGAGAGGATAACGTATCCTTTCAGTCTTTCTATTTCACTTGAAAAAGGAGCTGTTCTGTTGTTGAAAACCTTTGTTCTAGACACCAATATTCTTTTGCACGATGCTCATTCCATCTTTCAATTTGGAGAGAATGAAGTGGTTATTCCTGCGATCGTTCTCGAGGAAATCGATTCCAAGAAGCGACTTATGAATGAAGTGGGCAGAAACGCACGTGAATTTGGAAGAATATACAAAGAACTTCGAAATGAAAATAAAGGTAGACTAGATCAGCCGATCGCTCTTGATTCAGGAGGATCATTTAGAATAGAGCTTAACCATCGTTCTTTTGAAAAGCTTCAAAGTGAGTTCAGAGAGGATTCCAATGATAACCGAATCATTGCAGTTGCGATTAACTTAAGCTACGAACCGTCTAGAGAAGTTACGTTAGTTTCAAACGACATGCTTATGATTGCGAAAGCTGATGCGCTAAAGAAATCGCTTGATCTTTCTACGTTCTTCCCGGAATTATATGAAAGTGACCGTTTAATTCAAGACATCGATCGATTACATAAAGGATATGTAGAAATAAGCGTTCCACCAGATCTCATCAATGCACTTTATGAAGAAGAGCTACTTCTTGAAAGTCTAGGTGATTACGTAGAGGGCGAGGTCTATCCTCAAGACTTTATCATCATGAAGGATCTGTTCGGTAGCAAGCATTCAGGAATTGGAAAAGTCGTTATGGGAGATCATGGCTTGGTTGTGAAGGGAATCCAAAAGGATTCTTATAATGCCTGGGGAATTTCGCCGAAGAATGTGCAACAGCGCATGTTGATGAATTTGTTATTTGATAAGACTGTATCATTGGTCTGTGTCACTGGAAGGGCAGGAACAGGAAAAACGCTCCTTGCACTCGCTGCAGGTCTCAGTCAAACAGAGGATGAGCAATTTTATCAGAAGATCTTAATTTCGAAGCCGGTCGTACCCGTTGGAAACGATATTGGCTTCCTTCCTGGTGAAAAGGAAGATAAATTGCGACCGTGGATGCAGCCGATCTTCGATAATCTAGAATTTCTTTTTGATACACGAACGGAAGCTGAACTAGAGAATATTTTATCAGGCCTTCATACTCTGAAAATAGAAGGGTTAACATACATTCGAGGCAGAAGCATTCCAAATCAATTCATCATTATAGATGAAGCACAGAATTTATCTCCTCATGAAGTGAAAACGATCTTGACCAGGGTCGGCGAAGGGACAAAAATCGTGTTGATCGGTGATCCGGATCAAATCGATCATCCTTACCTTGACTCAGTTAACAATGGACTGACGTACGCTGTAGAACGGTTGAAACAAGAAGACGAAGTAGGCATCGCACAGCTTTCAAGTACAGAGCGCAGCAGCCTTGCTGAGAAAACAGCCCGCCTCTTATAGGTCTAAGGAATCAGTCGCATCTCGAAAAAAGGAAAGAATTAGCACATATAGGACTGGACAAAAACGCCCTTTTTATCAGATAATTCTGTTAACGTCTCGTGAAGGGGGTACTTATGAACGAGGTAAAACTAATACCATTTGAAGTAAATGAAGTAGTCAGTAAAGCTGATGAGGCTTATCCAGACGGTGTAGAGATGATTCAGGCTCCTGAAATTTGGGAGGAATCTGATCGTGGAAGAAACAGAATAGTGGCTGTAGTCGACACGGGATGCCAAGTTGATCATCCTAACCTCAAGTCTAGAATTATTGATGGAAAGAACTTTACGAAAGATTATAACGCGGACCCGGATAACTATGATGATAACAATGGGCATGGCACTCATGTGGCTGGAACGATCGCCGCTGAGAAGGGTGCGGACGGAATCGTAGGGGTTGCTCCAGAAGCAAAGCTTCTAATCGTGAAGGTATTGAATGGTGAGGGAAGTGGCACGTACGAATCCATCATAAGCGGAATTCGTTATGCGATCGATTGGGAGGGCCCTAACGGTGAAAAGGTGAATGTTATTTCGATGTCGTTAGGTGGCCCATCTGACTTACCAGAGCTTCATGAAGCGATAAAAGACGCGATCGATCAAAACATATCGGTTGTATGTGCGGCAGGAAATGAAGGAGATGCAAGAGCTGACACACCAGAATATGCTTATCCTGGAGCTTATAACGAAGTGATCGAGGTAGGTGCTTCATCTTTTAGTCGTACGCTAGCACCATTTTCAAATACGAACGATGAGATCGACCTTATTGCACCTGGTGTCGATATTCTCTCTACTTTCCCTGAAAGCAAATACGCAGTGTTGTCTGGTACCTCAATGTCAGCACCGCATGTATCTGGAGCGTTAGCACTGTTAATGAATTTATCTGAGAAAGAATTTAACAGAACGCTAACGGAACCTGAAATCTATGCCCAGCTCATCAAGCGGACCGTTCCAATCGGATATAGGAATAGTGCAGAAGGAAATGGTCTTCTTGCGCTAAACCTTGTTAAACAGCTTGAAGAGCTGTTTAACATTTACACAACTGCTTGGAATTCAAAAAGGTAAATGTAAAAAACCTCCTAATTTTTAGGAGGTTTTTTAATGATGAATGTATTCGTTAGAACTGGTTATGTTCAAGTAACGCATTATATTTTCGAATAAAATACGCATCTTCAATGCTGGTTGAAACCAACGTGAAGGATTTGAATGGCTTTGATTCTGATAGATACTTTACGATGATACCATCTTCAACTCGCTTCATATACGTGATTCGATTCGTATCCAGGCCATGGACTTCGGTGTGCTTCACTTTACCTTGCCAAACTCGAATCGCATTGCTCTTCCAACAATTCACTGTACCATCGAAAAGGACCTGTCCTTCACTAAGCCAAATAATGTTATCAGCAATTTCTTCCCATTCATTTAGATCATGCGTTGCGACGAGAACGATCTTATTTGTACCATACCGTGATAAGAGAGAGACTACGTTCTTCCTTTCTTGACTGTCCAAGTAATTTAAAGGTTCATCGAGTAGTAGAAAGGAAGGCGAATCTAGAAGTGCTTGTGCAATCCCTACCCGTTGCTTCATACCTTGAGAAAGAGATTTTATCTTGTTCTTTTTTACATCCGCAAGGTTCATAGCTTGAATCGATGCTTCTACTGCTTTCGCATTCGATATCCCTTTTAATTCGCTCATGTAATTCAAGAACTGCTTCGTCTTCATTTCTTCATACAATTCTACACCTGTTGGAAGAAAGCCGATTTGTTTACGAATATAAGGTAATGCTTCACTTACCGTTTTTCTTCCATACGAAATGGTGCCTCGATGTGGCTTTAGAGCTGTGGCGAGGAGTTGAAGGAAAGTAGATTTTCCAGCTCCGTTCTTTCCTACTAAGATGGTGATACCAGAATTAAGTTGTAAATGGTGAACGTTTAGAGTGAAACTTTTCCTAGTGTATGTTAGTTGATCAATTAATATCATCGAATGACCTCACATGTATTGAAGGTGTAAGCTTTTACGATACGATAAAAATAGTAAGAGTCCTCCTATTACAAAGAGGGCAAGGTAGGCAACTCCTAGTAGGAAATTAGAAAATCCATCATTTATTTGATATATCGAATAGGGCAAGGCAATGAATGTAAACACCCATCCTGCAAGTGCAGAGACAAAACCAGCTATAACGCCTTTATGGAACATAATATAGGCTAGTAAGCCAGTCAAAAAGAACAAAGGTGCGACCCATTGAAGTAAGAACATTCTTGGTTCAACGTAAATATTCTCAGTTATAATCACTACGGTCGAGACAAAGGCAAAGCTGAAGTTCACACACAGAACAACGAGTAATTTACTGAGTAGTAATAGTGCAGGTGGGAATGGAGTGACGGATTCAATCATTCTCATTTCCTTGTTCCAAGACTTGTAGCTATAAAGAATCCCAAACAATAAGTAAATAGGAACAAGCAGTGGAAAGAAACCGTCTGGGTCACCGCTTCCAGCTGTTATCAATGTTAACATTGCAAAGATACCGAGACTGATCATCCAATAAAGCCAGTGGTATGAGCGAAATTGATTTAAGCATTGTTTGAAGAGCGACGGTTTTTCAGGCTCTGTATCAAAGTCAAATTCCATGTCATGTTGCTTTAGTTCATCGAAAGAATCCTGAAGGGAAAGAATCAGCTTTTGCGTATCTTCTGAACGTGGTGATGTTGCCATATACGTTTGAAGCGGCTGCTTCATTTCTTGTTCAAGTTCTTCTAGTTCATGATCGAGATCGCGCATGGCTAATTTCCTCCTTTCGCATAATGGATGCCTTTAATTTCTTTAATGCATGATAAAGGTTTGATTTAACCGTTCCTAAAGGTAATTCGAGTGTTTCTGCAATTTCCTGGTATTTTAAATCTTGATAAAATCTTAAGTACACGATTTCTCTTTGAGTGTTTGATAGTTCATCAAGCTTTTCGAGAAATTCTTTTCTCGATTCTTGTCGTTCGAATAACTCTACTACTGAAGGATCTCCGCTTTCTTGATCAGGGAGTTTATCGATCACCTGTTTTTCTGATTTGAAACTAGAACTTTTCCAGTAGTCTCGACATTGATTCGTAGCAACTTGATAAAGCCATGGTTTAATCTTTTCTGGTATTTTTTTTGTTTTTAATTGGGTTAGTAACTTCAGGAACGTTTCTTGTACAACATCTTCTGCTTTTTTACGGTCCCGAAGCATTCGCTCTAAATAGCCTAGCAAAGGGGCATGATACCTGTGGATCAATGCTTCAAAAGCAGCTTGATTTCCTTTGGACATTCCAATAACTAATTCTTCATCAGTCATGCCCTTTCTCCTTTCATCGTTTAGTGTTCATCACATCGTTCCAAACTTCCATCCATTCTTCAAAGCTGATGGTCGATGCTGGCTCAATATATAGATCATAGCCGGTTGGATAGCCATTTCCACTCCAGTTGGCATGGTAAATTCGATTGAGCACCTCTTTTACTTCTTCCTCTTTTCCTTCATGCATTGCAGTTTCAATCATATCTAACAATTTGTCTGTTTGAATGATTTCTTTGCTGTAATTGCGCTCATCCTGTTCATCTGTAATATTGGCGAAAGCAGATCTTGTTTCAAAAGCCTCTTCCTCTTTTCCGTGTTCAAGTTCATACACATAATTGAAAGCAGCTTTAATCGTACTTGTTAGTAAAGCATCTTCAGGTCTATAGTTTCCAGAAACAAAGTTATCTTCATGAAATAAGTTGACGATAACAAAATCATTGATCGTTGCATGATGATTTAAGCTGTTGTAGTCATTCATGATGTAGTTTTGATCGATAAAACCATCCTGACGGAAGTAACCGCTCCACCTTAATTGATCCAAAGGCAAAAAGAAGAAGTGGTGTACAGGATCGATCTCATCATCTAAAAATTCGTCAAAGTAGGTGAGACGAGTGTCTACCTCTTTCATAAACTCCTTAGAAGCATCCTTACGATAAGGCGCAGTTACTAAGCTAGTGTGGTAATGATCTGCTTCAATCTTTGTTAAAAAGCCACTGAAGAGATCGAGTCGAGCAGTTTTACCAGAGAGGGTGTGCGTTTCACCGGAAGACTCTACATGTTTAATAGAGCCATAGACGGTGTTATCGACCCCGGTCACATTCACGTGGAAATCAGTAGGTTGAAGTAAACCAACGTCAGTGCGAGATTCACCATCTGAATCAACCAAATATTGATGTGCTGGTAAAGGGTACCAGGCCGTGTGTGATGGCATAACGATCTGGTTGTCCATGGCAAAACCGGGGTAATACTCTTGACTGCCTCGATGCGTCCATAATTCATAAACCCCTCCGTAGTTGAAATGAATCGTTGGGTTATTCACCTCGTTTGGAAGTGTGATCGTAACAAAATCACCATCTTGTTCAAATGCAATGGATTCTTGATCAACCTTCACATCATTTAAAGAGAACACGCGGTTCAGCGTAAATTTTATTTCATCGTTATCAAACTGGTCATGTTGAAGAGACACAGCTGCTTTTAGATCAAGCGTAGAGTTTGGTGTTTGATCGATATCAATTCGATAGGATAGGATTTCAAAAAGCTCTCGCTTGTATATGCTACTTTCTTGAGTAGCGGTATCTTGCTTTAGATACGGATCCCACATATAGATCGAACTATTATCACTCGTTTGTGAGAACGTGGGTGAACCTTTTGCCACGTAATTAAAAGCAGATATTCGTGCATCCCAAAATTGATTATATGGGATATATGCAAGGATTGCGCCAAGTAAACTAAACGAGCAGACAATACTCCAAAGTTTATCGTGTTCATTTGGCCGCTTACGATTTAGGAAGAATAGTGTTCCCATCAGTAGCATGAGAGAGAATGAAAGGACAAAGAGCCTTTGTAACTTTATTTCTTCCTTCATGAGTTCAATTCCCCACACGCCATTTACCAAAATAGAATCCAAGAATAGATAAGATAAATGGAAAGGCTTTAAGTAGAAATTTCCAGTATCGTTAAAGTTTCCAATTCCGTTAAGGATGTAAACCTCCATGAAAAGAGTTCCGAAAATCCACGCGCAAAATGCGATCAAGTAGACGAAACGATTTTGAATGATGACGGATAGTATCATACCTAGAGCTAAGCTAATGATTAACGAAACTTCATATTGAATGATAAAAAATCGTAAGACTTCTATCGTTTCAGCAAATGGAAGCTGTTGTCTTATTGATATAGCGCTAAAAGTAAGAGCCATTAAAAAAGTGAAAAAGGACATGTAAGTGATACCTGCAATAAATTTTGCAGATAGAAAGACAAAGTTGGAAACAGGTAATGCTCGGTGCCATTCGAAGGATTCATTCCCAATATCACGACGCATCAAGTAGACACCGATTAAAATACTGAGGCCGATAACGAGAATAAAGATCGTAGAATGTGTCGTTCGATAAGCAGAAACGTACAGGCTATCTGAACTACTAACATTCTCAACGGTCATGCTCACAATCAACCAGATGAGGAATAAAAAAGGCATCGGAAGTAAAAACCAACTTCTATATAGAAACGAAAGTTCAAATTTCCATTGAATTAGCCATTTCATCATCTTGTATCCCACTCCGCCATCGTCATATAGCCTTCTTCTAACGTAGGATCGACGGCTTCTGCAGATTCAATCGGTGCGACTGGAGAAATCGCTCTATATAAATGCCCGTTTTTTGTTTGTTTTGTAAATGTGATCTGAAGGCCGTGTAGGATGTTTGAATTTCCTTCCGACAATTCGAATTCCCACACAAAACCTTCTCCCTTACGTTGTAGCTCTTCGGGCGTTCCGTGAAAGATCAATTTTCCTTTCTTTAGAACCAATAACGTATCACAACTAGCCTCGATATCCTCGACAATATGGGTGGAAAGCAAAACCGTCTTATGATGTGGATAATTTGCAATCAGTTGTCGGAACCTTAACCTTTCATCAGGATCTAAACCGGAAGAAGGTTCATCAAAAATAAGGACATTTGGATTTCCATACATGGCCTGTGCAATCCCTAGTCGCTGCCTCATTCCATTCGAATACGTTTTAACTTTGGATTCTTTTTGGTCCGTTAAATTCAACTCTTGTAGTAGCCTGTTTTTTTCTTCATTATGATCGACGTTCGTATAGCGCTTTAGGTTTCCTGCATAGTCGAGAAACGATGCCCCAGTAAGCTGAGGATAGAGTTGAAAATGTTGAGGCAAGTACCCAATTTGCTTTCGTACTTTCGTGGTTTCTTTTTTGACAGAGAATCCTTTAATCTTCACCTCACCTGAAGAAGGGCGAGTAACGGTAGATAGAATCTTTAACAAAGTAGATTTTCCAGCACCGTTTGGTCCAATGAGTCCAATTACTCCTCCATCAATTGAGATAGTTAAGTTATCTAAAATCGACTTGTTTTTAATTTTTTTTGATAGGTTTGTTATCTCGATCACAGCTTCCATCCCTTTATGATGTAGTTCTACTCTTATAACGAGATACTACTATTTTTTGTTCAAGTAAAAATAAAAAAACACTCCTGTACTCTTAGTGTACAGAAGTGCTTGATTAAAGGGGAAGGACGTAAAATAAAACACAGAAGAAATGAGCTACCGTTCCTCCTATAACAAAGATGTGCCAAACTGCATGGTGATACTTAAAAGCTCTCCATACATAAAAGACAGCACCGATCGTGTAGAGTAAGCCACCGATGATCAGTAGCGTCATTCCGTTCGGATGAAGGTTTTGAAGTAGAGGGTTCCATGCTAAGACGATCAGCCATCCCATAATGACATACACAATTGTAGAGATGAACAAGAATTTCTTTACAAAGAAAGCTTTAAAAACTGTTCCTCCGATAGCAAGGCCCCAAACTATTCCGAATAAAGTCCAACCGAGCCATCCTTGAATAACGATGAATAAAAAAGGTGTATATGTTCCTGCGATAAAAAAATAAATCGCAGAATGATCTAGAAACTCGAAGAAATCTTTTGCTTTACCAGGTGGAAAACTATGAACCAATGTAGACGCTGTGTATAGAAGCAACATCGTTGCTCCAAATAACGTGAAGCTGACAATGTGCCATGCCGTTCCCTGAAGAGATGCGAATACAATCAAGATGACGAGAGCAGCAAGGCTAATCAATACACCGATACCATGAGTGATATAGTTTGCTCGTTCTTCACCTACTGTAAATGTATGGGTAGTCATGAATTCCATCATTCCTTTTTATCAGTTATAGGAAGTATACATGATTTGTACGCATCATCATATAGGTCATTGTAGTTAATTCTTTTTACTTCTTTCTTCTTCTGCCTGTTTTAACAAGTGATAGGTATAGAAATCTTTTTCTTGAACGTTTTCTTGAACCGCCTCCATAACCAAAAATTCTTCAGCGATCTCCTCTCGGACGGATGACAGTAACTTCTCACTATCATGGGTAATCAGTTTTTTTCTTTCATTCATAAGCTCGCTCTCCTTTTGGTAAATAATGATAGTATCAGTCTCCCATTGCCTCTGAAATTTATTCTCTTTAGGAGAGAGGGAATGTCCAATTTTGTTGAATTGAGAAAAAATACATGTTTGTACCGTGGTACTTGTCCAACCATTCCTGCATTTCATACATAAGATATGTTGAGAGTGAGTAGTGGTCCCCCCCTTCGTAAAACTCACTCTTATGTGACCCATATTTGAACCAGAGCTAGCCTCTGGTTTTTTTTATTACATATGCCTTTTATGTCTTTTGGACCTCTAACAAGATACTTGCTACTTTCGAATGGTATGAAGAGGAGGTATGTACTTTGCTTGAAATTGTAGAAATGGGTCAAAATCAGAATGGTAGAGAGTTCACGATCAGAGAACTCATCAAATTAATAGAAGAACATTCTCTCGATCCTGCTTATGAACAGAATGGTAACTTTATCTTTCCTTACAAACCGGTTCGCGATGCGAAACGATATCAAGGATGTCGGGCGTTCTTTGGAGATTTTGCAATGATTTCTTGCAGGTTCTTTATCATTACGGATGAAACAGTGCTGATCGATGAACTAATTAAAGTCATTAGAGAAAACCAGCAGCGAATAGATTATGCAAGGTTAAGGGACTTACAGGTGAACGGACGGGTCTCACCTTAAAGATGGACGGGTCTTTATGCTATAATCGATGAAGATTACATTGATCGGAGTGATAGCATGAGTCTAGAAACCTTGCAAGAACAAGTCGATGGATTAATGGAAAAGTATACAGAGCTATTAGTGGGTGAGAGCACACCAGAACTAAAGGAAAAAGTGAAAATTTGGGCGATGTATACGCACCTTTCAAAAACCATGCCCCCACTTGCAAAGCATTGGAACCAAACCTATCCAGATGCAAAAGATGCCATGAAAGAACTCGTAGCGGAAATTAAGATGCTAAATGAAGAAAACCGCAAATCTCAGAAAAAAGACGATGAATGAGAAGCTAAGGTATAACTAGTTTTCTTTAGTCTCGCTTTCAATTAAAACCTCTCCATAACGTTGATTGGAGCGGAAGGATGCTCGACTCCTGCGGGATGAGCGGGACAGGTGTGACCCCGCAGGCGCCAGAGCGCCGAGGAGGCACACCGCCCGCCCCGCGGAAAGCGAGTATCCTGGAGCGGAAATCCCACAACATCATTTGAACAAGGCTTGAACGAGTTTCTCGACAGTCTATAACTAGGGCATATTCGCCCTAGTTTTTTTATGGTTTTACAAAATTGATAGCTTGTTAGAGTATCCAAATAACAGAGCTAGCAATATAATAGGTAAAATATGTTTTTCGACCCCTTTATGTTGGGTAAGGTTAAAGACACAGGGATAACAATAGAAAAAATTAACAAATATTATTTGAGAGAATTTCTTACAAAAAACGTCGTATTCATAGGATTTCGTGGTAGAATAACAGTAAAGGGAGAATATGGCGCTTTTTGAGAGTATTTGCCGATTTTCACTAACATATATTTTTTAACACGCTATGAATGCGTTTTCATGGAGGGGTTATGATGGAACAAGTAATGCGTAATTTCTTTCTACACATGGGAAAGAATAAAGTTGCGACAAAAGTTGCTAAGAAATATGGCATGCGATTTGGCGCAGGTAAGTTTGTAGCTGGTGCATCTCTTGATAGCTCTGTTAATGCAATAAAACAGTTAAATGCGAAGGGTTTATCCGTAACGATCGATCATCTTGGAGAATTCGTTGATACTGAAGCTGAAGCAGCCGAGATGACGAAGCACTGTATTGAAGCGATTGAACGTATTGCTGCCGAAGGACTTGATTCTCAACTCTCTCTCAAGCTCACTTCAATGGGGCTTGATATTGATTACCATATGACGCTCAAGAACATGCGTGAGATTCTGAAAGCTGCTGATAAGCACGATGTATTTGTAACGATCGATATGGAAGATTATGAGCGCTGTGAAAGAACGTTAAATATTTTCACAGAATTAAAGAAAGAATTCGAGAATATCGGGACGGTTTTACAAGCTTACTTGTATCGTGTTTCTGATGACCTCGAGAAATTAAATGAGTTATCTCCAAACCTTAGATTAGTAAAGGGTGCCTATAAAGAAGCGCCGACAGTAGCTTTTCCTGCTAAGCGGGACGTTGATATTAACTTTAAGAAGATCATAAAAATGCACCTGTTAAATGGAAATTATACTGCGGTTGCTACGCATGATGATGCCATCATCGAGTATACAAAACAACTAGTCGAAGAACATAATATTAGTCGTGACCAGTTTGAATTCCAAATGCTGTATGGCATCTGTGTAGAACGTCAGGAGCAATTATTAAAAGAAGGCTACAAGATGCGTGTATATGTACCATATGGACAAGATTGGTATGGCTATTTCATGAGACGTCTTGCTGAACGTCCGGCAAACGTAGCGTTTGTACTCAAAGGAATGATGAAGTAAAAGGAAGGCGAAATTTTTTGCCTTCCTTTTTCACAATGTTTCGATAAAAAAGAGAGTAGAAATCAACAAACATTATATTGCTAAATTTCAGAAAATACTTTATAGTAAAGACAGAGGAATTGAAAAGTGAATTCGCTTCTTTTTTTGAAACAAAAATGAATGAGCATTCATTCAATAGGGAGGTTCATTATGTCACGCAGCATTCATAAAGTTGCCGTATTAGGAGCAGGAGTAATGGGATCAGGTATCGCTGCACACCTTGCGAATGTTGGTATCCCAAGTATTTTACTAGATGTAGTCCCGAAAGAACCAAACGAAAAAGAAAAAGCTAAAGGGCTCTCGTTAGAAGATCGATCGGTACGTAACAGGCTTTCAATTGATGCGATCGCTAAGCTAAAAAAACAAAAGCCAGCCCCGCTATCTAAGAAAGAAAATATTCAATTGATCGAGCCAGGAAATATGGAAGACGATATGGAGCGATTGAATGAAGTCGATTGGATCATAGAAGTAGTCATTGAAAATCTTGATATCAAAAAGAAAGTCTATGAAAAAGTAGATCACTATAGACGTCCAGGTACGATCGTCAGCTCGAACACTTCTGGAATTTCTGTAGAAGCTATGGCTGAAGGTCGCTCAGATGATTTCAGAAGCCATTTCCTTGGTACTCATTTCTTTAACCCACCAAGATATTTGAAGTTATTAGAGGTGATACCAACAAAAGATACAGATCCAGCCGTCTTGTCTTATATGAAGACGTTTGGAGAAGAGACCCTTGGTAAAGGGGTTGTAGAAGCGAAAGACACACCAAACTTCATCGCAAACCGCATTGGAACTTACGGTTTATTAGTAACTGTTCGTGAAATGCTCAATAGAGGCTTTTCGGTCGGAGAGGTCGATTCAGTGACAGGTCCACTTATCGGTCGTCCAAAAAGTGCGACGTTTAGAACACTTGATGTTGTTGGATTAGACACGTTTATCCATGTAGCAAAAAATGTGTATGATCAAGTAACAGGTGAAGAGAAAGAAGTGTTCAGAACGCCAGACTTTATGGAAAAGATGAATCATAAAGGTTGGATCGGATCAAAAGCAGGCCAAGGGTTTTTCCTAAAGAAAAAAGGCGAAAAGGGAAGCGAAATTCTAGAATTAAATCCTGAAACGCTTGAATATGAACCGAGGAAGAAGCTTAGAACTGGCTCAGTAGAAGCTAGTAAACAAGCAAAATCTAAATCCGATAAATTGAAAACGGTTGCTTACGCCGAGGATCGTGCTGGTGAATTGGTGTGGAACATATTAAAGCCGGTACTGCTCTATTCTGCAGAGAAAACCTATGAAATTGCTGACGATATTCTAGCGATCGATCGTGCGATGAAATGGGGATTTGGCTGGGAAATGGGGCCGTTTGAAACGTGGGACGCACTTGGTGTCGAAAAGTCGATTTCAAGAATGAAAGAACAAGGTGAAGAGATCCCATCATGGATCGAAGAGATGCTTTCCTCAGGCAAAACGAATTTTTATAAGAGAGAAGGCGGGAAAACCTTCTTCTATCATAACGGTGAGTATAAAAAGGTTGATGAAAATGAAAAAGTAATCCACCTCAAGGGACTAAAAGAACAAAACCGTGTGATTAAGAAAAACACTGGCGCAACTCTTTTAGATCTTGGTGATGGTGTTGCTGGACTTGAATTTCATTCTCCAAACAATGCGATCGGAATGGATATCCTCCAAATGATCAATGAAGCGATCGATGAGACCGAGAAGAACTTTGAAGGTCTCGTGATCGGAAACCAGGGCAAGAACTTCTGTGTTGGAGCAAATGTTGCGCTGATGTTGATGGAAGCACAGGATGATAACTTCTTTGAAATCGAATTGATCGCACGCAAATTCCAACAATCGATGGGGCGAATCCGGTATTCCAAGAAACCTGTTGTAGCAGCACCATTTCAAATGACATTAGGTGGAGGTGCAGAGGTTGTGATGCCTGCTGCTTCGATTCAGGCATCATTTGAAACTTACCTTGGCTTAGTTGAAGTGGGAGTTGGATTAATCCCAGGCGGAGGCGGAAACAAAGAGCTTTATCTCAGAAAACTTGAGCAGGCTGGTGGAAAACCAAACTTAATCGATGTTGCTGCTGATGTATTTGAGACCATTGCGATGGCAAAAGTATCAACTTCAGCTCATGAGGCAAAGGATCTGGGTTATATCAGAAATAAGGATGGCATCAGTGTAAATGCTGACCATGTTCTCCATGATGCAAAGAAAAAAGTTCTCTTTCTAGCTGAACAAGGCTATCAGCCGCCTGTTTCAAAGAAGATACCAGTGTCAGGTGAAGCAGGGTATGCTGCAATGTTGATGGGTGCGAAAACAATGCAGTGGAGTGGCTATATTTCTGAACACGACCTAAAGATTGCCTCTAAACTCGCACATGTAATCGCAGGCGGTAAAGTGAAAGAAGGAACGCTTGTCGATGAACAATATCTTCTCGATATTGAAAGGGAAGCATTCCTAAGCCTATTGGGCGAACCGAAAACGCAAGCTAGAATGCAGCATATGTTGATGAAAGGAAAGCCGCTACGTAACTAGTTTTGGAGGAGGGAAGCACGAATGAAAGAAGCAGTGATCGTGTCTGGTGCAAGGACACCTGTAGGAAAAGCAAATCGTGGAACACTTGCAGAAATGCGTCCAGATGATTTAGGAGCAATAACAGTTGCTGAAACCTTAAAACGAGCTGGTAATTATGATGGGGATATAGATGATGTCATTATCGGATGTGCGATACCAGAAGCAGAACAAGGATTAAACGTGGCACGTATGATCGGTGCTCGAGCGGGTCTAAAAGAAACCGTCCCCGCTATTACGATAAATCGCTATTGTTCTTCAGGATTACAAACAATTGCATATGCCTCAGAACGTATCATGCTCGGTCAATCTTCATCTATTTTGGCAGGAGGCGTTGAATCGATGAGCCTCATCCCGATGGGGGGGCATGTGATCAAACCAAACCCTTCTCTTGTTGAAGAAAAGCCAGAGTACATTATGGGCATGGGACATACCGCTGAAGAAGTTGCTAGAAGGTTCGAAATCAGTCGAGAAGAACAAGATGCGTTCGCATTGAGAAGCCATCAGCGAGCAGCCAAAGCGATTAAGGAAGGCAAGTTCAGAGACGAAATCGTCCCTGTTGAAGTAACGAAACGCTGGATCGACGGCAATAACAAGCTTCAAGAAAATAAGGTTTTATTCTCTCAAGACGAAGGCGTTCGTGAAGATACTTCCCTTGAAGCACTTGCAAAGCTTCGCCCAGTCTTTAACGTAAGAGGCTCCGTTACTGCCGGGAACTCCTCTCAAACTAGCGATGGTGCAGCCAGTGTTCTTGTGATGGATAGAGAAAAAGCTGAGAGTGAAGGGCTAAAACCGATGGCGAAGTTTCGTTCATTTGCCGTAGCGGGTGTTGCACCTGAAATTATGGGAGTAGGTCCAATCGAAGCGATTCCAAAAGCTTTGAAGCTAGCTGGGCTGGAGCTTTCAGATATCGGATTGTTTGAGCTGAATGAGGCATTTGCTTCACAGTCCATTCAAGTAATTCGAAAGTTAGGTCTCGATGAAGACAAAGTAAATGTAAATGGTGGAGCGATTGCGCTTGGGCATCCGCTAGGCTGTACAGGTACAAAGCTCACACTAAGTCTTGTTCATGAAATGAAAAGACGCGGTGAGCAGTTTGGTGTCGTAACGATGTGTATTGGTGGCGGAATGGGAGCTGCCGGAGTATTTGAACTACTATAATACATGATCAATTAAAGGAGGAACACCTGCATGTCTAATACAATGAACAAAACAGTCAAAGGCGGAAGCTTTCTAGTAGAGGATCATCTTGCAGAAGATATTTTTACACCGGAGGATTTTTCTTCAGAGCATACGATGATGGGGAAAACAACGGAAGACTTTATTGTGAAGGAAGTCGTTCCAGAATTAGAAAAAATCGAAAACCATCAATTTGATATCTCCCGTAAGTTGTTAGAAAGAGCTGGTGAGATTGGACTTCTTGGAGCAGATGTTCCAGAAGAATACGGTGGACTAGGCCTTGATAAAATCAGCTCATCTGTTATCACAGAGAAGTTCGCACGAGCACGCTCGTTTTCACTAAGCTATGGGGCTCATGTAGGGATCGGATCGCTTCCTATCGTGTTCTTCGGTGATGAAGATCAGAAAAAGAAGTATCTTCCTGATCTAGCTTCAGGAGCTAAAATAGCTGCATACGCATTGACAGAACCAGGTTCTGGTTCTGATGCACTCGGTGCGAAGACGACGGCTAAGTTAAATGATGACGGCACGCACTACATTTTGAATGGTGAAAAACAGTGGATTACAAACTCAGCTTTCGCTGACGTCTTTATTGTCTATGCGAAGATTGATGGTGAACAGTTCTCAGCATTTATTGTAGACAGTGAGCTTGAAGGTGTATCGACTGGTCCAGAGGAAAAGAAAATGGGAATCAAAGGTTCCTCAACGAGAACATTAATCCTTGATGAAGTAGCGGTACCAAAAGAAAATCTGCTCGGTGAAGCCGGTAAAGGCCACGTTATCGCATTTAATATTCTTAATGTAGGTCGTTATAAGCTAGCGGTTGGAACGATCGGGGCTATGAAGCGCGCGATTGAGCTTTCTGCAAAATACGCAACAGATCGTAAGCAGTTTAAGACGCCTATTGCGAAATTTACTCTTATTCAAGAAAAACTTGCAAATATGGCCGTATCCACTTATGCAAGCGAGAGCTCAACATACCGTACGGGTGGTCTTTTTGAGAACAAACTAGGAAACCTATCTGATGAAGAACAGAAAGATGGAGCAAAAGTGGCAAAAGCCATTGCTGAATATGCGATCGAATGTTCACTAAATAAAGTATTTGCTTCAGAGGCGTTAGATTATGTCGTAGATGAAGCCGTTCAGATTCACGGTGGATATGGATTCATGTCTGAGTATGAAGTGGAAAATATGTATCGAGATTCACGCATCAACCGAATCTTTGAAGGAACAAATGAAATTAACCGCCTTCTTGTACCTGGAACGCTTATAAGAAAAGCGATGAAAGGTGAACTTCCATTGATGGAGAAAGCTACTGCCCTTCAAGAAGAACTGATGATGCTCATGCCGCAAGAAATTGGGGATGCCCCACTTGAGCAGGAAAAGCATCTTGTTGCCATGGCTAAGAAAATTATGCTGATGGTTGCTGGAACAGCAGTTCAGAAGTATGGAAAGAGTCTTGAAAAAGAACAAGAAGTGCTGTCTAATGTTGCTGACATCATCAGTGAAATTTACTCGATGGAGTCTGCAGTACTTCGAACTGAGAAAGCGATCGATCAAACAAGTAGTGACAAACAGCAGCAAAAACTTCTATTAACAGAAGTTTTCTGTCAAGAAGCGCTCAATCGAATCGAAGCACATGCGAAAGAGACGCTTGTTGCTGTTGAAAGTGGAGATACGTTAAGAATGATGATTTCTGCTTTAAGAAAACTAACACGTCACACGCCAATCAACGTTATTGCGAAAAAACGTGAGATTGCTGCTAACATTTTGGAACAACAGCGTTATGCTGTTTAACTAATATTTTTCAAACCCTATTCTCTTAGATTCCCTCTTGAAAAAGAGGGATTTTTTTTGACTGAATTGGCAAGATAAAACTTAAGGCGAAAAAGAGGATTTACACCTTATATGACGAAAGATGTTTTAGGCACGTCATAATTTGTTGTAGGGAACTCGTATGGTACACTTAGTTTGTACTATTGAACAGGTTTACGAGGAGGAAAAGGATTGTCACTTACTTTTTATGCTTATCCTAAATGCGGAACGTGCCAGAAAGCAAAGAAATGGTTTCAAAGTAATGAAATTTCTGTAGATGAAGTTCACATCGTTGAAAATCCCCCCACAAAAGAGGAACTCGCAGTCTTAGTGGAAAACAGTGAACTTCCTATCAAGAAGTTCTTTAACACGAGTGGAAAGAAATATCGCGAGCTTGGAGTAAAGGATAAGATTGCTTCATCCTCTGAAGACGAATTGTTGGAACTGTTAGCCTCAGATGGTATGTTGATCAAAAGACCGATCGTTACAGATGGAAAACACGTAACGGTTGGGTTTAAAGAAGAAGTTTTTGACGAAACTTGGGGACACTAATAGTTGATTAATTAATAATAACTATTATAGGATAGTTATTGTAAATAATAATAAATACTTACCTTAGTTTAGGGATAGTTCAGGGAGGAATTACTAATGAATTTACCAAAAGATTTCCGTTACTCAGAAGAGCACGAATGGGTACAAGTACAAGAAGATGGCAATGTCCGCATTGGGATCACTGATTTTGCACAGTCAGAACTAGGAGACATTGTTTTCGTAGAACTTCCTGAAGAAGGCGACAGCCTTGAAGCTGACGAACCTTTTGGCAGCGTTGAATCAGTAAAAACGGTATCTGAGCTTTACGCACCTATTTCAGGAAAAGTCATTTCTATTAATGAAGACCTAGAAGATAGTCCTGAATTTGTAAATGAGTCTCCATATGAAAAAGCTTGGATGGTTGTAGTTGAGCCATCTAATACTTCTGAGCTTGATGAGCTTATGACAGCTCAAGCATACGAAGATATGGTAAGTGAAGACTAATCAACACTAAATAATTCCAGCTTTTCGAGGGAATAGTTTTTTCATCATCGCGAACCCTATTGAATGCTTGTGTTTCCATTTAAAGATTGCCTGTACTTGCAAATCTGGTGTTAGGTATAAGGAAAGACACTATAAAAAGGGGATGAATACGATGAATGATCAGTCTCGTCCTATGGAAAAGATCGACGTTACAAGCAGAGTCCATGGTAAGCTTGATCAAAGTTCGATGAACTTGTATTTGAACAAGGAAAAAATTGGTCGTATACTCTTCACGAATCAAGGCAATCAGTATGAGTTTGCCGAGGGCTTTGAGTTTGACCAAGATAAGATTTTTCAGTATCAGCGAGCAATGGAGAAAAACGGAAAGTACGTCGAAGACTGTGACCTCGGATGGTGTTAGAAAAAAACCGGCCCAAAAGGGCCGGCTTTTTTATGCTTTGTTTTTTCGAATATATTTTATCGTAGTTAATAATCCATCTGCTGAAGGACGGCCGAATGGACTGGATTGTAGATATTGCGCCATCAATTTTCCTTCATCATCGATAATAAAAATAGCAGGCTCACCATGCTCGCCATGATCTTCATAAGGATCTTCTTCAGTATGCATGAATACTCCAAAGGAATCGATCGCTGCACGTTCATGATCTTGTAGCACTGGAAAATCAAGACCATGTTTTTTCTTCATGCTTCGAAGTGAATCTAACTCGTCACTTGCGATTGCGATTACGTGTACATCTAAATCGTCAAAAGATGAGATGTTTTCTTGTAACTCTTCCATTTGCTCGTTACATACTGGGCACCATTGGCCTCTAAAGAACACGAGCATATGCCATCTCTTATTGTCTTCCTCTAAATGTTTGTCTAGTTGAAAAAGTCCTCCCTCAGTATCAACGAGAGAAAATGTTGGTACACTCTGACCTAAAGATAATTTAGCCACTATACTCACTCCTATATCAATGTCTTATGTATGGGTTTCCACCTTCCTGTTCTCTTAAAACCTCTTGAGATGGTTTAACGTGCTCAAAGGTGAGGGAAAATAAAATATGGAAAAGAAAAAGAACCTTTGGAGGGAAAAATTATGACTTTGTCGAATCAAGAACTACAGGGATTTAAAAAAACCCTTCTCATCCAGAAAAAGGAAATATTAGAGAGAGGTGCAGCCGAGCATAATGAGAGTAATGGACTGGCTGAAGAAACGGGGGACTTAACTTCATATGACAATCATTTTGCAGACCTTGCAACAGAATTGGATGAACGAGAAAAAGAGATTACCATCGAGGATGCTGCGCGAGAACGATTAGAATTAATCAATACTGCCCTTGATCGCATCCGTGAAGGAAATTATGGGATTTGTGTCGATACTGGAGAAGAAATTGAAAAAGAACGTCTAGAAGCGATCCCATATGCGATACGAACGAAGGAAGCGCAAGATCGACTTGAAGATCGTAAAGAAGGAAATAGAACAGATACTGAAGCTACTTTTGCTACAGGTAGCGAAAGAGAAGATGACCGATTACGAACTGTAGATGATCTAGAAGAAGAACACGGAAATTCAACAAATGTTCCGTCATTAGAAGAAGAGCGTTCTAACGATTAGATTCAATAAGATTACTTTATAGAAAGTGAAACGATATGCCTTCTTATCCATATACTATAGTAAACGCAGTAGAGACGACAGCTTGAATGGAGAGTTGCGCCATGCATGATAAAGTGATTATTGTAGAAGGTAAGACGGATAGAGATCAGCTTCTTAGAATCTTAGATGAGCCTGTGGATATTATCTGTACGTACGGTACGATTAGCTTCGATCGACTCGAAGAATTAAGTGAAGAGCTGGTTGAAAAGGATGTATACGTGCTCGTCGATGCAGACGATGCAGGGGAAAAGCTTCGAAAACAATTGAAGCAGGAAATCCCTCACGCTGAACATTTGTATATTACGATGTTGCATCGTGAGGTGGCAGAAACACCATTAAATTATTTAAAACGTATTTTGCGAGCAGCAAAATTTAAAGTGATGACGGTATAAATACGATAGGGCTATTTCCCGAAGAGGGAGGAGTTCCCTCTTCGGTTTATAAATGAAGGAGTCTACAGATATGATAGAATTAGACAAAGAGGTTGAGATTGAAAGAGCCCAACAAGAATCACTTTCGGTGCTCTTTTTTTATACGCCTTTTTGTTCAACGTGCAAAATTGCCGAAAGAATGTTGAGCATTGCTAGTGAAGCTAATGGAATGAAGGAGCAAACGTATAAAGTGAACTTAAACTACTTTCCTGATTTAGCGGAAAAGCTAACGATTCAAAGTGTCCCAGCACTTACGATTTTTGAGAATGGACAAGCGAAAGAAACGATCTTTGCATTTGAATCAGTCGTCCGCCTTAATACTTTACTCCTAAAATACAAGAAGCGTTAAATTTATTTGATGAATTTTGACCAAAGGCACCATAAGTTTCTCAAAGCAAAAAGCGTGTCTCAGCAGGCATCTAGCAGTGTAGAAATTTGTTGAAAATTGTGCAATATTAATAATGATAAATTAATATAACAGACAGTAAAGAAACAGTAACATTGTCATTAAATTGTATTTTCGTTGCAGCTGATTGAGTGGTATAAATGAATAGAGAGTCGCCATTCGATTTTGTCGTATGGGGGCGAATTTTATTTTGCATTCTTTTTAATATTCAAATAACAAACATCTAAGAAGGAACCTAATAAGCGATCAATTTAAATTGACTGCAAGATGAGAGGTGTATGACATGACAACCATTTCAATCAGCACAAGAATAGGAAAATATAAAAGTAAAAATGACAATGTTACATTAGAAGATAAAATCGATCGTATCCAAAACGGCGATGAGTTTCTACGCAATAAGCTACTAGAAGATTATCAACCATTTATTAAGAAAATAACGTCAAAAGTCTGCAATCGATACATTAATCAGATGATGGACGAATTTAGTATCGGATTATCTGCTTTCAATGAAGCGATGGATCAGTATCAAAGAGGTCAGGGAAGCCGTTTCCTTACATTCGCAGATATGGTTATCCGTCGTAGGGTAATCGATTATATCCGTAAAGAAGCACGTCAAAATAAGTATATCTATCTCGAACCAGAAGAAGTGGATGAAGAAGGTAGATTAGAAGATAGTTTTGCTGAGCAGAAAGCAGCTCTTGACGTATATGAGATGGACAAGCAGCGAGAAGTTAGAATGTACGAAATTGAAGAATACGAGCAACTCCTGCAAAGGTTCAGTATTACGTTTAAGGTATTGAGTAAGAATTGCCCGAAGCATATCGATGCGAGGGATAATGCCAAAATGATAGCAAAACTTATTGCAGAGGATTCTACTCTTTCAAGCTATCTTCTCGAAAAGAAACAGCTGCCTATAAAAGATTTGCTGTCTCTTGTCTCATGCAGTCGGAAAACGATTGAACGTAATCGAAAGTATATAATAGCAGTTGCATTAATTTATCTAGGAGGTTTTAATGCGCTGAAATCTTATATACAGTAACAGAATGAGGGGGCCAGGGGATGAAAAACGGGGTTATTATGGAGATACGAGGCAGAAAAGCCGTAGTCCTGACACCCGAAGGTGAATTTACAACAATTTTTCTTAAACGAAATCATAACTTATCAATTGGCTCTGAAATTAAACTAGCAAAGAAACCTGAGAAAAATAAAAAAGGTTTCTTTATCCCCTCTATGCCTACGATGGCAGGAATGGCAACGATCATCATGTTGTTTGTTATCGTTGCAAGTGTGATTCCTGTTCCGAAAAATGATGCAGTTGCTGCATATGTTAGCTTTGATATCAATCCGAGTATCGAAGTAGGTGTTAATTCTGACCTGGAAGTAGTACAGTATCAGGCTTGGAATTCAGACGGCGAAGGGCTGAGTTTAGACCAGGATACAAAAAATATGCCACTTGCTGAGTTTGCAAATGTACTAATTTCTAAACTTGAAGAGAATGGCTTTTTAACTGATCAGGGAAAGCTGCTTATCGTAGCGAGTAATGTTGAAGAAAACAGTCGTTATCAGAAGGTGAAAAGTAAGCTTGAAGAAACGATTAATGGTTTGAAAAACAATGAGGTCCTTACAAAACAGGCTGTTGCAATCACTACGATTTTACATGCGGATCATCATACCCGTAAGATGGCAGTTGAGAAGGGTGTGTCTCCTGGAAAGTATATAACTTATCTGGCTGCACAAGATCGTGGAGTAACGATTTCTCTTGAAGATGCCCGCGACCTTTCTATTAAGAAATTAGATTCGCTCGAAAATCGCGCAACTGCATCAGAGGGTAATACAGAACCTATTGAAGACAGGTACGAGCTAGATAATAAAATTACTCAGCTTAATGATAAATCAAATAAAACGGTTGACAGCTCAGAGAATAAAAAAGGACAGAGTAACCAAAATTCTGAAGCAGTGGTAAAAGAAGAAAAAGATCCGATCGGTCAACTATCAAATAAGAACGAAAAGTCTTCATCTCAACCAACTGGAAATAACGATTCTGGTCGTGTGGATAAAGACTCTGAACAAAATGAGAACAACAACGAGAAAAATAGTGGATCCTCAAAAAATGATAAACAAAATGATGATAAAGAAGTCAGAGAAGATAAAGATAACAGAAAAGACAAAGACGATCTAGAAGATAGAGAAGATGATGAGGACGAAGAAGACGAAGAAGATGAAGAAGACGAGCGTGAAGACAATCGCTCAAAAGAAGACAATGATGATTAAGTAAGTGAACAGTGAGATTGACAGTTCGCCACGAATAACTTAGATTAACGCCATTATTTTATATTATTTTTAACAAAGCTAGGGAAATTTCCCTAGCTTTGTTTTAGTTATAACTTCATTCAAAGCATGATTGAGGGGAGGACTTTAACGATATCCAGGAAAGATGCCCTGTCCCCGAATGTTTGTACAACTTCGTGGTTCCTGTCTAGAAGGACAGTCGTTGGTACACCAGTGCACCCATAGTTATCGTACGTATCTCTACCATTATCTTTTAATTCTGGAAAAGGCAGATCGTTCTTGATAGCAAAATCTTTGCCTGCCTCTTCTGTTCTTTCACGTCCAGTCACATTTATTGTTAAGAATGCAAGTTTGTTTAAGTCTGCATGTTCATAAAATTGTTCTTTCATAGGTAGGTCCTTCATACAATCAGGACACCATGAAGCCCAAAACGTAAGCATAACCGGCTTCCCTTCATAGTCGGTTAATGAATACTTTTGATCACCTCTGACCTCTTGTAAAGAAAACGTAGGGGCTTTCACAAAAAGTCTCCTTTCGCATATAGATTTATGGTAACCTTATCAAAATTCTGGTTCTAATCAAAATATTTGATGCGTAGAGTGGATTTGTATAAACTTTCAGAAAATGTTTGACACTAATGCATTGCCTTGCTAAAATAATACTCAATCAAAGTAATTGAATATTCGTTCTTATCTAGAGAGGCGGAGGGACTGGCCCTATGAAGCCCGGCAACCGTCAAACCATTTGGTTTGAAAAGGTGCCAATTCCTGCAGGTATAATGCCTGGAAGATAAGCGGAGCTGATTTCTATAATCCAGCCTCTCTGTCTTTCAGAGAGGCTTTTTTATATTCAATGAGCGTGATGGGAGTGATCGGAGTTGAGAAGAGAGACGGTATACGAGGACCAACGGATATCCATTGGCTCGTTCGTTCTCGAATCAGGAAAAGAACTTGACGAGGTTGAACTTGCATATGAACGAGTAGGACCGAAGGAAGCACCAGTCATTCTAGTCTGTCATGCACTAACGGGCAATCAGTATACGGTTGGAAGGAAACAAGATGGTTGGTGGGAAGGTCTGATTGGTCACGGTAAGTATGTAGATACCTCTGAATTTCAAGTAATCACATTCAACGTATTAGGCGGTTGTAATGGTTCGACCGGACCATTATCTCGTAATCCGTTTACAAACCAACCGTATCAGGCGGATTTTCCATTCATAAGTGTGAGGGATATGGTTCATTCTCAAAAGCGAGCACTTGAAGCACTCGGTATCGATCGACTTCATGCCGTGATCGGTGGGTCGCTTGGAGGCATGCAGGTGCTTGAGTGGGGAATTCTCTACCCTGATGCGATGGAGCATCTTGTTCCATTAGCTGTGACACCATCTTTGAGTGCTTACGGAATTGCATATAATGCCATCTCAAGACATGCCATAACGACTGACCCTGAATGGAAGGGAGGGTATTATGATCAATCGCATCCTCCCGCATCGGGGTTAGCAACAGCACGTATGATCGGAATGATTTCATACCGAACAGATGAGATGTTTCAGAAGAAATTTGGAAGAAGGGTCATTGCAAAACCTGAAGATCACCATGAAGAGGCTCTTTACGACGTCGAATCTTACCTTCATTACCAGGGTAAAAAGCTAGTTGGTCGGTTTGATGCCAATAGCTATTTGTACTTATTAAAAGCAATGGATAACCATGATATTACCAGGGGAAGGGACGCACCGATTGAAGAAGTGAAGGCAAATGTTTTAGCAATTAGTTTTAAAGGTGATTTAATTTACCCTCCTAAAGATCTTGAAGCTTTATTTTCGCTTAAGGCGCGTTTTACGATCGTTGATACAAAGTATGGTCATGATGGATTCCTCGTTGAATTTGATAGATGGGGGCAATTGATTAAAGAACAATTACAAGAACCGTCAAAAATACAAAGGAGTGGATAAGAGATGGCAGAGAAGCGTTATAACCTAGAAACGATTGGCATCCATGGTGGTTTACAGGCAGATCCAGCTACAGGAGCGAGAGCACTACCGATCTATCAATCCAACGCGTACAAATTTAACAGCACGGAACATGCAGCTGATTTGTTTGGTTTAAAAGAAGAAGGGTTTATTTATTCTAGAATTGGTAATCCGACGGTAGGAACGCTTGAAGAACGGGTTGCGGAGCTTGAAGGCGGAATTGGAGCACTCGGTCTTGCAAGTGGTATGGCAGCTATTACAAACGCGATTTTAAATATTGCGAATAGCGGTGATGAAATTGTTTCTGCTTCTACTTTATATGGCGGGACATATAATCTTTTTTCAACGACGCTTCCTAAATACGGAATAAAAACCAACTTTGTTGATCCGAAAGATCCGGAATCGTTTAGAAGTGCGATTACTCCTAATACAAAAGCAATTTTTGCAGAAACGATTGGTAATCCAGGTCTTCACGTACTCGATATCGAGAAAGTGGCTGAAATTGCTCATGAAGCTGGCATTCCGCTTATCATCGACAATACCTTCGCAACACCATATTTATGTAGACCGATCGAGCATGGTGCTGATATTGTTATTCATTCTGCGACGAAGTGGCTTGGTGGTAACGGTTCAACGATGGGAGGTTTGATCGTCGATAGTGGAAAGTTCGATTGGAATTCATCTAAATTCCCAGGCTTTATCGAACCAGATCCTTCCTATCACAACATCGTTTATGCAGAGGCCCTGCCTGAAGCAGCTTTCATCATAAAAGCTCGTGTTCAACTATTACGAGACACAGGCGCCTCATTGAGTCCTTTTAACGCTTTCCAAATCGCATTAGGAATTGAGACACTTCACGTTAGAATGAAGGAACATGTTGCAAACACGCGTAAAATCGTTACCTATTTGAAAGAAAACCCCGCAGTTGAGTGGGTGAGTTATCCTGAAGAAGAAAATCATCCGTCAAAGACCTTAGCTGCAAACTATTTACCAAAAGGTGCGGGAGCCGTAGTCGTCTTCGGAATAAAAGGCGGCCGCGAAACCGGAGCAGGAATTATTAACTCAGTAAACCTGTGGTCACATGTGGCAAACGTTGGGGATGCAAAAAGCTTGATCATTCATCCTGCAAGCACAACTCACCAGCAGTTAAGTGCAGAAGAACTAACCGCTGCGGGTGTTCGAGATGACTTGATCCGCTTGTCGGTAGGCATCGAACATATCGATGATCTTATCGACGATTTGGATCAGGCAATTTCAAAAGCAAGAATAGAAGCAAGTGTATAGCAAAACTAAATAAATCACTCTTATCCAGAGAGGCAGAGGGACTGGCCCGATGATGCCCGGCAACCTTTAAGCAAGATGCTTAAAAAGGTGCTACTTCCTGCAGAATAGCTACTATTCTGAGAGATAAGAGGAGGCAAAAGCCCTCTTCTTATTGAAGTGGGCTTTTTTTATATTTACTACAACACAATTACTGGAGGAATTACGATGACACAACAATATCAGTTCGACACACTTTCCCTACACGGAGGCCAATCCCCAGATCCAACGACTGGCTCGAGAGCAGTACCGATTTATCAAACGAGCTCGTACGTTTTTCATGATAGTGAACATGCCGAGCGATTATTTTCCCTTGATGAACCAGGAAACATTTACTCCCGG
The DNA here is from genome assembly GCF_056159065.1 of Anaerobacillus sp. ABA4_114. Classification (NCBI taxonomy): domain Bacteria; kingdom Bacillati; phylum Bacillota; class Bacilli; order Caryophanales; family Bacillaceae; genus Anaerobacillus; species Anaerobacillus sp. ABA4_114. The sequence goes on from NZ_JBSWUM010000001.1 coordinate 863,769, forward strand.
ATTGGAAATCCCACGGTGGATGTTTTTGAGAAACGAATGGCTCTGCTTGAAGACGGGGTCGCAGCGGTTGCAACTTCATCAGGTCAGGCAGCAATCGCACTTTCTATTCTGAATATCGCAAGTGCGGGTGACGAGATCGTAGCGGCTTCTAACTTATACGGCGGTACTTATAACTTATTTGCGGTAACCCTCCCGAGATATGGGATCAACGTAAAGTTTGTCGATCCAACAGATCCAGAAAACTTTAGAAAAGCGATAACTGATAAAACAAAAGGCGTTTTCGCTGAAATCATCGGGAACCCAAGCTTGTCTGTACTGAATGTAGAAAAAGTCTCAGCAATCGCACATGGAGCAGGCATTCCATTGATCGTCGATAATACGTTTGCCACTCCATACGCATGTAAGCCACTCACTTTAGGAGCAGATATCGTTGTACATTCTGCGACGAAGTGGATCGGTGGCCACGGTACATCGATTGGAGGAGTAGTCATCGACGGAGGTCGTTTTAATTGGAACTTTCCGAAGTTTCCAACGTTCACTGAACCTGACGATAGCTACAACGGCATTCGCTATGCGATTGATTTTGCGACTCTTGCGTTCAGCACAAAATTACGTGTCCAGCTCCTTCGAGACTTTGGGTCTTGTTTGAGTCCATTCAATGCCTTTCTTCTTTTACAAGGACTTGAGACGCTTCATCTCAGAGCGGAAAAACATAATGAGAATGCACTTAAGCTAGCAACCTATTTACAAGATCATCCTGCAGTAGAGTGGGTGAGCTATCCTGGTCTCCCAAGTCATCCTTCCTATCATGATGCGAAAGAAATTTTAACGAATGGTTTTGGTGCAGTTGTGAACTTTGGCATAAAAGGAGGAAAGGAAGCAGGGCGTAAGCTCATTGATCATGTTTCACTTTGGTCTCACCTTGCAAATGTGGGGGATGCGAAAAGCTTGATCATTCATCCAGCGAGTACGACTCATCAGCAGTTGAGTAGAGAGCAGCTAGAGAAAGCGGGAGTAAAAGAAGAACTGATTCGCCTATCTGTCGGTGTAGAAGGTGCAGACGATTTAATCTTCGACTTGGATCAATCGCTTCGTAAAGCGGCAGGTCTAGAAACGGATACTCGTATCGTCATCAATGATGAAGGTGAAATTCAATGGGCACTTCAAAGTCCTTATGAAAAAGAAGTGATCGATGGTGTTGAAACGCAAAGACAGAAAACACTTGCCGTCGTTGGTCTAAGTGGGAACGAATCGCGACCGAGTCACCGATTAGCAAGGAAGATGCAAAGGCTAGGTTACAAGATAATCCCTGTGAATCCGAAGGCAGATACAATCCTAGGTGAAAAAGCGTATCCCGATTTAAAAAGTGTCCCACATTCAATTGATGTCGTGCAGGTGTTTAGAAGTCCTGAGGCAGCTGTTGAAATCGCAAGAGAAGCAGGGGAGATCAAGCCACGCATATTCTGGCTGCAAGAAGGGGTGGTATCTGAAGAAGCTGCACAAATAGCAGCAGACGCTGGTTTACAAGTTGTTCATAATCGATGCACATATAAAGAAGCCCAGAGGCTAAGAGGCACGATTTCAACATATGCATGTGAACTTTAAAAAGGAGAGGGAGAAACCATTATGAAGAGAATTCCATGGATTGATTTAAGAAGTTTCGTTGCACTCGCACTGATCGCGGCGTTGATTATTAGTGCAGGCTGTTCTTCTTCAGACGCTTCTTCAAAAGAAGGGCCTGATGAAATCAGAGTGGATTACGCTTACTATTCTCCTACTAGTCTTGTCGTGAAGAAGCAAGGGCTTCTTGAAGAGGAGTTTGAGGACGAGGACATCAACATCGAATACGTATTGAGTCAAGGAAGTAACAAAGCGCTTGAATTCTTAAATAGTAACAGTATTGATTTTGGTTCAACGGCAGGTGCAGCGGCACTGATGGCAAAAGCAAAAGGAGCACCGATTAAAAACGTGTATATTTATTCAAAGCCAGAATGGACAGCACTCGTTACTGGAAAAGATTCAAGTATTCGTAGTGTAGAAGATTTAAAAGGTAAAAAGGTAGCCGCAACGCTCGGTACGGATCCTTACATCTTCTTGCTCCGTTCTTTGAATGAAGTGGGGTTAACTCAAGATGATATCGAACTTGTGAATCTTCAACATGGAGACGGGGCATCTGCCTTAAGTACTGGTCAGGTAGATGCTTGGGCAGGACTGGACCCTCATATGGCGCGTCTTGAACTAGAAACAGGAGCAGAACTTTTCTATCGAAATGCAGATTTGAATACGTATGGTTTCTTGAACACACGGACAGAGTTTGCTGAAAAATATCCTGAACACGTGAAACGAGTGATTAGCGTTTACGAGAAAGCTAGAAAATGGGTGATCGAACACCCGGAAGAGGCAGCTGAGCTATTAGCTGAAGAAGCTGATATCCAACTTGACGTAGCAAAAAAGCAGCTTGAAAGAAATGATTTTTCAAGTCCCGTTCCTGGTGAAGAACAGAAGAAAGCGATTGTTGAAGCAGGAAACGTACTACAAAAAGGGGAGATTATTGAGCCAGATGCTGATATTGAAACGTTAACGGATGAATTGATCGATCCATCGTTTGCGGAAGAAGTCATCCAGAAATAGAAAGGGGATAAGAGATCCATGGCAAAAAACCATACGGAAGCAATCCCCTTAAAGGGGGTTACGGGTAAAGCCTCGCCTAAACCGTTCAATTTACATCCGATTCTTATAGGAAGTATTCTCCCTTTCATATTGTTAGTTGTTTGGGAAACGCTGAGTCGGTTAGGGGTGATCCCTTCCTATCTACTTCCAGCTCCAACAGTAATCTTTAACACGATTGTCGATCTAGGAGCTGATGGCTCTCTCTTTGGCCATATTGGAATCACGCTTTATCGGATTTTCTTAGGTTTTCTCTTAGGAGCGGGGGTTGCCTTAATACTCGGATCTTTTGTAGGGATTTATCGTAAAGCTGAGCAATTTTTTGATCCGATCATCCAAGCCTTTCGCTCGATTCCATCGCTAGCCTGGGTTCCTCTTTTTATCTTATGGATGGGGATCGCAGAGGCATCGAAAGTGACACTGATTGCAGTAGGCGTGTTTTTTCCAGTCTATCTGAATGTTGTTAGTGGAATTTTGAGCGTCGATCGTCAATTGATCGAAGTAGGAAAAATGTATGGATTAAATAGTTATCAATTAGTAAAACGAATTATTCTCCCTGCTTCACTACCTTCATTTCTTATCGGCCTTAGAAGTGGTCTAGGGCTTGGATGGATGTTTGTCGTTGCAGCTGAATTGATGGGTGCAAGTCAAGGATTAGGATATTTGCTGGTTCTTGGGCAGAACACATACTCACCAGAGCTAATTATTGCAAGCATCGTTCTCTTTGCTCTGCTTGGAAAAGTGAGCGATGCGATATTGAAGGTAGTCGAGAACAGATCGCTGCATTGGCAGGATCGAATGGAACAGCGGTAAGGGGGAGTAAAAATGAGTTTACAAATACGAAATGTGAGTAAAGAGTTTGAGAGTCGAAAAGCCATTAGCAACATTTCGTTTCATGCAGAAAGTGGCGAAATCATCGGGATACTTGGAACGAGTGGGTGTGGGAAGAGTACATTGCTACGAGCGATTTCAGGATTAGATACATCGTATACCGGCGATGTCATCATCGATGGAGAGGTGTGCAACCATGTTGATGAGAAATTAGGATTCATTTTTCAGCAGCCGAGGCTTATGCCATGGTTATCCGTCATAGACAACGTATCGTTTGGTTTAAAAGGAACGAGAGAAGAGAAGCGCTCAAGCGCAGCGAAGTACCTTGATCTTGTTGGCCTAAAAGGCAATGAAAAAGACTTTCCAAAACAGCTTTCTGGTGGAATGGCGCAGCGTGTTGCGATTGCAAGGGCGCTTGTAACATCCCCGCAGTATTTGTTATTAGATGAGCCTTTTAGCGCACTCGACGCATTTACGAAAATGAAGCTTCAAGATCTATTGTTAGAAATATGGGAGTCTTACAAAACAACGATTCTGCTCGTTACTCATGACATTGAAGAAGCGCTATACCTTTGTGACAGGCTCATCATTCTTAAGGGTCAGCCTGGAAGGAAAGAAGAAGAAATCATAATCGATGAACCACGACCTCGATCTCGAGGAAGTGTAAAACTCGCAGAATACAAAGAACAAATTTTAGAGAGGTTGGAATTGACCACACCTGCAACCGTCAGTGGAGGGACCAGCATATGAGCATTACACTACCAAAACAGATTTCATCTCAAGCGAAGTATACGAACCTTGAAAGTTATGAAGAAGCATACGCAACATTTCAGTGGGAAAGTGTCGATCATTTCCTCCATCGTTCTGGGAAAATGAACGTCGCTTATGAATGCATCGACCGACACGTTGAAAATGGATTTGGAAATAAAGTTGCATTGCATTATGTTAATGAAGATGAAAAAAGATCGTTAACGTTTGAAGAAGTGAAAATCAAGACGGATCATTATGCCGCTGTGTTAAAAAAGCATGGGGTAAAAAAAGGAGAAAGGGTTTTTGTTTTCCTCCCTAAAAATCCTGAATGCTATATTGCCATACTCGCAGTGATTAAGATCGGGGCGATCGCAGCTCCTTTGTTTGAAGCATTTATGGAAGAAGCTGTGAAGGATCGCATCATCGATTGTGGAGGTACAGCGCTCCTTACCGATCGAGAACTTCAGAAAAGAGTGCCTGCAAATGAAATACCTACTCTTCGTCTTATTCTCACAACCGAAGAGGTGGAAAGAACTCAGGTAGACGAAGAGCCACGTATAGAGTGGGCAGATCCGGAGGATGGTTTTTTACTTCACTATACAAGTGGTTCAACAGGAAAGCCAAAGGGCGTTCTTCATGCTCAACGCTCCTTGGTTCACCATTTTCAGTCAGGTAAATGGGTACTTGATATAAAAGATACAGACGTGTATTGGTGCACCTCTCACCCTGGGTGGGTAACAGGAAGCGTATATGGATTGTTTGCTCCCTGGTTAAATAAAGCTACGATCGTCATTAACGGAGGCCGCTTTAAAGCTGAGGATTGGTATAGCTTAATCGATGAGCTGAAAGTCACAATCTGGTATAGTGCACCAACTGCGTTTCGCATGTTGATGGCAAAAGAAGATATAGTAGAAAACTATCGCTTAACATCATTACGACACATTTTGAGCGTAGGAGAACCATTGAACCCAGAAGTGATTCAGTGGGCATCCCGGGTATGGGGGCAACGAATTCATGATACGTGGTGGATGACAGAAACAGGCGGACACCTGATCGTGAATTTCCCTGGTGAGAAGATTAAGCCTGGTTCGATGGGACGGCCGTTTCCAGGTGTAAAGGTTGGGATCCTGGATGAGAACGGAAACGAGGTTCCTGTCGGAAATACAGGACAGCTTGCTATTCAAGCACCGTGGCCAGGATTAATGAAAACGATCTGGAACAACAAGGAGAAGTATGAAAGCTATTTTCCTTATTCAGGTTGGTATGTGTCAGGTGACCTAGCTTATAAAGATGAGGAAGGATTTATATTCTTCCAAGGTCGAGATGACGATATGATCAATTCTTCAGGTGAACGAATCGGTCCATTCGAAGTTGAGAGTCAATTGATCACCCATCCTGCTGTTGCTGAAGCAGGCGTGGTAGGTAAACCCGATAAACTCCGAGGTGAAATCGTTAAAGCCTATATCACTTTGCGATACGGTTATAAAAAAAACGACCAACTTCTAGATGAGATTCGCCAACATGTAAGAAAAAATTTGGCTGCCCATGCGGCTCCAAGAGAAATAGAAGTACTCGATGAGCTTCCTAAAACCAAAATTAGCGGAAAAATATTAAGAAGAGTACTAAAAGAATGGTCAGCACAATAACGGGGGTGGAGATGATGGAAACATTACATGTAGCGTTAATTGGTTTTGGAACAGTAGGCAAAGGGGTTTATGAGAGTATTGGAAAACAGCGTGAACAATTGGAGGCTTTACTGCGAAAAAAGGTGTCGATAGAAGCGATTTTGATTCAAAACGGTGAAATAAAGCGAGAAGTAGACGATCGCGTGTTGGTGACGACGGATGTTGACGAGTTATTAAATCTCCCAAAGCTTGATGTCGTATTCGAAGCGATTATAGGAGTTGAACCTGCACATACGTATTTGTCTAGATTCATAGAAAAAGGCTGTCATGTTATTACGGCGAATAAAGAATTACTTGCTACTTCGGGTAATGAACTTAGGAAGTTAGCAGAAAAGCACAACGTAGGACTTAGATATGAAGCGGCAGTTGCAGCATCTATTCCGATTCTTAGCACGCTGCGAGAAGGAATCAGAAGTAACCAGATTAAAGAGATAAGCGGAATTCTGAACGGAACTTCTAATTTCATTCTCAATGAGTGTCAAGTGAGCGGGTTGTCTTTTGAAGAAGCACTCCGGTTAGCACAAGAGAAGGGATATGCGGAGGCTGACCCTACGAATGACGTCGACGGCTGGGATGCATTTTACAAGATTCTCATTCTCTCTGATCTTGTTTATGGAAAACAGCCTGAATGGGAAAGTATCACTAGAAAAGGAATTAGGGAAGTGACCAGCTTTGATATTAAGAAAGCTGAGGCACTTGGTCTTAGAATTAAACATATCGCAAATCTTCGTTTGCAAAAGGAAGAGCCAGTTATTACGGTTGAGTCAGTTGCAGTTTCTGAAGCCCATCCTTTTTTCAATGTGACAGGTGTTAACAATGCTCTATCTGTTGCAGGTAATCTCGCAGGTAACATAACGTTAACTGGTCAGGGTGCAGGAGCAGATCCTACAGCGAGCGCAATGGTAGAAGATTTATTAAGCATCGACCGAAACAGCACTGAACCGGTTTACTATTCCCGAATAGAAAAGGGGAATGCTGTTGAAGAGGACTTCTTGTTGATCGGAGACGATTCAGAAGTAAGGGGACTCGAAGTACTTCCTACCTCAGAAAAAGGAGCTTACTATGTCACAGGCAAAAGAAGTGAAGTAGAAGCATTACTGGAACATAGTAAAGCGAGCCTCTATCCTCTCCAAGGTCTGACCCTAAATCATTCTACTTCTAGATTAGCGGTTGTTTAGTTCCTCCCCCTCTCGAACTGAGAGGATTCAACCTGTTGGGAAACCTAGGATATTCTATTCCCTACAAGGTAGGAGTTAGATAGGTCTATTAACTTAAGAAAATTTTTCTGAGCGATTATGTTATTCACGTCAATGCAAGTTAGTTTTTTATTTGAATTAAAGATTTGAGCACAATGCAGATTGGAGCGGAAGGATGCTCGACTCCTGCGGGAGCAGCGGGACGGGTCCACAGGAGCGTAAGCGACGAGGAAGCTCACCGCCCGCCCCGCGGAAAGCGAGCATCTGGAGCGGAAATCTCACTATATCGTTGGTAGGAGCTTTAAAGCTTTCACGACAGACTGTCCCCTCTCAAATTGAGAGGGGGTTTTTACTTTTTTACAATGTAAGCGCTTTAATAAAATTTACAATAGAAAACTTGATGTCATGTAATCTCACTCTAGATGGGATTGTAAGCGGTTGCAAATAAACAGATATATCTAAATAGTCTAAAAACTTTCAGAAAGGGTGTTGACCTTCTGTGGAAACGGGAGTATTATTGTCCTCAATTAAACAAATTATTTAAACAATTCACACACATTGAACAAGGACCTGACTCGCTTTGGTCCTTGAAATTAAACTTGACGCTTTAATGCGTCTATTACCAAAAGGAAAGGAGTGAACAAGGTGAGTGAACAATGGATCTACCTTAACGGAGAATTTGTAAAAAAAGAAGATGCCAAAGTATCGGTATACGATCATGGCTTTCTATACGGCGATGGGGTGTTCGAAGGAATTCGCATGTATGACGGAAACGTATTCCGACTAAAAGAACATCTTCAGCGACTTTTCGACTCAGCTCATTCAATCATGCTAAATATTAACTATACGATGGAGGAACTGACTGACATTATCGTTCAGACATTGAAGAAAAACGATCTTCAAGATGCTTACATTCGTATTGTTGTATCACGAGGCGTGGGAAATCTTGGGCTTGATCCATTCACATGCAAGGAGCCTCAAGTGATTGTTATTGCAGAATCACTAGCCTTGTTCCCTAAACATCTTTACGATACAGGAATTGAGATCGTAACGGTAGCAAGTCGAAGAAACCGTTCGGACGTTCTTAGTCCTAAAGTGAAATCATTAAATTACTTGAACAATATTTTGGTGAAAATCGAAGCGAACCTTGCCGGTGTGAGCGAAGCACTCATGCTAAATGATCAAGGCTATGTTGCGGAAGGTTCTGCAGATAATATATTCATTGTCAAAGGTAACGTAATTAAAACGCCACCTGGGTATGTTGGCGCACTAGAAGGCATTACGCGAAATGCCATCATGGAACTAGCGAGAGAAAAAGGATATGAGATGCGAGAAGAAACGTTCACTCGACACGATGTGTATGTTGCCGATGAAGTTTTCCTTACTGGAACAGCTGCAGAAGTGATTGCAGTCGTTAAGGTAGACGGAAGAGTAATCGGTGAAGGCCGACCAGGTAAAACGACGAACAACCTTCTAAAAGCTTTCAGAAATATTGTGACAACAGATGGCGTAAGCGTATACCCATCTAAGCGAGACGTTCAAGCGGGTTAAGGATTCAAAATTAAATACACAAAATCAATGACGAGGTAAAAGGTGCAGGATCGAGTGGTTACCAGAGAGCCGGTGTAGGTGGAAGCCGGTATTACTCCCTGCTCCGACATCCCCTCTGAGTGTTGATCTGAATTGAGCTACTTAGGATCAGCCAGGTGTTTTACAACACTTGTTATTAAAAAACAGCATTAGCTGTTACTGAGGTGACGAAGTTTGTCACAAATGTAGGGTGGTACCGTGAAAGTCTTTTCGCCCCTACGGACCGTATAAAGCGGCGTGGGGATGAGAAGGCTTTTTTTCTTTAGCAATAACCAGTTCATACAGGATGAAAAAGCTCATCAATAAGCATTGGAGGGATCAACAGTATGCGGGCGAAGGCAAGAAATGAAGCCGAAGCTGTTACAACGGAGATGACCGGAGCGGATATTCTGATCGATTCATTGAAGAAAGAAAATGTTGAAGTGCTGTTTGGCTATCCGGGAGGTGCGGTTTTATCAATTTATGACGCACTCTATCGTTCACCGATCAAGCACATCCTATCAAAGCATGAACAAGGTTCGATTCATGCTGCAGAAGGGTACGCGAGAGTAAGCGGTAAGCCTGGTGTTGTCATTGCTACATCTGGTCCTGGTGCGACGAACCTCGTGACAGGCATTACTGACGCCATGATGGATTCGCTGCCAATCGTTATTTTTACAGGTCAAGTTGCGAGCAATGTGATCGGCACAGATGCTTTTCAAGAAGCTGATGTTATGGGGATCACATCTCCGATTACAAAGCATAATTTTCAGGTGCGCGATGTAAAAGACCTTCCTAGAATCATTAAAGAAGCTTTTCACATCGCCTCCACAGGGCGACCAGGCCCAGTCCTCGTTGACATCCCTAAAGATGTTTCGAATATGAAAATGGTTCCAGGTGATGAGTCCAAGGTGAATCTGCCAGGCTATCAACCAACCTTTTCTCCTAATGTCTTACAAATTAAGAAACTAGCAGATGCAATAGGAACAGCGAAGAAACCGGTTATTTTAGCTGGTGCTGGGGTTCTTCACGCGAATGCTGGGAAAGAGTTGCGTGCATTCTCTGAAAGGCACGAAATACCTGTAGTCAACACTCTCTTAGGCTTAGGAAGCTATCCAGGAAAGCATCCACTGTTTCTTGGGATGGGCGGAATGCATGGTACGTATACAGCCAACATGGCGCTTTATGAATGCGATCTACTCATCAGCATCGGAGCGAGATTCGATGATCGCTTAACAGGAAACTTGGATCATTTTGCTAGGCATGCAACGGTTGCTCATATCGATGTTGATCCAGCAGAGATCGGGAAAAACATTCCTACCCAAATACCGATTGTTTCAGACGCGAGGGAGGCGCTTATAAGTTTACTCGATACAGAAACACGAACCCCTGAGACGGAGGAGTGGCGCAAACAACTTGCCCAGAAGAACGAAGACTATCCACTTTGGTACAAATCGAACACAGAAGAATTCTTGCCTCAGCGCGTAATCGAGCTCGTCCATAAGCATACGAAAGGGGACGCCATCATCACGACAGATGTCGGGCAACACCAAATGTGGGCAGCTCAATATTATTCTTTTGCTGATCCGAACAAATGGGTGACTTCAGGGGGATTAGGAACGATGGGCTTTGGTTTTCCGGCTGCGATCGGTGCCCAGCTAGCGTTTCCAGACCAAACCGTCGTCTCGATCACTGGAGATGGAGGGTTTCAAATGACGCTTCAAGAACTTTCCGTTCTTCAAGAGCTGAACCTGCCTGTAAAAATAGTCATCGTGAACAATCAATCGCTAGGTATGGTGCGACAATGGCAGGAAGCTTTCTATGAACAGCGTTACTCTCAGTCTCTTATACCGGTTCAACCTGATTTCGTAAAGCTAGGTGAAGCTTATGGAATCAAAGCTTATCAAGTGCATACAGAGGAAGAGGCTGAAGCAGTCTTCAGTGAAGCTTTCGCCCATAGAGATCCTGTATTGATCGACTGCAGGGTAAGTGGTACTGAGAATGTATATCCAATGATAGCGCCTGGTAAAGGTCTTCATGAAATGATCGGGGTGAAACCATGAAGCGAATTGTGACAGCTACAGTCATCAACCAAAGCGGGGTATTAAACCGAATCACTGGGTTGATGACGAAAAGACAGTTCAACATCGAGAGTATCACAGTTGGTCATACCGAAACGGAAGGTATTTCAAAAATGACGTTTGTGGTGAATGTTGAAGGCGATGGAAAGATTGAACAGCTGATCAAACAGTTAAACAAGCAAGTAGATGTATTGAAAGTGTCTGACATCACAGATCAAGCCATCGTTGTAAGAGAACTCGCGCTGATCAAAGTCGTTAGCAATGCACAGGTCAGAAGCGAACTATCGGGAATAATCGAACCATTTAGAGCTTCTATCATCGATGTAAGCCGTGAAAACTTAACAGTTCAAGTAACGGGGGATTCAGATAAGATCGAAGCGATCATCGATCTTTTGCGACCATACGGAATTAAAGAGATGGTTCGTACGGGAATCACAGCTTTCCCAAGAGGTAGTCAAAGATCTGTAACTGATCTAAAACAGTATTCAATTCTTAATTAATCAACCAAAATTAGAAGGGATGGAGAATCATGGCAAAAGTTTACTATAACGGAGATATTAACGAAGGTGTACTGAAGGATAAGAAAATCGCGGTAGTTGGGTACGGTTCACAAGGGCATGCACATGCACAAAACCTAAGAGAAAGCGGATTTGACGTAACGATCGGCCTACGAAAAGGACGTTCATGGGATCAAGCAGCTGAAGACGGTTTCGATGTAAAAACTGTTAAAGAAGCAAGTGAAGAAGCAGATGTCGTAATGGTTCTTCTCCCGGACGAACATCAGCCGGATGTCTATAAACAAGAAATTGAGCCAGGTCTTAAAGCAGGCAATGCACTTGTCTTTGCTCACGGCTTCAACGTTCATTTTAATCAAGTTGTTCCTCCGTCAAATGTGGATGTCTTCCTAGTTGCACCTAAAGGTCCAGGGCACCTTGTAAGAAGAACATTCGCTGATGGTGCTGGTGTTCCTGCATTGTTCGGTGTTTACCAAGACGTGACAGGAGAGGCGAAAGAACTTGCTCTCGCTTATGCAAAAGGAATCGGCGGAGCGCGTGCAGGAGTACTTGAAACATCATTTAAAGAAGAAACAGAAACAGATCTATTTGGAGAGCAAGCTGTCCTTTGCGGCGGTCTAACGTCACTTGTTAAAGCTGGATTCGAAACGTTAACTGAAGCAGGATACCAGCCAGAAGTCGCTTACTTTGAATGTTTACACGAGCTGAAGCTTATCGTGGATTTGATGTATGAAGATGGAATTGCCGGTATGCGTTACTCGATCTCAGATACAGCTCAGTGGGGTGACTTTGTATCAGGACCACGCGTTGTGGATGCAGATACAAAGCAGCGTATGAAGGATATCCTAGAAGAAATCCAAACAGGAAAGTTTGCGAAAGGATGGATTCTAGAGAACAAGCTGAACAGACCTGAGTACCATGCGATCAATGAGAAAGAAAAGCAGCACCCTATCGAACAAGTTGGAAAAGAACTAAGAGCAATGATGCCGTTCGTTAAGCCAAAATCCAAGAAGGAAGTGGTTTCAAGTGCAAAAGATTAATGTATTCGATACGACGCTTAGAGATGGAGAACAGTCAGCGGGTGTCAATCTGAATGCATTAGAAAAGCTCGAAATCGCGAAACAGCTTGAGAGACTAGGAGTCGATATTATGGAAGCGGGTTTCCCAGCCGCTTCCAAAGGCGACTTCGAGGGTGTGAAGAACATTGCAGATACTGTACGAAATGTTTCTGTAACTGGTCTTGCTAGAGCGAATAAAACAGACATCGATACAGCATGGGAAGCCTTGAAAGGCGGTGCGGATCCAAGGCTTCACGTATTTCTTGCGACATCTCCGATACACATGACACACAAGTTGAAGAAGACGCCTGACCAAGTGGTAGAAACAGCAGTTGAAGCTGTGAGGTATGCCAAGACGATGTTTCCGAAGGTTCAATGGTCTGCAGAAGATGCGTGTCGTTCAGACCGAGCGTTCCTTGCAAAGATCATTACTGAAGTGATCGAAGCTGGTGCTACTGTCATAAATATACCTGACACTGTAGGGTATCGTAGCCCGCAAGAATATGGTGAACTATTCACTTATTTGAAAAACAACGTACCTAATATCGATCGAGTGGCACTTTCTGCTCATTGTCATGATGATTTAGGAATGGCTGTAGCAAACTCTCTAGCTGCGATCGAATGCGGTGCTACTCAGATTGAAGGAACGATCAATGGGATCGGTGAGCGTGCAGGGAATGCTGCGATCGAAGAAGTAGCGGTTGCCCTTCGAATAAGAAATGATTTCTACAACGCTGAAACGAACTTGAAATTAGATGAAATTAAACGAACGAGTACGCTAGTCAGTAAGCTGACTGGAATGGCGGTGCCGGGAAATAAGGCGGTTGTTGGAGCAAATGCGTTTGCCCATGAATCAGGAATCCACCAAGATGGCGTTCTTAAAGAGAAATCCACCTATGAAATTATTAGTCCTCAATTGATAGGTGTTCAATCGAATAGTCTTGTTCTAGGTAAGCATTCTGGTAAGCATGCTTTCAAAGATAAAGTGAAAGAGCTTGGTTTTGTTCTGGATGACGCGAAGATTCTTGAGGCTTTTTCAGACTTCAAAGACCTTGCCGATAAGAAAAAACACATTACCGAGGAAGATCTGATCACCCTTCTTACAGATATTCAAACCGATGAAACAGTTGAGAAATATGAGATTCATAGTATTCAAGTACAGTATGGTACTGCTAACATTCCGACGGCAACCATTTCGATGGTCTCACCTGATGGATCGATGCTGCAACAAGCTGGAACGGGTTCAGGTAGTGTAGAAGCAATCTATAACACGATCGAGCTGATGATTCCGGGTACGTTACAACTACAAGACTATCGTTTAAGCTCAGTCGGTGGCGGGCGTGATGCTCTAGCTGAAGTCCATGTACGGGTATTGTATAACGGAATCGAATCGAGTGGTAGAGGTACTGCCCAGGATGTATTAGAGGCTTCGGCCAACGCATATCTAAATGGAGTGAACCGTACGCTCGCTCGTGAAAATTATTTAGTGAAAAAGCAAGCTCACGTTTAAAAAGGAGGTTATATAGGATGAAGAAAACAGTTGCGGTATTACCAGGAGACGGAATTGGCACAGAGGTGATGGAGGGAACGATCAAGGTTCTCAATGCCGTAGCAGATCGATTCGGCCATGTGTTCGAATTTCAAAAAGGCGTCATCGGGGGCGTAGCGATCGATGAAACAGGCGAACCGTTGCCTAAAGAAACACTAGATATGTGTAAGCGATCTGACGCTGTACTTTTAGGCGCTGTAGGCGGACCGAAGTGGGATGATCTGCCTGGAAGACTTCGTCCTGAAAAAGGCCTTCTAACAATTAGAAAAGAGCTTGAATTGTTCGCAAATCTACGTCCGGTCAAAGCGTATGACAGTCTTTTAGACGCATCACCGTTAAAGGAAGACCGCATCAAAGGCGTCGATATGCTGATTTTAAGAGAATTAACGGGTGGCTTGTACTTTGGTACACCGAGTGAACGGAGAGAAGGTGGAGAGCGCGTAGTCGATACGCTTTCTTATACGCGTGAAGAAATCGAGCGCATCGTAGAACAAGGATTTAAAGCAGCTAGGAAACGAAAGAAGAAGCTGACGAGTGTCGACAAAGCGAATGTTCTAGAATCGAGCAGGATGTGGCGTGAAATCGTAAATGAAAAAGCAGCCTCATACCAGGACGTGGAAGTTGAGCATATGCTTGTGGATGCTGCAGCGATGAAAATTGTTCAGAATCCTGCACACTTTGACGTAATCGTAACAGAGAATCTTTTTGGAGATATCTTGAGTGACGAAGCTTCGATGATCACTGGGTCTTTAGGGATGCTTCCATCTGCAAGCTTAAGAAAAGATGGGTTTGGCATGTATGAACCAGTACACGGTTCAGCGCCCGATATCGCTGGTAAAAACCTTGCCAATCCACTAGCGATGATCTTATCTGCATCGATGATGTTAAACCATTCGTTCAATATGAAGGAAGAATCTGATGCGATCGATAAAGCTGTGATGGAAGTTCTTGAAGCAGGGTATTTCACAACTGATCTTGCGGGTGTTGGAAAGCGAAGTCTAAGTACTGATAAGATGGTCGATCAAGTTATCTTTCAACTAGCAGAAGATAATGCTACGGCTGGTATCATGGAAGCTTATGCGTGACAGTGAGGAGGATGGGTGTGGAGCCAAAAACAATTATAGAAAAGATCTGGGAAAAGCACGTTGTGCATAGAGAAGAAGGCAGTCCAGATTTACTTTATATCGATTTACACCTTGTGCACGAAGTAACATCTCCGCAGGCTTTTGAAGGCTTGCGTATGAATCAGCGGAAGGTCAGACGTCCTGATCTGACCTTCGCTACTATGGATCATAATGTTCCAACGATTGCGCGGCATATCATTAATGATCCTGTTTCAAAGGTACAGATGGAGAAGCTAGAAGAAAATTGTAAGGAATTTGGGGTCGAAATTGCCGATATTAACCATCCAGACCAAGGTATCGTCCATGTGATTGGCCCAGAACTAGGGTTGACTCAACCAGGCAAAACAATCGTTTGCGGTGATAGTCATACCTCGACACACGGTGCTTTTGGAGCACTTGCATTCGGGATCGGAACGAGTGAAGTCGAACATGTTCTTTCAACTCAAACTCTTTGGCAATCCTCTCCAAAAACAATTGAAGTTCGAGTGAATGGTCAGCCGGGCGCAGGTGTAACGGCGAAGGATATCATTCTTGCAATCATAGCGAAGTTTGGAGTGAATGCAGGAACAGGGGCTATTCTTGAATATACAGGTGAAGCGATTAGAAAGATGTCGATGGAAGAGCGAATGACAATCTGTAACATGTCGATAGAAGCCGGTGCTAAAGCAGGATTAATCAGTCCTGATGAGGTAACGTTTGACTACCTAAAGGGAAAAAGGCATGTTCCACAAGGAGAGGAATTCCAAGCAGCGATATCAGAATGGAGAAACCTTGCTACTGATGAAGGAGCAACGTATGACGACGTTTTAGAGATCCATGCTGATGAGATAGAACCTCAGGTTACGTGGGGTACGAATCCTTCTATGGGATCATCCGTCTACGGTAGAGTGCCTTTTCCAGAGGACTATGAAGATCCGGCTGATCAAAAAGCAATCGCACAGGCCTTAACGTATATGGGGTTAACAGCTGGGATGGCAATTCAGGATATCGACATCCAACATGTCTTTATCGGATCTTGTACAAATTCAAGGATTAGTGATCTTAGAGCCGCAGCAAATATTGTTCGTGGAAGGAAAGTACACCGCAATGTTCGAGCGCTAGTCGTGCCGGGTTCTAAATCTGTCAAAGAAACAGCGGAAGCAGAAGGACTAGATCAAGTGTTTATTGATGCTGGCTTTGAGTGGAGAGAAGCAGGATGCAGTATGTGTCTTGCGATGAATGACGATATCGTTCCACCAGGAGAGCGATGCGCTTCTACATCAAACCGGAACTTTGAGGGACGGCAAGGAAATGGTTCTAGAACGCATCTAGTCAGTCCTGCCATGGCAGCCGCCGCTGCTTTGGAAGGCAAATTTACAGATGCAAGAAAAATGAAGCAGCCTGTCGTGTAAAGGAGTGAAATCATGGAACCTATCAATGAATATACAGGTGTCGTCTATCCTCTTGAAAAGGTGAATGTGGACACTGATCAAATAATACCAAAGCAATTTCTGAAACGGATCGAGCGACAGGGGTTTGGACAGTTTTTGTTCTATCATTGGCGTTTCGATGACGATGGAATCGCACGGTCTGATTTCTCTTTAAATGAAGAGCAATACAGGTCGGCTTCAATCCTAGTAGCGGGTAAAAACTTCGGCTGCGGTTCATCGAGAGAACATGCTCCATGGGCCCTATTAGACTACGGATTTAGAGTGATCATCGCACCAAGCTTCGCAGATATCTTTTACAACAACTGTGTGAAAAACGGTATCCTTCCAATCGCTCTTCCTCAAGAAACCGTTGCTGAATTATTTACAAAGGCAAGCGAAGGTTATTCACTCACTGTTCAACTCGAAAACCAATCTATTAGTGATAATGATGGGCTGCACGTATCGTTTGAAATCGATCCCTATTGGAAGGAAATGTTGTTGAACGGGTGGGACGAAGTATCTAGAACCCTCTCTCTTGAGGATAAAATCGAGCAGTATGAAAATCAAAGAGCGTAAATAAGAGAGCATGTTTGATCCGTATAGAGATACAACTGAATCATTGGCGCGAGCGCTGTATGGATTGCAGCGCTTTTACGCTGTCAGAAAAGAGGGCTGACTTTAGAGGAGTAGTTGAAACTCTGACAGCTGGTTTTATTTAAAAATTCGGACTTTTTACTCATCGATTGACACACTAAAAGTCCCATGCTAGAATTCGATTTAGTACTTAACTAGAGTAACGTGTTAATAACTAAATATCTCTTATTCAGAGAGGTGGAGGGACTGGCCCTATGAAGCCCGGCAACCGTCAAACAGCGTGTTTGAGAAGGTGCCAATTCCTGCAAAGCAGATGCTTTGAGAAATGAGAGAAAGACATCGATTTCAAGTGCCTTTCTGCTCATAGCGGAAAGGCATTTTTTATTTCAAAAGGTTTTAAAATCAACCTATTGTGATGGGATATCGTAAGGTAAAAGGAAGTGTGCAAATGATTGAGTTAAAAGGTATAAAGAAGACGTTCTTTGCAGCCTCTGGACCAGTAGAAGCGGTGAAGAATACTGATCTTACAATTGAAAAAGGCGAAATTTTCGGAGTTATCGGATATAGTGGCGCTGGAAAGAGTACACTTATCCGCATGTTAAATCTACTTGAGCGACCAACTGAAGGCAGCGTAACAGTAGATGACAAAGCATTATCTAAGTTGAATAACAAGGAACTTCGTCTAGCAAGACAAGAAATCGGAATGATTTTTCAGCATTTTAATATTCTCTGGTCACGCACTGTAAAAGAAAATATTGCGTTCCCGCTTGAAATATCGGGCGTGCCGAAAGAGAAAAGAAAAGCTCGAGTGGACGAGTTGATCAACCTCGTTGGGTTATCCGGGAGAGAAGATGCGTACCCATCTCAACTAAGTGGTGGTCAAAAGCAGCGAGTTGGGATTGCGCGGGCACTTGCTAATAACCCTAAAGTGTTACTCTGTGACGAAGCGACATCGGCCCTGGATCCGAAGACCACAGATAGTATTCTCGACCTATTAAAGAAAATTAATAAAGAGCTAGGACTAACGATCGTGTTGATCACTCATGAAATGCACGTGATCAGAAAGATTTGTCATCGTGTTGCGGTCATGGAAGGTGGCAGTGTTGTTGAAGAAGGTCCAGTACTTGATATTTTCCATCATCCCAAGCAGCCGATCACCCGTGATTTTGTAAACCAACTGAGTGAGCCAGAGGAAATGAAAGAATCGATTTCACATCTTACTGAAGGTGCAGAAGGGACACTCGTACAATTTACTTTTGTAAAAGGAGCTACGGGGTCACCTCTCGTAACGAAGTTAATCAGAGAGTTTCAGATCGAAGTGAACATCATTCAAGGGAAGGTCACCCATACGCAGGATGGTCCTTATGGTAAGCTATCGGTCTTACTAAAAGGTGAACAATCTTCTATCGACAAAGCACTGAGCTATGCACGTGAGCAGAAAGTAGAAGTGGAGGTGATTCCAAATGCTTAGTTCACTATTTCCTAACGTGCGTTGGGAGGATATGTGGGAAGCGGCATTACAAACGATCTACATGACCGCGATCTCTGTGTTCGCAACGTTTATACTCGGCATTGGACTCGGCCTGCTGCTTTTCTTAACTTCAAAGGGAAACGTCTGGGAAAATCGATATATTAACGGTTTTGTTGCAGGGATTGTAAACCTGTTCCGTTCGATTCCATTCATCATATTAATTATTTTGCTTATCCCACTATCTGTATATATTGTTGGTACGATGCTGGGAGCTAATGCTGCATTGCCAGCACTTATTGCAGGGGCTGCCCCATTTTACGCACGAATGGTCGAGATCGCTCTAAGAGAAGTAGACAGGGGAGTGATCGAAGCATCCCAAGCGATGGGGGCTACGAATGGCCAGATTATTTTTAAAGTACTGCTTCCTGAAGCGATGCCAGCATTGATTTCAGGAATAACAGTAACTGCGATCGCTCTAGTGAGCTATACAGCGATGGCAGGTGTCGTTGGGGCTGGAGGATTAGGAGATCTTGCATATCTAGATGGTTTCCAACGAAATAATCCCGACGTGACGCTTGTCGCAACTGTATTAATTCTCGCTATTGTAGCAGTTCTTCAGGTTATCGGAGATGTTACAACGCGAGCTATGGATAAAAGATAAGATAAAAAAAGGAGAGAGAAACCATGAAAAAACTATTACTACTTTTGTCAGTTGTTGCTCTTGCAGCTCTAGCGGCTTGTGGAGCAAATAACGGTGGAAACAGTGAAGGCTCAGGATCAGAAAGTGAAGAAACGAAACTAGTTGTTGGTGCATCAAACGTTCCACACGCTGAAATCCTAGAAAAAGCACAGCCGCTTCTTGAGGAAGAAGGAATTACTCTTGAAATCGAGCGCTTCCAGGATTACATTCTTCCGAACAAAACTCTCGCTAATGGTGAGTTAGATGCGAACTACTTCCAAACAGTGCCTTATATGGAGCTACAAATGGAAGAAAACGATAACTATGATTTCGTAAACGCTGGTGGGATTCATATCGAGCCGATCGGTGTCTATTCACAGGAATATGAAAACCTTGATGCACTTCCTAAAGGTGCAGAAATCATCATGAGTAACTCTGTATCAGACCACGGTCGTATGCTTCAATTGCTAGAAGCGAAAGGTTTGATCAAGATTAAAGAAGGTATCGATCCAACAGATGCACAAGTCGAAGATATCGCTGAAAATCCAAAAGACCTTACCTTTAAAACAAACGTAGAAGCTTCCCTTCTTCCTCAGATCTATAAGCAAGGTGAAGGTGATGCTGTTTTAATCAACACGAACTATGCGATCGATGCTGGATTAAATCCACAAGAAGACGCAATAGCACTTGAAGGTTCGGACTCTCCATACGTGAACGTGATCACCGTGAACAAAGGTGATGAAAGTAACGAAGCTGTAAAAACGCTTGTTGAGGTTCTACGCTCAGAAGAAATTCAAACCTTCATTAAAGAAGAATATGATGGAGCAGTCGTACCAGTAAATGAATAAAGCAAAAAAGGTTCTCCTTTGTGGAGAACCTTTTTTTAGTGCTATTTATAAAGAAGGACCGGTTTCATAGCGTCAGTAAGCGTTTTTGCAGAGTGTTGAAGCTGTTCAGTTTCCTGAGGAGTGAGATCAAGTTCAATGACTTCTCGAATACCATTTCTATTGACGATTGCAGGTACGCCAATATAGAGATCTTCTAAACCGTATTCACCTTCTAATAGAGTGGATATAGTAAGAATAGAATTTTCGTTACGCAAGATGGCTTTGGTTAATCGAAGTAATCCCATCGCAATACCGAAATGTGTCGCACCTTTACGATTGATGATGTGGTAGGCTGCATCACGCACATCTGCAAACAGGGCATCAAGTTCTGCTTTTCCTTCAGAGGTATCTTTGATTAGTGAAAGAACGGGCCTGCTGCCGATCGTTGTGTGGCTCCACACAGGTAATTCAGTATCTCCGTGTTCACCTAAAATGTATCCATGAACATTTCTAGAATCTACATCAAAGTATTCCCCTAATAAATATCTAAATCTTGCAGTATCAAGAATTGTCCCTGATCCGATAACCCTTTCTTTCGGGAGGCCAGAGAACTTCCAAGTTGCATAGCTTAGGATATCAACTGGATTTGTAGCGACAATAAAAATTCCATCAAAATTGTAAGACATCACATTCGTCACGATTGTTTTGAAGATTTTGGTGTTTTTATCAATTAAATCTAACCTTGTTTCACCTGGCGCTTGGTTCGCTCCAGCCGCAATGACGACGATATCTGCATCACGACAGTCACTATAATCACCTGCCCAAATTTTCATCTGCGCACCAAAAGGAAGGCCATGATTAAGGTCCCTTGCTTCTCCTTCAGCTTTCTCTTTATTGGCATCGATTAATACGAGCTCATTTGCAACTTCTTGATTAAGTAAAGAAAATGCATAGCTAGTCCCTACGAACCCTGTTCCAATCACAACGACTCGTGTTGTTTTACCTTCAAACATATCATCCACTCCTTTAGCTCTTATAGTTACATAGTAAAGAACTATTCCCTCCATTAATGTGATAATTCTCACACAACCTTTAATTTTTTCTCTTCAAATTTATGGATAGCATTGTGATTGTCTTCTCATACTAACTCTGAATAATTGAAGGAGGAATGTGACGTGACGCAGGAACAACAAAATACAAATTTTGCACAAACAGCATTGCATGATTACAAAGAAGGCCTTGGAGTCTTTACTGAGAAAATGCCCCAAATAGCAAAGAAATATAATGCATTTACAGAAGCTTGTTTTAGAGAAGGTGCCGTTAGTAAGAAGGAAAAGCAGATGATTGCACTTGGGATCTCGATTTTCTCTCAAGATGAATATTGCATCATTTATCATACGAAAGGGTGCTTAGATCAAGGGTGCACTGAAGAGGAAATCCTCGAGACAGTTGGAGTAACAGCAGCCTTTGGTGGAGGAGCTTCCATGAGTCAAGCTGTAACCCTCGTTCAGGAATGTATTACGGATCTTAATCAAATGAAGCATTAAACTACGAGTTTCTTCCATTATATATATGCACAGTATTGGAATTGCTTCTTAAACGAAGGAAAGATAAGATTTATACTTTTCAATATATTCAAAACATAGAAGAGCAGGGTATTTCCTTTGTAATTGGTGTATATGGCATTTGTAGGCGACTGTATTAAAGTGGTAAATTAAGTGAGTAAATAAATAACCAATTACTGAAAGGATTGATTCATTATTAGCCCCTTGCGGTTAAACCACACACCTGAAATGGAAAAGGCAATGTTCCAGTCTCACGGAGTAGGATACGCAGAATATAGCAGGAATTTTAACAAACGAATGCAAGTAGAGCGCGATCGAGACATGGATCATCGCCAAAGTCTGATGTTGGTAAGTGAATTCGACCGTAAATTGCAAAAATGAATCAGCAATACGCTATAAAAACCAGTCGCTGACTGGTTTTTTATTTTGAAATGAGTACAACATCCGTTGTTTCCCTTATAAGGAAATGATACGCTTATTCTTGGGTGAGATTTGTAGTCTGAATAGGACACATAGATGTTGTTAACTCTAGTTAAGGACGCATTTCTCGTTCCTTGATAATAGTTTGGATTTGTTATAAAATTAGAATGAAAATAGATTGAGAATGACTCAGCACACATTCCTTGACATAAACCTTATAGCTAATACAATAAGGAAGGAAGAAGGAATAGTATAAACGTTATTGGAGGTATTCACAAATGGCAGCATCAACTCTTAAGATTGAAAATCTTCATGTTTCCATTGAAGGAAAAGAGATTATCAAGGGACTAGACCTTGAAATAAATGGTGGCGAAATTCATGCAGTAATGGGGCCGAACGGTACAGGAAAATCTACCCTTGCTTCCGCTATCATGGGACATCCGAAATATGAAATCACTCAAGGTAAAGTATTTCTTGATGATGAAGATGTGCTTGAAATGGAAGTTGATGAGCGTGCGAAAGCGGGCCTCTTCCTTGCTATGCAATATCCAAGTGAAGTAAGCGGGGTTACAAACGCTGATTTCCTACGTACATCAATCAATGCTCGTCGTGAAGAAGGCGATGAAATTTCTCTTATGAAATTCATTAAAAAGCTAGACAGCAAAATGGCTGAGCTTGATATGGGCGAAGAATTTGCTCAGCGTTACCTTAACGAAGGATTCTCAGGCGGTGAGAAAAAGCGTAACGAAATTCTTCAACTTATGATGCTAGAACCAAAGATTGCAGTTCTTGATGAGATTGATTCTGGTCTAGATATCGACGCTCTTAAAGTTGTTTCAAAAGGTGTTAATGCAATGCGTAACGAAGAGTTCGGTTGCTTGATCATCACTCACTATCAGCGTCTTCTTAACTATATTACTCCAGATAAAGTACACGTAATGATGCAAGGACGCATCGTGAAGTCAGGCGGAGCTGAACTAGCTCAGCGTCTTGAAGCAGAAGGTTACGATTGGATTAAAGAAGAACTAGGTATCAAAGACGAAACAGTTGGCCAAGAAGCGTAAGCAGTAAGGAGGATGACAATGTCAGTGGATACGAAGATTGCATTCGATCAAGATTATGTTCGGTCTTTTTCAGAGAAGCGACAAGAGCCACAGTGGCTTACTCAGCTTCGCCTAATGGCACTAGAGAAGTCAGCAGACCTACCTATGCCAAAACCTGATAAGACGAAAATAGATAAATTTAATTTCACTTCGTTTAAGCACGATGTACAGACAGAAGGTATTTCTTCATTGGATGAACTTCCTGAAGATATTAAAGAACTGGTTGCCAAAGACCAGCAATCTGGTAACCTTCTCGTGCATCGTAACTCAACGCCAGTTTTCAAACAGCTTTCTGATGAGCTTAAAAATAAAGGTGTTATTTTTACAGACATCTTAACGGCTGTACAAAACCATAGTGAGCTTGTTGAGAAGTACTTCATGAAAGATGTTATGAAAGTCGATGAGCATCGTTTAACAGCACTTCATACAGCACTTCTTAATGGAGGAACATTCCTTTATGTACCTCGTAACGTGGAAGTAGACGTTCCAGTTCAAGCGCTATACTGGCAAGAGGATCCTGAAGCAGGATTATTCAATCACGTGATCATCGTTGCTGAAGATAACAGTTCAGTAACATACGTTGAGAACTATCTATCTTATTCTCATGACGTTGAATCAGTTGCTAACATTATTGCTGAAGTTCACGTTGGGCAAAATGCTCGCGTAACGTTTGGTTCAGTCGATAACTTTGCAAAAGGTGTTACAACGTATGTGAATCGTCGTGCGAACGTAGGGCGTGATGGTAAGATCGATTGGGCTCTTGCTCAGATGAATGACGGAAACACGATTTCAACGAACTCAACGAACCTAGTTGGTGACGGCTCTTATGGTGATTCTAAGACGGTAACGATTGGCCGCGGTGATCAGAAACAGAACTTTACCAATGAGATGTTCCACCATGGTAAGAACTCTGAAGGTGTTCTTCTCGTTCATGGCGTTCAAAAAGAAAGTGCAAGTGCAATCTTTAATGGTGTTACAAAGATCGAGCACGGCGCTACAAAATCAAACGGCGACCAGACTCAACGCGTTCTTATGATGAACAGCAAGGCAAGAGGGGACGCTAACCCTATCCTTCTTATCGATGAAGACGACGTAATGGCTGGACATGCTGCATCTGTAGGTAAAGTAGATCCACTTCAGCTCTTCTATCTACAAAGCCGCGGAATCAACCGTAAAGAAGCAGAACGTTTGATCATCCATGGTTTCCTTGCTCCAGTTATTAACGAACTTCCGATCGAAGGCGTTAAAAACCGTGCGATCGAGGTAACTGAAAGGAAAGTAAATTAATGTTCGATGTGCAGGATATACGCAAGCAGTTTCCCATTTTACATCAAGAGGTAAATGGGAAACCTCTTGTTTATCTTGATAGTGCTGCAACGTCTCAAAAGCCAAAGCAAGTCATCGATGCAGTTGAGCGTTACTATAAAGAAATCAATTCGAACGTACACCGAGGGGTTCATACGTTAGGGACACACGCCACTGATGCATATGAAGGTGCCAGGGAAAAGGTACGTGAATTTATTCATGCACCCTCGACTGAGGAAGTTATCTTCACGCGAGGTACGACCACAGCACTGAATATGGTTGCATCAAGCTATGGCCGTGCGAACCTTCAGGAAGGTGACGAAGTTGTCATCACCCCTATGGAACACCACAGTAATATCATTCCATGGCAGCAAGCTGTCAAAGCTACAGGTGCCACACTCAAATACATTCCTCTTCAAAAAGACGGATCGATTTCTCTTGAAGATGTGGAGAATACGATAACTGAAAATACGAAGATCGTATCTGTTATGCACGTGTCGAACGTTCTTGGGACGATCAATCCAATCAAGGAAATCGCTGCGATTGCTCACCGAAAAGGTGCTGTGATGGTCGTAGATGGTGCACAAAGTACACCGCATATGAAGATCGATGTTCAGGACTTGGACTGCGACTTTTTCGCATTTTCTGCTCACAAAATGTGCGGTCCTACTGGCATAGGTGTTCTATACGGTAAAAAGCATCTCCTTGAAAACATGGAGCCGTTTGAATTCGGTGGAGAAATGATCGATTTCGTTGGTTTATATGACTCCACGTGGAAAGATCTACCTTGGAAGTTTGAAGGAGGAACTCCTATCATCGCAGGAGCTGTCGGCCTTGGTGCTGCGATCGACTTTTTGAACGAGATCGGAATGGATAACATTAAAGCACATGAACAGCATCTTGCTCATTATGCAGTGAAGCAAATGTCTAAAATTGAAGGTGTAAAGATTTATGGTCCTGAAGAACGTGCTGGAGTCGTAACGTTTAACAGTGACGATGTTCACCCTCATGACCTGGCGACAGTGCTCGATACAGAAGGAATCGCCGTTCGAGCAGGACATCACTGTGCTCAACCTCTTATGAAGTGGTTAGAGGTATCGGCTACAGCTCGTGCTAGCTTCTATTTATACAACACTGAAGAAGACGTGGACACTTTTGTAGCAGGGTTACAAAAAGCAAAGGAGTTTTTTGGTCATGTCTTTTAACAATCTTGACCAGTTGTATCGACAGGTCATTATGGATCATTATAAAAACCCTAGAAATAAAGGGGAGCTTGAAGAAGGCGACCTGAAAATCAATATGAATAATCCAACATGTGGAGACGCTATTCAGCTTCAGTTAAAAGTTGATGAAGGTAAAATCTCAGACGCCAAGTTTATTGGAGAAGGGTGCTCGATTTCTCTAGCATCCGCATCCATGATGACAGAATCTGTGAAGGGCCTTGAAGTTGATGAAGCACTCCGTATGTCTAAGATCTTCTCTGATATGATGCAAGGGAAAGACTACGATGAAGAAGAATTCGATCTAGGTGACATCGAAGCGCTTCAAGGAGTTTCTAAATTTCCTGCTCGTATCAAATGTGCAACACTTTCTTGGAAAGCGATGGAGAAAGGGTTTAAGGAACAGAACGACCAGGCTTAAGCCCTTTCCAGGTGTTGTAATAGATGCTTATTCATACTAGAATGATGGAAAGAGAACGTAAGCCAAACACTGACATGTAATATGTCTAGGAGGGAAATACTATGGCTAAAAAAATGCCTGAAGTTGGCGATTACCAATATGGTTTTAGTGATAAAGACGTTTCAATTTTCCGCTCACAGCGTGGCTTGACTCCTGAAATCGTTAAAGAAATTTCTCGAATTAAGGATGAGCCGCAGTGGATGCTTGATTTCCGTTTGAAATCTCTTGAAACATTTTATAAGATGCCTATGCCTCAGTGGGGCGGCGACCTTGCTGATTTAGACTTTGATGAGATTACGTACTACGTAAAGCCTTCTGAGAAGTCTGAAAGATCATGGGATGAAGTACCTGAAGAAATCAAAACAACGTTTGATAAGCTTGGAATTCCTGAAGCTGAGCAAAAGTACCTCGCTGGTGTATCTGCTCAGTACGAATCCGAAGTTGTTTATCATAACATGCAAGAAGACCTTGAAAAGATGGGAATCGTCTTTAAGGACACGGATACAGCTCTTAAAGAAAACGAAGACTTGTTCAGAGAACATTTCGGTAAAACGATTCCTCCGACAGATAACAAGTTCTCAGCTCTTAACTCTGCTGTTTGGTCTGGTGGATCATTCATTTACGTACCAAAAGGCGTAAAAGTGGATACACCTCTACAAGCATACTTCCGTATTAACTCTGAAAATATGGGACAGTTTGAGCGTACGCTTATTATCGCTGATGAAGGTTCTTCTGTACATTACGTTGAAGGTTGTACAGCTCCTGTTTATACAACGAATTCACTACACAGTGCGGTTGTTGAAATCATTGTTAAGAAGGACGCTTACTGTCGTTATACAACGATCCAGAACTGGGCGAACAACGTATATAACCTTGTTACGAAACGTGCTGTTGCAGAAGAAAATGCAACGATGGAATGGATCGATGGTAACCTAGGTTCAAAACTTACGATGAAGTACCCAGCTGTTCTTCTTAAAGGTGAAGGTGCACGTGGAATGACACTTTCCATCGCGCTAGCTGGTAAAGGACAGCATCAGGATGCAGGTGCTAAGATGATTCACCTTGCTCCAAATACGTCTTCAACGATCGTTTCTAAATCCATCTCTAAACAAGGTGGTAAAGTAACGTACCGTGGTATCGTACACTTTGGCCGTAAAGCTGAAGGCGCTCGTTCTAACGTCGAGTGTGACACGCTTATCATGGATAATGAGTCTACTTCTGATACGATTCCTTACAACGAAATCCTTAACGATAACATTTCTCTTGAACACGAAGCGAAAGTATCGAAGGTTTCTGAGGAACAGCTCTTCTATCTAATGAGCCGTGGGGTTTCAGAAGAAGAAGCAACAGAAATGATCGTAATGGGCTTTATCGAGCCATTTACAAAAGAACTTCCAATGGAATATGCGGTCGAAATGAACCGCCTTATCAAGTTTGAAATGGAAGGTTCGATCGGTTAACATTCAAAAAGACCCTGGTGGTTACTCCAGGGTCTTTTTTTATTGCATAAGAATGCTGATTATTCGGTTGACAGTATAAATACGATAGACTAGAATAAGTTATGACATTGATAATCATTTTCATTTGGTGAGTTGAAGTTCAGTGATACTCGAGAATTTCTAAGGAGGGGAACCATGTCCAGACTATATGCAGAGGATTTAAAGGTTGGTTATGGTGAAAAAAATATCGTTAAAGATTTAAAAATTGAGATTCCAGATAAAAAGATCACGACGATTATCGGCCCGAATGGGTGCGGTAAATCAACGGTTCTTAAAACGTTATCACGCATACTCAATCCGAATGCTGGAACAGTTTACTTAGACGGTAAAAGCATCAGCAAAGAATCTACTAAGAAAATCGCGCAAAAAATGGCGATCTTACCTCAGTCACCGGATTCACCTGCTGGTCTGACTGTTGGAGAACTTGTTTCTTATGGCAGGTATCCTTATCAAAAAGGATTCGGTAAGCTAACGAAAAAGGACTATGATGTGATCGACTGGGCACTTCGTGTAACGGGTATTCTTGAATTTAAGGAACGACCTGTAGATGCTCTTTCTGGTGGTCAAAGACAGCGTGTTTGGATCGCCATGGCACTCGCGCAAGAAACCGATATCATATTATTAGATGAGCCTACCACTTATCTAGACTTATCTCACCAATTAGAAGTACTCGAGCTATTACATCAACTGAACCGTGATGAAAAGCGTACCATCGTAATGGTCATACATGATTTAAATCATGCTGCGAGGTTTGCTCATCACATGGTGGCTATGAAAGACGGCTCAATTGTAAAAGAGGGAAGAGCTGAAGAAGTGATGACGTCTAAAGTCCTTTACGATGTGTTCAATATCGATGCTGAAATCGGGATGGACCCAAGAACGAGGAAGCCAGTATGTTTGACGTATGATCTCGTAAAAACTGAGCAGTTCATAGAGAACTTAGCGTAACTGCTTTTTTTATTTCCATCATATGAGAATGATTCTTATTATCATACATTCAGGAGGAAGAACAACATGAAAAAAGGATTTAAACAACTTTTACTTAGTTTATCTTTATTAACTTTAGTGTTTGCATTAGCAGCGTGTTCTGAGAACACATCAGGTGAAAGTTCTGCGGAAAAAGACGATAGTGATAAACAAGATACAAGGGTTTATGAAGGTGAAAATGGAGAGGTTGAAGTTCCTAAAGAACCAGAGCGTGTTGCAATGCTAGCGGCTACATATGCAGGAAACTTGTTGGAATTAGGCATTACACCGATCGCTGTAAATGAATATCCAAAATCTAATAAATTTTATGGAGATAAGCTTGATGACGTTGAAGTCGTTACTGCAGACTCATATGAAAAACTGTTAGAACTTAATCCAGATCTAATCATTACGTATTCTGATGATAAAAACTTAAAGAAATATGAAGAAATCGCACCTACAGTAACGATGTCATACGATAAGTATGATTACATGGAACAGCATGTTGAAATCGGGAAAATAGTAGGAAAAGAAGATGAAGCAAAAGCATGGGTTGAAGAGTGGAAGGAAAAAGCTGCAGATGCTCGTGAAAAAGTAAAAGCTGCTATTGGAGAAGACAAGACGTTCATGGTTATGGAAGCATACGGCAAAGATATGTATGTATATGGTGAAAACTGGGGACGTGGAACAGAGGTCATCTATCAAGCTCTTGAATTAAAAGCACCTAAGAAATTAGAAGAAGATGTCTTCGGTCCAGGTTGGAAAGCCATCTCTACAGAAGTGATTCCTACTTATGCTGGAGATTATATCTTTGTTGGAACTGGAGCAGGTAATCCAGACAACTCCTTTATGGAATCTGATGTTTGGAAAGAGCTTCCTGCTGTAAAGAATGGAAATGCAATTCAGTTTGACTCAGAATCGTTCTATTTTAACGACCCGATCTCTCTAGAGAAAGAATTGGAGTTTATCGTCGAAGAATTAACGAAATAACAAAGGATAATTTCAATGTTCAAAACGAAGACGAAGGTTATAAAAGATGTAAAAGTGTATTCGAGACCTGAGGTAGGCCTGACCATCTTGCTTTTGGGGTGCTTACTCCTCTTATTAAGTATTGGTCTTGCTATCTCAGTCGGAGCTGCAAAGATTGATTTTCGAACAGTTTGGGAAGCTATATTTAATTATGATTCTAGCAGAGAAACAGATCGCATTATCGTAAGTCTTCGGTTACCAAGAGAGCTTGGAGCTGCAGTTGTCGGCGCTGCCTTTGCTGTGAGTGGAGCAATCATGCAGGGAATGACTCGAAATCCTCTTGCAGATCCTGGTTTACTCGGTTTGAACGCTGGTGCAAGTTTAGCCCTCGCTTGTGTGTTTGCATTTAACCTAGGTTCGTCATACTTCACCGTTATGCTGCTTTCGTTTGTTGGAGCGGGAGTTGGGGCGTTGTTAGTATTCGGTTTAGGTTCAATGACTAGGGGGGGTCTTTCTCCTATCCGTATTACGTTAGCAGGTGCAGCTGTGTCTGCACTGCTTTCTTCGTTAGGAGAAGGCGTTGCGATCTATTATAAACTTTCTCAAGATCTTGCTTTTTGGACAGCAGGTGGTGTCTCTGGAACGAACTGGACACAGTTGAAAATCATTGTTCCTGTTGCTCTAGTAGGAATCTTAATTTCTATTATGCTATCGAGGCAACTAACGATTCTTAGCTTTGGAGAGGACTTAGCTAAGAGTCTTGGACAACGAACTCTTTTAACGAAAACGATCTTGATGACCGTAGTATTGATCTTGGCAGGAGCGGCTGTGTCACTCGCAGGGGCGATTGCTTTCGTTGGTTTACTCGTGCCACATATCGTACGCTTTCTAGTAGGAACAGATTATCGTTGGATCATTCCTTGTTCAGCTGTTTTTGGCAGTGTACTTTTAGTCCTAGCAGACACATTTGCCAGAACGGTGAATGCTCCATATGAAACGCCCGTAGGAGCTGTTGTCGCTATGGTTGGCGTTCCTTTCTTCCTTTATCTCGCTAGAAAAGGAGGGAGGAAGCTATCATGAATGCACAACAGGTCAAACGGTTTAGAATTACTGTAATCACTGCAGCTATGTTGTTAGTCCTTGCGATTATTATAAGCATAGGAACAGGTTATGCTTCTCTAACTCCTGGCGAACTTTTTCGTACGATCATCGGGCAAGGGACTCAGCGGGAAAATTTAATTCTATTTCAATTTAGAATGCCAAGAATCTTCGTTGCGGTACTTGCTGGAATGGGACTTGCCGTCTCTGGTGCGATATTACAGAGTATTACGAAAAACCCACTCTCTGATCCTGGTATCCTAGGTATCAATGCCGGAGCAGGCTTAATGATCGTAGTCTACATCATGTTCTTTTCGGTAGAGTCTACAAGCTTTCTATACATCCTTCCTCTTTTTGCGTTAGCTGGTGGAATGGTGACTGCTGCTATCATCTATGTCATGTCATACATAAAAGGTGAAGGTGTTGAGCCCACGAGGTTAGTGTTGATCGGTGTAGGTTTA
The DNA here is from genome assembly GCF_056159065.1 of Anaerobacillus sp. ABA4_114. NCBI lineage: Bacteria > Bacillati > Bacillota > Bacilli > Caryophanales > Bacillaceae > Anaerobacillus > Anaerobacillus sp. ABA4_114. The sequence continues at coordinate 894,840 of NZ_JBSWUM010000001.1, forward strand.
GCTGCTGCTTTGTATGGAGCTACGTTGGTGCTATCTACTCGGTTAGAGATGGAAGACCATGCGTTTATGGCCAATTGGATGGCGGGGCGTATTTGGGGAGATGATTGGATCTTCGTCCTTTCATTAGCACCTTGGATCCTGATTCTTTTCCCGATTGTTTTTATGAAAGCGAACGTGTTGAACACGTTAACACTTCATGAAAACGTATCGATCGGTGTGGGCGTAAACATTGGTAAAGAGAGGATCCTATTAATTATCATCGCTGTTGCGCTAGCATCTGCTTCAGTAGCAGTAAGCGGTGGTATCGCATTCGTAGGGTTGATGGCTCCGCATATTTCTAGGTCCCTCGTTGGACCACGCCACCAAGCGTTCGTTCCGGTCACTGCATTATTAGGAGGTATTTTGCTCCTGACTGCCGATACGATTGGGCGTGTGATCTTGGATCCTAGCGGCATTCCAGCTGGAATCATCGTTACCATTATCGGAGCTCCTTACTTTATGTATCTTTTAGCGAAAAAGTAGTAAGGCTACGAAAATAAAGCCACATCTTAATCCTTAGCTGGATCAAGGTGTGGCTTATTTTTATATAGTCCACTCTCATTATTTGAGATATATACTTGAGACCATGACGAATCTCATTTTATTCGTAGTAAAGAAACGATTGTAACAGGTTTGATGAAATAGTTGTTGCAGGATTCATTAAAAGGGCGTGTAAAGATACAAACAAGAGCTAAAATAGAGAGAGGACTAGTTTTCCTACTATCTTTTTCATTGCACATTATGTAATAATTTTTTATTTACTGTTCTCGTTTAGCCATAATACACTAGTAACATTTATTTTTTTAAAAAAGGAGGAAACTCATGATTCGCGTTTTAATAACAGATGATGATCCAAATATTCTACAGTTAGTATCTCTATATATGAATCATGAAGGGTATCATGTAGTGCAAGCTGCAGATGGCGAAGAAGCGTTGTCGATCTTAGTATCTCAGTCCATTGACCTCGCAATCATTGATATCATGATGCCAGGGTTAGATGGCTATAGCTTATGTGAAGAGATTCGACGCTACTACGAAATTCCAGTATTGATGCTGACTGCGAAAGGTGAAACACACGACAAAGTAAAAGGCTTTCAAGTGGGGACAGACGACTACGTCGTCAAGCCGTTTGAACCAACAGAGCTAGTGATGCGTGTTAAGGCTTTACTCCGGAGGTATCAGGTCCAGGCTTCTAAATCACTCCAAGTTGGCAATATCAGAATGGAGACAGAAAAAAAGGAAGTGAAAGTGAACGAGGAGCTTGTTCAATTTCCACTGAAAGAATTTGAACTACTATATATGTTAGCTAGCTATCCTGAACGAATTTTCACCCGACAGCAGCTGATCGAAAAGATTTGGGGATTCGATTATGAAGGAGACGACCGCACCGTCGATGTTCATGTGAAACGGATAAGAGACAAGCTTAAACAAAGGGATGCAACAGTATCGATTAAAACCATTCGAGGACTAGGGTATCGGATAGAGGGGATCGAAGCGTGAAAAGCTTATATGTTCAAATCGTTGTCACCTTCCTCATTGCTATCTTTTTTAGTCTTTTCGTTACCTTTTTGATTTCAGGTCGTTTGTATGAACATCAGATTTCAGATCGTGTGGAACAACGGATGCAAAGTGTTGGAAGAGATTTTATAGAAATTTATCAATCAAATCCAGATCTCGATATTTCTACATACTTGGATGCGATATCTTCTATTAGCTTTGATATCGTATTGTTCAGCGAGAAATTAGACACGTCAGTTTATGAGAGTCGACCGATTCGAAATCTTTCTCAAGAAGCAATTAGTGAGGTATTGAACGGGGAGCCGTACAAGACACAAGAACAACTCCGTCGAACTATCGTTGGAATACCTTTTGAGGTAGAAGGTCAATCCTACGCTATATTCATCACTCCAAACTTCCAATTTATCTTTAATGATTTTAGAAAAGTGATGTTAACGCTATTTTCCTCCATTCTCTTATTGGGCAGTGCTATTTTTATCATCACAACAAAATACACAATTCGCCCTATAAAAGAGATGACCACATTAACGAAGAAGGTAGCACGGGGAAATTTTAATGTATCAATCAAGAGTAAGCGAAAAGATGAGCTTGGAGAATTAACGCATCATTTTAACCACATGGTGAAAGGGTTAAATGAGCTTGAGGACATGAGGCAGCAGTTTGTATCTAATGTTTCTCATGAGATTCAGTCGCCACTAACGTCTATTCAAGGATTTGCTAGAGCGTTAAAGGATGATGTTGTTAAGGACGAAAAAGAACGTAAGGAATATTTATCGATCATTGAACATGAGAGTATGCGATTATCTTCATTGAGTCAGAACTTATTAAAACTTGCTACGCTAGACTCCGAACATCCACCGTTCGAATCGTCAGCGTTCTATTTGGATGAACAGTTGCGGAGAGTGGTTGCTTCCTTAGAGCCCCAATGGTCTGAAAAACATCAAACGATTCAGCTAGATACGGTCGATTACAAAATCCAAGCTGATGAGGACCAACTAAAGCAAGTGTGGATCAATTTAATTACGAATGCTATTCGATATACTCCTGAAGAAAAGAAGATCACTGTAGCAATGCAAGAAAGGGAGGATGCAATCGTAGTTTTTATTTCTGACGAAGGTGTCGGTATTTCACCAGAAGAGCAAGCGAGGGTGTTTGAACGCTTTTATAAAGTAGACAAATCTAGAACAAGAAACCAGGGAGGCAACGGCTTAGGGCTCTCGATCGCGCGTAAGATTATTCATCTTCATCAAGGTTCTGTGGAAATAGACAGTGACATAGGAATCGGCACGACGTTCCTCGTTACGCTTCCGCAAATAAAAAAAACTCATAAATCTTAATTTGTTCATATTCAGTTCATAATAAGTGGGTATGCTGACTCTAGGTATTTGAAAGGAGAGAACCCACTATGAGTTGGATTACAAAGCTAAGTTTAAAAAATACAGTAGCTATTATTATTTTAACGTTACTTGTTGTCGTCAGCGGAGTGCTGGCAGCTGATAAAATTAAAGTTGAAACATTCCCAGATGTATCTTTCCCTGTGTTAACTGTTCAATCCCCATATCCGAATGCTTCTACAGAGGAAGTAGAGGAAAAGGTTACGACTCCACTTGAGGATGCACTGCTTAATATGGAAGGGTATGACTCAATATCTAGTACAACGAGAGAAAACATGTCTATGATTACCATCATGTATCCTTTTGGTCAGGACATTGAGGAAGCTCAATCCGATGTTGAAAACGTAGTGAACGGTGTATCGCTGCCTGATGATGTGGAAGCTGATGTCACGGCTATATCGATCAACTCTACCCCAGTGTATCAAGCAGCACTTTCATCTACGGAAATAGAAAAGCTACAAAATGATATCGAATCGAACATCGTTCCTACGATTGAGAATATGGAAGGTGTATCAGGTGTTCAAATTACAGGGGGGCAAGAGACGAGTTTACAAATAGTCGTCAACGAAGAAAAAGCATCTCAATATGGGTTATCGCTATCTAACATTAAAGATGCCATTCAACAATCACAGTATAAATTGCCAACTGGTTCATTGAATGAAGAAGGAAACTCCATTCCTGTAGAGATTAAGGGTGACTTGCAAGATGTTGAAGACTTAAAAGAGGTTGAGATTCCCTTATCCCAAAATCAGGCGATTCAGCAGCAATCTCCTGCTGAGGAACGTAATGGCCAAGGATCCCCTAGTCAGCAAGCGGCACAGCCTTCTCAGCCCTCTGGGAATGGAAAACAGAGTGTCGTATTGTCGGATATAGCTGAGGTGAAAGAAGCAACGGAACGACCTGAAATATCTCGTTTTAATGGAGAGGATTCCATTTTAATCGAAATTACGAAAGGTCAAGAAGCAAACACAGCTGATGTAGCTAAATCTGTCAAAACGTATTTAAATGAACGTGTAAATGAGCAAGGTTATGAGCTATACACTGTGTTGGACCAAGGTAAAGAAGTAGAAAAATCAATCTCGGCACTATTAAAAGAAGGCGGATTTGGCGCATTGTTTACAGTTGTCGTGATTTTGGTGTTCTTACGAAATATCCGTGTAACTTTCATTGCCATTCTTTCCTTACCTATTTCCATTCTAGGAACAATCGCACTACTCAATCAGTTTGATTACACGCTAAATATCATGACATTAGGTGGAATGGCTGTTGCGGTCGGTAGGATTGTAGATGACTCAATCGTTGTTATCGAAAATATATATCGGTGGAAGCAGAACTATCCTGATATGAAGCAGCGGGAACTCGTGTTTCGTGCAGCAAGAGAAGTGATGGGTGCGATCGCCTCTTCTACGATTGCTACGGTGATTGTATTTATGCCTCTAGCTTTTGTAAGTGGTATCTTAGGAGAGTTCTTCCGACCATTTAGTTTAGCAGTTGTTTTTTCTGTTCTCATTTCACTCCTTGTAGCAGTGATGCTCATTCCAGTACTTGGAAATACCTTCTTTAAGAAAGTGGATAAAAAGCCTAATCATTCTAAAGGGTCCTCTTGGTACGAACGGTTCCTACATGGGGCTTTGAAGCGAAAATGGATTGTATTTACTCTATCAATCTTTTTGTTGGTTGGCTCATTCTCGCTTATCCCAGCACTAGGGGTATCATTTCTACCAACAGAAGGGAACGAATCGTTTGAAGTGGAAGTGACCTTACCGAAAGAGGTGACATTAAAAGATACAAATGAGCTGGCTCAACAAATTGAACGTGTCCTAAGTGATGAAGATGCGATCGATTACAATCAGGTTTCGATTGGCTTTACGAGTCAGCAGCAAATGCCAGGATCCAGTGCAAACACAATGGAAAACGTTGCTCGATTTTTCGTTCAGTTAAATGAAGATGAACCGATCGATGAGTGGATGACGAAATATGAACAGGAAATTCTGACTATCGCTCAAGATGAGTATGAGTCAGCAACTGTCAAGGCAACAGAAATCCAACAGGAAGGACCGCCATCTGGAAATAGTATAGATGTAAACCTCTACAGTGATGATCTGGATCAATTAGATCAAGCATCGAATCAAATTGAAACGTTATTAATGCAAGATGATAGGCTGAAAAATGTTCAAAACGGGATGGAGGATTCGCAAACAAAATATCGGATCCGTCTCAGCGAAGAAGGAGAGGAACTAAAGCTTAGTCCATACCAGCTCATACAACCTATCCAGGAACGTTTGCATACGGTTGATGGTGGAACGCTAACGCTTAACGACCAAAGTTGGGAAACTGAGCTTGTTTTCGACGATATGTTGTCTTCTAAAGAAGAATTAGAAGCGTTCTCTGTAAAGACAATTGAAGGTGAAAAAGAGTTGAATGAAGTGGCGACGATTGAAGAGATTAACGTTCCATCTTCTATTGAGCACCAAGATGGAGATACAGCAAATACGATTTCTGCTACGATCAAAGGGGATGATACTGCGGCTACCTCAAGAGATATTGAAGAACGTATTCAGAATCTTTCTCTACCAGATGATGTCGAAGTAGACCTTTCTGGTGGTATGGACATGATTACTGAAGGGTTTTCAGATCTTGGTTTAGCAATGGCCGCAGCTGTCGGCTTAGTGTTTCTTGTATTGAGTATCACATTCGGTGGCATTATCACACCGATTGTTATTCTATCATCTCTTATCTTTGTTCCGATCGGAGCATTGGCTGGACTCCTCATAGGTGGTCAGACCCTGTCGATGAGTGCGATGATCGGAATGCTCATGTTGATTGGGATTGTCGTAACGAATGCTGTCGTTCTTCTTGACCGTGTGGAAAATAATCGACGAGAAGGGATGGACTTAACCGAATCCATTGTTGAAGCTTCAGCAACAAGATTACGTCCAATTCTAATGACGGCACTTGCGACCATCTTTGCATTAATTCCACTAGCCCTTTCTAATTCTGCTTCAGGTTTAATTTCAAAAGGATTAGCCATCACGGTAATCGGAGGGTTAACAACATCTACCCTGCTAACTCTCGTGTTTGTTCCTGTCTTTTATCAAGCTATTGGAAAGTATAGAAAAATAGGAGTCGTTGATAAGTGAAGAGTAAGAAGGACCGCCCTGCAGAGCGGTCCTTCTTCTTATATCATTCGTTTGATCAGCTCACGATTTCGCTCCTTAAACACTGAGTTGTGTGAAGAAACCATGCCAACAGCTTGTGCTTCCGGCTGAATATGCTGCTTTGCCTTGTTTATAGCATTTGCTGCATCTTGGAATGCACCGGCAATAAGGTTTAATTTTCCATCGTGTTTCAAGATATCTCCTGCTGCATAGAGTCCTGGAATAGATGACTCACTCGTTGAATTTCCTTCAATAAAAAACTGATCGACTAGTTCAATATTCAAATCACTATTACCAATTAACGAAGAATCCCTTTCATACCCATGATTAATAACCACTTCATCGATCGGGAGGTAGGAAACCTCACCTGTAACATGGTTGGTTAATTCGATCTGTTCAATCGTTTCATGGTTACAGCAAGCGATCAGTTTAGAGATCGAAGTGTTAAAGATACAGTCTACACAGCTTTCTTTAAGTTTTGAGACTTGTGCTTCATGGCCAGTAAGAGCATCTTTTCTATATGTAAGGTATATTTTCTTTGCGACAGGTATTAATTCGTTCGCCCAATCGATCGCTGCGTTACCACCGCCTGAAATGACAACCGTTTTATCTTTAAAATGTTTCAAAGACTTGATCGTATAATTCAAGTTAGAAACCTCAAACCTTTCTGCGCCTTGAATCTCAAGTTTTTGTGGTTTTAGGATTCCACTCCCAACAGCGACGATAACGGTTTTTGAGTAGTGCTCTTCACCTTCAGCACTCTTTAAAGTGAAAATTCCTTCTTCATCTCTTGTGATACTTTCAACTTTTGTATTTAAAATTACTTCTGGGTCGAATGTTAATCCCTGCTCAACTAAGGATTCGATGAGATCTGCACCAGATAATGGCTTGTGTCCTCCTACATCCCAAATCATTTTTTCAGGATAAACATGAATCTTACCGCCTAATTTAGGCTGGAATTCTATAATTTTGACTTTTAGTTCTCTTAAGCCACCATAAAATGCAGAATAAAGCCCAGCAGGACCTCCACCAATTATCGTTACATCGAATACATCTCTATTAAACATTTACAGTCCTCCCCAGAAAGTAAACAGTAGTGATTATCATTATCAATTAAAATATATACTACATTCTCAACATTTACAATACATAGGGGGTATTTGCGAATGTGATTGAAGGGTTATTGTCATTGTTGAAAGGGCTCCAGCGCTTGTCGGGTCTAAACGCCCACCTCCGCTTTTCTGATCTAGCTGCGGTGGGCAGACCCTCGAGTCGCTTCACCCTTTCGCGTGAACACAAAGAACGTGTTCAAACGAAAGGCTTCCAGCGCTTGTCGGGTCTAATCGCCCACCTCCGCTTTTCTGATCTAGCTGCGACTCGCAGAAACTACGATATTTCACTCTTTCAACAGAACACAAAAAGCGTGTTCTATTTCAAGAGTTCCAATATCTTCGTTTCTAAACGCTCGCCTCCGCCTTTCTGATGTCTAGCTGCAGGGGGCAGGTCCTCGGGTCACTTCACCTTTTCGATTGAACACAAAAAGCGTGTTCATTCGAAAAGGTTCCAGTGCCTGTCGGACCTAAACGCCCCCTTCCGCTTTTTTGATCTAGCTGCGGTGGGCAGACCCTCGAGTCGCTTCACCCTTTCGCCTGAACACAAAGAACGTGTTCAAACGAAAGGGCTCCAGCGCTTGTCGGGTCTAAACGCCCACCTCCGCTTTTCGGGGTTTTTCCCTTGCTATTTCTCCTTTAAAGTCAGAAAATAGAGGCAGAGAAATAGAAGGGAAGGATTTGATGATATACATAGGTGTTACTGGTTGGGGGGATCATGATGATTTGTATCCTCCGGGTGTAAAGAGTAATGAAAAGCTATCGATTTATAGTTCTCATTTTCCGGTTGTAGAAGTTGATTCTTCTTTTTATGCAGTGCAACCTATAAGAAATTATGAGAAATGGGCGAGTGAGACGCCTGATGGGTTTCAGTTTGTTGTGAAAGCTTATCAGGGAATGACAGGACACGAGCGGGGGGAGATTCCTTTTGAGACGAGAGATGCTATGTTCAAGGCTTTCAAGGAGTCAATCATGCCTTTACAACGTTCTGGAAAACTTGCGATGGTTCTTTTTCAGTTTCCACCATGGTTTGATGTGAACAAAGATAACGTGAATCTTTTGCGAGATTGTAAAGAAAGAATGGGAGATATCCCTTGTGCGGTAGAGTTTAGACATCAATCCTGGTATCATGAGGCATTTCGGGAGAAAACACTTTCTTTTCTTGAGGAACAAGGATACATACATTCAATCTGTGATGAGCCTCAAGCTGGAGAAGGTTCGATCCCAATCGTCATGGAGACGATTTCGAATGATGATGTACTTGTACGACTTCATGGAAGAAATGTTAATGGGTGGCGGAACCCTGGGAACAATCAAAAGTGGCGAGAAGTTCGCTATCTGTATGAGTATGACAATAATGAGCTCAAGGAATGGAAAGAAAGAATTGAGCAGTTACGAAAAGAATGTAAGAATGTGTATATACTATTCAATAATAATTCTGGTGGTCATGCGTCGGGGAATGCGAAAGAAATGATTCGAATGCTTGATATCGAGTATACGAACCTTAACCCAAGACAACTTGATCTTTTCGACTAATAAGGAGTTCTTTTCATGTTAACTTGGGTCTTATTATTCTTTATCGGATTAGCTGCAGGTACGATTGGAAGTTTGGTTGGTCTTGGTGGAGGGATCATCATCGTTCCTGGGCTTTTGATCATAGATCAGTATACGAATTGGCTACCTGAGTTATCTCCACAGCTTATCGTAGGTAGCTCGATCGTCGTATTGGTAGCGATTGGATTATCGTCAACATTGTCCTATATGAAGAAAAAGACAGTTGATTATAAAAGCGGTGGGTTGTTCTTTCTTGGAAGCGGTCCTGGTGCAATTGCAGGAGCTTGGTTAAACAAATTTATCGCCGTCGATCAATTTTCTGTATATTTCGGGGTATTTATGGTGCTTGTTTCCATATTATTAATGGTAAGGGGACGTTTGCGACCATTGAAGTTAGATGGACGTTTTTCGCGATCGATTACTGATTTGAATGGGAACGCTAGTGAATATCGGTTTTCAGTGATAGCTGCCTTAGTTGTTTCGTTTATCGTTGGGATTCTATCAGGGCTTTTTGGTATCGGCGGTGGGTCGTTGATGGTTCCTGCCATGATTTTATTATTCGGATTTCCAACCTCTATTGCAGTTGCAACATCGATGTTTATGATATTTCTGTCGAGTATAATCGGTACGATGACGCATTTAGCCCTTGGGAATATCGCAGGATTTTTATTGATTGGATTAGTTCCAGGCGCATGGATTGGGGCAAAATGTGGCTCTTTCATTAATCAGAAACTGTCAGATAATACGATTGTCGTTATTTTAAGGTGGATGTTAATTCTCGTCGGGATACGATTGGTCTGGCAGGGAATGACGGGTTAAGAAAGGAAGAGTGTCTTGACTTCAAAAAAGGTACATTTATATTATACGAACGATCTTCATAGTCACTTTGAAAATTGGCCTAAGGTGGCTGGCTATATAAAAGATAGAAAAAGAATTCATGATTATCATCATGATCACTACTTATTGTTAGATCTTGGTGATCACGCGGATAAAGTTCACCCGATTACTGAGGGAACCTCAGGTAAGGGAAATGTACATTTATTAAACGAACTCAAATATGATTATGCGACGATCGGAAATAACGAGGGAATCACATTTTCAAAGCAAGAATTGGAAGAGCTATACACTGATGCCAATTTTCAAGTCATCGTGTCGAACTTGTTTCACTCTGATGGAGCAAGACCTGCCTGGGCAGTTCCGTACGCGATCGATGAGAAAGATGGCGTTAAGGTCGGACTAATCGGGATAACGATTCCATATGAACAATTCTATAGTCTCCTCGGCTGGTCGATACAATCACCATGGGAAATGCTGCAAAAGGTGGTTGATGAAGTACGTTCGAAAGCTGATGTAGTCGTGTTGATGTCACATATGGGACTTGGGAACGACGAGCAGATTGCAACGGATATTGAAGGAATCGATGTGATCATCGGCTCTCATACCCATCACGTTCTTAAGCATGGAATGAATGTAAATGGAACGTTGATTACTCAAGCAGGTAAGAATGGAAATTATGTAGGAGAAGTCGTCCTGAACTATGATACTGAACAGTGCAAATTAGTTGAGGCAGAAGCTTATGCGATTTCTGTGCGTGATCATAAAGAAGATCAAGCGACAAAGGAACAGCTAGATCGATTAGGAGCGAATGCACAAAACTTATTAGACGAGGTCGTGTGTCGCCTCGAACAACCTCTAGAAGCAGAGTGGTTCAGGCGCTCTGTCCTTCCTGACGAGCTCTCTGCTGCTCTTAGAGAATGGTGCAATGCTGATATTGGAATGATCAATTCGGGTATGCTACTTGATGGATTAAGTGAAGGGAAGGTGTCGAGAGAAGACCTTCATCGTATATGTCCACACCCAGTCAATCCATGTAAAGTTATTCTAAAAGGAAGTGAATTACGTGAGATCGTCGCATATGCAATGTCTGACGAACTCGTGCATTTAACGTTTAAAGGATTAGGTTTCAGAGGAGAAGTCATGGGTATCATGGCTTTTGACGGACTCGAAGTGAAAACAGTCGTAATGGATGATGGTCTTCATCACGTAACAGAAATTCTCCATAACGGTCATCAGCTATCTCCAGAAAAAGAATATTCAGTGGCTACGGCGGATATGTTCACCTTCGGAAAATTTTATCCGCAGATGAAGCACGCTAGGAAGAAGTACTACTTACCAGAAATGCTTCGGGATCTTCTTGCATTTAGACTTGAGAACAGATATTAATCTTTGATTGTCAAACATGCCTCCGCGCTCATATAAATAGAATGACAACTTGTGAGTCAGGAGGCGGAGGATACGTGATCAATGTTACACCTATCATGATCGATGGTCATCCATTTACAGCGATTAGCATGAAGCTACCTAAGACCAATTTTCTTGCTGTTACAAATGAAAATGGCTACATCATGTGTGGAGCACTGGATATTGCGTTACTTAATGAAAAGTTAAGTGATCGCAAAATCATTGCAGGCAGAGCTGTTGGTGTAAGGTCAATTGAACAGCTGCTAGAAGCACCACTTGAATCTGTAACGCTTGAAGCAGAGGCAAGGGGCATCAAAGTAGGAACCATCGGAAGAGATGCGATGCTCAAAATGTTATAAGAAAAACCACAGCTTGCGGGCTGTGGTTTTTCTTTAGGGAAAATATGTCCATACTTCTTTCCTTCTTCGCATATACATGTTGAGGAGAAGGGAGGATATTGGCTTGTTCCGAACTCGAAGAAGGTTCATTCGAAAAGGTCCGCTTCCTTTTCGATATGTGTTTGTTATCTCGTTCATTCTATTTATTTTTATGACAGTTCAAGGACTATGGATCGTTGAAAAAGGTATTAAGCCTACTCTTATCGAAATAGCTAGAACAGAAACGAACCGAATCGCAACACTCGCGATCAACCAGGCCATCAACAAAAAAATCGTTGAAGAAGCAGATAGCACAGAAGAGCTGATCAAAAAAGAAACGGTTAACCAAGTAGATATTGTCCAAATTAACCAAAGCGCTGTAAATAAAGTACTTGCTCAATCGACAGACAAAGTGCAAAAGTTCTTAAAGAGCGTTGAAGATAACTCGATCGATTATTGGGCAGAGGAAAATGGGGTCGAGCTTCAAGTTGATGAAGATGTACCATTAAGTAAAGGAATCATCCATAACATTCCGATTGGGCAAGCGTTTAACAATACGTTACTCGCGAACTTTGGACCAAAAGTTCCTGTGAGATTTACAGCGATTGGAGAAGTAAAGTCTGATATCAAACATAACATTCAGCAAGTAGGGATCAACAACACGTGGGTTGATATTCGCGTCCATATCGAAGTGCATGTGAAAATCGTTATTCCATTTGCTACAGATTCAGATGTCGTCACAACGGATATCCCTGTTATTGCAACGTTTATAAAGGGAGATGTGCCGAACTTCTACAATAATGGATCTGGTACAGGATTGCCTGATCCGGCTATCGATATTGGAGGAATGGAATAAATTGTGTTTGCATAGCACTTAGAACTAAGCTATAATAACGAATTGTATTAAACTAAATAATGTTCCTTATCTTATACGATGAGGTAGAGGAGCAGATACTCATAAGTACGTGTTGGGAGAATGACATCTATGATCAGCATCGAAAGGGAGATCTGCCGAAGCAGAAATAATCGTCACATTATTTTTGTTGGGGCGACATTGAATAAATGTCGAACTGTCATTATGAGGCTTACTTATAATGGAGAACTACTGATCGGGATGGACACTTGACATTGTAACCGCAAAACGGGCAATGATAGGACCATATCCTTTCATTGGCCGTTTTTTTGTTTATCCAAAAGTAGTGAACCATAACTTGAAAAGGATGGTGAATATGGAAAATACGATTTATTCGATTATTCCGCCGCTCATCGCATTATTGATGGTAGTGGCAACCAGGAAGGTATTGCCTTCACTAGGGGTGGGAATTATCCTTGGTGCGTTGATGATCAACGACTGGAGTATTGGTGGTTCTATTAAAGAGGTCTATACGATTGTGAAGGGCATTTTTATTTCTGACGGTGGGTTAAATACCTGGAACATGTATATTATTTTCTTCTTACTTCTATTAGGCATGATGACTGCATTTATTTCAATTTCAGGTGGTAGCCGAGCGTTCGGTGAGTGGGCAATGAAACGTGTGAAAACGCGCACTGGTGCTCAGATCGTTACTGCAGTCTTTGGAGTTATAATTTTTATCGATGATTACTTCAATTCTCTAGCGGTTGGGAATGTTAGTCGTCCTATTACAGACAGGCACAAAGTTTCGAGAGCCAAGCTTTCTTACATCATCGATTCAACTGCTGCCCCGATGTGTATCATTTCCCCTATTTCTAGCTGGGGAGCTTATATTATTGCAATTATAGGTGGTATTCTTACTACACACAGCATCGTTGGTGTTGGTGCTTTAGAAGCTTTCATAAAAATGATTCCTATGAATTTATATGCGATCTTCGCACTTGGAATGGTTTTCTTCGTAAGCTATTTCGATATTAACCTTAAGGCGATGAGAGTTCATGAAAACCGTGCACAAAAAACAGGAGAAGTACTCGACCCTTCAAAAGGTGCTGTACCAGGGGAAACAACTGGCTTACCTGAAAGTGATAAGGGGAAAGTAGCAGATCTTGCTTGGCCAATCATTATGCTGATCGCAGGTACGGTCATCTTTATGATCATCACAGGTATTCAGGCAGTGAGTGGAACGGATGCTGCCGTAACGCCGTTAACGATTTTTGAAAATACGGATGTTGCAGCTTCGTTATTATACGGTGGTTTGATCGGTTTAGGTACGTCTCTAGTGTTCTTCTTCTTTAAGAACATGGGAGGAGCAGCGTTTGGAAAAGGTGTCGTTGAAGGAATCAAATCGATGCTTCCTGCAGTTTACATCCTTCTCTTTGCATGGACGTTGATCGAGATTATCGGAACACTTGGAACAGGTAAATATCTAGCTGGTCTAGTTGATCAGCATATAGCCATCGGTTTTCTTCCAGCAATCTTGTTCTTATTAGCAGGCGTAATGGCATTTGCTACTGGAACATCATGGGGAACATTCGGTATTATGCTTCCGATTGCTGGAGAAATCGCTGCTGCGACAGACCCAACCTATATGCTACCTGTACTAGCCGCTGTACTAGCGGGAGCGGTGTTTGGAGATCACTGCTCGCCGATTTCTGATACAACGATCCTTTCTTCTACAGGCGCGGGAAGCCATCATATCGACCATGTGTTGACACAGCTTCCTTATGCTCTGACTGTAGCTGGAATCGCGCTCGTAGGCTATCTTGTACTTGGGTTTACAGGAAGCTCGATTGCTGGGCTGCTTGCAACAGCAGTAGTTTTTGCGGTTGTTGTCTATATACTAAAAACAAAATACGAAAATCGTACGGTTGAAGCCGTTAACGAATAATCGAACAGGGGGGACCATCCTCCTGTTTTTTTTATGTCATCCTACAAAAAAGGGGTGTTTTTGGCTAATTTTCGAAGTGATTTTACAAATTATCTGAAAGATTGCTTTGACATGGCCAATAGTACTAGATATACTATAAACAAAATAATCAGAATTTAATTAAAAATCTAAACCTTTTTCTGGAAGGAGGAGAACAAGGAGAAGGGTTACAACGTCTAAGGGGGTAATACTAGTGGAAAAAAGAGCTCAGTGGGGAACGAGAGCTGGCTTTATCTTAGCAGCTGTTGGTTCTGCAATCGGACTAGGTAACATTTGGAGGTTTCCAGCCGTTGCATATGACAACGGTGGAGGGGCATTTTTTATACCATATTTATTTGCACTAATAACTGCGGGTATTCCGATTCTTATTTTGGAGTTTACGATTGGCCATAAGTTCAGAGGTTCAGCTCCGCTTTCGTTCTTCAGAATGAATAAAAAGACCGAATGGCTCGGTTGGTGGGGCGTTATTGTTGCGTTTGTTATTTCTACGTATTATGCGGTCATTATAGGTTGGGCAATTTCTTATAGCTATTTTGCATTCAATTTGAGCTGGGGTTCAGACACAGAAGGCTTCCTATTCAATGACTATCTGCAGCTGACTGTTAATCCTGGTGAAACAGGTAGCCTTGTGCCAGGAGTATTCATTCCGCTTGTGGCAGTTTGGATTATTACGCTAGGCGTTCTTCTTGCAGGGGTTAAGAAAGGAATCGAACGTGCGAACAAAATCTTTATCCCTACGTTGATCGTGCTTTTCTTAATCATCGTAATTAGAGCTGTGACGCTTCCTGGGGCAGCTGAAGGTTTAAGTGCATTCTTTACACCGAATTTTGACTCCATTACGTCCGGTAGTGTTTGGGTAGCAGCGTATGGACAGATCTTCTTCAGTTTATCGATTGCTTTTGCTATTATGATTACGTATTCAAGCTATCTTCCGAAGAAATCTGATATTACGAACAATGCGTTTATTACAGGGTTTGGTAACTCTTCATTCGAGCTTTTAGCAGGTATCGGAGTTTTCTCTGCATTAGGATTTATGGCTACTCAACAAGGTCTAGGTGTCGATGAAGTTGTAAGCGGTGGAGTCGGACTAGCGTTCGTCGTATTCCCTCAAATTATCAATGAGTTCCCTGCACTAAATGGTATGTTTGGATTCCTTTTCTTTGCATCACTCGTACTTGCTGGATTATCTTCACTAATCTCAATTTCAGAAACGTACGTTGCTGGTATCTCTGAAAAGTTTGGCATTTCTCGTACGAAAGCTGTATTGATCGGTGGAGGTGTCGCATCACTCATCTCGATCTTGTTCGCGACACAAGGTGGATTGTTCTTCCTAGATGCAGCGGATTACTTCATCAATCAGTTTGGTATCGCGTTTGTAGGTCTTGTAGAAGTCGTTGTTGTAGCATGGTTCCTACGTCAGCTTACTGGTCTTGAAAATCATGCCAATGGCATTTCTGACATTCCGCTAAACTATTGGTGGAAAGCATGTCTTGGGGTCATCACTCCAATCGTGCTCGGCTACATGATGTTCGATCTATTTAAAACGAACCTTCTTAAAGAATTTGAAACTGAAACAGGAAACTATGGAGGATACACAGATGGCTTCATCCTATATAGTGGCTGGTTCGTAGCTGGATTTGCTCTTCTTGTTGGTATCCTATTCAGCGTAAAGAAATGGGACGCTAAAGTAGAACAGGAAAAGTATAAGGAGGTAAGTTAATATGGGTGGTAGCGCAATTTTCATGATGATTGTTGGGATTGTCATTATATGGGGAGGCCTTGTAGCAAGCATCTTAAATGCTGTTCGAGTCTCTAAAAACCAATAGATCAAAAAAGGAAGAACTAACGTTGTGGCGTTAGTTCTTCTTTTTGTATGATCGCTCTTGTCTTTCCCACAACCGTAATGATGGATAAGGGTCGTAGGACCATTCGGTTCTACCATTATCTTTATAGATGCCATAGTGAAGGTGAGGAGGGAACTTACCAGCAGTGCCTTTTGGTCCATAACCAGAACTACCTACATAACCGATTATTTCCCCTGGCTGTACGACACTTCCTTTGTCGATCCCTTTTTCAAAGCCATTCAAATGCGCATAGTAGTGGTAATTTCCGTTTATGTCTCGAATTCCGATTCTCCAACCTCCATATCGGTTCCAACCTTTTGTTTCAACTGTTCCATAGCTTGTTGCTTTAACAGGAACACCGTACGAAGCAAAGATATCGGTTCCTTCATGAATGCGAAGTCCTCCCCAGCCTCGACGATCCCCCCACGTACTGCGATAGCTGTAATTCGCAGTTAACGGTACTGGAAAGGCATGTTTCTCGAGCTTCAACGTATTGAACGTTTTATAAACTAAGCTATTGCTTGTGATTGTTCTAACGGCTTGATCTCGCTGATAGTAGTCCCACAAACCAATACGAATATCTTCCATATCCGTCCCATACTGTTGTAGAAACGAGCCTATCGTAAAGAGCAAGTCTTCATCATCTGTTCGTGTTGCTTTGCCATCTTCATTTCCATCTAAACCGATCCCTCCAAAGAAAGAGATCGCTTCTGGGGATGAGTCATCTTTATTTGGGTTAGTAGCTCCAGCCCATTTCTCTGGTGAAATGTTGATGGCGATCGACCCGGTTTCTCTAGGAATATCATTTCGAGATCTTCTTATGCTTCTTTCGTATTGATCTATTCCAGCAAAGACGTACCATGGAAGTTGCGTAACAGTTTCCATTTTATTAAACAGCATCATTCGTGTCTTTCTTAACTCGTCTTCATTTTGCTCATTAGCAGAGAGATTCGCAGGGAATAGGAAAAAAAGTATAAGGATAAGAAAGCTGTATTTTCTCACGATTCTTCTCCTTTCATTATGTTGTCGTTATGTATAGTGTGGTTTTACAGTGGTAAATCATTATGTCTAAATAATGGAAGAGAAGCCTGGGACATTCGTCATTAGATTCAGACTTTTCCTAGAAAAATTCACCATACGTATGTTATTCTTTAATACAGAAAAGCAGTTTTAGGGGGACACAATTATGACGAAAAAAGAAGAACATCTACGGAAACCGGAATGGCTAAAAATAAAATTAAATACGAATGAAAACTACAAGGGTCTTAAGAAGATGATGCGTGAGAAGAACTTACATACCGTCTGTGAAGAAGCGCGTTGTCCTAACATCCATGAGTGCTGGGCTGAGAGAAAAACAGCAACATTTATGATTCTTGGTGATGTGTGTACGCGAGCTTGCCGTTTCTGTGCGGTTAAGACAGGATTACCAACTGAGCTTGATTGGGCAGAACCAGAGCGAGTGGCGGATTCCGTGCAGATGATGGGTCTTAAACACGTCGTTATCACAGCAGTTGCAAGAGATGATTTAAAAGATGGTGGGGCTGCTGTTTTCGCAGAAACCGTACGTGCCATCAGAAGAAAGAACCCTTTCTGTTCAATCGAAGTGCTTCCATCTGATATGGGCGGTCAATTTGAAGCTCTGAAAACATTGATGGATGCAAAACCTGATATTATGAACCATAATATTGAAACGGTTGAAAGATTGACTCCAAGAGTCCGTGCTAGAGCAAAATACCGCCGTACACTTGAGTTTTTACAACGTGCGAAAGAAATGAATCCAAACATTCCAACGAAATCAAGCATCATGCTAGGTCTTGGGGAAACGAAGGAAGAAATTATTCAAACGCTTGATGATCTTCGTGCTCATGACGTTGATATTGTGACATTAGGGCAGTACTTACAACCTTCAAAGAAGCACCTGAAAGTAATGAAGTACTGGACACCTCAGGAATTCTTGGAATTGAAAGACATCGCTCTTGAAAAAGGATTCAAACACTGTGAATCAGGTCCGATGGTACGTTCTTCTTACCATGCTGATGAACAGGTTAATGCTGCAAAAGAAGCTACAAATTAATTAAGAAATCGGCCCTGAATGAGGGCCGATCTTTTATTCATTCTTCATTTCTTTTCCACGCATGTCGTTTAATTCGTCGTTCGATTCACCGACCATCTCACCGTTTTCGTTCTCTCCATCATTTACTTTTTTCCCTTGTGGCGCTTTTTTCATTTGAGCGATCGTCTGATCGATGCTCTTGTCCATTTGACCATTTGCAGCAGATCCATTTTGATAGCGTTCGATCTCTGGGATGATTCCTTCCATATCAGAAACGTACACATGGTAATACCTAGGAATTACGGAAAGAGCTGTTTTCTTAACTTGGTCAGCAGTAGCGTCACGATTTTTTGTTGTTGATTTATACCCGATCAATACTTCTTCGTCGGTTACAAGAACAGCAGTGTCATGTACGTAAGGCAGCTCGACCGCCATAGAACTGATCATCTCAGCTAAACGATCGCGATCAAGGTAAACAACATTTGATGGTTTTTTTGCTGAGTTCATGTTGTTTGTGTTTCTAGAATGACGCACATAACCAAATGAGCCTTTTCTTGCTTTTTCCTGTGTATTCGCATGGTTCATTCCGTATTCATCAGGGTCGGTTTTAACCGGTGATAAGTCCGCATGGTCGAACGGGTCTGTTGCCTGCTCCCCTTGGCAAGCAGCTAGGCCAAACAAAAGCGGAACGATAAGCAGGGTTTGCTTTTTCAAAAGATTCACCTCCATAGTGTTATCATCACCGATTGTAAGATCTTTTTTCCTAGCAATACTTGGACATTTGGAATAAAAAAGGTATGATTATCTTAACGAGCCATATCAAAGTGAGGGAAGTAACATGATAAAAGTTAATCAACACTCCTATGAGTTGGTAAAAGAAGAACGGGAGGGCTGGAACGAGGAAGCGTTTCAAAATCGTTACAGCGAAATCCTCGATAAATATGATTACATCGTTGGTGACTGGGGATATGGTCAATTAAGGTTGAAGGGATTTTTTGAGGATCGCAACCAGAAAGCCACATTCGATACAAAGTTCAGCACGGTTCTTGACTATCTATATGAATATTGCAATTTTGGCTGCCCTTATTTTGTGTTAAAGAAGCAGAAGAAAGAGAAAACCAAAAAGCAGTATCAAGAAGCATAACCCTCCAAAGGTGGAGGGTTTTGTTATGCTTTATAAGGTTTTTCAGATTCACGATCCGGATCATCGTGAGGAGGATGTGATGCAGGATCTTGACGAGGAAGCCCTTGGTGAAGGTTCTTGTTTTCGTAGTTAAACGCACTGTATGAGCGTTGCCCTTCTTTCCAGGGAGTCGTTTTACCTAGCTTTTTATTCACCGGAGAACCATAAGGACCTTCAGGAGTATCCTCTGGAAGGACATAGTTTCTACCTTTTTCAACATTTGCAAAATCTGTATACGTTTCATCATCATCGTAAAACATGAAAAAACACCACCTTCATCAGGTAGTGTATTCATAATGAAATTATTTATTAAACGAGTGCGCCACGAAGAAATTCGCGAAGTTCTTCTGCATCTTCTTCATTAAGCGTATAGGCATGTTCTAAGTATCCTGGTTCATCGAGATCATCTTGTCCAACGATCGCAAATTTTCCACCTTGAATATCTAATACGAGGGACTTTCCATAAAATCGATCTGATTTCACGATGCACAAGTCAAACCGATGATTATGTCCCATAAAACAAATGAACCTTGATTCCGTGCTTTCCTTTTCATCATAAATGAACTGATCATCTTCTAACATATTCTACACCCTCTCTTAACTTTATCAGTTTTTATCCTTATCATACCAGACTCTGAGGCATTCTCAAATTCCCGATTAACTGATATCTCATTCGAGATTATGATAAACTATATTCAGTTCTCGTCGAAGGTAGGGGATATGAATGTATTTTGTAGATCGTAAGAAAATCGAAGAACAGCTTATCTTTCTTGAAAATAACCTAACGCTTCTAAAGGAAAATTCTTTCCAAACCCCTCTAGAAAAAGTAGCGTTAGAAAGACTTCACCATGTATTTATCGAAAGCATCATCGATGTTGGAAATACGATTATCGATGGGTTCATCATGAGGGATCCAGGAAGCTATGAGGATATCATTGAAATTCTTACTGATGAAAAAGTGATTCCAGCTACGAGCAGTGATGCGTTAAAGCAAGTCGTTGCAAAGAGAAAGTCGCTTATGCAGGAATTTACCAGTATAGACCATGACGCTCTCTTTACGAACTTAACGAACAACTTACGTGTGCTAGAATTATTTCCAGAACAAGTGAGAAGATATTTAAATGAAGAACTTGGTGCTGTTTCAGCTTTTATGCCTGAAGATTCATAGAAAATGCTAACCGCTTTCATTGTGAAAGCGGTTTTTAGATAAGTGGAGGTAGACATGATGAAAAAGTATAAAGGATATTTGATCGATTTGGACGGTACGATGTATCGTGGCACAGAAAAGATACAAGAAGCTGTAGATTTTGTGAAAAGGCTAGAAGTAGCAGGAATTCCATACTTGTTTGTGACGAACAATTCTTCAAAACGAAAAGAACAAGTAGCAGAGAAGCTTGTAAACTTTGGCGTCCCTTGTACAAAAGAGCACGTATTTACCACGAGCATGGCGACGGCAAGCTATATTTCTAATGAAAAGAAAGGTGCTTCCGTGTATGTGATTGGCGAAGAGGGAATTCGTGATGCCTTAACGGATGAAGGCCTAACCCTACAGGACGAAAACCCAGATTATGTAGTGGTCGGAATCGACAGGGAAATTACATATGAAAAATTAGCGAAGGCATGTATCGCAGTTCGTAACGGTGCAACATTTATCTCGACGAACGGTGATATCGCAATACCGACAGAAAGAGGACTGCTTCCAGGCAATGGCTCCTTAACAGCAGTTATAACTGTGTCTACAGAAGTAGAGCCAATTTTTATCGGTAAGCCGGAACCAGTGATTATGGAGAAAGCGCTCAAACAGCTTGGAACGGACAAAGATGAAACGCTAATGGTTGGGGATAACTATAGAACAGATATTATGGCAGGTATTCAGGCAGGGATGGATACATTACTTGTCCACACGGGTGTTACAACGAAACAGCATTTAGAAAGTGTAGAAAAAGCACCGATTTATACCGCAAACTCACTAGAAGAGTGGGAAGTATAGCTGAAAATGCCCTAGGCGACCGCCTAGGGCATTGTTTAGTTAGACTCTGTTGAACGATGGGCAAGACGGCTTGAAGCGGCAGCGGCAATTGCTCCTACTATATCATCGAGGTACGTGTGACAACTTCCTGATGACTTATCGTTTAATTTCTCGAGAATTCCGGGCTTTAATTTATCGATATATCCATAGTTGGTAAAACCGATCGATCCGTATACGTTTACGATCGATAGCGCAATAATCTCGTCGACTCCGTACAATCCTTCGTCTTTCATCAATATATCTTGAAGAGGCTGATCGAGCATATTCTTTTCAGCGAGCTCATCGAGCTGGATGCCCGTAAGGACTGCGTTTTGTACTTCTCTTTTCGATAGTACGCGATCAACGTTTGTTCTACATTCATCCATCTTTAGGTTAGGGTGATATTTTACTTGCAGGTAATACACTAGTTCTGCGATATCCTCTAATTCTACTCCTCGTTCTTTTAACTTCGATCGAGCAGCTTTCTCTACAGCATCTACAGGTTTTTCGCCCATTCTTGTCCCACCTAACTTTATAGTAAATTGGTATTGTTGTTTGGTTAGTTTTATTAGTATATGGTTAGAAGTTGTGAAATATGACAATTGTTAGCACCCATAATTCATACACAAATTGGGCGGTCGGGCATATCTTACATATATATGACGCAACGTGGAGGGCGAAGATGCTAGAGCGAGAGCTATTTCACCAGTACGGAATCGTGGTCAATCATGTATATCGAGTGAACGGTGGATACGTACTTCAGACCACAGAATTGGGTGAATGTATCCTAAAACGTGCAGAAACAGAAAGAGAAGAGGATTTCCCCTGGTACGTCCTCATCTCACAATATTTTAATCAGCAAAATGAGCCAACACTACTACCTATCTCTACAAAAAGGGGGAGGTACATCGAGACGATTGGGAACGAAGCAGTTACGCTCTATCAGCTGCCGTGGAAAACACGCACGATCAGAGAATCTGATGGTCATCGTTTAGCACTCCTTCATCGAAAAGGTGGGAATTTACTAAATAACTATAGTGAGCTTCCAGAAGTTCAACCATGGCAGCTTAGGTGGCAACGACGAATCGATCAGTTAGAGGCTTATCGATTTACGTTGATGAAGCAAGAGCAACCGTTAGGGGAGTTTGACACGTTGTTCATCGAGACGTTTCCTTATTATCTGGGGCTTGCTGAAAATGCGATACAGTATCTTGTCGACGCTTCGATCGATGCTGGCGTGAATCCGTTCGATGTAAGAACATTGGTTTTCAGACGATTTAATGCTCAAAACATCGGAGGTACTGACTTTCTATTGCCATCAGAATTCATACTCGATCATCCTGCGAGAGATCTTGCTGAATGGACACGATATAAGCTGTTTGATGAGAGAGCGGGATATGATGAAGTGAGATCATTTATTTTGGAGTATCATCAAAGAAGATCGATGAGTGCGATGGAATGGAACTTGTTGTATGCGCGTTTGTTATTTCCGATCACGTATGTGGAGGCGATCGAACGTTATTATAGTGAAGAAAACCTTAAAGAAAAACAAGAGATTACCCACATGCTACAAAACTATGTAGACCGTGAAGGAGAGCGAGAGTATTTGTTCAAAGGGGTATTCAGTGAGCTGATCGGTGAGCGGGGCAATACGATGAGACAAATCGAATGGTTGATGTTATGAAAAATTCCCTCCAAATGTTGGAGGGAATGAATTTTGTCGGTTATTAAAATACCTGTTCAAGTTCAGTCACGCCTGGGACTTCTTCAAGAAGTGCGCGCTCGATTCCTGCTTTTAGAGTGATTGTGGAACTAGGGCAGCTGCCGCACGCTCCCATCAAACGTACCTTTACCACGCCTTCTTCGATGTCTACCAGTTCTACGTCTCCACCATCACGTAGGAGGAATGGACGCAGTTTGTTAAGTACATCCTGGACCTGTTCGTGCATATTCATCGACTCCCTTCATACTTTCATTATACTAATGATTAGCGAAAAAATCTATGTGCTATCGCGGAATGATAATTATTATCACTATAAATTTATCATGCAAATAGACGACAAGCAATAACGAATTAAAAAAAGGCGAATGCTTCTTTTCGTTCTATAGAGATTGAGGTACAATAAAAGCAACAGATGGTATAGAAAGGGCGTTTTGCATCATGGAAGAAGTGCTAGTGTATGGAGCAGGTGAACGTTGTGCAAGCTGTGTCAACCTCCCATCTTCAGAAGAAACGGCGGATTGGTT
Source organism: Anaerobacillus sp. ABA4_114 (assembly GCF_056159065.1). Taxonomy (NCBI): domain Bacteria; kingdom Bacillati; phylum Bacillota; class Bacilli; order Caryophanales; family Bacillaceae; genus Anaerobacillus; species Anaerobacillus sp. ABA4_114. Next base: position 918,405 of record NZ_JBSWUM010000001.1, read on the forward strand.
ACAAGCCGCGTTATCCCGTAAATACCCGGAACGAGATATTTTAGTACGCTATATCGATATATTCGGTGAACTTGAGGGCGCAGAAGCTGCTTTTGCATCAAAAGTGATCGAAGAAGATCTTTTCTATCCTGTGGTCGTTTACCAACATCAAATTGTTTCAGAAGGTAACCCTCGTTTAAAAGATCTATATGCAGTACTTGATAAGCGTGCGACAGCGTAAAGTAAAAAGGTCAGTGGGGAATCCCACTGACCTTTTTTTATCCATTATGATTTTTGTACATCCATAAAATACCTGATTTAAGAAGTCGAGGTACTCTTCCTGTTAAAGGTCTGTTTGCCATGACCCCAAAACCGTGCTTGCTCCCAAGTGAACCGAGAGTTCCTTTAACTTTGATCGCTGGTAAAGATGGCAATGATTCTTGCTTCCATTCTTTCTGAAGGACGAGGGCGATTTGTTCCGCTTGCTCTTCAGCTAGTTGAGCACTTGGAGAGAATGGAAGACTCGCGCAGTCTCCTACAACGAATGCGTTTGTATGACCAGGTATTTTGTGATGTGAATCCAGGGTGATGCGGCCCTGAGCGTCTTTCTCTACATCAAGATCACGAACTAATTTGTTCGGTTGAATTCCAGCAGTCCACACGATTGCATCACAGTGGACAGGGTCTCCGTGATTATAAAGGGTATTCGGTTCGACCTGTGTAATGTTCGATTCACTTACGACGGTAACATCTCTTTCTTCAAACCACGATTGTACATAGTTTCCAAGACGATCAGGAAATGCGGAAAGTATCGTTTTCCCACGGTCAAACAGTTTGATTTCGAGATCAGGGCGGCTTTCATGCAGTTCACTAGCAAGTTCAACGCCACTTAGTCCCCCGCCTACAATCCCAACGACAGATCTCGCACCAAGGTTATTCAAGACCTCGTACGCTCTTCGAGAAGCATCGATCGTTTGAATACTCATCGTATGTTCTTTCGCACCTGGTACATTGTGGTACTTATCTTCACATCCTAAACCGATCACAAGAGAATCGTAGGGTAACGGTTCATCGTCTTTAAGCGAAACAACATTTTCTTCTAGATCGATCCCTGTAACTTCCCCATACTTGACTTCGAGGTTTGGGTGCTTCGGAAATTGAACGCGAATATGATGGTCACTTGCTGTCCCAGCAGCAAGCGCGTAGTATTCTGTTTTTAAACTATGGTATGGATTACGGTCTACTAGCGTTATCGTTACATCTTTCGGTACATCTTGAGCAAATAATTTTTGGAGTATACGCATGCCGCCATATCCTCCACCTAAAAGCACTAGCCTTTTCATTAGAAATTTCCCCTTTATAAGACATATTCAATAACGCTGCATCCAAATTAGTAATTTTAAGTAATAAAATGATAAGGAAATGAAGGAAGTAAGATGATACACGCGTTATAATGTTAGATAGAGTTTATTTTCGATCTGCTTCGACAGTTAAAAGTATAGCGAAACTGCCACTTTTCTACAATATGAATTCTGAAAACGATTGTAAGGGGGATATTTACGTTTGCATACGATCGAGTTTTGCAAAGGGAACTTAAGAAACAATAAGAAAGTTTGGAAAGCGCTAGAAAGTTATGGAAATGTTGAGCTTGTAGACTACGGGTGTCTTGGGTATTGTGGGAACTGCTTTGAAGAATCTTTTGCTATTGTAGACGGGGTTTTGGTAAGTTCAACGGATGCAGATCAACTTTTGGATAAAATACTTTCTGCTCTAGAATTATAAAAATAAATCCTTTTCATAAAAACGATATGTGTTATAATGACAAAGGTCAAAAGAAGTCTGATAGAGAGAGAACAGGCTTTTTCTTTTGCGGCTTTTGCGAAAAATGTCGAATTTTTCAAAAAACGTTTGTAAGCGCTGTATCCAAACTTTTGATTTATATATGCTTTCTTATAGGAATGAATTGGGTACGCTAAGCTTATGACTGGTACGAATATTAATTAAGGGGTGTAAGACATGCAAATATTATGGGGTTTAGGCGGTATGGCTGTTCTATTCGCTATCGCGTTAATCTTTTCAACGAATCGTAAAGCGATTAACCTACGCACTGTTTTCGGTGCACTTGCGATTCAAATAGCATTCGCATTTGTAGTTCTTAAGTGGGAAGCTGGTAAAGCTGGTCTAAAATGGCTATCGCTTCGTGTACAAGATATTATTAACTATGCGAATGATGGAATCACGTTCCTATTCGGTGGTTTGATTGGTAATGAGCAAGTTGGATTTATTTTTGCTTTCCAAGTACTAACGATCATTATCTTCTTCTCTTCTTTGATTTCAGTTCTTTACTATCTTGGAATCATGCAGTGGATTATTCGTCTACTAGGTGGAGCGATTTCTTGGGCACTTGGTACGAGTAAAGCAGAGTCACTATCTGCTACAGCGAATATTTTCGTTGGACAAACAGAAGCACCGTTGGTTGTAAAACCATATTTAGATAAAATGACAAAGTCAGAGCTATTCGCTGTTATGACTGGTGGTCTTGCATCAGTAGCCGGCTCTGTGCTTATCGGGTACTCACTACTAGGTGTACCATTGGAATACTTACTTGCAGCAAGCTTCATGGCAGCGCCTGCAGGTCTATTGATGGCAAAGCTAATCATGCCTGAAACGGAAAAATCAGAAACAGCTGATAAGATCAAGATGGAAAGAAACGAAGATCATGTAAACGTTATCGATGCAGCTGCACATGGTGCATCAGACGGTCTAAAGCTTGCGCTTAACGTTGGTGCGATGCTACTTTCTTTCATCGCTTTGATCGCACTTCTTAACGGACTTATCGGTGGAATCGGTGGCTGGTTCGGAGCTGGTGACATTACGATCGAACAAATTCTAGGTTACGTATTCTCTCCTCTAGCGTTCGTAATCGGTGTACCTTGGCAAGATGCTGTACAGGCTGGTAACTACATTGGACAAAAACTTATTCTTAACGAATTCGTAGCATTCTCTTCTTTCGGACCAGAAATTGGTAGCGGAAGCCTTTCGGATAAGTCAGTTGCAATCATCAGTTTCGCTCTTTGTGGATTCGCAAACTTCTCATCTCTAGCGATCTTGCTAGGCGGACTTGGTGGACTTGCTCCTAAACGTCGTCCGGAAATTGCTAAATTCGGTATGCGTGCGATCCTTGCAGGTACGCTTGCAAACCTTCTTAACGCAGCGATCGCTGGTATGCTTATCTTTTAATTTGAAGCCTCTTTTATAGAGGCTTTTTTTCTTTTAGTGCGGATGATTGTATTTTGCATTTTTTGTTGTATACTTGTTTCAATAACTGACATGGGGAGGCGAGCACGCATGACGAGCTTTAACCATACACTGCCATATGACAGGATGATGGGCGACGTTTATGTGAATGAATGCCCTTTTTGTCATAGTGAAAATGTATTGACTCCTATGACCGAAAGAGACTTTGAACAGGGATTACAAGAGATTAAAACTCGATTGGTAATGCCTTGCTGCAATGGTAAGGTTCATATTGTAAAAATAGATGATGACTATTTTTGGACAACTCAAGCTGTTCGAAAAAGCAATTAAGATATAGAAAGAGTGAAATCATTGCCTGAAATTACGTATACAAAAATGCACGGATTAGGAAACAACTACATTTATATCGATCTGTTTAAGCAACACTTAGATGAAGAGCGGCTGTCGCAGTATGCGATCGATATGTCAGACGTACATACTGGCATCGGTTCAGACGGCATGATCTTGATTTGTCCTTCTGAAAAAGCGGATGTTAAGATGAGGATCTTTAACAAAGACGGGTCAGAAGGAAAAAACTGTGGAAATGGACTGCGGTGCTTAGCAAAGTACGCATACGAGCATCAAATCGTTAAAGACACATCATTTAAAATTGAAACCCTCGGTGGCATTGTTCAAGCTGTTGTGCATGAAGAAAATGGAGAAGTAGGGTCTGTCACGATCAACATGGGGATTCCTAAATGGACGAAAGGGAGCCTTCCGATGGTAGGAAATCCAGAAGATGAAGTGATCGGGGAAACTGTTCACTATGACGGCACACCTTTTACCATGACAGGCGTTTCGATGGGCAACCCACACATGGTGATGTTTGTAGACACTATTCATGAAGCTCCTTTAACCACTGCTGGGCCATATTTCACAAATCATGAGCTATTTCCTGAAAGCATCAACGTCGAGTTCGTTGAAGTGATTTCAAAATCTGAATTTCACTTTCGCGTATGGGAAAGAGGATCTGGCATCACTCAAGCTTGTGGAACAGGAGCTTGTGCAGCCGTTGTAGCCGGTGTGTTGAATGGACATACCGAAAAAGGGACGCCTGTCACAGTTCATTTAGCCGGCGGAGACCTCGAGATCACATGGAAAGAAGATGACCATGTGATGATGACAGGACCAGCGACGACGATTGCTACGGGAACGTATTTTGCCTCTTAACAAATTTAAGTATGTTTGTTAATAAAAGGATATTCATGTAGAATGGAAGGAGGTACTTATAGAGAGGGGACGCAGGCATTGGACGGTATTGAAATCCAGCAATACAATGACGAAATTGAATCTCTACGAACGAAAATGATGCAAACCGCAGTAGCGATGGGCTTGAACCATCCAAAAGTTCTAGAGTACAGTCAAAAGCTTGATGAAAAGCATAATCTAATATTGCAGATAAAATATAAACAGCGTTCTGAAGAAATGAGTGTATCTGCCCGATAAGGTCGGATTGTTGAGCTAAAAGACTAAGCGCGGTATACTAGAAGTAGCATTATGGTGAAATGGAGGGATACGTATGATCCATTTATCTGAAGCTGCAGCAGCACAGGTAAAAGAAATGATGAAGCAAGAAGAAGGTGACACCCTTTACCTGCGCGTCGGTGTGAAAGGTGGAGGCTGTACTGGCCTAAGCTATGGAATGGGCTTCGACACAGAAATGAACGACGATGATCAAGCGCTCGAACCACAACATGGCGTCACGATTATTATGGATAACGAAAGCGCACCGATCTTAAACGGTGTGCAGATCGACTATAAACAAAACATGATGGGCGGCGGGTTCACGATCGAAAACCCGAACGCGATCGCATCATGCGGCTGCGGTTCTTCGTTTAAAACAGCGACGAACGCTGGTACGCCTGAGAATTGTTAATAACTTTACCTTCCCTTACGTAGGGAAGGTTTTTTTATTTGAGAAAGGATTTCGACAAATTATCTAGAACTCTGAACGTGAAGGGGTGGAAAACATTTCTATCCCTTACGTTTTGTTTCGTAGAGAAAGGAGCATGTCAAAATGAATAAGATCGGCGTACAGCTTTACACGCTAAGAAATGAATGTGAAAAAGATTTTTTCAAGACTCTCGAACGGGTAGCTGGAATCGGCTATGAAGGTGTTGAACTCGCTGGACTATACGGAAAACGACCGGAAGAAGTAAAGGAAAAGCTGGATGAGCTTGGTTTAGATGTGGTCGGTCACCATGTTCCGTTCGAATGCATCGAACAGGATCTTGAACAGGTTATTTATGAGCAAATGAAGCTCGGAAATACCCGAATCGTTTGTCCATGGCTCCCTTCTGAAATGAGAAATGAAGAGAGCTATCAACACGTTGTTGACGTATTAAAAGAAGCGGCAGGAAAATGTGCCGAGCATGGTATGTCGATCTCCTACCATCATCATGATTTTGAACTTGAGAAAGAAATGAAGAACTCACCACTCGCCATGATTCTAGATAGCGATAGCACGATTCAAGCAGAGTTCGATATTTACTGGCTGCAAAGAGCAGGGCACGATCCGATCGAATGGTTACAAACATACAAGGGACGAACGCCGGTCGTTCATCTGAAGGATCGTTCGGATGACGCGAATGAAGACACGGTTATTTTAGGAACGGGAAATATTGAGATTGAAAAGGTTCTTGAAGTGGGTCCAGCTAGCGGCGTACAGTGGTGGGTCGTCGAACAGGACGAGTGTCAGTTAGATCCGATCGAAAGTGTGTCTCGAAGCTACCGTTATTTAAGAAAAGTTGAAATAAAGAGCGAATAATCGTGAAAATTTTCTAAAAATAGTCTTGAAGGAGTAAAAAAGATGGGGTACAATGAATGCAATCGATTCCATGTAATCGATTACAAAAAACGGGGGGAGGCTATTGAGCTTTCTGGGGAGGTTAATTGATGGCTACAATTTCAGATGTCGCCAAACAAACCGGACTTTCGAGTGCGACAGTATCTCGCGTCATAAATAACTATCCTCACGTATCGGAAGAGAAGCGAAGGCTTGTACATGAAGCGATGCAAGAATTAGGTTATTTTCCTAATACCTCAGCAAGAAACTTAAGGAATAGGAAGACGAATCTAGTAGCTGTACTGATACCGAGACTAACGAATCCATTTTTCACAACGATCCTTGATGGGATCGAAAAGGTTGCAGAGGAAAAAGGATTTCAACTGCTCATTTGCCAAACACAGTCTAGCAAGAAGAAGGAATTGGACTTTCTTACGTTATTAAAGACAAAGCAGGTAGATGGGGTAATCTTCACTTCGATCGAAAATGATTGGAGTAAGATCGAACCATATACTGAATCTGGTCCAATCATTCTATGTAATGAGTATCACCGGGATGCAACCGTTCCGATCGTTCGTCTTGATCAAGCCTATGGAAGTTATTTAGGCACTCGTCATCTGATTGAGAGAGGTTACAAGAAAATTGCATTTTGCCACGGTTCTAAAAGCGGTCTTTCAAATGATCGCCGTAAAGGATTTGAGCGTGCCATTGCAGAAGCTGCACTTCCACTCAACCAAGAATGGGTATTCCATGATACATATACTATGGAAGATGGCAAAAAGGTGCTAAAAAAAATCATAAACCTAAAGAATCGTCCAACAGCGATCTTTACAGGTGGAGATGAAGTTGCTTCAGGAGTATTGAAAGAAGCAAAGCGCCACGGACTTAAGGTCCCAGAAGAACTTGCAATTTTAGGGTTTGATGATCAGCCTATCGCTAGTTTGATAGAACCTGAGCTCACAACGATCCATCAACCAGGAGAAGAGATTGGTTCACGAACGATGTCTGTATTTATCGACTGTTTGAATGGTGTGATCGAACGTACGCAACAATCGGTGATTGAACTACCGATCTCACTTGTCAAAAGAAAGACAACTTAAGACACACTTTTTTGAAATCGATTACAATTATTTATGAAAACGATTTCAACAATTAAAAGGAGGAATTTCTATCATGCGTTTTTTGAAGAACAGTAAGCTGTTGATCATTGTAATGGCCTTTATTCTTGTGTTATCCGCTTGTGGATCTAATTCTACTTCAAGCAACAGTAACTCTAATTCAAATGATGAAGAAGCGAAGACAGATGAAGAACAAGTAACGATCGTCTATGCAAGAGGTAAGGATGCGACGGGTGCAACCGATGTTATGGTTGAAGAATTCATGAAGCAAAATCCTAACATTAAAGTCGAGTTCCGTGAAATGCCAACAGACACAGGTGCACAGCACGATGCATATGTAACGATGCTTAACGCTGAATCATCTGAAATCGATGTGTTCGATATCGATGTTATCTGGCCTGCTGAATTTGCTCAAGCTGGATACGTACTACCTCTAGACCGTTTCATTCAAAAAGACGGAATCAACATGGAAGATTATAACCAAGGACCAGTGTCAGCTGCTACGTTTAACGGGAAGCAGTGGGCGATGCCTAAATTTATCGATGCTGGTATGCTTTTCTATCGTTCTGACCTAGCTTCTGAAGCGCCAAAAACGTGGGATGACCTTATGGCACAAGCATCTGAACTAAAAGGCCAAGATGGAACACAGTTTGGTTACTTAATGCAAGCGAAGCAATATGAAGGACTTGTTACAAACGCAGTTGAGTTTGTTGCATCTTACGGTGGAGAGTTCATCGATGAGAATGGTGAAGTGGCGATCAACTCACCTGAAGCGATTAAAGGTCTAAGCAAGATGGTTGAAATTGCAAATGCTGATTTCGTTCCAGATAACATCACAACGTTTACAGAGCCAGAATCTCATACTGCTTTTATCGAAGGACAAGCACCATTTATCCGTAACTGGCCTTACCAATATTCACTAGCTAACGATGAAGAGCAATCTAAAATCGTTGGAAACGTAGAAGTAGCACCACTTCCTGAAGGCGATGCTGGTTCAGCAGCTGCACTTGGCGGCTGGATGGCTGCGATCAATAACTACTCTGAGCACCCTCAAGAAGCTTGGGAGTTCTTAAAGTTCATGACTGGTCCAGAAGGACAGAAGATCGATGCGATCGAAGGTTCTCATGCTCCAACACTTCCAGCACTATTTGAAGACGAAGAAATTATTGAAGCTAACCCATTCTTTGGTGAAGAAGGATTCCAGAACGCACTTGAAGGTGCAGTGTCTCGTCCGGTAGCTCCAAACTATCCTGAAATCTCTGAAATCATCCAGATCAACGTATCGAAAGCGATCTCTGGTGAATTAACTCCAGAAGAAGCTGCAGCTGCGATGGAGAAAGAGATGAAAGAAAAGCTAGTCAAGTAAATCTAAATGAACATTAGCCTTCATATGTGTGAAGGCTAATGTCTTTCATAAGGGAGGAGCGGCGGCATGCCACAAACGGATATTGATCCTCATAAGCCTATTAAAGTTGATAAGAAGACGAAAAAGAAGAAAAGTGATGCAAAAGTAGGCTACTTACTTGTCGCGCCTGCATTGCTTTTAATTCTAGCAATCTCGATTTGGCCAGTTATTCAATCCTTTTATTTTAGCTTATTTGACCTTAGGTTGAACGATCCGACGAAATCTTCTGTGCACCTCGATTATCAGCTCGACATGGACCGCTATTTACAGAACTACCCGTTCTTAATCGGGGCGATCGATTCAGAAATCAATAAAGGCAATGCAGCAGGTGAGCTTGGTGAAATCAAAGCGACGCTCGAAGATTTGGATGGTCGTATCCAAGAGAAGCCAAAAGCTGCTGAAAACTATGATTTAATCAACGAAAAGCTCGATAACTTTGAAAACATTCCAGAAGATATGAAATATGTTGAAATCGAAGAAAGTGTTGCTGAAGACTTAGTAACTTCAGTGAAAGATATCAATTCGGAGTTAAAAGCGATCAATGGAGCAGGAGAGCTTGAGCAAGGCGATAAAATCGTTGGCCTCTCTTCTTCACTCAACGATATTGTCGTTGAACCGAACTTTATCGGCTTCAAACATTACCAAGATAATTTCAGTGATAGTCGAATGTGGAAAGCGCTTTGGAACACCGGTGTATTTACGTTCATTTCCGTCTTAGCTGAACTGATTCTTGGACTCGCAATCGCATTATTGATCAATAAAGCATTTATCGGTAGAGGACTTATCCGTGCGAGCATCTTGATCCCATGGGCAGTGCCAACCGCCGTAGCCGCTCTTATGTGGAAGTTCTTGTATGATGGTCAGAATGGTATCGTTGCAAAGCTATTTGCTGACGTCGGCTTAGTAGAAAAGATGACTGTCCTCTTGACGACTGATACGGGCGCGATGTTCTCCGTTATCTTTGCAGATGTTTGGAAAACAACGCCGTATATGGCCCTACTTATTCTTGCTGGGCTCCAAACGATCCCATCTTCTCTTTACGAAGCGGCGTCGATCGATGGAGCGAACAAGTGGAAACAGTTCTTAACCGTTACGCTACCACTTTTAAAAACTAGCATTCTTGTAGCCCTTTTATTCCGTACACTTGATGCGTTCCGAGTGTTCGACTTGATCTACGTATTGACTGGTGGAGGTCCAGCAAACTCAACTGAAACGATATCGATTCTAGCTTACAAGGTGATGTTCTCACAAACAAACTTTGGTGAAGGTTCAGCACTTTCCGTTATCGTCTTCCTCTGTGTTGCGATCATTTCCGCTATCTTCATTAAATTACTTGGATCTGAATTAATCAAGGACGGTTCTGGAAAATAATGAGTGAAATCGAGAAGGAGGCCAAGTAAAATGAATAAGAAAGCGGGACCATTATTTTACGTTTTTCTAGTGTTATTTGTATTTGTCGTCATGTTTCCATTCTTATGGATGCTTGCGAGTTCGATTAAACCATTGTCAGAGCTATTCGGGGAAAAAGCCTTTTCTCCATTTACATCTAATCCGACTCTGCAAAACTATGTATCCGTTTTCGTAGACTATCCATTCATGCGCTATCTATGGAACAGTTTCGTTGTAGCGGGGATCACAACCGTGTATACCGTACTTGTGGCATCGTTCGCAGCATATGCGATCGCACGCTTAAACTTTCGCGGGAAGCCGATCATCCTCGGTGTTGTGCTATCCGTATCGATGTTCCCGCAGATTGCAACCATTTCACCGATCTATATTTTCTTGAAGAATTTAGGTCTTACAAATAGCTACCTTGGATTGATTATCCCTTATACAACGATCACGCTCCCACTATCAATTTGGATTCTCGTAACCTTCTTTAGGAAGATTCCATTCGACCTAGAGGAAGCTGCTAGAATCGACGGCGCATCACTATGGCAGACCTATTGGAAGGTCATCATGCCTCTTGCAGTGCCTGGGATCTTCACGACAGCGATTCTAGTTTTTATCGCAGCATGGAACGAGTTCTTATTCGCCCTAACCATCAACACGGCGGATAAGTTTAAAACGGTACCAGTTGGAATCGCACTCTTCCAGGGACAATTTACGATTCCTTGGGGAGAAATCTCAGCTGCAACAGTTGTCGTTACTGTTCCACTCGTCATCATGGTACTTATTTTCCAGAGAAGAATCGTATCTGGTCTAACATCAGGATCTGTAAAAGAATAGAGAAAAGGAAGTGGAAGAGATGCTTAATGTAACAGTATGGAACGAAAATCGTCATGAGCAACAAAACGAGGAAGTAAGAAGCGTATATCCGAACGGGATTCACGGTGCGATCTCTGACTTTCTAAAAGGCGACAATCGCGTTCGGACTGCAACGCTCGATGAGCCGGAACATGGATTATCTGAAGAGGTTCTAAACGAAACAGACGTTTTACTCTGGTGGGGACATATCGCACATGAGGAAGTATCAGATGAAGTCGTTGAGCGAATTCACAATCGTGTGCTAGATGGGATGGGGTTAATCGTGCTCCACTCTGCACACTTCTCAAAAATATTTAAGAAGCTGATGGGCACAGGTTGTGATTTAAAGTGGCGTGAAGCAGATGAAAAAGAACGGATTTGGGTAGTCGATCCTTCTCATCCAATCGCTGAAGGGATCGGTGAGAAGATCGAGTTAGAGAAAGAAGAGATGTATGGAGAGCACTTTGATATTCCAGCACCTGACGAGCTTGTTTTTCTAAGCTGGTTCGAAGGCGGCGAAGTATTTAGAAGTGGCTGTACATATAAGCGTGGACAAGGGAAGATCTTTTACTTTAGACCTGGACATGAAACATATCCAACGTATTATAACGAGGAAATACAGCGCGTGATTCAAAATGCGGTGGCATGGGCAACTCCTACGAAACGTTCGAAACCAGTCTATGGAAATGCAAAGCCGCTCGAAACCATTTCAGCAAAATAAGAGGGAGATCGAGGAGGAGAAACCATGAAAACATTAAAAATTGGTGTTATTGGGTGTGGAAGTATTGCGAAGCATCGTCATTTACCAGAATACGCAGCGAACAAGAACGTTCAGATCGTTGCGGTGTGTGACATCGTTAAATCTAGAGCTGATGAAATCGCTTCTCTATATGGTGCGACATCATATGAGAATGTTGAAGATGTTTTACAAATTGAAGAAATCGACGCAATCAGTGTTTGTACGCCAAACTATTTACATGCCCCGATTTCCATTGCTGCGCTAAAAGCAGGGAAGCATGTTCTTTGCGAAAAACCGATGGCGACATCGAAAGAAGACGCTGAGCTCATGATCGAGACGGCACGTGAACACGGAAAGCAGCTTATGATCGCTCATAACCAGCGATTCGTCCCGTCTCATGCAAAAGCGAAGGAGTTACTAGCAAGCGGTGAACTCGGCAAGGTGTATAGTTTCAGAACAGCATTTGGACATCCAGGACCTGAGGGATGGAGCGTTGACGGTAAGGAAAGCTGGTTCTTCGAAAAAGAAAAAGCATTTATTGGAGCAATGGGAGATCTAGGTGTTCATAAAACAGATCTTATTCGCTATGTGCTAGGCGAAGAAATCGTAGAGGTAGGCTCGTTTGTCGAAACGAGTGCAAAGGATTTTGCGACGGTCGATGATAACGCAGTTTGTATCTTAAAGTCTGAAAGCGGAGTTGTCGGTACGCTTGCTGCGAGCTGGGCGTACACAGCGAGTGAAGATAATTCCACGATCATCTATGCAGAAAAGGCGATTCTTCGTTTAGAAGATGATCCAGTTAACTCACTCGTCGTTCAGTACCAAACAGGTGAAGTTGTAAAATACGAGCTCGGCGGTATCCAGACGAACGAGAGTGGTGGACAAACAAGTTCACAGGTTATCGATCGCTTTGTTGATAGCATCGTTTCAGATAAGGAAAGCCCAGTAAGCGGAGATGAAGGGATGAAATCACTTCAAGTCGTACTAGCAGCACTCGAATCAAACGAAACAAAGAAAATCATTAACCTGAGGTGATCACGTGAGTAAATTACGAATGGGGATCATAGGATCTGGCGGAATTGCTCAAGGTCGCCATATTCCAGCATACCAACAACTCTCTGAACAAGTAGAGTTGTTTGGTGTGTATGATGTTAACACTGAAAGAGCAAAAGAAGTTTCACTTTTATTCAACATACCGAATGTCTATGAAGAAGTTGCTGAAATGCTGAAAGAAGTGGATGCGGTAACGATTTGTACACCGAATAAATTTCATGCGGACCTTGCGATACAAGCGCTGCAGGCAGGCGTACACGTATTATGTGAAAAGCCGATGGCGATGACCGTCGAAGAATGTGATCGAATGATCGAAGCAGAAAAAGCGTCAGGAAAAGTGCTTTCGATCGGTTATCACTATCGCTTTATGAAAGAGCCGCGCGCCGCTCGTCAAGTGATCGTCGAAAGAGAAATCGGTGATCCGATGGTAGCGAGAGTACAAGCCCTTCGCCGCCGAAAAGTACCTGGCTGGGGAGTGTTCACAAACAAGCAGCTTCAAGGTGGAGGAAGCTTGATCGACTACGGCTGTCACTTCCTTGATCTCAGCATGTGGCTAATGGGCAACCCGAAGCCTGTCGAGGTGACAGGCACTACGTACAACCGATTAAGTAAAACTCCTGAGCAAGTGAACCTGTGGGGCTTATTCGACCATGAAACGTTCAATGTTGATGATCACGTCACGGCTTATATCAAATTCGATAACAACATTTCTCTCTTGTTCGAAACGTCCTGGTCCGCGAACATTGCGGAGGATAAAGAGACCGTCAGCATTTCAGGAAGTGAGGGAGGACTCGATGTTTTTCCTTTCGAACTGAACAAAGCGAAGTACGGCATGCTTCTGAACAGTAGCAGCCAGTGGGTGCCAGGTGAGGACGATCCAGGCTTACCTCAAGCGGCAAACTTTGTGAATAGCTGTCTTGGATTAGAAGAGCCGATCGTGAAAGCGGAAGAAGCAAGAGCCGTTTCACAAGTGATCGAAGCCATTTATGAAAGCTGTGAAACAGGGAGAAGCGTTCGTCTATAAATTATTTTAAAAATAGGAGTGAGACGATGAAACTCGGCGTATTTACTGTTCTTTTTTCTGATAAATCATTTGAAGAGATGCTTGACCACGCCAAAGCCTCTGGACTAAAAGCGGTTGAAATCGGCACGGGTGGTTATCCAGGCAATGCCCATTGTAACCTTGATGAACTGCTAGAGAGCGAAGAAAAACGTGCTGAATACTTAGAGAAGGTAGAAGAGAGAGGGCTTGAAATCAGTGCGTTCAGCTGCCATGGAAACCCGATCTCTCCTGATAAGGCGTTCGCTGAGGAGTGTCATGAAACATTCGTCAAAACAGTGAAGCTCGCTTCATTGATGAATGTCCCAGTCGTTAACACATTCTCCGGTACACCGGGTGATCATGAAGACGCGAAGTTCCCCAATTGGCCAGTTACACCTTGGCCAGCGGAATATTCAGATGTATTGACATGGCAGTGGGAAGAGAAGCTCGTTCCATATTGGAAAGAGTGGGGTCAATTTGCGAAGGATCATAACGTTAAAATCGGATTAGAGCTACACGGTGGCTTTCTCGTCCACACGCCTTACACGATGCTGAAGCTTCGTGAGCTTACGTGTGACGCAGTCGGAGCAAACCTCGACCCAAGTCATATGTGGTGGCAGGGCATCGATCCTGTTGCAGCGATTAAAATCCTTGGTAAAGAAAATGCCATTCACCATTTCCATGCAAAAGATACTTACATCGACCAAGATAATGTAAACATGCATGGCTTAACGGACATGCAGCCTTATGGTGAAGTGAAGACCCGGGCATGGACGTTCCGCTCGGTAGGCTGTGGCCACAGCAACCGCGAGTGGTCGAACATGATGAGTGCACTTCGCACCTATGGGTATGATCATGTCGTTAGTATCGAACATGAAGACCCGCTCATGTCGATCGAAGAAGGTTTCCAACGAGCTGTGAGAAACTTGCAATCTGTTTTGATCGAAGAACAGCCTACTGAGATGTGGTGGGCTTAAGTTACAGTATAATGCCCCCGATTCCATTGGCGATGGAATCGGGGGTTTACTTGTTGGTGGGGGAGGATTGTGCTGGTTTGATGGTACAGGGTGGGAAGGAGGAGGTTCGTTCGCTGATATAACTGAAGAATCGCTGATAAAAGTTGGGGTTTGGCTGATATAGTTGGATTTGCGCTGATAAAAGAGGGGTTACCGCTGATATTATTCAAATTTCGCTGATATATGGGGCGGGAGGTGTACTAGGCCGAGCTGGTTTAGCTAAAAAAATTGATTTTTGGACAATAAATCATGATTTTGGCTAATAAATCTCTATTTTAGCTAATAAAAAGGAAAAGTGGACAATAAACAGTGAACCGCACCCCAGCAGTCACAGCAGAAAATTCAGTTTCGCGGATAAAATCTAAATTTCGCGGATATCCCATTAGAAATCGCGGATATCACCCTCATTTTGGCTTCAATCCAACCTAAAATCACGCAAAACCCACTCGCTGCGCTTTCAATTCCAAGTGAAATCCCTACAAGACTCCTCCAACCACGTCCAGCGAACAAACAGCCACAATATAAGGTAAATCCTGGGCACTATGTAAACTTTTACGCATATCTCCCTATCTCTCAGGATGATAAACTTAATGTATTATGTAATGAATTTGGGGGGATCATGTTGTTCTTGTTAAAGATACGTGAGGAGAATTCAGGTCATTTAGAAACACAAAGTATCGATATTCGCTATCGTGCAAATGTGGAGTTTAAGAGACGCACGTTAGATTATTCAAACCGACCTGGTCGTTATGAAATATCGTTACATCATGAGTCAGGTGAATCGATCTTTTCTACAAAAGTAGGGCTTGGCTGGTAAAACATTATACATATTGAAACCCCGTGCCATCGCACGGGGTTTTCGTATGTTTAATGAGAAGAGTGGAAAAGGTGGTTTCGAACAGATTTCCAGTCTGGTTTAGGTGTATGTTTCAAGCTTTGGAACAAGGAGTAGCCGAGACCTGCGGCCATTACGATGATAAAGAGTAGTTTGACCATCAAAATGCCTCCTTTATTTTTTCTTATCGAACAAGCTCGTACTGTGCATCGGCTGTACTTTGGCATCCGGATCCATATACGATTTTGCGTTATTTACAGCTGTAGGTGCTTCGCCAAATCCAGAAGCGATAAGTTTTACCTTACCTTCGTATGTAGCGACGTCACCAGCGGCGTAAATTCCTGGGATGTTCGTTTCCATCTTAGAGTTTACAACGATGGAGTTCTTCTCGATATCGAGTCCCCATTCCTTAATAGGGCCAAGTGAAGAAATGAAGCCATAGTTCACGATGACAGCATCAACGTCTTTTGTGATCGCTTCGTCTTCTTTAGCATGTTTCAGAACAACTTGATTGATACGCTCGCCATCGCCGATAAATTCGCTGATGTTGTATGGCGTTTGAATGTTAACAGAAGAGTTCATCAACTGTTCAACACTATGCTCATGTGCTCTAAACTTGTCTCGACGGTGAATGAGCGTCACTTCTTCTGCAATCGGCTCGAGCATGTTCGCCCAGTCGACTGCTGAATCTCCGCCGCCTGCCACTAGCACTTTTTGTCCAGCAAATTTCGTTAAGTCGTTCACGAAGTAGTGAAGGTTTTTTCCTTCATATTGATCTGCGCCTTCAACCTTCAGGCGGCGAGGCTGGAACGCACCAACGCCTGCTGTAATGATAGCGGCACGCGTGTAGTGCTCTGCTCCAGTATTCGAGCGAAGGTAGAGTGTGCCATCTTCCATCTGCTTCACTTCTTCAACAGATTCCTCAAGCACAACATCTGGATTGAATTGGTCAGCTTGTTCGATCAAGTTATCAACGAGATCTTGAGCCAACACTTTCGGAAAGCCAGCGACATCGTATATATATTTTTCAGGATAGAGAGCCGATAGCTGCCCTCCAAGCTGAGGCATACTTTCTATTATCTTAACGTCTAGCTGACGCATTCCACCGTAAAAGGCAGTGAATAGTCCAACTGGACCGCCACCAATTATTGTAATATCATAAACCTTTTGTTGGTCAGTCATTGTCAGTCCCCCTCATAAATTAATGAACCTTTCATTATTATAATCGTAATAAAAACGGAACTAAACCCCAATCATGAAAACACCCCTAGAAGTTTTATTATAAGGGTTGAAAAACAAAATAAAAAAGAATATGATTAAAATTGAGCGTCAGAATTGAAGTATTTATGACAATATGCGTGCTAGAACAGCATTTTTTTCGATCTAGAACGTGAAATCTTTAACAATCTCTCTGATTCTTTTCTATTAAAATTTGAACATTGAGGGATAATATCCATAATCATAACGTTTATTGACGTTTCACGAATGGTCAGAACAGGAATCCAACCTGTAATGTCCAAAAAATTTCGGTAAAAAGGTGGATGTGATACAAGTGAGTAGGCCAAAAATCGCAATCCTAGGTGCAGGTTACGGTGGAATGATGACAGCGGTTCGCCTTCAAAAGGAAATGGGAACCAATGAAGTGGAAGTTACGCTTGTAAACAAGCATGACTATCACTACCAAACAACATGGCTTCATGAACCAGCAGCGGGAACAATGCATCATGACAAAACACGTATCATGATCGAAGATGTGATCGATACGAACAAAATCAAATTTGTACAAGACACTGTTGTAGAAGTTAAGCCAGATGAGAAGCGCGTTATTCTCGAAAACGGCGAGCTTGAATACGACTATCTCGTCCTTTCTCTTGGATTTGAACCAGCAACATTCGGTATCAAAGGCTTGAAAGAAAATGCGTTTAGCATCCGTAGCGTTAACTCCGTTCGTAAGATTCGTGAGCACATCGAATATCAGTTCGCTAGCTACAACAATGAACCTGAACGTCGTGACGACCTTCTAACAATCATCGTCGGCGGAGCTGGATTTACAGGAATCGAATTCGTTGGTGAACTAGCAGAGCGCGTTCCTGAACTTTGTAAAGAGTTCGATATCGACCGCGATCGTGTAAGAATCATTAACGTTGAAGCTTCTCCAACAGTACTTCCTGGCTTCGATGAAGAACTAGTAGAATACGCCATGAACCTTCTTGAGCGTAAAGGCGTTGAGTTCCGTACGAACACAATGATTAAAGAAGTGATGGAAGACGGCGTTATTCTTGGTGAAGATGAAGAAGTGAAAGCAGCAACTGTCGTATGGACAGGTGGTGTTCAAGGTAACTCCATCGTAGCGGACTCTGGTTTCGAAACAAACCGTGGCCGTGTACCTGTTCGTAAAGATCAGCGTACGCCAGACTACGATAACGTATTTGTTGTTGGTGACTGTGCACTTATTATCAACGAAGAAATCGACCGCCCATTCCCACCAACTGCTCAGATTGCGATTCAAGCTGCTGGTGCAGTATCCAAGAACATCCTTAACCTTGTAAGAGGGAAAGAAACAGAAGGATTTGTACCTGATATCAAAGGTACAGTTGCTTCTCTTGGTAAAGGCGAAGCGATCGGTAAAGTCGGTAACAAGAAGCTATACGGTTCAACGGCTTCAGCTATGAAAAAGGTAATCGATAACCGTTATCTATTCATGCTTGGCGGACCAGGGCTTGTATGGAAAAAAGGTAAGCTTAAGTTATTCTAAAAACGAATCGGCTAAGAGGGCAAAGACGCGAAGTCTTTGCCTTCTTTTTTAACAAGACATAAGGAAAAGCAAAGGCTTTGGAAGCTTTGCTTTTCTATAATAAGGATAGGGGCTATGGTAAAGCTTATGAGCGATTCATACAGATTATACCGGGGGGAATGGTCACTTGAGTAAGAGAGGAAACGTATGGTTAGGCGCAGCTGGCATTGTTGAAGAGAACGGAAAGTATCTGGTCGTAAAAAAGATGTATGGTGGCTTAAAAGGAAAATGGTCGTTTCCAGCTGGATTTGTTGATGCAGGTGAAACGGTCGATGAAGCGGCTGTTCGTGAGGTTTTCGAAGAAACAGGGGTCATCGCTGAACCGATTAGTATCGCCGGAATCCGATCAGGTGTGATCAAAAACGAAATTAGCGATAATCTAGTTGTCTTTAATATGAAGAAGTCTGGCGGTGAAGTAAAAGCGGAAGAAGGGGAAATTGAAGAAGCTTGTTTCTTGTCTAAAGAAGAACTTTTACATGATCCGAGAACGTCTTCCATGATTCCTTATTTCTTAAACAGAAAAGAAGGGTTTAAGACGGAATCGAACCCAGGGAATCAGTTTGGCTACACCACTTATAAGTTATTTCATAATCCGTAAAAACTGTTAGATTACAGACGGAATATTCTGATAATAAAGGTTGTATTCGCTTACATGGACGTATTTGGTCATATTTGAGGTTTTTCTTTTTCAATCATTCTTGTTATATTATCAGAAAATTAAGAAAAGGAGTGGTTGATTTGAGAAGACAGCAAAGAAAAGTAAAGGCAACAGATTGTCCTTACTGCCAGGGGAAGGGGTATTTTCAACTACTTCTTGGAGGATCGGAAACATGCGATAACTGTGGAGGTAGTGGAGCAAAGCAAAATCCAACAAACTAAGCGCCAATCGCGCTTAGTTTTTTTGTTCACGCTGTGTTCATTGACTAAAAGGGCGCAATCCAGTAAACTAACATTGATTAAATGGAGGTGAAAGGATGGCAATTCCACAGCTAATCATCTCGATGCTGCTCTTTATCGTATTGTTTTTTGGAATCGGATTCTTGCTCAATATGCTGTTGCGTTCAACGTGGATCATGGCAGTCGCATATCCGATTATCGTAATCATGATCGTTGATAATGTTCCGTTTTTTAATTATTTTTCTCAACCAGGCATGTCATTGCGAGCGCTTGGATCTGACTTGATATCTTTAGGGAGTGCAGATACAGTTATATTACTTTCTGGCTTAGTAGGAGCAATCTTTGCGGGTGTCGCAATTCGTATGCTCCGTGTCAGAGGATATCAAATGTTCTAGAAAAGCTTCGCCAGCCACTGGCAGAAGCTTTTTTTCGTATGGGTTTCTGAATAGCTTTGCTTTTCTCTGGACATGAATAGACCATGAGAGGAGTGAAGCAAGTGCGAGTTTTGATCGTGATGACAAAGGGCTTGTTTTTCACAAGTCTAGTTTTAGCAGCCCTTATCTCAACATATTTACTACTTTCCGGGGTACCGTTGAACGATTTGACCAACTGGTTCTTTCCGGATCAAAAAGTACTTACAACAGAAGAAAAGCCGCAAACGCTTGATAATTCACAGGATTGGTCACAGTTTCCTGTTCATACCGTAACAGCAACTGGATATACAGCAGGTGTAGAATCTACTGGAAAGAAACCAGATCATCCTGCATACGGGATTACGTATTCTGGTGTTAAAGTGACGAGAGATCTCTACTCCACGATCGCAGCAGACCCAGATACATTTCCAATCGGAACGATCTTGTTCATACCAGGCTATGGATATGGTGTTGTGGCAGATACGGGAAGTGCGATAACTGGAAACCGAATCGACCTTTATTACGATACCGTTCAGGATGTATACGATGAGTGGGGGAAGAAGACGATCGAAGTGTATGTTATCAAAAAAGGGGACGGTTCACTTACGGAAGAAGTGCTGCAGTCTTTGAATGAAGATGAATCGATGCAGGTATTCAGACAACAGTTATTGAATAAAACAAGTGATTAAAAACGACGGAGATCATGATCTCCGTCGTTTGTGCTATCTATGAAAGGAATGGGTCTTTTCCGTCGTAAGCAGGATAGTGATCAGGATGTAGAATGGAGGCAAGTTTTACTAACCCTGTAAGTAACCGTGGTGATGGCCGACAATAAAGCCACTCTTCAAGGATGTGGATCGGCGTTTCACCGAGCTCATCCCAACCTTCCCGCTTTTTGACTACGACTGGGTTGACCTTCTTCTGGTGTACGCCTACCCAGGCGAGACAGATGTGGTCTGGCTTCCGACGAAGTACATCTTCCCAATCCGTTTGTACGGATGCGAGCTCTACGTCTCTGAAACTGTTTCTTGCACCAGCTAGTTCGCTGATTTCAGTCAGCCAATTTGTTTTCCCAGGCGTGAAGATCGGTTTTGGCCACCATTCCCAGTAGATTTCTGGCTTATGTTCGATCGAGGCACTGATTTCTTTATATTCTTCGATCATGTGCTCTATCCGTTCTGTAAGTGCAACAGCTTCTTCTCGTTTATTCGTTAATTCTCCGAGCGTTACGAGATCGTTGCAAATATCGTCTAACGAGTTGGGGTTCAGGACAGTGTAATTCAAGTTTAACGCTTCGAGCGCTTCAATATTTTTCTCCATTCCCGGTACGCTTAAGGAAGCGAGAATGAGATCTGGCTCTAACGCTTGAACTTTTTCCATATCGATCGAAAGGTCAGGACCAAGCCTAGGAAGTTCTTGAATCGATTCTGGCCAATCGGAGAAATCATCAACACCAACAAGTTGAGAAGTTAAGTCAAGGTACGCACAGAGTTCTGTATTGCTTGGGCATATTGAAACGATTCGCATAGGTCCTCCTTATGAGCCGATTTTGAATAAGTAATAAAGAATGATTGTTGCCACGATACCTAGAAGTCCGCCGACCAATACTTCGATCGGTTTATGACCAAGAAGTTCTTTCAGTTCTTCTACTTTCTCGCCCTCTTGTTTCTGAGGCCAGCTTTTGGCTTCTTCAATGAATTTGTTGAAGTCGATTACGAGCTGATTGAGCACGATCGCTTGCTCTCCGGTTTGTCTTCTAACACCAGTCGAGTCGAACATTACGATGATACTAAACATCGCAGCGACGGCAAACACTGGAGAATCAAGTCCGGTTTCAAATGCTACACCTGTAGCGAGAGCTGTTGTTGCCGCCGAGTGAGAGCTTGGCATACCTCCCGTTGAATTCATCAACGACCAATCGATTTGTTTTGTTGCAATAAAATAGATCGGTACTTTTAAGAACTGAGCGAAAAAAACACCGAATAGTGCAGCCCAAAGTGGGAAATTAAATAGGATCTCCATTGGTGAAACATCTTCCTTTCTCATCTTACGTATGATTTACCCGAAGTCATTTCAACTCAATCACATGTAAGGGGGTGACCTCAAGGTGAAGTACCCGTATCCACAAGAGTTTTATGATTTTCTTGTGGCGTTCAATGAACAAGAGTTTTATGTATGTCACGATCTCTTAGAAGAAATCTGGTTAACAGATCGATCGAACACATTTGTGAAAGGCTTATTGCACCTATCAGTAGCTCATTACCACGATAGCTATGGAAATAGTAAAGGAACAAGGTTGATGATGCAATCTGCTAAGGATTACCTTACTCCCTATAAGCCTTTCCACTGGGACATCGATGTTTCTAACATCATCGCTCACATTGAAAATTGTCAGTCTATTATACCACATTCCGAGGCACGCTCAGTTGAAAAAGTTGATCAACAATCCTTGTTGCCCTACTTACTTATCGAGCAAGTAAATTGAGTTTGACACACATCCTCTTTCGTGTTAACTTATTAGTGATTTACCAAACTAAAGTAAAAGTTATGAAAGGTTGTTACATCAATGAACGCTGTTATTATAGCCGTACTCATCATGCTAGGGCTTAGCCTTTTTCGTATACATGTTGTTGTCGCTCTCGTTATCGGTGCAATCGTAGGTGGCCTGTTAGGCGGTATGTCACTCGATGACACGGTTGCTGCATTCACCTCTGGGCTCGGGGGAGGAGCAACAGTTGCCTTGAGCTATGCATTACTAGGGAGCTTTGCAGTAGGATTATCGAGAACGGGATTACCGGAACTCATGGTTGAGAAGGCTTTGAAAGTCGTCAACCGACAAGGTGGAGATCGAAGGAAGGGACTTGCAAAAGTACTTATCTTGTTCATTATCTTATTGATTTCTTGTTTCTCTCAAAACCTTGTACCCGTGCATATCGCATTTATTCCAATTTTAATTCCACCGATTTTACAGGTGCTGAATGAACTAGGCGTTGACCGAAGAGCTGTAGCCTCTGTTCTTACGTTCGGATTGACTGCGCCTTATATTTTACTACCAGCTGGATTCGGGAAGATCTTCCAAGGAATCCTTCAGTCTAATATGGCTGATAGTGGCATGGACATCGAACTCTCTTCTATTCCAACCGCTATGCTGCTACCGACTGCTGGGCTTGTAGTGGGACTATTCATCGCTGTGTTTATTACGTATCGCAAGTCTAGAACGTATAAGCAGCTATCGATCTCGCAAGAACCACAAAAGGAACGTACGTATTCAAAACGCTCCATTACGTTCGCTCTACTCTCGGTTGTTGTCACACTAGCAGTTCAACTTCCGACTGAGTCGATGATCCTCGGTGCGCTTGCTGGTATCATCGTCTTATATGTGACAGGAAGCATCCGTTTGAACGAATCAGAAGAAGTGTTAACAGACGGAATGAAGATGATGGCATTCATCGGATTCGTGATGCTAGCTGCGAATGGATTTGCTGAAGTACTAAGACAAACAGGCGAAGTGGACCAGCTCGTCACGCAGGTGTCTGGCGTTATCGGTGATAACAAAGCTCTTGCTGCACTATTGATGCTGATCGTCGGATTGTTCATCACGATGGGAATCGGCTCATCATTCTCTACGATTCCAATCATCGCTGCGATCTATGTGCCGCTCGCCATGGAATTAGGATTCAGTGCGATGGCAACCATCGCACTCGTAGGAACAGCAGCAGCGCTAGGAGACGCTGGATCGCCAGCATCAGATAGTACGCTCGGACCAACATCCGGACTAAATGCGGATGGTCAGCACAATCACATCTGGGACACGGTCGTTCCAACGTTTCTACACTACAATATTCCGCTTATCCTATTCGGATGGATTGCGGTCATGATCTTTTAACGTGCAAACACAGGGGAGGAATTCCCTGTGTTTTTGTTATGATAGAAATAGTTGAAAATGCTGAGGATAGGGAGGGTGAAAAATGTACTTTGGGAAGGAAAAAGAGCAGAACGAAGGTCGAGTACCGCCGAATCAGAAGGTAACGTCAGGGTGGCCCGTTCTTCACGTTGGAAATGTTCCTTACTACAACGATGACTTATCGAACTGGAGTTTAGAAATCAAAGGGTTAGTCGAACGACCGACTGTGCTATCGTTCGAAGAGGTGCTCAAGCTTCAGGGAGTGGAAAAACAGAATGATATCCACTGTGTAACAGGATGGTCGAAGTTTGATAATCGCTGGACAGGCGTTTCGACACGTGTACTAGCAGAACACGTGGGTCTGAAAGAAGAAGCGAAGTTCGTCATGCTCATTGCAGAAGAAGGGTGGACGACGAACCTTCCGATCGAGGACTTTTTGCATGAAACGAGTTTACTGGCACATTCGCATAACGGTGAGCGGCTGACGCCTGAGCATGGGTATCCTCTGCGTGCATTGATTCCACATCTCTACTTCTGGAAAAGCGCGAAGTGGATCAGAGGCATCCGATTTCAATCTGAGAATGAGCAAGGATTTTGGGAGCGGAATGGCTATCATATGTATGGTGATCCGTGGAAAGAACAGCGTTTTGCGTGGGACTAAAAAAACGTTCGGATCAAACCGAACGTTTAGATGATGATATCTTTGAGAACCTTATTCAGTTTCTCGATCGCCGTCTCCATGTCTGTGATAGACGATTGAACCATTTTCTTGTATAGCGTTAGGATCATTTCACCATAAGTGGTGCCTGGCACCGCCCATTTCCCATTCAATGCTTGCCACGTTGTAGCAGATCCTCGTTGTACTAATGAGAAGCGAGGGTCTACTAGTTTTTCGCCAGCTGGAATCGGATCTTTTGAGCTGTATGCATAAAGGTGTTGGATGTGTGCGAGTACGCCGTCGGAAGGTGTATCGAACGAAGCTCCTTTTGCTCCTCCACCTGTAGCGCCTATCCCTGCATAGTTGTTTTGTTCTGGCGTCACATCTCCTGTGAAGCGGAAGAAGTTCGTTTCATGTAGAGCTTGAGCGAATGCGATATCTCCTCGAATGCCATAGCGTTTACTGTGTACGAGATAATATGCGGCGAGTAATGGGGCTTCTGGGTTTACCGACCTAGCATAATTGTTCATATGTGCTGCAGCTAGATCGCTGTTACCAGCGATCGGATACCCTTTGTCAGGTTCTGGCTCGGGAGGCTCTGGCGGGGGCGGTGGTTCGACTGTACCTTCTGTATAGATGAACGATTCGATCCCGATCGTCTTCAATTTCGCAACGAGATCTTCTGCATTCGATTTCTCAGAAAAGGCACCGACTTGAACGCGGAAGTAAGTGGTTCCCATGATAACGAGTGATGTGATGAATGAATCGAAACCTTTGGTAGCTAAGAATGCTGCTCTTTCTTCAGCATTTTCTCTTTCTGTGAATGATCCGGCAATGACTTTGTAGAGCGTTCCTGAAGGTGGCGGCGTCTTTTTGGGTAGGTTCAATGCCTTAGCAGTACCTTCTGCAATCGCTGTAGACACATCTTTTATAAAAATTGAATTGTTTAATAGGTTCAGGTCTGTGTCATTGTCTACAAACAAGACTTCAAGTAACAGGGCATTCATTTTTGTTTCGCGTAACACATGGAAGTTCGCGCGTTTCTTTCCTCTGTTCGGGATTTTATATTTATTGAGAATAGTAGAAGCGATGGTATCATGAATAACATTCTGGATTCGAACGGTTTCCGCAGGGACGGTTCTGTTGTAGATGAAGCTTTCAAAACCTCGTCCTCCAGCTGCGTTGTTGTGAATACTAAGATAAAAATCAGCATTCCTTGCATTCGCAAAATCAGTTCTCTGTTTTAGCGAAACCGTTTGATCCGCTGTTCTCGTTAAGATGATATCTACTTCATATCTTGATTCGAGCGTAGCTTTGACGAGTAGAGCGATCGATAGGTTATACGTTTTCTCAAAAAACCCCTTATACGTTGCACCTGAGTCAGACCCCCCATGTCCAGGGTCTATGATGATTCGTTTCAACCTAATCCCTCCATTAACTGTGCATTAATAATAGTATATTATTTCCAATTTTATGCGATTGGACGAAGTGTACAAGTTAGAAGAGAAATAGGCACATTAAAAACGTATTCGATAGAGAGGCTGAACGTCTGGTGCTTGAGCGATATGCTTAGGGTAAATAAATCCACGTCCATCATCAGGAAAAATAAGACCAGCCTGCTTGTAGCACTCATGGATAAACTCTGAACAAATATAGCGATCATTAGGAATCGAGCGTAAGTCGCCCATCACGACACTTGCGAGTATCTTCAGTATTTCTTCATGATCGTAACGTTTCCCTGATAAGTCCGCTCCCCGTTTCAGCATCGCTTCCGTCTTTTGATTCGTTAAATGCTTTACACCACTATGTCTCGCGAGATAGAGATCTCCCTTGTATGGTGCGCCAGTATTTTTATAGTCTTGTATATAGTGAGAAAGAGGGATGATGCGTACACCGTAACTTTCCACGCTTTCCATCATCATGACGCGATCCATCCATCTGAATAATAGTCCCACATGACTAAAGCGAGAGTTCGAAACTTTTTTTATGATATTACTTACTGGATAACTTCCGCTACATAGTAGAAGATCTGCAGTTATGATCTCTACGCGCGCATCATCATATTTCTTTACTGGTGCGTGCTCAAAACGGTCTGTTGTCATGAACGAAACCCTCCTTCTTAGGTCCATTACTAAGTAGTTGGATAATTTTTCTTGTATCCCTCTTTTTCATGTGAAAATTCAATAAAACAGTTGTCTACGATCGATGCTCACACTATAGTTAAGGGAGGAGGAGAATGATATGGACGTTTTGAAAATCATCGTAATACTTGCCTTTCTGTTTATGACAATCAATATTATTAAGCCGTTCATCGGTTCAGTTACGAGGAAACGAGCTGCGTTATATGCAGGCTTTTGGGTCATTCTTTATTTGCTCGTTTGGGGAGTCCCTGGATTTATGGATTCATCTGAAGAAGTCTCAGGTAAAAAGGATGGAGACGTCGAGCAAGAAGTCCCTAAGCATGAAGAAGAAGTACCTGCTGAGGAAAAAGCAGAAGAAGCGAAGCTCGAAGAAGAGGTCGATTTTGATATCGATTCGATCGAACAAATCATTGATGTTCCAGGTTTACTCGGGCTATCTCGAGAAGAATTTACGAACAAATTAGATAAAGAACTTGAAAACAATACAGAAGACGCAATGGTCATGACGTTTGAAAATGGAGAAGTAACGTTTGAAGAGAATATCGCAAAAGAGATAACGTACTATCCAGAAGGGCTGCAATACCCAGAAGATAATCGCATGTTACTCGCAAGCCTCGGGTTCGATATTAAAGAGTTGAAAAAAGGCTCGAATCCCTTCGAAGACCCTGTGACGTTTTATTTGATCGGCGGGTTCTCAGATGTAACGATTTCCGCTGTGGAAGATGAGGGAACAGAAGGGGCGATCGAGAAGATCTATATCAAGAAAGAAATCTATCCAACACCTGTCCCTGATGAAGAGGGCGAAGAAAACTAAGTTTTTATTTGGAATCATAAAAGTTTTATAGTTTAGAAATTGGCGTTCCTAAAAAAAGGAACGTCTTTTTATTTAGGACGATCTTAAATTGGAAGTAAAAAGTTGAGTGTAAAAAAGAGGGGATTTGTAAAAGATATGGAAGATTAACGTGTACTGATAAAACGCAAGGAGGCGATTGAATGAACGACAAACCGATCCATTATGATGGTAGCTCTGTTCTTCCCTCTAATACGTCCGGCGGCGAAATCAAGCCACCATTCAAACTTACAGATGATACAAGAAAAGTGATCAGCGGTAATCCATTTCACAAGCAGAAATAAGTAAAAAAGGTAACGGGTGCCCGTCACCTTTTTTATGTCCTCGCGCTTACGCGGTAGCTAAGTAACAGCATCACCATCGAGATCAGAATTGTAATCGCGACCCATGACCATGCTAATCCCATTTTTCCAGAATCGATGGCCACGTAGATCGCTGTCGGCATCGTCTGAGTTTTACCAGGCAGGTTACCTGCGAACATCAGTGTTGCCCCAAATTCTCCTAAAGCCCTAGCGAAGCTAAGAATGACCCCTGATAGCAGTGCGTTCAATGAGAGCGGAAGAGAAATGTACCATAGCACCTTCCATTTCCCACCTCCGTCAACCCTTGCAGCATCCTCTAAATTCGAATCGATGGCTTCAAAACCAATTCGTGCCGTTTGATACATGAGTGGAAACGCCACGACACTTGAGGCTAGAACGCCAGCTTGCCAGGTAAAGACGAGCGGATGGTGAAAGATCGCCTCAATCCATCTGCCAACGGGACTGCTTGCTCCAAATCCAATTAACAGAAGAAACCCAACAACTGACGGAGGCAGGACGAGGGGAAGCATAAGTAGTGTATCGACTATACTTTTTCCACGAAACGTTCGGTTCGCCATAAAACGGCTCACGGCTACGCCAAGAATCGTGACGATGATCGTTGAGACAGTCGCGATTTTTAATGAGATAAGGATAGGATCGATAAAAGAAGAGGGCACGTGAATCACTCGTTTCGTTTAAATCCATAGTCTTCAAATATTTGCATCGCTTGCTCACTTTTTAAATAGGTGAAGAATGCTTGAGCAGCTTTCGGTGCACCTTTCACAACACCGGCAGGAAACGTGATCGGTGGAACGTGTTCTTGCGGTACTTCAGAAACAATCTTAACATCCTTTGAAACCTTGTGGTCGCTACTATAGACGATTCCTGCTTCGGCATTGCCTGTTTCGATATATGTAAGAACTTGTCTAACATCTTTTCCGTAAACTAGTTTTTCCTCTAGGTCGTTCCAAATCCCCATCGATGTGAAGGCTTCTTTTGCATATGCACCTGCAGGGACCGTTTCAGGTGTCCCAATCGCGATTCTCTTCGTTTCTGAAGAGAAAAGGTCATCCCATTTTGTAATCGGTGAAGTCTTTTTAGAAATAAGAACTAAAGAGTTGCTTAAAAGTTCTGTTCGATAGGAAGAGTCAATGTCATCTTCAACCGCATTGAAATGTTCGCTTGAGGCAGAAACAAACACATCGATTGGCGCTTCTTGTTTGATCTGATTCGCTAATACCCCTGAAGAAGCAACGTGTAGGGAGATATCAATGTCATTTGTCTTCTCATATGTTTCGATCACTTCTTCCATCGCATCACTTAAACTGGAAGCAGCAGCGATCGTAATCGTTTCTTCTGAATTCTGATTCGATTGACACCCGGCGAGAATAAGGAAAGTAATCGCTAGTAAAATACGGAACGTCATATGTCAAAATCCCCTCAATTAATCTTTCATTTATTATAGCGAAAAAATCTTTTGTTTGTGTTATATCATTTTTCAATGGAAGATGGTAGATTTATGTCTTGGAGAGATAAATCTACCATCTTTGAGGTGATGGGGGAAATGGATGAGTTTAGCAATTTTATTTCGTCATTTCCTTGGAAATATTGACGAATTATATAAGAAAATACCGAATAGCTAGTGCTTAATTGTAAGATAACTACTAAAATGGAAATAAGAACAATTCGATGGTTTAACGCATGTTATGTTTCTAATTCTACCTCTAGCTCCTACATATTTCATGATAAAATAGATGAATGTAGACAAAGAAGGCAGGATGAACGACGGTTAAATCGAATTAGTTTATATGACTCAGCTTCCGAATACGAGAGAGGGAATAGAATGAAACAAAAACGCATGTTTAGACTGGCACTAGCTGGTAGTGTTTTGAGTGTCATCGCAGCAGTGCTTTCCAGATTCGATATTATACCTCTATTTCACTTACAAGATCTTTCATCTATAATCGCGTTTCTTTTTCCTATTGTGGCGATCAGCGGTTGCTATCTCGTGAGGTCACGTCCGATCGTCGGGGGATTCTGTTTGCTAGTTTCAGCAGTAGGAGGCATTATCTTTTTATCCGTCTTTTATATTATACCTGCTGCGTTTTTAATCACTTCAGGATTTTTGAGTATCCTTCTTAAAGACGAAACACAATTAGTTACAGACAAGTAACCGCTCCAACTTATGGAGCGGTATTTATTTTGCCAAAAACGATCGGATGGCATCTGCGGTCTTCTCAGGATGCTCTTCTGATATGAGATGGCCTGTATGTGGAAAAACGAGTAGTTCAGCATCAGGTAAATCCTTTTTCATTCGTTCACCTACACGCAAAGGGACGAGGCGATCATCTTCACCCCAAATGAGCAGGATTGGAAAATTGATCTTATTAAGCGTACTCGTAGACAGGTCTTCTTCACGTTCTCGAACCAATTTGGCAAGGGCATTGTAAAATCCTTTTTCACTAAAACTCGTTGTATACCCATCGATCACCTCTTGCGTGAGGAGCTTATGGTCATAGACAAGGTGTTGAAAGTTCTTTTGGATGTTGATCGAACTCATGCCGATACTGAGGCAAAAAGGGAAAAAAGGGAGATACGAGCACAGTCTCAGTGGCAGCGATGACGATTTAATGTAGCTTGAGCTGCAGAGAAGAATAAGCTTTTTAACCCGTTCTGGGTGTTGGATGCATGTACGAAGTGCGATTTGCCCACCCATGGAATGACCGATCAAAATGGCTTTCTCGATGTTGAACCTTTCCAACAAGTCATTTGCAAGGCTCGCGTATTCATGAAGCGAGTAGTGGATCGAACTGATTTTCTCGCTTTCACCGAACCCGGGTAAATCAAAGCAGAGAAGGTTGAAATCCGTATAGAGGAGAGGAAAGAGTTTTCGAAAGCTAAATGAACATGAAAGAAAGCCGTGGATGAACACGAGCGTGTCTGCATCTGGCTTATTCGCGCGATAATACTCATACGAAATCGTCACATTTTGTATATCGATCGTTTCTTTAGACTGTACGAACATGTTCCCTCGTCCTCCCTCCTATATATACTCTGTATCATAAGTTTGGCTTAAAAGAGAGCTGATTATGAGCAAAAAAAAGACGAAGCATACGCTTCGTCATCAATAAGGGGGAATATAGATAGCTTAATAATACTGTTATAGCCATTTACTCCGTCTTTTATACATGATTTCGTAAATTAATATGAAAGTAGTGATGTAATCAGTACGATCGTGATCGCAGCTGGGACAAAATAGCGAATCAGTACGTACCAGATCGGGAAAATGGTTTTTCCGATTTTTGAGCTCATCATCACTTCATTCGCGAGGATGTCTTTTTTCATCTTCCACGATACGAAGATGGAGATGAATAATGCGCCGATCGGCATCAGCAAGTTACTCGCAAGAAAATCCATCACATCGAATATCCCTCTTCCCAAAAGAGAGACTTCCGCAAATACCCCAAACGAAAGGGCAGAAGGTATTCCAAGAAGGAAGATGAAGAACCCAGAGATCCAAGCTGCTTTTTTCCGATTTCCTTGTCGTTTTGTGATAGTCGAAACGATGATCTCGAGCAGAGAGAACGCCGAGGTTAACGTTGCGAACAAAAGCAGTGCCATGAACGTACCTAGGAAAAGGTTTCCGAACGCCATCTGATTAAAGACGGCTGGTAGTACGGTGAAGATCAGTCCAGGTCCACTCGAAGGTTCGAAGCCAAATGAAAATACGGCTGGGAAAATCGCGAGACCTGCAAGAAACGAAATAAAAATGTTCAAGCCTACAACGGAGAAGACTGATCCTGTAATATTCGCGTTCTTATCGAGATAAGAACTGTATGTTACCATAAGGGAAATTCCGACACTCAGTGCAAAGAATGACTGGCCAAGTGCATCGAGCACGCCTTCAGCAGTCAGTTTTGAGAAATCTGGTTGAAGGAAGAAAGCCACACCTTCTATCGCGTTCTCAAGTGTAAGAGATCGAACAACAAGTACAATAAAAAGGATAAAAAGTGCTGGCATCATGTACTTACTCGCTGCTTCGATTCCTCTCTTGATGCCAAATTGAACAACAGAAATCGTAATGGCTAGAAACGCCGCTTGAGACAACAGAGCGGTTGTTGGATTTCCGATAATGGATTCAAATAGAGAACCATACACGTCATTTTCGAGGCCAGTTAGTGACCCTGAGAAACTTCTTAGTAAGTATGTTAAAACCCAACCGCCGATAACGCTATAAAACGAAAGAATGATAAATGAAGCTACAACTCCAAGGTATCCGAGTGCTTTCCACTTTGGATTTCCTGAAATGTCTTCGTAAGACGCTACCGCATCTTTCTGTGAATGTCTTCCTACTACAAATTCTGCAAGGAGCATAGGCGCTCCAACTAAGAATGTGAAAAGTAAGAAAATAAGGAAGAAAGCTCCTCCGCCATTCGTACCTGCCATGTAAGGGAACTTCCATAGCGCACCGAGCCCGATTGCTGATCCTGCAGATGCTAGGATGAACCCGAAGCGGGAAGACCATTGCTCGTTCGTACTCATATTGTCACCTCTATTGTAATAAGTCGCATTTACACACTATAGCCAACAGTTCATCCAGCGTCAATATCAAAAAATTCTGTTATGATTTACCACTTCGCAGTAAAGCAGGTATGACTGGATTTATAGCGGATATTCTTGTTAAAATAGTTTTGAAAAAAGTTTGAGAAACGCCATATTCTCTCTCTTGATATTCCCTATTATGAACGGTATGATTCTAGTGAGTACAAATCGTGTCTTTTGTTTTAGAAGGAAATCTGTGTTATACTAGTTAAGTTGAAAAAATTTGTTAGGAGTGTTTTCATGGCAGAACAATATAACGTCGGTGATATCGTAGAAGGGAAGGTAACAGGTATTAAGCCTTTTGGTGCTTTCGTAGCAATCGATGACCAAAAGCAAGGTCTTGTTCACATCTCTGAAATTTCTCACGGCTACGTAAAAGAAATCGAAGAACATCTTTCAGTAGGAGACGAAGTTAAAGTTAAAGTTCTTAACATAGAAGAAGATTCTGGTAAGATCTCTCTTTCTATCCGTGCTACTCAGCCGAAACCTGAAAGACAAGAAAAGAAACCTCGTCCAGCTAGCGGCGGTAACAAGAAGCAACAGCAACAAGCTTCTTCTCCACAAGGTTTCAACACGCTTGAAGACAAGCTTAAAGACTGGTTGAAAGAGTCTAACGACCGTCAAGCGCAACTTAACAAGCGTCTTAAGAAGTAATGATTAACGAAGAAGGCAGCCAACATGGCTGCCTTCTTTTTTTAGGTTGTGGAACGATCAGGTTCTCTTGATAGTTCTTCTGTTGGCTTGAATAAGAGTGTTAAGCAATAAAGACCACTAAGTCCTACAAGACCATACACGATTCGAGCCAGTGCCGTGTTCTGCCCTCCGAAGATGGCTGCCACAAGATCGAACTGGAAGAAACCGATCAGCCCCCAGTTGATCGCTCCAATAATAACAAGTGCAAGAGTAAATCGTTGTAGAGTACTCATGAGTATACCTCCTTTAGTTCTACATAGGTGTTCTTGTATAAGATAACTCCAATTTGAAATGTTATACCTTTCACAAAAAATATTGCCAAACAGATTTCTTTATTTTAGTACAGAGTTAAGGCATAATAAGACGTGATTTAGCTTGAAAGGAGAGAAAGCATTGAATAACTTTACTTTTCAAAACCCAACAAAACTAATCTTCGGAAAAGGGCAACTAGAGGCCCTGAAGACAGAAATACCGCAATATGGTAAGCGTGTCTTAGTCGTTTACGGCGGAGGAAGCATTAAGAAGAACGGTATTTACGATAACGTGATGAATATATTGAACGAGCTTGGCGCAGAGGTTTCTGAGCTAAGCGGTGTAGAACCGAACCCGCGTCTTACAACGGTACACAAAGGTGTCGAGATCTGTAAGAACGAAGGCATCGATTTCATTCTTGCTGTTGGTGGCGGTAGTGTGATCGACTGCACAAAAGCAATCGCTGCTGGTGCAAAATACGATGGCGATGTGTGGGACTTCGTAACGAAGAAAGCTGCTCCTGAAGCTGCACTTCCGTTCGGAACGGTTCTAACACTTGCAGCAACTGGATCTGAAATGAACCCAGGTTCTGTTATCACAAATTGGGAAACGAATGAGAAGTACGGCTGGGGTCACCCACTCGTTCATCCTCAATTCTCAATCTTAGATCCAGAGCATACGTACTCTGTACCAACAGACCAAACGGTTTACGGTATGGTGGATATGATGTCTCACGTACTTGAGCAATATCTTCATTCCGAAACGGACACAGAGCTACAAGAAAACATGCAATTTTCTGTACTGAACACGATTAAAGATGCAGCACCTAAGCTACTTGAAGATCCAAAGAACTACGATCTTCGCGCAACAATTATGCTAAGTGGTACAGTTGCTCTTAATCAGTCTTTACAAATGGGTGTTCGCGGTGACTGGGCTGCTCACAATATCGAGCATGCTGTTTCAGCTGTATACGATATTCCACATGCGGGTGGTCTCGCAATCCTATTCCCTAACCTCATGAAACATGACCTTGAAGTGAACGTAGAAAAATTCAAGCGTCTTGCAGTTAACGTGCTAAACGTTAGTGAAGAAGGTAAAACAGATCGCGACATCGCTCTTGAAGGAATCGATAAGCTAAGCGAATTCTGGACAAGCCTTGGTGCACCAAACAGACTAGCTGACTACGACATCGATGACAGCAAGCTAGATTTAATCGCAGATCGCGCGATGGCAAATGGTGCTTTCGGTAACTTTAAATCACTTGAGCGTGATGATGTTATCGCGATTCTAAAAGCTTCACTATAAAAAATGTGGAAAGGCCGTTCGATCAGAACGGTCTTTTCGTTTGGAAAAGCAGCTTGTAATATTTTTCGCAAGTGGCTAATTTTAGCAAGTTATTCGTCATTTAAAAGAAAATTTCAAAGCGTAATCGCTTACATGGGTCAGTCTTCTTGATTTAAAATTCTTCTTTCGATAAAGTGAAGATGAACATCTATAACGAACAAAATTCGATATTGGAGGCTAACCATGACTTCAAAAGTAAGTTTTGATTATTCAAAAGCATTGTCGTTTGTCGGCGAACATGAAGTAACATACATGGCGGATGCAGTAAAAGCTGCGCATGAAGCACTACATAACCAAACAGGAGCTGGAAATGACTTTCTAGGCTGGCTCACACTTCCTCATGACTATGACAAAGAGGAATTCTCTCGCATCGAAAAATCTGCAGAGAAAATCAAATCAGATTCTGACGTTCTTCTCGTTGTAGGAATCGGTGGCTCATACCTCGGTGCTCGTGCTGCAATCGAGATGTTGAACCACTCTTTCTATAACACGCTAGCAAAAGAAGAGCGCAAAACACCTCAAGTTTTCTTCGTAGGAAACAACATTAGCTCGACGTATGTCAAAGATCTCTTCAGTCTTCTTGAAGGAAAAGACGTTTCTGTTAACGTGATTTCTAAGTCAGGTACTACGACTGAGCCTGCGATCGCATTCCGTATCTTCAGAAAGTTCCTTGAAGAGAAGTATGGCGTTGAAGAAGCAAGAAGACGCATCTATGCGACTACGGATAAAGCGAAAGGTGCACTAAAAACACTTGCAGACGAAGAAGGCTATGAAAGCTTCGTTATTGCTGATGACGTTGGTGGACGTTACTCTGTCCTAACAGCTGTTGGACTTCTTCCGATCGCAGTAAGCGGCATTTCGATTCAAGACATGATGAAAGGTGCACAAGACGCTGCAGATGATCTTAACACACCTGATCTTGCGTCAAACGAAGCGTATCAGTATGCGGCGGTTCGTAACGCGCTTTACAACAAAGGCATCAACATCGAGCTTCTCGTGAACTATGAGCCATCTCTTCACTACTTTGCTGAGTGGTGGAAGCAGCTCTTCGGTGAAAGTGAAGGAAAAGACAACAAAGGGCTATTCCCAGCATCCGTTGATTTCTCAACTGACCTTCACTCAATGGGTCAATACGTTCAAGACGGACGTCGCAGCCTATTCGAAACGGTTCTTAACGTGGAGAAAGCACGTCACGAGATCACGATCGAAGAAGATGACAAGAACCTTGATAAGCTGAACTACCTTGCTGGTGAAACGATGGACTACGTGAACCAGAAGGCGTTCGAAGGAACGTTGCTTGCACATACAGATGGTGGCGTACCGAACTTAATCGTCAACATCCCTGAGCTTACTCCTTATCACTTCGGTTACCTTGCATTCTTCTTCGAGAAAGCATGTGCGATATCCGGTTACCTTCTAGGCGTGAATCCATTCGATCAGCCAGGAGTAGAAGCGTACAAGAAGAACATGTTCGCTCTTCTAGGGAAGCCAGGATTCGAAAAAGAAAAAGCTGAGCTTGAAGATCGTTTAAACTC
Organism: Anaerobacillus sp. ABA4_114; assembly: GCF_056159065.1. Taxonomy (NCBI): domain Bacteria; kingdom Bacillati; phylum Bacillota; class Bacilli; order Caryophanales; family Bacillaceae; genus Anaerobacillus; species Anaerobacillus sp. ABA4_114. The sequence goes on from NZ_JBSWUM010000001.1 coordinate 954,306, forward strand.
GATGGGAAATAAATAATTAGCGAAGAGAGTGCCGAGGCACTCTCTTTTGTTTTATCATCACATGAATTTCTCTTTGTTTGGATACGATAAACGTAGACCACTTATACAGGGAGGAAGAGACCATGATTGAGATGGACTCCGTACTTGAAGGAAAAACGATTGAACTCAGCATTATGGAAGATAAATTACGACAGCTCGGCTATAGCTACGGTGGTGGCTGGGAGTATGACCACGGTTATTTTGATTATAAAATCGATGATGAAGACGGGTACTTGTATCTCCGTGTTCCAATCAGAGCTGTGAAGAAAGAGCTTGGTGTGGATGGCGCGATCGTCCAGATCGGTCAGCCGTTCATGCTTCACCATATGTATCAGGCTGGTGTTGACCCGGGCGGAAACATTGGAAACATCACCGCTTCGTTCAATCAGTTTCAGGAACCTGTCGATAAGGACGCTGAAATTGACGAGAAGTGGATGAAATATGGCGAACGCTATGTGAAGCAGCTCGAGGCTGCGCTTATGCCTTATGTGTGAATCACAAACAGGCGATCTTCCTTATCGATCGTCGTAGAAGGAGTGGGGTTCATCATCAATTCAGAGCCCCTTTTTACTCCAATGAGTAAAATATCCTCTTCGTTCATCCGCTGTGCTGCATCACAAAACGATTCTCCTACATATCCCTCTGCATTAAGAAACCCAAGCTGATTCGGCTTTAAGTGATCCAGCATCTCGAGGAGCGTTGTTGAAATACCATGAGAATAGACGCTATTGATCATCACTGTACTAAGTAGGTGCGCACTCTCAATAATTTCATCAGCCCCAGCTCGCTTTGCATTGGCCATTTGTTCAGGTGATAGAATCTCAACGATCGTATACACATCAGGATTGATTCCTTTTACAGTAAGAAGCGTCAACATCGTCTGCATATCGACTTCAAGCTCACTCTTGTATTGATCGGCTGTAATGAGTACCGTCTTCGCTTCTTTTAAATTCGCTTTTTTGAACGTCGTATCTTCTCCAGGATGTCCTCTTACGAAATGTACGCCTTCTGCTTGCAGCGGATTTTCATGAAGTGAAAAATCGATCAACACAATTGACCGTTCTGGCTGATGCTTGAGCATATGATTGATCGTATGATTGCTTCTTGAATTCCAACCGACCACAATCAAATGGTTGCTCTTTTCATAACTCCGTTCCCCTCTACTCAATGCACTTTGCGAAAGAACAAAGCTTGACGCAAGCTTCGCCATATAAAACGTCATAAATCCCGCCCCAAACATAATAAAGAACATAGCAACAATTTTACCTAACCTGCTTTCAGGTGAAACGTCCCCATACCCGATCGTCGAAGCCGTCACGATTGCCCACCAGATTCCTTCAAAGATATTCGGAAAAATCTCCGGCTCGATCAAATGCATGATAAAACCCATGAAGCATAAAATGAAGACAATAAGAAATCCTAACTGTAATATAAGTGGATAGCGCGATATATAATTAATAACATCTCGAAAATTCAAGTAGAACGTCTCCCTTCTCATCCCCATTATGTCCACTTATCACTGGAAAAAAACGACACGTGTGCACGAGCTTCATACGGGGTAAAGAAAAGAGACGACTGGTCAAAAGGGTGATAACAATGGAACAAAGACGGAAACCGTCATTTTTAATAGCTCTTATTCGATTTATAGTGGGCATCGTAGAAGCAATCATAGGGCTGCGCATCTTACTGACGCTGTTCAGCGCCAACCCCTCAGCGCCTTTCGTGCAGTTGATCTATGACTTATCCGAACCACTGCTCTATCCGTTTCGAAATATCTTTCCGACACGAGAATTCGGCGACCAATTTGTGATTGAGTTCTCGGCTGTGTTTGCACTGATTATTTATAGCATTATCGGTTCTATTCTGGTGAGAGCGATCGTTGCACTTGAATCAGGAGCGGGGAAACGGTAATAGAGGAAGGACGTCGTGGAAGCGGCGTTCTTTTTTGATACGTAAGATGAGAGTGGCAGCCCGAAAATGCATATTATTGGAGAATAGTACTTGATGGATGTAAGCCGTTTCAGTATAATGAAAGCTAGCTGGAAAAACAGTTTGTTGGACTACCAACAACATATTACGGGGCATTAGCTCAGCTGGGAGAGCGCTACACTGGCAGTGTAGAGGTAAGCGGTTCGAGCCCGCTATGCTCCATTGAAGGAAACCCTTGCGGAAGCAAGGGTTTTTCTTTTTGTGCATTTTTAGAATCAAAGGGACGGATCTAGTAATCGATGTAAAAAAAAGAATGACATTATTGTAGGGATCAGATATCGCCTATTCTACTTTCATTATATTGTTTTAAAGAATATATGTTCATTTCGTGTTTACTTCTTTTTCTATTCGATAAAGAACGAGGCTCATTTTATTATTTATTTGTCGACCACTAAAACGCATTACCTTCCATCCGCTTTTTCTTAAATAAGCATTTTTCCTTCGATCATGCTCTCTTTGTTTTACTGAAGAATGAAATAATTTTCCATCGCATTCAATTGCAATCTTGTAAGCACGTAATACGAGATCAATTCGGTATGGTCCACATTGAACTTGGCTTTCCAGTTGGTAACCATTATGTCTCAATGCTCTATATAGTCGACGTTCGATAGGGCTCTCACACTTTCTGAATTCCATATCTTGTGGATGCGATGTTTCTCTTGGATTGTGCATATTAAATATGATAAAGCTGCTTAATATTAAACCGAAGAATACTAGATAATCTACCATTAATAACACCTTTGTTTTTTATTAATTATTTACAAAAGCACAAGATAATAATCAATGGTTACATCATCTAGGTTTCTTAATTATGTATGAGAGTGAATCAGTAGAACCGTCTCACTGATTCCCGACTTCTTGAAGTACTCAGCTTCACAGTCTCGTTATTGTTGGAAATAAATAGTGATGTCGATTGAAATGTGTTAAAATTCAGAAAAAGAGGAGGATTAATATGGAAAGCATAAATGAGTTTGATGAAAGAATTTTCTATGAATCTTACGAGCAAGAAATGAAGAATGTAAATGACCAATTAGATAAAGAGATTCTTTTCGCAATGATTGGGGACGTTAACTCTGGCAAATCTTCCACAATCAATCGTTTAATTGGTGAGGACGTTGCGCAGGTAGGGGCAAAACCTGGCCAGACAGTAGCAGTAAAAGAGTATGAATATACCGAGAAAATCCTCTTTGCAGACACACCTGGATTGGATGACATTAATATATTAAATTCCAAAGAAACATTAAAGTTTTATAAAGAAGCAGATGTTATCTTATATTTTTTGAACGCAGCAGGTACTGTATTTTCTGAAGGGGAAAGAAAGCTTTTTGAAGAAGTTAAAAAAGTTAATAAAAATATTATTCTTGTATTAAATAAGATAGATGCATCAGATAATGTTCAAGAGCAAGTTTCGTACATACAAGGAAATACAGGTTCCGATTATAAAGTTATTCCAATCTCCTCAAAGACTGGCGAAAATATTCCTAAGCTTAGAAATGCGATACTAGACATCCTTAAAGAGAAAAAAAAAGATATACAGTTCGCCAGAATATTAAAAGAAAAATCTTCAACCGCTGATAAATGGATCGTCAGTGCTACCACCGCGGCTACAGCTATTGGTGCTAGCCCTATTCCTGGATCGGATTTTGTTCCTTTAACTGGTGTTCAAGTAGCTTTAATGGTTAGAATGGCAACGTTGTATGATAGACCGCTCAGTAAGGAGAGAGCAAAAGAATTAACGATTGCTTCTTTAACGGGGAATGTGGGCAAAAGTCTTTTTCGTCAAGTCGTGAAACTTGTTCCGGGAGCAGGAACAATTGCTGGAGCGAGTATTGCTGGTGGGATGACATTAGCATTAGGTTATGCCATGAAGTATGCATACGAAAATAACATTGAATTGGATGCTACTACTTTAAATACCTTATATGCTACTTTTATGAAAGAAAAAGTAGTAAATAAATAGCATAAAAATGCGGTTGGATATGAGCACTATAAATAAAAGTGTAGTACTGCCAACTGTTTTTCTATACGGGTAGGGGACAGGTTTATTGTCCCTCCCAATTGGGCTAAAAGCAATTGAATTTAATGACGTGCTAACCACTTTGAATAAATATGAAAGAGGAATTACTCACGTACATTGTTTTATTAAACATTTTACAAACGGTTCACCGGTCCCTCTGGTTTCTCCACAATTATTGTTATACCACCAGTATCAACACATCTAACACTTCCTCCGAAAGTTTGCTAATCCATCATCAATAGCTGCTGCTCCTAATAATACTGAAGACGCTAAAGCAGTTTTAAAGAAAGGCAGCGCATTTCAAGCAGTAATTGATAATTTAGGGGACGGTCCAAGTGATTTATTTAATGAAACAATATAGCGTTGTAGATCAGAATCAATTATAACTGCAATCTAGCATGAGAATAAGTTAGAGCAAGAGTAATTGTTTACTTATTAAGGAGGCTACATAAATGAAACGTTGGTGGATGGTTAGAGCTGGGGACAATAACGAATTAATTTCAGTATGGGGTGAACAAGGTATTGCCTCTATTGGATGGCCACAATTAGGAGATCCAAAACAATTTCAGTCAAAGAGTGAAATAATTGATATGGCTAATGAAGTATATGAAGAAAGTAAACCAAAATCCAGAAACAGTTGGGCAAATCAAGTTTGGCGTTTTAGTAGAGACATTAGAAAAGGGGATAAGGTAATAACCTACTACAAAGAAACAAGAGAATACATGGTAGGAACAGTTACAGGCGAGCATTACTTTGATAAGTCGATTGGAGATTTGAATTATCCTAATCATATTGAAGTTGACTGGGAAGACGTTACTGTAGAACGGGATCTTTTATCACAAGCAGCTAAAAACAGTTTAGGCTCAATACTAACGGTATTTCGTGTTGATGAATGGGGAGTAGAAATTGAAAGGTTAATGGAGTCGCCTTTTTTAGAACCTGAGGATACAGATGAAGATGAGGAAGAAGCAAGTGAAATCATACAAGACCTGGTTAATAAAGCTTTTATTATGGTTCAAGATAAAGTGGATAAGCTCAATCCCTGGCAAATGCAAGAGTTAGTAGGTGGTTTATTACAAGCGATGGATTATAATGTTCAGGTAAGCCCTAAAGGGCCTGATGGCGGAGTGGATGTACTAGCATTTAAAGATGCCTTTGGATTTGAAAAGCCAATTATTAAAGTTCAGGTAAAACATCGAAAATCATCTGCATCTGCACAAGAAATTCAGCAACTACTTGGTGCAAATCCAATGGATGCGAATAGTTTGTTTGTCTCTACCGGAGGGTTTACTTCGCATGCTGAAGTGGTCGCAAAACATAACTCTGTTAGATTAGTAGACTTAGAGGAATTGGTGAATTTAGTTGTTAAATGGTACGAACAAATGCCGAATGATGTAAGGGCTTTATTACCGTTGCAGAAGATGTATGTACCGGAGTAATCTTTCTGAAGTGTTGTATAAATAAATGATCCAAACTTGAGTGGTAATTATTAGGAGGGTTTCTGCAAAGAAATCCTCTTTTCGTATTCAATTAATAGAAAAAGAATTAATCCAGTCAATTTCAAAATTTTTCTTTTGAGACTAAGAAGATCTATGATCTGAAAGGCTTCGGCGGTATCGATTATCAGAATGATTCCCTGAAATCCATCAGCTATTTCGAAAACTTTTAGCAATATCTACTCAAAAATTTATTAAATACATCCTTCAATACATATTTGACATTAACTCAATATGGTCGTATCATACTCGAGTATTAACCATTATCCAATTAATTTACATTTATTTCATAAATCATATTAAGCGGTGCATTCCGCTAGGAGGCTGATGACAGTCATGTTTGAACAATTAAAAGGCCAGTTGAATAAGCCGTGGACATTGTTCTTTGGCGTCATTCTATTATTCTGGTTAAAAACCTATGCAATCTATCAAACGGAATTTGAATTGGGTATCAAGAACGGTATTCAATCATTTTTACTTTTATTAAATCCAATAAGTTCATTATTGTTCTTCTTTGGGTTTGCATTATTCTTTAAAGGACGCAAACGATTGTGGGCAATGCTGATTATCGATTTCTTGCTCTCATTTGTCCTTTATGCAAATGTGGTATACTATCGATTCTTTAATGATTTCATTACGTTACCAACCGTGATGCACTCGAATGATGCAGGAGAGTTAAAAGATAGTGCATTTGCGTTGATGCAATTCACAGATGTCTTCTACTTTATTGATACACTGCTAATCCTTGGGTTGATTCTGTTTAAGGTTGTGAAACCACAGGCACCATTGAGAAGAAAGAAGATCGCGATGATTTTTGCATCAGCAGCAGTCTTTTTTGTGGTCAATCTTGGTCTAGCTGAGACGGATCGTCCGCAGCTTCTGACACGTTCGTTTGATCGTACGTACCTTGTGAAGTATCTCGGACAGTTTAACTATCAAGTCATCGATGCGGTTAAAACGATTAAATCAAATTCACAAAGTGCTTTAGCGAGCAGTGATGATTTAACGGAAGTAATCAACTTTGTTGAAGCAAACAGAACGGAACCGAATCCTGAGTACTTCGGTGAAGCTGAAGGAATGAATGTGGTTTATATTTCACTCGAATCCCTCCAAAGCTTTGTTATTGGAAAAGAAGTGAATGGAAAAGAAGTAACACCGTTCTTAAATAGTCTCGTTGAAGATCAGAACACGTTCTATTTTGATAACATCTTCCAACAAGTTGGACAGGGGAAAACGTCTGACGCAGAGTTTATGTTGGCGAATTCACTTTATCCGTTACCAAGTGGATCTGTAGCGATGGAGAAAGCGCGTAATACGTATCAAGCGCAGCCTGCGATTCTTGAACAAAAAGGCTATTCAACTTCATCTCTTCACGGAAACGGGAAAACGTTCTGGAACCGTGACGAAATGTATAAGTCATTTGGTATTCAGAAGTTCTTTGACTCAAGCTACTATGATATGAACGAGCAGGATGTTCATAACTATGGTCTGAAAGATAAGCCATTCTTTAAGCAGTCCATGCCTTATCTTGAAAGTCTAGAGCAACCGTTCCATGCGAAGATGCTTACACTATCGAACCACTTTCCATTTACAATGGATGAGGGAGATGTTGATTTCCCTACACCTGAAACAGATGATGCAGTGGTAAATGGCTACTTCCAGACGGCGAAATATATGGACGAATCGATCGAACAATTCTTTAATGACCTGAAGAAATCTGGTCTTTATGATAATACGATGATCGTCATGTATGGAGATCACTATGGTATTTCGGATAACCACAACAAAGCAATGAGTCAAGTAATGGATAAAGAAATCACTCCGTACGAAAATGCACAATTGAAGCGTGTACCACTTTTCATTACCGCACCTGGGCTTGAAGGAAAGCAGGTACACGAATACGGCGGGCATATCGATATTCGAGACACTGTTCTTCACTTGTTAGGTGTAGAAACAGATGAGTTCATTTCATTCGGTTCAGATCTTCTATCAGAAGATCACCGTGAAATTGTACCGTTTCGAAATGGTGACTTCGTAACACCTGAGGTCACTTCCGTAAACGAAAAATGCTACGAGAATCCTACAGGTGAAAAAGTAGATGGTGAAGCATGTGAACAGCCTGGCAAGTTTGTCGAAGAGTCTCTTGAACTCTCTGATAAAGTAGTTTACGGCGATCTCCTTCGCTTCTACAATCCAGAAGGTTTCGAGCCGGTTAATCGTGATGATTACAATTACAACGTTAATCAACTAGATCCTGAAAAGGAAGCACCACAATCGCAAGAAAAAAAGAAATAATAAGCACTAAATGAAAAAGGTTCCGGTCATCGTATGATGATCGGAACCTTTTTATATTAATGAAGACAAGAAAAGTGGCTATATCTTCAGCGTTCAGCGTTTCTTTTATGAGTTAAAAGATTACCCCCTAAGGGTAAAGTAGATACATATTAAAATTCACTATTATATACAAGGTACTTCACTTGACCAATATACCTAACGGGGGTATATTTGAAGTAAGATATTGAAAAAAGGAGATGACTACTATGAACAAAGATTTGGATCTTGAGCTTCAACCAGATAAACAGCCATCTGAGAATCGAACCGAAGAAGAAAAGCAGCAGCTGCAAAATCGCTTGAAGCGAATAGAGGGGCAAATTCGTGGGATTCAGAAAATGGTCGGTGATGATCGTTATTGTGTGGATATTCTAATTCAATTATCAGCAATTCAAGCTGCTCTAAAGAAAGTAGGATATACCTTGCTCGAAAAGCATACAAAAACTTGCGTGGCAAGTTCGATTCAAGAAGGAAATGGTGATCATCATATAGAGGAATTGATGAAAGTGATCCAACAATTCTCCAAATAAGAAGGTGATAAAATGGATGCTGTAAAGAAAACGTCACTCTATATAACAGGTATGACATGTGCTTCATGTTCGCAGCGCATTGAGAAGGTATTAAACAAAATGGACGGCGTTGAAGCGAATGTAAACCTTGCGATGGAAAGAGCGGATGTTCAGTTCGACGAACAAAAAGTTAACCCTTCAGACATCGTCAACAAAATAGAAAAGTTAGGATACGGAGTTCGTAAAGAACAAGTTGAGCTAGATATCCATGGTATGACATGTGCTGCTTGTTCAACCAGGGTCGAAAAAGGATTGAACCGAACCTCTGGAGTAGCATCAGCTTCGGTAAACCTGACAACAGAATCCGGTGTTGTCACGTATCAGCCTAGTGCCATTACGGTAGATGAGATCATCGAGAAGGTAAAGAAACTAGGGTATGATGCAGTCGTTAAAGAAGATCGAGAAGAGAAGAAATCGCACAAGGAAGAAGAAATTAAAAAGAAAAAAGTGAAGCTTGGTATTTCGGTCTTGCTTTCACTACCGTTACTATACACCATGATTGCTCATCTTCCGTTCGATGTTGCTCTTCCACTGCCTGACTTCTTCATGAACCCTTGGTTTCAATTCCTATTGGCTACTCCTGTACAGTTCTATATTGGTGCTCCGTTTTACGTAGGTGCTTACCGCGCCCTTATTAATAAGAGTGCCAACATGGATGTACTCGTAGCTCTTGGTACATCTGCTGCTTACTTTTATAGTGTGGTGGAGGGTATTCGATTACTACTTACGCCAGGGTACCACCCGGAATTGTATTTTGAAACGAGTGCTGTTTTAATCACACTAATTCTTGTTGGGAAGTTGTTTGAAGATCTTGCCAAGGGCAGGACGACGCAAGCGATCACGAAGCTTCTCAACCTGCAGGCGAAAGAAGCGAGTGTTTTACGAGACGGCGAAGAAGTGAAGGTTCCAGTCGATCAGGTAGTCGTTGGTGATACGATCATCGTTCGCCCGGGTGAAAAGATTCCAGTGGATGGCAGCGTTCAAAAAGGGAAGTCCTCAGTAGATGAATCCATGATTACCGGAGAGTCGATCCCAATTGAAAAAACGGACGGTGATGCGGTCATCGGTTCGACCATTAATGAAAATGGTACATTGACGATCACCGCTGAGAAAGTAGGAAGTGATACTGCATTAGCAGGGATCATTAAAATTGTAGAAGAAGCTCAAGGGTCAAAAGCCCCGATTCAAAGAATGGCAGATATCATCTCAGGTATTTTTGTTCCGATCGTTGTTGGTATCGCCTTCGTAACGTTCCTTGTCTGGTATTTATGGGTGAACCCATACGATTTACCTCAGGCACTAGAAGTTGCGATTGCCGTTCTAGTGATTGCTTGTCCATGTGCACTTGGTCTAGCAACACCTACTTCGATCATGGTAGGGACAGGGAAAGGTGCTGAAATAGGAGTGCTGTTCAAAGGCGGCGAATTTCTTGAGGGCACACACAAAGTCGATGCGATCTTGTTAGATAAAACAGGAACGATTACGAAAGGGAAACCGGAAGTAACGGAATTTACAGTGTTTGAAGGAGAAGAACAAGAAGTCTTATCCTATCTTGTAGCCGCAGAAAAGGCCTCGGAGCATCCACTTGCTAGGTCGATCGTTCAATATGGTGAACAAAAACAAATCAAAGTGGATGAAGCTGAGAGTTTCGAAGCGATCCCGGGGCACGGTATTACGTCTCTGATCGACGGTAAGAGGGTGCTGGTCGGAACGAGAAAATTAATGGAACGAGAAAATATTCAGTACACGCAACATGAAGAAGTGATGGCAGCTTATGAAACAGAAGGAAAGACCGCAATGTTCATCGCCATCGAGCATAACATTAGGGGAATCATTGCCGTTGCTGATACAGTGAAAGAAACATCGAAACAGGCGATACAAGAATTACGAAATCTCGGTATCGATGTTTACATGATTACTGGAGATAATAAACGCACGGCAGAAGCAATTGGAAAACAAGTGAACATCAAAGGTATTTATGCAGAAGTTCTTCCAGAAGACAAAGCAAACAAAGTAAAAGAGTTGCAAGGTCAAGGGAAACGAGTTGCCATGGTTGGTGACGGAATCAACGATGCGCCAGCTCTTGCAACGGCTGATATAGGGATGGCGATCGGAACAGGTACCGACGTTGCGATCGAAACGGCTGATGTTACCCTTGTTGGAGGCGACTTAGAGCATATTCCAAAGGCAATCAACTTAAGCCGAAAAACGATGAAAAACATTCGCCAAAACTTGTTCTGGGCATTATTCTATAACTCGATCGGTATACCGATCGCTGCAATCGGTCTATTAGCACCGTGGGTAGCTGGAGCCGCAATGGCATTCAGTTCTGTATCAGTTGTAACGAACTCACTTCGATTGAAGCGAGTTAAATTATAATATCATTCTTGAAGGGAGATTTTAAACATGGAACAAACAACGATCAAAATTGAAGGTATGACGTGCAACCACTGTAAATCGGCAGTTGAAACAGCGTTAACCGAGTTAGATGGTGTTTCAGGTGTTGAGGTTGATCTGAAGCAAGGAAAGGCAGCTGTATCGTACGATTCAGCTAAAGTCACAGTATCTGATATGAATGAAGCAGTAGAAGAACAAGGGTATGATGTGAAGTAACGATACTTGAATAGATTAGGAAGCAAGGGGAGACCTTGCTTCTTTTATGTTGGAAAAATGTGCGAAAAATGAAATTCCTTTATACGGAAATTTTGTTCAAAATATCGTTTAGAACGCTAATTTATTGGAAAAATACCATAGTGTATACAAAATATAGGGAGGAATTTGATTATGTCACACGAAAAATACGGTTCAATGATCGAAACGCTTCATGAATGCATGACGGCATGTAATCATTGTTACGATTCTTGTTTAAAAGAGGGTGATGTCAAGATGATGGCTGAATGTATTCGTCTTGATCGCGAATGTGCTGATATATGTGGATTCCTTGAACAAGCTCTAGTTAGAGGTACACCATTTGCAGCTGAACTTGCTCAAGCTTGTGCAGCTATTTGTGAAGCATGTGGGAATGAGTGTAAGAAGCACGACCATAAGCATTGCCAAGATTGCGCAGACGCTTGCTTTAAATGTGCAGAAGCATGTAAGAAGCTTGCAGCTTAATGAATATTTGTACTTATAAAAAGCTACACCCCTCTTTCAGAACGGCATGGGGGCTGTAGCTTTTTTTGTTTTTTAATAAAGTCTTATTAGAGATGTAGAAAGTGGAATGCGCAGTTTCCTTTTGTGATGAATGAATTGTAAACATTCTTTTATTTATGTTCAAGCACGGGCTTAACCTGACGAATGTGGAAACCTTGTTTAACAAACGGGATCACCCATCGGTCAAGCCCAATCTTAGCTGCATTATAACTAGCAATCAGAATCAGCACTCCAAGGATCACCATCATCGGGTTCGTGCTTGTTGTTCCACTAAATAGGAAGGCAAAATTCATAATAACTCCCATTAATGCTGCAAAGGTTGTGAAGGTACCAAGAATTAGGCCAAGCCCAACAAGCAATTCTCCCCAAGCAACTAGTACATTGAAAAGCTCGACATTTGGGATCGCAAACCCTTCTAAGAATGCAGCCCACCATCCTTGCACAGCAGGATGTTCACCGGTAGCCTTCGCAACTGCTCCTTGAAGATAGCCATTTGCATCAAAACCACCTGTGATCTTTCCCCAGCCAGCAGTTAGCCATTGATAACCTAGGTATAAACGTATGAACAATAGAATACCAGAAGCTACTTTGTTTTCTCTTAGAAATTGAATAAACATTTTTCTCACGCTCCTACTTTAATAGTCTGATCACATGTTTATTATCGCCAATCCTTAAACCGTCTTCTGTGATAAGTATCACAATCTTGATGATTAATTTAATTAGAGGATATAAACTCGTCTTATTTTTAAATAACAAAAAATTCATACAATAATAGTGTTAAAATGTAAAATATTGCTATAATAGTCGGTATAGGATAGTAAAATAGCCTGCGTATAGTAAAAAGGGGGGCGGGTAATGTCAGAAGTAAATGGTAACCCGTTAGTGAAGGATGAAAAAAAGCCAAAGGTGAAGGTGGAAAGAAAAGAAGGGGAACCGACTGCAGCTTTTAAAGGGGCAAGCTGGGCAGCTTTGGTCATCGGTGTTTCCGCTTATTTAATCGGTCTTTTTAATACTGGGATGGAACTGAATGAGAAGGGGTATTACTTTGCTGTATTGGTATTTGGGCTGTATGCAGCTGTTTCTCTGCAAAAAGCGGTTAGAGACAAGGAAGAAGATATCCCTGTCTCGGGCATTTATTACGGACTAAGTTGGTTTGCAGTAATTATCGCGATCTCTTTGATGGCAATCGGACTTTATAACGCTGGAAGTATCATCTTAAGTGAAAAAGGATTTTACGGGATGTCATTTGTTCTTAGTTTATTTGCAGCCATAACGATTCAGAAAAATATTCGTGATACGCAGGTGGCAAAAGAGAGAGGGTAAGGGACTCCCCATTTTAACGTGGTGGTTTGTAATTTGAGTATGAATCAATCATAAAAAGCACCTCACATAATGCTAGTAGGCGCATTATGTGAGGTGCTTTATTTTATGCTTTTAAACCATTCCATTTTGCTTCATTGATTAGTACAACCTAAATCAGGCGATCTTCTCAATCTTTTCATTTCCATTTTTTCTCTCTGCCGGCATCAACAATGGCTTAGGTGGACAAACTTTTTGAGTCAATTTAGACACAACGATAATTGTCACTAAGCCAGAAACCATTGCGAGTGTTCGGAATGGAAAGAGTACTGTGCCTGCTTCGATCATTGGATATGGCAAGAATACAGGAAGTCCGATGATCGGCTCTCCCCCGCCTAGACGTAAAACGAAGGAAACGATTAAACCTGCAACTGCCCCATATTTATTTGCTCCTTTAAAGAACAGTGCGGTTGTGAGCTGTGGAAATAGAATAACGTATACAAGATCAGCAGCAAGATACCATAAGGCATAAACACTTTTCACATTCAATGCGATGATCGTCGCTGCAATTCCAACAAGGATGATGGAACGTTTGATCATTTTCTTAAGCTGATCACTTGAAGCTTTTGGTTTGAACAGTGGTCGATACACATTCCAAGCAGCCATGGAAGACGCTGATAAGATGGACGAATCCATCGATGACATAACGGCAGCTGCGAGTGCTCCTAATCCAATTGCTCCAATAATATCAGGCGTTAAATATTGCAGCACATAAGGGAGGATCATCGCTGGATTATCAGGTGCATTTACGCCAAGACTTGCCCAGTCGGTATCTAACCCGATCGCTCCGATGATCACTGCAGGGACTGCTGCTAGAATACAGATAAATCCTGCTGTGATGGAAAGCCACATAGCTGTTTTCTCAGTCTTAGCTGAAAGCACACGCTGAAAGTATACTTGCCATGGGATCCCTCCGAAAATAAGGAGTAGGGCAAAGTCCCACCAGTTCCAGTAATAGTTCCCCCATTCAGGATCCTTCCAGCCGTCTAGAGGGGAAAGAGACTTGCATAACTTCCCATGTCTGTTTGGTAATTACTCCAAACGGAACTTAATCCGCCTACTTCTGATAGTGCAAATGGTAGTACTAAGAACAAGCCGATCATGACGGCGAGCATTTGAAAAACGTCCGTAAAAGCAACGGACCACATGCCTCCCACCACTGTGTAGGCAATCGCGATAATGGCTGATAGGATAATCGATGTTTGGAAGTCAAGTCCTAGAATCGTTCCAAATGTAGTCCCTAAAGCAGTTAGAATCGCACCACTCCAAAAGACTTCGCCTAAAAGTGCTGGGATGTATAATACACCAGCAACTTTCTTACCAAAGCGCTGTTCGAGTGGATCGATCATGGTCATGAATTCATAGCGACGCATTTTTCTAGCGTAGAAAATACCGCCAATAATTAAGCTCAGTGCGTACCCCCACGGGGCCTGGGCCCATGCTAATCCAAAGGAATACGTTGATTCTGCTGTTCCTGATATGTATCCACCGCCGACCCAAGTTGCAGCCATCGTAAACATAGAGATCCATAGTGGTAACGATCGTTTAGCTACCATCATATCGGATGCTGACTCGGATTTGTTACTGGCCATAAAGGCCCCAATATAATAGATGACCCCGTAAAAGGCGAGCATCGAAATAAATGAACCCCAGTTGATATCTGAATTTGTTGCTCCTAAGTAAATAAACATAATGACAATGGCTGTTACAAAAACTCCTGCTTTTAGCAGGTTTCCTTTTCGTTTAGTCAAAATATCATCACCCCTCGAAATAGTTTTAATTTAAAACCTTTTTCAGGCGTATCTCTGCAATAAGACACTTTCTTCCTTCATGATGCAATTTTTATAAAACAACGGTTTCATTTCATACTTTGTTAACTCGTTACTACGGAATCCTTATCAAATCAAGAGGACAACGAGTTTCATACTTTTTAAGTAACGCTCCACTCCTTTTTGTACAAAAAATTAAGTATGTTAAATATTTTCTTAACGCAATTAATTGTAAATGCTACATGAAGAGATTTTTTTTGTCAAACCGGTGTCTGAGTAATCTGCAATGTGCCTTCGTTATTCCAGTCGCACCCGTTTTTACGATAGAGAGGAAATGTAGTATGGTATGAATGATGCTTGGACATAAAGCAAGGAGTGGTTAACATGTCATCTACCCCAATGGTTGAAAAAATAGAAAAAGCAGCTTTGCCGCTGTTTGCTAGAAATGGATTTGAAGGAACGTCTTTAACGAAAATCGCACAATGTGTTGGAATAAAGAAGCCATCTTTATACGCCCATTTTGATAGCAAAGAAGATCTTTTTCTTGGAATGCTTCAAAAAGTAAATAGGGACTATCGCCTTTTTCTAAAAGAAAGAGTTGAGAAGTTCAGGAACATGACAACAGAGCAACAACTGTATTATTTGTTAAAAGATAACTCTGCTTATCTTAAGAATGAAGATCTTGGTCTATTATTTAAGAGATTCATGCTCTTCCCTTCGCTAAAAGTAAGTGATACCTACAATGAACAGTTTATCGAATCAGAAAAAGCCTTAACGGAAGTATTAATGGAGATCGTTAAAGAGGGGAAGCGGAAAGGAGATATTCGAGCGAAGGAAGATCAAGTGATCGATGCTTATTTATGTTTACTTGATGGTAGCTTAGAGCAGCTATTCTATTATTCAGAAGTTGAGTATGAGGCGCGTTTGAAAAATGCATGGCGCATATTTTGGAATGGAATCAAGCATGGATGATAGGAGTGAATTTCTATTCCAATAAAAAGGTAGCCTATAGCTCATTGCTATAGGCTACCTTTTCTTGATCGTTAATCTTGTGGATCTTTCGGTAAGAATTCGAATATTTGCCCGCTTCGAATGCTTTCAACTAAATCCTCCAACCAACGATAGTAGGTCTTCGATTCTTCTAGTTGATCATAGTATGATTTTGCTTCTGCAACGATTTCTGGAATGCTGCTCGAATCTTTGATGACTTCGATGAATTCTTCTTGTGCTTCTTCGATGGCTTCCATATTCATTTTCGCTTCGCGTTCCCACATCTGACAATAAAATGCCATAAAAGAGCGGAAGAAATTCTTCTCTGCTACGTATGTATGTTTCCTCGAACCGCGTGTGAATGTTTTTTTTACCATCTTAATTTCTTGTAGTCTTCGAACGCTCGTACTCATGCTTGGTTTGCTCATGCCGAGTTCTGTTCGCATTTCATCAAGAGTCATCTGATCTTTAAAATACATCGTTGCGTATAAATTGGCCGCAGCTGGTGTTACCCCGTACAAATCCATTGTCTCCGCTATCGTGCCAATAACTTTATCTTTGGCTTCTTCTAGTCTTTCAATAGATTCACTCATAAAATAGGTCGCTCCTTTATAGAAAAGTAAATCGAGTTAAAAAGTTATTGAATTTTATTTATGAACTAATTGTTGACGTGTTCACATTAAATGTCAAACACAAGATGTTAAAAAATGAATAGAGATAGTGAGGATACAACTCATTATACCCATCATAGAGAGGCTTAAATCTTTGGTTATCTACTTAAGATTTTATTTTGACACCAAAAATAAGACGTGTTAACGTTAATTATGTTAAATAAATTTTTAATATAATTAATTTACTTCGAAATTGGAGTTGATAGATATGGATCTTAAACTACAACAATACATAAATGGAAAATGGGTCGGTGCGAACTCTGGAAAATTACGTTCGATCATTAACCCATTTAACCAGGAAGAGATCGCTGTTGTTCCAGAAGGAAATGAATCCGATGCAAAAGCTGCGATCGCTGCTGCAAGAGAAGCTTTTGATAACGGCGAATGGTCTACGACACCAGCGACTGAACGAGGGGCAATCGTTAGAAGAATTGCCGAGTTCATTGAAAGAGACAAAGAAGAGTTAGCTCACTTAGAATCGTTGGATACAGGTAAAACAGTCGAAGAAAGCCGCGGAGACATGGATGATATCGCAGGGGTGTTCCGTTATTTTGCGGAACTTGCGGATAAAGACGGTGGAGAGCTCATCGATTCTCCTGTACCGAATTCCATCAGTAAAGTTGTGCGTGAACCAGTAGGAGTTTGCGGGCAAATTACACCGTGGAATTATCCTCTTCTTCAAGCATCTTGGAAACTAGCTCCAGCACTTGCGACAGGGAATACGTTGATCATTAAGCCAAGTGAGATTACACCACTCACTCATATCAAAGTATTTGAACTAATTGAAGAAGCTGGAGTGCCTGCTGGTGTTGCTAACCTTGTTCTTGGTTCAGGTCACACAGTTGGTGCAGAGCTTTCTATCAATGAAGATGTTGATCTTATCTCCTTCACCGGTGGTATTGCGACAGGGAAAAAGATTATGCAATCTGCGAGCACAAATGTGAAGAAGCTCGCACTCGAGCTTGGCGGGAAGAACCCAAACGTAATCTTTGCAGATGCTGATTTTGATCTAGCAGTCGATCAAGCTCTTAACGGAGTATTCTTCCATGCAGGACAAATTTGTTCAGCTGGTACAAGACTGATTGTAGAAGAAAGTATTCACGATGAATTTGTTAATGCGCTTGTAGAGCGAGTGAAGAAGTTCAAGCTTGGAAGCGGATTTGACGAAGATACGCAAATGGGTCCTCTTATTTCTGCAGAGCATCTTGCGAAAGTAGAAAAGTATGTAGAAGCAGGAATTCAAGAAGGTGCAAAAGTAGAAGTAGGCGGCAAACGTCCTGAAGACCCTGAATTGCAAAACGGTTTCTTCTATTTGCCTACCATCTTAACTGAATGCACAACAGATATGAAAGTGGTGCAGGAAGAAGGATTTGGCCCTGTCATCACAGTTGAGAAATTCCGTGCAGAAAAAGAAGCGATCAAGCTATCGAACGATTCCATTTACGGACTTGCTGGAGGCGTCTTTACAAACGATATTGCGAAAGCTGAACGCTGTGCTGCGAAAATGCGTATGGGTACAGTTTGGATCAATGAATTCAACCTCTATTTCCCTCACGCACCGTGGGGTGGATTCAAGCAATCTGGTATCGGACGTGAACTTGGAAAGCTTGGTTTAGAGGAATATACAGAAACAAAGCATATCTTCCAAAACCTGAAGCCAGAAACGATCAACTGGTTCTAAGATACCGATTATTAATTAACAAAAGCCGACGATTCGGCTAACCATACAACATACCAAACTAGTAAATACATGTAATAGGTGAGGAAGTAGACGTTGGTTCTACTACCTCTCCTATTTTCAACATCAAGGAGGAACAGAATATGATGGAATCATATGATTACGTAGTCGTAGGCGGCGGTAGTGCAGGTTCTGTACTCGGTAACCGTCTAAGTGAAGATGGAAAGAAAAGCGTGCTTGTATTAGAAGCTGGGCGAAGTGACTATTCTTGGGATCTTTTAATTCAAATGCCAGCAGCTCTTCCTTTCCCATCTGGAAAAGACCTATATGATTGGCAATACGAAACAGACCCAGAACCTTACATGAAGGGGCGCAACATCCCACATGCACGAGGAAAAGTACTTGGAGGATCTAGTTCCATCAACGGAATGATCTACCAACGAGGAAACCCAATGGACTATGAACGTTGGGGTGCTGACGAAGGTATGGATAGCTGGAACTTCGCACACTGCCTTCCATATTTCAAACGTTTGGAAAATGCGCTAGCATCTCCAGACGATGAGCTTCGTGGTCACGATGGACCGATTAAACTAGAGCGTGGACCTGCAAAAAATCCACTATTCCAAGCATTTTTTAATGCAGGTGTAGAAGCTGGTTATTCACGTACGCCAGATGTGAACGGTTTCCGTCAGGAAGGATTTGGACCGTTTGATAAGCATGTCTACAAAGGTCAACGTCTATCTGCTTCGCGTGCGTATCTACACCCATTCATGGACCGTGAAAACTTGACGGTTCGTACACGTGCTTTTGTAACGGGCATTGATATTGATGGGAAACGTGCGACAGGGTTAACGTACCGTCGCAACGGACAAACGCATCAAGTCAAAGCTGGTGAAGTTATTCTTTCAGGTGGTGCGATCGCGACGCCGCAAATGCTTCAACTAAATGGAATCGGTGACGCTAAACACCTTCGTTCTCTTGGAATCGATCCGATTGTAGATCTTCCAGGTGTTGGTGAAAATCTTCAGGATCACCTAGAAGTTTATGTGCAGCACACATGTCCAGAACCGGTTTCTGAACAGCCTAACTTAAGCAAAGCGCGTATGCCATGGATCGGTTTGCAGTGGATGCTTAACCGTACAGGCCCAGCCGCAACGAACCACTTCGAAGGTGGAGGATTCGTCCGTTCAAATGAGGATGTTGAGTACCCGAACTTGATGTTCCACTTCCTGCCTGTAGCGGTACGTTACGATGGTCAAAAAGCAGAAACGAAACACGGCTTCCAAGTTCACATCGGACCGATGTACTCTGACGCTCGTGGTTCACTAAAAATTCGCTCGAAAGATCCGAAAGAGCATCCAAGCATGGTATACAACTACCTTTCAACTGAACAGGACAAGCGTGAGTGGGTAGAGGCAATTCGCGTTACTCGTAACATCATGTCTCAACCTGCTATGCAAAAATACAATGGCGGCGAAATTTCCCAGGACCTTCTGTGCAAACAGATGAGGAGATCCTTGATTGGGTAAGAGAAGATGCTGAGACGGCACTTCACCCATCATGTACGTGTAAGATGGGACCTAAAACAGACCCAATGGCTGTTGTGGATCCAGAAACAATGAAGGTACACGGTGTAGAAGGCCTTCGCGTAGTCGATGCCTCTGCAATGCCATATGTAACAAACGGAAATATCCACGCACCTGTACTCATGCTGGCAGAAAAGGCTGCTGATCTTATTCTTGGACGTAAGCCACTGGAACCAATTGATGCTGACTTCTATCGTCATGGTGTACATCCAGCTGATGCAGGTACTGTAAGTAAGTAAGTAAGTAAGTAAGTAAGTAAGTAAGTAACATTTTCTAAAGAGTATCTAATTGTAGTGATATAAAAAATCCCCCCTTACATTTTACATGTAAGGGGGGATTCTATTTAGTTCAAGTTTTCCACTGATGACAACAACTTCGGTAGTCAAGACACCGTGTGTTGCGTTAAAGATCGTCTTCTTTTCCATCTGAAAAACTCCCTCCTCATGCCATTACCTGGCAGCAGAGGTTTAAACATTTACAATAGGAAAAAAAGCTGGCAAACAGCCAGCTCATCGTTCATCAATCTACCCATCAGCCGTAACACCTTTCTCCCTTATTAATGCAGGAACCTTCTTCTCATTCTTAAACAGTAAGTAGTGAGCAGTTGCAACTTTTTCTTCTACGTAATCGATTGAAAATGAGCCAGTGGGGTCCGTTAGGTTTCCGATTGCACGCGACAGAAGATCGATCACTTGATTCGAATGGGAGCAATCTTGTGAACTTCCTTCTTTATTCATTTCCTCCATAATGTCGTAAGCTAAATGTTGAATGCGATTCAATCGTGCGAGGTCCATTCCACACTCCTCCTCTTCAGTTTTCTAACCGATAATGATTATATGTAGAAAAAGAGGGTATATGAAAAGTAGTTACACCTTATCGTTATGTATGAATTTCCATTGGAAAGTTAATTCTAATAACAAAAAAGAGGTGATTTTTGATGGCACAAGATGTTCTTTGCGAAGTAAGTAACTGTGTGTATAACAGAGGCGGAGAGACTTGTACGGCGGATAAGATTTTTGTTGTTAGTCACAAAGGGAATAAGGCTCGTGATAGTGAAGAAACGGATTGTAAAACATTTGAACCGAACATGTAAGTTTGGAGAGGCAGCCAGTGGCTGTCTCTTTTTTATTAGAGGCTAGGTTTTTACGATACTCAATTGACGTTGATAATCATTATCAACTATAATGGTGGTAGGTTAACATAGAAATGGAGTTGAGTTAAATGATTCAAGCAGATAGTTGGAGACAAGAGCTTCAAATGTTTGTGGATCAAGTCGTAAAGCGTGTTTATGCATTACCGAAACATCAGAGAAGTCTATTGACTACTCTTGAATTCATTGAAGCAGAGCAATCTTCACTAAATCGAGATCTCTTCCCTTCTCAGGGATGTTATTACATAAAGTTAGCGCAAATCATGGATCACCTTATTCAAGGATTAACCGAAGCAAAAGATAAAGAAGCATGGTTTTGTGAGTTTTGGCGTGGGTTTGATGAGATTCAAGGCACGGAATTCAGCCTGAATTCCGTCATCGTTCATCAGACGGATAAAGAATTAACCGTTCAGAAATATGTCGTTGATCTACTTGAAGACCAGGTGAACCAGTTCCAGCAAAACGTTATTGAATGTTCGAAGCACATGTTTAAACGAATCCCAGATATCATTGAAATAATCGTACTTACAACTGGAAAGAAAAAAATCCTTTTGCCTGAACCGACATCTATTTAAGTCCCTAATCTCCCTCACTCATGTAAGGGGGATTTTTTTATGTAATTTAAGTTTTTTATAAAAAAATGCTTCTGAGGACATATGTCCTAACTTGCTCGTTGTGTTTTGCTTTTTAATAAAGAAGTAGAAAACATGTAAGAGGGTGAGAAAATGAAAGGAAGTATCTTTGCGCTTTTAGGCGGAGCATTTATTACGTTACAAGGTGTTGCGAACACGCGTATTAGTCAAGATGTTGGCGTCTGGCAGGCGACAACGGTCACTCAGTTTGTTGGATTTTTGTTAGCGTTGGTGATTTTGATCAGTCTTCGTAACAAAACGTGGCGAAATGTAACACAAGTGAAGCCTCTGTATTTGATGGGAGGCACATTTGGCGCGATCGTGGTGTTCAGTAATATCACGGCGATTCAAAAGATTGGTGTCACGGTAACGATTTCTGCATTATTGATCGCGCAGCTTCTTTTAACCTTCGTGATCGATAGCAAAGGCTGGTTCGGTGTTGTCAAACAGAAGATGAAGCTTCCACAGTTTATCGGTATCGGGATGATGATTGCCGGAGTGGTTATGCTAACCTTTTAATAGAAGTAAGAGAAGGGATGGAGTTTCATGAAAAGGACAGTTGATCAACTAATTGAGGAATACATTGAAACGTATAAGCTACAGACGATCTTTAATAAAGAACTCCGTTCAAAATTCTCACTCTATACGTACGAACATGGAGAACGCATCGGTGATCAGGGAGGACCTGCAGAGCATTTATATGTTCTTGTAAAAGGGAAAGTCAAGATTTATACGACGTCAGAAGAAGGAAAGACGCTTATCCTTTCTTTTAAAACACCGATCGAATTGATCGGTGACATCGAATACGTACGCGGAGGCAGCTTGATCAATACAGTCGAAGCGGTTTCGACGGTACATCTCTTAGGGATCCCTTACACTGCATTAAGAAAATACGGTGGAGATGACCCTGCATTTCTTCAGTTCTTGCTCAAAATTATTACAGATAAATTTTATGTCAAATCGAATTCCCTTAGCTTTAACCTTATGCAATCTGTTGATGTGAGGCTGGCAAGTTACCTTCTCTCAGTTACAGAAGATGAACATGAATTGGAACAAGATAAAAAAGTCAATTTGACCGATGCTTCGAACCTGATCGGAACGAGCTATCGCCACCTTAATCGGATTATTAAACAGTTCTGTGAAGAAGGTTTGATCGAACGGAGCAGCGGTGGCATTTTAGTGAAAGATCGAAAAGGTCTTGAAGCGTTGGTCGGTCAAAGTATATATGAATAGCAATCAATTTGAGGTGATTATAAAATGATGATCGGTTTACTAATGGCAGTCATCGCTGGCTCATTTGTTAGTTTGCAAAATATCTTCAATAGTAAAGTAAGTGAACGAGCAGGATCCCTAGTTACAACAACGCTTGTGCTAGGTCTAGGATTTCTCGCTTCCCTTGTGATCGGATTGTTTGTTGAAGGTGGAAATCTATTTATGCTTGCAGATATGAAGCCTTGGTACTGGTTAAGCGGTGCGATCGGTATCGGTGTCGTGGTCTGCTTAGTGCAAAGTATTAACCACCTAGGTCCTACATTCGCCATTTCGATCGTGATGGCTTCACAGTTAGGTTTTGCCATTCTTTCAGACTCACTCGGCATTTTAGGATTAAAACAAGTCCCTTTCACATTTCAACAGCTTTTAGCGGTCATCGTGATTGTCTCCGGAATGATTATTTTTAAAATGAGTGGTAAGAAAGAGGAAGAAGTTGCGAAGGCTGCTTAATTCGTGATGAAAATATAGATCTATCCACCTTATCTTGTAGTAAGGTGGATTTTTTGTACCTAATTTCACTGGATTAACCTGGTCGTTCCAACAACTAAACCAACGGTGGTAAAATAAGTGTAAGACTACGCGTGAAGGAATGGTGTCATGTTATCTTTGGAGGAACGCTATCGCAAATTTGAATTTCAGTTGACTGATTTAGAAGATCAGATCATTCAATATATGCTCGAGCATCGTAGAGATGTTGTGAAGATGTCGATTCAGAAGCTTGCAAAGGAAACACATACTGTTCCGAATTCGATTATGAGATTGATGAAGAAGTTAGAGTATGAAGGGTTTACTCAGTTAAAGCTACGACTTAAAGATGAGATGGAAGAAACGGAGACAAAACCTGATTCGTTTCAATATGAAATCGAGCGAACGTTTGAATTAACAGATCCGAAGCTGATCGAAGTTGCGAGTGAATGGATGCATCAATCTCAGCGGTTGCTCGTATACGGCGCAGGAGCACTTTCCTATATTAGTGAACTGCTCGTTATGAATATTAAACCCTTCCATAAAGACGTAACGTTTACCGTACATAGACATCAAAATATAGCTGCGTTACACCATTTTACGAAAAAAGATCTGGTTATCCTCTTGAGTCAGTCAGGAGACACGGATCAAACCGTTGAACTTGCAGAATATGCGAAAGAGCGCGGTGCACGGGTTTTAGGAATGAGTCATATGGGTGAAAGTCGTTTGAGTCGGGTAGCGGATTTAATGCTGTATTGCTATGCACCTAAGGAAGAAATAAAAGGATATAATACTACGAATTTCGTCCCGATGGCGATCGTTGGACGAAAGGTAGTCGAAGCTTACAGAAAGCTCTGTGTATAAATACACAGAGCTTCTCTAATAGAGATCAGTTTTGTGAATGCGCTAACAAAAATAAGGGATAGAAGAAAAAATACTTTAAGCTATAGTTGTAAGCGATTACTTGATGAGGGGGTATAAACATGAACCTACAAAGCGTCACTTCTCTCGATTTGATTAAGATCAATCAACAGTACGCTTCAAAACGTGAAGCAATAGAATCATTAACAGAAGCCTTAGACGTAGCAGGTAAGCTATCAGATAAAAACCAATACTTAGAGGCGGTTTTAGACCGCGAAAAGCTTTCACCGACAGGTTTCGAAGGTGGACTTGCGATTCCACATGGAAAATCGACCGGTGTAAAAGAAGCGGCATTTGCGGTTGCAACTGTGACAAAGCCGATCGAGGATTGGGAAAGCGTCGACCCGACTAACGAGGTAGACCTCGTCTTTCTCCTCGCCATTCCTGAAGCAGAAGCAGGTACGACGCATGTTTCTCTTCTAGCGGATTTAGTTACGCGACTTTCCGACCCAGCTTATAAAGATCGGTTAGTAAAGGTGCAATCAGCAAAAGATCTCTATGATGCGCTAGGCAATGCTGAGGAAAAGGTGTCTAGTGAAGAAGATGAGTCTCGTCCTCTTGTTCTAGGTGTTACCGCCTGTCCTGCAGGTATCGCGCACACATACATGGCAGCAGAAGCTCTTTCAAAAGCAGCCGAGGGACTAAATGTAAGGATGAAAGTAGAAAAGCAAGGTGCGAATGGAATCGAAGGGCGTCATACGAAGAAAGACTTAAGTGAAGCTGTTGGGGTCATTTTCGCAAACGATGTAGCAGTGAAGGACCAAGATCGGTATAAGCACTTACCGATCGTGAAGACGAATGTCGCGTCTCCGATGAAGGAAGGAAAACAGCTGATTGAAAAAGTGATGCAAAAGAAACGTTCTGGTGATCAAAACATCGACCATTTAGATGAGATGGATGAAGAAGAAGGTGGTAAGCCTTTCAAAACGGAAATCAAAGATTCCATCTTAACAGGGATCTCGTACATTATTCCGATCATCGTAGCTGGTGGTATGATTTCAGCTTTTGCAACATTAATTGCACAAGGATTTGGTATGGAGGAGCTCCTTGCTACCGAAGGATCATGGCTGAATCAAGTGAAAACGCTTGGAGGACTGCTATTAAGTACGCTGATGGTACCCGTTCTTGCAGCATATATGGCGTACTCGATCGCTGATAAGCCAGGTCTTGGTCCTGGTTTTGCAGCAGGTGTCGCTGCAAACATGATTGGAAGCGGGTTTCTTGGCGGGATGCTAGGTGGATTTCTCGCAGGTTTCCTATTGAAATATATGAAGCAGAAAATTAAGCCGAGCGGAACATTCGCTGGTTTTGTGAGCTTCTGGGTCTACCCGGTATTTGGCTCACTCATCACGATTTTAATCATGCTGTTTGTAGTCGGTGAACCCGTTGCATGGTTGAATGGGGCACTTCTAGGTTGGCTTGATGGGATGACAGGTACAAATGCAATTATTCTTGGTGCTTTAATCGGTGGTTTCGTTTCATTTGATTTAGGTGGTCCAGTTAATAAAGCGGCTTATACGTTCTGTATCGGTGCGATGGCGAGCGGTAACTTTATTCCTTACGCTGTCTTTGCATCAGTAAAGATGGTGTCGGCATTCTCCGTTACAGCAGCAACGATCATTGCGAGTCGTTCGTTTAGTCAAAGTGAAAAAGCAGTTGGAAAACAAACGTGGATACTAGGTTTGGCCGGAATTACAGAAGGAGCGATTCCGTTCATGATCAATGATCCGATTCGCGTGATCCCATCTCTCGTCGCAGGTTCTGCCGTTACAGGAGCAATCGTATCTGTCGCGAATATCGGACTAAATGTCCCGGGCGCAGGCATCTTCTCACTTGCTCTACTACAAGGCGGATCAGGTGGCGTCATGAATGCAGTGATCTGGTTTGGAGCTGCGATCGTTGGTGCAGCAATATCAACTCTTCTCTTAATTCTATCTAGAAAACAAAAAATCCATAAAGTTGGATACGAAAAAGCGCTAAAACAAGCAGCATAATTTTTAAACGAGGTGAAGCAGCATGGCAGCGAACGTACACATCGTCCCACATATGCACTGGGACAGAGAATGGTATTTCTCAACGGAAGAATCACGAATTTTACTCGTTAACAATATGGAAGAAATTTTAACAAGGCTCGAAACCGATCCAGACTATCCTTACTATGTATTGGATGGACAAACCGCAATTCTAGAAGACTTCTTTGAGATTCGTCCTGACCAACGAGACCGCGTCAAACGCCTCATTCAAGCAGGTAAATTGATTATTGGCCCGTGGTATACGCAAACGGATGAAATGGTCGTTGGAGGAGAATCAATCGTACGAAACCTTTATTATGGAATGAAAGATTCCAAGGAATTTGGTGAGCCGATGAAGATCGGCTACCTTCCAGATTCATTTGGGCAATCAGCTCAAATGCCGCAAATATTGAATGGGTTCGATATTAAGTATTCGATATTCTGGAGAGGAACATCTGAACGTCACGGTACGGATAAGACGGAATTTTATTGGACAGCACCAGGGGGCTCTAAAGTCCTTGTACAGCTGATGCCGCTCGGATACGCAATTGGAAAATATCTTCCCGAAGAAGAGGAAGCATTGCAAACGAGAATGGATAAGTACTTTAAAGTATTAGACCGCGGGGCTACTGGAGAAGATGTGCTTCTTCCTAACGGACACGATCAGATGCCGATCCAGCAAAATATATATGATGTGATTTCTAAGTTAGAAAAGCTTTATCCAGAAAGAGAGTTTTTCTTAAGCCGCTATGAAGACTTACTAGAGAAGATCGAGAAAAGCGAAGGGCTCGATGAAATTTACGGCGAATTTCTTCACGGGAAGTATCAGCGTGTCCATCGAAGCATTTATTCGACTCGCGCAGACATTAAAGCTGCAAACACGCGCATTGAGAATAAATTAACGAATCATCTAGAGCCATTAGCGTCTCTAGCATACAAACTAGGATTTGAGTACCACCACGGGTTGATCGAGCCGATTTGGAAAGAAATCATGAAAAATCATGCACATGATAGTATCGGATGCTGCTGTTCTGATAAAGTTCATGCTGAAATCATGGGACGTTTTCAAAATGCAGAAGAGCGCACGGATCGCTTGATCGATTTCTACAAACGGAAGATCGCGGATCACATCGATACAGAGAAAACGGACGATCGTCTTGTATTATTTAACTTATTACCTGAACAGCGTGAAGAAGTTTATACAACTGCGATTACGACGAAATTTGAAGGCTTCAAACTGATTGATGACCATGGAGAAATTTTATCATATGAGATTCTTTCAAAAGAAATCGTGGACCCTGGCTTGATTGACCGTCAAATCGTTCACTATGGAAACTATGATCCTTTTATCAAATATACGATTCAAGTAAAGCCAAACTTACCGGGAATCGGATACCGTACGTATACTGTTGTGGAAGATGAGGATATTCAATCTGTAATACCTAGTGAGAGGTATCGAGTCGTCGAAACCGAAGCCTATGTGATCCATTTCGAAAACAATGGAACGCTAACGATCAAAGATAAGCAGTCTCAGAAAACACATGACGGTGTACTGAACCTTGAAAACCTCGGTGATGATGGGGACGAATATGACTTTTCACCTTTAGAAGGGGAAGAAGCTCAATTTAGTCGTCATAAAGTATCTGATGCAGAAGTTCGTGTACAAACAACGAAAGAGGCGTACCTTGCTCAGATTTCTTATGAGTGGAACGTACCAGCTAATCTAGAGACAAGAAAAAAAGCGGGTCGTGAATGGACGACGTTATCATTCACCTTTGACCTTAAGATCCCAGTAGAAGGAAAAGCGATCGAAGTGACGTGTAACGTTACGAACACGGCAAGTGATCATCGTATCCGCGTTCTCATTCCAACTGGAATCGCGAGCTCCTTTTCTTTCGCTGACCAGCAGTTTGGAACGATCGAGAGGAACGTCATCGATGAGGGGATGGACGTTTGGGAAAGTGAAGGCTGGGATGAGCGACCAGATGCGATCTATCCATTCCTTAGCTACGTAGGCTTAGAAAGTCAAGAAGACACCGCGATCGTAATGACTAAGAGCGTCAGAGAATATGAGATTATAGGCGAGCGGTTTGATACCATTGCGCTGACACTTTTCCGCTGTGTAGGTGTGCTAGGTAAAGAGAACCTTGTTCGAAGACCAGGTCGTCCATCAGGGATCAAACTTCCAACACCAGACTCTCAAATGCTAGGTACGTATCAGTTTGAGTTTGGTTTTGCTTATGCGAAAGGCAATCGAGATGAATCGAAAGTAGCACATCTCGTGAAACGCTATTTAAGTCCTTTTGTTTCCTATAACAAGATTCCGCATAATGCGATGAAGCTAAATCAAGAGGATGTTCGTGTACCTTCAGAGTATAGCTTGTTCAGCTTCGAAGAAAGTGATCTCGTGATGAGTACATTGAAAAAGGCAGAATCCGAGGAAGCGTTGATTTTGCGTTACTACAATCCTACACGGAATGATCAGACGCTCAAGCTCGAGCATCCTTCGCTCACAAAAGTAGAAGAAGTTAACCTAAATGAAGTGAAAAAGGGCAGAGGAACAACGGAACTACAACTCTCACCAAGTCAGGTGAAAAGCTATTTGGTTCAGTGAGGGTGAGAAGATGAACGTACTGGTTGCAATGGATTCGTTTAAAGGTTCTCTTTCTTCAAAGGAAGCTGGTGAGGCAGTAAAAGTTGGGGTTCATCGAGTGTTCCCAGATAGTTTCGTTGACGTCATCCCGATTGCTGATGGAGGAGAGGGGTCGCTAGAGGCGATCAGTTCTCTTCCAGGGCAGTTTGAAACGGTCGAGATTCACCAACTTGATGGCAAGAAGCGAGAGGCACGCTACTATCGAACGAATAAGGCTGCTTACATTGAATCAGCTGAAGCGGTAGGGTTGCATTTAATCGAAACGGAGGAATTAGTGCCGTCCAGGTTAACGAGCTACGGGATTGGCGAGCTGATTTTGGATGCAGAGAAGAAAGGTAGCAAAGATATCTACGTCTTTCTTGGAGGGACAGGGACGACGGATGGAGGGCTTGGGATGCTTCAAGCACTTGGGGTCAAATGCTTTGACAGTTCAAATAATGAGCTACCGTCCACCCATAATCCACTTCTTCATACAACTTCAATTCAACGTAGTACACAAAGAGTCAAGGCTAATCTCTATTTAGTAACGGATGTTGATAATCCATATCACGGGGAGCGGGGAGCGGCTTATGTGTTTGGTCCACAAAAAGAGATGAAGAAATCAGATGTTCCAGTTTATGATGCTGCCCTTCGTAAAGCAGCAACACTTCTTTCTATTTCAGGGCAAGAAAAAGGAGCAGGAGCTGCTGGCGGCATGGGGGGAGCGCTCTACTCCCTTGGCGCAACTAGGGTAGCTGGTATCGAGTGGATGCTGGAACATCTAAAAGTAGAAGAAAAGCTGAAAAAAGCTAACGTTATCTTTACTGGAGAGGGCCAAATCGATCGACAAACAGCTTATGGAAAAGTTCCTGCAGGAGTAGGAGGTCTAGCTTATAAGCATAAGATCCCATGCTTTGCATTAGCGGGGCAGGTCGTTGAACCAGTGGATAATCTTTATGAAAAACTAACTTCTGTTGTTTCAATTCAGCAAGGATGCCACCCACTAGAGCATGCTATTGATCCAGAAATTACGAAGTCTCAGCTTGCTTATAGTGCAGAGCAGGTGGTCCGGATTTGGAAGTCGAGTCAATAGATTCATTTGAAGATGAAAAAAAGAATAAAGTAATTAGAGCTTAACAAGTGACGCATGTGTTCAAAATAAAAAGCACCCTACCAGATGCCCTTGAATCAATTTGATTCATAGTCTAGTAGGGTGCTTAGTTCTTATGCGTTTTGAGATGTTACGACGTTTTTGTTTGATTTAAGATCGAAACGATCAGCGTCCATGATCTTAACCCATGCATTTACGAAGTCGCGAACAAATTTCTCTTTGTTATCTTCCTGCGCGTATACTTCGACCATTGCACGAAGAACGGAGTTTGAACCAAATACGAGATCCACACGGGAAGCCGTTCTTACAAGCTCACCAGTCTTGCGGTCGCGTCCTTCGTATTGGTTAAAGCCGCTTGGCTTCCATTCAATACCCATATCGAGGAGATTTACAAAGAAATTGTTTGAAAGCGTTCCGACTTTGTTAGTGAATACGCCATGTTTCGTATCGTTATAGTTTGTTCCTAATACTCGCATTCCACCAACTAACACCGTCATCTCAGGAGCAGATAGACCGAGCAATTGTGCTTTATCGACGAGTAGTTCTTCAGGGCTTAGCGTGTATTCTTTCTTCTGGTAATTACGGAACCCGTCTGCCATCGGCTCTAGTACTTCAAAGCTTTCAATATCTGTTTGTTCTTGGGTCGCATCGCCTCGTCCAGGAGAGAATGGAACAGTGATGTCGACACCTGCATCTTTTGCAGCTTTTTCTACTGCTGCAGATCCACCTAGAACGATCAAGTCAGCAAGGCTAACTTTTTTATCAAGGTCGTTTTGGATGTCCTCATAGATCGATAGTACGCGAGAAAGCTGTTCAGGCTCATTTACTTCCCAATTCTTCATCGGCTCAAGACGAATGCGAGCACCGTTTGCGCCACCGCGGTTATCTGAGCCACGGAACGTGCTAGCGGAAGCCCATGCAGTCGTAACAAGCTCGCTAATCGTTAATCCAGAGCTTAGGATTTTTGATTTCAGATCCTCGATCTCTGCGTTCGTTAGTTCATAGTCAACTGTAGGAACTGGATCTTGCCAGATCAAATCTTCTTCTGGCACTTCAGGACCAAGGTATCTTGCTTTTGGACCCATGTCACGGTGAAGCAATTTGAACCATGCACGAGCGAACACCTCTGCGAAATACTCTGGATCCTGGTGGAAACGACGAGAGATCTTTTCGTAGATTGGGTCTTCGCGAAGAGCCATGTCAGCAGTTGTCATCATCGTGTTCACTTTGATAGACGAATCCTCAGCGTCTGGTGCAAGGTGTTCTTCTTTCGGGTTAACTGGCTTCCATTGATGTGCACCAGCAGCACTCTTCGTGAGCTCCCATTCATAACCGAATAGTAGATCGTAGTATCCGTTATCCCATTTCGTAGGGTTCGCAGTCCATGCGCCATCAATACCACTTGTGATGGTGTCACGTCCTTTCCCACTACCGTGCGTGCTCTTCCATCCTAATCCTTGTTCTTCGATGTCAGCCGCTTCTGGAGCTGCACCTACATGTGCTTCTGCATCTCCTGCGCCGTGTGCTTTACCGAATGTGTGACCGCCGGCCGTTAATGCAACGGTTTCCTCATCGTTCATGCCCATACGAGCGAATGTTTCACGAATATCACGTGCACTTGCAAGAGGATCAGGGTTACCGTTAGGTCCTTCAGGGTTTACATAGATTAGCCCCATCTGAACAGCAGCGAGCGGGCTTTCAAGTTCGCGGTCACCAGAATAACGGTTATCCGCTAACCATTCTTTTTCCATTCCCCAATAAACATCTTCTTCTGGATGCCATACGTCTTCACGTCCGCCTCCGAAACCGAATGTTTTCAAGCCCATGTCTTCAAGTGCAACGTTACCCGTTAGTACGAGTAAGTCAGCCCAGGAAATCTTGTTTCCGTATTTTTGCTTGATCGGCCATAGTAAACGTCGCGCTTTATCCAGGTTAGCGTTATCCGGCCAGCTGTTGAGTGGTGCGAAACGCTGTGTACCCGTTCCACCGCCACCGCGTCCGTCGCCTGTACGGTATGTACCGGCAGCATGCCACGACATACGGATGAAGAGTGGTCCGTAATGACCGTAGTCAGCTGGCCACCAGTCTTGGCTAGTCGTCATCAAGTCTCGAAGGTCTTGCTTCAGTGCATAGTAGTCTAGTTTTTCAAATTCTTCTGCGTAATCGAAGTCATCACCCATTGGGTTCGTCTTTCGATCGTGCTGATGAAGTATATTAAGGTTCAGTTGGTTAGGCCACCAGTCTTTGTTAGTCGTTCCAACTTGTGTTGTAGTGATCGCATTTTCCTCTTTCGTCTTGCCGTGAGATACAGGGCATTGTCCAGCTGCAGCTTGGCTATCGTGCATTTCGTTTTTATCCATGTGTAATTTCCCTCCTAAAAAATGAGTAAAATGTGGTGATAATGTTTCTTAGATTATAATTATAATAAATTAATAGTTATTTTGAAAGAAAAACGACTCTATTTTTTAAAAAAGTTTGATAGTCTAGTGAAAATACACGGTTTTCATAAAACTAAATTTGTGCTGAGCTTCTAATGAAGTGGGTCTTTTTATTGAAGGTAAGGGTTTAAAAGTGGCAAGTACACTATGATAAAATGAGACAAAGAGTAACATGTCGGCAAGTGTAATACATGATTCCCCTCAACATTTGAAAGAAGGACGAGGATCTGATGGATATAACCTTAAGCAATAAAATAATAAAAGAACGATGCGGTAACCTTTCTTTCAAAAGAGGGGAGGACTATTATCGCTCAAATAAAGTAACGTTCCATGACTATCAAACGGACTATTGTAAAGCGACGGTTTCTGGAACAGAAGATTTTCAAGTGACTCTTGTAAATGATTCCGGTAGTTATCGAGGTGAGTGTAGCTGTCCCTCCTTATTGAACTTTGAAAAGGACTGTCAGCATATTGCAGCTGTGTTGATTGGGATAAAGGATATTCATGATGGAAGGGTTTCACCGAATACGGATGATCCTTCACCAAATGTGACGGAAGATTTTATGAAGTTATTCAATGAGAAACCTACAAGAACGGGTGAGCAACGGTTTTTCGAAAATAGAAAAACTCTCGATGTGACGTTTACTTGTAAACCAGTTTCAGTGGAAAATGGAGATTACGTGCTAGGAATTGAACTAACAATCGACCATACGAAGGTGCATCATGTACGAAGCTTTCTTATGGACATCAGACAAGGCAAAGCGAGCGACCTTTCTTCTATGTTTAGGTATGATCCGTCCGTCCATTGCTTCTCAGCAATAGCCGATACGATCATCCACCAGCTCATTCAAGTCGTCCTTGATGAAGAAGCATTTCTTGAATCGATCGAGAGTAAGAAAGAAAGCTTGGTGACAAGTCAAATGCTACTCGTCCCCCCATCTGCATGGATGAAAGTTGTTCCGCTTATTAAGGATGGTTCAGTTGTCCAAATTGAATACGGTGGCGAACGGTTTGAGCGCATCCAAATAATTGACGGAACGCCACCCATCACCTTTCTATTCGACGAATTACGAGGGGATACCTTCCAATTATCTATGAATGGTTTGGAACGAATGCTCATACTGAGATCCTATCGTTCTATCTTGTACGACGGAAAACTATTTCAGTTGGATTGGCGAGATTGTGAGCGTTTATACGACCTTACTCAAATGCTCCCATCCAGTAATGAGAATGTTATTCCGATCCCTGCAAAACATATCGATCATTTTCTCGAACATATTGTTCCAGATTTGAAAAGGATCGGAAGCGTCAAGCTTTCACAATCGATCAATCAAAGATTTTATAAAACGCCTCTCGTTGCAAAGCTCTATTTAGATCGTCTTAAAAATCGGTTACTCGCTGGATTAGAGTTTCACTATGATGGAGTCGTCATTCAACCGCTCGAGAGCAGAGATGTTCCTACAGGTCAGGCGATTATTCGAGATCTTGAAAAAGAAGAAGAAATTCTCAGATTGATGGATGAGAGTGGATTTTCGAAAACAGACGGTGGGTATCATATGCAAAATGAAGCCCTCGAGTATGAGTTTCTCTACCATGTTGTGCCTAAGCTCCAACAGAAAGTTCAACTCTATGCGACTACAGCGGTTCGCAATCGTCTCGTGAGAAAAGGCAATCATCCTACAATAAGGGTGAAGCATAAGAAGAAGGAACGGACGAACTGGTTGGAATTTAAGTTCGAGATGGACGGAATATCCGATAACCAAGTGCGTGAGATATTAGAGGCATTAGAAGAAAAACGAAAATATTATCGGCTGAAGAACGGCTCTCTCTTATCACTTGAAACGAGCGAAATGGAAGAGATGCATCGTTTTCTAACCACCGTCCCACCTCAAGATGAAGCGTTTGAGACAACCTTAAACCTCCCTGTAGAGAAAGGTCTCTATGTACTCGATTCGCTAGGGGATATGGTGAAAGCAGAGGAGTCATTTAAGAAATTTCTTGATGGGATGTATCGCCCTGAGCAGATAGATGTTGAAGTGCCACAAGATTTACAGCATATTTTGCGGGACTATCAAATCACAGGGTACAAATGGATGAAAACACTCGCGAGCTATGGTTTCGGAGGCGTCCTTGCTGATGATATGGGACTTGGGAAAACACTGCAAAGCATCACTTACATTGTATCTGAGTTATCAGCGATTCGAGAAAGCAAGAAGCCAATTTTAATCGTTTGCCCTTCTTCACTTACGTATAATTGGTTACATGAGATGAAGAAGTTCGCACCTGGCGTCCATTCTGTCGTCATCGATGGAACGAAAGCCAATCGAGAGAAATTACAGAAAGACTGTAAAGAAGCGGATGTCTTAATCACCTCTTACCCTCTTCTTCGTAGAGATAGGAAGTGGTATAGCGACCAAACCTTTCACACGGTTTTCTTTGATGAAGCGCAAGCTTTCAAGAATCCCTCCACACAAACAGCACGTGCGGTGAAAATGATCAAAGCAGATCAGCGCTTCGGACTAACAGGGACTCCTGTAGAGAATTCGATCGAAGAGCTTTGGGCGATTTATCACGTGGTATTCCCGCAATTATTTGGTGGTCTCAATGATTATAGTCACCTGACGAGGAAAACCATCGCAAGACGAGTACGGCCGTTCTTGCTGCGGAGAATGAAGGGAGATGTTCTTGCTGAACTGCCTGGCAAGATGGAGTCTCTAGAATCATCGGAGCTTTTACCTGAACAAAAGAAGCTTTATGCTGGTTATTTAGCGAAGCTTAGAACGGATACATTGAAGCATCTTGACCGAGATACGATACGGAAAAATCGTATAAAAATCTTAGCCGGTTTAACACGATTGCGACAAATTTGCTGTCACCCCGCCCTTTTTGTTGATGGATACAAAGGGAGTTCAGCTAAGTTTGAACAGCTTCTACAAATCATCGAAGAATCTCGTGTATCAGGTAGGAGAGTATTGATCTTCTCACAGTTCACTCAAATGCTGAAGCTAATCGGAATAGAACTCACGAAGCGCGGACATACTTATTTCTATCTTGATGGAGAAACACCCTCTGAATCACGGTTAGAAACGTGTCAGCGATTTAACGCAGGTGAAAGAGAACTGTTTCTCATTTCATTAAAAGCAGGAGGAACCGGGCTCAACTTAACAGGAGCGGACACCGTCGTCCTCTACGATCTCTGGTGGAATCCTGCAGTTGAAGAACAAGCTGCTGACCGAACTCACCGCATGGGGCAGGACAAAGTAGTCAATGTCATCAAACTCGTAGCGCGCGGAACAATCGAAGAGAAGATGAATGATCTTCAAGAGAAGAAAAGAGAGATGATTGCAGACATTATTAATCCAGGTGAGCATGAGCGAACGAGGTTAACGGAAGATGATATACGTGAGATATTTTTGGAGTAAATAGGTTGATAGGAGACAGGGGTACTAACCTCTGTCTTTTTTATTTTGGAAAAACAAGATCTGATTATTGAGAAAATTCATTCATTAATCTATAATATCTCTAAATCCATTTTTAGGTATAATTTTCAAAATAAATACTATATTCCGTACAATATACGTCGTTTATTATCATTTTAGGGCATTAATTTTGCTGTTAAGTATCTTGATGGATGGAAGGATAATAAAAGTAAGGTGGTGTAAATCATGACTTTGGATGAATTAGATCGAGGGTTAGTCATTTGTTTATCACATGATGGTCGTATGTCCTTCAAAGACATTGCAGAAGAACTAGACGTTACCGAGAAAACGATCAGGTTGAGGTATAAAAAGCTAGTAGATGCAGGTGTTCTAAAAGTAGTAGGCATAGTTGACCCCGTTTCAGTAGGTGTTAAGGTTGCAGCAATCTTTCAGTTAGATGTTGAGCCTAAACGTTTGCATGACATTGTAGAAGAGATGAAAGGTTATAAAGAAGTACGCTACATCACACTAACCTCTGGTGATTATCCTCTGATGATTCAAACAAACTTACCGAATCAGGAAGATATCAGGAAAATGGTGTACAAACTATATGACATCGATGGTATACGAAAGGTTAATACAACGTATCAATTCGATATCTTCAAGAACACTCATGACATTCTTTAGTGGAAGCGAGTAAGTGTCGGCATTGCTACAAAAAATTTGGAGGGATTAGGTTGAGAAGACTACTTGGAATCCTGCTCACGATTGCAGTTGGGATGGTGCTGACTGCTTGTACAGGGGGAGACGAATCATCTACAGAATCAGGTGAAGAAGGTTCAAAAGAAGGAGGAACATTAATATTTGCTAGAGGTGCTGATTCCTTATCGCTTGATGCGATCGATGTAACTGATGGTGAATCAACCCGGGTTACGCATAATATCTATGAAACTCTTTTTAACTACGATGAAAACCTAGAATTACAGGACGGACTCGCTACTGACTATGAACTAGCAGATGATGAGTTAACGTGGACATTAACACTCCGCGAGGGAGTGAAATTCCACGATGGTACAGCTTTTAATGCGGATGCGGTCGTGTTTAACTTTGATCGATGGATGGATCCGAATCATCCTCAGCATAATGGTGACTTTACCTACTATTCCTTTTTATATGGAGGCTTCAAGGGGGACGAAGACCATAAGATTGAGCGCGTTAAAGCAATCGATGAGTATACGGTGGAGATAAAGTTGACAGAACCAACTGCACCATTTGTCAGCTACTTAGCTATCCCGATGTTTGGTATTGCAAGCCCTGCAGCTATCGAAAAGTACGGAGACAGTTATAACGAAAACCCTGTCGGTACTGGACCTTTCAAATTTGAGAGCTGGACGAGGAACGACAAGATATTACTAAGTAAGAATGAAGAGTATTATGTTGAAGACATCCCTCACCTAGATCAACTCATCTTCAGAGTCATTCCAGATAATTCTGCGCGTTTTACTGCCCTGCAAACAGGTGAAGTCGATATGATTGATGGTTTAAGCCCAGATGATGCAGACCTAGTAGAGTCAGATGGAAATCTTGATTTAGTCAAAAGACCAGGATTTAATATTGGCTACATGGCTTTCAATATGGAAAAAGCACCATTTGATGACCAAAAAGTGCGGAAGGCATTAAACTATGCGATCAATAAAGATTCGATCATCGATGCGTTCTATAATGGTATGGCTGAGAAAGCTGTAAATCCTATTCCTCCTTCACTTTGGGGGTATAACGAAGAAATCGATGGCTATACGTACGACCCAGAAAAAGCAAAACAATTACTTGCAGAAGCTGGATTACAAGAAGGTTTTACAACCGAACTATGGGCGATGAGTAATCCAAGACCTTATATGCCCCAACCTTTAAAGATTGCAGAAGCCATTCAGTCCGATTTAGCTGAAGTCGGTGTGAACGTCGAGATCAACACGTACGAGTGGGCGACGTACCTGGACAAAACGAGTAACGGTGAGCATGACATGGCACTGTTCGGTTGGACTGGTGTTATGGCTGATCCTGATAACTTCCTATTTCCTAATTTAAGTAAAACAAATGCAACAGCACCAGCAAACAATCGTGCGTTTTACAAGAACGATGAGTTTACAAATCTATTATTAGAAGCTAGAACCACATTCGATGAAGAAAAGCGGATTGAAATCTATAAAGAAGCACAGGAAATGTTTTATGATGATGCACCATGGGCGCTAATTGGACATACGACACCTCCTCTTTCAAAGCAGAAGTATGTTAAAGGTTTTGTCGCTCATCCAATGAGTGATGACGCGTTTTGGGATGTTTACTTAACGAAATAAATGTCATAAGAAGATAGAGGATAAGGAGAATTTCTATGTTTACATTGCTGAAAGAATTATGTGACACGATCGGTCCATCGGGGTACGAACAAGATGTTCAAAGGAAAATCTTATCCTTAGTCAAGGATTATGTGGATGAATACAACGTAGATTCATTAGGTAATCTGATCGTGAAAATAAATGGTACGAATGCTAATTTCCCCTCCCTTTTAATTGCTGCACATTCAGATGAGATTGGATTCGTAGTGAAGAAGATCGAACAAAATGGCTTGATCCGATTTGAACAAGTTGGAGGGTTTGATGACCGTATTCTATTATCTCAACCTGTGATGATAAAGTCTTCTAACGGTCCGGTCCACGGTGTCATCGGTACAATCTCTGCCCATTATGTGAAGTGGGACAATCCTAATCGCGTTAGTAATCATAGAGAGCTCTATATTGACGTTGGGGCATTAAATGACGAAGAAGCGATCAAAATGGGGATAAAAGTTGGTCAACCGATTAGCTATGGAACTGAATTAAAGAAGATAGGAACTGAGGAGTTTCCAAAAGTTATGGGGAAAGCGTTGGATGACAGAGCTGGATCAGCTTTATTAATCGACCTCATTCAACGGTTGAGTAAGGATTCACTTGAACATGGAGATCTCTATATGGCTTTTACCGTTCAAGAGGAAGTCGGATTAAGGGGCGCCTCTGTAGTAGCATCTAGTATTAAGCCTGATTTCGCATTAGCCATCGATACGACCCCTACTAGCGATACCAATGATGTCATCATGACCGGAACTAGAGTAGTAGGAGGTGGTCCGTGTGTGAAACTAGCTGATAAGTCACTGATTTCTCATCCACTAATAAGTAATCTCCTTGTGAAAGTTGCTCAAGAAAAAGAAATTCCATATCAGGAAGAGATTTTTATGGGGATTGGAACGGATGCAGGTGCAATTCATATGACGGGTGAAGGGGTGTCGAC
The DNA here is from genome assembly GCF_056159065.1 of Anaerobacillus sp. ABA4_114. Taxonomy (NCBI): domain Bacteria; kingdom Bacillati; phylum Bacillota; class Bacilli; order Caryophanales; family Bacillaceae; genus Anaerobacillus; species Anaerobacillus sp. ABA4_114. The sequence goes on from NZ_JBSWUM010000001.1 coordinate 993,326, forward strand.
TGGAGCACTGTCGATCCCATCACGCTATACGCACTCACCACATGAAGTGGTGGATTTAACAGATCTATCTAACTGTGGAGAGCTGTTGCTTCATTTCATCTCCTCATTAGATGAGTTGAACGGAAAGACGTTTTTGGATTCATAATGATCAAGCGTGAAGAGTCTGTCCAAATAAAAGTGGACGGGCTCTTTTTTTATGAATTAACGGATTCTTAGGCCTGCACACAAGCATTCGAGTCCCATCGGTAATACACATGCTATAAGTGCTATTTGCCTCTATCGAGTAAGAATAACTTATAAGGCGCGTAACCGAAATTTGAAAGAAGGTGTGGAACACGAATGTTAGGGAGTGAGAATCTACCTTTAGGTTTACAAAAACTATTGGAAGAGTGGAAGAATAGTGTGAAAGATTACCATTCAGAGCTAGTAAAGATGATGGCGGACAGCTCTGGTGCATCTTCACAATCGAACGGACAAACAGCTCAAAGAACGTTACATGTACCAAAAGACTTTTCAACGATTACGAAAGCTGTAAGAAAAGCGAAGTCTGGTGATGTGATCCTCGTTTCGAACGGTACGTATTATGAGAGTATCACTGTTCCTTCTGATAAACCTTCCCTTCGTTTTATCGCAAATGGAGACAAGGTGATGCTGAATGGACAAGGGAAGCTGAAAAATGGATTCATGTTGATAGCGAATAACGTAGAAATAAAGGGATTTATAATAGAAGATTACGTGAAAGCAGCGATTGAAGTAAAAGGTGTATACGGTGTTAAACTGATCGAGAATACGATTCATGGAGTAAGTAAAGGGCACGGAATCCAATTAGATCAAGGAACATTTTCTAATTTGATCTGGAAGAATATCATCTCGAATGCGTATCAAAATGGAATTAACCTTCAATCAAAAAACGTTTGGGTTGTTGATAATGCGATCCGCCAGAGCGGGAATGGAATTCGCATCCAAACGGTAGGGAATCACATCGTTGGGAACGTCATTCAGCATAATAGGGCGAGTGGAATTCTAGAAGATGAAGGATTTAATCTTATCTATGATAACGAGATTAGTGAAAACCAGAAAGACGGAATTGAACTGCCTTCGAGTCTTGGTGGCTCAATCTCTTTAGGAAACAAAATTGAAAACAATAAGATGAACGGGCAAACGATAAAAACACCAGGCAATGTCGTGCTAGACAACGACTTCATAGGGAATGAGTTATATGGTGTCGATGTAGAAGGTAAGTTAAACGTTATCGAATTGAATAAATTGATTGAGAATATGAACGGACTTGTAGTCAATAAAAGTGCTACGAGAAACCTTGTTTATCGCAACCACTTTAAAAGTAATCGAAAGAGTGACCTCATTGTTGAAAACCCTAAAAATACGTTCCTCCAAAATCATCTAAACCACATTTCCAACCCAAAAGAAGAACCCAACTCAAAAAACGATTTGATCCATGTACCTCAGGACTATGAAACGATATCTTCGGCCGTTAATGCCGCATCGCCTGGCAGTACCATTTTAGTAGAAAACGGGGTGTATCATGAAGAGGTGTCGGTGCCAATCTCAAAGTCTGGTATCCGAATCATCGCACAAGGGAACCACGTAACCCTAGATGGTAGAAACAAATTGAAAGTTGGCTTCGACCTATCATCTAGTATTTTACTCATACAAGGATTCAAGATTGTTAATTATACTAATGCCGGAATCTACGTGAAGGGCATTGGCGTTTCGCTCGTTGAAAATGAGATTAAGAACATTATGAGTGGAAGCGGTATTGAGCTTTCCCTTGCGTTTTCTACTCTTATATGGAAAAACGAGATCGCTCATGCAAGTGATGATGGTATACGAATTAAAGCGATGAACACATGGATCGTTGATAACAGTGTCTATGCCAATGGTGGAAATGGAGTAAACTTTGAAGGGAATACCACGGTCGGTAGCACTGTAACTCAAAACCGCTTCTTTTCTAACGGTATGAATGGGATTGTGGACAACGCTGGTTTTAACTTTTTATACAACAATGAAATAAGAGGAAATAATCATGATGGTGTTTATGAAATTGCGGGGCTTGGCTCTGGAGCTATCATAGGAAACACTCTTTTATCGAATGGGTTAAACGGTGTAAGACTTGAAAATGAAGGTGATCATGTTTCAGGGAATACCATTAGATTCAACTCTGAAAGCGGCGTCTTGATTAAAGCAAATTTTCATAACGTAGAACATAACACAATTTCATTAAACAAGAGGAACGGTGTTTTACTTGAAAAAGAAGCAAATCACAATTTCTTGAGCAGAAATACGCTGTATAGGAATAGTCCTTTTGATGTAAAAGAAGAGGATAAGAATAACGCCTTCTTACAGAATGAGTGTATGAGAAGTGATCCACCAGAGATTTGTGGGTAACTCCTCTATTTATAAGAAACGCTTGAATACGAATTCAAGCGTTTTTCTATTGCTTTCAAATGAGGAAAATACTAAACTATAAACAAATAATCAAACAATCATTTGAATGAAGGTGACGAAGATGAGTGAAAAGGTAATGAAGCGAAATAAAGAGACGTGCGATACATTTTGTTATGATGAAGAACTCGTTCAACGAGTGCAGCCTGAAATAGAAAAGGTTGTAGGAGTCGAGCTGATTTTTAAAGCGCTATCAGATGCTACGAGAATGAAGATTGCATATGCCCTAACGTTAGAAAAAGAGCTGTGTGTGTGCGATGTGGCAAATATTATTGGTTCTACGACTGCCACGGCATCCCATCATCTACGGTTATTAAGAAACATGAAGTTGGCCAAATACCGCAAAGAAGGAAAGCTAGTATTTTACTCTTTAGCAGATGATCATGTGCATCAGTTGGTTTCGATTGCGATGCTACATGCTAAGCATTCTTAGATGGCTTTTGTATTGGAGGTGGAGAGATGAGTGAGCGAGAAAACCATTCAAGCTGTTGTTCAGCTGATTCAGACGTTATTGAGCTAACTGAAGCGAGTTGTTGTTCTTCCAATAACGACAGTCCTTCCTTGTCGACATGCTGTTCAAATGAGAAAAGTAAAGAAGCTGATGCGGTATCGAGCTGCTGTGATTCAGTTGAGAAGGAAGTTCAGAATCAAAAAGAGCAAGATACCGTACAGTACAAGGTGATCGGCATGGACTGTCCTTCCTGTGCCCTCACGATTGAAAAAGGATTACGAAAGACAAAAGGAATTCGTACTGTTCAAGTTTCATATGGTACAGGAAAAATGGCTGTAGGTGCCGAGTCTTCTTCTATTTATCATGAGATCCCGAGCCATGTTCGCAAACTCGGTTTTGAAGCAGAACCATTTCATCAACCGAAAAACATGCAGACATACAAGGTAGAAGGAATGGACTGCGGTTCTTGTGCGATGACGATCGAAAAACACCTTGCGAAAAATCCGAAGGTACATGAAGTAAAGGTAAACTTCTCTACAGGCAACATGCAGGTCGATCACACGACAAATCAAAAAGAGATAATAAAAGAAGTGGAACGAGCAGGTTTTACAGCTTCGTTGCAATCTTCACGTGGGGAAGAACAGGAGAAGAAAAGAAACGTTCCCGTTACCACACTATCTGGAATCTTTCTCGCTCTTGGATTTATAGGGTCATTTACGAGTCTGAACGCTGACATCATTGCAGCATTGTACGCAGTTGCCATCGTCATCGGAGGATACAAGCCTGCAAAAAGTGCTTATTACGCGATTAGAAGTGGGTCTCTCGATATGAACGTTCTCATGGCTTCAGCCGCAATTGGGGCAGCACTGATCGGTGAGTGGTTCGAAGGTGCAACTGTTGTCTGGCTCTTTGCACTAGGAAACAAATTGCAAAACAGGTCGATCGAGCGTACAAGAGATTCGATACGGAGCCTCATCAACCTATCACCTTCTGAAGCAACGGTTAAAATAGGTGATCAGCACATCCGAAAACCGGTTGAGGAAGTGAACATCAACGATGTGATCATCGTGAAACCAGGTGACAAGATCCCTCTTGATGGTGAAGTATTAACTGGCACATCTAGTATCAATCAAGCTGCGATAACAGGTGAGTCGTTACCTGTCGACAAACATAAAGGTGATACGGTATATGCAGGTACCGTTAATGAGAGCGGCTCTCTTGAGGTACGCGTAACAAAATACGTTGAAGATACTACGATAGCAAAGATTGTCCACCTTGTAGAAGAGGCACAAGAGAAAAAAGCGCCAACTCAAGCATTCGTTGATCGCTTCGCAAAAGTCTATACCCCGATCGTGTTTATACTCGCTCTCCTCGTCATGGTCGTTCCACCATTACTAGGATTTGGAGCGTGGGGAGAATGGCTCTATAAAGGCCTCGCGTTGTTAGTCGTAGCTTGTCCGTGTGCTCTCGTTATCTCTACACCCGTTGCAATCGTATCTGCAATTGGGAACGCAGCGAATAACGGTGTCTTGATCAAGGGAGGCACGTTCTTAGAAAAAGCCGGAGCGATCAAAGCGATGGCATTTGATAAGACGGGGACTCTTACAGAAGGAAAACCAAAAGTGACGCAGGTTCTTTCGCATGACGCAAATACTGAAGAGCTTCTCAGTATCGCAAGAACGATTGAAGAACATTCCACTCATCCCATTGCTCAGGCAATCATTACGTATGCAAAAGAGCGAGATATATCGATTAAAGAGGGGACTTCTTTTAAAGCTATTCCAGGGAAAGGCGCACAAGCGACGATTAACGGAATCGATTATTTTGCGGGTAATCCGAAGTTATTCGCTGAAATGAACGTTTTGTTGGATGACTATGATATCGAAACGTTACAAAGAGATGGCAACACGCTTGTTGTAGTTGGAAACGAAACGGACGTTTTAGGTGTGATCGCTGTGGCGGATACGATTCGTGACATCACCGTTCGTTCGATACAGAAGTTAAAAGAAGTCGGTTTGGAAGAAATCGTCATGCTAACCGGGGATAATTCTGGCACAGCTAAGAAAATTGCAAGCGAAACCGGAGTCGATCGGTATTTCGCAGAATTACTGCCTGAAGGAAAAGTAACATCCATTAAAGCTCTGCAAAATGAAGGGAAACGTGTTGCGATGGTTGGAGATGGTATCAATGATGCCCCTGCTCTTGCGACATCCGATCTAGGTATCGCGATGGGCGGCGCTGGAACAGACACGGCGATGGAAACAGCTGACATCGTATTGATGGCCGATAATTTGGAGAAACTCCCTTATACGATAAATTTGAGCCGCAGAGCACTGAAGATTATTAAGCAAAATATTTGGTTTTCATTAGTGACGAAAGTGGCGGCGCTCCTGCTCATTTTCCCTGGTTTCTTAACCCTGTGGATGGCAGTGTTAAGTGACACAGGTGCTGCGTTACTCGTCATTTTAAACAGCATGCGGTTGTTAAAAAAAGAATAAAACTCTTCTATAAAACCTGTCATTTCAAAGCATGGAATGACAGGTTTTTATGATAAGGTATTGCTAAAGTGTGAGTAAGGGAGTGAGTGATGTGACGTTAATCGAGTCGATGCAAAAAGGCATTGATTTTATGGAGGATCATTTGTTGGAAGAGATAACCGTACGAGATATAGCTGCAGCTGCGTATCTCTCTCCATTTCATTTTCAACGAGCCTTCACGATTTTAACCGGGACCACCTTAGCAGAATATTTGCGTAGAAGAAGGTTAACATTGGTCGCTCAGGAATTAAAAAGTAGTGACGTTAAGATCATCGACCTCGCTTATAAGTACGGCTACGATACTCCCGAGTCTTTCTCAAAAGCCTTTCGTAAACAGCATGGGGTGTCTCCAAGCGAAGCACGAAAAGTGACCGGAAAGATAACAGCTTATAACCGCCTGGTTATCCAGGTGAGTCTGAAAGGAGCGGAACCAATGCAGTACGATATTGTTGAAAAAGACGCGTTTCAAGTTGTTGGTATGAAGAAAGACATGTCTTGTGTAAACGGAGAGAATCTCACACTTATACCAAAAATGTGGGAAGAAGTGAACTCAAATGGTACCGATCAATCCCTTTTAAAGAAAAATGATGGTCATGTCAAAGGCATGCTGGGGATTTGTGTGAGCAAGAACGATCAAAAGTCCGAACAAATGGAGTATTGGATTGCTGTTGCACATGAAGGAAACAGTGCAGAGAATATGGAGACTCTTCAGATACCGAAGAGTCGATGGGCGATTTTTAGTGTTCACGGTGCGATGCCTCACGCAATGCAGAATGCCTGGAAGAAAATCTATTCAGAATGGTTCCCATCGAACGGGTACGAAAATGCTGGTGGACCAGAGCTCGAAGTGTATGCGGAAGGGAACCCGAATAGCGAAGATTACTATTCAGAAATTTGGATCCCGGTGAAATAAAAGAACTATGAAAGAACGTGAACTTATAGATGAGAGCTTTCCTATAGCTGGAAAGCTCTCATTTTCATTTACAAGTAGTTAAAGGTTAACAAGTATAGAAATGTCACGAGACAAGAAAGTACTAGCGCTGCTAGCTTATGAATATGATGAAGACGGACCATTGGGAACATTACCATCACAAATAGGATCGACCACCCGAAATGCCAACCGTTGTGATATGAAATAACATCCATCTTTGTACCGATCCATTCGATCAGTCCAAAGATTACAATCCATTTGAGTGTATAAAGTACTTGTTTTTTGATACCTGATGGATAATGAGATAAGAACACAAATGCTACCAATGGATTAATGATTAAGTTATGGACGAAGTGAACGTTCATCAAATTAAAGAAATGATCTTTGTGAAGTTCCCAAAGGTGAAAATGACTATGAGAAATAAATTCATATAAGAACGAAGCTAAGGAAATATACAACATTGATGGATAGTATGACTCCCAGTTCTTCCAATCCCCTTTCAAGATGGCGAATAGAAAGACAAGGGCAACAAGGAATAAATTCATTACATCTTCTCCTAAAGTATGCGTCATTGCTAGAGTGGTCAATAAGAGTGCGATAGATACAAGAGATTTCCTTTTTTCCAAGAATGAAAGCACTTGACATTTATATAGTTCACCCCCTAAACTATATAGAGTAATGTAGTTTAGGGGGTGAACTAAATTGGATGATCGATTAATAGAAGCAGTTGAACTCTTTGAAGATGTGATGGTGTTTGGAACTGAAAGGGTTTTGAAAAATGTCGAAGCCGACGTTTGGCAAGAGTACTCCCTCGAGCAGATCCAAGTACTTAAGCTTATAAGTAAAAACGGTGCTCTAACTGCAGGTGTCATAGCTGAACTTCAAGGGGTACATAAGAGTGCAATTTCGAATCGTTTGAAGAAACTTGAAGAAAAAGCATTGATCAAAATCGTTAAGTCAGAACAAGATCAGCGAACGAAACTCGTTGATTTAACTGAAAAAGGTACAGAAGTTTTGAAAGAATCAGATCAAGCTGTGTACGCCTACATTCATGATCTGTTCGCAAACCATGTAAAAGATGAGGAGCTAGACAATTTCTTAATTATGTTCCGAAAGATTAAGTCGATATTGAAGTTAGAGGGGGAAAGAGGATGAATGCGATCATCAAATTGAGATGGCCCATTACGATCGGACTGTTAATCGTTACGGTTCTATTGTATGTTTTAGCTCCAAATTTAACAAAGCAGGCAGAAGAAGCGGGAACGTTTCAGCTCCCTGATGATGCTGCCTCAATACGAGCGGCTGAAATTCTGAATGATGCAGGAGCGGGAGAGGAAACTATTTCGTTAGTGTATTCATTTGAGAAAACGATAGATGACTCCTTAAGGGAAGAGATTTCATCTACTGTAAAAGAAATTCAAGATCTAGGGGATCCGATCAGTTCTGTTTTGGCACCTTTTGAGAGTGAAGAACTTGAAGCACAGCTCGTCTCAGAGGACAAGAAAACTGTTCTCGTTCCCATCACTGTCGATGGCTCACAAGAAGATGTGGTCGAGCTCGCTGATACGATAAGAGCAGATATTGTAAAAGAGCAAGAATCTGTTTACCTCACTGGAGAAGCGATCATCAATCATGATGTGAACTTGAGTGCACAGGAAGGGTTAAAACGGACGGAAATCATTACAGTCGTTCTTATCTTTGCATTACTTCTAGCTGTATTCCGGTCACTTGTGACACCGATCATCCCACTTATGGCTGTTGGGATTACGTATTTGCTGAGTCAGTCGATCGTAGCATTTTTTATCGATTGGTTCGGTTTTCCTGTATCGAACTACACGCAAATTTTCCTTGTCGCCATTCTCTTTGGAATAGGGACAGATTACTGTATCTTGCTACTGAGCAGGTTTAAAGAAGAACTTGGAGCAGGACAGCCGATCAACGATGCGATCGTCCGCACTTACAAAACAGCTGGAAGAACACTCTATATAAGTGGTCTCGCTGTGTTTATCGGGTTCTTTGCGATCGGATTTGCAGACTTTCCTATCTTTAAGTCAGCGGTAGCGGTAGCAGTAGGGATTGCAGTCTTGCTACTTGTACTGAGCACCGTTATGCCATTCTTCATGGCAACGCTAAAAGAAAAACTATTCTGGCCATCAAAGAAATCTGTATCCCATAACGATAGCAAGCTTTGGGGATGGATGAGTAAGCTTTCTGTTAATCGCCCACTTCTTTCGATGGTTGTTGTTGGAGTCATCACAGTTCCACTATTGTTCACATACGATGATGCCTTATCGTTCAATACAGTTGATGAAGTAGGAAATAGCTATGAGTCTGTTAAGGGCCTGCGGGCTATTGAAGATGGGTTCGGTCAAGGAGATTCATTGCCAGTACAAGTTTTACTTTCTAGTGATGAAAAACTAGTGACAGAGAACGCTGTTCCTTATGTAGAGAAACTTAGTGCTGAACTTGTAAAGATTGAAGGAGTGGATAGCGTCCGTTCGATCACAAGACCTGCAGGTGAGGTCATCGATGAGCTTTATGCAGATTACCAGATTGGTAGAGTTGCAGAAGGCGTAAACCAGGCAGCTGATGGATTGGACGGTGCTGTACAAGGGCTAAATCAAGCTGCCCAAGCGCAGACGCCGCCTAACGCGCCGCAACAAAATCCTTTAGAAGGATTAAATCAAATTTCTGAAGGGTTACACACTGCTGGCGATCAGCTTCAGGGAATGAGTGAGAGCCAAACGATTCGTGATACGGGGTTATATATTCCAGAAGGCACTCTCGAAAACGAGGAGTTTGCACAAGTGATCGACCGATACGCATTTGGTGAGGAAACGGGAACGAAGATAGAAGTCATCTTATCGGATAACCCTTACTCACCAGAAGCGATCGATACGGTTGATCGTATTTCAGAAACGACGGATCGCGTGATCAAGGAAACGCCGCTAGAAGATGCTGAGGTTGCGATAGGCGGTGTATCGAGTATTAACCGTGATTTGAGCGACATTTCTAACAGCGATTTTACCCAAACGGTAACGATCATGTTAATCAGTTTATTTGTAGCATTAGCGATTATCTTTAGATCCTTTATCATGCCGCTCTATATGATTGGTTCGCTTTTACTCACCTACTTTACATCAGTGGCAGTTGCAGAATGGATTTTTGTGAATGGACTTGGCTACGACGGAATTAGCTGGGCTGTACCGTTCTTTGGATTCGTGATGCTGATCGCACTTGGTGTCGACTATTCGATCTTTCTATTAGATCGATTCCGTGAAGAATCAGCAAACGGCTTATCCGTTGTAGATGCGATCAAAGTCTCGATGTCTAAGATGGGTACCGTTATTATTACAGCTGCGATTATTCTAGCTGGGACGTTTGCAGCGATGGTTCCTTCAGGAGTATTGAGTCTCGTGCAGATTGCTACCATTGTAATCACTGGATTATTGTTATATGGTCTGATTGTTCTGCCATTACTCATTCCAGCTGTTACCGTGTCATTCAACAATGGCGTTTGGTGGCCGTTTCACGCTAAAAAACGTAACTAAATAGAAATCCCGTCCAATGCAATTGGGCGGGATTTTTTCTATGTGAAAGCTATAATACACAATTGCTATTGCGGTCAGGACAGCCTTTTGAAATACTTGGTAGTAGGGATTAGCAAATATTCAACAGAAAATAGGTGGAAAGTATGGAAGGTTTAGGGATACTCATCGTGATCATCATCTTCTTATGGTCCATTACCAAAACCATTACGAACGCATCAGAGAAGATTACAAATCAGCTGCAAAAACAAAATGGTTTGTTAGAAGATATAAAAGAACGGATGGATAAGAACAATCTATAGTCAAAGACGCTTGTATGTTTGTGGAAGTTATTATGAATCATGTTAATGAGGAGAGTGAACGTATTGAGTATAAGATACCGCTATTACGAAGGCCCTGAAGATTTAACGTTGCAGTATGATTTTTGGAAAAAAGTAACTTCAGATCTTCCTTATGCATGGAAGCCAACGATTTCACCCAGTCAGTTTGTCACTCAGGAGCAATTTCATCCGAAGTCTCGTGCATTCGCTTTTGATGGCGATACGTTAGTTGGGTATATGAGTTTTACTGGAAGCCGTGAGTTTGTCTCGCTTGGTTATCCGTGGGTACTCGAAGGGTATGAAGGTGATATTCAGAACGAGTTATATGATCGTGTCTACGGATTTGCTATAAGTGAAGAATTTGGGGCGAAAAAATTCGCGCAGCGTTTTCGTAGTCAGTGGAAAAAACCCATCGACTTTTTCTTATCCAAAGGGTTTGAGACAATACATACCTCACCGATAGTTGGAACAAATTTAGATGGGATAACAACAAAGCAAAACGAAGTGTTGTCCTCTCATGTTGAGGAAGGATTTCAATTCGATAAATGGGAAGGTTTAGAGCGTAGCTATAATCGTCATACTTCAGATGCAGAAATTGAAATGATGAGACAGTACTACAGTTCAGTAAACTTTGACTATGGAATCGAATATAGAATGAACGGCGAACGAGGAGGATACGCAGGAGTTGCCATCAGAGAGGATACAAACTATGCCGAGGTTATTGCAATGTCTTTACGTGATGACTTGATGGACGTATTCGAAGACGTGATGTCGTCAATTGAGCTAGAAAGTTCTCGTCTTGGAGCTAACACATTGAGCATTTCAACAGCATTTTTACCAGAAGCGTTTGCTAGAGACGGTTATGTGAAGTTAACTGAAGACGTGATGGTAATGAAGAGTGTATAAGTGGAGTGAGTTTGTAACAACGTAAAGAAAAAGGTTTAAAAAAGGATTGCAAGCGGTTCCAATAATATGTTACTTTATGTGTAACCGGTTACACATAAAGAGATCAGGGAGTGAAGAACGTGGTTACGATCAAAGATGTTGCACAAGAAGCGGGCGTTTCAGTCGCAACGGTTTCCCGTGTATTAAATGATAATGGATACGTGGGGTCCGAAACGAGAGAAAAAGTGATGAAAGCAATCACGAAATTGAAATATAGCCCGAATGAAGTGGCACGTTCTCTCTATAAACGTGAATCAAGATTGATCGGGTTGCTGCTTCCTGATATAACCAACCCATTTTTCCCACAGCTAGCAAGAGGTGTGGAGGATGAAGTGAACCGTGAAGGGTATCGGTTATTACTTGGTAATAGCGATGAAAGTATACAAAAAGAATTAGATTATATACAAACATTTGCGCAGAATAATGTCGTTGGAATGATTTCTGCAACGAATTATCTTGATCACGAGCTTTATGAAGCACTAGCTCTTCCTTTAGTTTTGTTAGACCGGACTTCAGAGGACTACCCTGCTGTTTATGCGGATGGAAGAGAAGGCGGTCGTATTGCGGCAAAAGCTTTAGTAGAAAAGGGAGCAAAACGTATCACCGTAATGAAGGGACCTTCTCATATCAAGCCAGCCCAAGATCGGTTTCGCGGGGCGATTGAGTATCTTAGTCAAGAAGAGGTTGATTTTTCAGTTATGTCGACAACGTCCTACTCTTTCGAAGATGCAAGAGGATGGGCAGAAGAGCTTTTTGATAAATATGCCGATACAGATGCGATTATCGCGAGTAACGATATTGTTGGAATTGCGATTCTTCATGAAGCGTTAAGATTAGGGAAACGAATTCCTGAAGACGTGCAGATTATCGGTTATGATGATATTCCTCAAAGCAGTCTTTCGTATCCAACACTCTCGACGATTAGACAACCAGCGTATGAAATGGGAAAACAGGCAGCTAAACTATTGATCAATATAATAAGAAAAGAGCAGGAAGTCGAACGTTCGATTCAACTTCCAGTAGAACTAATCGAACGAAACACAACGCGAAAGGGATGAAAGGGTATGAATAAAGCAAAAATCGCCGTTATCGGCAGTTCTTCAATGGACCTCGTCGTAACTTCAAAAAAGCGCCCAGGCGCTGGTGAAACGGTACTCGGTGAATCGTTTAAAACTGTACCAGGTGGAAAAGGTGCTAACCAGGCTGTTGCAGCTGCCCGACTTGGTGCAGAAGTCTATATGATCGGGCGCGTTGGAGATGATTCGTACGGTGAGGAGATCATAGCAAATTTTAAAAAGAATGGGGTTCGTACCGAGTATGTGGAACCGGTTACAGGTATAGAGTCTGGAACAGCTCACATCATCCTAGCAGAAGGTGATAACAGTATCGTAGTCGTGAAGGGTGCGAACGATTACGTTACACCTGATTATGTTGAACGAATGAGTTCCTTTCTACAAACGTGTGACCTCGTGATGATTCAACAAGAAGTTCCAGAAGAAACGGTAGCTTATGCAGCAAAACGTTGCAGCGAGATGAACGTTCCTTTGTTGCTAAACCCAGCACCAGCAAGAGAGATCTCAAATGAAGTAGTGGATTTAGCAACATATCTTACACCGAATGAACATGAATCCGCCGTGTTATTTAACGGACTACCTCCAAAAGAAGCTCTAAAAGCATTCCCAAACAAGGTATTGATTACAGAGGGAGAGCAAGGAGTTCGCTATTTTGATGGGGAAAAAGAAGTTCTTGTTCCTACGTTTAAGGTTGAAGTCGTTGATACGACTGGGGCTGGAGATACGTTCAACGCAGCGTTCGGTGTTGCGGTTGCCGAATCAAAAGAGATGCAAGAAAGTATTCGATTCGCAAATCGTGCTGCATCCCTTTCTGTAACAGGATTTGGAGCACAGGGCGGAATGCCTACTCGTGAAGAAGTAGAACGGAGGCTATCAGAATGAAGCGAAATGGAATGTTAAACAGTCACATCACAAAACTACTCGCTGACCTCGGTCACACAGATACCATCGTTGTGGCAGATGCAGGACTTCCAGTACCGAATCATGTCCAGAAGATCGACCTGTCTTTAAAAGAAGGAGTGCCCTCTTTTCTTGATGTTGTACAACTATTGAAAGAAGAAATGGTCGTTGAAAAAGTAACGCTCGCTGATGAAGTGAAACGTAACGAGCGCGTGTATGATGAGATGTCGTCTCTCTTTGAAGAGGTTGATTACACATCTCACGAATCTTTGAAGGAACAGACCAATAGGGCAAAAGCTGTTATTCGAACAGGAGAAGTTACGCCGTTTGCCAACTGCATTCTCCATGCAGGAGTAATCTTTTAAAAAGGGGTGATAACATGCAGGTCAAAATGAGCAGTATTCATAAAGCGTTTGGAAACAACAAGGTGCTAGAAGGTGTGGACATAACGATTAAAGATGGTGAAGTTCATGCCTTGATGGGTGAAAATGGAGCAGGAAAGTCAACGCTCATGAACATTTTAACAGGACTTCACTCAAAGGATCAGGGTACCATCCATATCGATGGAAAAGAAAAAGTGTTTTCAAATCCAAAGGAAGCTGAGGAATTTGGAATTGCTTTTATCCATCAAGAGCTCAATATATGGCCGGAATTAACGGTGCTCGAGAACTTATTCATCAATAAGGAACCGGTTACATCTTTAGGGATTATTCGCACGAAAAAAATGAAAGCGATTGCGAAGGAGCAGTTCGATAAGCTGTCGATTTCTATTCCACTCTCCAAGGAGGCTGGTCACTGCTCAGTTGGTGAACAGCAAATGATCGAGATCGCAAAAGCGCTTATGACTGATGCAAAGGTCATTATAATGGATGAACCAACTGCGGCATTAACCGATCGAGAAATCGAAAAGCTATTTACAGTTATCCGTTCTCTGAAAAAAGCTGGTGTGTCGATCGTCTATATCTCGCATCGAATGGAAGAGATCTTTACGATATGCGATACCATCACAGTGATGCGTGATGGTCAAACGGTAGATACGACTCCGATCCCGGAAACGAACTTCGACGATGTTGTTCGAAAAATGGTTGGACGTGAATTGACGGATCGCTTTCCTACTCGTGAAGTGAACGTAGGCGACACCGTACTCGAAGTTAAAAACCTTACTCGTAAAGGAGTATTCGAAGACGTGAGCTTTAAAGTTCAGTCAGGTGAAATCGTTGGGGTATCAGGCTTGATGGGAGCAGGACGAACGGAGATCGTACGAACGATCTTTGGACTCGATGGAAAGTATCAAGGAGAAATTTTTGTGAACGGTCAACCGGTCATCGTAAAAAGTCCTGAGCAAGCCGTGAATTTAGGACTCGGATTGATTACGGAAGATCGAAAAGAAGAAGGACTCATACTCGATTTTTCTATAAAAGATAACATCGCACTTTCAAGTCTTTTTAGTTTTACGAAGAACGGAATCATTAATGAAAAAAGTGAAAAAGACTTTGTTGATCTGTTGATCAAGCGATTGACGATCAAGACAGAATCAGCAGAGACGAGCGTTGGCAATTTATCAGGAGGAAACCAGCAGAAGGTCGTTATCGCAAAGTGGATCGGCATCGGACCAAAAGTACTGATCTTAGATGAACCAACGAGAGGGGTAGACGTTGGGGCGAAGCGCGAAATCTACCAGCTGATGAATGAGTTGACTGATAGGGGAGTTGCGATCGTGATGGTCTCATCCGAACTTCCTGAAGTGATGGGGATGAGTGATCGTATCCTAGTCGTGCACGAAGGGACGATTGCAGGAGAAGTATCAAAAGAAGAAGCATCGCAGGAAAAAATAATGACACTGGCAACAGGAGGTCACGTAAATGAGTAAACTTACTAATAACCACGTTGGAAATCTCATGCAAAAGCTCGGACCACTAGTCGGCTTGCTCGTACTTGTAGCAACCGTTTCAATAATCAACCCTAGCTTTCTTGAACCGCTAAACTTACTGAACCTGCTTAGACAGGTGGCAATCAATGCTCTTATCGCCTATGGTATGACGTTTGTCATCTTAACGGGAGGCATTGATTTATCCGTCGGATCGATCCTTGCACTGTCTAGTGCTTTGATGGCAGGTATGATGGTCTCTGGAATAGATCCCATTCTCGCAATTCTAATAGGATGTCTACTTGGAGCCGTAATGGGAATGGTGAACGGTCTTTTAATTACCAAAGGGAAAATGGCTCCGTTTATTGCAACACTTGCTACGATGACGATGTTTCGTGGTTTAACGCTCGTCTACACGGATGGAAATCCAATCACAGGACTTGGGGACAGCTACGCGTTTCAACTGTTTGGAAGAGGGTATTTCCTCGGAATTCCAGTGCCTGCAATAACGATGCTTTTGTCGTTTGCGGTTCTATGGGTTATTCTTCATAAAACCCCGTTTGGTCGTAAAACATATGCGATCGGTGGGAATGAGAAAGCAGCACTCATATCTGGTATTAAAGTATCTCGCATCAAAATTATGGTGTATTCTCTTGCTGGGCTACTATCTGCACTTGCAGGAGCGATCCTCACGTCACGTCTAAACTCTGCACAGCCAACTGCAGGTACATCATACGAATTAGATGCGATCGCGGCGGTCGTACTAGGTGGAACAAGCTTATCAGGTGGTCGAGGCTTAATTGTCGGCACGCTGATCGGCGCACTGATTATCGGTACATTGAATAATGGCTTAAACTTGCTTGGCGTTTCATCTTTCTTCCAAATGGTCGTCAAAGGTGTCGTCATCATCATCGCAGTATTAATCGATCGAAAGAAAGCAGCTTAGGAGGGTTACAATGAAGAAGATATTACCACTACTGCTCAGCTTGTCACTTCTTTTACTAGGAGCGTGCTCACTGCAACCGCCGGAATGGGCGAAGCCTGATAAGAAAACAGATCTTGAGGATATTAAGTTAGGATTATCGGTCTCTACATTGAATAACCCGTTCTTCGTCTCGATGAAAAACGGCGTTGAAGCTGAAGCAAAAGCGCAGGGGATGGAAGTCGTCGTCGTTGATGCTCAAAACGATGCAGCAAAACAAATCAACGATGTGCAAGATTTGATCCAGCAAGGTGTCGATGCCTTGTTAATCAATCCAACAGATTCATCTGCAATCTCAACGGCTGTGCAATCTGCAAACAGTTTAGGCATACCAGTAGTCACGCTTGATCGCTCTGCTGAAGAAGGCGAGGTTGCAACGCTCGTCAGTTCAGACAACGAAAAAGGTGGCGAGATGGCAGGAAAGTTCTTGGTGGAGCAGCTTGGTGAAGGCGCTAAAGTGGCTGAGTTAGAAGGCGTTCCAGGTGCGTCTGCCACTCGTGAACGTGGCGCAGGTTTTCACAACATTGCCGATGAGAAGTTAGACGTTGTAGCTAAGCAAACGGCTAACTTTGATCGAACAGAGGGTCTAAACACGATGGAAAACTTGCTACAAGGAAATCCTGGTATCGAAGCTGTATTTGCTCACAATGATGAAATGGCGCTAGGAGCATACCAGGCGATTCAAAGTTCTGGAAGAGATGTGCTAGTTGTAGGTTTTGATGGAAATGAAGATGCGATCAATAGCATCAAAGACGGAAAGTTATCAGCTACAGTGGCACAGCAGCCTGAGAAGATTGGATCACTTGCTGTACAAGCTGCAATGGATGTTCTTCAAGGGAATGATGTGGAAGATACCATTCCAGTTCCTCTAAAGTTAGTAACAGAGGAAACGGCTTCTGAAGAATAGGCAACCAACGCTTTTCATACGTTCCCTTTTCAGAGGATTCATGGCTCCATGGCTCATTCCTTAAATTGGATAGAAACACAAAAGTATAAATTGGTTTCAAGCCGCCTCGATGAGGCGGCTTTTGATTGTTTTTTTGAATGTATATTTTTGTAAAATGTTATGCTAAGATTTTTGATAAGAGGTTTACCAAAACGAATAATATTGGGGACGATGAGATGAAGCTGAGTATTAATAAGAAAAGGTTGGAATCTTGACCTTATGAATTATATCCGCCAATACATATTAACAATCATTGGATTCATTTTTATAGGCGCACTTCCATTTCTATTTGAAGGGATAGGTATAAATATAAGCCTCTACCTAAAAGAGTTAGGAGGATTACTTAAAGCAATTTTTAATCCTGCTCAACTTACATATTCGATCGGTCTAAGTGAGAGGGGGTTATTTCCTTATCTATTTACTCCTGTTAGCTACTCTTTAGTTATCTTACTAGGTTCGTTGGTTATTTCACTAATTGGTGCTGTAATGTTAGTTTTACTAGTTTTCCTTCTGAAAAGAGATGTTTTACATAAAATACGTTACTTGATTTCTATTTTGGAAGGCGTACCAGATATCTTTTTGCTTCTGTTAATCCAAGTCCTTGTTGTTAGTCTCTATAAGAAAACGGGGTATTTGTTGTTGAATTTTACAACTATGCCAGGTGAGCAAATTTACTTCTTACCTATTTTTCTTATGAGTATCTTACCAACACTCTATCTTTTCCGGATGTTGGTTATCGCGTTCGACGAAGAAAGGTTTAAAAGTTATGTGGAACTTGCTAGATCAAAGGGCATAGCCTGGAAAACAATAATACTTAAGCATATTTTTCCTAATGTTTTATTAGCCTTATTTAATAATATCAATCAGATTATTTGGATCATGCTTTCGAGTCAACTAATCATCGAATATTTATTAAACAGCAATGGTGTGTTCATGTTTATTTTTAATTATCTTTCACCTGAAGTTTTGATGACCTCTTTAATATTGTTATATACTCCGTTGTTTGTGATTTTGCTACTATTTCGGGTGATCCTCAATAAAAGATTACCTTCGTGAGAGGGGAAAAAGAATGAGGAACGCATTTAAGAGTCCTCCACTTTTAATTGGATTCATGTTTATTGCTATATTGCTTTTTAGTAGTATATTGAACGGTTTTATTTATGGAGAAGAAATCATTCAAGAGAACACTAGATATAATAGTGAGGGAGAGGCGATTAGTTCTGCCCCTTTTCCTCCTTCTCTAGCTCACCCTTTAGGTACGGACACAGACGGTTACGATTTGGCACATATTATTATTCATGGAGCTAAATATACGTTGGGTGCAGCGATATGCGTGAGCATTGCTAGAGTTTTTATTTCGTTATTTCTTAGCCTGATCGTGACACTGTATTTTAAGAGATTGAAGCATATCATAAAAGAATTCAGCCAATCATTTAGTTTCATCCCATCAACACTATTTACCTACTTTATGCTTGTTTCAGTCGTAACGATGAGTATTGATGGTTTCCAATTTACGTTCTCCGAACAAGTGGTTTTTCAAGTGTTTATTATGACGATCATCGCAATTCCTTCACTTACATTATTTATAAGTGAGGAGATGGAAAGGTTTTATACAAAACCGTTCGTTGAAGGGGCAAAAATACTCGGTGGAAGTCGATTACATGTATTTAAGAATCATATATTCCCCTATATTAAACCGGTATTGTTAGTCTCTTTCGGTCAAAATGTTGTTAATGCTTTATTAATCCTGGCTCACCTTGGAGTGTTAAACTTATTTTTCGGCGGTACATACATATCTTTTAGTCCCTTCACACCTGTTGAGAAAAATTCTATCTCGTATGAATGGTCTGGATTAATCGGAAGTTATCTTCCCTTAGTTGCAACTGAACCATGGATTCCGCTTGTGCCAGTTTTGTTTTTTGCATTGAGTAGTATAGCGATTCAATTATGCATCGTTGGGTACCAATCTAGTATTGATTCCAAGCAGAATATCAAATTATTAAAGACTTCGCATAAGAATGAACTAAAAGAAAAAGAGAAGCATATCCAGGTTAAGGATTCGGACTTTAAATCTGTGAAGCAAAATTTTTAGAAATGTGTTCTGTCGATTGGTTCTGACCAGTAGGTGTTAGATACCTAACAATATTAACTCCAAAAAAGCCCTCGAACAACTTCGAGGGCTTCATATATGCCTATTTAAAAAACGGATACTCACGGCGCTCTTGTTGGACAGAAATCCATTTCACGGTTGTAAACTTATCTAATGCCCATTCTCCGCCGAATCGCCCGAGTCCAGATTCCTTTTCACCGCCGAATGCCATGTGCGCTTCGTCATTCACAGGCTGGTCATTGATGTGCACCATACCCGTTTCGATTTGCTGAGCCACTTGAACCCCGCGATTCAAGTCGCGAGAGTGAACGGAGCCACTAAGGCCATATGGAGAGCCATTTGCAAGTTCAATCGCTTCTTCTTCTGTGCTGAATGAAATGATTGGAGCTACAGCACCGAAGATTTCATTTTTTGCGATCGGCATTTCGTTTGTGACGTTCGTTAGAATGACAGGCTGCATCACGTTGCCTTCCACTTCACCGCCAAGAATTTTTTCAGCCCCTTGTTCAAGTGAAGCATCAAGAGATTCTTGGATACGTTCAATTGCTTCCTTATTAATTAGTGGTCCTACAGCAGTATTCGCATCTGCTGGGTCACCTGATTGAAGAGATGCTACTTTTTCTTTGAACGCTTCAACGAATTCATCATGAACACTTTCATGAACAAGGATCCGGTTGATCGCCATACAGATCTGACCCTGATGGAGGAATTTACCGAATGCTGCTGCTTCTGCAGCTTGATCGATGTCAGCATCATCTAGAACGATAAAGACGTTGTTGCCTCCAAGCTCTAATGCTGTTTCCTTAATGTGCTTCCCTGCAAGTTCACCGATATGTTTTCCAACTTCAGTGGACCCTGTGAAAGAGATCAACTTTGGAATCGGATGAGTAACAAAAGCATCCCCGATTTCTGATCCACGACCAGCGACAACGTTAAGAACCCCTTTCGGTAGGCCTGCTTCTTCAAAAAGCTCTGCGATTAAGAAGCCTGCTGTAACGGGTGTTTCTGAAGCCGGTTTAAGGACTACAGCATTACCTGTGGCGAGTGCTGGTGCGACTGAACGCATGGAAAGATGAAGTGGGAAGTTCCACGGTCCGATGACACCGATCACTCCTTTTGCACTCTTATAAATACGGTTCTCTTTCCCTGGCGTATCAGAAGGCGCGATTTGCCCTTTCATTCTATAAGGAAAAGAAGCGGATTCTTTTACGACACGGGTAGCTGCAGCCCATTCCACGTTTGCTTTGATCTTTGTACTACCAGACTCTTTTACTAGCCAGTCGATGATTTCTTCTTTTCGTTCTGCCATGATCGAGGCTAACCGATCGAGAATTTGCTGTCTTTCTCCAGGCGTTGTTTTTGCCCATTCTTTTTGTGCTTCTTTTGCTGTTTGATAAGCATGATCTAAATCTTCTTCAGATGCAGATTGAAGTGTGAATAATTCTTCCCCGGAAAATGGATTATAATTTGTTACAGTTTTATCACTCGTTCCCGTTAACCATTCACCATTAATGTACTGCTTTGTATATGAGTTAGCCATTGGACATCCTCCTTTTCGTGTACAAATAAGAAGGTTCCCGCTACGCTAAACTACTAAACTTGTCGGTACGCGAGAATTTCTTCCAATCATTAGCACCGTCTTTTAGGAGAGTTTCATCTCGTTATTAATGTTTTATAGACGTATATATGCTAAACTACGAACGGTACAGAGATAAATAACCACTACTGATGAGAACGTTTTAATGGGGTGAACTTTATGAATATACTCTTAACAGGGGCGACTGGTTTTCTTGGAAAACAGCTTACCTTGAAGTTATTGAGTGAAGGCCACAGCGTCTATGCATTGATCCGCAATGAACGTAAGGCAGATCGGTTAATCGAAGCATTGCCAGCAGATCTACAAAACAACTTATTCATTATAAAAGGAAACTTAGGGGACGAGCGCTTAGGCGTTCCGTTCGAAACAATCGATCTATTAAAAGGTAAAATCGATACGGTCTATCACATCGCAGCTTATCTTTCATTCGATGATCGTGAAAGAGACAAGACGTTTGAGATTAACGTTGAAGGAACGAGAAACGTACTTGAGTTTTCAAAAGATATTCAAGTGAAGAATTTTTATCATGTAAGTACAGCTTACACATTAGGCGCACAACTTCATGGACGTGAAGAGCTGCATCCTAAGGATAATACGTTCGTAAATCCTTATGAAGAAAGTAAGTGTCACGCAGAGCACCTTGTGTTTGATTATAATAACGTCTTCAATGTCTCTATTTTTAGACCAGCAATCATTATTGGTGACTCGAAAACTGGTGAAGCTGAAACGACCTTTGCTCTTTATGGCGTGATTAGAAGTCTTGAATTATTAAAGAAGAGATTAGATCGGAAGCAGGATACGCCTAGTGAAAAGATTAAGTTCCTTTGTAATCAGGAAGCAGCACAAAATTTAGTACCTGTCGATTATGTCGTAAATGTGTTAGCGCTTGGGCTTACTAGCGCGAAGCCAGATACAATCTATCACATTACGAATTCACAGCCTCCAACCAATCAGCTCGTATTAGATTTGATTCAATCAGCGCTTGATTTTTACAGTGTGGAATTAGTGCCTACAGATTATGAAGGAGAACTAACAGATCAGGACATGAAGTTGAATCAACCTATGAAGGTTTTTCACAAGTACTTTGAGAAAACATTGACTTTCGATGATTCAAATACGAAGAAGCTATTGCATGAGAGCAACGTAGAGGAATTACATTTAGATAGGGAAACCTTACAAATGATTATTTCCGGTGGTATGAAGAGCCAAAACAAAGTGAATGTAACTCAATAAATAAGAAGGCAGCTCTAGCAGCTGCCTCTTTTTTTTATTGCAAAAGTTCTTTAAAAGGTTTGTAAATTTGAAGGTAAATTTAACTAGTTCTAAATTCACCCAAGGTTAATTCCGCCACCATTGAGTAGATTCATTTCGCTATTAAGAACCTATTAACAAGGGTGATAGAGTTTGGAACTGACATGTTTGTAATATATTGTCGTTGTAAATAGTACTATGTTACCTAATTGTGCAAAGGTTATAAAAACTGTATTAATCTGTCATATTTATGTAACTGACTTGTTACTACACTAAAATGGCTGTGTTATATTTGGCTGTTACTATATGGGACATAGGTGATCAAGAGAAAAGAAACACCGAAAAATTATTTATCTCTCAGGAGGAATGTGTACATGGTAACTCGTAAAAACATTGTAAGGAACGTTGTTACATCTACAGCACTGGCTGGAATGATGTTTGCTAGCCCGGTAGTATCAGAAGCTGCTCTAGGAGATCAAACACTTTCTTACGGTGAAAAACACGGCGACGTCGTCGAGTTACAGGATGTACTGTCAGCCAAAGGATATTTCGACTATCATAAATCTACAGGTTATTACGGTTCAATTACTGAAGGTGCTGTAAAGCAATTCCAAAAAGCTCACGGTCTTGCTGTGGACGGCATCGCAGGTCCAAATACATTCGCAGCAATTGAAAAAGTCAATCAAGGACAAGCTCATCGTACGTTGATTCAAGGTGATCGAGGTCACCAAGTTTCAGCTCTTCAAGAAGAGCTTGGTGGATATTACAACTATAAAGTAGACGGAATCTATGGTCCTATCACAGAGAAAGCAGTCCGTGCTTTCCAGGCTGATAATGGACTAGCTGTTGACGGCATTGCCGGAGCTAACACTTGGGCAGCGCTGACAGGTAAGACAGTAAATGCAAAACCAGCGTCTACAGAATCTACTACTACTAATACTAATACCACTTCTGCTAAGCAAACAAACACAGAAAGCAAGTCATCTGAGCAAAGTGGACAAGAATTTAAAGTCGAAGCAACAGCTTATACTGCATATTGTGAAGGATGTTCAGGCGTTACAGCGACAGGAATCGACTTAAGAGCGAATCCTAACCAAAAAGTCATCGCAGTAGACCCTGACGTAATCCCACTTGGATCTAAAGTACATGTAGAAGGCTATGGTACTGCAATCGCTGGTGACACTGGCGGTGCAATCCAAGGTAACCGTATCGATCTATTCATGCCTGAAAGACAAGATGCTTTAAACTTTGGTCGTAAGACAGTCACTGTAACAGTGCTAGATTAATAGTGAATTTACAGAGCCTAACTCAAATGAGTTAGGCTTTTTTTTGTCGTAAAAGTACTATCCCTAAATGACCCAAAGTAGTACGAGATACTACTTTTGGATGAGTCTTATATAGTTCTTTCTCAACCAGGATTTAAAACCTTTAGTGAATAGGAAAATGGTCGCTACCAATGGATAATGAATAGTAAGAAAACATTGAATATTAAAAGGAGGAAGACGGATGAGAATGAGGCTTTGGTACGTAGTGGCACTCTCGTTTTTACTAATAGTAGGTTTTATAAACCCCCCTCAACCTTCAGCTAATCAATCTGCGGCGATCGACCCAGAATTATCTCAGCTGATGACGGAAGGGAATGGACCATTTGAAGTAATCGTAACGTTCTATGGAGATGGAGCTCCAACGGATGTTCAGTCGAACTTATTGGAAGAGGTTGGGGTTGATAAAGGGTTAACGCTTAAGAGTCTTCCGATGGCTGGCGTAATCGCGACGAAAGCTCAAATAAACGACCTTGCAGCTAACGATATGGTTCAGTCTATCTATTTGAATGAGAAGCTTGACTATTTCAACGCGGATGCAACAGATCTAACGGGTGTTGATAAAGTACGTACGGATGACGACATGAGAAAAGCAAACGGAGGACTTCCTGTTACAGGAAAAGGGATCGGTGTTGTTGTGAACGATAGCGGTGTAGATGGCACACATAAAGACCACGAGTTTGGTGAAAACCTTGTACAAAACGTTATGGGATCAACGAATCTTAGCAGTTTGTCTCCTGGTCTACTTCCTGTTACATATCAAGAGGATGTAGCAAATACTGATACTAACTCCGGTCACGGTACCCACGTAGCTGGTACGGTTGGTGGTACAGGAGAAATGTCGAGCGGGAAGTATGAAGGAGCGGCTCCAGGAGCAGACTTGATCGGATATGGCTCTGGCGCAGCACTGTTCGTACTAGATGGAATCGGTGGATTTGATTACGCCTTAACGCATCAGTCTCAGTACGACATAAGAGTCATTACAAATTCATGGGGATCGTCAGGTGATTTTGATCCTAATCACCCGATTAACATTGCGAGTAAGAAAGTGTATGATCGCGGAATCGTCGTTCTTTTTGCAGCAGGAAATGAAGGTCCTGGAGAAAACACACATAACCCTTATGCAAAAGCACCATGGGTTATCTCGGTAGCAGCGGGAGAAAAAGATGGCACGCTAGCTGATTTCTCATCTCGTGGTACAAAAGGAGTCGGTGGGACGTTTGAAATGGATGGAGAAACGTGGACATGGGAAGACCGTCCGACTGTTACAGCACCAGGAGTTGATATCGTTTCAACTCGAGTTATCGCACCAGTAAGTTCACTATCAGCTCCTCAAGACGCTGAAGAACTTGATCCAGCGCACGTTCCTTTCTATACGCACATGAGTGGAACGTCGATGGCAACCCCTCACGTAGCAGGTGTTGTAGCACTAATGTTAGAGGCAAACCCTTTACTTTCACCTGATGAAGTGAAATCGATCGTGCAAGCGACAGCTACAAACATGCCAGGGTACGAAGCGTGGGAAGTAGGCGCAGGTTATTTGAACGCATACACTGCAGTAGATGCTGCTTTTGGTAATAACGACTATGGCAAGACAGTCAATTACAACAAAGAGTTTAATAGCTCTGTAGAAGCTTCGACCACGCGTGCTCCATTTTCAGTAGACTACAATCCTGTAACTCTTGTTTCAGATAATCAGCATGAGTTTGAAGTGCAAGAAGGCTTAACAAATCTTGTAGCGAAAGTGAATGCTTATGGCGTATTGGGGGAGACCGGTAATCCGGTCAACCTCGTTTTAATCGCTCCAGATGGAACGGAGTACAGCTCTGGAATCAGCTTGTTGTTTACGTTAACAACAGACAGAACGGTGTCTGTTAATGCACCGATGCCTGGTACTTGGAAAGCAGAAGTAAGAGGATTACGCGGTGACGAAGCGAATCCAACTGCAGGCCTTTCTTTCCCTGATAACATAGAAGGAACTCTTTCTTTTACAAAAGTGAGTGGATTTACTGGTCTCAATGATATAGAAGGCCATCCAGCAGCTGCTGCGATCAAGAGCGGTGTGAAGGAGCTGCTGTTTGATGCGAATGCTAAAGGAAACTTTATGCCTGATAGCAAGCTGCAAAGAAAAGACCTAGCACAGTATCTTGTGATGGGTGCTGAGATTCGTCAGTCAGAAGCCAAAGCATTAAGTGATGTGTCTTCTGATCTGCTTTCTTACGCGTCTGCTGTTACGTCTGAAGGAGCCGCATTCCGAGATGGAACTCATTCCCAGAAAGGAGTTATGCTTACTAAAGATGGTAAGTTCGATCCAAAAGGAAACGTTACAAGAGCAGAACTTGCTTATTCGCTTGTTCAGAGTCTTGGTCTAGAAGAAGATGCGAAAGCATTCAGTGGTGACGTTACAGTTCAATACAAGGAAGAGCGTGTAAAGGTTGTTGACGCTGCTGATATTCCCCAGCACTTGAAAGGGTATGTTCAGCTTGCACTTGATCTTAATATCATCAATGCGAGCTTCGAGGTTTCGCAAGGACAGTATGATCTTGAACCAACCGTTGTTGCACATTTTGAGCCGAATACTGATGTAACACGCGGTGATTTTGCCGTAGCGATGACAAGGTATTTTGAAGCATTTCTAAAATAAGAAGAGCTCTCGCTATGATATAAGTAGTTTTGGCATGAAAAAGTGAACAGGCAAAATTAATTGAGTATCAAATTATAAACGAATTTGATACTCTTTTTTCATTGTTATGATAGAGTTCCTTTCACTTTATAGTTGAAAAGCACAGGAACATGTAGTGGAGAATAATCATTGTTCGGTCGTACTATCGCGTGTTAAAACGATTCTGATTTTACAGTGAGGTAGGGTTTTGCCACCATAAAAAAACAGGAGCTCAAACTATTCCAAGCTCCTGTTAAATCATATTGATTTCTTCTATCTAAAACATACCTTATATAGTTTGTATCATTAATCATCTAATTCTATATCGGAATTGATTTTCCATCATATGTTTTTTCCTGACTTTGAATAACTAGGGATTAGAAATATTCCTACCATAAACATAGCAAAGGTTAGTCCGCGTATAACATCATAAAAAGCATTTTCTTTAAGAAGAAATACGTTTATGATCATTACAATCGCCCCTAAAATGACCATAGATATTCCTAATACTTGCCTCACCGTTAATATACACCTCCGTTTAGAATATCGTCA
Source organism: Anaerobacillus sp. ABA4_114 (assembly GCF_056159065.1). Classification (NCBI taxonomy): domain Bacteria; kingdom Bacillati; phylum Bacillota; class Bacilli; order Caryophanales; family Bacillaceae; genus Anaerobacillus; species Anaerobacillus sp. ABA4_114. The sequence continues at coordinate 1,019,783 of NZ_JBSWUM010000001.1, forward strand.
CAAAATGAATCTTACTTATCAAACTATCTTTAATTCAAGTCTTCAAGCCCTGTAAAGGAACAATCTATCCACTTCATCTTACCATGAATTTTCCAATTAGGATGGTAATTATTGTTGTAGTTACTTGATTGTTTTTTGTACTCCAAAACAGGGCTATTTTTATTTTCTTTATGTTAACGTAAAAGAGAGGGTATAGGCGATTTCATACATAAGGTAGGTTAGTAGTATGGTGGAAGTGGCGGTTATGAAGAAGAGTGAATTACAATCAGTAAGTCGTTTCATCGCTAAACTAAATCGAAGAGAAGATTGCCATATTGGATACTGTGGCACGAACAGCTGTGAAATAGCGGATACAATGAGGGAAGAATTCGAGCTGCCTTACTGGAAAAGCTTTGTCACGGTATATCAGTCAAACGTCCTTGTCGGTGTGCTTGGATTTGAAGTTGATTTGGAGCGTAATCTGGTGGAAGTATGGGGCCCATTTGTTGAAGATCAGTATTGGTCGTTCATACCAACGATGTGGGAGAAAATGCTTCAACTTCTTCCAGAAGAAACAAGTGTAATACAGATGTTTCCGAATAAGAAGAATATAAACTGTGTTAGATTTGCAGAGAAATTAGGGTTCTCCCACAGTAGTGAGCAAGCGATTTTAGAGTTTAATAGACAGAGCTTTAGACGGGAAAACAAACTAGAAGAGATATCAGAAGAGTACATCATCCCTTTTATTTCTTTACACGACCAGACATTTCCGAACACGTACTATAGTGGTGGCCAAATTGTTGAGCGGTTGAACGACACTAGGAAGGTGTTTATTACCAGTGATGAAGGCACGTTAACTGGTTACATCTATGTAGAAGTTGAACCAGAGTTTGGAGAAGCAAACATTGAATTTTTCGCAGTAGATGAAGCGTTTCGTGGGAGAGGAGCTGGAGGAAAATTACTAGATCAAGCCCTGTTCTGGATGTTTACTTTCAAAGAGGTCAACACGGTCACACTTTGTGTGAATGCAGAAAATCTAAAAGCACTTCAGTTGTATGAGAGAGCTGGTTTTACGCTCGTACACGAGCTGAGTGCATATTCAAAAGAAATATAGTCGACAGTTTATGACAGAAAGCGGGTGGTGCCTGGTACCACTCGCTTTTTCTTTATGTCATCTGCACATTTTCTACTTTTAGGTAACACTTGTCCAAGCATGTGGGACGAGCATACGTAAGATAAGGTATGAAATGTTTAATCATTTCAAATTCTTGTTATGGAGGTATTGTCACTATGAACGCCGACCTTAGAGAAGTATTTAAGGGCATGGTTGATGACCTGTTTGACGGGACAAAAAAGAAAAAGAAGAAAAAGAAGATAAAGCATGAGAAGAAACATGATAAGAAGAAGGATAAAAAGAAAAAGAAGTGTCGTTGCCACCGCTAATTATCCTTATTAATGAAATATTCCCTTTCCGGAGTTAATGTAGGGTTCCTGCATTAACTCTTCTTTTCACTTAAATTTAATTGAAAGGAGATTGAGTTGATGTATTTTAGAAGTCGAAATCCTAAAAGCGACGATCAGAAGCTAATTAAAATAGGAACTGAAATTTTCGCTGTTAGCCCAAAAAAAGTTCAACGAATCATTGACCATTCTTTTGAAGTTCTTGTCGTTTGTGATAAAAACGATGAAGTTGTAGGGTTTCTCTCCTATCGATTACGAATTAACCATATGATTCTTGTAGATTATGTGATGCTTCGTCATGATCTGCAGGGAAGTGGGATTGCTCGATCATTACTACCTGCTTTTGAGAAATATATCCAAAACAAAGGAATAACTGTGCTCTACGGTCTTGTCGATCGTGAAAATACCCAGGGGTTGGAAAGTTTAAAACGATTAGGTTTTGAAGTGAAGGGTGAAGTGCTGTCGAACTATATCATCGAGAAGAAGTTGACTCGTCAGAACTCCATACCTGAAAGCTCATTACCTAAACACTCTTTACCTAATAGCTACTTAAAACGATTGACCCCTGCTCCTCGTTTGAGAAAAAGGTAATCCAATTTTTCGGTTTTCTATTTTCTATGGGAAACCGATCTTTTTATTCTCGGATTAATCGTGTTGGAAAATTTTTGATATACTTAATTACGTGTTATTGATCAGTGTTTTATCTTAATGATTCACATCTGGTAGACGAAAGGTGCGTGAGTAGTGTGAAGAAAAATTTCACATCAGAGGATGCGATAAAGAGCTGGGATAACAATGCGAGAAGTTACACGAACAACTATTCAGAAGCAGGAGATTTACATAGAGAAGTCTTTTTAAATCCTGCGTTGTTCTCTTTAATCGGAGAAGTAGAACATAAACGCTTTTTAGATGCAGGCTGCGGAGAGGGGTATCTGAGCAGGATGTTAGCTCAAAGAGGTGCTACCGTCACAGCAGTAGATTATTCAAGAAACATGCTCGAAATCGCAAATGAGAAAACAGCATCTCATTTACCGATCAACTATGTTCATGGTAATTGTGAAGATTTGTCTACTCTTAAGGATGCTAGCTTTGAAACAATCGTATCGAACATGGTGATGCAGGACCTTGTAGATCATGAGCGTGCATTAAGAGAGATGTATCGGTTGTTAGTTGATGGGGGAAGTTTCATCTTTTCTATCTTACACCCATGTTTTATCACACCAGAAAGCGGATGGGAGAAAGATGAGCAGGGTGAAAAACTTCATTGGAATGTCGATCGGTACTTCTACGAAGGTGTATACGAACAAAGAGGACTCGGGGAGGCTGGAGCGCTTTTCTACTATCACCGTACGCTATCAACCTACTTAAACAGCATCATAAAAGCGGGGTTCACTATCGTAAAGGTAGTAGAACCGACTCCTTCTGAGGAAATCCTAAAGAAATATCCTACATTTGAAGAAGACTTTCGCTGCGCTGACTTTATTGTATTTCAATTGAGGAAACCTACCGAGTGACAGTGATTTAACCCCCTAAATATGGACACAGGCAAATTCCGAAATTTCAACTCGCATTTTTATAGCTTTTATAGAAATCTGATGGTGAAGCGAATCCAAGTTTTTGTTGGATTCGCTTTGTGTTGTAATAACGAATATAGGATAGGCTGTTTCTTCGAAACGTGCCACCATCAATACTGGGATAGAAGCACGGGAATTCCACCTTAAGCTGAGAGAAAAAGCTCTCTATAACGGCATTATCCCAACAGTTTGCTTTACGGGACATACTTGGTGTGAAGCCCATTGTTTTACTTAACTGATTGTAGCGTAGAGAGCGATAAACACTGCCTTGATCACTATGAAGAAGAACACCAGATAAGCTTTTGAGTTTTCGTTTCTTTTGTGCTTCTTTTAATGTTGCCTCAATTAGATCCTGGTTCGGACTATCACTTAATTGGAAAGCAATCACTTCGCGATTAAATAGGTCCATCATCGTTGAGATGTACCATTTCTTATTTTCTATGACCACTTCTGTCATATCCGTTACCCACTTTTGGTTGGGATGCAACGCTTCAAACTGGCGGTTTAATAGGTTCTCATAAACGTAGCCACCTGCCAATACCTTCACTTGTTTGGTCGCTTTCTTTTGACGGACTGTAGCCTTAAGATTTGCTTCACGCATTAAACGAGCTACTTTCTTGTGGTTTACGATTCTAGCCTTCTTTCCTGTTTTCATATGCTTGGCAATGCGCTTGGCCCCATACGTACCGCGCCGAATGGCATAAATCCGTCTAATACGAGTGAGAAGCGTTTTATCTGAATCGTTGGCGACCTTTTTCGGTCGCTTCAAAGAAGCATAGTAACCACTACGCGATACGTTTAGTACTTGGCAAAGCAATCGAACAGGATAATTGGCTGAATCCTTCCTCAAGTAGGAAATCGCTGCGTACTTATTGCTTACTCGTTCTCTTTGAGAAAGGCCTGGAACTTTTTTAGGATTTCATTCTCCAACTCTTTTTCTTTCAATTTCTTCTCTAGTTCTTTAATCCGTTTGGCGTCAGCTAAACTACCCTGACCTTCCACTTTAGATCGTATCGTTCTGGAGGAATCCTTAAGTCCTTCGTCTCCCCATTTTTTATAGCGATGGAGCCAGTTATAAATTGAATCTGGGTTGAAACCAATCTCTTCTGCCACAACTCTGACAGGTTTATTTTCTTTTAGAACTTGATCAACAGCTCTTTTTCTTAATTCGAATGTAGAATGTGGTTTTCTCGCCATCAATTCTTTCCCCCTTAAACTCACTTGTGTCGTATCTTTATGATACCTCATGTGTCCACAATAAGGGGGTCGATCACAGGCACCACTCAGGTTTTGTCGAAAGAGATGAGAGCGCTCACATTGTGTTGAAGAATATGGTAAACTATTAGAAAAATCAGAAATATAAAGACGGGGTGTGTACATGCAACCTACCGTTCCGATTATTGAAACAAAACTTGTACCACCAGCATTGAAGGATACATATATTTACCGGGGATCTGTAATAAAAAAGCTAAAAGAAGTTACGACTTATCCCATTACCATCATTCATGGAGGGGCGGGTTATGGGAAAAGCACGATACTGAGTCAGTTCGTTAAGCAATGCAAGGTACCGGTATGCTGGTATACAGTGACAGAATCGGATGATGACATTTTCCCTTTTATCCACTATGTGGTTTATGCCGTTCGAAAGAAGTTTCCTTCCTTCTGTAAAGAACTCCTCGAAGTTATATCGAATATGGATTACTGGGTCAGCGAAGAAGATCTTCAGCTATTAAGTGCCTTATTTATCAACGAATGCGCAAAGATAGAATCAGACCTCATTATTGTCATCGATGATTTTCAACTCGTTGATCACGTGTTTATAATTAATCAATGGATTGAGAAAGTCATTAAGCTTCTCCCTTCAAATGTTCATCTTCTTGTTTCAACTCGCATGAAGCCGAAATGGAATAGCCTGATTAAACTAAGCGTGAGTAATAGAATGCTAGATATAGGTGAGAGTGACCTATCGCTCTCTGGTGAAGAGACGCGTGTTTTTCTAACTGATTTCTATGAAGCGGCTATCTCCGAAGAACAGGTGAAGAGCATTCATTCTTTAACAGAAGGCTGGATCATCGCGATCAATATGATAGGAAGTCAATTGTCACAAGCTGATGAAATCGACTCGATACTAAGCTTTACTCATACGTCCATGGAAGAGCTCTTTTCTTACCTTGCTCAGGAAGTTTTCAACAAACAGTCTAGAGAAGTTCAAGCGTTTTTGCTGGATTCTTCAATCTTTCAAGAACTCAAGGCAGAAGAATGTGATCACGTCCTATGTCGACCAAACACGGGTGATATGCTGGAGGATTTGTTTTCTAAGAATCTATTTATTCAAAAAGTCGATCACGATCGCTATCGATATCATGCTTTATTCAAGGCGTTCTTAACGAGGAGAGGTACTGAGCAACAATGTGAACGGATGAAGAAGCTTCGGTACTTATTGGCACAATACCTTGAAGAAACGAATTGTTATGAAGAGGCAGTCGTCCATTATATAGAACTTCATGATGAGTCTTCCCTTGCTCGAGTACTTCTTAAAACGAGTGAGAGGATGATTCATTACCGTCAGCTTGAAACGCTACTCGATCATTTGAACGCTCTTTCTGATCATATAAAAGACCACTATTATCAGCTATGGTTGTACGAAGGAGACGTATGGCGCTACCGGTCTTATTACGATCGTGCCTTTACATGTTACAAGAAAGCAATTGAAACTGCTAAATTAAATGAAGACGATCTCATCATTAGCAGAGCGAACGAAGGAATTGGAAACATCTATTTAGATACGATTCAGCCTGGAAAAGCAGAGCGCTTTCTAGCCGAAGCGATCCATTATCTTGACCGAACAGATAAAAACCATCCTGATAAGGAAAGGTTGTTTCGTCTCCTTGCTGAAAACCTTGTGAATTCTGGTCAAGCTGCTAAAGCCCTTAACTGGTATGTGAAAAGTGAAGGAGACGCATCATGGGTTGCTGGAAATCTGGATGCTCGTTTGTTATTGCGTACAGGTAAGATTTTTGAGTCAAGAGAACTTCTTCTTACTCGAAATTCATCGAAAGAACAATTACCTCAATCACATCGCGAAACGGAACTTTTGCTTTCTCTGCTAGAATCGCTTAGCGGTAATGGAGATCGAGCGAAAGAACTTGCGCAGCAAGGGATACAGCAGGGAATACAACAGGGTTCAGCGTTTATCGAAGCATGCGGATGGATAAGAATGGGTCACGCAGTAGCAATATCAACACACTATGAAGAGAAGTTAGCGGTAAACTGCTATGAAACAGCGTTAGAATTAATGGACTCTATAAAAGTCGATCGAGGAAAAGCGGAACCTTTCATGGGTCTTTGTGCGATGTATGGAAGAAAGGGAACGTGGGAGCGTTCAAAAGAATATGGAGAGCGTGCTCTTTATGAAACGAAAAGAGTAAAAGATGAATGGCTCTCTACGCTTATTAAACTATGTATCGGGCGATCTGCCTTCTATAGTGAGCAGTTACTCGATGCTGAGAAATGGCTTCTTGAAGCCTATCGATCTGCAAAGTCGTGCGGAGATGGTTACGCTGAGATGCTTGCTGCGATGTGGCTAGCTTTTTTGAAAAAGGATGTAGACGACTTCAAAACGTATGTGAGTATTTTTCTTCAGAAGGTTCAAATTGAAGAATATGAATTCTTATTCAAGAAGAGAACAACCTTTGGCCCGAAAGATCTACAGCAATTTCTGCCTCTTCTTCTCCAAGCAAAAGAGTCAGGAGTTTATGAATCTTACATTTCAAAGCTACTCGATTCATGGGGATATAACCACATAGAATCACATCCTGGCTATACGCTTCGCGTTAAGACGCTTGGAGAATTTAGTGTATCGCTCGGGGACAACGTTCTTGATCATAAGATGTGGCAGCGTGAAAAAGGAAAAGAACTATTTCAATATTTACTTGTTCGTCGAAACGCCTTCGTTCGAAAAGAAGAGATTTTCCATGACGTTTGGCCCGATACAGATGAAACCAATAGCCAGAGAGATTTTAAGGTCGCGTTTAATGCGCTGAACAAAGCGCTTGAGCCTGATCGTAAAAAAAGAGGGCAGCCATATTTTGTGATTCGTCAAGACTCCTCTTACGGTTTCAATAGAACCGCTGTAATCGACCTGGATTGCCATCATTTTGAGCATTGGATAACGGAGGGGTTGAAAGAAAATCGAATCGTTCAGTCTAAAAAACTGCTAGAAAAAGGTTTGCATTATTACGGTGGAGACTTTTTGACTGAGCGTCGTGTCCAATGGGCTGAAATTGAGCGTGAACGTCTTCGCCAGCTTTATGTGAGAGGCTTAGAAAAATTAGCTCAGCTTTTTATTCGGTTGTCTGAGTTTGAGAAGGCGATTCCGATTTGTAGAAAGATTATCGAAGTCGATGCGCTGTGGGAAGAGGCATACCGACTGTTGATGTATTGTTATTACCAACGTAACAACCGACCTCAAGCAATGAGATTGTATAGGGAGTGTACGGTTAAACTTCGTGAAGAGCTTGCAGTAGAACCTATGGAATCCACAAAACAAATGTATGACATGATCTGTTCTGAAAACGTTTCCTTTCATGTATAAGATCGCTTCTTTAGAAGAAGCGGTCTTTTTTATTTGTAACTCGTGTGTAACTTCATCCCTGTAAGCTATTCCTATAGAACCAACTGAATGAAAAGGGGGAAGAAGTTCGTGCGTAAACTCGTGGTTTTGATGATGGTGTTATCTCTTATTTTAGGTGCCTGTAGTTCAAACTCTCAGTCCTCAGGGGAAGCGAACAATGATGATGGTAAGGAAACGATTAAGATCGGAGTGCTCGCTTCATTAACCGGAGCACTTGAAACGTACGGGAATCAAACGAAGCAAGGATTTGAGCTCGGACTGGACTATGCGACTGATGGAACGATGGAAGTTGAAGGGAAGAAGATCGAAGTCGTTTATGAAGATACTGAAACGAAGCCAGAAGTTGCAGTGCAAAAGGCAACAAAACTTCTTGAAGAAGATGAAGTCGACTTCTTAGTTGGATCATCAAGTTCAGGAGACACGCTTGCCGTTCTTCCGTTAGCAGAGGAATACGAACGGATCATGGTCGTTGAACCTGCGGTTGCAGATAGCATCACAGGCTCAGAATACAACGACTATATCTTTCGAACAGCCCGAAGTTCTTCTCAGGACGCTATTGCCGGAGCAGCAGCGATCGCAGGTGAAGGAGTGAAGATCGCAACGTTTGCACCAGACTATTCTTTTGGAATCGATGGGGTTGCGGCATTTAAAGAGGCTGCAGAGGACCTCGGTGCTGAAGTTGTACTTGAAGAATACGCTGACCCAGCTGCAACAGATTTTACTCCAAACATCCAAAAAATAATTGAATCTGACCCGGATTACTTGTTTGTCATTTGGGCAGGAGCGAACTCCCCATGGAATCAGATCAGCGATATGAAGCTTCAGGAAAAAGGAATCAAAATTTCGACTGGAGCTCCGGATATCTCAGCATTAAAGACGATGGAACCGCTAGTCGGAATGGAAGGTTTTTCGGTGTATTATCATAGCTTGCCAGATAACGAGGTGAACGATTGGCTAGTAGAGGAACATAAGAAACGTTATGACGGGGCACTACCTGATTTGTTTACTCCTGGAGGAATGAGTTCAGCGATTTCGATCGTAGAAGCACTAAAACAAACTAAAGGTGATACAACAGCTGAAGGATTAATCGATGTGATGGAGGGCATGTCTTTTGAAACACCTAAAGGGACGATGACTTTCCGCGAAGAGGACCATCAAGCGCTTCAAACGATGTACGCAGTAAAGCTTGAAAAGCAAGAGGGTGTTGATCACCCTGTACCGGTACTTATCCGTGAGCTTTCTCCTGAAGAAACAGCACCACCTGTTCGTAACTAATTAGCTAATGAGAAAAGGTGCTGCTATCGTTTTTGCGCAGCCCTTTTCTATGTATGTTGGGAGGTTAGTACATGAGTATATTGGAAGTTCAAGATTTAACGATCGCATTTGGCGGGCAGCTCGCAGTAAACTCGGTCGATCTTACCATTAAGGAGAAGTCGTTCACATCCATCATCGGACCAAACGGAGCTGGTAAAACAACGTTGTTCAATTTATTGAGTGGGCAGCTGAAGCCAACCAAAGGAAGTGTTTTATTGAAGGGAGAGGACATTTCGAGCCAATCTCCTACCGTCCGAACTCGAAAAGGGATCGGCCGCTCTTTCCAGATTACGAACGTGTTCCCTAATTTAACAGTTTTGGAGAATGTACGTCTAGCCGTTCAGTCACAGGCTGGAGTTCGATACCAAATGCTCAGGCATTTCAGAGGCTATAAGAAAATGACGGAAGAAGCGTATGACTTACTAGAACAAGTGATGATGGCGAAACAAGCAGACGCTCTTGCGAGTAACTTAGCACATGGCGAAAAGCGAAAGTTAGAAATCGCAATGTTGTTAGCATTGAAGACAGAGTTGCTACTGCTCGATGAGCCGACAGCAGGCATGTCGCTAGAGGAAGTGCCTGCGATTTTAAAGATTATTGAAGATATTAAATCATCAAGTGATCGGACGATTCTACTCATCGAACACAAGATGGATATGATTATGAATCTTTCAGATCGGATCATCGTCCTCTTTAATGGCAGATTGCTCGCGGAAGGCACGCCACACGAGATTATGAATAATGAAACAGTGCAGAATGCGTACTTAGGAGGCTTATACGATGACCACACTGCTTGAGGTGAACGATATTCAAACCTATATAGGGCAGTACCATATCCTCCAGGGGGTTTCTTTTCAGGTGAAAAAAGGGGAAGTGACGGTTCTACTAGGTAGAAACGGGGCTGGCAAAACAACGTCTCTTCGTTCAATCATGGGCCTAACGCCTATTACTGACGGTCAAATCATGCTTAACGGAACGAATATATCAAAGCTTGCAACCTACCAAATCGCAAATAAAGGAATCGGATTTGTGCCAGAAGATCAGGGGATTTTTGGCGAACTGACGGTGGAAGAAAATATGAAGATTGCAATGCAAAAACAGGATGAGGCGACGCTTAACCGATTGGATAAGATGCTAACGCTCTTTCCTGACTTGAAAACATATTGGAAAAAACAAGGTGGGTACTTGAGCGGTGGGCAAAAGCAAATGCTATCGATTGCGAGAGCTTACCTTAATAAAAATGAATTGTTACTTATCGATGAACCTAGTAAGGGGCTTGCTCCGATTGTTGTTGAAAAGGTGATGGAATCGATTATGGAAATGAAGGATGAGACGACGATCGTCCTGGTCGAACAAAATTTCAGAATGGCGATGGGTGTGGGTGATACGTACTACATTATCGATGATGGAAGAAGTGTTGAAACTGGAAACATGCAGGAACTCGCAGACAATGAAGAGTTAAAGCGTAAGTATCTCGGTATCGCATAGAAATGAGGTGAAAAGGTGGATCTTTTGCTAAATTTAATGATTAATGGACTTGCGACAGGTATGCTGATCTTTTTGCTAGCAGCAGGGTTAACGCTCATCTTTGGCCTGATGGATGTTTTGAACTTTGCCCACGGTGGCTTGTTTGCCTGGGGAGCATATAGTGGCGTGTGGGTGTACGGCATGACTGGAAGTTTTGTTATGGCGATCGTTGGTGCACTATTAACTGGGATTATCCTCGGCTATGTAACGGAACGGTTCATTATTCAGCCAGTGTATGGGAATCATGTCCAACAAATCCTTATCACACTCGGACTGATGCTTGTTCTATCGGAAATGTTGAAGGTCGTATTCGGACCTAATCAAATCGTAGCGTCACCACCCGATTATTTATCAGGAAGCTGGCAACTAGGTGATGTTGTCATCATTAAGTATCGTGCATTTATCATTCTTATCGGTGTACTCGTGTTTGCGCTCGTTCATTATGTTCTAAAGAACACTAAGATCGGCCTTACCGTAAGAGCGGGTGTTATGAATAAAGAGATGGTGCAGGCCCTTGGAATCAACATTAAAAAAGTTTTCATGCTCGTTTTCATGATTGGATCCGCGATGGCAGCTCTTGGTGGTGTGCTTTTAGCTCCATATTCAGGTGTTATTTATGCCGAGATGGGGATGGATTTTGCCATACTTGCCTTTATCGTTGTCGTAATTGGTGGAATGGGGAATTTTGTTGGCTCGCTTTTTGCAGCGATGTTGATCGGCCTATCAGGCGCCTTCATGACGTATTATGTTCCAGATCTTTCTCTCGCAGTAAATATGCTGTTGATGGCTGTCGTGCTCGTTGTTAAACCACAAGGTCTATTCGGTGCAAAGGGGTGAGTGAATGTTAAGGCAGCAGAACAAAAGTCCTGTATGGATACTCGTATGTAGTGCAGTTCTCGTTTTATTTCCGTTTATAAATGACTCTAGAAGCCTTATGATCTTATTTACTCAGATCTTTATCTTAGCGATTTTTGCAATGAGCTATGATTTACTCCTCGGTTACACTGGAATCGTTTCGTTTGGGCATGCGATGTTCTTTGGAATTGGTGCGTATTCGACCGGAGTGTTGCTGAGTCGATTCGAACCGACGATGCTTTCACTTCTTATTTCCATTGCAGTAGGTATGCTCATCGCTTCGATCGTTAGTTACCTCGTTGGATTACTGACTTTAAGGCTCAGCAATCACTTTTATGCGATGCTAACGCTTGCACTTGCGGGATTATTTCTTGTAGTAGCTGAAAAATGGCGCTCTCTCACTCTAGGAAACGATGGGTTTACCTTTCGAGTGCCGGATATAATGAGAGATCGTCTTTCTTTTTATATGATTTGTCTTATACTCATGGTCGCAGTTTTCTTCATTTTGCTTAGGCTTACGAATTCGCCGATGGGTAAAGTGCTCGTAGCGGTTCGTGAAAATGAAGCGCGAACGCAGTCGCTTGGCTTTCACACGATTCACTACAAGCTTATCTCAAGTGTTGTTGCAGGTATGATTGCAAGTCTCTCAGGTTCGTTGTACGTGTTGTCACTTCGTTTTGTAAATACGAGTGTTTTCGCACTCGATGTTACGTTAGATGCCCTTTTGATGACGATTCTTGGAGGAGTCGGAACGTTGATCGGTCCAATTATTGGTGCGGCGATCATCGAGGTTTCTCATCACTGGTTATCTGAGCTAGGAAAATCTTATGCCATTTTCGAGAGATGGATTATCTTCTTTGGAATCTTATATATCTTAGCGGTGATGTTCTTTCCAAAAGGCATCGTTGGATCGCTTAAAGAGATGAGGTGGAAGAAGCGGAAAACGAAGGTGAAGACTGAAAATAAGAATAAGCGAATGGCAGGGTAGGTGAACGCATGACGATTGGAATTGTAAGTTCAGGTGTTTATATTCCAGATTCGTATATTACAGGGATAGAAATTGCTGAAAAAGCAGGCTTACCAGTAGATGTAGTAGAAACAAAGTTAGGCATTAAAAGAAAAGCAGTTCCAGGAGATGAGGATCATACATGTGAGATGGGGATCTATGCTGCGGAAAGTGCTCTAAAGGAAGCGGGTATGAAGGGAAAAGACATTGACCTTGTCATCTATATTGGAGAAGAGTATAAAGAGTACCCTCTTTGGACGGCAGCTCTTAAGACGCAGGATGCCATCGGAGCACATCACGCGTGGGGGTTCGATGCTGCGCTGCGGTGTGGCACGACCATTATGGCTCTAAAACTTGCCAAAAGCTTGATGCTAACAGATGACGAGATCACGACTGTTCTTCTGGCGGGTGGATATCGAAATGGAGATCTCATCGATTACTCGAACGAACGCACACGCTTTATGTTTAATCTGGGAGCTGGTGGCGGTGCACTGATCTTACAAAAAGGTTATAAGAAAAATCGACTTATGGAGTCGCACATCATGACCGATGGTTCTTTCTCTGAAGATGTTTTTGTAACCGCGGGTGGTACGAAGAATCCGATTACGGTTAGAGAGTTAGAACTAGGGTCATATCGATTAGATGTTAATGATCCGGTCGGGATGAAGAAAAGGCTCGAACAAAAATCAATGGATAATTTCTTATCAGTTATTCGAAATTCACTCTATAAAAGTGGAAAAAAGGAATCTGATATCGATTATGTCGCGATGCTCCATATGAAACGATCTGCACACGATTATGTCCTAAGTGAGCTTGGTCTCACAGAAGAACATTCTATTTACTTGGAGGAATATGGACACATCGGACAAATCGATCAGATTTTATCACTGAAGCTAGCTGAAGCACAAGGAAAGATTAAAGCAGGTGATGTAGTCGTACTAGTATCTGCAGGAATTGGTTATGCATGGGGAGCAACAACGATAATATGGGGAAACGAGGAGGAAAATTTATGATTACAATACCAACTGTTCAGAAAGTCAGTCTTCCTAATGGAGAAGTGATGGGGTATCGAAAACGAGATGGGGGAGAAAAAACAATCTTACTCGTTCATGGCAATATGACGTCTTCAAAGCATTGGGATCTTTTCTTCGAAACATTTCCTGCTTCTTATACGCTGATTGCTATCGATATGAGAGGATTTGGCGAATCATCTTACAACAATAGAGTTGAGGGGATAGAGGATTTTGCTCAAGATCTTAAATTCTTTGTGGATGAGTTAGGATTAAACGATTTTACAATGATCGGGTGGTCCACTGGCGGAGCCGTTTGCATGCAGTTTGAAGCACAGTACCCTGGATATTGCGATAAGATCGTCCTCATTTCTTCTGCTTCGACAAGGGGATATCCTTTCTTTGGGACTCATTCAGACGGAACGCCAGATCCTAACCAAAGGCTGAAAACAGTTGACGATATAGAAAAAGATCCGATGAGAACGATCCCGATTCAACAGGCCTATGATACGGGCAATCGAGCGCTTCTAAAAACGATTTGGAACTCTCTTATCTACACCCACAATCAGCCTGAAGAGAAGCGTTATGAAGCTTATGTAGATGATATGATGACACAGCGAAATCTTGCTGATGTTTACCATGCCTTAAATACATTCAATATAAGCAGTGTGACAAATGGGTTAACTGAAGGAACAAATCAGGCTAAACTCATACGTATCCCTGTTCTCGTGTTGCGTGGAGAACGAGATCTTGTCATCTCAAAAGAAATGACAGAAGAAATCGTAGAAGACCTTGGTACGAATACCACGTTCAAGGAGTTGTCTGCATCCGGTCACTCCCCATTCATCGATGCTTGTGATCAGCTTACAACTATCATTACTGACTTTTTAGAGAACTAGGAGGAGTATTATGAGGTTGCAAGATAAGGTGGCTGTCATTACAGGAGGAGCGAGCGGTATTGGTTTAGCTGCGACAGAACGTTTTGCGAAAGAAGGCGCACGCGTTGCTATGCTAGATTTACAAGAGGAAATTGGCAAGCAAAAAGCGGAGGAATTACAAGCTGAAGGATACCGTGTTACGTTTTATCAGGTTGATGTATCAAAGGAAGATGATGTACAAAGGACGATAAACGATATCGCTGAGGTAAACGGAACAATCGATATCTTAATTAATAATGCCGGCATTACAAAAGACAGTATGCTGCATAAAATGAGCGGTGAAGCGTTTAAGAACGTGATGGATGTTAATGTGAATGGTGTTTTCTACTGCACCCAGGCCGCTGTGCCTTATATGGTAAAACAGGGAAAGGGAAAGATCATCAATACCTCTTCCGTAAGCGGAGTGTATGGAAATGTTGGTCAAACCAATTATGCTGCTTCAAAAGCAGCTGTCGTTGGAATGACCAAGACATGGGCAAAAGAATTGGGTGGCAAAGGCATAAATGTGAATGCAGTGGTTCCGGGCTTTACTGAAACAACTATGGTTGCGGCAGTGCCAGAGAAAGTAATCGAAAAAATGGTTGCGATGGTGCCTGTAAAGCGACTTGGTAAACCAGAGGACATCGCAAATGCATATTTGTTTCTAGCAAGTGAAGAAGCGGATTACATTAATGGAACGGCGCTTCACGTAGATGGTGGTATTATGATGTAATGTCTCATGCTTACGGTTGGGAGGGATGAAACGAAGTGGAATTGGATTGGATGGAACGACGAGCGAATCTATTCCCAAATGATTGCGCGTTAATCGATGGTGTTTCACGTGAAGAATGGACGTATAAGCAGTTGAATGATAAAGCTATACAGTTAGCGGCGTTTTTACAAAAGAACGATGTAGGGAAAGGTGATCGGGTTCTGGTGCTCGCTCATAATTCTCTCGACATGTTTGCATTGTTATTTGCGTGTAAAAAAACTGGCTCGGTAATTGTTCCAATAAACTGGCGTCTTTCTAATAAGGAAATAGCTGAGTTGGTCGAGGATTCTGACCCTTCCCTACTTATTTTTGATCGTCATACGAATGAACTTGCAAAGATATGTGTAGATCATATGCTGCTATGCGTCTCATTTGAGCAAGCGATGGTAAAGGATGGAATATGCCCCTTATCTCTCACAGAAGTGACTGAAGATGACCCGTGGATGATGATCTATACAGGTGGAACCACAGGAAAGTCAAAAGGTGCTGTCTTATCATATCGGTCGGTTAACTGGAATGCATTCAATACCGTGATGAGTTGGGGGTTAACGCAAAAAGAAACGACGTTAACCTATCTGCCTATGTTTCATACAGGAGGACTGAACGCACTCTCGATCCCGATATTAATGGCAGGAGGCACCGTGATCGTTGCAGACAAGTTTTCACCAGATGCTGCAATAACCTTATTGCATGACTTCAAGTGCACGATTGTTCTATTTGTTCCTACTATGTACCATATGATCGTGACAGATCCTATATTTGATCGTGTATCTTTTGATTCAGTCGATGTCTTCTTGTCAGGTGGAGCTCCTTGCCCGGAGTATATTTACGAAAAGTTTTCTGAGCGGGGACTCGCGTTTAAAGAAGGCTACGGATTAACGGAAGCAGGTCCTAACAACTTTTATATTCATCCAAGAGATTCTGCTGCTAAAAGAGGTTCAGTTGGAAAACCGATGTTATTTAACGAAGTGAAAATCGTTACTGAAAAAGGTGAGGAAGCCGGCTTTGGAGAAGTCGGAGAATTACTTATAAGGGGAAACCATATGTTTAAAGAGTATTTTCGTAATGAAGATGCTACGAGAAAAGCGGTACAAAATGGTTGGCTTCATACTGGAGATATGGCGAAGCGGGATCAAGATGGCGATTATTACATTGTTGGCAGAAAAAAAGAAATGATCATTTCAGGTGGTGAAAACATCTATCCAGTTGAAATCGAGAATGCCTTGCTTCGATACCCAGCAGTCGATGAAGCCGCAGTCATAGGCATAGAAGATGAAAAATGGGGACAAAAATCAGTTGCCTATATTTCATCACATTCACTAGTAGATATCGATCTTCTAAAGGCATTCTTAAAGCAATCACTCGCTGCCTATAAAGTTCCTATGGATATTCACGTGACAAAAGAGCTGCCTAAAACGTCTGTAGGTAAGATCGATCGAGTTAAGCTCGTGCAACAAGCCTGTAATCAAGTGAACGTCACAAACATGGACGTGTGATAAATAACATATATGAAGCGGACCCAAATTGGGTTCGTTTTCTTTGGTTGACTGCATAGACTCGTATAGCGAAAGGAGGAGAAGCGTGAAGAAAATAGCGTTTTTAATCATGATGCTCGGTTTACTTATGAATCTAGTTCCTGAAAACACTGCATTTGCATGTTCTTGTGCAAAGCCCAGTGTGGAAGAAGTTTTGGAAGACCCTAATACCGTCATTTTTTCTGGAGTGGTGAAAGGAATTGATGAAAGCAAAGGGTTGTTTACGGCGTCCACTGCAGATCCGGTTTCAGTTTCATTTCAAGTAGAAAAAACGTATAAAAATCTCGATCGATCGAGGGTACTCGTCTCAACAGCAAGAAGTTCGGCAAGCTGCGGATATGAGTTTGAAGAGGGGAAAGGATATTTAGTATACGGATATGAACGAGAAGGGTCCATCGAAACGAATTTCTGCACTCGGACAGTATCGTTATCTGAAGCAGGGGAAGATCTATTGGCTATAGGTGGAGGAGCCAATTCATCAGTCAAGGTTGAAGAGCCATTGGGCGAGAAAGACAGCGATTGGATCATCTGGATGATTTCTACACTCATCGTTATCATACTTGTGTTATACATACTAAAACGACGCATAAATCGAAAATAATTATCTACTAAAAAGTAATCTCTACCATGCATAGAGTTGCTTTTTTTTTATGGAAAAACCCTAGTTTCCCGGGTGGTTTTTATGTTTTCTTTCCTATGATATAGTTTGTGAGGTTTGATAGTTTGATAACGAAATTGAAAGGAGGAACCCTCATGCGTGAGCGATTGATAAGGTGGAGCTTTTTCTTTATAGGATTAGCTATTCTTGGGTTAGGGATTGCGATGACGATCAAAGGGAAAGCTTTTGGCATTGGTCCATGGGACGTTTTCCATTATGGGTTATATACGCAATTTGGATTAACGATTGGAACATGGTCCATCATCACAGGGTTCATCCTATTAGGCTTCACTTCTTTATATACGAGGAAATTACCAAAGTCAGGCGCTTTACTCAATATGCTTCTTCTAGGTATCTTTATAGACCTTTTCCTATTCATATTACCTGATCCTGTATCTCTTCTTTCTCAAGCAATATTCTTCTTGATTGGTTTACTTGTGCTTGGCTATGGAATTGGAGTTTATGTTGCGTCTGGATTAGGTGCCGGTCCAAGGGATGGAATCATGCTGCTTCTTGTTGAAAAAACAGGATGGCGAATTGACTGGGTACGAAATGGAATAGAAGTGACTGTCCTATTAGCAGGTTGGGCATTAGGTGGACCTGTGGGGATTGGAAGTATTGTGATCGCCCTATTATTGGGTAAAGTCATCGGCTATGCATTGCCACAATGTAAGTGGCTTCTCGCGGCTATCCTTTCATACGACAGTAATAGAGGAACACCATTCGTAAAGGAATCATCGCATTAACATGAAACTAGAATTCTTAATTGGATTCTAGTTTTTTTGATAGTGTTAAATCTGAATATTCTTTACTTTTGTAATCGTGCTTACAGTTATCGATTTCTAATTGTTTTATGATAAAAGTATCAAATGAAAGGATGTGAGGTTCAATGTCTGAAGTAGCAACGGCTAAAACTGTCTCCGAAGTCAGACCAACTTTCGCAAAATCATTAAAAGCATCATTGGTCGGTGGAATTGTAGCTGGAATTATTTTCGGTCTTCTTATGCAAATGATGGGTCGTATGGGCATGGTCGCAGGATTGATGGGAAGTGAGAGTGTAGCAGTGGGTTGGATCGTTCACATGGCGATCAGTATCGTCTTTGCCCTAGGATTTGGTGCAGCTGCAGTATTCACTTCGAAAACCTATCTTCTCGGTGTTGTTCATGGTATTGCGATTTGGATTATTGGTCCTCTTCTCGTAATGCCAGCGATGATGGGAATGGGAACGATGATCGGACAGGCGTTTACATCCGGGCAAATGATGAATCTAGGAACACATCTTATGTTTTCGCTTATTCTCGCATTCGTTTATAAGAAGGCTAGATAAGTTAAAAAATGTATTTAAGATCAAGCTAAGAAATCACACCTCATTCACAGGTGTGATTTTTTCGTGTCTAACCTTTTTGATAGTGTGTTTAAAGTGATTTTATTAAGTTAGTGTAAATTCTAAGGGGTGAAATTGCTTATTCAAAGTGGATGATTTATAATGATTCCGAAAATCAATATCGATTTTCGATATTGGGATTCTTGATGAGGAGGTATTACTTGGATAATAAAGTATTGAGAAAACTTTTCTTAGGCTTCATACAAATTCATATCTTGCACCATGCGAAAGAAGAAGCGATTTATGGGTCTTGGATGTTGGAAGAGCTGCATGAACACGGGTATGAAATTAGTGCTGGCACCCTATATCCTATCCTGCACAATATGGAAAAGGACCTGCTGCTGGATCGGGAAGATGTCAACGTGAATGGAAAGATTAGAAAGTACTATCGGATTACTGACAAGGGAGATTCTGTCCTTCAGGAAGCTCGAGCTAAAGCCTTTGAACTCTTTAAAGAAATTAAATGATTAGGAGAGAACGAATTGAGTCAAAAGAAGAATAAGATACAAACTCTTATAGAAATCTTATTTACATCTACAAAACTAGGATTAACTTCATTTGGTGGGCCGGTCGCGCACCTTGCTTATTTTAAGGATGAATATATCGATCGACGAAAGTGGTTAAATGAGAAAACCTATGCAGACTTGATCGCGTTATGTCAATTCCTTCCTGGTCCCGCAAGTAGTCAGGTTGGAATTTCTATAGGAATATTACGTGGGGGAATCCTTGGTGGAATTACTTCCTTTTTAGGTTTTACGCTTCCTTCCGTTATTGTTCTTGTCATTTTCGCATTACTATATCAAAACTTCACTTTGGCTGATGCGGGCTTTATTCATAGTCTTAAAATAGTAGCAGCCGCTGTTGTCCTACATGCCCTAATTGGCTTAGGTAAAAAACTTACACCAGATAAAAGCAGAATGGCCATTGCACTTGCTGCTGCCCTCATTATGTTGCTGTATCCTTCTGCATGGATTCAGATCATCATCATCCTATCAGCTGGAATGGTAGGCTTGACTTTGTTTAAAAATAAAGCAGAATCAAAGATTGAGCCTTTCCCCGTTAATATCTCGAAGAAGACAGGTATTATTTCGTTAACTGTTTTAGCAATTTCTCTTATTTCACTGCCTATCCTTGCAAAAGCAGTTAACAATCCGTTACTGGATATTTTTGATATCTTCTTCAGAGTAGGTTCCTTAGTCTTTGGTGGCGGTCATGTAGTATTGCCTATGATCGAACGAGAGCTTGTCCCTCATGGCCTTCTGTCTCCAGATGAGTTCTTAGCGGGATATGGTATGGCACAGGCCGTTCCGGGCCCATTGTTTACTTTTTCTAGTTATCTCGGGACGATGATGGAAGGGGTAACGGGAGCAGTTGTCGCTACCATAGCTATTTTCCTACCATCTTTTCTACTTATTATTGGAGCATTACCGTTCTTAAGTGAATTACGTAAGCGGGCTTCTTTCCAAGGCATATTAATGGGAGTTAACGCCAGTGTGGTAGGGATTCTATTGGCGGCTTTCTATGATCCAGTCATTGAAAGTTCCATCTTTGACGGTTCTGATTTTGCTTTAGGTGCTATCCTATTTGCTTTGTTAACGATTTGGAAAGTGCCAGCGTGGCTTATCGTTATTTTAGGTGTAGTTGGAGGAGTTATTCTGAATTTATTAGGTTTCTAAATAGATCAAAAAGTCGAGCCCTCATCTTTTTAGTGAGGGCGTTTATCTTTATAGGGGTATATATTGATGAAGGAGGAAAACAGAATGAATGAACTACTGTTAGTCTCCCTTTTTGTGTTTATATTATCTATTTTCTATAAGTCTCTCGTTTCCTTTTATTTATGGAGTACCCTGGATAGCTTGATAAAGATAAAATAACTCATCGTTCTTCAAAAGTTTTGGTACAGGGTATAAAGGAATTGTTTCAGCTTGTGCATGCTTTATCATTTTAGGAAAATCTTGATCTAGAATTCCCTCAATTTTATTCGGAATATCCATCTTCGCATTCATTTCTTCAATCGCTTCAATAAACAAGTTGGCTTTTCGCTGTAAGGATTCTCCTTTACCGATTCCGACTACATCTGCAAGCTCTGCTAACGAATGTTGCACTGCTTCTCCATAATATCTAAGCACATGTGGCATAATGACTGCGTTAGCTAATCCATGTGGTACATCGTAAAATCCACTTAGCGTATGTGCGATGGAGTGAACATACCCTACATAAGAGCGCGTAAATGCGAGGCCAGCAAAATAAGATGCTTGCTGCATTTGTTTACGTGCTTCTACATTGCTTCCATTCTCGTACGCTTCATATAAATTCTCGAAAATCAGCTTCACTGCTTTTGTGCAATAGCTACGCGTTTCAGCTGTTGTACTTTTCCCAATATACGCTTCAACAGCGTGCGTCAATGCATCCATCCCAGTCATAGATGTTATATGTTTTGGCAGTCCAATCGTTAACAGCGGATCTAACACGGCTACGTGTGGAATGAGGGAATGATCATTAATCGCAAACTTCTCTTGTGTTTTTTTATTTGAGATGACAGCCGCTAACGTTCCTTCACTACCTGTACCTGAAGTCGTTGGTACTGCATATAATGGAGGAATTTTCTTTCGTACTTTAAGGACGCCTTTAAGTTGTGTGACTGACTTATTTGGACGTGAAATACGCGCAGCAATGGCTTTTGCACAATCAATAGGAGAACCACCACCAAAGGCAATTATGCCTTCACATCCTTTAATTTCATAAACTTCGCGTGCTTCTTCCACATTTTCTATCGTTGGATTTGGGACGGTTTTGTCATAGATTGTATAAAGAATGCCTGCTTCATTCAACTTTTGTAGTAGAGGCTCCATCAAACCAATTTTTGTAATTCCAGCATCCGTTACAATGAGTACATTTTTAACCCCTTTTTCTGTTAACTTAGGAGGAAGGTCAAGTACACTATCTTCTCCTTCTAATAGATCCGGTACTCGCCAGGGCATAGCAGGTGATAGGATTCGAAGAACTCGTTGATAACTACGAGCATAAAGTTTTATCATTTGAAAAACCCCTCTTCATTGTTTTCCTTTTGATTTTAGCTCTTTCTTCTTATAATAGAATTCTTTTAGAGATATCTGAGAATTACTGCTGTAGTTGAAGAATAAACGAAACTATTGGTCTTTTTCATACTTGAGCCAATTAATACGATAGATGAGATACTGAACGGTAGCTTAGGTATTTAATAGAGTAAGTTTAGTACATGGCAGTTTACTTATAAAATATAAGGGGTTTTTGCATTGAAGAAGTTGGTGAAATCTGATGTTGTAAGCTTGATTGCCGCACTTTTGTTTTTGGTGAGCTTGTTTATTTATGAACGATCGTAATCAGCAGTTCGTTAGAAGTCCTTTGAAGGGAATCATCCAGTATTACTTCTTACATTGCTCATAGCGACTTTTAAGGATTTATTCAAAGAAAGAAGATAGATCCTAACTGAATTTTTCCTGCACTTCTAAGTAAACATTAATCCCTCTATATTCGTTTAACAAGAGAACGGTTGATCTATGATGAAAAACTAACAAGTTTGTTTTAAATAGGGAGGTAAAGTGTTTATGGTCTACATTATACAGTACATTTTCTCAGTTTTTATGGTTTTCTTTTCTGGTTTTGTAACGTGGTATGAAGGTAGCGAACTTAGGGATAAGCCATGGGAATGGGGTTATTCAGCAATTTTTTCGAAAATAATGAATGGCAAAGTAACAGTGGAAAATGATATTTCAGGTTTAGATCATTTTATTTATGCTGCTAAATTTAAACCAGTGTTTCCATTACTATTTACTATAAGTCTTCTTTACTTATTGATAGTAATCGCTTGGAATTTACTCCGATCTAATATGAATTTATTGGTAATCTTTCATAGTGCTCTAGGTGGAAGTTTATTAGTGTTGAGTCTGTTAATCGTTGAATCGCCAACAATGGGGCTTAACTTGTTTACATGGTTTTTTGTCGTGACTGGAATCTTAAACTTTTTTATTGCAGTTATTCTAAGGGTGAGAGTAAATTATGTCTCAATGGCCTAATTGCAACTTTGGTTAGAAACTAGTTCAAAAGAATTAGTTAGAGGGAATTTTTTATCTGTATCGAAAATATAAGAATAAGTGTATTTCACAGGTAAACCTTTTGGCTTAATCAGGTTCTATTAAAAAGATTCTAGTTTAACAAAAGGTGCTACTCATTAAGGAGAGGAAGGTAAACAGCAGGAGTAAACATCTCAACATTCATACATCGCTTCCTCTTTTGGAAATCAAAATTAATCGAGGAGGAGATGCTAAATGCAAGCGCTCACATATAAAGATTCATTTCAATTCCTAGATTTCTTTGAAGCAAACAGTCAATCCTTCACAGAAACGCTACTCCAAGAAGCGGTTAATGTTAAAGATAAAATTAATGAAATACTTAGAGTAGGCAATATTGACCTTGTTTCAAATGCTCACACACTCGTTGTTTATATCATTGAGCAAAATGATCAGGATCTTCATGCTTTTGCGGTAAAAGAAGGAATTGCCTGGGCAACGCATTCTCTTGCGATCTCGTTTAAATTAGAATGGGTGCAAGCAATACGACGAACATTATGGGTGTATTTTCAAAAGTATACGGAATTAGAACGTAATGATACTGGCATTCATTTTTTTGAAATGGAGAAACAAATAAACAACCGAGTGGACCATTTTCTGAATTCCTTCTTTATTAGTTATACAGAATACAAAGATTCACTTATAAGGGCACAAAAGGAACAAGTTGAAAATCTATCAGTGCCAATCATTCCGATCAACGATTCAGTAAGCATTCTCCCTTTAATCGGAACAATGGATGCGCAGCGAACCGAAATCCTTGAGGAGAAAGTATTAACTGCAATAAGCGAGATGCGTATCCACACATTGATTATGGACTTATCTGGAATTGCTGATATCAATCGTGATGATATTTACCGTTTGGTTCAAATTGTTGATGGAGCTTCACTGATGGGATGTACCACTGTTATAACCGGATTAAGAAAGCTAGTTGTAATGAAAATAACAGAGCTTGGGATTAAGTTAAATGAGGAAATTAAAACATTAGGAACTTTACAGCAGGCATTGAGACAATATTTTACTGCTTAATGGTAGCTTTAAGGTCTGATTTGATACAGGCGAATTCTTATGTAATCCTACTTTTCCAAGAGGTTGAAATGGTAGTCTTCAAGCACTAGTGGAGCAAAAAATCATGCTTGTTTAATTTTTACGTTAATGTAGTTAATTCGTTGTAATCAATAAAAATCCTATATGGAGAGTCATTAAATTGGAAAATATCATTCGTGAATTTAGTTGGGTTGGAAGTCAGTCTAATTTTGTAGATAACATTACTGTTAGTAGTATTGAGCACATATCCTTAGGGCGTTTTGGTGGAAATTCTGAAGCAGGTCAGTATAAGAACGAAGATGGTTGTTTGATCTGGGTAGATAAAGAAGCTGGGTGGGAGTTTACTGTCATTTTAGATGCGCATAATTCAGCCGAAAGTGCAGAATTAGTAGTAGAGCAATTTTTGAAGTGGAAGGCAGAACTACAGCAGATTTTATCGCTTCCATCCGAACAAACTATGAAAAGGCTACATGATACAATGCTAAATCTATTCCAAGAGGAAACGTTTCTAAAGGATTGTAAAAACGTGCAAGGTGAAACAGCCTGTTTGATCGTTTTAAGAAAAGAAAAGTATGTATGGTGGTTTTCAATCGGTGATTGCCTTTCGTTTGTGTTTCATCCTGAACTTGCTCGTCTTGGTCAGTATCAACTAAACCAACGTCAATTTTATGAGTGGATTGGCCAGGTTAATACATTTGATCAAGTTATTCCTTGTTATAGTAGCGGTGTAAGAGAATTAAGAAAAGGTGTAAATCGTATATTCTTAACAACTGACGGTCTGCTTGAATGCCCTAACGAACCATTCTCTGTTCCTAAAAATATTTATGATATGATGAGCGATTCACAGGTTGATGAGGGAATGACAAGATTATTGGAAGTCATCAAGAAGAATCATGTTAGAGATAGTACAACCATTATTTCTTGGGATGTAAAGATTACTGATGAAGTAACAAATCCAAGTGATCTGTGAACACCTTTATCTTGTAGATAACGAGAGCTCATTCTTTAATAGGAGGAGCTCTCTTACTTATGAATTCACAGGTTAATAAAAAGACTAATCGTAGTGAGTGAAAGGATACGCTTTAGAGCTTTACTTAGAATCAATACAAAATTTTGGAACCACTCCCAATCTCAAACGTAAGTATTGTAAAAGGTCAAGTATTGGGAGGCATATGTATGAGTCAGCTTTATATTAAACAGAAGGTATTCAGTCTTGGAGGGGAATTTACAGTAAAAGATCAACAGGAGAGGGATGTTTATTACGTGGAGGGAAGTTTTATGCAAGTTCCAAAAACTTTCTCCATTATGAATACTGAAAGGGATGAAGTAGCACTCATTACAAAAGAAGTGTTCAGCTTTCTACCAAAGTTCTTAGTAGAGGTGTATGGGCAAGAGGTAGTAACAATTAAAAAGGAATTGTCCTTTTTAAAGTCACGATATTCGATTGACTCGGGAGGTATTGACGTCCAAGGTGATTGGTGGAATATGGACTTTCACGTTTTACGACATGGTGAAATCATAGGAGAAGTGAGCAAAGAATGGTTCACTTGGGGTGATAGCTACAAGGTTAAAGTAATAGATGGAGAGATGGAAACCATTATGATTGCACTCGTTGTAGCGATCGATTGTGTGAAGGCAGATCAAGCAGCTGCTTCAGGAGCATCGATTTAAAAAGCATAAGATTATTACATACTACGAAAAACGTCAACTGAACAGTGGTGCAAATACACTGAAACACTCGATTTCCAAACTTATTCTTCGACTATAGGAAGAGTATATGGACTTTCATATTAAAATGATGATGTAGTAGATTCAGAAGATAGTGAAGCGGATCATCTATTCATCATAAAACATGATGAAGTTGCCTCTGTCATCAGAGATATCGTTCGTTCACATCTCTTCAATATAGGTAAGAAGGGCGCATGTATGAGCATGCGTCTTTTGGTACTTAGTTTCCTTCAGTCTATAAAAGTTTAGTTACAAAACTATTAACTGAAAGAAGGGAAAGTCTATAGATGTATTGAATACTTTTTTAGGTAATACCTTTTCATTTACTGCGCGTGAATGTTTTGTTACTTAAATAAAATACGAGAGAGGAGCCTTTATGATGAATGAGAGTATCCTGTCACGTAACAATGTGAATATTTATGGACAAGGAAAGATTCCCATGCTCTTTGCCCCAGGGTTTGGTTGTGACCAGAATGTGTGGAAGCAAGTAGCGGAATCTTTTGAAAAAGAGTATAAAGTTATACTTTTTGATTACGTTGGATCAGGAAATTCTGATATAGGTGCCTATGATGAGACGAGGTATAGCACTTTGGAAGGCTACGCTCAAGATGTCCTCGATGTTTGTGCTGCACTAGATTTAAGGGATGCGATCTTTGTTGGGCATTCGGTAGGGGGGACGATCGGTATGCTTGCTTCATTAAAACATCCTGAGTATTTTTCCGAACTTATTATGGTAGGGCCATCACCTTGTTATTTAAATGATCCACCTTACTATGGTGGGTTTGAGATGGAAGAGCTGCTAGGTTTAATAGAATTGATGGAAAAAAATTATATAGGATGGGCCAATGCTTTTGCGGTGACTGCTATGAGTAACACCGATCGCCCTGAACTTGCTCGAGATCTCGAATCTCGCTTTTGTTCGACAGACCCAATCATCGCTCTGCAATTTGCCCAAGCTACCTTTTTTACTGATAATCGAAAAGATTTACCGAATGTAAAGGTTCCTTCTCTTATTCTCCAATGTTCAGAAGACATTATTGCCCCAGTGCAAGTTGGAGAATATCTGCACGGACAACTTTCTGCAAGTACTTATAAGCTCATGAAGGCAACTGGCCATTGTCCACATATGAGTTATCCTGAAGAAACCACTCACTACATTCGTGAATACCTGATGGAGAAGTCTGGAAAGATTTCTGAACTCAATCAAATTGGTGAACTACCCTGATGGAAGATCGCTTTAATTATGCACCATGTGGATTTCTTACACTCTCAAATGAAGGAACAATATTAGCTATAAATCAAACCTTACTTCAGCTTCTTGGGTATAAGAGAGAAAAGTTGAAGGGTGAGAATGTGAATTGCATCTTAACAATCCCTGCCCGAGTTTTTTATCAATTTTATTTTGTTCCTATTATTAAAGCGGGCAAACCTGTTGAAGAAATGTACATTTCTCTTAAATCTTTAGATGGTGGAGAGGTTCCCGTTCTCATCAATGCAGTGATAAGAAAAGAAACGAACGAAATTGACTGTGTACTTGTGCCAATGCACAAAAGAGACGAATATGAAAATGAGTTGTTGATTGCACGAAAAAAAGCAGAGACGGCTTTGGTAGAAAAACGAAAGACGAATGAAAAGCTAGAAATTACTCTGAGGGAGCTAGAAAGAAAGCAAGATGAGTTGATTCATCTTAACGATGAAAATCAGACGTTCAAAACAGAAACGAAGAAAGAGTTGCACCTTGCGAAAATAATCCAGGAGGCTTCGCTAACTAGTCCTATTGAGAATGATTTTATACAGATTGAATCTTATTATGAAGCTTCTAGTGACCTGTCAGGTGATATGTATGGATTCTATCAAATTAATCCTCATCAATATGGAGTAATTATACTCGATGTAATGGGCCACGGGATTTCTTCCTCACTCATTACGATGTCTCTTCAATCTGTCTTTCAAAGGTTGATTTCGAAAGGAGTTCCTCCTGATTTATTAATGAAAGAATTAGATACTCATCTGCATGGGCTATTTCACAATAACGAGGAAACATGGCATTATTGTACAGCGATTTATCTGTTGATCGATACCTTTAATCAAACGGTCAACTATATAAATGCAGGACATCCTCCTGCAGTCTGGCAGCATAATACAGTTGAACAATATGAACTCTCATCTACATGTCCCCCGATTGGAACGTTTCCAAACATGAACTTTGATTATGAGACTTTCAATTATGAGAAAGGGGATCGAATTCTTCTCTATACGGATGGCGTGATCGATCCTTATGATTCACACTATCTTACCACTATATTGAAAAGGTATCCTACTGTTCCTTTAATTATATTGAAAGAGAAATTCTTACAGTTAATACAAGAAAAATCGATAAATGAACAACACGATGATAAATGTTTTCTTTTGATCGACTTGAAGGACGGAGTAACGAATGAAGCTGGTCACAAAAGTAGATAAAAAATTCCCCTCCAAAAAGGAGAGGAACTGTTGTTAGGCTTTGACTAAATCCATTTCGATCTCATGGTCTTTAATATAGGCAATAGGCAGAAGCGTGCTTTCAAAGTCAAATAACTTTAATTCTTCACCTTTAGCCAAACGGTTAGGGTAATCTGGATTTGCAAGTGCGCTAGTACCTAGACTCACAAAGTCCGCGTCTTTCTCTGCGATCAGTTTGCTCGCCTTTTCTGGATCACCAAGCTGGCCATTTGCGATGATCGGAAGGTCAGAGAAAGCTTTCGCTGCAGCAGTTAAGGTTTTCGTTCCTTCACCGAAAGCTGGTTGAACAGCATTACCATCAGTAACGTGGATGTAGTCAAGATCAGTCTCGTTTAGGGTAGAGAAGATCAGTTGAGCTGAGCTTTCTCCATCTGGCCATTTATAAGCAGGATCCGCAACTTTTATTTGAGAAATACGAATACCTACAGTGAAATCTTCACTTACAGCTTCTTTCACATCTTTGATTACTTCTGTTATTAGTTTCAAACGGTTTTCTAATGAACCGCCATATTCATCCGTGCGGTGGTTTGTATAATCAGTTAAAAACTGATCAAGAAGATAGCCGTTCGCCCCGTGAATTTCTACTCCATCAAATCCAGCTTCCTCAGCATAGCGAGCAGATTGAACGAAAGATTCACGAATCTGCACAATATCTTCTTTCGTAAGCGATTTTGGTTTTTCAAAGGGACCTGAACCACCGTAAAAACCAAGTTGCTCTCCTTTAGGAGCGATGTCTGAAGGAGCTACAGTAGTATTTGTGTAAACATTCCCCTGGCTTTGTCCACCAGCGTGCATAAGCTGGGCAATGATCGCTGTATCATGGTTATGCACTGTATCCACAATCTCTTTCCAAGCGTTCACATGGTTGTCGTTCGTGAGACCAGGCTGGTTTAAATACCCTTGACTGTAGAGCTGGTCTGTATAAATTCCTTCTGTAATGATTGCACCAAATCCACCTTTAGCATATCGTTCATAGTAATCACGCATTTTATTCGTTGCGCTACCATCATCAGTTGCAGTAATTCTTGTCATTGGAGCGACAATGAATCTGTTCGATAGATGAAGTTTCCCAAGGTTTTGTTCAGTATATAGATTTTCGTAATTCATTTCTTTCATCCTTTCGAATTAAAGATATCTTAATTCATTATAAATGGAGTTCGTTATTTTCTCGAAACATATGCTCACATCAGTAGGCTGTTCATCTCTTCTAAGTTCATACACAAAAAAAGATAACCCCTTGTTAAGGAGTTATCTTTGCTTAAAGGTTTATCGAATTTGACCTGTTCCTGTCATGCAATACTTAATCGTTGTAAGTGCTGGTAGACCCATTGGTCCTCTTGCATGAAGTTTTTGTGTTGAAATTCCGATCTCTGCACCGAAACCAAGAGCTGATCCATCTGTAAAACGAGTAGATGCATTGTGATAGACTGCAGCTGCATCAACAAGGTTACGGAAAAGGGAAGCTGATTCTTTATCTTCTGTGATGATGGCTTCTGAGTGTTTAGTTCCGTAAGTTTCAATATGATCGATCGCTTCTTGCGTACTATCTACTGATTTAATTGCGATTTCAAGTCCAAGGTACTCATTGCTCCAATCGTCTTCATCAGCAAGTACTGCATCTTCAAACGTATTCACGATGTGCTCGTCCCCGTGAATCTTAACATTGTTATCTTTAAGAGCTTTCGCAAGAAGATCTTTGTTTTCATTTAACCATTCTTTGTGCACGATAAGCGTTTCAGCAGCGTTACACACAGCTGGGCGGTCTGTTTTTGCATTGATCAAGATGTTGATCGCTTTTTCAGCGTCAGCGTGCTTATCGAAATAGATGTGGCAGTTACCAACACCTGTTTCAAGCACAGGTACAGTAGCATTGTTTACTACCGTATTGATCAACGCACCACCGCCACGTGGGATCAATACATCGATATGCTCTTTCATCGTAAATAGTTCGCTAGTCGCTTTACGATCTGTTGTAGCGATTAGTTGTACTGCTTCAACAGGGATCTTCGTTTTAGGCAGCGCATCATGAATAACTTTTACGATACCTTTGTTTGAGTTCAGCGCGTTAGAGCCGCCTTTTAGAACAATCGCATTTCCTGACTTAAGAGCAAGTCCAGTTGCATCGACCGTTACGTTTGGGCGAGCTTCATAAATCATGCCGATTACACCAAGAGGTACGCGAACTTGTTCGACTTGCATACCGTTATCTAAATTCCAGTCAGAAAGTACTTCACCAACAGGATC
Organism: Anaerobacillus sp. ABA4_114; assembly: GCF_056159065.1. Taxonomy (NCBI): domain Bacteria; kingdom Bacillati; phylum Bacillota; class Bacilli; order Caryophanales; family Bacillaceae; genus Anaerobacillus; species Anaerobacillus sp. ABA4_114. The sequence goes on from NZ_JBSWUM010000001.1 coordinate 1,050,035, forward strand.
CTCAAGCTGTGCTACTTCACGAAGTCCGTTCGCAAAATCTTTCACACGGTCTTCCGTTAAGCGTAAGCGATCCATAAATGCATCTGTAAATTCTTTTTCTTTCCCTCGTTCAAGGTCTTTATTATTCTCTTGTAGGATATAATCCGTATTTTGTTCAAGCACGTCCGCAATAATGTTGAGCGCTTCGTTTTTCTCTTCCGTCGTAAGCAGCGAAAGCTTTTTAGAAGCTTTCTGTGCTAGCTTCGCCTGTTCTTTTACATTTACTTCTACCGTTGTATTTAGAGTAGTCATCAAACGCCTCCTGTGAAATTAATGTTCTCGTGTTGGTTGTTCAAGTTATCTTTTATGAGCCTAGTGGAATTGCAAGCTGATCTTGTGATACAAAATCATTGATATGAACAGCTTCTTTTACAGATACATCGATCAATTCTGAAATCTCATCAGATGTGAGACCCTTAATCATCTTAAGGTGTTTAGAAGAGTAGTTTGTCACACCAAGACCGATTTCTTCGCCATCCATGTCCGTTACCTTAACGACTGCACCAGGCTTAAAGTGACCGTGTACATAATGAACGCCAATAGGCTGTAGGCTTCGTTCTTGATCTGAAATTTCATCTCTTGCTTTGTCTGTAACGATTACTTCACCTTCAGGGCCTGAGTTAAATGCGATCCATTGCTTCTTATTGTCAAGCTCTGCGTCGCCCTCTGGTTCGAAATAAGTTCCTCTTGCTGTTTCTTGAACAGCGTTATAAATAATGCCTTTCGTTGAAGCATTACCAAGGAATGAATTTGTTCCTGAAGCCATAGCAATTTTCACAGCATCGATCTTAGATCTCATTCCACCTGTTCCAACAGAGCTCGATGGCTCTCCAGCAGATTCTTCGATTTCAGGTGTGATTTCTGTAACATGCTCAAGAAGTTCAGCGTCTGGGTTCTTTCTTGGGTCGTCACTGAACAGTCCATCTATATCTGAAAGGATAATAAGTTGATCTGCATCGACTAAAGCACCAACTTTAGCTGATAGCGTATCGTTATCACCAAACTTCAATCGTTCAACTGTTACTGTGTCATTTTCATTTACGATCGGTACAATACCGCGTTCTAACAATACATTGATGGTATTGCGTGCGTTGTTATATCTTTTTCGATCGGAAAAGTCACTTCTCGTAATCAAGATCTGTGAAGCTGTATAGCCATGGGAGATGAAACGCTCTGAGTAAGCTTCCATTAATAGTCCCTGGCCAATCGACGCGGCCGCCTGTTTTTCAGAAAGAGATGTAGGACGCTCAAGGCAACCGAGTCTGCGATAGCCAGCAGCTACTGCACCTGAAGATACGAGAAGTACTTCGTGTCCTTCATCTTTTAACATTACGATGTCATCAACTAATCGTTCTAGTTTTCTGCGGCTGATGTCTCCGAGTCTGCTCGTTAATGAGCTGCTTCCAATTTTTATTACGATTCGCTTTTTTCCATCGTCTAGATTCATCATTTCACTCCTATTAACTTGCCGTTAAATGTGTTTTTTTCTTCTGTGACTGGACAATTTGCTGTGATCAATTCGACTATTCGAGTATAACAAACCGTCATTTCCTTACAATACCAGCTTCCCAAATAGTGCGGATAAATGGAGAATAACTAAGAAAATGGACGATAGACGTTCTAATCTCCTCTTATATTCTCTTAGAAGATGAGACGCTGTCACAACCTTATATATAACTACTATCCGCGACGACTAATTACCAAATAACCCCAAATTATGCGGAAAGGTGTATATAAGCATCCCTCCAATTTTGCTTAATGTAAGGGCTTACATTTACTCAGGTGTATAAATTCCCGGAATTATACATTTATAAACCTTTGGTTCATTTGTACCCTTCAAACTCTGGTATACTGCTTATAACAAGTCTAGAAAAGGGGGCTGAGGAAATGAATGTATGGGAAATAATCTTTTTCATTTTGACCGCTTTTTGGATTGGGGAATTCGTATTAAAGCGTGGAAAGGACCAAAACAAACCGACGAATATTGAGAAGAAATCGTTCCGACTAATCCTCATCATGACGTTATCAACGATTCTTTTGACGGTTATTTTTAGTGGTTTAAACTTATTTAATTTTGAAGAGTCCGCTTGGTCAAAAAGTATTGGAATAGTAATTTACGGAGGAGGTATATTACTACGGTACTGGGGAATTAGAGAGCTTGGACAGTTTTTTTCTAGAGATGTAATCGTTGAAGAGGAGCTTGAGTTAGTCAGCTCAGGTCCTTATCGTAAACTAAGACATCCGCTTTATACTGGATTATTATTGATTACGATTGGTTTTCCCATCTATATGGGAGTGTGGATCGGTGTGTTCGTAGCGTTGTTGTTACTCATACCGTCATTGTTGTACCGGATAAAAATTGAAGAAGAGCTATTATCAAAGTCGATTGGAATAGGGTATGAGGAGTGGGGGAGAACACGTAATCGTCTGATCCCTTATATATATTAACGGTTTATTCATACCAATAACCGTAGAAAGAGGTACCTGATGAATGACTCTAAAACAATGATTAAATTACGTAACAGCTTTTGGTTTTTACCCGTTATTTACGGAATTCTTTCTGTAGTCGTAGTTGGTATAAGTACTTGGATCGATATCGCTTATATGTCACAGCTTGATGGTACATATTCGAAGCTATTCTTAGCTTCTGAGAAAATAGCACAGTCCCTGTATGGACCTCTCATTACTGCGATCTTAACGATGACTACCATTTCTTTTTCTTCTATTATGGTTGTGTTAACGACTTATTCTTCACAGTTTTCACCTAGAACACTGCAGGATTTTATATCTGATCGTTTCACTCAACATGTACTAGGTATTTTCGTGGCTGGCTTTGTTTTTGCTTTGTTCAACATGCTGTTCTTGACAGGGAAAGACGAAAGGCTCTTGTTATCCCCAGTTCTAACGGTAGTGATCGCTGTTGTTTGCTTATTGTTCTTTGTTTTATTTATTCATCACTCTTCTTCTTTTGTACAAGTTAGCAACTTGATCGAGAAAATCACAAGAGAAACGTTGGCATTGCTCGATACGAAAGAAGAATTGATTGCAGGAGAGAAGTTCGAGGATTGGGATGGTTGGGAGAAGCTTGAACTTAGAGAAGGTGATGGCATTCCGATCTATAGTGAGAAAATGGGGTACATCCAACAGATTCAATATGAAAATCTTGTTGAACAGTCAAAACAAGATGACCTCATCATTAGGTTGAATGCCGTAGTAGGTCAATATGTGAGACGAGGCTCTTTACTTGGGACGGTATGGGTGAATGGTAATGATACTTTTAAAAAGAATACTGTATTAAATGTAATAAAAATCGGTTCAGAGCGGATCAACACTCAAGATCTTGAGTTTTCAATTCAAAAACTTGTTGAAATCTCATTACGAGCAATTTCTCCTTCTGTTAATGATCCTCATACTGCAATCAACTGTACTAATCGTCTTGGATCGATCTTACATCGTATAGGTGAAGTATATCGACCGAAAGAAGTCTTTTTTGATTCAAATAGAAATTTGCGGGTTATGACCTCTCCAAAATCTTTTTTTCACTATCTCTATAAGTCCTTTTATTTAATAAGACATTATGGCAAAGGTGATGTTTCGGTTATAAACGGTGTTCTCGAAGCGTTGATCTTAACAGCTGAAGGACAAAGAGAAGAAATCAAAAGTGATATACGTAAATTTCATGCTTATATTATGGAAGGAATCGATTTCGAACAATATCCTGAGCTAGATAAAGAATTGATAACAACTACCTCAGACTATTTAACAGAGATTTGTAAGAAGTGATAGAGAAGAGCGCTAGAAAGGATGAAAATATGGGGAAAGAACTAGCACCCGTTTCGGGAAGCGAGAGGATCCATTCAATAGATGCGATGAGGGGATTTGCACTGTTGGGCATTTTTTTAGTGAATATGATTGATTTTCACTCTCCCTATATCTATATCGACAACCTTAATTATTGGGGAAATCAGCTTAATCAATGGTCTATGATCTTTGTTGATTTCTTCGCTCAAGCAAGCTTTTACCCACTTTTTTCATTTTTGTTCGGGTACGGCTTCATTCTATTCCGAAGTCGTGTACTGGAGAGAAGTGCTGCATTTTATCCATTGATGCTAAGACGCCTCCTGTTCTTAATGTTGTTAGGAGTCATTCATTTCACTCTTATTTGGCATGGTGATATTTTATTTACATACAGTTTATGCGGTTTAGTCCTTCTTTTATTTATCCGATTGAGAGGGACGAGACTACTCCAAATCGGAATTGTTCTTTGGCTTATCTATGCCATTTTCTTGTTTTTATTGATGTTACCACTAAGTGCTGTTGAATTTTCGAGTCATCAGCCAATTGCGATCCAGCAATCGATCGAAGTATATGGATCTGGTAGTTTAGTAGAAATCATGCAACAAAGAATCGAGGACTGGGCTTATGTGAACGGGGGCTGGAACGCACTCTTTCTATTATTTGTGATTTTGCCTTTCTTCTTATTCGGCGCAGGGTTTGCGAAAAAGGGATGGCTGAACAGTGATGTTGCTAACTCTCCACTTATAAAAAAACTACTCATGGTGGGTTCTGTTGGGTTTGTTATAAAGTTTCTTCCATATGTAACGAGTTCATATGCGTTTTTACACCTTCAAGATTCGCTCGGAGGCCCTCTTGTATCACTATTTTATGTAGCCCTTTTTGTTTTGCTCTACCAGAGAGGTAAGAAGATGATCGTTTTCGAATGGGTAGGAAAACTTGCACTAAGTAATTATTTGTTCCAGTCCATCGTTTGCACACTGATCTTTTATAATTATGGATTGGGTTTTTATGGGGAAGTTGGAGTAAGTACCGGTATTCTCCTATTGGTAGTCATCTATATCGTTCAAATCGTACTGAGCAAAATATGGCTGAATTCATTCAAGTATGGTCCGCTAGAATGGGTCTGGAGACTAGTAACCTATCAAAAAAGATTTTCGATAAAAAGAGATGAGGGGTAGCGATGAAGGTCATTGAAAAAGCGGTTGAATATGCTGCGTATGCACATGATAAACAGTATAGAAAAAAATCAAACCTTCCTTATGTTTCACATCCTATTACAGTTGGCTTTTACTTACTTAAACATGGAGTAAGGGAGGAAGTTGTCGCTGCTTCTATTCTTCATGATGTGTTAGAAGATACGGCGACGACTTATTCAGAACTCGAAGAAGCATTCGGTGTTGAAATTGCAAGGTTAGTTGAAGGATGTTCTGAACCAGAGAAAAGCATGGTGTGGGAAGAACGTAAAAAGCATACGATCGATTATTTAGAAGGTGCTTCTTTTGAGATTAAGCAAATTGCTTGTGCTGATAAACTACACAATTTGCGAACCATCCTCATCGAGTTACAAAACGATGGGGACCTCGTTTGGGAGAAGTTTAGCAGGGGCAGAGAGAAGCAGGGTTGGTATTATAGATCTGTCCTAGCGAGCTTGCTAGCAAACCTAACTGACGAACAACGAGAATGGGAGTTGTTTAAGGAATTAGAAGAAACCATCGATAAGGTCTTTATGAAAGAATCATAAATTATGTGATTAGCTTTCTTATTCAAGGGTAATGGTAACCATACCCAAATTCAGTTGGTAGGAGGCTCTATATGGAAATTATTCTCTATTTGGCAGTTGCAGTCATAGCGCTAGCTTTTGCTATCTTAAGTATTTTTCTGATTAAAGTATTGAAATCTACGAATGCTACCCTTTCTAAAACTGCTGAGACGATTGATTCTGTGCAAGGTCAGATTGATGGGTTAACGAAAGAAACGACTATTCTGCTCCATAAAACGAATGTTTTGACTGACGAAATTCAAGAAAATGCAGCAAAGTTCAGTCCAGCGTTCGATGCTGTGAAGGATACTGGTGAATCTTTGAAGAAACTCAACAACTCTTTTGCAAAAATCAGTCATTCTTTTGAAAAAGGTGTAGAATCAAAGCAGGGAAACACGGTTAAAGTAGCGAATTGGGGTAGTACTATCTTAGGATTATGGGAACAGTATCGTCTTAAGAAGTCGTACACTCAATCTGTTAAGGAGGATGGTTAATCATGAAGAAAACGGATTCTGAACACAAAGTCGATGTGAAACACGAACCTGCCCCACAAGGTCAAGACTCTGGTGAAAGAGAAGTGATTCGAATCAATAAGTCTCCTAAAAAACAGGATATTCAGAAGAAAGGGCCAGCAATTGCTGCTCTTGCTGGAACAGTTGTCGGCGCTGCTGCGGGTGTACTTTTAGCTCCTAAGTCAGGGAAGGAACTTCGTACTGATATTAGTGAAGGGGTTACCAAGGCAAAAGACAAAAGCGTTGAGGTAACTGGGAATGTGAAAGAAAAGTCGACTACATTCGCTCAGTCTGTTAAAACAAAATCCAATGATCTTGTCGATAAAGTGAAAAGTCGAAAGAAGAATAGTGAGGCTGCTAAGAAAGAAGAAGCCATTGTCCCTAACGGATACACGAAGAGAAAAGCTTCCGAACTCGATGAAACAGAAGTCCCAGTCTCAGCAATGGTAGATCACGATGTCGAAAAGATGATCGTCGAAACGTCAGGTGCTGAAACGATGGATGATGTGATTCAACAAGATGTTGAACGAACGCTCGAGAGAGATCCTGATTCTCCAGAAACTTTGGATGAAGCAGCAAAGCTTGAACTCGAACGAACATATCGTAAATAAATGATTGATATAAACAATCACACCTGGTTCGCAGGTGTGATTTTTATTTTTTCTATTTGATTAAGATGTCTAACTCAATCGTTATGGTAACGTATAAGAATGAAGAAGTTTTTCAGGAAGAAAGGCGAATTATACATAGATTGGATGGATACGATGAATTTAACGATCAAGAAGATGGACATTGAAGGAGCTAAACGAACACTAAGTTGGGTATACGAACCGCCTTATGATTTTTATAATAACGAAGTAAATGAAGAAGAAATAAACGAACGACTAGATGGTTCCTATCGATTACTAGTTGATGAAAATAACAAAGTAGTAGGTTTCTTATGTTCAGGTGAAACAGCTCAAATTCCGGTTGGGCATACCTATGGTGTATATCCTGATAATTTTATAGATATCGGTTTTGGAATGGATCCTAATTATACTGGACAAGGGAATGGATATGAGTTTTGTACAATCATCATGAACTATATAAAAGAACAGTATGTCAGAATGCCGATTAGGTTGTCGGTCGCAACATTTAACAATAGAGCTATTCATTTATACGAGAAATTAGGGTTCAAAAAGAAAGACGCATTCACTACTGACTATGCAGAGTTCATTACGATGATAAAAGAGGATTAACGCGAGCGTTCTTAACGAGGTGAAACTAGATAGTTTTTCACAGCTAAAAAAGCAGGTAGATACCTGCTTTTTATGATGGATGTATAGAATTTACTCGAGTAGCTTTTGACACAACATTACGAGCTTTAATTGCTTCTTCTTGATCTTGTTTTGCTTTGTTTTCAATTTCCTTAATGTGCTGTTTCGAAGGACCAATCATGATCTCATATTACCTCCTATTATATGTTAGTAGGCAATACCCCCTGGTATCGTAAATAAAACTAGAATGACTGATAAAGTAATAAAATGGTAAAAAAGACGGTTATACTTTTATATCATCACACGAATTCTTAATAAGGAACGTCTGAAGGGCGAAAAAGTGCGAGAAATGTAGTCTTATGACTAGTTTCGACGAAGTTATTTCCAGGATTCTAATTTTAGTGCACAATAGTGATAACGAAGGACAAGACGTGAGATTAAATAGCAGAGGTGGCATACGAATGAATAAAATTCTGATTGTTGATGACCAGTATGGAATTCGTATTTTGTTAAGTGAGCTTTTTAGGAAGGAAGGCTTCATAGCGCTGCAGGCACCAAATGGCATTACAGCGATTGAGTTAGTGAAGCAAGAAGATCCTGATCTGATTTTATTAGATTTGAAGATGCCTGGGATGGATGGGTTAGAAGTATTTAAGTCTCTAAAGAAGTTGGACGAAGACGTTCGGGTTATCTTTATGACAGCTTACGGTGAGCTTCAGCTCGTAGAAGAATTCATGAATCTAGGTGCAATCACACACTTTGCTAAACCATTCGATATCGAGGAAGTATGTCGAACAGTTAAAAGGGTCCTTCAAGAAAATCCTAAAAAAATGACGTCATCTAAATAATATGTAAGAAGACCTGCTATTTCAAAGCAGGTCTTTTTTTTGCTTGTGAAGATTTGTCTAGGTATTTTTTCGAAACCTTTACCTTGATGTGCCGTATTAGTTGTTAATGATAAGAAGGGGGAGAATGAGCATGAACGATCATGAAATTGATTTTACGTTATACGGTGATGATATGCAGTTTGTAGAGGTAGAGCTTGACCCCGGTGAAACGGTTATTGCAGAAGCGGGTAGTTTGATGATGATGGAAGATGAAATCGAGATGGAAACGATTTTTGGTGATGGAAGTGGGCAACGTGGAATGATGGGTAAGTTGTTCAGTGCAGGGAAGCGAGTATTGACTGGAGAAAGTCTCTTCATGACAGCCTTCACAAATCAGGGAACCGAGAAGAAACATGCGTCGTTTGCTTCTCCTTATCCAGGAAAAATCATTCCTATGGACTTGAGTGAACTGAATGGAAAGGTGATCTGTCAAAAAGACGCTTTTTTAGCTGCTGCTAAAGGAGTGTCAGTAGGTATAGAATTCCAAAAGAAAATCGGAGCCGGTTTCTTTGGTGGAGAAGGCTTTATCATGCAGAAACTTGAAGGGAATGGGATGGCTTTTGTTCATGCGGGAGGCACTATTCATAAAAAAGAGCTTAAAGCAGGTGAAGTATTGCGTCTGGATACCGGTTGTCTTGTTGCGATGACAGAAGAAGTTGATTACAATATTGAGTTTGTTAAAGGTGTGAAAACAGCTCTGTTTGGAGGAGAAGGATTGTTCTTTGCAACGTTGAAAGGTCCAGGAACAGTTTGGGTGCAATCCCTTCCATTCAGCCGATTAGCAAGCCGTGTTTTCGCTGCTATGCCACAAGCAGGTGGAGCAAAAGGAGAAGGAAGCATGGCAAAAGGCTTGTTCGATATGTTCAATGGTGATTGAGATAAAAGAAAAGCTGGCAATAGGGTGACCCTATTGCCAGCTTTGTTTTATTTACGTTTAACTTTCTTTTTCTGAGACTCATTCTTTCTAGTTACTTCAAGACCTAGCTTATTTTTGATCTTCTCAAGATATTTTTCTTCACCAGGAAGCAGGAGAGTAACAACATGACCTTCGTTACCCATTCTTCCAGTACGACCTGAACGGTGTACGTACGTTCTTGAATCCTCTGGTAAATCATAATGAAACACGTGTGTGATGTTCTCGATATCAAGACCACGAGCACCAAGGTCTGTTGTAATTAACAGTTGAATCTCTCCTTTACGGAATTTATTCAACACGTTTTTTCGTTCCGTTTTGTTTGTAGAGCTGTCCAAAACATCAAAGGAAATTTTCTTCGTAGCAAGGATCTCTTTAAGGCGCAATAGGAATTTACTATTGTTAACAAACGCAAGCGCCTTAACACCATCTTTCTTAGAAAGTTTTCGTAGTAATTCAGGCTTCTCACGTCGATTTGTAACATAGTAGCTATGTGCTACAGCTTCTTTCTCTTCTTTTGATGCTTTGATGGTGAGATGAGATGCATTTTCAGATAGCTTCTTGGCTTGCTGCGTTACTTTTTCAGATAGGGTTGCTGAGAAGAAAAGCAATTGGCAATCACGCTTCGCGGACTGACAGATAAACGAAACGTCATCCATTGTGGATGGGTGAAGCACTTGGTCGGCTTCGTCGCATACGATGGTCTTCACTTCATGCATTTTGAGTTTCTTCATGTCGATTAATTCCGCTACGCGGTTAGGTGTACCTACAATTAGTTTTGGATGCTTCTTCAACTTTTCAACTTGGCGCTTTATTGCAGCTCCTCCAATCATTGAGGCAGCGCTCATACCACTACCTTCTAGAAACTTTTGAGCTACACCGAATACTTGCATCGCAAGTTCACGGGTTGGGGCAAGTATAATTGCTTGAGTGTGTGTGATATCACTTTGTAATTCCTGAATAACAGGTAGAAGGTAGGCTAACGTTTTTCCTGTTCCGGTTGGTGCTTCAACAAGTAGATCCTCACCATTCAGAATACGAGGCATTGCTTGTTCTTGAACAGGTGATAGTTGGTCAAACCCAGCTTCTTTCCAGTTATTCAAGAGAAATGGGTGTTGTTCGAACATAGTCATATGGATACTCCTTTTATTATCAAGTGAACTTATTTTAACATATATTGTCCATCTCAGTATCCTTCGCATATGTACGCTTTATTTACCCAATACTAACGTCATGAATAGTAAGGAGGGCTTCTGAGATGAAAAAAGATAAAACCGACATGCAGTCCCCTGTTTTTGATGAAACGCAACCACATCAAGTTGATGCCCCGTCCTTTAAGGGTACTGGTATAGAAATGAAAGCTCCTTTTGTAAACCGCTATGGCGTCGTTATTGGCGATAGTCTGTATGACTCATCTGATTCCCCTCTTAATAATTGGAGTGATGAGGTCGATCCCTCCATTATGTCTGGAGATGAATGGATTCACCCAACGAATGATATCGGGTGGAATACAGAAGAAAATCATGAAATGTTACATTAAAAACGTGCTGAGAACGGGTTTTTACCTCATGACACTCATGATGCAAGCTATATGAAAGACTAGGATGTTTGAGGGATAAGCATGAGGGAATGAAGATGGCAAGGAGGTCGAGCTCATGAATGGATATTTACTTAGGAAAATGGCCGTTTATATCTTAATTGCAGGTCTTATCGTCGCATTGTTCATCGGAATCACTCTCGGAAATTACTTGCCAGATTATGCTTCGATTCAAGAGCCGCATCCTCTTCGGTGGATATTTGCTTTTGGAGCTTTTGGGGTTAGTGGTATCATTTCATCAATTATGTATACAGGTGGCGTGATTGCTGGAATCATTGAAAGAAAAACTTAGTAAAATGGACAAGGAGCGCATCGATTCGATGCGCTCCTTCTTATGGGTTAATTTAACGATCGTTAATTTATTAACAGTAACTCCTTCATTGCCGCGGTAAACATACCATCGAGATCTGTTGATCTCTCAAACAACGAAAGCCCTACCTCTCTTTCATCCTTACGGCTCCGAAGCCGCGCCAGTGTGAGTGAGCAGGATCAACAGCAATTGTAGTATGGCCATTCACTTGATGTAAGCCAATTTGAAACATGCTGTTCATACCTTTCCAGTTATGAATTTTAGTTCTCCTAATGTTAAAGGAGCTAGTTGTTAATACGGGAATTTCGAGATCCCAATTTCTTATTATACACTCTTGAGGGAAGATGTCAATGTTTGGGCTGTTTATTTTTTCCTATTGAGTGTCCCAGAACGCCGAGTGCAATACCAAGACATGCTCCGCCAGCGACCTCTGCAGGTTGATGTCCGAGAAGTTCGTTAAGCTCTTCTTCTCTCCTTACATGCAGAAGGTCAGGATAATGGCCTGATAATAATTCGATATCTTCATCAAGGTCATTTACTAATTGAGCTATTTCACCAGTATGCCTTCTGATCCCCTGTGCGTCGTACATAACGATGACCCCGAAAACACAAGCTAGCGCAGTTTCGATCGATTCTTTTCCAGTTTGTAATGCAGTATAAGTTGCTAGTGCAGAAACACCTGCTGAATGGGAACTCGGCATTCCACCTGTTTGAAAAAGAGGACGCCAATCCCATTTATTGGCCTGTTTCTTGTGAGTGAGTATTTTCAGGCCTTGCGCTAATGCAATGGCAGATAATGCTGTAATGATTCCTTTATTCAACGTATTCACCTCAATCATAGTCTCCCTTACAAAAGGATGTAATATGTTGAGTCTGTTGTGAAATAATAAATTTAAAACGGAGGGATCGACAGTGAATATTAACCAAAAAGATGCGATGTTGATTCAGAAAGCATTGAGAGCTCTTCAAAACGAAGAAAACGAACCAGAGTATTCAAACGTACTTACTAGACTGACGAACAAGCCTGGAATGAACGCCGATCTAGAATCGTTTATGAATGATGCTACAGATTACAATAAGCTGATGAATTAGAAATACTGCCGGGGTCCTTTAGGCCCTGGCCCTTTTTATGTAAATGGGAACGATAACTAGTCCTCCTCTCAGTAGTTCCACATACCATATTTAGGAAGAGTGTGGCACATTAAAAGGAGTGAGGAAAATGGCAGAAAACCTTAAGTATGCCATTACTAGGGATTATATAAGTAAGGGGAAATCTAGGCCACAAGAAAAAAATAACGGAATAACATTCATTGTTGCGCACGATACAGGCAATGCTGGTTCCACTGCATATGCGAATCGCGCATATTTTGCAAAAAACGTTGTTTCAGCTTCAGCACATACGTTTATTGATGATGATGTTATCTTAGAAATTATTCCATTAGATGAAAAAGCATGGCATGTGCGCTATGTTGTAAACACGGATAATGTTTTATTTAATGGTGATGCGAATGATCATGCGATCGGAGTGGAACTTTGTTGGGGAGGAAGCATTACGTTTCGAGAAGCGTATAGTCGGTACGTTTGGTACATCGCCTATCTATGTGACAAATTTAAGTTAGACCCAGAGTCTGATGTTGTTGCACACTCCACATTAGATCCTACACGAAGAACAGATCCACAGAACGCTTTGAATCGTTACGGCGTAACATGGGCAGAATTCATTCGTGACGTGACAGCTTCCTATCATTTGCTCGATGGTTCTGATGTTATAGACGTCATTCTAACACCGCCTCCTAAAAACGTTTTACTTATCAGCTATGGAGATCGCGGGGACGAAGTGAAACGAATTCAAAACTATCTGATCAATGCGGGTATGAATCTGCAGGAATATGGTGCAGACGGGATTTTTGGGAGAGAAACGGAATTGGCTGTTAAGAAGTTTCAGCGATTGTATGGTCTTAGTGAAGATGGAATTGTAGGTCCGATCACGCTAGCTGCTCTAAAGAAAGCTCCAAAGAGACCTTCATCTCAAGCTCCTGTAAGACCTTATCCAGGTCACTATGTCATGATAGGGGATCGTGGAAAAGATGTTGAGGCAATCCAGCGAGCAGTCAATGTTAAGCCAGATGGCATTTTCGGCCCCATTACGAGAGACGCAGTAAGGAGTTATCAATCTAGAAAAGGATTACTTGTAGATGGTATCGTAGGACCAAAAACATGGAACGTAATGTTCTAATCGCTAAAACGCCGCCCCTCATTTGAAGGGGCGGCGTTATTTTTATTTCGGAACGTTTAATTCAGGAACCCATTGACTCATGTGTTGATTTATTTCATCAAGTAACTCAGGTTTAGATTCATTTAGCGGTTTTACAATGTAACCTTTCTCTACAAAAGTTGGGAAGAATGATGGAGAGGTCACGTGAACGCTCGTCTCACCTCTAAATTTCTTCTTTTCGATATCCAAGGTAAGGATACCACCTATATCTTTATAGTTATTTTTCTGGCCAGATAAGAAGTTGCCTAGAGAGTAGGCTACAAAAACCTTGCGATCATCTGTCGTATTGATCCATTCTACCGGTTGAAGAACGTGAGGGTGATGACCTAGGATAATGTCGGCACCTGATTCTGCTATAAATGAAGACAATTCTAGCTGAAAGTTATTCGGGAGCCTTTCGTATTCATTTCCAAAATGCATGCTGACAACCACAGCGTCTGAAATGGATTCAGCTTCTTGAATATCTTTCGCAATCTTTTGTTTGTCGATGTAATTGACCAGATATGGCTTGTTTGCAGGGGGGCGAATGCCGTTTGTACCATATGTATAAGCAAGAAAAGCTACTGTGATATCATCTTTTTTTATCGTTCTGATCTTCGATTGATCTTCTGGTGAAAGGTAACTTCCTGTATAAAGCATTCCGATCTCATTCCAGTGCTTAAAGGCATTTTGTAATGCTTTTTCACCACGGTCAAGCGTATGGTTATTTGCCATAGAGACGATATCGACACCGCTTTCTTTTAGAGCGTCCCCTACTTCTTGTGGGCTATTGAAACTTGGATAAGAAGATAAACCAATCGAAGTTCCACCGATGACTGTTTCCTGATTAGCAAACGTAATATCTGCCTTCTCCATCTCAGATTTCACAGCTTCAAGCATCGGCATAAAGTCATAGCCGTTGTTCGTTTCAGCATTTTCATAGACCCTGTCGTGAATCAGAATATCTCCAACTGCTGAAAGACTTATTGAAGAAAGAGATACGGTATTGTTTTCCGCTACAGCAAGATCGTCACGGTACGATGACATGTTTTTTGGTTCTGAAAGTGATTCCCCTCCAGTAGAAAGTAAAAGAAACGTCACACTAGTAGCGAGAAAAACAACTAGCGCACAAATAACGATAAATTTAGTTTTCATTGAGTTCACCTTTGTTATAGATTTAAAACGATACACTTATTATATGGTATCTCTACAAATAGTCCTAATTCTTTTCAAAAAAAAAGACGCGACTAGTCGAATTGTGACTATTGTCGTGTCTTTTATTCGTTACAATACAAAATTGAGGTCATCGAATTTCCTTGTCGCCTTGCTTGGGTGTTCAAGGTATTCAGACAGTACTGGTACGATCGATTTGTTGTAGATTCCGTTTATCTTTGATTTCTCAAAAAGGATCAGGTCAGGATTTGTTTTTGAGAATTCTTCAATCGGGGGTTGAAGCTCTAGTTCATGAAATGATGTTTCGTAATCAACCACAATATTGGCCTGATAACTTGATAGTGAAAGGCCAGCATGCAGCTGTCCCAAAATGCCTGAATGCTTATAGTACTCCGTCACGATACGTATGTCTCGTGGTGTGTAAGGTAAGATAGTTTTAGGGTGATTAGAGACGATTATGATTTCCTCTGTGAAAGGTCTTGTGATCATGAGGAACTCATCTAACTTCTCTTTATAATGAGCAGTGTTTAGGAGTTCACTATTTTTGTCATCGATTAGTAATAAGCCAGTGACCATTTTTTAACCTCCTATGGTTTATTTTCATTTAGTTTAATCGCTTTATCCCTTTCAAGATGTGTATTTCGTCACACCCTGATTGAAAGGTGTGATTATTGTCACACCTTAAATTCAAGGTTGCTGGTATACTAAACTTAAGATGAATTGGAACGAAAGGAGTTCGGATAATGGAGTGCCCAATGATTTCAAAAAACACGGCTGGCTACAATACTCAGTCCTTTGCTTCTGAAAATTTCTCAAAACTAAAAGGTGTTATGTATGAGAGGCATGTGCCTCGTGGTGAGAAGATTTATTGGGAAGGTGAAGAGTGCCAACATATTTACTTTCTTAAACAAGGTGCGGTGAAATTAACAAAAAGCTCAGATGAAGGAAAAGACCTTGTACTGTATTATTTCCAATCTGGAGATTTGTTCGGTGATTTAAAAGATGATGTTCACATAACGAATAGTTATACTGCAGAAGCAATAAGCGATTGTACTCTTGGTGTTATTCAACAAAAGGATCTTGAAACGCTCCTCTGGCAAAATGGTGATTTAGCGATCGATTTCATGAAGTGGCTTGGTTACATGCAGCGTTTTTTACAAACAAAACTTCGAGACCTCTTGTTCTTTGGTAAAAATGGCGCTCTTGCCTCTACGCTGATCCGTATGTCGAATACGTATGGCGTATCGGAAGGCAACAAAGTGCGGTTCACAAATCGCTTAACAAATTCAGAACTAGGAGACTTAATCGGCTCGACGAGAGAAACAGTCAATCGAATGTTAAACCAGTTAAAAAGAGAAGAGATCATCGACTATGAAGGTGGCGTCATTACGATAAGAGATATTGACCGGTTAAAGGCTATTTGTCACTGTGAAGGATGTCCTAGCAGCATATGTCGATTGTAAGGGTGTAAGAGATCCATGATCTCTTATACCCTCTTTTTTTTGTGTGAAATTCACCATGTTTGTGATATATGTCACAGATGCTACTCCTTCCATCTCCTAAACTAAGAGTAGACATTGAGTTAGGGGGGAGAGAATTGAAACTTGTTGATAGTAAAAGTGAAGCTCACCGTTCAGTAAAGGTTGAGAAAAGTGAAGAAGATCTTAAAGGAACAATTATTTCTGTCTTTATGGTAGGTGGTTTTATCGTTCTATCATGGGGAGCTGTTTACTGCTTATATGTAGCGAGGTTTTAATCAGGAGGGAAGCATATGCACATTCATAAGTTTGAGAAAATCTGGTTAATTGTCGGAAGTGGAACATTAGTCGTCTTTTTACTGATTATCGGTATCAATGCATTTGCAATGGGTCACACACCGCCGAGTGATGATGAAATTTTAGATCCTCAAGAAGTCGATATTACGGCTCCATTCGACGAACCAGGCTTAAAAAAGATTGGAGAAAACGAATACGAATTGGTAATGATTGCTCAAGCGTTCACATTTCAGTCTGTTCAAGACTTGAAAATTCCGAAAGGAGCGACTGTTCATTTTACGGTAACGAGTAAAGACGTTGTGCATGGATTTCAAATTCCAAAGACAAACGTGAATATGATGGTCACTCCTGGTCACGTAAATAAAATTACTCATACGTTTGACGATGTGGGTCAATTTTTAATTTTATGCAATGAATATTGCGGAGTCGGACACCAGGCGATGGGTGTGCCTCTGGAGGTGATCGAATGATAAGTCAAGTTGTTGATCGTGCAGATGCAAAGCTTAGTATGGCACACATTTATGTTGCATTTGCAGCGGTACTACTAGGAGGTATTGCTGGACTGCTTCAAACTCTTGTAAGAAGTGGAACGGTTCAGCTTCCTGCAGGGATAGGCTATTATCAATTACTCACAGCTCATGGAATCTTACTCGCACTTGTTTTTACAACCTATTTTATTATTGGATTCTTTTACGCTGGTCTAAGCAGAACGTTAGGAAAGTTTTACGATCAACCGTTTAGAATGGCATGGCTGGGATTTGTCGTCATGACGATCGGAACAGTCTTAACGACCGTTATGATTTTATTAAATGAAGGTACTGTGCTTTACACATTTTATGCCCCATTGAAGGCTTCTCCCTTGTTTTATATTGGATTAACGTTCTTTATTATTGGCACTTGGTTAGCTGGCGGGGCAATGTGTAGTCACTATTATATTTGTAAAAAGGTATCAAAGAAAAAACTCTCTCCACTGTTTGCTTTTATGGCTGTCATGACGATGGTTTTATGGTTTGTCGCTACAATAGGTGTCGCTGCATCAGTACTCTTTCAATTTATTCCTTGGTCATTTGGATGGGTAGATGGCATCAACATCTTACTTAGTCGTACGCTGTTTTGGTATTTTGGTCATCCTCTCGTTTATTTTTGGTTACTTCCTGCGTACGTGTGTTGGTATGTCATTATTCCTGAAATCATCGGAGGGAAAATATTTAGTGACGCTCTAGCACGTTTATCATTCGTTTTATTTCTACTGTTCTCAATTCCAGTAGGCTTTCACCATCAGTTACTAGAGTCAGGGATTTCTCCGTTCTGGAAATTCTTACAGGTAGTCTTAACTTTTATGGTTATCGTTCCTTCTTTGATGACAGCATTCTCATTGTTCGCTACGTTTGAAATCTCTGGACGTAAAAAGGGAGCATCTGGGTTGTTCGGGTGGTTTAAGAAGCTTCCATGGAGAGATGCACGATTCTTTGCTCCTATGGTCGGTATGCTGATTTTCGTTCCTGCAGGCGCAGGAGGAATCATCAATGCAAGTAACCAGATGAACCAAATCGTTCATAACACGTTATGGGTAACTGGACACTTCCATCTTACAGTTGCTTCTAGTGTTGCATTGACGTTCTTTGGAATTGCGTATTGGTTGATTCCGCACCTTACAGGCAGAGTACTAACAGGAAGAATGCACAGTCTTGCAAACTTACAAACGATTCTTTGGGCAGTTGGAATGTTCTTCATGTCAGGTGCGATGCATACTGTTGGGTTACTCGGTGCTCCTAGAAGAACAGCTTACACAACCTATCAAGATCACCCGGATGCTCTAGGATGGATTCCATATGAAGTGACGATGGCACTTGGGGGCTCGATATTATTTATTGCTATTTTATTATTGATGTTTATTCTGACTGATCTTGCATTTTTTGCTCCAAAAGGAAAAGAAGACTTCCCAATCGGAACAGTTGCCGATCGAGCTGAAAGAACACCAGTTATCCTTGAAAATTGGAGGCTTTGGCTGACAGTAGCTACGATTCTCATTCTCGTAGCATACACGGTTCCGGTGGTGCACATGATCGAACA
The DNA here is from genome assembly GCF_056159065.1 of Anaerobacillus sp. ABA4_114. Lineage (NCBI taxonomy): Bacteria > Bacillati > Bacillota > Bacilli > Caryophanales > Bacillaceae > Anaerobacillus > Anaerobacillus sp. ABA4_114. The sequence continues at coordinate 1,068,381 of NZ_JBSWUM010000001.1, forward strand.
CGCACCGCCAAGTTCCCCAGGATTTAAGTTTTGGTAACTAAAAGCGCTGGTTATAACATCATTAGAGTGTTGAAACAGTTTTGGTATTGCAGAGTAGTCCATTATTTCCGCTCCAATTAAGGTTAAGGAATATATGGATGGTCAGAATCTCCTTCCAAATTCATCTGTTAAACCATTGGGACGGAATGTTCGTTTTGGATTTATTCCCTTCAAGTAGGAGAGACGTTCGTATGCGGAGCATGCGATCGTCATCGGCTACGGCATTGGGAGAACAGAATAACGACATCGTTTTCTCTACAAACTGACGCTGGTTTATACCAGCGTTTTTATCTTTGATCATAGTTTTGATATAGTATAGAAGAAAATGTGGAAGGAGGACTATATGAAGAAACCTAACATTCTATTTATTGGCGCTGGTCGTATGGCAGAAGCCATTTTTTCTGGACTTAAACAATCAGATCACATTGGCACCGTCACGATCTCTAATCGATCAGATAGCGGAAGACTAGCTCATCTAAAAGATACATATCATGTTGAAACTGCAAAATGGCAGGATGTTGTTTCAAATCACGACGTTGTTATTCTCGCAGTACCTCCTGCAAGTCACCCTGCTGTATTGAAAGAGTTATCGGGCTTTGTGACGAGTCAGCTCATTATTACTGTAGCTGCAGGTATTGGACCAACTCAACTTGAAGAAGCATTACCTCAAAGTCCTGTGGCATGGATCATGCCAAATACTGCAGCTGATGTGAAGGAGTCTATGTCAATCTTTGCTTGTGGAAAACATGTTACTGATGATGACCGAGCCTCCCTTCAACTCATTTTGGACGCAATCGGGGAATCTGAAGAACTGTCTGAAGAACAAATCCATCAGTTGACCGCTGTCACAGGAAGTGCACCTGCATTTGTTTATCAATTCGCAGAAGCTCTCCAACAAACAGCGAAAACATATGGATTAACGTCAGAGCAAGCAACGAAACTTGTGGTACAAATGATGTACGGATCCGTAGCGATGTTAAAAGACGGTAGGGAGGCAAGTGCTCTCCGCGATCAAGTAACAACGCCAGGAGGAGCGACTGCAGCAGGTTTGGATGTTCTTAAAGAAGCTCATTTTGATGAGTTACTTAATGAAGCTGTGCTAGCGGTTAATCGAAAAGCAAAAGAACAAGCAAAATAAAACTTGCTCGGACTAGTCCGAGCAAGTTTTATTGTTAAAGGATATATGGTCCTAACAAAAGGACGACGATTCCGAGGTTAATTCCAAGTTGGTAAGATGTTTTTTGTAAAATCGTCCATTCGTGGTCTTGACCAAGTCTACTGATCATATAGGATATTCCAAAAATTACGAGTGGCCATACATAGCCAGCACCTGGGAATATTAAGTAACTCGGTGCAAGATATTGAAATGGTCCATCAAGGATGGATGGTAAAAAGGCAATTTGTGACCCTACGAAAAGCAGTACGATTGTCCATTCAACCCAAGGCTTATCCTGTTCGAGTGCAGCAGTGTTTGAAAAATATAGGTACATAAGAGCGAATGCTGGCAGGATAAGAAATCCAAAAGAGAATGCAAGCATCGCAAACATACCCACGATTGCTGAGAATGTGTCGAAAATAGCTAGTTTGATATCTTGGCCACTGGTTTTCGTGCTTTCCTCAATGACTGTTTCTGATGTAGAAGCACCATGCAATTCGTAACCGGATTTTTCTCTGTCTAACCAAACGATCGCATCTCCTGTTAAACTGATCGGTCTGATCGAAAGTTCATCGCTCGTACTCCTGCGAGAAGCTACCCACTCTCCTTCTTCATCCATCTTTGCTTCATAAATGCTTACAACAGATTTTTTTGGAGAGATGTTATCGTTTGCGCTGAAGAAGACCGTTGGTTCACCGTCTTTAATGCCGAGTGTAAAATAACTTGGCTTAGAAAATGTATTCCCTGTTTCAGAATTATAGATTTTGAGAAGTTTTGAGTCGGTTTCTCCTTCCCCTGAACTTTCGGCGTAATATGTATTGATAATTTTAGATCCGTTTCTTGTAGCAAAAACGGTATACGTGAAGGCAGTCGTTTCTTCTTTCTCTACAGCTTGAAAATTACTGTAGTGGTCGCCTGCAACAAGTTTGGTTTCCATTATGAGTTCAGGTGATTTATCTGGTTTAACATAGTAGATTCTGTTTGTAGTGCCCGTTAAAGCATGTAGGATAACATTATCATCTTCTGTTATCACTGCATTTCGAACTTGCTCTTCCTGATCAAATCCCACTTCATTTTTTATTTGTCCGTTAGGGCTAATAAGGTAAAGCGTGTGCTTTGACCATGCTATGGCACCATTGGGTGAGGCGTTTATGCCTTCGACAGCGTTCAAGATCGAATTTTTAGTTCCTCCCTTTGAATAGATGAGCTGATCCCCTTCTTTATAGATGGCTTGATCCTCATCAATATAAAAAGAATAGCCTTCAGGAATGCTGAAATTTAAATTCGAGGATGACGCCTCGAGCTGTTCATCAACATTAATTTTCCTTACCGGATCTCCAGGAACATAAATATCTGTGGATTTTTCTTCGTTTGTAACAAATACCTCATTATCTTCAATCGATAGTCCCAATTCCATCGTTCTGCTCCAGCCGTCGTCAGGTTGCTGTTGAATGGTGTTCAGCTGGTGAAGAAAAACAAACAATAAGATGATAAGACCGGCACCGATAGGTAATGCTAATTTTTTCATTTTTTCCTCCCCCCTCATTCCCTCTCTTTGTACATACGTATGAATTTTACACAAGTTTCAAAAAATTTACAATACATGATAAATGAACGTTCGAATAAATTTTGAATAAGATGCGTTAACTCTATGGTTCACAGGAGGAGCAATCTTATGAGGAAACGTCGAGTAGAGAAACGAATAGAAGAGTTTATTCGGTTGGCGCACTCTTCTCAAGGGGAGGATGGCGCGTTTCGCTATTGCTTTGAAAATAGTCTCCTAACGGATGCAGCCATGATTGTTTTAATCAAAACCCTGGAGTTACAGGAAGAAGAATTACTGCAAGCACTAGTAGAGCGTCTTTTAGAACAGCAAGATCCTTCGGGGTGCTGGAAACTCTACCATGATGAAGAAGAGGGAAATCTCTCTGCGACTGTACAGGCCTATCACAGCTTGTTATTTTCTGGTAAGGTATCGAGCGAAAGGTTAGAAAGCGCGCGGTACTACATTCTAAAGAGTGGTGGGCTAAGTAGAACGGACTCGTTAACGAAAGTGTTTTTGGCTATACATGGTCATATCCCTTGGCCAAATTTATTTCACTTTCCTATGCTCTTCATGCTCATACCAGAATCATTTCCGATTTCGTTTTATGACTTAAGTTCGTATGCTCGCATTCATTTTGCTCCAATCATTATTATGCAAGATAAAAAATATACCCTTCAAACGAAGTGGACACCAGATCTTACAGAGCTTGTAAGTAGAGAACGGCACGAGGTTAGAGAGTCCGTACTCAATTTACCTGCTAACTTACTATTTCTTGCAAGAAAAAGAGTGGAACAATACATGCTGCAGCGTATAGAATCTGATGGAACGTTGTTCAATTACGCTACAGCTACGTTTTTCATGATCTATGCGATGCTTGCACTTGGGTATGATCGCCACTCACCAACCATTATGAATGCAATGAATGGATTAAAGAAGATGGTGTGGAAGTCTGAGTCACATCTTCAGAATTCCCCTTCGACGATGTGGGACACGGCTTTAATGTCGTATGTTCTTGATGAAGCAGGTGTTTCATATGAGTCTCCAATGAGAATAAATTCGGCTAACTACCTTCTACATCATCAGCAAGACCGAAAAGGTGATTGGGCAATAACGAGACCAAACATCGAGCCAGGTGGATGGGGGTTTTCTGAAGGGAACACCTTTCATCCAGACATCGATGATACTTCTGCAGCTTTAAGGGCAATCAAAAGATATATACCTTTTGATGAAGGTATACACTCTGCTTGGCAAAAGGGAACGAACTGGTTGATCAGCATGCAGAATAACGATGGAGGGTGGCCTGCGTTTGAACCTGACCGAAAAGCACTTTTATTAAAAGATATCCCTATCGATGGAGCTGACTCCTCTTTCCCTGATAACTCGACAGCGGATCTAACGGGTAGAACAGTCGAATTCCTATGCAATAGTGCAGGGTTGGAACGAACTCACCCAGTCATAAAAAGGGCGATCGATTGGCTTGTGAAAAATCAGAAAGTTGATGGCTCATGGTATGGCAGATGGGGGATTTACTATATTTACGGTACGTGGGCAGCACTCACAGGATTAAAAGCTGCTGAAGTAAGAGAAGATCATCCCACAGTAAGAAAAGGCTTAGAGTTTCTTAAGAGGATACAGCGTGATGATGGAGGGTGGGGAGAGTCTTGTTCTAGCAATGTGAAAAAATCATACGTTGCACTCGCTCATAGCACACCTTCTCAAACTGCTTGGGCTGTTGAGGCGTTGATGGGTTTCGAAGGAGATACCATCGAAGTTAAGAGGGGAATCGATTATCTTCTTAGGAATCACACAGAAAAAGAACGAACGTATCCTACCGGTGCGGGGTTAGCGGGTAGCTTCTATATTCAATACCATAGCTATGAGTTGATTTGGCCGCTCCTTACACTCTCGAAATACTACAAACTACTTGGAAAATAAAACAAAGTGCGTAAACCGCACTTTGTTTGTTATTCTAATCCTTTTTTCTCAAGTTCCCTAACTCTAATTTCTCCCGTTCCTCGAGGGATTTTGACGGAATGCACAGTGCTCGCCTCAAGCTCTTTTGCGATCATATCCGTCGCTTCTGAAGGATCGATCTTATCACCACAAGTATAAACGTCGATCGAGGCATACCCATGCTCAGGGAAGCTATGAATCGTGAGGTGAGATTCAGCAATAATGACAGCACCGCTAATTCCCTGTGGTTCAAAAGGGTGAAAAACGACTTCACGGATTTCCGCTCCAGAATCGAGTGCAGCTTTAGCGAATGTTTCTTCTATAAAAACCAAATCGTTCAATTTCTCTTTATTACAATTCCACATTTCAGCTATGATATGATGGCCAAGTGTTTCGATGATTCTTGCCTCCCTTGATTTACTCATTATAGTTTCTATAATAAGAAATCTATTTATACAACGTTTCTCCCCTCTGAAAAGAAATGTTAAACTGATTTTGCATAGCTTTCTTCACTTGAAGGTTATCATTTGACACCTTATGTTTAAGTGTTTAAACTTAAGAACAAAAAGAGAGTTAAAGGAGTAACCGCTATGACATCGATACCTACTTTGGTTGGAAACCATAAAGATTATTTTCATACCGGCGAGACAAAGGAGTTTAGCTTTAGAAAGCAGCAGCTTGAAAAATTAAGGGACGCGATCAAGGAGTATGAGGAAGAGGTACTACACGCATTGAAAACGGATTTACATAAATCAGAGTGGGAAGCTTATACGACGGAAATCGGATTTCTTCTTGAGGAAATCAAGTTCACGATCAAGCATTTGAAGGAATGGATGAAGCCAGAAAGTGTTAAAACACCCATGACGCACATTGGATCAAAGAGCCATATTCATTCAGAACCTTTCGGCGTTACGCTCATAATCGCACCTTGGAACTATCCGTTTCAGCTTCAACTTGCTCCACTTGTTGGAGCGATCGCTGCAGGTAATTGTGCAGTTTTGAAACCTTCTGAACTTACCCCAACAGTATCACATGTTCTTGCCAAGTTGATTCGAGAGAACTTTGAGGAGAAGTATATTTCGATCGTCGAAGGTGGGGTTCAAGTAAGTACGGAACTGCTAAAGCAACCGTTCGACCATATCTTTTTCACTGGCAGCGTCCCTGTTGGAAAAATTGTCATGGAAGCAGCAGCGAAACAGCTCATTCCCGTTACCCTTGAGTTAGGTGGTAAAAGCCCTGCTATTGTAGAGAAGGATGCAAATCTGACCCTCGCTGCCAAGAGAATCATGTGGGGGAAATTTACGAATGCAGGTCAAACATGCATAGCTCCTGACTATCTCTACGTTCATCGCGACGTTAAGAGTGATTTACTTAAGAAGATGCAGGACGTACTATACGAATTCTATGGTGATGATCCAATATCAGATGAGAAATATGCGCATATTGTAAGTGATAAGCATTTTGAAAGACTAAAGAGTTTTCTTAGCGATGGCGATGTGATAATCGGTGGTCAACATAAAGCAGAAGAGAGGGTTATCGCTCCAACGCTACTCGACAATATCTCATGGGAAGATCCCATCATGCAAGATGAGATCTTTGGGCCGTTGCTACCGATCCTTGAATTTGACGACCTTCAGGACGTCGTCACGGAAGTGCGTAAACGACCGAAGCCACTAGCTCTTTATTTCTTCTCTGAAAGTGATGAGAAACAGGATTACATTACAGATAACCTCTCTTTCGGTGGAGGGTGTATGAACGATACCCTTATGCACATTGTTTCACCATATCTCCCGTTTGGAGGAGTTGGAACGAGCGGAACAGGTAGTTACCATGGAAAGGCGAGTTTTGATGCATTTTCTAATACGAAGAGTATCGTAAAACAAACGACCAAATTTGATTTCTCTTTCCGCTACCCATCTGCTAAAAACGGGTTGAAAATAATAAAGAAAATAATGGGGTAAGAAGCCCTTACTCCTTTACAATTTCTATAGAAATGGATAACGCTTTTTTTCTTTAGTATCTTAAACTATCGTGATATGATAACGAGAAAGCTACTCCCATCTTTTAAAGGTAGGGTTACTTTTGATAGGAGGATACAAATGAGTCTTAATAAAGGAATTATTAGTCTTGGGGAAGCGCTGATCGATTTTATCCCTCTAGATATGGAAAATACAACGTATCAAAAAAGTCCAGGTGGTGCGCCTGCAAATGTCTCTGTAGGGTTGTCACGTCTTGGAGCAAAATCTACGTTTCTAGGCAAAGTCGGCGATGACGTACTAGGACGTTTTCTTAGAGACACCTTACGCGATTATGGTGTAGATGTCTCAACGATGATTTTGACTGAAGCTGAGCGAACGGGTGTTGTATTCGTTACGAATGCTGAGGATGGTGAGCGAAGTTTTGACTTCTACATAAACCCAAGTGCAGATCGCTTTCTACATGCAGAGGAAATTGTAGCTGAGGTGTTTGATCAGCATCGGGTTCTTCACTTCGGTTCGATTTCGATGATCAGTGAACCGTCGAGAAGTGCAACAAGGAAAGCAGTTGAGATCGCAAAAGAGAAAGGTCTCCTCATTTCGTATGATCCAAACCTTCGTCTTGGTCTTTGGGAAAGTGAAGAACGTGCGAAAGAAATTATCGTGTCGATGCTTTCTGAAGCGGATATCTTAAAGTTATCTGATGAAGAGCTGACGTTCATAACCGGAGAAGATGATATTGAGGCTGGGATCAAAAAGCTCTCACACTATCAGATTCCAGTGGTATTCATTACGAGGGGTGGAGAAGGAAGTCTTGTTTTCACACCTGATTATTCCCTGCAGGTTCCGGCGATGAAGATAGAGGCAGTAGATACAACAGGCGCAGGAGATGCATTCGTATCTGGAATCTTATACTGCTTTAATGAGTATGAAGGTGATCTTTCAAACTTACCGAAAGAAGAACTTAGGAAGATGACGCAGTTCGCAAGTGTATCAGGTGCCCTTGCAGCATCAACCAAAGGGGCTATGACAGCTCTGCCAACTTTATCTGAAGTTCAAGAGCTTTTAAAGGCTGTGTAACCATCTCGCTTAGCGAGATGGTTTTTTAGTGCAAGTGGAGTGAGCTAGCTTGTGAGAGAATGGTACGGTACAATCGTAGTGGATGACTTAACGGAGGTGTTAATGAAATGAACAAAGACTTTTTACTAGAACTACTTGCAACGCCGTCTCCTTCTGGAGCGGAAATGGAGATCCAGCATAAATGGATGAACTATGTGAGTGAGTTTGCTGATGAAATGCGTACAGATCATGCAGGAAATGTTATCGGCATTTTAAACCCTGACGCAGAGTTTAAGGTGTTGCTTGCCGGCCATTCCGATGAAATAGGCTTTATGGTTAAAAAGATAGATGATAAGGGCTTTATTCGCGTTGAAAAGCTAGGTGGTATCAGTCATAAGCCAGCGATCGGGATGAAGGTTACGATCTTTGGAACGCATGGAAAATTGAACGGTGTGTTTGGGGTTAACGCAGAACATCATGGTGGCGCTAAAGGCGAATTTACGTTCGATGATCTGTATATCGATTGTGGAGCAACTTCTAAAGAAGAAGTAGAGAAATATATTGAAATTGGTGATTTAGCTGTATATAAAAGGGATGTTGAGTTCCTTCTAAACGATCGAATCAGTGGTAGAGGACTCGATAACCGAACAGGTTCTTTCATCGTTGCTGAAGTATTGAAGGAAGTAGCGAAGCGAAATCCGAAGGTCGGTGTTTATGCAGTAAGTACCGTTAACGAAGAAACCAATATGGGTGGGGCTTATTTCGCTGGAGCAGGAATCAAACCAACGATGGCGATCGCATGCGATGTAACGTTCGCATCTGATTATCCTGGTATCGATTCAAGTAAACACACAGATGTAAAGATTGGTGGAGGACCAGTTATCGCGAAAGGTGCGCCGATTAATATTAAGATTAATCAGATGTTACTTGACGCTGCAAAGAAATTAGATATGAAAGTACAATATGAGCTAACTCCTAGAATGACGGGTACAGATGCGGATAAGCTGCGTTTAACTGGAGAAGGCGTTCCGGTTTCCCTGTTGTCTCTTCCTCTTCGGTACATGCATGCTCCTGTGGAAACTGTGAGCTTGAAAGACATGGAAGAAGAAATCGCTCTACTTGTTGAAATGATTGCAACGTTAACGGGAGAAGAAAGTGTCAATCCTTTAACGAAATAATATTGACAATTTTGTGAAAATAGTGCTAAGCTAACAGAGTGAAAAAATTCGAAAGGGAGTGTGTGTGATGGAGCATGTTAAAAGAATGGCCTTATTAATTTCATGTGAAAGAGACGCACATTGCCCAGGTGTAATGATTTAATTGCTACAAGGGGTGAGAAGCGTCTTAGACGTGCGCCCTATTTAATGTCTAACGTATATCAGGCATAACCGCGTGCGGTTATGCCTTTTTTTGTTGGGCAATTTTATCGTCATTCACTTGGGTGGTATTGCTGAAAGGATTGGGGGGAAATGGATGTTTGCAATTTTAGGAAAGTTAAGCTGGTTTTTTAAACAGCATTGGAAGCGATATACGATTGCAATATTTTTACTTGTGTTCGCGGGGATACTCGAAATGATCCCACCGAAATTAATCGGTATGGCGATCGATGAAATTAATATCGGAACGTTAACTTGGGATCGGTTACAAAATTACCTGCTCACCTATGGAGCATTGTTGATCGCAGTGTATTTTATTACGTACATTTGGATGTATCAGTTATTTGGTGGGGCGTTTTTAGTTGAGAGAATGTTACGTTCGAGGTACATGAAGCACTTATTGAAAATGACTTCGACATTTTATGAGAGAAATAGAACTGGTGATCTTATGGCGCGAGCTACGAACGACCTCAAAGCAGTCTCCATGACGGCAGGCTTCGGTATCTTAACCCTGGTAGACTCAACCGCATTTATGATAATCGTTCTTGCGACGATGAGCATACTCATCAGCTGGAAATTAACGTTAGCAGCTATCATCCCTCTACCTCTCATGGCGCTTGCTATGAACAAGTATGGAAAAATCATACACAGACGATTCACCGCTGCACAGGATTCGTTTGGAGAGATGAACGACCAGGTATTAGAATCGATTGCAGGTGTTCGCGTTACAAGGGCTTATGTTCAAGAACGTGCGGATCAAAACAAGTTTCGCCGTTTAACAGAAGACGTATTTAAGAAAAATATCGATGTAGCAAAAATCGATGTATTATTTGAACCTACGATCAAAGTACTCGTTGGAATCAGTTATTTGATCGGTCTTGGGTATGGGGCATACCTTGTCTTTCATAATGAGTTAACGCTTGGTGAGCTTGTCTCGTTTAACGTTTATTTAGGAATGCTCATATGGCCGATGATTGCAGTAGGCGAGCTCATCAATGTCATGCAAAGAGGAAATGCATCGTTAGATCGTGTGAATAAGATCTTAACCTATGAAGAGGACGTAAAAGAACACAAATCACCTAAGACTCTTAAAAGTCCAGGTGAGGTCACATTTGAGCATGTGACGTTCACTTATCCTTCTTCTGAAGTAAAGAACCTTGAAAATGTATCGTTTACTCTATCAAAGGGTGAAACACTTGGGATTGTAGGCCGTACCGGAAGCGGGAAGACGACACTTCTGAAGCAATTGTTAAGAGAGTACCCTCCTGGCGAGGGAGAAGTAAAGATTTCAGGAATCCCCATTCAAGACCTTTCGCAAGAAGCACTTCAAGGGTGGATCGGCTATGTTCCACAAGAACAAATCCTTTTTTCTAGAACGGTAAGAGAAAACATACTTTTTGGAAGAAGCGATGGTACGGAGCATGATGTGAACCGTGTCCTAAGATTAGCTGACATTCAAAAGGACATTACGACCTTTCCTTCAGGACTCGATACGCTTGTTGGCGAAAAAGGGGTCGCTTTGTCAGGAGGACAAAAGCAGCGTGTTTCCATTGCAAGAGCATTAATGATTGACCCTGAAATATTGATCTTAGATGATGCGATGTCAGCGGTGGATGGTAAAACAGAAGCACAGATCATCTCCAATATTCGAAACGAACGAGCGGGGAAAACGACGCTCATCGCAACACATCGGTTATCAGGTGTTCAGCATGCAGATAAGATCATCGTACTTGATAATGGAAAAGTGTCTGAACTTGGCACTCATCACGAGTTGATCCAACACAACGGTTGGTATAAAGAACAGTTTGACAGACAGCAGCTTGAAGATAATTTGAAGGAGGTGCTGTAAGTGAATCGACACGTTGGGAAACGCTTAGTTCAGTATGCACTCCGCTTTAAGAAGACGATCCTCATCGCGCTTCTACTGCTTACTGTTGCTGTAGCCGCTGAGCTATCTGGACCGCTGATTGCAAAACGGATGATCGACAAACACATCCTTGGGATAGAGAACCCATGGTTTGAAACTGACCAAAGAGAAGAAGCGGTTAAGTATAAAGGGGAATGGTATAAGCGAAGTGATCATTTCTCAAGCGGTGAAGAAAAAGGAAAAGAAGTTAGAATTCTTCAAGTAGGAAGAGATTATTATTTTGTTGATGAGCCTATTCCATTCGATGGAGAGAGGACTGTTGAAGACGGGGCCATCATGATATCAAAGGACAGTAATACGGTTACCTTGGAAGCAGAGAAGCTTACGAATAATGAACTTCTCAGCTTTTACAAGCCGGAGTTTGAGCCGCTTATTTGGTTGATTGTTCTTTACTTCGGATTGCTGATATTCGCATCGTTCTTTGAATATGGGCAAGGGCTGTTGTTACAGACATCTGCTAACAGAATCATTCAGAATATGCGTACAGATGTCTATGCTCAAATTCAAAGGCTTCATATTAACTATTTTGATAACCTCCCGGCTGGGAAAGTTGTATCGAGAATCACGAATGATACTGAAGCGATCCGTGAGCTTTATGTCACTGTACTCGCTACGTTTTTCACTAGTATCATTTATATGACAGGTATCTTTGTTGCTTTATTCTTTTTAGATGTGAAACTGGCGTTCATCACCTTAGCAATTGTACCGATTTTAGTTATTTGGGTGATCGTCTATCGCCGTTTTGCTTCTAAATATAACAAGGTCATTCGTACTCGAATCAGTGATATCAATGGGATGATAAACGAATCGATTCAAGGCATATCGATCATTCGAGCATTTAAACGAAGCTCGCAAACTGAAAAAGAATTTGAAACGCTTAATGAAAGTCACTTTACTTATCAGAACAAGCTTTTGAACTTAAATTCACTCATGTCTTACAATCTGGTAAACATCTTGAGAAATATTACGTTCGTTGCCCTCATCTGGTATTTTGGAGGTGCATCATTGACCGCTGCTTCAGTCGTTAGCCTAGGCGTGCTCTATGCATTTGTCGATTACTTGAATAGACTATTCCAGCCTGTTACAAACATGGTGAACCAATTGGCGAACCTTGAACAAGCGCTCGTTGCGGCAGATCGTGTATTTGAACTCCTCGATGAAAAAGGGGAAGATGTTGCAGACGGAGAGCTTAAACCATATGAAGGAAATGTTGCTTTTAACAATGTATCGTTTGCATACAAAGAAGAGGAGTATGTTCTTAAGGACCTATCCTTCACTGCCAAAAAAGGTGAAACCGTTGCGCTGGTGGGCCATACTGGTTCAGGAAAGAGTTCGATCATGAACCTTCTATTCCGGTTCTATGACAATCAAAAAGGCACGATCACAATCGATGGTAAAGACATTCAATCGATACCAAAGCAACATTTAAGACAGCATATGGCGATTGTATTGCAAGATCCTTTTCTATTCACTGGCACAATCGCATCAAATGTGAGCTTAGATGATCCTTCGATCTCAAGAGAGAAGGTAGAAAAAGCATTGAACGATGTTGGAGCAGAGGAATTATTGAAAACTCTACCGAAAGGCTACGATGAGCCTGTCATTGAAAAAGGTAGTACGCTTTCTTCAGGACAACGTCAATTGATTTCATTTGCTCGTGCACTAGCATTTGATCCAGCCGTTCTCATCCTGGATGAAGCGACATCTAACGTAGATACTGAAACAGAAATCGTGATACAAAATGCATTGGATACGCTGAAGAAAGGGCGGACCACATTCATTATCGCACATAGACTTTCGACGATTCGAGAAGCCGATCAGATCCTTGTTCTCCACCAAGGGGAGATTGCTGAAAGAGGAAGTCATGAAGAGCTAATGCAAAAACAAGGTAGGTATTACCAAATGTATCAGCTCCAACAAGGAAAAACGATTGAGCGGGCAGTATAAACGAAGCCGGGTCCCTACTTACGGGACCCGGCTTTCTATACATAGAATCTACCTAGAAGATGGGCGAAACCCGGCTGCTTTTGCATCTTCCTCCGAGCAAAACATTTCTTCTGCTTTTGTTATATCGTAATAAGCACCATCTTGAACATGGTAAATCTTCTCACCTTTAGAATTAATGTTTCCTTTGATTTTACACTCTTCATTAGGTTGCCCCGAAGGAGCTTCTCCTTGAAAGCCGTCCTCACGCACATAGTCTTCAATGCTCCAAATCCCGACTCCTTCTTTTTGGGCAGTTCTTTGAAGGGATTGGAAATCTTCCAAGTACTTCACATTAGGCTGATAAATATAGGCGACTCTAGCCAGTCCTTTTTCTAGTAGCATCTCATTAAACATCTTTTCATCGATCCATACATAAGCGAGTAAGCGTCCGTACTTATCTCTTTCTGAGATTCCTATTTCTAAGTCGATTTCTTCACCTTCGAGCGTTTCTTCTGCGAAAGAAGAAGCTTCTGGTCCGAAGGGTTGAACGGGTTTTGAAGGATGTTTCGTTTCGGGCGTGTCTACAAGTAAGAGTCGAACAGTTTCAGCCTTGCCATCAAGTGATACTTTAATCGTGTCACCATCAACGACTTTCGTTACTTCTGCGGAGATTGTCTTCGGGTTTTGTCCTGTTTCAGTTGCACAAGCACTCATAAAAAAGAGTAATATCAACAGGAATGTAATATTTTTCACGTAAAACTCCCTTTGGTTCTTGATTTAAAAATACCTACATAAACTAAATGGGGGTGATGCGGATGGGTCACGTGTGCCTTTACTGTGAGAAAGAATTACTCTTTCCTTGGGAAAGAAGAAGAATCGTGTGTGACGGATGTCATTATGCTATTTCGGATAGTTATCATGAAGATTATCGTACGATTAGTAAAAGAAACACTGAACAAAAATCCCGTTAGACTCAGCGGGATTTTTTTGTTGGTTTAATACCTTTTAACAGCTAACGTACAGCGGGAGATACAAATTAGATCATCCTGCTCATCCACAATCTTGATTTCCCAAACCATTGTTCTTCTTCCGATATGTACTGGTTCTGCAATCGCAGTGACAATACCATCTTTCTTGCTTTTTAAGTGATTAGCATTGATTTCCATACCAAAAGCGGCTTCGTTTTCTCCGTTTAGATGTAAGGATCCTCCGATGCTTGCTGCAGATTCAGCAAGTGCAACCGAAGCGCCGCCATGAAGAAAACCAAGCGGCTGATGAGTATTGGGTCCAACAGGCATTTGAAGAACGACTTTTTCACGGGTCAACGTAACAGCTTCTATTCCGAGCGCTTCTAATAACGTGTTTTTAAATTCCATGTCATCTCCTCCTTTTACTACTTATCAGTATACAATACTATTGCAATAAAAAAGACAAAAGCCCTTCGGGGCTTTTGCCTAAATGATCGTTGCTAGAAACAATCCGATTGCCATAAGTAGGCCGAATTGGGTATGCATTTGTGCAGTGGCCTTCATTGCAGGCATCATCTGGATCGCTTCCGTTTTGCCATCAAAAAGCTTAATCGCTTTAAACGCCTTCGGAAGGCTGAGTAACACTAATAATAACCATAGTGAAGCGTCGATCGTGATGATCATGACCACAATCCAAAGGAAAGAAAAGATAAACATCCATTCCAATGATAGGACAGCTTTCTCATGGCCTAATAATATCGCTAATGTTTTTCTCCCTTTTTCTTTATCTCCTATCCGATCCCGGATGTTGTTAGCCATTAAGATTCCACCAACAAGCACGGAGATAGGCAGTGATAGTAATACGCTATCGAGTGTAATGACTTCAGCTTGAACATAAAAAGAAAGAAGTACTAAGATAAGTCCCATAAACAGTCCGGCTGCTATCTCACCGAACGGTGTATAGGCGATCGGGTATGGACCACCTGTATAATAATAACCTGCAGCCATACATACAACTCCGATGACTGCGATCCACCATGTTGTTAGTATACAAATATAGACCCCTAGAACGATTGCAATTCCAAAAAAGATAAAAGCAAGTTTTAGTACTGTTTCAGCGCCAACGCCATCTCGAACGATTGCTCCACCGATACCAACACTTCCAGCATGATCGAGACCGCGTTTGAAATCGTAGTATTCATTAAACATATTCGTTGCGGACTGAATCAAAATAGAAGCAACCATCATTGCCATGAATAATCCAAAATGAAACGGGTTATCTTGAACGGCTAGCATTGTGCCGATAATAACTGGAACGAAGGCAGCTGTTAATGTGTGTGGACGAAGCAAACGCCACCACACCTGCCAAGTTGGTTTCGAAGGCGAGTCTTTACCCAGCTTATTTGTGCTGTTTGTTAAACGCTCTTCCATAATAATGTGTCTCTCCCTCAATCTGTAACTTCAATAAAATGACCCCTATAACCATTATAGTGTAAAAAAACGGATAAGGGGTGTCAATGTTTAGTTGAGGTATGAATAAAAAATGATCACCTTTGCGCTAGCAAGGTGATCCAGTAAATTCTAATAATACGGGTAAGGATATGGTCTGAAGAACGCGATTCTTCCTAACCCAACCCCTACTAGTCCTCCGAGCAATCCACCAGCAAATGCTCCAAAAAAATACATTCCGGGTCCTCCAGGTTGCTCTGGTCCGCAACAGTTATCTCGCAATGGACGGATATAAACGAATTCATCATCTACTTCTTCAATGTGGCCACGATGTAGTTCACCATCGTGACAACGAATTTCGACACATTGTCCGACGTGTTGACGACAAACTCCGTGATAATAATGCCTGGACAAATTAGACCCTCCTTTGTTGACTTTTTATAGACGCTGTGAAATGTCTACATTAACTATCCTATGCTCGTTATTTTTTTTGCTAAGGGCATTAGCGGAGTATCGATATGATTTTTTTCTTGAAGGATAGGGAAACTAATAATAGAATATTCGAATGGTAAAAACCGCTTCGTTGACAGTTTTAGTGGGACAGGTGTATCCTTTAATTAACTGTGGCCGAGGCTGACTCGGTCTGCTTTTGCATGGAAAGAAAGTTGGGGGGAGAAGTCAGTGTCTATCATACAGCATCAAGAACTATATAGCCTGCTTCATCAAGGTGTAAGTGAGGCGAACAAACGGGGAACGTCTGTACTTGTTAGCCAGGTGCTACAAGTAGGTGCTGTCGATCCCCTCTCCTTTTATGCAGCTGGTTCGTCTTTATATAATAACGATCGAACGTTTTGGGCAGACCCTGAAAATGATACAACGATCGTAGGGCTCGGAACGTTAAAAGCCTTTCAAGCTAATGAGGAACGATTCCAAACGATTGAACGTGATTGGAAGAAATTCTTGGAGAACTTTTTAATAGAAGGCGCACCTTCAAGGCCAGGAGTTGGTCCTGTATTACTCGGTGGGTTTTCATTTGATCCTGATGCAGCAAATACTGAGAATTGGTCGGGATTCCCTGAAGGCGGAATGGTCATTCCAAAGCTGATGTTAACAAAAGCTGGAGACGATCTATGGCTAACGCTGAATGCGGTTGTAGATGAGAGTGATCAAGCCGATGAGCTATCTGATCAGCTTCTTCATCACTATAATCGAATTTTGGATATGATGCCTTCCGAACAGGGTGATTCAACTACAAACTTCACTGTTGAAGAAATCGAACCAGAGCAATGGAAAAACACGGTACGCAGTGCTGCAGCGAATATAAGAGATGGCAAGTTAGAAAAAGTAGTACTTGCGAGAGAAATAAAGCTTCGTTCAGAAGAGCCATTCTCTTCTTCTAAAACGCTGCTTAAGCTGAAAGAACAACAAAGCGATAGTTACTTGTTCGCTTTTAATTACAATGATAAATGCTTTATCGGTGCATCACCTGAACGCCTCGTTAAGCGAGATGGACAGCAAGTCTATTCAGCATGCCTTGCTGGTTCGATCGACAGAGGAGATACAGATAGTGAAGATAAGGAACTTGGAAACGAATTATTGCATGATAATAAAAATCGAATCGAACATGATCTTGTAGTCCGAATGATTCGTACAGCAATGGAAGAAGAATGTGAGTTTGTACAAGTCCCATCTACTCCGGAGTTATACAAAACGCCTCACATTCAACATCTATTCACACCTGTCGTTGCGCGGGCTCGTAAAGGGACAAGCTTATTACGAATGTTAGAACGCCTACATCCAACCCCTGCTCTTGGAGGATATCCGCAGCATCAGGCAGTTAAGGAAATACGACGAGTAGAAGGAATGGATCGAGGCTGGTATGCTGGTCCGGTTGGCTGGATCGATTATCAAGATAATGGTGAGTTTGCTGTCGCTATCCGTTCTGGTTTATTAAAAGGACGGGATGCATCGTTGTTCGCAGGATGTGGAATTGTCGGAGACTCAGACCCACATAGTGAATATGAAGAAACAAAGATGAAGTTTAAACCGATGTTAGCAGCGCTTGGAGGCAGCCAATATGAATGATCAACGCATCCTTTCAAAGTATGTAGGAGCATTTGTTGATGAACTTTCTCGTTCCGGGATTAATGATGTTGTCATTAGTCCTGGTTCGCGCTCTACACCATTAGCTATGGTTATAGCAAATCATCCTACGATCACTTCTTGGGTTCATGTAGATGAACGGTCAGCAGGCTTCTTTGCGCTGGGTATTGCAAAAGCCCAAAAGAAGCCTGTTGCACTTTTGTGCTCTTCTGGTACAGCAGGTGCGAATTACTATCCTGCAGTCATTGAAGCAGCTCAATCAAAAATACCATTGATCATCTTAACGGCAGATCGACCTCCTGAGTTAAGAGATAATGGTGCACCACAGGCGATCGACCAAAATCAACTGTTTGGCAGTTTTCCAAAATGGTATATGGAAGCGTCGATGCCAGATGCTTCTCAATCTTTAATTCGATACATAAGAACAGTGGCTTCACGAGCTTCGGCGATTTCTTTACAAGCTCCATCGGGCCCAGTTCACTTGAATTTTCCTTTCAGAGATCCACTCGTTCCTGATTTATCAGATGAAACGATCTATCAAGAAGGAAGAGCTAACGACGAGCCATGGGTGACTGTTCCAGGAAATAGTATAAAGATTAATGATCTTGAGATTGCTTCTTATGTTGAGATGTTGATGAAGAAGAAAGGATTGATCGTAGTCGGCCCACAAGAAGATAAGGGACTCTCAGATGCGGTTCGAAAGCTTTCGGAAGCAACTGGCTTTCCTATTTTTGCAGATCCTTTATCTAACTGTCGAGATATGAATAATCCTATGGTGATCGAAAGTTACGATGCACTATTAAAAGGTGAAAGTAAAACACTGAAGCCTGAAGTGGTCATTCGTTTCGGAGCGATGCCCATCTCAAAAGCATATATGCAGTACATCGATAAATTAGAGGACGTGCATCAGATCGTGGTCGATGAAGCGGGATGGAGAGACCCAACCCTTAACAGTTCGCACATGGTCGTTGCGTCACCTTTCTCATTCTGTCAGGAGCTTCTTGAAAATCTTGATAAAGATTCGAAGCGCGTAGACTATGAGTGGAGTGAACTTTGGCAAACGATCAATAAGAAAGCAACCGATGTTCTTCTTGCTGATCAGAGTGAAATGTTTGAAGGGCACATCTTTAAAGAACTCGCTAATCTCTTATCAGAAGAATCCTTGCTTTTCGTTGGAAACAGTATGCCGATAAGAGATCTCGATAATTTCTTCTTACCAAAGCATGGTTCTCCTACCATAATGGGTAATAGAGGTGCGAATGGAATAGACGGCGTGGTTTCGACAGCGTTAGGCGCGAGCGTTTCATTCGATTATTCGGTATTGATAATAGGAGATTTATCTTTTTATCATGATATGAACGGCTTGTTATTAGGAAAGCTATACGGCTTGAATTTAACAATCATCGTAATGAATAACGATGGCGGGGGCATCTTTTCATTTCTCCCACAGGCAGAGAAAGAACATGAAAAGCATTTTGAACGTCTATTCGGAACGCCAATAGGTCTCGACTATCGACATGCAGCTGCTTTATATGGAGCTACATTTGAACGAGCATCTTCGTGGGAAGAATTTAATGAATTGTTTCATGCTTCTAAGAATCATAAAGGATTAAATATTATCGAAATACCTACTGATCGAAATCTTAACAAGGTATTGCATAGAGACGTGTTCTCGAAGGTTTCAGAAACAACAAGTGCAGTGTTAAAGGAGTTTAAGCTATGATGATTTCTACCCATGGCTTACAATTTCATGCTGATGACAGGGGGAAAGGAGAAGCGATCGTGTTCCTACATGGATTTACTGGTGCGGTCGATAACTGGACTCCCTTCACTGAAGATTGGTCTGACCGATATCGCTGTATAGCAATCGATCTCATCGGACATGGTAAAAGCAGCAAGCCAGAGGACCCTGCTTATTATTCGATGGAAGCTATGTCACAGTATTTGAAAGATATCTTAGATCAGTTGAACGTAGAAAATGCTAATGTAATCGGTTACTCTATGGGTGGTAGACTTGCTCTTTCTTTTGCAGCGCATCATCCTTCATATGTGAAGAGCCTCATTCTTGAAAGCAGTTCCCCTGGGCTAGAAACGATTGAAGAGCGAGAAGAAAGAATTTTGAAAGACGATGCACTTGCGAAACGTATTGCGGAAGATGGCGTGGAAAGCTTCGTTACTTTTTGGGAGGAAGTCCCATTGTTCAGAACGCAAAAACGTCTACCACAATCTCTAAAAAGGGAGCTTAGGAAGCAGCGTCTTACTAACTCAACAACAGGACTAGTAAATAGTTTAAAGGGTATGGGGACAGGTGCGCAGCCTTCCAATTGGGATAAGTTAAAAGCCATTTCGATTCCAACTTTACTACTAGTTGGTGAATACGATAAAAAATTTGTATCGATCGCAAATCGCATGAACGAAAGGCTTCCTAATGGTCAAATTGAGGAGATTATTGACGCAGGACATACAATTCATTTAGAACAACCGCAAATCTTTGATAAAATGGTAATAGGTTTTCTAGGAAAACTAAAAGTAAGACAAAATTAATCTACATATGAAAGGAGTATTTCATCTTGATTGAATGGACTACTGAAAGAGAATACGACGATATTCTTTACGAAACACATGATGGGATTGCGAAGATTACAATTAACCGACCAGAGGTACGAAACGCATTTCGTCCAAAAACCGTTAATGAATTGATCGATGCTTTTGCATATGCAAGAGATGATTCTAATATCGGAGTCATCGTTCTAGCAGGTGCTGGAGATAAGGCGTTCTGTTCTGGTGGAGACCAAAGTGTAAGAGGACACGGTGGGTATGTTGGAGACGACGAAATCCCTCGTTTGAACGTTCTAGATTTGCAAAGACTGATCCGTGTTATTCCAAAGCCAGTTATCGCAATGGTATCAGGATATGCAATCGGTGGCGGTCATGTATTACACGTTGTATGTGACCTTACGATAGCTGCTGATAATGCTATTTTCGGTCAAACAGGTCCTAAAGTAGGAAGCTTTGATGCTGGTTATGGTGCTGGTTACTTGGCACGTATCGTTGGTCATAAGAAAGCTCGTGAAATCTGGTACCTATGCCGCCAGTACAATGCAGAAGAAGCAAAAGAGATGGGACTAGTTAACACTGTCGTGCCTCTAGAGCAATTAGAAGCGGAAACAGTACAGTGGGCACAAGAAATGCTTGAAAAGTCACCAACAGCACTTCGTTTCTTAAAAGCATCATTGAACGCTGATACCGACGGTCTAGCTGGTCTACAGCAAATGGGCGGAGATGCAACGCTATTGTATTACACGACTGATGAAGCGAAAGAAGGTCGTGATTCATTTAAGGAAAAGCGCAAGCCGGACTTCAAACAGTTCCCTCGCTTTCCATAAAAAGTACTCGACAGCTTGATGGGTTTCCATCAAGCTGTTTTTAACGATAAAGAAAGGAGAGGTACTGATGGAGACGATGCCAAATTGGCTGCATAAGCGTGCTTATATGACCCCTGATAGGATAGCCGTTATCGATGAAGACAAGACGGCATGGACGTATAGAGAACTGCAGAGAAAGTCCGTTCAAATGGCAAATGCATTAAAAAAGATCGGGATAAAAAAAGGCGATCATGTGGGTTTTTTAATGGGAAATGGGATTGAAACAGTAGTATGTATGCACACGCTGATGTATTTAGGAGCAATCATCGTTCCATTGAACTTTCGCTTAACAGACTCTGAGCTTTCCTATCAACTAACAGATGCTGAAATATCCTATTTGATTTCAGATATAACCTATGAAGAAAAGGCGATAAAAGCCGCTGGCTCACAGGCTACTATTATTTCTTGGGAAACGCTTCAACCAGGTGCAGACCTCGAAGAAGGGCTGCAAGTGACGATCTCTTTAAATCAGCTCCATACAATCATGTACACGTCCGGAACAACTGGAAAACCTAAGGGCGTCATGCTTACTTATGGGAATCATTGGTGGAGTGCTATCAGTTCAAGTTTGAACCTTGGATTACATATAAATGATCGGTGGTTAACCGCTGTTCCTATGTATCACATGAGTGGATTATCCATCTTGATACGTAGTGTTATTTATGGCATCACTACCGTCATTCATTCCCAGTTTGACCCCCTTGCCGTAAATGAATCGATCCGGAAAGACGGCGTTACGATCGTATCCGTCGTAAGTACTATGTTGAAACGAATGTTAGATGACCTTGGGGACACAATTTATCCTGATACGTTTCGATGTATGCTTCTAGGTGGTGGACCAGCTCCTTATCCTCTTCTTTCAACTTGTCAGGAAAAGAACATACCCGTGTATCAAACTTTTGGAATGACAGAAACAGCGTCACAAATCATTACACTCTCACCAGAATATATGTTGAGTAAACAAGGATCAGCAGGTAAAGCGCTTTTTCCTTCAGAGTTAAGGATTCTTGAAGATGAAAAGGTAGCAGGTCCTTACCAACATGGTGAGATCCTCGTAAAGGGGCCGACTGTTACATCAGGATATTACAATCGTGAACGTGCTACGAAAGCTTCGTTAGTAGACGGTTGGCTGCATACTGGAGATCAGGGCTATATCGATGATGAAGGCTTCTTATTTGTTTTAGACAGACGAAAAGATCTCATCATATCGGGTGGAGAGAACGTTTATCCTGCCGAAATAGAAGCGGCACTTTTAGAACATAGCGCCATCATCGATGCCGGGGTGACAAGTGTACCCGATGAAGAATGGGGCGAAGTACCAGTCGCTTTTGTTGTATGTCGAACGAAACAGGTAACTGAAAAAGACCTACTCAGCTTTCTGTCTGAAAAACTAGCTCGATACAAGCAGCCTAAGAGCATAACGTTTCTTGATGAACTTCCTAGAAATGGGGCAAATAAATTACAGCGCCGCTTATTGGGGGTAAAACGATGAAACTCAAAAAAGTCATTCTTCGCCATGTGAAGATGAAATTGAAATCTCCATTTGAAAATAGTTTGGAGAAAGTAGATGATCGGCACCTGATCATCGTTGAAGCGATCGATGAGAATGGCATATCCGGATTTGGTGAGGGAGTTGCCTTCACAACACCCTGGTATACTGAAGAGACGTTGACCACTTCCTGGCATATGCTGAAAGACATAATCGTCCCAAAGTTGAAGAAGCTTACTTTCCATCACCCCTCTGAAGTGTCAAAGGTTCTTAATGTTATCAGACGGAATACGATGGCGAAATCAGCCATCGAAGGAGCAGTATGGGATCTATATGCAAAGAGGGAGAATATAAGTTTAGCTGAGGCCTTAGGGTCATCTGAAAAGCGTATCAAAGCGGGGGTAGCGGTTGGAGCGTCCTCACAAGAGCATATGCTCGATGAAATCGGACAGAGAGTAGCAGAAGGATATGAGAGAATAAAAATTAAGATCAAGCCTTCTCAAGATATCGAGCTGATCTGTGCGATTCGAGAGAAATTTCCTTTGATCAATTTGATGGCTGATGCCAATTCCGCTTATCGTCTACATGATTTGCCTAAGCTACAGAAACTTGATGAGTATGAGCTTATGATGATTGAACAACCACTAGCGGCTGACGATATTGTGGACCATGCTTTACTGCAAAAACACCTCACGACTCCGGTTTGTTTAGATGAAAGTATCACGTCTTACAACGATGCGAGAAAAGCGCTTCAGCTTAAGAGTTGTAAGATTATTAACATCAAACCTGGTCGGGTCGGCGGCTTACAAGTTAGCAAAGAAATCCATGATTTATGTTTTGAACAACACATCCCAGTTTGGTGTGGTGGGATGCTTGAGTCAGGTATCGGGAGAGCTCATAATATAGCGCTTGCTAGCTTACCAGGGTTTACAATACCAGGTGATCTATCTGCCTCTTCTAGGTATTGGGAAAAAGACATCATTAAGCCAGAAGTAACGGTAGAAGATGGCTGCATAACCGTCCCAGATGGACCTGGAATAGGGTATGAAGTAGATCGAAGGGAACTCAGTCGTCTCACGTTGAATGCATTGACTTTATAAGATTTGTAGCATAATAGGTCGTAAAGTTCTAGTAGGAGAGAAGACCTCTGACTCCCGTGGTCCAACGGGCGTTCGTCCATAGGAAAGCAAGAGGTGTTCAAACTCCTGCGGCATAGGGGCCACAATATTTTAGATTTCCCAAAAAAGCTGAAAAGGAAGGACCGGTTTGGTCCTTCCTTTTGATTAAGATTCTGATTGATTGATGAGTTTGGCGTCGAAAATGAACGGTCCAAACGGAATCACTGACGATACTACAGCGAGAAAAGCCTTTAGGAAAGACCATTTCTTCACTAGCGTTACATATAGGATCACTGCGATATAAAGCACAAACAATCCTCCATGAATCGCGCCGACAATCGTTACTGCAAGAGGCATATCTAACATATATTTAAGTGGCATCGCGATTCCGAGAAGAAGTAAGAAGGAAATACCTTCAGCAAAACCGACGCCTCGGAACATTTTTAAAGGCTGTTTTAACAACGCGTTCACTCCTTCAGTACTAACTGATTTAATGTGATGAAATTCACAATCATGATACTTCATAGTATAAAACAAGTATATCAGCGAAACAACATCCTTAGACATGAAAATTCATCGATTTGTTGACAGTTATAGGTGATGAATTTATCCTTCCACAAAATAGTAAAAAAGCTTCTGTTTAAATAAATTAGCTTGATTCTTATGTTTCTTATCAAGTAGAATTAGATAGGTGAGCTAATAATTATCTTGAAGGAGATCAATATGAACAGCAAAAAAAAGGCGATTTTCATATACATCCCTAAGTCCAAGGTCGACGAAGTCAAGAAAAACAGTAATAACGATAAACGCTAATATAAAAATGCGCCTAGAACAGTGATTCTAGGCGCATTCTTTGTATGACTTATATAAATGATAAGATTGCAGCGATCAGTGCGATAGCACCAATAATCATTAAGATTGTTCTAACCATATTCTTTCCTCCTAACAACATGTTTTGTAATAGAATCTAGAATAGTGCGTTAACTACAAATAGTACAACGACAACAATTCCTATAATAACGAGTACCTGCTTTAACATGTCTTTTCCTCCTTCAAAGTAGCCATATCGTTTGCTACTTCTTTTATTCCCTACTTAATTTTTATATCAAACCTTTTTCAACAAAAAATTTCTATCCTGGTCTAGTATTTTAGAATTCTCATCTCGTAACCTTTTTATTCAGCAAGGAAGAATCAATCATTATCATTGCGTAAAAAAAATGCTGCCGAGAAAAATCTCGACAGCACTGCGTCTCCTTAAAAAGCGTGGTAAATCTATAGCTTATTGATGCGTATACATTCTTTTACGTTCATTTTGAAAGAATTCCTTTAATTCCGGGTTGAGATACTCCGGCTCCTCATCATGTAGGTTCAATCTGATCAGCTTGCCTTCTAGGTAATCCATTATCCCAATGATCGTTCCGTTTGCAAGCTGTTTCTGAAAGATGGTTTCATACCGTATGCTGCTCATCGGAGCCCTCCTGTTGCGTCGTTTTTTTATACTATAGCATGTATAACGCATGAAAATGGGCTGTTTAACATCTCTTAAATAACTTGTAATCAAAGCGCAACAAAGATTATTGGTATGACATATTCATCGTTTAAGGATTGCTTTCTGAGAGATGATCATTGGTTTTTTGCAGAGTGGGCATTCCTTTTCATCCGGTTGTTTACCGTTGATCTTCATCCATCCTTTGCAGAAATCACTTGAACAGATCCATGCTTTTACATGAAGGTCTGATAGTGGTTTCTTGTTCTTGAATGCTTCAGTTAAAAAACGTGATACAGGAGTCTGTTTTCCTAGATGTTTTTCTGGTGAGCTAATATAGATTTCTTCTTTGGCTCTAGTGATTGCTACATAACAAAGCCTACGTTCCTCTTCTAAGTCCGCAGAAGGATTTTTAAGGTAGAGGTCTTTTTGAGAGGCTTCTTTATCCTTCATCGATGTTAACGCTGATACATGCGGAAGAATCGTTTCTGAAGCACCGATCAAGTAAACGACGGGATACTCAAGCCCCTTAGCTTGGTGAATCGATAACAAAGAGAGAGCGTTTTTGGTATATGGCTTCTTTTTATGTTCATTAAACCGAGTGATAATTCGATCGACATAACCTAGAAATTCAGGCAATGTTTCAAAACGTGAGCTAGAGAATTCGAGTTCGTCCATCATTTCTTTCAGCGTTGTTTTATGAACAGTTATCGTTTCATCATTCGCGTTATCTAAATGCTTCATGTAGTCTTCCCGTAACAACTGAATGGCCTTCTTTGGATGAAGTCGTTTTGCTTCCTTTATCAAGCTGATTCTCTTCTCGATGGCTTTCTGTTGGAAAGGTCTCAGCGTTTTCCATGAAGTAAGATGGCGTAGTGGAAAGTCGATCGGGTCTACGAAATTCTCCATCTCTATATGGCGCATTCCTGCTTCCTGGTTAATAAAGAGAGAAGGTAGGATTGCTGCCGTTGCATCGAGGCTATCGTGCTGATAGGCGAGTCTTAGGTGATCAAGCATGCCTTTAATAATTGTTTGTTCATAGAATACTTGCTTCATTCCTTGGGCGTTAAATGGTATATCTTGCTCGACGAGTTGCTCAAAGATCGCTCTTGCATTCGTATATGTTCTTGTAAGGATGACGATATCTTTCCATTCTCGTTCCTGTTCCCTAATGTTTTCAAGAACGATGGTGGCTTCTTCTTCAGTTGTTGCAGGCCGTATATACGATGGTTTACTTCCCTCTTTATCAGTCGCGTTCATCCATTTCGATCTTCTATACTCGTTATGTTTGATTATATGATTTCCAAGTCCGACGATATCTGGAGTGGATCGATAATTTGTATCGAGTGTGACAACTTTTGCATCAGGATAGGTGCTATCAAACTCAAGAATGATAGAACTGTTTGCGCCATTAAAGGAATAGATGACCTGGTCATCGTCTCCTACGACAAATAGATTATTTTGTGGTGCAGCGATAGACTTAATCAGTTCATACTGAATTGGATTCGTATCTTGAAACTCATCAACGAGCACATATTGAAAACGCTTCTGCATTTTCTGAAGAAGCTGTGGATTGTTCAAGAATTCACGGTATGTAAATACAAGAATATCATCAAAATCCATGTAGCCATTTGAGGCTTTCCATGTTTCATATTCTTGGTATGCTTTCTTTAATTCTTCTGTTTCTTTCCCCTCGGGCACCTCGTGTGGCTCAACCATTTTAACCTTACAGGAAGAAATCGAAGAAAGCATGATTTCAGGTAAAGAACTTTGTGTACTATTTAATTTTTTCAAGATATTCTTCATAATGATTTGTTTATGGCGTTCGCTGTTTAATATTTTCTGGTTGTATCCAATGCTTCTCAATAGTTTTAAAAAGATTGAATGAAAAGTACCAGCTGTTAAACTGTTTGCTTGAGAAGGAGCAACACCGGGAAGCGCGCTGATTCGCTGCCTCATTTCTTCTGAAGCTTTTCTTGTAAATGTAATCAGTAAGATATTGGAAGGATCGATTTCTTTTACCGTCATAAGGTACGCTGTTCGCGCAGTCAGTACTGATGTTTTCCCACTTCCAGCACCGGCGATTGTTAAAAGAGGTCCGGACGTATGTTGTACAGCTTGTATTTGGCGATCGTTTAATCGTATGCCTGAGCTTAATAGTTCTAAAAAGAAATCTCTATCAAGCTCCGTTTTCGCAAATCCTTCACCACCGGTTGATGTTAATGGTGCTGCCAGGCTGGATTCAGATATTGCTTGGTGGGGAGTTTTCGTAAAATTCATGATCATCACCTGAACTTTATTCTATAGATTCATCCGTTCATTTTAACACAGATTTAGGAGTCGATTAGTTAGAAATAGAAAAGATTAGTTTAATAGAGATTCGGGTAATGTTCCTATACGAATAGTCGTGAGGAGGAAAGGCAGTGGAAAGCGATGTTCTTGTAATAGTCGACCATGATCGGAAACAATTTCATGTAGCTAATGACGAGAAAGAAAAATCGTATTACGACCTTCTGGTTGAAGAGGCAAACGAAGCTGGAAGGGATGTTGGCGTCTTTTATTCCCACCTCAATGTAGAGCAGACGATCGATGCAGCACAGCACGAGTACAAAGGATACACTCACAGGCAGGATAGCCCTGTTTAAAAAGATTGAAGGAGGATGAATATGATTAAGAAAACGTACTATGTTACTCCAAAAGGTGAGCTTCACGAAACAGAGATCGAGGGTCATCAATTAAACTCTTTCAAGATTAAAGCGAATCATGAAGAATATATGAAGATTCAACAAGCGATTGAGAAATTAAGATCACAAAAATATGTTCAACAGCATGATTTCTTCTCAACTAACCATTTCGATGAGAAAGAAGTTGATAGTCATCGCGATTGGACAGATAATGCGATTTATGATCTTTATTACCTAGTTCATCAATTAGGTACTCCAGAAACAAAAGCTCAGATCGAACAAATGGGAGTGTTGGATGCATTGAATACCCATACTAGAAAATAGCAAGTTAAAAGCTGTCGCCTATGACAGCTTTTTTTTATGCCATGCTATCTACGATGAATGAGGACAAATGCCGTATATTTTTTCTTTTTCTCCGCTCATGCCCTTCCTAAAATAGGTTTTTGACATAGAGTATACTGTAGTAATTAATTATTTTGGGGGGATACGTATATGGGTAAAGAGCAACACGGTGGTTACGGAAAAGGCTTTGCTTTGATCGTTGTTCTATTCTTGCTATTGATTATCGTTGGAGCAGGTGCGTTTGGAGGAGGCTGCTGCCCACCACCTCAAGTTGGTGGAGCTGGATATAATCCATATTGCTAAGGTATAAGCTGTCGAAGGATCGACAGCTTTTTTTATGTAAGTTGGTCATAAGAATTGAAAAGGTTTCTTAAATTGAAACTTTTCAATCTATTCGATCGTCTTATAAGTAGAAGAACAGCACTAGTAATCGTAGTAAAAAAGTATATTTATCAAGATGAGCGGTTTGACACCGTGATAAATGAGGAATTGTATCTATAAGACACAAACAACATGAATTAAAGGATGGGAGTTAAGATGAGATACATAAGCATGCTATTACTACTTTGTTTGGTGAGTATAACTGCAGGCTGTGGAGCTGATTTAACGAAAGTAGCCCAAAACCACACTGAAATGATGGTTTCAAGCTTTGAGACAAAAGCCCAAGCAAAGTCCACAGAAGTTAAGGAAATAGATGAAAAAAAGGTAACGAATGAACTGATAGAACGTATTATTCAAAAAACGGATGAGAATTACAGAGTTGAAAAGTTCTCCTCAAAAGAAGAAATAAGTAACCATTTACAAGGTGTTGCATCAGAGGAACTAGCGAATGAAATTACAGACTTCTATTATGAAGAAAATGATGGGGGACTGTACTTAAAGCCAACGGAACTTTTCCCTTGGGTTGATTATGAAAATGAGTATGATCTTAAAAAGGTAAACGAATTCGAATATAAGCTTGTGCAAACGAACGAAACTGATCTTTACGGAACATACACGATCGAGATCGAATTCGAATATTCGAATAACGACTGGATCATACAAAACTTTACGATTCAATAAAAATGGGCATAGGCCCATTTTTATTTTTTTTCAACAACTTACCACATGGTTGTTACATGTATTTTTAATATCTCTGCGTTTCAAAACACTCTAATCTAATCTGGTAAATTGGACATCCAATCTGTACTCTTTTACAATAAAGTAAGAAACTAAAAGACGAGGTTATCAAATGAGCGAACTTACGTTTACGGATTACTATCATAATCAGGTGAGACTTTCTTTTAAGGATCACCCTTATTCGCTTTATCCAAAGCATGTTTGGGTCATTTGTCAGTTTGGAGGAAAATGGCTTCTGACCGAACATTCTAGAAGAGGCATTGAGTTTCCGGGTGGAAAAGTTGAAGAAGGGGAAACTGCAAAAGAAGCCGCAGTCCGAGAAGTTTATGAAGAAACGGGTGGCGTAGTGAACACAATACGGTACGTAGGCCAATATCGCGTAGAAGGCAAGGGTGGAACGATCATCAAAAACGTCTACTATGCAGAAATTGATCACCTAGTATCAAAAGAGGACTATATGGAAACGAATGGTCCAGTATTGCTTCAAGATCTCCCCACAGATCTTCCGACGAATGAACGGTATAGTTTTATGATGAAAGACAACGTACTACCATTCTGCTTGGAGAATTTAAACAAATCAATGTAAAAGAGTCCAGTTGAAAAACTGGACTCTTTTATATCATAAAACAAGAGTGTAAAGAATTCAGTGTTGAATAAGAGTGGTCATTGAGGGATAAATGGTATTAAACAATTGGATCTCGTTTTGGACTTATTCTCATCAAGTAGGATACAAGCTGAAACTAGCCTTCGTGAAGGCTAGTTCCTTATTAGTTTTCTTTCAATCCATTCTACAATCACATACATGATCGATGAAAAAATTGCAATCATAACAAGGCTAAGTAGAACGAGCGTGAAATTGAATACCTGAAACCCATAAATAATCATGTAGCCTAGCCCTTTTTTTGATACGAGAAACTCCCCAACAATGACGCCTACCCAGGAAAGTCCTACGTTTACTTTCAATGTAGAGATAATTGCTGGGAAAGAGGCTGGTAAGATTGCTTCCAGAAAAGTTTGTTTTTTGTTGCCTCCAAAGGAACGGATGACTTTGACGAAATTAGGTTCAACGGTATGAAATGCATGATAAACCACTAATGTTGTAATAATGATTGAAATGGAAGCTCCCATAGCGATAATCGAAAGGTATCCTGGACCGAGCGCTACGATAATAATTGGTCCAAGAGCTACTTTAGGCATGGAATTTAGCACGACAAGGTATGGATCAGCTATCTTAGAGGCTTTTTGCGACCACCATAATCCTGCGGCAAACAAAGTCCCTAAAGCTGTTCCTAGTATAAAGCCAGCTACCGTTTCGAGGAGGGTTACGGTAGTGTGAACGACTAATGAACCATCTAATAACTTTATAAGAAACAGTTCACCAATTTTTGAGGGATAGCTAAATAGTAATGGATCTACCCATGATAATCTTCCAGCTAGTTCCCATAAAGAGAAGAAAGCGATTAGTATAAAGAGTTGCCATGTAAATACGATTCGCTTTTCAATCTTTAATTCATTAAGGTAATGAGCATGCTGTTTTTTTAGCTGGGGGCTA
Source organism: Anaerobacillus sp. ABA4_114 (assembly GCF_056159065.1). NCBI lineage: Bacteria > Bacillati > Bacillota > Bacilli > Caryophanales > Bacillaceae > Anaerobacillus > Anaerobacillus sp. ABA4_114. The sequence goes on from NZ_JBSWUM010000001.1 coordinate 1,099,074, forward strand.
TTCATGTGATTCGAGCTCCTCCCAGATCGATTGGAAGTGATTACCAAAGTCTGGATTATTTCTTGCTTCAAACGGTGTGAGTTCTCTGAGATGCTCTGGAATTTCAAAGATCTTTGCTAGCTTTCCAGGACGCTTCGATAGAAGAATAACTCTGTCAGACATCGCGATTGCTTCACCGATATCATGAGTAACGAGTAACGCTGTCTTTTTCCTAGTTTTTAAGATAGAAGATACAAGGTTCTCCAGTTTCAATTTCGTTTGGTAATCGAGCGCTGAAAACGGTTCGTCTAACAGTAGCAAATCGGGCTGTGTGGCGAGTGTTCTAACTAAAGCTACTCGCTGCCTCATCCCACCCGACAGCTGGTTTGGATAGGCATTTTTAACATCACCTAAGCCCATTTCTTCAAGAAACCCTAACGTTTTTTCTTTATTCTCTGTCGTAATCTGGTCGGTAAGCTTTAAACCGAGTAAACAATTCTCTTCGATTGTCTTCCACGGAAACAAATAGTCCTGCTGCAACATGTATCCTACTTGTTCAGTCGGTGCAGTAATGGCCTTGTTCTGGAGTGTTATGGTTCCGCTAGTGGGAGATTGCAATCCTGAAATGAGAGAAAGAACAGTCGATTTACCACATCCCGAAGGTCCGAGCAATGATACGAACTCCCCCTCATCAATATGAAAAGTAAGGTCTGAGATTGCGACTTTTGCAGATTCTTTCGTGAAATAAACATGTGTGATGGCATCAAGATGAAGAAATGACATTGGATTTCCTCCTATTGCTGTGCTTTTTCTGCAAAGGTGGTATCCACTAAAGTCTTATGATCGATCCGTTTCGGGAGTTCCCCCGCTTCATCCATAATCGTTTGTAAATTGTTCCACTCTTCTTCATCTAGAATTGGATTTGTAGCATAAGAATGCTGACTTTTATAGCGGTCAACAACCGTGGTGATCAATGACAACTCGGTGTCTTCAAAGTAGGGTTGAATGGATTTTGCGATCTCTTCGGATGAATGAGTGTCTACCCAAGCTTGTGCTTCATAAATAGCAGCTGTAAAACGTGTAGCAACATCATCGTTTTTCTTAAGGAAGCTATCCTTAGCCATGTAGACTGTATAAGGAATCTTGCCGGATTCTTTTCCGAAAGAAGCGACGATGTGGCCGAGTCCCTGAGCTTCAAATATACTGGCAGTCGGTTCAAAAAGCTGCACAAAATCTCCTTTTCCAGAAGCATAGGCATTTGCGATGTTGGCGAAATCAATATTTTGGATCAGCGTCATATCATTGTGATGATCGATGCCTTTTTCCTTCAGAACGAACTCTCCTGCCATCTGAGGCATTCCACCTTTACGCTGACCAAGAAATGTACTTCCTTTTACATCGACCCATTTAAAATGCTCCATCGCCTTCCTTGAAACAAGAAAAGTGCCATCTGTTTGTGTGAGTTGCGCAAAATTAATTACTGGATCAGAAGTCCCTTGAGCATACACATAGATAGAGGTTTCAGATCCTACGAGTGCGATGTCTGCTCCATCAGATAAGAGCGTCGTCATGGTTTTGTCTCCACCCCATGTGGTGGTTAGTTCAACATTGATTCCATGCTTCTCAAATATCCCTTCAGACAATGCAACATATTGAGGAGCATAGAAGATGGAGCGGGTTACCTCGGCAACTCTTACCGTGTTATCACTGTTATTACTACATGCAGACATAAGAAAAAGTGAACATATTGCGATAAATATGATCGTTTTCGTCATCCAGCCTTTTGGCATTTGAATAACCTCCTGTTGCCATTCAAAATAGGCACATTGAAATACTATAGCTTATGTAGAAAGCATCATTGTGTGTTTGCCTACAGGCAACAGGAAATAAAAAAAGCACCCGCTGAGGGTGCTTTTTGAATTATAGGTTAATAGTAGGTCCTGCGTTTTTAATCTCATCTGAAACGTTTGAGAATTTCTCAAAGTTTTTCACGAACTGAGTCGCAAGTTCTTTTGCTTTCTCATCATATTTATCTTTGTCATTCCATGTTTGCCTCGGTTGAAGAACTTCTGCAGGAACCCCTGGGCAATGGGCAGGAACATGTAAACCAAAGATCGGATCTTTTTTCGTTTCGACACTGTCGAGCTCTCCATTAAGAGCAGCATGAACCATCGAACGAGTATAAGATAGTTTCATACGCTCACCTTCGCCGTAGCTTCCGCCTGACCAGCCTGTGTTTACTAGGAAGACTTCAACATCATGTTCCATGATTTTTTCACCCAGCATTTCTGCATATCGGTGAGCAGGAAGTGGTAGGAACGGTGCACCAAAGCAAGTGGAGAACGTTGCTTGTGGAGACGTAACCCCTCTTTCAGTTCCGGCTAGCTTACTTGTGTAACCAGAAAGGAAGTGGAACATCGCTTGCTCTTTTGTCAGCTTACTGATTGGCGGTAGGACCCCGAAAGCGTCTGCAGTCAAAAAGATAATCGTGTTAGGGTGACCCGCTACGCTCGGAACCGCAATATTAGGAATGGCGTCGATTGGATATGCAGCACGCGTATTTTCAGTTAAACTTGTATCATCATAATCAGGCAGTCTCGAATTGTTGTCTAGTGCAACGTTCTCAAGAACAGTGCCGAATCGAATTGCATCCCAAATTTGAGGCTCTTTTTCTCTAGACAAATTAATACATTTGGCGTAGCAGCCACCTTCGATGTTGAAGACCCCGTTCATCGACCAGCCATGTTCATCGTCACCGATCAAGCGACGGTTTGCGTCTGCTGATAGTGTCGTCTTTCCTGTACCTGATAGACCGAAGAAGAGAGCCACATCGCCTTCTTTTCCTACGTTCGCCGAACAGTGCATGGAAAGGATATTTCGCTCAGGTAGTAAGTAGTTCATGACAGTGAAGATCGATTTCTTAATCTCACCTGCATACTCAGTGCCACCGATTAAGACGGTACGTTTTTCAAATGAAATAATAATGAACGTTTCTGAATTCGTGCCGTCTTTGTCTGGGTTAGCTTGAAAACCAGGGGCAGAAATGACAGTGAACTCTGCTTCATGTCCTTTTAATTCAGATTCATTTGGGCGGATGAAAAGCTGATGTGCGAACAAGTTGTGCCATGCATATTCATTGATAACCTGGATGGGTAGTCTTGCTGATTGGTCTGCTCCAGCGAACCCTTTGAAAACATAAAGATCTTTTTTCTCTCCCAGGTAATCCAGAACCTTAGTGTAAAGGCTTTCAAAATGTTCTGAAGAGATAGACTGGTTTGTTTTCCAGTTGATTTTGTCTTTTGTTGATTCTTCACGGACAATGAACTTGTCCTCTGGAGAACGTCCAGTGTATTTGCCTGTTTCAACACGAAGAGCGCCAGTGGATGTTAATGTTCCCTCTTTCATCGATAGTGAACGTTCTACCAGTTCAGAAACTGATAAATTAACATGCGGATTATTCTTATTTAAAATGGCATCCAAAAGTGGTGAAGAGAAGGAAGCTGTTTTCATACGTTAAACCCATCCTTTATAATAAAATTTCATCAAGATCTTTTCTGAACTTGTTTAACTCAAAATTAGTATAACACATTCATTTAATTATTCTATACTAATCTATGGATTTTTCCTTGAAAAGTGAAAAAAAGGTGAATGACCTTTCTAATTAGGGCTTGTGTCATTAGATTGACAGAGAAAGCGAACTACGATATTATATTTCGAGAATGGATACTCTTATCCCGAGTAAGCGGAGGGACAGGCCCTATGAAGCTCAGCAACCAACTCCTCATATAGTGGATTAAGGTGCTAACCTGCAAGACTTATTGTCTTGGAAGATAAGAGGCGAAAGGCAAGAGACTTCAGCTCCTTTCCCTTTATGATGAAGGAAAGGGCTTTTTTATTGTCGTTTTTGGAAAAAAGCGTAATATTACCGTTTATTATTGAATTCGATGTCTCGTTTCGACAACACTATTAGGGAAATGAGTACCGTATCCATTACACTATATTAAATAGGAATGAATCCTTAAGGAGGTACTTAAGTGAGTAATCGTCGTTTGTTTACTTCTGAATCAGTAACTGAGGGGCATCCAGATAAAATATCAGACCAAATTTCTGATGCGATTCTGGATGATATTCTTGCGCACGACCCTAATGCGCGCGTTGCATGTGAAACTACAGTCACGACTGGACTAGTGTTGGTTTCCGGAGAGATCACTACATCTCACTATGTAGATATTCCGAAAGTCGTTCGTGAAACGGTCCAATCGATTGGATACACACGTGCTAAATATGGTTTTGACGCAGAAACATGTGCAGTCCTTTCATCGATCGATGAACAGTCAGCTGATATTGCTGCTGGTGTGAACGTGGCTTTAGAAGCACGTGAAGGCCAAATGTCTGACGATGAGATTGAATCGATTGGCGCTGGTGACCAGGGGTTGATGTTTGGGTATGCTTGTAATGAAACTCCTGAACTTATGCCTCTACCGATTTCTTTAGCTCATAAGTTGGCACGTCGTTTAAGCGAAGTAAGAAAAGAGGAAATCCTACCTTATCTTCGTCCGGATGGCAAAACCCAGGTTACAGTAGAATATGATGAAGAAGGTAAGCCGGTACGTATCGATACGATCGTTGTCTCTACACAGCATCATCCAGAAGTTTCGCTTGAGCAAATTCAACGAAATATTAAAGAGCACGTCGTTAAGCCTGTTGTTTCTCCAGAATTGATCGATGAAGATACAAAGTATTTCATTAATCCTACTGGTCGCTTTGTAATCGGTGGACCTCAAGGTGATGCAGGGTTAACAGGGCGTAAGATCATCGTGGATACTTACGGCGGATATGCACGTCATGGTGGTGGCGCATTCTCAGGTAAGGATGCTACAAAGGTTGACCGTTCAGCGGCTTATGCAGCGCGCTACGTAGCTAAAAATATCGTAGCAGCAAAACTTGCTGATCGTTGTGAAGTACAGTTGGCTTATGCGATTGGAGTAGCTCAACCTGTATCGATTTCGATCGACACGTTTGGCACTGGAACCGTATCTGAAGAGAAGCTAGTACAACTGGTGCGAGATAACTTCGACCTACGTCCAGCAGGGATCATCAAGATGTTAGATCTGCGACGCCCAATTTACAAGCAAACGGCTGCTTACGGCCATTTTGGACGTACAGACATCGAATTACCATGGGAGTACACTGATAAAGCAGAAGCTCTTAAAAAGGGTGCTAACCAATAAAATAGTAAGCCTATGAGGCCTAGCAAGCTGTCGAGATATTCTCGACAGCTTTTTTGTGCGGTTTAAGTAGCGTAATGGTTATATAACGTCATATGACAGAACTACCCAACGCGCAAAAGCCATTTAATGGTAAACTTGAAATAGTTGAGATTTAGTTAGGGGGGCTACCATGTCAGACGTTTTTGGACAGAAAGTTGAATCGCTAGAAGAGTTACGATCGATTGGAGGAGAGCCGGGGAAGTTAGCTGCCAACAAGGTGATCAACTTCTTAGATGATAACTGTGAACGATTTATCTCACATTCACCTTTCTTAACAATCGCTACAGCATCTCATTCGGGAAGCGATGTATCCCCGAGGGGAGACCAACCAGGATTTGTGAAAGTGATCGATAAAAAACACCTTCTAATCCCGGAAAGGCCGGGGAACAAACGGATGGACTCCCTACTGAATATTTTGGAGAACCCCAATGTAGGGTTGTTATTTCTTGTTCCAGGCAGGGAGGAAAGCCTTAGAATCAACGGTAAAGCGAGTATCGTTAAAGAGGAAGGCTTACTTAAAGACTGCGAGGCATTTGGGAATATTCCTTCTTTAGGAATAGGAGTCGAAGTGGTCGAATGTTTTATTCATTGTGGAAAAGCATTAAAGCGTTCTCATCTTTTTAAGCAAGACTATTGGCCGAATACAGAAAAGTTACCAAGTGCCGCAAAGATGCTCGCAGACCATGCGAAGCTTGAAAGCAATTCTGTTAGCAAGACCTTGAGGGAAAGTTACTCACAGCGTCTATATTGACTGTTGAACAGAAATGGCTCCTAACCCCTTATAAATGTTTGGTCTTCCGATAGAGCAATATATTAGGTCATGCTCATTGGCGATCTTTCTTGCTTCTTCCAACGTGAATAAGTTATGTCCATCCACGAGTAAAGGCAATCTTTGACGTTTCACCACTTGACCCCAATCAACATTCTGAATAAGGGGTAATTCGGTTAATAATAGCAAAGCATCACAGTTTGTAACAGTATCGTTCATCAACGAACGGTATTGGCTCGAGTGGTGATGTTCCATAGAAGGATCAAAGAATCTAACTTCGGCCCCTTCTTCTTCAAGCCGTTTTGATACAAGGTCTGAAGGAGAGGGAGCCTCTTTTTTATATGAATCTCCTAAAACCCCAATGATCGAGCCGTGTAGTGTTCCTAGAAAATCTTTAAGTTTTTGTGTGAGAATTTCGGGTTGATATCGTTCGATTTCCTCTATCAAATTAATAAGCTTTGAGCCAGAAAACGACTGGTTTTCCATTTCTCGAAACGTTGAAACGTTCGATATGCTTTCGTTACCTTGATAGAAAGAGCCTGGATGTCTTGAGTGATGTCCCATTCGTGGATCTGCACGGAGTGCCCCGTGTATAACTTCCACATCAGCTCCGTATCTCTCTGCCATACCTGCGATCATATTTAGGCAAGAACTATTTAAAGCAAGGTATGTGTGGCATGCATATTTCATCAATTCAGCGCTAGCATAATCCATAAATTGAAGAGTGTTCGTCAGTGGAGAATAGAATGACTCCATCAATCGACATCCCCTCAAAGAGGAGGTACCTATAATTAACTCAGATGGATGTGTAAAATCTTTCACGATCGTCCCCGGTCGTGAGAAGTCTGGATTGTGAATAACTTCGAAATCTTGTTCAGTCAATCCTTGTTCGATAAGGATATTATGGATTCTGGTCGTAGTTCCAGGTGGCACCGTACTCTTGATAATAAATGTTTTGTGAGATTGAACGCTCACTGCAATTTGTCTGATGAAACGGTAAAGGTTCGTAAGATCTGGAACTTGGTCTTCATTTGTTTGAAGTGATTCGGTGAATAGGAGATAGCTAGCTTCTGCAGCGGCAGCCAGTTTATTTGTGGAGAAGGCTAACATGCCCGTTCTTACGGCCTCATTGTATCGTTCCTGTAAACCACTTTCATTGAAAGGAACAGACCCATTCTTAAGTGCTGAAATAATTGTTTTATCATCATCAGCGCAAATAACGTCATACCCATTTGCTGCAAACGTAGCTGCTGCTGTGACTCCTATACGGGTTGCTCCAAATACTGCTAATTTCATGTCACTCTTCCTCTCAGGGTTTTAGGCGTACTGCGCGACTTTTTTGTTTCCGATTACAGTTTCATAATCTTCAACCAACCTGCCGAATATGGCATCCCAGGATTGAGTAAGGGCATACCTTCTACCTTCATACCCCATCATCAAACGTTCGATCGGGTCTTCTAGTAACCTTTCAATAGAACGTATATAGTCTGCTTCTGAATAAGGAGAACAAAGGACACCGTTACGATTGTGAGAAACCACTTCGATCAACCCGCCTGCATTTGCTGCGATAACTGGTGTTCCTGATGCGAGAGACTCAAGCGCTACATTGCCGAATGTTTCGGTAGCTGAAGGAAAAACGAATAAGTCTGCACTGGCATATAGCTCAGAAAGCTCTTCACCATGCTTATAACCAGTAAGGGTTACATTATCTGGGAGATTCTCTCTGAATTTCGGTAAGGATGGTCCATCTCCTACGACTAGCCATCGTGAGTGGTCTTTGATCCCTTTTGGAAGCTTCCACATTATCTTTCTGAGTGTTTCGAGGTTTTTTTCTGGAGCAAGTCTACTCACAAATAAAAAGATATACTTTTCTTTGATGGCATACCGTTCCCTTACAGCATTAGACTTTTTGGAGGGAGAGAACTGCGTACAATCTACCCCTCGTTTCCATAACTTAAGCTGATCAAACCCTTTTTCTTGAAGGCGATCGAGCGTATCTTTAGACGGAACGAAGATAGATGAGAACGGTTGGTGAAACCAAAGTAGATACTTCCAAATAAACGGAGCGGACCATTCGAGATGATAATGATTGAGGTAAGAGTCAAAGTTCGTGTGGTAAGAAGCCACCATGGGAATAGAAAGTTTTTTCCCATAATGCAGTCCGCTTAATCCGATATTAAATGGAGTAGCAATGTGTAATAAATCTGGATTGAAGCCCTGTAATTGTTTCCGTAACAGCCCTAACTTAGGGAGAGCCATCCTACATTCTGGATAAAGGAAGAACTTTGTACTGGCAAAACGATGGATGTTGCTAGAGAATAAGTCCACATCATTATTCGAATCAGGAGCAAACAATTTGTACTCGATCGAATGCCTCTCCATGTATGAGGTCAATCTCCCGAGAGTTTTTGACACACCGTTTACTTCTGGATAGTAGGTGTCCGTGAAAAGCGCTAACTTCATAATCGTCCCCCCATTCCTCTAATTAAGCTAACCAAATTGCAGAAATAAAAGCGCTGCCCATTCCAAGTATGATTCCAACAAGAACATCCGATGGATAATGATGACCAAGATAAATCCGTGAGAGAGCTACTGTTGCTGCAATCGCCAGTAATGGGATTACAAGAGATGGAATGACTAGGATGTATGGTGTGACGACAGAAAAAATAGCTGTTGTGTGGCCTGAAGGGAAAGAATGGTCCTTCAATGGATATACAAGCATTTTTGTCTCGGGTATCGCTAGATAAGGTCTATTTCTTGGGTAATGTTTTTTTATGAAATGTACGGGAAGGTGACTTAAAGTAAGTGCCACGGCACTTTGAAGTGCTAATGTTTTGTACGGAAAAGGTAAGAATATGAATAATAACAATGTGCTAATAATCGTTGCACGTGCACCACCTATGTGTGTGATGGTTCCCATGAAGGTAGTAAGGTATCGAGAGTGACATTTTAAGTTTAAGAACCGAAAAACAGAACATTCTTGTTCGTGAAGCCAGCCAACTACTTTACTCAAAATAATCCCCCTTCACTTTTTGTTACTTTCATCATAAAGGAGGCGTTTAGTGAGACTATTAAGGACATATTAAAGAATCATTAAGATTTATTTTGCAATAGTAAACAAAAAAAGAGACAGGCTAAACCTGGTCTCTTCTCATCATATTAAAGCGAAGTAAATAACATACCCGATCGCGAGTGCTGTACCGATTAGATAAACTAAGTAGATAGGATTGCTGAAAAACGACGCTTTTACTTTTGCATCACCTTGATTTTCGTAATCACCTTTTTGATTTTGCCCGAGGCGGTAAGTCATGAAAGCTCCGATTGCCAGGGTGATGATGACCAAGACGATCAAAACAATCGTTAATTTGTACAAGGTAGTCACCTCTATCCAATAGGATTGTAGTGGTAATTTTCCACAAGCCTACCGGAATTATACGCGTTACTCTGTTTAAAGAGGCGATTGTGCTTTGTAATATGCCGCCTTCTCCTTGTATTCTCTTCTTATGCGGTCCATATCACGCTTGTCTTCATCTGTCAGGTCTCTAATAACTTTCGCTGGCCGGCCGAATGCAAGGGTGTTAGCTGGTATTTTCTTTCCAGGTGGCACAAGGCTGCCCGCTCCTACGAAAGCACCTTCGCCTATCTCGGCACCATCCAAAACGATCGATCCCATTCCGATAAGGGCATTCTTTTTGATGTGGCTACTATGAAGAATAACTTGATGACCAACTGTTACACCATCTTCTAAAATGAGCTTAAGATTAGGACTTTGATGAAGAACTGAGTTATCCTGAATATTCACTCCTTTTCCTATAATGGTAGGTGAGACATCACCTCGTATCGTTGTATTAAACCAAACACTGCTGCTCTCTCCAATTGTCACATCACCCGTAATGGTAGTATAATCCGCAATATAGGCTGTTTCATGAATGACAGGTTTTTTTCCTTTATACTCATACAACATAAGATCCCAACTTCCTATCGATAATAAGTACTTATAAACGTAGTGTAACAAAAAAGAGTCGGATAAGGGGGCAATACCCATGAAGATAAAACAAACTGAAGGTGCAAGAGCGGTAATCGTTTTAGTTCACGGAGCAGGGGAGCATCACGGCCGTTATGATTGGCTTGTTTCCAAATGGTTAGATGAAAGGTTTCATGTGGTTTTAGGGGATTTGCCTGGGCAAGGTGAAAGTTCAAGGAGAAGAGGTCATATCGATTCATTCGATCAATATATCGAAACGATTGAAAAGTGGGTTAAAGCAGCACATGAATTTCAACTGCCTGTCTTTTTACTTGGGCATAGTATGGGGGGACTTGCTGTTATCCGTACTATTATGGAGAAAGAGCTTTCGTTATCAGGCGTTATCCTGTCATCTCCTTGTGTTGGACTTGTTAATCCACCTAAGAAAAGCCTTGATCTCGTATCCAAAATGTTAAACCCGATCGTTCCTTCGCTTCGGTTAAATTCACAGCTTGAGCCCGGACTTGCAACTAGAAACAAAGATTTCCATGTAAGAGATCTTGAAGATCCGCTTATTGTGAAAAAAGTATCAGTAAGATGGTATCGAGAATTAGTGAAAGCAATGAGGATAGCAAACGAAGGCGCGAAAGCTTTCTCTGATCTCCCTCTTCTATTAGTACAGGCCGGTGATGATCGTATCGTAGATAAAAAGTCAGTGAGGTCATGGTTCGATCGAATCCCTTCAACCGATAAGTCTTATAAAGAATGGGAAAATTTTTACCATGAAGTATTCAATGAACCAGAGCGTGAAATTGTTTTTAGGTCCGCATTGTCATTTGCACAACTGAGACTCGATCTGTTGGAAGATATAGGTGTGGAATTAAACTGACGATTAGGGGTGGAGTTTATTGAATGTACCTACTCAACCATGGACGTTGATGTTAAACATTTACAAACGTGTGTTACCGAGAGTGCACAAAGAGCTGAGTGAGTGGAAGGAATTTGCCGAACGAATTCCGAACAAAGAACTTCGAACGCAGGCGATCGCTAGTATTGATTCCAAAACTTTTCACTGTGAAGGTGGTGCCATCTATGGGTTGCTCGCAGGTAATAATATTGATCAATCGATTAAATTCATAGCCGCCTATCAAACGATAAGTGATTATCTCGATAATTTATGCGATAGGAGCACTTCGCTTAACCCTGAAGATTTCAGTGCTCTTCACGAATCGATGATCCACGCACTTTCTCCCAAAGTAGAGCTGACGTACAATTATTATCGCTATAGAGAAGAGCAAGACGATGGCGGTTATCTTAAAGCGTTAGTGAAAACATGTCAGGATGTGGTGAGAGAACTTCCTAACTTTGAGGAAGTTCAGCCTGCGCTCCTTGAACTATGTCAATACTACTGTGACTTGCAAATACATAAGCACGTGATTCCGGAAGAACGTGTTCCAAGGTTAGAGAAATGGTTCAATTATAATAAAGAAAAGCTACCAGATATGTCTTGGCATGAGTTTTCTGCATGTGCAGGCTCCACACTCGGCATCTTTTGTCTCGTTTCTTATTCACTTGGGGGAACGATGCCAAAAGGTAGTACAGATCGTATTAAGAAAGGTTATTTTCCATGGGTCCAGGGTCTTCATATTATGCTTGACTATTTTATTGATCAGGAAGAGGATCGTGTTGGTGGAGATCTAAACTTTTGTTTTTATTATCAAGACAATGATGAACTCGCAGCACGTGTAGGGCATTTCATTAAAGAAGCAGATAAGAGTGTGAAAAACCTTCCACATTCGAACTTCCACCGTTTGATTAATAAAGGACTCCTTGGAATTTATCTTGCAGATAAAAAAGTCATGAGACAGAAAGATGTACGGTCGCTTGCTAGAAGAATCATCCAACAAGGTGGGAAGTCGAGTTTGTTTTTCTATTTTAATGGGTGGGTATATAGAAGGATCCATAAGGCTTCTCAGTAAAAAAGGTATAAAAAACGTCTCTTCGTGAGAAAAGTAACCTATAGAAACTTGAAAGGGGACTTCCACAATGAAGAAACGGTATTACGTAGCGGTTGGATCTGGAGAAATTTTAGAAGACCAAGGGGCTTCATCCTATAACTTTGAAATAGATGCCGATGAAGAAGATGTTTTTCATTTAAGTGAACTATTTGATTTAGCTGACACAGATAGTCGGTTATCACTCTATCGAGCGCATGTGCCTACAAATTATCATGAAGATAAGAATAACCATGATTACGATGATCATCTTCAACAGATCTACAGAAAGATCCACGAGCTTGGAACAGAGCGTACAAGAGAGCATATCGAATCGATGGGAATTCTATAAAACATAGGGGCAGCTTGAGCTGCCCCTATGTTTTGCTTATTGCGAGTACATATGGTGGGTTGTTCTTTTGGTTTATAAAACCATATCGTAATACTTGGTAATCACGTTGGTCTAATTCAGATGTGAATTTAAGTACAGCGTCACTTTCTTTTTTACCTTCTGGATGACCAGAGTAAACGACAACGATCAACAGTCCACCAGGTTTTAGTAGTTCTAATATAGAAGAAACGGCTTCTAGCGTATCCTTCGGATTGGTGACGATCGATTTATCACCACCTGGAAGGTAACCAAGGTTAAAGATCGCTGCTGCGACTTGTCCTTTATCTGTCTCTTCGATGGTGTCTAATACATGAGCATGGCTGCTGTGAATCAAGTTTACTTGTGAGAGGTGCCCTTCTTTTTCGAGGCGCGCTTTAGTAGCTAGCAATGCTTCCTCTTGAATGTCATACCCATAAACTTTACCTTCTTCACCAACACGTTCTGCAAGATAGAGCGTATCGTGTCCGTTCCCGCATGTTCCATCTATGGCGATGCTTCCTTTTTCAAGGACGGAATCTAACAGTGTTCTCGTGAAGGGGAGTATCCTTTGTAGTGTCATGTTGTTACCTTTCCTCCTGTTGCAAACTTTCCTTGCCAAGTGTCTCTACGAATCATTTCATCTCTTATCGCGTTTAATACACCGAACTTATTGGTACTCCACATTGGACCGATCAACAGCTCTGCAGGACCATCACCAGTTATCCTGTGGATCACCATGTCTTCAGGAATTACTTCTAACTGATCGACTACCAAGTTCACATAAGTATCACGGTCTAAGAAATCGAGCATGCCTTTCTCGTACTGCTTAACCATAGCTGTGTTACGCAAAAGGTGTAACAGGTGAATTTTGATTCCTTGTACGTCTAGTTTTGATACCGCTCTTGCAGTTTCCATCATCATTTCAGGTGTTTCTCCAGGTAAACCATTTATGATGTGTGAAACGACGTTTATATTATGTTTCCTTAGTTTTTCTACCCCTTCAACATAGCAATCAAAATCGTGAGCTCTATTGATCAGATCACCTGTATGGTCATGTACCGTTTGTAATCCTAACTCCACCATTAAAAATGTCCGCTCGTTTAGTTCAGCTAAATAGTCGACTACGTCATCCGGAAGGCAGTCTGGTCGAGTTGCGATCGAAAGACCAACTACGCCCTCCTGTTGTAATATGACTTCATATTTTTCACGAAGTTCGTTAACTGGTGCGTAAGTATTGGTGAAGGCTTGGAAGTAACCGAGGTATTTCGCATCTTTCCACTTCTTAGCACGAGTTCGGTCTTTTATCGTATTAAACTGTGTAACGAGGTCATCTCTTCGATCACCTGCAAAATCACCAGAGCCACTAACGCTGCAAAACGTACAACCTCCGTGTGCGACTTTCCCATCTCTGTTTGGACAATCGAACCCTCCATCTAAAGGTACTTTAAATACCTTATGACCGAATGTCTGACGTAGGAAATGATTAAACGAGTAGTAACGCATGTCAGTTCCAAAGTGGTCGGGAAGATAATCAAATTTCATAATTGGAGCAACTCCTCTTTCGAACGGCGCCCGTCCAGAATAATAATCAAATTTTATCACTTTCAAAAGGCTTCTCCAAACCTTTTTAAATGTTTGGGAATATTTAGGTTGTGGTAAAGAAGACTATACACAGATAAAGAGGTGAGCGTATGAAAGATAATGAAAAGCGTCATAAAAAAGGCGAAACGAATAATCCAGAACAGCTTCCAGATCAAGAGCGAAGTCAGCTCGATGAAGATGTTTCTGAGATGAATGTAGACCCTATTCCACTTGAAGACCTGAAAGAAGAGCAAAAAGAAGAAAAGCAGAAACCAAAATCCAAAGATGACTCAGCTAGTCAAAAGAAATATAGAGAAGGATAACGCACCCACAGTGGTGCGTTTTACCTTGTTTAGAGTTCTCTTTGTCTTCTTACCTTATTGCTTTCGTATCGTGTCAGGCCTCATACGGAAATCTTACTGTTGAAAGATTTATCCTAATGTATAAACCCCTATGTGACCGTCTAAAATGATAATGTTCTTGACAATTTTCTGAAGTATTCATACAATACAAACTATATACTGAGATTAAACTGAAAGATTATGATGAGGAATAGTAATAAAGCTTCTACTTTAAGAGAGTTAACGGTTGGTGAAAGTTAACATAGAAACTTTATGAACTCGCCTTTGAATCGGAATCCTGAAAGATAGTAGGGAGCCCCGTCCGCCTGCGTTAAAGGTTTTAAGTGAGTGCGATTCAGCACTAATCCGGGTGGTACCGCGGGTGATTGTGAATAACAGATTCTCAACCTCTCGTCCCTGTTTATAGACAGGGATGGGAGGTTTTTTATTTTATGGATAGTTGGAAGGAGAGAGCTAGCATGTCTTTTGATCACAAATCGATCGAAAAGAAATGGCAACACTATTGGGAACAGAATAAAACGTTTAAAACGACTGAAGAAGCAGAGGGAGAAAAAGTTTATTTTCTCGATATGTTTCCATATCCATCAGGAGCAGGTCTGCACGTAGGCCATCCAGAAGGGTATACAGCTACAGATATATTGTCACGTATGAAACGAATGCAAGGGTACAACGTATTGCATCCGATCGGTTGGGATGCGTTTGGTCTTCCAGCAGAGCAGTATGCTCTTGATACAGGTAACAATCCACGTGAATTTACTCAGCAAAACATCAACACGTTCCGTCGCCAAATCAAGGAACTTGGATTCTCGTATGATTGGGATAGAGAAGTAAATACGACCGATCCAAACTACTACAAATGGACACAGTGGATTTTCACAAAACTATATGAAAAAGGTCTTGCTTACGTAGATGAAGTTGCTGTGAACTGGTGTCCAGCTCTAGGAACGGTTCTAGCTAATGAAGAAGTCATCGATGGTAAAAGTGAGAGAGGTGGACACCCAGTAGTACGTAAACCAATGAAACAGTGGGTGTTGAAAATCACAGAGTACGCAGACCGCTTGCTAGAAGATCTTGAAGACCTAGACTGGTCTGAAAGTATTAAAGAGATGCAGCGCAATTGGATCGGGAAGTCAGAAGGTGCTGAAGTAACGTTTGAAATCGACGGACATGATGAATCGATCGATGTCTTTACGACTCGTCCTGATACACTGTTCGGAGCTACGTATATGGTTCTAGCGCCAGAACATCCTCTAGTGGACCTTATTTCAACTGATTCTGAAGCTGCAAAAGTAAAAGACTACCGTTCAAGTGTGCAAACGAAGAGTGATCTTGAGCGTACAGAACTTTCGAAAGAAAAAACAGGCGTCTTCACAGGGGCATATGCGATCAATCCGATCAACAATGAGAAGCTTCCGATCTGGGTAGCAGACTATGTTCTAATGAGCTATGGTACGGGAGCTATCATGGCGGTGCCTGCTCATGATGAGCGTGACTACGAGTTCGCAACAGCTTTCGACCTACCGATAAAAGAAGTTGTAGCAGGTGGAGATATTTCGAAAGAAGCTTACACTGAAGAAGGGGAGCATGTTAATTCAGACTTCCTGAACGGACTTGATAAAACAGAAGCGATCACTAAGAGTATTGAGTGGCTTGAAGAAAAGAACAAAGGTAAGAAAAAGACAACATACAGACTTAGAGATTGGTTGTTCAGCCGTCAACGTTATTGGGGAGAACCCATTCCAATCATCCATTGGGAAGACGGTACGATGAGTGCTGTTCCTGAACAAGATCTTCCAGTCACTCTACCTGAAACAACAGAGATCAAGCCTTCAGGAACGGGAGAATCTCCACTTGCTAACATTGATGAATGGTTAAATGTAGTTGATCCAAAGACTGGTATGAAAGGACGCCGTGAGACAAATACCATGCCTCAATGGGCGGGAAGCTGCTGGTATTATCTTCGTTACATCGATCCAGATAATGATCAAATGTTGGCTGATCCAAAGAAACTTGAAGCTTGGCTTCCTGTAGACATGTATATTGGAGGAGCGGAGCATGCGGTTCTGCACTTGCTATACGCTCGCTTCTGGCATAAAGTCCTTTATGATATTGGCGTCGTTCCAACGAAAGAGCCGTTCCAGCGTCTACGAAATCAAGGGATGATCCTTGGTGAAAACAATGAGAAGATGAGTAAATCTAAGGGGAATGTTGTTAACCCGGATGAAATTGTTGAAACGCATGGAGCAGACACACTTCGCCTTTACGAAATGTTTATGGGACCATTCGAAGGTTCCATCGCATGGTCAAGCAATGGATTAGACGGTGCTAGAAGGTTCCTTGATCGTGTGTGGCGTTTATACGGAGAAGGTGACCTTTCAAAAAGCTCGATCTCAAAAGAAGCATCAGAGGATGGCCTAGAGCGTGTTTATCACGAAACGGTTAAGAAAGTTACGGAAGACTTCGAGGGCTTGCGTTTTAATACGGCGATCTCTCAAATGATGGTCTTCGTGAACGAAGCGTATAAGCAAGATTCTTTACCATTCAATCTGATGGAAGGTTTTGTTAAGCTTCTATCTCCAGTAGCTCCTCATCTTACAGAAGAATTGTGGGAGGTGCTTGGTCACACTGATACACTCGCTTATGCAAGCTGGCCAACGTTTGATGAGAACAAGCTGACTGTTGATGAAGTAGAGATCGTCGTGCAAGTAAATGGAAAGTTACGTGCTAAGATTTCGATCCCTGCTGAAGCAACTCGAGAAGAAATGCAAGACATTGCCATGGCTCACGAGAAGATCGAAGGACAGCTTGAAGGAAAAACAATTCGTAAAGTAATCGCTGTTCCTGGAAAGCTTGTGAATATTGTAGCTAACTAAGTTATTAAAGTGAAATGAGTGAAGCTAGAGGTCATAAAGACCTCTGGCTTTTTTTGATTTATAAAGGTATCGAACCAATCACTCTTTTTAGTGAAAAATAATAGTATGGGTTATATTTGTGACATGGTATCACTAGAAACTTCTTGTTCAAAAGCTTGCCAGATTGATTTCTTGAATTAAAGATAAAAATGATGTAGGATTGTTTTGGTGAAGAAACCATTCAATGAAAACAATCGTTCAGGAAGGAGTATGTTAAATGAGTAATGAAGTTAAGACGATTACACCTGAAGAGGTTCAAGAGCTACTAAATGAGGGAAAAAACGTATCGCTAATCGACGTTCGTGAGGATGAAGAGGTAGCAGAAGGAAAGATTCCTGTGGCTAAACATATTCGTCTTGGTACTATTCCTGAACGACTTGATGAGATCAACAAAAACGAAGAGCACATCATGATTTGTCGCTCAGGAAGACGAAGCGAGCATGCATGTGAATATTTACAAGAAGCAGGATATGAAGTGAAGAATATGGTAGGCGGTATGATGAAGTGGGAGGGTGAAGTAAAGTAACCCTCCTAAGAAAAGGAGAGAATCCAGATGACACTATGGGGCATGGCTATCGCTGTTGCGGCAATAACGATTGGGCTATGGAAAGTCGTTCATCCCTATACGTATTTAAAGCCGATCAATGTTGATCCCTTTGATGATGATAAATACTGCTTGATCGATGTAAGAGATTACATTCTTTCGCACCGTACACCGTATGAGAAAGCAAAGAACATCCCGCTTTCTTATCTCGGTAGACAGACAAAGGAAAATGATGTTTGTGATAAAGAAATCGTTGTGCTTGCAGAAGACCGCAAGGCTGCGAGGATGGCTGCAAAAATATTGTTAAAGCAATCGAAGCAGCCTATTTATTACATGACAGTTTCATCATAAACTGGAACGCCTTTAGAAGACTTTTCTGAAGGCGTACCATTCGCCTATTAATCCAACTAAAATTATAGGATTAATTATATTTTTCTTTTTAAAATAGGTCTAGAAGCCTCCCTTTTCTTTGTTATAATAAGGAAAAAGATAACTTAGAGGTGTCGTCATGAGGGCAGAACTTATTCGCGCTATGATGGATTTACAGGCATTGCGCCAATTTCAACCTGGAAACGGAAGTCGAAATCAGCAGGCAGCCACTCCTTTTCTTGAAATGCTAGAACAGGCTATTTCATACACTTCATCTGATCAGATAACTACTTTTGACAGTACGTCTATAACAAAGCAAACTCCGGTGGAGTCATTTACGCCTACTGGTCATTCAACAAAGTCACTAGAAATAGATGGATACATTCAGCAACTCTCCGATGAACATCAAGTGGATTCTAAACTAATTCACTCCATTATTAAGCAGGAGTCAGGGTATAACCCATCAGCAGTTAGCCATGCAGGTGCAGTTGGACTTATGCAGCTTATGCCTGCAACAGCGCGTGGGCTCGGGATAGAAGATCCCTTTGATGCTAAGCAGAATATCGAAGGCGGCGTCAAATACATTAAGCAAATGTTGAGTAAATATGGTGGGAATACTGAACTTGCTCTAGCAGCTTATAATGCCGGACCGGGAAACGTTGATAAGTATGGAGGTATCCCTCCATTTAAAGAAACGCAAAACTATGTATCTAAAGTTATGAAAAACTATTTAGCATAAAGCAAAGCTGTCTCACACGACTGCTCTTTAGCGGACGTGAGGAGGCAGTTTTTTTATTTTTTTAAAAGAATTTTGGGATGCTTTGTGAGATACTACATGGAGAGGTGAAGCACTATGAAAGATTTTAAAGGAATGGGTTTAGATATAAGTTTGGTTGAATCACTTGAATCACAAGGGATTGAATCACCCACTGACATACAGAAAGAAACGATCCCGGTTATGCTTAAGGGGCAGGATGTGATGGCTCAGGCACAGACTGGCACAGGGAAAACTTTCGCTTTCTTATTACCGATATTAGAAAAGGTAGATACAGAAGCAGATCATGTACAGGCTCTAATCGTTACGCCTACACGTGAGCTGGCTCTTCAAATCACCACTGAATTATTGAAACTAGTTAATGGGCGTCCTGAAGTAAACGTTCTTGCCGTATATGGTGGACAGGATGTAGAGAAGCAGATATCAAAGCTTAACAAACACGTTCATATTGTAGTAGGAACGCCTGGGAGATTATTAGATCACATTCGAAGAGAGACGATCGACCTTTCTCAAACAAACTTCCTTATACTTGATGAGGCAGATCAAATGCTGCATATAGGTTTCTTAAAAGAAGTTGAGGATATTATTTACGAAACGCCAGATAGTAGACAAACAGCTCTCTTTTCAGCTACATTATCGAGTGATATTCGTAGCTTAGCAAAACGATTTATGCGTTCTCCTATAACGATAAAAGGGAAAGAGAATGGAAAGACGGTTGAAATTGTACAGCAGTACATGATCGAAACAACAGATCGAAGAAAGTTTGGAGCCTTAACGGAGACGATCGATGAAGCACGTCCTTTCTTAGGCATCATATTCTGTCGTACGAAACGTAGAGTGAGTAAACTTTACGGAGATTTAAAAGCGAAGGGATATTTAGTTGACGAACTACACGGAGATCTGTCACAAGCAAAGCGGGAGAGCGTCATTAAGAAGTTTCGTGAAGCAAAAATTCAGTTTCTTGTCGCGACCGATGTAGCTGCAAGGGGACTTGATATCGAAGGGATTACACATGTGTTCAACTACGATGTACCTCATGATGTCGAAAGCTACATTCACAGAATTGGAAGAACAGGTCGAGCTGGTGAAGGTGGTACAGCATATACATTTATCGCTTCTAAGGATAAGCAAGCAGTTCCAATGATTGAGAAGGGGATTGGTAAGCGTATCGAACGCAAATCTGTAGAGAGCGCTCTACCTTCGGGGGATGACCGTGATCCTGCACGTGGTAGAGAAGATAGAAGTCGATCGCATGGCAGACGGAAAAACAGTCGAAGTGGTGGCAGAAACAGAAGGTAAAAAAAAGGTATCTGCAATCGCAGATACCTTTTTTACCTTTCAGCTGCACTTTTTCCTGCCGTGAACCCAGTAACGAAAGCTGAAGTGATGTTATATCCACCGGTATAACCATGGATATCTAGCACCTCACCACAGAAGTAAAGTCCTTTCGTAAATTTCGAAGCCATTTCTTTTGGGTGAATTTCTTTAAGAGAGACGCCTCCACCAGTAACAAACGCTTTGTCAATCGGTAACGTACCATCGACAGCCACTCGGAATTGTTTTAACGAGCGAACATATTCTCGTACTTTTTCTTTCGATAGATGTGCGTACGTCGTATCTGGGGATAGTCCAGCTCTTTCGAGTAGAAACAGCATGTAGCGCTCCGGAACTTTTCCTTTCCAGATATTTTTAATTGCCTTTTTAGGATCTTCTTTCGCAATCTTCATATGTTCGCGATACAATTCTTCTTCATTTTGGTCAGGTACTGCATCGATTTGAAGGGGAATAAATTGTGCGTTGAACTTCTTTAATGCTTTGACAACATATTGACTACAGCGTAATACTGCTGGTCCAGAAAGTCCGATATGTGTGAAGATCATGTCCCAACGGTGTGTCTTTATCACTTTTCCTTTAGGGTTCAAAACTGACAAAGCTACATCACGGAGCGAAAGACCTTGAAGCTCTTTATTTTTGATAAAGGGCTCGCTCGATGTGAGGGGAACTTCGGTAGGATAAAGCTCTGTAATCGTGTGTCCCCCTTCCTCCGCCCAAGCATACCCGTCTCCTGTTGAACCAGTGTGAGGAACTGATTTTCCTCCAACTGCAACGATGACGTTCGAAGCCGTTATCTTCTCATTCGACTTCAGTAAGACACCTGCAACCGCACCGTCTTCATAAAGGACCTTTTCGACAGGTGTATTTACCTGAATCGTTACGTTAAGTTCTTTTACCTTATTAAGGAGTGCGTTCACGACAGACTTTGCATCATCCGTAACAGGAAACATCCTGCCGTGATCTTCTTCTTTAAGCTTGATTCCCAAGCCTTCAAAAAACGAAATGATATCTTCATTATCAAAGATATTGAAGGCGCTATATAAAAATTTCCCATTTCCAGGAATGAATTTAATCAATTCATCGAGGGGGAGTCTGTTCGTTACATTACATCTGCCGCCACCAGAAATGGCAAGTTTTCTACCGAGTTTATTTCCTTTATCAACGAGTAGGACAGATGCTCCATGCTCAGCAGCAGCTACAGACGCCATGAGTCCAGACGGTCCACCACCAATCACGACAACATCATACTTCATGCTTACACCTCTCTCATTTTGCTACAAACAAACATACCATAATTCATTTAAAATAGAAAAGTCACGAATCATAGATAATGTTTGTTGTTCCTTTATAAATAGCTTAAAATGGAGAAGTGTCTATAATTGACTGCAGAAAAAAGGATATTATTGACGAATTTATATAGAGTAATGGTAAGAAGTAGGAGTTGGAGAAATGTCTGATTCGAATGTGGTTAGAGGGACGATGCTGTTGACAGCAGCTACCCTTTTTTCGAGAATACTTGGAATGATTTATATGTTTCCTTTCACTGCCCTGGTAGGTACTTCAGGGATCGCGTTGTATAATTATGCGTATACCCCGTATACGATTATGCTGAGTCTTTCAACAGTTGGAATTCCACTTGCTGTTTCAAAATTTGTTTCAAAATATCACGCGCTCGGAGATTATCGAACAGGAAGACGATTATTCAAATCCGGATTGCTGCTCATGACGTTCACAGGGTTTATTGCATTTCTAAGTCTTTTCTTCCTTGCAGAACCGATTGCCAGGTTTGTAATCGAGGAGGGAAGTAAAGGGAATACCATTGCTGACGTTACACTTGTTATAAGGGTTGTCAGTCTTGCTTTATTGATCGTACCAATCATGAGTTTAACGCGAGGGTTTTTCCAGGGGTTACAATCGATGGGACCAACAGCCGTGTCTCAGGTTGTGGAACAGATCTTCCGTATCGTATTTATATTAGTAACTAGTGTTATTATTATGCGTTTTCTCGACGGGGACGCTAAGACTGCAGCAACGTTTGCAACGTTCGGTGCGTTTGTGGGGGCTGTAGGAGGTTTAATGGTTGTTTTCTGGTACTATCGTAAGCGTAAACCTAGCTTAGATCGTAACTTAGAGGAAAGCACGGTCGACCATGATGTTTCATTAAGTGATATGTACAAAGAAATCGTGACATACGCGTTCCCGTTTGTCGTCGTAGGACTTGCGATTCCGTTGTACCTGCAAATCGATACGTTTTTTATCAATCCAGCTCTGCAAAGTATCGGCTACGATGAGTCTACTTATGAAGCAGTCTTTGCCATTATTACAGGGCTTGCTCATAAGTTGATCATGATTCCTGTTTCGCTCGCCACTGCGCTTGCGATGACGATCATTCCAGCAATTACAAAATCGTTTACGTCACAAAAAGAAGGCGCACTCCAGAAACAGCTTACCCAGACATTTCAGATGTTGCTATTTCTGACAACGCCCGCTGCGATTGGGCTTGCAGTGCTGTCTGAGCCTGTGTTTCGCGTTCTTTATCCAACAGTAGATCAAGACTTAGGAAGCCATTTGCTGATGTGGTACGCTCCGACAGCAATCTTGTTTGCTCTCTTTTCTGTTACAGCTGCGATTCTACAAGGAATCAACAAGCAGAAGTTTGCAGTATATAGTTTGCTTTCAGGACTTGTATTAAAAGCTTCACTAACATACCCTTTAGTCGTTTTGCTTGAAGGAAAAGGGGCAATTATTGCCACTGACATAGGGCTGATCACGTCTGTAATCGTTACTGTTGCTATCATTAAAAGGTATACAGATTTTCAGTTTGCATTTGTTTTTAGAAGGATTTTACTGATTGGAATTTTCGTTACGTGTATGGCGTTCGCTGCTAAATTAGCAACGATGCCTTTAGAAAGTGCAATGCCTGATCTATATCGATCTCAAAGTGAAGGTGGAAGCATGTTGTTTTCTATCGTTAATTTACTGATCGGTATTGGGGTAGGTGGGGTACTCTATCTATGGCTTTCTTATCGTTCGAATCTCGCTGGACTCGTCCTAGGAGAACGGTTCAGTTTCCTTAAAAGACGCTAAAAATGAAGGCCGATCGGCCTTCATTTTTGTGAGGTGAAAGAGTTGTTTTTCGCTTTATTCGTAGTAGTTCGTCTCGTCAATCTCTTCTTCTCTGATTCCGAGGTACCTCTCGATTCTTCTCACTCTTCTATTTAGACGATTTAATCTTCTTCTTATCTGGTTGAATTGTTCTTCTGTATAATTATAGCCTGGATAACCTTGCCCACCACCAGGTCCTCCGCCTGGTCCACCACCCGGATATTGCGGGTAACCTCCTCCGCCATACCCAGGAAATTGCTGCCCCTGTTGTCGATAATCCAACGTTGATGACCTCCTTATTAAGACTACGAGATAGTCTATGAAGGAACTGGGCATAGTTGCTGGGCGTTTATCATGGTTACACTGAATTTTTTTGGTACCAATTCAATTGCTCACCTATTCCGAGTCCTTTGAGAGGTACTTCATAGTTAAATTCATACTGCTTCAGCTGAGGTTCAATATGTTTTCTATACACGGAGCCACCATGCAAATAAACGGTAATGTTAGAAGGGGACTCTTGCTCTCTAAATTGTGAAATAAGCTTTTGCGCCCATTCCTCTCGTTGATGGTGTGTTAATGTTTTAATAGATAGATCGTATGGATCCATCATATCGTCTGGTAATAAAAGCCCGTCTTTGGCATTATAAAAATACATTCTGTCGTAGTGATGCAATGCGTATTCTAATGTTTTTTGAAATAAAGGGCTTTGATAAAACTCCGTAACCGGAGCTGATTTTGTACTTTTCTTTCGTGCGGTTGCTAAAAGTCCAACTTTTTCAGTCATTCTATCACTCCAAACGTACAAATTAGCATTTACCGGTTACTTACCCTAGATTTACAATAATTATGCTCATATTTTATTTTTTTTTGGAAATTACATGGAAAAAGGAGCGATTGAACATGCGTATCGATAAGTTACTTTCTAATATGGGATATGGAACAAGGAAAGAAGTAAAAAAAATCTTAAAAACAGGTGCGGTTAGAGTGGATGAGTCAGTCATCAAAGATGCTAAACAGCACGTCGATCTTGAGAATGATCACGTTACAGTTAATGGGGAAACCGTTGAATATAGAGAATACATCTATATCATGATGAATAAGCCCGCAGGTTTCATATCGGCAACTGAAGATGAAGAGGAAACGGTAATTGATCTCCTTATTCCAGAAGATCAAATTTTTAATCCTTTCCCAGTTGGGCGCCTAGACAAAGATACAGAAGGATTACTAGTTATTACGAATGACGGTAAGCTAGCTCACCATCTGACATCTCCAAAACACCATGTTCCAAAAACTTACTATGCAAGGATAAATGGACGTGTTACAGAAAAGGACGTTGAGGCATTTGAAAATGGAGTTACGTTAGATGACGGGTATAAGACTAAGCCAGGAGAGCTAACGATCGTTGAAGAAGGACCTATTTCTCAAATCGAACTCACTATTCACGAAGGTAAGTTTCATCAGGTAAAGAGAATGTTCGAAGCGGTTGATAAGAAAGTCATCTATTTGCAAAGAATCAGCATGGGTGATCTTGTACTTGATCAAGATTTAGATGTAGGAGAATATCGTGAATTGACTGAAGAGGAAGTAGAGCTTCTCAGAAAGTAACCCATCGTTTCTTTTTTGCAGACTAAGGGAATACACCTTGTAGTCAGTAAAGAAGGAGAGGATAGGATGTTAAAGATTAGGAATGAACTAATTAACCTGCGTATCAACGATGATCAAACTGTGAATCAAGTCTACTTTGATGAATCGTTGAGTGCAGCGACCTATTTAGAAATCAGTAATGATAAAACGAAACAAAAAAATCTTGAGCCGGATCATCATGCTGAAGACGTCTTAAATTCAATTCAAGCTTCAGGTGGGCAATATACACATGATAATTATCCTGTTACGGATGATGACTTTGAAGTTTCTGAAAAAGAGAGTGTATTTATCCCTTATTCAGGATTGTCGTGGAACGGTAGTCAACCTGTGATAAACAACCGAGAGGACGAAGTTAAACCGACAGAACTCGCAGATCACTATTCGTACAATTTGTTATGTAAAGCAGAAGTTCATACTGAAGACGGTCAAAAGCTTGGTAAGGTAAGAGATGTTTATATTGCTAAGACTGGAGAAGTTGAGGGTCTTGAACTTTCTGAAGGGTTCCTTTCAGATTTCTTAATGAGTGGACAACCTTATATGAAGGTGAATGAGTCGATAAAGCTTGTAGATGGGAACGTGATTGTTCCTAAAGATTTTCACAAAGAATTAGCTAAATAAACAATTGAAAAAGCCGTGGACTAGTCCATGGCTTTTTGTGTATCATACTTTTGAATTTTGCTTGTAAGTAAACTCTTTAACCAACTTTTACTTTCTTACTCGTAGTAGTCCATACTCCACGGTTTGGGCTTTTGACTAATTCATTATAGGCCAGGACATTTAAATCTCTTTGAACTGTTCGTTGGGTAATACCAAACTCTTCAACTAACTCCGTTGTACTGACGGTACCATGCTTGCTAATAAATAAATAGATAGACTTGATACGGGTCATCATTCGATCAGTTGAAGTAATACTCAAAGAACCACTCCCTAACGTGTAATCAATGCCATACTCTTAGAATAGTTTCTCACTATTAAAACAATATGAAGGAAACGTAAAGATATACTTAATTTTCTGATGATTCCCTCATTAATAAGATGAAAGTCTGATTAGTCTGAGTGCTTCGTATTAAACTGGAAGTGATTTCTAGCTGTTGTGGGTAAGTCCCAACTTGGTGTAATGATAAATAAGGATTTTCTAACTTTCACAGTAACATATCGGCATTGTTAGTATAATAGTATAATTCCACCTCTATTGCCAATTCCCTTTAATTTACCTGTTTACACCTCCTCTTTAAAGTTTATTTTACAATATCTCGCTTATTTCGGCAAAAATTTTCATGCCATTGTCTACATCTTCCTTCTTCTTCCTTCCTTTGCTATTCTTATAGGAGCAGGCTATAGAAAGGAGGATCATCATGTTCGTTCGATTATTCATTAAGAATGCACTAAAGCTAAATAACTGGTTTATGTTTTATACGACAGTCGCTCTCGTCGCAATCAGTTCGCTCATTATGAGGCTGATCGAACCGGAAACCTTTCCCACACTATTCGACTCGATGTGGTGGGTGATGACTACTGTAACCACTGTAGGCTATGGTGATTATTTTCCAGTGACAGTTGGCGGTAGGTTATACGCCATATTCCTTTACATTGTCGGAATTGGACTTTTAGGGGTCGTCATAGGGAAATTAGTGGACGGAGTAGCAGAACTGAAAAAGAGGAAGGAGGAAGGGAAATTGAACTATCACGGACAAGATCATATCGTCATAATAGGTTGGTCACAGAAAGCTTCCTATGCAGTATCGGAAATTGTGGATTCGGATAATTGTGAAATCGTCATAATCGATAAACTTCCAAAAACACCTATCGTTGCGGATCATATCCATTACATACAAGGTGATGCTGCAGAAGAAGCAGTCCTCAAGAAAGCTGCGATTACAAAGGCCCGGGCTGTACTCGTTTTCTCAGATGATTCGATTCATGATTCGTTATTAGCAGATGGAAAGTCTCTAATCATCGCAAGCTCTATTGAGAGAATGTCAACTGAGATACATACGACAGTAGAAGTGATGAAGGAAGAACATATTAAGAATTTCGCCCATGTCCAGGTAGATGAGTTCGTACTATCCAATGAAGCGATCTCTCGTATGGCTGTACGAGCTGCATTTACAAAAGGGATTTCAAGCGTATACTCTCAGCTGTTAAGTAGAGGACACGGAGAGAATTTATATGAAATTCCTGTAAGGAAGGAATGGACAACTTATAAAGATGCGTTTGAGGGATTACTTCAACAGGGGGCAACACTCGTTGCGGATCGAAATCGCATGGACATCAATCGCCGTCTTGATGAAGCGATACCAGCCGATGCAAAGCTATTTGTGATTTGTGATAAGCCGGTTTATCAGAGTTTGATCGGGAAGGAGAGAGGTTCATGAGTGAAGTGAATTGGTCAGAAGAGGTGCTTAAGAGAAAAGAAGCGCTTTTATCAGATCTTAATGGCTTATTAGAGATCGAAAGTGTGTTGAACGAAGAGGATAGTACTGAAGAGGCTCCGTTTGGCTATAAGGTGCGAGAAGCATTAGATTATATGCTTCGATTAGGAGAGCGTGATGGCTATCAAACGAAAGATGTTCACCATGTTGCAGGTCATCTGGAATTTGGAGATGGAGAAGAAGCGATCGGTATTCTTTGTCATGTAGATGTTGTACCTGCTGGTAGCGGATGGACAAGCCCCCCGTTTAAACCTGAACTTAGGGAAGGAAAGCTCTATGCAAGAGGAGCGATCGACGACAAAGGACCAACGATTGCGGCCTACTGGGCGATGAACATCGTAAAAGAATTATACCCTTCGTTATCGAAGAGAGTGCGAATGATCGTCGGTACTGACGAGGAAAGTTCGTGGCGTTGTGTAGATACGTACTTCAAGCAAGAAGAAATGCCAGTGATGGGCTTTGCGCCAGACGCAGTCTTTCCAATTATTTATGCAGAAAAAGGGATCGCTGATTTTGAATGGCATTTCCCAGCTGTGAAGACAGAGCAACATGATCTAGTGTTAAAATCATTCAGTGCCGGTGAACGACTGAATATGGTTCCAGATTTCGCTAGTGCTGTATTAATAGGTGAAGAGAAGGTGCTTTCTGAACTAAAAAAGGTTTTTGAAGAGTTTGTATCTCAAAAACATTTGAGTGGGAATACATCATTAGATGAATCGTTGACCATCGAGATAGAAGGAGTTTCAGCGCATGGATCTAAACCTGAGCAAGGGAATAATGCAGCGTTCAGATTAGCAGAATTTCTTTCAGGAGTAGGTCTTGATACGGGTGGAACGACTTATATCGATTTCATTACTAAGTGGCTCACCGATGATTTCAAGGGTGAAAAGCTCGGGGTGAACTGTGAGGATACCATTACGGGCGATTTAACCATGAACGCAGGAACGTTTTCATACACAGCTTTACTCGGAGGTAAAATAGGCATCAATCTTCGATACCCTGTTACATGTGATTTTAGTGAGGTGAAAACTCAGTTTGATAAAGTTACGGGACCTGAGGGAATTACGATGAACATCATTGATCATATGACACCCCATCACGTTCCTGAAGATCATGAGTTGATTCAAAGACTACAAAGAGTATACGAAAAGCAAACGGGAGACGTTGCTGAACTTCTTTCAATAGGAGGCGGAACATATGCCCGGTCATTAGACGCTGGAGTTGCATTTGGCGCGTTATTCCAAGGTAAACCACAGATGGCCCACCAAAAAGATGAATACGTAGAGGTTAGTGATTTGCTGAAAGCAGCAGCGATCTACGCGGAAGCGATTTATGAACTAGCAAAATAACAAACGCCATGGCGGTAAGCCATGGCGTTTCACGTTATAGGGAACTAAAAAGATCGCTAGATAAATACCTTTCTCCTGAATCACACGTCATTGTTACAACGACTTGGTCAGGGGAAAGTCGCTGAGCTACTTTCATAGCTGCGTAAACGGCTGCTCCTGATGAAGGACCGACAAGAAGTCCTTCTTGACTTGCAAGTTTACGGGTTACTTCGTAAGCTTGTTCGTCTTTTATCTGAATAATTTCATCATAGATCGAGGTATTAAGAATATCAGGGATAAAACCAGGACTCGTTCCAACGAGCTTATGTTTTCCAGGTTTGCCTCCTGAAAGAACGGGAGATCCTTCTGGCTCTACTACATGAACAGTCATGTTCGGGTAATGTTCTTTTAGTACTTCTCCAGTGCCGGTTACCGTTCCACCCGTACCTGCTGTGGAAACAAAAGCGGCAGGGGTAACTCCTAGTTCGTTCATCGCTTCAATAATTTCCAAAGCAGTAGACGTTCGATGTGCATCCGGATTTGCAGCATTTTCAAATTGCATTGGAATAAAGCTGTCTTCAATTGTCTCAGCTAGTTCCTTTGCTTTTTTGATTGCACCAGGCATTTTCTCAGAAGCAGGAGTCAAGACTACTTTTGCACCGTAAGCTTTAAGGAGTTTGATCCGCTCTTCTGTCGCGTTGTCAGGCATGACGATGATGGCAGGATATCCGCTAGCAGCAGCGTTCATTGCTAGTCCAATCCCTGTATTACCTGATGTAGGTTCGATAATGGTCGATCCGGACTTGAGTAATCCTTTTTCTTCAGCGGTCGCAATCATGTTATAAGCTGCTCGGTCTTTTACACTTCGACTTGGGTTAAAATATTCTAGTTTTGCGTATATTTTAGCACCATCAGGATTCGGAACCCTGTTTAATTTAAGAAGAGGAGTATTACCGATAAGTTCAGCCATGTTTTCGTAAATCATGTGTCCACATCCTTTCGAAATTTATAAGAGTTTATCTTTATCCAATAAAAGGTTAAAGTTAAGGATAAGTTTTATTGTGATGCTTCTTTTACTGTTCCCTATTATAGCAAATGATAAAGTAGAGGATAAGAAGTCGGCTCAAAAGATAAATGCAAGAAGATTCAGTTTTTTGGTAGAATATAATCAGATCTAAAGGAGTGGGGGATAGATGAGCACCCATTATTTCATTGCGATCACGCTCGAAGATATGAAATCTGAGCTGAAGTCAGTGCAGAAAAACCTAGATACATCTCTATTTAAGCATGTTGTTGAACCGGATGATTTTCACATTACATTGCAGTTTCTTGGTGAAGCGAAGGAAGAGCAATTAAGTGATTTAGGTGAACAACTAAAGGAAATAACTGAGAATGTGAGTTCATTTGAGATCACGCTAAATAAAATCGGGACCTTCGGAAAATTATCTCAACCTCGTGTACTGTATGTAGATGTGGAGAAGACCAAGAGCCTAGAGCATTTACATCAGATGGTTGCCGAGGCTTGTAAGGATTCCGGTTTCAGAGTCGATCGCCGAGAGTATCGTCCTCATATTACGCTCGCTAAAAAATGGCGATATCCAGAAAAGAAAATAGGGAGAAATACCCCAGATATTCATAAAGCATCGCAAGAAATCTCAAGTATTGGATTATTCAGAGTGGCACCGTTTGAAATACCCAGGTACAAGTGTGTAGCGCGTTATGAATTTAAAAAGTAACCTTGTCATCACCATACTCCAACTCGCATTATTGTTTGGGTTCTATCTTATAGGCGTCTCAATCCAAAAGTTATTCGGTTTATTAATTCCAGGAAGTGTAATAGGAATGGTACTTCTTTTGGTTTGCCTCTATACGAACCTATTACCAGAGCAATGGGTTTCAAAAGGGGCTACGTTTTTATTGAACCACCTGCCGCTATTTTTTATCCCTGTTACTGTTGGTGTAATGAATCACTTGGATTTCTTTAATGGTAAAAGTCTTTGGTTAATACCGATCGTTCTTGTTAGCACATGGATTATTATGATCACAACTGGCTTCATTGGTCAGTCACTTGTAAATCGAAAGGAATAGCGTCATGTTTTTATTACAAGCCATGTTTTGGCTAATCTTTACAATTGCAATCTATTTTATTTTTACTCTTCTCTATCGACTTCTGCCATATCCATTCCTAATCCCAATCTTGACTTGCACGGTCTTGTTAGTAATCTTGCTCACATCTTTTGATGTTTCTTATGATACATATTTTAGCGGTGGAAAGGTTATCGATGCATTTCTAGGACCAGCGATCGTTGCTCTTGCCTATCCCTTATATAAACAAAGAAAGCTCCTAAACAAGTACAAAAACGAGCTTCTTTCAACTGTCCTATTATCAAGCATGTTAGGGATTCTTTCAGGTTATTGGCTTACCCTCCTGTTTGGATTTGGAGAAGTGATTCAGTTCTCCTTTGTTCCGAAGAATGTGACGACCCCTGTCGCTATGGAGGTTTCAAGAATGATCGGTGGAGAACCAGCCCTTGCCGTTATTTTCGTAATGATCGCTGGAATAGGAGGAGCTGTAACGGGTCCATGGATTTTGAAACTATTTAAGATTACAAACTTCCTTGGGGTCGGTATTGCGTTAGGGGGAGCTTCTCATGCGATTGGTACAGCAAAAGCGCTCGAATACGGTCAAGAAGAAGCAGCGGTTAGTTCGATTGGTATGAGCCTTTGTGCGCTATGTGTATCGGTCTTAGCTCCTATCTTAATAAATTGGCTATGAATTCAGATAATCAAGCGGTCATTTTCTATAAGAGAAAATATGATGATGTGTAAACACCTTTGTAAAGGATGGGATCAATGAGAAATCACTCTAATTATCAAACTGATAGTCACGCTTTTACTGCTTATTGGGATGATTTCAATGTGATAACAGTAATGGTAGAAGAAGGTATAGACGATCATCAAGGTTTTACGTTAACGGATGGTCACCTTGATATCAATCTAGAAATCAATGGTGATTTCAAGCTTGGCAAGAAGAGGATCGTTTCATTGTTAACAGATTCAGACTACCATCCTGGCACAGAATATTACCTCATCCACTCTAGTGGTGAAGAGGCGTTGGTGATGACAGGTAAAGTTGTCCGAACAAAAGCCTTTGATGAAAAGTACCATTACGATGGTGAACTTGGCAATTCACTAACGAAGAAAGGATCTTTATTCAAAGTCTGGGCACCTACTGCAACCAACGTTATTGTAAATATTTATAATGACTTATTTCAAAAAGTAGATGAACTACCAATGATACGACAGGATAAAGGATTATGGGATTGTGAAGCGAATGGCTATGGAGAAGGAACTTTATACACGTATAGCGTTCGGGTTAACGGGAGTACGAAGGAAGTAGTGGACCCATATGTTAAGGCGGCTACCTCAAATTGTAAATTTGGCATGGTCACAGATCTTTCTAATACCAACCCTCCAAATTGGGATCCTACGGTAAAACCAGCGCATGCGAAATCCTCAGATTCAATCATTTATGAATTACACGTTAGGGATTTTAGCATCCAAACGAAAAGCGGTCTAAAATATAAAGGGAAATACAAGGCTTTCACAGAAGAGTTACCAGAGAAAGACGGCATTCCACAAGGACTGAACTATATAAAATGGTTAGGTGTTACGCACGTTGAATTGCTTCCTATTCAGGATTTCGGTAGCGTAGATGAGATGAAAGCAGAGCCGCAATACAATTGGGGATACGACCCTATTCATTACTTTGTTCCTGAAGGTAGCTATTCTACAGATTCTCATCATCCTTATACGAGAATACGTGAAGTGAAAGAAATGATAGCTGCTATTCACAACAAAGGGCTAAGGGTTATCATGGATGTGGTTTACAATCATGTGTACCATCTAGAGGCTTCTAATCTAGAGAAAATCGTACCAGGATATTATTTCCGATACGATCATGGCGGGAAGCCTTCGAACGGTACAGGTGTTGGAAACGATACAGCTTCTGAAAGAAAGATGATGAGAAAACTCATCATCGATTCTGTCACGTACTGGGCGAAAGAATTTGGAGTGGATGGATTTCGGTTTGACTTAATGGGCATTCATGATAAAGAAACGATGAAAGAGGTTCGCTATGCGATTGACTGTATCGATCCTACCATCTTACTATTTGGAGAAGGATGGCATCTGAACACCATCTTACCTGATTATCGTAAGGCAACGATTTCACATGCTAAGGAACTTCCAAGAATCGGCTTTTTTAACGACCGTTTTAGAGATTCTGTTAAAGGAAAACTATTTGATACTCATTCTTCAGGATTTGCTACTGGAAATTTCTCAGTTAAAGAAGACGTGAAGAAGTGTATAATGGGAAGTGTTGAGGATTATTTTATTACAGCATCCCAGTCGATCAATTATGTTGAATGCCACGATAATCATACGTTATGGGATCGATTGAATCGCAGCCATCCTCATTCTAACGAAGAAGTTAAACAACAGATGCACCGACTCGCAACAGCGATTACGATTCTTTCACAAGGAATTCCTTTTTTGCATGCCGGTCAGGAGTTTTTTAGAACGAAAAATGGGGTTGAAAACAGCTACAAATCACCAGACAGGGTCAATAAGTTTGACTGGAGAAGGATGAGGGCTGTAAAAGAGAATGTTACCTACTTGAAGGGTCTTATTGAGATCAGAAAGTACTTTTCTGCCTTGCGTATGTCAGAGATCCATGAGATGCACAGCATTCAATTTATTGACTCCCCTGAATCGATGATCGCTTATCGAATAGATCAAGAGCACAGTGACGATAAGATTGTCGTGATTCATAATGCCGGTCATCATTCTGAATGGATTTATATTGGTGAGGGAGAGAAATGGATAGTAGCTAATGGTACAGAAGCAGGAATCGATCCATTAGATAAAACACATGACAGTTCTATTTTTGTAGCGCCTTTAAACACTGTTGTATTAATAAAGATGGAATAAAAACATGAAGAATTCATTAACCTGTGTTATAATTTTTTATTCGTAGGCGGTTTTGAACAACGTCCAGAGATTCTGCCGCCAAAGCAGAGGTCAAAACTTCCAGAATCTACAAACTAACAGAAATCGAAGGTGAATTTGTTGGAGAACATTTTAGGCGAAGGCTGGCAGGTGACGCCTGCTGGCGGAGCGACAGGTGAAGCATACTTAGCTCAATATGGAGACGAGAAACTATTCCTTAAGAGGAACTCCTCGCCTTTTCTGGCTGTTTTGTCGGCGGAAGGAATTGTACCGAAGCTTCTCTGGACCAAAAGACTTGAGAATGGGGACGTCATTACAGCCCAGAAATGGCTGCCTGGGAGAGAGCTGAAGGCGTTTGAGATGAAAAAGCCTAGAGTAGCAAAGCTGCTAAGGAAGATCCATCGTTCTTCAGAACTTCTTAGAATGCTTCACCGTCTTGGAAAAAAGCCTCTATCCCCAGATGTAATCTATCATGACCTGATCATGAAATTTGATGGTCATCATAGAAAAGATCCCGAAGTAGAGAGTGCTTTGTCTTATTTAGCTTCAAACAAAGACAATCTTGATCATGTAGAAAAAGTCGTTTGTCATTGTGACGTCAATCATAATAATTGGATGTTCAGTGATGAAGGAAATCTATACTTGATCGATTGGGACGGGGCTGTCGTTGCAGATCCAGCTTTAGATATCGGAATGCTGCTATATTGGTACGTACCAAAAAATGAATGGGCAGACTGGTTAACTCATTACGGGTTGTCAGTCACAGAAGGGCTGAGAAAAAGGATGTACTGGTATGTGCTCGCTCAAACCCTATTATCCATTTATTGGTACGATTATAAAGGTCTCTACGGAGAAGTGGAATATTGGAAGAGAGATCTTCTTAATCTAAATAAAAATCGACTTACTGATAATGATTGATGGTATCTACCCACTGGCTTAAATTTGGCTGGTGGGTTTCTATATGGTTTAATAAATCGGCTTGTTGCGCTCCAGTTGTACTGTACTCCTCTATCTGATCTAAGACTTGTTTGATCTCAGGAGCGATCACATGGTTTTGTTTTAACAACTTTGCAAGCCTTTGAACTTGTTCACATTCAGATGTTGTACCTGTGCAATCAGTACGGTGGTTGGTTAAAATATCAGCTAAGATCGCGAGCTGATGTTCATGCGTGAGTGGCATTGTTCATTCCTCCTTTGACCATTCTATTGAGTAGGATGACATGAACTGAGCCTTATTATGTAAAATCAATAAAAAAACACGGACATTTTTGGTCCGTGTAAGCTTGTAGAGAAACCTATGTCATTAATCGGTGTGCTCCCGATGCCGTAGTCGATGACGATCGCATGCTTTCCGCGGACGAACGTCCAAGCCCGAGGTGAACCCCACACCCCGGTCTCGGCCGCCCGTACGACGAGCCCGCGATCGTCTCTCCTACTTGATGAGATATAATCAAAAACGAATCTTCCGCCCAATGGTTTAACAGACGAGTAACGTTAATTGAAACGGAGATGGTCGTCTACTCTCATCGCAACACCGAGACTTTCTCTACACTCTAACACGGACTTATTTGGTCCGTGTTTTACTTAGTGTCTCCTTTTGCGCCCCATCCAAATAGAGCGAGCACTGACAATACTATAACGATCCATGGAGCCCACATGATGAGAAAATGTTCCATAAGATAACTCCTCCCGTTTGGATTGATTTTAATACAAGATAACATAAATCAAGAGTGATTGCCTTTATGAGACCTTCCTATTCGGAAAGTTTCATGGTAAAATGTCGATTGTGTGAACGATAGGCAAATAAGGAAGTGAAAGTATGCGTCAGCGCAATAAACCATGGGCAGAGGATATGTTCGCGGAACATCCTACCTTAGTACCAAATGCTCCGTCTGAGTTAAATGGCAAATGGAGCAAGGTCTTCGGAAACAATAATCCAATTCATCTGGAAGTAGGAACAGGGAAAGGCCAATTTATTATCGGAATGGCTAAGCAATATCCTGATATAAATTTTATTGGAATCGAGTTATCCCCGAGTGTAATGGTTTCCGCTTTGGAAAAACTTATCGAGGAAAACATCACGAACGTTCGATTGCTGAACGAAAATGCTCAGAACCTAACGGAGCTTTTCAACGAGAATGAGTTGAGCAGAATTTATTTGAATTTTTCTGATCCATGGCCAAAAAATAGACACGAAAAAAGAAGATTAATGTATCGTACATTTTTAGATCTTTATAAAACAGTTTTAAAATCACAATGTGAGATTCATTTTAAAACGGATAATCAGGGTCTTTTCGAATATGCACTCCACAGTTTCTCGGACTATGGAATGGTGCTTCATGAAGTGAGCCTTGACTTGCATCAGAGTGATTTTGAAGGAAATGTCATGACTGAATATGAACAGAAGTTTTCCTCAAAAGGCAGTAGGATTTACCGTTGTGTCGCTCAGTTTCGATAAGAGAACCGAAAACGGTTCTTTTTTTGATAATATTTGAAAGCGTTTACTAAAGAGAAAAATAAACTAAGTAGGTGAAAGGAGATCGTCATGGAGAAATTTCAGCTAGGCTCTTTATCGATTCACTGGTTAAGAGGGGGCGTTACTCACATGGATGGAGGAGCAATGTTTGGTGTTGTTCCAAGACCATTGTGGAGTAAGAAATATCCGGTTAATGAACGCAATCAAATCGAGCTAAGGACAGACCCGCTTCTTGTTCAATGGCAAGGTAAAAATATCCTTATTGAATCAGGGATAGGTTCTGAGAAGCTATCAGAAAAACAAAAAAGGAATTATGGGGTAAATGAAGAGTCTGACGTGAAAAACAGTTTAGCGGAACTCTCGCTCTCCGTAGAAGATATTGATATGGTATTGATGACTCATCTGCATTTCGATCATGCATGTGGACTAACAGAGCCTGCAGGTGAAGGGTATCGATCTGTATTTCCAAATGCAGTCATTTATACTTCTGAAGTTGAATGGAATGAAATGAGACACCCGAATATTCGTTCTAAGAATACATACTGGAAAGAGAACTGGGAAGCGATCGTGAATCAAGTTCGCACCTTTAACGAATCGATAGAAGTTCTACCTGGGTTAAAGATGCACCACACAGGTGGCCATAGTGATGGACATTGTATTATCACAATGACCGAAGATGAACAAAAGATCATCCATATGGCTGATTTGATGCCTACTCATGCTCATGTGAATCCACTTTGGGTCCTGGCTTATGATGACTATCCGATGACGTCGATCTACGCCAAGGAAAAGTGGATAAATGAAGCTGTAAAAGAAGAAGCGTGGTTTATCTTTTATCATGATGCGAGTTATCGTGCGCTGAAGTGGAACGAACGCTATGAAATTATTGAGGAAATAAAAAGAGAAAAGTAAGTAATGTTAAAAAGACTGCAGCATATGCAGTCTTTTTCTTATGTCTAAATGAACGGTTTTAATCGTTTATTGATTGTTTTTGAATTTATTTGAACAAAAATGATTGATTTATGAAAGTGCTTACACTATAATGGGTTTAACATAACTAAGACAGGAAGGTGAACATGTGCTAACAGCAGAACGCCATTTCATCATATTACAAGTACTAAAAGAGCAAGGGAATGCTACGGTCCATGAATTAAGTGAAGCCACAGGAGCTTCTATCTCAACGATACGTCGTGATCTTGTTCAACTTGAAGAGTTAGATAAGTTAAAACGAGTACACGGCGGTGCCACTCAATACAGGACAAAATGGACTGAACCATCGTTAAATGAAAAGTCTTCACAAAACTTGACCGAAAAAACGTCTATCGCAACTTATGCAGCCAGTCTTATTGAAGACGGTGATTGCATCTTTCTCGATGCAGGTACGACAACCCAAAAGGTAGCAGAACAATTAAGAGGTAAAAACCTAATTGCTGTCACTAACGGTTATCAAGTAGTCGAAACACTTCTCGCAAATGGTATCACGACATATTTGATCGGAGGTAAGCTAAAGCCGAATACAGGTGCGATGATCGGTGGCAAAGCTTTAGAGGGCATCTCTACTTATCGTTTTGATAAGAGTTTTATTGGAATTAACGGCATACATGAGTCTTTCGGATATACAACCGCCGATCCTGAGGAAGCCATCATGAAGAAAACAGCGATCGATCTTTCTAAAGAATCTTATATAGTAGCTGACCATTCAAAAATTGGGGAGACTGCTTTTAGTAAGGTTGCTGAACTACATGAATGTACGATTATAACCAGTCATTTTACAGAACCGAACCTAGATAAGATCAGTGAACAAACAACAGTAGAAGTGGTGAAATTATGATATATACAGTTACATTAAATCCGTCAGTCGATTATATAGTCGGGTTGGAGCATTTTGAGGCAGGTCAGGTTAATATTGTGAATCATGATAAGAAATTTGCAGGTGGAAAAGGTGTCAACGTCTCAAGAGTTCTTCATAAGCTTGGTTATGCTTCTAAAGCGCTAGGATTTATTGGAGGTTTTACAGGAGAATTTATTGAGACGGCACTCAAAGAAGAGGGGTTATCTCCACAGTTCATTAAAGTAGATGGAGATACCCGGATCAATATCAAGTTGAAAGCAGAAATGGAAACGGAAATTAATGGACTTTCACCTGAGATAGATGAATCATCGATTGCATCATTGTACGAACAACTGTCTGAACTAGAATCGGGTGACATCGTCGTGTTGGCTGGTAGCGTTCCTTCAAGTGTGCCATCCTCAATTTACTCAAGTATTATTGATTCTCTTCCCGAAGGTGTGGAAGCCATCGTTGATACGAAAGGGACTGCATTGCAAGAAGTAGTTGACTCAAAACCCTTCTTAGTCAAACCAAATCATCATGAACTTGGTGAGTTCTTTGGTGTACAGATCAATTCGGTCGAAGAAGCAACTTCATATGGTAGAAAACTTCGAGACCTTGGAGCACAGAACGTCATCATTTCCCTTGCTGAGAAAGGCGC
Source organism: Anaerobacillus sp. ABA4_114 (assembly GCF_056159065.1). NCBI lineage: Bacteria > Bacillati > Bacillota > Bacilli > Caryophanales > Bacillaceae > Anaerobacillus > Anaerobacillus sp. ABA4_114. The sequence continues at coordinate 1,137,785 of NZ_JBSWUM010000001.1, forward strand.
CGTGTTTTTATCCTCAGAAGGTGATTTTATAGGCAACGCGCCAAAGGGTGAAGTGAAAAACTCTGTAGGAGCAGGTGACTCTGTCGTCGCTGGATTTCTAAGCATGTACTTATCTAAAAAAGATTTAATAGATGCTTTTCACACTGGAATCGCTGCTGGTAGTGCAAGTGCTTTTTCTAACGAGTTCTGTACAAAAGAAGAAATTGAAACATTAAAAACTCAAATAACAGTTCGTTCTATATAAGAAAGGGGAGAATATCGGGATGAAGATAACAGAGCTTTTAACAAAAGAAACGATTATCCTTAATCTTGCGTCAAAAACGAAAGAAGAGGTTATCGATGAGCTCACTGATAAACTAGATCGTGCGGGAAACTTAAATGATGTAAGAAGCTTTAAAGAAGCAATCCATAAACGTGAGCAAGAAAGTACTACTGGAATAGGGGAAGGAATTGCAATTCCACATGCAAAGACTTCAGCTGTAAAAAAACCAGCGATCGTCTTCGGACGGTCTCATGAAGGAATTGACTATGATTCGTTAGATGGTCAACCGGCTCACCTTTTCTTCATGATCGCAGCTACTGAAGGTGCGAACCAGACCCATCTTGAGGCTCTTTCAAGACTTTCCTCATTTCTGATGGATACTAATTTTAGAAGGGTTTTAAATGATGCTAAGTCAACGGATGAGGTATTGAGCGCTTTCGATTCTAAAGAAGAAGAGCAGGAAATAGAAAGCAGCACGGAAGAAACCTCACAAGGAGCAAAGTTGTTAGCGGTTACAGCTTGCCCGACAGGTATCGCTCATACCTATATGGCAGCAGATGCTTTAAAGTCAAAGGCTTCAGAGCTTGGTTTGGCATTAAAAGTTGAAACGAATGGTTCTGGTGGTGTAAAGAATAGATTAACGGATCAAGATATAAAAGAAGCAGATGGTATTATTGTCGCAGCAGATACAAAAGTAGAGATGGAACGCTTCAAAGGTAAGAAAGTGATTGAAGTTCCTGTAGCAGAGGCAATTAGAAAACCAGAGGAATTATTAAAACGTTCAGCTAGTGGTGATGCTGAAGTGTTTCAAAGCTCTCGTTCATATGAAGATGAAATCAATGAGAAGAAAAATGAGAGAAAAGGGAAACAGCCCGTTTTTTATAAGCATCTGATGAACGGCGTATCAAACATGTTACCACTTGTTGTTGGTGGTGGTATCTTAATCGCTTTATCGTTTATTTTCGGAATCAATGCAGCAGATCCTGAACATCCAAGTTACAATCCTTTTGCAGAAGCACTGAGTACGATCGGTGGAGGCAATGCATTTGCACTTATGATTCCTGTTCTTGCCGGATTTATCGCAATGAGTATTGCCGATCGTCCAGGTCTTGCTCCTGGTCTTGTAGGTGGCTTGATGGCCTCGACGAATGGGGCCGGCTTTCTAGGTGGCCTAATCGCAGGTTTCCTTGCTGGTTATGCTGTACTTTTACTTAAAAGACTATTTTCAAGTCTTCCTCAATCTTTGGAAGGAATCAAACCAGTTCTGCTTTATCCACTATTCGGTATCTTCATCACAGGTATGATCATGATGTATGTTGTGATCGAACCGGTCCAAGCTTTAAATACTGGATTAGAAAGCTGGTTAGGCGGACTTGGAACGACGAACAAACTCCTACTTGGTTTAATCCTTGGGGGTATGATGGCTGTAGACATGGGTGGACCGATTAACAAGGCAGCGTTCACCTTCGGAATCGCGATGATTGACGCAGGAAACCTAACTTATCATGCAGCGATCATGGCGGGAGGAATGACACCTCCATTAGGATTGGCACTAGCGACCACGATCTTTAAGAAACGTTTTAATAAAACAGAAAGAGAAGCTGGAAAAGTTGCTTATGTCATGGGAGCTTCGTTTATAACAGAGGGGGCTATTCCATTCGCAGCTGCTGATCCCGGGCGGGTTATTCCTTCTATCATCGCAGGTTCTTCGGTTGCAGGGGCTTTGACAATGCTCTTTAATATAGCGCTACCAGCTCCACATGGCGGAGCATTCGTAATGTGGTCTGTAAACAACATTTCGATTCAGCATATTCTGCTTTATCTCCTTGCAATTGTAATCGGTACAGTCGTAACGGCAATGATGGTAGGTATTCTGAAGAAATCCAAACCGCAGGTGTAAAAGTGAGAGGCTTCATAAGAAGCCTCAGGCTGTCGAGAAAGTCTCAACAGCCTGTTTTTTGTTTTTTCCTCTTTCTCCCTCATTTCGCTCTCTCGTTTTGTTACCCTATAGATAGATTCTTTATAGGCGGTGATTTCTTTGTTTCAATCTAGAAAAGCGCGACAAAACGAATTAGAAATGGTAACGATTGATGAACTAGTCCCTGAAAACCACTTACTTCGCAAAATCGATCACTACATAGACTTTTCCTTTATTCCAGAGAAAGTACGTCCCTACTATTGTGAAGACAACGGACGTCCCTCGCTAGATCCTCTAGTGCTGTTCAAGATGATGTTTATCGGTTACATCTATGGCATTCGGTCTGAACGAGAATTGGAACGTCAAATTCAAACCAATGTCGCTTATCGTTGGTTTCTAGGATTAAATCTTACAGACACTGTGCCTCATCACTCCACGATCAGCTGGAATCGTCGAATGAGATTCCATGAGACGGATATCTTTCAAGAGGTCTTCGATGAAATCGTTCATCAGGCGATGAACCATCGTATGGTTTCAGGGCGTGTGCTTTATACAGATTCAACTCACTTGAAAGCCAACGCCAATAAGAAGAAGTTCTCCAGAAAAGAAGTGAACGTTGAAACGGTAGACTACATTGAAGAGTTGAATGAAGCCGTCGAACAGGATCGGACTGATCATGGAAAAAAGCCTCTAAAAGAAAAGAAGGAGGTGAATAAGACGAAAGAAATCAAAGTCAGTGACACAGATCCAGAGAGTGGCTATTTGTATCGAGAACACAAGCCTGAAGGGTTCTTTTACTTGGATCATCGCACGACAGATATGAAATTTAACATCATCACAGACGTTCATATTACCCCAGGTAATATTCATGATTCCAAGCCTTATTTACAACGATTAGACCGACAGATGAAACGATTTGGATTTAACGTTGAAGCTGTAGGCTTAGATGCCGGTTACTTGACCACGCCAATATGTCATGGATTAGAACAACGAAATGTGTTTGGGGTGATTGCCCACCGTCGTTATAAATCCAGAAAAGGAATAATGCCGAAATGGAAATATACATACGATGAAAACGTAGACCAGTATGTCTGTCCGCAGGGTGAATCATTAACATACGCGACAACCGATCGAGAAGGCTATCGTCACTATAAATCTGACCCAACTATATGTAAGGCCTGTCCACTGTTAGCCCAGTGTACGCAAAATCATAAACATCAGAAAACCATCACCCGACATGTGTGGGAAAGTGCGAAAGAACAAGTTCGGGAGAACCGGCTTTCCAATGAGGGAAAGTGGATATATCGCATGAGAAAAGAGAAAGTCGAGCGTAGCTTCGCAGATTCAAAAGAACTGCATGGGCTGCGTTATTGTCGTTTGCGAGGAAAACAAAAAGTCCGCGAACAAGCGTTACTAACAGCTGCCTGTCAGAACATGAAGAAGATTGCCCTTCACCTAGACCGGATGAGCTAGGTGAAGGAGAGTTTTTTTCATATGAATACCACCAAGATCAAAAGACGAAGACCAAGAAAAGAAAGATAAAAGAAAAAGCTTGTAGAGGAACCGGGGGTTCCTCTACAAGCTGAGGCTTCATAAGAAGCCTCTTTATTTTGCATTTTGCTCATATCAGAGGCGGAATCACCATCATAAAAGGCGCGCTTTAAAGTTCTTTGGCTCATTTCATTGCGTTTTATCCAATTGTTGTAAAAAAGTGAGTTGTGATGAGATGGTGTGAGAAGGCGTGAGATTGCATATATCAGCATCTCGTTCATGCAAATGCATCCCAGGTTTAAATGATAGCGTTTTCACTACCTATCTTGTACAAATGCTTTTTATTTCCTCTATAACGGTTGATGCGTATAAGAAGCAGTGTTAGTATAAATGACCGTAGACGAAATGTCAGATGATTTGTCGGAAATTCAAAGGAGGAAATCATGCTACAGAATAAAACCGTAACGTTTATCGGAGCGGGTTCAATGGCAGAAGCAATGGCAGCAGGAATGATCGAATCGGGTACAATTGAACCTGAACGTATTATTATGACGAATAGAAGTAATGAAGAAAGACGTCAAGAACTAATGGAAAATCACGGAGTTCTTGCAACGCAAAGTATAGAATTCGCTGTGCGTGAAGCGGATGTTGTAATTTTAGCAATGAAACCTAAAGATATTGAAAAAGCTCTTAAGGGAATTGAAGAATATATTACGAATGAACAGCTATTATTATCCGTTCTAGCTGGCGTTCCATCTGCTTTCATCGAAGAAAGCCTAGAAGGTGAGCAGCCAGTGATTCGTGTGATGCCGAACACTTCAAGCATGATTGGAAAATCAATTTCTGCACTTGCAGCAGGAAAGTATGTAGATGAAGAGCAAATTACAATTGCAAGAGCGCTTATCCGTTCTATTGGAGATACAGTAGTAATCGATGAAGAACAAATGGATGTGTTCACTGGTGTTGCAGGTAGCGGACCAGCATATATCTATTACGTGATCGAGAGCTTAGAGAAAGCCGCTGTTGAAGGTGGGCTTGAAGAAGAAACAGCTCGTAAGATGGCTGTGCAAACAGTACTCGGAGCTGGAATGATGGCAGAACAGTCTGAGGATTCTCCTTCAGAACTTAGAAAGAAAGTCACTTCACCGAACGGTACCACACAAGCTGGACTAGAGGCACTTTATGAAAACGGCGGTGGAGATGCATTTGTTGAAGCCGTAAGAAACGCTGCAGTTCGTTCAAAAGAAATCAGCAGTCAGTTCGATGAAGAAAACGAGAAAAAGCCAGTAATGCAATAAGTTATAAAGAACCGGTCTTCCGGTTCTTTTTTTATTGATGCTAATTTAAGGGAGATGTTACAGAATGTTCATTTCTAAAAAATGTTAGTAGAATAATAGACAAAATATGATATGATAATAATTGGATGATTTGTAGTTGGAAGGAGGAAATAATGATGAAAAAAGGGATTTTTGCTCTTATTTTAGCTCTTTTAGTCGCATTTCCGTTTGCAGGTACAGCTGTTCATGCTGAAGCAGATGTCAGCGATGAAGTTAAGAAGGGTGTCGCTAGCTATATTGGAGAAGAGCACTATGACTATGACAAAGGGTCTCTTTCTATTGAGGAATCTGAGAGTTTTGAAGTAAGTAGTTCAGCGGATAAAGAATTTAGTCAAGTAACGATGATGGTTGTAGAATTCCAAACTGTTCGTGATAATATCTTCTTTGAAGATCACAAACAGGTAATCTTCTATGATGCTGATGCAAATGCAGTACTTCCTGATACAAAGGTACTTGACCTTGATCAAGCAAAAGAATTTAAGGACAGTCATGCTGAAGAAACTGGTTCTCATCTTCATATGGGAGTTGTATTGTTCCTTCACTTTCTTATGATCATAGTTCCAGCAATTATTATTTATGTGTTTATTAAAGGCTGGTATACGACTCTTGGCTTTAAGTTAAAGAACAACGTATATAAGACGAACGCAACGTTCTAAACTGCTATGAAATAAAAACAACCCTCTACCTACTTGGTAGAGGGTTGTTTTTATTGTTTTTGAAGTTCTACAATTGTACCTGTATTTGCGTCGACCACGAAATCCATCTGTTCCAATCGTCCTGCTTTTTCACATGTTAAACCACCAGAATAAACGGTGAAAGGCACGTCGAACTTCTTGATTGAATCCGTTTTCATATGAATCCATGATCCTTTCACTGCGTATGAGTGTTTAACTGCTTCTTTAACAGATTTAAGAGCCTTTTCAGGCGGAATCGTCGATTTTTTGCACGTTGCCAAAGAAGTTGCTGCCAAAGCAGCCCCTGCTCCGATAAGTGCACCTAACAGCAAGTCTTTCATCTTCACGGTGTTCACTTCTCCCTTCTATTCACCTCTATTGTTGTTTCCTCTTTTAGTATATCTGAAGTTGATTCATGTACCAACTACTTAAGCTGAAAATTCAAACGACTAGCAACGCATAATGGAATTCGATACAATGAAAGAGGTATATATTGAAGAGAGGGGATACATATATGAATAAAGAAACGCTGTCACTATTCAAAACGTTGACTGAGCTTCAAGGTGCTCCTGGATTTGAGCATGACGTAAGGAAATTTGTTAAGGGTGAACTTAGCAAATACACAGACGAGTTAATACAGGATAACTTAGGAAGTGTTTTTGGGGTAAAACACAGTGAGAACAAAGGTCCTAAAATTATGGTTGCTGGTCACATGGATGAGGTAGGATTTATGGTAACTTCTATTACAGACAACGGCATGCTCCGTTTCCAAACGTTAGGCGGATGGTGGAGTCAGGTCCTACTTGCACAACGCGTTCAAGTCATGACCGCTGACGGACCGATACCAGGAGTAATCGGTTCCATCCCTCCACATCTTTTAGATGAAGCAAAACGTCAAAAACCGATGGCGATCAAAGATATGCTTATCGATATTGGTGCAGATAACAAAGAAGATGCTGAAAAAATTGGAGTGCGTCCTGGTCAGCAAATCGTTCCTACTTGTCCATTTACACCGATGGCTAACAATAAGAAGATTATGGCCAAGGCTTGGGATAACCGCTACGGAGTGGGACTTGCTATCGAGCTTATGAAAGAAATGCAGAATGAGGAACTACCGAACGAACTTTATTCTGGAGCTACTGTACAAGAGGAAGTTGGGCTTCGAGGCGCACAAACTGCAGCAAATTTAATCAATCCAGATTTGTTTTATGCTTTAGATGCAAGCCCAGCAAATGATATGACGGGTGATAAGAGTGAGTTTGGTCAACTTGGTAAAGGAGCCCTCCTTCGCATATACGACCGCTCTATGGTTACACACCAAGGTTTAAGAGACTTCGTTCTCGATACTGCTGAAAGTAATGATATTCCGTATCAGTATTTTATTTCTCAAGGTGGAACGGATGCAGGAAGGGTTCATCTTTCGAATAATGGAGTACCATCAGCAGTGGTTGGCATTTGCTCACGATATATTCATACTTCTTCATCAATCATCCATGTTGATGATTATGCAGCGGCAAAAGAACTTCTGTTTAAGTTGGTAAGAACAACAGATCAAAATGCGGTTGACCAGATAAAGAGTAGAGTCTAGAAGGAAAGGAGCCGATCGGCTCCTTTTTCAATGTGATTCTCATTAAAGGAGGCGTAATCATGAAAAAAGTTGCTGTAGGTTCTCTTAACCCAGTAAAACTCGATTCAGTTAGAACATTAACCACATATGAAGTGAAAGGGTATGATGTCTCATCAGGAGTCTCAGAACAACCATGGGGGGATGAAGAAACTATTTTAGGTGCAAAGCAGCGAGCATTCGCGGCACTTGATGAAGGTCAGAGTGATATCGGCATAGGGTTAGAAGGTGGCGTGCACCAGATCGGTCAATTATTGTACGTTTGTAATTGGGGAGTACTTGTTGATCGTAACGGGAAGGAGATTGTGGCAGGAGGAGCTCGATTTCCTTTACCGGATGAAGTTAAGCAGAGGTTGGAAAATGGAGAAGAACTAGGACCGGTTATGTCGGAGTTTGCGAGTCGAGCCAATGTAAACAAAAAAGAAGGCGCCATCGGAATCGTTACGAAGGGCGCCATCACAAGGACTACGATGTATAAGCATATTGTAAAGATGCTTTTTGGTCAGTATGAATACTATTCGGATTAATTACTTTCGAAAATATATGAAAGTGCTCGAAGCGCTTGTTCAGGAGTTTCTACTACCACCTGTGCTTTATTTGCTAACTCTTTTAGCGGGTGATGGAGAGATTCAGGTCTAATCAAAATAAGAGGTTTCTGAAGTGTGATGGCCGTAGCAGCGTCCATCGCACTATTCCATTGCTTGTATTTTTCACCGAACAAAGCGACCACAACATCTGACTTTCCTAGTAGTACTTGTGTTCTAAGATTGTTGATTTCTGAGGCTGCTTCGTCTTTAAATATGGCGTTCGGTTGTTCACCTTTAACTTCCTCTCCTATGTTATCTGAGCGGTCGTGGTTTTCCATCGGCCCTACAAATAAAAGAGGAAGATCCATTTGCTTCGCTTTTTCTTTAAGTTCGTTACGCCAGTCATCATGTATTTGTCCAGCCAAGTATACGGTAAGTTCCAAGATATAACGCCTCCTATTGATAGTAACGCTGTCATTGTAGCATAATCCCTTCATTGTTCCCAATTATTTGAATTGAGAAACGATTATGCTTCTTCAGCGTTATTCCTTATAAATTGTGTATACTAATGTGTGAAGTTTATTGGAGGGAGAAACAGATGAGAGATTTATTAAAAAGAAAAGGTGTGTCTTTATCACCCCATACATATTTCGTAACGGCACTTAGTTACATGGCACTCGGCTTGTTTTCTTCGCTTATTATTGGTCTAATCTTAAAAACGATTGGGGAACAGCTTTCATGGGCTAGCTTCCTTATTCCGATAGGAGAATTAGCAATGAGCCTGATGGGGCCTGCGATCGGTGTAGCAGTTGCTTATGGTTTAGGAGCTCCCCCCCTCGTACTGTTCGCTTCTTTATTAGCAGGTGCGGCGGGAGCGGAGCTTGGTGGTCCAGCTGGAAGCTACGCTTCAGCAATCATCGCTGCTGAATGTGGAAAGCTCGTATCAAAATCAACCAAGCTTGATATCATTATTACTCCGATGGTCACTATATTCGCTGGTTTTGGAACAGCAACAATAGCGGGTCCTGGGATTAATGCGCTCATGCAAAATTTTGGTTCACTTATCATGTGGGCAACAGAGCAACGACCAATCGTTATGGGAATCATCGTTGCCGTTTTGATGGGCTTAGCATTGACTGCACCCATTTCTAGTGCTGCGATTGCTATCATGCTTGGGTTAGAGGGAATTGCTGCTGGTGCAGCAACGATCGGATGCGCTGCGCAAATGATTGGTTTTGGAGTTAGCAGCTATAGGGAAAATGGGTTCGGGGGCTTTATTGCTCAAGGATTAGGAACATCGATGCTCCAAGTAGCAAACATCGTTAAAAATCCATGGATATTACTACCTCCAACATTAGCAGGTGCAATACTGGCACCTTTCGGAAGCGGTTGGATCGGAATGCTAAATAATCCTCCTGGTGCAGGGATGGGCACGAGTGGTTTTGTAGGTCAGATTATGACCATCAATGTAATGGGCGCTAGCTACAATGTATGGATCGCAATCCTTCTATTGCATATCGTTGGACCAGCATTGATAAGTTTGATAATATCCGAGGTAATGAGGAAAAAAGGTCTTATTAAGTCAGGGGATATGAAGATATCAACTGAGTAATCATAGGAGGATATACAATGAAAACTTTTGATAAGCACGAAGACTACGTCCAAGCGATGAACGAAGGGAAATCTGTCTTTTTATTCTCAGCAGATTGGTGTCCCGATTGCCGCGTAATCGAGCCATTTCTACCAGAACTGGAACAAGAGTATAAGGAACTGACTTTCTACTATGTAGACAGAGATCAACATATTGAACTTTGTCAGGAACTAAATGTTTTTGGAATCCCAAGCTTTGTGGCATTCAACGAAGGAGAAGAGACTGGACGTTTTGTAAGCAAGAATAGAAAAACACGTGAAGAAATCGAAGACTTTTTATCAAGTGTTAAATAAGAAAATCAAATGTCTAACTTAGCTTCAGGCTATTGATCAAGTCTTACGAATGAAGAATAAATAAACATGAGCGTAAATATTCTTAAGCATTGTAGGTCGGAAAGTTGGTTTGACAGTATGCTAGTAGGAGTGGATCCCTCTTGACTACCGTGGTCCAACGTGCGTGCGTCCACAGGAAAGTATGAGGGATCCAAACTCCTCCGTTATAGTGAGTACAACATTTTAAGGTCATTAACAACCTGAGCTATGTCTAACATAGCTTTGTTTTTGTCTATAGAACTTTCATGGTATCATAAAGTGACAACTCTAATTGAATGTACAGGGTGGTGAAAAAATGGAACCGAAAGATTTGCGAAAACTGTTAGAAGAACGGCTGCAAAGTGAAGACCGTGAACTTACATATAATAAGAAAGAAGAGAAGCTTCGAATCGAAACAAAGCGTTCAGGAAAAGGGATGAGTCTCTCTTTAAAAGGACTTGCTGCAAAATATGAAGAACGTAAAGAATCACTTCTTGATGAAATCGTGCATCATGTTGAAGAAACGTTGAAAGCGATGAATGATAACCAGGAACTAAGCGGAAGCGAAAGCAACATCTTCCCTGTTATTCGATCTGGTTCATTTCCTTCAGAAACTGAATCTGGTGTACCGCTCGTTTTCGATGAGCACACTGGAGAAACAAGGATCTACTATGCCCTCGACCTTGGTAAATCGTACCGCTTAATCGACAAGAATTGGCTGGAGAAAGAGGGCATGACCAAAGAAACGCTTCAAGAAGTATCGAGGTTTAATGTTCGAGGTCTGTCGACTGAAATGAAAACAGATACAGTGGCGGGGTGCACCTTCTACTTTTTAAATACCAATGATGGCTATGATGCGAGTCGAGTGCTGAATCAATCTTTATTAGAGGAGATGGCATCTAAAGCAAAAGGGGAATTAGCCGTAGCAATTCCTCATCAAGATGTATTGATCTTTGCTGATATTGTGAACGAACGTGGCTATGATGCACTTGCACAGCTAACGATGCATTTCTTCTCAAATGGACTAGTACCTGTTACTGGACTACCCTTCATTTACGAAGATGGCAAATTAGAACCTGTCTTTATCCTTGCTAAAAATAAACCAAAAGAAGATTAACATTAAAGGAGAACACGAAATATGAACTTGTTTTATAACAAAGAAGGTATTGGTGACACATTGATCGTAACGCTTGGAAGTACAGATCGAGAAGACCGATCTGTAGAACGAAAGGGTAGCGTTGCGCGTGTATTCAGCCAAGAGTCAAATCAAACTGTAGGATACAATATCTTTGATATTTCTAAGAGCTATAACATCGATGCAACGGGTGTTGTAGAAGAAAGTGAAGAGTTGATTTCTGAAGTGAATCGTGTCCTTAAAGAAAACGGTTTTGAGGATGAATTAGTATATGATGCATCACCAAAATTTGTTGTTGGACTGGTTGAAGAGATGACCAAACACCCAAATGCCGACAAACTTAATATTTGTCAAGTTAACGTAGGTGACGCTCGATTGCAGATCGTTTGCGGTGCGCCAAACGTTGATCAAGGCCAAAAAGTAGTTGTGGCAAAGGTTGGTGCGTTGATGCCTTCTGGTATGGTTATTAAAGATGCAAGTCTACGTGGTATTGAATCTTCTGGGATGATTTGCTCAGCAAAAGAGCTTGATCTTCCTGATGCACCAAAAGAAAAAGGTATTTTGGTCCTTTCAGAAGACTATGAAATTGGATCAGAATTTAAGACCTACTAGGATTTTATCTAGTAGGTTTTTTCTTTTTACTGTTTTTGTGTAGGGATATTGGACCGATTTTACTAATTTAGACTAAGAAGCATCTAAAATAACGAAAGATTTTAGAAAGAGCCTTACAATGACAGGGGAATTTCCGATAAAATAGAATAACAAAAGCTAAAAGGCTTAACTAGAAAAGGTGATTTTAATTGGGCAATAACTGGTTTAAAAAAGCACTGAATAAATTATTTGATGTGAATGAAGAGAAAGAAATGGATGATCGTGCTGATGAGGGGGCGAGGCAGTCTAAAGAGTACCCAAAAATAGACCGGAAAAACTCAATTGGGAGAATCGAAAGTGGAACGAGAAAGAATGAAGCGAGAATCGTTCACCAATATCCTAGAGAAGGAAATTTTCGATTTCCTTTAATTCCTGATGAGTCTTATAAAAGCGGTAGAAGAGCGGAAAGTAAAAAAACTACACAACAGCCTAAGCCTGCTGATTCGAGCGACCGATCTCATAAAACCAAAAATGAAAATTCGAATGTTAGGGCCGTTTCAAATTCGAGTTCAAGTTCAAACCAAAATAAAGCGAAGACATCGAGTGAACAAATAAAAGAAGATACTCCAAAGAAGTTTAGCGGTGTTAACTTTAAGCCTACTGATATTCCATCACCGATTTATGGCTTCAGTAAGCGTCCTGTAGTGGAGAAAGTTGAAAGAGCGATTAAAGAAAGTGAATACAGGCATAAATATACACCTCTAAACGAACATAAAGTTATCGATCAACTCATACACAAACCAACTGATTATCGATCTGAGGAATCAGAAATAAGAAGTTATGATCTAAAAAATGAACATATAGAAGAAGTGAAAGAGGATAAACCTTTATCTTCTACAGAGCCTAACAAAGGCTTTGATCATACAGATGAAGCAAACCATATTGAAGAAGTGTTAGTTTCAAATTATGAAGAAGATAACCAGGCGGAGGATACAACTGAGGGGATTGAAAACGATGCTCCCCAATCTGATCGAGATAGCGAGAGAGAGTTTGATGAGTCACCTTTACGTAAAGAGCTCGAGAATGATGATCAGAAAGATTTAGAGCCGTTAAACGACCAGGGAGAATCCAGCGGCTCATACATTGAGAGAGCGATTCAAGCTAGTGAATCACCAGTCGAAATAGAAGATGAAGTGGAAATACATGAAGAAGTAACAGAGGAACAAGAGGATGTACAGGAAGAACTTATAGAAGAAGTACTAGGGAAAGAACAAGAAGATGGACAAGAGGATACGCCAGAGGAAACACAAGAGGAAGTACTAGAAGATGGACATGAAGAAGCTTCTGAGAAAGATATAGGAACCCACTCACTTACAGAGGTAGACGATAAAGAGACATTACAAAACGTAAGTGAAGTTTCTGCTATTACGGATGAATCAAAAGAGTCTCAAGCAGAAACAGTTGAAGAGAGTGGAGTGACGCAAAAACATAAAGAAAACAAAGTGGAGAAAAAGAGAGAAGAGGGCCGGCCGAAGCCACAAGTTCCATATAACGTAATGATGCTTGCAAGCGATAGAAGACATCTTGTGAAAAAGCCGACGTCAAACGGAGAATATAAGCTCCCTCCTATTTCCCTCTTGGATATTCCACCGCGTGACGAAGGTAATGATGAACAGTGGCTCAAAGATCAGCGTGAACTGCTGGAATCTACCTTGAAGAACTTTAATGTGCAGGCAAGCGTGATCGGAGCTACGATGGGACCAACCGTTACTCGCTTTGAAGTACAGCCGAGCCCTGGTGTTAAAGTGAACAAAATCACAAATCTTAGTGACGATATTAAACTGAGCCTTGCAGCAAGAGATATTCGGATGGAAGCACCGATTCCTGGTCGGAATGCAATTGGTATCGAAGTTCCTAACCCAAGAAGTCGCCCTGTCTTTATACGGGAAGTCGTACGGAGCGGTGTTTTTCAATCGAAAGACTCTCTACTGAATGCAGCGTTAGGTTTTGACATTGGCGGAAATGCTAAAGTAACAGATATTCAAAAAATGCCACACGGTTTGATTGCAGGTGCAACAGGGTCTGGAAAAAGTGTGTGTATCAATTCAATTCTCGTAAGCTTGTTACTAAATTCAAATCCTGCAGATGTGAAAATGCTCCTAATCGACCCGAAGATGGTAGAGTTAGCTCCGTATAATGGTCTACCACACCTTGTCACACCTGTTATCAATGATGTGAAGGAAGCGACTACAGCATTGAAATGGGCAGTGGATGAGATGGAAGAGCGATATGAAAAATTTGCTGCTGCTGGTGTAAGAGATATCAAACGCTATAATGACAGAGCGATCGAACATGGCGAACCACAGCATAAGTTACCTTATATTGTTGTAGTCATCGATGAATTGGCTGACCTTATGATGGTTTCTCCACAGGATGTTGAAGATGCGATATGCAGAATTGCTCAGAAGGCTAGAGCATGCGGCATTCATTTGCTTGTAGCTACACAGAGACCTTCTGTTGACGTTATTACTGGCTTAATAAAAGCAAACATCCCTACACGTATTGCCTTTTCTGTTTCATCCCAGATCGACTCTAGAACGATCCTTGATTCGAGTGGAGCAGAAAAACTACTTGGAAAAGGGGATATGCTCTGTTTAGAGAATGGATCGTCGAAACCAGTGCGTTTGCAAGGGAACTTCGTGTCTGATGAAGAAATCGAGCGTGTCACATCCTATGTGAGAAAGCAACGTAAGCCTAATTACTTGATTGCAAAAGAGGACCTTGCCAAAAAGCAACAGTATAACGAACAAGAAGATGATCTGTTTGAGGAAGCTTGTATGTGGGCGATTGATCAAGGTCAAGCATCATCCTCCGCTCTACAAAGACGATTCCGCATAGGCTTCAATAGAGCTGCGAGATTAATCGAAATGATGGAAGAACGAGGATTGGTCTCTGAAGCAATGGGAAGTAAGCCAAGAAGCATTCTTATGAGTAAGGCTGATTTTGAAGAGACGTTCCTCAAAGATATGCACGTATAGTGCATATCTTTTCTACTTGTTTTATCTAGGGTTGTTCTATATGATATAGAGTGTGTAAAAGATATGTTTTTTTATCGTAATAATTAAGAATACTAGTAACTATAGAGCTCACATTCGAATGACGAAACTACTTGAAGGAGCCCCAGAATGAAAGAAATTGAACTGAAAATGCAAGGTGAAATAAAACGCTTAACAAATCGCACGTTTAAATTTGACGAACGAGTGAAAGAGGGCTGGTTTTCAGCAGTCTACTTTTTGAAAACGTGTGAGATCGTAGAAGAGTATAAACCGGATAACATCGTGACGATGCAGTTCTTCCAAAAGAATGATGCTGTCCTTTGTGGGTCGGACGAAGCAATCGCTTTAATTAAAACGTTCGCAAAAGACCCTGATTCACTTGAAATCCATTCATTAAAGGATGGAGATAAAATATCACCGTTTGAAACTGTGTTGAAAATTAAAGGTCCATACCAAAACTTTGGTTTTCTTGAAGGAATAATTGATGGAATACTAGGCAGAAGAACGTCAGTTGCTACGAATGTATATCATGTTGTTAAAGCAGCGAGATCTTCAGGCATTCAGAAACCAGTTATCTTTATGGGTGATCGTGACGATCATTATACACAACAAGCAGGAGATGGTTATGCCTCATACATTGGTGGATCAACAGCGCAAGCAACACACGCTATGAATGAATGGTGGGGAAAAAGAGGAATGGGCACGATGCCACATGCTTTGATTCAATTGTTCAAAGGAGATGTGGTTGAAGCATCAAAAGCGTATCATTCTAAATATCCTGAAGATGATTTGATCGCCTTAGTGGATTATAATAACGATGTGATTACAGATTCTCTCAGAGTAGCTAGAGAGTTCGGCGATACATTGAAAGGTGTTCGAGTTGACACGTCTAGAACGATGGTCGATCAATATTTCTGGAGGAATCCGGATGTGCTTGGAACATTTGATCCTAGAGGCGTAAATGCTGAATTAATATTCGCGTTAAGAGAAGCTCTAAATCAAGAAGGTTTCGACCATGTTAAAATCGTTGTGAGCGGAGGATTCACAGAAGAAAGAATTCGAGAATTCGAGGGTCAGAACGTACCGGTAGATATTTATGGTGTTGGGAGCAGCCTACTGAAAGTAAACATCGGGTTTACCGGAGATAATGTAATTATCGACGAGGAACCAGAAGCGAAAGCAGGTAGGAAATATCGTCCTAACCCTAGGCTAGAACGAGTAGAGTAGGAAGACAGGGAAAATCCTGTCTTTTTTTAGCCAGTGTTATCGATTATTGGAGCATCCCCTTATTTATGCTATAATGCGTTATTGTACAGAATTAGGGAGCATGATTGTAAAGATTTCATATAATAAAGAAGATATTCGGTGTAGAAATGAAAGTGTGGAGGTTCTGAAATGACTATATATCACTTTGTTGGCATTAAGGGCTCCGGAATGAGCGCACTTGCGCAGATCTTGAACGACATGGGTTACAACGTTCAAGGTTCTGATGTTGAGAAACGCTTTTTTACCCAGGAAGCCCTTGAGCAAAAAGGTATTACCATTCTTCCGTTCTCAGAAGAAAATATTGATGAGAACATGATTATAATCGCCGGCAATGCGTTTGATGATGAACACGAGGAGTTAGTTCGCGCTCGAGAGATGAACCTTCCTGTCTATCGTTATCATAAATTCCTTGGTGACTTTATTCAAAAGTTCACCAGTATTGCAGTGACAGGTTCACATGGCAAAACATCAACCACTGGGCTGCTCGCTCACGTAATCGGCGAAGCAGAACCAACATCCTTTTTAATCGGAGATGGTACCGGAAAAGGGGTTAAAGATAGCCAGTATTTTGTATTTGAAGCATGTGAATATCGCCGTCATTTTTTATCATACCAGCCTGATTATGCGATCATGACAAACATCGATTTTGACCATCCGGATTATTTTTCAGATGTCGAAGATGTTTTTTCAGCGTTTCAAGAGATGGCTATGCTTGTTAAAAAAGGAATCATCGCATTTGGTGACGATGTTTACCTTCAGCAAATTCAAACAAAAGTGCCCGTAGTCTTCTACGGTTTTGATGAGCAGAACGATTTTCAAGCTACGAATATTAAAGTAGACGAAAATGGCACAACGTTCGATGTACATGTTCGTGATGATTATTATAGAACGTTCCAGATTCCTACCTATGGGAAGCACAACGTACTAAACGCACTTTCCGTAGTTGCGTTATGCCATTATGAAAACCTTCCGGGTGATGCTGTACAAAAGCAGCTTCAAAATTTCAAGGGTGTAAAGCGTAGGTTCACCGAAAAAACTGTGGACGATCAGGTGTTGATCGATGATTATGCTCATCATCCTACTGAGATTAAAGCAACGATTGAATCTGCTCAACAAAAGTATCCAAACCGTGAAGTGGTCGCTATTTTCCAACCTCATACTTTTACGCGTACGAAAACGTTCTTAGATGACTTTGCGGATAGCTTAAAAGAAGCAGATGTCGTTTATCTTTGTGACATTTTTGGATCAGCTAGAGAAGAATCAGGTCAATTAACGATTGATCATCTGATGGAAAAGATTCCGAACTCGCATCTTATTACTGAGGAGTCGATTCAGAAACTGAATGATCATAATAAAGGCGTTCTCCTATTCATGGGTGCTGGTGATATTCAAAAATATCAAGCTGCTTATGAAACGGAGAAAGCGTCACTATAGCAAGGAAAGGCCAAGAGCCTTTTCTTGTTTTTATTTTTTTAATGAAAAGCCTTTCATAGAAGAAAGTCACAATTTATCCAATTTCTTCTTTGAAAAGAAAGTTTGTAAAAAAGGAATAATGGATATTCTAACGAATAGTAGTAGTAAGGTTGGCTCATTTTGTTACTTTTTGTGAAATGCCAAACTAGTGTTTATAAGAGACCAATCAAGGGAACACAGTTAGAAAAGGAGGTGCCAGGAGATGGAGATTATTCTTTATTTGAGTGTAGCTATTATTGCCATTGCATTTGCAGTACTTGTATATTTCGTTGCACAAACATTGAAATCGTTAAAAGACACACTTAGTAACACAGCAAAAACTCTTGATAGTCTTGAAAAACAAATGAATGGTCTTACTACAGAAACAACAGCATTGTTACATAAGACTAACCTTCTTGCAGAGGATATTCAGGGGAAATCTGAAGCTCTGGATACGGTATTCGTTCAAGTGAGAGAGGTTGGAACGTCACTAGGTAAGATGAACAGTTCATTGAAGAACATATCAGAGAAAGTAACTGATGAAGCAGAGCGCCAATCAGAACAAGTAACCAAAGTTGTTCAATGGGGTAATGCTGCGATGCAGATCTGGCAGAAATGGCAAGTAAAGAAAAAAGCGACAGATCAATATATCGATTCAAAATCTTAGGAGGTTGATCATATGTCAAACGAGAACAATAACAATAATATTAACACAAAAGATTTTATCATCGGATCATTAATCGGTGGAATCGTAGGTGCAGCTGCAGCCCTACTATCTGCTCCAAAATCAGGTAAAGAGCTTCGCAGTGACTTGAACCAGCAAGCTGGTGTAGTAAAAGAAAGAACGTCTCAATTCCGCGATACAGCTGTTGAGCGTGGAACGGACTTTGCGAACCGTGCGAAAGAGAAATCAAACACAATTTACAAGCAGGTATCTGATCAATCAAACAATATCGTTTCAAAGATCAAAGAGCGAAAAGCTAACTCTGAAGATCCTGAAGTGCGTGCACAAGC
Organism: Anaerobacillus sp. ABA4_114; assembly: GCF_056159065.1. Lineage (NCBI taxonomy): Bacteria > Bacillati > Bacillota > Bacilli > Caryophanales > Bacillaceae > Anaerobacillus > Anaerobacillus sp. ABA4_114. Next base: position 1,156,094 of record NZ_JBSWUM010000001.1, read on the forward strand.
GGACGAAGATGTTGAAAGCTTTCAGCGTGACTTGAACGATCATTTTGTTGAGGATGAGCCAGCTACAAACGAAAACCCAACTAGACACCAGTATCAGCAAGACTAATGAACGAAGGAGGAGCAATAAGTGCTTCTCCTTTTTGTATGCTCTCTTTTCCTTTATAATGGGGATTAAGAAGGAAAGGATGATGATCATATGGCAATTAACAAACTTTCAACACTAGACGACTTTTCAAAAATAAAGAACGAAAACAACAAGATTCTAGTATTCAAAAATAGCACGACTTGTCCAATCAGTGCTCAGGCTTTTGAGGAGTTTGAGAAGTTCGCTGAAGATTATGATCAGGACGTCTATTACTTAAATGTACAGGAAGCAAGACCCTTATCAAACGATATTGCTGAATCTTATGGAGTGAAACATCAATCGCCACAGGCGTTACTGATCGATGGTGAAAATGTGGTATGGAATGATTCACATTGGAGAATCACATATACTTCTTTAAACGATGCTGTGAAAAAAAATTGAGGGAAAACGGCTCTATGAAGCCGTTTTTTATTCACTCACACGATTTAATGCTTAAAAGCGTCTAAGAATTAAACTAAAAGTAGTGACATTTTATTTTTCTTCGTATATAATATCCCTAATCACTTATATAGATAGGGAGTGGAAACATTATGGCTAACATTCAGATTGACGAGTTGAGAGAAAAACTAGACGAGATTAACTTGCAGTTGCTCGATTTAATTAACGAGCGTGCAGAAATAGCACAGGAAATAGGCAGAATTAAGAAATCTCAGGGGATCAATCGTTTTGATCCAGTACGAGAACGCAAAATGCTTGATCTGCTAGCAGAGAAGAATGATGGGCCGTTTGAAACGTCCACTCTGCAGCATATCTTTAAAGAGATTTTCAAAGCGAGTCTTGAGTTACAAGAAGATGACCATCGAAAAGCTCTATTGGTTTCACGTAAGCGTCAGCCTGACAACACAGTGATCGACATCAAAGGTGAAAAGATTGGAGCTGGTGGTCAAGTATTGATCTCAGGTCCGTGTGCAGTTGAAAGCTACGAACAAGTGGCGGAAGTTGCAAAGGCTGTTAAGAAGCAAGGCTTTAAAATGCTTCGTGGAGGTGCTTTTAAACCTCGTACTTCACCATATGATTTCCAAGGTCTTGGTGAAGAAGGTCTTAAGATCTTAAAACGGGTTGCGGATGAATATGATCTAGCAGTTGTAAGTGAGATCGTAAACCCAGCAGATATCAAAATTGCTGAGAAATATGTGGATGTTATTCAAATCGGGGCACGAAACATGCAGAACTTTGAATTGTTAAAGGCAGCTGGTTCAGTCGATAAGCCTGTACTTCTCAAGCGAGGTCTTTCAGCAACGATTCAGGAGTTTATCAACGCCGCTGAATACATTGTCTCAAAAGGAAATACACAAGTAATGCTTTGTGAGCGTGGTATTCGAACTTACGAGAAAGCAACACGAAACACGCTAGACATCACTGCAGTACCGATCTTAAAGCAAGAAACTCATTTACCTGTATTTGTAGACGTTACACATTCAACAGGTCGAAGAGATCTTCTACTGCCTGCAGCAAAGGCTGGACTTGCTATTGGAGCAGATGGAATCATGGTAGAAGTTCACCCTGACCCAGCAGTAGCGCTTTCAGATGCGGCACAACAGCTTGATATTCCTCAATACGAGAAATTCGTAGATGATTTAAAATTGAGTGGGCTTTTCAACCCAGCGAAAGCTGCACCTACTACGTAGTAAACCAAAAACAGACTGTCGAGATATCCCTTTCGACGGTCTGTTTTTTTGCGTTATAATGGATTTCTATCTAACTTGTGAAAATTTCTTTATATTAAAGCAAAAAAGTTATAAATGTGCTATCTTTAATACAGTTACTTTCTTGTGAAATAAAATACATACGCATATACCGTATAGGGTGATAGAATAATACCGAAACTTATAGGTAGGAGCGACTGCGGGAAATTTGCAGTCAGAAGGATAGTATCGTATCATTAACTAAATCAAAGTCCGAAAGAGCATGAAGGAGGATTATCGTGAATACAACGATTTATGATGTAGCAAAAGAAGCAGGAGTATCCATGGCGACGGTATCGAGGGTTGTAAATGGAAACCCTAATGTTAAACCTGCTACAAGGAAAAAGGTCCACGAAGCAATCGAACGTTTAGGCTATCGACCTAACGCAGTAGCACGTGGTCTTGCTAGTAAGAAAACGACGACTGTTGGTGTAATCATCCCTGATATATCCAGTATTTTCTTTGCTGAGCTTGCTAGAGGTATTGAGGATATTGCAACGATGTATAATTACAATATCATCCTCAGTAATTCAGATCAGAACAAAGAAAAAGAAATCCATCTTCTTAACACGATGCTTGGTAAGCAAGTAGATGGAATCGTCTTTATGGGCGGGGAAATTACTGAAGAACACGTTGAAGAGTTTAAACGCTCACCTGTACCGATCGTTTTAGCTGCTACACTTGAGAAAACAAATGAGGTACCATCTGTTAACATCGATTATCAACAGGCAGCTTATGACTTAGTATCGGAGTTCATTGAGAAAGGTCATAAGAAGATTGGACTAGTAAGTGGCCCTCTTGAAGATCCTATCAATGGTGAAGAAAAGTTCCTAGGTTACCGCAGAGCACTTGAAGATGCTGGGTTAAAAGTGGATGAAGACATGGTTGCTATTGGTGATTACACATACGATTCTGGAATCGAAGCGATGACTGGATTTATTGAAAAAGACAACATGCCGACTGCCATTTTTGGAGGTACTGATGAGATGGCACTCGGAATCATTCATGGTGCTCAGGATAATGGCTACAAGGTTCCTGAAGACCTCGAAGTTGTTGGCTTTGATAACACAAGACTTGCAACGATGGTTCGACCAACGCTATCTACAGTCGTACAACCTATGTACGATATTGGAGCTGTAGCAATGCGACTCTTAACGAAGTTCATGAACAAAGAAACAGTGGAAGAACAAACCGTTGTCCTTCCTCACCGTATTCAGCATAGAAACTCAACTAAGAAGTAAATTTTGCATAAAAAACGAACCTGGAATTCAGGTTCGTTTTTTATTGGCTGATCTGATAGAGCGATCTTTCTAACGTAAGCTTATTCTTTTCTGTAATTTCACTCTTTCTAGGAATAGGTTCATAAAGGTCTTTAGGATCATGCCAAGTTTTCGGTAGTTCGAACGGTGCTAAAGACTGCCACCGTTCAATCCATTTTTCTGGAAGAGAACCTGAAGCATTCTTGTTCTTCATCTCGAGCCAAATTCTAGACCATGCTCTTGGAACGACTCTCCATACATCGTATCCCCCGCCACCGACAGCAATCCATTTGCCTCCGCAATATTCATGCGCAAGCTCATGTGCTAGTCTAGGGATAAATTCAAAGCTCTTCATTGAAACGGAAAGATGGGTGAGAGGATCGTAATAATGCGCATCTGCACCATTCTGAGTAAGAATAACGTCAGGCTTGAAAAACTCGATTACTTTTCGAAAAGAGGTCTCATAGACTTCCTGAAAAGATTCATCTTCAGTAAACGCATCGATCGGAACGTTAAAAGAGAAGCCATAGCCTTTGCCATGACCTTTTTCATTAATATTTCCAGTACCAGGAAACAAGTAACGACCGGTTTCATGAATTGAAAGGGTGCACACATTCGGATCATCATAGAAAGCCCACTGTACGCCATCTCCATGATGAGCGTCAGTATCGACGTAAAGAACTTTCGCGTTATATTTTTTCTTCATATACTCGATTGCGATGGAACTGTCATTATATATGCAAAAACCAGAGGCTTTTCCGCGAAATCCATGGTGTAGTCCGCCACCAATATTTAGAGCATGGTTTGCTTTTCCATCCATCACAGCATCGACTGCAGTTAACGTTCCCCCTACAAGTAGAGCACTTGCTTCGTGCATATTTGAAAAAATCGGTGTATCCTCGGTTCCTAAACCGTAGTTAGAAGCAACAGAAGAGGCAAGCGTTCCTTTTCCAGCATCTTTTACTGCTTGTATATAAGCTGGATCGTGAATCAATGCTATCTCATCGTCAGTCGCAATGCGAGGCGATATAATATCATCCTTTGATAATACGTTAACTTCTGTTAATAGATCATGGGTTAATTGAACCCTGATATGGTTGAAGGGATGGTTGTCACTGAATTTGTAGTTTAAGTAATCTGAGGAGTAGACGAATAATGAATCACACTTCATCTCTTAACACCCGGCAAACTTGGCCAAAGCACCTCATATCCCTCAGCCTTAATATCATCTACAACAGCTGTTGGATTCATCGTTTGAACTCTAAAAACGATGTTTTTAAACCCTTCGTTATGGCTACAAGGATAAACTAGCACACTTATGATGTTCACGTTACGTTTCCTGATAATCTGTGTGATATCTGCGAGCTTTCCAGAGACGTTTTCTACTTGAACCTCGATATGTGAACTTGGTTGATGTGCTCCTGTAAGCAGGATTAACGTGTGAAGCATATCTGTTTCGGTAACGATGCCAACCACTTTTCTATTCTCTATGATTGGGATACAGCTAATTCGATGTTCATAGAAGACAGTTGAGATTTCTTCTACGAAATCAAGCGGATGGGCGGTGATCACATCTTTTTTCATAATAGAAGAAAGAGAAGACTGTAATACTTCTCTGTTAGGGTCCATATCGAGGATTGAGGGACTAGCTTCTTTTACATCCCGATCTGAAACGATTCCTACTAATTCTCCATCATTATTAACAATTGGAAGATGACGTATATTCTTTTCTCTCATCACTTTAATGCCACTAGCAATCGTTTGCGATTCGTTCAGAGAATACACGTTTCTATTCATTATTTCCTCAATGATCAAGTCCTCTCACTCCTTTAAGTCTCAATACATGAAACGGTTTTGAAAGCGTAACGCGTCAAAAGCTTGTATGGACTCTCGGTCTACCCTTGATCCAATCTTAGCCATTAAACAATTGGCAGGGTGAGAGCTTATTTCTGGGTCATCAGTGGCATACCATTCTAATCCACCAGCGTTCATCATTTTTTCCATCACTTTTCGGTAATCCCATACTGACAAGCCAGTTCCTCTAAGGTCCCAATGCCAATAATACTCAGTAGTGATTACGATATAATCATTCATCGCATCATCCATAAAGGATGTTCTTAGCAAGCTTTTCCCAACCTTAGCGTTGCGATATTTAGGAATAACTTCAATGGCTCCAAGCTCAAGTAAGTTTTCCATATTTCCTTCTGACCATCGTTCCATAGGATCTGGGTACAAATATGTCACGTAACCAACAATGGTTTCACGTTCTCTTGCTACGATGATTCTTCCTTCTGGAAGTCCAGCAATTTCTATTAACGCCTTATGTTGCTGCTCGGGTGGGCGAAATGCTACCAGATCTTTATGTAAATGATAGGAGGCCAGGCGGTCGGGAGTAATTGGTCCCTCGATAATTAATTTTCCATGTGGAGTGTTCCATTCGATTGCATTATATGTCTTTTGATGTTCCATCTAGTCACCACCTTAATAACGATCTCAGCTCTTATTATACATGATTACACGTAAATGTAAGGGGTTTCAGAATGATTTTATTAACTTTTGTTATTTGTTAAAATATTACGAATTTATGTTATACTATCAGTGAAATCATTGAAAGATGTAGAAGAAGGAGGAGAATTACTTGGAAATGAAATCGCTTTCCGCAACTCGTGGAAATCACAATCTACAGGATTATGAAGCTACTTATGAGAATTTTGAATGGAAAGAAGCAGAAAAAGCATTTTCCTGGAATGAAACTGGGAAAGTGAATATGGCTTATGAAGCAATCGATAAGCACGCTGAATCCGATAGGAAAAATAAAGTAGCCCTCTATTTCTCTGATTCAAAAAGAGATGAAAAGTATACGTATAGTGAAATGAAAACCTTAAGTAACAAAGCTGGAAACGTGTTGAAGAAGGTTAATGTTGAAAAAGGTGATCGAGTTTTCATCTTTATGCCTCGTTCTCCTGAACTATATTTTATTTTGCTTGGATCTTTGAAGCTTGGTGCGATTGCTGGACCGTTATTTGAAGCGTTTATGGAAGGGGCAGTGCGTGATCGCCTTGAAGATAGCGAAGCAAAAGTACTTGTTACTACACCTGAGTTGCTCGATCGTGTACCTGTAGATGAGCTTCCTCATCTAGAGAGCGTCGTGCTTGTTGGGGATAATGTGAAAGAAGAAGGACCTTATATTGATTTTCACCATCATTTTGAAACGGCTGATAAAAACCTGAAAATCGAATGGGTGGATCGTGAAGATGGAATGATTCTTCATTATACGTCAGGTTCAACCGGGAAACCAAAAGGTGTCCTTCATGTTCATAATGCTATGATTCAACATTACCAAACAGCACAATGGGTGCTGGATCTTAAAGAAGATGATGTATACTGGTGTACTGCAGACCCGGGGTGGGTTACAGGTACATCTTATGGAATTTTCGCACCTTGGCTAGCAGGTACATCCAATGTTATTCGCGGAGGACGTTTTAGCCCAGAAGATTGGTATTCTACCATTGAAAAATATGGTGTGACCGTCTGGTATAGTGCACCTACTGCATTCCGTATGCTTATGGGTGCGGGTGATGAAATCGTAAAAAATTATGACCTCTCTACACTTCGTCACGTACTCAGTGTAGGTGAACCTCTAAACCCTGAGGTTATCAAGTGGGGCAACAAAGTGTTAGATCAACGTATCCATGATAATTGGTGGATGACGGAGACTGGTGCACAGCTCATCAGTAATTATCCTTCTATGGAAATTAAGCCAGGTTCTATGGGTAAACCAATTCCTGGTGTTCATGCAGCGATCGTGGATGATCAAGGTAATGAGCTGCCAGCTAACCGTATGGGCAACCTGGCTATCAAAAAAGGATGGCCTTCCATGATGCGTGCGATCTGGAATCGTCAAGAAAAGTATGAAAGTTACTTTATGAAGGGCGATTGGTACGTGTCAGGGGATTCTGCATATAAAGATGAGGATGGATACTTTTGGTTCCAGGGTCGAGTTGATGATGTGATCATGACTTCAGGTGAACGAGTCGGTCCATTTGAAGTTGAGAGTAAGCTTGTCGAGCATTCGGCAGTTGCTGAGGCAGGTGTGATCGGAAAACCAGATCCAGTACGTGGTGAAATTATCAAAGCATTTATTGCACTTCGAGATGGTTACGATCCGTCTGATGAACTGATGGAAGAAATTCGTAATCACGTAAAGAAAGGTCTTGCTGCACATGCAGCACCTCGTGAAATCGAATTCCGAGATAAGTTACCTAAAACAAGAAGTGGTAAGATTATGCGTCGAGTATTGAAGGCATGGGAGCTCGATCTACCAACTGGTGATCTATCTACCATGGAAGATTAATAAAAAGTAATCCCCGCAGCTACTGCTGCGGGGATTTTGCTATCCATTGCTGGATGACTCTCCATTACTATTCGAGCTGTTGCTTTGATTAGTGTTGGAATTATTGGAACTTGAATTATTGGAATTTGAACCGGAGCTACTATTGTTCCCTTCCCCAGAATCATTTCCTGAGCTTTCACCGTTCGTCTCTTCATTCCCATCGTTTGAGTCATCGCTGTTACCGTCACTTGAATCATCATTGTTATCTTCACCGGAACCATCATCTTCATCTTCTTTAGGAGGATCTGGTTTATCTTCTTCTTCTGGCTTATCAGACCAATCTCCAGATGTAACTTTTGCAGAAGGAGATGATTCATTCCCGGCAACATCTACTGCTGTAACATAGTAAGCATAAGAACCTGAAGGAATATTGAATGAACTTCCATCAGATGCTTTCACACTACCTAGCTTAGTAAATGAATTACTACCATTTCCTGCACGGTAAATGCGATAACCCACAATATCACTTTCTCCTGATTCGCTCCAGTTAAGAGTAGAGCCGTTTATCGATACGTTACCGACTGCGCCTGGCTTCTTGCCATTTTCTTTAGCGACAGTTCCCTCGGAAACGATGTTCAAGTTTTCGAATTTAGATGGAAGAAGTGTACTAAGGTCGATACCTTCAAAGTAATCTTCTTTAATCATAACGCCGCTTGTGACAAATTCTGCTGGTGTTGAAGAAAGTGCTTCATAAGTTTTCCCTTTAATGACCACATATCTTCCTTGTGTCAAACTGTCATCGACTTCTGTTGGTACGTATTTAGCATTAAACAAATCAGTTTGAACAAGTCCAGCTTGCTGACATAGATCAGATGCGAGTTTTCCAGATATTCCACAGAACGACCTTCTAACAATACCAGTAGGCATATCGAATCGTTTTTGTGGATCCATTATTTCAGGTTTCTGATCATATGCTGCGTTGGCAAACAGTGCCCATAAATTCTTATTTCTCACAGCATAGTTAGAATCCATCCTCATTTGCTTATCATAACCGGTCCATACACCTAGCGAAACATTAGGATTGACAGCAACGAACCAAGCATCTCGATAATCCTGCCCAGTACCTGTTTTACCGGCCCAATCAGCTGAGAATTTCAATTTACCAGGTACATCTTGTGCTGTACCCTGTCTAACTACGTCTCTCATCATATCGATCGTAAGATAAGACGTCTGAGGACTAAAGACTTGAACAGGATCTGCTTTATGCTGGTAAACAACATTCCCATCTCGATCTACAATTTTATCGATCATATAGGCATCGACGAATTTACCGCCATTTGCAAATGTTCCGAAGGCATTGGTGTTTTCTTCAACACTTACACCTCGTTGTAATGCACCGATGGACATCGATGGATTGGTTCGATCATCTAATGTCAGAGTGCTAAAGCCCATTTTCACTAGGTACTCGGTAGCTTCTACCGGGTTTAGCTTAGAGTATATACGAGCAGCTGGAACGTTATAAGATCGTTCAAGAGCCTTTCTTGCTGTTACTAGACCATGATAGTTTGAAGAGTAGTTGTTCGGGTTAAACGCATTTTTCCCTTCAATCGGAAGGTCAGGAATAATGTAGCCCGGCTGAACCTTTCCAATTTCCATAGCTGGCGCATAATCTAGTAATGGTTTCATCGTTGATCCGTTTGACCGGTATGCATTTGTCGCATGGTTAAGAGCTTCTTGGCTAAAGTCTCTCCCCCCGACAAATGATAGGATCTTTCCTGATTTATTCTCGATTAGAATTCCGCCGACTTGCATTGGATATTCTTTGTTAACCATCTCACCCGTCTCAGGATCCTGTACGGATACTGTTTTAGGGCTTTGGAAATAGCTGCCGTTATCAAGAACTTTATCTCTCGCAGCATTCATCGATTCGTATACGTTCTTATGGATCGTTGTGTGGATCTTATAACCATTCTTTCTAAGCTCTTTTTCAGCATTATTCATAAACTCGATGAAAATCTTTGAATCTTTTTCTACTTCAGCCCATTTAAGTCCCATTTTCTCAGCACTTTGTTCTACTGTTCTTGCTGTAACGTTTGCATCATACGTAATCCTATTGTATTGATTGACGCTTTCTGCTAGTTTCTTTCCGTCGTAGCCCTCTTCGTTGGCAATTTGCTCGGCGAGAACAGTTTTAGCGCGATCTTCTATTTCAAACGTCAAGTATGGATACTTCTCAAACGGTGAAGGAGAGGACTTTGCTAGATTTCCTTCGATATCGTATTCTTTTGCTTTAGTGTATTCTTCCTCAGTTATCGACCCTTCTGTATACATGCGGTAGAGGACAAAATTCATCCGGTCGATACCAGGTGTAAGATCATCTTTCACGACTCCTGAGTTTGTAAAAGGAGTGTATGTATACGGGTTTTTCGGTAGTCCTGCAATGAAAGCTGCTTGTGGTAGGTTTAATTCACTAGCGCTCACACCAAAGATTCCTTGTGCTGCAGATTGAATACCTGCAATGTTTCTGCCAGAAGCATTTCGACCGAACGGTACGACATTAAGGTATGCTTCAAGAATTTCTTCCTTTTCAAAGAAGTTTTCTAAGCGCAAAGCTAAAAGCATTTCTTTCGCTTTACGTTCAAACGATACTTCTCTCGTTAATATTTGGTTTTTCACAAGCTGTTGAGTCAACGTACTACCACCGGTACGATCTTCAGAGTTCGTGAGCTCTTGAAGAATCGCTCGTCCTATTGCTTTTGGAACAATGCCTTCGTGGTCATAAAAATATTCGTCTTCAGTTGAAATGACTGCCTTTTGTACTAAAGGGGACACGTCTTTTAGATCGACTTCCTTTCGTTCTATATCAGACCGAAAGTTACCGAGAAGAACATCGTCAGCAAAGTATATCTCACTTGTTTCTTCATAGTTATAGACGTCTCTCTTCATCTCATCATAGGAGCGAATCGGTTCATCTTTTACTAGAGATGCAAAGTAACCTGCACCAACACCTCCGGCAAACAAGCCGCCCATAAGCCCAAGTACTAGAAAAATTAAGAATAAATTCCAAACAACTTTATAAGCGATCCTTGAGCCAGTTAAGATGTTGTACTCTTGCAATCTATCGATGAACGCGTTCCACTTCGACCTGATAGAAGAAAAAAGCTCTCGCATTCCTATACCTCCTCAATTAATCCTATATATTATAGCATATCTAGTCGATATTTGTATAAAGCTTCCTTAAGGAACAGGGGCTAGAATTGACATTAAGGTACAAAGTATGATATTAATTTAGTTAGATTTTTAAACGGGTATGCGAAGAGTGGACGAAGTAGCGTTTTCCTCCCTATTTCAGAGAGTTGGTGGCTGGTGTGAACCAATATAAAGGGAAATGTGAATTACTTCCATGAGCATCTGGTGTGAAGGGCGAAATGCCTGTGTAGCATCAAGACGGACCAGGCCGTTATCCTGATGAAGTGGGAGGAAGGTTATTTCCTTCAACAAGGGTGGTACCGCGATCAAACTCGTCCCTTACCAGGGGCGGGTTTTTTATGTTGAAATTTACTTTAAAAGGAGTCAGTCACATGCATATTTTAGATGAACTAGAAGCTAGAGGGTTAATCAATCAGGTAACTGATGAAGCGGGTCTTAAGAAAGAGCTTTCCGAAAACAGCATTGGAATCTATTCTGGTTTTGATCCGACTGCAGATAGTCTGCATATAGGACACCTTCTTCCAGTACTTGCTCTTAGAAGGTTTCAGCTTGCTGGTCATACACCGATCGCACTAGTTGGAGGTGCGACGGGACTTATTGGAGATCCGAGTGGACGTGCGAATGAGAGGACACTAAATTCTGAGGATATCGTTCAAGAATGGACGAACAAGCTACAAGGACAGCTCGCTCGCTTTCTTGATTTTGAGACTAGTGAAAACCCAGCAAAAGCTGTGAACAACTTTGATTGGATCGGCGGGTTAAACATCATTCCATTTCTACGTGATATTGGAAAGAACTTTGGGTTGAACTACATGCTAGCAAAAGATTCTGTTTCATCCCGTCTCGATGCAGGAATTTCTTTCACTGAGTTCACGTACATGATCCTTCAGTCTTATGATTTTCTTGAATTGTATCGTAATGAGAACTGCCGTCTGCAAATCGGCGGTAGCGATCAGTGGGGGAACATTACTGCTGGACTAGAATTGATTCGTAAAGAAGAAGGATCAGAAGAAGGGGAACGTCCTAAAGCGTTTGGCGCAACGTTTCCACTCGTTACAAAGAGTGATGGATCTAAATTTGGTAAATCAGAAGGCGGCGCAATTTGGCTTGATGCAGACAAAACGTCTCCTTATGAATTCTACCAATTCTGGATCAATACAGATGATCGCGATGTAGTAAAATTCCTATATTACTTTACTTTCTTAAGCGTCGAAGAAATTAAAGAACTTGAAGCTTCTAATAACGAAGCTCCTGAAAAGAGAGAGGCTCATCGTAAATTAGCTGAAGAAGTAACGAAACTTGTTCATGGTGATGAGAAGCTTCAGCAAGCGATCAACATTTCAAAAGCTCTGTTCAGCGGTGACATAAAAGAGTTGACTGCAGATGAAATTCGTCAAGGTTTCAAAGATGTACCTTCTTACCATGTTGAAGAGGAAGAAAAAGGCTTGATCGATTTGCTTGTAGAAGCTGGTATCTCGTCTTCAAAGCGACAGGCTAGAGAAGATATTAAGAATGGTGCGATCTATATTAACGGAGACCGTAGTCAAGAAATGGATAAGGTCATTTCTTCTTCAGATCGGATTGAAGGACAATACGTTATTATTAGAAGAGGAAAGAAAAAATATTTCCTTCTTACATTCTAATCTTGCAAGGCCGGTAATCATAATGTGATTACCGGCCTTTTGCTATCGGGATAAAAAATAAAAAAAACCTCGGACAAAAAGTCCGAGGCTTTTAAGAAACAGCTTAACGAGAGTAGTACTCAACGATAAGAGCTTCAGTGATTTCTGCAGGAAGTTCAGAACGCTCAGGAAGGCGAGAGTACGTACCTTCAAGCTTATCTGCATCAAAAGTAAGGTATTCTGGAACAAAGTTGTTCACTTCAATAGCTTCTTTGATGATGTCAAGGTTGTTAGACTTCTCACGAACACCTAGTACTTGACCAGTTGCTACGCGGTAAGAAGGAATATCAACACGTTTGCCATCAACTGTGATGTGGCCGTGGTTAACTAGCTGACGAGCCTGACGGCGAGTACGAGCTAGACCCATACGGTAAACTAGGTTATCAAGACGAGATTCAAGAAGAATCATGAAGTTCTCACCATGAACACCTTTCATTTTACCAGCATCATCGAATAGACGACGGAATTGACGTTCAGTCATGCCGTACATGTGACGAAGCTTTTGCTTCTCTTGAAGCTGAAGTCCATATTCAGAAAGCTTTCTACGCTGGTTAGGTCCATGTTGACCTGGAGCGTAAGGGCGCTTTTCCAATTCTTTACCTGTTCCACTTAGAGAAATACCAAGACGACGAGAAATTTTCCAACTTGGTCCTGTATAACGAGCCATAATTAGCTCCTCCTTTATCACTATTTTTATTGGTATAAAATAAAAACAGTGTCGTGATTCCGATTTGTGCACATTATGTTTTCACACGCCTTCACCTTGCAGCCGGAGGTTACGCGGCGCACCTATTAATAGGAACATAATGAAATCATAAGCCGTCACGATGCTGCCATTTCTATTTTACACAACTGTCATTGTACCTTTTCTATCGACCCGTGTCAACTTGCTTCGTTTCCTCGCTAGTCAGGTATTTCTACAAAAACTGAAAATCCTCTTCACCTTATTTAAGAAAGCGCTTACAATGTAATTGTATGATACATAGATTGGAGATAGAGGGGGAGCTACATTGAGAAAAGAAAGTCGATTTGAAACTAGAACGATTCATGAAGGTTATGATTCTCATACACATCATAACAGTCTTGCATCGCCTATATATCAAACTTCTACGTTTACGTTTGAAACCGCCGAGGCAGGCGAAAAAAGGTTTGCAGGGGAAGAGCCGGGATATATCTATTCTAGATTAGGAAATCCTACTGTGAAGATGTTAGAAGAACGGATCGCTTCACTAGAAGGAGCAGAGGCTGGTTTAGCGTTTGGATCAGGAATGGCTGCTGTTTCAGCAGTCCTATTCCACCTAGTTCGTTCAGGTGATCATATTTTGTGTTCAGAAGGTGTTTATGGGTGCACATTCGGATTATTGCAATTAATGAAAGAAAAGTTTTCAGTAGAGCATGACTTACTACCTCTTGATTCAAGAGAGCAGATCTTGCAAGCAATTCAACCAAACACGAGTGTCATCTACATTGAAACACCGATCAACCCCACTTTGAAATTGATCGATTTAAAGATGATCTCTTCAATTGCCAAGGAAAGAGGAATCACCGTCGTAGTCGATAATACCTTTTCTACGCCGTATCTCCAAAGACCTTTGGAATTTGATTGCGACATCGTCTTGCATAGTGCAACGAAATACATTGGTGGGCATGGTGACGTTGTAGCTGGTCTAGTCGTTGGTGATCATGAGATGATTTCTTCAATAGCGAAATCGACACAAAAGGACATTGGAGGTATCTTATCACCATTCGATGCTTGGCTTTTATTAAGAGGGTTGAAAACACTGCCTCTTCGCATGGACCGCCATTGTGAGAACTCGCAATCAATCGTTCACAAATTGAAGGAACATCCTAAAATTAAGAAAGTCATGTACCCTGGTTTGGAAGAGTCTCCGTCATATTCGATCGCAAAGAAGCAAATGAAAAAGCCTGGCGGGCTCATATGTTTCGAGCTAGAGGGCGGGAAAGCAGAGGCGCAGGCCTTCATGAATAGACTCGAAATGATTAAAATTGCTGTAAGTTTAGGTGATGCAGAAACGCTGATACAACATCCTGCTACGATGACACATGCGGTAGTCCCAGAAGAAGAAAGAGTGAGGATGGGAATCAATGATTCACTTATTCGAATTTCAATCGGTCTAGAAGCTTGGGAAGATATTTGGGCTGATATAGAGCAAGCGTTAGAAATGTAACTCCGATTAACTCAATAAAAACAGCCGCGGAATCTCGCGGCTGTTTTTGGTTCATTTATATATTCTTTTCTAATGTAGTGATAAACTTCTTTAAATATTTTTCATCCGTTTCATCAAATCGTCCAACGCTTGGGCTATCGATATCAAGAACGCCAATAATGTCGTTAGAGGAACGAATTGGAATGACAATCTCTGATTGAGAAGCGGCATCACAGGCAATATGTCCTGGGAACTCATGAACGTTCTCAATTCTCATGGTTTTACCTTCTTTCAAAGAAGTTCCGCATACGCCGCGACCGTTCGGAATACGGACACATGCTGGTAAGCCCTGGAAAGGTCCAAGTACGAGCTGGTCGCTTTCTTTTTCATATAAATAAAAGCCAACCCAGTTAACATCGTTCAGAAACTGATTCAATAATGCAGAAGCATTTGCTAAATTTGCAATTTGGTTTGTTTCATCTTCAATCAGCGCTTGTAGCTGCTTGATGACCATTTCATAATCTTTTTCTCTCTTGCCTGAGTAGGATTCGACTTCAAACAAGTTTATTCACCTCAACTTTGTATCGAAATTATGCTAATCATATCAAAACTTGGAGGTTATTACACATATTTTGTCGCACGATTAATAAAGGATAGTTTGGGTGTTCAACGAAAAAGTAATAGTACGAAAGAAATGGAGGTGGTTCCAAAGTGAAGCAGGAGCGAGATACAGTATCGAAGCGAAACGTCATACAGGCCGCCATTCAACTCTTCAATACGAAAGGATACAATGGAACTTCAGTCCGTGATATTGCCAATAAAGCAGGCGTGAACGTCTCGTTGATCTCTTATTACTTTAATGGGAAGAAGGGACTAGCTGAGTTTTTGATGACGACTTTTCTAGAAGGCTATGTCAAAGAGTTAGAGAACGTTCATAAAATGTTAGATAATAAATCTGCAAAGGTTTGTTTAGTCGAAGCACTACGATCGATTATGATCTATCAACATCAGAATAGACAGTTAGCGAGATTTGTTCATAGAGAAATTACGTTCGATTCAGTCCTTGTCCGAGAAATCATGACCACCTATTTATCAAGAGAAAAATTTTATTTATCGAAAATTTTTGAGGCCGGCTTTTCAAATAAGGAGTTTCGCCCTCAGTCAGTCGATTATGTCGTCATGCAGTTAAGAGGGATGTTGTCGATGCCTTTTCTGCAGCCCCAATATATATTAGAAGTTCATCATATTCAGCCTAATGAAGCCTATTTTATTGAACGATATACGAAGCAGTTATTACAGTGGGTTGAGTTATATGTATGTCGAGAGACCTCGGTAAAACAAAAGCCGTTCGCTATGAACGGCTAAGTGGATAAGAAAAAGATATAGGTTCTAACTGCTCTAAACCTTGACCGATCCCTTTGTAACTATGGGCGTCTGATCCATAGACAAGAGGGATTTTTCTGCTTATCGCTTCATTCACGACCCAAGCAGGGGGATAAGGTTCTTTACAAAGAGGCTTCACTGTTCCTGCCCCATTGTAGTCAAGTGATAGTCCCTGTCTTTTTACTTCATCTAAAATAGAGGTCACATAATTAGGTGAGAGCGTGTCACAAGGAAACTGTTTTTGAAACTTATTCACTAAGCTAATGTGGCCGATTCGCTTTGGCTTATTAACTCCTAAATCTGAAGTTAACGAAGAGTAGACTGTTTCATAGTATTTTTTATGGACATTCTCGACTGAGCCTAACGATCTCACTAGCTCCTCAAATGACTCTGGACTATAGTCGAGGCACGTGTACTCGTTATTATGTTTAATAAAATGAACAGATAAGATTGAATCATCTAATTTTGGACCGAACTCATTTAAAAAGTTCTTCGTTTCTTCTTCATACCCTTCTATGTAGTCAACTTCTAGCCCACAATTGATTTCTATCTTATCGCGGTATACATCTTTGATTTCTTCGACTGCTAAAAGGTATTCTTCTAATGTTTGATGTGACATTCCGCTGTCTTTTGATGGTACTGGGTCTATGAATCTTGGGGGAAGAGGTGCATGCTCGGTAAACGTTAATCCAGTAAAGCCTCGTTTTATTGCTTCTTCAACATAGCTTTCGAGAGGATCAGTCGATCCGTGTGGACAAAATGGAGAATGGACGTGGCCATCGTACTTTTTTCTCATATATAAGCACCTCTTTCAAGAATTCAAAAAAATTATAACATTATCAAGGAATTTGGCTGTCGAATATTGAATTTATTTAGTCAAACAGGTAATTACATGGTATCATAATACCGTTACCAAATTTCAAACACATATAATTAATTCTGTACATATAAATGAGTTTTTACGTTTTCATTTACATAAATTGATGATGTGGAAGAAGGGGTGCTTCCGTTGGAGTATATTGTCATTGCCATTATACTGATGATAGCCGTTTTTATTTACGGTGCTTATGCGAGAAGAAAAATATTTAATGAAATAGATCGCCTTGAAGAGTGGAAGATCGATATTCTGAATAGGCCTGTAACTGATGAAATTTCAAAAGTTAAGGGACTCGTTATGTCTGGTCAAACTGAAGAAAAGTTTGAAAAATGGCGTGAAGAGTGGGACGAAATCGTCGCTGTGAAGCTTCCAAATTTAGAGGAGCAGCTCATGGATACAGAAGAAGCCGCTGAAAGATATCGCTTCAGAAAAGCAAGAGCTAAACTAGAAGAAACACAAAATCGTTTAGAACATGCTGAAAAGAGAATCGAACTGTTACTGAAAGATATCGATGAACTTGTTTCAAGTGAAGAACAAAACCGAACCGAGATCTCTTCAGTACAAGAGGACTTCAGAGAAGCCAAGCAACGTTTATTATCTCAAAATCGCTCGCTAGGGGAAGCGTTTCCTGTGCTCGATAGCGAGGTTGAAGCCCTCCGCGATATGCTCAAAAAATATGAGCAGTTAACAGAAGAAGGAAATTATCTTGAAGCTAGAGATGTGTTAGTCCAAGTACAAGAGCGGTTAGACGTTGTTCAAGAGAAAATTTCAATTACACCTGAAGTGATCGTACTTGTGAATAACCAGATTCCTTCGCAGCTTAAGGAGCTTGAGGATGGCACTTCTGCAATGGAATCAGAAGGCTATGTTCTAGACCATTTAGAAATCGATACGAAAATCGAGGAAATTTCTTCTGAGCTTGAGCAATGGAAGACGGCGATTGAAACGACAGAAGTTCAATCGATCAAAACCGAGATTGATGATGTACGCGTGAAGATTGAAGGGTTGTATGACCAGTTAGAAAATGAAGTGGAAGCTAGACACTTCGTTACTCTAAAAGTAGAAGAGCTAGAACATGAATTGATGAAAACGAACAATCACCTTCAAGAGCTCCAGGAAGAAAGTAATGTTGTTCAATTAAGTTACAGATTAGAAGAACAAGAGCTTAAGGCGATAAAAGAACTTGAGATGAAGCTATCTGATCTTTATGTGAGATTCCAAGCAGTGCAAGATGCTGTCGATAACAACCAACAGGCATATTCTTTGCTTGCTGAGAATGCAATCAAACTAAAAGAAGATTTAGCGGCTGTAGATGAAGAATTGAAGATTCAAAAAGAAAATCTTCACATGCTCCGAAAAGACGAGTTAAGAGCATTAGAAACGATAAAAGAATTAAAGCGAAAGCTGATCGAATCGAAGCGATTGATGAAGCTAAGTAATATACCTGGTATCCCTGAGTCTTATCTAGAAGGATATGAGCGTGCTGAAGATATGATCGTGGAGTTAAATGATCGATTATCTGATGTCCCCCTAGATATTTACCAGATTAATCAGGTGCTTTCTGAAGCTGAAAGAGTCGTAGCTGAAAGCTGTGAATCTACACAGAAGCTTGTTGAAGATTCTGTATTAACAGAGAAACTTATTCAATACGGGAATCGCTACAGAGGTAAGTACAGAAGCGTAGATGATCTCCTATTGAAGGCAGAAGAACATTTCAGAAATTACGAATACGAAGAAGCCCTCTCAACTGCAGAAGCAGCTATTGAGAAGGTAGATCCACAAGTGCTGGAATCGTTGAAAGAAGATGTTCGAGAACCTGTAAATCAATAAAGAAAAGAGAGCCTTCCTCATTAGAGGAAGGCTCTCTTTATGGTATTTTCCAACTAACTACTTGCTTTAGTTGGTTTTTGTGATTGAGATATTATCAATCCTATGATGATCCCTAAAATCGCCGGTAACAGCCAGCCGATCCCTTCGCTGTAGAGCGGTAAGAAATTCATGAATTCTAATTTTGGAAGAATATTGCCTTCTAAGGCTTTAGGTATACTGACTATGATCGTAAATGTAATCGCCCATTTGTATATAGAACGATGCAGTGGAACTACAAAATTAATGAAAGTTAAGAAGATCAATATTATCGCAATCGGATAGATAGCGATTAAGACTGGTACCGTAAATGCAATAAGCTGGGACAGTCCGAGGTTCGCTACAAAAGCACTAAAAGCCGTAACGATAAGAATAACAGTTTTATATGAAAGTTTTGGATAAGCTTTTGAAAAATATTCCCCACAAGCTGTCACAAGACCAATGGATGTTGTTAAACACGCAAAAGTGATTGCAGCTCCGAGAAGGATCGTACCAAATGTTCCATATAGATAGTTCGCAACACTCGATAGGATTGCGCCACCGTTATCAGCAGAGACTACGATATCAAGATTTGTGGCACCAATATATGCGAGAGACAAATAAATGATCGTTAATCCAACCGCTGCAAGCAAGCCGGCTTTTAGAACAGAAAAGGCGACGACTTTTTTATTGGTGACTCCCTTGTCATTGACCGCTTTTATGATGACGATTCCAAAAACAAGTGCGGCTATTGCATCCATAGTGAGGTAACCGTCTAAGAACCCTTTAAAGAATACGCCATTCTGATAACCCTCTCTTGGAGTTGATAGTTCATCTGGTAGATTAACGAATGCTCCAACAATCAAGCTTCCAAGAACTACGATTAATATAGGGGTTAAGATATTCCCAATTCGATCTACAAGTTGAGTAGGGTTAAGAGCAAACCAAAAGGTTAGTCCAAAGAATATCAACGTATAAATGAGAAGCGGCATACCCGTTGTATTCGCCGTTTCACTTAAAAAAGGGACTACCCCTATTTCAAAAGCTACAGTACCTGTTCGTGGAATCCCAAAGAATGGGCCGATCGCTAAATAAAGAATTGCAGTGAAAAGAAACCCGAATGTAGGATTTACTTTTGAAGCGATATCCTTCAAGCTTCCACCAGTCAATCCAATAGCCGTTACACCTAGCAAAGGTAAACCAACACCAGTAATTAGAAACCCGATAATCGCTTCACCAATATTTTCTCCTGCTCCTTGACCAAGCGCAGGAGGGAAAATCATATTACCAGCACCAAGAAAAAGTGCAAAGAGCATCAATCCAATTGTAAACGTTTCCTTTTTTGTTAATTTCGCTTCCATCAGTTGTCCTCCCGATCCATTCAAACGCGTGTCGTAATTTTCGGACTTCATATTAACACAATTTATCGACAAAACATAACAAAGTCGTAAATGTTTTAAAATTCAAATAATAATAAGTCACTGTTAATAAGGTTTGTCGTTAATTGGAAAAATGGACCAATAGGTTTTGGTAGATTATATAGAAAAAACTTTTAGGAATTGTGAGGATTATGTTTGGCTATCTGTAAACCCTATGGTAAGATTATTAGTTGGAAATTAATAACGACTGAGGGTGTCATAAAATGATTTATCTGGATAATAGTGCCACTACCCAGCCCTATGATGAAGTCATCACGGCTTTTAAGAAAACAGCACTCGATTATTTTGCGAATCCTTCTTCTCTGCATCGAAAAGGTGGAGAGGTAGAGCGATTAGTGAGACAGGCGCGGAGAAGTATTGCTTCTTTGTTAGGTGTTGAAGAGGAAGAGGTGATCTTCACATCAGGCGGAACTGAAAGTAACAATCTAGCGATAAAGGGAACCGCATTCGAACATATGAAGCGTGGAAAACACCTAATTACGTCACAAACCGAGCATGCATCGAGTATGGAGTCGTTCAGACAGCTAGAAAAGATGGGATTTGACGTTACTTACCTCCCTGTTGATGGAGAAGGACAGGTTTCAAAAGATGATCTTGTTGAAGCACTTACGAAAGATACAATCCTTGTCTCCCTTTTGCACGTTAATAATGAGGTTGGTTCCATTCAACCGATAAATGAACTAGGTAGTATAATAAAAGAAAAGTCTCGCGCTTTGTTTCATGTTGATGATGTTCAAGGAGTAGGAAAGGTAGCATGTGATGTTCATTCAGTAGCCGATCTCGTCTCCTATTCAGCTCATAAGTTTCATGGTCTAAAAGGGAGCGGACTATTAGTTAAGCGAAAAAATGTGTCACTATTTCCGCTGCTTTCAGGCGGAGGGCAGGAGAATGAATACCGATCAGGTACAGAAAATGTTCCAGGTATCGTTTCTACTGCTAAAGCACTTAGGCTGTATATGCAGAAGTCACAATCTAATGTTAAAAAATTGAATGATTTAAAGATAAAGTATATAGAGAAGTTAGAAGAAATTAAAGAAGTTGTTATGAATACACCAACGAAGAGC
The DNA here is from genome assembly GCF_056159065.1 of Anaerobacillus sp. ABA4_114. NCBI lineage: Bacteria > Bacillati > Bacillota > Bacilli > Caryophanales > Bacillaceae > Anaerobacillus > Anaerobacillus sp. ABA4_114. Next base: position 1,177,184 of record NZ_JBSWUM010000001.1, read on the forward strand.
GCTCCTCATATCATCAATTTCTCTTTACCAGGCATAAAACCAGAAGTATTGATCCACGCTTTAGAAGAAAAAGACATTTATGTATCAACACGTTCTGCTTGTTCTTCTAGAACAGGTGAACCAAGTCATGTACTGACAGCATTAGGTGTTTCTAATTCTAGAGCTAGCGCAGCGATTAGGGTTAGTTTATCTTACGAAACAACTGAGAAAGAACTTGATGTGTTTCTGTTAGAATTAACAAAAGCAATTCATAAACTAAAAGAAGTAATGAGGTAATAACACAATGTATGATCATATAATAGTCCGATATGGTGAAATTGCACTAAAAGGAAAAAATCGAAAAGGGTTCATAAATTCACTCAAAAAACGAGTGAAGAAAGTGACGTCAGAGTTTGAAAATATCATCGTAACGCAATCCTTTGATCGGATGGTGATCAAACTGAATGGTCAAGATCCTGAGCCCATTTTAGTAAAACTCAAGACAGTTTTTGGTATTCATAAGCTAAGTGTCGCAGTTAAAGCAGAGTTAGATCTTGAAGACATTAAAGAAAAGTCATTAACACTTATGCGTAATCAACAAACTGAAGGAATTAAGACTTTCAAAGTAACGGTTAAGCGTCCTAACAAGCAGTTTCCACACCGCTCTCAAGATATGAATAGAGAGATCGGTGGATATGTACTTCGTAATACCGAGAACTTGACGGTAGATGTACACCATCCCGATCGTGAACTGAGAGTTGAAGTGAAAAATGATGGTGCATTTATTAGCTGTGATCACTCAGAAGGTGCTGGTGGCTTACCAACGAATCAAGATAATAAAGTGATGCTCATGCTATCAGGAGGAATCGATAGTCCTGTAGCGGGATATTTAACGATGAAGAGAGGCGTGAAAATTGAGGCTGTTCATTTCCATAGCCCTCCCTTTACAAGTGAACGCTCAAGACAAAAGGTAGAAGACCTGACAAGAGTGCTGGCACGATATGGTGGGGATATCCGCCTTCATATCGTACCGTTTACAAACACTCAGAAAACCATTCATAACGAGATGCCAGATAACTATAGCATGACGATTATGAGAAGAATGATGATGCGAATTACTGAAAGGATCGCTGAACAGACTGGGGCATTAGCGATTACGACTGGTGAGAGTTTGGGACAAGTAGCAAGTCAAACCATTCAAAGTATGAACACGATCAATGAGGTAACGAACTATCCTGTTCTCCGTCCATTGATCTCGATGGACAAAGTAGATATTATGAATATCTCAAGAGAAATCGATACGTATGATATCTCAATTAGACCTTATGAAGATTGCTGTACGGTATTTTTACCAGAGGCTCCAAAGACAAGACCTAAACGTGAACATGCCAATAAGTTCGAGCAATACTTGCCTATCGATGAGCTAGTTGAAGAAGCGGTATCAGGTGTTGAAACAATCGTTATAAAAGAAAATGAGGATGATTTCGCCGATCTACTCTAGATTTCCAAGTTTTAGAGTTACTGCCATAACTTAATTAGGATAGCACTTCCTTTTCTATCAAACGATAGTGTCAAGGAGGTGAATTACCTTGGCTAGATCAAACAAACTTGTAGTACCTGGTGTACAGCAGGCACTTGACCAAATGAAGTATGAAATCGCTTCTGAATTCGGTGTGAATCTTGGACCGGATTGCTCAGCTCGCGACAACGGATCTGTTGGCGGAGAGATTACGAAGCGTCTTGTACAGCAGTCTGAACAGCAATACAGCGGTAAATAATTTCATAAACGTGGATAGCGGAAGAAGCTGATGCTTCTTCCGTTTTTTGGTGCAGTAACGCGAGTGAGAGAGAAAGCTTTCTGTAAATATTCAAAACCTTTAAACTTTTGTGTATAATAAAACTATTGAACTTAAAGGAGGAATCAACTTGCAAAATTTAATCGCACCCGAAACGTACAATCTCACGAGTGAGATTGAAAAGTTCACTAGTGACGAATCAAAGCTTGCCCTAAAGTGGAGAAATGATGAAGGTGGATATCAGGAAATTACATATACAGGCCTAATTGAACAGGCGAATCGAATAGCTAGTGCATTAACCACAAATGGCCTCTCTATGGGAGACAGAGTATTAATCATGATGCCAAGACAAATCGATACATATGCTGTATATATTGCTTGTTTAAAAGCAGGGCTTGTCGTCATTCCATCGTCTGAGATGCTGCGTAAAAAAGATCTGGTGTACCGTATCAATCATGCTGAAGCCAAAGCTGTTATTTGTGATTCTGCTTTATTTGAAGCTTTCGATGGCGTGGAGGAAGAAGCTCCATCTCTTCAGCTGAAATTTACAGTCGGCAGAGAAGTGAACGGATGGATTTCCCTTCTTGAAGCATCACAAAATGAGAGCGCTTTTTTTGAAGCTGCGGAAACAGCACGAGACGATATGGCGTTTTTGTCTTACACGTCTGGAACGACTGGGAATCCTAAGGGAGTCGTACATAGTCATGGTTGGGCATATGCCCATCTTAGAACATCCTCACAATCTTGGCTCGACATTCAAGAGGGTGATAACGTTTGGGCAACTGCAGGACCAGGGTGGCAAAAGTGGATTTGGAGCCCGTTTGTAGCGACATTGTGTAGTGGGGCTACTGGATTCTTATATAGCGGCAAATTTGAACCAGAGACATATTTAAGCTTTTTAGGTGAGTATGATATCAATGTTCTATGCTGTACGCCAACTGAGTACCGTTTGATGGCTAAAGTAGACGACTTAGAGAAGTACGATCTACCTGCTTTAAGAAGTGCAGTGTCTGCTGGAGAGCCACTTAACAGAGAAGTGATCGACACGTTTAGAAGATGCTTTAACATCGATGTACGTGATGGCTATGGGCAAACAGAGAACACGCTTCTAGTTGGTATCCTTAAAGGTATGGAAGTAAAGGCAGGTTCTATGGGCAAACCGACCCCAGGTAATCAAGTAGAAATCATTAATGAGGAGGGGGAGCCCGTTCAAGTTGGAGAAGTTGGAGATATCGCTGTTCATAAAGACGTACCAGCATTATTCAAGCGCTATTACAAAGACGAAGAGCGTACGCAAATGGCGTTTAGAGGAGACTATTACTTAACTGGAGATAAAGCTTCAAAAGATGAAGATGGCTACTTCTGGTTTGAGGGAAGAGGCGACGACATCATCATAAGTTCTGGGTATACGATCGGACCTTTTGAAGTAGAAGACGCTCTTGTGAAACATCCAGCGGTACGAGAATGCGCTGTAGTCGCAAGTCCAGACGAAATCAGAGGTAACATCGTTAAGGCATATATCGTGTTAAAAGATCCTTCACAAGCAGGTGAGGAGCTTGTTCAAACGCTTCAGAAGCATGTAAAGGATTTAACAGCACCTTACAAGTACCCTCGTAAGATTGAATTTATAGAGGAACTTCCAAAAACGACGTCTGGGAAGATTCGTAGAATTGAATTACGTCAAAAAGAAAAACAAAGTGTATAACGTAATAAAGAGGACCTCCACGGTCCTCTTTATTTTTGGTCTTTCTTATTTTTTCTTTGCTGTCGTTTTAATCAATTGCTCAATTTTGCTTGCTTGATCGCCTGCGTTATCTTCTTCCATCGAAATGATGTATCGATCTTTGTTGGTGTATGTTTCTTCAACTGCTGTGATGAAAGAAGCTGGATTAAGATCTTCTTCAAGGAGTACATTCGCATACCCGGATTTTTTAAAGGATTGTGCATTTAAGATCTGATCACCTCTGCTGGCAGCCCTCGAAAGTGGAATGAGCAACATTGGTTTTTTAAGAGCTAGGAACTCAAAGATAGAATTTGAACCAGCACGAGAAACAATTAAATCAGCCATCTTCAATAGATCAGGAAGTTCTTCGGAAACATACTCATATTGCTTATAACCCTTTTGATTGAGAGAGTTATCTAATTGACCTTTTCCTGTTAAATGAATGATATCGAACGTTTGGAGTAGCTCATCAAGCTTGTTTCTTACCGCTTCATTAATTTTCTTCGCTCCAAGGCTACCTCCCATGATTAACATCACAGGCTTCCTCCCATCAAAACCAGTAAACGATAAGCCAGCATCCCTTTTACCTTGCTTCAGCTCATCTCGAACGACTGCACCTATATATTCTGCTTTACTTTCAGGAAGGTGCTTAACGGTTTCGGGAAAAGTTGTGCATACTTTAGACGCAAATGGAATCGCTATTTTGTTTGCGAGTCCTGGCGTTAGGTCTGATTCGTGTATGATAACCGGAACTTTGTTTAATTTAGCTGCAATAACAACCGGAACTGAAACGAACCCACCTTTTGAGAATATAACAGAGGGCTTTTCTCGCTTAATGATGGCGAACGCTTCCCCCACGCCTTTTACTACTTTAAATGGATCTTTAAAATTCTTCCAGTCAAAGTAACGTCGTAATTTGCCTGTGGCCACATGATGATAGGTCACGCCGGAAACTGGTTCAACCAGCTCGCGCTCAATTCCATTTATTGAGCCAATATAATGAACATCCCAATTTTCTTTAAGAAAACGGGGTATTAATGCCAAGTTTACCGTAACGTGGCCAGCAGAGCCCCCACCAGTAAATAGTATTTTCTTCTTCAACGTATTGCCCTCACTTTCACAAATGTTCATAGCGTACTCCTTATTGTATCATGAGTTAAATTTGTACAAAGAGTCGTGTGTGAAAATCCAGAAGATTCACAGTACAGGAGTGTAATGATACAATATATCTACATTTTGATATTTTACATAGAGAAGGAGAGAATTTCAGTGGGGAAGCTTTGGTATGGTGGAAAAATCTACACCCTCGTCGATGAGGGACGCACAGTGGAAGCCGTTTATACAGAAGGTGGTCAGGTTGTGAAAACAGGTACGTTTTCAGAGCTAACCGATGAATTTGGAAATCATATACAATCCTGGCATGATCTAAAAGGGAATGTCATGATTCCAGGTTTTGTTGATAGTCACCTTCATATGATAGGTCACGGTGAGAAGCTTCTTCGACTCGATTTGTCTCTAGTAGATTCAGCTGAAGAGATGAAACGCTTGTTAGTTGAAAAAGTTAATGAATCTTCTCCTAATGAATGGATCATTGGTGAAGGTTGGAATGAAAATAATTTTCCGGATCGAAAAATATTCCATCGAGATGAACTCGATCGAATTGCTCCTAATAATCCAATGATGCTCACAAGAGTTTGTAGACACGCCATTCTTGCCAATTCAATCGCCATGGATCTAGCAGGCATTACAGATAGCACTACTGATCCTGAAGGCGGTGTCATCATGAGGGATAATGACGGAAGGGCCACTGGCTACCTTCTTGATAAAGCTCAAGAATTAGTGAAAGACGCGATGCCAGAAGTAAGTCTTTCTTTTCTTGAGAAAGCACTGACTTCTTCTGTTGACGACCTCATTTCAAAAGGTGTTACAGGTGGTCATACGGAAGATCTTAATTACTATGGAGGATTTACTCGGACATACAAAACGTTTCTAAATGTAATCAATGGTACCCGAAAGTTTAGAGCTAATTTGCTTGTCCACCACGAAGTGATCGAAGAGATGAGGATGCAGGGTCTAGGTTTTGGGGATGGCACAGAATATGTTGAATTAGGTGCGATGAAGCTATTCGCAGATGGAGCTCTTGGCGGACGTACTGCTTTGTTAAGCGTTCCATATAATGATTCACCAAATACTTCTGGAGTCGCGATCCACAGTGTAGAAGGCTTAGAAAAACTTGTGCAAAAAGCAAGGACTCATCATATGCCAGTTGCAATCCATGTAATCGGTGACCTAGCGTTAGAGTATGCGATCGATGCGATCGGAAAACATCCACCACATCATGGTCTCAGAGATCGTTTGATTCATACTCAAGTCGTTAACCAGGATTTAATCGATAGGCTAAAACAACTGCCGGTGATATTAGATATCCAGCCAAGATTCGTTGCCTCTGATTTCCCTTGGGTGATGGAGCGTTTAGGTGAAGAACGGATGAAATGGTCGTTCGCATGGAAAACGTTACTCGATAACAGAATTCCGATTGCAGGTGGATCAGATGCACCAATCGAACCAGTTGATCCGCTTTTAGGGATACATGCGGCTGTGACTCGGAAGCGGCCGAACGACACTCATGATGGGTATTATCCTGATCAAAAGCTTTCTGTGTATGAAGCAGTATGCTTGTTCACAAAGGGAAGCGCATATGCGATAGGTAAAGAAAAGGAGCGAGGAATCATTAAGGAAGGTATGGATGCTGATTTTACAGTGTTAAACCGTGATATCTTTACTTGTGATCCTGACTTGATGTTAGACACAAAAGCCGTTATGACTGTCATCGATGAAACCATTCAATATCAAGACTTTGATTAATGTGAAAAAGCACCGCAAACATGCGGTGCTTTTTTATTAAAGAAAACTGCGCTGCACTTTGTGCCAAAAAGAGTTGTCTTTCAGCTTGACTGTCTTGATTCGCTTATCTGGGATGCGGATCGTAAGTTTCTTTGCGTGTTGGATACTTAGTGCTTCGTTGTCGATTCCGATGATTGGATAATCGTTTCCATCTTGTACGACTTCAAGCGAGAGCGTTCTCTCGTCGCTCAATAAAAACGGAGAGCCGAGCGTTCTGTAATGATTGTTATTGAGTGAAGCAATTTCGCTAACCTGCATACATGCTAATTTCGGATCCACGACAGCTCCGCTAACAGACTTGCTATAAGCAGTACTACCCGTAGGAGTCGAAACGATCAATCCGTCTCCTCTGAATGTTTCGAAATGGAAGTCTTCTACATGAACATTCATCACTAGTGTTTTGATGATCGACGATCTAATCGTGCATTCATTTAAACAAAAGAAAGAAGATTCATCGTTAACATTAACCTCGATCGTTGGGTAACGTCTTACTTCAATTCCTTCTGATAGGATATTCTCGACCATTTCAGGCAAGTTATCGATGTGAAAATCACAATAAAAACCTAACTCTCCTGTAGAGATCCCAACGTAAAGACAGTCTTCGCGGAAACCAGTTTTTCTTACTGCTTGTAGAAACGATCCATCACCTCCGATACTCGCGATGATACTCGCGTCTTTCGGATCGTCTACAACATGAAAATCATATTTACTTGCAAGTTCTTTTAAAGGTTCAACTTTTTCTCGAAGTTCTTCAGTCTCTTTATAGAAGAAAAATAAATTACGACGATTTGGCATGCAAATTCCTCCTCCAACGATTGTCTTCTTAACTGTACCATTCTCTGAATTTAGAAAAAAGAAAAAATTAGCTATTTTATCAGTGCGTCCTTAGTTTATCTTTACGCCCTAAATTCATTCCTTACATTTCAAAAATGGTGCAGTTCGTTAATCTGTATGGTATTCTCGAAATTATGAAACCAATAACCGAGCAAAGACGTACATAAGGTAGAATGTAGAGGAGGTCTATTATGAATGGAAAACGATGGCTAGCGCTTGGAATTGCAATGGTATTAATTATTGTTTCGATTGGATTCAATGTTGTTTCAAGCCTTGCCTTTGGAAACTGGCAAGAAGAATTGAACTCATCTGATGAATTCGCAGAAACGGTTATCGAAGAGGGGAAGAGCCTCAATAAGATCGTCGTTTTAAATGTAGAAGGTGTTATTCAAGACACAGCACAGGGCTCGAGCTTTTTACCTCAGGCAGGTTATAACCATGACGTGTTTTTGAAACGCTTAGAGCACGCTGGTGAAGATAAGAGCGTAAAAGGGATTATACTCAGGCTCAACACTCCTGGCGGTGGAGTGGTTGAAAGTGAAGAAATTCATGACAAGATTCTCGAATTAAAAGAGAAAACGGATAAACCGATATACGTTTCAATGGGTAGTATGGCTGCTTCTGCAGGTTATTACATTTCCGCTCCTACAGATAAAATCTATGCGAGTCCATCAACCATTACTGGATCGATTGGCGTCATCATGCAGTCGATGAATTATTCTGAGCTTGCTGAAAAAGTTGGCGTGAAATGGGAAACGATTAAGAGCGGTCCTTATAAAGATATCATGTCTCCGAATCGGGAAATGAGTGAAGAAGAGCGTGAAATTCTTCAATCGATGATCGATAACTCCTATGAAGCATTCGTTCGAGTGATTAGCGAAGGAAGAGGAATGGATGAAAGCCAAGTGAAAGAGCTTGCAGATGGGAGAATCTATGATGGCCGTCAAGCAAAAGATGTTAACCTTGTTGATGGGTTAGGTAATCTTGAAGATACGATAAACGATATGAGAGGAGAACTTGGTGACAGCAAGCTTAGAGTCGTTCAGTATAAGCAGAGTTTTGGCTTCGAATCTCTGTTCGAAATGACGGCAGCTAAGCTGATGGGATCAGAAAAAGATCTGCTCGGAATCCAGCAGCTCTTATCAACTCCGCCATCACCGAAACTCATGTATTTATATTCTGAATAAGGAGGTAGGCAGAAATGGATGAGACAATGAACGTGCATACTGCCCCTCCTGCATCTGTAGAGGAATCCAGTGTTAGATATGCGGGTTTCTGGATGCGATTTTGGGCATATATCGTTGACGTTATCGTAATTGCAAGCTTGAACGGAATTCTGATTACACCTTTTGTGAAATGGCTTGAAATTCCTCCGGGCGAGCCGGGATTCTTACCTATACAAGGTGTACTGACAGGAATCGTCTTCTATGCTTACTTCATCTTGATGACAAAATTCCTTTCTCAAACATTAGGCAAGATGTTGTTTGGATTAACTGTTAGGAGAGAAAAAAAGGAAGATCTCACGTGGGGAACTGTCATTTTTAGAGAAGGGATCGGAAGATTTATTAGTAAAACAATTTTATTTGTAGGATATATCATGGTGGGGTTCACTAAGCAGAAAAAAGGGCTCCATGATATCTTTGCAGATACAATCGTCGTTCATGAAGAAAAATAATATTTTTGAATAAACCTGCCTCTATTGGGCAGGTTTATTCTATACATAATTGTTTTATTGAGTGGTGGGAGGTGGAGGGCAAACATGTATATCGCAGTCGGCATCATATTCATACTACTTCTATTAGTAACTTTGCTTATATTGTTCTCAACAGTCAAACTCACATTGATGGTGGAGCATTCTAAAGCAGTTGAGGAAGTGGCAGTTGAAATTTCAGCGTTGTTTGGCCTCATTTCTCACTCTACGAGGATTCCTTTAATTGATCTGCTTGAACAAAAAGAAGAAGAGTTAAAGGAAAAAGTGAGAGAACAGAAACGTTTTTCGCCACTAGAAGGAATAAAAAAGTCAAAGATATGGTTTAGCAGGGGAATGGAAAGTAGGAAAGCAGCTTCATTCATGCTACGAAAGACAAACATAAGAACTGTTCAATGGGAAACTAATATTGGAATAGGGAATGCAGCGACGACAGCAGTAGGAGCTGATTTATTGCTGAATACTAAAATAGCTTTATTTGCTGTTCTCTCCCACTACACAAATTTACTAGCCGTTCCTCAGCTGATCGTTACGCCGATGTATGAAGTAAAAACAATTCAGACTTATATAAGATGCATGATAACTTTCAAACTGGGGCATGCTATGATCGCGGTGATTAAATTATTGAAGTCTCAGAAAAAGCTTCAGGAGGCTTAACGGTATAAGTGAAGGAGGGATTCATATGGGTGGGCATCCGATAGAAGGACTCATGCAGACAGCGATGGAAAACTTGAAAGATATGATCGATGTTAATACGATCATTGGCGATCCGGTAGAAACGCCGGACGGAAGTGTGATTTTAACCGTATCGAAAGTAGGTTTTGGGTTTGCTGCGGGCGGTAGCGAATTCATGCTTAAATCACAATCTCAGTCTTCGCAAAAGGATCAAAGTAAAGGAGAGCCTTTTGGTGGTGGAAGTGGTGGCGGTGTATCGATTACTCCGATTGCTTTCTTAATCGTAAGTGGTAGCGACATCAAAATGATTCATCTCGATAATACGACTCACCTTTATGAAAGGCTTTTAGACCTTGCTCCACAGGCGATCGAGAAAATACAAGGCATGCTTCAAAGCATGGGCAGCCAGGGAAAAGACAACCATAAGAGTAGTCAAAATGGTCAATCGGATCATTCTCAGTCTAGGCAATCTCAAGGCAAGTATCGCTCTCAGCAAAGAGGCCAACAACAAAATGACGAAAAACAGGATTTAGGATTCTAAACCCGGTTAAGATACCGGGTTTTTTTTATGTATGACAACACATCGCTTTTCTTGAAATAATAACGAGTCACCGATATGATGAGGATAGTCGTACATACGACCAACTCATAAAGGAGGTTTTAAAATGGCAAATATTACATTTAAAGGTACGCCTATGACTCTTCTTGGAGAAGAAGTTAAGAAAGGTGACACTGCGCCTGAATTTACTGTGCTTGCGAACGACTTGTCGGAAAAGAAGCTCTCAGATTATTCTGGAGTTCGTCTGATCAGCGTTGTTCCGTCACTTGATACTGGGGTTTGCGATGCTCAAACGCGTAGATTCAATGAAGAAGGTGCTAAGCTTGATAATGTATCAGTCCTAACGATCAGTGCCGACCTCCCATTTGCTCAAAAACGCTGGTGCGGAGCTGCTGGAATTGAAAATGCAATCACACTTTCAGATCATCGTGACTTGTCATTCGGTAAAGGATATGGTGTTGCGATTGAGGAACTTCGCTTACTTACGAGAGCAGTTTTCGTTGTGAACAGTAAAGATGAGGTTGTTTACACAGAGTATCTCAGTGAAGCAACAGATCACCCTGACTATGAAAAAGCATTAGAAGCTGCAAAACAAGCTGACTAACAGGAAAGGACTTCGATGGTGTACATCGAAGTCCTTTTTTAAATCGTCTTCGCCTCATAAACGATGTTATTTGCGAAACGGTTCCTTACTGTTTACAATAGAATCGGCGAACTAATAGGCAGGAGGCCAAAAAAATGAACGAATTAACTGTAGAAAACTTATTCAACATACTCGATGAATCGACATTGGTCATTCAAAATAAATTAGATATGACTTATTTAGAAGCACTTGTTGAAACGGGTTTAAACTTGTTTGAAGAATCTGTGCTTCAAGAAGAATTAGACGATGAGACGATCGAACGTCTTAAGAAGCTATATGAACCACTTACTCTAGAAGGTGCAGAAAAAGAAACGATTCGGAAAGGAATTCAGCTTGCGATATTAAAAGGTATGAAAAAAGGTGTTCAACCTCATCATGCTATGACACCGGATAGTGTTGCGCATCTGATCGGTTTCCTCGTAAACAAATACACAGAAGTATTAAATCTTGAAGAAGTGAAGCTTCTCGACCCAGCAGTAGGTACCGGAAATTTACTGACTGCTGTCTTAAATCAGCTTAAAACACAAAAGGTCTTGTCTTATGGAGCAGATGCTGATGATTTATTACTGCACATTGGATTTATTAATGCAAACCTGCAAAAGCATCAAGTTGAGTTTTTACATCAAGATAGCGTAAAAGACCTTTATGTGCCACAAGTAAATACGATCGTTACAGATTTACCTGTTGGGTATTATCCGCATGAGGAAGTTGCTCTGAACTATACGTTAAAAGCTGATGAAGGGATGTCTTATGTTCATCACCTGTTAATCGAGCAAAGTTTAAATATGACAGAAGAATCCGGAATGCTCTTCTTTATGATTCCTAACTTCTTGTTCAATGATGAAAGAGGTCATCACATTCAAAACCTAATCAATGAACGATCGAACATTCACGGAATCATTCAACTTCCAACGAGCCTCTTTGCTAACGAAGCGCAAGCTAAAAGCATTCTTGTCGTTCAGAAAAAAGGCGATAAGGCTCTAAAACCGAAGCAAGTGATGATGGCAAAGCTCCCTTCTTTCTCCAACAGAGAAGCGATGGTGAATATGATGCAACAAATAAACGGATGGTTTCAACAGCTTACCTAACATCCGTTATGAAACGTTTACAAATCAGAATTGGCGGAATACTTTTATGTAAGCGGTTTTCATCTTGAATAAAGTCATTTTGGGTGTTTAAATAAGTAAGGTGTGAAAAGATAGAAGGGTATACCCCTTCTATTTTCGTGTCGTTAATCACAGTATAAAAGGAGCTGTCACATATGGCGAAAGTAATAGCAATCAACGCCGGTAGTTCTTCTTTAAAATTTCAACTTTTAAATATGCCGGAAGAAACTGTTATCACTAAAGGAATTGTAGAACGTATCGGTCTTGATGACGCCATTTTTACAATTGAAGTAAACGGTGAAAAAGATAAGAGTGTAACTGAGATCCCTGATCATGCAGTTGCTGTGAAAATGTTACTAGAGAAGCTGTTCGAACACTCAATTATTTCATCATATGATGAAATCGAAGGTGTTGGTCACAGAGTCGTACATGGTGGAGAGAAATTTAATGACTCCGCCCTCATTACGGATGAAGTAATGAAAGGAATTGAAGAAGTATCGGAACTAGCACCATTGCATAACCCTGCAAACTTGGTCGGAATCCGTGCTTTCCAAGAAATTCTCCCTGATGTTCCTGCTGTTGCAGTTTTTGATACTGCGTTCCACCAATCTATGCCTGAACAATCTTACCTATATAGTCTTCCTTATGAGTACTATGAAGATTTCGGGATTCGTAAATATGGATTCCACGGGACATCACACAAATATGTGTCTGAACGTGCAGCGGAATTACTAGGTCGTCCACTAGAAGAACTACGTCTTCTTTCGTGTCACCTTGGAAACGGGGCTTCAATCGCTGCGATCGAAGGCGGAAACTCAATCGATACGTCGATGGGCTTCACTCCACTAGCTGGTGTAACAATGGGTACTCGTTCTGGAAACATTGACCCTGCTTTAATTCCATTCATTATGGAGAAAACAGGACAAACTGCTGAAGAAGTGCTTAATACGTTGAATAAGAAAAGTGGTCTCCTAGGTGTATCAGGATTCTCTAGTGACCTTCGTGACATTACTTCTGAAGCGGAAGCAGGTAACGAACGTGCTGAGCTTGCACTAGAAGTGTTCACATCAAGAATCCACAAGTACATCGGTTCGTATGCTGCGCGTATGTCAGGTCTTGATGCGATTATCTTCACAGCTGGTATCGGTGAAAACAGTGATACAGTTCGTGCGAGAGTATTACGTGGGCTAGAGTTTATGGGTGTTTATTGGGATCCCGCTCTCAACAAGGTAAGAGGAAAAGAAGCATTCATCAGCTATCCTCACTCTCCAGTGAAAGTTATTATCATTCCAACAAACGAAGAAGTGGTCATTGCAAGAGACACAGTTCGTCTTTCTCAATAATAGGTAAGAGCATCTGCTTAGCAGGTGCTCTTTTTTTTATGGCGATTGGAAGTTTTACTCTGAAAAAGATACAATATAAACATAGTATTACATGAAGGGAGCGGTTGTGATTGGTATGGACTGAAAGAGAAGAGAGAAGGTTGGAAGAAATTAAGCAATGGGAAAAAGAGCATTTCGCTCAGCATGCTACTGATATTGAACGAACGTTTCAGAAGTGGTATGAATATCAGCTTAAGACAGTTGATTCAACCACAAGAAATAAGATGTATTCGGTCATTGATTCAGTATTGTTCCACATGCATGCTTTCATCCAAAATTCCCAGTCTCAAGTTGATGCAAGCAATCGTTTATTAACCGATGCACGGTTATTTAACCCTGAAATAGAACAAATCCAAGATATGAAGAAGCTTTCCGTCGACCAACTTGCTTACATAGCGGATCAACAGATTGCCCGACAGAAAATGGTTTCCCTTGCTCAAGGGGGACTTTCAGGTACAGGAAGTTTATTATTGTTAGGTCTAGATATACCGGCTGTTCTGGCAATAAACTTACGTACAGTGCAACTGATTGCGATGACGTACGGTTATCCGGTTAGCTATCCAGCCGAAATGATGATCGCTTTAAAAGTGTTTCATATGGCAACGCTGCCAAAGGGCCTTCAGAAACAAGGCTGGGTTGCTCTAGAAGAAGAAATTTCGCAGGGACATGAGCATCCTTACTTTTATGAAGGAAGTGAGGAGGTAGCTGATTTGAACTGGCTACAAGGTCCTATGAAGCAAATGGTAAAGGGTACTGTTTTGATGATGCTGAGGAAAAAAGTTATTCAAGGTATCCCGCTGTTTGGAATTGCGATTGGAGCTAGCTTAAATTATCGATTCACCCGATCGGTAAGTGAGTCTGCTCATAAGTTTTATCAAAAACGATTTTTAATGGAGCTACAAATGGAGCGAGGTGTATGAATTGAGCGTGAAAGAACATAAGGCAAATGCACCCTCGTCTATACGTGTACTTATTGTAACAGTCAGTGATACGAGGACACTTGAAACCGATAAAAGCGGTGTGCTCATGTCCCAAATGCTCGAGGAGAAAAATCACCACATTATTGATCGAGTTGTTATTAAAGATGATAAAGAAGCGATTGAAAACGCAGTGGAGCGTGGTGTAACTAACAAAGAAGTTGATGCGATTTTGCTGAATGGTGGTACAGGCATCTCAAAAAGAGATGTTACATATGATGTGATTGCCAATATGCTTGAGAAAGAGCTCACTGGGTTTGGAGAGCTGTTTCGAATGCTAAGTTATACAGAAGATATCGGATCTCCCGCTATGTTATCACGGGCCATCGGAGGCGTATTAAGTGAAACGGCTATTTTCGCATTACCTGGATCCTCGGGAGCGGTTAAATTGGGTATGTCGAAATTAATCGTACCTGAATTGCCTCATGTAGTAAGAGAAATAAATAAGTGAATAAGGTGATTGATCAAAAGGGCTGCCGTTCAACTATGGCAGCCTTTTACTATACATCGAGAGTTTATTTTGTTGTGATCAAAAAGGTCTTTCTGTACCACAACCATAAATCATTAATAATCGAAGCAAGATCAGCAATTTGCGTGTTCAAACTGCACGAGGTTTCAAAATTTTCTTCATTACTTAGCTGTGATTGTTTTTCCATAATCTTTCCTTCAAGTTCAATGATTCGATCTGGAATCGTACTTCTAATTTGTTCCCATCTGAGTAAGATCTCTTCCTGTTCGTCTAGGGCAAGCTCCTCCCAAAACAGTTCCAGGATTGGGACATCGATTTGTAATCGCTCGTCTCGATAAAATGTAAACATTTTCTTCCCTCCTTACTAGATGATAACGTGTCCTTCCTTTGATATTTAAAAGTGGGCGGGGAACACTAAAGAAGCAAGACTGAATCAAAGGGAGGTTTTTTTGGTGAATAAAAATAAAGATGAATTGATCTATGATCAAAGCGGTGAAATGACTGTGCATCAGCAGTTAAGTGAATCATACCAAAGCGGCGTCATTGATCAAGATGAAGCCGTTAAGCAAGGAAAAAACAATAAGTTTCCTCCAAAACAAGATAGAAAAAGCTATTATTAGGTTGTTAGAAAGTTCATGTGTTACACATGAACTTTCTTGCTTTTTCTATTACAGCCCCATTTCTTAATGCCAACGTATAGGAGAGAGGTTAGTAAAAACGATAAAAATCCTGGAGATAATGAAGTGGGGAGCAGTAAGTAAGTGCACATTCCGAGTGCAATAGCGCTAAACCCTGCTAGGTTGATTACATTCTCTTTATTATTCATCGATGAAAGCAATTCGGTTGTAAAACGAGCTTTTTTTATGATGAGAAAGTCGGTAATGATAATAGCAGACAGAGGAATAACGAATGCACCTAATAATGAGATGAACTGTTCAGCTTCATCGACAAGCGCTGGAAATGCACTCAATGCAATTGCACATATCCCAAGTACAATAGCGCTTTTCACCCTTCCTAAAGTCGGGAAGGTGTTTAAGAGGCTATAACCGCCTGTATACGCATTGCTGATATTAATCGTAAACATCGAGCATAGTGCGGCTACAAAGATAAAGGTTAATAATATTCCTGAGTCAGTATAACGACTTGTAATGAGAAACGGATTCCATGATTCTGAAGCAGAGGCTGTATACGCAGCTAAAACAGCGGTAAATAAAAATCCTATAGAATTGCCTACAAACAATCCAATAAAAGCATGTTTTGCTGTACGAGCATACCTCGTCATGTCAGATGAACTACTCACACCTGATACATACTGTACGAACGCTAGACTTGAATAGAAAAACACAGTGGAATACTCAGGAGCTTCATGACTCGATAATATGGAAGTAAATGGTTTTCCTCCAACATCCGAGGTAATGAAGACAATGATCATCGAAACAGTCCCCGCAAACAACAATGGGAGGATGAAGACGGTTGCTTTCTTAACTGCATTAAACCCTACTAATGCAAGTGTAGCCATAATCGTTGCTAAAAGGAGAGTGACTGGGAGGAAGGGCAGCTTGATCGAAAGGACGCGATCGACCAATTCGACAGCCATGTAGGTTCCCCCTATAGTTTGTACTGCAAACCAGTAAAGTGACGTAATGGTTCGTACAGGTGACGCAAAATATTGCGCGCCTTTATGTCCTAGGAAGGAACGTACTGCATATTGTGAAGGAATTCCTTTCCTCGCACCTGGGAAGGAGAGAAAAGAGACGAATATAAAAGCGAGCATCGCTCCTAATACAGTAGAAAGCACTGCCCAGGTAAAAGACAATCCACCTTCTAGAACAGCAAGAGCTGGAACTAAGAAATTACCGGCATTTACTGAAATCGTCATTTGAATCATCGCATATTCGTACCAAGATGTTGTACGTAAGTTTTGTGGCACAGATTCTAGACCGAATCGTTCAATTTTCGATTGCTGTTTGTTAGTTGAATTCATGGAGACTCCTTTTTGTGTGCTTACTTCTATTTTAGTTTGGTAAAGAGAATGTTGCAATCTAGAAGTAGAGGAATAATTATCAAAGTTTTTTCTCAGCATAAAGAAGAGGTGATCTTATGAAAAAGCTAAGTGTAATCCTAGCAATTCTTATGGTGAGCGTCCCGTTTCGGGCAGAAGCATCTTCCTTACAAAATAGTTTCTTGTTCAAATGTACTGTCATCTCTCAAGGTGTTGAAAATGAATGGGAATTTTCAAGCCCGAACGAATACGAGGTGGAAAAGGGGAGCTTAGTTAGAAAAGGTGCTGATGCGAAGGAAGATGTAACATCACTCTATGAACACCTGAACGTTTCAGAGCTTTCTCAGGTTGATGAACTGGTAACGAGAATAAAAAAGTATGGCTATGACGCAGACCGGTTCGAAATGAAATGGATGGATGCTAATGGGAGACTCTATACGTGGGTTTGGGATAAAGAGGATAGTGAGTAGACTTTAGAGTTTGGATCCGATAAGATGAGAAAAGATTGATCAAAGGAGTTAAGAAATGAGATATAGTTTCGCTGTTGCAGTTGGTGGAGCGGTTGGGGCTCTCCTACGAAGTACGGTCGGCACTATGATGAACGGTGTCCCTTTCTCAACTTTTCTCGTCAATATCATCGGCTCGCTTTTATTAGGTTTCTTTTACCGTTTTATTCAAAATAATACCCTTTCTGAATGGAAGAAAAAGCTGATCGCAACGGGGCTGATCGGTTCTTTTACGACGTTTTCTACGTATTCTTTAGATTTATTCGTTTATTTAAAAGCAGGTCAGTTCATGACTGCTTTTCTTTATGGAATGGGTAGTGTTGTCTTAGGACTTTTGGCCGCTGTAATCGGTGTGTTCCTTGCGAAGCGTGTTAGGGGGGAGTAGCTTGCAATGGTTGTTGATCGCGGTTGGTGGGGCTGCAGGAGCGCTATTAAGGTATATCGTTACTCTATTGTTTAATAAAATGAGCTTCATGCAAGGATTCCCGTTAGCCACATTAATAGTTAATCTGGTAGGAAGCTTTCTATTAGGCGTCGGTTACGGATCAAGTGAATTTGGGCCAGCAGTATCGACTGGTTTTCTTGGTGCGTTAACGACATTTTCTACTTTTATTTACGAAACGATCGATCTATCTTCTAACCATAAGTACCTTGCTATTATTTATGTGGTCATCAGTACATGCGGTGGGTTGTTAATGGCTGCTTTAGGTTATATCCTTGTTGTGTGAAGAACCTTTGAAAAGGGTTTCAAAATTTTTTGGAGGAAAGGTTCCTAATTGGTAATCGGAATGTTATGATGATAGAGGTTTTGAGAAAAACCCTTCCATTTATAGTTTGAAAGTCGAAGGAGGATTATATATGCGTATCGGAGTACCGGTAGAAATAAAAAATAACGAAAATAGAGTGGCTATGACACCCGCTGGCGTCTTAAGTCTTACTAATTTTGGTCATGAAGTGCATATTGAAAAGGGAGCAGGTATTGGATCAGGTTTTACTGATGAACAATATATTGAAGCTGGTGCTCACCTTGTGGATACTGCAAGTGAAGCGTGGAGTATGGAAATGGTTATGAAAGTTAAAGAACCATTACCAGAAGAGTACGGTTATTTCCGTGAAGGACTTATTTTATTTACATATCTACACTTAGCAGCAGAACCAGAGCTAACTCGAGCTCTAGTTGAAAATAAGGTGATCGGAATCGCATATGAGACCGTTCAAGCACCGAATGGCTCGTTACCTCTTCTAACACCTATGAGTGAAGTAGCTGGTAGGATGTCAGCACAAATCGGTGCGCAGTTCCTAGAAAAGCCAAAAGGCGGTCTAGGTATCCTTCTCGGCGGAGTCCCTGGAGTTAAACGAGGAAAAGTTACCGTAATAGGTGGCGGGGTTGTAGGTACGAACGCAGCTAAAATCGCTATGGGTCTAGGTGCTGACGTTACGATTATGGATCTTAGTCCTGAACGTATGCGTCAATTAGATGATATCTTCGGTACTGAAATCAACACGATGATGTCTAACCCTCTTAACATCGCTGAAGCTGTAAAAGAGTCCGATCTCGTTATCGGTGCTGTTTTGATACCAGGTGCAAAAGCACCAAAGCTTGTAACAGAAGATATGATTAAAGACATGAAGCCTGGATCTGTAATCGTGGATGTTGCGATTGATCAGGGTGGGATTTTTGAAACAACAGACAAAATTACAACTCACGATAATCCGACTTATACAAAACACGATGTCGTGCATTATGCAGTAGCGAATATGCCTGGAGCTGTTCCACGTACGTCAACGATCGCTTTGACGAACGTAACAGTACCATATGCGATTCAACTTGCAAATAAAGGATACAAAACTGCTTGTCTAGAGAACGAACCACTTCTAAAAGGAATCAATACAATGGACGGATTCGTAACGTATGAAGCAGTGGCAGACGCTCACGGTTTAGAATACAACAGTGCAAATAAAATGTTAGGAAGTAATTAATACTTTGTTAAGCAGCTGAGATCAGCTGCTTTTTTCTTCTATAATGAAAGGGAAAGCATTGAGCGAAATAGAAGGAGGGGAATGGTCATTAAATTTTGGAGAAAAAAAGAGAAAGGCATTGTTCCTTCTGAACCATATAACGTGATCGACGCTTCACTTGAAGATATCCGTCGAGCTGTTAGTGAATTTGCAGACCAGAAGCGGGAAGGAATATCGCTTAAAGTTCTCGTACTTGAAGATAATAGAATAGATATGACGCTTCTTGCTCCGTTTTTAAAAGGCATTCCGTCAAATCCGTTCTATATGTCTAGGGAAACCTTTGAACTTTTCACAGAACAGGATCGTGAAATACCTCGGTGGATCGATAAAGTGCAAAATGCTGTAGATTCATATGTAAGATTAGAAGATGAACTTCCTATAATAGAAGGAGACCCCTATCATAAAGTAAGCATCTATAAGTTACAAAAGAAATCGTTGATCGATGAAAAACCACCATTTGATTTCTATATCACGATGGAAGAACATATGGTAAGTCGTTTTAAAAAAACGTGAAACTTTTTGCGAGTGAATCCGTAAATAGAGTATAGGATAGGGGGTGTGAATATGAGTTTTCTTTCAAAGTTATTTGGCAAAAAAGACAAAGAACAGCCTAAGATAGAAGACAGGAATGTTTTTAACATTCAAGTGGGGGATATCATCACGTATGATCTTGAAGATTACGAAGTTGTTGGGACACTAACGTATAACAACCAAGGATACAAGTGGTATGCCTATCAACTGCAAGCTGGGTCATCTTCCATTTGGCTGAGTGCTGAGATGGACGATGAGCTGGAGCTTGGAATATACAAAGCAGTAAAAGAGAAACTCTCTAAGCCCATACCTCAAGAAGTGAAGGTCGATGGTACAACATTCCACCTTGATGAAAGTGGTAAAGCGCTTGTGTCGGGTACAGGTAGAGGTAGTAACCTTAATGGACAACAAGTAGAATACTATGACTTCTCTGATAAGAATGAAGATGAATTTCTGTCAGTTGAAGTTTGGGGTACAGAAGTAGAAGTGAGCAAAGGGTATGAGATTGAGGAATACGAAATTAAAATACTTGCAGGAAGCAAATGAGAGGATGAAATAAATGTTTAAAATGTTTAAACGAGTAAAAACACTCATGTCATCAGAATTGAATGCTGCGCTAGATAAGGCAGAAGATCCGGTCAAAATGCTAGAACAGTTTATGAGAGATATGGAAGCGGATATCCGTGAAGCTGAAACAGCTGTAGCAAAGCAGATTGCTAACGAAAAGATGCTCAAGAAAAAATGGGAAGACGCTAATGCGATGGTAGAAAAGCGTCAGGAGCAAGCTGTGAAGGCACTCGAAGCCGATAATGATGAGCTTGCTAAAAGAGCATTAGAAGATAAAAAAGACCATCAAGCAAAAGCTGAAACGATGAAAGAATCGTACGAACGAGCAAAGGCTGATGCAGATTCATTAAGAAGCAAGCTTGATGAGATGAAAGAAGAACACCGCCAAATGAAATTGAAGAAAGATAGTCTGAAAGCACGTGCGGAATCTGCAAAAACAAAAACAAAGATCAACCGTGCAATGTCTTCAGTCGGTAGCGACGATTCCAAACGAGGTTTTGAAAGAATGGAAGAAAAGGTCCTTCAATATGAAGCTGAAGCTGAAACGAGCGAAGATATGCGCTCTGCTGATCGCTCTTTAGATGATGAACTAGATGCCCTCGATAAGAACAATGGAATCGACGATGAGTTAGCAGAACTTAAGAAAAAAATGGGGAAAGAATAACTCTTTCCCCTTCAAGGGGTGGAAGGATGAAAAGGCTGACAGGATTAATTCTGTTGACAGCATTCGTTCTACTCATATCGGCTTGCGGTATCACGAAAGATATTCAGGAAGTCGTAGAGGATCAATACCAACTTGAAGATGTTGTGGAGAGTAGCGTGGACACTGGTGATGTTTCTAGGATTTACACAGCAGGTGGTAAAGATATTCCAGCTGTCTCCTCCTATCTTCAAGAACAAATTAAACCGAATGAAGTCAGCGAATTAAAAGATGGTAAACAAGTTCTTGTGTATGACGATTATATTGTATCGTTGACAGAAGGTGAAAGTGATTCGAACACACTTGTAGAAGTAGCAACGATCGGATTCGTTAGAGACAATTATCAGCCAAGTTTCTTCGATGGCTTATTAGCTTATTACATACTTGATGAGATTCTCGACGTTGACGATTGGGGGAAGAAGCAAAAAAAACGTTGTTCTAATAGCCTTGGGAATTGTTATGGAGGCTATCTATCAACTGGAGGAAATTACAAAGGACCTTCAACAATCCCCTCATTTAGAGGTTCTGGAAGCCGTGGCGGAGGACCAGGAACAGGAAAATAAGTAAAGGAGAGTTATTAAAATGGGGCCATTTTTGTTAACGTTCGTCTATTTTATTGCAGCGATCGTAGTCGTTGCAGCGGGGTTAATCATCTTTGAATTGATTACCACTAAATATAAGGATTGGCAAGAGATCGAAAAAGGAAATACAGCTGTCGCACTATCAATAGGTGGAAAAATAATCGGTATATGTTTAATCTTAGCTTTCTCGATCTATCACAGTTCAGATGTTTTAGACACTGTCATTTGGGGTGGATATGGTGTTGTTTTACAATTAGTCGCTTATTACATCTTTGACTTTCTCACAAGACGTTTTTCAGTGGAACAAAAGCTACATGAAGGTGTGGTAGCAGTAGGGATCGTATCGATGTGTGTGTCGATCGGACTTGGATTTGTAGTGGGGGCATCCATTACATAAGAATATGACAGCTGAAGGTGAAAGACATGAGTAGGGTAACAAATAAGAGCAGTCAGCTGTATTGGGCTTCAGGGATCGTTTCAATTTGCGGCATCATCTTTGAAGTGCTTTTTGGTGCATTAGGCTCTTACATTTTAGGGGATGGTGTAAAGCAGTATACGATTACGATTTCTTTGTTTCTTACAGGCATGGGAATCGGAGCTTCTTTGAGTGAAAAGGTAGTCAAACACCTTATAACAAGGTTTATTGTCATCGAACTTATGATTGGGATCATAGGTGGTATTTCAAGCTTTGCTGTTTTTGGAATTACTTCTATCGCAGGTGAAGAGTCAACCGCAATTTTCCTTTATAGCATTATTCTCATAGTAGGTGGATTAACTGGTCTTGAATTACCTATTTTAATTAGAAAAGCGAATGAAATAGGCGTAGAGATGAACAAAAGTACCGCGCGGGTACTTTTTTCAGATTATGCAGGTGGACTTGTAGGAGGACTGTTGTTTGCCTTTTATCTTAGACCAGAATTTGGACTAGTTAAGTCTGCATTTCTCGTTGCATTGATCAATATATTAGTTGCATTTTGGATGATCATATCATTTAGAAAAGAAATTGTGAGAAAAGGGATATATATCTTTGCTGCATCAGTTGCACTAGTCACAATGATTGCAGGAGTATTGTTCGGTGAGGAAATCGCTTTTTCATTTGAGCAACGTCTCTATAAAGATCCTATCATACACTCTGAAGAAACAGCTTATCAAAGAATCGTTCTAACAAAGGAGCAGGGTGATCTCAGGCTATATTTAAACGGACAGCTGCAGTTTAGTTCAAGTGATGAGCATCGCTACCATGAAACTCTCGTTCACGTACCGATGGCTGCAAGTGAGGAGAAAAGTAACATCCTACTCTTAGGAGGTGGGGATGGACTTGCTGTTCGTGAGCTGCTTAAATATGATGAAGTCGATTCGATCACGGTTGTTGATCTTGATCCGCGCATGGTCGAACTCGCGCGTGCCAATCACATGTTAGAAGAGTTGAATCAACAAGCGTTTGATGACGACCGTGTCAAGGTAGTGAATGCTGATGCGTTTAAATACTTGGAGAATGAAACTGAGCTATTCGATGTGATCATAAGTGACCTTCCTGATCCAAATAATGAATCTTTGAACAAACTATATACTTGGGAATTCTACTCATTGGTAAGAAACCACTTAAAGCCTGAAGGAGCCATGATGGTGCAGGCAACTAGCCCTGTATTTGCAACAGAAGCTTATTGGACGATTTCAAAGACCATTCAGGAGACAGGGTTACATACAACAAACCTTCATGTAGACGTTCCGAGTTTTGGGAATTGGGGATTCGTTTTAGGTACGAGGACAAAGGTTAACAGTGAAGATTTAAGGATCAAGGTCAAAACCGAATATTTAACGACAGAAATTGTTCCATCTTTAACTGCATTTGGTAAAGACGAGGATTCTACAATAATAGAGGACGGAAATGAAGTAACCATCGAGCCAAACACTTTGATTCGGCCGAATCTTATCGAAAAATATGAGAGAGCTTGGCAACAATATTAGTTTAGTAAATTGTTCTAAGGGAAAAAAACAGGTGAATCCATTATTAAGCATGTAAAGGAGCGGTTTTGATGCAAGTAACATTTCATGGGCATTCAGTAGTTGAGATCGTAACTGACAAAGCAAAGATTCTTATCGACCCGTTTATTACTGGTAATGAACAATGCGACCTTGATGCTAACGAGGTAACGTGTGATGTTATCTTACTTACACATGGTCACAACGACCACGTTGGTGACACTGTTGAAATTGCAAAGCGAAATGATGCGCTCGTTGTCGCACCTTTCGAACTTGCGACATACTTAGGCTGGAAAGAATTAAATACACATCCGATGCACATAGGTGGAGCACACGAATTTGATTTTGGAACGGTCAAGCTGACGCAAGCTTTCCATGGTTCAAGCTATATGGATGAGGAAAGTAAACAGATTATTTACACAGGTATGCCTGCTGGAATTCTGTTTACTGCTGAAGGTAAGACAGTTTACCATGCTGGTGATACCGCGTTGTATTCTGATATGAAGCTGCTTTCAGACGTGAAGATCGACCTCGCCTTTATCCCAATCGGTGATAACTTTACGATGGGACCTGATGATGCGGCTATCGCTACAGAATGGATCAATGCAGACTTAACTGTACCAGTTCACTACAATACGTTTCCTGTCATCGAACAAAACCCAGAAGCTTTTGTAGATAAGTTAAAAGGAAATAAGGGCAAAGTAATGAAGTCCGGGGATACAATTAAGTTATAGTTGACGTTACTTTAAAGAACCGATGTGTTTTATCATCGGTTCTTTTTTAACGTGTTAAATGGTCATGCTCTTTCATATCCTTTTATAAGAATGTTTAGGGAGGAATGAAAGTGAAGCAACGACTTTTTTTATCCGTTCTGTGTATTCTTTTTTTAGTATATGATGCAGTGCCGCGTTTTCAGTTTGATCTAACATTAGAAGGGGCATTTTTTGGCTTGTGGTTAGTGTTTGCTTTAATGGCATTGGGAGGAAACTTCGTTGGCTTGTACTTTGGGAGAAAAGAGAAAAACCCAAATATTTCGCGTCCATTGGCAGATTCTAAAGTAGAAACGAGAAAAAAGCAGTACAGCCGTTGAAGTTGCACACATTAGTTATGTATAATGAAGTCAATTCAAACACCACTATAACAGAAGAAGTTTAGATAGTGATACAGATGTGACCATAGAAAGCATGGTGAAAGTAATTGACAACAAAACACGAACAGATACTGGATTATATCGAGACGCTAGAGGTAGGAAGTAAGATTTCCGTTCGGCAGATTGCAAGAGAGCTTAAAGTAAGCGAAGGTACAGCCTACAGAGCGATTAAAGATGCTGAAAATAAGGGAACTGTTAGTACGATTGAGCGTGTAGGTACGATTCGAATTACTAAGAAAGAAAAAGAAAACATCGAAAAACTTACTTATGCAGAAGTCGTTAACATAGTGGATGGACAAGTGCTCGGTGGTAAGAACGGACTTCATAAAACATTGCATAAATTTGTGATCGGGGCAATGAAACTTGAAGCGATGATGCGTTATGTAGACCCAGGAAGCCTTCTTATTGTAGGAAACCGTGATAATGTCCATAAGATCGCTCTTGAAGCAGGTGCAGCTGTTTTGATAACAGGGGGATTTGATGCAGAAGATGAAGTGAAAGCAATGGCGGACGCATATGAACTTCCAATCATTTCGACCTCTTACGATTCCTTTACTGTTGCGACGATGATCAATCGAGCGATTTATGATCAGTTGATTAAAAAAGAAATCGTTCTAGTAAGTGACATTTTAACGCCATTAACCAAGACGAGCTTCCTCGTTACGACAGAGAATGTAGGGCGGTGGCATGAATTAAACGAAGCCACCCTTCATAGTCGATACCCTGTTGTAGATCCAAACATGAAAGTTCAAGGAATCGTTACTTCAAAAGACGTTTTAGGGGAACAATATGAGACTCCTATTACGAAGGTGATGACAAAACACCCATTAACTGTGAATGAGCAAACGTCCGTGGCTTCAGCAGCTCACACGATGATTTGGGAAGGAATCGAGATGCTCCCAGTGCTTGATCAGTACCAGCGCTTAATCGGAATCGTTAGCAGACAAGATGTTCTAAAAGCGCTGCAGCTCATTCAGCAACAGCCGCAGATCGGGGAAACCTTTGATGATTTGATCACAAGTAGGTTTAATGATGTGTCTACAAATACTGAGAGTCGATACATTTGTGAGGTGACTCCACAAATGACGAGTCTTCTTGGAACACTTTCCTATGGCGTATTCACAACCCTTGTAACTGAAGCGGGAAGCAGGGTCTTGAAGAAGTATAAAAAAGGTGATCTTGTTGTAGAAAACATCACGTTATATTTTATTAAACCTGTTCAAATCGATAATACGATTGAAATTATTCCGAAGGTCCTTGAAGTCTCACGTAAGTTTGGAAAGGTAGATGTTGAAATTTATCATGAAGGAACTGTCGTGGGAAAGGCGCTAATGATGGCGCAATTAATCGACCGGTAAATCAAAAGCGCCATGAGAAAACTCATGGCGCTTCAGCGTTATTTGTTCATGCTTTCGTATTCTTGAATAGCGAAAGGCTGGTAATGTTTATATTTCTTATAACCTACGACGACATTAACAAGTCCGAGTAAAATGAATACCGCACCAACGATATATGTAACCGTCGTGATGTAAATAGTGAACGAATTGATAGCAAAGAAAATGAGAAATAACCCAAGTGCAATGCTAGCTTTCGAATTTAACCACTCTTTGGTTGCAACTCCGTGAGATCGGAATGACTTCACGCGGTAAAACAGATAAAATACTATTGAGAATATAATTAGTATAAAAAAGATTGGCATGTATGCTTTCCTCCATATGTTAAAGGCTCGTCTCTATTGTATAGAACTTATGGTTAAAAATCTATGACGATTCCCTAACAAATAGGAAAGGATATGAAAGGAGTAATGAAATGAAGGAACAAATTTTAGATGCGATTGAAAGTTATGAAACGATCATTATACACCGCCATGTAAGACCTGATCCAGATGCCCTTGGCTCACAAGGTGGGTTAGCTTCGTTAATCAAAGCAACGTTTCCAAAGAAGAAAGTACTTGTAGTAGGAGAAGAAGAACCTTCTCTTATGTTTTTAAACAGAATGAATGAGGTTTCAGATGAGGAATATGAAGATGCTCTTGTAATTGTTTGTGATACGGCAAATCAGCCTAGGATTAGTGATGATCGCTACAATAAAGGGAAGTTGTTGATTAAGATCGATCATCACCCAAATGAGGATCCCTACGGCGATATTCTATGGGTAGATACGTCTTCAAGTTCTGTGAGTGAAATGATCGTTGATCTATACATACATGCTAAAGACCGTGGATACATGCTTTCAGATGAAGGTGCGTTTCTTCTATATGCAGGAATCGTTGGAGATACTGGAAGGTTCATGTTCTCAAATACGACTAAGCGAACATTTGAATATGCAGGAGAGCTTCTTAAACATGGGATCGATACTGGTGCTCTTTATAACGAACTTTATAAAACAGAACAGCATATAGCAAGGCTAAATGGACATGTTCTTCAACATTTTGAAATGAATCATGGGGGAGCAGGTTGGATTAAATTAACGAATGATACGATTTCCTCCTATGGTGTCACTGCGAGTGAAGCGTCACAGCTCGTGAATTCGTTCTCAAACGTTGCAGGATTAAAAGCGTGGGTCTTTTTCATTGAAGAAGAAGATCAGATCAGAGTACGCCTTCGTTCTAAAGGACCAGTGGTGAATAGTATTGCAGCAAGGTATAACGGAGGTGGTCACCCAATGGCCGCTGGAGCAACTGTCTATACATGGGAAGAGGCAGATCAGGTGTTAGATGAGCTTGATAAAGTCTGTAAAGACTATTAATTTGTACACAAATAAAGACCGGCATCCTCAAAATGAGATAGTCGGTCTTTACTAATTAGGCTTGTGGAATAGGAATGAACCAAGAACCAAAGTTTGTCACGTCCTCATGTACGTCGATATTGAGCGATTGCAGTTCCTTTTTTATCATTGTTGCTAATTCCTTGGTTTCAGCGTATGCTGAGCGTCCGTTCATTAAATCAGCTACCTTTGATTTCGCTAGCTCTTTGCGATTGATAACCATCGCTGCACCTCCATATAAACTTATTGTACTCTTATCATATACTACAAGATATAGAAATGCGACTTTTCTGACAAAATGTCACAAAATCGTATAATCTTTTTATTGAATCAAGCGAATCGAAAGAACAACTTCAACAGTTGTATACACGATCATTTGCTTGACTTCAAACCCATATTCTATATCGTTTATCAGTAATGATTTATTCTCGAGTGATTTAATAATAAATGACCTCGTGTGCGCTACCGAACCAAGGTCCTTATTTAATAAATCATTCAGTTCGTCTTGGACAGCCTTTTTCAATTCGTGTTTCGTAAGAGAGTTTAGAGATAGATCTTGGTCCTTTTCGAACGTGACGACGATTCCTTTAATGTGAAGGGTTTTTTCAATATCTTCATTATCGTAGTTCTCTTGATCATCTAACAATGTTCTATTTTGCGTTTTAAGATCAGAAATCTTTATCTTTTGCTCCTTTATCGTAGTAATTTGCTTCTCATACATGATTCCAAAAAGCATTAAGAAGAATAACCATCCAAAAATAACTCCTACGGATAGACCTGCAAGGAATTTCTGCCACCCTTTTCTTGTATAGACTTGTGGTACTCTCATCAGTGTGATCGTTCCTGTGTAAACCAGTTAATGACTTCCATTCCTGCTTGCGCTCCTCCTAAAGCACAGAATATCCATAAAAATTGCCGCATGATTTCATCTGGAGATCCACTGAGGAAGCTCCTCTCCATATTGTTGATCGTATCGAACGTCCCACCGATTGCAGCTGCAATCGCCCAAATTTTTAGTCGTTGAGCCACAACATATATCCAGTGCAGAGGTGGTTCTCCTGAAAGAAATGCTCCGATTCCACCAATGATAGACCCACCAACAATCACTCCAAAAGCAACAAAAAAAGCGATGATCAATGTGACGAGTGTTACTCTCTCCATTGGAAACTCCTTCTTTCGTAGTTTAAGAATATTGAGCGCGCTTATAGTGAGTATCGAAAACTAGCACATATCATCTAGTCCACCTTTAGTAAAGACTATGCGAAAAGGAAGGTGGGTTATGCTTGATAATGTTTGTTTGAGAAGGTAAGAGTATCTATAATGGAAGTAACAGTAAAGTGAAAGTGGGATTTCATATGGAGTTTGTACATCTGCGTGTTTATAGCGAATATAGTCTTTTAGATAGTCCGAGCAGAGTAAGAGAGCTTGTGAAAGCAGCAAAAGAACAAGGATATACGTCACTTGCTTTAACGGATAAGGGGACAATGTACGGAACGATTCCATTCTATAAAGCATGCGTTGAAAACGGAATTAAACCGATAATCGGTCTAGAGGTTGAAGTACTTTCTTCGAATATGACTTCAACTGAGCCTAGACGTTACGATAACTTAGTGCTTCTTGCAGAATCGAATGAAGGTTACCATAATTTATTGAAAATCTCTACGATCATAAAGCACTCTAGAAAGAAAAAACCTTCCATTGAAAAAGAAGAACTGTTAAATCTTTCAGAGGGAATCATCGCGTTGACTGGAGCAAGAGGGTCTGTGATCGGAGACTTACTCTTAAAAGGCGAAGAAACGGCTGCATTACAGCACGCGGTTGAGTACAAGAGAGCTTTCTCATCGGGCTTTTATTTAGAGATGCAAGATCATTATATACGCGAAGAAAGGCAGCTGAATCAGCTGATTTACAGGTTTGCTAAAAAAGCACACTTACACCTTACCGCAACGAATGCGGTGCATTACATATCAAAAGGTGATGGAGAAGCGCATGATTGTCTTAAGTGCATTGATAGCGGAGTGCGCTATGAAGAGAAAGACCATGTAAGTCTTCCTAACCATGAGTTTTATTTAACGAGCAAAAAAGAGATGATCGAACGTTTTGAAGGGTATCATGATGCGATCGAATCAACCATCCACATTGCAGACAAGTGCAACGTGAACTTATCCTTCGATCAAACACACCTTCCTGAATACCCGGTTCCTAATAGACAAAGTGCTGATGAGTACCTTGCGACCTTATGTCGTGAAGGAGTGAAAGCTCGCTATGGATCAGCAAATCAAACGATCGATGATCGCTTACATTATGAGCTTACGATCATTAGTAAGATGGGGTTTAGCGATTACTTCTTAATTGTATGGGATTTTATGAAGTACGCTCACGAGAATGGGATGATCACAGGACCAGGAAGGGGATCTGCAGCAGGATCATTAGTCGCTTATTTATTAAACATCACAAATGTTGACCCTATTGAGCATAATCTCCTTTTCGAACGGTTCCTAAATCCTGAGCGAGTCACGATGCCTGATATCGATATTGATTTTCCTGATGTACGTCGTGACGAAGTAATCGACTACGTACACGAGAAATATGGGCACGATCATGTTGCTCAGATCGTAACTTTTGGAACGCTTGCAGCTAAGGCTGCGATACGTGATGTGGGAAAAGTGTTGGAAGTAGATACGAAACTGCTCGATGCGATGTCAAAAGCAATTCCTTCTCAACCTGGCATAACGTTACACGAAGCGAGAGAGGCCTCATCAGAGCTTCGCAAGGTGCTTTCGAATTCAGAAGAATGCGCGAGAGTCTTTGAAATCGCGAGCACGATCGAAGGTCTGCCTAGACATACTTCAACACATGCAGCTGGCGTCGTTATTTCTGCTGCTCCTTTAACGGATTATGTTCCTTTACAAGAAGGTCATCATATTAGCTTAACTCAGTTTCCGATGAATGACCTAGAAGAAATAGGATTATTGAAAATGGACTTTCTTGGGTTACGTAATCTAACGCTGATCGAGGGGATTTTGAAGGATATCGAACGTAATACAGGTGAACGTGTATCGCTCTCATCGATCCCAATGGATGATGACGGGACATTTTCTTTGCTTAAAGCTGGAGATACAACAGGGGTGTTTCAACTTGAATCTGATGGTATGAGGCAAGTGCTTCGAAAGCTGAAACCTACTGAGTTTGAAGATATTGTTGCAGTAAATGCTCTATATCGACCAGGTCCAATGGAGAATATTCCATTATTTATTTCGGGTAAGCATAATGAACGACCCGTCCACTATCCACATTCTGATCTAAAGTCGATTCTTCAACCAACTTACGGTGTGATCGTGTACCAAGAGCAAATTATGCAGATTGCATCTAAGCTAGCTGGATTTTCTTTAGGAGAAGCTGACTTATTAAGAAGAGCCGTTTCAAAAAAGAAGCGAGATGTGCTCGAATCTGAACGAGAGCATTTCATAAAGGGCTGCTTAGCAAAAGGATATACGAAAGCAACGGCTGAAGAAATATACGAGTATATCGTACGGTTTGCAAACTATGGATTTAATCGTAGTCATGCTGTTGCATACAGTATCATTGCTTACCACCTTGCGTATTTAAAAGCTAACTATCCAAGGTATTTCTTTGCGAGTTTATTAACATCCGCAATTGGAAATCAGGATCGGTTATCTAGCTATTTGTCAGAGTGTCATCAGAAAGACTTGCAGATCCTTCCCCCCTCAATCAATAAGAGTAACAGTACGTTTACTGTAGAAGGGGAAGCTATCCGATTTGGTTTATTACCAATTAAAAACGTTGGGAAAAATGCTATCGAGGAAATTGTAATGAAAAGAGGAAACGAGGCTTACAAAAGCTTATTCGATTTCTGTTCGAGAGTGTCACTAAGAATCGTAAACAAACGAGCGATCGAATCCATGGTTTTTGCTGGCGCGATGGATGATTTTCAGGTGGGGCGTTCATCTATTCTAGCAACGCTCGAATCTGCTATGAACTTCGCTTCTGAACAAGGCGACCCGGATCAACCTGGTTTATTCAGTAGTTCCGAGTCAGAACCTCCTTACGAAAGTGTCCCTCCTTTTGAAGAAAAGGAATTACTCGCGTTTGAGAAAGAAGCGATAGGGTTTTATTTATCTGCAAATCCAATCGATCCTTATTTGAAGAACATCCAAGGCTATCAAAGAACGGTCATTTCTGAAGGATTAATGTTTTCTGATCGACAGCCTCTTCGAATAGCAGCAGAAGTGATAAAGTCGAGAAGTATCCGTACAAAAAAAGGACAGATGATGGCATTTATTACGCTTGAAGATGAAACTTCTGAAATGGAAGGTGTCGTTTTTCCAGATACATGGGAAGAAACGTCAACAATTCTTCAAAAGGGAGAGTTTGTTTATATAGATGGGGTTGTGCAAAAAAGAGGAGAAAGTACAAATATTGTTGTTTCTAGAGTAAAGAGGCTAGAAGACATTACTCCTAAAAAAACCTCTGATATATTATTCTTGAAAATCGAAGAGCATCATCAAAAAGACGATACGTTAGATAAAGTAAAGAGTGTATTGAGAGAAAATAAGGGTGATTCTGCTGTAGTGCTCTACTATAGCCAATCAGAGAAAACAGTTAAACTAGGTAAAGAGTGGTTTGTTCAACTATCCACGACTTGTATTGATCGGTTAAAAAATTTATTAGGTGAGAACAATGTAGTTAAAAAGACTCGATAAATTCTTTACAGCAATTGGTGATTTGTTATAATGGTGAAAATAGAGTGGTCTGACCACTTTCTATACAAACGAGGAAATGAAGATATTAGAGCATATAGCTTCTGAAGAAGGAGAGTGGGTTAATTGTCTATCACAAGAGAAGAAGCACTACATATTCACAGAGTTAACCAGGGAAAACTAGAATCTAAATCCAAAGTACCAGTGAGGAATGCAACTGATTTAAGTCTTGCCTATTCACCAGGTGTTGCTGAACCTTGTAAGGAAATCTATGATGATAAGAATAAAGTATATGAGTACACTATGAAAGGAAATATGGTAGCTGTCGTTTCTGACGGTACTGCTGTGCTCGGTCTTGGAAATATCGGGCCTGAAGCATCGTTACCTGTTATGGAAGGAAAGGCAGTGCTGTTCAAAAGTTTCGCAGGAGTTGACGCGTTCCCGATTTGTTTAGATACGACGGACGTGGATCAAATTGTACAGACTGTTAAACTGATGGAACCCACTTTTGGCGGGATCAACCTTGAAGACATCGCTGCTCCAAATTGTTTTGTGATCGAAGAAAGACTTAAAAAGGAAACGAACATTCCGATCTTTCATGATGACCAACATGGTACAGCAATCGTAACTGTCGCAGGACTCGTCAATGCATTGAAACTATCCGGTAAGTCGATGAGTGAGATCAAAGTGGTGATCAACGGTGCGGGTGCAGCTGGAATCGCTATTATCAAGCTATTAAACCGTTTCGGTGTGAAAGATATCATCATGTGTGACTCAAAAGGAGCAATTTATGAAGGACGTCCTTACGGTATGAACGACGTTAAAGCGTCAGTTGCGAAATATACGAACCGAGATCAAGCGGAAGGTTCACTCAAAGAAGTTATTTCGAATACAGACGTATTCATTGGTGTTTCAGTTGAAGGAGCACTAACAAAGGAAATGGTGTCCTCTATGAACGAAGACCCAATAATTTTTGCGATGGCGAATCCGGTTCCAGAAATTATGCCAGACGATGCTAGAGATGCAGGCGCAAGCGTAATTGGGACAGGTCGTTCAGATTTCCCTAACCAAATTAATAATGTGTTAGCTTTCCCTGGTATTTTCCGAGGTGCGCTTGATGTCCGTGCTACACATATTAATGAAGATATGAAAGTAGCTGCCGTTCAGGCGATTGCAGAGCTTGTGAGCAGCGAAGACTTGAATGCTGACTATGTTATTCCTGCACCATTTGACCCAAGAGTGGCCCCTGCTGTAGCAGCGAGTGTTGCAAAGGCCGCTATGGAAACAGGAGTAGCACGTATTAATGTAGATCCTGAGGTCGTTAAAGAGAAGACGCGTTCTCTTGCAATCATTTCTGAAGAAGAAAAGTAAGTGGGGAAGACGTTACTTTCTCGCTTTTTTCTTGAATAGGACGATGGCCAGTGAAGAAAGGGTGTTGATTTTCCGATATGGAACAACAAGGGAAAGTCTACCAGAATATCTTAGATAAAATTAAAGCGATCATTTATAACGATGGTTTGCAAACCGGTGATAAGCTCCCTTCCGAAAGGGAGCTTTCTGAGCGGTTAAATGCAGGAAGATCATCAGTAAGAGAAGCTTTAAGGTCGATGGAGATGCTAGGACTCATCGAAACGAGACGTGGAGAGGGTACGTTTATATCAAATGTAAAAAACCACCGTTTAGTCGAAGTAATCGCTTCTTTCATACTTAAAGATACGAAGTCAAGGCACGATTTATTAGAGACTCGTCACCTTATTGAGATGGACATATTGCGTTTGGCTTGTGAACGTATTTCAGATGAGGAACTAGACCAATTAAAGTCGATGCTTCATAATTGTGACCCTGCTTCAAAAGAGGATATTTACTCAACAGAGTTTGACATAGCATTCTTCCGAATTATTACATCCGCAACAAAGAACCATCTGCTCATGAGATTATGGGCTGAGCTTTCAGACTATCATCAGACGATCTGGCACCACTTAACGTACCGCCCAGTTACTTATTACGAAGAATTGATCGAAGCCTTGACGGCACGTAATCAAGAGAAGGCCATTCGTCTGTTGTCCGAGTATGACAAAGATTATAAGCAGCAAGATATTTATGGTGAAAGGAATGGTCACAATTGTTAAAAGATATCTTTAATAAGAAGAAAAAGTATGCAACTGTTCCTTCTGAGAAAATAAAACAAGATGTGCCAGAAGGGATAATGACGAAATGTCCTGGATGCAAAAGTATTATTTATTCAAAGGAACTAGAGAAGTCAAATAAAGTATGTGTGAAATGTGGTTATCATCACCAGATGAGCTCATATGAACGTATAAAGAATACGCTAGATGAGGGCAGCTTCGAAGAGTTCAATGCAGGGATGATTTCTGAAAACCCTCTAGCGTTCCCTGACTATGTCGAAAGGCTCGAGAAAGATCGCAAAAAAACTTCCCTTAACGAAGCAGTTGTTACAGGTGAAGGTACAATCGATGGTCATCGTACGGCGATTGCCGTTATGGACGCTCGATTCCGGATGGGAAGTATGGGTTCTGTTGTCGGGGAAAAAATAACTAGAGCCATCGAACATGCTGATAAAGAGAAGATCCCGTTTATTATCTTCACTGCTTCAGGTGGAGCAAGAATGCAAGAAGGTGTACTTAGTTTAATGCAGATGGCAAAATCGAGCGTAGCATTGAAGCGCTTTGGTGATAACGGAGGTTTATTCATTTCAGTTATGACCCATCCTACTACTGGAGGAGTTTCTGCAAGCTTTGCTTCGGTTGGAGACTATAACTTTGCTGAGCCAAAAGCACTGATCGGATTCGCGGGTAGAAGGATCATTGAACAAACCATTAGAGAAGATTTACCGGAAGATTTCCAAACATCAGAATTTCTACTCAATCATGGGCAACTCGATTCAGTCATTCATCGTGCTGACATGAAAAAGACCCTTTCAACAGTACTCATGATCCATAGTAAGGAGGTGACCAATAGTGGCAAATAGACTTGATTTTGAACGACCTGTTCAAGAATTAGAAGATAAGATCGAAGAGTTAAGATCATTTATGGATGAAAAGAACATTGACCTTTCAGATGAAATTTCTCGTCTTCAAAAGCGTTTGGCATCTATGGAAGAAGAAATTTATGGAAATATGACAGCTTGGAACAGAGTTCAACTTGCTCGTCACCCTGAACGTCCGACCACACTTGATTATATTGGTCGCATCTTTGATGACTTTATCGAGTTACATGGTGATCGCGTTTTTGGTGATGACGAAGCAGTTGTTGGAGGAATCGCTACCTTTGAAGGTAATCCTGTCACAGTAGTTGGTCATCAGCGCGGGAAAGATACAAAAGAGAACTTGAGAAGAAACTTTGGTATGCCACATCCAGAAGGGTACCGTAAAGCCCTTCGTTTAATGAAGCAAGCAGAAAAGTTCAATAGACCTGTTGTATTTTTACTAGATACAAAAGGTGCATTTCCAGGTAAAGCAGCAGAAGAGAGAGGTCAAAGTGAAGCGATCGCTCGAAATCTAATTGAAATGGCTGGTTTGACTGTTCCGATCGTGTGTATTGTAATCGGTGAAGGTGCAAGTGGGGGAGCGCTAGCGATTGGTGTAGGAAATCATGTGCATATGCTAGAAAACTCCTGGTACTCTGTCATTTCACCTGAAGGTGCTGCTGCACTTCTTTGGAAGGATTCTAGTCTTGCTCAACAGGCTGCAGATACAATGAAAATTACGGCACCAGACCTGAAAGAGCTAAATGTAATAGATGAAATCGTCCCTGAAGCAAAAGGTGGCGCTCATCGAAATGTTGAAGAACAAGCTGAATCCATCCATAAAGTACTAAAGAAATCTTTGGAAGACCTCTCTAAACTTTCCAAAGAGGAGCTTGTCGAGCAACGCTATGAAAAATACAGAAATATTGGACAATATACGTTTGTAACCGATACCATTGGCTTAAAATAAGGAAAGTGCTTTCCCGCTTAGGGGAAAGCACTTTTTCATGGGCGCTCTTTGCTATTGTGTTCAACGGACGTATTTGATATTTTAATAACACAAAGAATTAATGAGGTGAACACGTATGAAGCGTATTGGTGTATTGACCAGCGGAGGAGACTCACCTGGAATGAATGCCGCAATTCGTGCTGTAGTCCGTAAAGCGATCTATCATGATATTGAGGTCTTCGGAATTTACCACGGATATACCGGATTGATGAATGACGAAATAAAAAAGATGGAAATCGGCTCTGTAGCTGATATTATTCATAGAGGCGGCACAATGCTATATTCTTCACGTTGTCCTGAGTTCAAAACGGTTGAAGGGCAATTAAAAGGGGTAGAGAACCTTAAGAAACATGGAATTGAAGGCCTTGTCGTCATTGGAGGAGATGGTTCTTACCGAGGAGCTCAAAAGCTCACTGGCCACGGGTTCCCTACAATTGGTATTCCTGGAACCATCGATAACGATATTCCTGGAACTGATTTTACGATCGGGTTTGATACGGCGCTAAATACTGTTATTCAGGCTATTGATAAGATTCGTGATACAGCAACTTCTCACGAACGTACATACGTGATCGAAGTAATGGGTCGTGACGCTGGAGATATCGCTCTCTGGTCGGGGCTTGCTGACGGTGCAGAATCTATCCTTATTCCTGAAGAGAATTACGAAATGTCCGATATTCTCGCTCGTTTAAAACGAGGTCACGATCGCGGAAAACGTCATAGCATCATTGTAGTTGCAGAGGGCGTTGGAAGTGGAGTTGAAATCGGAAAAGAAATACAGGAAGCAATGAATATGGAAACTCGTGTTACTGTTCTTGGTCACGTACAGCGAGGTGGTTCACCAACTGCAACGGACCGTGTGCTAGCAAGTCGTCTCGGTGCTCGTGCAGTAGAACTCTTGCTTGAAGGTGCTCAAGATAGAACGGTTGGGATTCACAATAACCAAATCATCGATTTAGATATTAATGAAGCACTTAAGATGCCTCATAAAGTGGATCAGAAGATGGTCCAGCTTGCGAGAGAACTTTCAATCTAAATGATACACTTTTGTATTCATCCACAAAACTGTGGGTGAATAATGGTGTTTGCTGGATAAATACCACCCAGAGTTGGATAAAATTATTAAAGAAGAGCTTTTAGGAGGATACCTATGCGTAAAACCAAAATCGTCTGTACAATTGGACCTGCAAGTGAGGACCAACAAACGTTAGAAAAATTGATGCAGGCTGGAATGAATGTTGCACGTCTTAACTTTTCTCATGGAGATTTTGAAGAACACGGCAACCGTATTAAAAATATTCGTGAAGTATCAGAAAGAATTGGCAAGAATGTTGCGATTCTACTCGATACAAAAGGCCCTGAGATTCGTACGCACAACATGGAAAATGGTGCGATTGATCTTGAAGCAGGACAACAGCTTATCGTATCGATGGAAGAAGTTGCGGGTACAACTGAAAAGATTTCAGTAACATATCCTGACCTTGTCAATGATGTTCACGAAGGTTCAAAGATCCTTCTTGACGACGGTCTTATCGAACTTGAAGTGAAAAGCATCGGAAACAATGAGCTTTACACAGAAGTATTGAACAACGGTACCCTTAAGAATAAAAAGGGTGTTAACGTTCCGAACGTAAGTGTGAAGCTTCCTGGTATTACTGATAAGGATGCAGCTGATATTGAATTTGGAATTGAACAAGGCGTCGATTTTATTGCTGCTTCATTTGTTCGTCGTGTATCTGATGTGTTAGATATCCGAAAGCTTCTTGAGAAGCATGATGCAACTGATATCCAAATCGTTCCAAAAATTGAAAACCGTGAAGGTGTCGATAACATCGATTCTATCCTTGAAGTATCTGACGGTTTGATGGTAGCTCGTGGTGATCTTGGCGTAGAGATCCCTGCTGAGGAAGTACCACTCGTTCAAAAACAACTAATCAAAAAGTGTAATGCACTAGGTAAACCTGTTATTACTGCAACTCAGATGCTTGATTCTATGCAGCGTAACCCTCGTCCAACTCGTGCAGAAGCAAGTGATGTTGCCAATGCGATTATTGATGGTACAGACGCGATCATGCTTTCAGGAGAGACTGCAGCAGGATCATACCCAGTAGAAGCAGTTCAAACGATGCATAACATCGCTTCATACACAGAAAAGTCTCTTAACTATCGCGAGCTTCTTTCAATGAGAAGTAAAGAGATCGAGACGAATACGACGAATGCTATCAGTGAATCTGTCGCACATACTGCATATAACTTGAATGTACCTGCGATTTTAACAGCTACAGAGAGTGGACACACCGCACGTATGATTTCTAAGTATCGTCCGAAAGCGCCGATCGTTGCTGTAACAAACACTGCAAGTGTATGCCGTAAGCTCGCGCTTGTATGGGGGGTACATGCACAAGAAGGGCGTAAAGTTAAAACCACTGACGAAATGCTAGAAGTTGCAGTTGAAGCTTCAATTCGTTCAGAAATCGTTAGTCATGGCGATACAGTAGTCATTACAGCTGGTGTACCAGTAGGTGAATCTGGAACTACGAACTTGATGAAAGTTCATGTTATCGGAGATATTCTTGCAAAAGCACAAGGTATCGGTAAAACATCTGTATCAGGTCGAGTGGCGATTGCTAAGAACGCTGATGAAGCGATCAGTAAAGCTGACGAAAACACAATCATCGTAGCGATCGGTTCTGACAAAGAGATGGTTCCTGCTCTAGAAAAGGCTGCTGGTTTGATCACAGAAGAAGGTGGTCTGACGAGTCATGCAGCTGTTGTGGGGCTAAGTCTTGGTCTTCCAGTAGTCGTTGGTCTTGAAGATGCAACGAACCTGTTTGAGGATGGTCAAGAGATTACGCTTGATGCAACTACAGGAATTATTTACAAAGGAAAAGCAAGCATTCTATAAAGCCTAACAAAGACTGTCGATGAAATTCGGCAGTCTTTTCTTATGTTTCTTGAATGAACGTTTAAGAATCGGTATATTACGAATAAATACAGAAATCATTTATAATAAGAGTTAACGGGATCGTACATCTCGAATTTAATTAAAGGGGCCCTAAGACATGTTTCGTATCATGCTACTTTTTATCATCATTGTTCCGGCACTTGAAATAGGTTTGTTGCTCCTATCAGGGCGGACGTTAGGCTTGATTCCCACTATATTATTAATAATAGGAACAGGAGTACTTGGAGCCTGGCTCGCAAGAAAAGAAGGCTCTGAAGCAATACAAAAGGTAAACCGTCAAATGCAAACTGGTCAGATGCCTGGTGATGCGATTCTTGATGGCTTGTGTATATTAGTCGGTGGGGTCGTGTTGTTAACGCCAGGCTTTATTACGGATGCGATCGGTTTCTTACTTTTAGTACCTGCAACTAGAAAGCCTTTCAAGCGCTGGCTGCGAAAGTTTCTAGAGAAACGAATGAATAATGGTCAATTCGTTTTCATCAGAAGATAAAAACAAAAAAGCTGTCGGAACTCATCTCGACAGCGTGAAGCTGAAGGCGTATTCCCTTCAGCTTTTTCTTTTGTTTTCTCCTATTATAAAATGCCATACATCTTTAAATACATTAGCATGATACAACGTCTTAAGTACAACTAGAAATACAGGACCAATGATTAAGCCGATAAAACCAAAAATTTGAAACCCAACAAACAATGCGATTAACGTTGCGAGTGGATCAAGACCAATGTTAGAAGATAATACTTTTGGTTCGACTAGTTGTCGTTGAATGACAACGACTCCATAAAGGATGGCTAGTCCAATCGTTAAACCGTAATTACCAGTAAGGAATGAATAGATCATCCATGGAACGAATACTGCTCCAGTACCGAGGTACGGGAGAAGGTCAACAAGTCCTATGATGATCGAGATAGTTACTGCATACTCTACCCGGAGAATGAGCAAACCTATGAGAACGATAGCAGCCGTCATCGATATCAATGTAAGTTGTGCTTTAATGAATCCAAAGAGCGCTTTTCTGAGATCTTTATAAACGGACCCAATACTTGTTTGGATGTCACCCGGTGTTTTTTTCTTTACCCAACTAATAAATTTATACCAGTCTTTGCTGATGAAGAAAGTAGCTAGCAAAGAAAAGATCAACACTGTAATGATCGTTGGTAAGCTGATGATGATGGAACGAATCCCTTCGACGAGTGCTTGAAGGATATCTGTAACAGCCGTCGTTACAGTGGTACCGATCGATTGTATGTTATCCATGATCGTTGTTTGCTGATCTTTATTCAAGTCTTTGAATAGGTCTTCAAGCTGGTTATACAAAGGCAAAACGTGTGAAACAAATAGTTCTTCAATAAACGTAACGATTTCTCTAAAGTTCTCGGGAAGAACGTCAGCTAAGTAAACGACTCCTTGCACGATTTCGTTCACAAGCAGGGTTAAAAAAGCTGCGAGAACGCCGATTAAAAAAACGATCGATAGTGCAACTGAAGCTGGTCTTGGCATCTTTACTTTACGTTCTAGTAGATCGACAAGTGGGTTGATCAAAAAGGCTAGGAGCAAGGCGATTACGAAGGGATAAGCAAAGTGCCATATATAATATAGTAAAAATAATCCTAACACAACAGCTGCTATAACGATTAAAAATCGGAGAATGCTGTGTATATAATGCCAGTTCAATAAAGCGCCCCCTCCTATAACATTCTACTTTAATAATACACTTGTTCGATTCATGCAATCAAATTCATTTTAGCTGAATTCGTGAAAAATTTTAAAATGTTTGTTATGCTTAAAGAAGCGTTCTGTTTATTCACTAGGAATCTTCCTTTTAAAGTACATCAAACCTGTCGTTTTGTGAGGAAAGAGTATGGGTGTGTTTTTTTGTCGAGGCTATAAACTGAACTACCGTTCAGACTAGGTTTCTTGCCTCTAGAACACGTATTCAAAAGGCTTTTAAGAAAAAAGAGGAAGTCGCCAAATTTTGCATATTCATTCACAAATGTCAGATTTTTGTTTATAATGGAGACGGACGCACCTTCTTTGTACATAAGATTCCTTTTTTTTGGAGTGTTTGTAAAGCGTTATCAAAGCAGAATTTTTAGAAAAAAAGAATGTTAATATGGAAAAGGAGAGGGAAAGTATGACGACTACTCGCGGATTAGAAGGCGTTGTTGCAACGACGTCATCTATCAGTTCAATTGTAAACGATGTCTTAACATACAGAGGTTACAACATTGATGATCTTGCAGAAAATGCTAGTTTTGAAGAAGTAATCTATTTGTTATGGAATGATAAACTACCAAATAAGGAAGAATTGAAACAGTTTTCTTCTAAGCTTGCAGAAGAAGCGGCTATTCCAGAAGAAATCATCAATCAAATTAAATCTTATCCAAGTGATAAGGTGTCTCCTATGGCTGCGCTTCGTACAGCAGTTTCTACTCTTGCACTCTATGATGAAGAAGCAGATGATATGAGTGAAGAAGCGAACTATCGTAAAGCGATTCGTCTTCAGGCGAAATTGCCTACAATCGTGACTAGCTTTTCACGTATTCGTGAAGGGAAAGAACCGATCAGTCCTAAGAAAGATTTGAGCTTTGCGGCTAATTTCCTTTACACGTTGAATGGCGAAATGCCAGAAGACGTAGCAGTGACTGCAATCAATAAAGCACTCGTGCTTCATGCCGATCATGAGTTGAATGCATCTACATTTACTGGCCGTGTATGTGTAGCCACACTTTCTGATATTTATTCAGGTGTGACTTCCGCGATCGGCGCTCTTAAAGGACCACTTCACGGTGGCGCTAACGAAAGAGTCATGAAGATGCTGACTGAAATCGGCAGCGAAGAGAACGTAGAGTCTTATCTTCATAACGCGTTTGAGAAAAAAGAGAAGATCATGGGCTTTGGTCACCGTGTGTACAAAACTGGAGATCCTCGTGCGAAACATCTTAAAGAGATGTCCCGTAAGCTTACTGAGTTGACTGGAGAGACAAAGTGGTATG
The DNA here is from genome assembly GCF_056159065.1 of Anaerobacillus sp. ABA4_114. NCBI lineage: Bacteria > Bacillati > Bacillota > Bacilli > Caryophanales > Bacillaceae > Anaerobacillus > Anaerobacillus sp. ABA4_114. Next base: position 1,219,419 of record NZ_JBSWUM010000001.1, read on the forward strand.
AGATGTCTGCAAAGATGGAACAGATTGTGACATCCGAAAAAGGATTACCGCCAAACGTAGACTTCTATTCTGCTTCTGTTTATCACAGTCTTGGTATCGACCATGACTTATTCACACCGCTATTCGCTGTAAGCCGAGTATCTGGTTGGATCGCTCATATCCTAGAGCAATATAGCAATAACCGCTTGATCCGTCCTCGTGCAGAGTACGTAGGCGCAACAAATCAAACATACGTTAATGTAGAAAACCGATAAGACCACTAAGGGAAGGAGCATTCCTTCCCTCTTAAAAAAAATGTAGATTTCAATAGGAGGAATATCAAATGGCTAATGGAGAAAAAATTACCGTAAATAATGGGGTACTAAACGTTCCAAATCATGCAATTATTCCATATATTGAAGGCGATGGAACAGGTCCAGATATTTGGGCAGCAGCATCTCGTGTACTTGAAGCTGCGGTTGATAAGGCATACTCTGGTGAAAAGAGTATTACTTGGAAAGAAATTTATGCAGGTGCGAAGGCACATGATAAGACAGGAGAATGGCTTCCTGCTGAAACACTTGAAGCAATTCGTGAATACATAATTGCGATTAAGGGGCCTCTAACGACTCCAGTAGGCGGGGGGATCCGCTCTCTTAACGTTGCTCTTAGACAAGAGCTAGACTTATTTACTTGTCTTCGTCCAGTTCGTTATTTCAAGGGAGTTCCTTCTCCTGTAAAACGACCTGAAGACACTGATATGGTTATCTTCCGTGAGAATACTGAAGATATCTACGCTGGTATCGAGTTCCAAAAAGGTTCTGACGAAGTTAAGAAAGTAATTTCTTTCCTACGTGAAGAAATGGGCGCTAAAAACATCCGTTTCCCAGAAACATCTGGTATCGGTATCAAGCCAGTTTCTGAAGAAGGGACGAAACGTCTTGTTAGAGCTGCGATTCAATATGCGCTTGATGAAGGACGTCGAAACGTAACGCTCGTTCACAAAGGAAACATCATGAAGTTTACTGAAGGAGCTTTCAAGAACTGGGGTTATGAAGTGGCTGAACAAGAATTTGGTGATAAAGTGTTCACGTGGGCTGAATACGACCAAATCGTAGAAGAAAAAGGCAGAGATGCAGCTAACGAAGCTCAATCAAAAGCTGAAGCAGAAGGCAAGTTGATCGTAAAAGACGCAATTGCGGACATCTTTCTTCAGCAAATCTTAACACGTCCTGCAGAATTTGATGTAGTGGCTACGATGAACTTGAACGGAGACTATGTATCTGACGCGCTTGCTGCTCAAGTTGGTGGGATAGGAATTGCTCCTGGAGCGAACATTAACTATGAGAGTGGTCATGCAATCTTTGAAGCAACTCACGGTACTGCACCGAAATATGCTGGTCTTGACAAAGTTAACCCTTCTTCAGTTCTTCTTTCTGGAGTATTGATGCTTGAGCACATCGGTTGGAACGAGGCTGCTAAACTTGTTTTAGATTCTATGGAAAAAACAATCGCAAGCAAGGTAGTAACGTATGACTTCGCTCGTTTAATGGAAGGTGCGACTGAAGTGAAGACTTCTGAATTTGGCGACGAACTAATCAAGAACATGAATTAATTAAACGTTAGAACTTATTTTCCTTTAAAGGGGTGGCGTCCGTATGACGATAAAACGCAAAAAAGTATCCGTTATTGGAGCAGGTTTTACAGGTGCTACGACAGCTTTCTTGCTAGCTCAGAAAGAGCTTTCTGATGTAGTGCTCGTAGATATTCCAAATCAGGAAGGTCCTACGAAAGGAAAAGCGCTTGATATGTTTGAAGCGAGTCCTGTTCAAGGGTTTGATTCCAAAATAACTGGGACGTCCAATTATGAAGATACAGCTGATTCTGACATCGTAGTAATTACAGCTGGGATTGCAAGGAAGCCAGGCATGAGTCGAGACGACCTTGTTAATACGAACGCTAAGATCATGAAGAGTGTGACACATGAAGTTGTAAAACACTCTCCAAATACTCTTATTGTTGTTCTAACAAACCCTGTTGATGCGATGACATACACCGTATTTAAAGAATCAGGTTTACCTAAAAACCGCGTGATCGGTCAATCAGGTATCCTCGACACTGCTCGCTTCCGTTCTTTTATCGCAGAAGAGCTGAACATATCCGTAAAAGACATCACTGGTTTCGTATTAGGCGGCCATGGTGATGATATGGTGCCTTTAGTCCGTTACTCATTTGCTGGTGGAATTCCGTTGAGTAACCTCATCTCGGAAGAGCGACTCGAAGAAATTGTAGAGCGTACTCGTAAAGGTGGAGGAGAAATCGTAAGTCTGCTAGGTAACGGAAGTGCGTATTATGCTCCTGCTGCTTCCCTTGTTGAAATGGTAGAAGCCATACTAAAAGACCAACGTCGTGTTCTTCCGACAATTGCTTATCTTGAAGGCGAGTATGGTTATGATGGTTTATATCTAGGTGTTCCAACAATCATCGGTGGAAGTGGAATTGAGGAAATAATTGAGCTAGAGCTTACGGATGAAGAAAAGCAGCAATTAGATAAATCTGCAGACTCTGTTCGTAAAGTAATGACTGTACTAAATTAAAAAGATGATCCGGTTCAAGCCGGATCTCTTTTACTAAGATAAAGAAAGCGCTTTCTTAAAAAAGGGGGATGGATGATGCTTTTAGGAAAAAAACGAAAAATCGGTAGAATGATTGAAGAAATTTCAGTTGGTGAAAAATTAGAAGTTACGGAAAAGATAGATGATCGTGAACTGTTATTGTATCTTGGAATTTCCAATGACAATAACCCTCTTTTCATACAGCATGATTACGCATCTTTAACACCGTTCAAAAAGCCGATCGTGCCACAGATTATGCTTCTAGCTATCGTTTCAGGTGCTATCTCAAAGTATCTGCCTGGACCTGGTAGTAGTATAAAGAAACAAGAAGTTACATTTGATAATCCAGTCTATCATTATGAAGCTCTTCATTTTGGTTTTGAAGTAATCGATGTAAACAAAGATGATCATGTTATTACTGTTAAAGTTGAAGGGAAGAATGAAGAAGGAAAGATCGTTCTAAACGGAGAATTCGTTGTTTGCCCACCGTACCCTACAAAGTCTTTAACAAAGACAACAGCATTTGAGAATTTCTAAGAGCCACTAAGGCTCTTTTTTTATTTTAACGAGAATCGATAGAATCTCACGAATTTATTTGGTCTTAGAATCCCCTATGTAAGCGCTCCTCGACAAGTATCCCTTTTTCAATTGCATAAAGAATAGTATTATGTAGGTATTCAGGAAAAAATAAATATGCCTGATGATCGGCTCTAACATAGATGAAACGGGGAAAACGCTTAGGGGGTAATCAAATGGCTCAGAAGATACTTGTAGTAGAAGATGAAATGTCGATCATGACATTGCTTCAATTTAATCTTGAACAAGCAGGATATGAAGTAGTAACAGCAGAAGATGGGGCTGAAGCTCTTCAAAAGATTGAGGTAGAAAAGCCAAACTGTATCATACTCGACTTGATGCTTCCAGAGATGGACGGTCTAGAGGTTTGCAAAGAGATGAGAAGCAGACATATTTACACACCGGTTCTCATGCTGACTGCTAAGGATGATGAATTCGATAAAGTGTTGGGTCTTGAGCTAGGTGCAGACGATTATATGACGAAGCCGTTTAGTCCTCGAGAAGTAGTGGCACGTGTAAAGGCGATTCTAAGAAGGATCAAACAAATGGAAGGCATGAAAGGTGCACCAGAAGAAGCGGAAAGAATCCAGGTTGGCGAATTGGATGTTTATCCTAATAATTACGAAGCTTATTTTAAAGGGGAATTGATGGAAGTAACTCCGAAAGAGTTTGAGCTTCTAGTTTATCTAGTGCGACACAAAGGACGAGTACTTACACGAGAACAACTATTGAGTGCAGTCTGGAATTATGACTTTGTAGGAGATACTCGAATTGTTGATGTTCATGTAAGTCATTTAAGAGAGAAAATCGAAGAAAATACCCGCAAACCGGAATATATTAAAACTATACGTGGGCTTGGATATAAGTTAGAAGGACCGTCGTCCTGATGAGACGGTTCCGATCTCGATTTTTAAACGGGCAATTTATTGTTCTATTTTTCTTATTTATCATGATGGTCGTAATCATCGGCAATATTTTTGAAGGAATTTTGTTTGCTGATGCTTCAGGTGAAGAACTTAAGAATATGTGGTTCATTCTTAGCATTTCTTTTGCCGTAGCGTATTTCCTTTTTGTTTATATTAGTATCAGCATTTCGAGTAGATTAACAAAGCCGCTCGAAGGTGCGCTTAAAGTTGCGAATGAACTTGCTTCAGGAAATTTTAAAGCGCGAACGTATGAATATAAATTAGACGAAACTGGACAGTTTAGCCACTCATTGAACATCCTTGCAAGAAACATGGAAAACATGACGAATTCCTATGAAATTCAGCAAAATCGGCTGATGACACTGATTGAAAATATGAATAGTGGTTTGATATTGATCGATGTGAAAGGGAATATCAATCTGGTGAATCGATTTTATAAAGATACGTTCGGTATCAATACCAGTGATTACATAGATGAACTGTATTATGAAGCCATTCCATATACAAAAATCGTTCAACTTGTAGAAGAAACATTATTGGTAGAAGGAACAGTTCGGAAACAATTAGAGCTCCCAGTTGGATTAGAGTACCGTCACTTTGATGTTTCCGGTGCCCCTATCCTTTCACAGGATGATCAGATGAAAGGCGTAGTACTAGTCTTTCATGATATAACCGATTTAAAAAAACTCGAGCAAATGAGAAAAGACTTTGTCGCGAATGTATCTCATGAATTGAAGACACCTGTTACCTCTCTAAAAGGGTTTGCTGAAACACTATTAGATGGTGCTATGGAAAATAAGGAATTTCGTACGAGGTTTCTTACAATCATTCATGACGAAAGTGAACGGCTTCAAACGTTGATACAAGATTTGCTCGATTTATCCAAAATGGAACAGGCTCATTTCGCTTTAAATTGGCAGGATGCGAACCTCAAAGAAATTGTTGACGACTGCGTTTTAATGACAAAGAATAAAGCTGATAAAAAGGCAATTGAAGTTACGACTGCATATGAAGGGGAAACCAAAATTAAAGGAGACGTTCATCGACTGAAGCAAGTTTTCCTAAATCTAATCTCGAATAGCATTACGTACACACCTGAAAATGGAAGAATTATGATCAATGTAAAAGAGCAAACTGATTCGGTTGAATTTACAATCTCTGATACTGGAATAGGGATTAAGAAAGAAGAGCTGCCGAGAATATTTGAACGTTTCTATCGTGTCGATAAAGCTAGGAGCCGAAACTTAGGTGGAACTGGACTTGGTCTAGCGATTGTAAAACATCTTGTTGAAGCTCATAATGGGAAAATTTCTGTCGAGAGTGAACTGGGTGAAGGATCTACTTTTACGATAACTTTACTAAAAAAACGAATTTATTAAGATTTACGGAATTTTTACACTTCGTTTATATGCCCTTAAAATTATATCTGTAAAGTGATACTTGACCCCTTCATCATGACTAGAGCATGATTTAAGACGAGTTTTTACTCGTCTTCTTTTTTTGAAATTTTCATTCAATACAATAAACGACACCTGTTTTTTCATTCTACATGCCACCGTGGTAAAATGGATAAGACAGGTGTTTTTATGATGGATACTTAAATTCAAATGATATAGGAGGTTTATCTTTGAAGAATAAACTTGTATTGATAGATGGAAATAGTATCGCTTATAGAGCGTTTTTCGCACTGCCCTTATTAAACAACGATAAAGGTGTTTATACGAATGCGGTCTATGGCTTTACAACGATGCTTTTGAAAATTATAGAAAACGAAGCACCAACTCATATGCTAGTTGCATTTGATGCTGGAAAAACAACATTTAGACATAAGACGTATACAGAATATAAAGGCGGAAGGCAAAAAACGCCATCAGAATTAAGTGAGCAATTTCCTGTTATTCGAGAGATGCTAGACGCATTTAATATCAAGCGGTTTGAAATTGAGAATTATGAAGCAGATGATATTATTGGCACAGTTGCTGACATGGCGAGTAAAGAAAACTGGGATGTGAAAATTTATTCTGGTGATAAGGACCTCCTTCAGCTCGTATCGAATAATGTTCATGTAGCGTTAACTCGAAAAGGCATAACGGAAATCGATACATACGATCCTCAATTTTTGGATGAAAAATATGGAATAAAGCCTGAACAAATCATCGATATGAAGGCATTAATGGGAGACAACTCTGATAATATTCCTGGCGTTCCTGGTGTTGGAGAAAAAACAGCGCTAAAGCTCTTAAAGCAATTTGAAACACTTGAAGGCGTATATGATTCTATCGATAGCGTTTCCGGAAAGAAGTTAAAAGAAAAGTTAGAGGATAATAAAGATAAGGCGATGATGAGTAAAGAGCTCGTCACCATCTTTAAGGAAACGCCTCTCACGATTGAGATTAACGATATGGTATATGAAGGTTTCAAAACAGAAGAGGTGAGTACCCTCTTTCATGATTTGGGTTTTAAAACGCTTCTCGAACGCATCGGAGGAGAGAGTGAAGTAGAAGAGGAAATGGATGACCTTAAGGTTGAGTTCTTGGATGAAGTAAATGATGATCATCTCTTAAACCCATCTGCTTTAATTGTTGAAGTAATGGAAGAGAATTATCATAATGCTGAGATACAAGGATTTTCTCTTGTAAATAAAAAGGGGAATTTCTATATTCCTAGTGACGTTGCGCTTAAGTCTGAACGATTTCAGTCTTATCTTCAAGATGAAACAAAGAAGAAGTGGGTGTTTGATGCCAAGAGAGCTGTCGTCGCACTTGGTTGGAAAGGAATACACCTAAAAGGGATAACATTTGATTTGGTTATCGCTTCTTACCTTCTAAATCCATCTGAATCGACGCATGATCTTTCAGCCATATCAAAGCGGGAAGGCTTCTCTGTGGTTTCTTCTGATGAAGCGATCTATGGGAAAGGTGCGAAGCGTGCAGTGCCAGATGAACAAGAGCTTGCAGACCATTTGGTGAGAAAAGGATATGCAGTCTATCAGCTTAAAGAAACACTTGAGGAGCAGTTAGATAAAAATAACCAGATCGATCTTTTTCATAATCTTGAAATGCCTCTTACGTTGGTATTAGGAGAGATGGAAACCCAGGGCGTAAGCGTAGATGTTGAACGCTTAGAAAAAATGGGCAAGGAACTCAATAACAAGTTGAAAGAAATTGAAGGACGTATTTTTGGGCTTGCTGGTACTGAATTTAATATTAACTCACCAAAACAACTTGGAGAGGTATTGTTTGAGAAGTTAGAGTTACCGGTGATCAAGAAGACAAAGACAGGATACTCTACCTCTGCGGATATTCTAGAAAAATTAGAAAGTAAGCATGAGATTATCCCAGAAATATTATTATACAGGCAATTAGGAAAGCTAAACTCCACTTATATAGAGGGATTGCTTAAAGTTACATTTAGAGAGACTGGAAAAATCCATACCCGTTTTAATCAGGCTCTTACCCAAACAGGAAGACTCAGTTCTACAGACCCTAACCTACAGAACATCCCGATTCGTTTGGAAGAAGGCAGAAAGATCAGGCAGGCATTTATTCCAACGACGAAAAGTTGGGTGATGTTTGCTGCGGATTATTCCCAAATTGAGCTTAGGGTTCTTGCGCACATCGCAGAAGACGAAAATTTAATCGAAGCTTTCCAAAAGGGAGAAGATATCCATACGAAAACCGCAATGAATGTCTTTGGCGTAACGAAGGAAGATGTTACATCAGAAATGCGAAGGCATGCAAAAGCAGTAAACTTCGGTATCGTCTATGGAATTAGCGATTACGGACTTTCACAGAGCTTAGGAATTACAAGGAAAGAAGCGTCTGAATTTATTGAGAAGTACCTCGAAAGTTTCCCGGGTGTAAAGCGTTATATGGATGAGGTCGTCACACAAGCGAAAGAGGACGGTTTTGTTTCAACGCTTATGAATAGAAGACGGTACTTACCAGAAATTAATTCGCGGAACTTTAACCAGAGAAGTTTTGCAGAAAGAACGGCTATGAATACACCGATACAGGGGTCTGCCGCAGATATTATCAAAAAAGCAATGGTAGAGATGGATAAACGATTGAAGGATGAAAAACTCGATACAAGAATGTTGCTCCAGGTACACGATGAATTAATATTCGAGGCACCTGAAGAAGAGATCGAGACATTAAAACGCATTGTACCTGAGGTGATGGAAACTGCTATTGAATTGGTCGTTCCTTTGAAGGTTGATTATGAGTATGGCTCCACCTGGTATGATGCTAAGTAATTCGCATCAAAGGAGAGAGAATTATGCCGGAGTTACCGGAAGTAGAAACGGTTAAACAAACACTACAGGATCTCATTGTAGGGAAGAAAATAAAAGACGTTGTAATCAAGTGGCCAAAGATTATTAAAGCACCAGATGATATAGAAGAGTTTAAGATGAAGGTTATTGGCCAAACGTTTACAGGGGTTCAGAGAAGAGGGAAGTTTTTAAAGCTCATATTAACGGACGATGTGATCGTTTCCCACCTTCGAATGGAGGGGAAATATAGGGTGTCAAGAAGTGATGAAGAATTTGATCATCATACCCATGTGTTTTTCACATTCGAGGATGGAACGGAGCTTCGTTATCACGATGTGCGTAAATTTGGTACGATGCATCTTTTTCCTTTAAATACAGAAGAAGATGTATTGCCTCTTTCACAGTTAGGACTCGAACCTTTTTCTGAGCAATTTACACCTGAAGTGTTACGAAGTGGATTTAAAAAAACACGACGTCATGTGAAAACGGTATTGCTCGATCAAACAATCGTAGTGGGTCTAGGGAATATTTATGTAGATGAAGCGCTATTTAAAGCTGGCATACATCCTGAGCGAGTGGCATCTTCTCTAACCTTTGAAGAGTTGGTCAAACTACACGGAGAAATTGTTTCTACACTTAAAGATGCTGTTGAAAAAGGTGGAAGCACGATAAGATCTTATGTGAATAGTCAAGGCAAGGTCGGTACGTATCAAGAAAGCCTCTTTGTATACGGAAGAGTAGGATTATCATGTAAGAAATGTGATGGTTTACTAGAGAAGAAAGTTGTTGGTGGGAGAGGGACGACCTATTGTCCTCGCTGTCAAGAGAAAAGGTGAATCGTAGCGTTGGAAGGGCTCTGTTCATATACTATCAAAGATTTTAGTATGGAAGGAGCTCGCCAATGCACTGGGTTTCACTGTTTTTTCTCGCATTTGCTGTAAGTGTCGATGGATTTGGAGCTGGCTTAACATACGGATTGCGTAAGATGAAGATTCCGTTTAAATCAATTATTATTTTGACGATTTGTTCAGCGGTATCAATGCTTGTTGCGATGGGCTTGGGCTCAATCCTTCAATTATGGATATCCGATACACTCGCTCAGAGAATTGGAGGAGGCATTCTAATTGCTCTTGGCGGATGGGTTTTGTATCAAATGTTTCGAGGAGGGTCCGATGCCGAGAAATCCGTAACGGAACGGACGTTACTTCACTTTGAGATAAGGTCTTTAGGTGTTGTCATCAGCATATTACGAAAGCCGACAACCGCTGATTTTGACGATTCTGGAACGATAACAGGGATCGAGGCGGTCATGTTAGGTGCTGCTCTTTCGCTTGATGCGTTTGGTGCAGGTATTGGTGCATCCATGATTGGATATGCCCCTCTTCAAACGGCTTTGTTGATCGCATGTATGAGCTCCCTATTTGTTTTCTTAGGGTTGAAATGTGGAAATCTCGCCTCAGGGATCAAATGGGTAGATAAACTTTCTTATCTTCCGGGCTGCTTGCTGATCATTATAGGATTTATGAAGATGTAAAAGGAGGGAATGTATGAAGATAGGACTTACCGGTGGAATTGCAAGTGGAAAGAGCACAGTTGCAGAAATGCTTAGAACCCTATCCATACCAGTAATTGATGCAGATGTCATAGCTAGAGAAGTTGTTGAGCCCGGTGAGCCAGCATTAGAAGAGATCGTTCGGGTCTTTGGTGAAGAGGTAAGAACGGATGATGGGTACCTTGATCGAAAAAGGTTAGGTTCGGTTATTTTTAGCAATAACGAAAAACGTTCGCTTCTTAATGAGATCATGCATCCTGCTATTCGTAAGCGAATGTTAGCGGAAGCGAAAGCATATGAAGAAAGCGGTCATAAGCATGTTGTGTTGGATATCCCTCTTCTGTTTGAAAGTAAGCTTTCCTATCTTGTCGACCGGACGCTGGTCGTCTATGTAGATTCAAAAACACAGTTGGAGCGACTCATCGAACGTGACAAGAGCTCTAAAGAAGAAGCAGTACAGCGAATCCGGTCACAGATTCCGATCGAAGAAAAAAGGCAGTTAGCTGATAAAGTAATCGATAATACAGGAACGAGAGAGGCAACAGAGAAACAGCTAAGGAACATTCTGAAGGAATGGAAGATCGTTTGAGTCAAAACACGTCGAAATGACGTGTTTTTTGTTTTAAGTGAAATTTTAATTATAGCTAATTAGGTGTCATACACCCATATCTCCCCTTTTTGCATAAATGGTGTAAATAAATCTTTTAAAACGCATATTATATGTTATACTAATCCTGAGAAAAACAAAAAAGAGTATAACACATAAATGGTGGGAGGAACGCTGGATGAAATCAAGAGTAGCGATTAATGGTTTTGGACGAATTGGGCGTATGGTATTTAGAAAGGCGATTACAGAAGAGAGTTTAGATGTAATAGCAATTAACGCCAGTTATCCACCTGCAACATTAAGTCACCTTATTAAATATGACAGTATTCACGGTACGTTCGATGGAGAGGTTACCCCTGTTGAAAATGGGATTAAAATAAACGGTAAAGAAATCAAAGTCATTAGTGATCGTGATCCTAGTAATCTCCCATGGAAAGATTTAAATATAGATATCGTAATCGAGGCAACAGGTAAATTTAATTCTAGAGATGGTGCAGGCCTTCATTTGGATGCCGGTGCAAAGAAAGTTATTATCACAGCGCCAGGTAAAAATGAAGATCTGACAGTTGTTATGGGGATAAATGAAAGCGAATACAAACATGAAAAGCATCACGTTATTTCAAACGCTTCATGTACTACAAACTGTCTTGCTCCAGTAGTCAAAGTACTAGACAAATCATTCGGCATCGTGACAGGAATGATGACTACGGTTCATGCCTATACGAATGATCAGAAAAATATTGACAACCCTCATAAAGACTTAAGAAGAGCGAGAGCGTGTGGTCAATCCATCATTCCGACAACGACAGGTGCTGCAAAAGCAATTTCAAAAGTGTTGCCACATCTAGAAGGAAAACTTAATGGTATGTCACTTCGTGTACCAACACCGAATGTTTCGCTTGTGGATTTAGTGGTTGATCTTAAGAAAGACGTAACTGTCGAAGAAGTGAACGACGCATTAAAAGCTGCTTCAGAAGGACCTCTTCGTGGAATTCTAGGCTACTCCGATGAGCCGCTTGTTTCCATCGATTACAATGGTGATTCTAATTCATCGATCGTTGATGGGTTATCCACGATGGTTGTAGAAAAGAACAAAGTAAAAGTACTTGCATGGTATGACAATGAATGGGGCTACTCATGTCGAGTAGTGGATATGGCAAAGTATGTTGGCGAGAAAATTCCCAGCAAATCCGAAGTAAGCGTTTAAGAAAGAAGCAGGGGCTAGACACCCTGCTTCTTTTTATTTTGTATCGGTAATGCTATTAAAGAGAGGCGAATCGTATTCCTTTAATCCCGAAAAATTTTGTAGTTGCAAATCTATTTTAAAAGCATTATACTATTTTTCGTGAACTTCTTTTATAGCAATTTGGCGTTGAAAACTACTTAAAGGGTTAGGACCTCATCGGACTAACTTTCCCCCGTGGTGGATTTTCAATACCGCATGCTAACCGCATGAGTAAAAATTAAAGGGGGATATTTAAATGGAAACAATTGGACGACACGTTATTGCTGAGTTATGGGGCTGTGACGTCGATAAGCTTAACGATATGAAACTAATCGAAGAAACGTTTGTAGAAGCGGCACTTAAGTCTGGAGCTGAAGTTAGAGAAGTTGCATTTCACAAGTTTGCACCTCAAGGTGTGAGTGGAGTAGTCATTATTTCTGAATCACATTTGACGATTCACAGTTTTCCTGAGCACGGTTATGCAAGTATCGATGTGTATACCTGTGGCGATCTTGATCCAAATGTTGCTGCGAACCATATTGCAGATGCGCTTGGTGCTGATACGAGAGAAAACATTGAATTACCTCGTGGAATGGGCCCAGTTAAACCTAGACTTAGAGAACAGGAATCAGCGTTTACTTCATAAACTATACGAAAAAATCAAGGAGTGCGAATGCACTCCTTTTTCTTATGCATACATTGCTTAGTGAATTGATTTCTTTACCGTTTCTTGCTATTCTAAAAAAAAATAAAGGAGGAACACGGTGGGGATAAAAGATTTTTTTACGAATAGAGCAGAAACAGGGGAAAATCACCCGAATGAAGCATTAAAAACACATTACTTTAAAACAACGAAGGAACAAGGTTATAAAGCAGCTAAGGAAGTACTTCTAAAACACTTTAAAGGAGAAATAGTAACAGATTCTATCGATCGAGGAGAATTTGTGTTCCAAATAAATGGTGGAAAGAAAGCTCTTATCGTTGTAACTGTCGTGTCCGTAAGACCTTACAGAACTGCAATAGATTTCTCTGTATCGACAGAGACGCCATTGCCTGTTGATTTCGGATATAGCAAACGCGTTATCGAGACAGCATATCAAGCTCTACAAAAGCAACTCACATTTTTAGGAACAGGATATTCCGATTCTTAATAGGATTAGTGCACTTCTTTAATTTATGCTAAAATAAGATATAGAAATCTTGTGCGTTTGGTGGAGATGATCTGATGCGTTGTCCCAACTGTAATATAAATGGAACACGAGTACTGGATTCAAGACCTGTTCACGATGGCAGGTCTATTCGGAGACGCCGTGAATGTGAATCCTGTACATACCGTTTTACAACGTTCGAAACGGTAGAAGAAATTCCGCTTATCGTTGTGAAAAAAGAAGGAACAAGAGAGGAATTTAGCAGAGATAAAATTCTTCGAGGATTAATAAAAGCGTGTGAAAAAAGACCTGTTCCTCTAGAAACTCTTGAAAAAGTTGTAAATGAAATTGAACGTGACTTACGTAATCAGGGAGCTTCTGAGATTAGCAGTGATGTTATCGGTGAGCTTGTAATGGATCAACTTGCCAGAGTGGATGAAGTTGCCTATGTAAGGTTTGCTTCAGTTTATCGTCAATTCAAAGATATCAATGTATTCATTAAAGAACTAAAAGAGTTGATAAACAGAGCGGAGTAAAGAAAGAGAGCTTAGATTAAGCTCTTTTTTTGTACGTTAAGACGACCTAATAAAGACTAAATTTAGTAGTGAAGTACAATAATAAGATAGAAGATAAAGGTGAAGCATATGCATTGGAAAGAACTACTACCTGTTGATACCCTTCAAGTGGAGGCTGCTGGCCTTCTTCATGAGTATGATAGAAAGATCCTAACTCTCTTATATCAGCCCTTAATCGGTGCAGAGGCATATAGTTTGTATATGACGTTGTGGAGTATGTATGAACATCAAGATCATGGATCAATGACGCATCACAGCCTAAAGGTTATGCTGAGGTGGGATTTGAAGAAGGTTTTAGAAGAAAGAAAGAAATTAGAAGGAATCGGTCTATTGAATACGTATTTGAAAACGGACCAGGATCCGAGACACTTTGCGTATGAATTACATCCACCTCTAACGCCAGAGCGCTTTTTCAACGATGGTGTTTTAAATATTTACTTATTTAATAGACTAGGCAGAAACCGATACAATGAACTGAAAAAACATTTCTCAAGAAAGTTGATCGATAGAGATGAATACGAAAACGTTACTGCTTCGTTCAATGATGTCTATGATTCCTTACATCCTTCCGAAATGGTTATGGCTGATGAAAATGATGAGCCACAGGTTCCAGCGGTTGGCAGAAGTGAAAACAAAGGGCTTGTGTTCAGTTCTCCCCGTTTTGATTTTGAAGTGATGAAGCAGCATATTTCTGATATGATTGTATCAAATCAAATGCTTAATAAGTCTGTTAAACAGACGATCGAGCGTTTAGCTTTCGTGTATAAAATCGAGCCATATGAAATGGCTCGAATTGTTGAACAAGCTGCTATTCATCATGATATGTTGACTGAAGATTTACTGCGTAAAGAGGTTAGCAGCTGGTTTGCATTAGAAAACAAAGGGAAAGTTCCTGCGCTTCAACTGAGAAAGCAGCCTGAGGAATTACAAGAATTTCATAAGAAAGAGCCATCAACCCAGGAAGAAAAAGCTGCCCAACGATACGAACAGATGACACCATATGACATCTTGCAAAGGGCTGCTGGAGGTGGTAAGCCTTCACAAGCAGATATGCGAATGGTTGAACGAATTATGGACGAGCAGAATTTAACTCCTGGTGTGATGAACGTACTGTTAGACTTTATTCTAGAAACGCAGGATAAGAAGCTATCGAAAAACTACGTAGAGAAGTTTGCAAGTCATTGGGCTAGAGCGAATGTGAAGACAGTGAGAGAAGCGATGGACTTGGCGATTAAAGAATTAGAACAACCATCACCTAAGAAAGCGAATAAAACTTCTAACCGTAACAAGACTTCAGCAAGGAAAGACAAAGTACCGGAATGGATTTCGAATCCAAAAGAACCGGAAATGTCTGAGGACGAACGCGCTGAAAAACAAAAGCAGCTACAAAAGTTTCTAAGCAAATATAAAAAAGACTAATATAAGTAATGAGAGCGGGTGAAAATAGATGGAATCCATTCAAGAATCTTTTAATAAAATGCCTGCAAATAATAAATTTCAACAGAAATATAAGGAAATGAAAAAAGCAATTTTGTCTGATCCACATATTCGTGCATTTTGTGCAGAGAACGAAGAAGTCGATGAAAAAATGATCGACCGAAGTCTCGCCAGACTATACGAATACACAACGCAAACGAAGGGCTGTGAAGGGTGCGACGGACTATCTAATTGTGTCAACATGATGGACGGGTATGAACCTGAGCTATTTATCAATAGAACCGTGATCGATATTCGATACAACCGATGCCCTACTAGGATTCAAGAAGAAGATAATAAGAAACGCAATGAGATGGTAAAAAGCTATTACATTCCTAAAGAAATCCTGAACGCATCTTTTGCTGATATTGATGATGACGGAGGCAGAATCGAAGCGTTTCAAGCTGCTGATCAATACGTTGAAGATTTTGTCCCTGGTGAAACGTCTAAGGGACTGTACGTACATGGCGGCTTTGGAGTCGGGAAGACTTTTCTCCTCGGTGCGATTGCGAATCAGCTTGCAAAAGAAAAAGGGGTTCAATCTCAGTTCATCTATACACCTGACTTCTTTAGACAAATGAAGAGTGCGATTCAAGATCAGTCGATCGATGAAAAACTAAACTTCCTAAAAGAAACCCCTCTTCTTATTTTGGATGATATTGGGGCAGAGAATATCTCTACATGGGTTCGTGATGATATTTTAGGAACACTGCTTCAATACCGGATGACGGAGGGACTCCCTACACTTTATTCTTCAAATCTTGATTATGATTTGCTTGAAGAACACCTTGCTTATTCAAATAAAGCAGGGGTCGAGTTAACGAAAGCAAAACGAATTATGGAACGAATCAAACATTATACGACGCCCATCTTTCTTGAAGGGAAGAACAGGCGGAAATAAGGCACGATCTCTTCTTGCGTTGAAGCCATCCACTAGTTGTGGGTGGCTTTTTTATTGTTTCATTCATCTTTCCTGTAGTTCGGCCATATAGATGCTAATAAGAAGGTGGACAGGAGGGGGAAAAGTTGGTTTCACTTACGTTCAAAAACAAAGCAGACTATGACGTTGTACATGCAGCTCTATGCCTGAGAGGGAAAGAGACACTTGAAAATGAAGCAGAAATGGTTCTTTCCATACCGATTGAGCCATACGATTCAAGAACGTGTTTTGAAATTGCCGATTGCCTCGCCCACTGTGTTAAGACCACCTATGAAAAGGTATGGATGCAAAATATTTTAAGGACTAGCTATTATTTTAAAGATCGTGAGGAAATTGATGAGATCTGCGGTTTAGCAAGAAGCATAGGCGATGGGGATCGCATCGACGTCCCAAGAACTGAGGGATATCGTGAGAGGTTTACTATTCTTCGAGATGCAGCATTTGGTTGTATTGAGCAAGGAGGTACGATTTCGTTTGACTCATTTCTAGTTTTTAGGACGAGACCCTATCAAAAGCTTCTCTCTGCTTTAGTTGCAGAAGCAATTGATGAATACAAACTCGAGCAAGAGTATCAGAACTTCATTGAAGCACTTAGGCAGCTGCTGCAGCTTAGGACTCCGAAACAGAAGGAGGTGAACCTTCTTTTCGATGGGGAGTATCACCTTGTAGATGAGAAGGGGGTCAAGCTTGTTGTTGATTCAATGGACATGTATTTTGAAGAGCTTCCGAATGAATTAACAACTGATGAAATCGACCCGGATATTTTGTTACCGCTTTTATATTTAGCACCCGAAGAAATAAATATATTTACAGATGATATCGAAGAGGGACTGACTCAGACGATTCGTAATGTTTTTCAAGAGCGATTACGCTTTTTCCCATTTCACATGTCTAAAATATTTTTTTCGGGAAATCATTAGAAATAGGCTTGATTTTATGTAGTCAACTACTTATAATACCTACATAAACGTATATTGAGAATCGTTATGATAAGGATATGAGATGCTTTGTCAGCTTCCAGAGAGGGATGAAATGGTGCGATCATCCTAGTGTGAGAAGTATACTTACCACCTTTGAACACCGCTCAGGAAATAGTGCGGCGTTTGTGCTACGTTACAGCAGTCTGAGCCGCCTAGGATGATATCTTAGCGGGAAGCAGGGTGGAACCACGAGATCAACACTCGTCCCTTTTGGGATGGGTGTTTTTTATATGCATAAAAAAAGGAGTGAGGAACATGGCTGAATTAGTAAATATTACATTTCCTGATGGTTCTGTTAAGGAGTTTAATAAAGGTACGACAACAGAAGAAATTGCAAGCTCAATTAGTCCGGGTCTAAAAAAGAAAGCCGTGGCAGGTAAACTAAACGGTGAAACAATTGATTTACGACGCGAAATTGAGGAAGATGGAGCGATTGAAATCGTAACTCCTGAAAGTGAAGATGGGTTAGAAGTTCTTCGCCACAGTACAGCTCATTTAATGGCACAAGCGATCAAACGTCTTTTTAAAGATGTAAAACTTGGTGTAGGTCCTGTTATTGACAGCGGTTTTTATTACGATATCGATTGTCCTGTTTCCATTACACCAGAAGATCTTCCGAAGATTGAAAAGGAAATGAAGAAGATCGTCAACGAAAACCTTGAAGTGAAACGTAAGGTAGTCTCTCGTGACGAAGCTAAAAAGATGTATGAAGAAATCGGAGATGACCTGAAGCTTGAGCTATTAGAGGCTATTCCTGCTGATGAGGACGTTACGATCTATGAGCAAGGTGAGTTCTTTGATCTTTGCCGTGGACCACACGTACCTTCAACTAGTAAGATCAAAGCCTTTAAGTTGCTTTCGATTGCAGGAGCTTATTGGAGAGGCGATAGTGATAACCAGATGCTTCAGCGTATCTATGGTACAGCATTTCCAAAACAATCACAGGTTGAAGAATACCTACAATTGTTAGAAGAAGCGAAAGAGCGTGATCACCGTAAACTAGGAAAAGAATTGAAGCTCTTTACAATTTCTCAAGAAGTAGGACAAGGTCTTCCGATCTGGCTTCCTAGGGGTGCTACAATTCGTCGTACAATTGAAAGATACATCGTAGACCTAGAAGAGCGCTTAGGGTACAACCACGTTTATACACCACACCTTGCCAACGTTGAACTGTATAAAACAAGTGGACACTGGGATCATTATCAAGAAGATATGTACCCAGCGATGAAAATGGATGAAACTGAGGAGCTAGTTCTTCGTCCGATGAACTGCCCTCACCACATGATGATTTACAAAAACGATTTGAAGAGCTACCGTGGCTTACCTTATCGTGTGGCTGAGCTTGGTACAATGCATCGTTATGAAATGTCTGGAGCACTTGCGGGTCTTCAACGTGTACGCTCGATGACATTGAATGATGCACATATCTTCTGTCGTCCGGATCAAATCAAGGAAGAATTTATCCGTGTTGTTAAGCTCGTACAAGAAGTTTACGAAGACTTCCAAATCAATGACTACTATTTCCGTCTTTCTTATCGAGATCCAGAAGATAAGAAGAAATACGTTGATAATGATGAGATGTGGAATAAGGCACAGGCAATGCTGAAAGAAGCGATGGATGACCTTGAAGTCGAGTACGTAGAAGCAGAAGGCGAAGCGGCATTCTACGGTCCGAAGCTAGACGTGCAGGTGAAGACTGCTCTTGGTAAAGATGAAACATTATCGACTGTTCAGCTTGACTTCCACCTTCCTGAGCGCTTTGACCTATCTTATATCGGTGAAGATGGTGGCCAGCACCGCCCAGTTGTTATTCACCGTGGTGTCGTTTCCACTATGGAACGCTTTGTTGCATTCTTAATTGAAGAATACAAAGGAGCATTCCCTACTTGGTTAGCACCTGTACAGGCAGAAATCATTCCAGTTTCTGAAGTTCATCTTGATTATGCGAAGAAAGTTCAAGAGAAGCTTCAACGTGAAGGCATTCGCGTGGAAGTGGATGAGCGAAATGAGAAAATCGGTTACAAGATTCGCGAAGCTCAGATGCAAAAGATTCCTTACATGCTAGTTGTAGGTGATAAGGAAGTCGAAGGGGACGCAGTTAACGTGCGCCGCTATGGTCAGCAAGATTCTGAGACAGTTGCTCTTAGTGACTTTACTGCTAACATTGAAAATGAAATCAAGAATAAAAAGTAATGAGAAGCTGGCTTAATGCCGGCTTTTTCTGTTTGTGGATAAACATAGATCGTGTGGTCCCGATCCCGTAGGAGCTTGAATACCTCTTGCTTTCCTGTGGACGAACGCCCGAGCCTCAAATCGGACAAAATCGGTCCGCTCCGAGTCTCGAACGCCCGTTGGACCACGGGAGAATTCCTGTCAGAAAAGGAATCCTCTATTGCATACAAAAAAGCCCTCCGTTATGATGCATTCGTACCTAACCAAAGTACAATCATCAAAAGGAGGGCTCTTTTTGGATAATAAACGGAATCAACGATTAAATCAAGTGACAAATCAAACTCTCGTCATTGGCATCGACATCGCGAAACACACTCATTATGCGTGCGCAGTTGATGATCGCGGGAGGGAATTAAATCAACCTTTCAAGTTCAAACAAAGCGAGGATGGGTTTCATTCCTTGTATCATGAACTTCATAGCTTACTTCGGCAATATAAGAAAGATAAGATTTTAGTTGGATTTGAACCTACAGGTCATTACTGGCTAAATCTAGCTTCGTTTCTTTTAGATTATGATGTTCCTTTTGTGGTCGTTAATCCAATGCACGTCCACCGAACGAAAGAATTTGATGATAATCTTCAGACAAAGCATGATAAAAAAGACGCAAGAATTATAGCGAAGCTCATTACAGGTGGCCACTTTAGTTTTCCTAGAATACCTGATGGCGTTGAAGCTGAATTAAGGAAAGGATCTACGTTGAGATGGCAACTAAAAGAAGAACAAGCTAGATTAAAGAATCGAATGATTCGTTGGCAGGATCAATACTTCCCCGAATTTTCGACGGTCTTTAAAAGCTTTGGCCAGCTGGCTTGCGCCATCTTAAAACATACGCCTTTACCAGAAGATATCGTTGGAGTAAGTTCGAAAGAACTTGCGAATGTATATAAGGACAAGGCAGGCCTCTATGCGCCGTCTCAAAAGAAAATTGAGAAGCTACAGCGATTAGCTGAGCACTCTATTGGGGTTACGAATGGTATAGAGATGGGACGATTTGAAATAAATAGCTTGATGGATCGTTTTACCTTCCTCAAAGATCAGCTCGAAGAGTTAAATCAGCGCTTATCTGTATTAGCCCAAGAAATGACCGAGTTTGAGTACCTAGTCTCTATTCCAGGAATTAGCGAAAACACGGTTGTTGATTTACTTGCCGAAACCGGATCCTTTACACAATATGAAAATCCACGCCAACTCATTAAGCTAGCGGGATTAACATTACGTGAGAACTCTTCTGGTAAGCATAGGGGGCAAAAGAGAATATCCAAACGAGGGAGGAAAAGGTTGAGGAGTCTCCTCTACAAGGCTGTTCTTCCTTTACTTCAAAATAACCCTGTATTCTTTGATTTGTACTCGTATTATATTTCGAGAAAGGAAAATCCTCTGAAAAAGAAGGAAGCGATGGTTGTGTTATGCAGCAAGCTACTTAAGATCTTTTTCGGTCTTTCAAACCACCATGTATACTTTCGAGAAGATAGAATGAGGAATGACCTCCACTGTCTTAAAAACGTATCGTAGCGACTACTTTTAAGCTCGATCAAACACATAGGCATGACACAGAGAAGCTGGCGCAGATCTTGACTTTCAACCTAGAGTTCATACGGGAGAATAATGCCGGCCTCTGCCTTATGATGAGACCTAACGAAGGAATGTAGACGCATGACGTCAAGAGACATGGGAGGGTTCGTCCTCATAAGCAAGCAGAGATCAAATGTGCACATATATATTTCTGTAAAAAAATTACATGGATCAGCAGGTTAACACGTCATCCACTTCCTTATATTCCTAAATAAGGAATTCCCTGTAGGGACTTAGTTCCTACAGGGAAATTTAAAAAGATTTTTAACCCTATTAAACACTGGTACATCAACATTTCCGGAGGGAGTCACGAGGTATTCCCTCCTACTAAAACGCCATAAATCAAAATTAAACTTTCCGACCTATAATACTAACAATTTTTTGCTATCAATTTGAATGGTTTATTCTTTGATTAAGACTTCAAATAAAGTGGATTGGAGCGGAAGGGTGCTCGACTCCTGCGGGACAGGTGAGATCCCACAGGAGCGTAAGCGACGAGGAAGCTCACCGCCCGCCCCGCGGAAAGCGAGCATCCTGGAGCGCAAATCACCACTATCACATTAGCGGATAGTTCTTAAGATCTTTTCAACAGATGTCTTATGCCAGCTTTTTATGTTAAGATTGAAAAGGCGATTGAGTAATTGCTCAACAATTTAAAAAAAACACTTGTCAGCGTCAGGAAAATCAGATATGATAATCAAGTGCGCTTCAAATGAATTCTTTCATGTCGCCTTGACATAGTTTGAAACAGCATGGTATACTGTCTTAGGTAAATTAAATATCGGAAACAAAGCAAGCAGAAGCGCCCGCTTCTCACCTGATTGACGCCGTTATGGCAGTTTGCAGGTATCATTGTTTATGTACTATGTAGAGAATGTGTGGGTGTCGTATGCGCCGACGCTTTTTTTAATGCTTTGAACCGGATAAATAATTTAAGGACATCTTGTTAGATGATCACATCGAACAATTAACCATGGAGGTGGCTGATTATTAGTAGAGACATGAACGTCAATGAGGGCATTCGTGCCCGGGAAGTACGTCTCGTTGGTGCAGACGGAAACCAAATTGGTGTGAAATCAAAAAATGAGGCATTAGATATGGCTCGAAACGCAAATCTTGACCTGGTTATGGTTGCTCCAAATGCAAAACCTCCAGTATGTCGTATTATGGACTACGGAAAGTTTCGCTATGAGCAGCAAAAGAAGGAAAAAGAAGCGCGTAAGAAACAAAAAGTTATTACCGTTAAAGAAGTTCGCTTGAGCCCGAATATCGAGGAGCATGACTTCAATACGAAACTTCGTAATGCTCGTAAGTTTCTTGATAAAGGCGATAAAGTGAAGGCATCGATCCGTTTCCGCGGTCGTATGATCACGCATTCTGATATCGGTAAAAAGGTGCTTGAGCGCCTTGCAGAAGATTGCAAAGATATTGCAACGGTTGAGTCCAAACCAAAAATGGAAGGACGCAGCATGTTCCTTATCTTAGCACCAGTCAGCGAAAAGTAATTCTTTAAGGAGGAACTCTCTCATGCCAAAAATGAAATCTCACAGTGGAGCATCAAAGCGTTTCAAGAAAACTGGATCAGGTAAACTTAAGCGCAGCCGTGCTTTCACTAGCCATATGTTCGGTCATAAGACTCAAAAGCAGAAGCGTAAACTTCGTAAAGCTTCTCTAGTGTCTGCTGGTGACTTCAAGCGTATCAAAGCGCTAATCTACAACAAAAAGTAATCGTAAAATCATACATTGATACACAATTAGGAGGGGTTTAGTATGCCAAGAGTAAAAGGTGGCTACGTAACACGTCGCAGACGTAAAAGAACGTTAAAACTTGCAAAAGGATATTTCGGATCTAAGTCTTTACTTTTCAAAGTTGCTAATCAGCAAGTTATGAAATCAAACATGTACGCTTATCGTGACCGTCGTCAGAAAAAGCGTGACTTCCGTAAGCTTTGGATCACTCGTATCAACGCTGCTGCTCGCATGAACGGACTTTCTTACAGCCGTCTAATGTTCGGTCTTAAGACTGCTGGAATCGAAGTAAACCGTAAAATGCTTGCTGAGCTTGCTATCAGTGACGAAAAAGCATTCGCACAACTTGCATCTAAAGCAAAAGAAAACTTGAAGTAATTAGATAAGCCATCCTCATGATATGAGGGTGGCTTTTTATATAAGGAGATTGAATTGATGATAGCTATAGTGCTTTACATCGTGTGCATAAATGTGTGTAGTTACCTGTTGATGGGAGTCGATAAACGTAAGGCCAGAAAACGTAAGTCCCGTATATCTGAGAAAACATTATGGACTTCGTACATACTAGGAGGAGCGATCGGCGGTTATCTCGGAATGAAGCAATTCAGACATAAAACAAAGCACGCTTCGTTTCAGTATGGACTGCCACTAGCAGTCATTCTAAACGTTGCGTGCGTTGCAGGAATTTATTACTTAATGAAATGAAGCATTACTAGCACATACTCAAGATTCGTTCTGTTTTAAATACCGTTTATCTTTTAGAAAAAGGCGCCAGAAATAGATAAAACCAGGAGTCAATATGAAGAATGCAACGATGTAGGTGATGATCAATGCACGAAATGTTGCAGGGTTTGTAAAACCTGTTTCGATCGTCACATCTGGATAGACAATGTAAGGCAAGTGTGCTGATCCATACGCATAGCTAGCAAGTAGATATTGAATAACGACGCTTACCATTGCCAAACGTGGGATGCCTTTTCCGTTTTTTCTAGGAATAAACAAGGCGATGTATCCAATAAAAAACGTGATGATCGATCCTACTAACCAAGGGGTGAAATCTAATAAGTTCTCATAAAGCCAGTTCGCTTCAAACCGGATCGTCAGCACGATGAGAGCAGCCATCGCAAGGGAGAGAGGACCTACTAGGATCGCGTCTCTTCTATAAATTTCATATGCTTCTGAATCCCCAGCAACGTTTGAGTAGTCCGCTAACAACAGAGAAGATAGAAACAATGTGCTAGAGATGGCGAAACCCATAAACGCATAAACGTTAAAACTAGAAAAGAGTGCGATCATATCCAGACGACCAACCCCATCTGAAGGTGTGATGAACCCTCCTTGTGTGATAGGTAATACTGCAATTAATAGAGCAGGAATGAGAAAACCTGTAATTCCTGAAACAAGAGTTAGGAATTTCTTGTACTGCTCATTAGCGGAGTGTGAAAAAACAAGAAAGGCACTTCGAATCGCAAGAAAAAGTATGATGAGGCTTCCAGGTATGAGTAAAACAGTGCCGAGTGTAAACGTAGCACCGGGAAAAAAGCTGAAAAGCGCAACGACAATCGCGACGATAAATACGTTTGTTACTTCCCATGAAGGAGATAAGTATCTGTTTGCGATGGAGGTAGCTTTCGTATTTTTCTTGTTTAGATAGACCATTGCCCAAAAGCCTGCCCCGAAGTCAATCGTTGCCATAACCGCGTAAATAAAAACAATCCCCCATATTAGTGTGATGGCATATAGTGCCTCTGACATGTCAATAACACCTCATTTTTAATTAGTGATCTAGCTCTTGTGCTACCGGGTTCTTCTTGAAGTAATAACGTAAGACTAGAACCGTAGAAATCATTAGAATGATATAGATGATTAAAAATAGCACAAATAAGAGTCCGATATTGCCAGAGGTCGTTACAGCATCTTCTGTTTTCATAACACGGTAAATAACCCATGGCTGTCTCCCAGTACAAGCAAAGATCCACCCAAATTCAATTGCCGTCATTGCAAGGGGTCCAGCTGCAATAAAGGCCCACATAAGCCATCGTGGAAAGCTTCGTTTTTTGAGTAGCCTGTACCACGTGAATCCCGCGATCGAGAGTAAGATTAGCAGTGAGCCAATCCCGACCATCGCGTTAAATAACGTGTGAACGAAAAGAGGAGGCCATTCATCTTCAGGAAACTCTTCAAGTCCTAGAACTTCCGTTTCAAAAGAGTCATCTGCTAGATAACTTAAAGCCCATGGTATTTCGATCGCCCACTTTACTTCACGTTCCTCTTTATCTGTAAAACCACCAATTGCTAGCGGTGCATGCGTTTGTGTTTCGAAAAGCCCTTCTGCTGCTGCAAGCTTTTCAGGTTGATATGCATGCAGCTGCTGGGCTGATTCATGTCCATTGAGCGATGTTAATAGCGAGAAGATTCCTCCGATCGCTAACCCCATCATCAATGCTTTATGGTGAAATTTATATTCTCTTGAATTCCCTTTGAGGCGAATCATTTTGTAGGCGGCAATTGAAGCGATAACGAATGCACCGGTCATCAATGCTGAAACAGTAACATGACCAGCCGTTACGATGAACGAAGGGTTGAAAAAAGCTTCCCATGGATCTACATTAACGAATTTGCCATCTATGAAATCGAAACCAGCTGGAGTGCCTTCGAAAGCATGAACATTCGTAATCAGAATGGCAGAGGCACTTGCGCCAATAGCAACTAGCGTTACGCTTACAATTCTCATAAGAGGAGATAGTCGATCAGCAGCGTAAACATAGATTGACATAAACAGAGCTTCTAGAAAGAAAGCATAGATTTCAATTTGGAACGGAAGCGCGATGACACGGCCGACGGCTTCCATGAATCCGGGCCATAGGAGGGAAAGTTGGACCCCTGCAATCGTTCCAGTCGGAATGGCGACTCCAAGAAGAACTGCAAACCCCTTTGTCCAACGTGTTGCCATAATAGCGTAATCTTTGTCTTTGGTCTTTTGGTACATCAGCTCAGCTACAAGAACCATCAGCGGTAGACCTACACCTAAGGTGGCATAGATAATATGTACGCCCATCGTCATTCCAAAAAGTGAACGGGCTATTACAAGCTCATCCATTTAAACAGCCTCCTCATACCGTATTGGTGAAATGCTCACTTATTGTCCACCTATTTCCAAAAAAATATTCTTTCACCTAACCGCAGGTTTTGACATAACTGCTCGTCTCATGTCATAAACGTAAAGGAGAAGGGGGGAACATCATGAATGAGCTTGTCCTGCCTCTCATCGAAGTTGTTTCTAACAGTGGAGTCTATGCCCCGCTCTATTTTATTGTATTGCACTTCTTACGTCAGTTTATCTTTGTGCCCGTCAGCGTCATTTGTATGGCAGGGGGAGTATTGTTTGGCGCGGTGTATGGAACAATCTATTCCGTCATAGGAATTACGGTCGTAAGCATCGTGTTTTATTTTTTGATCAAGCGCTCTCCCTTGTTATTTAATAAGGTCACTACATTAAAGAAAAAATGGATGAAAAAAAGGATGCCTATGTCGGTTGGACAAATCGCAATTTTAAGGTTAATACCATTTGTGCACTTTCATTTCATTTCACTTTGCTTGATCGAAGTTTCAAAAAATTTTAAGGAATATTTACGATCATCTTTTCTTACAAATATCCCGCTCGCTTTGATGTACTCATTTTTTGGAACAGCAATCAAAGGGTTAGAACCCATGTTGATTGTTTTGATCATGATGGGATTGGTTATTTTATTTCACTTATTAAGAAGACGAGAATGGATCATGAAGTGGGATGAATTTTTTCAGCCTGTTCGATAAAAAAGACGACCTTGCCACGTGGCAAGGTCGTCTTTTATTATGAATTTTCTCTATGACGAAGAAACTCTTTAACTGGACTTTTCCATTCGATTTCAGCACATGGATACCGCAAGTCCATTTCTTTTTCCAGGAAATAAAAATCTTCTTTCTCTAGCAAATATAACTCAGAAGCATTCTTAACGCTCACAGAAATGGTAATGATATCGAAGGAGTTATCGGTCGTACCAAGGTACTTCTCTCCTTCAAACAGGGCTCCTTTGTACGTGACGAGAAAATTCTTTCGTACGTTCGACGTGTCATCTAAAAAATAGTATTGTTTATGATCGTAGGCTTTTTCAAGTTTTCTTTTAGGGTCGGCTAAAAAACGGATAACTGAGTACGCGATAAGTACCATTGCAGCAAGAATAACTAATCGAAACAGAACAATAATCATTTGGCAGCACCTCGTTTTCACTATGCTTCACTACTGTTTACGTTTATGATAAAGAAAGGTTTCAAAAAAATAATTAATTTAACGAGAGGACGATGAGATTGAACGTTAAACGTTTGTTTGAACTTCAAAAAGCATTGGACGAACGAATCATAGAAGAACATCAGCTACAGAATGACCTATTGTTTCATAGAAAGCTACTCGCTTTACAAGTAGAAGTGGGAGAGCTTGCTAATGAAACGAGGTGTTTCAAGTATTGGAGTACGAAATCGCCTGCTCCTAGAGATGTGATAGTAGAGGAATATGTAGACGGTATTCACTTTATACTATCGTTAGGTCTTGAACTTGGCATCTCCGACATTACAAATTATGAACAGCTCGATTCTAGCGGTTCTCCTGTTGATGCGTTTCAAAAAGTATATCATGCGATCGATGCTCTTGGGCAAAATCAAACCGAGGAGTATTTTAAAAAGTTGTTTGAAAAATATTTACAGCTTGGGGCTACACTCGATTTAAGTGTTAGTGAAATGGAAGATGCTTACCTGAAGAAAAACGAAATAAACCACCAAAGACAAAATGAAGGCTATTAGAACTAAAGCGTTCTCAATTGTGTAACATTTCTAAAAACGTTATAATGAACAATGAATGGATACATATAAGGAGGAACTACATATGACGAAGCTAGACGAAACGTTGCAGATGCTGAAAGAATTAACTGATGCGAATGGCGTACCCGGTAACGAACGTGAACCTCGTGACGTTATGAGAAAACATATTGAGCCACTTGCTGATGAAATGATGACCGATAACCTCGGCAGCTTGATCGCAATGAAAAAGGGAAGTGCGCAAGGTCCTAAAATTATGGTAGCTGGTCACCTTGATGAGATAGGGTTCATGGTGACTCGTATCGATGATAAAGGTTTCCTATGGTTCCAAACAGTTGGAGGCTGGTGGGAGCAAGTTATGCTTGCACAGCGCGTAAATGTTATGACAAGAAAAGGTAACATCATGGGTGTTATCGGTTCAAAGCCACCTCACATTCTTCCGGCAGAACAGCGTAAGAAATCGATCGACAAAAAAGACATGTTCATCGATATCGGCGCATCAAGCAAAGAAGAAGCGATGGAGTGGGGGGTTAAACCTGGTGATTCTGTCGTCCCTGTTTGTGAATTCACAGTGATGAACAACGAAAAGATGCTGATGGCAAAAGCTTGGGACAACCGTATTGGCTGTGCCATTGCAATCGAAGTGCTTCGTAAACTAAAAGGAGAAGATCATCCAAACACGGTATACGGTGTTGGAACAGTTCAAGAAGAAGTTGGGCTCCGCGGAGCAACAACTGCAGCAAACATGATCAAGCCTGATATCGGTTTTGCTGTTGATGTAGGAATTGCCGGAGATACACCTGGGGTATCAGACAAAGATGCTCAGTCGAAGATGGGTAAAGGTCCTCAAATCATCATGTATGATGCATCTATGGTTGGTCACAAAGGACTTCGTGACTTCGTAACCGATACTGCTGACGAGAACAACATTCCTTACCAATTCGATGCAATTGCAGGTGGCGGAACGGACTCTGGTAAAATTCACCTTACTGCGAACGGTGTACCGGCACTTTCCATCACCATCGCAACACGCTACATCCACACGCACGCAGCAATCCTGCACCGCGACGACTTCGAAAACGCTGTAAACCTCATCGTAGAAGTCATTAAGAAATTAGATGATGAAAAGGTGAAGGAAATTACGTTTAATTAAGAAAAGCGGAGTTTCGCGTTTAGACACGGAATCATTGGAGCGTTTGTAAAATAAAAGCCTCCAGCGCTTGTCGGACCTTACCGCCCCCTTTCGCTTTTCATGTCTAGCTACAGGGACCAGGCTCTCGAGTCGCTTCAGCTAATGGATTGAACACAAAAAGCGTGTTCATTCCATTAGCTTCCAGCGCTTGTCGAGCCTAAACGGTCCCTTCCGCTTTTCGATGTCTAGCTACAGCGGGCCAAATCCTCCGGTCGTTTCACCTTTGTGATTGAGACAAAAATCGTCTCATTCACAAAGGCTCCAACTCCCTGCGGATTTAGACGGCCCCTTCCGCTTTTCATGTCTAGCTACAGTGGGCAGGTCCTCGATCGCTTCACCTTTCAACCTGAACACAAAAATCGTGTTCAAATTGAAAGGTTCCAGCGCTTGTCGGACCTTACCGCCCCCTTTCGCTTTTCATTTCTAGCTACAGGGACCAGGCTCTCGAATCGCTTCAGCTAATGGATTGAACACAAAAAGCGTGTTCATTCCATTAGCTTCCAGCGCTTGTCGAGCCTAAACGGTCCCTTCCGCTTTTCGATACAAACACAAAATCCGGTGGCTTTTGCCACCGGATTTTGCTTATTGTACGCCTTGAGCCATGTAAGAGAGCATTTGCTGACGCTCGTCTTCAGGGGCTTCTTTCCAAAGGACTTCGAAAAGGACACCAAGACCTGGTAACATTTTTTCTTCACCGCTTTGGATCGCATCGAGAATCGTTGCCTCTATCTGATCCTCATTGTTACCAGATACGTTAGCAAGGATGGCTTTTCTTAAGTTAAGGTCCATGCTTTCCACCTCACCTTTCTCTTTCGCTTGTATACCAAGCAATCTTAGTATGAACGAAAGAATGGAATTTCATGAATTGCATTGGAATCTTCTCGATCTTGCGTCTATAATGGAATCATTGAAAAATGAAGGAGAGCACTATGCTTATTGAATCTGTGAAAAATCAAAAAGTGAAAGACTGGAAAAAGCTACAGACGAAAAAAGGACGAGAGAAAGCATCTTCGTTTCTAATCGAGGGACCTCATATTATCGAAGAAGCAGCGAGAGCAAATGCGCTCGTGCAAGAAATCATAATTTCAGAAAGCACTGATTTCGAGATTAATCTGTTTAAAGATCGACCAGCCGTCTATACTGTTACTGATAAAGTGATGAAAGAATTAACTGCAACTGAAACACCACAGGGCATTTTGGCTGTTTGTAAAATGTCTGAATCAAGTTTAGCAGAAACCGGAAAGTTTATTCTCTTAGATGCAATTCAAGATCCAGGTAATTTAGGTACGATCATTCGTACAGCACATAGCGCAGGATATGATGGTGTGTTGCTTGGTCATGGAACAGTGGACCTTTATAACAGTAAGGTACTGCGTTCTACTCAAGGATCTCTTTTTCACATCCCTATAAAAAAAGTAGATCTGCGCCACGCCGTGAAAGACTTAAAGGATGCTGGTGTTTCGGTTTACGCAACGGAAGTTAGCGGTGGAACTCCTTATCATCAGTTACAGGGTCCAGAGCAGTTTGCTGTGATTATGGGGAATGAAGCGAACGGCGTTTCAAAAGAACTCCAAGAACTTGCTCATGACAAGGTGTATATTCCGATCTACGGTGGGGCTGAATCATTGAATGTAGCTGTTGCTGCCGGAATCCTTATGTACGGGTTGATGCCTTCATAATCATGCTTGCAGACTGAGCGTTTTTTTTCTATAATTATAAAGAACTTCATTATATTAAAAACAATGATAGAGAGTAGTAAATTGCCTCTTCCTATTAAGGGAGGAAATGCCTTGACTGAGAGCATTTCTATAGGAACGCTTTTGAATTCACTCTGGAGTTGCCGCTTGATACCCAAAAGCGGACCGGTTATGAACCGTTATCGTTTACCAAGGCTGATGTTACATATCAGTGAATTAGGGTGGTACCGCGAACTCAAATCTTCGCCCCTTTCCGTGGGGCGAGGATTTTTTTGTTTTTTAAACGAGTAAGGTTGTCACAATTGTGTTGTACAAACTGAAGTAGGTATTTTTTACAAAGATTGAAATGGAGGTAAAAATGATGGAAGAACGGTTACAAACACTTAAAGAAGAAGCATTGTCTCAAATTGAATCTGCTTCTTCAATGAAGGAATTGCAAGATATTCGTGTAGCATACCTTGGAAAAAAAGGACCAATCACAGAAATTTTAAGAGGTATGGGAAAACTTTCTGCTGAAGAACGTCCGAAGATGGGACAGCTGGCTAACGAAATTCGCGCAGCGATCTCTGAAAAACTTGATGAGAAAACACAGGTGATGGAAAAAGCAGCTGTTGAGGAAAAGTTAAAGCAAGAGACCATCGATATTACATTACCAGGTCGTCCTGTCAATAAAGGAAACCATCACCCGTTAACGAGAGTGATCGAGGAGATTGAGGATCTCTTCCTCGGTATGGGCTTCTCTATTGCAGAAGGTCCTGAAGTGGAAACAGATTATTATAACTTTGAAGCGTTGAACTTGCCTAAAGATCACCCAGCTCGTGACATGCAAGACTCTTTCTATGTGACAGAAGAAACGTTACTTCGTACGCATACTTCACCGATGCAGGCAAGAACAATGGAAAAGTTAAACGGAGAAGGACCGGTAAAAATTATCGTTCCAGGTAAAGTTTATCGACGAGACACGGATGATGCGACTCACTCTCATCAATTCATGCAAATCGAAGGACTTATGGTCGGGGAAGACGTTCGCATGAGTGACCTTAAAGGGGTACTTCAAGCTTTTGCTAAAAAGATGTTTGGTGAAGAAAGAGAAATTCGTCTGCGTCCGAGCTTCTTCCCGTTCACTGAACCATCTGTAGAAATGGATATTTCATGCTTCAACTGTGGTGGAAGCGGATGTTCAGTTTGTAAGGGGACTGGATGGATTGAAATTTTAGGTGGCGGAATGGTACATCCAAATGTGCTCCGTATGTCTGGATTCGACCCTGAGAAAGTGACTGGCTTTGCTTTTGGTATGGGGCCTGAAAGAATTGCGATGCTCAAATATGGCATCGATGACATTCGTCACTTCTATACAAATGACAGCAGATTTATCAAGCAGTTCAATCATATATAAGCGTAAGGAGGAGAAACAATGCTCGTATCATTAAATTGGCTAAGTCAGTATGTAGACATTGAAGGATATTCAGCTGATGAATTAGCTGAACTGATTACCAAAGGCGGTATTGAAGTTGAAACAGTTGAAAGTTTGAACAAAGGGATCAAAGGCGTAGTGATCGGTCATGTACTTGAGTGCGCTTCACATCCTGATGCTGATAAACTTTCTGTTTGTAAAGTGGATATCGGAGAAGAAGAGCCTGTCCAAATTATTTGTGGTGCACCAAATGTGGCGAAAGATCAGTATGTTGCTGTCGCAAAAGTGGGGGCTGTTCTCCCAGGAAACTTCAAAATCAAAAAGGCGAAACTTCGTGGAGAACCTTCGCACGGAATGATCTGCTCTCTACAGGAACTTGGTGTAGAAAGTAAGCTCGTTCAAAAAGAATATGCTGAAGGAATCTTTGTATTCAGTGACGAGGTAACACCTGGTGAAGATGCTTTAGAATACTTAAATCTTAACGACACGATCCTTGAGCTAGGATTAACGCCAAACCGTGCAGACGCAATGAATATGATCGGTGTAGCGTATGAAGTAGGCGCAGTATTGAACCGTCCGATCTCACTGCCATCACCTGAACTTGTTCGTTCTGAAGAAAGTGCTGAAAATCATGTGTCCGTTCGAATTGAAGATGAAGAAGACGCCCCATACTATGGCGCGACGATCATCAAAGATGTTACCGCCCAACCTTCCCCGCAGTGGCTTATAAACAGACTTGTTTCTGCTGGAATCAGACCGATCAACAATGTGGTAGATATTACAAACTTTGTACTACTCGAGTATGGTCAACCGCTTCATGCTTTTGACTATGATCGTTTTGGGTCAAAAGAAGTTGTGATTCGCCGTGCGAAACAAGAAGAGAAAATTGTAACGCTCGATGATACAGAACGGACGTTATCAAGTGATCATCTCGTTATTACGAACGGTCATACTCCTGTAGCAGTTGCAGGTGTAATGGGCGGAGCAGATTCTGAAGTTCAAGGAGATACTACGACTGTTTTGCTTGAGGCTGCTTATTTTAATAGCAAGCTCGTACGCAAGTCTTCAAAAGATCTAGGGCTACGTAGTGACTCAAGCTCTCGTTTTGAAAAAGGCATCGACCGCAATCGTGTTGTTCCAGCAAGCGAACGAGCAGCACAGCTAATTCAGGACCTTGCAGGCGGTACGGTTTTAAGAGGTGTTGCTGAGCAAGGAGCTCGTCAAGTTGAAGCGAAAGATGTAAGTGTGGAAGTAGCTAGAATCAATCAAGTACTAGGGACAGAAATTTCGGAATCAGACGTTGCGGCTATTTTCGATCGCCTGCAATTTTCTTATAAAAATTTCGGTGGAACGTTTACCGTTCAAGTTCCTCCACGTCGTCCAGATATTACGATTACGGAAGACTTGATCGAGGAAGTTGGTCGTTTATATGGGTATGACAATGTACCAGCTACCCTTCCAATTACAGAAAGCACACCTGGACAGTTAACGGATTATCAAGTAAAAAGACGTCGTGTTCGTCGCATGCTTGAAGGAGCTGGACTTTACCAAGCAGTAACCTATTCCTTAACATCTCCAGCAAAACGTGTTTTCTTCTCAGACGAATCACCTGAAGCAATTCGTTTAGCTATGCCAATGAGTGAGGAGCGTAGTGAGCTAAGAACGAGCTTATTACCTCATCTTCTTGAAGCTGCTCAATATAATACGAATCGCCAGCTTGAGAATATTGCACTATATGAAACGGCATCAGTCTTCTTACCATCAGGATCAGAGCTTCCGAAAGAGGAAGAACATCTTGCAGGGGTAATGACTGGTTTATGGCAAGAGCATCCTTGGCAGAAAGAGAAAAAGCCTGCGGACTTCTTTGTAATGAAAGGAGTAGTGGAAGAACTAGCGGTTGACCTCGGACTTCAAGATCGTCTTTCTTTTGTTCGTGCTCAAGAGCCTAAGCTACATCCTGGAAGAACGGCAGCTGTTCATCTCGACGGTGAGGCAATCGGCTATCTTGGTCAACTTCATCCAGAAGTTGAAAAGGAACTAGATTTGAAAGAAACGTTTGTGTTTGAAGTAAACCTTGAGAAGATGTTAACTGCAAACGTGGAGCATCTTAAATACGCGAAACTTCCTCGTTTTCCATCGGTAACACGTGATGTTGCATTAGTTGTTGATGAGATGCTCGAAGCGTCCGAAGTAAAAAATGTTATTCAAGGCGCTGGTGGAAGCAAGCTAGTCGATATCAATTTATTCGATGTGTATCAAGGTGAGCATTTAGAGGAAGGTAAGAAGTCGCTTGCCTTCTCATTAAGATACTACAACCCAGAACAAACGCTAACTGAAGAAGAAGTGAAGCGTGCACACGATCGCGTACTACAAGCTGTCGAAGAGCAGTTTGGAGCGGCGTTACGTAGCTAAATACTTCATCTCTTTGAAACTCAAGGGCTGTCGAGTAATTCTCGACAGCCCTTTTCATGGTATCAGGTAGAAGATGCTTTAAGGTTTTTAAGAACATTGATTACAAAAAAGACGATCGATAGAAACAAAACAAAGCTCCCGATCATAACGAGTAGGATTAGAGAATCGTTTCCATAGAGCAGGAAACCAAGACCTAGCATGAATAAAGGAAGGGATAGGTTGAACAGCCAAAAATGAAGCTTTGCCATAAGGTTGTTGGAAATATCGAATTGGTGGTAGATCAAGCCGAAGGCAGCCATTGTTGCCCAACCAACTAAATTAACATGCGCATGTAAACCTGCTAGGGTATGGTCATGTGCCATTTCCATAAATATCCCTATCCCAACACCGATCAATAGGTACACAGCTGCTAATTTAATGAACGTAATTCCCATCATATCCTCCTCCAGTCTTTTTGCACTACTTCCAGTATATTGTAAAATGAGATGGGTATTACATCTCTGTGGATACTGTAGATAGAATAAAAAAAGAGCTGAAAATAGATTTCAGCTCTTTTGTCTTATTTAGATCTCTTTGCCTTTTCAACTAGCTTTATAGCTTTCTGACTATTAGCGAAATGTACTTTTGCAACTTTATTTAGAACATCTTCACCGTGCTTTTGAATTAATTTCGCTGCTGCCTGATCCACGACTGGACCAGCTCCTTTTGGAAGTTCCACATTGTTTTCTTTGCCAAGGCGATTCATTTCCATAACGAAGGAGTACCTTGCTATGATCGATGCTGCCGCAACCGCTAGATGAAGTTCTTCGGCTTTTGTGGCAAAATATACCGAATCTTTAACGATCGTAGGCTGTCCTTTTAAGTAATTGAAGTATACTTCTGGTTTAGCAAATTGATCGACGAGAATCGCATCATATGAAGGGACTTTTTTCTGAACGTTTTGAATGGCTTGATTATGTAGTAAAGCCTTCATTTTACCCTGGTTCATCCCTTTTCTCTGCATTGCATTGTATTTTTCATTAGGGAGAATAAGCAGGCTATATGGAATCGTCTTAATCAGATTTTTAGCAATTTCGATAATCTCTGGATCTTTCATTCCTTTTGAGTCTCGTACCCCTAATTCTTTTAATAGAGGCATTTGCTTTTTATCTACAAATGCTGCCACGACCGTCATCGGTCCAAAGAAATCTCCTGTGCCAACTTCATCACTTCCGATCGCAGATAACGATGAGATGGTAGAGGGTGGTGCGTATTGATGGTCACCGACTTTCTTAGCTGATTTCTTCTTAGGTGAAGGAGCGTCTGCAGACTGCCATGGTTTTGCTTCTGTTTCAGCCCCCGCACCTTGAAACAGAACTTTACCTGATCGGTATGCTGTAATAGTACAGGAAGGCAACTTAGCTACAAAAACGCTTCCTGGCGGTTGTTTATCGGTTAACATGCTGTTGTATTTATTTTTCATTTCCGTCATAATGGATGGTAATACAGTTATTACTACCTGTGACATATAAAAACTCCCTTTTCTAGCTATACTGCAACCTATTATAGCAGACTGTACCTACAACAAGAATTATCCAATTTATTTTTCAACAACTTATTTTCGTGATATGATACAAGTTAGGATTCTTTCTCATGATAGGAGGCTTATT
The DNA here is from genome assembly GCF_056159065.1 of Anaerobacillus sp. ABA4_114. Classification (NCBI taxonomy): domain Bacteria; kingdom Bacillati; phylum Bacillota; class Bacilli; order Caryophanales; family Bacillaceae; genus Anaerobacillus; species Anaerobacillus sp. ABA4_114. Next base: position 1,255,060 of record NZ_JBSWUM010000001.1, read on the forward strand.
TGGTGACAGATAGTCATGATAAAGTTCGCACTACAGTGGATATCTATGGTGAACAATATAAAATAGTTGGCGATAAAAGTCATCAACATATTCAAGAAGTCTCTACTATAGTCGATGAGAAGATGCGTGAAATAAAGGGCATGAATCCCTATCTCGATACAAAACGACTAGCGGTATTGACTGCAGTAAATATAGTTAACGAATATGTGATGATCAAAAAGGAACTTGAAGATTTGAAGAAAAAACTTAGAGAAGAGGAATAACGTAAGATGGTTGATCTAATTCTTTTGATAATACTAGTGAGTGGATTTTTAGTTGGCTTGCGTAGAGGGTTGATCCTACAAGTGGTCCACTTAACTGGTTTTATTGTATCGTTTATCGTTGCGTATGCATACTTCCGTGACCTTGCACCTCATCTTAAGCTCTGGATACCTTATCCATCACTAGGCGGCGAAGCGTCTGCTTCAGCAATGGTGTTCGACGCAATAAATTTGGAAGCTACATATTACAGTGGAATAGCTTTCGCGCTCTTGTTCTTTGCTACCAAAATCGTGATGCAAATTATTGGATCGATGCTGGACTTCCTGGCTGAACTTCCAATATTAAAAACAGTTAATGGCTGGCTAGGAGGTTTGCTTGGATTTGTGGAAGTCTATATCGTTGTATTTCTCTTCCTTTTTCTTGCAGCTCTTTTCCCAAATGAAACTGTACAAACAGCAATTTCAGATTCGGTGATCGCTGAGAGCATCGTGAAGCATACACCAGTGTTAACAGAGCAAATTAAAGATTTATGGAGCACACACGTCGCATAACCCTTCAGCATGAAGGGTTATTTGTTTGTGATAGAATGAAATGAGAAAAAACCTTTGGTTAACGATTCTTATGAAGGGTGAGATCGAACATGAATAAAAAGAGCGTTATAAAATACTTAGAAGAAATAGCTGTCTATATGGAATTAAAGGGTGAAAACCCATTTAAGATTTCTGCCTTTAGAAAAGCTGCTCGTGCACTTGAAACGGATGACCGGAGTATGGACCAAATCAGTGATCCTGCAGAGCTAAATGGAATTGGAAAAGGGACAGCTGCGGTTATTAATGAAATCATAGAAAACGGAGAATCAGAAACCCTAGAATCGTTGAAAAAGGAAGTGCCTTCAGGGTTAGTGCCACTCCTCGAGCTGCCGGGGCTCGGTGGTAAGAAGATTGCAAAGCTCTATCATGAGCTGGGCGTCGTAGATATGAAAACTCTTGAAGATGCATGTAAAGAGGAAAAGATTCAAGAGTTGCCTGGTTTCGGTAAGAAGAGTGAAGAAAAGATCTTAGCCGCAATCGATGAAGCTGGCAAGAGACCCGAGAGGTTATCGATCGCATATATGTTACCTATCGCAGAAAAAATAGAACGTCAGTTAGAAACATTAGAGGGAATCGATCGATTTGCTAGAGCGGGAAGCTTAAGAAGAATTCGAGAAACGATCAAAGACCTTGATTTCATTATCGCCACGACCCAAGCTGCAGACGTTTCAGAACAGCTTGTTTCATTAGAAGGTGTGTCGAAAATAGTGGTCATGGGAGTTACGAAGATAACGCTTGAAATGGATGACGAGTTTTCTGTTTCAGTTGATTTTAGACTCGTAAAACCTGAAGAATTCGCATCCACCCTCCATCACTTTACTGGATCGAAAAACCATAACGTCAAGATGCGTCAAATTGCCAAAAATAAGGGCGAGAAAATAAGTGAATACGGCGTAGAATCGATTGAAACAGGTGAAGTGTTAACGTTTAAGGATGAAACGGAATTTTATAACCATTTTGGATTGTCGTATATACCACCAGAGATTAGAGAAGATAGTGGAGAAATTGAGGCTGCTCAGGAGTCAGAGTTCGAACTCGTTTCATTGAGCGATATTAAGGGCGATCTTCATATGCACTCTACATGGAGTGACGGTGCCTACACAATTGAGGAAATGGCAGAAAGAGCAAGAGAAAAAGGCTATTCGTATATAGCGATAACAGACCATTCTCAGTATCTTAGAGTGGCAAATGGGTTAACACCAGAACGGTTACGTCAACAAAGAGCGGAGATCAACCGATTGAATGAAAAATGGAGCGATTTCAAGATCTTTGCTGGTGTAGAGATGGACATCCTTCCTGATGGTACGCTAGATTATGACGATGAATTATTAGAAGAGATGGATTTTGTTATTGCTTCCATTCATTCATCATTTACTCAGGATGAAGAGACGATTATGGCAAGGCTCGAGACCGCATTAAGGAGTCACCATGTTGATTTGATCGCCCATCCTTCTGGTAGATTATTGGGGAGAAGAAAAGGTTATGCACTTAATCATGAAAGACTGATTGAACTAGCTAAAGAAACAAATACCGCGTTAGAATTGAATGCAAACCCGAATCGCCTCGATTTAGCTGCATCATGGCTTAGGAAAGCGCAGGAAGAAAATGTGAAAATAATGATCAACACAGATGCCCACCACATGGACATGCTCGAGCATATGGAAATAGGAGTCTCGGCAGGCAGAAGAGGTTGGTTAAGAAAAGAGAGTGTACTAAATACGTATACGGTAGAAGAGCTCGAGGCATTCTTCGACCGTCATAAATAAATTACTGCTTTATAGGAGGAACGAATCAGTGAACAGTAGAGTGTTGCGACTGCTTGAATTTGAAAAAGTGAAAGAAAGACTCGGAAAGCACGTGTCCTCTTCTTTAGGAAAGCAAAAAACAGAACAATTAGTCCCATTCTATGACTTAGCAGAAGTGAACAGTCATCTTGATGAAACGGATGAAGGAAGAACCGTTCTTCGTTTGCGTGGCCAAGCTCCTCTAGGTGGAATCAGAGATATACGCTCGAGCTTGAAGAGAGCTGAAATTGGGGGAGTCTTGAACCCTTCAGAGCTTTTAGACATTTCGAGTACGATTTACGGTGGGAAGCGATTTAAAACCTTTTTGGAAAATATGATTGAGGACGGAATAGAGCTCCCTCTCTTAGGAAGCCTCGTCAGCCAAATTATGAACGAGACAGATCTAGAGCATGAAATCAATGCATGTATTGATCAAGATGGTGATTTGCTGGATTCTGCAAGTGATGCGTTAAGAAGGCTGCGCACGCAGTTGAGAAGCTATGAATCAAGAGTAAGAGAGAAATTGGAAAGCTTAATACGTTCTTCGAATACAAGAAAGATGTTGTCTGATGCACTCGTGACGATCAGAAATGAACGGTACGTCATACCTGTTAAGCAGGAGTACAGAAGCTCTTTCGGTGGAATGGTTCATGATCAATCATCTTCAGGTGCGACACTTTTCATCGAACCTCAGTCAGTAGTGTCGATTAATAATCAGCTCAAAGAAGTGAAGGTAAAAGAAAAACAAGAAATTGAGCGTATCCTTACTGAGTTAACTGTAAAAGTGGCTGAATCAGCAGAAACTCTAAGACATAATGTCGACATGTTAGCAGAGATCGATTTTATATTCGCTAGAGCACTATATGCGAACGAGCTGAAAGCAACTAAGCCTACTATGAATGATGAAGGGGCATTTGAAATTCGCAAAGGTCGACACCCGCTTCTTCCACAAGATGATGTTGTACCGATCTCAATAAAGCTTGGAGACGATTACTCATCTCTTGTTATTACAGGACCTAATACAGGCGGGAAAACCGTTACGTTAAAAACAGCTGGTCTGTTAACGCTTATGGCTCAATCAGGTCTTCATATTCCTGCTGAAGAGAATTCTTCTATGTCTGTCTTCCAACATATATTCGCAGATATTGGTGATGAACAGTCGATTGAACAAAGCTTAAGTACGTTTTCTTCTCACATGACAAATATCGTTGGTATTCTTGAAAACCTCGATCACAATAGCCTCGTGTTGTTTGATGAGCTTGGTGCAGGTACGGACCCTCAAGAAGGTGCAGCACTGGCGATTTCAATTTTAGATTATGTTTACAATAGTGGAGCAAAAGTTATCGCTACTACTCACTATAGTGAACTAAAAGCCTATGCCTACAACCGTGAAGGGGTTATGAATGCAAGTGTAGAATTTGACGTTGAAACGCTACGTCCTACATATCGGTTGCTAATTGGTGTTCCTGGAAGAAGTAATGCCTTTGAAATTTCAAGAAGACTTGGACTAATGGAAGTCATTATAGATGATGCTAGATCTCAAATATCAAGTGAAAGTAATAAAGTAGATAAAATGATTTCTTCACTTGAAGACAGTCAGAAGAAAGCAGAATCTGATCGCGAAAGCGCTGAAGTGATTCGTAAAGAAGCAGAAGCTTTGAAAAAAGACCTTGAAGCGCAGCTTGAAAAGTTCGAAAATCAACGAGAACGAATGTTAGAAGAAGCTGAAAGACAAGCAGCCGAAGAGGTTGATAAAGCAAAAGAGAAAGCGAAAAAAATCATAAACGACCTTCGCACATTCCAGAAAGGTTCTGTAAAAGAACATCAGTTGATCGATGCCCAAAAGCAGCTTGACGAAACTAAGCCAGAACTTAAGAAAACAAAACAGCCATCTAATAAGGCGCAGGTGAAATCCTACAAACCAGGTGATGAAGTAAATGTCATTAGTTTTAACCAGAAAGGACATATTGTTGAGCAAGTTGGTAAAAACGAGTATCAAGTACAGCTTGGTATAATGAAAATGAATGTGAAAGCGAATGACCTTGAAAAGGTGAAATCGAAACCCGTAGTAGAGAGAAAGCCGCTCGTTTCAGTGCGTGGCCGTGATAGCAGTGTGAAGACCGAGTTAGACTTAAGAGGAAAACGATACGAAGACGCTCAGGTGGAAGTAGAGCGGTATATTGATGATGCGCTTCTAGCTGGGTATCATCAAGTTTCGATCATACATGGTAAAGGCACTGGCGCTCTAAGGAAAGGCGTTCATGAATGGTTGAAACGTCACTCTCGTGTGAAGACACTGAGAATGGGCGGAATGAATGAAGGCGGTGGCGGCGTAACCGTCGTCGAACTGAAATAAGGAAAGGAAGCTCAGAGATGGATCAACTTTGGGATAGTGTAGCTTTTCAAACGGCAGCCAACTATAGTGTCGTCATCGTGTGTATGATTGTATTTCTCTCGGCTTTTGAATTTGTTACCTCTTATCGTAACTGGGATGAGGTCAAGAATGGCAATTTAGCCGTTGCTCTAGCAACAGGTGGTAAGATCTTTGGAATCGCGAATATCTTTCGATTCTCGATCGAACACAACGATTCGCTAGTTACGATGATGGGGTGGGGGATATTCGGCTTTGTTTTATTATTGATCGGATACTTTACTTTTGAATTTTTAACTCCTAAATTTCGAATCGACGAAGAAATAAAACAAGATAACCGTGCTGTAGGATTCATTTCGATGGTCATTTCAGTTGGACTTTCATTCGTCATTGGAGCAGGGATCAGTTAAGGGGAGAATGTAATGGAGACGTTATGGAAAGTATTAATGGTAGTTGCAGGGATATTTTTTATCGCAGGTATCGTTTACTTACTTTATTTTGTGTAGAGAAGACAGGTGAAAACCTGTCTTTTAGCTTTGTTTGAAAAAAATTGAATATTATTGACCGGATAACTGCTAATAAATACATTCAAATCAAGTTAACTTTCCAATGAGTGCTATCCAATCTTTCTTGGCTCTATATATCGTTATAATTTCTAATTATATAAACCTTCATATAACGCTGATTGGAGCGGAAGGATGCTTCAATCCTGCGGTAACAGGAGTGTAAGCGACGAGGAAGCTCACCGCCCGCCCCGCGGAAAGCGAGCATCCTGGAGCGGAAATCTCGCTATATTATTGAGAGATAACTCTTAATGTTTTCTCAACAGTCTAGATAGACAGGTGCAAACCTGTCTTTTTTCTATTTAAATAAGACAAGTAGTGACGGAAATTGCCAATCTATTCAAAAAAATCAAAAAAAGATAGGATATTTTCGTGTTTTTCATTATAATTATTTTATAGAGAGAATAGGGTTTGAAAGGAGAGTTGAAAGGGAGGTTGAAAAAATAATGGAGAATATTAGCGAAAAACCGTGGTTCTCGCATTATGATGAAGGTGTACCGCCCGCGATGGAGTACGATAATAAGCCTCTTCATCAGTACCTAAAAGATGCTGCTCAGAACTATCCAAATAAGAAGGCAGTTCATTTTTTAGGAAAAGAACTAACGTATCAAGAGCTTTTCGATCGTGCGAATCGATTAGCAAATTCTTTAAAGGCGCATGGGCTTGAGAAGGGCGATCGAGTATCGATCATGCTGCCGAACTGTCCTCAAGCTGTTATTAGTTATTATGCAGTACTTATGGCAGGTGGAATTGTTGTTCAAACGAATCCGCTTTACATGGAACGAGAGCTCGAGCATCAACTAACAGATTCACAAGCAACGATTATTATCTGCCTAGACCTTGTATTACCAAAAGTGTTAAAAGTAAGAGATAAAACATCGTTAGAGCATGTAGTTGTCACAAAGATCAATGAGTACTTGCCTTTTCCTAAGAACTTGCTTTATCCTCTCGTTCAAAAGAAGAATAAGCAAGGTCCTATCGTCGAAATACCATTGAACGAAAGCATCCACACCTTTCACAGCTGGGTGAAAAATGGAAAGTTGAATGAAATCGATCTAGACATCGATCCTAAAGAGGACTTGGCTTTGCTTCAATATACAGGTGGGACAACAGGTCTAGCAAAAGGAGTCATGTTGACTCACTACAACCTCGTAGTGAATACAATGCAAATGATTGTATGGAATCGAGATATTACTTATGGCGAAGAAAGAATAATGGGAGTACTACCTTTCTTCCACGTATATGGTATGACGTGTGTTATGAACTTTTCGATAATGTATGCCTCTAAGATGATTATCTTGCCTAAATTCGAACCGAGAGACACGTTGAAGACGATTGACAAACAGAAACCAACCTTGTTTCCAGGTGCCCCAACAATTTATATTTCACTACTGAACGAGCCTGACTTCGACAGCTATGACCTCTCTTCGATCAAATCATGTATTAGTGGATCAGCACCACTGCCGATCGAAGTACAACAGAAGTTTCAGCAAAAAATCAGTGGAAGGCTCGTGGAAGGCTACGGTTTAACAGAATCTTCGCCTGTTACACACGCGAATCCTATTTCAGATGGTAATGTCATCGGAAGTGTCGGGATGCCTTGGCCGGATACCGATGCTAAGGTTGTGAAGCCTGACGGTGAGGAAGCTGAAGTTAAAGAAATTGGTGAACTTATCGTAAAGGGCCCTCAAGTGATGAAGGGATACTGGAATCGTCCTGATGAAACGGAAGCTGTCCTAAAAGACGGCTGGCTTTATACGGGAGATATGGCTTATCAAGACGAGAAGGGATACTTTTATATTGTCGATCGTAAGAAAGATATGATCATTGCAGGTGGATTCAATATATATCCTCGAGAAGTAGAAGAAGTGTTATATGAACATGAAGCTGTTCAAGAAGCGGTTATAATAGGCGTTCCGGATCCATATCGTGGAGAAACCGTAAAAGCATTCGTTGTCCTGAAGAGTAATAGCAATTGTACTGAGGAAGAGTTAAATCAACATTGTAGGCGCTTTCTTGCAGCGTACAAGGTTCCTCATTTGTATGAATTTCGAGATGAGCTTCCAAAGACTACGGTTGGGAAAATCCTTCGCCGAGTACTCGTTGATGAAGAAAAAGAAAAAAGCCAATCGCTTTAGCGATTGGTTTTCTTCTTTAAGAAACTAGTGAAGATGATTGAAAAATTAATTAGAAAAATTCGCACATTTCAGCTTATTATGATATGATGAACTTGCAAATATCCTTGTATTCAAATTGAGCGCTCGCTCAGAAATCCGATATTGACAGTACCTGTTGTGTACCGCTACAATATAAATATGAATGAATGCTCATTCATTTCTGGTGAATGAGGTGTCGGATTAAGAATAAAGGAGAACTTGCTATGGTGGAAAAAGGGAAAAAGCGTGGCCCAAAGTATGACAAAATCATTGATGCTGCTGTAGTCGTGATCGCACAAAATGGTTACCATCAAGCGCAGGTTTCAAAAATAGCGCGTGAAGCCGGTGTAGCAGACGGTACGATCTACTTATACTTCAAGAATAAAGAAGATCTGCTTATCTCACTGTTTCAAAAAAAGATGGGAAGCTTCATCGATAAGATCGAAGCGCAGATAGCTGAGAAGAGCAATGCAGAAGAAAAGCTGTTAACGCTGATCGATATGCACTTCAGGCATCTTTCTTCCGATTACGAGCTTGCAATCGTCACCCAGTTAGAATTAAGGCAAACGAACAAAGAGCTTCGTGCTCAAATCGGTGAAGTACTTAAGAAGTACTTAACCTTAGTTGATCAGATTTTGATCGATGGCGTAAAGGCAGGCCTATTCATGGAAGAGCTTGATGTCCGACTCGCTAGGCAAATGATATTTGGAACGCTTGATGAAACAGTGACCAATTGGGTTATGAAGGATCACAAGTTTGATTTAGAAGCACTTGCAAAGCCTATACATCATTTACTGATCAATGGCTTAAGCAAATAGATATGTGTCCCGGAAATTCCGGGACTGCTTAGGAAGGAGTGGGAAAGTGGAATTTTTAAAATTATCGAAAGAAAACAAGGTAGCGAACATTTCCTTAGAAAGACCACCAGCGAATGCTGTTGCTACAGACGTACTTAAAGAACTGACGCAAATACTTAATGATTTAGAGAATGATTCCGAAACAAAAGTTATCTTGTTGACTGGTGAAGGCAGGTTTTTCTCTGCTGGAGCAGACATAAAAGAATTTACAACTGTTGATACCGAAGAAGGTTTTGGAGAGCTCGGAGGCATTGGTCAAACGCTTTTCGATAAAATGGAAGCGTTCCCAAAACCGATCATCGCTGCCATTCATGGAGCTGCGCTCGGAGGAGGGCTTGAGCTTGCGATGGCTTGCCACATTCGCCTCGCAACGGAAAGTGCAAAACTTGGATTGCCAGAACTACAATTAGGGCTTGTACCAGGCTTTGCAGGATCACAGCGCTTGCCTGAACTTGTAGGCAAGGCGAAAGCTGCTGAAATGCTTCTAACGAGTGAACCAATCACAGGACAAGAAGCTGCAAACTTAGGCTTGGTAAATCAAGTTTATTCTGAAGACGAACTCCTTCCTAAAGCGAAAAAATTGGCTGAGAAGATCGCTCAAAAGAGTGCTGTAACGATGAGGTATGCATTAGAGTTATTAACTTACTCTAAACCAGCTAAGTTCAATGAAGGAGTAGCGAAAGAAAAAGAGTACTTCGGTAAAGCCTTCGTATCTGAAGATGGGCAAGAAGGTATTCGTGCTTTCATTGAGAAGCGAAAGCCGAACTTTACTGATAAATAAAGATAATTATCTCAGGGAGGGTAAAAAGAAATGAACATATTCGTAATTATGAAGAGAACATTTGATACTGAAGAAAAAATTGTTATTGAGAATGGCAAGATCAGTGAAGAAGGCGTTGAGTTTATTATCAACCCTTACGACGAGTATGCGATTGAAGAAGCAATTCAACTTCGTGACGACCACGGCGGTGAAGTTACAGTCGTTAGTATCGGTAGTGAAGAAGTGGAGAAGGAGCTTCGAACTGCTCTCGCAATGGGTGCAGATAAAGCGGTTCTAATTAATAATGAAGAGCTTGATGAGAGCGACCAATATACAACAACTGCGCTATTAGCCGCTTATTTCGAAGATAAAGAGTACGACATCATCCTTGGTGGAAACGTCTCGAATGATAATAGCACTGGACAGATTGGCCCTCGCTTAGCAGAGAAGATGGGTATTCCTTATGTAACGACGATCACGAAGCTAGATATCGATGGTAGCACAGCTACAATCGAAAGAGATGTCGAGGGGGATGTGGAAATCGTTGAAGCGCAGCTTCCACTGCTTGTAACAGCTCAGCAGGGACTTAATGAACCACGTTATCCATCACTTCCTGGAATCATGAAGGCAAAGAAAAAGCCACTTGAAGAAATAGATTATGATGAACTAGACATCGATGAAGATGAAATTGGAGCAAAAACAGAAACTCTAGAGCGTTATTTACCACCTAAAAAAGAAGCTGGAAAAGTACTTGAAGGTGAAGTGGACGATCAAGTACAAGAACTAGTGAAATTACTTCGTCAGGAAGCGAAAGTTATATAGGAGGGGTTTACTATGGCCAAAAAAGTACTCGTAATTGCAGAAAGTCGTGAGAATGAACTTCGTAATGTATCGTTTGAGGCAATCGCAGCTGGGAAAGAAATCGCAGCGGGTGGAGAAGTAATCGCAGCGATAGCGGGCGAAAATGTAAGCGCATTAACAGATTCGTTGTTCCATTATGGAGCAGATCGTGTCATCAAAGCAGAGAATGAAAAGCTTTCAACTTATACAAGCGATGGGTACGGGCAAGTGTTCTTGCAGATTATCAACTCTATCGAACCTGATGCGATCCTCTTCCCACATACATCGATGGGGAAAGATGTAGCACCAAAACTTGCTAGTAAATTAGATGCTGGCTTAATCTCAGATGCTACTGCAATCGAATTAGATGGTGAGGATATCGTATTCACACGTCCGATCTATTCTGGTAAAGCATTTGAGAAGAAGAAGGTAAAATCGGGTGTTATCCTTGCAACGATTCGTCCGAATAACATTTCTGCTCTTGAGAAAGATGAGTCACGTTCAGGCGAAGTTTTCTCTGAAGAGGTAGAGATTAAAGATCTTCGTACGATCGTGAAAGAAGTCGTTCGCAAGTCTACTTCTGGAGTAGATCTATCAGAGGCAAAAGTGATTGTTGCAGGTGGCCGTGGTGTGAAGAGTGAAGACGGTTTCGAACCACTACAAGAACTTGCTGACGTACTCGGTGCTGCTGTAGGAGCATCTCGAGGAGCGTGTGACGCAGATTATTGCGATTACTCGCTACAGATCGGGCAAACTGGTAAAGTCGTTACTCCAGATCTCTATATCGCGTGCGGTATATCAGGGGCAATCCAACACCTCGCTGGTATGTCTAACTCAAAAGTAATCGTTGCGATCAATAAAGATCCAGAAGCGAATATTTTTAATGTAGCAGATTATGGAATCGTTGGAGACCTGTTTGAAGTTGTTCCACTATTAACACAAGAATTCAAAAAAGTTCTCCAAACGAACTAAACAAAAAGCGAGCCGCGAGCTCGCTTTTTTACACGTTTTTTCTTCAGTAAATAGGGAAGAATGAGTGTGAGTCAAAAAAATGGAAACACCATGAGTATTAATGATATACTCAATCTGAGCCAATTGACGAATGTCAATATGGCAGAGCACATTGAGGCAACCGGCCTTTAACCTGGTATTCTCAAGTGATATTTGTTTAAGGAGGAAGATATAGAATGGCTATCGTACATGCGACAGATCAAAACTTTAACCAAGAAACAAGCGAAGGTCTTGTTCTTGCAGACTTTTGGGCACCATGGTGTGGACCTTGTAAGATGATCGCACCAGTTCTTGAAGAACTAGATGCTGAGATGACTGATGTGAAAGTGGTTAAAATCGACGTAGATGAGAACCAAGAAACAGCAAGCAAGTTTGGTGTAATGAGCATCCCAACACTTCTAGTTTTCAAAAACGGAGAAGTTGTTGACCAAGTCGTTGGTTTCCAACCGAAAGAAGCACTAGCACAAACACTTTCTAAGCATCAATAAACGATAAACATCAAGACCTCAATCCTTGAGATTGGGGTCTTTTTTATTTTTAAATTACAACAGTATTGACACTGATAATCGTTCTCGATATAATCTTGATGGATATCATAAGAACAGACAACGATGAAAAGGGGATTACATAATGAAAAGATCAATGATGCTATTCGCTTCTATTACACTTGCAGGAACTGTGCTTGTAGCATGCGGCAACGACTCAGAAAATGCTTCAAACACAAATGAGCAAACTCAAGAGGAATCAAGCAACTCTAACAATAACACGGAAGAGAATGCTTCAAGCGACATGTCAGTCGAAGAATCTGACTCCGTAAAACAAATCGAGGCTTATAAAGCCATAACGGAAGAACTAAATAAGATGAAAGAAGACAAAGAAGTAGATTGGGAAATGATCGACGCTACTTATTCGGATGAGCTGAAAAGTGCAGTAAATGAAACGAGTAATGAAATCGATCAGTTTATTACAACAGGAATTGAAGCAGGTAAATCTGGCGAACTAGATATGAACGTTGCTCGTCAAATGATCGATAAAGGAACACAATCCTATTTCTATCAAAAGCAAAAATCACTTCATGCAGCTGTTATTGAAGCAAAGGATGCTGGTGAAGATGAAAAAGCGATGCTTCACTTTAACGAAATTAAAAAGCTAGCTGAGAATGTTTTCATTCCGACAGCAGAGAAACGTGATTCTTATTACGAGCTTGAGGGTGATTCAAGCATCGTACAAAATATTAATAACGGCTTAGACGCTCAAGAAGAAGCTTTAAATAATGGAGAAATGGATAACTTTGCAGTGTACAAGCAAGTTACTGACAAATCCACATATAAGAGCTACTACTTAGCAGCTAACTCTTACGCAGAAAAGATTGATCAAGCAGTCCAAGATGGTGAAACAGAAGATCTGAAGATCATGCAGGCAGAAGCTCTTGGATTCTACCAGGCAATTCAAGGTTCTCTATCTGGTGGAGATGAAGAAGCGGCGAATAAGTTAAGCGAACTATTCAATATTAGTGAAACTGATCCAAGTACGATTAAATCAGACGAAGTTTCTACTTTGTTCACGAAAGCATTCATGGGCAAAATCATGAGCTATCATGAAAAGGTTGCTGCTATGGCAGATGAAGGCAAACTTACAGATGGACGAGAAGCTGCAATGGAAGCAAATGTCTTCATGAAAGCAATCGAGAAGCCATTGATGGAAACGCTCGGTGAAGAAGAAACGAAAGGTCTTTATACAAAAGGGCAAGAGTGGTTTGAAGCCATTAGCAACGATAAAGCTGATGAAGCAGCAAAATTAAGCGATGAAATTGTGTCTACGCTAAAAAGTGTAGTAGAATAAAGAAAGACGAAATTGGCCGCTTAAAGCGGCCTTTTCTATTGTACATGAAAGTTAGGAATGCTTAAGAGTTAAGAGGAAGTTTCTTTTTTAGTTGAGTAGTAGGAGTGCAGAATATGAACGTATTGATTACTGGTGGAGCAGGTTTCATTGGAAGCCACTTAGCCAAAACTCTCATCAAAGAAAAACACAGCGTTACGGTCATCGACAATATGACTTCCTATTATGACGTAAAAAGGAAGGCAGATCATATAGACCAAGTGAAAAAGTTGGGAGACTTTACACTACATCAATTCGATTTACTAAATGAAGAGAAAACAATGAAGCATTTTAAGGAGCATTCCTATGATGCAGTCATTCATTTAGCAGCCCTTCCTGGAGTACAATATTCGCTTTTAAACCCACACGAATATATTGATCAAGATATAAAAACGACGGTAAATGTTTTAAAAGCGTCCGGTGAAACAGGCGTATCCCACTTTCTATTTGCGTCATCCTCATCCGTCTATGGCAATGCTGACAGCGGTCCGGTGAAAGAAGAAGATGCTAACGGAAAGGTTTGTTCTCCATATGCCGCTGCGAAGTACGGAGCTGAATCCTTTTGTCATGCTTATCAATCACTCTATGGATACAAGCTTTCTATTCTACGATTCTTTACTGTGTATGGACCTTGGGGCAGACCGGATATGGCCATTCCTCTATTTATTAATAAGTTTTTAAACGATCAACCTATCGAGATCTTTGGAAGAGAACAGTCTCGTGATTTCTCATTTATCGATGATATTGTGAAAGGTATCTCGCTGACCTTGAAAAGACAATCAAGTCAATCCGAGATATTTAACCTTGGAAGCGGAACACCCGTATCATTAGATGAGTTGATCACGATATTACAAGAATATTTCCCAGAAGGTAAACTGTTCGAACGCCCTCATCGAGCGGGTGATGTGAAGCATACGTGGAGCAACATATCGAAAGCGCAAGAGATGCTCGGTTACACTCCTAATATAGGAATAAATGAAGGAATACGGAGAACGGTGGAATGGGCAAAAAACTACTACAGATAATTAAATGGTTAACTAGCTTATCGCTCGTTGTTTTGTTTGTTTTTCTATTCGTTAAAGTGTTTACATTTGAAGATTTAAGGCAAACCATCTTGGCTCTTTTCAGCCATCCTATTCTCCTAGTACTCATGGTTGTAGGATATACAATTGCGTTTTTGTTACGTGCTTGGTGTTGGAGAATTCTTGTGAATCCGAATGTGCCATTCGTCGTCTACCTATCAGGAATATTCTATAGTTTGTTTTTTAACCATCTATTACCTTTTAAAGGTGGAGAAGCTGTAAGAGTGGGGGCCTTGGCACAACATCAGGATGTAAAATGGACGAAATCGTTATCTTCCGTAGTGTCGTTAAGAGCTTTGGATCTTTTGTGGCTTGGTTTATTCGCAATGTTTGGAGCGAGTGCTATTGGAATCCAGCTGAATTCCGTTTTCTTTCTTAGTGCGCTTGTAGCGATAGGAGTAGGAACTGTCTTTCTTTATCTCTTGGAAAAACACAACAAACTACCTGCTTTCGTATCAACACAATGGAATGACTTTACCTCTCTTGTGAAATCTAGATCGGGTTTGATCATTATTTTGTTATCAGGCATCAGCTGGATCTTTGAGGGAATCGTCGTGTATGCTGTTGCGATTGTCGATATGGCATCGTTTAGCTATCTTAACGCAATGTGGGTGACAGCACTGTCTGTCGGTTCTGGTGTTTTACAACTTGCACCTGGAGGACTCGCAACTTATGAAAGTGTGATGAGCCTGTCTTTGTATCGCTCTGGATTCCAGCTAGAAGATGCGTTTATGATTGCGATCATTACTCATGGATTTAAGTATTTATATTCCTTTGCTGCCGGTGCGGCAGCATTTTACATGTATCCTCTTAAAATGAATAAATTGAAATCGTTTGTAAAGTCGAAAGGAGAAACAGAATGAAACAAGCTTCAGGTTTTGAGAAGGTTGCAGCAAGGTGCTGGAATCTTTTGAACGAAGGAAAGCCCTTCACTCCTATTTTTGTTACGGGAACTTTATTGTTATTTTACATATCAGAGTGGTTTTCAGTTTCATTTTGGAGTGGGTTTTTATTCGGATTAGGAGCGGTTCTCCCTCTTCTAGTTCTTTACTATCATTATGATTTTCCGCTTTTCTTGAGAAATTATTTATGGCTTCCCTTGATAGGTTTTTTAATAATCTTTGACCACTTTTCTCTAACAGCATCATTGTTTGCAATAGCACTCTATTTCTTTTTTACGGTGTTTTTCTGGGGAACGCTATATTATCATCTGAGAATTGGAACGAGTTGGACGAACTTCACTCGATTTTGGAAACTCGTATTAAAGAATAGTGATTCAACGAGCGGAAATGCTCAGGAGCAGCTACCTAAAGTATTGCTGATCATAGGCATTTGGACTATGGTGACAGATTCATTTATCGGTTCTTCATTGTCCATCGAGTGGGACAAGTTGCTCATGTTGTATGGTGCCATCTTTCTGTTTAGCTACATTTTACACAAATATTTATTTGACTGGAAACCAACAATCAAACCGACCTATACAGAAGATGTAAAGTCTTCTAACAATAAGAATGAAAAAGTAATCATGATCGTCATCGATGGGATGAGAAAGGAACGGTTCCAAGAGGCACAAACCCCTTTTTTGGATTCGCTGAAAAAGAGTGGTACTGAATATAGCCAGATGGAAACAGTTTATCCAGCAAGGACAGTAGTATGTTTTTCATCCATGATGACTGGAACGTATCCTTTCGAACATGGAATCAATTCAAATATGGTTTGGGGTCGTGGCGTAAAAGTCGAGACGATCTATGATTCGTTGCGAAAGGTGAATAAGAGCGGTAGACTCCTTGGAATTGCCCATCTTGTTGATGCGATGGGAGATGACGTAGATACAGTAACGGCTGTGATGCATAATGATGTAGCCGATTCTAATATTATGGGTAGAGCTAGAGAGGTTATGAAAGAGAAGGATCCAGACTTTTTTACTGTCCAGCTTATTGGAACAGACCAAACCGGACACTCAAGAGGTGTTCTTTACGATGAATATATCCAAAAGATAGAAGAAGCTGATCGCCTTGTTGAAGAATACGTAAATTGGTTGGATGAGAATGGTTATATGGAAAATACCACATTGATCATATGTGCCGATCATGGGCAGGCTGATGGAATAGGAGGGCACGGACATCTTGACGAAGGAGAGCGATTCGTTCCTTTCTTTATGAATGGCCCTTCCATTAATGCAGGGAAAATAGTTGAAGACAAGCACAGTCTAACATCGGTAGCCCCGACTGTTGCACACCTTCTTGGTGCGCCTATCCCATCACATAGTAGAGGTGAAATTCTAACTGAAGCGTTCAACCACAGGAAGGAAGAGAAAGATTAATGAAACAACATGTTATTGTTTTCTTGCCAGCTCATAACGAGGAACAGGCTATAGGTGAAGTCATTCGCAAAATACCAAGAGACTTTCATAAAGACGTTAAGGTGAGTATTCTTGTCATTGATGATGGATCAACAGATCGAACGGTAGAAGTAGCAAAAGAAGCTGGTGCTGATCATATTTTTTCGAAAGACCATAACAAAGGTCTAGGAGCAGCGGTACGGACGGGACTTCAACAATCTGTTGCTCTTGGTGCTGATATTGGCGTCATGTTAGATGCTGATAATGAATACCCTGCCTGGCAGTTGCCGGAGTTATTGGCACCCCTGCTCGAAGGTGAATCAGACTATGTGATGGGGTCGAGATTTAAGGGAACGATAGATGGGATGCAACTTCATAGGAGGCTTGGGAATTACTTTTTCACATTTCTCCAATCCATTTTATTACGAAAATGGATTTATGATGGGCAGTCAGGGATGAGGGCATTCTCAAGACAGGCAATGGAAGAAGCAGAGATTATTCATGACTATAACTATGCACAAGTATTAACACTGAATCTTGTAAGAAAAGGGTTCCGCGTAACCGAAATACCGATCACCTATCAAGTTCGATCGACCGGTCAGTCCTATATAAAGTTTAAAGCGTATATGACTTCAGTACTTCCAGCGATTGTGAAGGAGATGTCAAGACCTGTTAAACGAGTACCTATTGATTATCACGCCCATCAGATCAAACCGATCGACTGGTCTCAATTACACACAGAAAAGCCATAACAAATGCATATCTGATATTGACTTCAATTCTGATAATCATTATCATTATCAATGAGGAGGATTCTCAATGAAAAAACACATCGCGCTCGTAGCACTCATCATCATGATTACATCTATGGTAACCACTCCACTAAAAGCTTTTGCGTATTCATACGGTGACCCCACTGAAGAAAAAGTAGCTGAAGCGTATAGTGAGATGGTAGCAAAGCTTAATGAATCTCCTCCAAACTATGATAAAGCAAGTGAGATATTTGCTACTGTAGAAGAAGAAATTCAATTACATATGGGTGACGACGCAGTTAGCGTGATTAAGTCCGCCCTCGAAAATGAAGATAAAGAAGAAGTTATTACGAACATGCAGAAAATACTCGTCCTCAATATCTCTAGGCGTCTTGAGAACGTGGAGGACAACTTCGAAGAATATGATACGACTCGAAAGCTAGTAGGGAAGGCTGATGCAACTTACAAAAAGCTTTCTCCTGTCGTAAAGCAAAAAAACGAAGAAGTGGATAGCGAGATTAAGAGCGATTTTGAAACCATCTTAAATTCGCTTGGTAATCCTGGTTTGTTCGGAGTAGGAGAAAAAGAATCAGATAAAGATCAATTTATTGAGAGTAAAGATAAAATTCTTACAGCGCTACAAGATCAATTTAACATGGAGTCAGTCGAAATTGGTCATTTTGGTAAAAGCGCTACCGACGATACGAATGACAATGGTAAAACTGAGTGGACCGACCTTGGTCAACTATCGAATTGGTTACCGATCGTATTGATTGTAATCGTCATTGCAGGCGTTGTGATATACACAACTAGAATGCGTCGCCGTTCGTAAAGAACGTAGAAAGGGGAAAGGTAAATGGAAATTCAGGCATTGCTGATCATGTTCAGAGAAGTACTTGAAGCCCTTCTCATCATAGGAATCATCACAACATATATGAAACGAATGGGACAACGTCAATACAACAAATTTGTTTGGCTAGGCGCAGGACTTGCAGTTGTTGCAAGCATAGGTGTCGCCATGTTGTTTCAGGTAGTCTTCACTGGATTTGCTGCAATGGGAAGTGAAATGTACCTGAAGATCGCCATTATGCTGATCTCCTCAGTATTACTGACACAGATGGTGTTTTGGATGGCTGAACATAGCCGGGACATCAAAGGCAAGACTGAAGGAAAAATGACGAAGTATATAACGACAGGAAATATAATTGGTATGGTTATTCATTCGTTCCTCGTTGTTTTACGAGAAGGCATCGAAACGGTCTTCTTCTTCGCTGCGATTACAGGCGGAGATATTGGGAAAGGGTTCGAAGGTTGGGGAGCCATTACGGGAGTGTTAATTGCTGCTGTTGTATCGTATCTTTTCTTCAAAGGTACGATGCGTATCCCGCTCAAATCTTTCTTTAAGGTAACAGGAATCTTCATCGTCCTCATCGCTGGAGGGTTACTTGTTCAAGGTATCTCCATGATGCAGGATATTAGAATGATTGGAAGTGTCATGCCTCACGTCTATGACTTAACATGGTTCTTGCCTGAACATCCGATCGATTATGCTCATTATGTACGTGATAACGGCGTTGCCCCTCTATTATCTGGCGACATCGGTATTTTCTTCAAGGCGCTGTTTGGATATTCTTCCATGCCTTCAATAGAAGAAATCGTAGCGTACATCGGTTACTTTGCTGTTATATATCTTCTTGTTACGACAAAGAAAGCTCCTTCAAAAGCTGAATCAGCTAAAGAAGAAAAATCCGCTATGTTCAAGGCAAACAAAATGAATGAAACTGCTGTAAAATAAACAATTAAGGAATACAAGGCGATGAGTCGCCTTGTATTTTTTGTACGTGAGAATGACCGGGACAGGTTTCTAAAGGATGATCATGTTGAATATGAAAAAGCTATCGCTAAACGCATTATTTAAAACGTTAATCTTATTAGTAAGTATCACTAGCATAATTCTCATTAGTTTGTGGAGGTTTCATTATGCGATCGACCTTCCACGATCTTGGGATCAAGTAGACTTTGCTCTAGCTTTAAGCAGATTCGACTTATATGCCATGCAGCCACATTTCCCGGGTTATCCCTATTTTGTTTTAGGGGGAATGGTCATCCACAAGTGGATTGGCAATCCCTCGTTAGCTTTATCAACATTTAATAGTCTAATTTTATTGTCTAGTTCGATCCCTCTCTATTTCTTAAGCCGCAATATCCTTTCAAAAACGATCAGCGTACTGATCGTTGGTGTACTTCAGTCGATGGTTTTCTTGAACGTAATGTCCATTCAGCCTATGAGTGAAGCAGCCGCGGTTGGGATTCTATGGTGGTACATCTGGGGTTTACATGTTGCCTTCCAACGTAAAGCGTCTTCATTTGTTTTGTTATTACCCTCATTTTTATTAAGCATTCTGCTAGGAATTCGATTATCATATCTACCATTTGGAATCGGGTTAATCCTTCTCCTAATAAGTAGGAGATCTAGCTACACTTCTAACAAAACATATGCTTTGTTTATCAGTGTTCATCTTTTTATTGCGATTTGTTTTCAGCTTATTTGGGTTGTAGGACTAGCTGCTTCAGAAGGAGGAATCACTGCATTCTTAGAACTAGCACTTGGATTTTCCTCCGGACATTTTCAAGAATGGGGAGGTAGTGCTGTATCGACAACTTCTCCACTATGGATAAGAAGCTACGAACTCGTCGTAACCAATATAGGCTGGGTTGGACTTGCAGGACAAAGGCTCTACATTGCAGCAATGATTACTATTATGATAATTGGTTTTATTTTATTATTGAACAAAGTTAGCAGACAAAGCATCACCCCGTTTCAATGGACATATGGAATCATGTTTGCTCTATACTTCTTGTGGGCGTTGTTTGCGCAGAATATTGATAAACCAAGACACATCCTTCCATTACCTGGAATGGTTTTGTTTGCGGTATTATTATTCACTACTAAGTATTCAGAAGGTTTCAGGGCACATCTAGTGAAGCTTGGTTTGGTGATGGTGCTACTCTTTCAATCTTTTGGAACGTTCACAATGATGAGAGAAGCTCAGCACCCCGCCGCTGTCCATCAGTTGAGTAGTTTTCTCTCGGAAATAGAAGAGCCTATCATGGTGTATACCTGGGAGGAAACAAGGGTAATGGATTATCTGGACGTTCAGTATGAACATGACCGTGTATTCACATATGAAACCTTCTTGTCAGAAATACCTTATTACGATGAGAGAAGAATATTTTTAACGGATCGTGTCGTGAAGGGGTTTGAACAGCAAGGGGCACCGATAAGAAAATCGGTCACAAAGGTCGGAGCGTATTATTCCGATAAGATGTACGATCCTGTCTATCACGAAATTGTTTTGTACGAGTATAAGCGATAGGCATTATGATACAATAGGGGAACATAGATGCGCCTTGAATGGGTAGAGAGGTGAGATAGCGTGGAACAATTTTTGAAAAATAAGCTAGCTGTTCTACCCGATCAGCCTGGCTGTTATTTGATGAAAGATCGTCAAGGGACGATTATTTATGTTGGAAAGGCAAAGGTACTTAAGAACCGAGTGCGTTCCTATTTTTCAGGAGCACATGATGGTAAGACGCAGAGGCTAGTTGGAGAGATCCGCGACTTCGAATATATCGTTACTTCAACTGATTTAGAAGCACTTATCCTTGAACTAAATTTAATAAAGAAACATGATCCAAAATATAATGTGATGCTGAAAGATGATAAGAGCTATCCATATATCAAGATTACGGCTGAAGAACAACCTCGACTCATCACAACAAGAAAAATAAAAAAAGACAAAGGTAAGTACTTTGGTCCATATCCGAATGCTTATGCTGCGAGTGCTACAAAGAAATTGCTCGATCGTATCTATCCGCTCAGAAAGTGCCGAAAGATGCCAGATCGAGTCTGTTTGTATTACCACATCGGCCAGTGTCTTGCGCCTTGTGTAAAAGAAGTTACGAAAGAGCAGAACAAAGAAATGATCGACGGGATCACGAAGTTTTTAAATGGTGGTCACCAGGAGGTCAAACAGGATTTAGAACGTAAGATGGTGAGCGCTTCTGAAAACCTGGACTTTGAGCGTGCGAAGGAATACCGTGATCTCATGTACCATATTGAAAAAGTGATGGAAGCTCAAACGATTCAAACAAACGATGGCCTCGATCGTGATATCTTTGGATATAGTTTTGATAAAGGCTGGATGTGTGTTCAGGTCTTCTTTGTCCGTCAGGGGAAACTCATAGAACGAGATGTCTCGCTCTTCCCGTTCTATAATGAGCCTGAGGAGGACTTTTTAACATACCTTGGTCAGTTTTATCTACAGAAGAACCACCCTAAGCCTAAGGAGATCCTTTTACCTAATACAATCGATGCTCAATTAGCAGAAGATCTTCTTCACATCCCAGTACAACAGCCGAAAAGAGGAAAGAAGAAAGAGCTAGTTGAATTGACGATAAAGAATGCTAACATCGCACTCAATGAAAAGTTTTCTCTGATTGAGCGAGATGAGAAAAGAACGATCAATGCGGTTGAGAACCTTGGTGAACAATTAGGAATAGAAGCACCTCTTCGAATAGAGGCATTCGATAATTCGAATATTCAAGGAACAAACCCGGTTTCAGCGATGGTTGTGTTTTTAGATGGTAAACCGAAGAAGAATGAATATCGAAAATACAAGATAAAAACAGTAGAGGGTCCAAACGATGTTGGCTCGATGAAAGAGGTCGTTAGGAGAAGATATACAAGGTTACTTAAAGAAGATGGACCACTCCCAGATTTAATTATTATCGATGGCGGCATCGCTCAGATTCAAGCATCAAAAGACGTTCTAGAAAATGAGCTTGGTCTAGATATTCCGGTTTGTTCGTTAACGAAAGATGAGAAGCACCGAACATCCCACTTATTGATCGGAGACCCTCCAGAGGATGTTTACCTTCCTAGAAATAGTCAGGAGTTCTATTTACTTCAGCGAATTCAAGATGAAGTCCACCGTTTTGCGATATCGTTCCATCGTCAGCTCCGTGGAAAATCCATGCTGAAATCTAGTTTGGATGAAGTCCCAGGTATCGGACAGAAGCGTAAAAAGAAACTCTTAAATTATTTTGGATCGATCAAGAAAATGAAGGAAGCTGGCGTAGATGGTCTACAAGAGGCTGGTTTACCGAAGAATGTTGCTGAAGAATTGATGGCTCGTTTCAAACAAAAAGAAAATTAATTACGAAATTGTATTGCGGCGTAACTCATAGTTCGTTATAATAGTGAAAATTTAATAGTTCCACACTTCGATAAATTGAAGTGATGGTAGAGGCGCAAAAACCATCAGTATACCCAATGAGAGTGATAAGACTTGTTGACGTGGGTGGAAAGGGGAATTTGCCGAAGCGAACAGGTGCTTATACACCTTAAGCTGGACCTGCATTGAAGAAGTGCAGAGCTGTCATTCAATTCCTTCCCGGGGGTTGAATGGAGGACTATCTCACACAGGGACGTTTTCTTGAATTATGAAAACAACAGTGAGGTTTTTCTCATTGTTGTTTTTTTGTATATAGAGAGCCTAAATTACTTATTCAAGAAACTAGTTGTGAGTGAGAAATACAGTTATAGAGTGGAAAGGATGGAGAGAGTGGGACTTCGAGTAATGAAATTTGGTGGAACATCTGTTGGAGATGTCGAAAAAGTAAAGAACGTCGCATCGAGGCTTGCTGAAGCAGTTGATGCAGGGGATGAAGTTGTAGCAGTTGTTTCTGCTATGGGGAAAACCACAGATGAACTAGTGGGTTTATCAAAAAGCATCACAAATAATCCCTCCAAAAGAGAACTAGACATGCTGCTTACAACCGGAGAGCAAGTAACAACCGCTCTTCTTGCAATGGCGCTTCATGAGAAGGGTTACGAAGCCGTCTCACTTACAGGGTGGCAAGCAGGACTTAAAACAGAATCTGTCCATGGAAACGCGAGGATTTTGGATATTGATGCCAAAAGGATGAATCAGCATCTTGCAGAAGGAAAGATCGTCATCGTTGCTGGCTTCCAGGGTCTTTCTGACACAGATGACATCGCGACATTGGGTAGAGGAGGATCTGATACTACTGCTGTTGCGATCGGGGCTGCACTGAAAGCAGAGCGATGTGAAATATACACAGATGTAGATGGGGTCTATACAACTGATCCTAGATACGTAAAAGGCGCGCGTAAACTGTCAACGATTTCTTATGATGAAATGCTCGAATTGGCAAACCTTGGTGCAGGGGTTCTTCATCCTAGAGCGGTGGAGTTCGCGAAGAATTATAATATTCCACTCGAGGTACGCTCAAGTTTTACAAACGAAGTAGGAACCATAATTGAGGAGGTCGCATCCATGGAACAGAATTTGGTAGTGAGAGGGCTTGCGTTCGAAAGCAATGTGACAAAAATAACGATATCTGGTCTTCCGAATGAGATCACAACACTTCCATCGTTGTTTTCATCCCTTGCATCGAATGGAATTAATGTAGATATCATCATTCAGAGTACGAGCGAGAAGAATACGACGAGTATATCGTTCTCGATCGAAACAGCTTCACTTGATTTAACGCTAGATGTTCTGCGTCGCCTTGAAGTCAAACTACCATATGAAAACATTTTCTATGAGTCTGGACTTTCGAAAGTATCCATCGTTGGGTCAGGAATGATCTCAAATCCCGGTGTAGCTGCACAGATGTTTGAAGTTCTTGCTGAACATGATGTTGAGATCAAAATGGTAAGCACATCTGAAATTAAGGTATCTACAATCGTACCTGAGGATAAAATGATCTATGCGATCGAGACATTACACGATCAATTCCAGTTGGATGAAAGAACACCAGTTAAGCAGTTATAAAAAAATAAGGAGGCCACCTTGGCCTCCCTTTTTACAATCATGATTCGATTTTATCTTTCGGATCCCATTTGATTGTGATTTGGATTTCGTTTTTCTTGCTCGTTTCATAAGCTTCCGTTATGCACTGCAGCATGTATTGAAATTGTTCAGCAAGAAAACCAGCTTCTAACTGATAACAATCATTTCGACTAGTTTTTTTTCTTTCTTCTATTAATGGTGACTGAAGTAAGTAAGAGACCTCATTCTTTTTTTCTTGTGCGATGGTTAGAGCACCCCATCCTGCATCTTTAAAAAATTGCTCGATTTCTTCTCTCGTAGATAGAGGGAATTTTCTCGCGATATCTTTACCAGTCCAATAAAGAATGTTCGCTTGTTCAGTCCCTAATAGCTCAGGAAGAAGAACTTCTCTAAAAAGCTCATATCCAAAAGCTGTTGTGGTTACTTCATGACTATAATCGATGGTATTCGTGCGCTTTTTAAACATAAACTCCTCCAATTCGTCTCATATCATTATAACGGTTTGGAAGCGATTCCTCCATACATACAGGAAAAGAGAGGAATAATATCCTAGCAAATTTCATCTAGGAATTTAGAAAACTCAAAATGTACGCGTTTTCTTGACGCTCCTAAATGATGGGAGTACAATGAATATGTCACATATAAATCGACAGAAAGCGATGATTTCTGTGCATGCAAAGGCTTTTATAGTAGAATATGCAGTGGCAGATGGTAGCTTAACAACTTAAAAGGGGGACACACAAAACATGGCCGCAAGTCGAGACTTTGTCAGCCGAAAATTGCATTCGCTTCTAGGAGTAATTCCGCTGGGACTCTATGTTACGCAGCATCTAACAGTAAACCACTTCGCAACGAGAGGTCCAGAGGCATTTAACGAAGCTGCTCATTTCATGGAATCTTTACCATTCAGGTATCTCCTTGAAATCTTTGTTATTTTCTTACCGCTATTATTCCATGCGATTTATGGTGTTTATATCGCATTTCAATCCAAGAATAACGTAAGTAGATATGGCTATCTACGAAATTGGATGTTTTATATGCAGCGGATCTCAGGGATAATTGTTTTAATTTTCGTAACCTGGCATGTATGGCAAACTAGAATTCAGGCTGCGATGGGTGCAGAAGTTAACTATCAGATGATGGTGGACATACTAGCTAATCCTTGGATGATGATCTTCTACATCGTTGGAGTAATTGGTACAGTATTCCACTTTGCGAATGGTCTATGGTCCTTCTTCGTAAGCTGGGGCTTTACAGTAACACCGAAATCTCAGCGTGCAATGACATATGTAACAATGGCTATTTTTCTTGCTCTTTCAGTCGTTGGTATACGCGCGCTTTTCGCATTTGTTTAAGCAACAAACGAACTGTCTTCACCACCATACTGAAAGGGTACATATCCTTCAGTAAGAGCTAGCAATTAAGGGGGAACCGTTCTTATGAGTAATGGTAAAATTATTGTAGTCGGAGGCGGATTAGCCGGTTTAATGGCTACTATTAAAGCCGCTGAAGCTGGAGTTAGTGTCGATCTCATTTCGATCGTTCCGGTTAAGCGTTCTCACTCTGTTTGTGCACAGGGGGGAATTAACGGAGCTGTTAATACAAAAGGAGAGGGAGACTCTCCTTGGGAACATTTCGACGATACTGTCTACGGAGGAGATTTCCTAGCCAATCAACCTCCTGTTAAGGCGATGTGTGATGCAGCGCCTGGAATCATCCACTTGATGGACCGCATGGGTGTTATGTTCAACAGAACGCCTGAAGGACTTCTTGACTTTCGTCGCTTTGGTGGTACACAGCATCACCGTACTGCTTTTGCGGGTGCAACGACAGGTCAACAACTGCTTTATGCGCTTGATGAGCAGGTGCGTCGCCATGAAGTAGCCGGCCTTGTTAATAAATACGAAGGCTGGGAATTCTTATCCGCTATTATCGATGACAGCGGAGTGTGTCGCGGAATGGTTGGTGAAAACCTAACAACTTCCGAAATTAGAAGTTTTAAAGCTGATGCAGTCATCATGGCTACTGGTGGTCCGGGAATCATTTTTGGTAAGAGTACAAACTCTGTCATCAATACTGGTTCTGCTGCTGGAGCTCTTTATCAGCAGGGTGCGATCTACTCGAATGGTGAATTTATTCAAATCCATCCAACAGCAATCCCAGGAGACGATAAACTCCGTCTTATGAGTGAGTCTGCTCGTGGTGAGGGTGGACGAGTATGGACATACAAAGATGGTAAACCATGGTACTTCCTTGAAGAGAAGTATCCTGCATACGGAAACCTGGTACCTCGAGACATTGCAACGAGGGAGATCTTTGACGTATGTGTACGTCAGAAACTAGGAATCAATGGGGAGAACATGGTATATCTAGATCTCTCACATAAAGACTCCAAAGAGCTTGATATCAAACTCGGTGGAATTATCGAGATCTATGAAAAGTTCATGGGGGATGACCCTAGAAAAGTCCCTATGAAAATTTTCCCTGCAGTTCACTATTCAATGGGTGGGCTATGGGTAGACTTCAATCAACAAACGAATATTCCAGGTCTGTTTGCTGCAGGTGAATGTGATTATTCACAGCATGGCGGAAACCGTCTTGGTGCTAACTCGTTGCTTTCTTCTATTTACGGAGGAATGGTAGCTGGACCGAATGCAGTTGAATATATCAATGGTCTTGAAAACACAGTTGAAGATATGCCTTCTTCTCTATTTGAAAGTCATCAACAAGAAGAACAGTCGAAGCAAGATGCGATCTTGAAGATGGATGGAACTGAGAATGCTTACCAGATTCATAAAGAACTTGGTGAATGGATGACTGCAAACGTAACGGTAGTTAGAGATAATGAGAAGCTGTTAGAGACAGATAACAAGATCCAAGAATTGATGGAGCGTTACGAGAACATCAATATTAATGATACATCCAAGTGGAGTAACCAGGGAGCTTCTTTCACTCGTCAGCTTTCAAACATGCTTCAGCTTGCACGTGTCATTACTCAAGGTGCATATAACCGTAATGAGAGCCGTGGAGCGCATTATAAACCAGAATTCCCAGATCGTAATGATGAAGAGTGGCTGAAGACTACGATGGCGAAATACGATGCAGCTAATAACAAACCAGAATTTTATTATGAAGAAGTTGATACATCATTAATTACACCTCGTAAACGCGATTATTCGAAGAAGAAAGCGGGGGCTAAATAATGAGTGAAGAACGTACGATTACTCTCAAAATAAAAAGACAAGATGGACCTGAGTCCGCACCATATGAGGAAACGTTTACGATTCCTTACCGTCAAAACATGAACGTTATCTCAGCGTTAATGGAGATTAGACGAAACCCTGTTAATGCAAAGGGCGAGAACACTACTCCAGTTGTTTGGGAAATGGGCTGTCTTGAAGAAGTTTGTGGAGCATGCTCAATGGTCATCAACGGAAAACCTCGTCAATCATGTACTGCTCTTGTGGATCGTTTAGAACAGCCGATTCGCCTAGAGCCTATGACGACATTCCCAGTCATCAGAGACTTAGCTGTTGATCGTAGTAGAATGTTCGATGCGCTTAAGAAAGTGAAGGCTTGGATTCCAATCGATGGTACTCATGATCTTGGTCCTGGTCCACGTATGCCTGAGAACAAAAGGCAGTGGGCATATGAACTTTCCAAGTGTATGACTTGCGGCGTTTGTCTAGAAGCATGTCCGAACGTGAACAGCCGCTCAGAATTTATTGGACCAGCTGCGGTTTCTCAAGTGCGCTTGTTCAATTCCCATCCTACTGGTGAAATGAACAAAGAAGAGCGTCTTGAAGGATTAATGGATGAAGGCGGATTAGCGAACTGTGGAAACTCACAGAACTGTGTGCAATCTTGTCCTAAAGGCATTCCATTAACAACCTCAATTGCTGCAATGAATAGAGCCACTTCTCTTCAAACTTTCAAAAACTTCTTCGGTAGTGACCGATAAATATGTGTAAAAGGATCCCAAGAATGGGATCCTTTTTATTTCAGTCGTTCTAAAACGAAATATTTCTCAGGAAATGACTAAGAATGAAGAAGTCTGTCGGTAGAATTTCTGTACTTCACATCAAGAAAGTGTTCTAAATTATGTAACACGTCTGTCAAAAAAACATATAGTGTATGGACTATATTAATTTTGATGAAGTTGCTTTGTTGCCCTATCGAGGAGGGTGGAATGTTGAAAGGGAACCACTACCGACCGAAGCCGCTTTTAACTAAACGAGAAAGAGAAGTATTTGAACTGCTTGTTCAAGACAAAACAACGAGGGAAATTGCAGAAGAATTGTTTATAAGTGAGAAAACAGTTCGGAACCATATTTCCAACACGATGCAAAAGCTTGGGGTTAAGGGGCGTTCCCAGGCAGTAGTCGAATTACTCCGTCTGGGAGAATTAGAGATATAGAAATTCCGGCTTGTAATGAGCCGGTCTTTTTATTGACAGATCGTGAAAATAAAGCCCTCGTGGAAGGTTTTCTCATTGACGTTCCTTCAGTTATTTACTATTATTAATACGTTCATAGTTATAAATGAAACCGGTTTAATGAGGGGAACTTGAACATGAGGGGTCCATTTGAAATAAAAAAGGTTTTGAATAATAATGTTGTCATTGCGATAACAGAGCAAAATGAAGAGGTTGTGCTCACTGGTAAAGGAATTGGCTTCAATCAGAAGCATGGCGAAAAACTTGATGATACGAAAGTAGACAAGTTTTTTGTGCTTGCTAACAAAAATGAACAGGAGCAGTACAAGCTCCTTTTATCTGATGTGCCAGAAGCCTTCATTGGTGTTATGAATGATGCGATTTCACTTATTGAAGAGAACCTAGGTGCAGACTTAGATGAGCACATACATGTTGCGTTAACCGATCACCTATCTTTTGCGATTAAAAGACTTCGTCAAGGATTAGATGTGAAGAACCCTTTCTTAGTTGAAACACAAACGATGTATCCGAAAGAATACTCAGTTGCAGAAAAAGTGATTCAGCTATTAAAGAGTAAACTTAACATTGATCTACCTGAAGGTGAGGTAGGATTCGTTGCCCTGCACATCCATAGCGCGATTACAAATAGAAGCCTTTCTACTTTGAATAAATACTCAGCACTTATCAACTTGCTCGTTTCCGTAATAGAAGATTCCCTCTCACTACAAATCAGTAGAACTGGAATCGATTATTTGCGGCTAGTTCGACATCTTAGGCATGCGATCGATCGCAGTGAACAAGATCTTCCTGTTGAAGCACATGAAAGACTAGAAAAAGTGTTGAAGGAAGAATATCCGCTGTGTTACAATATTGCATGGAAGTTGATTAAAATCATGCAACGGGAATTGAACACATCTTTTCCTGACGCAGAAGCTGTATACTTAACGATGCACTTGCAAAGGCTTTCTCCGAAATAAATGAATAAACGGTACACGTGTTACTGATACGATCAGGCATGAGTGGAACCGGTATGACTACAACTGATTGGGGTATAGTATATCCTGATTGGCTTGTTATACCTTCTACTCATGCCTTTTTTGTTTCATATATGATTTATTTGGGGATTAAAAAAAGGAGGATAAAAAATGTTTAAACAAGCGTTTGGTGTTTTACAGCGAGTTGGTAAAGCACTTATGTTACCGGTTGCAATTTTACCTGCTGCTGGTTTGTTACTTGGTTTTGGTAACGCATTCCAAAACCCTACGTTGCTTGAAAAGCTGCCATTCCTTTCAGCAGAGTGGTTCCAGCTCCTTGCTACAGTAATGGAAGAAGCTGGCGGAATTGTTTTTGCGAACCTTGCACTACTGTTTGCTGTAGGGGTAGCGATTGGATTATCAGATGGAGACGGGGTTGCAGGACTAGCTGCGATCGTTGGTTTCTTGGTTATGAATATTACGATGGGAGTTCTAGAGGGAGTTTCTCCGGATCAGGTTGCAGATAGCGCATCCTATGCGAATGTTCTTGGGATACCTACTCT
Source organism: Anaerobacillus sp. ABA4_114 (assembly GCF_056159065.1). NCBI lineage: Bacteria > Bacillati > Bacillota > Bacilli > Caryophanales > Bacillaceae > Anaerobacillus > Anaerobacillus sp. ABA4_114. Next base: position 1,285,159 of record NZ_JBSWUM010000001.1, read on the forward strand.
ACAAACAGGTGTGTTTGGAGGTATCATCGTCGGTATTCTTGCCTCATTTATGTATAAAAGGTATTATAATATTCAACTTCCGCAATACCTTGGTTTCTTTGCCGGCAAACGATTCGTTCCGATTGCTACGGCTGTATCATCCTTAATTCTAGGAATCATCATGCTGTTTGTTTGGCCACCGATTCAATCAGGGTTAAATGCGTTTTCACATAACATGCTTGATGCTAACCCTGCTCTTGCTGCATTTGTTTTCGGTGTTATCGAGCGTTCACTCATTCCATTCGGATTGCACCATATCTTTTATTCACCATTCTGGTTTGAGTTTGGTCAATATATAAACGATGCTGGTGAAATTATTCGCGGTGACCAAAAGATTTTCTTCGAACAACTTAAGGACGGAGCAGAACTAACTGCAGGTACATTTATGACTGGTAAGTTCCCGTTCATGATGTTTGGTCTACCGGCTGCTGCACTTGCAATTTACCATGAAGCACGTCCAGAAAAGAAAGCGGTTGTAGCTGGGATCATGGGATCAGCAGCACTAACATCATTCCTTACAGGTATTACTGAACCTATCGAGTTTTCATTCTTATTCGTAGCACCAGTACTATTTGGAATTCATGCGATTTTTGCAGGACTTTCTTTTATGACAATGGAGTTGCTAAATGTTAAAATTGGTATGACCTTCTCAGGAGGTGTTATCGATTACCTTCTATTTGGTGTAATACAAGGTAGAACGGCATGGTGGCTTGTAATTCCTGTAGGCCTAGTCTTTGCGGTTATTTATTACTTTGGTTTCAGATTTGCGATTCGTAAGTTTAACCTTATGACGCCTGGTCGCGAAGAAGATGAGGAAGATGAAGTTGCTGATGACGGTCAAGAGGATACAGCACTTGCTTATAACGTGCTAACTGCTCTTGGCGGAGAAAGCAATATTACAAATCTTGATGCATGTATCACTCGTCTTCGTGTATCGGTTGCGGATAAGGGTGAAGTTGATAAAAATCGCCTAAAACGTCTTGGAGCTTCTGGTGTCATGGAAGTAGGAAACAACATCCAAGCTATCTTTGGCACACAGTCTGATGGACTGAAAGGGCAGATTCAAGATATTATTAGTGGAAAGACTCCGAAACCTATTAAGGAAGAACAAAAAGAAGAAAAACCTCAGACAGAAAAAACTGGTGAAGATCATCTAATTGCTCCGATCGAGGGTAAAATCTTGCCGATCACTGAGGTTCCTGACCAGGTATTCTCTGGTAAAATGATGGGTGATGGATTCGCAATCGAACCGACTGATGGATTAATTGTTGCTCCTGTTGATGGTAAGATTATCAATGTATTCCCAACGAAACATGCGATTGGAATCGAATCGACTAACGGTCGTGAAATTTTAATCCACGTAGGAATAGATACTGTTAATCTAAAAGGAGAAGGATTCGAGGTATTCGTTAGCGAAGGTGATGAGATTAAGCAAGGTCAAAAGCTTATGAAAGTAGATCTTGGTTATATTAAAGAACATGCGACATCAACGATTACACCGATTGTCTTCACGAACCTTGAAGAGGGAGAAAAAATCGACCTTGCAAAAGAAGGAACCGTTTCTCGTGAAGATAAAGAGATCATCACAATTTCTAAATAACATACTATTAATTTGAAAGAGGGATTTATTATGGCAGAGAAAAATTTTACAGTAACAAGTGAATCAGGAATCCATGCTCGTCCAGCAACAGCTCTAGTTAACAAAGCTGGTCAATATAGCTCAGATGTAACTCTTGAGTATAACGGGAAATCAGTAAACCTTAAGTCCATCATGGGCGTAATGAGCCTTGGAATCCAGCAAAACTCAGAAATCACAATCAAAGCAGAAGGATCAGATGCTGACGAAGCGATTTCTGGATTGACTGAAGTTATGGACTCTGAAGGTCTGGGCAACTAATGTCTAAACAATTAACTGGTATTGGCGCATCAGCAGGGATTGCGATTGCTAAAGCATTCGTACTTGAAAATCCTGCACTGGAAATTGAAGAGAAATCAATCAATGATGTAGATGCTGAGCTCGATCGCTTTAACGGTGCTGTTAGCATTGCGAAAGAAGAGCTTGAAGCAATTAAAAACCATGCCAATGAACAACTTGGAGAAGATAAGGCAGCAATCTTTGCTGCTCATCTTCTCGTTTTATCTGATCCTGAGTTGTTGAATGCTGTTAAAGACAAAGTAACAAATGAAAAAGTTAACGCTGAAAGTGCTATGAATGAAGTATCGAATATGTTTATTTCGATGTTTGAGAACATGGATAATGAATATATGAAAGAACGTGCTGCGGATATTCGCGACGTTTCTAAGCGTGTACTCGCTCACTTGCTTGGTGTTACATTTACAACTCCAGCAAGTATTACTGAAGAAGTCATCGTGCTTGCTGAAGATTTAACTCCTTCAGATACTGCACAGCTGAACAAGCAGTACGTGAAAGGTTTTGCTACTGATATCGGTGGTAGAACGTCTCACTCAGCGATTATGGCACGTTCGATGGAGATTCCAGCTGTCGTTGGTACAAAAACAGTTACTTCTGAAGAAATCGAAGGCAAGACTGTTATTATCGATGGCATCGATGGCAAAGTAATCATCGGAGCAACAGATGAAGAGATTGCCTCATATACAAAGAAACAAGAAGAATACGAAACTAAGAAACAAGAATGGGCGAAGCTTGTAAATGACGCTACAACTACCAAAGATGGGAAGCATGTTGAGCTTGCGGCGAACATCGGGACTCCTGAAGATGTAAAAGGCGTTCTTGAAAACGGTGGTGAAGGTGTTGGGCTTTACCGTACAGAGTTTCTTTACATGGGTAGAAACGAGCTTCCAACAGAAGAAGAACAGTTTAAAGCTTATAAAGAAGTGCTCGAAAAAATGGACGGTATGCCAGTCGTAATCCGTACTCTTGATATCGGAGGAGACAAAGAGCTTCCATATCTTAATCTACCAAAGGAAATGAATCCTTTCCTAGGTTTCCGTGCAATTCGTCTTTGCCTTGAAGAAACTGAGATCTTCCGTACGCAGCTTCGTGCGCTGCTTCGTGCAAGTGTATACGGAAATCTGAAGGTAATGTTCCCAATGATCGCTTCAGTAGATGAATTCCGTCAAGCGAAAACAATGCTGCTAGACGTGAAAGAGGAGCTTACTGGAGAAGGCGTTGACGTTTCAGATAGCATTGAAATCGGTATGATGGTTGAAATTCCTGCAACTGCTGCGATGGCAGATGTATTTGCTAAGGAAGTAGACTTCTTTAGTGTTGGAACGAATGACCTCATTCAATACACGATGGCTGCTGACCGTATGAACGAAAAGGTTTCTTACCTTTATCAGCCATACAACCCAGCTATTCTACGTTTAGTTAAAATGGTAATCGACGCAGCTCATAAAGAAGGTAAGTGGGCTGGTATGTGCGGTGAGATGGCAGGCGACCAAATCGCTATTCCAATTCTACTCGGACTTGGACTAGATGAATTTAGCATGAGTGCTACCTCTATTCTACCTGCTAGAAGTCAGATGACTAAGTTATCAAAAGAAGAAATTTCTTCTCATATTGATCATATACTTTCTCTTGCAACAAATCAGGAAGTTGTTGACTATGTGCAAGAACATTTCGCTACTGAAGAGCTATAGATCCCTATAGCTCTTCTTTTTTTGAATCGATTGCCTAATTGCATAAATAAACGGTAATGCTCTCCTCTTGCATTTGTGGAGGGTTACAATCAAAATAGATGTATGAAATAGATAGGGGGATCACGATGCCTGAAGAACTAACGAAAACACCAGCATCAATCGTTGATATAGAAAAGTCACTCCGTATGGTAGCAGGAATTATTAAGCAGCATGGACGTGAATTATTAGGCGAATTCTCACTAACTCCACCACAATTCCTTGCGTTGCAGTGGCTTTCAGATAATGGAGATCTAACAATTGGAGAACTATCAAATAAAATGTACCTAGCATGTAGTACAACGACTGATCTCGTCGATCGAATGGAGAAAACTGATCTTGTAAAACGAGTGAAGGACCCACATGATAGAAGAGTCGTGCGAATTCATATATTAGAAAAAGGCCAAGACATCATTAGAAGAGTTATCCAGAAAAGGCAAGCATATTTAGAAGAAAAAACGATGAAATTTTCTGATGATCAAATGAAAGCTCTTGAAGAGAGTCTTGCCTTGCTCTATAGCGAGATGGAGAAAAAATAACGTAGTGCAGATTTGAGAGGCGAAATACATTGAACAAACCGATAGGTATTATTGATTCTGGTGTTGGCGGTTTGACCGTTGCGAAAGAAGTAATGAGGCAGCTGCCAAAAGAGGAAATCGTGTATTTAGGCGATACAGCAAGATGTCCTTATGGACCAAGACCATCAGAAGAAGTAAGGCAGTACACATGGGAAATGACGAACTATTTACTTGAAAAGTATCAAATAAAAATGCTGATTATTGCATGCAACACGGCGACAGCGGTCGTTCTTAAAGAGTTACAGGAGCAGCTTGCGATTCCAGTACGTGGTGTGATAAACCCCGGAGCTCGTAGTGCTATTAAAGTAACTACAAATTCGCACATAGGGGTCATCGGTACAGCGGGTACGATTGCGAGCGGTGCATATGAAGATGCATTAAAGTCGATCAATAATGATATAAAGGTAGAGAGCCTTGCTTGTCCGCCGTTTGTGCCGCTTGTAGAATCAGGGAACCTTGATAGCGATGAAACATATGAAATCGTCAGTACAACATTAAAGCCGCTTAAGGATAAAGGGATCGACTCAATTATTTTAGGGTGCACCCATTACCCATTACTCGAAAAAGTCATCCAATCCGTTATGGGTGATGAGATCTCAATCATTTGTTCTGGTGATGAAACGGCTTATGAAATAAGCGGAATTCTAGAGTACAGCTCATTGTTGTATACAGGGGATGAAAAACCATCTCATACATTTTTAACAACAGATTCAATAGGGAATTTTACTAAGATAGCCAATCATTGGCTCGAATATCCAGTTGAAACCGTAAAACAAATTGACCTCCATTCTTAAAGATGAATGGAGGTTTTTGTTTTGCTTGTTCATAAGTTTTCATTCCCGTGGTCTAAATTGGATTGTAGCTCGTATAAATGATAGTACAAACCATCTGAGGAGGGATAGCTATGCGTTTACGTGGGGCTATAATCACGGGTCTGTTGCTTTTATGTATGATAATAATATCTGGTTGCGGATTTGGGTTTGACAAAACGTTGAAAGAAATTGATCCACCAAAGGTTGACTACGCAGAAGAAGGTGAACAAGTAGATGACAGTAATGCAGAAGCTCCAGATACGTCTGAATCTACAGAGGGAGATTCTGAAGCATCTGCAAATATGTCTACTCGTGAACTATACTTGTTAGATTCCAATGGGATGGTCGTTCCGCAAACGGTTCAACTTCCTGCGGTTGAAGGAGCTGCAAAACAGGCGCTGGAATACTTAGTGATCGATGGACCGATTACAGAAATGCTGCCAAACGGGTTTCAAGCAGTTCTGCCAGCAGGAACGGTTGTGAATGGAATCAATCAGGTCGATGATACGCTCGTAGTGGACTTTTCAGAAGAATTCAAGGACTATTCTGCTGCATATGAAAAGCAAATATTAGAAGCTGTTACGTGGACGCTTACTCAATTTGAAGGCGTCAAAAATGTTAAGATTCAAATAAACGGATTTGACCAAACAGAAATGCCTGTGAATGGAACGCCGATCGGTGAAAACGTAAGCAGAGCAGATGGAATTAATCATGAAATGGGCAACGTAGTCGATGTATCAAATAGTACTGCGGTTACGGTATACTTTATGGCTCAAAATGATGACTATACGTACTATGTACCAGTAACAAAGCGGATGGAAGGCGTTAAGAACGATGTGAATGGTGTGATTACAGGTCTCTTAGAGGGGCCTCCTGTACACTCAGGATTATTTAGTCAGTTCTCAAAAGACTTAAAACTACTTGATTCAGTAAATAAGGATGGCTTGCTTACTCTTGATTTTAATGAAGCGATCTTAACAGGAGCTGAGGAGAAGGTATTGGAGCAGGAGCTTCTAAACAGCCTCGTTCTTTCTCTTACTGAAAATGCTGATGTCAAAGAAGTTGCCATTACAGTCGATGGACATGAAGAGGTCTTAGACGATTCAGGAAACGTTGTCTCTGAACCGGTTACAAGGCCTGTAGAGGTTAACAAAGTAGGTTTTTAAAATAGAATATGATAGGATGAAAGGGCAGGAATACTGCCCTTTTTTATTTTGTAAATGAAAGAAAGGCACAGGTTCCACAGGCACCGATGAACAGGAGGAAGATTATGAGAGTCGATGGACGTGAACATAATGAAATACGAACTATACATATTGAGAAAGATTACGTAAAACACCCTGAAGGTTCTGTATTAATCTCAGTTGGGGATACGAAAGTGATTTGTAATGCTTCAATTGAAGAAAGGGTTCCACCTTTTATGAGGGGGCAAGGAAAAGGCTGGGTAGCTGCAGAGTACGCGATGCTGCCGAGAGCTACGGAACAGCGAAATATTCGAGAGTCTAGTAAAGGTAAAGTGGGAGGACGCACGATGGAAATCCAGCGCCTCATCGGACGTGCCCTTCGTACTGTCATCGACCTTGAAGCACTAGGTGAACGGACGATCTGGATCGATTGTGACGTTATCCAGGCAGACGGTGGAACACGCACCGCATCGATCACTGGAGCATTTGTGGCGATGGCACTTGCTATAGAAAAAGCCCTAGCAAATAAACAGATCAAAAAGATGCCGATAACGGATTTTCTGGCTGCTACATCTGTAGGGATCAATAAAGACGGTGAGGCTATCCTTGACCTCTGTTATAAAGAAGATTCGACAGCCCAGGTAGATATGAACATTGTGATGACAGGGAAAAGTGAGTTTGTGGAAGTTCAGGGTACTGGGGAAGAAGCAACGTTTACCATGAACCAAATGAACGAAATGCTTTCGCTCGCACAGTCAGGAATAGAAGAACTGATCATCAAACAAGCGGACGTAATCGGTGAGTTTTCGGAGAAAATCAAAGGAGGTACGAGTGAAAATGCGTAAGCTTCTTGTAGCCACGAAGAATAGCGGGAAAGTTAAAGAGTTTAAACGTCGCTTTGAAACGGAACAGTTACAAGTAATCTCACTCTTAGACATGGAAGAAGCACCGGATGTGGAAGAAACAGGTACTACTTTTGCCGAAAATGCCGTTTTAAAAGCTGAAACGATCATGCGTATGACGAATCAGATCGTGGTTGCCGATGATTCTGGATTAGTCATCGACGCCTTAGATGGTGAACCTGGTGTTTATTCTGCAAGGTATGCAGGTCCAGAGAAAGATGATGAAGCTAACATTGATAAAGTGTTAACAGAATTAAATGACGTACCAGATGACAAGAGAACAGCTTCGTTTCAATGCGTGTTAGCTGTTGCGATCCCTGGTAAAAACACTGAAATCTTTTCAGGATCGTGTGAAGGTAGAATTGCTCATGAACGATCAGGTTATGAGGGCTTTGGCTACGACCCAATCTTTTTCGTTCCATCTTATCAAAAGACAATGGCTGAACTTTCCCCGGAAGAAAAAGATTCTATTTCACATAGAGGGGAAGCTCTTGATCGATTGGAAGAAGCATTTCAAGAACTACTATAAAATGAGGTGATAAAATATGAAGATACTCGTTGTAAGTGACAACCATAGCTCATCTGAAGAGCTCCAGAATCTCGTTCGGAGGCATCAAGAAGAAGTTGAATGTATGGTACATTGCGGTGATTCCGAGTTTGACTACGATGATTCGCGAATGACCTCTTTTCAGCTACGAGTTAGGGGAAATTGTGATTTTGATACACGATACCCCGAGAATGTTGCTGAGACAGTAGGCGGAAAAACGGTTTTTGCAACACATGGTCACTTGTACGGTGTTAAGATGAACTTGATGAATTTAGCTTATAAAGCAGAAGAGACGGGAGCGGACCTTGTTTGCTTCGGACATTCTCATGAAGCGACTGTTCATTTTGATTCAAATATTTTATTCCTTAACCCAGGAAGCATCAGCTTACCTAGAAAGCCAACGATAAAAACATACGCAATAGTAGAATGGGTACATGATGAAGTGCAGGTTGTTTTTTATGATCATCAAGGAGAACGGGTAGATGAACTTACAAAGACGTATAAGCCAAGTTCCTAGAACAATACTGTGAGAGTTTACTGTCAGATGATTGAGCAATTGGCCAAAATGCTTGCCCATCACTGACAGTAAAATCATCCAGTTTTTCTTAAGAATTGGTATTGACTTTATTATGTTACTTAGGTATATTTATATTTGTCGCTAGCCGGCAAACGATGTCCCAGTAGCTCAGCTGGATAGAGCAACAGCCTTCTAAGCTGTGGGTCGGGAGTTCGAATCTCTCCTGGGACGCCATATACATATTCTCAAAGTCTTTTATCTTTTAGATAGAAGGCTTTTTTTATTTGAAACTGTAGTTTGGAGAGCTCCCTGTTTTTAATACTCGTAGTTAGGGTACGTTAGTAATGACTGGAGGAAGAAAGCAAGGGAGTACTGTAACTTGAGTTTACTTCTTTATACTGATAAACTGTAAGCTAATCGTAGCTGCGCCTTTCCTGCTGAAAACTCTTTTAATAGAGAATATAAGAGAGTGGAGCGAATACGTCTATGGACAAAGAAAAACATGAAAGGAAAATCGTTTATTTTCCAAATGTGGCAGGCAAGCTTGCCGAAAAAGGAATGGCAGCCCTTAAAGAAAAGAAGATCGATCAGGCACATGAACATTTTCGTCAACTATTAGAGATAGATCCTGACCACCCACAGGGCCATTTTGGGTTAGTACTCAGTCTTGTAGAACTAGGAGAGTTGACAGAAGCCTCTGAACGTTGCGAAAAGATGATGCAACAGGGGATTGGAGATTATTACGACATTTTTCAAGTATACATATCGATACTGGTTCAGCTTGGAAAGTATCAAAAAGTAGTTACGATGATCGAAGCGGTTCTTCAAGAAAACCAGCTTCCGTCGAACATTGCGGAGTCGCTCTATCAGCTTTTACATTTTAGTAGAAAAATGACTGGCTACGACATCACTTCTGATGAACAGTATGAAGACGTTCCGGAAGAAGAAGCAGACATGTTGATAAGCTATCTCGAAAGTGAAAAGACGGAAAAACAATGGTTAGCGATTCAAAAACTGAGTAATATCAGCGAAGAGAAGGCTATACCTGCATATTTAGCATACATAAACGCAACAGGGAAAGACCCACTTCTAAAAAGTCTTGTTCTGCAAGTGTTAAGAGAAAAGAAACTAGATCAAGAAGTGACCATACATAAGTTTGGAAGAGAGATTTCTGTCAATCCGTCTGAGTTGACAGACATTTTTATTCAAGAATTTTCGTTAGATGTAAAGAAGAAATTATCTGATCATGTTGAACAGGAAAATCCAGTGCTGTTTGAAATGTGCATGCAGATCTGGTGGCACTATCTCTTTGCTATTTCTCCATTCGAAGCTGATCCAAAGAATAGTTCTGTTTGGGCTGCCGCAGTACATATCGTAGCTTCTGAAATAAATGGAGAAAGCTATACTCGTCAAGAAATCGGAAGTATTTATGGCGTTAAGCCTTCGGAGTTTGAGGTGCCAGCTGATCGAATCAAGCGAATCGAGAATCAACCCTTTTATCGACCATTCGATTAGAAATAGCTGGAAACAGATCCTTTTCACTTGCGAATCGAAGCAAAAATAGGTAAGCTGAACAATGGTAAAGGCAGTGTGAATCATACTGTATGTATTGAAAAGCACCTGCACTATGTTATAATAAAATGGTTGCAAACCCATATTTACTAGTAAAAGAGATCGTTTAAAAAAGCCTTCTGGCGCTTTTATACTCCAAAAAGCGTCATCTTTTTTTAAACGCTCGATTAGTGGAAATATATTTATTGTTGGAGGGAATGTGTAAATGACTGCAAATTGGGAAAAGCTTGAAGGTAATCAAGGCGTCCTTACAGTAGAAGTTGATGCTGGTGAGGTAAATACAGCACTAGACGAGGCGTTCAAAAAAGTTGTAAAACAGGTTAATGTACCTGGATTCCGTAAAGGAAAGGTACCTCGTTCACTATTTGAAAAGCGCTTTGGCGTAGAATCTCTTTATCAAGATGCTCTTGATATCATCCTTCCTAAAGCTTATTCAGAAGCTGTAGAAGAAGCTGGAATCGATCCTGTCGATCGCCCAGAAGTTGACATCGAGCAAATTGAAAAAGGTAAAAACCTTATCTTCAAAGCTACTGTTACAGTTAAGCCTGAAGTAAAGCTTGGCGAGTACAAAGGACTTGAAGTTGAAGAAGAAGACACTACAGTTACAGATGAAGATGTTGAAGCTGAGCTTAAAGGGCTTCAAGAAAAGCATGCTGAGCTAGTAGTCGTTGAAGATGGCGAGATCCAAGAGGGAGATACAGCAATCATCGATTTCGAAGGCTTCCTTGGCGAAGAACCATTTGAAGGCGGAAAAGGTGAAAACTACTCTCTAGAAGTAGGATCTAACACATTTATCCCTGGTTTCGAAGAGCAGCTAGTAGGTGAAAAAGCTGGAGCTGAGAAGGAAGTAAAAGTTACTTTCCCTGAAGAGTACCATGCTGAAAACCTTGCTGGACAAGAAGCTACTTTCAAAGTAAAAGTTCACGACATCAAGCGTAAAGAGCTTCCTGAGCTAGATGATGAGTTCGCTAAAGATGTTAACGAAGAAGTAGCATCTCTTGATGAGCTTAAAAAGACTACAAAAGAAAATCTTGAGAAGCAAAAAGCTGAAGATGCTGATATGAAGAAGAAAGATACGTTGATCGAAAAAGCAACTGAAAACAGCGAAATCGATCTTCCATCTGCAATGGTTGACTCTGAAGTTGATCGTATGCTTCAAGAATTTGAACAACGTCTACAGCAGCAGGGCATGAACCTTGAGATGTACTATCAGTTCTCTGGTCAAGATGAGAAAGCACTTCGTGAGCAAATGCAAGAGGATGGCGAAAAGCGTGTACGCACAAACCTTACGCTTGAAGCGATCGCTGATGCAGAAAACATCGAAGTTTCTGAGGAAGAAGTTAACGAAGAGCTTGCTAAGATGGCAGCTATGTATAACATGGAAGAAGAACAAATTCGTCAAATGCTAGCGATGCAAGGCGGCGACGCTGCACTTAAAGGTGACCTCCGCGTTCGTAAAGCAATCGATGTATTAGTAGACAACAGCAAAAAAGCTTAATAGATCATCATAGATAAACAAGGCGCATTATGCGCCTTGTTTATTACACAAATATGTTGTAATGAAAACATATATTTTAGATAAACATAGTAGTAGGACAATTACTCAATACATATTAAGTCTCCTAAGAGTCGTTTTGCTTCATAACCTTTTGCGTTATATGATACAATTTCAATACATAATCAGGGTTGAAAAACCATTGGTGAATGCCCGTTAGAATTGCTTATTAGTGATCAGCGTTTCTAAAGACGAAATAGCAGAGACCTTTGCAATTTCACTATTCGGATTTCATCGAGATCAACGGTTAGGGGTGATTTCATGTTTAAATTTAACGATGAAAAAGGGCAACTTAAATGTTCCTTCTGTGGTAAAACACAGGATCAAGTTCGAAAACTTGTTGCGGGTCCAGGTGTATATATTTGCGACGAATGTATTGAGCTATGTACTGAAATCGTAGAAGAAGAGCTTGGAACTGAAGAAGAGGTTGATTTTAAAGAGGTTCCAAAACCTCATGAAATCTGCCAAATTCTTGATGATTACGTAATTGGCCAGGAAAAAGCTAAGAAATCACTTTCTGTAGCTGTATACAACCACTATAAGCGTATCAACGCTACTTCAAAGTCTGATGAAGTAGAACTTTCTAAGAGTAACATTGCTCTGATCGGTCCTACTGGTAGTGGTAAAACACTTTTAGCACAGACTCTTGCGAGAATCTTGAATGTTCCATTCGCGATTGCTGATGCAACATCACTAACTGAAGCTGGTTATGTTGGGGAAGATGTTGAGAACATCTTGCTCAAACTAATTCAAGCTGCTGACTATGATGTTGAAAAAGCTGAAAAAGGGATCATCTATATCGATGAAATCGATAAAGTTGCTCGTAAGTCTGAGAACCCATCGATTACACGAGATGTTTCTGGTGAAGGGGTACAGCAAGCACTACTTAAAATTCTTGAAGGAACAACTGCAAGTGTTCCTCCACAAGGTGGACGTAAGCATCCTCATCAAGAATTTATTCAAATCGACACAACGAACATTCTCTTTATTTGCGGAGGAGCGTTTGATGGCATCGAGCAAATCATCAAGCGTCGTCTCGGTAAGAAAGTAATTGGGTTTAGTGGTGAAGCTAAGCAAGATGACTTGAAGCCAGGTGAATACTTAAGCAAGGTACTTCCAGAAGATTTACTTCGCTTTGGATTGATTCCAGAATTCATCGGACGTCTACCTGTTATTGGAAGCTTAGAACCACTTGATGAAGAAGCTCTTGTTGAGATTCTTACTAAGCCGAAGAATGCTCTTGTAAAACAATATCAAAAACTTCTCGAGTTAGATGATGTTGAGCTTGAATTCGAGGATGATGCGCTAGTTGAAATCGCTAAGCAAGCGATTGAAAGAAAAACTGGTGCTCGTGGATTACGTTCAATCATCGAAGGGATTATGCTCGATGTGATGTACGATCTTCCTTCTCGTGAAGAAATTAAAAAGTGCGTTCTTACTGCATCGACTGTAAGTGAGAAAACTTCTCCTCGCCTCGTTTTAGAGGACGGATCAGTAATTGAAGAGGGCAAAGAATCCCCTAAAGAGAGCGCATAAAGAATCAACCAACCACGAATGTGGTTGGTTTTTCTTTTTGGATAATCCTTTCCAAGTTTCCGGTTTATGGAACACTACCTCAGGAGATACTAATGCTATTGATTATTCTCCAGGAGGTACTTGTTATGAATTGGACAGGTGTTGCACTCGCTATACAATTGTTTTTTGGGATTGTAATTGGTTTATATTTCTGGAATCTACTAAGGAATCAAAGAACCCAGAAAGTTTCGATAGATAAGGAAGCTCGAAAAGAAATGGAGCAGTTGAGAAGACTTCGAAACATTTCGTTGAGTGAACCGTTATCAGAGAGAATAAGGCCTTCTGGTTTTTCTGAGATTGTTGGTCAAGAAGAAGGGATACGAACTCTTAAGGCAGCCATCTGTGGGCCTAACCCCCAGCACGTCATTATTTATGGACCGCCTGGTGTAGGAAAAACGGCAGCAGCAAGGCTTGTGCTAGAAGAAGCCAAGCGAAACAGAATGACACCGTTCAAACCCTCTGCGATTTTTGTTGAACTCGATGCAACGACTGCACGGTTCGATGAGAGAGGAATTGCAGATCCGCTGATTGGTTCTGTCCATGATCCTATCTACCAGGGTGCTGGTGCGATGGGACAAGCTGGCATCCCACAACCAAAACAAGGAGCGGTCACGAATGCGCATGGCGGGATTCTGTTTATTGATGAAATAGGAGAACTTCATCCTATTCAGATCAATAAGCTGTTAAAAGTCTTAGAGGACCGAAAAGTTTTCTTAGAAAGTGCGTATTATAGTGAAGAAAACTCGAACATTCCTGCTCATATCCACGACATCTTTCAAAATGGATTGCCTGCTGATTTCAGAATGATTGGGGCTACAACGAGATCTCCTGATGATATTCCTCCAGCTATTCGTTCACGATGCATGGAGGTGTTTTTCAGAGAGTTGACACAAGATGAAATTTCGAAGATAGCTGCTCGCTCTGCAAAGAAGCTGAATCTAACGATTGTAGAAGAAGGCATCGACCGAATAAGCCGGTATGCTAGAAATGGACGGGAAGCCGTGAATCTTATGCAAATCGCGGCTGGTCTAGCGATTACCGAAAACAGAAATAAGATCACTGCGGGTGATATGGAGTGGGTCATTCATGCGAGCAGATTAACTCCTAGGCCAGAAAGAAAAGTACCGAATCGTTCGCAAGTAGGATTGGTCAATGGGTTAGCAGTTTATGGCCCAAACACTGGGGCCCTCCTTGAGATCGAAGTGACGGCCGTTAAGTCGGATCAAGGCAAAGACGGTAGTGTCACTATAACGGGCATTGTTGAAGAAGAGAGCATTGGCAATCAGAGCAAATCCATAAGAAGAAAAAGTCTCGCTAAATCTTCAGTGGAAAACGTGTTAACGGTGTTAAAGTCGATGGGAGTCCCATCAACCCTTTATCACCTTCATATTAATTTCCCTGGTGGTGCACCTGTAGATGGGCCATCAGCTGGTGTCGCGATCGCGACAGGAATTTACTCTGCTATCAAAGGGAGTCCGATCAATAACAGAATTGCCATGACAGGTGAAATTAGTATTCACGGAGCGGTTAAACCTGTCGGAGGTGTGTTCGCAAAAGTCTCAGCTGCACGGGATGCTGGAGCTAAGATCGCGATTATCCCTGAGGAGAACAACGAAGAGATGCTTAAAACAATAGAAGGTATTACCGTAATGCCAGTCACCCATCTTTCACAAGTATTCGATGTAGCGTTTTTGTTAGAAAAAGCAGAAGAGTTTCCATCTTTTTCTATAGGAAAAACTCAGCCCGGCAGCTAAGTCGGGCTTTTCTACATGCTCATAAGTTTTTTATCCGTTTGAGCAGGGAAGATTAGACAAGTATAAGAAAGTTAGGATACAATGAAGTACAACTTATCAACAATGTGGACTCGGAAATAGAGTATAAATAACGTAATAGTTTGTTGTGTGGAGGTGCCTTAGATTGAATAATGAACATAAAACATTGCCATTACTTCCTTTAAGAGGATTGCTTGTTTATCCATCAATGGTTCTTCATTTAGATGTTGGCCGTGATAAGTCAGTACAAGCACTAGAACAGGTTATGATGGATGATCAACAAATATTTCTTTCAACGCAGAAAGAAGTAGAGATAGAAACTCCTGAAGAAGATGATATATACCAGGTCGGAACGCTCGCTACCGTAAAACAAATGCTGAAACTTCCAAATGGGACGATCCGTGTCCTTGTGGAAGGAATACAGCGTGGGAAAATTGTTGATTTCAAAGAAAATGAGAATTATTATGAAGTACAAATTGAGCGGATTGAAGAAGCGATCGATTCAACAATCGAAGATAAAGCATTGATGAGAACGGCGCTCGATTTATTCGAACAATATATTAAAGTATCAAAAAAAGTTACAGCTGAAACGTTTGCTTCTGTAAACGATATCGAAGAGCCGGGTAGGTTAGCGGACATCATCGCATCACATCTCTCTCTTAAAATCAGACAAAAGCAAGAAATTCTTGAAACGTATAGTACCCATGATCGCTTGAATAAGCTGATTGAAATTCTTCAAAATGAGAAAGATGTCATCGACTTAGAAAAGAAAATTGGACAGCGTGTAAAGCGTTCTATGGAGAAAACGCAAAAAGAATATTACTTGCGTGAGCAAATGAAGGCAATACAGAATGAGCTTGGCGAAAAAGAAGGAAAGACTGGTGAGATCGCTACATTAAAAGAAAAGATTGAAGAAGCGAACATGCCAGAAAACGTTCAGGAAATGGCTTACAAAGAATTGGATCGCTATGAAAAGATTCCTCAAAGTTCAGCTGAAAGTTCTGTTATTCGCAATTATATCGATTGGTTAATCCAATTGCCATGGTCAAAGGAAACGACGGATAACCTTGATATTCACCATGCAGAAAAGATTTTGAATGAAGATCATTATGGACTTGAAAAAGTGAAAGAACGAGTACTTGAATACCTTGCAGTTCAACAGCTAACGAACTCACTAAAAGGACCTATCCTATGTCTTGTAGGACCTCCTGGAGTCGGAAAAACTTCCTTAGCTAAGTCTGTTGCAAGGTCGATTGGACGTGAATTTGTTCGCATTTCCCTAGGCGGCGTTAGGGATGAAGCTGAAATTAGAGGTCATCGTAGAACGTACGTTGGCGCGATGCCGGGTCGAATTATCAGAGGGATGAAGAAAGCTGGAACGATCAATCCTGTTTTTCTTCTAGATGAAATCGATAAGATGTCGAATGATTTTAGAGGCGATCCTTCTGCTGCGATGCTTGAAGTATTAGACCCTCAACAAAACAATTCATTTAGTGACCACTATATTGAAGAGCCGTATGACCTTTCTAAAGTCATGTTTGTGACTACAGCTAACAATCTTGCCACAGTCCCTGCTCCGTTACTGGATCGTATGGAAGTGATTCAGATTGCAGGTTATACAGAAATCGAAAAGGTTAACATCGCAAAAAGTTACCTTTTACCTAGACAGTTGAAAGAACATGGTCTAAAGAAAAGTAACCTTCAAATAAGAGATGAAAGCCTCACTAAGCTAGTTCGCCATTATACGAGAGAAGCTGGGGTTCGTAACTTAGAGCGCCAGATTGCTACGGTCTGCCGTAAAGCGGCTAAACTCATCGTATCTGGTGAAAAGAAGCGTGTCGTGGTAACAGAGAAAATGTTAGAAGAGTTATTAGGACATCCTAAGTTCCGCTATGGAGAAGCAGAAGCAGAAGACCAAGTAGGGACTGCAACCGGACTTGCGTATACGACAGCGGGTGGCGATACATTAGCGATCGAAGTGTCCCTGTCACCTGGTAAAGGAAAGTTGATTCTAACAGGTAAGCTTGGAGACGTTATGAAAGAGTCTGCACAGGCAGCATTTAGCTATATTCGTTCTCGCTCTAAGGAGCTTTCCATTGATCCTGCTTTCCATGAAAACAATGATATTCATATTCATGTCCCTGAAGGAGCTACTCCAAAAGACGGTCCTTCAGCAGGTATTACCATCGCAACGGCACTTGTTTCTGCGCTAACTGGTAAAGCCGTTCGAAGAGATGTTGGTATGACAGGGGAAATCACCTTGCGTGGCAGGGTGCTGCCTATCGGTGGCTTGAAAGAAAAGTCATTGAGTGCTCACCGTGCAGGTCTTACGACAATTATCATGCCAAAAGAAAATGAGAAAGATCTAGAAGATATCCCTGAGAGTATAAGAAATGACCTTACATTTCTACCGGTGAGTCATCTAGATGAAGTGTTAAAAACCGCACTTGTGGGGGAAAAGAAATGAAAGTAACGAAATCTGATTTTATTATTAGTGCTGTTAAGCCTGAACAATACCCTGATGATCACTTACCTGAAATCGGTCTTGCAGGTAGATCGAACGTAGGGAAATCTTCATTAATCAATACGTTGATCAATCGTAAGAACCTTGCGAGAACGTCAGGTAAACCTGGTAAAACACAGACGCTTAACTTTTACCTTATTAACGAACTGCTCTATTTTGTCGATGTCCCAGGCTATGGATTTGCTAAGGTCTCAAAAAAAGAAAGAGATGCATGGGGCCGCATGATTGAAACGTATCTAACGGATCGTGAAGACTTAAAAGCAGTCATTCTAATCGTAGACCTAAGGCATGCGCCTTCCAATGATGATGTGATGATGTACGATTGGTTAAAACATTATGAGATTCCTGTCATTGTTGTGGCTACTAAATCTGATAAGATCCCTAAGGGGAAGTGGGCAAAGCATCTTAAGGTTGTGAACCAAACCTTAAAATTAGAGCCGACCGATAAGCTCGTTACGTTTTCTTCTCAAACAGGACAAGGTAAAGATGATGTCTGGAGTGCAATTAAATCATATATTTAATGATGGACCTGGCGTAAATGCCAGGTCTTTAGTATTTAGGGAAGTACGGTGTTGGATTAGAATAGTCGTTGATGGCAAAGGGGTTGTCATGATCTCTTTTAAACCATTGGGACGGAATGTTCTTTTTGGATTAATTCAAATTAAGTAGGAGAGACGATCGCGGGCTCCTGCGGTAGAACGGGCGGCAGAGACCGGGGTGTGAATTTCACCTCGGGCTTGGACGTTCGTCCGCGGAAAGCCTGCGATCGTCATCGACTACGGCATCGGGAGCACCGAATAATGACTTCGGTTTCTCGACAAGCTGGAGACTTGGCGTAAAGCCAGGTCTTTTTTATCGGTCTATTTTTCTAAAAATTGAAAAAACAAGGTTTGTATTGCCATTATGTTGGGAATAGGAACAAATGAGAGCAAACATCAGTATGAGTCCACTCAGTCCATACTTTGGTGATATTTGGGCTCTTAGAAGGGATGTGAGTAAAAAGTGACAATTGAATGAAATATCTAAATATTGGTATGATTGCAATACCGCAGTTTACATAACATTAACTGCTATTCGAATAGTCGTTAAGGGGGACAAGTTTAATGAAAAGAAAGTGGAGTTTTTTAACAGCTGTGTTACTATCTCTCGTTTTAATTCTTGCAGCATGTGGAGGAGGAAACGAAGGAAATAGTAATAATGGCGGTTCAGAAGGGTCTGGAGAAGAAGGTAGTAACTTAGAACTAACCGAAGACGGGAAATTCCGCTATGTTGTTTCTGGTGAATTCCCTCCATTCAGTACAGTGGACGAGAATGGAGACCTTTCAGGCTATGATGTAGCAGTAGGAAAAGCGATTGCTGAGAAAATTGGTCTTGAGCCCGAAGTAGAAAAGTTTAAGTTTAGTGGTATGGTATCAGCGATTAAATCTGGTCGATATGATGCAGCTGTAGCGAGTCATACGATTACTGAAGAGCGAAAGAAAGCAGTTAACTTTAGTGAACCATACTATTATTCTGGTCCAGTACTTTATGTTCAACCTGGTAGCGATATTAAGAGCGTAGAAGATCTAGCTGGTAAAGATGTAGCAGTTTCCAAAGGGTCAACTTACGAAAAGTCAGCTCAGGAATATACAGATAAGATCTCTAACTACGATAGTGACCAAACAGCACTACGTGCGTTGAGTGAAGGAAAGCATGACGCTGTTATCACAGATGATATTACTGGTAAGCAGGCGATCGAAGAAGGATTTAAAGTTGAAAAAGTTGAGCAACTCGGCACAAGTGAACAAGCAGTAGCGATCAAGCAAGAAAATAAGAACTTACTTGAAGCTGTTAACAAAGCGATCATGGAGCTTAAAGAAGATGGAACGCTGAAACAACTTAGTGAGGAATACATCGGAGTAGACATCACCCAGAACCCTGACAATGAGTAAGGAAAGGAATGTGTGCTAGCGCACACATTCTTTTTTACCAGTAAGCGTTTATTGAAATTCGAAGGAGCTGATTGTTCTTGCCTACATTCTCTCATTTTTTTGAAACACTATTAAGTAGTTACCCTGTCTTTTTTGAAGGTCTCTGGCTAACCATTCGGGTAACTGCAGTATCCATTTTAATTGCCGTATTTATCGGTTTACTTTTTGCTTTATTTAAAATATCCAAAGTTAAAGTATTGAATTGGATCGCCAATGTGTACATAGCTGTAATTCGAGGAACCCCTCTAATCGTTCAAATCTTTATTTTCTATTTTGGTTTAACGGAATTTAATATCCCGAAATTTTGGGCTGCATCTATTGGGTTAGCTCTTCATAATGGTGCCTATATCGCAGAGATCTTTCGTGGTTCGATTCAATCCATTGATAAAGGACAAATGGAAGCAGGGCGTTCACTTGGTATGAGTCATACGCTTGCAATGAGACGGATTATTTTACCTCAGGCATTCAGACGCGCACTGCCTCCACTTGGAAACCAGTTCATCATTGGATTAAAAGACTCGTCTCTAGCAGCATTTATAGCCCTTCCTGAGTTGTTCAGTGTAGCAACTACACAGGGAGCAAGAACATTTGATGAAATGACTTATCTATTGATCGTAGCAGTTTACTATCTAGTACTCGTTCTCATCTTTACACTACTGGTTAACCTGCTTGAGAAACGATTGTCCGCGAGTGATTAAGAAGAGAGGTGCAGTATAATGGCAGAAAAAGGTGAAATGATTCGAGTAGAGAAACTGAACAAGTCGTTTGGAGATCTTCATGTATTGAAAGATATCGATATGGAAGTGAAAGAGAGTGACGTGGTCGTATTGATCGGTGCGAGTGGATCCGGTAAGAGTACACTTCTGCGTTGTATGAACTTCCTTGAGATAAAAAATAGCGGGAAAGTCATTATAGAAGGACAAACGATCGAACCAAATAAAGATAATTTAAACAAAGTTCGTCAAAAGGTCGGAATGGTGTTTCAGCATTTCAACTTATTTCCTCACAAGACGGTATTGAATAATGTAATAGAAGCCCCTTTACAGGTGAAAAAAATGAAGAGAGCTCAAGCAGAAAAAGAAGGCAGAGAGCTCCTCGCAAAAGTTGGTCTAGCTGATAAAGCGGATGTGTACCCAAATAAATTATCAGGAGGCCAAAAACAGCGAGTAGCTATAGCGAGATCACTTGCTATGAAGCCTGAAATCATGTTGTTTGATGAGCCAACATCTGCTCTAGACCCAGAATTGGTCGGAGAGGTTCTTTCAACGATGAAGGAACTTGCCAAAGAAGGCATGACGATGGTAGTCGTTACGCACGAAATGGGCTTCGCCCGTGAAGTAGCTGACTGGGTCGTTTACATGCACGATGGAAAAATAGTCGAAAAAGGAAAACCGGCAGATATATTTAACGATCCAAAAGAACAAAGAACGCAAGACTTTTTGAGCTCGATATTATAAGCATAATAAAGAAGTGAGGATCCAAGCACATGCTTGGATCCTCACTTCTTTTTGACTACTAAGTAAACTCCTATAAGGATTAAGGCTAAAGGCCAGAATTGCCCAACAAACGAAAAGGTCGATGCGAGCCAGAGTTGAAAACCTGTGTAAAGCAGCTCGATAATAGATAGGGCTAATAGTAGTAACCCTGGTATCAAACCGGATTTTTTAGTTTTGTAGTAAGTAGCAAGGTAAGCCACACTTAATATTAATGAGTACATCCCCCACGTATTAGGCCACAGTGCGAGTTTATTCACGAAGTAGAAGTGAACGCCGAGACCTAATATGAGCACACCAGGGAATAACAACGCTCCTTCTTTTGATATCAAACCCTGTATGATCATCGCAACACCGATTAGAATCAGGATGATTTGCCAGCTTGTGATTTGTTCAGAGATGGGCAAACTTAGAGTTTGGACAAGAAAATATAGTCCGATTCCAATAAACAGAACGCCTGGAAAAACACTTTGTCGTTTCAAGAAATGAGCCTCCTATTGTCAGAATTGCACGTTCTTTGCTAAACTTTGCGTTTTCTGGTACATTATTAGTGGTATGACTACTTATAATAACGCTTAGATACTTTTTTTACATCATATCACATCTTGTTTCAAAGTCTGTTCACAATTTGAAACTCTGTGATTTTTGTCACATGTTAAAATAATAGTAACTGATAGTATAAGAACATGTTCCGGGTTAACAATATTTGGGGGTGGAACGATGCACATCCTGGTCGTAGGGTTGAACCACAAAACAGCCCCTGTTGAAATACGAGAGAAACTTTCGTTTCAGGAAGAGACATTACCTGAGGCGTTAAATAAGTTGCGTCACTCTAAAAGTATTCTAGAAGCCGTCATTCTTTCTACGTGTAACCGTACCGAGCTTTACGTAGTAGCTGATCAGCTTCACACAGGGAGATATTATTCTAAAGCTTTTCTATCCGAATGGTTCGGTATTGAAAAAGATGAATTTAGACCTTATCTAGAAATTCGAGAAAACGATGCAGCGACAGAGCATCTTTATCGCGTTGCGGCAGGTCTTGATTCACTTGTTGTAGGAGAAACACAGATTCTTGGCCAAGTGAGGAATGCTTTCCTACTTGCACAGGAATCACAAACTACTGGCACGATATTCAATCAGCTTTTCAAGCAAGCCATCACACTAGCAAAACGCGCTCACTCTGAAACAGAAATTGGGGAAAATGCTGTTTCTGTCAGTTACGCAGCAGTTGAACTTGCTAAAAAGATCTTCGGTGGGCTCGATAACAAGCATGTAGTTATTCTGGGCGCCGGGAAGATGGGTGAATTGACAGCCAAGCATTTAAAGAGTAATGGCGTAAGCCAAGTAACCGTCGTAAACCGTACTCTTGAGAAAGCATCTGAGCTTGCTTCACAATTCATGGGACAAGCACGTTCGATGGATGATATTCATACAGCTTTATCTGATGCAGATATTCTGATCAGTTCAACAGGATCTTCGAATTACGTGTTAACTGAAGACAACGTAAAACCTGTATTGAAAAAGAGAAGAGGACGTCCTCTGTTCATGGTAGATATCGCGGTTCCACGAGATCTTGACCCTGCATTGAACAGCATGGATTCAGTATTCTTGTATGACATCGATGACCTTGAAGGGATCGTCGAGTCGAATATTGCTGAAAGAGAGAAAGAAGCTGAAAAGATTGAACTAATGATCGAAGAAGATCTCGTACAGTTTAGAGAGTGGTTGAACACACTTGGAGTTGTGCCGATGATTTCAGCTCTACGCTCAAAGGCGCTTTCAATTCAAGCTGAAACGATGAAGAGTATTGAACGGAAGCTTCCGGATCTTTCCGATCGTGAAAAGAAAGTTCTCAGTAAGCATACGAAGAGTATTGTTAACCAACTTTTACGAGATCCTATCGTTCGAGTGAAAGAGATGGCTGGAGAACCAAACGCAGAAGAGTCTCTCGAGATCTTCACTAAGATCTTTGCGATTGAAGAAGAAATCGAAAGGGAACTTCATAAGCAGCGCGTACAAGAAAACGAAGAAAAAAGAAAGCAAGAAACCTTTGATTACTCAGCCTTATTAAGAGCATCAGAAGTGCGCTCCTAGGAGAGGAGACATGAGTTGTGACGAACGTCAGCTGGCTTTATGATTTAACCATTTCTCTTTACGCACTAAGTGTATTGGGGTATTTTATTGACTTCTTGCAAAACAACCGGAAGGCAAATCATATTGCCTTCTGGTTGCTTTCTATTGTATGGATTTTGCAATCAACTTTTCTGGTAACACAAATCATTGCAATCGGCGGTTTTCCAATTTTGACACCTTTTGAGGGGTTATTTTTTTATACTTGGGTGATTGTTTCATTATCCTTATTGATCAATTGGTTTTTCCGAGTCGACTTTTTTGTGTTCTTTGCAAATGTACTCGGTTTCATCTTGATGACCATTAACCTATTTGCGACGAGGGAACAAGCTTCAAGTATGCTAACAGAACAGCTCATGTCTGAGCTCTCTGTCATACATATCACCATGGCATTTATTTCTTATGGCGCTTTTTCTCTTTCATTTATTTTCTCAGTCATGTACTTAATTCTCTATCAAATGTTGAAAGAGAAGAAGTTGAGTAAAAGACTATGGCGTTTTGGTGATTTATCACAGTTAGAAAAGCTTTCGTATTTATGTACTGTTCTAGGTGTACCGCTATTATTATTGAGTTTGATCTTAGGTATCGTTTGGGCGAATCTGAAAGTAGATCAGTTTAGTTTATTGGATACGAAGGTGATCGTTTCATTCATCGTACTTATTGCATACAGCATGTATTTATATCAAAAGGTCGCCAGAGACATTGAGGGAAAGTCACTTGCACTTTGGAACGTTGGCGCATTTGTAGTCGTCCTGATCAACGTATTCTTATCAGGGGCATTTTCACAATTTCATTTCTGGTATAGCTAATGAGTAACACAACCAAAGTTTGGGGGATAAAACATGAGGAAGATAATTGTTGGATCACGTAGGAGTAAGCTAGCGATCACACAGACAAAATGGGTGATTAGCAAATTAAAAGAAATCAATCCTGAAGTTGATTTTGAAATAAAAGAGATCGTTACTAAAGGAGATAAAATCCTCGATGTTACCTTATCCAAAGTTGGTGGAAAGGGTCTCTTCGTAAAAGAAATCGAGGATGCGATGTTAAAGGGAGAAATCGACATGGCCGTGCACAGCATGAAAGACATGCCGTCCGTCCTGCCAGAAGGATTAACGATCGGGTGTATACCTGAGCGTGAAGATTTCCGAGATGTTCTTATCTCTCAATCGAAGCAATTGTTCCGAGAGCTTCCTGAAGGAGCTATAATCGGTACGAGCAGCCTTAGACGTGGCGCACAATTAAAAGCGATTCGACCTGATGTAGAAATCAAGTGGATCCGAGGAAACATCGACACTCGCTTACGTAAACTTGAAGAAGAAGATTACGATGCGATTGTCTTAGCGGCAGCAGGCCTTCATCGTATGGGGTGGTCAAAAGAGATCGTCACTGAATACCTAGATGCTGATCTATGTGTACCTGCAGTGGGACAAGGCGCACTTTCGATCGAATGCAGAGAAAGTGATGATGAGTTACTAGGTCTTCTTGAAAAACTTAACGATGAGCACACAACGCAAACTGTATTGGCTGAGAGAGCTTACCTTCATACGTTAGAAGGCGGCTGTCAAGTACCTATCGCTGGCCATGCGGTATTAAAAGATGGAACCATTTCATTAACTGGACTTGTAGGCGAGCCTGATGGTTCTGTAGTCATCAAAGAAATGGAAACAGGTTCTGATTTCAAACAAGTAGGAGTCACACTTGCGAATAGGATGAAGGAGCAAGGTGCTAAAGAGATATTAGATCGTGTGAAGGAAGAACTCGATCAATGATTTCACCGCTCTCAGGGAAACGTGTATTAGTCACGAGAGCTCGGGGGCAGGCAGCTACATTTTCGAGGTTAGTTGAGAAGCATGGGGGAGTTTCTATAGAAATTCCCCTGATTGCGTTTAAACCACGCTTACACGCGCTACAAACATTGAATGTTTCAGGCTATGAGTGGGTGGTTTTTACAAGTTCGAATGGAGTTCGCTTCTTTTTTCAAGAAGCTTCCCTACCAACAAAAAGTAAAGTGGCTGCAGTCGGCAGTAAGACAGCAAAAGAACTTAAAAAACATCATGTTGCGATCGACCTACTTCCAGAAGATTATACGGCAGAAGGATTGATCTCAGCGCTTTCAAGAGAGGGGAAACCTGAAGAGACAATCCTGTTACCAAGAGGGAACTTGAGTCGAAAGGTCTTGCCTCAGCAATTAGAGAAGCTCGGATTCAATGTAACCGATCTCACGATTTATGAAACGGTTGTTCCAGAGGAATCTCAAGCCCCTTTAGTAGAGGCTATTAGTAAGAGGGAGGTCGATGTCATAACGTTCACATCATCTTCCACTGTTCATCATTTTGTTGAACTGCTTCAAACAAAAGATTTGCAAGAGAGTTTGAAAGGGATCACGATAGGAGTAATTGGACCTATAACAGATAAAACGCTTCGATCATACGGATTGAAAGCAGATGTTGTTCCAGATGAATATACGATCGAAGGATTGCTACAAAGTTTAGAGCATTACTTTGAAAATAGGGAGGATACTAATGAACGCTGATAATTTTCGACGTCATCGTCGCTTAAGAAGATCTGAATCGATGAGAGCCATGGTTAGAGAAACGTTTTTACATAAAGAAGATTTAATTTATCCTATCTTCGCTGTTGAAGAAAATGATGTGAAGAGAGAAGTGCCCTCGATGCCAGGTGTGTTTCATTATTCTTTAGACCACCTGAATGCGGAGATTAAAGAAGTAGTCGAGTTAGGTATTCAATCTGTCATTGTGTTTGGTGTACCAAACCATAAAGATGCCGTTGGATCAGAAGCTTACTGTGAAACGGGGATCGTACAACGCGCGATCAAGCAAATTAAAGAAGAGTTTCCGGAGCTAACGGTTATTGCAGATACTTGCTTATGTCAGTATACAGACCATGGTCACTGTGGCGTGATCGAAGATGGCTATGTCCTAAACGATCAATCACTAGAACTTTTAACGAAGACTGCTGTTTCTCAAGCTGAAGCTGGCGCAGATATCATCGCACCTTCTAACATGATGGATGGGTTTGTAGGAGCGATTCGTAAAGGACTAGATGAAGCTGGGTACGTTGATGTTCCAGTAATGAGCTATGCGGTGAAGTTTTCTTCTGCGTTTTACGGACCTTTCCGCGACGCTGCACACAGCTCACCACAGTTTGGTGATCGAAAGACATATCAAATGGATCCTGCAAACCGACTGGATGCAATCAGAGAAGCTGAGAGTGACATTGAAGAAGGCGCTGATTTCTTGATGGTAAAACCAGCCCTTTCATATCTTGATATCATCCGAGAATTAAAGGATCGATTCCCTCTTCCAATGGTTGCTTATAACGTAAGTGGGGAATATTCAATGATAAAAGCAGCCAGCCAAAATGGGTGGTTGAACGAAGAAGAAGTTGTCTTAGAAAAGTTAACGAGTATGAAGCGAGCGGGCGCAGACCTTATCATTACTTATTTCGCAAAAGACGCAGCACGCTGGTTAGATAAATAAGAAGAGAGAGGAGTATCTTTTATGGGAAATTATGATCGTTCCAAAGAAGCGTTTCAGGAAGCTACTAAAGTAATGCCAGGCGGGGTGAACAGTCCTGTGAGAGCATTCAAATCAGTTGGACTTGATCCTATTTTTATGGAGAAAGGAAAAGGGTCGAAGATTTATGATATCGATAATAATGAATACATCGATTACGTCTTATCTTATGGCCCCCTCATCCTTGGACATGCCGATGAAAAGGTAGTGAATAGCTTGAAGGAAGTAACGGAGCTTGGTACTAGCTTTGGTGCTCCGAGCACGTATGAAACAAAGTTAGCAGAGCTAGTAGTAGAGCGCGTTCCTTCAATCGAAAGCGTTCGTATGGTGAACTCTGGAACTGAAGCAACGATGAGTGCGCTTCGACTTGCTAGAGGATATACAGGACGTAATAAAATTCTTAAGTTTGAAGGGTGCTACCATGGACATGGCGATTCCCTATTGATCAAAGCTGGTTCTGGTGTTGCGACACTCGGACTTCCAGATAGCCCAGGAGTTCCTGAAGGAATCGCAAAGAACACGATTACTGTTCCATACAATGATCTTGAAAGTGTCCGCTATGCATTTAAAGAATTTGGTGATGATATTGCGGGAGTAATCATTGAGCCAGTTGCAGGTAACATGGGTGTTGTTCCCCCTCATGCTGGATTTTTAGAAGAACTTCGTACGATTACAGAAGAAAACGGTACTGTTCTTATCTTTGATGAAGTTATGACTGGATTCCGTGTTGGATATAATTGTGCACAAGGTTATTACGGAGTTACACCTGATCTCACTTGCCTTGGAAAAGTGATCGGTGGAGGACTTCCTGTAGGAGCTTATGGTGGTCAGAAAGAAATTATGGATCAGGTTGCTCCGAGTGGACCGATTTACCAGGCTGGTACATTGAGCGGTAACCCACTTGCGATGACAGCCGGCTATGAAACACTATCGCAGCTAACACCTGATAGCTACAAAGAGTTTGAACGAAAAGCTGAACGACTAGGAGAAGGACTTTCAAAAGCGGCTGAGAAGTACAACATCCCTCATACTGTAAACCGTGCTGGATCGATGGTTGGATTTTTCTTCACAGATGAAGATGTTGTGAACTTTGAAACTGCTTCATCTTCAAACCTAGATTACTTTACTGAGTATTTTAAAGAGATGCTTGACCAAGGCGTGTCGATTCCTCCATCTCAATTTGAAGGTCTCTTCCTTTCTACAGCACATACAGATAGCGACATCGATCAAACGATTGCAGCTGCAGAAGTAGCTTTCTCTAAACTAAAATAATACCAAACCTGTTAGGGGCATCCCTAACAGGTTTTTTTATGTTCTTGTACAGATAGCGTGGATTTTCGATGTTTTAGACATATTCTTAAATCCAATTCATAAACGTGTAATGTATGGATAATGTTCGAAAGGAGGAGAAAGCATGCAGAATGATTCACATTTGCATTTCTCCGTTGAGGAGCAGGTATGGTTAAAGAAAGGACAGGAAGTTGAAGAGGTTTTATCGATTTCTCTAGACCCTGAAATTTCCATTGAAGAATATGAGGATTACGTAGCAGTTAAAGGGTGTTTGTATTTATCAGGTGAGTATTTGCAAAGGGAGTATGAAGATTACGAGGATCACGAAGATGAGTCGTCCGTCTATCGTTCTGTTCATGAAGTAGAAACTCGAGAGGATGGAACTGCTACGATCGGACATCGTTTTCCGGTAGATATTACAATTCCATCGAGCAGGATCAGTAAGTTAGAAGATATTTTTGTAACGGTCGATACGTTCGACTACACGCTGTGCGAAACGAATTGTTTACAGCTAAATGCAGATATTTCGATTAGCGGTATCCAAGGAGACGCAGGATATCCAAATTATGAAAATGACTCAGAGGTTGAATACGATGATGAGGTAGAACTTGAAGAAGAACGTTCATCAGACGAATCTGTTTGGGAAAATGATGTGAAATATGTGAGTGATGAGGCAGAAGAACCTGTTATGTTTCCACAAAGCAAACGGACGCCTCAAGTTGATATGAGGGCGAAAGCTTCACAGCCAGATGAAGAGCCTGCAGAAGTGCAGTACGAAGCTATGAACAATGAAACAAACTATGATCTATTAACAAGGATGGCAGGTCAAAATGCAGAATCCAGTTACTATAATCATAACGAGGAAAGTGCACAGAGGGGCAACTATGAAGCTGAGTATGATGAGTATGATGAGTATAGTGAATATGCTGAGGCTTCAGAAGAAACCGTAGAAGAAAGAGAGCCAGTTCGTGAAGAAAATGCTTTGTATTTAACGAATATGCTAACTAAAGATGAAGAAAACTTTTCAAAGATGAAGATGTGCATCATTCAACCAGGCGACTCCCTCACAGAGATTGCGGAGCGTTACAGAGTTTTGCCGAGTCACCTAGCACGAGTGAATCGACTTGATGAAGAAGAAGTGACAGAAGGACAGATCCTATACATCCCCGTTAACCGGTAATAGGTGTGAAAAGGGGTAGTACACATGGACATAACGACTGTGGTTAAAAAGCAGTATGAATTTAAGGATTTGCACTGGAATCATAAAGAATCTGCATTTCATACACATGTTGGGTTGAAGAGAGTAACTTATTGGCGGGATCGGAAATTGCTTGAGTATCATCTCAACTTCCGTGACCGTCTTTTTTCTAAATCAGGAATCATGTGCAATCGGATGATACGTACGCGTGATGGTGCTCCATTTGCTCAACTTGGAGGCTCATTTATTACGATACATGATGTTATTGAGTCAACGGAAATAATCAACGATCCAGAGTTCCTTGGCTTTTTGATCGCCTCATTACTTGAAGTTGGAAGCGAAGTTCCTTATTACAATGAGATAGATCTTGGAGAGTTTCCTTATAAGGAGGCTCTTAAGAACTTACAACAGTTGAAGCATAAGAACCAGGAAGTTTATTCTTCTTTAGTTCGCTATATTCCAAAAGTGAAACAAAGAAAGTCATCACTCCTCATGAATCCAACATGTTATGACGGGAATGCGTTGAAAATGGTCATGGGACAATACTACTATGATTTGAGTAACAGCCTTCCAAAGCCTGCTCATCAAGTAATCCGACGTGCGCTCCTTACCGACTCCTATACTGAAGAAGATAGAAAAGCGTGTTGGGCAAGTTTACACAATGCGATCTCAGGTGATTTAGTTGATCGTGTGAAACTTACACTTCTAGCACCATGGGAATGGACTGACTGCGTTAGAGAGATGCAGGATTGTGAGGATGAAGAAGAGGTTTATAACCGATTTAAGAAAGAATGGGACACGATGATAGAACTATATGAAGTTCTAAAGCTCTCTACTAGGAGGACAATCTCCTATGAATAATCTTAATGCAATTTTATTTCAATATGACATGACTCTTGAACACTACGAAAGATATGGAAAAGTATTGAAAGTTACAACGAATCAAGGAACTTTTGCACTTAAAGAAACAAGATTAACAAGAGATCGAATGGATTGGATGCTATATCTAGAGAACTACTTCAGGGAATTAAAGTTTAATGGATATGTACCGTTGATCAACACAAAGTATGGCGATACGTTTGTAGTGGTAGATGATCGTGTGCTGTATTTATCTCATTGGATCGAAGAAGGAAGTGTTAATCCGTCATTAAAAGAGTCTCAGATGATTCAAAGGCTAGCAGAATTACATGGGTATTCCGTAAAGGATCATGCCTTTTCTGAAGAATCCATCAAGCATTTCTATGAAAAGATGGTCGTACTCAGAGAAAGTCGTCAGTTCGAAATGGAAAAGTACGTTAACGATATTGAAAAACGCATCTATCTCTCTCCATTTGAATTGGCTGTTGCGACCCATTTTCATCAACTCATGAAAAATTGTGACCTATCAAAGTCACGACTAGACTATTGGTATGAACAAACGAATGAAACGAAACGATACAGAACTGTGCTCTGTCATGGGAAGTGTTCAGCTTCTCATTTTGTTGTAGGAAGAGAAAAGGGATATTTCCTTAACTTCGAAAAATCCGTAGTAGACTCTCCAGTGAGAGATCTTACGTACATGATTCGTGCTTCGGTACCACCGTTTCAATTCAACCCAGATACGTTGGTCTCAAACATTTCTCACTATGAAAGTCAGTTTGCTCTGCATGAAGAAGAAAAGGATTTGCTCGCAAGTTATTTGTATTTTCCTGAATCGTTGTTTAACAGTGTGACACATTTTCTATCGAATCAGAGAGATTGGTCACACATGAAGCATGTCCGTCATTTCACCAAAAAAATAGAAGTGATGAATGGAATTACGACGACACTACAAAATATGCGTGCTTAAATCCATTCAAAATAAAAACACACTTCTAATGCTACGAGGATAATCAAGATAAGCACATCCACTGAAGTTGGAAAGAGAATCGTTCTTATCGCCTGAAAGAAGATAAAAGGCGGTACGAATTGCGCCAGTATGTCTCTGAATTTGTAAAAAGCCGGTGGAAGCTGATAGCGGTTGAGTCCTCCAAATCGCTTTTTCATGTATAGGTCCCCTTCATAGTACTCTCGATACAATCAGGTTATGTTTGGACAGTAGTTTGGGTGATTAAGTAAAAAAGAAAGTGGTTATGATAGTAAAAAGGGCTAATAGTATCTTGACGGTTTTTTATACAACAGGTAAACTTATGAATACAAATAGTCGACAGGCAACGATAGGGAGTAGTAAAATGTGAACCCTTCAGAGAGAGAAATCATTCGCTGCGAGATTTCTTAGGAACGTAACATTTGAAGTCGCCCTGGAGCTGTTTCTCTGAATCGTAGTAGGAGAGACCGGTGAATCCGTTATTCAATGAAGCGTACAGCTTCTCTCTTTTTTCTGGAGCTGTAAATAAAGGTGGTACCGCGAAACTTCTTTCGTCCTTTTCACTAAGGATGGGAGAAGTTTTTTTGTTTGCTATCGACTTATTGATTGGAAAGGATGGATGGTAATGGCTAATAAAGAGCTAACGATGCCGACAAAGTATGATCCACAGGCAACTGAACAGAAATGGTACCCGTATTGGGTAGATGGAAAGTTTTTTGAAGCAACGGGTGATAAGGACAAAACAC
Source organism: Anaerobacillus sp. ABA4_114 (assembly GCF_056159065.1). Lineage (NCBI taxonomy): Bacteria > Bacillati > Bacillota > Bacilli > Caryophanales > Bacillaceae > Anaerobacillus > Anaerobacillus sp. ABA4_114. Next base: position 1,316,608 of record NZ_JBSWUM010000001.1, read on the forward strand.
CTTACACGATTGTTATTCCACCACCGAACGTTACAGGTAAGCTGCACCTCGGGCATGCATGGGATACAACGCTTCAAGATATCCTCTCTCGTTTTAAACGAATGCAGGGTTATGATGTACTTTGGTTACCGGGGATGGACCACGCTGGTATTGCCACTCAGGCAAAAGTAGAAGGAAAACTACGCGAAGAAGGGACTTCTCGCTATGATTTAGGAAGAGAAAAATTTCTTGAAAAGTCATGGGAATGGAAAGAAGAATATGCAGACTTTATCAGAAGTCAATGGGCGAAGCTTGGCTTATCTCTCGATTACTCTCGTGAGCGTTTCACGCTTGATAACGGCCTTTCAAACGCCGTTCGTGAAGTCTTCGTTAAATTATATGAGAAGGGTCTCATCTACAGAGGCGAATACATTATCAACTGGGATCCTCAGACGAAAACAGCCCTTTCAGATATTGAAGTTATCCATCATGAAGTAACAGGACACTTTTATCACATGCGTTATCCACTCTCAGATGGCTCAGGGCATATCGAAATTGCGACGACGCGTCCAGAAACGATGCTCGGAGATACAGGAATTGCTGTACACCCTGAAGATGAGCGATATAAGCACCTTATTGGTAAGAAAGCGATCCTTCCGATCGTAGGACGAGAAATTGAAATCGTAGCTGATGATTATGTTGATGTGGAGTTTGGATCTGGTGCAGTAAAAATCACTCCGGCACATGATCCTAACGACTTTGAAATCGGAAATCGTCATGACTTAGAGCGTGTTCTTGTGATGAACGAAGACGGTACGATGAACGATAATGCTGGTAAATATAAAGGGATGGATCGCTTCGAATGTCGTAAGCAGCTCGTTAAGGACCTTCAAGAAGCAGGCACACTCTTTGAGATTGAAGAGCATGTTCATTCTGTAGGGCACTCTGAGCGAAGCGGTGCAGTTGTAGAACCTTATCTTTCAACGCAATGGTTCGTTAAAATGGGACCTCTTGCAAAACAAGCGATCGATCTTCAGAAATCTGAGGACAAAGTAAACTTCGTACCTGAACGATTTGAGAAGACGTATCTTCATTGGATCGAAAACATTCGTGACTGGTGTATTTCACGTCAACTGTGGTGGGGACATCGTATCCCGGCTTGGTACCATAAAGAAACAGGCGAAATCTATGTAGGTGATGAAGCACCAAAAGACATCGAGAACTGGAATCAAGATGAAGACGTTCTTGATACATGGTTTAGTTCAGCTCTATGGCCTTTCTCTACAATGGGATGGCCTGATGAAGAAGCAGAAGACTTCAAGCGCTATTACCCAACAAATGTACTCGTAACAGGTTACGATATCATCTACTTCTGGGTAGCTCGCATGATCTTCCAAGGCATCGAATTTACTGAACAGCGTCCGTTTAACGATGTATTGATTCACGGTCTTGTAAGAGATTCTGAAGGACGAAAGATGAGTAAGTCTCTTGGTAACGGAGTAGATCCGATGGATGTTATCGAGAAGTATGGTGCTGACTCTCTTCGCTACTTCCTTGCAACTGGTTCTTCACCAGGGAATGACCTAAGGTTCTACTGGGAAAAAGTTGAGTCGACTTGGAACTTTGCGAATAAGATTTGGAACGCTTCTCGTTTTGCCCTAATGAATATGGATGGCATGGAATACGATGAGCTCGATCTTACTGGCGAAAAATCAACCGCTGATAAATGGATTTTAACTCGACTAAACGACACTGTCGACCAAGTAACAAGATTGATCAACAACTATGAATTCGGTGAAGTTGGAAGATACCTTTACAACTTTATCTGGGATGATCTATGTGACTGGTATATCGAAATGGCGAAGCTGCCATTGTATGGTGAAGATGAAGCCGCGAAGAAGACGACTCGTTCTGTTTTAGCTTACGTGTTAGATCAAACGATGCGTATGCTTCATCCATTTATGCCTTACCTTACTGAAGAAATTTGGCAGCACCTTCCTCATAAAGGAGAATCGATCACTGTCGCTAGCTGGCCAGAGAAACAGGATGCCCTGCACTTCCCGGACGCAGCAGCAGACATGGCATTACTTACTGAGATCATTCGATCTGTTCGTAACATCCGTGCGGAAATGAACGTTGCACCAAGTAAACCGATCGAACTGCAGATTAAGCCAAAAACGGCTGAAGCTGAAGCACAGCTTGAGAAGAATAAGCAGTATATCGAACGTTTCTGTAACCCAGAAGCACTAACGATTTCTGCAGATCTACAAGCACCTGACAAGTCGATGACAGCAGTCGTTTCAGGAGCAGAGTTATTCCTACCGTTAGAAGGTTTGATCAACATCGATGAAGAGATCGAGCGCCTTAAAGGCGAGTTGAAAAAGCTTGATTCAGAAGTAGAGCGAGTTCAGAAGAAACTTGCTAATGAGAAATTCATCAGCAAAGCACCTGAAAAAGTTGTTGATGAAGAGCGTGCGAAAGAGAAGGACTATCTAGAAAGAAGAAGCAATGTCGAAGCACGTATAAACGAATTGAAAAAATAAAGGTATGGCGAATCTCTAAAAAGGAGATTCGCCTTCTTTTGAAGAAAGGTGAGAGAAAGGATGTTCACTACATATGATGAAGCTGTGAGCTGGATTCATAGCTTATTAAATCACGGAATCAAACCTGGGCTCGAACGAATGGAGTGGATGCTTGAACAGTTAGGTCATCCTGAAAGGAGATTGAAGTTTGTTCATGTCGGAGGCACCAATGGTAAAGGCTCAACGGTTACGTACATGAGGCATATCCTGCAGGAATCAGGGTATGAAGTAGGCACGTTTACTTCACCTTACATCGAATCGTTCACAGAACGTATTGCTTTGAACGGAACACCTATTCCAGAACGTGATTTGGTAGAGGTATGTAATCGTGTATATCCGATTGTAGAGGAAACATCGAACACTAAACTCGGTTCTCCTACAGAATTTGAAGTAATTACTCTTATTAGTTTAGTGTACTTTGGTAGCGTTTCATATCCTGATATCGTGTTGATGGAAGTTGGACTAGGTGGTCGTTTAGATTCAACAAACGTCATTCACCCGTTAGTATCAGTGATAACGAACGTCGGATTCGATCACATGCATATCCTTGGAGATGACTTGGAACAAATTACGTTTGAGAAAGCGGGAATCATCAAACCAGGAGTCCCTCTTATTACTACTGCTGAGAATGAGCTTGTTCGATCGATACTAGTCGAAACGGGGAAAAAGAAAAGTTCCAAAAGCTATAAATTAGGCGAAGAGTTTAAGGTAAGTGCGATTTCATCTACAGATGAAGGAGAGCACTTCACATTTCATTCTCCATATCGAACGTTAGAAGATATCCAGATTGAGATGAAAGGATCCCATCAGGTAAAGAATGCATCAGCCGCACTGATGACGATGGAATATTTAAGGGTGTTTTATGGCCTTCATATCGAAGAAGAGATGATCAAACAAGGGTTAAGTAAAGCAGCATGGCCAGGAAGGTTCGAGCTTATGCTTAAAGATCCAGACGTCGTGATCGACGGAGCACATAACCCAGAAGGGGTAGCTAGTTTGGCTGAAACGATTAAAACGCGGTATCAAGGTGGTTCAATATACGTAGTGTTTAGTGCAGTGGGTGACAAAGATATCGAATCGATGTTGGAACCCCTCTATCCTATTGTGAAGGATATTACGTTTACGACGTTCGACTTCCCTCGAGCGGTAAGTGCAAGGCAGCTATATGAAAGGTGTTCGTTTACGAGAAAATCGTATGATGAGAACTGGACCTCAGCGGTACAGTCTATCATGACTAAAGCTGATAAAAACGATCTCGTCTTAATAACAGGATCTCTTTATTTTATTTCAGAAGTGAGAAGTTTTCTAAAAAGTTTGAAATAAATACAAAATACTAGGACTTTTCCTTCATTTTTTGCTATTATAAACTTAAACAATTTCAAAATTGGAAAATTATTCTTCAAAAGGACGGAAGATGGAAGGGGGAAGAAATTGAATGCAAGTATGACTGTCAAAGTGTGGATCACTTGGTTAATCTTTTGGCCCACACTTATCTTTGCAACCTATACCTTCTTTCCCCCTGATTTATCAGGAAACGTGTTAGATATTCTAGCGCTGTTCGCACTCCTTGCAGTTGTCTCCATGATGCCGATCAATGTAAAAGGGATCGACATCTTCTTTATTCAGGGCATATCGCTCACCGTATTTCTAAGATATGGTCTATTCGTAGAAATGATTTTAACTCAACTTTCTATCCTGGTCTTTCTGCTTAATTTGCGAATAACGAAAAAAGAAAGCCATCGTTACCCTGTCAATATGCTCATGTTTATGATGATCTCACTTATTTCGGGTGGTTTGTTCTATGCCCTTGGTGGGACTGTGGGAGAATTTTCCGGTAATGCGATGTTTCAGGTACTACCTGCATTAGCGTATACGTTCTCTTTAATCTTCGTTAATCAAATCTTGCTTCATTTCTTGAAAGTGTTTGTGTATAAAGAAGCAGACACGACCTTTTTCGGAAAAGATATGGTTTGGGAAGCGATCACAACTGCGGTCACGCTCCCAATTGGCTTCTTGCTTTATATGCTTCATACATATCTTGGTGCAATCGCCATTCTATTCGTAGGTGTGCCATTCATCCTTATCTCTTTAATGTTAAGGTTGTATTACTCTAGTCGAAAAGTAAATGACCTCCTTCATAAAACAAGTGAAATTGGTCAGCAAATTACACAGCGACTCAATACGGATGACATATTGAACTTATTTCTTGAAAAAACGACTGACATGTTCGAAGTCGATCACGCCTATGTTATGGATGCTGAAAATGTAAGAAGACTTTCTCTCATCAAGACATACGAACGTGGAGTAGGGGTCATAGAGGGCCCGGGGGATAGATCACCTCAAGAAGGAATAAGCTCAATCGTATGGCGTAGTGGTAGAAGTCGCTTGTATAGCAAGCGATCTCAATGGAAGAGTTTAACGACTGGTGTAATACCTCTTTCAACAAACTCAATTATTTCAGTACCGATGAAGCGAAATAAAAAAGTAGTAGGCATCATTACCCTCACGTCTAATAAAGTACGATCCTATGAAAAGCAGCATATTCTCGTATTGCAAATTCTAGCGAACTATTTAGCTGTTGCCATCGATAATGCAAAGAACTATGAGGAAACGAAGCGAAAAAGTGAAACGTGTCCGTTAACGAATTTGTACAACTATCGGTTCTTTGAAGAGTTGCTAGATGAGAGGTATCTAGCCTATGAAAAAAATCATAGTCCGTTCTCCATCATCCTTTTAGATATCGATCACTTCAAAAAAGTAAACGATACGTTTGGACATCACAGTGGCAATGAAGTTTTGTGTGGCCTTGCGAATCGACTTGTCGAAGAAATAGGGAATAGAGGGACGGTGGCTCGATTTGGAGGAGAAGAATTTATCATTCTTCTCGATCATGCTTCACACGAACAAAGCTTTCAGATTGCTGAAGAATTAAGGTTCGTCATCGCCGATCAACCTTTTGAAATTTTTAATGATTTGGAAAATGGGAATCGCCAGGTCATCTACATTACTGCTAGTATTGGCGTCGCGACAGCTCCAGATCAAGGAGAAGATGGTCAAACACTAATTAGAAACGCAGACCGTGCGATGTACACGGGAGCGAAGCAACAGGGACGAAATCGTGTTGCAAGCTATGTCGTAGGATAGAAAAAGCCCGCAGCTTCATTTGAAGCTGCGGGCTTTTCAATTGCTTATCAATCTTTGGAACGGTCGATAGGTACTGGTTCATTCACAACTTTGATATACGGTTCCTCCGTCTTTAAGTCTGAGTAGGTTTTAATGATATCTGGATTATATGAGATTTGAAGTCTTGAAGGCTGGTTTTGTTGGTAACTTGGGAGTTGGAAGTAACCACTACCATATCGTACAAATTGCGAGTTGTTTGGATTAGATAAGCGTGACCTCCCTTTTATCGCATTCAAAACGATTCTCCTTGCTGATATGCCACCATCGATGTGAACATTTGAACCCACACCATACATTTCGAATTCCCCTTCAGAGTAGAAGAACCCACGTATGTTACTAGGTGTATCTTCATAGAGAGAGTTATTGCTAATATGAATATCTCCCTCAGCAAATACGATGAGTGAACCATCTTTACTATTTTCTTTCAATGCTTTCAATGTAGAGTATTGGATGTTTACATCACCTTTGACGTAAATGATTGCGTTAAATTCTACTTCGGCATTTTCAATTGATAGGTCTTCTTCCACAAAATAAGTACCGCTGATTTTTAATTTGTGCTTATTGTTACCATTATTTGAAGAGTAGTTTCCAATGGTTAGATTTTTTCCAATGTAAGCTCCATTTTTAATTGAAATAGAATTAAATGAAGACGAACTCCCAGATATAAATAGATTTCCATGAGTGCTAAAACGTTTGAAAGAATTATTACCAGTAAGGTAAAGATTGTTAAAATAGCTCTTCCAGAAGTAGTAATAATAGAAAGGATAAACATTACTATTTGGCATATTTTGATTACTAATCGTTGAATCTGAATATGCTTTGTGAGTAATAACTTCTCCATTTATCAAATTATCAGTCAAATCATATTTAAATGCACTTGCTCTTTCGTTAATATCAATTGGATCTCTTACTGGTTCTCTTTGTTCAATAAGAGGATAATCATTACCTAAAAAAGCACTATTTGCTTGAACCGTTTTATAAATATTATTTGTAGAGAAATCAGAGTTTAAGTTTGTAATATGATTACTATATTTGGGTTCACTTGTAAATTTATATATGCTTCCTCCTAACACCATCTTTGCTTTTTTTGAAGGCCCAGCCACACTCTTATTGATAGGGAGGAATGTATCGATCCAGTAATCGGTACTACCATAGCGAGCGTATCCCTGATCTGTTGTAATGAGATTACCATCCACGAGTAAATCTCCAGTTATGTCTACAGCACCGTGTAGAAATAAATTCCCTTCTCCTTGAACATCACAGCCTTGAACCCGCGGGCAAAGCTGGTATGCTCCGATTGCATATTTTAAAACTTCAGGGAATGAGTCAGGTCCAATTTCTAGTGTTTTCGTGACTGTTTTCACTTCGTTGTTTACTGTACCTGTACTTTCGACTTCGATTAGACGTCTTAGCACATTAGAAGTAGCTGATACATTCGTAATTTTTGCAGATGATTCCCCGGTATCATGGTTCAAGATAGTTGGATCCTTATAATTTCTTACCGTTCGATCGATCAATCTTGTAAAATCATCTTGCTGAAGTCCACTTGACCCGAGCCCTTTTCTCAAATCAGCTTGTATTGATTGAACGAGTTCGTCGACTCCTTTCTCTGCTACGAACGTTGCCTGTACATCGTCTTCCCGAAGTTCAGTCCGTTTTGTTCCGTTAACTGTTGCGCTAAGTAGAGATAAACCGAGAACAGTGAAAATCAATGTGACGAGTAATACTAGGACAAGGCTTGACCCACGTTCTTCTAACAATTGTTTAAGGTTCATCTGTACCCTCCGTAATAAGACCTATTTCGCTTATGAGTGTTAGTGGTTTAGCATGGTCAGTCGTTTTATCTTTAATTGTAATCCTGATTTGGAAATTACCTGAAGATGTTTCTTCAATAGACGACCCAGCTAGATCAAACGATGAAGCGTTTAAAGCAGTTCCGTTCAATAAGGCGTTCCCATTCTTAAAACCTATCGTAGTGGATTTGTTGATCGTAAGGATATACGTTTCTTTGTCTGGGTCGAAAGTTCTCGATGTAATTTCATTTTCTTTTACTGGGTAGAGCGTATTGATGAATGACGTCATCACGATATCAGCTTCATCACGGAATGCTGCTTCGGCACTGATCTTTTGATATGAATGAAGGCCATTAAACAAAAAAGCATAAATTGCTAATGAGACGATGGATACAAGAACGAGTGTGATGAGAAGTTCTGGGAGAGTTAGTCCTTTCGTATTACGGAGATATCGCAGCATGTTTAACGTACCCTTCTACTGAAGTTTCGATCGTTGGCTTCTTAGCCAACGTAACATCGACGCGGACGTCAATTAAATCTATTTCTTGTTCATTTTTATCCTGTGAAACAGAAACATTGATCGTATATTCATGGTTATTTATCTTAACTTGATAGTTTTCACACGATGGTTTTGATCGGTTTATACAATTTTTATAATTGTAAGGACCACCCGTTAGCCCATCAGTTATGTATGTGTCGGGTGATAGCTGAATTCTTTCGAGCGTAGCTCGTGCAAGATTTACAGCTACTAGTTTTTGATTGTTGTAGGAGGATATGGTGTTTGATTGGTTAAAAAAAGACGAAGCTACTAGTACGACAGACGTTAACAGTGTCAGAGAAACCAAAACTTCTATTAACGTAAATCCGTTATCGTTATTAAGCAATTTCCAAATACCCCCAATAAAAGAAATGATTAATTAATCAGAGTAATGTTTCCAATTCTTTAATACTATTATACAATAAACTACATAAATTTCTTTTTAATGTTAGATTTTGATAATATTTTTATTTTAGGAGGTGAGCCAGTGGATTATTTGTTGGCTTTAGTTGGGGGAGGCTTGCTTTTACTACTTTTGATGGTTACACCACTAGGAATCACACGTGCGCAACGTTTTGTTGTTGCGGGAATGGGCTCGCTATTAAGTCTACTTCTACTCGTGTTTAAATCGATTTATCCACTTCCAATGGCGATCTTACTAGTTATTCTTGTAGCGATGGTCATCATGTATGGCTTATGGAAGAAAGCGCATCATCTGTTGATCTCTTCAGATGGAAATAAAGAAGTATTAGAAGACTACTATAGTCGCTTGGATGTAGTAGAAGAGAAAGATTCTGATACGGAGCTAGTAAACAGTGAGTCAGAAGTTGTCGATGAACAAAGTGATGACCTTTTTCTAGAAGAAATCGATTTTGCTACATCTGAAGATCCTGAGGACATTGAAGGTGCTGACTCAGAGCACGTACTAGAAGAGACTGAATTACTAGAGGAAGAAAGCTTAGATCAGTCTAATATAGTGGACCGTGACAAAGATCTAGAATCTGATGCATGGCAGGACTTTGAAACAGAAGAAGGTTTTGCAGAGGAGGAGGCACACTCTGCAGAGGAATTATTGGAAAACATAGATGATGAATCACAGTTACTTATTGATAGTGAAGAAGTAGAAAACGACGAGGAAGTTGAAGAGATTGAAGGTATCGATTTCTCACTTAGACTCGAATCTGCCTTAGGCGATGAGGAGAATGACGCTACATCTGAAAGGCAGCAAGATGGAACAGATCAGAAAGCTTCTGGTCATTATTCTGAAGTTTCAGATAGTGTGCATCTCTTCGAATTCGATTCAGAGGAAGAGGTTGTTGGTGAAGTTGAAGATGAGAAAAACCCTCAAGAAGTTGACTTTGAAGGGATAATTAAAACAGAGACTTTTGAAGAGCTTGAAGGCGATGAAGAGCCATTAGACGAAGCAATTGAACATGCTCATGCTGAAGAAGAAAGCGTTCTGGAATTCAAGGATTCGTTAAATGGTTTTGAAGAAGCAGATACTGTGGATGAAGATGCGGAAGATCCTTCGGAAGAAATTGCTGGGCAAATCGTAACAATACTACGAGAACAAGCGAGATTTCTTAAGGACAGTGGAAACATAGAGGGCTATATCGATGTCACGGAACAGCTTCTAAGTTCACATTTAACAGATGATATCTATTTTGCAGTCGCAGCAGAATATCGAGAGTTTCTTATTGAAGAAAACGAATGGATGAAACTAAATAAACTTTTAGACGATATGAAGCAACGATGTGAATACCCAATCTTACTTGAAGAAATAAATTACTTACAATCGTTATACAAACAAAAATGAAACAGGTGTGTGATCAAGGATGAAGAAAAGTAATCAAATCGTAGGACTCCCAATTATTAGTATCGAAAGTGGCTCGGAAATCGGGCATGTTAAATCACTCGTTGTAAATGCTGCTGATAAATCGATCGATTTCTTAACAGTTGACCACCCAGACTGGGATGTTAGTGTAAAAGCTGTACCATTCCGCAAAGTCATTGGAGTTGGAGAGTACGCAGTTATGATCGAAGAAGAGAAGTCGATCTTTGATCTGTCTGAAATACCGATCGCAAACGAACTGGTTAAGAAAAAAATCAGTATTATTGGAACGAAGATCATCAACAGGAAGGGTCAGTTCCACGGAGAAGTTAGCGAGTATTTAATAGATGACAATACAGGGAGAATCGTCAGTCTCCAGTTCGATTCAAATGAATCAGAACAGTTTTTATCAACAGAGCATGTGATTACGTTAGGAAAAGATCTTGTGATCGTTGCAGAAGAGGCAATCGGTCATATCGTGACAGAGCCTGAAGAACTTCTCGACGGGAAGAAGACGTACTCATCTGAGAATTATTCAACGCAACCTAAAGAAGAGCTTCCAAAGGAAAAGGAAGAGCTACCTGCTGCAGAGGACAACGGCTTTAAAGAAAAGCAAATCGCAATTCTTGAAGGTAAGAAGTTGCTGAAAGATATCTATACTCCTTCAGGTGAACTCTTGTTTGAAGAAGGCAGCATTCTTACGAGAGGGGAAATTGAAAAAGCGCAGGAAACTGGTGTAGGTGTTGTGGTGGAAATGTCGATGCATGTATCAGGATAGAGGGGCGAAGTAAATGAGTTCTGAAACGAAGAAGGGTTTACTGAAAACTGCCGGTCTAATAGTCTTTTCAACTCTATTTGTTACGTCTTTTTCATTGTTAGGCTCGTTTACGTATGACGCAGCATTAGGTGAAGATACGTTGCCACCGGACGCATTGATCGGTAGTGTGTCAGTGTCAGGGCTAGAACCTCAAGAAGCAAGCGCAAAATTGACCGAATTGACTGAGGAATGGAAAGCATCTCAATTACTCTCTTTACGCTATGACGACCAATCAGTTCCACTTACAGGAGATATTTGGGAATTCCAAATCGATCAGACCGTACAAGAGGTTGCTCAAACGGAATCTAGTGATGTACCCCTTTACGTCTCGATCAACCAAGAGTTGCTGCAATCCAAAATGGAAGAGCTCGCAGTAGATCCCGCGAATTTTAGTATGGAGCTGCTGACGGAAGTGCTGATCGGCTATGCAGCTACACTTGAAAGTGATGACATTCCGATCGATCTATCGAACTATTATTCAGTAACGAGTGAAGTAGAGGAAATTTTCAAAAGTGAAGTGAAAGGCACATCTGAATTAATTCTTGTTCCAAGTCTTGTAGAAGAAATTGGTTCAGTGACGATAAAACCTGAAGAAAACTTTTCAGTACAACAAGTGTTAGCGAATGTAGGTGTGACGGATAAAGCAACTGATAGTCTCAACTTGTTTGCTTCAGCAATTTTTGAAGTTATCCTTCATACGAATTTTGAAGTGCTAGAAAGGCATACGACGCTCAACATACCGACCTACGGGGAACCAGGCGTGAATGCGGCTGTGAATGTTTCGAATCGAGATCTTGTTTTTTATAACCCTAATCCTACAAGCTACACGCTTCGGTTCGATTGGGAAACAGATACGCTGATCGCAACATTAACTGGTCCAGCGTTTCCACTGCAGTTTAGACCAAAAGTAGAAGAAGACATTTTATCACCTGACACGATCATTCAATACTCTGCATCTTTAAGTGGCAATAATAAAACGATCGTTGAAGAAGGAGAAAATGGTCTTTTGATTAAAACGTATCGAGAAACGCTTGATCAAGATGATCGTGTTATCAAATCGGAAAAGATACTAGAAGATTTTTATCCTCCTGTACATCGAGTTGAGAACAGAGCATATCCTGAACCTTCTACGCCTTCAGGAACTGACCCTTCTGGTAGCGGCAGTCAGGATGGAAGCGGCGAGCCTAGTAATGGCGAGGAACCTAGCGGTGGTGAACCAAATAGCGAAAATGATAGTGGAAGTGTTAACAGCTCAGGGGCATCAGAGAACAATGGTTCAGGAGAAAATAGTGGAGAGGAGGATGAAGAAAAGGGTGAAGTAATGAAGGGATTAGAATACAAGAGGGAGGGAGATTGATGAGACAAACAAAGAAAAGACTAGGTGATCTCCTTGTTGATTCCCGCTTCATCACGAGAGAGAAGATCGATGAGGTTCTCTCTCAAAAGCCTAAAGGTATGAAACTAGGTGACGCACTCATTGAACAGGGAATCCTTACAGAGCAGCAGCTCATCGAGGTACTCGAGTTTCAACTTGGCGTCCCACATGTGAGTTTATACAATTACCCGATCGAAACAAATGTGATCGACATCGTCCCAAAAGATATCGTAAAGAAATATAACCTTATCCCACTTAAAATTGAAGACGATAAACTGTATGTGGCGATGACTGACCCAATGGATTTCTTTGCAGTAGACGACCTTAGACTTTCTACAGGCTTTTTAATCGAGCGAACGATCGCAACAAAAGATGATATCAACCGAGCGATAAGCAAATATTATGAGATCGACGACTCAATGGATGAATTGTTAAGCGACTTGCCTCGAGCTGAACGAGAGGAAGATCAAATAACTGACGAAGATTCTCCAGTCGTGCGACTAGTAAATCAAATCATCCAGTTCGCAGTACAAAATAGAGCAAGTGATATTCACTTTGATCCACAGGAAACAAAATTGCTCATTCGCTATCGAGTGGATGGTCACCTCCGAACCGAAAGAAGCCTTCCAAAGCATATGCAAAATGTTCTTACTGCCAGGGTAAAGATTATTGCAAACCTCAACATTACGGAATCAAGAGTGCCACAGGACGGTCGTATCAAAATCAACATCAACCATAAACCGATCGACCTCCGTGTATCCACATTGCCAACCGTTTATGGAGAAAAGATCGTTCTACGTGTTCTTGATATGAGTAGTACGTTAAATCAATTGGGGAAGCTAGATTTTCATCCGATTAACGAAAAGCGGTTTCGAAAGATGATCGAGCAACCGAATGGCATTATCTTAATCACAGGCCCTACTGGTTCAGGTAAATCATCGACATTATATGCAACGTTAAACCATTTGAATCAGGAAGAGACAAACATCATCACTGTGGAAGATCCGGTCGAATATCGGTTAGAAGGAATTAATCAGGTTCAAGTGAACGGTGCCGTTGGGCTGACGTTTGCTAAAGGGTTGAGGTCGATCTTGAGGCAAGACCCTGACATCGTGATGGTGGGGGAAATTAGAGATGCTGAAACGGCTGAAATCTCTGTTCGAGCATCGCTTACTGGTCACCTCGTATTGAGCACGCTTCATACGAACGATTCGATCGCAACGATTGCAAGATTGATCGATATGGGTGTCGAGCCGTTCCTTGTAGCTGCTTCTCTCTCTGGAATCGTTTCACAGCGTCTCGTTAGACGTGTGTGTAAAGATTGTCTTCAACGGGAAGCAGCAACTGAGCGAGAGAAAGAGATATTCAGAAAAAGAGGTATCACAATTTCAGAAATATCGCGTGGACAGGGCTGCGGAAACTGCAATATGACCGGCTACAAAGGAAGGATCGCTCTTCAAGAGGTGCTCGTGATGGATGATGTTATTCGTAAGAAAATCATGAACAATGAAGACATGAGCAGTATTCGTCAATATGCGATTAAAAAAGGAACAATATTTCTGATCGATGATGGATTATTAAAAGTGAAGCAAGGGTTAACAACAACTGAAGAAATACTACGCGTTGCTTTTAAAGAGTAGGTGATGGTATGAAAGAGCAAATGGATAAGCTATTACGAGCTGCATGTAAGCTAGGGGCCTCCGATGTCCACTTAACGATCGGAGTTCCTCCTATCCTAAGGATTCATGGTGATTTGAAGCGTTATGGAAGTGAACCGCTTGAGCCAAGCACAACTGAAGAAATGGCGAGGCTATTGATACCAAAAGAACAATGGGCAACGTTTAAAGAAAATGGTGATTTAGATTTTTCGTATAGTTTAAAAGGCGTTTCAAGGTTCAGGATCAATGCTTTCCATCAAAGGACAAGCATCAGTCTCGCCATTCGTGTCGTTCCGTCTGTCATTCCTTCTCTAGAGAGCATCCATGCTCCAGAAATTATTAAGAAGCTCTCACTGAAACCTCAAGGGTTAATCTTAGTAACTGGACCTACAGGGTCAGGGAAGTCAACGACCCTTGCTTCAGCGATTAACTTCTTGAATCACACTGTTCAAAAGCATGTCATCACTCTGGAAGATCCGATTGAATACCTTCATAAGCATCGCAACTGTGTCATTGATCAACGGGAGATCGGGGCTGATGTTAAAAGCTTTGCAAGCGGCCTACGGGCAGCGCTCCGTCAGGACCCTGACGTTGTTCTTGTAGGAGAGCTTCGCGATCTTGAAACGATCCAAACAGCAGTAACAGCGGCAGAAACGGGTCACCTTGTGTTTGGTACGCTACATACAAGTAACGCTGGCGCAACGGTGGATCGAATCATCGACGTCTTTCCTCCTAGCCAGCAGCCGCAGATTCGAATTCAGCTCGCTTCCGTGCTCGTGGGGATCATTTCTCAACGGTTGTTTCCGACAGTTGATAAAAAGTCACGAAGGCCTGCTTTTGAAGTTCTTGTAAACAATCCGGCGATCGCGAACTTGATTCGTGATAGCAAAGTCTATCAAATTCCGAATGTATTACAAACTAGCAAATCGACAGGAATGGTAGAGTTATCAAGTTCGATCAGAACCCTGATCAAAAACGGTGTGATATCAAAAGAAGCTGCTGATCCTTATTTACAGGGGGAATAATGGCTATGAGCCAATTTCAATATGTTGGTAAAAATATGAACGGCAGAGTAAAGAAAGGCAATTTAACAGGAGCATCGAAGCGAGACGTGATCCTGCAGCTAAAAGACAAAGGTATTGCGGTGATGGAGATTCAAGAAGTTGAGCCGTCACTTCTAGCGAAAGACATCACGATAGGCAATCCTGTAAAGCTTAGGGATTTTGTCGTATACCTGCGTCAGTTCGCAACCTTACTACGAGCAGGGGTTTCAATCGTAGACTCAACAGGCATACTAGCTCAGCAAACGGAGAGTAAAGCGTTGAAGCACGCGCTTCAAGACGTAGAGATTGAGCTCAGGGGAGGAAACCCATTCTCTCAATCTGCTGCTAAGCATAAAAAGGTTTTTCCGCCGATGTTTATTAACATGATCTACGCAGGAGAAGTAAGTGGAAGTCTGGATAACGTGCTTGACCGTCTTGCGGTGTATTATGAGAAGCAACATAAAACAAGGCAAAAAGTCCTTTCTGCAATGACATATCCCGTCATAGTTGGATTCCTTGCAATAGGTGTGGTTATTTATCTATTAGCATTTGTTGTACCAACTTTTGCTGACATGCTGCAGCAATTAGGTGGGGAACTTCCGGGTATTACTAAATTTGTGTTAAGTGCGAGTGAGTTTGTAAAAGTTTTCTGGTGGATGATAATTATGGTTCTATTGTTAATATTAGGATTTATTTCTATAATTCGTAATAAACCATCTAGTAAGTATTATTTTGATTATGCTATACTTAAAACACCGATATTCGGGAAGATTTTACAGAAAGCGACGATGGCGCAGATGACGCGAACATTAAGCTCCCTATTCTCGAGCTCGGTCCCCATTCTGCAGTCGATTTCGATTGTGGAAAAAGTTGTAGGGAATGAGGTGGTGGTCAGAGTATTGCGTGAATCTAGAACATCGCTTGAACAAGGGAAGCGCTTAACAGAGCCGTTCAAGCAGCACTGGATCTTCCCGCCTCTCGTAACGCAAATGATTGCGATCGGAGAAGAATCAGGTTCACTAGACGCGATGCTTGCCAAAGTAGCAGACTTTTATGAAGATGAGGTAGAAAACGCGACAGATCGGTTGAAAGCATTGATCGAACCTCTGATGATTGTGTTTCTAGCAGCGATCGTAGGTGTGATCGTACTGTCTATCATCGTTCCGATGTTTGAGATCTACAACAATGTGGGGTAGAAGAAGTTTACTAGTTTTAGACATCATTGTTCTTATACATAATTATTATAATTTTTAGGGGGAAATTGGATGTTAAAACGCTTTTTAAAAAATGAAAAAGGTTTAACGTTGATCGAGCTTTTAGTTGTTATCGTTATTCTTGGTATTATTGCTGCAATTGCGATACCGGCGATAGGTTCATTAATCGATAACTCAAAGCGTGATGCTCATTTAGCAAACGCAGAACAGATGGCAAGTGCGGCTCGAATGGCTATTGCACAAGATGGAACTGGAGATAAAGATTTTACAATGACTGAGCTTATAAACATGGGTTATTTAGAAGCAATACCAGAGTCTCCGGGTAACTTGGGAGCATATGACGCTGGGACTTCACAAGTCGTAGTTGATAGAAGCGTAGATGATGATGGGAACCAACAGACCACGTATACAATTACTCTTGAAGGAGCAGATGGTCAGTATTTATCCGGTTTGTTGACTGAATTAGATAGAGATTCTGTAACTTTAGAGTAGTTGATTAGATAACCCTCCCTCGGAGGGTTATCTCCTTATTAGAACCGATTCATTAACAATTAATAAACTATTTCGATAGAGGATGGAACGTATGGGGGTCGTATTACATAGTTATTTATTCATAGTTGGCCTTGTACTGGGGTCATTTTTTAATGTTGTGGGACTAAGGATACCTGAGAAGCGTTCGATCGTTACTCCTCGCTCGTCATGTCCATCTTGTCAGCGCGTGCTCACACCAATCGAGTTAATACCGTTTTTTTCTTATCTTATACAAAAAGGGAGATGCAGAGGCTGTTCAGCTAAGGTTTCTCCACTATATGCCGGTGTTGAACTCACAACGGCATGTCTTTTTACGATCGCACCGCTCCTGGTGGGATGGTCAAAAGAGTTGCTTATCTCATATGGACTCATTTCACTTTTAATCATCATCTTTGTTTCGGATCTCACATACATGCTGATACCAGATAAAGTGCTACTTTTCTTTGGCGCTTACTTTATTCTGACACGAATTTTTGTACCGATGACGCCATGGTACAGTCCGTTTGTAGGCGCTGCGCTTGGTTTCTGTCTATTACTCCTCATCGCCATCGTGAGTAAAGGTGGGATGGGAGGCGGAGACATTAAGCTTTTCGCCGTACTCGGACTCGTTTTTGGTTATCAAGACCTGTTGATCGTTTTCTTTTTCTCTACCTTATTTGGAACGATTTTAGGAATTGGAGCTATCGCTACGGGTAAAGCGAAGCGAAAGCAGCCGATTCCGTTCGGTCCGTCGATCGCGCTCGGTGCTCTACTCACATATTTTTACTCAGAAAAAATCATAGATTGGTATATTAGTTTTCTGTAGTGACAGGGGGAAAGATAAATGAACTTTTTGGGATTGAAGCCTCAAACAAAACAAATTAGCCTTGCCCTGTATGATCACGTAATCCGTATGGTTGAGGTCAATAAAGGTGACATGTCACTTCGTACATATCATGAACAGTTCTTACCTGAAGACATTATTAAAAACGGGAAGATCATCGAACGAGATACGCTAAAAGATATCCTCATAGAATGTGTGGAAGAGTGGGGGATAAAAAAGAAAAAAGTACAGTTCCTCGTTCCTGATACCTATATGGTGCTTCGAAATGAAAAGATTCCGCTTACGGTCTCAGATGAAGAAATAAAGGGCCATCTTTACTTAGAAATGGGTTCGAGTATCAAACTTCCATTTAGCGAAGCGGTTTTTGATTATGAGCTCGTACGAACAACAGATGAACATAAAGAGATTTTATTGTTTGCCGCTCCGGAGAGTATCGTAACTGACATATCAACTCTATTAGAATCAGTATCCCTACGTCCAGAGGCTGCAGACGTGACGGCTCTATCTCTATATCGACTCTATTATCACCATGGACTCATCGATCAGTATGAACCTACCCTCGTTATCCATGCAGGTATTCAGGCGATGAACGTTAGCGTTTTCTATAATCATCAACCTGCATTCATCCGACAAATCTTAATGGATACTCCTTACTCGATGTGGGAAGTTCATTCGACTTCAAGAAGATCTGAAAGCTTAAAATGGTCTGGAGAACGAGATGATTTACAGGAGAAAATAGAAGAAAGCATTGCAGAGATCGAGCGGGTCATCAACTTCTACTACTATTCGATGAATCGGAGTGGAAAAACGATACAATCGGTTTTCTTATCAGGCGATTTTCCTGAAATCGATCTTCTTAACTTACGGTTAGAAGAAACGTTAGCGATTCCAGTTAAGAGCGAAACGAAAAGTGAAATCAAAGATGAAGATGGACTCGTGTTGCCGATGAAGTATTATACCGCGATGGGTCTTGCTTTGAAGGGGTGCAGTGATGCTGATCGAGATTAATTTACTCCCTAAGAAAACAAGACGATCTTTTTCTTTCATTTATATTCCTATCTCTGTTGCAACGGTATTACTAATTACCTTTATTATTTTTTTAGTCAACGCGAATCAATTGAACAATGAGCAAGCTGAGCTGGAACAAAAGCTTGAACGTTCGAACGAGCTCTTATCTGTCATGCAAGGGGACGATTCTGAAATCGTTAGCTCTGCGGATACGTTACAACAGTATGTTACTTGGCTAGATTCGATTGAGTTTTCTACGGTAAAACTGTTAGATGATCTAGTAGCTAGACTTCCTGAACGTGGATTTTTCATGGAATATGCTTTTGATGGTGATGAAACGGTGACAGTCACCGTTCAATTCGATCAGATGAAGGAAGTTTCTCAATACCTAAATGCTTTGAACGAATCTGTGAATGTTACGTCAGCTAGTGTTCTTACCGTGCAAACGGCTCAGCTAACCGAAGAAACGGAAGAAGACAGCAGAATTTTACCGAGGTACGTAACGGATTATAAAATCGTTATTAACAAAGAAAACCTAAGAGCGGAAGAGGAGGAGACCGATGGATAATCGCACACGTAATCTCTTAACATTAGTCGGTCTACTGATCCTTGTTCTCGGTGTAACAATGTTTTACTTCTATAGTGTTGCCCCTAAAAAGCAGGAAGTGAATAGGTTGGAAAGGCAGGTTGAACAGAACGAGGAACTTATAGAACTTCTCCAGGAGAAAGAAGAACAAAAGGTCGATGCGTTCGACACGACGCTATTACAGCGTAAAGTTCCCGTTAAACCGTTGGTCGATCAATTTATTCTCGACTTGAATCGCGCTGAGCTTGTATCGAAAAGCAGCATCCATCAATTGGACTTCGTTGATGATGTACTGAACACTGAAGAATTTTCGGAGGAAGGCGAAGAAGAAGCTGCTGAAGAAAGCACAGAAGAAAATGATATTCCAGAGGAACCAGCTGTAGCTCTTCCAGAAGGTATTCAAGCGGTTGACGTTAGCATGGAGATGACTTCTGACAACTACCCTTCTTTAAGAAAGTTTCTTCTCTCGATCGAAGAATTGCCTCGTATGGCTCTTATTAGCGGATTAACGTTTTCTGGAAAATCTGAGTCGATCCTTCCTGCAGATGAAGAGAACTTAGATGTTGCCTATATCGCGAATGTTGCAACTTTTTACATCCCTACATTAACGGATCTTGCTGAACAAACGCCGTCCATCGATTATCCAGAGCCTTCCGATAAAGATAATCCATTGTATGAAACGGTTGAAGAGGAAGAAGATGAGCAAGAATCCGCTTCAGAATAAAAGGAAGCTGCCGAACTGGCGGCTCTTTTTTATGCTTTGAAACAAATCTAGTAAGTCCTGTTCTAGCAAATCTCCCCATTTCATAGACTATAGTACAAGCCGCTAATGAGGGGGTAACGATATGAAAGATGGTAGAACCATTTCGATTCGTTTTAATGGTGAGAACAAGGATTGCAATCCTGAACTGCATAAAGAAGAAAGTGCAGCTGCTGAGGAGAAGGAATTTGAGTGGATTCTTCCTGAGCGAAGAGATTCGAAGAAGGTGGTCGACTTAAAGAAGCTTCAGCTTCAAAAGAAGAAACCTAGCGGGAAAAAACAAAAGCATATGTTGCCACTACGAAGGAAAAAGAAGAAGCAAAGAATAGTCTCAAAACCAATGGTCATACACAAGAATGTCATGATTTCAGTTGCCTCAGCGGTATTTTTAGGTGTGATGTTCGGGTTCATCTTATTGATGGTGTTCTCAGGAAATGAGAATGCTGCACCGGTAAGTGGGAGTACGACAGAGGTTCCTCCCAAAGCGGCAAATGTAAATACAGAAGAGCTGTCACTAAATCTTAAAGTTGTTCAGTCAGGCGTTTACAGTACAGAAGAATCTGCGCTAGAATTCCAGCAGAGACTTAAGGATAATGGGTTTCCGGCAGCAATTATTAATAGTGATAACTATTATTTACTGATCGGCGTATCTCAAACGACGGAAGGTCAGAACGCTCTCGCTGGTTATTTTGAGAATAAAGGGGAAGACGTTTACGCAAAAGAATGGAACATCAATGCGGAAGCCGTAAATGTATCAGAGGAAGGTGCTTCTCATTTAAAAGAAGGAAAAGAATTTATTGAACAGTTGGTGGCGATGGATCTAAATGGGTTAACTGATGAAGAGTTAACGGATGAGATGATAAAGAACGCAGAAGGCAGGTTAACCGAATGGAGTGAGAAGACCCCAGACATAGACGGGTGGACAAAAGGAGGAGGAGGAGAGGAGCTAGTCACCTCATTGAACGGTGCTCTTAATGAGATGAAAGCGTACACCTCTAATGAAACGATCTCATCTCTTTGGTTAGCCCAACAGCATTTACTAGATGCACTTGTGTCTTATCAGGAATTGGTTGATAGCCTTAAATAAGCACGTGTTTGCGGAGTAAAGGATTTAAATGTAGGATAAAGGGGTAGCTAGTCATATAAAGTTAACGATATTGGAAATAAAATGCTTTCTTATGCACATACAATGACGGAAACACACGAAAATTGTAAAGGAACGTCAAATTTTAAATTGTGGAAAGAAAAGGGATTTGATAAGCTGTTATCAAGCCCTTTTCCCACTTGTGAATCATTTACAAAAAAGGGTGGTATATATGAAGCACCTCGTTTTAGCCTCAGGCTCTCCGCGAAGAAAAGAACTTCTTGAGCAAATGAACCTCACTTTTGATATAATCGTAAGTCGTTTTGAAGAGCACATCTCACTTTCTGTTACACCGGCTGAACTCGTAGAACAACTTGCTTATGGTAAAGCGAGTGAAGTGTTTAACAGAACCCAGGATGCAGTGGTATTAGGATCTGATACAGTCGTCACGCTAGATGGTGACGTGTTAGTAAAGCCGGATAACCGCGAGCATGCGAGGCAGATGCTTACGGCTCTTTCAGGCCGTACACACACGGTTTATTCAGGTGTATCAATCTTATCAGAAGGTCAGCATTCCAGCTTTTCTGTTGCGACTGACGTTACATTCTGGGAATTAACTGATAGTGAGATCTCTCAGTATCTTGATACAGACGAGCCTTACGATAAAGCGGGAGCTTATGGGATTCAGGGCTTCGGTGCCGCCTTTGTTAAATGCATTCAAGGAGACTACTATAGCGTGGTTGGGCTTCCTATTTCTAGAACGCTGCGTGAACTCGCGGCTTTTGGAATTGTTCCAGAGATTCAGCATAAGTCAGACAGATAGATGAATCCAGGGAGGAAGCGTGTTGTTAAAAACACCACTATTAATTCGTGACTACCCAGAAGACGAACGCCCGAGAGAGCGTCTGATCAAGGGTGGTTCAGAGGTATTATCAAATCAGGAACTCCTTGCTATTGTTCTTAGAACAGGAACGAAGCAGGAGTCCGTCCTTGAATTATCTCATCGCATCATTCAACATTTCGAGGGGTTGCGCCTTTTGAAGGATGCGAGCATTGAGGAATTGACTTCTTTAAACGGTGTAGGACCAGCAAAAGCAGTTCAACTTATGGCTGCAATCGAACTTGGAAGGCGTGTAAGTCGTCTACAGCAAGAGGAACGCTACACAGTGCGCTCACCTGAAGATGGTGCGAACTACGTGATGGAAGATATGCGATTCTTATCACAGGAGCATTTTGTTTGCATTTATTTAAATACGAAGAACCAAGTTTTACATAGAAAAACAGTCTTCGTTGGCAGCTTGAATGCTTCGATCGTTCATCCGAGGGAAGTGTTTAGAGAAGCGTTTCGTCGATCAGCTGCATCGCTCATCTGTTTTCACAATCATCCGAGCGGTGATCCGACACCTAGTCGTGAAGATATCGAAGTCACGAAAAGGCTAGCTGAATGTGGAAAGATGATCGGCATCGATGTGCTCGATCATATTATTATTGGGGATCAAAAGTTTATTAGTTTAAAAGAAAAAGGGTATGTGTAAAACATCTCATTATGACACGTTTTCCCACTACCGTTTTCAATACTGATGCAGTATAATCATATTTATGAGTTTTGCTTGAACTGAAGGGAGATTTAACATAAATGTTTGGTGGATTTTCAAGAGATATGGGTATAGATTTAGGTACAGCGAATACGCTGGCTTATGTGAAAGGCAAGGGAGTAGTTGTACGTGAGCCGTCTGTAGTAGCGCTTCGTACGGATACAGGTTCAATCGAAGCTGTCGGTAATGATGCAAAGAATATGATCGGACGTACGCCTGGAAATATCGTAGCCCTAAGACCGATGAAGGATGGCGTTATCGCAGATTTCGAAACAACAGCGACGATGCTTAAATATTTTATTAAACAAGCTCAGAAGAATCGTTCTGTGTTTGCACGTAAACCGAATGTGATGGTATGCGTACCTTCTGGAATCACTGCGGTTGAAAAACGTGCAGTTGAAGATGCGACTCGTCAAGCGGGAGCACGCGAGCCGTACACGATCGAAGAACCATTCGCAGCCGCGATCGGTGCTGATCTTCCTGTGTGGGAACCTACAGGAAGCATGGTCGTAGATATTGGTGGAGGAACAACAGAAGTTGCGATTATTTCTCTTGGTGGAATCGTTACGAGCGAATCGATCCGCATCGCTGGAGATGAGATGGACGAGTCCATCATTCAATACATCAAAAAGACGTATAACCTTATGATCGGTGAGAGAACTGCAGAGCAATTGAAACTTGAAATCGGATCTGCTGGTTCAACAGAGGGAATCGAAGCGATGGATATCCGTGGACGTGACCTTGTGACAGGTTTACCTAAAACGATCAGCGTTTCAGCAGAAGAGGTGTCTGGAGCACTTAACGATACGGTCAACAGCATTATCGAAGCTGTAAAAGTAACCCTTGAAAAAACACCGCCAGAGCTTGCAGCTGACATTATGGATCGTGGCATCGTTCTAACAGGTGGAGGCGCATTGCTTCGAAACCTTGATCAGGTGATCAGTGATGAAACGAAGATGCCAGTCATCGTAGCTGAAAACCCACTAGAGTGTGTAGCGATTGGAACGGGTCGTGCACTTGAAAATATTCATCTGTTCAAATCAAGAGCTGGGATTACGTCCCGATCATCAAAACAGAAGTAGTTAGAAGGTGTTGTAAGGCATGCCGCAATTTTTTTCGAATAAAAGACTAATTGTTCTACTTGTCAGTATTATCGTTCTTGTGGCACTTATCGGTACCTCAATGAAAGAAAGAGATGCTTTGACGATACCAGAACAATTCTTCAAAGATTCAGTTGGTTGGCTTCAATCCGTCTTCTATAAACCCGCTAATTCAGTAGCGGGTTTATTTGAGAGTGTTGGAGAAATGAAAGATATGTATGAAGAAAACAAACTCTTGAAATCTAGATTGAATGAATTTGTTGCACTTTCTGAAGAGCTGAAAGAAGTAAAGCAGGAAAATGCTGAGCTCAAAAATGAGTTGAATATCGATCCCTCAACAGGGATATCTAACTATCAGACATTCCATGCGAACATGATCGCGCGTTCACCAGATCGGTGGAATGATTTATTGACGATCGATAAGGGTAAGCAAGATGGTGTAGAAGCGAATATGGCTGTGACGACACCAAAGGGCTTGATCGGCAAGATCAAAAACGTTCAGCCGTTTTCTTCCACTGTTCAACTTGTAAGTGATGTCGACCGAACAAACCGAATCGCTGCGATGACGCAGGAAGATAAGAATGTATTTGGTACGATCGAAGGGTATGACTCCGAAAAAGACATGTTGATCTTTGCTAAGATTCCGGTCGATACAAAAGTGAAAAAGGGCCAAACGGTGATCACTGCAGGAAATGGTGGGATCTTCCCAAGAGGAATCGTGATCGGTGAGATCATGGATGTAGAAACGGATAACGTAGGAACAACTCAAACTGCTTACGTTAAACCTGCAGCTGATTTGTACGATATCAACAACGTGATGGTCATCGACAGAGGAGCACAAACGGTTACGCCTTCATCTGAAGAAGGTGATGAAGAATGAAGCAGCTTCTTCTATCTGGAACGCTCTTCGTTCTTTTCCTCATCGAGGGAACCGTATTTCAAGTCTTTGCACCAGAGCAGTATGATTTAGAGTTTCAGCTGATACCGAGATTTGTAGCAGTTGTTGTGCTTTTGGTAGGTATGTATTTATCTCCTATGTTCGGAGTAATCTTTGGGGTGATCTTCGGGTTACTACATGATTTGATATACACTGATCTTGTCGGTGTGTATATTTTTGGAATCGCAGTCAGTGCATACATAATTGGATATCTTGCGAAGGTGTTCCATTTAAATTGGTTTATTTCGCTTGTACTTGTTTTACTTGGCTTTACTATGTTGGAGTTCTATGTTTATGAGCTGTTTTCGTTGATTAACATTACGAACCTTTCATTTAACTCTTTCATCCATGACCGTTATTTGCCCTCTTTGATCTTGAATGGTATTTTTATGCTCATTGTTTACTTTCCTGTGAAGCGTTTGCTGGAAGAATTGTCGGAAAGCCGTAGACAAGAAAATTAGGCCGAAAAGAGGATTTTCCTCTAGCTACGTTGAAATATTCTATGTTGAGGTGAATGAAATTGGCTATGGCACAAAAACAATCACAGCATTATGTCACGATAAAAGGTACGAAAGATGGCTTGAATTTAATATTAGATGATTCTTGCGCCTTTCGTGATGTCATAAATGATCTTGATGACAAACTTTCCGCTCGTCATATACAACAAACGGAAGGACATACGATTACTGTTACCATCAAAGTAGGAAATCGATACTTGACGGCTGAACAGGAAGAAACGCTACGAGATCTTATTCAATCCAAACAAAATCTTGAAGTTGATCGAATCGATTCCAATGTTATTTCTCGTGATGAGGCGGAAGAAGAAAGGAAGCGGACGACTGTTAAGTCCGTCGCAAGAACTGTACGTTCGGGTCAAATTTTAGAAGTAGAAGGAGATTTACTTTTAATAGGAGATGTTAATCCGGGCGGTACTGTGATGGCTGGGGGGAATATCTTCGTGATGGGAACACTTCGAGGAATCGCTCATGCTGGAGCATACGGTAATACGGATGCAGTTATCACGGCGTCTTTATTAAAACCTTCCCAACTAAGAATAGCAGATTTAATTAGCAGACCACCTGATCAATCAGGCATTACAGATGCAGAAGCAGAATGCGCATACATTAAAGAGGGTACGGAAATAAGCGTAGATCGCGTTCAAATACTAACTAAAATTAGACCGAATTTGACAAGGTTGTAGACAGAAAGGGGAATGTTGTGTGGGAGACGCTATAGTAATCACTTCCGGAAAAGGAGGCGTGGGGAAAACCACGACTACAGCAAACATCGGAACAGCTCTTGCACTAATGGGCAAAAAGGTATGTCTAGTTGATACGGATATCGGCCTTCGAAATTTAGATGTAGTGATGGGGCTTGAAAATAGAATTATCTATGATCTCGTCGACGTCGCTGAAGGCAGATGCCGACTTCACCAAGCTTTGATCAAAGACAAGCGTTTTGAAGCGCTGTATATGCTGCCTGCCGCTCAGACGAAGGATAAGTCGGCCGTGCAGCCGAAGGAAATGAAGAAGATCATCGAAGAGTTGAAGCAAGATTACGATTACGTTCTTATCGATTGTCCTGCGGGAATCGAACAAGGATTTCAAAATGCGATTGCTGGAGCAGATAAGTCTGTTGTAGTAACAACACCGGAAACATCTGCGGTTCGCGATGCTGACCGTATTATCGGCCTTCTTGAGAAAGAGGAAGGCATCGAGGCACCAAAGCTTGTTGTTAACCGCATTCGAAACCATATGATGCAGAGTGGTGAGATGCTCGATGTGGATGAGATCGTTTCGATCCTCGCAATCGATCTTTTAGGAATTGTCGGTGATGATGATACCGTTATCCGTGCCTCCAACAAAGGTGAGCCCATCGCACTCGACCCAAGTTCGAAAGCTTCTATCGCATATCGTAATATCGCTCGAAGAATTCTTGGTGAATCTGTGCCCCTTCTTTCTCTTCAAGAAGAGAAAGGTGTGCTTACAAAAGTAAAGAAATTCTTCGGAATGCGTTCATAAGAAACCGGCCATCGTGCCGGTTTTTTTGTTGGTGTCTTACCTCTCTTCTGTATAAATCCAATGACATAACCCCTCCGGACAAGTCATAGACTGAATACTACGGCTAGGAGGGAGGGGTGAGCGATGGGAAGGGATATAAATGAGGTCAGAAAGCGACTAAATGCAAGGAAGAAACATCGTCATCCGGTGAGGTCGACATCGCATAGCGAAAGAAATGGGGAGCAACCGCATTTCCATCAAACAGAGGTGACCTTTCATCCGTTATTTAATAAGCAGGCGTTTCTCATACGAGCTATGATTTCTGCTTGTTTGTTTTTAGGTGCAGGCATATTATTTAAATCCGAAAGTGAAAAGCTTCTACCAGTTAAGGGATATGTAACGAATATGATGGAGACTGAATTTCAGTTTGCAATGGTGAGAGATTGGTATGAAGGGAAGTTCGGTAATCCTGTTGCTTTGATCCCAGACGGGAAGGATACGACGACGGCGGGCGAAACACCTGTTTTTGCATTACCTGCAAATGGGAAGGTTCTTGAAGATTTCCAGTCCACTGGTAAAGGCATCATGGTAGAAACGGTCTTAAGTACAGAAGTAGAAGCCATCAATGCGGGTGTGATCACCTATGCTGGTGAAAAAGAAGGAATCGGCAATACGGTTGTCATCCAACATGCTGACGGAAGTGAATCTTGGTATGGCATGTTAGAGTCAGTCGATGTCTCATTATATGATTTTGTGAAAACAAAAGATAAATTAGGAAATGTGACGAACTCGGAAGATGGTAAAACAGGTACGTTCTATTTTGCAATAAAACAGAACGAGGCTTTCGTTGACCCTCTTCAAGTTGTCCCAATCGAATAATGCTTCGAAAGCTGACTATTCATCCGTTGTTTTGGGTCACAATAGGATTAGCGATCATAACGGGCAGATTCAGGGAGGTCATTTTACTCTTTAGCATCGTATTCATACACGAAATGGGTCATGCAGTGACTGCGAATTATTTTCGTTGGCGAATAAACAAGATTGTCCTCCTCCCGTTCGGTGGTGTAGCTGTTGTAGATGAGCACGGTAATCGACCCATCTATGAAGAGTTTCTCGTGATCCTTGCAGGACCATTGCAGCATGTATGGATGATTGGTGCAGGATTTCTCATCTTTGAGGCTGGAATGATCACCGAATCTCTGTTCGACCTTTTTTTGTTTCACAATATGATCGTTTTATTATTTAACTTGCTGCCTATATGGCCGCTGGACGGTGGAAAATTATTGTTTTTACTTTACACGATCCTCTATCCGTTTAAGGTTGCTCATCGATCGATGATCTACTCATCTGCACTGTTTTTACTCGTTCTTATCCTTATTACAAGTCTCTGGTTTCCTGAACAGCTGAGTTTGTGGATCGTGATGAGCTTTTTAGTCGCTGCACATATAAAAGAGTGGAAGCACCACCCTTATATTTATTTCCGGTTTTTACTCGATCGGTATACTAGGGTGTATGAGGGAAAAGAAGCAACGCTTTCTGTGATGCCGAATATGAGATTGAGTGAAGTTCTCTCGAAGCTATACAGAGGGAGACGGTACACGATCACAATAAAAGAACTCGATGTGTGTGCAGATGAAAAAATGCTGCTAGAAGCCTATTTCCAAAAAAATCAGCTAAGATGTGCAGTCGGTACACTTTTCAGATAAACTAAAGAAAACGATCAAAGGGTGTAAAAAGGAATGCAGTTACTTGTTCTTGAGAAAGACGATTCGAGAGTAGTCGCTATTCAAAAGGAAGGCGACTTCATCGACCTATGGATTGAGAAGCATAATCGTTTCAAACCATCGCAGGGCGATATTATTCTTGGTGTCGTCAATAATGTGGTAAAGGGAAAGAACGCAGCTTTTGTTTCGCTTGGAGGAGGAAAGCCAGGCTTATTGAACGGAAGTGAAACGATAAAAGCGCAGAGGAACAAGACAGTCGGCGAGACACCTCCGGCTGTTTCTGATTTTTTAGAAGTCGGACAGGCTCTTTTAGTTCAAGTAAAGCATGAAGGGTATGATCGGAAAGGTCCTCTCGTCACCGAGCTCATTCATTTAGCGAGTGATACATTGGTTTATATGCCTTATGCAGGCTACTCTGCTGTGGCAAAGTCTATCAAAGATAGAGATGAATTGTTATCGATCGCAACAGACCATTGCGTTGGTGAGGAAGGCGTCATCTTCCGTACGAAAGCAAAAGAGTTGAGTGCTGATCAATTGGTCGAAGAGCTTACATATAAAAGGAATGAATGGAAAACAATTTTAGAGAAAGCATCTAGTAGGAATCCGCCAGCAAGAATTGTGAAATCGAATGACAGACTTGAAAAGCTATACCCGCTCGATCGGATAGATCGAGTGGTGACGAATTCATCAAACGCTGCTGACGAGTTCAAACAACTTGGGTTCAATCCAAGTCTTATTGAGGTTGATGAAAGTCACACTAACATAAGACTACTGAAGGAAACGGTAGCTGAACTTTCACGATCAACCGTGAAGGTAGGAAAAGCGTTCGTTCATATCGAGTCGACTAGCGCCCTTACTGCAATCGACATCGACAGCGGGGGAGCGGCTTTTCAATCTATTGAAGAAACGCATAAAAGTGTAAACGAAGCTGCTATCCTTAAGATCTTGGAACAAATTAGATTAAGGAATATCTCTGGTACGATCCTGATCGATCCGCTCCCCATAGTAGAAAGTGACAAGAATGAGCTGTTACAACTTCTAAAAGAAGCCGCCAAAACGGACTCGAGAATGGTGGTAGGAGGCTTTACGAAATTTGGTTTGATCGAGCTTCAGAGAAAGAAGGATGGTTTGCCGTTTCATAAGCTTTTGTTAGAGCTTGATTAACTCGAAATAATCGCATTGACACGGTATTTTCAGCTATGGTATGATTTAGTGGTTAGTTCGTTTGGAAGCACCCAAAGAGCTACAACCGCTCAAAATCAGGTTTCTAAGCTAGTGTTCTAGCACCTGTAATGGCGAGTCTGAGTATTAGAGGAGGTGCACGTATGTACGCAATTATTGAAACTGGTGGTAAACAAATCAAAGTTACTGAAGGTCAGGAAGTTTACATCGAGCTTCTTAACACAGAAGCAGGTGAAACTGTTACTTTTGACCGTGTGCTAATGGTAGGTGGAGATGACGTTAAAGTTGGTTCTCCTATCGTAGAAGGCGCTACTGTAACTGGTAAAGTTGACAAGCATGGTAAAGGTAAGAAAATCACGGTTTATAAATATAAGCCAAAGAAAAATTACCGTCGTAAGCAAGGCCATCGTCAGCCTTACACAAAAGTAGTCATTGACAAAATCAACGCATAAGGGTTACTGACATGATTCGTTTCAAAGTGAAACGCGATTCTCATGACAGAATCATTTCATTTTCTCTCTCTGGACATGCAGATGCTGGACCACATGGTTATGATATTGTGTGTGCTGGCGTATCTGCTGTAACGTTCGGGGCGGTTAATGCAATTGAATCCCTTTGTGATGTAGAACTCATAATTGACATGGAAGATGAAGGGGGCTATCTCAGTTGTACAGTTCCTGCTCGTTTAGAGCAGCGTACAGATGAGAATGTTCAACTTCTTCTTCGAGGAATGGAAGTTTCTATTTCCTCAATTGCCGAAGAATACGGTAATCATATTCAAATCACTCACACATAGGAGGTGGGACATTATGTTGAAAATGAACCTTCAGTTTTTCGCATCCAAAAAAGGTGTAGGTAGTACGAAGAACGGTCGTGACTCAATCTCCAAGCGTCTTGGAGCTAAGAGCGCAGATGGCCAAATCGTATCCGGTGGCTCTATCCTTTTCCGTCAGCGTGGAACTAAGATTTATCCTGGTACAAACGTTGGCCGCGGTGGAGACGACACTCTATACGCGAAAATCGATGGCGTTGTTAAGTTTGAGCGCCTTGGACGTGACCGTAAACAAGTAAGTGTATATCCAGTTGCGAAAGAAGCGTAAGCAGCTAAGAAAAACTCTAACCGTTCGGTTAGAGTTTTTTGATACGATAGACTTTAATAACGAACAGTCGAGTGACGATGCACGATGAAAAACAACTAGGGATCGATTTCTTTTGAAAACAATATGAAATGCAATTATTGTTATAATGAAGGAAATGGATAGAGTATTGGGAGTGCAAATATGTCTAAAAATTGGAATACCTTTGAAGTACTGCGCCATTCTCGACATGATTGGTTGAATCGTCTGCAGTTAATCAAAGGGAACCTGGCCCTCGATCACATAGACCGAGCTAAGGAAATTATCGAAGAGATTATTATCCAGTCAAGACAAGAAGCAAAATTATCGAATTTAAATGCCCCAAAACTTACAGAATATATACTGACGTTTAACTGGTGTAACCATTTATTTCAGTTGGATTTTGAAGTCATCGGGGATGAATACGATATATCTAGCTATGAAACAGAACTGATTGAATTAGTTGCTCGGTGTACAGAAGCGATCGAAGGACAGGTGACCTATCCTGCAGATCATCACTTACTGTTGACGCTTCAGCTGTATCATGAAGAAATTCATCTAGTTTTTGATTTTCAAGGTGAGTATGCTAATTCACAAAAGCTCAAAGATGAATTCGAGAATTTTGAAATCAAAAGTGCTCATCTGACTCGATTTGAACACTCAGAAAATGAGCTTGTAAGCACGTTTTTGATTAAATGAGGTGAAAGAATGTTTGTAGATCAGGTCAAAATATTTGTAAAAGCTGGCGATGGCGGAAACGGCATGGTAGCTTTTCGTAGAGAGAAATATGTACCAGACGGTGGACCTGCCGGAGGAGATGGAGGAAAAGGCGCAAGCGTCATCTTCGAAGTTGAGGAAGGTCTCCGTACTCTGATGGACTTCCGTTATAACCGTCACTTTAAGGCAAAGACTGGTGAACATGGTCGTTCGAAGAACCAGCATGGCCGTGGTGCTGAAGATATGGTCGTTAAAGTTCCACCTGGAACGGTCGTTTCCTATGCAGATACTGGTGAACGAATTGCTGACTTAACTGAGCACGGTCAACGCGCTACAATTGCAAGAGGTGGTCGTGGAGGCAGAGGAAATACAAGGTTCGCTTCTCCATCAAATCCTGCTCCAGAGCTATCAGAGAATGGAGAGCCGGGAGAAGAGAGAGAAGTTACTCTTGAATTGAAGGTCCTCGCAGACGTTGGTTTAGTAGGATTCCCAAGTGTAGGGAAATCGACGTTATTATCAGTTGTTTCCGCAGCAAAACCGAAAATCGCTGCTTATCATTTTACAACGATCGCACCGAACCTAGGTGTTGTCGATACGAAAGATGGACGTAGTTTTGTAATGGCTGATCTTCCTGGACTTATTGAAGGTGCACATGAAGGTGTTGGCTTAGGACATCAGTTCCTAAGACACATCGAGCGTACGCGCGTTATCGTTCATGTCATCGATATGTCAGGGATGGAAGGCAGAGATCCATTCGAAGATTATGAAAAAATTAACGAGGAACTAAAACAGTATAAGATGCGTCTTATGGAACGTCCTCAGATTATCGTTGCGAACAAAATGGACTTGCCTGATTCTGAAGAGAATCTGAAGATCTTTAAAGAGAAGCTTCAAGAAGACTATCCGATCTATCCGATCTCAGCAGTTACAAGACAGGGGTTACAAGAACTCCTATTTGAAATTGCAGATAAGCTAGAAACGACGCCTGAATTCCCGCTCGACGAGGAGAAGGAAGAAGAAAGCAGAGTCGTTTACCGTCATGAGAAAGAAGCGCCTGATTTCTATATAACGCGTGATGACGACGGTACATTTATTGTGAACGGTCCTCGTATTGAACGACTCTTCAAGATGACAGACTTTGATCGTGAAGACAACGTTCGCAGATTTGCTCAACAAATGCGTAGCTTGGGCATTGATGAGGCATTGCGTGAACGAGGAGCGGAAGATGGAGACGCTGTTCGGATCCTTGAGTTTGAATTTGAGTTTGTAGATTGATCTAAGCAGAAGACTGTCCAAGTGGGCGGTCTTTTTTGCAAATCTACTTGTGATTAGGAGAGAGGTGAAAGAAGTAATGAGTAATGGCGAGAAAAACTTTTTCTTAGTACGTGAAGACGTCTTATCCGATTCCATGCTAAAAACACTTAAGGCTAAGCTGCTGCTCGAAAGTGGCGCTGCAGATTCTGTTAGAGAAGCGATCGATCAAGTAGGGGTGAGCCGAAGTGCTTTTTATAAATATCGGGATACGATCCTTCCATTCCATACGATGATCATCGAACAGATCTTCACGCTCTCGATTCACCTAGAAGATCGCTCAGGAGCTCTATCTAACGTTTTGAGCACCGTTGCATCACTTGGGTGCAATATCCTTACAATCAACCAGACGATACCTCTTCAAGGATACGCGACAGTTATCTTAACGATGGAAATAGGAGAATCAGACTTGCAATTGAATAGCTTAATCGATAGAATCAAACAGATTGAAGCTGTGAACAATGCAGAAATTATTGGCTCAGGAGCATAGGGGGAAGACATGAAAAGTCAATCGAAAATTGGTTTTTTAGGTCCTGAGGGGACCTTTACTGAAATCGCTGCTAAAACTTTGTTCGAAAAAGAAGATAGAATACCGTTTCCTACGATCAAGACTTGTCTTGAAGCGGTTGAAGAAGGTCGTATCGATTATGGAGTCGTGCCATTAGAAAACACGATTGAAGGCTCCGTCAATATGACCCTCGATCTACTGTCTCAACAAGTTTCACTTCCTATAGTAGGAGAGCTTGTACTACCGATTCGTCAGCATTTACTCGTCTTACCAGAACTAGAGAATTTGAGTGATATCAAGACGGTTCAATCCCATCCTCACGCCATTGCTCAATGTCATCATTTTCTTCAACACGCACTTCCTGAAGTTGAATTGAAGAATGTTGCTTCCACGAGTGCAGCGGCTGAGTTTGTAAGGGATTCAGGTGATACTCGTGAAGCTGCCATCGGAAATGATCTTGCTGCCGAAAAATACGGATTAAAGATAGCGAGGTCGAACATTCACGATACAGAAGATAATGATACTCGTTTTTTAGTCGTACATAAAACACCTGAACCATTACCGAGGACGTCCCTTTTTAGAGAAGATCGGGTCACGTATAAGATTATTCTGCCGTCCGATTATCCAGGTGCTCTTCATCAAGTGCTTTCTGCATTCGCATGGAGAAACCTCAACTTAACGAAAATTGAGTCCCGTCCGATGAAAACGGGCCTTGGGAACTACTTCTTCATTATCGATGTCGAAAGACCGAACAAAGAAATCTTGTTAAAAGGCGTAATGGAAGAGATTAAGGCATTAGGAATCGGAATCTCAGTGCTAGGTGAATATCCTTGTTTTGTAGTCAATGGGAAATAAAAAGGCAAGAGGGGAGCCCCTCTTGCCTTTTGTTTTTCTTAAGATTTCGGTGAAGTTTTCAATACTGTACTAGTTAATTGTATTGAAGACTCTTATTATTCTCCTTGCGGATGGTAGCCTGTGCGGCCGCAAGCCTTGCGGAAGGAACGCGGAAAGGTGAGCAGCTTACATAATCCAATCCCTTTTGGAAACAGAAATCGATCGACTCCTTTTCTCCGCCATGTTCTCCGCAAATTCCCGTTTTTAAAGTAGGTTTTGTTTTCCTTCCTAGTTTGACACCGTTTTCTACTAATTTTCCAACGCCGTCCTTGTCTAGTGAGACGAACGGATTTTTAGGGAGGATGTCGCTTTCCACATAATGTTGGAGAAACTTGCCTTCTGCATCATCTCGACTAAAACCATAGGTTGTTTGTGTGAGGTCATTCGTTCCGAAAGAGAAAAAGTCAGCTTCTTCTGCAACCTGGTCGGCTGTTAGTGCAGCACGAGGGGTTTCGATCATCGTGCCAACAAGATAGTTAAATTCTTGACCTGTTTCTTCCTGCAGCTTATTCCCAATCGTGACCACGAGCTGACGCATCTCTTTTAGTTCGTTCACATGGCTCACTAGTGGAATCATGATTTCAGGTTTCACACTTATTCCCTTTTTTATCACGTTTGCCATCGCGTTAAAAATAGCGATAACTTGCATTTCATAGATTTCAGGGTGGATCATTCCTAAACGACAACCACGATGTCCTAACATCGGGTTAGATTCCTCCAATACTTTCACTTTTCGGAGGAGATTTTGTTTCTCTCGTAACTCGTTTGAGTCTGGATCCGTAAGTTGTAGCTTAGTCACCGCAACAAGAAGCTCTTCTTTGTCTGGTAAAAACTCATGCAGCGGTGGGTCTAATAACCGTACTGTAATGGGGTGGCCCTGCATCGTTTCAAAAATTCCTTCGAAATCCTCTTGCTGCATAGGGAGGAGCTTTTCAAGTGCTTCCTTCCGTTCCTCAGTTGTTTCAGAGAGAATCATACTTCTTACAGTAGGAATGCGTGAAGCATCCATGAACATGTGCTCTGTACGGCAAAGTCCAATGCCTTTCGCTCCAAAATCGAGTGCTTTCTTTGCATCGATTGGATTATCTGCATTCGCTCGTACTTCCATATTTGCTTCTTCATCGGCCCAACGAAGCAGTAATAGGAAATCGTCAGATAGCTCAGGTTCGATCATCGGAATTTCACCGAGAAAGATGTGACCTGTTGAGCCATCGATCGTAATGGTATCTCCTTCATGAACGGTTGTGGAGCCTACCATAAATTGCTTCGCCTCAAGATTTATTTTTAATGAATCACATCCGCATATACAGGCTTTTCCCATCCCTCGAGCTACGACAGCTGCATGGCTCGTCATGCCACCTCTGCTCGTAACAGTAGCTTGAGCAGCCACGATTCCATGAATATCATCAGGTGTCGTTTCAGGACGAACGAGGATGACTCTTTCTTTATTCTTTGATCGAACCTCAGCTTCATCCGCATCAAAAACGACGATTCCTGTGGCTGCGCCTGGGGAAGCAGGCAAGCCGGTCGTTAACTGGCTACTCTTATGGTTAGGATCGAGGCGGTGGTGCAGAAGCTGACTTAGCTGTTCAGGATCGACACGTAACAGTGCTGTCCGTTGATCCATAATCTTTTCCTTTACCATTTCTACAGCAATTCGAATCGCTGCTTGAGCAGTTCTTTTTCCTGTTCGCGTTTGAAGGATAAATAGTTTTCCACGTTCAACAGTAAACTCAATGTCCTGCATATCTTTGTAGTGATCTTCTAATAGGTTGCACGTATCTACCAATTGCTTAAACACATCAGGCATTTCATCTTTTAGGGTGGAGATCGGGCGTGGAGTACGGATCCCTGCAACGACATCCTCGCCTTGCGCATTGATTAAATATTCTCCATAAAGCTTTGACTCTCCAGTGGATGGGTTGCGGGTAAAAGCAACGCCAGTTCCAGAATCTTCTCCCATATTTCCAAATACCATGCTTTGAATATTAACAGCTGTCCCAAGATGACCCGGTATGTCGTGGAGGCGGCGATAAAGGACTGCACGCTGATTGTTCCATGAATCAAACACGGCATCGATCGTAAGGAAAAGTTGGTCCTTTGGATCTTCAGGAAAGCTTCTGTTCGCTTGTTGACGTACAATTGTTTTGAATTCTTCGATCACTACTTTCCAATCTTCGGCTGTTAGTTCCGTATCAGATTGGTATTCTTGTTTTTCTCTAAAGTCTTCTAGCAGATGCTCAAAATGGTAGTGATCAACATCTAGCACGACGTTGCTGAACATTTGAATAAAGCGACGGTAAGAATCATAAGCGAAACGAGGATTATTTGTAAGTTCTGCCATGCCTCTTACTGTATCATCGTTCATTCCGAGATTGAGTACAGTGTCCATCATCCCTGGCATCGAATGAACAGCTCCTGATCGTACCGATACGAGGAGAGGATTGATCGGATTCCCAAATTGTTTATCAGTCTTGTTTTCAAGTGTTTTTAATGCTTCTAATACTTGTGATTTGACTTTAGGAGAAATCGTTTGTTCGGCATCATAGTAGGCTCTGCAAGCGGCAGTAGATATTGTAAAACCGTACGGTACGGGCAATCCGATACGCGTCATCTCTGCTAAATTTGCTCCCTTACCGCCGAGTAGTTCCTTGCCGCCATTTTTGGAATGATCAAATAAGAATACAAATTTGTTGTCCATTATTTAAAGCTCTCCCTTTTATTAATGATGGATAAGATAATATCAGCTGTCTCTTCAATCGCTTTATTAGAAACATCGATCACTGGACATCCTATTCGTTTCATAATGTTTTCAGCGCTTGTCATTTCATCGAAGATTCGATCGAGTGATGCATAGTTGGCTGAGTTTGTTAAACCAAGACTTTTTAATCGTTCTTTTCTGATCTCATATAGTTTCTCAGGTGAAATCATCAACCCGATGCATTTCTTTCTTGGTACATTAAATAATTCTTGAGGAGGAGGAACTTCTGGAATGAGCGGTATATTCGCTACCTTATATTGCTTGTTGGCTAAGTACATTGAAAGTGGGGTCTTCGATGTTCTAGACACCCCTACTAACACGATGTCTGCATGCTTTAGTCCCCAAACTTCCTGACCATCATCGTATTTTACAGCAAACTCAATCGCTTCCACTCGCTTAAAATAGTCCTCGTCTAGCTTCCGCATTTGTCCAGGTTGACGACGTGGCTCTATATTAAATTTCTTTGTGAAGGCGTCTAACAAAGGTTGCATCAAATCAACAACGACCACTTCTTCTTGATGTGCTTTTGCGTCTAGATGGTGCTTTAAATCCTCTAAAACGATCGTGTAAGCGATGATGGAATTACTGTACTTGGACGCAGTAATAACATTGTTAATGTCCTGTGTGTTCTCTACATAAGAAAAGTGTTTAATATTGACTTCTCGGCCAAAAAATTGGCTAGCTACAGCTTTCACCATTATATCGGCGGTTTCACCTACGGAATCAGATACAACATAGACCGTTTCCTTATTCGTCACTATCAATCTCCTTATCTCTTAGAATTTAAATTCGTATGGACTAGAGTTCTATGTATAGAAAATAACAAACTAATGTGTCACTATATAATTATAAAAGATTTAAATATAGTGTAATAATTATTATATAGTATAACACTATTAATAGTTTTGTGTATCCTAAAAGTCAATTGGTTTTCAATAATATTTAATGTTCAATCATTTATGCGTAATAAATATAGGGGCTAATATATTTCCTTATAAAAAATTTGTTCAATAGAACTGTAAAAATCGTTCTGTTATACTTGGTTATACTACTTATGTTCAGAAAATTCAAATAAAATTACTGGAGGATAATCGATGAAATACAGTTTTGTTTCTCATTTGTACTGTCCAAAGTGTGGTAAGAACTATGACACAGAGGATCAAAATCAGCTATGTAAATGCGGATCGCCGTTACTTGTTGCGTATCATATGGAAGAGCTTAAGAAAGTGTTGCGTCCTGAGCACCTTAATGAACGTCGCCCTGATTTATGGCGTTATCATGAGCTACTTCCTGTCAAAAGGGAGGAGAACGTCGTATCACTAGGTGAAGGCATGACTCCTATCATTAAGATGGATGTCATAGGAAAAGACATGAACATTCCAAATCTTTATATGAAAGATGAAGGCCTTGTGCCAACCGGTTCGTTCAAGGCAAGGGGGGCAGCGGTGGGTGTCTCAAAAGCAAAAGAAGTGGGTGTGACGGAGCTTGCGATGCCAACGAACGGAAATGCTGGGGCAGCCTGGTCGCTTTACTGTGCAAGAGCAGGTATTTCATCTACGATCGTCATGCCAGTTAACGCGCCGGAAGTAACAAAAAAGGAGTGCCTTGCGGCGGGTGCGAACCTTTTTCTTGTCGATGGACTAATCGGTGATGCTGGGAAAATCGTTGCAAACGCTGTGAAAGAGTATGGAATGTTCGATGCTTCAACCCTTAAGGAGCCGTATCGGATAGAAGGGAAAAAAACGATGGGGCTCGAGATTGCTGAGCAGTTTCATTGGGAAGTGCCGGATGTCATTCTTTATCCTACAGGTGGCGGTGTGGGGTTGATCGGTATATACAAGGCGCTTAGGGAGTTGCAAGAGCTAGGGTGGATCGATGAAATGAAAATGCCGAGACTCGTCGCTGTTCAAAGCGAAGGGTGTGCTCCAATCGTGAAAGCCTGGGAGGAAGGACAATCTTATGCAGAACCGTGGCAGGATGCCTCAACGATAGCCTTTGGAATTAACGTTGCGAAAGCGCTAGGAGATTTTCTAATTCTTGATGCGATTAGACAGACGGAAGGGTGTGCGATATCGGTTAGTGAAGATTCTATCATGAGTGAGTTGAGGACGGTTTCATCTTTTGAGGGCGCATTCGTATGTCCTGAAGGTGCGGCGGCGTTCGCAGCAGCGAGAGCCCTTCGTGAGCAAAATTGGATTAAGGAGAATGACAAGGTTGTCATACTGAATACAGGAGCTGGAATTAAATATCCTAATACGATTCAAGGAGATAGTAATGTGTTGCATCCAGAAGAGGCCTTAGTAATGGACAAGGATGTATCTCGTTAAAAGCTATCTCATTTTTACAAGCGGCACTTCAAAAATCATACATAACATTGCGATAAAAACGAAGGAAAGCACCCAAGTGAAGATCGGGTGACGCTGGTGCAGCGGGATAAAGGTAAACGTCGTCACGTTAAACAAAATCGACCACCATAATGACCAATCGTTATTGTATACAATATAATCTACCTGTAGAACGATCGCTTCAAGACCTGAGAAGATGCCCACCCACACGAGAAAACGGATCAATCGCTTTTTGAAGGAAGTTGGGTAGTTTGTTAAATAAATTAGGACGACAACAGGAAACTGAGTGAAAATGATCCAGAAATCAAGAAGTGTGTGATTAGGAAAAACACCCGTCACATCTTCCCACTCCCATGTCGGGTACTCGTATGTAATGACGTTATAAAGCACCGCATTGATGACCATATAAAGCATTGTTGGGTAGTACCGCTGCCAGTTCTTCCAGTCTCCGTAGCGGATGGAAGCTAGAAGAAAGAGTGCCGAAACAAAAATTGATATCATGATCTTCGCCTCTTAAACTCGTCGTTGCTTTTAGTATGCTCGAAAATAGAATCGATAGTAAATTATTTACAAATAAGCTTCGTGCAAAAGAGGCTGATCATCGGATAGGTATTTAAGGATTTGGAGTATTACGATTTGTATTGAAATAGCTCGGGGCACCCTTCTACAACAGGGTGCCCCTCATAAAAATATTTTTGCTCTTACTCCAAAAGGAAACCCTTTTTACGCAATGCGTTACAAACAGCTTCAATTTGTGCTTCGGAATTTGCTTCGATCGTGTGAAGGTGGATACCTGAAGTTAGTTCAGAAAGTAAAGAAGCATTTGTAGCAGATAATCTTGCCATGAATTGATCAGCCTCAAGTCGATTGCTTACAAACAGTGAAGCCTGTAAATCCCCATATAAAGGGTGTTCAACCGTTACGTCCTTAACCGTACCGCCATTATCTACGATTGTATAGAGTTCTTCTTTCGTTTCTTCATGAGAATGTTTGCATGCTACAATACGTTTTGTTCGTTCGTTTTGTTTATTGTTTTCAAACATCACATAGCCTTGTGATGTTGCTATGATCGGTTCATTTCTAGCTTTTAAAAGGGATATATCTTGAACGATTACTTGACGACTCACATTTGTCTTTTGTGATAAGTCGCTCCCAGTAAGCGGTCGATCAGCCTCTTGTAACCACTTTTTAATCAGTGAGCGCCTATCTTCTCCTAATATCTTTTCTCCATCTTTTGGCAAAACGAATACCCCTTTCTATCTAGTTCACCTTTATTATAGCTTCCACCATCATTAACTTGAATAAAAAATTGATGATACTATTATAGATAACTTATTTCGAAGAGGAAAGTGCTTATTTTTTTATACACGATACATATGAAAAGCCCTCACGGCATATTTATGTCATGACCTATGCCTAAAAAAAGGTAGCAATCTGCCTAGTAGTGCATACACTGTACTGAATTTCAATGTACTGACTTTGTACAGGAGGGAGTTTTCATTTTGAAAATACATGTCGTTCAAAAAGGCGATACGTTATGGAAGATCGCTAAGAAATACGGCGTAAATTTTGAAGAGCTAAAAGCTGTAAATACGCAGCTGAACAATCCTGATATGATTATGCCAGGTATGAAAATTAAAATACCTTCAGGAACAGTTCCTGTTAAAAAGAAAGAAATGCAAATGAAGAAAAAAGAGATGTTCAAGAAGAAAGAAGCACCTAAACAGGTGAAACCAAAAGAAAAACCATCTATTAATATGCCGATCAATAATGAATTAAATATGGGTCTTAATATGAATATCATGCCTGAGAAAGAAAAACCTAAACAAGTAAAGCCTGAAATGAAGAAACCGGAAGCGAAAAAACCAGAAGCGAAAAAGCCTGCAGCAAAGCCTGAGAAAAAAGCAAATGAAAAGGCAGCAAAGGGAAAAGCTGAGAACTTATTTTATCCAATGAGTGACGAAGAAGTGTTGAGTGAATTTGAATCTTCCTCAGGAATGGGGATGCCTGCACCTCCAAATGCCAACCTCGGAAATGTAGCAGGTGCTCAAAAGGGTAATGGAGGCTATCCAGGATCCGTAGCCGGAGCACAAATGGGGCAAGGGAACCAGGGCTATCCGAATTCAGTGGCAGGAGCGTATATGAATCATGGAAATCAAGGTTATCCGGGATCCGTAGCCGGAGCACAAATGGGGCAAGGGAACCAGGGCTATCCGAATTCAGTGGCTGGCGCATATATGAATCACGGAAATCAAGGTTATCCGGGATCCGTAGCCGGAACACAAATGGGTCATGGAAACGAAGGTTATCCAGGATCTGTGGCAGGAGCGTATATGAATCACGGGAATCAAGGTTATCCGGGAAATGTAGCCGGAGCACAGATGGGTCATGGAAACCAGGGTTATCCAGGATCAGTGGCAGGAGCGCATATGAATCACGGGAATCAAGGCTATCCAGGGTCCGTAGCTGGAGCTCAAAAAGGGAACTATTATGACGACATGGAAAGTGATGGTTCAGACGTAGCCGGGGCATATGAGGGCAATAACGGTTACCCAGGCTCAGTTGCTGGCGCATACCAAGGGAATAATGGGTATCCAGTAGCCGGAGCGCATATGGGCAATAATGGCTATCCAGGCTCTGTAGCAGGAGCGCATTCACCTAATCAGCAATTGGCAGGAGCTTATGGAAACAACGGTTACCCTGGTTCTGTAGCTGGTGCGCATATGGGTAGCAATAAAGAAAATTACTCCGGAGACATGGAAAGTAGTAACGGAATGGATGTAGCAGGAGCTTATGGAAACAATGGCTATCCAGGCTCAGTAGGAGGTGCTTACGGAAACAACGGTTATCCTGGAGCGGTAGCTGGTGCACACCAAGGTCCGAATGCGAATATGCCTGGTTATCCTTCCGTAGCGGGAGCACAGATGGGGAACCAGGGCTATCCAGGATCTGTTGCAGGGGCGTATAACTCTGGCAATCACCAATATCCAGGAGCAGTAGCTGGGGCGCAATCTCCATATGCTAATAAAGCGAATGAAGAATATCCAGAAGCAGTTATGGGCGCACAAGGAGGATATCCTAATCAAAACGTAGCTGGAATGATGTCCCCTTATCCAAATCAACCGATGGTTTCCCCTTATCAACAGCATGACTGTGGGTGTGGATCTCAGGTTTCTCCATACCAGCAAATGCCTTACGCAAACCCTTACTATGGGAACGCGAACATGGTGCAAGGAGCAAACAAAGCACCCATGATGGATTATATGGATATGGAAAGTAGCTATGCTGAGTCACGATAATCATCACGAGGAGCGTATCCTGCAAGGGATACGTCCTTTTTTTCATTCGATAACCTGTGTTAATTCAAATGTTTGCCGTGGTATAACTCATAATGGAAAGAATGTCTTCATAAAAGGAGCTAAAAGATATCAAACTGTATTGAAGCAGGTTTTGCTTTCACAAAAGTGTCCATTTTCGTTTATGAAAATTGTTCCTTTTGAGGATGGTGAATGGATAAAAGCTAGCGAAGGTCTCTTTTGGATTTGTACGTTAGCTGAAGATGGAAGCGCCCTTGATTACTCAAGAGTTGAAGAAAGAAAGCTTGCTGTTGAAAAGCTAAATCACTTTCACAAGGAATCATATGGTTTAAGAGGAGACGGTTTATTTCTCGTTTCATTGAAGAGAAAATGGATGAACAGATTGATGAAGTTTGAAGAAAGTGTACAAGGTGAAAATAAACTGATTAAGCTCTATACGAACATTGGGCGTCACGTTCTTGAAGAAATGGATGACGAATTGACTTACTTTGAGAATAAGGCGTTTGAAGAGGGTTGTATCGTTCATGGAGATCCTGCACATCATAATTTTATCTATAACCGAACGAAATTGATGCTGATCGACGGTGACCTCGTATCATACGCACCAAGAGAATACGATTACTTACAATTGATGATTAGAATGCTTCCTTTTAGCGAGTGGTCTCTTGATGAGTGGTTTTCTTATAACATCCCTAGTATCGAAAATATCTTGAACAACCCAACTTTTACAAAACTCCTTGCTTTTCCTGCAGATTTTTATCGTGAGTGGCTTAGCGATCCTGAAGGAAGAGATGAACTTATACGAAAGACACACGTTGAATATGATAAGAGATATCCAGCTATGCTACGCCTTTTGAGTTAGTCCCTTTCTTGCCAAGACATAACAGATTAATTTGGAACACCTCCTGCCATGCTAATAATGAAAGGAGGTATTTCAAATGAAAAAAACAGTAGTGACACTCTCCACATTGATGCTTGCTGGAGGTCTAATAGGGTGTACAGCAGATAACGAAGCTATGGACACACGTTATAACGATTCGGGTCGACCAATCGGTTATTATACGAGTGAAGATAATAATAACGATTATCGTGAAGGTGCATTTACTGACATGATCGACAGAGATTATGCCAATGGTGTAAAAGCTCCCGATGAGAAGCAGATCGATAAGCGTAATGGTTTGAATGGTCCTGGGTACATGCGAAACGGCGAGGATTATTCTGGTTATGATAACAACCTTTCACAGCGACTCGCAGATCGCATCGAGAAGCTTAAAACTGTCGAAGATGCGCGTGTCATCGTGTATGGAGATCAAATCATGATCGGTGTTGAAACGAACAGAGACGACCGAGAAGCTGTTAAAGATCAAGTTCGTAGTGAAGTAGCAAAGCTCGCGAAACAAAAGAATGTCTCGATCTCGACTGATAATGACGTTGTCAAAAGAATGGGCCGTGTTGATGATCGCCTCGAAAATGGTGACGGGTTCGAAGAAGTTCAAGCAGACGTTAACGGCATT
This sequence comes from Anaerobacillus sp. ABA4_114, assembly GCF_056159065.1. Classification (NCBI taxonomy): domain Bacteria; kingdom Bacillati; phylum Bacillota; class Bacilli; order Caryophanales; family Bacillaceae; genus Anaerobacillus; species Anaerobacillus sp. ABA4_114. The sequence goes on from NZ_JBSWUM010000001.1 coordinate 1,360,433, forward strand.
TTAAATGACATTTCGAGTGCAGTTCAACGTCCGTTTCAAAACAATAGATAATATAAGAAGAACAGGGTTCTCCCTGTTCTTTTTGTATGATTCCGTTTAGTTTATCCACCTGATTTCATGTGTTATAGTATATGGACGAAATCAGTAGGAAGGGGATATTGACGATGGCAGGACATTCGAAGTGGAAAAATATACAACGAAGAAAAAATGCTCAGGATGCAAAACGTGGTAAAGTATTTATGAAGCTTGCGAAAGAGATTTTTGTTGCAGCCAAACAAGGTGGTGGGGACCCTGAGACAAACCCAGCCCTTCGATTAGCTGTTGATAAAGCAAAATCCTCGAACATGCCAAATGACAATATCAATCGTGCGATAAAAAAGGCTACTGGCGATTTAGATGGTGTTAATTATGAAGAGATCGTCTATGAAGGGTACGGTCCTGGCGGTGCTGCTGTAATGGTCGAACTCTTAACAGACAATAAAAATCGAACAGCTGCAGAAATTCGTCATGCGTTTAGTAAAAACAAAGGCAACATGGGCGAGAACGGATGCGTAGGTTTTTTATTCGATCGTAAAGGACTGTTTGTTATCGATCGAGCTGAAAATGATGCAGATGCTGATGAGTTGATGTTAGAAGTAATCGATGCAGGAGCAGAGGAAATGGAGACCCATGAAGATTCATTCGAAATCTATACTGATGCACAGGAGTATCAAGCAGTAAAGGAAGAGCTTGAGAAGAGAAATATTATCTTTTCGTCTGCAGAAATTACGATGATTCCTCAAACATACGCTCCTCTTGGGGAAGAAGATGGAGTCGATATGTTAAAACTGATCGACATGCTCGAGGATAATGACGATGTTCAAGAGGTATATCATAATGCTGAGATAAGTGACGAGGTATATGAGAAGTTTTGAAGAGCTACATGGTGATGTAGTTCTTTTTTTTGTACATATTATCTTCACTGCTGGGCACGCTAACAGAATCTAAAAGAAAGGTGCTAAAAATTGTGAAAAACCTATTCGGCTTTTTAGTAGTGCTTATTCTGATTATGGGTTCTTTGCCAGCACATGTACTGGCGGTTGAAAATGCCCAGAGTGAGCGTGAATTTGATGAAAAGCATTATCATATGAATGGACCTATGGTTATTGAAGTAATCCTAAGAACTAACTATGCAGATGGAGTTTCCACGGAGCAATCCATTCAAAAAACCGTCTGGTCTATGGAAGATTTCTGGAGTGAGTATGCGGGATGGCAGCTTGTTAACCAAGATCACGGTAAAATGGTCTTTGAACGCAAAATTGAAGATATTTCCCCGGCTATGAAGGAGAATGGTCATTTCGGACTTACAGATGATGGCGTTCTCACGATTTTTGAAGGAAAGCCAGATGAACAGAAAGTCATACAAACGTTCTTTCAAATCGACGTTGGTAAAGTAGAAAGCTCCAGACTTAAGGAGCTTGCTGAAGGTATTCCGATAGAGTCCTGGTATAACTTTGAAGACATGCTCCATACGTTTTATAAAATAAAGAAATCACAACCTGTCCGTTAGGATGGGTTGTTTGATTTTTAGAGTGAAATGTGAGACTCGCAGAAACTCCGATAATTCTCTCTTTCAACAGAACGCAAGTGTTCTATTTCAAGAGTTCCAATATCTCCGTTTCTAAACGCTCACCTACACTTTTCATGCCTAAACGCCCTCTTCCGCTTTTCATGTGATCCAGCTGCAGAGGGCAGGTCCTCGATCGCTTCACCCTTCAACCTGAACACAAAGAACGTGGTCATTTTGAAGGGCTCCAGCCCTTTTCGGACCTAATCGCCCTCTTCCGCTTTTCGTATGATCCAGCTGCAGAGGCCAAATACTCCGGTAGTTTCGAAATGTAGATTGAGACAAAAAGCGTCTCATTCTACATTCCTCCAACTCCCTGCGTATTTAAACGGCCTCTTCCGCTTTTCTTGTGATCCAGCTGCAGAGGGCAGGCTCTCGATCGCTTCACCTTATCAATTGAACACAAAGGGCGTGTTCATTTGATAAGGCTCCAGCGCTTGTCGAGCCTAATCGCCCTCTTCCGCTTTTCTTATAATATGATAAAATAAAAAGATATAGAAATGCATGTTCGTATGCGATGGGGAGAGAGTTTTTTGATTGAGTATATTAAAGGTAATGTTGAATATATAGATACTGAGTATATTGTTATCGAATCGAATTCGATTGGGTATAAAGTTTATTGTGGAAATCCTTTTACGTTTCAGAGGTATAGGGGGCAGTCTATTCAGATTTTCACGCATCATTATGTGAGGGAGGATCTGATTGCGCTTTATGGTTTTCCGACGAGAGAAGAGCGTCTTTTGTTTGAGAAGCTTTTGAATGTTTCAGGTATCGGTCCTAAGGGAGCGCTTGCGATTTTAGCTACAGGTGAGCCTGATAAAGTAGTTAGTGCGATCGAGTTAGAGGATGAGAAGTTCTTGACGAAGTTTCCAGGTGTCGGGAAGAAAACAGCTCGTCAGATCATACTTGATCTGAAAGGAAAATTAAAAGGATTCGGTGAGCCGCAGGAAGGTCTTTTCGCTGTGGAAGAGACAGAAGAAGATGGTACGCATGAACTTGAAGAAGCCATCGAAGCTTTGAAGGCACTTGGCTATGCTGAACGAGAAATTAAGAAAATAAAGCCTGGGCTTCAGGAAGAAGTGCTTTCGACAGATCAATATATTAAAAAAGCGCTTCAGCTTATGCTGAATCGTTAAGGAGGGGTCATAGTGGAAGAACGCATTCTATCAGGTGAGCAGGTCGGTGATGACTCATCCGTAGAATATAGCCTCCGTCCGCAGCGATTAAGTCAGTACATAGGTCAGGAGAAGGTGAAGCGTAATCTAGAGGTGTTTATTGAAGCGGCGAAAATGCGCGAGGAGCCACTAGATCACGTATTGTTATATGGTCCACCAGGACTTGGGAAGACGACTCTTTCTGCAATCATAGCAACTGAAATGGAAGTGAATCTCCGGACGACGTCTGGTCCAGCGATTGAGCGACCAGGAGATCTTGCTGCCATTTTAACGGCACTTGAACCTGGAGACGTTCTTTTTATCGATGAGATTCATCGCTTGCCGCGAAGTGTTGAAGAAGTACTGTACCCTGCTATGGAGGATTATTGTCTTGATATTGTTATAGGAAAGGGTGAGACTGCAAGATCGGTGCGTCTTGATCTCCCGCCTTTCACATTAGTTGGGGCAACGACGAGAGCTGGACTCTTAACTGCCCCTCTTCGTGACAGATTTGGAGTACTCAGTAGATTGGAGTACTATCAAGAGGATGAATTGCAAACAATACTCATGCGTACTGCTGATATCTTTGAAGTTGAGATGGATGAGGAAGCAGCTGTAGAGCTCGCTAGAAGATCACGCGGTACTCCTCGTATCGCCAATCGTCTTTTGAAGCGGGTAAGAGACTTTGCCCAAGTAAAAGGAGATGGAGTTATCTCGCTTTCCCTTTCTACTCAAGCATTAGAGATGATGCAGGTCGATCCTCTAGGACTTGATCATATCGATCATAAGCTTCTACTGGCTATCATTGAAAAATTCCGGGGTGGACCTGTTGGTGTCGATACGATCGCTGCTACGATCGGAGAAGAAAGTCATACGATCGAAGACGTTTACGAGCCGTATCTAATGCAGATCGGTTTCTTGCAGCGTACGCCAAGGGGACGCATGGTCACGCATCGCGTATATGACCATTTTGGGTTGAAGGAGCCTGAATAACATGGAGATTTCAAAGCTTTTTATTACGCTAGGAATCGTCTTTCTTGTTATTGGAGTGCTATGGTCATTCATTGGGAAGATGCCAGGCGATATCGTGATTAAGAAAGGAAATACAACGTTTTTCTTTCCGATCGTCACGTCGATTGTCGTGAGTGTCTTGCTTTCGCTTCTCTTTTTTATAATCGGCAGATTTCGATAATGGATGAAGCTATGGTAAGATCGATTGGTGGAATAGATATTTTTGAAGAACAGTGGTGAAATAAATGGACGTTAAAGATTTTGATTTTGAACTCCCTGAACATCTTATCGCTCAGACTCCATTGAAAGAGCGTGCTAAATCACGTTTGATGGTGCTTGATCCTGCAGCTGAAAAGATGGCCCACCGTGAGTTTTTAAATCTAGAAGAATATATTAAGCCAGGTGACTGTCTAGTATTAAACGATACGAGAGTTATGCCTGCAAGGTTATATGGTATGAAGGAAGAGACAGGAGCTAAGATGGAAGTTCTTCTTCTAAAGCAAATTGAAGGAGACCGATGGGAAACACTTGTAAAGCCTGCAAAGAGGGTGAAGCTTGGAACAAAGCTTACGTTTGGTGATGGCAGGTTAGCGGCTGAGTGCGTGGAAACATTGGAGCACGGAGGACGTGTCTTCGAATTCGATTATGATGGTGTTTTCTATGAAGTGTTAGACCAGCTTGGCGAAATGCCGCTTCCGCCGTATATTACAGAAACATTGGATGACCAGGATCGCTACCAAACTGTTTTTGCCAAGCATCGTGGTTCCGCCGCAGCTCCTACTGCCGGCCTTCATTTTACTGAAGAGATGTTATCGATGCTTGAAGAGAAGGGTGTTCACATTGCCTTTCTAACGCTTCATGTTGGGTTAGGTACGTTCCGACCGGTCTCTGTTGATAATATTTATGAGCATGAAATGCACGGTGAGTTTTATCAACTAACAAAAGGAACGGCCGATCTATTGAACCGAGTGAAAGAGCAAGGCGGTCGTATCATTTCTGTTGGAACAACTTCGACTAGAACGCTTGAAACAGTTGCTTCTAATCATAACGGTGTATTTGAGGAATCTTCTGGATGGACGGATATCTTCATTTATCCAGGGTATGAATTCAAAGCCATCGATGGATTGATCACAAACTTTCATCTGCCGCAATCCACGTTGATCATGCTCGTCAGCGCACTTGCAGGAAGACAGTTTGTTTTGTCTGCTTATAAAGAAGCGGTCGAAGAACAGTACCGTTTCTTTAGTTTCGGTGACGCCATGCTGATTTTGGAAGGGAGTTTGAAAGAATGACGGAACCAATCCGCTACGAATTAATAAAAACATGTAAACAAAGTGGTGCCCGCTTAGGGAAACTCCACACACCTCATGGAACGTTTGAAACACCGATGTTTATGCCAGTCGGCACACTTGCGACTGTTAAAACAATGAGTCCTGAAGAATTAAAAGAAATGGGCGCTGGGGTTATTTTGAGCAATACATATCACCTTTGGCTACGCCCAGGACATGATATTGTGAAAGAAGCTGGTGGTCTGCATAAGTTTATGAATTGGGACGGACCGATTCTTACCGATTCAGGTGGCTTCCAAGTGTTCAGTTTAAGCGATCTAAGACAGATTGAAGAAAAAGGCGTTCATTTTAGAAATCATCTTAGCGGTGAAAAGCTTTTCCTTTCCCCAGAAGGAGCGATGGAGATTCAAAACGCGCTAGGATCTGATATCATGATGGCTTTTGATGAATGCCCTCCATATCCTGCTGAATATGACTACATGAAGAGCTCTGTAGAACGGACAAGCCGTTGGGCAGAAAGATGTATCGCTGCTCATCAAAGAAAAGATGTTCAGGGCTTATTCGGTATTGTTCAAGGTGGAGAATACGAGGATCTTCGAAAGCAAAGTGCAGAAGACCTTGTGTCACTCGACTTCCCAGGCTATGCGGTCGGAGGTTTATCTGTTGGTGAACCGAAGGATGTCATGAATAGAGTGCTTGATTTTACGACGCCTCATTTGCCAAACAATAAGCCAAGATACTTAATGGGTGTTGGTTCTCCCGACTCCTTGATTGATGGAGCGATCAGAGGAATCGATATGTTTGACTGTGTGCTGCCAACTCGTATTGCGAGGAATGGTACATTGATGACGAGCAACGGTCGTCTCGTAGTCCGAAATGCTAAGTATGCTAGAGATTTCCGTCCTCTAGATGAGAATTGCGACTGTAATGTTTGCAGGAACTACTCTAGAGCGTATATTCGCCATCTCATAAAGGCGAATGAAACGTTTGGCTTCCGATTAACGACTTACCATAATCTTTATTTTCTGTTAAACTTGATGAAGCAAGTTAGGCAGGCGATTATGGATGACCGTCTCCTAGACTTTAAGGATGAGTTTTTTGAACAGTACGGATTTAATTTGCCTGGTGCAAAAAACTTTTAATCCATAGATTGCATCATTGCTAGAAAGGGGTGAAATGTTTTGGGATCAACTTTAACGAATTTAATTCCGCTAATTTTGATGTTTGCAATTTTCTATTTCCTATTAATTCGTCCTCAACAGAAGAGACAGAAGAAGACTAGAGAAATGCAAGCGAGCCTTGAAAGAGGGCAAAAGGTTATTACGATCGGTGGTATGCATGGAATCATCGATGCAATGGATGAAGGTACGATTACAATCCGCACTACTGATGGAACAAAGGTAGTCTTTGATCGTGCAGCCGTACGTGAGGCCATTACTGAATAATAGCATCAAAAAATAGCGTCCCATTGTGGACGCTATTTTTTATTACGATTGTGCCCGGCTGCCTCGCACGTTTACTCCAATGATTCCACCGAGGGTACATACACCGAGATATCCTGCATGAAAGACGAGTTGTTCTGTGTCCATTGTAGATCGATATCCTAGATACTGAACAAGAAATAATAGCACCATATACATAAGTGCAGTTCCTAGACCAAGCATCCACCCACGCTCTCCGCCTTTTCCTCCTGAAATAAAACCTCCGATAAAGAATGCAATGACTGTTGCTGTAATCACGATAGGAGCGATGCCTTGTTCGGATACTGAAGTAAAACGAAGAATAAGAGAAAGCAGTACGCTTGTTGCGAGAACCATCGTTACAATTGTGATCATCCCTGATCCCATCGCGCTGAATGCGTGTTTTGACCTCATCATAATCCCCCTTTTTTATATGAATGGTTTGTACATTCTATTCACACGTTCTTCATTTAGAAGTCAATCATGATTTAGGACAGCCCGTCATACGATTATAGAAAGTAGCTAGGAAAGGGGCAGCAGGGATTGGATATGAGTGTAGCACTGATTATTTTTGTTCTTGCTTATATAGGGATCATCACTGAGAAAATAAACAGAGCCCTGGTTGCCTGCGGAGGCGGATTGTTGATGCTCCTAGCAGGGATATCAACGGCTGATGAAGCATTTATGAAGCATATAGATTGGAATACGATCGCGCTTTTATTCTCGATGATGATTCTCGTTTCGATCACAAGCCAAAATGGAATTTTCGAATACATTGCGATTCAAATGGCTCAAAAGGTAAAGGGTCATCCTCTTCCCCTATTAGCAGTTGTAGGGATTTTAACTGCAGTTGGTTCAGCGCTTCTCGATAACGTAACAACAGTTCTTCTGCTCGTTCCAATTATTTTAACGCTTACACGAATATTGAAAGTAACCTCTATGCCATTTTTGATCACAGTCATACTTTCCTCAAACATAGGAGGAACTGCTACATTGATCGGTGATCCGCCGAACATCATGATCGGTCAGGCTGTAAAACATCTAGATTTCAATGATTTTCTCTTTAACCTCGCTCCTATCGTAGGAGTCATCTACGTAGTCATTATTTCTGGTCTTTTGCTTTTCTACAAAAAGCGGCTTGTCGTTGATGAGGCTCACCGTAAAGCATTAATGAAGGTGAACCCTGAGGATTACTTGAAAAAAGGACCACTGCTTGTAAAATCTTGTGTCGTACTAATCATGACCATTGTGGGATTTTTGCTTCATCCGATCCTTCACACAGACCTTACGAACATTGCAATGGCTGGAGCAGTACTACTCCTTCTCATTACTCAAAATGACCATAAGGTAGAAGAAGTATTTTCATCGATCGAATGGGTCACTCTGTTTTTTTTTATTGGGTTGTTCATTCTCATCGGTGGGTTAGAAGAAGTAGGTATCATTGATGAAATTGCGAGAGCCATCTTGCTTTATACAGAAGGTGACATGCCGAAGACATCGATCATCATTTTATGGGGATCGGGAATCTTATCTGCATTTCTCGATAATATCCCATTTGTAGCAGCGATGATTCCCGTCATAACAGAGTTCTCTGGATATGGGATGACGAATCTAGATCCGCTCTGGTGGTCGCTTGCACTTGGTTCTTGTCTTGGAGGGAATGGTACGTTGATTGGTGCTTCAGCGAATGTTGTGGTTGCGGGACTTGCAATGAAAGAAAACCATGAGATCAAGTTTGTACACTTTTTATTGATAGGACTTCCAGTTGTGGTTGTGTCACTACTCATTTCAACTGTTTACATTTATTTCAGATACTTACTTCCCTTTTACTAAAGGGGAGTTTTTTTTGTTTCCATTACCTTCCTTTATGTCGTGTGGATCCACTGGTCACACTAAGTATAAGAAAGTGAAAGGAGGCGATCTATGATGGAGTATTCAACGATGATCCTTAGAACACTGGTTTTGTATTTTGTTATCATACTCGTTTTTAGGATAATGGGTAAGCGAGAAATCGGCCAACTGAGTGTTCTAGATTTTGTGATCTCCATCATGATCGCTGAGCTTGCTGTGATGTCTATAGAGGATCCGAGTACGCCTATGATCAGTACTTTCATTCCAATCAGTGTGTTAGTTATTATTCAATTGATTATGGCACTTGTTTCTTTGAAGAGTGAAAAGATACGAGAGATTGTAGATGGAAAGCCTACGGTTCTAATCGAAAAGGGGAAGATCGATGAGCATGAAATGAAGAAGCAGCGCTATAATTTTGACGATCTCCTCGTCCAGCTTAGAGAAAATAATATTAGTTCCGTATCAGATGTTGAATTTGCCATTTTAGAACCGACTGGAAAACTCTCAGTTATCAAAAAAGACCAACAGGACACTGGTGATGAGGACTCATTCAGTTCGCTTCTGCCACTCCCTTTAATACTTGATGGAAAAATTCAGGGCGAGCATCTAGAGCGTTTAGGGAAGACGGAATTATGGCTTCGTCAGGAGTTGAGGAAAGTAGGTCAGAGGAATCTAAAAGAAATTTCGTTTTGTTCTCTTCATAAGAACGGAAATTTTTTTATCGATATGAAAAACGAGAAAAAGTAACCACAGAGGTTACTTTTTTATTTGGAGGTTTGATATCATTTGTAAGTGGCAGGGGTGTTAATGAACGTATTTTCCTATGACTGGCAGACGTCTAAGGTCATTTCTGTTGATAAGACCTAGTAGTAATAATAACAGGGCGTAAACAATCGTTGTAGAAATGATCGCAAAGATCGATCCAGGTATATCTGAAGGGGCATCGATCAACACTTTGTAGAAGAGGTGACCTGCATAACTTGCAAGAATGATGCTCGCGACGCCTTTCAAAACATCACTGACAACAATTGAAAACCCGATTGCTTTTACAAGTGTTGCAAAATGAAGAAGCGTTACGAGTAAAATTCCGATTACAATCCCAAGTGCAGCACCCATTATTCCTAGTTCCGGTCTGCTTGCTAAGAAGAAGATAGCAGCTAATTTCACCGCAGCACCGATAAAACTGTTAATCATAGCAGCCTTGGCTAAATCAAGTGCTTGTAATGCGGCGGCGAGTGGTCCTTGAAAATAGAAAAAGAAGAAGAATGGCGCCATCACTTGTACATAGATCGCAACGTGTGGGGCATCGTACATAATTTCAAGAAGTGGTTTCGCAAAGATATACATAATAACGACTGATAGCCCTCCTGCGACCATCGAGAGCCGTATCGCCTGACTTAAGCGGTGCTGAATTTGCTTATATTGTTTCTGAGCGTAGGCTTCACTGATGGCAGGGACTAGGGAGACTTGTAGAGAGAACGTTATAAAAGTCGGAAGAAAGAGGAGTGGAATGGCGAGCCCTGCTAAGTTTCCGTATTGTCTTGTAGCGATTGTTGTTGCTAAACCCGCTATTGCAAGACTGCGCACTACGATGATCGGTTCAAAGAAATATGAGAGAGATCCTATGAGCTGACTGCCTGTTGTCGGAAGAGAAATGGCCATGAGGTCCTTGAATGTTTTTCTTCCACCTTTCAAGTAGGAAAAGAAATTATTTCTTATTTTGATCCTCTTCTTCATCTTAAACATGGAGAACATATAGAGAAGTGACGCTAGTTCCCCTAAAACGACTGAGATCATCGCACCTGCAGCAGCAAACTCAACACCATAAGGCAAGAATGCCCCGGTAAGTATGGCGACTAAACAGATTCGAACGATTTGTTCGATCACTTGCGAGTATGCTGAAGGACGCATGTTTTGTAAGCCCTGGAAATAGCCACGAAGCACAGATGACATCGCAACGATCGAAACGACTGGTGCGATCGCAATCAGTGGATAGAATGTACGTTCATCTGTGAAGAATACCTTTGATAGAACAGGTGCGGCTAGTACCATAATCGTGGTGAACACGATACTCAATACGGCAGTTACAGATAAAGATACGATTAAGATGCGCTTGATCTTTTGCCTGTCACCTTCCGCATCTGCTTCTGCTACCATTTTCGAAATGGCTACAGGGAGTCCAAGTCTTGTTAGAGTAATCGTGAGGATGAGGGTAGGAACCGCCATCATGTATAATCCTACTCCTTCATCCCCCATGACTCTATACATAACGATACGATTGATGAACCCGAGAATCTTGGTGATCAACCCGGCGAATATGAGTAAAAGTGTGCCTCGTAAAAAGGTTTGCTTCGACATAAGTAAACCTACTTTCCATGCTTAGTATCCTTGCGAAATTATAGAAAAGCCTAGATATTTTTTATCACTATGTATATGCTTAGTAGGGGACAAAGCATGACAGGCATATGGGAGTGTTTTAATGAAAGACGAAATTAAACAATTTGTAGTAGAGAACCTCGATTTCCTTCCTCAAGAAGCGATCGTGGTAGTGGTTTCTGCCCTTCCAATCCTTGAACTTAGAGGCGGAATACCACTGGCGTATACATTTGATATCCCGTTCTGGGAAGCGTTTTTTCTCAGCTTATTCGGGAACGCATTGCCAATCATTCCGCTACTACTTTTATTCAAGCCGCTCAGTAATTGGTTGATGAGGTTTGGATGGTACAAGCGATTTTATGAGTGGTTATATCAACGTACGTTAAATAAGAGTAAAAATGTTGAGAAATATGGAGCGATAGGACTTATTTTATTTACTGCCGTACCTTTGCCTACTACAGGTGCTTATAGTGCTTGTGTGGCGGCTTCTTTATTTGCGATACGGTTTAAATATGCTTTTATTTCAATCTTAACTGGTGTAATCATTGCTGGCCTCGGTGTAGGTGCAGCGATTTATTCAATTTTTTAATAGGAGAGGAGACTGAAGGATGGAAGAGTGGAAGAACGAAGTATATCCTGCACTTGAAAGTAAGAGAGACGAGTTTCACCTATTAGGCTATGATAGGGCCACGATTGATGAGATCTGGAGTTGTCTCCTTGCACGATTAGAACGTAACAATGACAATGAAGAAATTAAGGTTCACCAATTAGTCAATGACATTATGAGGCTTTCTCCAAACGAGTATATGAACTGGTTGACTATTCACGCCTACAAAGGGACAGGCTGGATTAGTGAAGAAGAAGCGCATAATTAATCGAAAATTGACAGAAAAATCTATATTTCGGTATAATATGTAGTATTATGGCATTTTAACCTACATACGTTATTGCTGGTGGCTTAGAGAGGAGTTTTTATTCCATGGTAAAAAAAGGCCGGATAGTTACGTTCTTTTTAATTGTCCTTCTGCTAGGAGGACTGATTGGAACGACGGTCCTAGGAGTGACTAAAGACATTAAGCTTGGTCTTGATCTTCAAGGGGGCTTTGAAGTTCTATATAAGGTAGAGCCTGCTGACGATGGACAAGAACTTAGCAAAGACTTGTTGAATAGTACTGTAAGCGCACTTTATAAAAGGATTAACGTTCTTGGTGTATCAGAGCCTCGAATCACTATTGAAGGTGAAGATCGCATACGAGTTCAGTTAGCTGGTGTAAAAGATCAAAACCAGGCGCGTGAGCTTCTTTCTACACAGGCTGAGCTAACGTTCAGAACTGTAGAAGATGAGGAGAAAATGGGCGGAGCGGATCTAAAAGAAGGAGCTGCGAAAGTAGTCTTCCAAGAAAATCAGCCTGTCGTTCAGGTAGCTTTAAAGGATCCACAACAATTCGCAGAGATTACACGAGAAATCATGCAGAAGCCTTTTCCGGATAACAGATTAGTCATCTGGTTGGATTACCAAGAAGGTGACTCCTACAAAGAAGAAGCGCAAAAGCCCTCTGATGAGCAAAAGTTTATTTCCGATCCTTCCGTAAATGAAGTGCTGTCTCAGAATACAGTGATTATTTCTGGACCACCTTTTACAATTGAAGAAGCTGAGAATTTAAAGGAACTATTGAATGCTGGATCGCTTCCTGTAAAGCTTGATGAGATTTATTCAACTTCGGTAGGAGCACAGTTTGGAGAACAGTCACTCGATAAAACCGTAATTGCTGGTTTCATTGGAGTCGGTTTAATCTTCTTATTCATGCTTTTCTATTACCGTTTCCCAGGTATGATCGCGGTGATCACGCTGAGTGTCTACATTTATCTAATCCTTGTCGTGTTCAACTGGATGGGAGCAGTTTTAACACTTCCTGGAATCGCTGCATTAATTCTTGGAGTGGGGATGGCCGTTGATGCAAATATCATCACGTATGAACGAATAAAAGAAGAAATTCGCGCAGGTAAATCAATGATGTCTGCATTTAAAGCTGGTGGAAGACGATCGTTCACTACGATATTCGATGCGAATATCACGACATTGATCGCTGCTGGCGTATTGTTCGCGTACGGTACTAGCTCTGTAAAAGGGTTTGCTGTCATGTTGATCACAAGTATCATCGTAAGCTTTTTGACTGCTGTTTGGGGTTCACGAATCCTACTCGGACTGTGGGTCAAGAGCAGGGCGTTGAATAAGAAGCCCGGACTTTTTGGCGTGAAGGAGAGTGAGATCGATGAGCTCTAAAATAAGAAATATTGATTTTGATTTTGTGAAACACCGTAATAAATTCTTTATGATTTCACTTGCCCTCATTGTACTTGGAGGTCTCGTGCTTGCGATTTTTGGTCTGAATCTTGGTATTGATTTTTCCAGTGGCTCTCGTGTCGACATCATGTCCAACGAGACGCTAACTACTGAAGAAGTCACCTCTGAGTTGGATAGTCTAGGGTTTGATCCTGAGTCCGTAACGCTTGCTGGTGGAGGAGATATGGCTGTTGCGGCTTTCAAAGATGAACTAGAGAAGGAAGAAATCGGTGAGTTGAAAAATCACTTTACTGAATTGTACGGTGCGGAACCAAACGTAAGCACCGTTTCTCCTGATGTGGCGGTCGATCTAGCGAAGAACGCATTCATCGCAGTTGCGATTGCTTCTGTAGGGATCATTATTTATGTTGCGATCCGATTTGAATGGCTGCAAGGTGTTGCGGCGATCGTAGCACTTTTTCACGATGCGTTCTTTATTATCGCGATTTTCAGCTTGCTGCAGATCGAGGTTAACATTACATTTATTGCAGCTGTTCTAACCATAGTGGGTTATTCGATCAACGATACGATCGTTACGTTCGATCGGATTAGAGAGAATATGAAGTTAGAAAAGAAAGTAAAAACGTTTGAAGATGTCGCTAGGGTAGTAAACAAAAGTCTCGTTCAAACACTAGCTCGCTCGATCAATACAGTATTGACCGTCATCTTTGCAGCAGCAGCACTAACGATTTTCGGAGGAGAAGCGATCCGTCCGTTTGCGATCGCATTGCTGATCGGACTTGTTGCTGGAACGTATTCCTCTCTATTCATTGCCTCTCAACTTTGGGCAGTTTGGAAAGGGAAACAATTGAAAAAGAAGAAGTTCTCAACGGCTACAAATGAAGCTTAGAGAGTAAAAGCCATGGCTATGCCATGGCTTTTACAATCGTTTGTTTTGGATTGAATTCTATGGAAAGGCTATAGTGAATAGGCATAATAGGGGTGAAGGTATGAATAAAGAAGAACGTTTTCAAAAAGCCGAGGTAGCAGCTCTTATTGGAATAGTCGCAAATATAATTCTAGCTGTTCTAAAAGGAGTGATCGGATACATATCGAATAGTCGAGCGTTGATTGCCGATGCTGCCCACTCTGCTTCTGATGTTGCAGGTTCGTTCGCTGTTTTAATCGGATTAAGGGCTGCAAAACTTCCTCCTGACCGAGATCATCCTTATGGTCACGGTAAAGCTGAATCTATTGCCGCAATTATCGTAGCAGTATTGCTTCTCCTAGTTGGAGTTGAAATCGGTATAAGCTCAGGGAGAGCTTTATTTGCACCTATAGAAGCCCCAGGTCAACTAGCGCTTTATGCTGCAATCATTTCAATCGTCACAAAAGAAGTCCTTTTTCGCTATAAATACAGGTTAGGCAAGAAGATAAACAGTGATGCGCTTATTGTGAATGCATACGAGCACCGTTCGGATGTCTATTCTTCGATCGCTGTTCTGATCGGGATAACAGGGGCACTTCTTGGCAGTTTTTTCAATATGCCTTGGCTTGTTTATGCGGATCCTGTAGCGGGTATATTCGTCTCCATACTGATTGGAAAAATGGCAGTTAAGCTAGGTTTTGAGTCGATCCATACGACTCTCGACCACGTCTTACATGATGAAGATACGACTCACTATATAAAAGCGATCAAAGAGATGCCGGGGGTTCTTAACCTTGATGAGTTTTATGCTAGGGAGCACGGTCACTATGTCATTATTGATATCAAGCTTGGAGTAGATCCTAACATCACTGTAAAAGAAGGTCATGATATAGGAAAAGCTGTCAAAGATCATCTGTTAGAACAAGAAGAAGTCCATGATGTGCTGGTTCATATAAATCCTTATGAACCAAAGGAAAAAAGTTAATTGAAAAGAATAGACTTTTAATATGGGGAGGTTGAAACGATGAAGGGACAATGGGGACTGGTTGTTGCTCTTATTTTCGCATTGATTATAGCTGTATTTTCGGTGGTAAACGTTGATCCGGTTCAAGTAAATTATGTTTTCGGTACGTCTGAATGGCCGCTCGTGCTTGTCATTCTTGGTTCCGTTTTAATGGGAGCAATTCTCGTACTGGGGTTTGGAATGGTGAAGTACTACAAACTCAGTAGAGAAGTGAAAAGGCTTCGTAAAGAAAATCTTGCTCATTCAGAGCAACCTACACAAACACCTCAGCCAGAGGATACGCCTCCTGCTGAAAAAGTGGAGCCTGTAGACACTCATTCTAAGACTGAATCTGAGAGCAAATAGTAAGGACTCCTAAATATGCAGAGGTTTCGCAGAATGTTGAAAACTCTCAAGGGATCTGTTAACGAAGTGTTCCGTACATGTCGCATGTTGGGCAAGAGTCCTGGAGTCCATCATCCTTTAGCTTTATTTCGTGTTGTAAAAAGGTATTTTAGGTTGGGTAGACTTTCTTAATATGAGGCGGATAAAGTTCGTTAGCATATTAGATCGGAAAGTTTTATTTCATATAAATGTATTCTAGTAGGAGTGAAGACCTCTTGACTCCCTCCGGAAATGTTGATGTACCAGTGTTTAATAGGGTTAAAAATCTTTTTAAATTTCCCTGTAGGAACTAAGTCCCTACAGGGAATTCCTTATTTAGGAATATAAGGAAGTGGATGACGTGTTAACCTGCTGATCCATGTAATTTTTTTACAGAAATATATATGTGCACATTTGATCTCTGCTTGCTTATGAGGACGAACCCTCCCATGTCTCTTGACGTCATGCGTCTACATTCCTTCGTTAGGTCTCATCATAAGGCAGAGGCCGGCATTATTCTCCCGTATGAACTCTAGGTTGAAAGTCAAGATCTGCGCCAGCTTCTCTGTGTCATGCCTATGTGTTTGATCGAGCTTAAAAGTAGTCGCTACGATACGTTTTTAAGACAGTGGAGGTCATTCCTCATTCTATCTTCTCGAAAGTATACATGGTGGTTTGAAAGACCGAAAAAGATCTTAAGTAGCTTGCTGCATAACACAACCATCGCTTCCTTCTTTTTCAGAGGATTTTCCTTTCTCGAAATATAATACGAGTACAAATCAAAGAATACAGGGTTATTTTGAAGTAAAGGAAGAACAGCCTTGTAGAGGAGACTCCTCAACCTTTTCCTCCCTCGTTTGGATATTCTCTTTTGCCCCCTATGCTTACCAGAAGAGTTCTCACGTAATGTTAATCCCGCTAGCTTAATGAGTTGGCGTGGATTTTCATATTGTGTAAAGGATCCGGTTTCGGCAAGTAAATCAACAACCGTGTTTTCGCTAATTCCTGGAATAGAGACTAGGTACTCAAACTCGGTCATTTCTTGGGCTAATACAGATAAGCGCTGATTTAACTCTTCGAGCTGATCTTTGAGGAAGGTAAAACGATCCATCAAGCTATTTATTTCAAATCGTCCCATCTCTATACCATTCGTAACCCCAATAGAGTGCTCAGCTAATCGCTGTAGCTTCTCAATTTTCTTTTGAGACGGCGCATAGAGGCCTGCCTTGTCCTTATATACATTCGCAAGTTCTTTCGAACTTACTCCAACGATATCTTCTGGTAAAGGCGTATGTTTTAAGATGGCGCAAGCCAGCTGGCCAAAGCTTTTAAAGACCGTCGAAAATTCGGGGAAGTATTGATCCTGCCAACGAATCATTCGATTCTTTAATCTAGCTTGTTCTTCTTTTAGTTGCCATCTCAACGTAGATCCTTTCCTTAATTCAGCTTCAACGCCATCAGGTATTCTAGGAAAACTAAAGTGGCCACCTGTAATGAGCTTCGCTATAATTCTTGCGTCTTTTTTATCATGCTTTGTCTGAAGATTATCATCAAATTCTTTCGTTCGGTGGACGTGCATTGGATTAACGACCACAAAAGGAACATCATAATCTAAAAGAAACGAAGCTAGATTTAGCCAGTAATGACCTGTAGGTTCAAATCCAACTAAAATCTTATCTTTCTTATATTGCCGAAGTAAGCTATGAAGTTCATGATACAAGGAATGAAACCCATCCTCGCTTTGTTTGAACTTGAAAGGTTGATTTAATTCCCTCCCGCGATCATCAACTGCGCACGCATAATGAGTGTGTTTCGCGATGTCGATGCCAATGACGAGAGTTTGATTTGTCACTTGATTTAATCGTTGATTCCGTTTATTATCCAAAAAGAGCCCTCCTTTTGATGATTGTACTTTGGTTAGGTACGAATGCATCATAACGGAGGGCTTTTTTGTATGCAATAGAGGATTCCTTTTCTGACAGGAATTCTCCCGTGGTCCAACGGGCGTTCGAGACTCGGAGGGGACGGTTTTTGTCCGCTTTGAGGCTCGGGCGTTCGTCCACAGGAAAGCAAGAGGGATTCAAACTCCTACGGCATAGGGACAACAATATTCTGGATGTTCCCATATTGAGAACCTCTGCATATGCAGAGGTTTTTTGTTGATATAAAAGATTCATTCCCTAAACCTATGGTCAAATTTACGATAACTATATATAATAGACTGGTTAAGAGGTGATTCGATGTTAAAGTCTAAAACACGCTGGAAGCTAGCTGAATCGGATGAATCTAGCATCGATCAGCTCCAGAGTGAGTTAGGGATATCACGACTTGCTGCCTCTCTATTAGTGAATAGAGGGATTCAAAGTGTTGAGAAAGCCCGGAAATTTTTATATAAAGAAAATTTATCATACCATGATCCCTTTTTGATGGATGGAATGAAGGAAGCGGTTCAACGAATTAGAGAAGCCATTACGAATCAAGAAAAGATCCTGATCTTCGGCGACTATGACGCTGATGGAGTAAGTAGTACTTCTGTTCTTATCTATACCTTCAAAGAACTTGGAGCGGACTTCGACTACTATATTCCGAATCGGTTCACAGAAGGATATGGTCCTAACGAAGCTGCATTCCGAAGAGCAAAAGAAGAGGGTTATGACTTAATCGTAACGGTTGATACAGGCATTTCAGGTGTACATGAAGCTGAGGTTGCTAAAGAAATCGGAATCGATCTGCTCATCACAGATCACCATGAACCACCCCCCGTTCTTCCAGATGCCCTGGCGATTATCAATCCGAAGAAACCTGAGTGCAATTATCCGTTTAAAGGACTTGCTGGTGTTGGTGTTGCGTTCAAGTTAGCACAGGCGCTTCTTGGTCGAATACCAGGTCACTTGCTCGAAATTGCGGCGATGGGTACGATCGCCGATTTGGTTCCCCTACAAGATGAGAACCGATTGATAGCGAGCGAAGGAATCCGTGCCCTTCAGCATTCTGATAAAGCGGGAATAAAAGCTTTATTAGAAGTATGCGGTTTGAAGGGTCAGGAGCTTAATGAAGAACACCTTGGCTTTGGAATCGGTCCTAGATTAAATGCGGTGGGTAGACTCGAGCATGCTGGCCCGGCGGTTGAATTATTAACGACCGAAGACTATGAATATGCTAAGCAGCTTGCTGAAGAGATCGATTCATTAAATAAAGCACGTCAAGAACTTGTGAATACAATGACAAAAGAAGCGATAGAAGAAGTGGAGATGAATTACCCACTAGATGACAATCGCGTGCTGATCATTGCTCGTGAAGGGTGGAACCCTGGCGTTATCGGAATTGTCGCTTCCCGTCTAGTCGAGAAATATTATCGTCCTACCATCGTGATGAGTATCGATCGTGAAAAAGGAGTAGCGAAAGGCTCTGCCCGAAGTATCGAAGGATTCGATATGTTCATGAATCTATCCGAATGTCGAGATATTCTTCCACATTTCGGCGGACATCCGATGGCTGCAGGCATGACCATCGACTTAGAATATCTAAACGAGTTAAGAAGCAGACTGAACATACAAGCAAACGATAGCCTAACAGAGGCTGACTTAACGCCACTCACGAAAATCGATCTGCATTGCGGGATCGATGATATTTCCCTTGAGACGATTGAGGAGATGAATTTATTAGCTCCGTTCGGAGTAAGTAATCCGAAACCAGTCGTCATGCTAAAAGACGTGAATTTGGCTCAGATCAGAAGAATCGGTAGTCAAGAAAATCATTTGAAGGTTTCCTTGAAAGAAGGAGAATCGACACTTGATGGGGTTGGTTTCAACTTTGGTTATGTATTTGAAGAGATCGCTTCCCGTGCAGCACTTTCCGTTATTGGTCAGCTCTCTATAAATGAATGGAACGGATTAAAGAAGCCTCAAATTTTCGTTCATGATTTAGCTGTAGACGAATGGCAGCTTTTTGATTATCGAGGGATACGAGATCTCAGTAAAAGGTTAGAAAACCTCCCGCTTGAGAAACTTACGATGATTGCTTTTAGAGAGTCCACCGTTAGTAAACTAGGAATTCAACAATGGGAAGATTATGTGGTGCAGAACCCTCTTGAAGAAGAGTTATCCTTCGAGAATAACTATGTGATGTTGCTAGACCTACCTTATGTTGAAGAAGATCTTATCGAGCTTTTTCGTAAAGGTGGTATTCCAGAGAGAACGTATGCTGTATTTGAGCATGAGGAAGATCATTTCTTTTCAACACTTCCATCACGAGATGATTTTAAATGGTATTATGGATTTTTAATGAAACGGGGAAGCTTCCATTTGAAAGATGCCGAAAAGCTTGCAAAGCATAAAGGGTGGTCAAAGGAAACGGTCAACTTTATGTCACAGGTGTTTTTTGAGTTGAACTTTGTTAGAATGGAAGACGGACTTATTTCAATAAATCCACAATCTGTAAAAAGCGAACTTACTTCTTCTAAAACGTATAAGAGCAAACTTGAACAAGCTAAGCTCGAAAACGATTTTTGCTATTCATCTTATCACGCTTTGAAAAGTTGGTTCGATCGATCAGTAAATTGTTTCAGTAGCACTGAGGAGGCCATTAAATAAATGAATTACAAAGACTATATTGCAGTAGTTGAAGATTACCCTAAAGAAGGGATCCGCTTTAAAGATATTACCCCACTCATGCAAAATGGTGAGGCGTACAGAGGCGTTGTTAACGACATCGCTGATTTTGCAAAGGATAAGAACGTAGACGTTATCGTTGGACCAGAAGCACGTGGGTTCATCGTCGGATGTCCTGTTGCTTATATTTTAGGTATTGGATTTGTTCCTGTACGTAAAGAAGGTAAGCTTCCTCGAGAAGTTGTTAAAGTGGACTATGGACTAGAATACGGAAAAGACGTACTAACGATTCATAAAGATGCGATCAAACCTGGTCAGAGAGTTCTAATCACTGACGATCTACTCGCTACTGGCGGTACGATCAACGCTACGATTGAACTTGTTGAAAAGCTAGGTGGAGTTGTTGTTGGGCTTGCGTTTATGATTGAACTTTCTTACCTAGAAGGACGTAAGAACCTAGATCGCCATGACATCTTTACACTAATGACTTATTGATCACCATAGAGTGTCCGAAACATCTTTCGGGCACTCTTTCTCTTTAAAAACATGTGTGTCCACTTGTTTCCATCAATGAAAAGCGACATATTTTTCTTTATTACTTTACATGCAGGCTATTTTTAACGATAATAGAAGCTATATACCAACAGTAATTAAGGTGATTTCATGACCATAGAAGAGGTAATGCAAAGAGCGAAGCAGTATTTGTCGGAGGAAGATTTGTCCTTTGTACAAAGAGCTTACGAATACGCACGTGACTCACATGAAGGCCAATACCGTAAATCAGGTGAACCCTATATCATTCACCCGGTCGAGGTGGCTGGCATTCTTGTGAATCTTGAGGTTGACCCCGTAACAGTAGCTGGCGGGTTTCTTCATGATGTGGTTGAAGATACAGATGTAACCCTTGAAGAAATTTCGAACGAGTTCAGTCCAGAACTTGCTATGCTCGTTGACGGAGTAACAAAACTTAAGAAAATTAAATATAAATCAAAACGAGAGCAGCAGGCTGAAAATCACCGTAAGATGATGATCGCGATGGCTCAAGATATCAGGTGTATTTTGATCAAGCTTGCTGACCGTCTGCATAATATGCGAACGCTTAAGCATATGCCGAAAGAAAAGCAATTACAAAAAGCAAACGAGACGCTTGAAATTTTTGCTCCTCTAGCCCATCGATTGGGTATTTCGACGATCAAATGGGAGCTTGAAGATACGGCTTTACGTTATTTAAATCCTCAACAGTATTATCGTATTGTCAATCTCATGCAAAAGAAACGAGAAGAACGAGAAGGCTTCGTTCATGAGGTAGTTGGGGAAATACAAGATCGTGTTCAAGAAGTTTCAATCGATGCTGAGATTTCTGGACGTCCAAAGCATATTTACAGCATCTACCGAAAAATGACGAAACAGCACAAGCAATTCAACGAGATCTATGATCTACTAGCTGTTCGAATCATCGTAAATAGTATTAAAGACTGTTATGCGGTTCTTGGAATCATTCACACGTGTTGGAAACCTATGCCTGGTCGATTCAAAGATTATATCGCAATGCCTAAAGCGAACATGTACCAGTCTCTTCACACAACGGTTATCGGTCCGAAAGGTGATCCTCTTGAGGTACAGATCAGAACATCAGATATGCACAAGGTGGCGGAGTACGGTATCGCTGCACACTGGGCATACAAAGAAGATAACGATAGTGCAGTAAATAGTTCTTTTGAGAAGAAGCTATCTTGGTTCAGACAAATTCTTGAATGGCAAAATGATGTTTCGAATGCTGAAGAATTTATGGAGTCTCTTAAGATCGATCTTTTTAGTGATATGGTGTTCGTATTCACACCAAAGGGTGATGTGATCGAGCTTCCAACAGGTTCCGTCCCACTTGATTTTGCTTATCGCATTCACACTGAGATAGGAAACCAGTGTATCGGTGCTAAAGTGAATGGAAAGATGGTTCCGCTCGATTACAAACTAAAGACTGGTGATATCGTAGAAGTTCTTACGTCTAAGCATTCGTACGGACCTAGTAAAGATTGGTTGAAGATCAGTCAGAGTTCTCATGCTAAAAACAAGATTAAGCAATGGTTTAAGAAAGAAAAACGTGAAGAAAATGTTGATAAAGGCCGAGAGCTTGTAGAAAAGGAAATCAAGGGGCACGGTTTTGAACTTAAAGAAGTATTAACTTCAGAAAACATTGCCAATGTCTCAAATAAATTTAATTTTACAAGTGAAGAAGATATGTATGCAGCTGTAGGCTATGGTGGCATCACTGCAGCTCAAATCGCTACAAGACTTACGGAAAAAGCGAGAAAAGAAAAGACGAAAGAGCAAGAAGAAGAACTTGCGCGTTCCATTATCGAAGGGAAAACGCACTCTCCTTCTCAAGCACCAAAGCGTGCGGAGTCTGGCGTAAGGGTTAAAGGGATCGATAACTTATTGATTCGTCTATCTCGATGCTGTAATCCCGTCCCTGGAGACGATATCGTAGGATATATCACGAAGGGGAGAGGTGTATCCATTCATAGAAAAGATTGTCCCAACGTGAACGAAGATAACGCGAAGGAGCGACTTTTAGAAGTTGAATGGGAAAGTCATTCACCAAAAAGTTACAATGTAGATATCGAGATCAGTGGGTATGACCGAAGAGGGTTGCTGAATGAAGTTCTACAAGCTGTTGCAGAAACAAAGACAGATATGACGTCTGTTTCAGGACGTTCTGATAACAATAAGATGGCTACGATCAGCATGACGGTATCGATTCGAAATACCGCACACCTTCAAAAGGTTGTTGAACGTGTGAAGCGTATTCCGGATATTTATGCTGTTAGAAGAATCATGCAATAGCGTAAGAAAGGGAGTTCATAATGAAAGCTGTCGTACAAAGGTCAAAGTATGCGTCGGTTACAGTGAATGAAGAAGTTGTTGGTGAAATCGAATCAGGACTTGTTGTTCTGCTCGGTGTGACGCAAGAAGATACGGAAAAAGACGCTGCTTACTTGGCTGACAAAATAGTTAACCTTCGTATATTTGAAGATGAAAATGACAAGATGAACCTCTCTCTTAAAGACACTAGTGGTTCACTTCTATCGATTTCTCAATTCACGCTTTATGGGGATTGCAGAAAAGGAAGAAGACCTAACTTCATGAAGGCTGCAAAACCTGATGAAGCAAACGTTCTATACGAGAAGTTTAATGAGCTTGTCGTTGAAAAGGGAGTAGAGGTACAATCCGGTGTGTTTGGAGCGATGATGGACGTTCAGTTAACGAACGATGGACCGGTTACTCTTATCATTGATAGTAAGGAATAATAAAGCAGCAGGGCTAGTCCCTGCTGCTTATTTTTGTATTATCGGTTTTTATTAAGATAAGTGATGATACCGTTCGCAACGTTAGAGGTCATCGTTGCTTGATAATCGTTTTTGTTGATCTGCTGTTCTTCAAATGGATTTGACAAGAAGCCTAGTTCTAGTAGAACAGAAGGTGACGAATTATTACGTAGTACATAGTAATTTCCAAATCGCACGCCTCTGTCTCTAAGGCTGTTTGTATCAGCGATTTCCTCATGAATACTTGTAGCGAGTGACTGATGATGCTCATGATAGTAATACGTCGTAACACCACTTGCTGTAGGATCCACAGTGCTGTCGTAATGGACGCTAACGAATGCATCTGCCTGGTAGCGTTCAGAAAGCTCAGTACGTTCAGAAAGCGGCACATAACGATCGCCATCTCTTGTTAAGATAACGCGAATGCCAGCATCTTTAAGCTTTTCAGCAATCGTTTTAGTCGTTCGAAGCGTTATTAATTTTTCATATGTGAAAAGTCCTAGTGCTCCACTATCATGGCCGCCGTGGCCCGCATCTAATACGACAGTTTTTCCACGAGAATGGTTCGTACGAAGACCGAGCGAGGACCCTGTTGAGACGATCCAATCGGCGACAAAGGCAGTGGTCCCGTCCTGTAATGAGATTTCATACCATTCCTTTTCTTTTCCTACAATTTTGTATCTCTCATCTTTAGAACCTTGTAAAACAACGGGAAAGTCGATTCCGGGACCACTTCTAATGTTTGTAGAATGATAAAGTAACGTAAGATAGCTAGATGCAATGCTTTTAGACGTGTTGATTAAATACGTAGAATCGACCCAACCAGACTCACCGTTGCTGTATTGAATCAAGCTCCAGTCTCCTGATCGTTTCAGCTCAGAAACGACGGTACCCTCTGGTAGCTGAGTCAGAATGCTATTTTCTAAACCTGGTTGATCACGTACATTTAAGATTGAAGCAGCTACTTCTTTTTTTAAAGGTGTGGAAGATGCTTCTGTATCAGAAGAGCCTTCGATTAGCCATGTAGCCACCCACCCGATTCGGTCACCAAAGTGAATGGCTGTCCAATTACCTTCTGTTTCTGATACACGCCATTTTTCCCCCGGTTTTGTACTACCGATCACACTGTGGCCTTCACCTGGACCTGATCTTATTTGTAGATCAGATACAGTAGACTCAATCATCGCTATAGATTCATTAAGCTGAGCGGTATCGATCAACCATCCAGCAATCCAACCTTCACCAGTATCTAACTCTACTTGTAACCATTCACCTGAACTCCCTGTTATCGGTAGCGCATCACCGCTATGTACCTGTTTAAGAACGGGAGAAGAAAGCGATGGACCAGAACGAACATTGATTGTTTTTGTTATTTCAGCTTTCTTTTCAGCTGATACGTGAGCAGGGAGTTGGAATACTAGCAGTACTAACAAAAATACATAAACGAAATATTTCAACTTGCAACTCCTTTCCTTGCCTCTACAATTTTCACATATTGCGATATTTCTTTATCGGTCAAAAAGAATCCTTCGTGAAGTTGTAAATATCATATTTTTTGGTGAAACTAGTATAACACTTCATAAAAAAAGGATGATAACAGTTGAGATCAACGAATAAAGAAATGATGAACGTTACGAATCCTCAACCAGAATTTGGCGTCGATTTTCATGATTTTTTACAGAAAGAGCAATGTCTATCAAATATGGAATTAGCAGAAGAATTCGGGCTATCCCTAAAAAGCATCAAAATCATGAAACAAAAAATGAAGCGATAGACATGGTTTTACTAATGACAGTACAATATAACGATGGTGTAGATCTTTAACACTAAAAAATAGGCTTGACAAAAAAATCATGGACTCGTATGATAGAAAACAATTCAGTAAATAGATACGTTGCTCCAATGAGGGAGAAAAGTAAAAAATGATAGGATCTTCAGAGAAAGAATGTCGTAGGCTGAGAACATTCTTGATTCCACATTTTTGAAAGACACTTCCTGGGATTGTTTCCGAACAGACTGCTTAGTAGGGAACAACGTTTACAGGCGTTAACTGTTAAAGCGGAAGGAATTAACTCCTTCTATTAGGGTGGCACCGCGGGTAACTCTCGTCCCTGAATGTATATTCAGGGATGGGGGTTTTTTTTAGTCCCAAATTTTGGACTAGTTACGATTTAAGGAGGAGAAAAAATGGGTTTTCACATTCCAAGAGGTACACAGGACATACTACCTGGTACATCTGAGCTTTGGCAATATATAGAAGAAAAGGCAAGAGATATTTGTCGTAGATATAATTATCATGAGTTACGTACACCGATCTTTGAGCACACTGAATTGTTTCAACGAGGTGTAGGAGATTCAACGGATATCGTACAAAAAGAAATGTACACATTTGAAGATCGAGGTGGAAGAAGTCTTACACTTCGTCCTGAAGGTACTGCATCCGCTGTTCGAGCGTTCGTGAACAATAAGATGTTCGGGGTACCAGAACAGCCAGTCAAGCTATATTACATCGGACCGATGTTTCGATATGAGCGTCCTCAATCGGGAAGAATGAGACAATTTGTACAGTTTGGTATTGAGGCGATGGGAAGTAACGATCCTTCAATTGATGCTGAAGTTATCGCATTAGCGATCGATTTTTATAAAGAGCTAGGATTGAAAAACCTCAAGCTAAACTTGAATAGTCTTGGTGACACAGAAAGTCGTGAGGCACACCGTAATGCTTTGATGGCTCACTTTGAACCTCGCATCGGTGAATTTTGTAGCGATTGCCAAAATCGTCTAGAAAAGAATCCTCTTCGAATTTTAGATTGTAAAAAGGACCGTGATCATGAACTAATGGCAACTGCGCCTTCAATTCTTGACTACTTAAACGAAGAATCAGAACAGTATTTCAAGAATGTGAAGAAAGCATTAGATCATATGAAAATCGATTACGTTATTGATGAGCGTCTTGTAAGAGGGCTCGATTACTATAACCACACTGCATTTGAAATTATGAGTGAGGCAGAAGGCTTTGGAGCGATCACGACACTTAGCGGCGGTGGACGTTATAACGGCCTTGTTGAAGAAGTGGGAGGACCTACAACGCCAGGAATTGGGTTTGCGATGAGTATCGAACGCTTGTTGATGGCACTAGAAGCAGAAGGGGTAGAACTTCCTGTCGAAAAAACGATCGATTGCTATGTCGTTACGATGGGAGAAGAAGCACAGGCAATTTCAAATGGTCTTCTTCATGAATTACGAGGTGCTGGACTATCTGCTGAACGCGACTACCTCAACCGGAAAATGAAAGGTCAGTTCAAAGCAGCTAACCGATCGAATGCAAAGTATGTGGCGATCCTTGGTGATGAAGAGATTCAGAAAGATGAAATCACCATTAAAGAAATGGAAACGGGAGATCAGGAAGCAGTGCGCTTATCTGAGATAACTTCTTACCTAACAAAGAAATTGAAGGAGGAAACGGGAGAATGATTGGAAGAAGCCATGATTGCGGCAAAGTCCGTGAGAGCCATGTAGGCGAGAAAGTTGAGATAAAAGGATGGGTGCAAAAACGTCGTGACCTCGGCGGGTTAATCTTTATCGATTTCAGAGATCGTTCCGGAATCGTCCAGGTTGTTTTTAATCCTGAAGTTTCGAAAGAAGCACTTGAGTTAGCTGAAAAGGTGAGAAGTGAATATGTTCTTGCCATTACAGGTACAGTCGTAGAGCGTGCAAAGGAAACAGTAAACCCGAATATTCCGACTGGTGCAGTTGAGGTTCATGCTGAAAAGCTAGAAATATTAAATGCTGCAAAGAACCCACCGATCGCTGTTTCAGATGACGTTGAAGTTGGAGAAGACATTCGATTAAAGTATCGTTACCTTGATCTCAGACGTCCAGTAATGCAAGAAACGTTTAAGCTTCGTCATCGTACAACAAAAGCGATCAGAGATTTTCTCGATCACAATGAGTTCTTAGAAATTGAGACACCGATGCTTACGAAGAGCACACCTGAGGGTGCACGTGATTATCTTGTACCGAGCCGTGTTCATGACGGGGAATTCTACGCCCTTCCACAGTCACCACAGTTGTTCAAACAGCTTTTGATGGTTTCAGGTTTTGAACGTTATTATCAAATCGTTCGTTGCTTCCGTGATGAAGACCTTCGAGCTGACCGTCAACCGGAATTCACACAGGTGGATATTGAGACGTCGTTCCTACCAAAAGAAGATTTGATTTCTATGATGGAAGAGATGATGGCTCTTGTGCTTAAAGAAACGAAGGGTGTAGAGCTTCCTACTCCGTTCCCTCGCATGACTCATGCTGAAGCAATGCGCCGATACGGTTCAGATAAACCGGACACGCGCTTTGGAATGGAATTCGTGGATGTTTCAGATCTAGTCAAAGACTCGTCATTTAAGGTGTTCTCTGGAGCTGTAGCTTCCGGTGGTGCAGTGAAAGGAATCAATGCTAAGGGTGCTGCAGGTAATTATTCACGTAAAGACATCGATGCATTGACTGAATATGTAAAAACATACAAAGCCAAAGGACTTGCATGGTTGAAGGTTGAAGAAGAAGGTTTGAAAGGACCTATTTCTAAATTCTTTGATGAAGATATGTCTAGTAAACTGATTGAAGCTTTTGAAGCTGAAGAGGGAGACCTCTTACTATTTGTAGCTGACAGTAAAACTGTCGTTGCAGACTCCCTTGGTTCATTACGATTAAAGTTAGGAAGAGA
This sequence comes from Anaerobacillus sp. ABA4_114, assembly GCF_056159065.1. Lineage (NCBI taxonomy): Bacteria > Bacillati > Bacillota > Bacilli > Caryophanales > Bacillaceae > Anaerobacillus > Anaerobacillus sp. ABA4_114. The sequence goes on from NZ_JBSWUM010000001.1 coordinate 1,388,435, forward strand.
GCTTGGATTGATCGATGAATCTAAATTCAACTTCCTTTGGGTCATGGATTTCCCTCTAATGAGTTATAACGAAGAATTAGATCGTTACTTTGCAGAGCATCACCCGTTCACAATGCCACTTCAAGAGGATCTGCACCTTCTAGAAGAGGAGCCTGGTAACGTTCGTGCTGATGCTTATGACCTTGTATTGAATGGGTATGAACTTGGTGGTGGATCTCAGCGTATTTACCAAAGAGATATTCAAGAGAAGATGTTCCGTGCTCTTGGCTTTACGAAAGAAGAAGCTAAGAAAGAATTTGGTTTCTTACTTGAAGCGTTTGAATACGGTACACCTCCACACGGTGGAATTGCATTTGGATTAGATCGTCTCGTGATGCTTCTAGCTGGAAGAAACAACCTTAGAGATACCATTGCATTTCCTAAAACGGCAAGTGCGAGCTGTCTCTTAACTGAAGCGCCATCACCAGTTAGTGAAGAACAGCTAAACGAACTGAACCTTGAACTTAAGAAAAAACCAGTAACAGTTGAAAAGGATTAAGAAACACTAATAATTACCTAGTAGTCCTTTATTGAAATCAGTTATAAGGTTTGCTATAATTCAATTACAAGTTAACGAAGAGTCCTGAAGTGTACGTTTACTTCCATAATAATTTGAGCCAACACTTTTACAACGGGAGCCTGATTCTTTCTATTCCGAGTAAATGCCTCGTAAGCTGAGGACTTACAAAGAATAGAATAAGGCACCCACCTGCCAATGCAGGTTCAAAATTTATGGAAAGGACGGCACAGTTGGGGCTCTTCATTTTTTATGCCAAAAAACAAAGCAGCAGTTCATCATGAACTGCTGCTTTTTTAATTCATTTATCTAGCAAGTTTTTCAAGGTTTCCGTTTTTATCCATCTTGAATGCAGGACCTGCTGCAAGCTCTTCGGATTCATTGAGAACTACCATTCTTCTTGCTCGATCCATAATTTGAATCAGAGACTGATAATCTTCCTTCATTACCTGTTGCTCATTCTCAAGCCTTTTTACTTTTTGGTGAAGAAGAGCGTTTTCTTCTACGAGATCCTTATTTTCTAATTCTAGTTTTTGCATTTCAGATTGAAGTCTGCTAGTCGAATACTGAGAATGCTCCATATTTGTAAGGTAAGTAATAATGTCACGCATCGTAAGCTCAGTAGGTTTTTCTGTTGCACTAGGTCTTTCGTTTGGAACCTTAGCAGGTTGGATGACTTCACTGTATTGTGGAACCTGAGTTGTTTTCTCTCTTACAGTATAGTCGGTTTTGTATTCAGCTGGCTGTCTACGCTCAGCGCGCTTCATTTCTTTCCTTTGCTTTTTCGCAAGCTTTAATGCTTGCTCATAGCGTTGACGAACGATCGCGTTCCATCTAAAGCCGACTGCTGCTGAGGTACGACTTAGGCGATCTCCTACTTCTTCGAATGCATTTAACTGTGTGCTTCCTTCACGAACATGACGTAGTACTGTTTCAGCTAGCATTAAATCGTCTTCATGTGACCAGGCATCTTGTCTAACTTTCATATTGGCTCAACCCCTTTATATTCTGTAAACTTCATAGCATTTTTTGAAAGTAATCATAGCTTTGCCAGTATGAAAGAATTTATACAGAAGACTTGTAAATTTAAGGTAGATTGATAAAAGGTAGAAAGAAAACAGCAGTGCGGTGCACTGCTGTTACGGTTTCTTACTCTCTGATTTGATACGTTCATTAAAATAGTCTAACCTTTTCTGGACGGTTCTTTCGTGGCCGCGCTCGGTAGGTTTATAGAACGTTTTTCTTCTCATGTGATCCGGAAGATACTGTTGTGGAACATATCCGCCAGGGAAATCATGAGGATATTTGTAGTCGATTCCATGGCCGAGTTCTTTCGCGCCTTTATAATGGGAATCTCTTAAATGCACAGGAACTGTCCCTGTCTTTTCTTTCTTTACAGCTTCTAAAGCAGAGTCGATACCTTTGATGACCGCATTGCTTTTTGGAGCGGTTGCTAGGTAAAGGGCAGCTTCAGCTAACGGAATTCTGGCTTCTGGCATCCCTAAGAACTCAACGGAATAGCTGGCTGCATGTGCAACGAGAAGTGCGTTAGGATCTGCTAATCCGATATCTTCTGCTGCATGAACATAGAGCCTGCGAGCAATGAAGCGGGGGTCTTCACCGGCATAGATCATTTTTGCTAGCCAGTATAGAGTAGCATCTGGATCTGAACCTCGTATACTTTTAATAAATGCCGAAATCGTGTCGTAGTGGTTATCACTATCTTTGTCATATTGAAGAACTCTTTGTTGAATCGATTCTTCCGCGATTGCAAGCGTGATAACAAGTTTTCCATCTTCGTTAGGCGAAGTTGTCAATACGGCGAGTTCTAATGCATTTAATGCAGTTCTTGCATCCCCGTTCGCTACATCCACGATATGTTCTAGTGCTTGATCTTCTATATGAAGCGAATACTTGCCATATCCTCTGACGTCATCGTTGATCGCCTGAAGAAGAACACGTTTTATCGTTTCATCCGTTAGGTGTTCAAAACGGAAAAGTCTTGATCTAGACAGCAAAGCTGGATTGATTTCAAACATCGGACTCTCAGTCGTCGCGCCAATTAGAACGACAGTTCCATCCTCAACATATGGAAGGAGTGCGTCTTGTTGTGATTTATTGAATCTGTGAATTTCATCGATGAACAGGACCGTTCGTTTGTCATCGAGCTTAACGCGCTCTTTCGCCTCGGTTGATAGTCTTCTAATATCGGAAACCCCAGAAGTAACGGCGTTCAATTGCTCGAAGTGTGCAGCAGTCGTGTTCGCGATAATGCGAGCAAGAGTCGTTTTCCCAGTTCCAGGTGGACCAAAGAAAATCATCGGTGTTAGCTGATCAGCTTGAATGGCTCTTCTCAAGAGTTTTCCTTCACCTATTATATGATCTTGACCAATAAATTCCTCAATCGTCCGTGGGCGCATTCTGCTAGCTAGAGGACCTGATAGCGTGTTTTTCTGTTTAGAAGAATAATCGAATAAATCCATCGTACATCCGCCCTTTCATAGATAGTTGAAACATACTACATGGTTTTTGGAAATGCAAGAAAAACCCTTTCGTGCTATAATAGCGAAGGTTTACTAACAGAATCGGCCATTAATGACTAAAAAGCAGGTTAAGAGGGATAAAATGAAGACGTATAAACAAGTGTTGGCTGAATTCTGGATGAGTTGGAGCGTTTTCGTAGCCGGCTTGCTCGTTATGACTTTTGGTATCGCACTCATGATTAAAGCGGAAGCTGGGAGTGCTCCATGGGATGTATTTCACATTGGATTGTACCACCAGGTCGGTCTTTCTATCGGAACATGGTCGATCATCGTAGGATTCTTAATCATAGCAACAACTGCTTTTATGGAAAAAGAGTGGCCAAAAGCAGGCGCATTTCTTAATATGCTCTTAGTCGGAATCTTTCTTGATTTTTACTTATGGCTTCCTATATTAAAAACACCAGACCATCTTCTAGGTCAGCTCATTATGTTAGCATTTGGAATCGTAGTGATGGGATATGGCATCGGTCTCTATATAGCAGCAGACAAAGGTGCGGGTCCAAGAGACAGTTTAATGCTCGTATTAACAAAAAGAACTGGCTGGAAGGTACAACATATTAGACTATCAATGGAAATTATCGTACTTGCGCTCGGATGGTTAATGAAAGGACCAGTTTCGATAGGGACACTTCTCTTTTGTATCTCGATTGGTCCAATCGTGGGTTATTCACTACCACAATGCAAGTACCTAGTAGCTCGATTGACGGAAAGAGGGATTAGAAATGAAGATTTCAACAAAGGGAAGGTACGGGTTGACTATTATGATGGAGTTGGCAAAAAAGCACGGTGAAGGGCCAACTTCATTGAAATCAATCGCTAGAAGCAACAATCTTTCAGAACATTATCTTGAGCAGCTTATTGCACCGTTACGTAACGCAGGACTTGTGAAAAGTGTGCGCGGTGCATACGGAGGCTATATTTTATCGAAAGATGCTTCAACGATTACAGCTGGCGATATCATTCGCGTTCTTGAAGGTCCAATCAGTCCTGTAGAAGTCATGGATGATGAAGAACCAGCAAAAAGAGATCTTTGGCTTAAGATTCGAGATGCCGTTAAAGATGTATTAGACTCCACAACACTCCAAGATCTTGCGACATATGAAGGTGAGGGAGAGCAGGACAGTTACATGTTCTACATCTAATGAAGAATACGGGTTAACTACCGTTTATAGAGGTGAAGGTTACATGAAAGCAATTTATATGGATCACGCTGCAACATCGCCGGTTCACCCTGATGTGATTGAAGTCATGACGGCTTCTCTTCACAACGATTTCGGGAATCCTTCTAGTATTCATCAGTTTGGGCGGAAGACGAGACATGCTCTTGATGAAGCAAGAAGTAGTATTGCAAAAAGTATCAATGCACATCCGAATGAAATCGTATTTACAAGTGGTGGGACCGAGGCAGATAACTTAGCGATCATCGGTACTGCAAAAGCGAACGCGAACAAAGGAAATCATATCATTACATCAGCAATCGAACACCATGCTGCACTTCACGCATGTGAGTCTCTTGAAAAAGAAGGGTTCGACGTCACATACTTATCAGTCGGTGAAGATGGACGTATCTCGATCGAAGAGTTAAAAAATGCAATTCGAGATGAAACGATTTTAATCACGATTATGTATGGAAATAATGAAACGGGTACGATCCAACCAATAAAAGAGATCGTACAAGTATCAAAAGACCACACCATCCCATTCCATACAGACGCTGTACAAGCTTATGGTCTGATCGACCTCGACGTCAAAGAGGTTGGAATCGATATGCTTTCGGTTTCTTCTCACAAAATTAACGGGCCTAAAGGTGTCGGATTTCTTTACATTAAAGAAGGTATTTCCATCGCTCCGTACTCACATGGAGGAGAACAAGAGCGCAAAAGGCGGGCAGGAACAGAGAATGTTCCAGGAATCGTAGGTTTGCAAAAAGCAGCTGATTTAATACGATCCGATCGTGAAGAAAGAATCGCTCTTTACCATAAGATGAAAGAAACGATGATTGCTATTTTTGAAGAAAACTCGATCGAATACGAGCTCAATGGTGATCAAGTGCATAAACTTCCTCATGTTGTAAATATCAGCTTTAAGGGTGCTAGTGTGGAGCCGATGTTGATGAATCTTGATTTAGCTGGAATCGCAGTCTCAAGTGGTTCTGCATGTACAGCAGGCTCCCATGAACCATCTCATGTTTTAAAAGCGATGTTTCATGATGAAGAACGTGCTCAAACGGCAATTCGCTTTAGCTTTGGGTATGGTAATACGGTTGAAGATGCAGTAAGAGCGGCGGAAGAAGTCGTAAAGATTGTCAATCGATTAAAGAAGTTATAAAATAGTTTCGACACAACGTTTGTGTTAGTAAAAAGGAGGTGCAACCATGACAGCAAAAAAGCCAGAAGATACGCGAGTCGTGGTTGGGATGTCCGGAGGTGTTGATTCATCTGTTGCAGCGCTTCTATTAAAAGAACAGGGCTACGATGTAATCGGCATTTTCATGAAGAACTGGGACGACACCGACGAGAACGGAGTTTGCACAGCTACGGAAGATTATAATGATGTTATCCGTGTATGCAACCAGATTGGCATTCCTTACTACGCAGTAAATTTTGAGAAGCAATACTGGGATAAAGTATTTACTTATTTCCTAGATGAATATAAAGGTGGCCGTACACCAAATCCTGATGTGATGTGTAATAAAGAAATCAAGTTCAAAGCGTTTCTTGAACATGCGATGACGTTAGGTGCAGACTACCTTGCAACAGGTCATTATGCTCAGGTAGTAGAACGCGATGGTGAAGTGAAGATGCTTCGTGGCATCGATAACAATAAGGACCAAACGTACTTCTTAAATCAGTTAACACAAGAACAGCTTTCTAAAGTGATGTTTCCACTAGGTGGAATCGAAAAGAAAGAAGTTCGCGAAATTGCTGAGCGCGCAGGTCTTGCAACAGCCAAGAAAAAAGACAGCACAGGAATTTGTTTTATTGGGGAAAGAAACTTCAAAGAATTCTTGAGCCAATACTTACCTGCTCAACCAGGTAAGATGGAGACTCTGCAAGGCGAGGTCAAAGGGAAGCATGATGGTCTCATGTACTACACGATTGGTCAAAGGCATGGTCTTGGAATCGGTGGTGAAGGCGAGCCATGGTTTGTTGTAGGTAAAAACCTAGAAGACAACGTGTTGTATGTTGATCAAGGTTTCCATAATGAGAAGCTTTATTCCGATTCTTTAATCGCTGTAAATTCGAGCTGGGTATCAAACCACAAGATCGATGAACCTCTGAAATGCACAGCTAAATTCAGGTATCGTCAACAGGATTCAGGCGTCACCGTCACAATGTTGGACGATGATCGATTGAAGGTAACGTTCGATGAGCCAGTTCGTGCGATAACGCCAGGACAAGCCGTCGTTTTCTATGATGGTGATGAATGTCTAGGTGGAGCAACGATTGACCAAGTGTTCAAGAACGAAACTGAACTCACATACGTGTAATCACAGCCTCATTTCCATTGTGAAATGAGGCTGTTTTATAGGTGCGATAGATGCGCAAAGATATGCTACACTAGAAATTAAGGTTAAATATAAGGAGTTTTTGTCATGAGTAATAAAAATGAACAAGCGATCAAAGCAATGAATGATGGTGAACTAGAGAAAGCTGTAACACTTCTTTATGAAGCGATCGAAGAAAGTCCGAATGATCCAGTAGCTTACACGAATGTAGGAAATCTGTTGGCACAAGCTGGTGAGCTTGAACAATCCGTTAAGTTCTTTGAAAAAGCGATCGAACTAGATGATACCCAAGCGACAGCTTACTACGGAGCAGGAAATGCTTTTTTCCAACTCGAACAATATAAAGATGCTGCAGATATGTACCAAAGTGCAATTCAAAAGGGTCTCGATCAAAGCGATGTGCATTTTATGATCGGTCAGTGCTTTATGATGCAGGATGCCATGCGCCTTGCACTTCCATTTTTCCAACGAGCGACAGAGCTAAATGAAGCTGATACGGAAGCTCGATTTCAATATGCAATGTGCTTAGCACAAGAAGGAGCGGTTGAAACGGCGCTACCTCAGTTTGAAAAGGTTGTGAAGGAAGAACCAGAACATGCAGATGCGTGGTTCAACCTCGGTGTTAGCCATGCCTATCAGGATGATGCGAATGAAGCTTTGAAATGCTTTGACCGTGCTCTAGAAATTCAGCCGGATCACCTTTTGGCAGGAAACGGTAAGAAGCAGATGGAAGCAGTGCTAAACAATAACGAATAAATTCAGGTTATTGGGGAGAAGTTTACATGGTTCAGGTTCAGGAAGAGAAAGGATTCATAAAAGGTAGACTCATACAGATGATCTTTTTTAATGAAGATAGTTTGTATGGAGTTGCGAGACTCCGGATCGATGCTACGAACGAAAATTACGACGAAAGAGAAGTCGTTGTCAACGGCATGATTCCTAGGCTATTAGAAGACGAAACCTATGTCTTTTATGGTCGTTTTACTGACCACCCACGCTATGGCAAGCAGTACGCGATCGATTCTTTTGAACGTAAGCTTCCAGAGTCGAGGTCGGGGCTCGTACAATATTTATCGAGCGATTTATTCAACGGGATAGGGGAAAAAACGGCTGAGGCTATCGTCGATACGCTTGGCGATCAGGCGATCTCAAAAATAATGAGAGATTCATCCATCCTAAGTCAAGTTCCGAAGCTGTCAGAGGAGAAAGCAAAAACCCTCTATGAATCTCTCATGGAACATCAGGGACTTGATCAAATTATGATCAGGCTTACTGAGCTAGGTTTTGGTGCAAAACTTTCTATGAAGATCTTCAAAGAATATAAACAGGAAACCCTTGAAATCGTTGAGAAAAACCCCTATCAGCTGATACAGGATGTGGAAGGAATCGGTTTTAGAAGAGCGGATGAACTAGGTCGGTCGATTGGAATCGAAGGAAAGCATCCGGAACGAATTCGAGCAGCTTGCCTTCATACGCTTAATGAGCAAACACTTCAGGAAGGACACGTGTACCTTGAATACGATGCTTTAATCAAGTCTGTAGATATGCTTTTAGGTGAAAAGATAGACGAAGCGGATGTCTCTAGAGAGCTTATTTCACTTTATGAGGAGGATAAGCTAATCCTAGATCGTGAGAGAATCTATCTCCATTCCCTCTATTATGCAGAAAAAGGTTTGGTTTCCGGAATTAATAAACTTATGACTCAAACGGAGTACGAAGATGCTTTTCCTGAATCCGAATTCTATCGAGCGCTTGGCGATTTTGAAGAGCGTCTCGGTATACAGTACGCACCTTCTCAAAGAGAGGCTGTTCAAAGAGCAATTTCTTCCCCTTTTATGATCCTAACCGGAGGTCCTGGTACAGGGAAAACGACTGTTATTAAAGGAATTGTTGAAATCTACGCAGAACTTAATGGGCTTTCGTTGGAGCTTAAAGATTACTCGAAAGAAAAACCATTTCCTGTATTGTTAGTCGCTCCAACCGGAAGGGCGGCGAAACGAATGAGTGAAGCGACAGGTCTCCCTGCTTTCACAATCCATAGACTTTTAGGTTGGAAAGGTGAAGCGGGGTTCGAACATGACGAAACGAATCCGGTTGAAGGCCGGCTCTTAATAGTCGATGAAGTATCGATGGTCGACGTATGGCTTGCTAACCAACTTTTTAAATCGCTGCCTGAACACATTCAAGTCGTTATAGTAGGTGATGAGGATCAGCTTCCTTCCGTTGGCCCAGGGCAAGTATTGAAGGATTTGATTCATTCTGAAGCAGTACCAGTCTGTAAGCTTACGGATATTTATCGTCAAGCAGAAGGTTCTTCTATCATTCAACTTGCTCATTCTATAAAAGATGGCGTTCTACCAGAGAAGTTTAGTACGCCTACACCCGACAGGAGGTTCTTCCCTTGTAATCAACAGCAGATTATCGAGGTTGTATCACAAGTGTGTGGGAATGCTCTGAAAAAAGGATACTCTCCTAAAGACATTCAAGTTCTAGCGCCGATGTACCGTGGCACAGCCGGGGTAGATCGGTTGAACGAAGAGCTTCAGAAGTTGTTCAATCCGCCGTCAGATCAACGCCGAGAGCTTCCACATGGAGATCTTGTATATCGTGTTGGCGATAAAGTGCTTCAACTTGTCAATAATCCAGAAGAGCATGTTTATAACGGCGATATGGGTGAAATTGTATCGGTGTTCTTTGCAAGAGAAAATACAGAAAAGCAAGATCAACTCGTCGTTGCTTTTGATGGACAAGAAGTTGTATATGAACGCGGAGATTTTAATCAACTCACACATGCTTACTGTTGTTCCATTCATAAGTCACAGGGGAGTGAATTTCCGATTGTCGTATTGCCTGTCGTTAAAGGGTATTACCGTATGCTCAGAAAGAACCTCATCTATACTGCTGTAACGCGAAGCAAAGATTACTTAATAGTTTGTGGTGAAGAGCAGGCGATCAAGCTCGCGATTCAAACAGAAGATGATCAAATAAGGAACACACGACTGACTGAAAAACTACAAGAGACGCTTATTCCTCCGATGGAGATGAATGAAACATAAGAGAAGCCGATGGTGATCGCCATCTGGCTTTTTTTGTTTTTCGAAATTCCTACTGCCTGTATAGAACCATGTTGAAGTGGACAATATGGTAGGTATCTCTATGAATTGTTATACAGGAGGTTGAAACCTTTGGAATGTCCGAATTGTAAAAGTAAAAACATAGGTAAGATCGGTGCAAACCAGTTTTACTGTTGGAATTGTTTTGTTGAAATGTCGGTCGTGAAAGGAATGCTTTCTCTTCATCAGGTTGAGGAAGATGGGTCTTTAACGTCATTAGATGATCTGTTCGAAGACTATGATATGCGAATAGAAATGTAAGCAAAAGCAGGAGGGAGTGGATATGAAGAAAGAATGGAACTTTAATTGGGTCATCTATTTAACTACTCTCCTGCTCGCTTTTTTGTGCATTTATGTGTTTTTAAAACTTGCGCCGATTTGGAAGCCGATTCTTGATGTGATCGCGGTCCTTTTAGTGCCGTTTCTCATTGCATCACTCATCACCTATCTGCTGCATCCAATCATTGAAAAGATCCATAAAGAAGGTCTTCCTAGGTCACTAGCGGTCCTCTTAATCTATCTTTTGTTCTTTGGAGGGACTGGTTTCGCAATCTTCAAAGGTCTACCTCATATTGTGAAGCAGTCACAGGAGCTGATGGAAAACGTGCCGGTTTTCATGGAGATGTATCGTGAGGCGGTGCATCGCATCTATGACTACACCTCATCCCTACCACCCGCACTTCAAGATAAAGTGGACCAAGCTTTCAGGGATGCTGAAGAAGCGGTAAACCAAACACTCTCACTTGGAATTAAACTAGCGAAGAAGCTTTTGAGTTCCTTTTTTGTGATCATGATCATTCCTTTCATCGTATTTTACTTGCTAAAAGACTTCGAAACATTAAAAAAAACGATGTGGAAAATTATGCCTTTAAAATGGAGGGAGCCGGGTAAAGAGCTAGTAATTCGAATCGATGAATCGCTTGGTAACTATATTCGAGGACAATTTTTCGTCATCACTGTACTTGGTGTGCTTGCCGTTATTGGTTTCTGGCTAATCAAGTTACCATACGCGATCTTGCTCGGAATCATCGTTGGTATCACAGATATCATTCCATACTTCGGTCCGTTTCTTGGAGCAGCACCGGCTCTTCTCATCGCATCTACAGTGTCGATGAAAATGGCGATTATTACGCTAGTCGTTATTCTTGTCCTGCAATTTATTGAAAGCAATATTCTATCTCCATATATCGTAGGTAGAAGCCTTCATATTCATCCGGTCATTATTATCTTTGGACTGCTCGCTGGTGGTGAAATCGCAGGCATAATAGGGCTGATTCTAGCAGTACCTGTACTGGCTGTACTAAAAGCTTTAATCCTATATAAAAATGAACGCGAAGCAAACCATTGACAAACGATTCTTTCTTTGACTATAATAACCGCAGAACATGATGCAAACACAATGACGGACCGAGTATGCTGATTATCGCTTTACGGGTATGAAGATATCCATCAGAGAGAAGCTCCAAGGCTGGAAGAGCTTCAAAGTGAGACAGCAGAACGCTAATCCTGAGTGCGGTTTAATCTCCGCCGTCTCAACCACGTTACGGTTGCTTGAGGTGATAGGCATAGCCTATAACCAGGGTGGTACCGCGTGAGTATATGATAGCTCTCGTCCCTGATTTATATCAGGGGCGGGAGCTTTTTGTATGGTTCTGCCCAAATGATTAACGATCACGAACAGTTGCTTAAGAAAAAAGGAGGATTTCATGATGAAGAATTTAACTTCAGCTGATGTAAGACAAATGTTCATAGACTTTTTCAAAGAAAAGAGTCATTCCGTCGAGCCAAGCGCTTCCCTCGTTCCGCACGAAGATCCAACGCTGCTTTGGATTAACAGTGGAGTAGCAACACTAAAGAAATATTTTGATGGTCGCGTTACTCCTGATAATCCAAGGATCGTTAACGCACAAAAGTCGATCCGTACGAATGATATTGAAAACGTTGGGAAAACTGCCCGTCACCATACATTCTTTGAAATGCTCGGTAACTTTTCGATTGGAGAGTATTTTAAAGAAGAGGCAATCGAATGGGGTTGGGAATTCTTAACGAGTAAAGATTGGATCGGTTTTGATCCAGAAAAGCTATCCGTAACCATTCATCCAGAAGATGATGAGGCATTCACGATTTGGAAAGAGAAGATTGGTTTACCAGAAGAACGCATCATACGAATCGAAGGGAACTTCTGGGATATCGGTGAAGGTCCGAGTGGTCCAAACACTGAAATCTTTTATGATCGTGGAGAAAGTTATGGTGAAGACGATCCAGAGGAAGAGCTATATCCTGGGGGCGAAAACGAACGTTACTTAGAAATTTGGAACCTTGTATTTTCACAGTTCAACCACAATCCTGATGGAACATATACACCTCTTCCTAAGAAAAACATCGATACAGGGATGGGGCTTGAGAGAATGGTGTCCGTTATTCAGGACGCAAAGACGAACTATGATACCGATCTTTTCATTCCAACGATTCGAGAAACTGAACGAATGGCAGATGTCAGCTATGGTGAAGCTAAAGAGTCTGACACAGCATTTAAAGTCATCGCAGATCACATTCGTACTGTAACATTCGCAATTGGAGACGGAGCGCTCCCTTCAAACGAAGGAAGAGGGTATGTGTTAAGACGACTTCTTCGTCGTGCGGTTCGTTTTGCGAAGCAAATCGGCATCAACCGTCCTTTCATGTATGAGCTTGTCCCTGTGGTTGGAGATATCATGGTTGAGTTTTATCCAGAAGTTAATGAAAAGCAAGACTTCATTCAAAAGGTCATTAAAAATGAAGAAGAAAGATTCTACGAAACGTTGAATGAAGGACTTGCGATTCTTTCTCAAATTATTAAAAAAGGGAAAGAGAGTGGAACTACCGTTATTTCTGGAAGTGATGTATTCCGTCTGTATGATACGTACGGCTTCCCTGTTGAACTTACGGAAGAGTATGCAGAAGAAGAAGGAATGGAAATCGACCGTACTGGGTTTGAGAAGGAAATGGAGATGCAGCGAAAACGTGCACGTGAAGCGCGTCAAGACGTTGGCTCTATGCAAGTTCAAGGTGGAGCACTTGGTGATCTTTCAGTAGCAAGTGACTTTGTGGGATATGATGAACGAACAGCTGAAACAGAAGTTGCAACGTTGATCAAAGACAAAGAAGTAACGGAGGAAGCAACAGAAGGAGACGAAATTCAACTCATCCTCAGCAAGACACCATTCTACGCTGAGAGCGGTGGTCAGGTTGCAGATCCAGGTGTCATCCGCGGAGAGGGAGTACTCTTACGTGTTAAAGACGTGCAAAAAGCTCCTAACGGACAACACGTTCATACAGCTGTTGTTGAGTCAGGTTCAATCAAGACAGGTTCTAAAGTAACTGCTGAAATAAATCCAACGAGCAGAGCTTCGATCGTTAAGAACCATACAGCTACCCATCTTCTTCACCAGGCTTTAAAAGATGTACTTGGTGAACACGTTAATCAGGCAGGATCTCTTGTTGGATACGAGCGACTGCGCTTTGACTTCTCTCACTTTGGACAAATTTCAGCTAGTGAATTAGAGGACATCGAAAAGAGAGTAAACGATCAAATCTGGGCAAACATCCCAGTACAAACGATGGTGAAACCGATAGACGAAGCAAAAGCAATGGGTGCAACTGCGTTGTTTGGAGAGAAGTATGGTGATACTGTCCGAGTTGTACGTGTAGGAGACTACAGCTTAGAACTATGTGGTGGTACACATGTTCAGAACACTGCTGAAATCGGCCTGTTTAAAATCGTTTCTGAAGCGGGAATCGGTGCAGGTACGCGTCGTATCGAAGCAGTTACAGGTGAAGGTGCATACCAAGCCCTCAATTCACAAGTTGGCATTCTTAAAGAAACAGCTAATCTGTTAAAGTCAAACTTGAAAGATGTACCGTCTCGTACCGAGTCGTTACTATCCCAAATTCGAGATCTTCAGCGTCAAAACGAATCACTCACTTCGAAGCTAGCTAATGTAGAAGCGAAACAGATGTCTACTGAAGTACAGGAAGTCGATGGAGTAAAAGTGGTAGCTAAACGTATTGATACTGACATGAATAACTTGAGAACGATTGTAGATGATATGAAATCTCAGCTTGGTAGTGTTATTGTAGTACTTGGTAGTGGTGCTGATGGAAAAGTTCAACTAGCTGCAGGGATCACAGATGATCTTGTAAAAGAAGGATATCATGCAGGAAAACTAATCAAGGAACTAGCGACTCGTTGCGGTGGTGGCGGCGGTGGACGCCCTGACATGGCACAAGCTGGAGGAAAAGATCCGGAAAAGCTCGATGAAGCGTTGGCTTACACAACAGAATGGGTGAAATCCATTTCCTAATTAGGTTTCAGTAGTGTACAATGAGATTTAGAGGAACAGTTACGATTCTAGTGGGATCGTGGAAAGAGGTGTAAGGAATGAGTTCAATGGACAAAACAATGAAATTCAACTTTCCAGATGATGCAGATAATCATGATGTCCAGGAAGTTTTACTCACCGTTTACGGCGCTCTTCAAGAAAAAGGTTACAATCCGATCAACCAGATCGTGGGGTACCTCCTTTCTGGGGATCCGGCTTACATTCCTAGACATAATGATGCGAGAAGCTTAATTCGTAAGCTTGAGCGCGATGAGTTGATCGAAGAGCTCGTCAAGTCGTATCTTACACACAACCAGAGATAAGGAGACAGCATGAAAACACTTGGTTTAGATGTTGGCACGAAAACGATTGGCGTTGCAGTAAGCGATCTGATGGGGTGGACTGCGCAGGGTCTAGAAACGGTAAAGCGTGATCCGGATCAACCAGATGTAATACCTGAACGGTTAATGGATATCATAAACGGGAATGAGGTTAGCAAAATTATTGTTGGCCTTCCCAAAAATATGAATGGTTCGATTGGCCCTAGCGGTGAAGCTTGTATGGAGTTTGCTGATCGTTTAAAAGAAAGCACAGATCTTCCTGTAGAAATGTGGGATGAGAGGTTAACGACAGTTGCTGCTGAGCGAATGTTGATCAGTGCCGATGTGAGCCGTAAAAAGCGAAAAAAAGTTATCGACAAAATGGCTGCTGTTATGATCCTTCAAGGATATTTAGACAGCAAGCAAATTTAATGAGGTGAAAACATGGAGGAAAAAGAAAGAATTATCATTCCAGATGAAAACGGAGACGAGCATTTATTCCAGGTACTATTCACATTTGATGTGGAAGAGAACGGAAACTCTTACTTAACAGTCGTTCCAGCTGATCAAGCTGATAGCGAAGATGAAGTTGAAGTTTACGCGTTCCGTTATGAAGAAGAAGACAATGAAGATCGTGACTACAAACTATTCCCAATCGAGTCTGATAAAGAATGGGAAATGGTTGAAGAAATGTTGAACACGTTCTCTGAAGAAGAGGACAACGAGTAACATATCAAAGGCCGCCGATGAATGAATCGGCGGCCTTTTACATTATTGGGAAGTTTTTATAGCTTAAATAGACAAAAGGCTACAAAGTGTAACGGTTACCTAGTATAATACAAATTGGAAATTTTTTTGAGGAGCGGTAGGGCGAGTCGATCTATAGTATAATGGGAACGAGTGAAGGGGGCAGAGGCGTTGTCAGATTATAAAGAACAATACAAAGAGAATTTATTAAAACGCCAAAATGAGAATAGAACTGTAAGAAAAGTTGTATTTATCATTTTGTTACTACTTACGATTACGATGGCAGCTGTTATTACAGGTGGTTATTTCTACATAAAGAATACGTTACAGCCAGTTGATCCCGATAGCGAAAAGCAAAAAGCTGTCTCGATTCCAATTGGCTCATCAACTTCATCGATTGGTGAAATTCTTGAGGAAAAAGGGATCATCAAAGATGGAACAGCATTTCGCTATTATGTGAAATATAAGAACGAAAGCGGGTTTCAAGCTGGTGATTATGAGCTTTCCCCATCTATGACGATGGATGAGGTTATTTCAAAGCTAAAAAGTGGAAAAGTGATGAAAGAATCAGTTGCTAAAATCACTCTACCTGAAGGAATTTGGATTGAGGATATTGCCGCTCGTATCGGTAAAGAGCTTGATATGAAGCCTGAAGAAGTTATCAAAAAACTAGATGACGAAGAGTATTTAAAGGCCCTGATCAATGAATATTGGTTCCTGACTGATGAAATCTTAAATGAAGACATCAGACATCCGCTAGAAGGCTATTTATTCCCGGCTACCTATGATTTTGAAGAAGAACCAACAGTAGAACTTGCTGTTAAGAAGATGCTAGAGAAAACAGAAGCTGTGTTAGCATCCTATCGAAGCGATGTCGAAAGTGGCGAACTTTCAATTCATGAATTTATGACGATGGCATCACTGATAGAGGAAGAAGCATCAGCGAAAGCCGACAGAGAGAAGATTTCTGCTGTGTTTAGAAATCGTATGGAGCAAGGCATGCTACTCCAAACAGACCCTACCGTCATTTATGCTAGAGGAGAACAGTCCGGTGAAATCACCCAGAGTGAACTTGATGCGAATTCGCCATATAATACGTATCAAAAGAAAGGACTTCCAGTAGGTCCGATCGCAAATCCAGGTCAATCTTCGATTATTGCAGCAATTGAACCTGATCAGACTGATGATCTCTATTTCTATGCTCGCCCTAATGGGGAAACCATCTTTTCTGAGACGAATGCTGAGCACAATAAAGTTCGAGCGAAATATGACGAGGAATGGGATGAGTATTACAGAAAGAAAGAAGAAGAGGAAGCTAATTCAGAATAAGTTTCAGGGAATGGTAAGTACGACTACCATTCCCCTTTATTTTGTGATAAAATAGTTCGGGCTACATGAAGGAGGAACGTGGATGATATCCGATCATGTTGAACAATATTTGGAATCTTTACGACCAAAAAGGGCAGAATTGATAGAAGAGATGGAGCGATATGCACGAGATCATCACATTCCGATCATGGAACAGACGAGTCTTGCTGTTATGCTTCAGGTGATGTCTTTTCTAAACCCTGACCGCATTCTTGAAATTGGTACTGCGATAGGTTATTCTGCAATCCGTATGGCTGAAATGATGCCAGAGACGGAAATTGTAACGGTGGAGCGCGATGAAGCCCGCTATCATGAAGCAGTTTCCAACGTTGAAAAAGCAGGTTACGCTCATAGAATTAAGATTTTGTTTGGAGATGCGTTTGAGCTATCGCAAGAGTTAAAATCGCATGGGCCATATCAATCACTTTTCATAGATGCTGCAAAAGGACAGTACAAACGTTTCTTTGATGAGTTCTATGGTAGCTTGCAGCCTCAAGGAGTCATTTTCTCAGATAATATTCTGTTCAGAGGAATGGTCGCTGAAGAAGAAATTGAAGAAAAACGATTTCGTTCTATGGTGAAAAAGCTTCGTGAATATAACGAATTTCTAATGTCGCATCCTTCTTTGGATACGACGATCTATCCAATCGGTGATGGATTAGCAGTAAGTAAGAAAAACTCATGATGAAGGAGAAACCGGCGTACAGCTGTACGAACGGTTTTTCTATAATAGAAAGGGAAGGATTATGGTTAATAGACCTGTTGTAATTGGTGTTGCCGGGGGTTCAGGTTCAGGCAAAACTACCGTAACGAGAGAAATTTTTAAGCAGTTTGCTGATCAATCGGTATTAGTAATCGAACAAGATTCTTATTATAAAGATCAAAGTGAGAAATCTATGGATGAACGACTTGATACCAACTATGATCACCCACTCGCTTTTGACAATGATTTACTTATTCAACATGTAAAGGAATTAATGTCTTATAATTCCATTGAAAAACCTGTCTATGACTATACAGTTCACACAAGATCTGATAAAATTATTCCTGTTGAACCAAAAGATGTCATTATTTTAGAAGGTATTTTGATTTTAGAAGATGAGCGTCTTAGAGACTTGATGGATATCAAGCTGTTCGTTGATACAGATGCAGATATCCGTATTTTAAGAAGAATGGTTCGAGATATAAGGGACCGAGGTCGTACCCTTGATTCGGTTGTTGAACAGTACACTTCTGTTGTACGACCGATGCATTTACAATTTATCGAGCCTACTAAACGCTATGCAGATATTATAATCCCAGAAGGTGGTCAGAATCGTGTCGCGATCGATCTTATGACGACCAAGATTCATACCATTTTAGAGGACAAAGCAATGCTATAACGAATTAATGAGGTAATAAATACCTCTTTTTTTCATACAGTTTATTACGACTGATTGCCCTTAATTGATGAAGGAGTGAACAAAATGGCAGACGACAAAAAGTATTATATGACCAAAGATGGTAAAGAAAAGCTCGAGCAAGAACTTGAGCATCTAAAGACAGAGAAAAGAAAAGAAGTAGTAGAGCGTATCAAAGTTGCTCGTAGTTTTGGAGATCTTTCTGAGAACTCTGAGTACGACGCAGCAAAAGATGAACAAGCATTCGTTGAAGCGCGAATCACTACTGTAGAAAATATGATTCGTAACGCTGAAATTATTGAGGAAGATCAAAGTGCTTCCAATGTTGTAACGATCGGTAAGCGAGTGAAATTCGCGGAAATTCCTGATGGAGATGAAGAGGAATATGTCATCGTAGGAAGTGCTGAAGCGGATCCGTTCGAAGGTAAGATCTCAAATGATTCTCCTATGGCTAAGAGCCTTCTTGGCCGTCAGATCGGTGAAAAGGTTAACGTACAAACACCAGGTGGAGAAATCCGCGTTGAAATCTTAGAAGTGAAATAAGGAACCTGAAAAGGACGGCCGACCGGTCGTCCTTTTCTTTTTGGTTCTGCTTAGTACAAACCTCCTTGGGTTTGAAATGCCTTAGAAGAGGCGAGACTCTTACTGAGGTGAAGTGTATGGGGGTTCGAAGAATAACGATTGTCGCAATTCTTTTCCTTTTATGTTTTGGATTACTTATAGGACGCTTAGTTCAGATTCAACTTATCGATACGAATTCTTTTTCAAATCATGAAGTTAATCTTGTAGAAGCAAGTATAAATCAACGTACGCAGTCGTTTATTTTAAGTGATGGGAGAGGGACTCTACTCGACCGTAATGGTGAGCCTATGAGAGGTTCAATTCCATCATTGATTCTTTTTCCTTTCTTAAGTGAAAGAGAATGGCCGATCGATCAAGTTTCAGAATTAATTGATGTTCCTCCAAGTGAACTAAACAAAGCTTTGCAAGGTAAAACACAGCCTTTCAGATTAGATAAAACACTCACGAAGAGTGAAATGGTGAGCATAAATGATCTTAGAATACCAGGGGTTTACGCAGTCTATCAACCAGAATCGAAGGATCGATTAGCTAGTCATTTAATCGGAAGTGTCCGGACGAATCCAGAATTAATAAAGTCTAAATACCCTGAAAAATGGAACGAAGGGTTGGTGGATCAGCATACAAGGCTCGGAATTTCTGGTTTGCAGTTAGCTTTTGATCCTTTTCTAATCTCTGAAGGGGAGTCCAAGCTCTTGTATCACGCAGACCGTAAAGGTAATCCATTGCTTGGCCTAGATGTAAAAATGTTTACAAATGCTGACTCTTTCTATCCTCTACAAGTGAAAACAACGGTAGATACAGATCTTCAACAGAAGGTAGAAAATGCTCTAGATCAAACAAAAATTACGAATGGGGGAGCTGTCTTACTCGATATCAAGAATAGTAATGTCCTTAGCATGGCGAGTAGACCAAACTTTAACGAAGATGATCCTTTAGGGGATGGTGCTACAAACAAAATGGTGAAAGGCTTCTTCCCTGGATCCGTCTTTAAAACAGTCATTCTCGCTGCAGCCTATGAAAATGGTATTTCTAATGAAAGGACGTTCGATTGTGATCGAAATGTTTATCGAGATGGTCCTGAAAAACGTGAACTTGGCGTACTAGATCTCAAAAGTAGTTTCGCAGCTAGCTGCAATGCAACGTTTGCCATACTCGCTGAAGAATTACTTGATAAAGATCCTGACGTCATCGAGAAAACCGCTGAAAAACTCGGTATTTCAACAACTGTAGGGTGGACCAATACACTCTATCACTATGAGGGTTTTCAGCAGTTTCCTGATGAATCAAAGCCCGTTTTCTTTGCGAATGAAAAGGATAAGCGCATCAGAAAGGCAATAGATCAAACGGCGATCGGACAGTTAAACGTAAAAGTAAGCCCTTTATCATTAGCAAACATGATGGCTACAATTGCCAGGGGCGGCGATGCAAAGCAGGTTAGAGCTGTTTCGGATATTCTCTATCAAAATAACACTACTTTTTTAAGCTTTCAGGAAAAGAAGCTTACCAGCAAAACCCTTTCATCTGACGTCGTTGGTGATCTTCAAAATGCTTTAAGAGAAGTAGTTGTGAGCGGAACAGGAAGATCATTTCTCGCTGACCTTCCAGTAGAGGTTGCTGGTAAATCAGGTACTGCAGAACCAGGCGGAAATGCGGACTATGATTATCAATGGTTTGTTGGTTATTTCCCATATGATGAACCACGGTACGCATTAGCAGTCGTAGATTTTGAAAGAAAAGATAAGGAGTACAAGGCATATGAAGCGTTTGGAAAGATTGTAAACACCTTATACTAGAAAATTTTTGGTTATAGAAGGAAAAGTCAAGCCTTAAACGAATCCTCTAGAGATGGTAGAATATGAGCAACAGTTAAATAGAGGAGTGGATGAACGTGAAATCACGATATAATGCTCGTCATTCAAAAAGAAAACAAAATATCATTTTAAACAGTCTTATTGGAATAGTAGGAGTAGTCATCCTTATTCTTATTGTAAATATCTTTTTTAATGGCGATAATACCGAACCAACTGCTGGGGAGGAAACAGCCTCTACTGAAGCAACTCAATCCGAATCAAACAATAGCAACACGGAAGATGCAGTTACTTCTGATGAGGCAAGCGATTCAGCAACAGATGAAGAAACTAACGATGACGCTAGTAATGAAGAAACTAAGAACGAAGAAGATTCTCAAGATGACAAAGAACAAAATGACGAAAACGCTTCTGAAGAAGAGGAAGCTTCTAACGAGTCCGGTGAGGTCAATCTAGAAGGACCATGGCAACCTGTAGGAACATCTCAAGACAGTAGTAATCACGTATCAAGCTATGACAAAGGTAGCGTTGACTGGAACGAAAAGCTAGATGCTGTTGAGACAGTAGTCGGCTATCCTAAGGAAGAAATGGTCGTCATTTGGATGGAGAACAACGGGAGTCCACAAAAATCTAAAGCTACCGTGACAAAAAAAGGCGGCGATGGGACGCAGTATGTCGTTGAACTAGAATGGGTCGATGAAAAAGGCTGGAAACCTGTCAGCGCTAAAGTAAAATGAATATGAAGAAAGGGAGCAGATCTCATGATTGAGGTCCGCTCCCTTTTTTATTTTGCTTTAAAATGTACTACGGCTGAATAATAGGGTCTGCCTGTTTTTTCGTTTGTTAACACCTGGTGCTGAACATGGTGAACGTGTAGCATCAAAGCCCGGTTGTTATCGATTTGATCTTGGATTTTCTTCTCGAGATCTTCAAGGGAAAACGACTCGAAAAATTCCACTTTGTCATCAATTCGTTCAAGAGAAAATTCCATCTTTGTCTCTCCTTTTCTTAATCCATCCTTCGCAATTTATAATTTTACACCTTAAGAAGAAAACTGACAAATTGATATGTAAAAAGGTTTGTGTTAAATTAGAACCATAAAAGCATATTATTCATACCTTAATACTATGAATTAAATTATGAAAGCGATGTGAAGATATAATGGGGAGAGAATTCATTGATTTGTTTGAGCGGTGGGCTGACTCTTATGATACGACCGTATCAGGTCAGGACGAAGAGTATCGTGATGTATTCAAAGGATACACTCAAATACTCGCTTCTGTAGCTCACGCATCTGTGGGTAATGTGCTTGAGTTTGGGGTAGGAACAGGTAATCTCACTGCTATTCTATTGGATAAAGGGTTAAGTGTGACTGGTGTGGAGCCGTCCAAAGCGATGAGAGACAAAGCTAAGGAAAGGTTCCCGAAGTTAACGCTTTTAGATGGGGATTTTCTAGATTATCCAGAGCTTGGACATTCGGTTCAAACGATTGTGAGTACGTACGCGTTCCATCATTTGACCGACACTGAAAAGGAAGAAGCTATTCACAAATATAGCCAACTACTGAGTGAGAATGATAAAATTGTATTTGCAGACACGGCATTCCAAAATGAGGATGCTAGGACAAAAATGCATGAAAAAGTAAAGTCACAGGGGTATTTGAATTTACTTCAAGACTTACAGACGGAATATTATACGACTATTCCGGTGCTAGAAGAATTATTTAAGAAAAATGGATTTGAGGTAGCTTTTACTCAGTTGAACGATTTTGTTTGGCTGATAGAAGCGGTCAAAAAATGAAACTGTAAAGGAGTACGTCATGAAGATCGGTATTATTGGAGCTATGGAAGAGGAAGTTAGAATTTTACGAGATCGCCTGGAGAACAGGAAGGAACATACCATTGCAAAATCTGAATTCACAACTGGTGAAATCGATGGGCAAGAAGTTGTTCTCTTAAAATCAGGAATCGGTAAAGTGAACGCAGCGATCGGTACAACGTTATTGAACCAGCTATTCGAACCAGATTACATCATAAACACAGGGTCAGCTGGGGGCTTTAATCCTGATTTAAAGGTTGGCGATATCGTAATTTCAAGTGAAGTTCGCTACCATGATGTGGATGCGACCATATTTGGTTATGAATATGGGCAAGTTCCGCAAATGCCGGCTCTTTATGAACCAGAAAAAATGCTTGTTGAAGCAGCAGAGAGAAGCGCAGAAAAAGTCACAGAGCATCAAGTCGTGAAAGGATTAATCGCAACCGGCGATTCCTTCATGAACGATGCAGTAAGAGTTGATTACGTAAGATCACGTCTTAAGAATCTCGATGCTGCTGAGATGGAGGCGGGTGCAATCGCTCAAGTTTGCTATCAGTTTAACACGCCATTCGTTGTGATCCGTTCTCTCTCAGACATCGCTGGAAAAGAATCGAATATTTCCTTCGAACAGTTCCTTGAGACAGCATCGATTAACTCAGCTAACTTGGTATTAAATCTTGTAGAGGAGTTGAAGAATATTGGCTAACAAAATGAACGTAGAAAGTTTCAACCTTGATCATACGAAAGTGGCAGCACCATATGTGAGACTTGTAGGCGTCACAAAAGGTCCTAAAGGTGATGAGATTTATAAATACGATATTCGATTCAAACAACCGAATAAAGCTCATATGGAGATGGCGGGTCTTCACTCGATCGAGCACTTGATGGCAGAAAACATTCGTAATCACTTAGATAACGTTGTTGATATAGGACCGATGGGATGCCAAACAGGCTTCTATCTTGCTGTTCTAAATCACTCTGACTATGATGAGATTCTTAGTGTACTTGAAAAAACGTTGAATGACGTTTTAGCAGCGGAAGAAGTCCCAGCTTGTAATGAGGTACAGTGTGGATGGGCTGCAAACCATAGCCTTGAAGGTGCTAAAGAAATTGCAAACGAAATGCTTTCACATCGTGATGAATGGCATGTCGTTTTCGCAGAATAGTGAGACTTTTTGATGGATATTTATAATAATGTTCATGAGCTCGTAGGCCGTACCCCGGTCATCGAGCTCCATCATTTTGATATTCCAAAAGGTGTTCGATTATTTGCAAAGCTAGAGTTCTATAATCCAGGAGGAAGCATTAAAGACCGGCTCGGACAGGAACTCTTACAAGATGCAGTTGAAAACAATAGAATTCAGCCAGGTGGAACATTTATTGAACCTACAGCTGGAAACACAGGAATCGGACTTGCGCTAGCAGCTGTGAACAGAGGGTATACAGTGATGTTCGTCGTACCTGAAAAGTTTAGTATCGAGAAACAAGATTTAATGAGTGCTCTTGGTGCTCAGATCGTTCATACACCGACTGAGTTAGGGATGAAGGGGGCAATTGCAAAGGCGAAAGAGTTGCATGAAGAAATACCAAACTCATATATGCCGCAGCAGTTCGGCAACCCTGCTAATCCTGAAACGTATTACAAAACCCTTGGTCCTGAACTTTGGAAACAGCTTGACTGTGAGCTTGACGTATTTGTAGCGGGAGCAGGAACCGGCGGTACATTCATGGGTACGGCGCGCTATTTAAAAGAAAAGAATCCACACGTTAAGACTGTGATCGTAGAACCTGAAGGATCGATTCTTAATGGCGGAGAATCAGGGCCTCATAAAACAGAGGGGATCGGAATGGAATTTCTTCCTGGATATATGGATGATTCCTACTTTGATAGCATTCATACAATTACAGACGAAGTTGCATTTCGACGAGTTAAAGAACTTGCAGAGAAAGAAGGATTGCTCGTAGGTAGCTCTTCTGGAGCAGCTTTAGAAGCAGCCCTTATCGAGGCGAGTAAAGCAGAACCTGGAACTAACATTGCAACAATTTTTCCGGATAGTAGTGAACGATACTTAAGTAAAAAGATTTACCAGGGAGGCATTTAGGTATGAAGCCGAAAACGAAACTAATACATGGTGGGATTACAGGTGATCCCCAAACTGGTGCAGTGTCTGTACCAATTTATCAAGTAAGTACGTATAAGCAAGAAGCGGTTGGTAAATTCAATGGCTACGAGTATTCTCGTACAGGAAACCCAACTCGTCACGCTCTAGAAGAGCTCATCAAAGACCTTGAGAACGGTCATGCTGGCTTTGCATTCGGCTCAGGTATGGCGGCTATTACATCAGTCATGATGCTGTTTAACTCAGGCGATCATGTTGTAATGACAGACGATGTTTACGGTGGAACATACCGTGTGATGACGAAAGTATTAAATCGTCTAGGCATCGACTCCACGTTTGTAGATACAACAGATCTTTCTGCTGTTGAAGAGGCGATTAAACCAAACACGAAAGCCGTTTTCATTGAAACTCCTACGAATCCGTTGTTGAAAGTAACAGACATTCGTAAAGTGTCAAATAAGGCTAAGGAACACAATCTCCTTACGATTGTAGATAATACGTTTAATACACCGTACTGGCAGAATCCAATCGACCATGGTGCTGACATTGTGCTTCATTCTGCTACTAAGTATTTAGGTGGACACAGCGACGTCGTTGCTGGATTGGTCGTTGTAAATTCACAAAGCCTTGCTGAAGAGCTCCACTTTGTTCAAAACTCTGCGGGTGGAATTCTTGGACCTCAAGATTCATGGTTATTGATCAGAGGTTTGAAAACACTTGGCGTACGGATGGAAGAGCACGAGAAAAATACTGCGAAGATCGTTCAATTCCTTAGCGAGCATCCAGATGTAGAGAAAATCTACTACCCAGGATTGAGCACACACCCTGGAAACAACATTGCTGTTAACCAATCAAGAGGTTTCGGTGGTATGGTTTCCTTTGACATTGGAAGTGCGGAAAAAGCTGATGAACTTCTTAGTAAAGTAAAGTACTTTACGCTCGCAGAAAGTTTAGGTGCTGTCGAAAGTTTAATATCAGTTCCAGCGCGAATGACGCATGCATCCATTCCTAAAGACCGTCGTGATGAACTAGGCATTACAGAAGGACTCGTCCGTATTTCTGTAGGTCTTGAAGATGCAGAAGACTTGATTGAAGATCTTAAGAATGCACTAAGTTAACGTTGAAATCCCCTTAACTAAGGGGATTTCCTTTTATTTGGAAATAGTTACATACCTCGTAGTACACACTTCTATGCTAGACTAATAGTGTGAGAGGTGATCGCATCATGAAAGAACTTCAAAATAAGATGACAGACTACAAACGTTATGCATTTATTTTATTGAGTTTAAGTGTGTTTCTGTATATCGGTTCTTTTCTTCCTATGGAAGGGAAAACAGATGAAAAAGTCTTGATCTTGACTGGTGGAGGATTTCTACTAGTAGGTATCGCGCTGTTTTTCTATTCGCGTGCGATTGCCATACAGAAAAAAATAAACGATCTAGATACTTGAAACGAAACGTCAAAAAGGCCTAGTTTATTTAAACTGGCCTTTTTTTATTTCTTATATTCTATTAATAGGTCATGATATCTTTTAAGCGCCCTTGCCATTTCTCGTCATCAAGAATGATTTGAAAGGATATTCGCCTGTTCTTTTGAAATGCATCAGCTGTTGTTCCTTCTACGATCGGTTTAAATTCAGAATAGCCAGTTGCACCTAGATATTTTGCATAATCCGTCCTCGCAAGCTTCGGATTAGCCTTCATGAGCTCTTTCACGACTGCAACCGATCGATCTGCTGATAGCGTCCAATTATCATAAGGAACTTTATCCGTATGACCTTCGATTAAGATGATGTACAGGTACTGACTGATGTCTTCCTCTTCTATTAAACTTGCGAAAACATCTGCGAGTTCGTTTAATACTACTTTACCTTCTGGACTAACTTCTGCACTCCCCGTATCAAAAAGAATGTCCCCTTCAACGGAAATCGTATTGTTAGGGCCCCTTACGATCTTATCTTTCCCAACGTTCTCTTCTAACTGCTGCTCAATAAGGTCGCTGATATGCTTTTTAACGTCAGCTACTTTCGCAAGTTCCTGCTTCATAACGGTTTGGTCATAAGCATCATAAATCATTTGAACGAACGCTATGATCGCAACGAATAGCATGACAAGCACAATCATCGCCATCATATCAGCGAAACTGGGCCAATAATGCTCTTCTCCGTTTTCAGATTGAAACCGCCTCTTTCTACCTTTCATCGGTTATCACCGATCATTCGAGAGTGAATTTGTTGTTGAGCTGCTGATTGCCTTCGAAGTTGATCTTCATAGGCCCGAAGCTGGAGCTGATACGATTCAGATAGGTGATGTTGAATATCTTTTAATTCTCTTGCAAGTCCTTGATAGAGAGAATCCATACTGTTTGAAAGAGATCTTAGTTCATGTTGCAGCGGCTGATCTTTTTGATCTCTCTCCATCTTATACATAATCGGTTCGAGCGCTTCACGCTTGATTTTATCGATTGCTGTATACCAAGCTTTTTCAAGCTGGGAGACAGATTCCGCAAAGTCTTGAGATGCTCTGCCATACTGGTTTTGTTTTTCTTGATAGCGATAATACCACTCGTCTTGTGCCTGGTGGACCCTTCGCTCTAAATCTTCCTGTGATGATTGGTAACGTTGCATCTGTTCATCTAATCCACGTAAAAAATGCTGTCCAGTTTCTTCAGATTTTTTCTGCGTTTCTTTTATTAAATGATCAGATCGCTGAACGAGCTGTTCAAACTTTCTCTGACCGTTTTCATGATGTCTTGAAAGAGATTGAAGCTGAGAGTCTAGCGTTTTCAGCTGACTAGATAATTCTAAAATCCCCTTGTTTGCTTTTTCCTGTACACCATCTAGCTGGGTGAATGACCCTTGTAATTTATCAGAAAAAGATTCTAAAGTAGATGTACTTTCTGCAAATTGATCTGTGTATTTTCGCTGTGAGGTAAGGATAGCATGAACATCCTGCATCGCTTTTTCTAATCCAGCTGTAAAGTGAATCATGCTAGAGGAGAAGTCTCCTAGCGTTTCTTGGAAACTATCCTCAATTCGCCCTGCAAGCCTATCTAGGATACGTTCCATTTCATCATGAGGCTTTTCCTTGCTTAAGCTAGCATGTAAGTTATGGTCGAGGAGAGCTTCACAGTCTGAAATAATTTTATCAAGGTAATAAGCAGTCGTTCTTCCACCAGTAAGAACGCCATTTTGAATGAGGGTAAGAAACAGCGCATTCCCAATTCCTGCGATACTCGTTACAAAAGCTACGCTCATACCTTGGAACGGACTTGAAATCGCAGCGATAACAGATGCGAGGTCTAAGTTCGCATCTTCAGGTTTCTGTGATAAGAAGAGAAGTGTTTCTTGCATGGAAGCGATCGCGATCGTTAATCCAATAAATGTTCCTAGAATTCCAATGATAATAGAAGTTGGGGGCAGCTGCTGCATGAATCTCATCATTCCACCTGCAGGTACTCTGACTAAGCCAAAAATTGCAACAGATTCCTTGTAAAAATGCTTTTCAATTAAAGCCTGTGTATTGATGGGGGATATTCCTGCAAGGTGGTATGCTTTATACTCTTCGATCACCTTTTGAATCCACGGTGCTGCATACGTATTCGAATCGATCTGCATCTCAGAATTTTCAATATCTCGTAACCATTTTTTCATCTGAATGGCGATTTGAACAGTTGCTGTCACGCCAAGAACAGCCAAGAAACCGATAATAGCGAGGACAACAGTTGTCACGTTAAGCATGTACTCACCTCCGCTTTGTATAAGTGTATGTCCGTGTTAATAGAACTTTCATGGTTTCTTCTTTCAGATTCATTGTCGAAAATAAGTATATATTGTCGTAAAATAATATTTTTGCGAAATAATCAGGTAATTTAGTAAAAAAGGTTTACAAAACCATAAGACATCGATATACTAACCCTTGAAATCATTACAAAAAAAGGAGGTCGAACAAAATGATGGAAATGACAAAAGCAATCGCAGGAACTAAATATGCATCTTTCAAAATGGTTCGACCGGCGCCTATCAAGTAGGCATCCTTTTTATGAATTGGATATAAAGCCGCAGGTCGATCTCCTGTGGTATGAGTATATGTGCCGCAGGTAAAAGCCTGCGGCCTTTTTGTGTCCAAAATTTGAGAGGAGGAAAAGCGATGATGAAGTGTTTAGCAGCAAAGAAAAGGAAAAAGTGGGTCCCCTGAATTTTTATGTGAAAGGAGGTCGTTAGCATGGTACCATTCCATTTATTGATCATTACTAGAGTAAAGAATTTCATTGAACCAAGTCTCAGTTCAGAACTTCATAAGCGTGATATTCAACGCCAAGTAACTGAAAATGAGATGAAAGCAAGTCGAACTGGTTCAATATGGCTGTAATTAAAAAACACATTAAGGAGAAATGATCATGTTAACGATAAATTTATTGTTTATAAAAGTTGGAATTACAATTCAAGAGAAAACGATCCAAGAAGAGATTCATTATCAACAACTAAAAGAAGACAGAAATAATCGTGAAACCCATGTCTTGGGAAAGCAGCCATGGCTATTCTAATACGTTGAGAAAGGACTGAATGTTTGTGGTGAATGGTTTAGGACAGACAATTTTAAAATGGATGGCAGTAGAGAAAGGCTTAACCTAACAGTTCGAGGAGGATTTATCATGACCTTACAATTATTATTCATAACCGTTACGATAACAAAGAATCATAGAACATTAAGTCAAGAGTTAGATGAGAGAAGAAAGCGTGAACTCATCGAGAGTATTGAATATAAGAAGAGTTTTTACATCTAAACACTGGTCAAAAGGCAGAACGGTTCAGTTCTGCCTTTTTGAGTATATTAAGGAATATAGAGCAACTTCGTTTTGAAAATAAGGTTGTGGGTATTGATAACAATAAGACATTGTATAAGAATAGTATTACTGGATGAAAAACATGATCTTTTTCGCCAATGAATTTATCAACATTAGGAGTGAGGAACTTGAGAGAACTTCAGAAACAGATTGTAGATGAATTAGGTGTACAGCCTTCCATCGATGTTAAAGAAGAAATGGAAAAACGAATTACCTTTTTGAAAGATTACGTTAAGAAAAGTGGTACGACAGGTTTTGTTCTTGGTATATCCGGGGGACAAGATTCGTCACTAGCGGGGCGTCTCGCACAAATGGCCGTTGAACAGTTGAGAGAAGAGGGGACAGACGCATCCTTCATCGCAGTTCGTCTCCCGTATGGTGAGCAGAAAGATGAAGACGATGCACAAGCGGCTCTTAAGTTTATACAGCCTGATCAAACGGTGACGATCAATATCAAACCTGCTGTCGATGCTTCAGTATCCGCTTATCTTGAAGCTACTGGCAATGAGCTAACTGATTTTACAAAGGGTAATAACAAGGCCCGTGAACGGATGATTTCTCAGTATAACATCGCAGGTGATGAAAACAAGCTGGTCATTGGAACGGATCATGCAGCTGAAGCAGTTACTGGCTTTTATACGAAGTTTGGGGATGGTGCTTGCGATATCGCGCCACTGTTTGGTCTTAACAAACGACAAGGACGTGCCATTCTTGAACATCTTGGAATGCCAGAGCACCTCGTCGATAAAGTACCAACGGCAGATTTAGAAGATGATCGTCCCGCTCTTCCTGATGAAGAGGCCCTAGGAATTAGCTATAACCATATCGATGAATACTTAGAAGGAAAAGAGATTCCGGAGGATGCTGCGAAAACGTTAGAAAGCCATTACTTAAAAACGAAACATAAGCGAAATTTACCTCCAACCATTTTTGATAACTGGTGGAAGTAATCAGTAAAGATGACCCGAATAGGGTCTCTTTTTTTTTGTGTAATTTATATTGGGGGCATAAAGCTTAATTTGATTGGAAAGCATGTTCATAAAAATCTTTCTGCTACATAGGTTTCAAATAAGGTTGACCACATTAGTGCTTGAGCGCAAAGATTATATAAAGGGGCAATGAAATTGGCTCATTCAAAAGAGTACTATAACAATCTTGTAAAGAGTATTCTACAGATGCTTTCATTAACAACTACCGTTACAATTGAAGAACATTTCCCAGGGAACAGAAATATAGGTGGTAAGTTTTCGTTGAAATCAGGAGCGATCACGCTATACCTTGAAGAAATCAAACTTCAATGTATTCGTGTGCTAGGAACGGATGAGAGGATGGTCGATTATTTTAAAATTATCTTGGCTCATGAAATCGGTCATTCGGAAGATAAAGACTTAGAACAACTCGCCAAACGTAAGCAAGTAGCCAAAAGTAATTATGAAAAGCACCAGTTAGCGATAAAAATTGAAGACAATGCATGGAACTTTGCGAAAAAGGTGTTTCCAGAGCTTTTACCTCTTATAGAGATAATCATGGATCACTCCATGTCAATCTACAAGAAATCCAGTTAATTTGACAGAAAATTCTGTGTACAAAGCGTTGAGAAGCTGATAAAATAAAACAACATACCGTTGCCATAGCCTAGTGCGTAAAGGTGTGAAGGGCATGAAAGTAATCAAGACATACTACCCTAGAGTTAAGACAATCGAAGTGTTTATGTTCCTTGTTTATATGATCGTTGTTTTATTTGGCACTGCACTCCTGTGGGTCAAAGGTGATTTAACTGTTGAAAGATGGCAAACGTTTATCATGATTGGATTTATTTATATCGCATTCTGTGTATTGTTGAGCGTCTGTATCCGTACGCAGCGAATTGAACTGACAGAGAACGGAATGCACCACAAATTATTCGGTTTAAATCGAAGGGTCGTCGCCTTTTCTTCTGTGAAAAGAGTGACGTTTGGAAAAGTGAATGGCTCACTTGTCATAGCAATCGAGAAACATTTTGATAGGAAAACCACTTACGTCCCGTATATTCCATTTGAACAAGATTGGGATGAAATCGTCTCTTATATCAAACAGAAGAATAAGAAAGCGATCATTGCTATCTAAACGTCCATATGGGCGTTTTTTGTTATAATCTCGACATTCGGTAACATGTTCTTACCTTAAAGAATAGACTGCCATAAGCGAGGTGGGGCACTGGTGGAATGGTTTGAGATTGTTGGTGTTGCTTCTGTTGTGACAGGTTTAACGTTTATTCGTTTAAAATATGGTCGTAATTCAAGGCATTACCGCTATTTAAGGGAGGAGTATATGTCGGAAAAATGGTCAAGAGAAAGAAAAGCTCATCGAGATTAGTGAAAGTATGCTAATCCGGTGAGCTTTTTACTTTTTAAGGAATTGAAAATGGACAGACACAGCAGCCTCGACCTATACATAAGCTTAAGATAAGGTGTAAGCCCACCATATGGGAGGTGAGTATGTGTCGTTACTGGCAGCACTTGCTTACTTGTGTAAGGAAGTCCTTTTCTTCGTCTCATTTGTTAAAAACAACGCTTTCCCACAACCCTTGTCAAAAAAGGATGAAAGAAAGTATTTAGAATTAATGGCCCAAGGAGATGAAGATGCTAGAAATCGATTGATCGAGCACAATTTACGTCTTGTAGCCCATATTGTAAAAAAGTTCGAGAATACCGGAGAAGATCCGGAAGATCTCATCTCCATCGGAACGATCGGTTTGATCAAAGCAATCGAGAGTTATTCGACCGATAAAGGAACGAAGCTTGCTACCTATGCAGCTAGATGTATTGAGAATGAAATCCTAATGCATCTACGCGCTCTTAAGAAAACAAAAAAAGATGTCTCCCTTCATGATCCGATTGGTCAGGATAAAGAAGGAAATGAAATTTCGTTAATCGATGTTTTAAAGGCAGAAACAGAAGATATCGTTGACCTCATACAGCTAAATATGGAAAAGCAAAAAATATATGATTACATTCATATATTGGATGAAAGAGAGAAAGAAGTAATCGTAGGTAGGTTTGGTTTAAATCTAGAAAAAGAGTTGACCCAAAGAGAGATCGCAAAGAAGTTAGGGATATCAAGAAGCTATGTATCTAGAATAGAAAAGCGTGCGTTGATGAAACTGTTTCATGAATTTTATCGCAACCGAAAAGAAAAAGGAAACGGTGCATAGCCTGCCATTTGGCAGGTTTTTTTATGAAGTAAAAATTGGAAAGTGAAAACTGTTGATAAGAACAAGTGTTCTGCATATAATATGAACATAGGAAAAGAAGGGGGAAGTGTCATGTTCAAGGTATTACAGAACTGTCTTCAACGTCACCTCTCAGTCGACATGATCTATATGACTTCAGAACAAATGATCACAAAGCGCACGGTTACACTATATAAACTATCCCAAAATGAAATTAAAGGGTACTGTCACTTAAGGCGAAGCATTCGCACTTTCAAAGTGGATCGCGTTCTAGCTGTATATCCAACTATGGCACGGATCACAAAAAAGTACGGCATACAAAAGACAAGTCTCAGGTAAAGTACCTGAGACTTGTCAAATCATACTAACTCGTTTACTTTTACTCGACTGCTTTCTCATTCGTATTGTATGTGCTCAATATTTTCCTCGTCCAAACCTTATAACCTTCACCGTTAAGGTGTAGTCCATCAAAGGTGTACTCTTTGTTTAGTTGACCATACTTTAGAAAATCAGGGTGTAAGTCTAGATAGTGATAGTCATACAAACGTGTAAGGTTCTTTATTTGCTCGTTCAACGTCGTTATATCTTTGTTTCGAACGTTGTGCTTCGTTAGGTTCCTATTGATAGGAAGAATACTTTGCACGTATACAGTAGTGTTTGGAGATTGTTTTTTTAATAGATCTAGAATGTATTTATAATTGGCTTCAATTTTTTCTATCGATTGTCCAGCGATCATATCATTGATTCCGATCATGATATACAATCGTTCAGGGTTAGCTTTTGTGATCTCATCGATTCGGTTGATCACTCCTGTCGTCGTATCACCTGCTATGCCTCTGTTTAATACCTGATGGTCACTTAGCGCCTCCCCCCATTCATAATAATCCGTCAGGCTATCTCCTAGAAAAATCGTTTCACTTTCTTCATGCTTATACGAATCATAGATGCTTTTCTTCGTTTGATAATATTTTGTG
Organism: Anaerobacillus sp. ABA4_114; assembly: GCF_056159065.1. Classification (NCBI taxonomy): domain Bacteria; kingdom Bacillati; phylum Bacillota; class Bacilli; order Caryophanales; family Bacillaceae; genus Anaerobacillus; species Anaerobacillus sp. ABA4_114. Next base: position 1,421,709 of record NZ_JBSWUM010000001.1, read on the forward strand.
TAATAAGTAATATTTTTCTTTTTAGATTCAGAATCATTTTCAGGCATCTCATTCGCATTCGTACGAATGAAATTTGATTGATTCTCAGCAATCAAAAGCAGAAGAGCTAATGCACAAGTAATAAATGTAAGGATGAATAATCTTTTCTTCAACATAATCACGCTCCTATAGAGTACGATAGCCATTATACCCTTTCTTCATCCAACTGAAAGGAAAAAGAAGACTTTTTTTATGAAAATAGTAAAAAAACCCCCCTGGATAGGGGGTTATAATGCAATGTGTGACTCTCTTGTTAGAAAGTCGACGTCTTTGTAATAGGAATCCTTCACGAGTAGGTTAGGACCGAGACACTTTACTGCAGGGCAATGACAGCTAACGGACTTAGCAATCTTACTATCTTGCCATTTCTGATAAGCATCATTTAAGTTTGTATGTTTAATATTCCCTAAAGGAGGCGTGTCTCCAAAGTCTGTTACGATTATATCTCCATCGAATATATTCATGTTAAGGCGTGACCGACCATCAGGATCATTTCTAACCGTAACATTAGGTTCAGCGTATAAGCGCTCCAAAAGCTTTAAATCCTCTGGATTCGAACTACATGGATAAAATGGCAGTGTACCGAACAATAACCATACATTTGGATCTTTATGATCCAGTAGTCTGTGAATGCCTTCTCGAATTTCTTCTAAGGAGGCAATATCAAGGTCTGAAGCGAAATCTGATGGGTACATAGGATGAACCTCATGCCTTTGACAACCCATATCAGCAATTTGCTTGTGAATCGCTTCAATATTAGGTAAGGTTCTACGATTGATCATCGTTTCAGCAGAAACCAACACGCCATTTGACGTTAAATCTTTGGCGTTCTCAACCATCCGATGAAAATACGCTTCACGTTGTGCTATGGTCGGTTTTTTATCCATAACTGCAAAGCCTATGTCTGTAAAATCATCTATGCTTCCATAGTTATGAGAGATATGTAAGACATCAAGATACGGTAAAATTTTATCATATCGTTTACGATCTAGCGTTAAGTTTGAGTTGATTTGTGTCTTCGCTCCTCTGTCATGTGCATACTTCAGAAGAGGGACCACATAATTCTTCACGGACTTCATCGATAGCATAGGTTCTCCACCGGTAATACTTAGCGCCCGAAGTTGTTCCACTTCATCCAAACGATCTGTTAAGAGCTGTAGTGGGAGTGGATCTGGATCTTTCGGTTGCAATGTATAACCCACTGCACAATGTTCACACCTCATATTGCAAAGTGTGGTTGTTGTTAATTCAATGTTAGAAAGGACCTGCGTCCCGTGTTCTTCTACGTCCATATAAGCTTCCCACGGGTCATTTGTGGGGGTTATGGTTGTTCTCATTGGATTCGACCCCTTTTTTCATTAAATTGCTGTTTCCTTCATTGTAGAACAATATGCAATATAAAAATAGCCACTTCAAGGAATTCAGAAAACTCCGCTAATCCCTATACAATAATGACAAACTCTACATAAGCTATCATATCTAGGGTGGAGTAGGTATTAAAGAGTGAAGGAGGGGGAGCATGAGTTACGGTTACGGTTATGGTTGCGGATACCCAGGGTACGGTTACCCATATCCACCGTATCCTTATCCAGGCTACGGCGGTTACTTTGCATTAATTGTTGTTCTTCTAGTATTGCTACTGGTTATTGGTGGAGGATATTACTACTATGCGAATTTTTACGGAAGAAAGTATTGATAGGTGACCACCTATCTATTTTTTTTATAAAAAAAACAAACACTCGAGGTTACCCTCTTGTGTTTGTTTTGTTGGAGGATGATTTTAAATCATCTCTCGTTGTCTTTTCCCAAAGAGGGACCCCTTTTTGGTAAGCTGCTCTAGAAATCATATGACCAGAAACAGGAGCTGTCATGAGGATAAAGATAATCCCAAGAACCAGTTTCCCACTGACCATATTTTGTTCAATCCAGAAAAATAGAAAGGCAGCGATCAAAATTCCGGCGACGCCTAAGGTAGCACTTTTTGAAGCTGCATGAAGGCGCGTGTATACGTCAGGTAAACGAAAGACACCTAGGGCTCCAGAGAAAAGAAAAAACGTTCCGATGATCAAGATGATACTAATCACGATTTCTTTCAATGATAACACCCTTTTCTAAGAATTTAGCAATCGCTACAGTACCTATGAAAGCAAGTATCCCTATTAGAAGGATAATGTCATTAAAATACTGGGTCTCAAGCTTAATAGCAAGAATACCTGCGATCGCCATAAGGTTAATGCCGATCGTATCAAGTGCTACAGCACGATCTGGATTTGAAGGCCCTTTGATCGCTCTATATAAAAGAAAGAGTGTTGAGATTGCGATAACCACTATACATAGCGTTGACACTGTTGATAAAAGTGAGGTCATCTTGTCACCTCCATGATTGCTTTTTCGAAGGTTCCTTTAATTTCTTTAATCACTTCGTCAGCATCAGGCGCGTCCATTGCATGTACATAGATAAACATGTTGTCAGGAGAAACTGAAACAGAAAGCGTTCCAGGTGTTAACGTAATTAAATTCGCTAGCATCGTGATCTCCCAATTTGTTCTTACTTCGATCGGGACAGCGATAATTCCAGGTTCCATCTTTAGCTTAGGACTATATACAAGCTTCACAACTTGTATGTTAGCCATAATAAGCTCTTTGATAAATAAGAACAACAGCTTGACGATTGACCATAGTCTGTAGAAATAGAAACGATCGGGAATGAAGCGCTCCATCAGTAGCAGTAGAACGATTCCTGATAAATACCCAATAAAGAATGTGCTGAATGAATAACTTTCAAACAAAAACATCCATAAAACAGCGATGATCAAGTTAATAATAATTTGAATTGGCATGCCATCTACTCCTTCATCACCGAATCAATGTAGTTGATTGGATCTATCAATTGATCTCCAATCGTTTGAACGGTTGGGTAAAAGAATTCTGCACCAATCCCAAGCAGTACAGTAAAGAACAATAGAAATGCAGCGGGTGCTACTTTTTTGCGAATCGATATGCTCGGAACGCTTTCAAGTTTGTCTTCTCCCCAAAATCCTTTGATAAAGATTTTGATGATTGAAATAAGGATGAGCAGGCTAGTCAAGAGACCGATGACTGCAACAACGTAATGTCCTTCTTCAAAAGCACCTCTTAGAATCAGTAGCTTTCCTACGAATCCACTAAAAGGAGGTAGTCCTGCTAGCGCAAGTGCTGCGATGAAGAACAACCAGCCGAGCACAGGTTGGTGTCTGATCAACCCGCCCATTTTTCGTAAGTCGGATGTGCCGCTGTAAGCAGCCATGGCACCTACAAGTAAAAATAATGCTGCTTTAATAATCATGTCGTGGACAAGGTAGTAAATAGATCCCGCTAAGGCAGTAGTGGAAAACAAGCCAATACCAAGAATCATATATCCTACTGCCGGTATGATGTTATAGGCTACGATCAATTGAATATTGTTTGTTGACAACGCACCGATCACACCGAATACCAATGTGAATGCAGCTAAAAGGATGAATAGCTGATGCGTAAACGTAAGCTCGTAAACGAAGATCAGTGAAAACACTCTTAGTATTGAATATACCCCTACTTTTGTTAACAAAGCTCCAAATAGAGCTGAGATCACAGTTGGAGGGACGGTATATGATTTTGGTAGCCAGAAATATAAAGGAAATAATGCCCCTTTAGTGGCAAACACAAGAAACAGCAGAATAGCAATGGTCGTAAGAATGCCACCTTGCTCAACTTCCCCAACACGTTCTGCTAACTGAGCCATGTTTACGGTACCTGCAACTGCATAGATGAAGGATACTGTCGTTACAAACAAAATCGATGATAACAAATTGACAATGATGTATTTAAATGACTCTCTAAACTGCTCTTTCGTTCCCCCAAGAACAATCAATCCGTAAGATGCAATCAGCAGAACTTCAAAGAATACGAACAGGTTAAACAAATCTCCTGTAAGAAAGGCACCACTCACACCAGCGATCAAAAGCTGAAAGAGTGGATAGAAATAAAACCTTTCTCTTTGCTCATCAAGTGAATGAAACGCATAGAAGGCGCAGGCTGTCGCAACGATATTAGCAGTTACGACAAGTACCATTGCAAGTGGATCTGCTACAAGGACGATTCCATAAGGTACAGTCCAATCTCCTGCTTTTAATACGAGTGTGCCATTTTGCACAACTTCGTAGGCGACCGCTGAAACAGCAATCAAGTTTACGATTACCATAACCTTCGTAATCATTCTTACGATAGCAAGTTTACTGTTGAAAAACACAAGAAAAATTCCGGTCAAAAGTGGAAGTAATATTGGCAATATGACTAAGTTACTCATGTTCGTTTCCCCTTAATTTCTCCATATTATCCGTTCCGTTAGTTTGATACGCACGATACGCTAGCACGAGAAGAAATGAAGTTACGCCGAAACTGATTACGATAGAAGTTAAGATCAACGCCTGTGGTAGCGGGTCGGCATATTTCGTTACGTCTTCAGTTAATATGGGGGGATTTCCACGGTTAAGTTTCCCCATCGTAATAATGAAAAGGTGAGCACCGTGCGACAATAAAGCAGTTCCAATAACGATCTTTAAAATTTGCTTTTGAAGCATCATATAGACCCCTGCTGTAAAAAGTAATCCAGCCAGCACGGACATAATAATTTCCATTATTCATTTCCCCCCTTCTTGTTCGGACGTAGTTTGATCATTGTGAAGATACCGATCGCAGCGAGACCTAGTACAAGAATTTCAAGCAATGTATCGAGACCACGGAAATCAACAAGAATGACGTTTACAATGTTGTCTCCTCCACCGAGTTTGTAAGAATTTTTGATGAAGTATTCAGAGATCGGTTCAAACATTTTCGTGCTATGAGAAGCAATTCCGATCAATGTTACGATCACACCAACTGAAATAGAGATCACCCAGTTTACAACCTTCGTTCTTGACGGAGTTTTCTCCTTATTAAGATCAGGAAGGTGATAGAAACAAAGTAAGAATAGTGCTACTGTTACGGTTTCTACGATAAGCTGAGTTAAAGCTAGATCGGGTGCTCTGAAGAACACAAACAGTAACGATAACCCATAACCTACAATACCTAGAACTAGAATTGCTGCTATTCTGTTATTCATAAAGATTGTTCCAAAAGCTGCAACCGCCATTACGACGGCAATCATTACTTCAGGCACGGCAATAGGTGCGAGGTCATCAGTTGATAAGTTAAAACCACCTGTTACGCTCATTGTGACTGCTAACAATACTACTGAGAAAGTAAGAATATAAACAAGGTAATGTCTTAGCGATCCGGTCATATATCGATTCGTTACCTTCTTAGAACCCGTCTCTAATCCATTCATAAATGCGTCAAACACTTTTGCTGCAGACATTTTACCAGGGAGAATATCGTATACTTTTTCCCATTTTGTTCGTGTTAAGTACAATATTGTTCCAAAAACAAGAACAGCTAAACTCATATACAATGCAGTGTTATTAATTCCATGCCAAAATTTAATATGGGGGTCGACCGCTTTCCCTGTGATCGAGTCAACCATAGGTGCTAGTAATGATTTACCAAAAACATCTGGTACGATTGCGATGATAACGACAAGTGCTACTAATATCATCGGAGAGATCAGCATACCGATTGGAGCTTCATGAGGCTGCTTTTCAAGTGTATCTCTCTGTTTTCCAGTGAATGTACGGAAGAACAGCATTACAGAATAGATAAACGTAAATATACTTCCTCCAACTGCAAGATAAGGGAAGAACGGTGCAACCGATTCTACGATTGGAGAAGAATGTTTAAAGAGAGATGCTTCGAAAAACATTTCCTTACTTAGAAAACCATTGAATATTGGTAAAGGGAATCCAGCCATTGAAAAAGCTCCAAAGAATGCAAGAGTAGCTGTGATCGGCATAAACGTAAATAGCCCACCTAGCCTACGTATATCTCTTGTCCCTGTTTCATGATCAACGATTCCTGCAACCATAAAGAGACTTCCTTTGAACGTTGCATGGTTAAGGATATGGAACACCGCTGCTAAGATGGCTGCTTTTGTCCCAAACCCAAGCATAGCCATGATCATTCCTAACTGACTGATGGTTGAGTAAGCAAGAATGGCTTTAAGGTCTGTTTTTCTAACAGCCATATAGGAACCCCAACATAAAGTCAGAAGTCCAAAGCCACTAACGATTAGAAAGAAAAGGTCAGTACCCGCAAAGACAAGGCTCAACCTTGCTACAAGATAGATCCCTGCTTTTACCATCGTGGCGGAGTGTAGGAAAGCACTTACCGGTGTTGGAGCTTCCATCGCATCTGGTAGCCAGGTATGAAATGGGAATTGCGCTGACTTCGTAAAAGCTCCTAACAGAACTAATATTAAGATGAATGAGAATAATGGTGACTCAACGATGAGATCAGCATTTTCAATGATTCCTCTAATGCTAGTTGTCCCTGTAAGATCAGACATGAGCAAGAACCCACCGAGCATTGCAAGACCACCAAAGACCGTAATAACCATTGATTTCAATGCACCAGCAGTTGACTTTTCACGCTGGTACCAATAGCCGATCAATAAGAAAGATGAAATACTAGTTAGTTCCCAGAACGTGTAAAGTACGAACAGATTATCTGATAGAACGACGCCAAGCATTGCTCCCATAAATAATAGAAGGTAAACATAAAAATGGCCAAGTTTTTCCGCTTTATTTAAGTAATAGATGGAATACAGAACAACGAGCGATCCGATTCCGGTAATCAGAAGCGCGAAAAATAGGCCAAGACCGTCGATATAAAGTGTGACGTTTACACCTAGTGAAGGAATCCACTCAAACGTTTTTAGAGTATGTACACCTTGTAATACATTTTTGATAAAAGTTAAAAAATACCCGAATAGTAAAATCGGCACTGCTAAAACAAACCATCCTAAGTGGACTTGTTTAACGCCCCGATAAATAAACGGGATGAAAAACGCTGCCAAAAAAGGAAGCAAGACAGCTGCATGAAGCATTCTATAAAACCCTCCCTAATTAAAGCTCACTATGAAAAAGTTCAAATGAACTTATTTTGCAATACCTCAATTGTAATCAAAAATCGACTCATTTTTCAACTTTTCATGCTCGAAAAATAACTTTACCGTATAAGTTTTCCAAACTTCGCCGATTCTATTTGCGAAAGGAGACATCTAATGATAAAATCCATATTTATTCTTACACTCATTTTTATCGGCGTAGTAGGGTGTGAATCAATATATGAAAGTAGTGATCCGACTCCCTATGGTTCGAGAGAATATTATCGAGTTGTTGACATTGAGCCAATCGGTGCAGCAATTTGGGAGGAAATGAATCTATCTAATGCATTAGCATCAATCAAACATCAGATAAAAAACGAAACAACAGTTAAAGATGTCGTTGTTTTGACGCATAATGAACAGGTCGTTGTAGCGCTTAAACCTTATGCGTATGATAGGGGCAAGATAGGAGATTTGCTTTCTAAGTATGACGGGGTGTTTAAGGATCAGGGGATGAATGTTGCGTTACTTACAGCTCCGAACCACTATCGTAAAGCAAAGCAAATGATGAGGTCAGAAGAGATCGATAGCGAGATCTGGGAATCTGAGTGGGGAGAATTCTTTCGTTAAAAACAAAAAACCAACCTTATAAGCTCAAGGCTGGAACAGTTAAACTCTTAATAATGTGACCTTTTCATTAAGACTTCTTCTCTCGATCTCTTTTTGGATTAATTTAATGAAGTCACTGCTTAGTTTAAGCTCTCTAGCTTTTACATAGGATTCGATCAACAGATCATCAGATAATTTTTCCAACAAGGCACCTCCTAATAATCTGGTTATTTTAACCGTTCATTCCGCATATAGTGTATGTGGATCTTTTATTTGCAGTTAGCTTACCACGTATGCACAATCAGAACAACCGTTCCGTTATCCACAGTTAATCGTGGATAAATTGTGGGTATATTGTTTATATACTTCAAATATTCAATAAAATGATGGTGGATTATGTGTATAAGGTTATCCACAGGCTGCCATTTTTACAAAATTTGTCGAAAAGTTTTAGTGATCATTCAAGATTTAGTATAGCCGGAATAGAAGGTTGTTGTACCTCTTGAAATTATTGATACAATAGGAATGTCATAAATACTAGGAGTGTTGCAATTGTTTAATTCTTTGTTACCTGATGAACATGTAGAAGATATATACCAAATCAAACCTGAGGCTCTTAAAAAACGAGGGGTTAAGGGGATCATTACTGATCTGGATAACACGCTTGTGGAATGGGACAGGCCCGATGCTACTCCAGAGTTATTAAAGTGGTTCAGACAGATGAGTGATGAAGGCATCATGGTTACAATCGTTTCAAATAATAACAAGAGTCGTGTAGAGAAGTTTGCTTCTCCAACTGAGATTCCATTTATTTATGAAGCGAAGAAACCAATGACGAAGGCTTTCCGAAAAGCCTTAAAGGATATGAAGATTGCCCCTGATGATGCTGTGGTCGTAGGAGACCAAATATTTACTGATGTACTTGGTGGTAATAGGATGGGACTTCATACTATACTTGTTGTTCCAGTAGCTAAAACTGATGGAGTTTTAACAAGGTTCAACAGAAAAATGGAAAGTGCATTCCTTTCTTGGATGAAACGCAAAGGGAAGATAAAGTGGGAGGAATAAGGTTGGAAAACGAAAGAATTATTTGTGCCGGATGCGGTGTTACTATACAAACTGAAGATAAAGAGGCATTGGGATATGCACCTCCATCAGCTTTACAACGTGACGTTGTGATATGTCAGCGTTGTTTTCGTCTGAAACACTATAATGAGATTCAAGATGTATCCCTTACAGATGATGATTTCTTGAAGATACTGAACGAAATTAGTCAAACCGATGCATTGATTGTAAAAATCGTAGACATCTTTGACTTTAATGGAAGTTGGTTACCAGGTATCCAGCGCTTTGCGGGTAACAACCCGGTATTGCTCGTAGGGAACAAAGTAGATCTATTACCAAAATCAACAAACAAGACGAAGTTGATTAAATGGATGCAGGGCAGTGCGAAAGAAAATGGTTTAAAGCCTTCCGAAGTGAAGTTGATGAGTGCTGCTAAAGGTGAAGGGGTAATGGATGTTGCTACTGAAATAGACCGTTTACGTGAAGGTAGAGACGTCTATATCATAGGGTGTACGAACGTAGGTAAATCAACATTTGTGAATAAACTGATTCAGGAATTTGGCGGCGACACTGAACAAATGATTACGACGAGCCAGTTCCCTGGTACAACACTTGATCTTATCGATATTCCTCTTGATGATGGAAATACGTTATACGATACTCCTGGAATCATCAATCATCATCAGATGGCCCATTTTGTCGATGCTGAGGAATTAAAGCTGATCAGTCCGAAAAAAGAAATCAAGCCAAAGGTGTTTCAGTTAAACGAAGGACAAACATTATTCTTTGGTGGGCTTTCCCGACTAGATTTCGTTGAAGGCGGACGTCAGTCCTTTATTTGTCATGTCTCGAACGATCTTTATATCCACCGCACTAAGACAGAGAAAGCAGATGAATTGTATCGCGACCACCTTGGAGAGTTATTGTATCCCCCTGGTGAAAAAACGAAGCATGAGCTCCCTGCACTTGTTGGTCATGAATTAAAGATCAAAGAAGATAAGATGGATATCGTCTTTTCAGGTCTTGGATGGGTTACCGTTTCAGGAAAAGGATCGACTGTAAAAGCATATGCGCCTGAAGGAGTAGGGATCTCGATTCGAAATTCACTAATATAGGAGGATCGCTATGGGGAAACTATTTGGACTAGTCGGCCATCCTCTTGGCCATTCGATGTCTCCTCTCATGCATAATACTGAATTTAAAGAGCTCGGGTTGCCGCATCACTATCAACCGTTTGATCTGAAAAAGGAAGAGCTTGAAGAAGGTATTAAAGCATTGAGGTTACTTGGAATCGAGGGATTTAATGTAACGATCCCTCATAAAGTGTCGATTATTCCTTTATTAGATGAAGTCGAACAAGAAGCGATGGAAATTGGAGCGGTCAACACGGTTTATCGGAAAGGCGACCTTCTGATTGGAGCAAACACAGATGGTCAGGGCTACCTTCAATCCTTGCTAAAGCTTATAGGAGAAGATAGTCTCATAGATAAAAAAATATTAGTGGTTGGCGCGGGTGGAGCTGCTAGAGCGGTTGCAGTATCCATTTCAAGATCTGGTGTAGGATCGTTAACGATCGCTAATAGGACGTTAGAAAAGGCTGAAGAGTTATGTAGGGTTTGTAGTACCTATGCAGATGTGAACGCCATACCGCTCGACACTGCGAGCTCATCTTTAGAAACTTACGATATCATCATCAACACGACGTCGATTGGCATGAGTCCAGAAACGGATCGCGTTCCGTTGCCTGTTAAAGGTATTAAAGATGGGACCGTTTTGAGTGATCTAATCTATAATCCACTCGAAACGCTCTGGCTCACTCAAGGAAGAGAACAAGGTGCTATTACTGCAAATGGCATTTCGATGTTTGTTGAGCAAGGTGCACTAGCATTTGAAAAATGGTTAGGAATCAAACCAGATCGATACAGAATGCAGGAAACCGTTTTAAGAAAGTTAGGAGGACTATAATGTTAACAGGAAAGCAAAAACGATTTTTACGTTCAAAAGCACATCATTTAAATCCAATTTTTCAAGTTGGTAAAAGTGGAGTGAACGAGAATATGGTGCAGCAAATAGAGGAAGCCCTTGAGGCTAGAGAACTTATTAAAGTAAGCATCCTTCAGAATTGCGATGAAGATCGTGATACTGTAGGTCATGAACTTTCTCGTCAAGCTGATGCTGAGCTTGTTCAGATCATCGGAAATACGATCGTACTTTATAAAGAATCATCAGAGAACAAAGAAATCATTCTTCCATAATGGAGGACAAGAAAATGAGAGTTGGTCTCTTCGGAGGAACGTTCGATCCGCCACATATTGGGCATTTGACACTTGCTCAAGGAGTTCTTGAAGAATGTCAGTTAGATGAAGTGTGGTTCATGCCTACACACCTCCCACCTCATAAGGATGGAAAAGTGAGTGATAATCACCATAGAGCTGAAATGGTGCAGAGAGCAATCGAAGGTAATCCTTCTTTTAAAATCTCGTTGGTCGAGTTTGAAAGAAGCGGCCGTTCGTACACAGTCGATACAATCGAGATTTTAAAAGACAGCTACCCTGACATCGACTTTCACTTTATCGTCGGTGGCGATATGATAGAGGATTTGCCGAATTGGCACCGGATTGATGATCTATCTCAAATGATTTCTTTTATTGGTGTCAACCGTCCTGGTTATGAGCCTGGTAACGAGATGAAGAACGTAAGGTTGATCGATGTTCCTCAGATTGACGTTTCCTCTAGTTTGATTAGAAGTGCAATCATATCTGGTAGAAGTGGACGGTATATGCTGACTGAATCAGTACGGAATTATATCGTTAGGATGGGATTATATGATGAATAGAGAAGAAGCATATAAGCTTGTAAAACCTCACCTAACTGAACATCGGTATGAACATACGATAGGTGTTACGAATACAGCGGTCGAGCTAGCAGAGAAGTATGGTGCAGATGTAAGAAAAACAGAAACCGCTGCAATATTCCATGACTATGCCAAGTTTCGTCCAAAAGATGAAATGAGGCAGATGGTGGTAGATTTTGGCTTGCCTAAAGATCTTCTTGATTACTCGACTGAACTCTTACATGCCCCAGTTGGTGCTATCTTAGTGAAAAAGGAAATAGGGATTAAAGATGGAGAAATCCTAGATGCCATTCACTATCACACTTCAGGACGTCCAAACATGACGTTGATTGAGAAGTGCGTTTTTCTAGCCGATTATATAGAACCGGGGCGGAAATTTCCTGGGGTGGAAGAAGTGAGAGAGTTAGCAACAGTTGATCTTGATCAAGCGATCGTACAATCCATTAAAAACACGGTAAACTTTTTGATGAAGAAAAATCAACCAGTTTATCCTGCGACGTTCGAGACGTATAATGATCTTGTCAGGCCAAGAGAGAAGGGAGAAACAAATGGAAGAAAATAACATGATTACGTTGGCTGCAAAAGCAGTAGATGACAAACGTGCAGAAGATATTATCGCTTTAAATATGAACGGTATTTCATTGATTGCAGATTATTTCTTAATCTGCCACGGAAATTCTGAAAAGCAAGTACAAGCAATCGCAAAAGAAGTGAAGGATCAAGCTCTTGAACAGGGACTGGAAGTGAAGCGACTTGAAGGATATGAGCAAGCACGCTGGGTGCTTGTCGACCTAGGATCCGTTATCGTCCATATCTTCCATAAAGATGAGCGAAATTATTACAATCTAGAAAAACTCTGGGGAGATGCACCACATCTACCTTTAAATGAAATTTTAGCGTAAATGGTTTCGTACGAACAAATTTCATATGTTTATGATCGTCTAATGGAAGACGCTCCTTATGACAAGTGGCTTGAATTAGTTATGAACGAGCGGTCTAGAGGAAAAGTCTTGGACCTTGGTTGTGGGACAGGTGAATGCTCAATACGGCTTGCAGAAAAAGGGTATGATGTTACAGCTGTAGACCTCTCAGAACAAATGCTATCTGTTGCTCATGATAAAGCCATGAGGAACAATGTGAACGTTCATCTGATTCAACAAGATATGCGGGAACTAGAGACAAATGAACAGTACGATGTGATCACGATCTTTTGTGACTCATTAAACTATGTTGTTGAAGAAGACGGGGTGAAATCCACTTTCCAGAGAATCTATAATCATTTAAAACAAGATGGAATCTTATTGTTTGATGTACACTCGTTGCATAAGATCAACGATCTTTTTGTGGGTCAGACGTTCGCAAGCAATGACGAGGACATCTCATTTATATGGAATAGTTTTTCTGGAGGGGAAACAGGCTCAGTCGAGCACGATCTTAGTTTCTTTTTGGAAACCGATGAAGGTTTATACGAGCGTTTTGATGAATTGCACGTACAACGAACGTTTCATCTTGAGGAATACACTAGATGGCTAGAAGAGTCTGGATTTAGTGATATAAAGGTCACCGCTGATTTTTTAAATCACACTCCTACAGATACCTCTGAGAGAATATTTTTTAAAGCATGTAAAAAAGGTTGATTTCAAATGAAATCAACCTTTTTTGTACTTGTAGAAGGACTTCATTTATAGAAGTCGAATATAAATGGTTGCTGTACTTAGTTTTGCCTCGTCTCCTCTTTAAACTGCGTTTTAATCACTTTGCGATCTTCATCGAACTTTTTATGCGTACTTTGAATCACATGATTGAACATTTCACCGGTTTCATTTTCAAGCACTTTTAACCCTTCCCCAGTAACTCCTCCTTTAACAGTCACCTTCTTCTGCAGTGTTTCCAATGAGTAATAGTCCTTTTCGAGAAGCTTTCCCATTCCAATCAGCATTTCAGTCGTTAAAATCGTAGCCTGTTCTCTGGATATTTCTGTTTCTGAGACAGCACCATCAATGAATTTTTTAAGTAAGTAACTTAAGAATGCCGGGCCACAGCTTGCGAGATCTGAAGATACTCTTGTGACTTCCTCTTCGGTCTCGATAGGGGTCGAGATTTGTGACATAAGATACATGAGCTTTTCTTTGTTCGCCTCAGAGCATCGATTACTAAACGTAACAAGTGAAGCTCCGCTAAGAGCTCTATTTGTAATGCTTGGAATCGCTCTTGCAACATCACATGAAACAAAGGTTTCTAATTCCCTCACTTGGATGGGGCTCGTTATGGAGACGACAAGCTGATCTTCTTTCAACTCATTTCGGATACTTTTTAGTAATGGGAAATATTCATGCGGTTTAACACAAATAAAGATAATTTCTGAATTTCGAATGATCTCTTCATTGTTTTGAGCTACGTGGATTCCTTTGTACTGTTTCTTTAAAGAATGCGCTTTTTTACTTGTGCGGTTGATGATCATAAGTTGTGAAGGCTTTACTGCGCATGAGTCAATAAAGGAAGATATTAGGATCGTGCCCATATTCCCGGTACCAATCACCCCGATTTTCAATTACTTCCCCTCCTTCCACACGCATTTCTCCTAAATAGATATGATGGCTCCACGCATTTTATGTTTGTTGAACATTAATTAGAAAGGAATGAGCATTCGTTGGAATTTGTGAAAAGTCTTTCTCATCGTGAAAAAGGTATAATCGGGATAGCGATCGTTGTGGTACTTATCAGCCTGTTTCTTATCTATAGGTCAACGTCTACAGAGAATGAATCCTATTTTGAAGAGACAGAGATCAAAGAAGAGAAGGTCGAAGCGGAACCTCAAGTTGAGGAACTTCCCTACATAATGGTAGATGTGAAAGGAGCGGTCGTTAAACCAGGTGTATACGAGGTTAAGAATGATGCGAGGATCAAAGATATCATCACTCATGCAGGGGGGTTTTTGAAGGATGCAGATCAAAATCAGTTAAATTTAGCTGGAAAAGTGGTAGATGAAATGATGATTTATGTACCAGTAAAGGGAGAGGTAAGTGCGCAAATACCATCCCAAAATGATGAGAACAAGTTAATATCGATTAATTCTGCTAGTTTAGAAGAACTGCAGGAACTACCTGGAATAGGTCCAGCAAAAGCGGAAGCTATTATTGCATTTAGAGAAGAACAAAGCTTTACTGTAATAGAAGACCTCAAACAAATCAGTGGTATTGGTGAGAAGACCTTTGAGAAATTAAAGGATTTAATAACTGTAAAATAAGTGTGATTGACGATAGAGCACAAATCGCTCAAACTAAACGGTAGAATAAAGAACTTAGGGGGTATAACATGAATCGAATTTCGTGGGACCAGTATTTCATGGCCCAAAGTCATTTGCTTGCATTACGGAGTACGTGTACTCGATTGACAGTAGGGGCTACGATCGTTCGAGATAAGCGGATGATCGCAGGCGGCTACAATGGATCTGTATCAGGTGGGGTTCATTGTATCGATGAGGGCTGTTATGTGATAGATAACCATTGCGTGAGAACCATTCATGCAGAAATGAATGCAATCATTCAATGTGCTAAATTCGGTGTTCCAACAACCGGGGCAGAAATCTATGTTACCCATTTTCCTTGTATACACTGTTGCAAAGCAATCATTCAAGCTGGTATAAAATCTGTCGTTTACGCTACAGACTATAAGAACCACCCTTATGCGATTGAATTGTTTAAAGAAGCTAACGTACAAGTTCGACAGGTTGAACTTGAAGAGATGATTTTAGAGCAGAATAGTCAAGAAAAGTTAGATCTAACGGCTGAACTACTAGGGAAATTAACGGACGCAGGTTTAAGTTCTGAAGAGGTAAGGCCTTTATACGAAAAAGCGTCAAATCTCTATAGTAAGATGTGAGAGGTAACCTATGGTTAATACCAGCCTCAGCAATGACTGGCATCACAAGTATCGAATCACTTTATCCGATCTTGTTCTTATCCTTCCTTCTTATATGGTGTGCGAGGAAAGCTCCTCGCTTATCCATTTTTGTATTACTTACCTTTATCTCTTTTTATACTTATGCCGGTGTTAGTGATGCTCGAAATAATACGCATCTATCTGGAAAAGAATCGAGCATAATGGGAAACGTTCATTCGATCCCAACTATCGATGGATCCAAGCTTTCTTTTGAATATAAAACGATATCTAACGAGAAGTTAATGGTGGTGTACTATATAAGTTCAAAACGCGAAAAGGAAAACCTAAAAAGTCTTAAGGTAGGTTCATCCTGTACACTTTCAGGAGCATTAGAAGCCCCTCTGGCACCGGGTGTTTCATCACAATTTAATTATAAAAAACATCTCCAACATCAGCATATTCATTGGATTTATGAGCTTGATCAATTTCCTCAATGTAACCCCTCGCCTAAATCCCTAGGGACCCTTTTTCAGAATATAAGACAGGAAATACTTGTAGATATTGAGAAACACTATCCTGATGAATTAAAAGGCATATCAGCTTCCCTGCTGATTGGGGAAAGAGGTTTAATGGACCCTGATGTAGAAAAAGCGTATCGAGAACTAGGATTAAGCCATGTATTAGCCGTGTCGGGTTTGCACGTTGGAATCGTGTGTGGTCTGGTGTTTTGGGTGCTTATTCGTATAGGTTTTACAAGAGAGCGTGTATATGAGCTACTGTTCTTTTTGTGTCCTATTTACATGGTTATTGCCGGTGCTGCTCCTTCTGTAGTTAGAGCTTCGATCATGATGATGTTTATCTCCATGATTTTAAGAATGAAACGATCCCCTAACCCGCTTGATGCCATTTCTAGTGCTTGTGTACTCCTTTTGATCTACGATCCCTTTGTTGTTTACCATATCGGGTTTCAACTTTCTTTTCTCATAACATTTGCTTTGATCATCTCTTCAAAAAGTATTTTCCACAGGTATCAAACGCCATTCACTCAATTGTTTATCGTTTCACTGTTGGCTCAAGTTGTTTCCCTTCCCCTTATTTTATTTCATTTTTATGAGATATCCCTCCTCAGCTTACCTTTAAATATATTATACGTACCCGTAATCTCAGTCGTAATCCTTCCTGCTGTATTTGGATTGGCTATTTTAAGGTTGTTCCATCTTACTTCAATCTTTCAAGTTTGTTCTGCCGTCCTATCTTTCTTTGTGGAGATCATTCATCGTGTATTCGTATGGTTGAATCAGTTCAACTTCTCATTGATCTTTGGAAGTCCTCCCATGATTGTGCTCATCTTAGTGTTTATCAGTACCTATCTGGTTCTCTTGATATGGGAAAAGAAGACTGTGATTAAGGGAATGATCGCGTGGGTTTCTGTTATTTTCGTAATCTATATGCTGCCGTATATGAACCCCTATGGTACAGTTGCGTTTTTAGATGTTGGACAAGGTGATTGCATCATCATCACACTGCCTTTTCAAAGGCAAACCATTGTCATCGATACTGGTGGAACACCAGTATTTGGTGAGAAGGAAAGGTGGGAGCAACCACAAAGCCAATTTGATGTAGGCGCTGACATAGTCGTACCGTATTTAAAATCAAAAGGCATACGTTCTATCGATCTTTTGCTTTTAACTCACGGTGATTTTGATCATGTGGGTGGGACGATAGCAATTTTGAATGAGATTAGTGTTAAGCATATAATGTTGGATCGAAGTGATGAACAGACGAATACTGAAAAAGAGATCATGCAACTAGCGAATAAGAAGGGGAGTAAAATGTTAAAAGCAAGTGAAGAATTAAAATGGAATTCTGGTGGAGCGTTCTTTTCGATTGTTCAAGCTTTACAGGTTAAAGAAGAAAACGATGGTAGTATCGTTCTTTATGCGGAGCTAGGAAAGTATCGCTGGCTATTTTTAGGCGATATAGAAGAAGTGGGTGAAAAAGAGTTGCTTAGTTCGAATGACAACATAAAAGCTGACATCCTTAAGGTTGGGCATCATGGAAGTGATTCATCGAGTTCGGAAGAATTGATTCGTGGAGTCGATCCAAAGATCGCGGTAGTCTCAGCAGGAAAAGATAATCGCTATGGACATCCACATCCCGATGTGATTGCACGCTTTAAAGAACTAGGTGTGAAGATGATGAGAACGGATGAGAGTGGTACGATAACTTACAAATTTCTCTTAGGTAAACGGGGGACATGGCACGGTCAAAGAAACGAAAAATAGACTGCCTGAAGGCAGTCTATTTAGCTGATTGCTTTAATTGCCACAGCTGTGAAAAAAATGATGGAAAAGAATAGAAATGGTACAACAAATCCAACAGCTGATTCAACTGCATCATTGGACTTATGCTGAACATCTTTTTCGAACTCGTTCATTAGTCTTCCCTCCTGCTTCCCTGTTAGTATGAACAATCAACTACCTTCGTAGTCATTATGTAAGAAGGTATCATACAGGTGCATTTCATTCCATATTGTAACATGTTTTATATGAGTTGTCTTTATTGTGGTGTGGGAGATTTGTCATTTTGAAGAATATTGGATTAACAATGAATTCGCTCCCTTTCCTGTAAAGAGTTGTCACCTATACTTTATCTTTGCATAGGATATCCTATCTACTACAACAGAATATCGTTGGTGGGCGGGAGTCCTAGGCCCCTCTCATCAGCGTTTACTATAAATGGGAGGCTGGTGTCTGTAGCCGGCTTCCCTTTTATGCTTGCCAATAACGATGTCTCCAATTAGGATAGAAATGGACAAACGAAAATTGAGGTGTAGGATTATGTCCGTTTCGGAAATTAAAAAGAAGATAAAACAAGGCAATCTTGACCCCGTTTATCTTTTGACGGGTACAGAAGCATTCTTAATTCATGATTTAGTGAAGTTAATTATTGAGAAAGGACTTCCTGAGGAAGAAAGAGAATTTAGCTTAGCTACATATGATTTGAACGAGACGCCAGTTCAAGAAGCGATCGAAGAAGCAGAAACGATGCCGTTTTTAGGAGAAAAGAGAATTGTCATTTTGAAAAACCCTACTTTCTTAACTGCGGTAAAAGATAAAAGCAAAGTCGAACATAACATCGATGTGCTTGTAAAGTATGCAGAGAATCCTTCACCGTTTACTATTCTCATTATAGAAGCTCCTTATGAAAAATTGGACGAGCGAAAAAAATTAGTCAAATCCTTAAAAAAGTCAGGAGCTTTTGTAAAAGCCGAAGCTCTACAAGATCATCACCTGGGAGATTGGCTTCAACTAAGAGCGAAGGAGCTCAACGTGACTTTGGATAAAGAAGGGGAAGAGCGTCTCGTACAGCTCATCGGTAGCCACCTGATGTTGTTACAACAGGAAATTGACAAGATGGCTCTTTACGTTGGCGAAGGTGGAACCGTAAGCGAGGACATCGTCGACCTATTAGTCGCTAGGACGTTAGAGAACGATATTTTTGCGCTAATCGATCGTATCGTGAGAAAGGATCTAAATACAGCCTTTCGTATTCTTTATGATTTGCTGAAGATTAATGAAGAACCGATTAAAATCTTATCTTTAATAGGACGGCAATTTCGTATCATCTATCAAGTCAGTGAGCTTGCTAAACGAGGGTATGGTCAAAAACAGATGGCTTCACAGCTGAAGCTGCATCCTTATGCGGTAAAGATTGCACATCAGCAAAGTAAAGCGTTCAATGAAGCTCAGCTTTTATTTATTTTGGATCAAATTGCAGAGACTGACTATGAGATGAAAACAGGAAAGATGGAGAAAAAATTACTGTTAGAGCTGCTTCTAACGAAAATAAAAAGTATTTAAAAAAGCTGTTGGGGTTGCCCCCAACAGCTTTTAACATTTTTAGAAATTAAGCGGAGATCTCGTTATACATTTTAGCAAGACGAGATTTTTTACGTGCTACTGAATTCTTATGGATGATTCCTTTATCAGCAGCTTTATCAATGCGCTTAGAAGCTTCACGTAGAGCTGTTTGAGCAGCATCAACGTCTTTTGCTTCAGCTTTGTTTTCAAAGTCTTTGATAGCAGAACGCATTGCAGATTTGATCGCAATGTTATGAGCGCGACGATCTGAAGAAGTCTTAACGCGTTTAACCGCAGATTTAATATTTGGCATACCTTTCACCTCCTTGCAAGGCTTCACAATTCCATGTCATATCCGTGCATAGAACAAAAAACATTCTATCAAATAGATCGGCTAAATGCAATAGAGAATGAAAAGCTAATACAAAGGAAAGGCTAACATTTAAAAGATGGAAATTAGAGGTGAGCCTATGGTTGATTTAGATATGTACCAAGTGAGAACAGATTTAGCGGTTGAAGCTCAGGAAATGGTGAAAGAGAAAAAAGCAAAGGAAATGAAATCTGAAAAACCAGATGAGCTACAAGGTGTAATCGTAAAGGAAAGAGACCAAGAAGGGGTAAAGATCACCACGGTTGAAGTGACAGAAGCAGGGGAGAAAGAAATAGGGAAAAAAGCTGGCCATTATATCACGTTTGAAGTGCAAGGAATCCGTAGAAAAGATTCAGCTCTTCAGGAAACGGTTCAGAAAGTATTTGCAAAAGAATTCGCTGCATTTATTGATCAACAGGGCATAAAAAAAGACGCGAGTTGTTTAATTGTTGGGCTTGGGAATAGACAAGTAACGCCTGATGCACTCGGACCCAATGTTGTTTCGAACTTATTAATCACAAAGCATCTATTTGAATTACAGCCAGAGACAGTTTCAGAAGGCTTTAGACCTGTGAGTGCTATTACTCCTGGAGTGATGGGGATCACAGGAATTGAAACGAGTGACATCATTCACGGCGTTATTGAAAAAACGAAGCCTGATTTTGTTATTGCAGTAGATGCATTAGCTTCTCGTTCGATCGAGCGTGTAAATACGACTATTCAAGTTTCCGATACTGGAATCCACCCGGGGTCAGGTGTAGGTAACAAAAGGAAAGAGCTAAGCTTTAAAACACTCGGTATTCCAGTCATTGCGATCGGAATTCCAACCGTAGTCGATGCTGTATCGATTACGAGTGATACGATCGATTATATCTTGAAACATTTTGGACGTGAACTTAAGGAAAAAGATAAGCCATCTAAATCTCTTGCTCCTGCTGGGATGACCTTTGGAGAGAAAAAGACATATACAGAAGAAGATCTTCCTGATGCAGAAAAGCGTCAGACGTTCTTAGGTATGGTCGGCACGTTAGAAGACCATGAAAAGCGAAATTTAATCAAAGAAGTGCTAGCTCCTATGGGGCACAATCTTATGGTTACTCCAAAGGAAGTCGATGTTTTTATTGAAGATATGGCGAATGTTATTTCTGGAGGACTAAATAGTGCTCTTCATAGTGAAGTCGATCAAAATAATAGTGGCATGTACACGCATTAAGTCATAAAGAGTAACAATTTGCATACGCATAATGAATAGGACAGGCATTTAATACGGAAGGGGTATGGCTATGGTAGCCTTTTTTCTAAAGTGCTTTCTGCTGATCTCTTTATTGTTGTTCGGTGTTTTACTTGGAATGGAACAAGCTTCAAAAAATATGAATACAATGCAAGGAAGCGATGAGACAGGCGCGTTTCAGCTGACGAAAGCATCAGAAGGAGTGGAAGCTGAGATTCTTGGGACTTCCATCACCAATGAAGATATAGAAGAAAAGCAAAAGATCCTTGAGAATGCCAATGAATTTAATGTATTGGGTGATTTGGGGACGAAGATCAGTGGAGTAATTTCCTCTATGATTCAAACATTGCTCACTTTTATACTGACACTTGTTACTGAAGTTCTTTCTCTTTTTAAATAAAATAAGTCACAGAAGTGGCTTATTTTTTTTGATGAAGAGTTCAGCAGGATTGCTAATTGATTATGGACAGCGGTATTGCTATAATCTATACTAGCGCAGTTTCGCCTTTAGGAGTGATTATAGATGAACCGTGAACAGAAATTAGAAAGACAGTCGAGGATTCGTAACTTTTCCATCATTGCACATATTGACCATGGAAAATCTACGTTAGCCGATCGGATATTAGAAAAAACCGGCGCCCTCACTGCACGAGAAATGAAAGACCAGACGCTCGATGCAATGGATCTGGAACGTGAAAGAGGAATTACAATCAAACTGAATTCCGTTCAGCTAACTTATACAGCGAAAGATGGCGAAGAGTACATCTTTCATCTCATAGACACACCTGGACACGTAGACTTCACATATGAAGTTTCAAGAAGTCTTGCAGCTTGTGAAGGTGCGTTGTTGATTATTGACGCAGCGCAAGGCATTGAAGCTCAAACACTAGCGAATGTGTACCTTGCTCTAGACAATGATCTTGAAATCTTACCTGTTATCAATAAGATCGATTTACCGAGTGCAGAGCCTGAACGTGTTGCTCAAGAAGTTGAAGATGTAATCGGTCTCGATACTTCAGACGCTGTATTAGCTTCGGCTAAAAACGGCATTGGAATCGAAGAAATCTTAGAGCAAGTTGTTGAGAAGGTTCCTGCACCTCAAGGTGATCCGGAAGGCCCTCTTCAAGCACTGATCTTTGATTCGCTCTATGATCCATATCGTGGTGTAGTTGCTTACATACGAATTACAGAAGGTTCCGTTAAGGTCGGCGAGAAAATTCGCATGATGGCTACTGGAAAAGAGTTTGAAGTTACTGAGCTAGGTGTATTTACGCCAAAGCCTCAGTCAAAGGATGAGCTAACAGTTGGAGATGTAGGTTTCCTTACTGCAGCGATTAAAAATGTTGGAGACTCCCGTGTGGGTGATACGATTACATCCGTAAAGAATCCTGCTGATAAACCACTACCAGGTTATCGCCGTATGAATCCAATGGTATACTGTGGGCTTTATCCAGTAGATTCTGCTGAATATAACGATTTAAGAGAGGCACTCGAACGTCTAGAGTTAAACGATTCTTCTCTTCAATATGAAGCAGAAACATCTCAAGCTTTAGGATTTGGCTTCCGTTGCGGATTCTTAGGTCTATTGCATATGGAGATCATCCAGGAACGTATAGAGCGTGAATTTAACATCGACCTCATCACTACAGCACCAAGTGTTATTTATCAAGTTAAGTTGACTGATGGTGAAGAGAAGATTATCGATAATCCAGCCTTGATGCCTGACGCCCAATCGATTACTGAAGTTCAAGAGCCGTTTGTAAAGGCTACGATCATGGCGCCTAACGATTACGTTGGTGCAATTATGGAACTATGTCAGGGAAAACGTGGAGAATTCATCGACATGCAGTACCTTGACGAGACGCGGGTAAACATCGTTTATCACATTCCACTTTCTGAAATCGTATATGATTTCTTTGATCAGCTAAAATCAAGTACAAAAGGGTACGCCTCGTTCGATTATGAGATGATGGGTTATAAGCCATCCAACCTCGTTAAGATGGATATTCTGCTTAATGGAGAAACGATCGATGCACTTTCCATCATCGTCCACAGAGATTTCGCTTACGAACGTGGTAAAGATATTACTGAAACGCTAAAAGAATTGATACCTAGGCAGCAGTTTGAAGTGCCGGTTCAAGCGACGATCGGACAGAAAGTTATTGCTCGCTCAACCATTAAAGCAATTAGAAAGAACGTGTTGGCAAAATGTTACGGGGGAGACATCTCTCGAAAGCGTAAATTGCTTGAGAAACAAAAAGAAGGTAAAAAACGAATGAAGACGGTCGGTAAAGTCGAAGTTCCACAAGAAGCCTTCATGGCAGTTCTTCGTCAAGATAATACTAAGAAGAACTAACCCGTTCTATTTGAAGAAGACATGTTATTTTTATAGTATTAGGTTAAGGAGACCGCAGAATTTTCTGCGGTCTTTAGATTATGATTAGAAAGCAGTGATTAAAATGGTCAACGCTGTTTATTTACACATTCCATTTTGTGATTATATATGTCATTATTGTGATTTTAATAAAGTGTTTATGCAGGGGCAGCCTGTGGTGGAGTATCTAGACCACATGGATATCGAGATGGAAAAGACGCTCAATCGCTTTCCTACATCTTCCATCAATACTATTTTCGTTGGGGGAGGTACCCCTACCGCTCTAAACGATCAGCAGCTAGAACAATTTCTGCACTCAGTGACTAGCAGATTCCAGCCATACGTAGAAGATGGGTTAGAGTTCACGATGGAAGCGAATCCAGGTAGTGTTACACCAAGTAAACTAGAAATCATGAAAAAGTACGGTGTGAACAGGCTTAGTATTGGGGCGCAGGCGTTTCAAGATTCTTTATTAAAACGTCTTGGAAGAGGTCATAATGTAGATGAGATCGGGGAGATCGTAACGATGGCCAAGCATGCAGGGTTTGACAATCTCTCTCTAGATCTAATGTTTGGACTGCCAGAACAAACGGTAGAGCAGCTTTCAAGTTCCATTGATGAAGCGGTCAAACTTGGTATCACTCATATTTCTTCTTATTCGCTTCAAGTTGAAAAGAAAACCGTGTTTTATAATCAATGGAGGAAAGGTGAGCTACCTCTACCGACTGAAGAAACTGAAGCTGAGATGTATGCTGAGCTGATTAGACGTTTGGAAGAAAAAGGGTTCAATCAATATGAAATTAGCAACTTCGCGTTACCTGGTTATGAGAGTCAACATAACATCACGTATTGGAAGAACAATGAATATTACGGAATCGGTGCTGGAGCGCATAGTTATGTTGATGGGGTGAGACGTGCGAACGCAGGTCCTCTAAAACAATATATGACTAAGATCGATGAACATGGTTTCCCTTATATGGATGAAAATGAACTTACAAAGGGCGAGATGATGGAAGAAGAGATGTTCATGGGTCTTCGCATGAGAGAAGGCGTCTCAAAACAAACGTTTGAGATAAAATACAATCAGTCAATCGAATCCGTTTTCGGTAAGCAGCTAACAAATCTAATCGATAAGGAACTGCTTAAGGATACAGGAAGTCATATCGCTTTAACAGAACGAGGGTTTTTCCTAGGAAATGAAGTATTTCAGGAATTTCTTGCAGTGTAACCGTTTCGTATCGGTCAAAAGTATCGCCCGTTCAGCGTTTCAGAAGCGGGTCTAAAAGCAACGACCACAACACGTAACGTAATCATTGACAACTAAAATAATTTTCTGTTACCTTATTATTAGATTTAGCACTCGAGGAAACAGAGTGCTAACAGAGGTGATGAGAGGATGTTAACTGAACGTCAACTGTTTATTTTACAGATTTTGATCGAGGATTACATTCGAACTGCTGAAGCTGTAGGATCACGCACGCTCTCAAAGCGAAAAGAAGTAACGTTTAGTTCAGCTACAATTCGTAATGAGCTTGCAGATTTAGAAGATATGGGGTTTATTGAGAAAACTCACAGTTCTTCAGGTCGTGTTCCTTCAGAAAAAGGCTATCGCTTCTATGTAGACAATCTTCTATCACCGCCAGTCTTATCTAACAGTGATGTGAAAGATATTCACTCGCTTTTTGCAGAAAAAATGGTCGAGGTTGAGAAAGTTATCCAGCAATCTGCTAAGATCCTTTCTGAACTAACACAGTATACATCGATTATTCTTGGTCCTGAGGTTTTCGAAACAAAGCTTCGCCAGGTGCAAATCATACCACTCTCGAAAGAGACGGCCGTCGTAATTCTGGTAGCTGACAGTGGCCACGTGGAGAATCAAACCATTAAGATTCCACCATCTGTAAGCATGTCTGATATCGAAAAGGTCGTTAACATTATGAACGAACGTCTTAAAGATGTTCCATTAGTATCACTTAAATCGACCATGATGCAAGAGATGGCTACAGTTTTGAAAAAACACATAGAAAACTATAATCAAGTGAATACGATGCTTGATAATCTTTTTCTCTATACCAATGCAGAAAAAGTGTACTACGGCGGTAAGACGAACATTCTAGCTCAGCCCGAATTCAAAGATGTTGAGAAAGTAAGACTATTATTAAACACCTTTGAGCAGGATGATTTGATGTACAACATCCTTCGTCCTGAGAAGAAAGGGATCGAAGTTAGAATCGGTCAGGAGAATGATCTTGAGGCGATGCAGGAATGTAGTATCGTGACAGCAGACTACTTTATCGAAGGGAAACGTATGGGGTCACTCGCTTTACTTGGACCAACGAGAATGGAATATCACCGTTCGATGAGTCTTTTAGGCTTTCTGGCGAATGACCTTACGAGTACATTAACTGAGCGATATCGAAGTTTCAAACACTGGTAATTTGGTAATAGTGAAAAGGGTGGGAGATCGATATCTTCCATCTATTTCTATGAATATACATGTAGATTACGTTGGGGAGGTGAAATTCGTGGAAAAGCAGAACAGTCATCATGAGGAAGAGATCGTAACTGAAGAAGCTGAAAATCTTGAACAAGAAGTTGAAGAAAATCAGGAATCTGAGGTTATCGAACCTGAAATGAATGAGGAATCAGAGCTTGAAAGCTTGCAGAAGCAAGTTGATGAGCTTGAAAATAAATATTTGCGTACACAGGCGGAGTATGATAACTTCCGTCGTAGAACGCGTGAAGAGCGCAGTGCTGATGCGAAATATCGTTCTCAAAAACTTGCTGAAGAACTTCTACCGGCAATCGATAATTTTGAGCGAGCGCTTGCTGTTCAAAGCGATCATGAAGAAGTGAATTCTCTACTAACTGGCATGGAGATGGTCTATCGTCAGCTAAAAGATGCTCTTGCAAAAGAAGGTATTGAAGAAGTAGGAGCACAAGGGGAAGAATTTAACCCTCACCTGCATCAGGCAGTTATGCAAGTCGAATCAGATGAGTATGATTCAGATGTCATTGTAGAAGTGTTGCAAAAAGGGTACAAGTTGAACGAACGTGTCCTTAGACCTGCAATGGTAAAAGTAAGTTCATAATTACATATGAAGATATAGGAGGTAGAAACAATGAGTAAGATTATTGGTATTGATCTTGGTACAACAAACTCTTGTATTGCTGTTATGGAAGGCGGCGAAGCGACGGTAATTCCTAACCCAGAAGGTAACCGTACGACACCTTCAGTAGTAGCATTCAAAGATGATGAAAGACTAGTGGGTGAGGTTGCAAAGCGTCAAGCGATCACGAACCCGAACACGATTCAGTCAATCAAGCGTCATATGGGTACAGACTACAAAGTCGATGTAGAAGGTAAGTCTTATTCTCCACAGGAAATCTCAGCGATTATCCTTCAAAAACTTAAGTCTTACGCAGAAGACTATCTTGGTGAAGGCGTAGAAAAAGCTGTTATCACAGTACCTGCATACTTTAACGATGCTGAGCGTCAAGCAACAAAAGATGCTGGTAAAGTTGCTGGTCTAGAAGTTGAGCGTATTGTAAACGAGCCAACGGCTGCAGCGCTTGCTTATGGTCTAGATAAAGAAGACGAAGATCAAACTATCCTTGTCTTTGACCTTGGTGGTGGTACATTCGACGTATCTATCCTAGAATTAGGCGGAGGCGTATTCGAAGTTAAATCAACAGCTGGTGACAACCGTTTAGGTGGAGATGACTTTGACCAAGTGATCATCGATCACCTTGTTGCTGAATTCAAGAAGGAGAACGGTGTAGACCTTTCTCAAGATAAGATGGCACTTCAGCGTTTGAAAGATGCTGCTGAGAAAGCGAAGAAAGACCTTTCTGGAGTAGCTCAAACTCAGATTTCACTTCCATTTATTACGGCTGATGCTTCTGGTCCTAAACACCTTGAGCTTAACTTGACTCGTGCTAAATTCGAAGAACTTTCTGCAAACCTTGTAGAACGCACAATGGGACCTACTCGTCAGGCTCTTAAAGATGCTGGCATGTCACCTTCTGAAATTGACAAGGTTATCCTTGTAGGTGGTTCTACTCGTATTCCTGCAGTACAAGATGCGATCAAGAAAGAAACTGGTCAAGATCCACATAAAGGCGTTAACCCTGATGAAGTAGTTGCACTTGGTGCAGCAATCCAGGCTGGTGTTATCGCTGGTGATGTGAAGGACGTTGTTCTTCTAGACGTAACACCACTTTCACTTGGTATCGAAACAATGGGCGGCGTATTTACAAAGCTTATCGAGCGTAATACAACGATCCCAACAAGTAAATCACAAACATTCTCGACTGCAGCTGATAACCAGCCTTCAGTAGATATCCATGTGCTTCAAGGTGAGCGTGAGATGGCTCAGTACAACAAGACACTCGGTCGCTTCCAGTTGACTGATATTCCTCCAGCTCCAAGAGGAACTCCTCAAATCGAAGTATCATTTGATATCGACAAAAACGGTATCGTGAACGTTCGTGCGAAGGATCTTGGTACAAACAAAGAGCAATCTATCACAATCAAATCATCAAGCGGTCTTTCTGATGAAGAAATTGAGAACATGGTGAAGGATGCTGAAGCGAACGCAGAAGAAGATAAGAAGCGTCGTGAAGACGTAGAAACTCGTAACGAAGCAGATCAGCTTGTCTTCACTACTGAGAAAACTCTTAAAGACCTCGAAGGTCAAGTAGAGGAAGAAGAAGTGAACAAAGCTAATGAAGCGAAAGACAAAGTTAAAGCTGCTCTAGAGAATGATGACATTGAAGCGATTCGTTCAGCAAAAGATGAACTTCAAGAAGTTGTTCAAGCTCTAACGACTATGATGTATGAGCAAGCAGCTCAAGCTCAACAGGCTCAGCAAGCTGAAGGCGCTGGTTCTGAAGCGAAGCAAGATGACAACGTCGTTGATGCTGAATACGAAGAAGTTAATGAAGACGACAAAAAGTAATAAATAAGATAAAGAAAAAGTCAAAGTCAAGCGTATCTCGGCTTTGACTTTTTTCTTAGTGGAAGCAAGTTTTTAATAAAATGTGGCGCGGCCATTCTATCTTTCGTTTTAGTATGACAATGCCGGCCTGCGGGCCTTGCAATATAGTATTGCAGTTCGTAATAAATCAATGGTAAGATAAAGGTTATGTGAAGAGAATCGGGAGTGGATACGATGAGTAAACGAGACTATTATGAGGTGCTTGGCGTAAGCAAAGATGCCTCAGAAGCTGAGATGAAAAAAGCTTATCGAAAGCTTGCTAAACAATACCACCCGGATATCAACCAGGAACCGGGGGCAGATGAAAAGTTTAAGGAAATAACTGAAGCATATGAAGTGCTGAAGGATCCGCAGAAAAAGGCACAATACGATCAATTTGGTCATACTGATCCTAACCAAGGATTTGGAGGCGCAGGTGGCGACTTTGGTGGCTTTGGTGATATTTTCGATATGTTCTTTGGCGGCGGAGGTCGAAGAAATCCAAACGCACCGAGACAAGGTGCTGATCTCCAATATGCGATGACACTTACTTTTGAAGAAGCGGCTTTCGGAAAAGAAACGGATATTTATATTCCAAAAGAAGAAGATTGTTCTACATGTGAAGGTTCGGGTGCTAAGCCTGGAACTACACCTGAGACGTGCCACCACTGTGGAGGTAATGGTCAGCTTAACGTGGAGCAGAACACACCATTTGGTCGTGTTGTAAACCGAAGAGTATGCCATCACTGTGAAGGTACAGGCAAACTTGTTAAAGACAAATGTAAAACATGCCGTGGAAAAGGTAAAGTTGAAGTTAAGAAGAAAATTCATGTTAAGATGCCTGCTGGAATTGACGAGGGTCAACAGATTCGAATCACTGGAAAAGGTGAAGAAGGCGTTAACGGTGGACCTCCAGGAGATCTTTTTGTTGTCGTCTATGTTAAGCCGCATGAGTTTTATGAGAGAAACGGAGACGACGTGCATTGTGAAATGCCGATTACATTTGCTCAAGCTGGTCTTGGCGATGAAATTGAAGTACCAACCCTTCATGGTAAAGTCATGCTGAAAGTTCCAGCTGGAACGCAAAGCGGCACAAACTTCAGATTAAAGGGCAAAGGGATACAAAATGTACGTGGTTACGGTCAAGGTGATCAACACGTGAAGATCCAAGTTGTAACTCCGAAACATTTAACTGATCGCCAGAAAGAACTTTTACGTGAATTTGGTGAGATATCTGGGCAAGTACCTGAGGAACAGCATGAGAATTTTTTCGCTAAAGTGAAAAAAGCGTTTAAAGGGGAATAACAAAGGAGAAAGCTGGTAACAGGAAGCAGGTCTAGTGATTAGACCTGCCTGTTTCCTTTCCGAGAAAAAAGGATCCAAAGAGGAGTGGAAATGAATGAAATGGTCTGAGATTAGCATTCATACAACAAATGAAGCGATAGAAGCAATATCGAATATATTGCATGAAGCCGGTGCAAGTGGGGTGGTTATAGAAGACCCTATGGACCTTGTTAAAGTTTGGGATACCTCGTTCGGAGAAGTCTACCAGCTTAATCCAGATGATTACCCTGAAGAAGGGGTTGTTCTTAAAGCATACTTACCTGTGAATAGTTTTCTTGGTGAAACCGTTGAACAAATAAAGGAAGCGATCAATGGGTTGCTTGTGTATGATATCGACCTTGGACGAAACACAGTTCAGATTAGTGAAGTAAACGAAGAAGAGTGGGCAACAGCTTGGAAGAAATACTATAAGCCAGTCAAAATATCTGAGCGAATAACCATCACTCCAACTTGGGAAGAGTACACGCCGGTTAATACAGATGAGATCATTATTGAACTTGATCCAGGAATGGCGTTTGGTACAGGAACTCATCCGACTACTGTCATGTGCGTTCAAGCGCTTGAAAGGATTATCGAACCTGGTCAAAAGGTGATTGATGTTGGAACTGGCTCTGGAGTATTAAGTATTGCCGCTGCAAGCCTCGGAGCTGAGACTGTTGAGGCGTTAGATCTTGATGATATCGCTGTTAAGAGTGCGTACTTAAACGCAAAACTTAATAAGATTCATAATAAGATAGATGTCAGACAGAACAACTTACTTGATAATGTAGAGGATACGTATGACGTGGTCGTTGCAAACCTTCTATCGGAAATCATAGTGCGTTTTACTGATGATGTAGCGAGAGTACTTAAGCCTGGTGGAGCGTTCATTACTTCAGGTATTATTACCGCGAAAAAGCAAGAAGTTAAGCAGTCGATTATGGAACAAGGTCTTGTAATAGAGGAAACTCTCCAAATGGAAGACTGGGTTGCTTTCATAGCTAGAAAGCCCGTCGAGTAGGGAATTCAATGCAAAGATATTTCATTCCAGATGCTACCATAAATGATGAGACGATTAAGATAGACGGTGAAGATGTCAAGCATATAGCTAAAGTCATGAGGATGGAGGCGGGCGATGAAATCATCGTTTGTTCTTCTTCTGGACAATCAGCTGTATGCGAATTAACAAGTGTGGAACAGGGCCAGGTGTTAGCAAAGCCTGTTCGATGGTTAGGTGAAGACAAGCAACTGCCTCTATGTGTGACCATCGTTCAAGGTTTACCAAAAGGGGATAAACTGGAGTTGGTCATCCAAAAAGGCACAGAGCTTGGAGCAGATCAGTTTGTTCCTTTTAAAGCAGAGCGTTCTATTGTAAAATGGGATAAGCAAAAAAGCGACAAAAAACTACAAAGGTTAAATAAGATTGCAAAAGAAGCCGCTGAACAATCTCACCGAACGACGATTCCCGCAATCGATGAGCCTTGTACGCTCTCACAGCTTATCGCATTAAGCGAGTCTTATGACCATAAGATCATTGCTTTTGAAGAAGAAGCAAAAGCTGGAGAATCTTCAAAACTTGCTCAAACGCTTCAACAAGCGAATGAGAATGACCGTTTCCTAGTTGTATTTGGTCCTGAGGGTGGTCTCTCAGACAATGAAGTAAGAAAACTTGAAGAGTCAGGTTTTACTTCCTGTGGTCTGGGTCCACGAATTTTGCGAACTGAGACGGCTGCTTTATATGTACTTGCAGCAATCTCATATCATTTTGAATTAATGAGGTGATCCTATGCCTTCAGTTGCTTTCCATACATTAGGTTGTAAAGTTAATCATTATGAAACGGAAGCGATATGGCAGTTATTTAAAGAACAAGACTATGAAAGAGTCGAGTTCGATCATGCTTCGGACGTATATGTAATCAATACGTGTACGGTTACGAATACTGGTGACAAGAAGAGTCGCCAGGTTATTAGGCGTGCGATCAGAAAGAACCCAGATGCAGTCATCTGTGTTACGGGCTGCTACGCACAAACGTCCCCTGCAGAAATAATGGCTATACCAGGGGTAGACGTTGTAGTTGGTACACAAGACAGAGTTAAAATGCTCGATTATATCGAACAATATAAACGAGAAAGAGAGCCTGTAAACGGCGTAAGCAATATTATGAAGGCTCGAGTATATGAAGAACTAGAGGTACCTGCCTTTACTGACAGGACTCGTGCATCCTTGAAGATTCAAGAAGGTTGTAATAATTTCTGTACGTTCTGTATCATCCCATGGGCTAGAGGCCTCTTACGCTCTAGAGAACCAGAAGCAGTTATCGAACAGGCGCAACAGCTTGTTCAAGCTGGATACAAGGAGATCGTTCTTACAGGCATCCATACAGCAGGATATGGAGAAGACCTTAAAGATTACAACTTTGCTCAACTTTTACGTGATTTGGACGCAAAAGTGGATGGTTTGAAGCGTATAAGGATCTCTTCTATCGAAGCTAGCCAAGTTACTGACGAAGTTATAGAAGTATTGAATGCTTCGGACAAAGTTGTGCCACACCTCCATATTCCACTTCAGTCTGGATCGAATACGGTTCTTCAAAGAATGAGAAGAAAATATTCGATGGAAATGTTCGGAGAACGTCTTGAACGTTTGAAAAAGGCTCTACCTGGACTCGCGATTACGTCTGATGTGATCGTTGGCTTCCCTGGTGAAACTGACGAAGAGTTTAAGGAAACATATGATTTTATTTCGAAACACAAATTCTCAGAACTGCACGTTTTCCCATTTTCTAAACGTACAGGAACACCTGCTGCAAGAATGGATGATCAGGTTGATGAAGAAGTGAAGAATAAACGTGTTCATCAATTAATTGAGCTTTCGAATCAGCTTGCAAAAGAATATGCTTCTCAATATGAAGGTGAAGTACTGGAAGTAATTCCCGAAGAAAAATTCAAAGATTCACCTGAATCTAACTTATATGTAGGGTATACTGCTAACTATATGAAGGTAATTGTTGAAGCTTCTGAAGAAATGATCGGTAAGATCGTTAAAGTAAAGATCACGAAAGCTGGATACCCTTATAACGAAGGACAGTTTGTTAGAGTGATGAACGAAGAGGAACCAGCTTCAGCTGTTGCATCATTATAAATTAAGGACTGCCGAACTCCTTAAGTTTCGGCATACATAAGATTTGGAAGGATGATATGAAATGAACCAAGAACTAGCAAACATGATCGATCACACTGCACTTAAACCTGATACTACTCGTGAGCAAGTAGAAAAGCTTTGTCAAGAAGCAAGAGAGTTTAATTTTGCATCTGTATGTGTAAACCCTACATGGATTACATTAGCAGCAGACATGCTTAAGGGTGCAGAAGCGAAAGTATGTACAGTAATCGGTTTCCCACTTGGAGCTACGACTACTGAAACAAAAGCATTTGAAACGAAAGATGCGATCGAAAAAGGTGCAACTGAAGTGGATATGGTAATTAATATCGCTGAGTTAAAAGCGGGTAACGATGACTATATCGTTAACGACATCAACGCAGTTGTAGAAGCAGCAAAAGGCAAAGCACTTGTAAAAGTTATCATCGAAACGTGCCTTCTAACTGACGAAGAGAAGAAGCGTGCTTGTGAACTAGCTGTTAAAGCTGGAACAGATTACGTGAAAACTTCTACTGGATTCTCTACTGGTGGTGCAACTCCTGAAGATATTAAGCTTATGAGAGAAACTGTTGGACCTGAAATCGGCGTTAAAGCTTCAGGTGGCGTACGTGACCTTGCAGGAGCACAAGCAATGATCGATGCTGGTGCTACTCGTATCGGTGCAAGCGCAGGAGTAAAAATCGTACAAGGCGAAACTGCTGACACAGATTATTAAGAGTAACTAAAAAACCAACCCCTAGGGGTTGGTTTTTTATATTGCCTTGCCGCCATGTAGGCGTTCGATCATAGTAGCAAGGATGCCGGCTAAAGGTAAGAAAAGCAGGGATGAAAACACATTGAATATGATTGAGACGTGAGCGAGTTGCACATCTGGTAATGTGGTAACGTATTCCACCATTCTACTGAACACGTCGATTAAAGGATAAAACAACAATACACCAAGAACATTGATCCAAATGTGTGCATAAGCTGATAATTTAGCTTCTCTCGAACTTCCGATACTTGCGAGCCATGCAGTTACACATGTGCCGATGTTAGCTCCATATAGAATCGCGATTGCAGAAGGAAGTGTGAGCAAATCTTGATTGATGAAGCTCATTGTAATTCCAGTCGTAGCTGAGCTCGATTGAATAAGCGCAGTAAGGATCGTTCCAATTCCTATCCCGTAGAGTAAACTCGTGTTCGTTTCGTTAATAATGTGATCGAAAAAAGATAAAGATGATAGCGGAATGGACATTGCTTCAAGCCCGTGCATCGAGACAAAGATACATCCTAGTCCAAACAAAACTGTTCCGATACTAAAAAGGATTTGTTTTCTAATCTGTAAGAAGATGAAGCCTACAATCAATAAAGGTATCGTAAACTGGTCAGGATTCAATGTCATTAGTTCTGCTGTAATCGTAGTACCGATGTTAGCACCGAGTATAATACCGATTGATTGTCTAAATGTTAACAGCTTTGTGGCGATCAGCCCTACAGTTATAACCATGACAGCTGAACTGCTCTGGATGAGGGCAGTCACGAGCATCCCCATGATGAGACCTCGAAAAGGAGTTGCTGTCATCGAGGTTAACAGTCTCTCAACCTTAGCTTGAGAAAACGTTTGGAGGCCGATGCGAAGAATCGCCATACCAAATAGAAAGATACTGATAAAAACGATAAACGATGCCACGTAGGGACTCATATCTCGCCATCTCCTCTCCATAGAAAGTGTATGGACAGGACCGGAAACACATGCTTGTTTTTTATTAACATAAAAAAATCAAATAAAGAAATGTTGATAAACCGTTCGGCATGTATTATAATTGCAGGTGACATGTCTTTGTTAGAAAGTCATGTGTTATGATTGTGTATGTTTTGGAGGGAGGGATAGAGATGGCGGAAACTCGCGTGCGTAAGAACGAGTCGATCGATGATGCTCTGCGTCGCTTCAAGAGAACGGTTTCTAAAGAAGGCACTTTGGCTGAAGTTAAGAAGCGCAAGCACTATGAAAAGCCAAGTGTAAAGCGTAAAAAGAAATCTGAGGCAGCAAGGAAAAAGCGTAAGTTCTAAGAGAGGGTGTTAGGTCAGTGAGTCTAAATGACCGTTTAACAGCAGATATGAAAGTAGCGATGAAGAACAAGGAAAAGCAGAAACTATCTGTTATTCGTATGGTGAAATCTTCACTTCAGAATGAGTCCATTAAATTGGGTCATGACCTGACGGAAGAGGAAGAACTTACCGTTCTCACTCGCGAAGTTAAGCAACGCAAAGACTCCCTCCAAGAATTTGACAAAGCTGGTCGAAGTGATCTTGTGCAGAATCTCGATGAAGAGCTGTCGATTTTAACTGCCTACCTGCCGAAACAATTGTCTGAAGAGGAAGTCGAAACACTAGTTCAGCAAGTGATTGCAGAAACTGGTGCTACTTCCAAACAGGAAATGGGTAAGGTAATGGGTGCGCTTATGCCTAAAGTAAAAGGCAAAGCGGACGGCGGACTTGTAAATCGCCTTGTACAAAAGAACTTATCATAAATATGATCAAGCTAAATCACGCCCTGTGTAAGCAGGGCGTGTTTTTATGTATTGTGTCACAATTCTTGCTAGCTTTTCCTTATTCAATTTGTCATACTTATAGTAAATTACATACATTTTTGAAACCTGTTTGTGAGTTGATCCGTATATATAGAAAGCTTGAAAGGAGGGATTGACATCAGAAATGACGCCATCAAGCTAATGGGAATCATCGCGGTCTTAATGGCTATTGGATTCTCGTTCTTTGGACAAAGTGCAAACGGGCAAGGAGAAGGACAGGTCGTTTATTTTATACCTGTTGAGCAGGAAGTTGAACGTGGTCTAGAGGCATTTTTGAAGCGATCGATCGAGGATGCTGAAGAAGCTGGTGCAGACCATATTGTTCTAGAAATAGATACGCCTGGTGGTGCAGTAAACGCTGCGGATAATATTGGAGAAATCATCAAAGCAACAGACGTACCGATCACTGCGTATATCGCTGATAGAGCTTTATCTGCCGGTGCTTATATAGCTCTCAATACAGATCAAATCATAATGGAGCCAGGTGCATTGATGGGATCAGCGGCTATAATCGATCAATCAGGTAATACTGCTGGTAAGAAAGCTGAGTCGTTTTGGCATGCAGCGATGAAATCAGCAGCTGAATTGAACGATCGTGACCCAGAAATCGCGCTTGCAATGGCTGATCCAGACGTTGATCTACCTAAGTACAACGCACCAAAAGGGGAATTATTGACCCTTAATGATGTGGAAGCTAGTGAAGTGGGGTACTCCGAAGGTACTGCTGAGGACAGGACAGAGTTAGTGCAAATACTTAATCTTTCTGATGCAAAAATGATGGATGCTGAAGTCACCATAGCTGAAAAGATAGCTAGGTTCGTTACAAATCCAATCATCATACCCATCTTACTTTCTATTGGGAGTTTAGGTCTCGTATTGGAGCTCTATTCTCCAGGTTTTGGGATCCCTGGATTCATGGGTGCAGGTGCACTATTGCTATTCTTTTTTGGACATATGATAGCCGGTTTTGCAGGGTGGGAATCTATCTTGTTGTTAATAACTGGTATCGTCCTAATTCTTGTGGAAATCTTTATGCCGGGCTTTGGTATATTCGGTGTATTGGGAGCATTAGGAATTGTGGGGAGCATCGTGCTTGGCTCAGGTCAGTCATTACAGTATGTATTGATTGCAGTTCTGTTAGCAGTGGCAATAACAATCGGCGGCTCTTACCTCTTTATCAAATTATTTGGCTATCGAGGCTTTTTCAAAAAGATCGTTCTATCTGATTCTACCAAGTCAGAGCAAGGGTACGTATCGAACGTCTCTCGAAATGAGCTGATTGGAAATGAAGGTACTACGGTGACGCCATTACGGCCTGCTGGAATAGCAGATTTCGGTGATGAACGATTGGACGTTGTTACAGAAGGTGATTATATACCAGTAGGTACCACTATTACGATTACGAAAGTCAACGGATCGCGCATTGTTGTTCGAACCGTTAACAAATAAAAAGGAATTATAGGGAGGAAAACAATGGATACAGGTTCATTAGGTTTGATCATTATAGTCGGTCTTGTGATTATTGGTCTTGCGATCTTATTCACATTTGTACCGGTAATGCTATGGATTTCAGCTCTCGCAGCTGGTGTAAGGGTAAGTATTTTTAATCTTGTAGGAATGAGATTAAGACGTGTTATTCCATCACGTGTTATTAACCCTCTTATCAAGGCTGTTAAAGCAGGTCTTGATCTGAGTACCAACCAATTAGAGAGTCATTACTTAGCGGGTGGTAACGTTGACCGAGTTGTAAACGCGTTGATCGCTGCCCACC
Source organism: Anaerobacillus sp. ABA4_114 (assembly GCF_056159065.1). Lineage (NCBI taxonomy): Bacteria > Bacillati > Bacillota > Bacilli > Caryophanales > Bacillaceae > Anaerobacillus > Anaerobacillus sp. ABA4_114. Next base: position 1,458,799 of record NZ_JBSWUM010000001.1, read on the forward strand.
GTGCTAACATCGAACTTAGCTTCGAGCGTTGTGCAGCAATTGACCTTGCAGGTCGTGATGTGCTTGATGCTGTTCAAATGAGTGTTAATCCAAAAGTTATCGAAACTCCGTTTATCGCTGGTGTTGCGATGGATGGGATCGAAGTAAAAGCGAAAGCAAGAATTACAGTACGTGCAAACATCGACCGCCTTGTGGGTGGTGCAGGTGAAGAGACTGTTATAGCTAGGGTTGGAGAAGGGATCGTAAGTACAATCGGTTCTTCTCACGATCATAAGAAGGTACTGGAAAATCCAGATATGATTTCTCAAACCGTTCTATCAAAAGGTTTGGATGCAGGAACAGCATTTGAAATTTTGTCGATCGATATTGCAGATATCGATATCGGTAAAAACATTGGAGCTGTACTTCAAACTGATCAGGCAGAAGCAGACAAGAATATTGCACAAGCGAAGGCAGAAGAGCGCCGTGCGATGGCTGTTGCTCAAGAGCAAGAGATGAGAGCAAGAGTTGAAGAAATGAGAGCGAAAGTTGTGGAAGCTGAAGCCGAAGTACCAATGGCTATGGCAGAGGCACTGCGTTCAGGTAATATTGGTGTAATGGATTATATGAACCTAAAAAACATTGAAGCCGATACTGATATGCGCGATATGATTGGAAAATCAGATCAAGAAGAAGATGAGGATGATCGTTAATAATCCTCTCAGCAGATGGAGGTGACGATGTTGGAGGGTATTATTGAATTACTGTTAAATAACATCGTTTTCGTAATTATTGCAATCGGAGGGATCTTAAGTTTCTTCAAGCGAATGGGCTCGGAGGAAGAGGAAACAAAGCCTCCTTCTGGTCCTAGACGAAGCATAGGGTCAAATCAGGAGAATCCCTATTCATACGAGGACAACTCTTCAGAGCAGAGCTTTGATTTAAAACCGGAGCAGTATGATGCTTACGAAGAGGCTTTAGAACGTATCTCATCTAGAGATAATGCGTCTGAAGAACTTAAGGTGTATAAGCCAAATTCTTCAAAGCACCGTGAGTTTGGTGGAATTTCTATAAAGAAGAAGGATGTTAAGAAAGGGGTTATCTGGTCAGAGATCCTCGGACCTCCACGGTCAAAAAACCCGCATCCTTCAATGATGAAGATGAAGAATTCCAGAAGGTAATTTAGAGGTCTCATTCATCTTATTAAGCCGTCGAGAAAAACTCGGCGGCTTTTTTGTATGGAAAATGGTTCAGAGTACTTTGATGAAAAAGTGATAGTTTGGCTTTGAATATCATAAAGATGAGATGAAAGGGGGAGTATCCATGGCAAAATGGAGGCATGGCCTAAAGGGATGGTTAACGAGTAGATTAAAGCTTCCTGCAGATGCAGTCATGGACTTACCGCGTATCACAATGGTGGGACAGCTTCATATTTACATAGAAAACCACCAGGGTGTATTAAAATTTTCTAATGAAGAAGTACGACTCCTCCTAAAACAGGGTCAGTTGTTGATAAAAGGAAAAGACTTCATGCTAAAAACGATATTGCCAGAGGAAATTTTGCTCGAGGGAAAAATCGAACACGTTTCCTATCTTGAGAGACCTGAAGACTTGTAGGGGGCTTTCAAGACCCGAACTGAATACAGGGGGTCAATGATGAAAGAATATATTCGAGAACTCTTTTCAGGATACGTTCGGATTAAAGTCGTGGGAAGTTATACTGAATTGTTTATTAACCGCTGTATCGAATACGGCATTCCCATCTGGAATATCAAACGCTTAGATGAACAAACAATCGTATTATCCTTATATATTTCTGATATTAGGAGGATAAGACCACATTTAAAAAGGACGAGATGTAAGGTTAGAATCCATGAGCGAAAAGGATTTCCGTTTATGGTTCAAAGAATTGTTACATCTAGAGGGTTTCTTGCTGGAGTAATCGGTTCTATTTTACTGATCTTGATTTTATCCAATATGGTCTGGGCAATCTCCGTTAATGGTGCCTCACCTGAAGTAGAGCACAAGCTTAGAAAAGCTGCGTATGAACTTGGTATCAAAAAAGGGAAGTTCATTTTCCAGCTTCCTACCAACCAGGAAATCCAGCAGGAGCTCTCAGAAAGTTTGAAAGAAGTGACATGGATCGGTGTTAAACGAAATGGAACCTCTTATCATTTTCAGGTTGTTCAGAAACAACTTCCTGAAAAAGAGCCTGCCGCAGATCCTAGACATATCGTTGCAAAAAAGAAAGCTGTGATTACGAAAATGTACGTTGAAGAGGGTCAAGCTAAAGTGAAGGAAAATGCATATGTAAAACCAGGTCAGTTATTAATATCAGGATTTATTGGGAAAGAAGAAAAAAGCCAACTCGTTCCTGCTAAAGGAAAAGTTTACGGTAGAACATGGTACGTCTCATCTGTTGATATTCCACTAAACTCTTCATTTGTGACGCACACGGGTGAGAGCAAAACGAATTATTCTTTACGTGTTTATGGGTTCAATATTCCTATTTGGGGATTTAAAGCACCCGATTTTAAGCATTACGAAGTGAACGAGCGCGAAACAAATTTCCGCTTTCTTAAATGGCAATTGCCAATTTCGATTTCATTCAAGCATATGTTAGAAACGAAAGAGGTCGAGCGAACATATACAAATAAAGAAGCGGTTGATGCAGCACTGACTGTTGCTCGTGAAGACATTAAGGATAAAACAGCGGAAGATGCTGAAATTAAAACAGAAAAGATTTTGCACGAGAAGGTAGAGAATGGTAAAGTAAACGTAAAGATACACTTTGAAGTGATAGAGGAAATTGGAAAAAATATACCTATTGTTCAAGGAGATTGAGGTCTATTGACAGAACGAGTTGTTGACTTATCATTACAATTAGAAAATTCTAACGAAGCTCAGACTCTATTTGGTCCAGGAGATGAGCATCTCAAAATAATCGAAGAAGCACTAGAGGTTTCACTGGTTACGCGTGGTGAAGGGATAACTGTAAAAGGCAGCGAAGAGGCTGTTGATATGGTGAAGGACGTTATGTCCACCCTTCAGTCACTTATTAAACGAGGAGCTAGCATCTCTGGTAGAGATGTTGTATATGCATGTCAACTTGTTCAACAAGGCATGATCGATCAGCTCCTTGAGCTCTATCAAGAAGAAATCACTACGAACGCAAAAGGTAAACCTATTAAAGTCAAAACTTTAGGGCAACGTCACTATGTGTCTACTATGAAGAAGAACGACTTAGTATTTGGAATAGGGCCCGCAGGTACAGGGAAAACCTATCTAGCTGTCGTAATGGCGGTAGCAGCATTAAAATATAATCAAGTAAAGAAGATCGTGTTAACTCGTCCTGCTGTGGAAGCTGGGGAGAGCTTAGGCTTCCTGCCGGGTGATTTAAAAGAGAAGGTCGATCCTTATTTACGCCCTTTATATGACGCTTTGCACGATGTGTTAGGAGTCGAACAAACCTCACGCTTAATTGAACGTGGGACGATTGAAATTGCCCCGTTAGCATATATGAGAGGTAGAACACTTGATGATAGCTACGTTATTCTAGACGAAGCTCAGAATACCACATCTCAGCAAATGAAAATGTTCTTAACAAGATTAGGGTTCGGTTCTAAGATGGTTATCACTGGTGATATCACACAGATCGACTTACCAAAAGGCAAAGAGTCTGGACTCGCTGCAGCCGAAAAAATATTGAATCGAGTGAAAGATGTTTCGTTCATCTATCTTCAGCAAACGGATGTTGTACGTCATCCTCTCGTTCAAAGGATTATTGACGCGTACGAACATACCGATAAGTAATCATAAACTACCTGAGTTCTACACAAATAGAGCTTGGGTAGTTTTTGTTTTGAAAAGCTGTTTGATGTGCTTATTTTGTCTATTCTCATCCTTTTTGAAGAGAATTCTGATAAAATATTAGAAGGGTATTCGTGTTAAGGGTTAAATCTGTGAGGTGAAGCAATTGATGTTTACGAGGATTAAGAGCTTTATCCAGCATAATCTCCGTCATCTTGAAGGTGGTCAAATAACCAAGTGGTCGTTATATGCTGTAGCTGCAATCGTTATGTACGTAACCATGCTTTCAAATGTAATACCAGAGTCTTTAAATATTTCTTTGTATTCAAGAGCCAATCATGATATTGCTTCACCGATTACGATCGAAAATAGAAAAGCAACTGAAGAAGCACGTTCCAAAGCCGCTCAAATCGAAGGCAAATATGTTTATAGAGATGAAGTGCTGCAAGGTCAAGTAGACAATCTCAATGACTTGTTCTCAGGAATCGAGAAAGTAAAGATGACTGAAGAAGGCGATAAAACGGTCACAGAACAACTAACAGAATTAAGAACACTTTTATCATCTTCTATGGCTGAAGATATTAGCAATGATACGCTGAAACCATTATTAGAAGCAGAACGTACTCAGATCAGCTTAATTAAGGAACTTACGCTTTCTGAAGTGATGGAAGTAATGACAGATAAAGTTTCGATCGACAACCTAGAACAAGCACAAAGCGATGTTGAAACGAGCTTATCGTTAACTTCTTTGCCAAAGGATCAAAAACAAGCTATGATAACAGTTGCTCAACAGGCAATCGTTCCTAACTATTTTTTAGACCCTGAATTAACTGAGCAAAGTCGGCAGGAAGCGATTGAATCCGTTCAACCTGTTATGATTCGAGAGGGTCAGATCATCGTTCAAGAAGGTATGATCATCAATCGAGAAGTGATGGACAATCTTAGACTAGCAGGGCTGTTAGATGACGGCTTCGATCCTATCCCATATATCGGTTTAGCATTACTCGTCCTGTTGCTAACAGGCTATTTATATTATTTCGTTCAAGATATTGAAGATCGGGTGCGTACGAAAAACACGAATCTTTTAATTATTGTACTAGTGTTTTTTAGTACCTTGCTCGTATTGAAACTTTCTAGTCTACTCGGTACGGTCGAGTTTCCTGGTATTACATATATCGTACCAGCGGCTGTAGGATCTATGCTTATAAAGATGTTGTTTAATGAGCAGATTGCAATCGCTTCCAGTCTATTGTTCGCTGTATGTGCAGGTGTGTTTTTCAATGGAGAAATTACTGGACCTATGAACGCTTCACTTTCCTTTTATGTACTCATGAGTTCGTTGTCCGGTGTGTTTTTTCTCGGTAGAAGAAACCTCCGCTCGAATATTCTTAAGGCTGGTTTGCTCGTTTCATTGATAAACATTTTATCTGTGGCAATATTATTAATGTTGAAGAATGGTCAATATGGTGGTGTTGAAATCGGATACCATATGATATTCGCTTTCCTATCCGGGTTTCTATCATCTGTTCTTACATTAGGGTTGATGCCATTTTTTGAAGCTGGGTTTCGAATTGTATCGACTACCAGATTAATCGAGCTATCAAGTCCGAATCATCCTCTTTTAAGAAAAATACTCGTTGAAACGCCAGGAACGTATCATCATAGTGTCATGGTCGCAAATTTATCTGAAGCTGCTTGTGAGGCGATTGGAGCGAACGGACTTTTAGCTAGAGTTGGAGCGTATTATCACGATATTGGGAAAACGAAGAGACCTCACTTTTTTATTGAAAACCAAATGAACATGGAAAATCCACATGATAAGATTGCTCCGCAGTTGAGTAAAACAATCATAATCTCTCATGCTACGGATGGAGCAGATATGTTAAGGAAACATCGCCTTCCGAAGGAAATCGTGGATATCGCTGAACAACATCATGGTACAAGTTTGTTGAAATATTTTTATTACAAAGCACTCGAGCATACAGACCATGGAATTCCAGAATCAGATTTCCGTTACCCAGGTCCTAAAGCACAAACAAAGGAAGCTGCTGTTGTAGGAATCGCAGATTGTATTGAGGCTGCTGTAAGGTCTATGCCGAAGCCGAATCCTGACAAAATTGAGACGCTCGTTAAGAAGATCATCACAGAAAGGCTCGAAGATGGACAATTCGATGAGTGTGATCTATCACTGAGGGAGCTCGATATTGTAGCCAAAACGATACTCGAAACCTTAAACGGCATCTTTCATAGTAGAATCGAGTATCCAACAGAAATAAAAAAGAAGGTGACATCATGAGCATAGAAATAGAATTTTTTGATGAAACAGAGAAGATAACAGAGGAACATTTTAAGCTGATCAATGATTTACTTAGTTATGCAGCAGAAAAAGAAGAAGTAAAGGGTAGTGAACTGTCCATTACATTCGTTGATGCAGATAGAATTACTGAGATCAACCGAGAATACCGCGGCAAGGATTATGCTACAGATGTTATCTCATTTGCACTTGATGACGGTGAAGAAGATCCGGTTATTTTCGGTGAAGATTTCCCTCACTTACTCGGTGAAATTGTGATTTGTGTAGAGAAAATTTCAGAACAAGCAAATGAATATAACCATAGTTTCGAAAGAGAGCTAGGCTTCCTTACTGTTCATGGGTTTCTTCATCTACTAGGTTACGACCATATGACTGAAGAAGACGAAAAGGAAATGTTTGATAAACAGAAGGACATTCTGGAGCAATATGGACTTACACGATAGGAACTCAAAATCCAGGCTTACACGATTTTTGAATAGCTTCAAATACGCGTCACAAGGGTTCAACTATTTAATTCGAAATGAGCAAAACTTTCTATTTCACCTTATCGTAGGGATGATCGTACTAATCATGGGACTCATTCTAAACTTATCATTAGTGAAAATGAGTATCCTACTATGTGTAATCGGAATCATGTTAAGTATTGAAGCCCTAAATACAGGCATCGAAAGAGTGGTTGATTTGGTTACGGAAGAAGAGCATCCTATAGCTAAGGTAGCAAAAGATGTATCAGCAGCAGCAGTCTTTCTTTTTGCGATTATTTCGGTTATAATCGGATTCCTTCTATTTTTTGAACCAATCACACGTTTGTTACAGTCATAAGGAGGCTACAAAACATGGATAAAAAAATGTTGATAGAAGAGGCAAGAAAAGCAAGAGAAATGGCATATGTGCCATATTCGAAATTCAAAGTAGGAGCAGCATTACTATCAGAAGATGGTACTGTATTTGGCGGGTGTAACATTGAGAATGCTGCGTACAGTATGTGTAATTGTGCTGAACGAACCGCTCTATTTAAAGCATATTCAGAAGGTCACACGAAATATAGCGCGATTGCAGTCATTGCAGATACGAACCGACCAGTACCTCCGTGTGGAGCGTGTCGACAGGTTATCTCTGAACTATGTGACCCAGCTATGCAAGTGATCCTTACTAATCTAGATGGACAAATTCAAGAATTAACAGTCAGTGAATTGCTTCCTGGCGCATTTTCACCGGAGGACTTAAATGAGTAAAGAAGCGTTTAAATCTGGCTTTGTTTCCATAATCGGCAGGCCAAATGTTGGTAAATCGACGTTGTTGAACCACGTGATTGGCCAAAAAATCGCCATTATGAGTGATAAAGCACAAACAACACGAAACAAAGTACAAGGAGTTTATACATCGAACGATGCACAAGTTGTCTTCATCGATACTCCAGGAATCCATAAACCTAAGCATAAATTAGGCGATTTTATGATAAAAATGGCCCAGAGCTCGCTGAATGAAGTTGATCTTATCCTATTTGTGATCAACGCTGAAGAAGGATATGGAGCAGGAGATCAATACATCATCGAACGTTTACAAAACGTTGATAGTCCTGTTTTCCTAGTCATTAATAAAATTGACCAAGTTCATCCAGATGAACTATTTCCATTGATTGATTTTTATAAAGATAAATATTCATTTGCAGAAGTCGTTCCTATTTCTGCTTTGCAAGGAAACAATGTGAATACCTTACTCGAACAGGTTATTAGTTATATGGAAGAAGGTCCTCAATACTACCCGAGTGACCATGTTACAGACCATCCAGAACGGTTTATTGTTTCTGAACTTGTTAGGGAGAAAGTCCTTCATTTAACGAGAGAAGAAATTCCTCATTCCGTAACTGTTGTAACCGAACAAATGAAACAGCGAGAAGGATCAGATGTGATCGATATCCACGTAACCGTCGTTGTAGAGCGGTCTTCTCAAAAAGGTATCATCATTGGAAAACAAGGAAAGATGCTTAAAGAGATTGGAAAGAGAGCAAGAAAAGATATCGAATCGTTGTTAGGATCAAGGGTTTACATGGAAATCTGGGTAAAAGTAGTGAAGGATTGGAGAAACAAAATGACTTCACTCAGAGACTACGGCTATAAAGAAGACGATTATTAAGAAAAAATTTGTCAAATATTCCATCACATAAACCAACATAACAAAGGTCAAGCTACTTAGTAAGAGGAAAACTTTTTACAAATTGAAAGGTGGGATCTGAGATGTTGGAATTTACCTGGAAAGTGTTTTGTGAAACAGGAAACATCGATACTTATCTTCTTTTAAAGGAAATGGAATTCCTGGATACAGAAGATGCTGAGCCACTGATAGAACATGAAGAGGTGCCTCGTACACACTTGACATTGTGATGGAATTAGAGACAAGGAATGGGTTGGTGAAGCTCCTTGTTGAAAAAAGTAGAAGGTATTGTGATAAGAACGGTTGATTATGGAGAAACCAACAAAATAATTACTCTTTATACAAGAGAGACGGGTAAGGTTGGCGTCATGGCAAGAGGCGCAAAAAAACCAAAAAGCCGTCTTTCTTCCGTTTCTCAACTATTTGTATATGGACATTACTTATATCACCACACATCAGGACTTGGTGGGTTAAATCAAGGTGAACCAATCGACTCCTTCCGTTCAATACGTAATGATTTGTTTTTAACATCCTATGCAGCTTACGCTGTCGAGCTCGTTGATAAATTAACGGAAGATAACAAACCAAATCCGTACTTGTTTGAAATGCTTTATCAGGTCATGCATGCGCTAGATGAAGAGAAGGATCCAGAAGTTGTGCTGTTTATTTTCGAACTTAAAATGTTGCGTGTTGCAGGAATCAATCCTCAGCTAAGTTCTTGCGTAAATTGCGGGTTAGACAATGGGAAGTTTGAATTCTCTATACGAGAAGGCGGTTTTCTATGCCATCGTTGTTTGTCTATTGACCCTTACCATATTCCACTCAAGAAAAAGACGGCTGAACTTCTACACCTGTTTTCACACATGGATCTTGGACGACTCGGCAATATTTCTCTAAAGACAGAAACAAAGAAAGAAATCAGAGAAGTATTAAACCAGTACTTTGATGCATATTCAGGACTTTTTTTAAAATCAAAGAGATTTCTTGAGCAGTTGGATCGTTTTAAGCTTGAATAGCAAAAACCCTGGCACGTTTCCAGGGTTTTTGCTATTTAATGTTAATTTTATGCAGAAAGCTTACGGATAAAATCGAACACTTTTACGAAAAGTCATTAATAGTATATAATAATGAAAATAAAGTATAACATTTTAGTAAGGTGGTGAGCCAAATCGAACTGAATAACCGTCAAGAAACAATCCTTCAGATCGTAAAGAATGAAGGTCCAATAACGGGTGAACATATTGCTGAGAAACTTAGTCTAACACGGGCTACGCTTCGGCCAGACCTTGCCATTTTAACGATGGCTGGTTATCTTGATGCGAGGCCAAGAGTAGGGTATTTTTATACTGGTAAAACTGGTTCTCAGTTACTTACCGAAAAAGTTAAGAAGATTAAGGTAGACGATTATAAGTCGATTCCGGTTGTTGTGCAGGAAAACACGAGTGTGTATGACGCGATTTGCTCGATGTTTTTGGAAGATGTAGGAACATTATTCGTGGTTAACAAACAAGCTCACCTCGTTGGGGTCCTATCAAGAAAAGATTTGCTAAGAGCTGCTCTCGGTAAACAGGATTTACAGAGTATCCCGGTAACGATTATTATGACAAGAATGCCTAATATTACAGTTTGCTTTCAAGATGATATGCTTATTGACGTAGCGAATCGATTGATTGAAAAGCAAATTGATGCACTACCCATCGTCAAGGAAGTGTCTGAGGGTATGGAGGTAATCGGAAGGATAACGAAAACCAATATCACAAAAGCGATGGTCGACTTAGCAAAGAATGAAATTATTTAGTATAGGAGGTACATATGACAAATACAACAAATCGTGCGGTCGTTTATGTTATTTCTGACTCCGTGGGTGAGACTGCTGAGTTAGTCGTAAAAGCTGCTACAAGCCAATTTGATCCTACTGACTTTGATGTCAGAAGGGTGCCATATGTTGAAGATACTGCGACGATACAAGAAGTAATGACACTAGCAAAAGAAATGAACGCGATCGTTGCTTTTACTCTTGTTGTACCACAGCTGCGAGAGTTTCTATTAGATGTGGCAGCAAAAGAACGTGTTCAAGTGGTTGATATCATCGGACCGATGATCGACCACATCCAAGAGGCGATTGGTAAAGAGCCCCGAAACGAGCCAGGGCTAGTACATAAGCTTGATGAAGATTACTTTAGAAGAGTTGAGGCAATCGAGTTTGCAGTAAAATATGATGACGGAAGAGATCCTAGGGGAATTGGGCTAGCGGACATCGTCCTCGTCGGAGTATCTAGAACGTCTAAGACGCCCCTTTCTCAATATTTAGCGCACAAACGGCTTAAAGTTGCGAATGTTCCTATCGTCCCTGAAGTGGAGCCTCCAGAAGAATTGTTTAAAGTATCTGAAGGCAAGTGCTACGCGTTAAAAATAAGTCCAGAAAAATTAAATGATATACGAAAAGAACGTTTGAAAGCATTAGGTCTAAATGCAGAAGCAAGTTATGCAAACATGTCTCGTATTAAAGAGGAACTAGAATATTTCGATAAAGTTATCCATAAAATGAATTGTCAGGTAATTGATGTTTCCAATCGTGCAGTTGAGGAAACAGCTAATTTAATTCTAAGCTTGTACAGAGGGAAGCATTCGTCTTAATTCTATATGAAAAACATACTACCAAGAAAATGTTCTGGTAGTATGTTTTTTTGCGATAAATATCTGTTCAATTTAAATAATTTAGTATATAATCAAATATTGTCAATAAAATTTGTCTATAATCATAATAATAACTTTACCGACCGCTACACCATTGCAGAAGCGGTTAAAATTCTGAAAGTTAAAACATAAATGCTAAAAGAAGGATAACTCAGGGAGATGTAGAATAGAGAATTATGACGAAAAAGAAACTGACGCTTTTTGTCGATGCAGACGCATGTCCTGTTCCAATTAAAGAAGAGATCGTATCTTTTCAACCAGCACTTATGAATGCTGAAATTGTTTTTGTAGCTTCATATGCTCATATGAGCACAACGTTCCAAAGTGCAAGGTGGGTTATGGTAGACTCAGAAAAAGAAGAAGCAGATCTTTACATTCATCGCCATGTTACAAAGGGAGATATCGCCATTACGCAGGATTATGGACTGGCAAGTCTTCTTTTACCAAAAGGCGTTTTTATTCTGTCCCCAAGAGGGAAAACGTACACAGAAGAGAACATTTCCACTCTTCTACATACGCGGTATCTAGCTTCAAAAAGTAGACGTGCTGGCAAACATACGAAAGGACCAAGGAAGTTTACGAACGAGGATCGTGAAAACTTTCGTAAAGAATTTATTAAAATTTTGTCGAAATATGAAGGAGATTATTTCTGTTTATCGAAACTATAAAAGCCTGTTGGTGATAAATGATGAGTGGCAGAATCCCAGAAGAAAAAATTGAAGCGATTCGCCGTTCCACAGATATTGTGGATGTAGTAAGTGATTATGTCCAACTGAAGAAGCAAGGCAGAAGCTTTTTTGGACTTTGTCCATTTCATGGAGAAAGTACACCTTCTTTTTCGGTAGCTCCTGATAAACAAATCTATCATTGCTTTGGATGTGGAACAGGTGGAAATGCCTTCTCATTCCTAATGGAGATCGAAGGATACAATTTCATAGAAGCTGTTCAAATTTTAGGACAAAGAGCTGGTATCGAGCTACCTGAAATCAATAGTGATCATCAATCGAACTCCAAGGCTTCATCCGATAAAGATGTCATGTTAAAAGCACATGATTTTCTAGGTAAACTGTATAATTATTGCATGCTTAACACTTCGGAAGGGAATCAGGCTAAAGAGTACCTTGAGAAGCGTGGTTTTACAAAAGAAATGATTGAGAAATTTCAACTAGGGTATGCACCTGAATCGTGGGACTACGCTACGAATTATTTAACCAAAAGAAATTACCCTCTTTCGAAGGTCGCGGATGCAGGTCTTCTCTCAAGAAGGGAGTTTGATGGAAAATACTTTGACCGTTTTCGAAATCGAATCATGTTTCCAATTTGGGATGCGAAAGGTAGAACGGTCGCATTCGGAGGGAGAATCGTTGGAAGTGGTGAGCCAAAGTATCTTAATAGCCCAGAGACTCCTATTTTTCAAAAGGGAAAGATGCTTTATGGTTTCCATCTGTCACGTTCTTCAATTCGTATGAAAGATCAAGCAATCCTTCTCGAAGGTTATGTTGACGTGATTAGTGCTTACGGGAATGGGGTAGAAAATGTTGTAGCGAGTCTTGGTACTGCTTTAACAAAAGAACAAGCACGTTTGATTCGTAGGCAAACTGATTCAGCAATCATCTGCTACGATTCAGATAAAGCGGGTATAAGTGCAGCGTTAAGAGCAGCCGAAGAGCTTCAAGAAGCTGGCTGTTACGTAAGGATTGCCAAAATGCCTGATGGTCTTGATCCCGATGACTATATCCAGAAATACGGTGGAGATCGTTTTGAAAAGGATGTAATAGGGGCAGCGCCAACTGTAATGGCTTTTAAAATGGAGTTTTTCAGAACTGGAAAAAACCTATCGGATGAAGGAGAACGAATCCGCTATATCGAAGAAGTACTCAGAGAAATAAGCGGACTGACAAAAGCTGTTGAACGGGATCACTATCTTAGACAGCTATCACAAGAGTTCTCGCTTTCGCTTGATGCTTTAAAACAGCAAGCGGCCCAATTTTATAAGGAGAGGAAGAATAAGAAGGATAATGCCCCTCCTAAAAGGGATAATAATGCTAGGAAAAATTTCTATGTGAAGAAAAAACTTCTGCCCGCGTTTCATAATGCAGAACGTATCTTACTTGCTTACATGATGCGTGATCTGGATGTAGCTGAAAAAGTTCAGGAAGAAGTTGGCGGTTCGTTCAATATTGACGAGCATAGTGCGATTGCAGCGTATTTATATAGCTTCTATGCTGCAGGCCATGAGGCAGATATCAGTCACTTTATGGAACAGCTCACTGATTCAAACCTTGTAAAGATTGCTTCTGAGCTTGCTATGATGGATTTAAATGACGACGTGTCGGATAAAGAGTTACAAGATTACATTCGACAGGTGTTAATTTATCCAGAATGGATAAAGATAGAAGAGAAAGAAAAAGAGAAAAAAGAAGCTGAATCCAAACAAGATTTTGTACAGGCAGCAAAAATCGCTATGGAAATTCTTGAGATGAAAAAGAACCTTAAAAATTCATCTTAAGCTTACGAATAATTGATGTGTTGAGATGTATGGAAGGAGGGGATCGAATGGCTGAGAAACCTACACGCCAGCCGGCGGAAGGTGAATTAACCATCGATCAAGTAAAAGAGCAGTTAGTAGAGCTTGGAAAGAAGACAAGCTTGATTACTTACTCTACGATCGTTGAACGGTTATCGCCGTTTGAGCAAGATTCAGACCAAATGGATGAATTTTTTGAGTACTTGGAGGAACAGGGTATTGAAGTTATTGAAGACAATACAGATAACCCTTCTCCGCAAGAAGTTCAAAAAGAAGAAGAGTTCGATTTAAACGACCTGAGTGTACCACCGGGTGTTAAGATAAATGACCCAGTACGTATGTACCTTAAGGAAATCGGTCGTGTAGACTTGCTATCAGCAGATGAGGAGATCAACCTTGCTCAACGTATTGAGGAAGGCGATGAGGAAGCGAAACGTCGTCTAGCTGAAGCAAACCTTCGACTTGTGGTAAGTATCGCCAAGCGATATGTCGGAAGAGGTATGCTGTTCCTTGATTTAATTCAAGAAGGAAACATGGGACTAATCAAAGCCGTTGAAAAGTTTGACTATCGTAAGGGTTATAAATTTAGTACGTATGCAACTTGGTGGATTCGTCAGGCCATCACTCGTGCGATTGCCGATCAGGCTAGAACGATACGTATCCCGGTTCACATGGTTGAAACGATCAACAAACTGATTCGAGTACAACGTCAACTTCTACAGGATCTCGGTAGAGAACCATCCCCTGAAGAGATCGGTAAAGAAATGGAGCTTTCACCTGACAAAGTTCGCGAAATCTTAAAGATTGCTCAAGAGCCAGTATCTCTTGAGACACCGATCGGAGAAGAGGACGACTCTCATCTCGGTGACTTTATCGAAGACCAGGATGCTTTAGCGCCATCAGATGCCGCTGCTTATGAACTATTAAAAGAGCAGCTTGAAGACGTATTAGATACTCTTACTGATCGTGAAGAAAACGTACTTCGACTTCGCTTTGGACTAGACGATGGCCGAACAAGAACGTTAGAAGAAGTAGGACGCGTTTTCGGCGTTACACGTGAAAGAATTCGTCAAATTGAAGCAAAAGCGCTACGTAAGCTTCGCCATCCTAGCAGAAGTAAGCGCCTAAAGGATTTCTTAGAATAGAATAATCAGTAAAACTCTCTGGCTGTTGAACTACAGCAGGGAGTTTTTTTATTCTAGCTAAATTCTCCTAGCTAAAGATACATTTCTTGTCATTTATTTTACTGATTTTTCATTCGATTTGCAAATCCACATTTCGGTTAAAAAATTATGGAACCTTCTGTAGCAACAAAAAACCTAAGGAATTAACGAAAAATTAACATTGTATAATTATTTTATTTTTTTAAATGTTGAAAAAACAAAACATAAACGAGATAATAAAATGTAAGCGTATTCAAATAGTGTTTTAACAGGAGGTTCTTTAGCATGCATTTTGACTTAACAGAAGAACAGAAGATGATTCAAAAAATGATTCGTGAATTTGCAGATGAAGTGGTTGCTCCAGATGCAGAAAAGCGTGACAAAGAGAAAAAGTTTCCTTTAGAAATTTTTAAGCAACTGGGTGACCTTGGAATCATGGGCTTGCCGTTCCCTGAAGAGTATGGCGGTGGAGGAGCAGATACGATTAGCTTTGCGATCGTTGTAGAAGAATTAAGCCGTGCTTGCGGATCAACGGGTATCACTTATTCAGCTCATGTGTCTCTAGGTGGCGCTCCATTAAACCTTTTTGGAACTGAGGAACAAAAACAGAAGTATCTTGCACCGATCTGTTCAGGTGAATCTTTAGGAGCTTTCGGTTTAACAGAACCTAACGCAGGGTCTGATGCTGGGGGAACAGAGACAGAGGCCTATCTCGAGAATGGTGAATGGGTGATCAACGGCAGCAAATGTTATATCACCAACGCATCATATGCGAAGCATCTCGCTTTAACAGCAATCACAGATCGTAAAGATGGACAGAAGGAGATTAGTGCAATAATCTCGCCAACTGATGCTAAAGGGTTTAGAGTAATCGATAATTATGAAAAGCTCGGTCTTCATTCTTCAAACACAACAGAATTAGTTATGGAAGATGTGAGAGTGCCTGAAGAAAACCTTTTAGGAAAGCGTGGGGACGGTTTTAAGCAGTTTTTAATTACATTAGATGGTGGACGTATCGGCATCGGCGCGATGGCTGTAGGGATAGCTCAGGCGGCATACGAGAAGGCGTTGCAGTATGCGAACGAGAGAAAACAATTTGGACGTCCAATCTCTAAGTTTCAAGCGATTCAATTTAAGCTAGCTGATATGGCGATGAAGATTGAACTTGCCAGAAACATGGTACACAAAGCTGCATGGTTAAAAGACCAAGGCAAGCGATTTACAAAAGAGGCATCGATATGTAAGCTTTACGCATCTGAAATTTGTATGGAGGTCTGCGATCAAGCTGTTCAAATACACGGTGGTAATGGATACATGAGAGATTATCATGTTGAAAGGTACTTTAGAGATGCTAAGCTTCTAGAAATTGGTGAGGGAACTTCCGAGATTCAACGTACGATTATTGCTCGAGAAATTGGCTGTTAAACTGAACGAGCGCTCGGTTAGAATAAACGATAGGAGTGAGTGTATGTCGGAACTGCTTCATGAAACGATTGGTGAAATGCTTGAACGCCAAGTTGAACGTTATCACAGCAGGGAAGCTGTGGTTTATTCAAAAGAGGGATTACGCTATACGTTTAAAGAATTTAATGAGGAAGTTGACCGCACTGCCAAGGCTCTCATGAACCTTGGCGTTGAGAAAGGTGAGCATGTGGCAGTATGGGCGACAAATGTTCCGGAATGGCTTCTACTTCAATTCGCGACGGCAAAGGTTGGTGCAGTCCTTGTAACAGTCAATACAAACTACCAGAGTACCGAATTGGAGTATGTGTTAAAGCAGTCCGATGCTACGAGGCTATTCTTGATAAACGGGTTTAAAGGCACGTCCTACCCTGAAGCATTCCTTAGTCTTTTGAAACGTGACGACAAGATAGTGAATGGTAGTTGTGCAATAGGAGCACTGCCCCATCTAACAGATGTGGTATACATTGGATCTGACCGTTATGAGCAATTCAAATCTTGGCATGCTTTTGTGGACGGATATAAAAACATTCCGGAAAATCAGCTGCAAGAACGAAAAGAGAGCCTTACTCCTGATGAAGTGATCAATATGCAATATACATCTGGTACGACTGGGTTTCCGAAAGGTGTTATGCTCACGCACGCCAACATCCTGAACAATGGCTATCATATAGGACAATGCATGGAGCTTTCAGAAAAAGATCGCTTGTGCATTCCTGTTCCTTTCTTTCATTGTTTCGGCTGCGTACTAGGCACCTTAGCAGCATTCTCTTCAGGAGCATCAATTTTCCCAATAGTAGAATTTGACCCTGAACAAGTACTTGAAACGGTGGAGAAAGAAAAATGCACTGCCCTTCATGGAGTACCTACGATGTTTATATCTGAATTGAACCTTCCATCGTTTAGTAAATATGATCTGAAAACGTTAAGAACGGGAATAATGGCAGGTAGTCCATGTCCGATCGAAGTCATGAAGAAGGTCATGGATGAAATGAATATGACTGAAATTACGATTGCATATGGGCAGACAGAAGCATCTCCTGTTATTACTCAAACTAGAACGAACGATCCAGTGGATTATCGAGTGAATTCAGTTGGTAAAGCTCTACCGGAAGTGGAAGTTAAGATTGTTGATCCGGTTACAGGAAATGACGTAGGAACAAATGTAACGGGCGAACTGTGTACAAGAGGGTATCACGTCATGAAAGGCTATTACAAAATGCCTGATGAAACTCGAGAAGCCGTTGATAATGAAGGTTGGTTACATACAGGAGACCTAGCTGAAATGGACGAGGAAGGATATGTGAAAATCACAGGCCGTTTAAAAGACATGATTATCCGCGGTGGAGAAAATGTTTATCCTCGTGAAATCGAAGAGTTTTTATACACACATCCAGCCGTTCTGGATGTTCAAGTAATCGGGATACCTGATGAGAAGTATGGCGAGAAGGTCGTTGCATGTATTCAGAAAAAAGAAGGGCACGACCTAACAGAAGCCGATATTCTGGAGTATTGTCAGAATAAGATAGCGAGATATAAAACGCCAGCACATGTTTTCTTTATCGATCACTATCCGATGACGGCATCTGGGAAAATTCAAAAATATCGCCTTCGTGAGACGGCAGTGAAATGGGTAGAGCAAAACACTGGAGTATAACCCACTTGATGCACCAGCTCAATTGCTGGTGTATTTTGTTTTATGAAGAATATTTGCTATGATAGAACAAGGTTAAACAAAGATTGACAAATATGTGATTTGCCACCGTTCCCCTTTTCTTTCATAGCGTTTTCAAGTAAAATATATAATGATTTGTTTACTCTTACATATTTGGGGAAAACTACATCAGCGAATCGGTACAAGGAGGAAAAAAAATGAAAAAGAATCCGCTTATTCCATTTGCATGGACAGCAGTCATCGGATTTATTCTCATTATTGGCGTTTCTTTTTGGGCAATGCAACAGGGAGGCGAAGAAGAAGCTTCTGGAGGAAAAGAAGGACAGAAAGCTGAAGCAGCCGCTCCTGAAGAGATCTATTCTCAGAACTGTGCATCCTGTCATGGTGGAGACCTTGGAGGACAAGTTGGCCCAGCATTAAATGCAGTGGGTAGTAAATTATCCAAGGATGAAATCCTTGATATTATCAACAATGGTAAAGGCTCTGGTATGCCTGCCGGTCTAATTCAAGGAGAACAAGCAGAAGCTGTAGCCCAGTGGCTTTCTGAGAAGAAATAAGATGTGTATTGAAGCTTTCTGTGCAAACAGAAGGCTTTTCTATTTGTTAAGAGCGAAATTGGTATGAAGGTGTAAGCTGATGACTCTTAAGGGAAACATATAGTGAAAATCTAATAAGTAGTGGTGACATAATGAACGATAAACTATTATCAGAGCGTTTGAAAATGGTAGCGAGTTTTGTACCAGAGGCTAGTTCAGTTGCAGATATAGGCTCAGATCATGCATACTTGCCTTGTTATTTAATGAATCAACGAAGAATTTCCCATGCGATAGCTGGGGAAGTGAATGAAGGTCCTTTTCAATCTGCTGTTAATCAAGTGAAACGAAGTGGCTTTACAGAAACGATATCAGTAAGAAAAGGAAATGGGCTAGAAGTTTTAGAACCGCGTGAAGTAGATGTTATTACGATTGCAGGTATGGGAGGGCAACTGATTCGAAATATTCTTCTTGAGGGAATAGAAAAGTTAGAGGGTGTCTCTCGACTTATTTTGCAGCCAAATGTTGCTGCTCACCTTTTAAGAGAACGACTTGCAGATTTGGGATGGGAATTAGTAGACGAACGTATTCTCGAAGAAGATAAGAAGATCTATGAAGTTCTCGTTTTTGACCGCGGTGACGGTAACAAACCATATCAAGATTTAAGTGAGCGTGAACGTGCCAAAGCACTGCTATTCGGACCGATGCTTACTCTAGAGAGGAATCAGGCGTTCGTAAAAAAATGGAGCCATGAACTAGAGAAAAGAGAACGAATTCTACGTTCTATGGAAAACTCTGATGCTACATCTGAAAAAGAAGCGCAAGTGAAAGATGAAATCCAATTAATTAAGGAGGTCATTTCATGAGTAAACAAGCTTCAGGACAAGCGATCATCCAAGAATTCGAATCTTGGTCAAAAAAGAAATATGCGGAAGACGGTGATCCGATAGGCCTGCAGGTTGGCCGTCTTAATAAAAAGATTAATAAGGTTATGACGACGCTTGATGTACTGCCGACAGTAGTTGAAGAAGCGATTCGTGAAGAGGTAGACTTAATCATCGCCCATCATCCTATCCTCTATAAACCGCTTAAGAAAATCAACTTGGATACTGAACAAGGAAAGATGATTGAACAGCTTATCAAACATGATATTACCGTTTATGCAGCTCATACAAACTTAGATGTTGCACCAGGTGGAGTGAACGATATGCTAGCGGAAGCGCTAGGGCTAATAAATACACAAGTACTTGTAAACACGTTCAAAGAGCCTTATAAGAAAATCGCAGTTTTTGTGCCGGCAACACATGAAGCAGAAGTTCGAGAAGCCCTTGGTCAAGCGGGTGCAGGGTTTATCGGTGGGTATAGCAACTGCACATTCAGTTCTGAAGGGACTGGCAGGTTCAAACCAACGGAAGGTACGAACCCATATATAGGTGAACAGGGCAAGATCGAGTCTGTAAATGAAGTGAAGGTAGAAAGCATCTTTCCTGCTGGTGAACAGACAAAGGTTTTGAGAGCAGTTTTAAAGGCACACCCTTATGAAGAAGTAGCGTATGATATTTACCCAATCGAGAATGAAGCAAAATCATATGGCCTAGGGCGTGTTGGTTATTTGGAAGATGAAATGACTCTTGAAGCCTTTGCTCAAATGACCAAAGACCAGTTAGGTTCTAAAGGTGTGAGGATAGTAGGCGACCTTTCTTCAACGGTGAAAAAAGTTGCCGTGCTCGGCGGTGATGGCAATAAGTTTATCAGTGCAGCACGATTTAGTGGAGCGGATGTGTTTGTTTCTGGAGATATTTATTACCATGTCGCACATGATGCGATGATGGAAGGATTGCAGATCGTCGATGCAGGTCATAATATCGAGAAAATTATGATCGAAGGAGTTAGGAAGAAGCTTCAATCGTTTATGGACGATAAAAAGTATTCGACTGAAGTAATCGGATCAGCAGTAGATACGGACCCATTCAAATTTAGATAAAAAAAGATTCCGTCCATGACGGAATCTTTTTTGTTTATTTCTTTACTTTTACTTTTGGAAGAATCTTTGAAGACGGAACATTTCGTTCTCTTCCCCAAGTTTCTGGGTTCTCTGCATCGTATTGATCTAAGAAACGAATGACTTCTTTAGTAATAGGTGTCGGAGTAGATGCACCAGCAGTAACTCCTACTGTTTCAACGCCATCGAGCCACTCTAACTGTATTTCAGTTACATCAGCAATTCTGTATGCTGGTGTGCCGGCAACTTCGATAGAAACCTGTGCTAATCGATTAGAGTTGTTACTCTTTGGATCTCCGACTACAAGCAATAGGTCTGTGTCACCAGCTTGTTCAGCTACCGCTTCCTGTCGAACCTGTGTTGCGTTGCATATCTCATTATGAATAACAGCATGAGGATATTTTTCCATGGATCTTTCCATGATTTCTTGAACATCCCATTGACTCATTGTCGTTTGGTTTGTAATGATGATGCGTTCTGAGTCGATGTTAAGATCATCCACTTCTTCTGGTTTCTCGACCAGGTGAACGATATCAGGAGCGATTCCCATAGCACCTTCAGGCTCAGGGTGTCCTTTTTTACCTATATAAATGACATGATAGCCTTCTTCTTTTTTCTCACGGATTAAATCATGAGTTACTGTGACGTCAGGGCATGTAGCATCAAGTACGGTAAGCCCCTTTTCTTCAGCAAGCTCTCTTACTTGTGGAGACACACCGTGCGCAGTGAAAATAACAGTTCCTTTATCGACCTGTTTAAGAATCTCCATGCGGTTAGGACCATCGAGCGTGATGATTCCTTCATCTTCAAACGCATCTGTAACGTGTTTATTATGAACAATCATGCCGAGAATGAAAATTGGCCTTGGTAATGTTTTATCCATTGCTGCGTTGCGAGCGATGACCATAGCATCGACTACACCATAGCAGTATCCTCTAGGTGAAATTTTCTTTACGTTCATCGAGTACCTCCTCAATCCAGATGGATTGTCGTATAACCTATCTTTGGTTAATTATAAAGCAGATTGAGGCATATCTCAATGAATTGACGTTAAACGTATAGTTTTGGCTTGGATTTGCTTGTATGATTTATATTCGCTTTTGAACTGCTTTTCGTACTCTTTTTCTTAGCTTTTGGGGGTGGTGCCTTCTTAGTTACATTGCTAACTTCTTCATTCGATTCTGTTTCTTCACTAACGTCGGTTTCTTCATCTTCTGTACTAGAAGAGTTTTTATATTCTTTAAATAAAGCAATCATTTCGGGCAGTTGTTTTACCATCGGACCATATTGTTGGACCATCGGTTTGATCGTATCTGCAGCTTGCATGACCTTTTGGACATTTTGTACCATGCCCATCATGTCCATTCCGCCCTGCGAGCTTCCCTGTAATAAGTTCGTAAGCATACCACCAGCTCGTTCTGCTCCTCCAAAACCGCCGGCTTGCATACCTTGAGAAGATCCAGGAGGCAGTGGAAGTGATTGAGTTGAACCTCCGCCTAACAGTCTAGATAGGAGCCCGCCCACTCCGGATTGAGTAGGTTGAGGAACGGTAGGACCTGGTGCTCCTCCAAATCCACCGGAGAATGGAAAACCCATCCCCGAACCTAAACCACCTGGAGGGGAGGGAGGGAATTGATTCATATGTTGTCCTCCTTTCCATAAGGTGACCATTGTATATTCTGATTAATAATAAGATATGCTGATAAAATTTGAAGGTGTGGGAACTTGAGATAATGGGCATGACAGAAGTAAGAAGGTTTGTATACACCAGTAGTATGTATGGCGTATTTGTCTAATCTGGTCTATAATACAAGGTGGATTAATGGATGGAGGAAAGATAATGAAACAACTTTTTAATAGATTAGAACTTAAACCGTTTTTAATCAAATCACTCGAACAACAAAATTTCACAAGGCCAACAGAAATTCAAGAGCGTCTTATCCCTGCGATTCGTAACGGAGAGAGTGCTATAGGACAATCCCAAACAGGATCTGGAAAGACTCTTGCTTTCTTATTGCCTTTAATTCATAGGATCGATCAAACAAGTAATGAGTGTCAGGCGGTTATTACAGCACCGACACGTGAGCTTGCTAATCAAATTTATGATGAAGCAGTAAAGCTTGTGGCGACACTTCCTGAAGAAGAAGCGATTTCGATCAAACAAGCAGTTGGTGGAACAGATCGTAAACGAATGATCTCTAAGATGAAAAACACACCTCATATCGTGATCGGAACGCCAGGAAGAATTAAGGACCTCGTAGAAGAGCAGGCATTGAATGTGTATACAGCCTCGATGCTCGTTGTAGACGAAGCAGATCAAATGCTCGATATGGGCTTTATCGAAGATGTCGACTACATCGCTGCTAGGATGGCCCAGAAGCTACAGATGCTAGTATTCTCAGCTACAGTGCCACAAAGCTTACAGCCTTTCTTGAAGAAATATATGAACAACCCGAAGTTTGTTCAGGTAAATGCTGAAAAGGTGACTGCCGACAAGGTAGAGAATATTTTTGTACCTGCAAAATACCGAGAAAAGAATGATGTTCTTCTAAATATAACGAAAGCAATCAACCCTTATCTTGCGCTAGTATTTACAAATACGAAACAAACAGCGGATGAAGTAGCTGATTTCCTTATTGAAAGTGGTTACGATGTTGAAAGGCTTCATGGTGATGTACAACCTCGTCAACGTAAACAGATCATGAAGAAAATTCAACGTGCTGAATGTCAGTACGTAGTGGCTACTGATCTGGCATCACGAGGAATTGATATCAAGGGTGTCTCTCATGTTATTAACTACGAGCTACCGAAAGATTTGGATTTCTATATTCACCGAGTTGGTCGAACTGCAAGAGCAGGACTAGATGGTATCGCGTATACGCTAGCAGAACCTTCTGATCAGCAGGCGATTCAAAAATTGATCGATAAAGGAATAGACGTTATCTATAAAGAAGTGAAGAATGGGGAATGGGTTGAAACAAAACCATTAACACCAAGGAAAAAACCTACCTCTTCTAAGCCAGATGTATTCGTACCAAAGCCTAAAAAGGTCAAGCCGGGTTATAAGAAGAAGATGGAGCGCGAACGCGAGCGTCTTCAACATAAGCGCAGAAAATAACCACAAAAGCCCTCTTAACATGAGAGGGCTTTTGTTTACTTTACCTTGTAAAAGCAGCTGTGCTATCATAAAAGTTGTGTTAAGAAAGGATGAAGATATATGCTTAAGATTGGATCGCACGTCTCTATGAGTGGTGATAAGATGCTCTTAGCTGCAAGTGAAGAAGCAGCATCGTATGGAGCTACTACGTTTATGATCTATACGGGAGCTCCACAGAATACAAGAAGAAAAGCAATTGAAAAACTTAACATCGAAAAAGGAACAGCACATATGAAGGAGCACGGCATCGAAAACATCGTTGTACATGCCCCATACATTATTAATATAGGAAATACGACCAAGCCTGAAACGTTTCAACTAGGCGTAGATTTTCTTAGATCGGAAATCGAACGTACCCATGCACTTGGAGCTCGTCAAATCGTTCTACATCCTGGTGCACACGTGGGAGCGGGAGCAGAAAAAGGCATCGACAAAATTATTGAAGGGTTAAACGAAGTTCTTACTGCTGATCAAGAAGTACAAATTGCTCTTGAGACGATGGCAGGAAAAGGCTCAGAGTGTGGAAGAACGTTTGATGAACTTGCAAAAATCATCGATGGTGTCTCACATAACGAAAAGCTTTCAGTATGTTTCGATACGTGCCACACCCATGATGCTGGGTATGATATCGTTAATAATTTCGATGATGTTCTAGATGAATTCGATAAGATTGTGGGAATTGACCGTCTAAAAGTACTGCACGTTAATGATAGTAAGAATGAGCGTGGTTCTCACAAAGATCGACATGAAAACATCGGCTTCGGCCATATTGGCTTCGATGCTTTAAATAAAATCATTCATCACGAGCAGCTCAAAGACGTGCCAAAGATATTAGAGACACCTTATGTAGGGGAAGATAAGAAAAACAAAAAAGCTCCTTATAAGCTAGAAATCGAAATGCTTCGAGCACAGAAGTTCGATGATCATCTAAAAGAAAAGCTAATGACGAAGTAACAATTAAAAAAACCGCTGAAAAAGCGGTTTTTTATTACTCGTTGAGGAAGGATTTTATCAGCTTATTAACTTGTGATGCTACTCCAGGATTCACTTCACGACTAATTTTCATCAAAATTCTTTTTCTCTGAGCTTTGTTTGATATATCGATGTTTTCTTGTTTTAGTATCTGAACGATTTTCTCAGCATCTTTTCTTGAAAGCGTTAGATTATATTGCGAAGAGAGCTGAAGTAACTCATCAGTGGTGATCCTGTTAAGTTTGAAGTTAACAAGTTGAAGCTGAATTGGATTCATCACGATTCCTCCTTTGACTATCACATACTATGCATGTAGTCGTTCGAGGTGTTAACAAAATGCAAGGATGATCCATGGAATGGTATACTAATTTGTGAAATGTTTTATATAATAGTATTTACATATTTACTATGCCTAGGAGGGCACAATGCAAAAAAAACAACATCGAAAAGAAAGTAAAACGCACCTTGTCTATCGGTTGTTGATGATTTCGATAGGCGCTTTTCTTGCCGCAGCAGCAATTGAATTATTTCTAGTTCCTAACCAATTGATCGATGGTGGAATCATCGGTGTCTCGCTGATTCTAGATCACATCACTCCGTTCAATTTTGCCGTGTTGGTCATCATCTTAAATATTCCGTTCATGTATTATGGGTACAAACAGATAGGAAAGACGTTTGCTTTTTCCACTTTGTTCGGTATTATTGGACTCGCAGCATTTGAGACACTCCTCCATCATACAGAACCTTTCACAACTGAACCGATATTAGGAACAGTTTTTGGAGGACTTACACTAGGAGTAGGCGTGGGACTTGTCATCCGTCACGGCGGATCAATGGACGGCACTGAAATCTTGGGTATCTTACTTACGAAAAAAGTTCCGTTTTCTATCGGTGAATTTGTCATGTTCGTCAATATTTTCATCTTCACCTGGGCAGGATTTGTCTTCAGCTGGGAAAACGCGATGTATTCAGTAATGGCCTACTATATTGCGTTTAAAACGATCGATACCGTAATTCAGGGGTTAGATGAGACGAAAGCTGTCCTTATCGTATCGGATGCATATGAAGAAATCTCAAATGCTATTCTTGACCGATTAGGTAGAGGGACAACTAAGCTTGTTGGTAAAGGCGGATATACGGATGAAGAAAAAGAGGTCATTTACGTTGTTATTACGAGGCTCGAAGTAACGAAGTTAAAAGGTGTCATATACGATATCGATGACCATGCATTCATCACGATTATGAATACTCAAGAAACACGAGGAGCAAAGTTCAAATCTCCTATTCATTAGACTTCCTATGTGGAAGTCTTTTTTGTTATGTGAAGGGACGTGCAGAAGCACTATAGTAGAAATGTTTGAGATTAACGTGATAGGGTATAACCTTAACTGGTGCTCTCCAGAATTAAATACCAGTTGTAAAGGAGTGCAAGACTATCAATTTTTCTCAACGAAATTCCAGAACGAAAGTATCAGTTATCACTGCAGTTGTTCTTACAATCGTACTAGTACTAGTTCTCATTAATTCTCATCTACTAAAAGAACAAGTTGCTGACGCTGAAACAACAGTCGGGGTTCTAGATAAGAAATCAACATCCCAGAACGATTCAATGAAAGCTCAAACGGAGCTTTTGAAACTGGAAAAAGAAACAGGTTATTCTTTGGATGCTAGCTCAATTAGTATCGAAGAATGGAAACAAGCAAAAGAATACTCAAAGAATTTTTATGAAGACAGCGATGGAAAATTTAAAGAGAAATGGGGATTGTTCCTAGCTTTTCAAGCGATGAAGTCTGATATCGATCCAGCCATTGTTTATGAGTTATTGAAAGTGGAAACTGGTGATAAGTTCGATCCTGAACTCACAGGTCCACAAACAAAGTATGGACGAGCATATGGAATGGCACAGTTCATGAAAAACACTGCCCCATGGATAGCAGATATGGCCGGTATCGATTATTCTGAAGAAAAGCTATTTGATCCCTATTATTCCATGACGTTATCGGTCACGTATTTAGAGTACCTTTATCAAAAATATGATAATTGGGATGAAGCCCTGACGGCTTATAACCGTGGCATAGCTGGTTTGGAGACTTACGTATTAGAAAAAGGAACGCCGAAGAGCGATTATTCTGAAGAAATACAAGAAAAAGCAAGTCTCCATGAAAGTTAATACCGACATTGGAATAGCACCTGCGTTTCATTACATGAAACGAGAAAAGGACCCGACCGGGTCCTTTTCATATGGTTAGAGTGGGTCTTGCATCAATTTCCTTTGACTATCTATAGTAAGTTCATTCGGCTTTTTTGAAATATAATGATACTGCCCTTTAGCATCCTGTTGTCTGGCTTTCACATTATCTTTCCAGATGATATCAAGGGTACCCTTTACTTTTTTCTTCAATTCATTCTGATAAATTGGGAAAAGGATTTCGATTCGCTTTTCCATGTTCCTGGTCATCATGTCTGCAGATGACAAGAATGTTTTCTCTTCTCCGCCATGATGAAAATAGAAAATTCGAGTGTGTTCTAAAAACTGCCCTACGATGCTACGCACGGTAATCCTATCACTTATCCCGTCGATTCCAGGTCTTAAGCAGCAAATTCCTCTAACGATGAGATCGACTTTAACACCTGCTTGTGATGCACGATAGAACTGCATAATTAAGTCTTTATCCGTCAAAGAGTTCATCTTAGCGATAATGTGACCTTTGCCTGTGTTTTGGTGATGCTCCATTTCTTCTTCAATCAGATTGATGAACGTATTCTTTATTTCAATTGGCGCAATAGAAAAATGATACCAATCTGGTTTCGTCCGATAACCGCTTAAATAGTTAAAGAAATTGGTTGCGTCGATTCCGAGTTTTTTATCTGACGTAAGCAGTCCCATATCAGTGTAGATTTTTGCGGTTGCGTCATTGTAATTACCTGTACCAAGATGGACGAATCGTTGAATGACGTTTCGATCTTTTCTAACCACAAGAGTAATTTTACTGTGTGTTTTTAAAGACGTCATTCCATAGATTACATTAACACCTGACTTCTCAAGCTTTTTAGCCCATTGAATATTATTTTCTTCATCAAACCGCGCTTTTAATTCAACAAGTACAGTTACGAGTTTTCCGTTTTCGGATGCTTTGGCCAACTCGTTAATAATTGGTGAATAATCACTTACACGGTATAGCGTTTGTTTAATAGCTAGTACTTTTGGATCGCTAGCAGCTTGTTGAATAAACTGAACAATAGGTTCAAAAGATTCGAAAGGGTGGTGGAGTAATATGTCTTTTTGGAGTAAAGTTTGAAAAATAGGTTTGTCATTATTTAATGCACGAGGGTATTTTGGAATTACTTTATCGAATACTAGATGGTCGGAAGTTTTACTTAAGATTTTATAAAAACCGAATAGAAACGTTAGGTCGATTGGTCCGTCGACAATATAGACATCCTTATCGTGTAACTCTAGATTATCTTTTAGAAACTGGATAGACTTTTTGTCATTCCAGTCTCTTCGTACTTCAAGTCTAACTGCAGCTCCCCATTTACGCTTTTTCAATTCCTCTTCAATGACTTCTAAAAGGTCACTCGCACCTTCTTCATGAATTGAAAGATCAGCATTTCGCGTGATACGAAACTGGGAAGTGGAAATAACGCGATATCCTTCGAACAGTTTGAAGCAATTGTGACTTATCACGTCTTCAAGTAATATGAAAGATTGTTCACCTTGTTCAGAGGGCAATTTAATAAATCGTTCAAGTGCTGGAGGTATACGAACGATAGCAAGATAATGCTCTGCATCACTACTGTCTACTTTCTCTAACATAACGGCAATGTTCAATGCCTTGTTAGGGATTACAGGAAATGGTCGGTAAGCATCTATTGCCATCGGTGTTAAACTAGGGTAGATTTGGGATTCGAAATGTTCGTCCAAAAAGGTTAAATGCTCTTGAGAAAGCTCGTGTATTTTACGTAAACGAATCTTTTCTTTTTCAAGTTGTGGTAGTATCACATGGGAAAACGTCTCATATTGACGGTTGACTAATTCGTGATTGATTCGGAAAATTTCAGCAAGCTGCTCTTTAGGTGTAAGGCCAGCTTTGTTTTCTGGTTTGTCAAATCCGGCTGCTACCTGATCCTTAAGTCCTGCAACTCTTACCATGAAAAATTCGTCCGAATTCGAGCTGAAGATAGCAAGAAACTTAAGTCGTTCTAGCAAGGGGTTTCTTGGATCAATTGCTTCTTCAAGCACCCGTTCATTGAATCCAAGCCAGCTCAGTTCTCTATTATTGTAATAAGTAGAAGCGCTGATATCCAATTCTTCTGTGGTGTAATGGTGTTGGTTCATTGATTTACCTACCTGCCTTTTTGTCGACTTGACTAAAGTGTAACAGAGAACTTTTTACTATTGTTATCACGAAATGTAAAGATATTGTAAAAGAAATCAGTCATTTAGGTGGAACTCAATATAAACCATTTTATTTATCCCTTTTTCTAAATGCTTAATATGTTTTTCGCATTTAGCTTTCTCGAAATAGTAGTGTCCATTCACAAATATCTTGAGTTTTAACGACCCATCATCGAGAATATCTAGTGCAAAGTGCTTAATGATATTTCTGTTCGTTATATTTAAGCAGTGGGAGAGTTTCAAAATAGCCCCAACTACTTCAAATTGTCTTCTTTCGTCACTGTTGAACCAATCTGTAAATGGTTCGATGAATTGGTTAAAACTTGAACGATTTTTAAATGAAGAGAGTAAGGCTAGAATAACTCGTTCCTTATGATTAAGTCCGTTAATCGCAGTGTTTGTCAGGATGTAGAATGTATGATGATTTACAGATTCACCTTCGATATGATGTCCGAGATAATTTAGTTGTGAAGCCAATTCAATCTGTTTTTTCCACTCTGACCAAGTAATAAAACCTGCTTTCTTGAAGCATTCGGTCAATTTAAGAGCTGTTTGCGTGAGGTGTGTGACTTTGTTTTGATCGATTTGATATTTATGACTTAACTCTTCAACACTTTTAGCAGTAACACTCGGATAGCGTTCCCTGAGACTCTTCTCAATCAAGGTGTCATACATATAACCTTCTCTAAGACCTTTCCTACACATAAGAAAAGAGGGGGCTTCAACATATTCAGTAAATGAGGAGATGGCTTGGATTGCTGGTATGATGATGTCTGCTCGTTCTTTTGAAAGTCCTTCTATCTTCTTTCTGTTAGATAGTGTTTCTTGTCTCAATGTCTCGATAACGGTTTTCATCTCTTCTGCAGGAAATTCATAATGGTGTATGCCAGATAAAGGGTATGCACATTGCCTTTGATGAATGAGTGAGAGGTTTCTAGCACTACCTCCAATGCCTGCAACCCGTGCTCCTCGAACCTTTATCCACGGAATTTTTGAGAATTCATGCTGTACATGTTTGGTGATCTGTTGTAGTTCCGTCATGGTTGGCTTTTCATTTAAAATGAAATCTTGATTTAATGTCAATGCTCCAAATGGAAAGCTGTGATAATGCTTTATTTTTCTGTTCTCAATATATGTAATTTCGGTGCTGCCTCCACCTATGTCAATCGTATAGCCATCCTGCAAGTTTGTAGTGTGGATAACAGATAGGTAACCAAAGTACGCTTCTTCTTGTTCGCTCAACACGCGAACTGTCAAATCTGTTTCTTTCTCTATTCGTTCTACGATTTGTTTTTTATTCTTCGCTTCTCGTATCGCTGCAGTAGCGATGATCTCAATTTGTTCTAGTTGGTAGTGATTTGTTATTTCGTGAAACAGTGATAAAGTGTCTAATATAACATCGATTCCTTTTTCGTTTATCGAATGACTCTGATTAAAGTATGTTCTTAGCCTAGCTGTATATTTTAAATTTTGCACTTCTTGAAGTTCATTAAAGGAATTAAGTTTATAGATAACAAGCCGAATTGTATTCGAGCCCATATCGATGACTCCGTAGTAAGGTTGTGTAGGCAATGTCAACATCCTCTCTAAGCATGTGATTAATGCAAGTATTTTGAATATAAGAGATTAATCGTATAAAATTTACAAAACCACTTAATAAAGGTATACTACTAATGTAAATCGTAATCATTCTTATAAAAATAAAATGGCAGGTTTTAAATAATGACAAACACAAATATGGTGGATGCAACGAACGTTTCGTTTCACTATGGTGATCGTTATGTTCTAGAAGATGTGTCCTTTACTGTTCCAAAAGGTGCCTTCGTAGGATTAGTAGGGCCTAACGGATCAGGTAAATCAACACTAATTAAGATTATACTTGGTTTATTAAAGCCACAAAAGGGTCAAGTACATTTGCTTGGAAATCAGGTTAATAAATTTCAACAGTGGAGCAAGGTAGGGTACGTTTCTCAAAAAGCAAACAGTTTTAACTCAGGCTTTCCTGCTTCAGTATTTGAAGTCGTATCCATGGGGCTTACTAGCAAACTTGGCTTGTTTAAGTTCATGAACGCTAAGCATAAAAAAGCGGTATATGACGCACTCGCACTTGTTGGAATGGAAGCCTATTCCGACCGAAATATAGGGGAACTATCAGGTGGGCAGCAACAAAGAGTCTTTATCGCTAGAGCATTAGTGAGTGACCCAGACTTTCTCATACTAGATGAACCTACTGTGGGCGTTGATGTTGGTTCTACAAGTGAATTTTATAATTTGCTCGGAAGATTAAACAAAGAGAATGGCATCACACTGCTGCTCGTTACGCATGATATCGGGACGATCACCGATAAGGTCACGCATGTGGCTTGCTTAAATCGAACCTTGCATTTTCATGGTGAAACGGAAGAATTTGAACAGTTTAACGAAAGTGACCTCTCTGACTTTTATGGACACCATGTACATGTTTTAAATCACGACCATGGTCATGGAGGAGTCTAGATGATTCAAGCATTATTGAAATTTGAATTTTTACAGAATGCATTCTTAGCGGGAATATTAATCGGTGTGATCGCTCCGCTTCTAGGAGTGTTTCTTGTCGTTAGAAGACAGGCGTTGATTGCTGATGCACTTTCTCATATCACCTTAGCAGGTATTGCCGCTAGTCTTCTTATGGGGAAATATGTAACAAGTTGGCAGTTAGTTAACCCTGTTTATATGGGGATGGGCTTTTCTGCAGTAGGCTCTTTGTTTATCGAACAACTTCGAAAAGTTTATAAGCATTTCGAAGAGCTTGCTATTCCGATTACGCTCTCAGGTGGAATTGGATTAGGCGTTGTTTTCATATCCTTAGCTGATGGATTTAATTCGGATCTTTTTAATTATTTGTTTGGAAGTGTAATTGCAATAAGTAGAAGTGATTTGTTAGCAGTTACTGTTATTACGATCATTGTCTTAGCTGTTGTGATCTTATTATATAAAGAGCTTTTCTTCCTATCGTTCGATGAGGAGCATGCTGTGGTTTCAGGAATAAGAGGGAAATGGATTCACATCGTCTTTATACTGATCGTAGCATTTGTGATAGCTGTATCGATGCAGATTGTTGGAGTCCTATTGGTTTCAGCACTGATGACCCTTCCTGTCGCTGCAAGTATTCGTATTGCGAAAGGATTTAAACAAACGATCTTCCTCTCCATCCTCATAGGAGAAGCTTCAGTGATCGGTGGATTGATTCTTGCCTACTATCTCGATATAGCACCTGGCGGAACAATCGTACTTTTATCTGCAATCATATTAGTCATAATTCTCATCTTAAAACGCTGGCAACAAGGGAAATCTTAATGTGAAGAGGTGGAAAGATGAATGTATCTAGTGCACTAGAAATCCTAAAAAACGAAGGATATAAATATACTGAAAAACGAGAGGACCTTGTGGTATTTTTTGCCAAAGAAAAAAGGTATCTTTCTGCAAGGGAAGTACTGACGTATATGCAGAAAACATATCCTGGCATGAGTGTGGATACAATTTACCGAAACCTTACTCTTTTTAGAGATTTGGGTATCCTTGAGGAAACAGAATGGAATGGTGAAAAACGCTATCGCCTAAGCTGTGCGACTGATGCTCATCATCATCATCTCATCTGCCTTGATTGCGGAAGAACACGGCAAATCGAGGCTTGTCCAATGGACAATATTCCTGTTTACGATCCAGATTTTGAAGTAGTAGGGCATAAATTCGAGATTTACGGTAAATGCGGAGAATGTCAATAAGGTATGAAAGAAGCGGAAGGGGCTACCTTCCGCTTTCGTAATGATAAAGCCATTTTTTTGCTTCGATCCAACTGTTCATCCGAATCACTCCCGAGGGAACTGCACCTTGGTTATACGGTGTATTAAAAAGGATGACGGGAATGTTACAGTCTTCAGCGATCGCACACGCATTATCGTGTTTATCTTCGAAGAAAACGTCAACTTGATGACGCTTTATGGATTCGATCTTGTTGTGTTTACCGATTAATTCAATATGATGATACGGTACATCGTTAGTGGTAAACCATTCTTTCGTCGTTTCAAACAGGTGATTCCCTCTTGCGCTAATGTAAACAAGCTCATAATCATCTTTCCATCCGTGTAAAGTGGGGTGAGCGTGTTCTGCCATAAACGCGTTGGAATAAATTCTTTCTTCATTTGCTTTTAACCAATTTATAAAATCATCTTTAGAAACATTTAATAGTCCTGCAAGATCATATTGTGTAATATCTTCAAGTACTAATTGTTTGTTGAAGGACGAATTCAAATAAGGTAAAAAGGTTTTTGGGCTTGTAATAGTTCCGTCGATATCAAGCCCTAGTCTTTGTAGTGGCATAAAAAAACTCCTTTTCATTCACTCTCCTTCAATCATATCATATTCAGTGGATCTCGATTGAGGAATTGGTAGTAACTTACTTCATAATAGCAAATAACCTTCCGTATCTTTGCGAATACTAAACATGCTCCACTACAGATTAAAGGTGAGGGATGTATATGACAGAAGACAGACGTGAGGATTTGGAACTTCTGGAGGAAGAAAGAGTTGATCTACAATCGGAAGAAGATTATCTCGAAGAATCAGCTGCAGAAGTAGCACCTTCTGGAGTTCTTGATCGTCCTTATTTACAGTCGCCTGAAAATGAACGTCCAAGAGCTGAGGAGCGCGAAGAACATTTTGAAGCTAAAAGACAGGAGCAAGAGAAAACAGGAGTCGGTGTCGGTATAGCCGCACTAGCTCTTTCGGTCATCTCCCTGTTCATTTTACCCGTCATATTTGGAGCAGCGGGTATCGTAGTAGGGTTTATAGCGAGAAGGAGAGGACTTACGACTCTAGGTAGCTGGGCTATCGGTGTCGGGGTAGCCTCAATGATCATTTCGTTATTCTTCGCACCGTTCTTTTAGTGGATAAATGTAAAAAGAGCCTGTTCATTTGAACAGGCTCTTTCTTTATGCGTTTGATTCAGCTTTTGCTTTTTCTTCTTCCATCTTCTTGTAATGCTCTTCAGCAATCTTATCGACTTCTTTTTTCAGTTCGTCAACCATAATTTCTTCCGGGACTTTTCTTATGATTTCACCATGACGGAAAAGTAGCCCTTCACCACGTGCACCTGCGATACCGATATCCGCTTCACGTGCTTCTCCTGGTCCATTTACTGCGCAACCTAGCACTGCAACTTTGATTGGAGCCTTAATCGTGGAGATGTATTCTTCAACTTCGTTGGCGATACTGATCAGATCGATCTCGATCCTTCCGCAAGTTGGGCAAGAAATCAACGTTGCTGCATTAGAAGCAAGTCCAAACGATTTAAGAAGTTCTCTTGCGACTTTGACCTCTTCTACAGGGTCAGCACTTAGAGAGATACGTGCAGTATTCCCGATCCCTTTTGAAAGAATGACTCCGAGACCTGCTGCGCTTTTTACAGTCCCTGCAAAAAGAGTACCTGATTCTGTAATTCCTAGATGCAGCGGGTAGTCAAAAGCTTTCGCAGCAAGTTCGTATGCTTCTGTTGCAAGGTTTACATCGGAAGCCTTCATAGACACAATGATGTCATAGAAATCAAGGTCTTCTAGAATCTTAATGTGATGAAGTGCACTCTCTAACATTCCTTGTGCTGTTGGATAACCATACTTCTCCAAGATCTTTCGTTCAAGTGAACCAGCGTTTACTCCGATACGAATAGGAATGCCTTTTGCTTTTGCTGCTTTAACAACTGCTTCGACTTTCTCTCTTCGTCCGATATTACCTGGGTTGATACGGATCTTATCAGCTCCACCTTCGATAGCTTTGAGAGCGAGCTTATAATCAAAATGGATATCTACTACAAGCGGAATGTTGATTCGCTTCTTTATTTCTGGAATGGCATTTGCTGCGCGCTCATCAGGACAAGCAACACGAACAACCTGACATCCAGCTTCTTCTAAACGCTCGATCTCAGCCACAGTGGCTTCGACGTCGTGTGTTTTAGTCGTTGTCATACTTTGAATGACGACTTCATTGTTTCCACCTATAGTCAAAGGACCAACTTTTACAGGTCTTGTCTTTGTACGGTGAGTAATTTCATTCATGCGAAAATCGCTCCTTTTACATGTAGGATCATACCTCATGATTAGATAGCTTAAATTATTTCTTTCCTGCATAAGGATTTAGACTCATTAATAATACTATCTCATTGTAGCAACTTATGAATACGATTGACAAGAAATAATCACTGGGTTTCCACATCCATGTAAGATGGAA
Organism: Anaerobacillus sp. ABA4_114; assembly: GCF_056159065.1. NCBI lineage: Bacteria > Bacillati > Bacillota > Bacilli > Caryophanales > Bacillaceae > Anaerobacillus > Anaerobacillus sp. ABA4_114. The sequence continues at coordinate 1,493,903 of NZ_JBSWUM010000001.1, forward strand.
CTTTATATTGTTCTCCTATTTGGATATGTGTAGGGGGAATTCCGTTTAACTGTTTAAAATCATTTACCACAGTATCTATAGATACTGGAATCGAACCGTTCGTCTTTTCAACAATTGAAAGAACTGTATCTCCCGCAGCTACTTTGTAGAGGACATAAGGCTTTTCTCCCTGCTCGTTGGATTCGGAAACAACTTGTACTGCAGGAGGATTATACGTTGCAAGAGTCCCGGTAGTTAAATCGTAATAGGTGGTGTGAAGGACGAGAATTATTATAAAAGCAGTTAGTAGTTTACGCATTGCAAACCCCGCTTTCTTAACTGTTTTTACTTTTACCTTATGCTTGTCCCACGAGGTTATTCCTCTGTTTTTCGAATTTTCTTTTCTTTGAGGAAGGACTGCAGTAAAATAACATGCATATAGGTGTATTACTTTCCTTACTTCTAAAATAAAGGAGAATGAATGATGATCAAAAAACTTTTACCATACTTATTAACAGTTAGTTTGCTTGTGTTCGTATTACCTATAGATGCATTGGCTGATGCCAGTGAAGGGGACGTCATCATTACGCTTGGTGAAGATTTATCAGAGAGTCAACAACAGGAATTATTGAAAGAAATGAATGCTCCAGAAGAAGCATTAACCGTTACGGTATCGAATGAAGAAGAACATAAATACCTTGGTGATTATATAAGTAAAGGCTTGATCGGAACACGTGCTCTTTCATCATCATCGATCACGATAGGCAAAAAGGATGAAGGGTTGAGTGTAGAAACCAACAATATCAATTGGGTAACCGATGAGATGTATACAAACGCTTTGATAACGGCTGGTGTTAAGGATGCTGCCGTTTATGTCACTGCACCCATTGAAGTGTCTGGAACGGCTGCACTCACTGGTTTGATAAAAGCGTATGAAGTCAGTATGGACAAAGTGATACCAGAAGAGCAAAAACAAGTCGCAAATGAAGAGCTTGTAAAGACAGCTAAGCTAAGTGAAAGCATTGGAGCTGAAAAAGCTACAGAATTAATGACAAAGATAAAAGATGAGATAGCATCGAATCCACCTGAAACAGAAGAAGAGCTTAGAAGTCTAATTCAACAAATCGCAAAAGACTCAGGTATTGAATTAACAAATGAGGAGTTAGACGGCCTTGTTGCGTTATTTGAACGAATGAAGAATTTAAATATTGATTGGGACCAAGTTAGAAGCCAATTAGAGAATGCAAAAGAAAACTTGAATGAATTTCTAAACAAGGAAGAAACAAAGAATTTTATTAGCAAGTTTATTGATTTTATTAAATCGATCATCGATAGCATCGCTGGGGCGTTTCAATCATAAAAACCGAGAAACTTTTTTGATCTTCATTCGTATATAGGATAGAGGAATAAATAGGGAGGCGGTTTTGGATGGATATTTTAGCTGTACCTGCGATTGGATTCATCGTCGTCTTATTAGGGGTCTTATTCTTATTCGGGGAAATTCTAGTGCGCACAAAAGGTATTTTTGGACTGATTGGGATATTGATTTTAACGCTTTATTTCAGTTTCCACCTTACGTCGACAGTTTCAATCCTCTGGATGGGATTGGTCTTTGCAGTAGGTCTTGGTTTAGTGGTGCTTGACGGAAAGTTACTAAACGATGGTACCTTTGGATTAATTGGTATCCTTATCATGATTACTGCTGTCGCGTTACCTTCACCTTCTTTCATATACGGACTTCTCGTATCTAGTGGTTTTCTATTAGGAGCAGCTGCATCATTCTTATTCTTGAAGGTATTTACTGCGAGGAAGATGTGGACGAAAATGACCTTAAAAGATCGATTAAGTGGTGATATGGGTTATAACTCGATGAATAGTGAATACAAAGACCTGGTAGGTCATACAGCAAAAGCGATCACACCATTTAGGCCAAGTGGAACGATCGAAGTGAATAATAAGAAGTATAGCGCTATTTCAGTTGGAAGATGGATCGATGAAGGTACTACTGTAACGATAACAGATGTGGATGGAACAAGAATCTTGATAGAAGAAAAAGTAGCTGATGAAACACTGCAAGTGTAAAGAAGTCCTCCCGGCACACCGGGAGGACTTCTTTTTGTTCTAACGATTATTCTTGCCTCTTTTTGGGGAGTGGAATTTCTTTCAGTACCATATACAATAGCAAGATCGCTACGAACCAGTATACTAAAAAGCCAAATGGAACTTGCGTACGTAACAGGCTCATAATAGTGAAAAATAACGTCGGTATCGTTACAGAATAGGCAGAAAGTATCCAAAGCTGCTTATAGGAAACTCTTCTCTTGGTCATATTTTTCAAGGTCAAACCAATTGTAGCAAGGACCGTCACACCTATAAATTTAAGACCTGTTTGTAAAAGATACACGACGAAAATGACAAGGGGTATAAAGATAGGAAGCAAATCATCGAGTGTTTGTGACAGTTCAATCACATCACTTTTTGTGAAACTCATCGTACTGAAGTTACTATAATCAAATTCCTGTAATGTACCAGAGTCTTTAATCATTATTCTGTCTCCTAAAAATGCAATGACAGTCTGATATCCTTCTACATCATCAGGTTTTGTTTCACCAGTAGCGTCAAAGATAAATGTTTCTCCGTCTTCCTTCGTTATATACGGCTCATCTTGATCAGCAGATAACGTTCCATCTACAAGTTTAAATTCAGGAACGTCACTTATATGGGATTTCAATTCATCGTAAGCATTCGTAAATGTAACGGTGGTTAGAATTCCAACTGGTACGGATGCAAGAAGCATTAAAAGAAAAACATATAAGATCGGTTTTCCAAGCTTTTGAAAACGAAAGCGCGCCATCATCTTTGGAGAGTAAAGGCTGTAAAATAGTTGTTTAAATATGTTCAAATTCAAATCTCCTTCCATTAATTACACAAACCCATAAACTAGTTTAGCTTATATTCCACTTAGGGAACAATAAACTCGGTTAAAGTTTTTCATTCCCTTTGTGAATAAATCATTACAAAATCTATATTTAGTCTTTACAAAAGAAAGGGTGATGTAGATAATAGACAAGGGACTTTGTTGAGTATTGTCGAAAAAAATAAAATGGTGCAAGGGGTTGAAATGATGGAACTCAACGTTCAGGAGATGATCTTTCAGTTTGTGGGAGGTCTAGGTATTTTCCTGTTTGGACTTAAGTATATGGGTGATGGCCTTCAAAGATCAGCGGGCGATCGATTAAGAGATATATTAGATCGCTTCACAACGAACCCATTCATGGGTGTGTTAGCAGGTATAGTCGTTACTATCTTGTTACAAACCAGTTCAGGAACTACAGTTCTTACAGTAGGACTAGTAAATGCAGGATTTATGACTCTTAAACAGGCTATCGGAGTTATAATGGGAGCAAATATAGGAACAACTGTAACAGCATTCATAATTGGTATACCTATCAAAGATTACGCACTACCTATCCTATTTATTGGTGCAGCATTGATCTTCTTTGTTAAAAACAAAAAGATAACGTATCTTGGACAGATCATCTTTGGTTTTGGTGGTTTATTCTATGGTTTAGAACTGATGAGTAACGGTATGAAACCTTTAAGAACTCTTCAGGTATTCCAAGATCTTACGGTTAGTATGAGTGAAAACCCAATATTGGGAGTAGTCATTGGTACCGTATTTACTGTCATCGTACAAAGTTCAAGTGCTACGATTGGCGTTCTGCAAAGTTTATTCTCTCAGGATGCTATGTCCCTACAAGCTGCTATGCCAGTTCTATTCGGAGATAACATAGGAACGACAGTAACTGCTGTTTTAGCATCGATTGGTGCCTCAGTTGCAGCAAGAAGGGCAGCACTTACACATGTTATATTTAACTTAATTGGTACTACAGTGTTCTTGATTATATTATCACTGTACACACCTTTCATTGCATATATCCAAGATGCACTTAATTTAAATGCAGAAATGACTATTGCATTTGCACACGGTATTTTTAATGTTTCTAATACAATCATTCAGTTCCCATTCATTGCATTACTTGCTGTATTAGTAACAAAAATTATTCCTGGTGATGATACTGCGATCGAGTATAAGCCAAAGCACCTTGATCCGGTATTTATCGAACGTTCTCCATCTGTCGCGCTTGGACAAGCAAAAGAAGAAGTTATTCGTATGAGCGAATTTGCTTATAAAGGTGTAAAAGAAGCTTCGAAATATGTCACTTCAAAAGAGCAAAAAAGTGCAGAGAAAACTGCTCAATATGAAGACGCGATCAATAACTTAGACACAAAGATCACAGATTATTTAATTCAGCTATCTGCAACCTCTCTTTCAGCTGAGGAGTCAACTCGACATGGTATGTTGATGGACTCGGTTCGTGATATTGAGCGAGTTGGAGATCATATGGAAAATATCGTCGAGCTCGTTGATTATCAGATCAGCAACAAAGTGAAGATGACTGACGTAGCTATGAAAGACCTTGATCAAATGTTTGATCTTACGCTAACGACTCTTCAACAGGCATTTGATGCATTGGATAATTGGGATGTTGAGAAGGCTCGAGAAGTTGTGAAGTTAGAGAATAAGATCGATAAAATGGAAAGATCTCTTCGTAAGCAGCATATCATGAGGTTAAATGAAGGCGAATGTACAGGAAGTGCAGGAATCGTCTTTGTAGATATGATCAGTAACCTAGAACGTATAGGTGATCACGCTGTTAATATTGCAGAAGCAGTTATCGGAGAAGAGTAATAAAAAGTCGGGGCTTAGCTAGCCCTGACTTTTTTTATTCTATATAATAGAAGAAAAAGGGGGGCAACATGGATATCTTATACTGGGTACTCATAATAGCATCGTTTGTAGTGGCGTTTGTAGGACTAATCTATCCAATCATTCCATCGGTTCTTTTTATTTACATAGGATATATTGTGTACGGTGTATTTTTCGAATTTAGTTCAATGACAATTTCTTTTTGGATTATTCAAATTCTATTTACCGCGCTACTATTTCTTGCTGATTATGCTAGCAACTTATTTGGAGTCAAGAAATATGGAGGATCGAAAGCAGCCATATGGGGAAGTACTATAGGGTTATTGGTCGGACCTTTCGTTATCCCTTTTCTAGGAATTATTCTTGGTCCTTTCATTGGGGCAGTGGGAGCGGAGTTAATCTTTCATCGAAAACCATTAAGAGAGTCGATTAATGTAGGAGTCGGATCTTTACTTGGTTTTCTTGGGGGAGCGTTAATGAAAGGTGTTATTCAGGCAATAATGATTGTTATCTTTCTTGTTTATGTTCTTTAGTAATCTTGATGAAGGGACAAAACCATGCTATAGTAATTTCATCGCTGATTTTTCAGCAATAAAAATTATATCACAAAAGTTATTGACTTCTTTTTAAACTATATGGTATAGTTATTCTTGTCGTTAAGAGATATTCCACAGTAGCTCAGTGGTAGAGCTATCGGCTGTTAACCGATCGGTCGTAGGTTCGAATCCTACCTGTGGAGCCATATGGCGGTGTAGCTCAGCTGGCTAGAGCGTACGGTTCATACCCGTGAGGTCGGGGGTTCGATCCCCTCCGCCGCTACCATATTAACTTAACACAATGGCGATTGTGGCGAAGTGGTTAACGCACCGGATTGTGGTTCCGGCATTCGTGGGTTCGATTCCCATCAGTCGCCCCATTTACATTGGACCCTTAGCTCAGCTGGTTAGAGCTGACGGCTCATAACCGTCCGGTCGCAGGTTCGAGTCCTGCAGGGTCCACCATACGCGGAGGAATACCCAAGTCTGGCTGAAGGGATCGGTCTTGAAAACCGACAGGGGCTTAACGGCCCGCGGGGGTTCGAATCCCTCTTCCTCCGCCATCTTTCTTCTAAGTATGGAAAAGTAAGTTAATAATCGTATGATTTTATCGTCGCGGGATGGAGCAGTTCGGTAGCTCGTCGGGCTCATAATCCGAAGGTCGCAGGTTCAAATCCTGCTCCCGCAACCAAAATAAACTTTTAACTACGTCGAATAAACATCGTTGTTAAAAGTTAATCGTAGTCCCTTTAGGGGCAACCTAAACGCATAATAAACAGTTACATCTTTAAATTGTAAAGACATTCTACATAACCATTCACGTTTAGATTGAATTATTAATTGAATTAACAATCATGGCTCTGTAGCTCAGTCGGTAGAGCAGTGGACTGAAAATCCACGTGTCGGCGGTTCGATTCCGTCCGGAGCCACCATATTAACATCGATTCACCACCTTGTAGGTGGTTTTTTTATGTTTACGATTCTTTATGTGTGGAATTATAAAAAGTGGTGACGATATCACGATGTTAAACATTTGAAAACAAAGGATAAATCTGCTACTGTAAAAATGTGATACATTGTGATCATGACTTGTGACGCAATAGTCACAAGGGTTACATACTTTTAAAGGAGGAGATTTACAATGGCTAAATTTGAACTACCACAACTACCTTACGATTTTAACGCTCTAGAGCCACATATCGACGAAGAAACAATGAAGATTCACCACGGCAAACACCACAATGCTTATGTTACAAAGCTAAACGGTGCACTTGAGGGTCATGAAAACTTAGCTGACAAAAGCCTTGAAGATCTTCTTGGCAACCTGGATGCTGTACCTGAAGGAATTCGTACTGCAGTAAGAAATAATGGTGGCGGACATGCTAACCACACACTTTTCTGGCAAGTACTTAGTCCAAACGGTGGCGGCGAACCATCAGGTGACTTGAGCGAAGCAATCAAAAAGAAATTTGGAAGCTTTGAAAGCTTCAAAGACGAGTTCGCTAGTGCTGCTGCAGGACGCTTTGGTTCTGGCTGGGCATGGCTTATCGTTAAAGGTGGAGAACTAGAAATCACTAGTACTCCAAACCAAGATACTCCTGTAATGGAAGGCATTACTCCAATTCTTGGCCTTGACGTTTGGGAGCATGCTTACTATCTTAAGTATCAAAACAAGCGCCCAGATTACATCAGTGCATTCTGGAATGTTGTTAACTGGGATGAAGTAGCTAAGCGTTACGAAGCTGCAAAATAATCGCCAAAACCCCGACAGTATTGTCGGGGCTTTTTTATGGTTCTATTCTTGTATAGACGCTTCCCAGATGTTCTAATAGATAGCCAATAACAAGGTCTGTAATTGCACAGCCATCATTGAAATCGTACTTGCTATAGGAAAAAATTTGATTTTCCCTGATCGATATGAAGAATGTAGGCAGCGTTAATGAATTTTTTTCTTCATTATATGTATGTGGCTGCTCAAGTTTTGTCGCAAAAGAAATCAGTTGTGATAAAAGAGTATTCTTAATTTGATGAGAAATGACGTCCCCTGTATAGATAAAATAATACATCGAACTCTCCTTTCAAAAACATCTTACCCATTTCTAATCTTTCGCATAAGGAGACAGAATTAATACAAAATAAGGGAGGAGGAAAAAAGGGGAGTTTGCCATGAAAGTACTTAAACACGTAATGGGTGATATAGCTGTTACAAAAGATCTACTCTTATTATTAACGATCGGCGGATTGTATGCTTTGAGCATTGCTCTTTCAAATACGTTTGTAAACGTTTATTTATGGAAACAAACAGGTGAATTTGCAGATATTGCGATTTACAACCTTTCAGTTGTCATCAGTCAACCGCTTACATTTATTTTAGCTGGACGATGGGCTAAAAAGATGGATCGAGTGATTGTATTGAGAATCGGCGTAATCTTTTTGGCGCTATTTTATATTACGGTTTTACTACTAGGGCAAAATGCTGGCCAGTTACTCGTCTTATTGGGAGCACTGCTTGGAATTGGGTTTGGGTTTTATTGGCTTGCGTTTAATGTATTAACATTTGAAATAACTGAGCCTGATACGAGAGATTTTTTTAATGGTTTTCTAGGACTTCTAACTTCTTTTGCTGGAATGATCGGTCCTATTTTCGCAGGAGTAGTCATTTCAAGTCTTGAATCATACACGGGGTACAAAATCATATTTGGAGTCTCACTGGTGCTTTTCTCAGCTGCGGTTATCTTGAGTTTTTTCTTAAAGAGGCGATCAGCGAAAGGCAACTTTTCATTCATGAGAGTTTTCAACGAACGTAAATCGAACAGCGATTGGCTAAATGTTCTTCATGCTCACTTCTTCCAAGGGTTAAGAGAGGGAACATTTATTTTTGTCATTGCTGTTCTCGTATTTATTACGACTGGCAGTGAGCTTGCGATAGGAACATTTGGTTTGGTGAATTCCGCTGTTTCGTTCCTGGTTTATTACCTTGCGACAAGATTAATAAAACCACGTTTTCGTATAAAAGCAATTCTTTATGCAGGAATTATGCTATATGTCTCAGTGGTTATTCTTTTATTTGAATTAACGTTCCCGCGCTTGCTGCTTTACGGCATTTGTATTTCAATCGCTTATCCCGTTTTGTTTGTTCCATATGTATCACTAACATACGATGTGATCGGAAAAGCTTGGAATGCTGCGGAAATGAGGATTGAGTACATTGTAGTAAGAGAGGTGTATTTAAACTTTGGAAGGGTTGTATCGATTACAGTGTTTCTAATAGCGATCTCGATTTCAAACGATGTTCAAATCGTACCTACACTATTGATGATCCTAGGAATTGGTCATTCCATTATTTTCTTCTTCTATAGAAAACTCAAGATTGTTAGGGCTTTTAGTGAAAAGTCGGTAGAGCCAGTTCAATAGCTCATTATACCCTTTACAATTGGTGTATCACTAAGTATAGTAAATAAATATGGGATAGGGCACCTGTACTCTACAGGTGCCTAATTGTTTGTTGAAAGGAAGAATAACGTGAATCCTAATAGAAAGAAAAAGAACCACGTGCCGATAAGGTTAAATATATTATTCTTGTCCGTTTTTATTTTATTTTCAGTTCTTGTATTGCGTCTTGGCGTCATTCAAATTGTGGACGGTGAAGAATATGAACGGGTATCAGAGCAGACTGAAAATGTAACGGCAGAATCAAGTGCGCCTAGGGGAAAGATGTATGACCGTTACGGAAGAGTTCTTGTAGATAATAATCCCGAGTTCGCTCTTACTTACATAAGAACACAAAATACGAATCAATCAGAACGATTAGATCTTGCAAGAAAACTCGCCGAACTAATCGAGAAAGATTCTGAAGAAGTTACAGATCGGGATTTAAAGGATTATTGGATCGTGACTCGCCCAGAAGAAGCGAAACAGAAGCTCTCAGAACAAGAGTGGGAGAATTTAGATTCAACAGAGGCTTACAAGCTCCAAATAGAGCGCATCGATGATAAAGATTTAGCTGAAATAAAAGCTGATGAGACTGAACTAGAAGTAGCAGCCATAAAGAGAGCGATGGATAATGGGTACGCTCTTTCTTCTCAAACGATTAAGATGGGGTTAACGGAAGATGAGATCGCACGCATTAGTGAAAACCTCGGTGAATTACCTGGAGTTGATATTCAAGCTGACGCGACAAGGGAATATCCATATGGTGAGACGCTTCAAACAATCTTTGGAAATGTAGGACACATTCCTCGTGAAAGCCTTACTTACTACCGAATTAGAGATTATGATAGGAATGACCAAGTAGGTATTAGCTATCTTGAGAAGCAATATGAAGAATTTCTCAAAGGACAAAAAGAAAAACAAAAATTTGTAACGGATAAATCCGGTGAGCCGATTGGTGAGCCAGAAGTAATAGAGGGACAACGCGGAAATGATCTTGTTTTATCGATCGATATCGATCTACAACAACAAGTAGAGGAAATTTTAGAAGAAGAATTACGTGATGCCAGAAAATATGGTGCGACTAGAGGGTATGTTGTGATGATGGACCCTGCTACTGGTGAAGTTCTATCAATAGCAGGTAAAGCTTATAATAATGGGAAGTATACGGGCAGAACCTTTGGTGTGATCGGAGATTCATATGCGATGGGCTCTACGATTAAGGGAGCTACAGTATTAACTGGGTATCAATATGATGTCATTAATCCCAACGATATGCTAGTAGATGAGGTGCTTCGATTTTCGAATGGTCAAACCAAATCTTCTTATACCTCTAGAGCGATGGGCAGAATATCGGATTTAGTGGCAATACAAAAGTCTTCAAACGTCTATATGTTTAAAATCGCAATGATGATGGCAGGGTATGACTACGAACCTAATAAGAGGAGTAGCTATAATCCTGAAGCGTACAATCAAATGAGAGAAGCATTCTCTCAATTTGGATTAGGTGTTCCAACTGGAATCGATCTCCCTGGTGAAAGTGCAGGTCTTAATGGAGGAATTGGGGTGTTCGGTAATTTACTTGATTTGTCGATCGGACAGTATGATACGTATACGCCAATGCAAATGGCGCAATACGTTTCTACGATTGCAAATGGAGGCTATCGCATTAAACCTCATCTATTAAAAGAAGTACATGAACCATCAGAAAGCGATACACTGTCCAATACTGTTCTTTTTCAACATACTCCTGAAGTATTGAATAAAGTAAAAATGAGCAAAGATGAAGTAGAACACATTCAAAGGGGAATGTGGATGGTTATGAATACGAAAGAAGGAACTGCAGGAACGAATTATAACTTCTTTCAGAGTGATGACTATGTTGCAGCTGGAAAGACAGGAACGGCTCAGATCGGAGAGGAGTACAATTTGACCCTTGTAGGATTTGCTCCTTATAACGATCCTGAGGTTGCCTTTTCTGTTGTCATACCGGAAGTAAACGATTCGAGCTCTGGCTTTGTTAATAAGAAAATAGGCGGAAGAATATTAGATGCCTATTTCGACCTCAAAAACAAGGCGAAAGTACCTAGTGGAAGTGAAATTGAAAATAAGGATAAAGAATGAGATAAAAAACCGCAGAAATGCGGTTTTTTCTTTTTGGTTTGGGAAGAGTAAGGATTAATCAGGTCTAAAGTCCTGCGATTTCGACAACAATTCACAATTATATGCAAGAAAATCAGCATTTCTACAAGCATTTACACTATCTTTACAATCGGTTTATATGCAATTAATAAACAAGCTGTATTCTTGTAATTGTGGTTGAGAGGTCAGTAGCAGTCCTAATGACCCATACAAAAAAACACATCCATTTAGGGGGAAAAACACATGAAGTTTAAAGGCATCGCACTAATGCTAGTAATGTCATTGATTTTGGTTTTCGCAGCAGCTTGTGGAAACAACTCAGAAAACGCAGGAAACAACGCTGGCGGTGAGTCTGGAAACGGAGAAGAAGTATCAGGAGAAGTAATGGTTGACGGATCTTCTACTGTATTCCCGATCTTTGAAGCTCTAGCTGAAGAATATGCAGCTGCTCAACCTAAGGTTCAAGTTAGTGTAGGTGTTTCCGGTTCTGGCGGTGGATTTGAAAAATTCTCTAACGGTGAGACTGACATGAGTAACGCATCTCGTCCGATCAAAGAAGAGGAAGTCGCTGCACTAGAAGAAGCTGGAATTGAATTTACTGAATTCGAAGTTGCAAAAGATGGACTTTCTATCGTTGTAAACGCTGAGAATGATTGGGTAGATCAGCTTACAATTGAAGATCTCAAGAAAATCTGGACTGGCGAAGTTTCAATGTGGAGTGAAATCAACTCTGAATGGCCTGAAGAAAAGATCGAACTATTTAGCCCAGGTACTGACTCTGGTACGTATGACTATTTCAATGAAGTTGTTCTAGAAGAAGAGCAAATGAATAAAGAAGCTACACTTTCTGAAGATGACAACGTTCTTGTTAACGGTGTAACTGGATCTAAAAACGGTATGGCATTCTTCGGATATGCTTACTACCTTGAAAACAAAGATAATTTAAATGTTGTTCCAATTGTAAATGGTGAAGGCGAAGCAATTGAGCCAAACGCTGAAACAATTCAAGATGGAACGTACGAGCCACTTTCTCGTCCACTATTCACTTATGTTAAGCATTCTGCTGTAAAAGACAATCCTGCAGTATATGACTTCAATAAGTTTATGATTGAAAATGCTGGTGAGATGGCTGAAGCTGTTGGTTATGTAGCTCTACCTGATGAGAAGTATACAGAAGCTATGGATAAGCTTAACGAGATCGCTGGAAAATAATGAATTGAAAACAGTTTGGTGAGGAGTGAACTTACTCCTCACTTTAACCTGTTTTGCTCTAGTGTGAGGGGGAGTACTATTATGGAAAGATCAATTCGTCAGATGATTAAAGATAGAAAAGATAAGCAAAAAACAAGATTAAATTTTATGGAGAAATTGGTTCCTGGTTTATTGCTTGTATGTGCTATTCTTTCAGTTCTAACGACGCTAGGAATCGTGTTTACACTTATTGTTGAAACCATTACGTTCTTTAGCCGCGTTTCAATAGTGGAGTTCTTTACAAATAAAGATTGGTATCCTTTCTTTGAAGGAGATCCTGACTATGGTATTTGGCCGCTTATTTCAGGAACTCTTATGATTACAGTTATTGCTATGCTTGTAGCAATCCCATTCGGATTAGCTGCTGCCATTTATTTGAGTGAATATGCAAGTGATCGTGTAAGACGATTTATTAAACCGATATTGGAAGTACTAGCAGGAATTCCAACGATTGTTTACGGATTCTTTGCGCTAACATTTGTAACTCCGGTATTGCAGAACGTTATTCCAAATCTTCCTGTATTTAATGCTTTGAGCCCAGGAATTGTGGTTGGGATTATGATCATACCAATGGTCGCTTCCCTATCTGAGGATGCTATGAGTTCTGTCCCAAATGCAATTAGAGAAGGTGCTCTCGGACTAGGTGCAACTCGTTTTGAAGTTGCGGTGAAAGTCGTTCTACCTGCAGCTCTCTCTGGTATCATCGCTTCATTTGTTCTAGCTATTTCAAGAGCGATTGGAGAAACAATGATCGTAACGGTAGCTGGTGGTGCTACACCTAAGCTAACAATGGACGTAACCGAGTCTATTCAAACGATGACTTCGTATATCGTTCAGGTGAGTCTTGGAGATGCTGGATTTGGTACAACGATCTACTATAGTATCTATGCAGTAGGGATGACGCTGTTCTTATTCACTCTGATCATGAACCTCATCGCTCAATATATTTCTCGAAGATTCAGGGAGGAATACTAATGCAATTAATCGATCAATCAAAAGTTAAAAGTAAAATGCAAACGAGGTTGATGAAGAACAACGTTCTAAAAGGAGTCTTTTTTGGGGCTACTATGTTCGCACTTGTTGTTCTCGTTATCCTCCTTTATCGGATATTCACTCAAGGAATTGGGTATTTAGACTTGGAATTCTTTCAAAACTTCGCATCACGTTTCCCTGAAAAAGCAGGAATAAAGGCTGCATTTTATGGGTCACTGTGGGTAATGGGAGTCATTGCACCTGTTTCATTAATTCTAGGAGTTGGAACAGCGATTTACCTTGAAGAATACGCAAAGAAAAACCGATTTACAACGTTCATTCAATTGAACATTTCAAATCTTGCGGGTGTGCCATCTATTGTATTTGGTTTACTCGGTCTAACTGTATTCGTTCGTATGCTTGAGATGGGACGTAGTGTTCTTGCCGGTGGGTTAACGATGAGCTTATTGATCTTGCCGATCATCGTTGTAGCTTCACAGGAATCCGTTCGTTCTGTGCCGAAAGAATTAAGGGAAGCATCTTACGCAATGGGAGCGACGAAGTGGCAAACCATTCGCAGAGTCGTACTACCAGCAGCAATTCCAGGAATCTTGACTGGGGGAATCTTGGCACTATCAAGAGCTATTGGTGAAACAGCACCACTCCTAATGATTGGAGCTCTTACGTTCGTTGCCTATTTACCTGAGAACCTTCTTTCTGGTTTTACTGTTATGCCGATTCAGATCTTTAACTGGACAAGTCGTCCACAAACTGAATTCCATGACGTAGCGGCAGCTGGAATTATCGTTTTACTCGCTATGCTTTTAATCATGAATTCTATCGCAGTGTTAATTCGTAATAAATTTTCAAAACGTTTATAAGAAAAGTCGTGCTCTACTCATCAACATGAAAAGGGGAATGTTATCATGAAAACAATTATGGATGAAAAAAAGATCCAAAAACCTCAACGTGCTGAAGCTGAACAAAAAGCAGATGGTCAATCAGTATACAAAATTGAGAATTTCAACTTATGGTATGGGAAAGATCAAGCGTTAACGGATATTAACTTTGAAATTCCTGAACATAAGGTCACTGCAATTATCGGACCTTCAGGTTGCGGAAAGTCTACATTTATCAAAGCCCTAAACAGAATGGTTGAAATGGTGCCGATCGTAAAAATGTCTGGTGATATTAAATACCGTGACAATAATATCTTCGATAGCAAATATAAAGTTGAAGATCTTCGTACAAAAGTAGGAATGGTGTTCCAGAAGCCAAACCCATTCCCGAAATCTATCTATGAGAATGTGGTATACGGCCCTAAAATCCACGGAATCAAGAATAAAAAAGTACTCGATGAAATCGTAGAGAAAAGCTTAAAAGGCGCAGCTCTATGGGAAGAAGTGAAAGATCGATTGAATGAAAATGCATACGGTCTTTCGGGTGGACAGCAACAGCGTCTTTGTATTGCACGCTGTCTTGCAATCGAACCAGATGTCATCTTGATGGATGAGCCAACATCCGCACTTGATCCGATCTCTACACTTAAAGTTGAGGAACTCGTTCAAGAATTGAAGAAAGAATTCAGTATCATCATCGTTACGCATAACATGCAGCAGGCAGCTCGAATCTCCGATAAAACAGCCTTTTTCCTTAATGGTGAAGTGGTTGAATTCTCTGATACGAACAAGCTGTTTTCTAATCCATCAGATAAGCGTACAGAAGACTATATTACTGGCCGTTTCGGTTAAAAATTTCGGGGGTGACTGTTTATGGTAGTTAGAGAAAATTTCCAAGAACAATTAGATGAAATCAAAGCTCAACTGTTAGAGCTAGGTTCTCTTGCTCAGCTCGCTGTTGACGAATCAATTAAAGCATTGAAAAACCAGGATGTAGAGAAAGCTCTTGAAATCATCGATAATGATCACGAAATTAATGAACTCGAAGAAGAGATCAACGAAAAAGTAATCTGGCTTATTGCAAAAGAGCAACCACTTGCTTCAGACTTACGTCGTTTGATTTCAGCGCTTAAAATTTCTACTGATGTTGAAAGAGTAGGCGATCTGGCTGTTAACATCGCGAAGTCGATCATCCGAATCGGTGATAAACCTTTCGTAAAGCCAATCGAAGAGATACCTGCTCTTGCTGAAAAAGCAAACAACATGCTAAGAGAAGTATTGTCATCCTTCTATGAAGAAGATGTGAATCAAGCGAAAGCTGTTGCGGATGCTGATGACGAAATCGATACGATGTATGGTCGATTGGTAAAAGAACTACTCGAACTCATGACAAAATACCCTGATAGTATTAGTCAGATTCAGCAACTCGCATTTATCTGTCGTTACATTGAGAGAATTGGTGATCACTGCACGAATATCTCTGAAAGTGTGATTTATGTTGTAAAAGGTAAACGATACGATTTGAACGCTTAATATGTAAGCCGTCTTCCTATATAGGAAGGCGGCTTTTTTTATGTTTATCTCTCGTACAAGTAATCTCTCGAAGGTTTGTGAAATACACTAAAATAGATGTGGACGAGGAGGGACAAGATGCCTAGACACTTAGTGATTGGAAACGGACAGCTCTTGATCAATATGGATCAGTTCTTGCAGATTAGAGATATCTATTACCCTTATGTAGGTCAGCAAAATCATGTTCAAGGACATGCAAACAGGATTGGGGTATGGGTAGATGGGAATTTTTCGTGGTTACATTCATCCGAATGGGAAATAAACCCTGATTATGACGAAGATACTCTTGTTACTTACAGTTCAGCATACCATCCTCATCTTGGATTGAAATTGATATTTGAAGAAGGTGTCCATCAGAGGGAAATGTTGATGATACGTAAGATCACGATTCAAAACTTAGAAGAAAAAGAAAAGGAAGTCCGTTTGTTCTTTCATCAAGACTTAAACATATATGAAACTGAAGTAGGAGACACGGCTTACTTTTGTCCAGACACTAAATCCATTATTCATTACAAGCGGTATCGATATTTCTTGTTTAATGGAGAGGTGGATGGTGGAGGTATCGAGCAATATACAACAGGGGTCAAACGATTTCAATCTGCAGAAGGTACGTGGCGCGATGCAGAAGATGGTCACCTCCATGTGAATCCGATCGCACAAGGATCTGTTGATAGCACATTTTCGCTTGAAACGAAAATTGCTGCTAACTCTGAAACGACTGCCTATTATTGGATGACAGTCGGCAGAACGAAGGAAGAAGTTAACAACCTACATGCGTATGTGAGTGAAATCGGAACTCGTTTAACGGTTGAGAAAATCCGAATGTATTGGAACAGGTGGGTAAACAAATCAGTTATTCCTGAATCTGATCTTAGTCCTCATCTACTATCTCTATATAAGAGAAGTCTTCTTATCGTTCGTACTCAAACTAACCAGAACGGAACGATCATCGCTGCTAATGATTCTGATATCCTTCATTATAATCGCGATCACTACAGCTATATGTGGCCGAGAGATGGGGCATTGATAGCCGCTTCATTATCTAAAGCAGGTTATCACGGCATGGTCTCAAACTTTTATAGATGTTGTGCTGAGCTGTTGTCCGTTGATGGCTACCTTCATCATAAGTATAATCCAGATGGATCGGTTGGTTCGAGCTGGCACCCTTATATCGATCGAAAAGGATCTCCGCAGCTTCCTATTCAAGAAGATGAGACGGCTCTTGTTCTTTGGGCCTTTTGGGAGCATTATCAATCAACGGGAGATATCGAGTTTGCTCAATCACTTTATAAATATCTTATTCGGCCTGGTGCTAGATTTCTGCTCGATTATATGGATGAATCGCTCAGTTTACCTCACCCTTCCTACGATCTATGGGAAGAGCGTCTAGGTGTGTTTAGTTTCACTGCAGCAGCAACGTATGGTGGGTTAATGGCCGCATATTCATTTGCGACACTATTTGGTGAAGACGATCGTGCAGAGAGTTATTTTGCAGGTGCAGAGAAAATTAAAAAAGGAATCGAAAAACATTTTTACGATGAAGACCGCTCGTGTTTTATTAGGGGGATTTATACAAATAGTGAAACAGGGGAGATAACGAAAGATTATACGATCGAGAGTAGTGTATTTGGATTATTTGCATTTGGAGTACTACCGCCTGATGATCCGAGGATTGTTAGAACAATGGAATTAATAGAAGAGCGCCTTTCTGTAAAAACATCCGTCGGTGGAATAGCTCGCTACGTAAGCGATTATTACTTTCAACAATCACAAAACGTAGAAGAGGTACCGGGAAACCCTTGGATCATTTGCACATTATGGATGGCGAAGTGGAAAATCGCAAAAGCAAATTCGGTCGAGGAGTTAGCCCAAGCAAAGGTACACCTTGAATGGGCACACCAGCACTCCTTATCAAGTGGCATACTGCCTGAACAAGTCAATCCCTATACAGGAAAGCCGCTCTCGGTTGCTCCGCTTACGTGGTCACACGCTACGTATGTTGATGTAGTCAAGGATTATATAGAAAAATATAAAGTTCTCTCAGCACTAAAAACAACTTGATAGAACCATATTTGTTTGTTATCATAATAAAGTATGTTGTTAAATGAACAGTTTGATAGGATTTGGAGGGATATTCATGCGCGTACAAATTACATTGGCTTGCACTGAAACTGGCGATCGTAACTACATTACAACAAAGAACAAACGTACAAACCCAGATCGTCTTGAACTTAAAAAATATAGCCCAAGACTAAAGAAACACACGTTACATCGCGAAACAAAGTAAGCAGTAGGTTATCCTACTGCTTTTTTATTTGTCTTCTTTCCCTTACACTGATAGTAACGATCATATAGAGGAGAGGTAATGATGCAAACAAAGCAAATGTTGCGAACCAATATGAAAAGCCGTCTAAAGGAAATGACAAACAAGGAAAAAGTAGAACTTGATGACCGGATCCTCGAAAACCTTTTTACATATGATCCCTATAAAGAAGCAGAGACAATCGGACTAACAGTTGCAATGAAAAATGAAGTGAATACAAAGAAAGTTATTGAGCATGCGTGGTCAGTTGGGAAGAAAGTTGCTGTACCGAAATGCCATCCAGAGGATAAGTCGATGACATTCCGCTACTTAAACAGTTGGGATGAATTAGAAACAGTGTATTTTGGTTTGAAAGAGCCTAAACCCGAGCTTACAAAAGCTTGTGAGCCAAAGAACATTCAGCTATTGGTCATACCGGGATTATTGTTTGATGAGAACGGTTACAGGATTGGATTCGGAGGAGGCTATTATGACAGGTTTTTGCAGCAATATGATAATCAAACCGTGTCATTAGCATATAGCATTCAATTAGTCGAGAAATTACCTGTCGAGCCTTTCGATCTTCCAGTTGAAACACTCATTACAGATAAAAAGATTTTACGCTTCACATGATGCTCCTTTATTTCATCGTTATTCTTTTGACAGGTGTCGTTGGCTTGAAGATGGGAGCATTGTCTAGAAAAGGTACTGTTGCCGCTATATTCACCGGAAATGCCATCGCATATGGTTTTGGGTGGAAAGGGTTAGTGTTACTAGGGGTTTTTTTTGGAACTTCTACACTATGGAGTAAGTATAAACAAGATCGAAAGCAAGAAACAGAACGAATCGTTGTAAAGGGTTCAGCGAGAGATGAGTACCAAGTGTTAGCTAACGGAGGAGCAGCAGCATTTGCAGGTGTTATGATGGCAATGTTTCCTTCTCTATGGTGGATTGCTTTTTTTATTTCAGCTCTTGCTGCATCAAATGCAGATACGTGGGCATCAGAGCTCGGCGTACTCTCAAAGAGAGACCCATACCATATCCTCAAGTTACGTACTGTACCTAGAGGCACCTCTGGGGCAGTGAGTATGCCTGGTTTACTAGCATCATTTCTTGCTTCACTACTAGTAGCGGGAGTCGGCTTCTTTCTTTTTGATCTACCATTCACACTTTTTCTTGTGATCACTGGTGCTGGAGTGCTGCGTAGTATGATCGACACCATAATCGGTGCTACCATTCAGGAAGAGTTCTATTGTGAGACGTGTTCTCTCAAAACTGAACGCACCGTACACTGTGGGGTTGGCACCACAAAGATAAAAGGAATTAGTGGAATAAATAACGATGTCGTTAACATGGTTTCCTCTCTATGTGGAGGCATAGCTTGTGGAGTGTGGTTCCTATGAAAGCATGTGGTGTATTGTTAGCAGGAGGAGAATCACGAAGGTTTGGTCACGATAAAGCTTTTGTCCAATACCAAGGTTCACCTTTCTATAAGACAATCGTCAATGAGTTAACGAAACATGTGCATAAATGTCTCATCGTTACAAAGCCAGAGCTTATGGCGAGATTCAAATCGGAAGAGCATGCAGATATTATTGTGGATGATCGGAGATTTAAAGGGATGGGCCCACTAGCAGGTCTTATTTCTGCGATGGGTGTAATAAATGCAGACTACTATGTTGTGGTTGCTTGTGACATGCCACTCGTTACTGCAGATCTTTTTTCTAAACTTATACAAGAGGCAAAACACCATCCGGAAGCTGATGCCATTATCCCTATTGCTAATGGTCATATACAGCCACTTTGTGCATTGTACAAATACACTTGTAAGGACAGCATCGAAAATGAATTACTACTAGGCGATAAACGAGTGATGGCTGCACTTAAACAGCTTAAAGTACGACATGTGATGATTGAAGATAAAGACCTTGAATCCTTTACGAACGTGAATACCATAGAAGAATATATGTTAATCCGAAAGGGGCCGAATCAATGAGTCAGTACCAGCGTTATTCACGTCAGATGTTATTTTCACAAATTGGAGAAGAAGGACAGAAGAAATTTGGGGACACAAGTATTCTCATAGTTGGAATGGGCGCGTTAGGAACTGCTATAGCTAATCATATGGTAAGAGCAGGCATAGGCAAAGTTCGAATCGTTGACCGTGATTATGTAGAGAAGAGCAACTTACAACGTCAGATGTTATTTGACGAGGATGATGTTGAAGCTACTTTGCCAAAAGCTGTTGCAGCGAAACGAAAGCTTGAAAAAATGAACTCTGAGGTGACGATCGAAGCCATTACGGCTGATGTAAACGCGTCAAATATTCTTGAACTAATGGAAGAGATCGATATGGTGATGGATGGAACGGATAATTTCTCTACGCGCTTCTTACTCAATGATGCCGCATTCAAACAAGGAATTCCTTATGTTTATGGAGGTGCTGTTAGTTCTCGTGGAATGACCGCTCTCTTCATACCTGGTGAAACCCCTTGCTTGAGATGCTTTATTCAAGACGCCGGAGGGACTACTGGTGAAACATGCGATACGATTGGTGTTATCTCGCCAATTGTAGATATTATCGCTTCTTATCAAGTGACAGAGGCGATGAAATACATTGTAGGTGCTTATGAGAAATTAAATCGTTGTTTACTGACTGTAGATATATGGAATAATCACACGTATTCCATGAAGTATTCTTCGCCGAAAACAGACTGCCCTGCTTGCCAAAAGAAAGAGTTTCCAGCATTACAGCATGGTGCAGCCAGTGAGGTTGCTTCCTTATGTGGTAGAGAAACGATACAGATCAATCTTGAGAAGGCGTTTGATCTGAAAGAGTGGTCTCTTAGACTCGAAAAAGTTGCTAAAGTAAAGAAAACGCCGTTCTTACTCAAAGCAGAGCTAGAAGAAGGTGAGCGGTTGGTCATATTTCCTGATGGGCGAGTGCTCGTTCAAGGAACAAGCGATAGTGGGCGGGCTAAAGCTCTTTATTCTAGGTATATCGGCATGTAACACAGCACCAGTTCTCACTGGTGCTTTTTTATATGTCTTGACAGACTAAAGAATTAGGTATAAAATAACGGTATTACTTAAACGCACAAAAGCATAAAAGTGGAAAAGTTATGAATCAGTCGAGTAGCTTGTGAAATAGCAGCATCAGAGACCCGGTGGAAGGTGTGAATCGGGGCAGTCAGAAAGTGAACTTACAGCTGAGGAACTAGGTAGTAATACCCGGCATTCCAGTCGATATTATGGAGCTTAAGAGGACAGCATATGCTGTTAATTAGGGTGGTACCGCGAGACAATTCGTCCCTTCTTTATAGAGAAGGGATTTTTTTATGGAAAAATAGAGATAGGACAAACTTATTAATAGTCATTTAAGAAAAAGGGAGAGTTAAACTGTGAAAAAATTATCATTTTCATCTGCGCTCATCGTCATTTCATTACTTATGGGCTGGATGCTTTTCAGTATTATCATTATGAAGGTAGAACCACACATGCCTCTTTTAGTTGGAATTGTAGGGACTAGTCTTTTTGGTCTTTTAAGGGGAATCAAGTGGGACTCCATTGAGAAAGGCCTGCTAGAAAGTATTACAACTGGATTAAAACCTGTTTTGATCTTATTTATTGTGGGAATGATGATTGCAATCTGGATGCAAAGCGGGACAGTTCCTGCACTGCTCTATGGAGGACTCAAGTTTATACAACCTGAATGGTTTTTAATTAGTGCTTTATTAATTACAATTATTGTTTCGAGCTTCACGGGTAGTTCATTTACAACAATCGGTACGATAGGTATTGCTATGATGGGAATTGGAACAGCGATGGGAGTCAATCCAGCTCTAGCTGCAGGAGCCGTCATATCTGGTGCTTGTTTTGGAGATAAGATGTCTCCATTATCAGATACGACAAACTTCGCTCCTGCTGTGTCTGGTGTCAATCTATTTACGCATATAAGACATATGATGAATACGACTATTCCTGCCATCATCGTGACGATTATCTTTTTCTTCATCATGAGCAATCAATTTTCCGCTTCTGTTGATCCAGAAGATTTATCGAAATCCCTTTCCGTGCTATCGAGTGAGTTTAACCTCACGTTTTGGACATTATTACCTCCATTGGTAGTTCTCATTCTAGCTCTTAGACGTGTTCCTGTATTATTAACGTTAATTTCTGGTTTGATTGCAGGGATTCTAGTTGCGATTGGAGCACAAGGAGTCTTTTCTGCAACAGCGATCTTGAACACGATGCAAAATGGATTTGTACTTGAAACATCGAGTGAGCTAGTTAATGGAATTATTAACAGAGGTGGCTTACAATCGATGATGTGGAGTGTTTCCTTAATTTTACTTGCTCTTGCACTAGGTGGTGTACTGCAAGTATTAGGAATTATTCAAGCGCTCATGACGGGGCTTACAAAATTATTGAATCGCAAAGGACATTTGATCTCAGCAACTGCTGGTTCTTCTATCGGGGTCAACTTGTTAACGGGAGAACAATATTTATCAATCTTGTTACCAGGCCAAACCTTTGAGCCGTTCTTTGATAAGGCTGGTATCGATCGAAAGTACTTATCGAGAACGCTAGAAGATGCTGGAACACTTGTGAACCCCCTCATTCCTTGGGGAGTTTCTGGAGCATTCTTCGCAGAAACACTAGGTGTTTCTGTACTGAGCTATTTGCCGTTTGCTATTTTCTTATGGCTTTCTCCGATATTTACGATCGTATTAGGATACGTAAACGATATGCGCTTTCAAAAGTCTAAAACGCTCCAAAATGGATAAAACAACACCCTCCTGTAAACAGTATTAGTAACATACTGTTTACAGGAGGATATACCATGAAACTATCTAGATTGATCTTGTTGCTATCGTTTGTAATCGTTATTTATGAATACCGTTATAGAATAGTAAACAGCTTACTTGGCATTGCGATGGTAAGACGTTTCGTAGTAGGGAACTCATTGAAGATACCAGGTGTTCGCAAAAAGCTGTTCTCTTCGTTTTTATCTTAAATCTCTGCCATCTGGCGGAGGTTTTTTAGGTGGTGGAAACATGTATTGGACACATATTTATTTTGATTTAGATAATACCCTCTATGATCACGAGAAAGCTTTTCGTAAAACAATACTGCATTGTGCTGATGAAATGCTTACTAGAAAAAACGCATCTGTTTCTCCTGATAAGTGGTTTGATGTTTTTAAACATTACTGTGATGAATATTGGGAGTACTATGAATCTGGACAGTGGACGAGAGAAACGTATCAGATCAATCGCTTCCAAGCTGCTAATAAGACATTCGATATCTCAACATTTAATGAGGAAGCACTCATCTTTCAAGATCAATATGAAGCCAACGTAGCAGCATTCGCAGAATTATTTCCAGGTGCAGAAAGACTTCTAAATGAACTCTCAGATCAACATGTACGCTTAGGTATCATAACGAACGGTTCTAATGAGGTTCAGCGTTCAAAAATCAAAGAGTTACGATTAGATACATGGTTCAAAGATGAAGATATTTATATTTCTGAACAAGTTGGTATTGCAAAACCAGATCTTCAACTCTTCTACTATGCTAAAGAAACGAAAGGAAACTACTTATATATTGGAGACTCCATGAGTCAGGACATCAATCCCGCTATAGAAGCTGGATTTGATGTCATCTACTTTAATTCAAGACAAACGGCTTCAAAATCAATAGACAAAGCTGTACCTGAGGTGATTAGCTTTCAAGAACTTTCAACTGTGATAAAGAAATATTAAGCTAATTCTTATCAGGCTCTCTAATGATAGGTTTATTAAGATATTGTATGAGCTGAACATTTTTACCACTTTTCGTTTGATAAAGCACTAATAAATATGGTGATTCTTTGTGAAGGAGGATATATGGAATCGTACTTCCTATAGGTGTTTCAAATTCACCTTCTTCTGGCTGAATCCCAAGAAAATAGTATTTATATAACCCCTCCCATATTCCTCCGATCGCATCTACCGACTGTGCCTTTGTTAGACCAGGTAGAGGAGAATCTTGATAGTTGTGCAATTTTGTTAATGGAATTATATAATAATCACTTGGATTCACCTGAAACTGATCGAGTAATGATTTAAATACGATCTGTGCCTGTTGTGAAGTGGCGTGATCTAAGAGTTTTTTCCACTCTTCCTCCTCACTGCTGGTTGGAACTGTGAAGGATTCGAGTGGTGTCATCGGAGAATCAATCACGTAGAGTTGATCATAGCTCATCGCTTGTGCGCTTTTAATAACATCATTAGGGTAATGAATCTCACCATAATGGTACGAGATCGCTTCGTAATGACCGCTATCTTCACTCTTAACTTTTTTTCGATTGGTAAGCTTTTTGGCATTTTCTTCCCACTTGGACATCGTTTCTAATAAGCGTCCTTCTTCATACAGTAATGTGATGTCCTGCCTGAGGTATGCTGTTTCACTCAAATTTGATTCTGTTTTCAAGCTTAGCGTGTATTCATCTTCATCTTCCTGCGTTAAGATGGAAAGAGAGGTTTGTGATGACTCAAACGTTGTGTTTGGATCAGGAGGAAAATAAGTGAATGTTTCCCTCACCGGATTACTGTTTGTGTTTACGAGGATGAGTGCAAAAAAACCTATCATACTAAGCATGATGATATAATGTATTTTCTTAATCATCCTGAACCTCCAAAATTAATAAGCTTGTCATCATACTATGATGGAATGTTGATTTTTAGTAGAGTAAAAAGCATGACGATTATTGGGATAGGAAAGGGAGTATTCGAAATGGGTAATCAATTTAATGCAGATGAATTATTGAAAACGACAGAGGAACTAGTCAGTATCCCTAGTCCATCAGGATATACAGATGAAGTCATCAGCTGGGTTGAAGGAAGACTGCAAGAATTAGGGATGTCATGCAGGAGAAATAATAAAGGTGGCCTTCTCACAACGATTGAAGGAAAAGACACGACGAAACATCGGATGCTAACTGCTCATGTTGATACTTTAGGGGCGATGGTAAAAGATATTAAGAGCGATGGTCGACTCCAATTATCATTAATCGGAGGTTTTCGTTGGAATGCCATCGAAGGGGAATATTGTGAAATCATTACGTCCTCTGGTAAGAGGTATACTGGAACGATCTTACTTCATCAAACATCTGTCCATGTGTATAAAAATAACGGTGAAATTAAAAGAGACGAGAAAAACATGGAAGTTAGATTGGATGAGCAAGTACACTCTAAAGAGGATGTATTGAATCTCGGAATCAGCGTAGGAGACTTCACATCGTTTGACCCTCGCGTTCAAATAACAGAAAGTGGATTCATTAAGTCAAGGCACCTAGATGACAAAGCGAGCGTTGCTTTGCTTCTAGCAACGATTAAGAAGGTTAAAGAAGAAGAGATAACCCTACCTTATACGACACATTTTCTTATCTCTAACAATGAAGAAATAGGCTACGGTGGAAACTCAAACATTCCTCATGAGACGATTGAATACATAGCAGTGGATATGGGGGCTTTGGGTGATGGACAATCGTCAGATGAATATACGGTTTCCATTTGCGCAAAAGATTCAAGCGGTCCCTATCATTATCGCCTTAGAAATCAATTAGTGAATTTAGCAGAGTCTTTCGATATTGACTATAAAGTAGATATCTATCCATATTACGGGTCAGACGCATCCGCGGCTATACGTGCAGGAGCAGATATTCGACATGCTCTTATCGGTCCAGGAATCGATGCGTCCCACGCATATGAGCGCACCCACAAATCATCCATGCTTCACACAGCAGAATTAATATATCGATACATCCAGTCTTCGATGATCGATTAAGAAAATCAGCCCTTTCGGCTGATTTTTTTTGTGCCCAATTATTCTTCATGTATGCACAATATGGTATTGGTTAATGATGGATATATGGATATGAGGAGGGGGACGTATGTCTGAGGATAAAATTAAAAACCCAGTAACGAAGTCATTTGCAGATAACGTGAACTATTTACATAAAGAGCTCGGTGTCGGAAAAAGCTTTGATGTTATTCAGCTTGACTTACAATACGCAGGTAGAAGCATGGCGATGTTTTTAATAGATGGCTTTGTGAAGGATGATATTCTACATTACTTGATGAAATTACTTTCGCAGTTAGATCCAGATCAGCTTGAGCCAGATCCACTAGAAAAGTTGATGCAGGTTCACTTACCCTACGTAGAAATTGATAAACAGAATGATCTTGATGCGGTAATCGATCAGGTGTTATCAGGCCCTACTGCTCTAGTAGTAGATGGGATTGATGAAATCATTATGATCGATGCTAGAACTTACCCAATAAGGGGTCCTCAGGAACCAGACTTAGAAAGAGTAACAAGAGGCGCAAGAGATGGGTTTGTCGAAACAATCGTATTCAATACTTCGCTAACAAGAAGAAGAGTGAGAGACAAAACGCTCAGGATGGAGTATATGCAGGTTGGAAGGCGTTCTAAAACGGATGTCTGTATCAGTTATATAGAAGATATCGCGGATCCTTCAATTGTGAAACGAATTAAAGATTCTTTAGAAAAAATTGATACAGATGGCATTCCGATGGCTGAGAAGACCATTGAGGAGTTTATCTGTGGTCGTCCTTTGAATCCGTACCCTCTCGTAAGGTATACAGAACGCCCAGACACTGCAGCTGTACATCTTTATGAAGGACATGTTTTGATCTTCGTAGATGGTTCTCCTAGTGTATTGATCACACCAACTACGTTTTGGCATCACCTTCAACACTCGGAGGAATACAGACAAAAGCCGTTAGTGGGTGCATACCTAAGACTGATTCGCTTTTTTGCTGTTTGGCTAGGTATTTTTATCTTGCCGTTATGGTATTTGTTTGCATCGAACCCTGAATTACTCGGTGAAAACTTGCAGTTTATTGGAACTGAAGATACAGGAACCATACCGATCTTCCTACAATTCTTAATGATTGAGATCGGACTCGATATTTTAAGGATGGCTACGATACACACCCCTTCTTCACTTGCTACAGCCCTTGGTCTTGTAGCTGCCATCCTTATCGGACAGGTTGCGGTTGAAGTTGGTTTATTTATCAATGAAGTCATTCTATACTTAGCATTAGCTGCGATGGGTACATTCGCTACACCTTCTTATGAATTGAGTCTTGCGAACCGTATCGTCCGAATTGGACTGTTGATTTTGACTGCCGCTTTTGGAGTAGTTGGATTTTCGATTGGAATCACGCTATGGATTCTGCTGCTCATCCGTACAAAATCATTCCATATTCCCTATCTATGGCCGTTCATTCCGTTTTCTTACCGTGCATTTCGAGATGTTATCCTACGTTCTCCAATGCCGATTAAGAACAGAAGACCAACCGTACTGCATCCGAAAGACCCAGATCGGTGATAATTAGGCATTCTCTTAAGAGAGAATGCCTTTTATTTGTGCGGAATCATTTTACTTGAGGGTGTGGATTGCTATAATAAAACTGGTGAGTAAAATGAAAAAAACAGTCTTTGAAGTACAACAGCTCCTAAAAAGGTTCGGAATGTTCGTCTATACTGGGAACAGACTAGGAGATCTTGAACTGATGGAGGAAGAATTACACGAGTTATATGACATGAAAATGATTGATCAAGATTTGTATCTCGAAGCAAGAATGATACTTAAAGCTGAAATGACTAAAGAGAGGGACAAATATGAATCAAACAATTGAAACACTACTAGAACACCGTTCTATCAGAGCATTTGAAAACAAACCTTTAACAGAAGAACAGATCTACACCATTGTACGATCGGCTCAAGCTGCCTCGACTTCTAGCTATATTCAAGCGTATTCAATCATTGGGGTCAAAGATGAGATGAAGAAGAAAAAGCTAGCAGAATTAGCGGGTAATCAGAGTTATGTTGAAAAGAATGGTCATTTCTTTGTCTTCTGTGCTGACTACAATCGCCACCATGAAGCAGCGAATCTTCATAACATAGATGTAACAGAAACAACTGAATCAACCGAGAAATTTATGGTTGGCTTGATCGATGCGTCATTGGCTGCTCAAAATGCCACGATCGCTGCTGAATCTATGGGTCTAGGCATATGCTATATCGGCGGACTTCGAAATTCACTAAGTGAAGTAAGTGAGCTTCTAAACCTTCCTTCCAAAGTGATTCCTTTATTTGGTCTTTGCGTAGGTTATCCAGAACAAACACCAGATAAAAAGCCGCGATTGCCCATGCGAAATGTTTATCACGTTGACGAATACGAACCTAACAAACAAGCGTTCATAAATGGATTGAAGGAATATGATGAAACAATTTCTTCTTATTATGAAGAGAGAACACAGGGGCAGCGTAAGGCTGGGTGGACTTCTCTCATGGCAAATAAGTTAGCAAATCCCGTTCGAACTTATATGAAAGAGTTTCTACAGAAAAAAGGTTTTCCGTTAAAATAAGACAGAGAGAAAAAGGTGGATGATGATGGTGGAAAAGAAATGGTTTATCGGAGTGGACCTTGGAGGCACAACAATAAAATTAGCATTTATTAATTATTATGGGGAAATACAGCATAAATGGGAGATTCCTACTGATAAAAGTGAAGAAGGGCGTCATATAACGACACATATCGCTAGAGCTTTGGATGATAAGATGGAAGAATTGGGCTTACCGAATAGTCATTTTATCGGAATCGGTATGGGAGCCCCTGGCTTTATTGAAATGGAAACTGGATTTATTTATCATGCGGTGAACATCGGCTGGAGAGATTTTCCTTTGAAAGACAAGCTTGAGATGGAAACGGGGCTACCAGTAATCATTGATAATGATGCCAACATAGCTGCTCTTGGTGAAATGTGGCGAGGAGCAGGAGATGGAGCAAGAGATCTCTTATGTGTAACCCTTGGGACTGGGGTAGGTGGAGGAATTATCTCTGGTGGAGAAATTATTCATGGAACGAATGGTATGGCTGGAGAGATTGGTCATATTACATCGATCGTTGATGGTGGCGTTCAGTGTAACTGTGGAAAGAAAGGGTGTCTAGAAACGATTGCATCTGCTACCGGTGTTGTCAGAACAGCGCTCGAAACGATGGATGAACATCCAGAAGGATCCTTACATAAAATAAGCGGAGAAATTACGGCACGTGACGTTTTTGACGCGTATCGAGCAGGTGATGCTCATGCAACAGAAGTCGTAACCTTCACTACATCTCATCTAGGACTTGGCGATCGCTAACCTTGCGAATGCTTTAAATCCGTCGAAGATCGTGATAGGCGGAGGCGTGTCTAAAGCTGGAGATACATTGCTTTTACCATTAAAAGAAGAATTCGATAAATTTGCACTTCCACGTGTAAAAGAAGGTGCTGATTTTGCAATTGCAACGTTAGGAAATGATGCTGGCGTCATTGGTGGCGCTTGGTTAGTCAAGACGAAGCTTATGCAAAAGTCCTGATAAAACATGTTTAATCCTTAACATTACCGGGAATTAATGAGGTCTGAACAATAAGACCTCTTTTTTTTATGTAAAATAACCCAAATTGAAACTTTTTATTCGGATGAATCGTTATTATTAGTAGGGAAAAGACAAGTTTTTAAATGAAAACGCAGATTTTGGAGGAAAATAAGGAGAAAAGGTAGTTGAATTATTTCCAAAAACGTACTATCATATCGTTTATGTATGGTTGATAACGAAACAGATGGTAGCTCTTTCCTTATAGCCAACTAAGGAGGTACTAAGTAAATGATGAAAAAGCTACAAAACAAATATTCATTTTTCTTTATTGTAGCAATTATGCTTTGGATTAAAACGTATTTTGTATATGAATTTGCTTTTAACATTGAAACAGAGAATAAAATGGAAGGGATTATCCTCTTTCTGAATCCATTAAGCTCTATTCTATTGTTCCTAGGTTTTGCTTTATTCGCATCTCCTAAGTATAGAAACAGAGTTCTACTAATAATCGATTTCATTGGTTCTTTCATATTATTCGCTAACGTCGTTTATTATCGTGAGTTTACAGACTTCATCACGATCCCATTGTTATTCCAAACAAATAACATGGGTGAACTTGGAAACAGTATTACGGAGCTCGTAAGTGGATATGACTTCTTCCTCTTCCTTGATATCATTGTGTTAGCTGTTTACCTCATGGTACGTAAGACAAAAACATTTGAAGTGAAGAAGAAAGAAATCGCTATTGTTTTCGCAAGTGCAATTGCGCTTTTCGCAGTCAACGTAGGTCTTGCAGAGACAGAACGTCCACAACTGTTAACACGTACATTTGACCGTGAAATGCTTATTAAATATATCGGAACATTTAACTACCATGTTTACGATGCTGTTCTCCAGTCTAAAGCAAAAGCGCAGCGTGCTTTTGCAGATGGCAGTGAGATTGTGGATATTGAAAACTATGTCAAAGCCAATCACGTCGAACCAAACCCAGAAATGTTTGGAAAAGCAGAAGGTAAAAACGTTATCCTCGTTTCACTCGAATCTACACAAACCTTCGTTGTTAACGAAGAAGTAGATGGTAAGGAAATCACACCTTTCCTTAATGATCTAATTGAAGATAGCTATTATTTCCCTAACTTTTATCACCAAACAGCACAGGGGAAAACATCTGATTCAGAATTTATTGTTGAAAACTCCTTGTACGGACTTCCAAGTGGAGCGGTTTTCTTTACACATTCTGGAAATGAATACAATGCTAGCCCTGAGGTTTTAAGTGAAGAAGGTTACTACAGTTCAGTGTTCCACGCAAACAACAAGAGTTTCTGGAACCGTGATGTTATGTATGATGCTCTTAAATATGACAAGTTCTATGACATCAATGATTTTTCTGTAACTCCTGAAAACTCGATCGGGTGGGGACTGAAAGATGAGTACTTCTTTGATCAGTCGATTAAATATTTGAAGACAATGCCTGAACCTTACTATGCAAAGTACATCACGCTCACAAACCATTTTCCTTTTACACTTGAAAAAGAAGATGAGTACATTCCAGAGTGGACTTCTGATGATGGAACAGTGAATCGTTTCTTCACGACTGTAAGATATCAGGATGAAGCACTTAAGAAGTTTTTCGAACGCATGAAAGAAGAAGGGCTATATGAAGACTCAATCTTCGTATTGTATGGAGACCACTATGGAATTTCTCAGAACCACAACAAGGCAATGGGAGAATTCCTTGGTAAAGAAATCACGCCATTTGAGACCACTCAATTACAACGAGTACCATTAGTCGTTCATATTCCTGGTCAAGAAGGGGAAGTGATGGAACAGGTAAGCGGTCAAATTGACCTGAAACCAACAATTATGCACCTTCTCGGAATCGAAACCAAAGATATGATTAAGTTCGGTAACGATTTATTCGCAGAAAAGCAAGATAACTTTACAATTCTTCGTGACGGAAGCTTTATCACCGAAGACCACCTTTATACCAATAACGTTTGTTATGACAAAGAAACTGGAGAGGAAACGGATAAAGCTGCCTGTGAACCATACATGGAGAAAGCTAAAACGGATCTTGCCTATTCCGATAAAATCGTCTACGGCGATCTGCTTCGTTTCTTTGGTGAAAACAACGAACAACCCGCTGATGAAAGCGAAAAAACAGAACAGTAAGTAAAGAACCATGCCCACAGGGCATGGTTCTTTTGTTTTGGTTTATTAGCATACTACGATGAGCTCTCTACATAGCATAGTATGAAGGCTTCTAGGGTGGAGGGATTGGATATGAGAGTAAGAGTGAAGAGTGGAGATACAATGTGGAAGTATAGCAGAGTATTTCAAATACCAATGCAGCTTATCATCGATAGCAATGAAAGCGTTGATCCAAATCGGCTAGTCATAGGAGATATGATCAATATACCTGGCTACGTAACGAAAAGCTATACGATACGAAAGGGAGATACGCTCTGGAGTATAGCTTTGTGGTATGACGCGCCTCTGGATGGAATCTTACTCATTAATGATGCCAATCCTTTCGCGTTACAAGTTGGAGAGAAAGTAAACGTCCCCATTCGAATGATTTGGCCTCTTGTGAATCCAGAGCAAAATTATACTTATGAAACGATGGTAAAAGATATACAAAAGCTGTTAGCTGTTTATCCGTTTATAAAACGGTCTGTTATCGGTGAGTCTGTTATGGGGAAGCCTATTCCGGAATTACGAGTAGGCGTGGGTTCCAAGAAAGTCCATATGAATGGGGCCTTTCATGCAAATGAATGGCTGACAACAGCCCTATTGATGAAGTTATTAAACGATTACTTAATGGCACTTACGAACACTCAGGTGCTAAGTGGTGTTTACTTGCCACCTCTTTACGATTCTACGTCCCTTTCAATTGTTCCGATGGTAAACCCTGATGGAGTAAACTTGGTCATTGATGGCTTGCCAGAAGAAGAGCCATATCGCACGTTAGCGAACGATCTAAATAATGGGAGTGGAGACTTTAATCGCTGGAAAGCGAACATACGAGGTGTAGATTTAAATAATCAGTATCCTGCTAAATGGGAAATAGAGGCAGAACGGAAGCCGAAGAAACCATCACCGAGAAATTTTCCTGGTTATGAACCTTTAAGTGAGCCTGAAGCAATTGCAATTGCAGAACTCTCACAACGTAGGAATTTTGACCGAGCACTTGCATTCCATTCTCAAGGAGAGGTCATCTTTTGGGGATATGAAGGTCTTGAGCCGCCTGAATCTGAAGTTTTAGTAACTGAATATTCAAGGTTGAGTGGCTATCGCCCGATTCGCTATGTTGATAGTTTTGCAGGCTATAAAGATTGGTTTATTCAAGATTTTAGAAGACCAGGCTTTACAGTAGAGATAGGAAAGGGAGAAAACCCGCTTCCTATAAGTCAATTTGGTAAGATTTATAACGATACGATAGGGATATTTCTATCCTCTCTCTATATGTAATTTACTTGTCATCATTATGATTGTTTGCCATAATGAAAGAGAACTGAATAGTTGTTGACTAGGGGTGCCTACGTATTCGGGTAGGCTGAGAATAGGAAACCAATACTTTCTATACCCTTGAACCTGATCTGGTTTATACCAGCGTAGGGAAGTCGGTAGAGGTATTTAATATGATAACTGCCCTCATTCCATACGCGGAATGAGGGCTTTTTATATTTTTCTGAGAAAGGAAGGATAAAAATGAAAGATTTTAACCTATATGTTATCACCGGTGAAGAATTTCATCCTGATAGAAGTTTATATGATGTGATGGAGGAGGCAATGTTAGGCGGAGCTGAGATTATCCAACTTCGTGATAAGCACAGTAGCAAGAAGGTGATTTTGGAAAAAGCCAGGATACTCCGTGAATTGACAAGTAAGCACAATGTAACGTTTATCGTTAATGATCATATTGATGTTGCACTGGCTGTAGATGCAGATGGTGTTCATCTAGGACAGGATGATCTACCGATAAGCGTAGCGAGACAAATTATAGGTACGGATAAAATCATAGGAATCTCTACCCACAAGATAGAGGAAGCGCGCCTTGCAGAAAAAGAGGGTGCGGATTATATAGGAGCTGGACCTGTTTATAAAACGAATAGTAAAAGCGATGTGGTCGATCCAGTGACTACAGCTTACATTAAAGCCGTTGCATCAGAAATTACCATACCGTTTGTTGCAATAGGTGGAATCAAGCTCCATAACGTGGAGGAAGTTTTGAGTGCTGGTGCGTCCCGAATATGTGTAATTAGTGAGGTTGTAGGTAGCTCTAACGTTCAAGGTACTAGTGAAGCATTCATTGATAAGATTATTCGTTCAAAGGAGGTTAATCATGAGACTGCATATTAATGGCGAAACGTATGACCTTGAAGTAGCGACTATGGCGGATGTGGTTCATCACTTCCAGTTACAAAAAGGTTTGGTAGCGACTGAATTAGATGGAACGATTATAGACCGTGACCGTTGGGACGATACGGAGCTAAGAGATGGCATGAAAATTGAACTTGTTCAATTTGTGGGAGGTGGATGAATATGAACGATGTACTAACAATCGGTGGAAAACAATTCGACTCTAGATTGTTCCTAGGAACAGGGAGGTATCCAAATCCCTTTGTACAAAATCAGGCAATAGAAGCTTCAGAGGCTGAAGTATTAACCTTTGCAATCAGGAGAGTCAATTTGAACTCTCCTGACGAGGACGCGATTCTTCAGCACTTGGGTGACAAAACGTTTCAATACTTGCCCAATACATCTGGTGCTACATCTGCTGAGGAAGCGGTAAGAATTGCTAAATTAGCTAGATCTTCAGGGTTGAGCAACTGGATAAAGATTGAAGTGAGCAGAAATGATAAGACGCTATTGCCAGATCCAATCGAAACAGTAAAAGCGACAGAGATCTTAGCGAACGATGGATTTGTAGTCTTACCATATACATCGGATGACCCAGCATTGTGCTACAGGTTACAGGAAGCTGGAGCAGCTGCAGTCATGCCCGGCGGGTCTCCCATCGGAACTGGGCTAGGAATATTGAATCCATATAATATCGAACTCATTACAGAGGAGTTGACGGTTCCTGTCATCGTTGATGCGGGACTAGGTAGCGCAGCAGATGTAACAAAGGCGATGGAGCTTGGTGCCGACGGTGTGCTGTTAAACACGGCAATAGCAAAAGCAAGAAATCCGGTCAAGATGGCTGAAGCAGTAAAACACGCG
This sequence comes from Anaerobacillus sp. ABA4_114, assembly GCF_056159065.1. Classification (NCBI taxonomy): domain Bacteria; kingdom Bacillati; phylum Bacillota; class Bacilli; order Caryophanales; family Bacillaceae; genus Anaerobacillus; species Anaerobacillus sp. ABA4_114. The sequence continues at coordinate 1,528,420 of NZ_JBSWUM010000001.1, forward strand.
ATTAAGGCAGGAAGACTTTCTTATTTATCAGGTCGAATACCTAAGAAAAAGTATGCCACTGCGAGTAGTACGGTCGACTATATTTCGAAGTAGAAGGGTGTTGTAAGCATGGCTAGCGTTTCAATAGTTGGTGGAGGTGTCATCGGCCTGTCGATCGCTTATGAGTGCAGGAAACGAGGATTTGAAGTTACCGTAATTGAATCGGGAGTATGTGGTGGACAAGCATCTGGTGCTGCTGCTGGGATGCTTGCTCCTTATTCCGAGATAACTGAAGACCCTGATGATTTTTTTAAATTATGCCAAAGAAGCCTTAATCTATACCCTGATTGGGTCGAGCATATCATGCAATCATCGAATGAATCATTTGAATTTAGCAATTGTGGAAGCCTTTATGCTATTTTTCATGAAGCCGATCTCCTTTCGCTAGAAGCAAAGAAACGGTGGCAAAGTGAATATGGAATACAATCCTACTTGTTATCAGGAGATGAAGCTAGAGAAAAGGAGCCTTTACTCTCTGACGAAGTATACGCTGCACTTTGGTGCCCTGCTGAAAGTCATATCTATGCACCGGGATATGTAAAAGCATTGATTCAAGCATGCAGAAATGCTGGTGTTAGCATCATAGAACATGCTGGCGAGGCAGAGTTAGTAGATGGTGAGCCTCACCTCGTTAGCACAGATAAAGGTTTGATAAAAGGTGACTTTATTGTGCTTGCAACCGGAGCATGGTCACAGAACTGGGAAAAAGGACTAAATTGCTCATTACCTGTTTTTCCGATCAGAGGACAGATTTGTGCATATGATGGCCCATCATTAAGTCATATCGTGTTTACCAGTCAAGGTTATTTTGTTGGAAAAGAGAACGGAACGCTAATTGCAGGTGCTTCTGAAGATATTGCCGGTTTTGACACTAGTGTTACGGAGCATGGGATAAACCGTTTAGAATCTTGGAGTAAAAAAGTGTTACCTGATCTAAGGGAAGAACGACCGTTTCATAAATGGGCAGGGTTAAGGCCAGCCTCACAGGACGGTTTTCCGATCATAGGAAAGGTTATTGAAAAACCATCAATCCTCATAGCATCAGGACATTACCGTAATGGAATATTACTCAGTCCAGTAACGGCTGAAATCATCGCAAATGAAATCGAAGAAATGCCTCAAGAAATTCCAATCGAGAGCTTTAGACCGGAACGGTTTCAGTTCGTTTAGAAAGGAATGAAAGGAAATGTATAAAGTACTTACGATTGCAGGGTCTGATAGCGGAGGGGGAGCTGGGATTCAGGCTGATCTAAAGACGTTTCAAGAGAGAGATGTCTACGGGATGAGCGTTATAACTGCACTAACTGCCCAAAACTCTCTAGGTGTTCATGGCATCTATCCACAATCTTTAGAAGCGATATCGAAACAAATCGACGCAGTATTATCGGACATCGGAGCGGATGCGATCAAAACAGGGATGCTCTTTTCTGCAGAAATCATCCAAACCATTGCTTTGAAATTGAAAGAGTACAACATAACGAACCTCGTGATCGACCCTGTCATGATTGCAAAAGGAGGTTCGACGCTTTTAGAAAAAGAAGCAGTTGAGTCATTAAAAACAGACCTATTGCCGTTAGCCTCCGTTATTACTCCAAATATTCCTGAAGCTTCGGTGTTACTGAACGGTATGGAAATTCAAACGATCGAAGACATGGAAAAAGCGGCAATGGAACTGACTAACTACGGATGTCAAGGAGTGTTAGTCAAAGGTGGCCATATGAATGGGAAGGATTCTGTAGATGTTCTTTACGTAGATCAAAAATACTATTACTACGAATCTAAAAGGATCGACACGAAACACACTCATGGTACCGGCTGTACCTTTTCGGCTTGTATCGCAGCAGAACTTGCAAAAGGAAAGTCCATTTCTGAGTCTGTATCCGTTGCGAAAGAATTTATTACTTCTGCGATACAGCATTCCCTTCCTCTAGGTAGTGGAATCGGTCCTACTAATCATGCTGCTTATCGAATAAATCAAAGCGTTGATACCCACTCCTATTGAAGTGGGTATTTTTATTGAACCCTTATAACTGGTGAATAGAAACTGGATATGTTATAAACGATAATGATAACTCTATTGAAGAAAGGTCAAGTAATGAAACCAATAATCGCTGCAAAGAATGTGAGAAATGAACGTGTGAAGAATGTTGATTTTGAACTGATGGAAGGAACGTTAACTACGGTTATTGGACCTTCAGGTTCTGGGAAGAGTAGTTTACTCATGCTATTGAATCGCCTAACGGATCCTGAAGAAGGTGAAATTTCCTACAAAGGGAGGCCGATGGCTGACTATCCGATTGACGAATTAAGAAGAAAAGTGGGGATGGTGTTTCAGCAAGCTAACTTATTCGATGGTACCGTTGAGGATAATTTGAAGTTCGGTCCTTCACTAAAAAAGGATTGGGATTCTAAACTTGGCGTTTCTCTATTACAAAAAGTCCATCTACCTGAGGACATGCTAACGAAAGATGTTGAACATCTTTCTGGTGGGGAACAACAAAGAGTAGCGTTAGCTAGGACGCTTGCTAATGATCCTGATGTGCTATTACTCGATGAAGCAACGAGTGCGCTAGATATGAGAACAGTCGAACTAATAGAAGAATTATTAGATTGCCTCGTAACTGAAGAAGGGAAGACAATCGTAATGATCACGCATGATTTGAAACAGGCGAAAAGAATTGGGACGTACACCCTCTTTATGAATGAGGGAAGTCTTGAGGAAAAAGGGAACTCTAAAGAGTTATTTAATAATCCGACTTCTGAAGCTCTTATGAGATTTCTTGAGGGTTAAGGTATGACAGAGATATCAAATTTGTCCCTTCTCACCATGATTATTTTTGTAATGATACCTGTCTCAATGTCATATTATTTCTCGCTCGGAATAAGTAAATCAGCGATATGGTCATCTTTTCGAGGGGTCGTTCAATTATTTCTGATCGGTTATGTTCTTACTTTATTGTTCTCATTAGAAGACTGGCAAGGTGTAGGCTTATGGGTAACCGTCATGCTTGTGATTGCCTCGTTGCAGGCAGCTAAGCGAGGTAAGGGTGTTCCTTTTGCCTTTACGCTATCGTTTGTTTCTCTATTGATTATTGAGGTTTTCGTCCTTTCCGTTTGGATTGTATTCGATATTATCCCATTCAAATCAGAACAGGTTATTCCGATGAGTGGTATGATCATTGGGAACAGTATGGTAGCTACAGGGCTTGCATTTGAGAGAATGAAAAATGAATTCAATGACGGCAGGGGTAAAATCCTCGCAGCATTATCATTAGGAGCTAAGCCAGCAGAGGCGTCCAAAATGATTATACGAAAAACAATCAGAGCATCAATGATTCCGAACGTAGATACACTGAAAACAATCGGGTTGGTTCAGCTCCCCGGAATGATGACTGGACTTATTTTAGGTGGAGCTTCTCCAATAGATGCAATTAGGTATCAAATCGTTGTATCCATAAGTATCTTTTCGTGTGTTTCAATATGTGCAATGATTATATCGCTTGTTACATATAGATTTTTCTTTAACAATGATATGCAATTACAAACTCTTGGAGGAGGAGATTGATGTGGCAATTGTAGATGTAACAGTTATTCCAATTGGAACCAAAGAGCCAAGTGTTAGCAAATATGTGGCTGAGGTCCAAAATATCCTAGATTCTTATACAGATCGGATTAGTTACCGTTTGACACCTATGAGTACACTGATCGAAGGTGAGTTGTCAGATCTATTAGAGGTCATTCAAGCGATCCATGAATCACCATTTCAACAAGGGATCGAAAGAGTAGCAACAAATATTCGAATAGACGATCGAAGAGATAAGAAGGTTAAGATGGAAGATAAACTAGCGTCAGTAAATAGACATAGAAACTAAAAAAAAACAGCCAAATGGCTGTTTTTTTAGTGGCCTCCGCCGCCTCCAGATCCGAAGAGAACATCGATCATTGTAGCAACGGTAAATGCGCCAAAAACTAGAACAGTTAAACCTGCAAAGGCAAGGCCCATAAAGTTTTTTTCACGAAAGGAACGTAATAAGCCCCAAACAGAAAATAACGTGACGAATGCAAAAATAATTGCTAAACCCATCCGGAATACCTCCTTATCCATGCAATCATTATCAGTATACCCTTAATTTAGGATGATATGGCATGGTTAAATCTGAACAAATTTTAACTTTAATGGATATGTACATAAGTCCTTTATTATTTTAACCGTTTTCTTATGATTTGTCGAGGCGTCATTCCTTCAAAAATGTTAGCTCGATTTGGTAAGCCCTTGCGATGCCTTCCATCAACTCTTTTTGCATAACGTCTACATAAAACACATTGTTGTCAGAAGCAATGAGATGTTCTTCAATTTGGAGAAGCGCCATTTCAATTTGTTCTTCATCCCCTCTTTCAATAGAAAATGCTGTTACCATATCTTCGTATAAATAATGCCTGTTGTTTTGAGAAGTAAATCCATAGTCAGGTAGTTGAGGGGTCGTTCTACATGATTCGGATAACCTGATGAGCGTATATGTTTCACCAAATGCATGTTTTGAGTCATAGAATTCTGCTAGCAAGCTAGCTTCTTCTTCATGAGATACAATGACGAGCTTTCCATCACGGTCGATCGCATGAACGAGTTCACCTGTTTTTTTTACAAGCTGAGAAATGAGACCTGGCAAAGCACCAGAAGGAGGGATCAATTCGACTCCATAAACGATAGACATCTCGTACATCTCCTTTTAAATCGAGTTTTTTATAGTGTAGAATAAGTAACATAAACTTTCAATGGAGGCGATTTGAATGAATTGGAAACAGATAGCGGTTGGTCCTGTACAGGCTAACGCAGCAATAGTATGGAACGAAAAGAAAGAAGCTCTCATCATCGACCCAGGAGCAGAAGGGCGTAAGATTTCAGGAGAAATTGAATCTCTAGGACTGAAGCCTATTGCAGTGTTACTCACGCATGCTCATTTCGATCATATCGGAGCAGTTGATTTTATTCGCAACCAATATCGTATTCCGGTCTATTTACACAAAGCGGAAGCGAAGTGGCTTGAAGATCCGAAATTGAATGGTTCTTCACTGTTCCCAATGGTAGAAGATATCGTCGCGAAACCAGCTGACAATCTTATTCAGCAAGAACAATCGTTAACTGTCGGATCGTTTAGTACTGATATATATGAAACACCGGGACATTCTCCAGGGAGTGTATCTTTTCATTTCAAAGAGCTTGGCGTTGTGTTTTCAGGAGACGCACTTTTCCAGGGAAGTATCGGCCGTACGGATCTTCCATTAGGAAACCATGAGCAGTTGATCGAGAGTATACATAGCCGTCTTCTAAAGTTGCCTGAGAGTACGATTGTAGCGTCAGGTCATGGTCCTGCTACGACAATCGAGGACGAAATGATGAATAATCCGTTTTTAAATGGTTTTACCCTATGAGATATGTCAATTTTAACTAAGATTAAGTCAGAAATAGCTAACTCTACTGAAAAAGCAATCTCTTATGAACGGTTTATGGAAATAAGCTTGTACGACGAAGAAGGGTATTATGGAACTAACCGTAAAAAGACTGGTAAAGCAGGAGATTTCTACACTTCTCCTGGGGTACATGAGGTATTTAGTCGTGTTATGGGAAGAGCTCTTGCAACAGCGATTGAAACAGATGTACTACATCCCTCAATCGTTGAGATTGGAGCAGGAGAAGGTGAATTTCTGCTCTCATGCCTTGATGAGATACAATCGTTCGATAAGGAACTGTACAAACGTCTTACGTACTATGTAGTCGAGACAAGTCCATATCATAGAAAAATCATTGAGAATAAAACGAAGAACCTCGATAAAGTTATGGTTTACAGCTCGATCGAAGAGTTAAAGAGCGCACTCAAATCATTCGAAGGCATCATCTTTTCAAATGAGTTACTAGATGCTTTTCCAGTCAGAGTGGTTGAGAAAAAGAACGGGATGTTGTACGAAGTTCTAATTGGGCTATCCGAGATTGATGGAAAGTTAATCGAGGTATACAAACCTTGTACAGATTCAGCTATCTTAATTTGGATAGAAAACTATGGCTTCCTAATGAACGAAGGGCAAAGAATAGAGGTCCCTCTTTATATGATGAGTTGGTTTATCTCCATTGCTAATTGGATGAAGAAAGGGCGAATCTATACGATCGATTACGGCTACACAGATGACGAGTGGAATCATCCAGCAAGAAGCTCAGGGAGCTTAAGAGGTTATTATAAACATCAGCTCGTTCAAAACCCTCTAGAAAATATAGGTGAAATGGATTTAACGACTCACATACCGTTAGATGCTTTGAGGAGGATCGGTGAAGAACATCATTTTAGATGTCTTGAATGTGAGGTACAGGGGCGCTTTCTCGTTAATCATGGCCTGCTGGATTTCGTTGAAGATAACCGAGAGAATGATCCATTTTCCCCTGTACACAAAAAAAATAGAGCTGTAAACTGGCTGTCACAAATGAATCAATTTCAGGTTGTCGTGCAGCAAAAGTAAGCAACGAAAAAGACGATGCACATGCATCGTCTTTTTCGTTGCTTTAATTAATGACCGCCAGAGCCTGGTGTCATCATAAACACTGACCAGTAGGAAAAACCGACCATAAATAACGTTAAGTATACACCGAAAATATAAAGATAAGTACGTTCAGTTAAGTTCAAAAGACTTAACGCAAAAAACATGCCGGCCTGACCAAGGAAAAGCAGTCCGACTACAGGCATACCACCGACAAAACCCATCAGTGAGAAGATACCTGTCCAGAAAGCCAATACTTTGTACATTCTAGGCATAAGAAGTTCCTCCCTTGCTCGTTCATTCCCATACATATCGTATTATATATGAGTTGTTGATAAAAAGTAAATGCTAGCCTCATGGCAAATTTGTGTCGAGTACATCCTACCCTTGTAAAGGGTTCCAATTTATTATCCCAAATCGTTATTAAAATTACAAATCATTTTCTTGTACAATATTTGTTTAATAGTTGTATAATTTGGGTAGAGTTACTTAACGCGAAAAAATGAAAAGGGGAGAAATAAAATGGAAGATAAATTATTATTTTATACGTATCCAAGCTGTACATCATGTAGGAAAACGAAAGCTTGGCTAAAGGAAAATCATGTTGATTTCGAAGAAAGACATTTATTTAAGGATACACCTACTATTGACGAGTTGAAGCAAATTATCACGATGTCAACAGAAGGCATAGAAGAAATCCTAGCAAAAAGAAGCACATCATTCAAAAAGCTCGATATGAACATCGAAGACCTAACTGTGACTGAGATGCTCGAATTGATGCATAATGAACCAAAATTACTAAGAAGACCAATCGTAACAAATGGAAAAAAACTTATTGTTGGATACAATAAATCTGAATTACAGAATTTAAACCAGCGAAAGAAAAGTTTCGCAGTAGTATCATAAAATTGGCTGGGCTAGCTGGATTCGAACCAACGCATGACGGAGTCAAAGTCCGTTGCCTTACCGCTTGGCTATAGCCCAATGCCTGTTTACAAATGTTAGTATGAGCCTATAGTAAAAACTTATACATTTATTTTGGAGTTATTTTAATTACTTGGACCAAAAATAGAAAAAACGGTAATGTCCAACCAGTTTCTTGAATACGATGAAACATAATCTATGTCACAGCGATATGCAGGAAGTTTTTCCGCGTATCGCTTTTTATTGGTTTGTTACATAATTGTGAATTGAGAAGGGTTATTTACCTCCACGATGAAGCTAATATGGTAGAGGGAGGTAATAATAATGGAATGGGAAATTAAAAACGTTGTGACAGATAGAGGATATTTTGAAGTGTTTGTAAAGGGGAGTGGCTCTCCAATATGTGTGACGCACCTATATTCAGAATTTAATGCGTCAGGGGATTATTTTGCAGATACATTTACAGATCATCACACTGTTTATCTCGTTAACTTAAAAGGTGCCGGAAAATCTTCTGCAGCGGATGAACCTCATGAGTATTTTATGCTCGACACAGTATTTGATCTAGAATCGATCCGAAAAGAGCTAGGCTACGAAAGCTGGTCATTCGCAGGGCATTCAACGGGAGGAATGCTAGGCTGTGTGTATGGGATCTATGCTACAGAAGGGCTTTCTAAACTAATTCTTGCAGGTGCAGCTGCACGTGAATATGCTTCTTCGTCTAGAAACTGTATCTATCATCGTGAACATCCAGAATATGATGACATGCAGCGTTATATTGAACAATTGAAAAATCCTGCCTTATCTCCAGATGAGCGTCAAACGATCTCAATGAATCGTACAAAACTTTCTCTTTATAACCCAGATCAGTATGAAGAATTATTTTCTAAGGGAATACATAAGGGGCTTTCGGCAGTAAGGATGAATTTTTTTGCTAGAGAAATCATGCACTTCGATGTCACGAGACAGCTCAAGAAGATAACCGCGCCTGCGATGATCCTATGTGGTAAGCATGATGTGCAGTGTCCATTACCTTTTTCACAAGAAATGGCTGACAGTATTCAAAACTCAGAGTTCGTTGTTTTTCATGAAAGTAATCATTATCCATTCCTTGAAGAGCGGAAAAAGTTTCAAAAAGTCATACAAGATTTTCTTGAAAGGTAAGAAGGAATAAAGAATCAGGTAACGAATACTTCTTCTTACGGTTTGAAAAGTGTCGTTTTCTGCCGTCATATCGAAGCGGAAGAAGGTGTATTTTATCTGAACATCGAAGCAAAAGGCCAAGAAATTATCAAACAAGCAGTGGAGGTGGGAGCATCAGACGTTCATTTTCATCCTAAAGAAAAGGGAACGTTGATCCAATTTCGAGTGGATAATAAGCTTTATGATGCAATGTGGCTCTCTTCTTCAATAAGTCAAAAGGTGTTATCACATTTTAAATTCCTTAGTGGAATGGATATTGGAGAGAAACGTCGTCCACAAAACGGAGCGATGGACATTGTTCTTTATCCCCATCGTTTTCACCTTCGTTTATCTACAATCCCTACGCCATATCACGAAAGTCTCGTACTCCGCATTCTCCCACAAGATGAAACACATGCCTTTAAAGAACTCTTCTTATTTCCTACAATAGCAAACCGTCTCCTTCAAATTGTCAGCTACAATAGTGGGCTTTTCATGATTACTGGTCCAACAGGCTCTGGAAAAACCACTACGCTTTATTCTCTTCTGCAAACCCTCAGTGTAAAACGGCAGCGTCGTGTATTAACGATCGAGGATCCTATTGAGAAACGAAACCCTGACTTTATACAAATGGAAGTGAATGAAAAAGCAGGGCTGTCTTTCTATGAGGGGTTTAAAGCAGGACTACGACATGATCCAGACATACTAGTCGTTGGTGAAATTAGAGATGAGAAGACAGCGCAGCTTGCGATAAGAGCAAGCATGACAGGGCACTTAGTTGTATCTACCCTCCATACAGGCAGTACGCTTGAGTGCATCCCCCGCCTTCTTGAGTTTGGCATCCCCCTTAGCTATATCGCACAAACCCTTAGAGGAGTAGTGACACAAAGACTCGTCGCTATTAAATGCCCTTTTTGTGAAGTTTGTTCACTTGAATGCTTAAAGAGAAGAAAGCACCGAAAACTCGCGGTCGTTGAAATACTTGCCGGTTTACATCTCCAAAAAGCACTTCATGATCCGACGCTCCTTTCAATACAAGGTCAAACGACGATTAAGGATTATGTTCTCAGAGCGTATGCCCTCGGATTTATCGATAAAGAAACTGTTGAAAGAGAATTGGGGTTATGGAACCGTGAATCGATCCAAATGGAGGCTTGAGCAGAAAGCTGATTTTCTTTGTCGCACAGGTAAGATGCTAAGAGAAGGGTACACATTAGGGAATGCCCTCGAAGTTTATTCGATTTATCAAAAAGATCATATTAAGAAGAACATCCAAACGATGATCATTCGTCTAAAAGAGGGAAACGCATTCCACGATGTACTATCCGAGTTTCAATTTCCAGATGATATCCTCTCTTATCTGTGTATGTCTGAACAGCGTGATTTCGCTAATGGCATTGTTGCTTCAGGAGAATTGATGAAGAAGAGGAGTGAATGGCAGAAGCGACTGAGAAGTACCCTTGCATATCCCATCATCTTATTCTGGATGACAGCTGTTATGCTGTTCATTGTAGGCCACTACTTATTACCGAAGTTCAACGTTCTCTACCAGTCCCTCGATGTTCCTCTTCCTATCGTTTCGCGTCTCTTCATGTATCTTATCCAACTAACCCCACTATTTTTAACTTTATTAGTTTGCACGATGATCGTAAGCTATCTTTTTTTCGTCATGAAACAAAGACAGTCGTCTGCTGTTGCAAAAATCCAAATGTATTGTAAGCTCCCATTCGTAAAAACCTTCCTTCCAATATACATCACTCATCATCTTACTCTTCATCTAGGTTTGTTATTGAATAGTGGATTATCAATTTCAGCTGCGTTCGAGCTACTACGAAGACAATCTCACTTCATCCTTTTACAAGAAGAAGCACACCGGATTTCGATTTCACTTTTGAAAGGGGAGAAGCTAGAAGGTTTGTTCGAATGTAAAAGCCTCTATATTCAAGAAGTAAAAGAAATTTTCATGCATGGACAAGCGAGCGGTAATTTGGGCAAGGAGTTAATACTTTATGGGGAGGTGATGGGGGAAAGGTTTGAAGAGCTTGTAAGAAAAGGATTTTTGGTATTGCAGCCTATTAGTTTTGTTGGAGTAGGTGTAGTAGTTATGCTGATGTTTATGTCGATATTATTACCGATGTTTTATTATTTGCAATCTATCTAGGAGAGGAACATGTGTCGATGAGAATACTTATAAAAAACGAAGCGGGTTTTACACTGATCGAAATGATGATCGTGATCATGATCATTTCGATGCTATTATTAATTGCTGTGCCAAGTTTAACGAAGAATAACGAAGTGGTTGGTGAAAAAAGCTGTGATGCAACAGTCAAAGTGGTTAAGGCTCAAGTTGCAGCCTATAAAGCTGACAACGACAGTTTGCCTACTTCGATCAGTACGTTAACGAGTGAGGGCTATTTAGAAGAAGGAGCAACGGTATGTCCGAGTGGAGAAGCGATTACAATAGATGGTAGTGGGGTTGTATCTGTTGAGAGTACATCGTGATCAGCTGTCTTGTTCTGGTTATACATTAATCGAAATCTTGATCGTTTTATCCGTGTTCTCTATTTTGCTTGGAATGGTGATTTTGCAAATCACACCCACTCAGACAGCCTCTTCCACACGGCAATTCCTCGAAAAATTACAATCTGATATACGGTATACACAGCAATTAGCGTATAGCACAGGTAAACCTCATCGTTTGTCTATCGCTCCATCCTCACACACATATACCATCATCAATAATGCAGCGAACGTAGTGAAATCAGTTAAACTCCCAGAGAATATTACAATTCATCAAGGCACATTAGGACATCAAATCATTTATGTCGGGAGTGGGAATATACAAAAAGCAGGAACACTATTGATCAGTGATGGCAAGGAGGAATATAAACTTGTCGTTCAGCTTGGAGCGGGTCGTTTTTATATTGAGAAAAAATAATGGGTACACACTGATGGATGCGCTGGTTGGTTTGACGATCCTGACCACACTCTCCATAAGTATCTTACCTCTATACACCCTCCTATATGAGAAGCGCATCATTACATCACAACGAGTAGAGAGTCTAATGATTTTGGATGGAGTCTGGACTGACTATGTTCTACTACATTTACCGCCCCCTACTATGATTGAAAAAGAAACAGAAATTTATATGGTTGATTTGGAGCATAATCGGTTGTGCGTTAAGTCGCAAAACGGTAAGGGTGTCTGTCGGAGTTTACCTCATGGTTCGTAGCGAGAAAGGGTTTACTTTGATCGAAGTATTGATCACGCTTATGGTAGTACTTGTTTTGATTGGGCTACTTCCATCCTTGATGGTAGCATCTGTAAGACCAACAGGTTTGGATTATCAGCTTGAAGAAGAACAGCTCTTTCATTCGTTGCTATCAAGAGAGGTTAGAGGAGCAACCGCTGTGGTAACGAATGGGAAGCAGCTCACCCTTACTAGCGCAATGGGAGACACCATTTTATATGAACAGTACGGAAATGTAATAAGGCGGCGTGTGAATGGAGCAGGTCACGAAGTTGTACTACAAAAAGTGAAGACGATAAAAGTTTTAGTGCAGGGTCAGCGTGTTATCGTTACCTTCGAATTTTCTAACGGATCTAAAAAGGAGGAAATGTATTATCAAATGGGAGGAGCGTCTTAACGAGAGAGGATACATGACGGCAACCATGATGTTAGTAAGCACGCTACTGATTGGATACATGCTTCACCTTAGTACGATTACAGCAAGTGAACGAGCATTTGTTGAACAGAAGGAATTGCACCTTAACAAGGTAGCCTTGCTAGTTCTTGGTATGAAAGATACAATTTTATATATACAAAAAAGTGGAACGATTTATGGAGAAAAAAGCTTTGCCTATAAAGAAGGTACGTTGATTGCCAAAATTACCTCGATCTCAGATAGTGATCAACAAATTATTTTGACTGGCGTAACTGCTTCAGGTCAGCAAACATCTGTAACGTTCTACTATGATCGATTAAATAACAAAGTGTTGAAGTGGGGAGACGAGTTAGGATGAGAGCAGTATACTTAACAGGGTTCATGGGATCTGGTAAAACATCTGTAGCTTATCAGTTGGCAAAAGAACTATCGATGCCTCTTGTTGATACAGATGAAACGATCGTTTCTAAAACGGGGAAAGAGATTTCTTCGATCTTCGAAAATGAAGGTGAGGAAGCCTTTAGAGAGTATGAGACAGCTACCCTTAAAAAATTACCAGTAGAAAATGTCATCGTTAGTACGGGTGGTGGCATCATATTAAAAGAAGAAAATCGGAATCTTATGAAACAAAATGGAAAGGTGATCTATTTACACTGCGAACCGCGCGAAATCGTAAAACGACTTGAAGGTGATTCTTCAAGACCGTTGCTCGATGTTAAGAATCGAAGCGAGCAGATTGAAAAGATTTTTTCTGAGCGGATTTCATTTTACGAAGATGCGCATGAAACGATTGATACAACTAACTTAACAGTAGAGGAAGTCGTTGAACAAATAAAGCGTTTAATCGGTTAAATGTAGCAAGAAGTGGACATCCTAAAGCTAGAATAACGTAAAGGGTGATCCTGATATGTCCTCGAATGATTTAGTGAAATTTATGACGCAGCAAGTTGTTTCTTATATAGATCAGCCAAAAGAAGAAAGAGTAAACCAGAGGGAGAAACGAAAAGCGGCCAAGCAGCCTTTTCTATTTCGATGGTTTGGCGTTATTCCGATGGCGATCGGCATGTTTATAAGAAGGAAGAAATAATGCTCGGACCCATTGTCCGAGCATTTTTATTATGGGGAAAGATAAAAGATACCTCCGTTAATAACCTCCGCTGTAATGACTGGCTCATATTGTTTTCGTAATGCTTCTTTTTCAACAGCATAGCTTTCAGCATCAACATTATCTTCATAAAATTGATCGAGTAGTATCTGATCTGCAGCCCACCTTTTTTTCGCCTCTTCAGACCATGAATGATCTTCTTTGGCGATTACCATTTCAACAACTTTCTCGAGCCGTGCGATTCCGCTTGCTGGTTTAATGATCGGACTGATTGTGAACGTGTAGTCAGGAATTTTTGGAGTTAAGTTCTTTTCATTAAGTTTGTCATGAAAATCATCTACTACTGTTCCACTAACAAGGTGTAGACCGAGTGACAGGAGACGGTCTTTTTTTCGATCACACCGATAAGAAACTTTAACGTTCAAACATAGCCATGGGTGAAGAGGAGAGTGCTGCTGTGACGTCGATTGAATGTTTTCATAAAGCCGTATGAACGATGCTAGTTTTTTTGTTGATGAAAAGATTTGATGAAGCCTTGGTGCTCCGAAGTGGACGAACTCTCCTTTAATCTCATCCTCATCCTGGTTCGTGATCAACGTTAACGACATTGGATTAGGTGTTCCACCTGTCTTTTCTAGATAATGCCAATAAAAAGGGCGGTTCATCAATTCTTTGTCTAAATCGACCGTCAGTTGAACAGAAAGGACACCTTGTTTTTCTTGTATGATTGGACAATCGTTCGCAAGAAAGTATGAGCGTAAATAGTTATGAATATTTTCTTGTTGCATCACTTTCCTCCTTGTGATAATTGATCAATTCTTTTATGTTGTCCATTTTAATGCGGATTTCACCCTCACTTTCAGAATGAAGTAAGATATCAGAAATATGTTTTTCGATATCACGCATACCCAAACGGGTCAGGATTTCATCCAATTGTCCTATGACGCTTTCAAATAACTGGATCTTTTCATAAAGAAGTGAAAGGATGTGTTCTTCGACGGTATTTTTCGTAGCAAAATTATAAATATGAACGTCTCCTTCTTGTCCCAATCGGTGAATTCGCCCAATACGTTGTTCGATTCTCATTGGGTTCCAAGGAAGGTCATAGTTAATGATGTGCTGGCAGAACTGTAGGTTTATTCCTTCACCACCTGCTTCTGTCGCAATCAATACTTTGGCGTGATTTTTAAAAAGTTCTTTCATCCAGTCTTTTTTGCTGCGCTTGAACCCTCCTCGAAACGGAACAGATGAAATACCATGCTGTTGAAGAAACCACTGCAGATAGAGCTGAGTAGCACGATACTCTGTAAAGATGATTACTTTCCCATCGATTGATTGAATGATTTCAAGCGCTTTTTCGGCTTTCGAGTTTGAAGGAATCGTTTCGATCTTCTTCATAAGTTCTAAAATGATGGACTCTGTGTTGTCTTCTATCGTCTCTTTTTCAAGCATCTTCTTAAGCGTCATGTAAGCCGCTTCACGGCTAGAACATATTTCACGAAGCAACGTAATGATAGAAAACTGGCTTCTTGTTGCAACTGGATGTTGTTTTAAACTTTCCACAGCTCTATATAGGGATTCTTCTTCATCGCTTAAGTGGATCGGTACAGTTTTTACAATGCGTTCTGGCCAGTCCATCTCAGTATCTTGTCTTCTATTACGAACCATAACCTTTTGGATCAACGTACGTAAGCGTTCTTCGTCCTCGATGCTTTTTTCTTTCCCCTTATAATCCTTCTCAAAATGTTCATAGCTTCCAAGGTGCCCTGGTTTTAATAATGATACGAGGTTAAAAACTTCCTCCAACCGATTTTGAACAGGTGTTGCTGTAAGGAGAAGACAGAATTTCTTTTGTAGGTGTTGGACAAATTCATAGTTTTTAGTACGGCTATTCTTCAGTCGGTGAGCCTCATCGATAATTACCATATCGTAGTCTTGTTCATAGACGATCGAACGGTGTGGTTCTCGTTTTGCCGTATCGATTGAGGAAACAACAACATCGCATTGATCCCAAACATAACTTTTTCTTTGAACGACAGCAGGTATGTAAAACTTTTGATTCAATTCCATCGCCCATTGTGAGACAAGTGACGCAGGTACGAGGATGAGTACTTTTTTTACAAGTCCTCTTATCATGTATTCTTTGATGATGAGTCCAGCTTCAATCGTTTTTCCTAACCCTACCTCATCTGCAAGGATTGCTTTGCCGTTCATGTCTTCTACTACTCTTCTTGCGGCTTCAAGTTGATATGGATGAGGCGTCAAATGAGGAAGGTGAGCTGGAGCCTGTAATCCCGTAAATGAGGGGATCGTCGTATGTCTTTCTGCTTCTATCGCTAGTTTAAAAAGTTCCCAGTTTGTCCATGGGCCATCATCTTCTATGTGTTTTAGAAAATCAGATTTCCATTCCTCGTTAAAGGCTAGTTCCATCCTCATTATGAAAACCCTCTCTTAATAATTGTTATTCACGAATCTTAAAAGGAAATGGTTGCTTATTGTTCGTGATTTATCCACTTGTGATAATACTCTTATTCTTAAAAATATTGTTGCCAATGCATTAATGGTAGTGGTAGGATTGAAATCGAAAGCACTATTAGTATGAAACAAACAGTATCATCCAATACCTTAAAACTGAAAATTGGCGAATGAAAGCAAGAGGAGAGACTGTCGCAGGACAGCGCCGAAGGAGCAAGCGATTATGTGAATCTCTCAGGCAAAAAGACTCTTGCTAGACGCACCTCTGGAGAGAGCTATTTTAGCCGCCAAAGATGTAATTCCCTTATCTTGGGAAGAAACTTTCAGGTCAACAGGACAGAGAAACTATGCTGCAAACAGCGGGTTTTTCTGTCTTTTTTTGTGCTTGGTAAGATGGTTTTATGAAGTCTCTCTTTTGTAGAAAGAAAGCACTGAGGTAAAAATCAAGGAGGGTAATGATGGAAACATTATTGAAAACACCGTTATATGATACCTATAAAGCTATGGGAGCGAAGACGATTGACTTTGGAGGATGGGCTCTGCCAGTTCAATTCTCGAGTATAAAAGAAGAGCACCATGCTGTAAGAAATAAAGCAGGACTATTCGATGTTTCTCACATGGGTGAAATCGAAGTAAGAGGTGAAGGTGCATTAAGCTACCTTCAGAAAATGATGACCAACGATGTGAGTAAGCTTAAAGTAAACGGTGCTCAATACACAGCGATGTGTTATGAAGATGGTGGAACAGTCGATGATCTCCTTGTATACAAGTTTTCTGATACTCATTACTTATTAGTCGTGAACGCAGCGAATATTGAAAAAGATTATGACTGGTTGAACAAGCATGTCGATGGAAACGTTTCACTTGAAAACAAATCCGAAGAGATGGCTCAGCTTGCGATTCAAGGACCAGAAGCGGAGAAAATTTTACAGCGTTTGACTGAGGCTGATTTAAGTGAAATTGGATTCTTTAAATTTAGGGATGAAGTCGATCTATCAGGTGTAAAGTCTTTAGTTTCGAGAACGGGTTATACAGGAGAAGATGGTTTCGAAATCTATTGTGCTTCTGCAGATGCTCCTAAGCTATGGAACCTAATCCTAAAAGAAGGAGAATCAGAAGGGATCTTACCTTGTGGGCTTGGAGCAAGAGATACGCTTCGTTTCGAAGCGAAGCTCGCCCTGTATGGTCAAGAATTAACGAAGGATATTTCTCCATTAGAAGCTGGAATCGGATTTGCTGTTAAGACGAAGAAAGAAGAGGACTTTATTGGTAAAGAAGCTCTTGTTTCACAGCGTGAGAATGGTCTTGAGCGTAAGCTAGTAGGTATAGAAATGATCGATCGAGGTATTCCTCGTACGCATTACAAGGTTTATATTGGTGAGGAGCTTATTGGAGAGGTAACAACAGGTACTCAATCGCCTACGCTACAGAAGAACGTTGGACTAGCATTATTGAAGAAAGAATATACAGAACTTGGTACGGTAGTAGAAGTTGAAGTAAGAAAGAAGCGGTTAAAAGCAAAGGTAGTTTCAACACCATTTTATAAAAGACAGAAATAAATGGGAAACAACGAGGAGGAGAATACATGAAACATCGCTATCTGCCTACAACGGAACAAGACAAAAAAGAGATGCTCGAAACAATCGGTGTGAATTCAATAGAAGAATTATTTGCAGATATTCCTGAATCTGTTCGATTTAAAGGAGATCTACAAGTAGAAAAGCAGCTTTATGAGCCAGAACTGATCCGCTATATGTCTAAGCTCGCTTCAAAAAATGTGAACACGATTGAAAATGCCTCGTTTCTAGGAGCTGGCGTCTATGATCATGCGATCCCTTCCGTGGTAGATCACGTGATCAGGAGATCTGAATTTTATACTGCATATACGCCATATCAACCTGAGATTTCACAGGGTGAACTTCAGGCCATCTTCGAATTCCAAACGATGATCTGTGAACTAACTGGAATGGATGTTGCGAACTCTTCTATGTATGATGGTCCAACTGCGCTTGCTGAAGCTGGATTATTGAGTGCAGGACAAACAAAGAAGAAAAAGATCATCGTATCAAAATCCGTTCATCCAGAAGCTAGAGCTGTTATCGACACTTATTCAAAAGGGCAGCATCTACATGTAGTCGAAGTAGATTCGGTTAATGGAGTAACGGACCTTGAAAAGTTGAAAGAAGAAATGGATGATGAAACGGCATGTGTGATGGTTCAATATCCTAATTTCTTTGGCCAGTTGGAACCTCTTCCAGAACTTGAAAAGATCGTTCACGAGTACAAATCGATGTTCGTGGTATCAAGTAATCCATTGGCGCTCGGGCGTTTGACGCCTCCAGGAGAATTAGGTGCCGATATCGTAGTAGGTGACTGTCAGCCATTTGGAATTCCTGCACAATTTGGGGGACCGCACTGCGGGTATTTCGCAGTAACGAAAAAATTGATGAGAAAAGTGCCGGGACGCTTGGTAGGTGAAACAAAGGATGAAGAAGGTCAGCGAGGATTTGTACTAACGTTACAAGCGCGCGAACAGCATATCCGCAGAGATAAAGCTACTTCTAATATTTGTTCCAATCAAGCTTTGAACGCGCTAGCTTCATCTGTAGCAATGAGTGCTCTTGGTAAAGAGGGTGTTCGAAAAATGGCAGAACAAAATATCAAAAAAGCTCATTATGCAAAAACACAGTTAGAAAAAGCAGGAGTTGCTACTGTATTTGATGGTGTTTACTTCAATGAGTTTGTTGTGAAACTGAACGGTTCTGTTAAGGAATTGAACAAAAAATTGCTGACTAAAGGCATCATTGGCGGATACGACTTAGGACGTGATTATCCTGAATACGAGAACCATATGCTTGTAGCGGTTACAGAAAACCGTACAAAAGAAGAAATCGATACGTTTGTAAAAGAAGTGGGGGGAGCGCAATGAATACGAACCAAGACCAATCATTAATATTTGAACTTAGTGAACCTGGGCGAATTTCTTATAGTCTTCCGGAGCTTGATGTCCCTGAATTAGATTTAAACGAGTGGCTACCTGAAGAATTTAACCGTCAAAATGAACCAGAGCTCCCTGAAGTATCTGAACTTCAATTGATGCGTCATTACACTGCACTATCAAAACGCAATCACGGTGTGGATTCTGGTTTTTATCCGCTTGGTTCATGTACGATGAAGTACAACCCAAAAATTAATGAAGACGTAGCAAGATACCCAGGATTTGCGTTCATTCATCCACTTCAAGAGGAGGACACAGTCCAAGGTGCGCTTGAGATGATGTACAATCTCCAGCAAAACTTGGTAGCTGTTACAGGAATGGATGAGGTGACACTACAGCCAGCTGCAGGTGCTCATGGGGAATGGACTGGTCTGATGATGATCCGTGCGTATCATGAAGCAAACGGAGATTTTAATCGTACGAAGGTAATCGTTCCTGACTCCGCTCATGGAACCAACCCAGCTTCAGCAACAGTTGCTGGATTTGAAGCTGTTACAGTGAAATCAAATGAAAAAGGTATTGTAGACCTTGAAGACCTTAAGCGAGTAGTCGATGAGGATACTGCAGCTTTGATGCTTACAAACCCTAATACTCTTGGATTGTTTGAAGAGGATATCATCGAAATGGCTCAGATTATTCATTCAGCCGGCGGGAAGTTATATTATGATGGTGCGAACATGAATGCCATCATGGGAGCTGCTCGTCCAGGAGATATGGGCTTCGATGTGGTTCATTTAAACCTTCATAAGACGTTTACTGGCCCTCACGGAGGTGGAGGTCCTGGTTCAGGCCCTGTTGGAGTTAAAGCAGACTTAGTTCCTTATCTTCCAAAGCCAGTTTTAGTAAAAGAAGAAGATGCGTACAGATTCGATTATGATCGTCCTGATTCGATCGGACGCGTAAAACCGTACTACGGCAATTTCGGAATTAATGTTCGCGCATATACGTATATTCGTACGATGGGTCCTGAAGGATTAAAACAAGTGTCAGAAAATGCTGTTTTGAATGCTAATTATATGATGAGACGCTTACAGGATGCATTCGTGCTCCCTTATACTCAGCATTGTAAGCATGAGTTTGTCATTTCAGGCAAGAAGCAAAAGAAACTCGGGGTTAGAACCTTAGATATGGCGAAGAGGCTGCTAGACTTTGGCTATCATCCTCCGACGATCTATTTCCCAATCAACGTTGAAGAATGTATGATGATTGAGCCAACAGAAACGGAATCGAAAGAAACGTTAGATGAATTCTGTGATCGCCTCCTCCAAATTGCAAAAGAAGCAGAAGAGAATCCAGAAATCGTCCAGGAAGCTCCACATACAACAGTAATCAAAAGGCTCGATGAAACGACTGCAGCAAGAAAACCAATCTTGCGCTACCAAAAAGCATAACAAAAAGCAGCTGCACACAAGCAGCTGCTTTTTACTTTTTCTTCTTAACTTTGCCGCCCCATTTTTTGAAGCCGCCTTTTAATTGATAAAGATCACGAATACCGTTTTTCTTAAGCATGCTTGCAGCACGCGCAGTGATGATTCCATTATGATCATACATATAAACAGGTTGATCTTTACGGATTTCTTTCATTCTCATCTTAAGCTGACTAACTGGAATATTTCTTGCACCGAGGATATGACCATTTTCGAAATCTTTTGGTTCCCGAATATCGATTAACTGGGCTTTTCGATAACCTGCCCTAAACTCTTCCTCGGTTAGCGTTTTCAAGTTCTTTTTTTGTAGAAATCTCGAAATGACTACATATACAATGATTGCAACTAGTAACGCGATAATCCATTCCATTATTCCGTACACCCTTTCAACTAAAATCGACAATACTAAGTTTACACGTCTTTTCGTTTTTCCGCAAAAAGAAAATAGCAAATTAGGAGGAAAGTTTATTGGTTATCTCGTTATAGCTTTGCTAAACTAAACGAGTATGGTGGAAATATGGAAAGATAAAGGAGTATTTGTATGAGGCAATGGGCATTTATTAATTCAGGAGATCGTTCTCCTGCCTATAATATGGCACTTGATGAAGCATTATTAAAATGGCATAGCGAAGGGTTGATCCCTCCCGTTATCCGGTTTTATGGATGGGACCCAGCTACTCTATCAGTTGGCTATTTCCAGCAAGTAGATCGAGATATTGACCTTACAGCAGTTGAAAGATACAATCTGGGTTTTGTAAGAAGACCTACCGGTGGACGTGCTGTACTGCACGATAAAGAAGTTACATATAGTGTAATCGTAAATGAAGATTATCCAAACATGCCAAAAACCGTTACTGAAGCCTATAGGGTGATCTCTGAAGGTCTGAGGTTGGGCTTTGTTGAGTTAGGACTAGATGCGTACTTTGCCATTCCACAATCTGAAGAGGAGAAAGCTGAACTCCGCTCGCCAAGGTCTGGCGTTTGCTTCGATTCCTCTTCTTATTATGAACTAGTCGTTGAAGGGAGGAAGGTCGCAGGGAGTGCACAGACGAGGCAAAAGGGTGTTATTCTTCAGCACGGTTCTATCCTACTAGATATTGATGAGGACAAACTATTCGATTGTTTCAAATTTAAAAATGAGCGGATACGTGAAAGAATGCAACGCGGTTTTAGAAAGAAAGCAGTAGCGATAAATGCATTAAGAAGTGAACCAGTGTCAACAAATGATGCGATCCAGGCATTCTATAATGGATTCGAAGAAGGTCTTGGAATTGAACTCGTGCCGTATGAGCTCTCAGATGAGCAGGAAGCTTATGTGAATAACCTTGCTGAAGAGCGCTATATGAGCGATGAGTGGAATTATAAAAAATGAGCATCCGAACTGGATGCTTTTTCATATTGACTTCATAAGAACAAGTGTTCTATTCTAAAGAAAGGTACATATAACTATTAAAAACACGATGGTAAAAAAAGCAATTAACGAAATTTCTCTTTTTATAGGGTTATGAGCTGTCCTGCTATCATAATCGATTGTTTTCAATGAAAATCGCTCGATTTGAAAGTTGACAAATTTAGTTGAATCATGGCGAATCACTATATATAGTGTTTGATAAATAAATTAAAGTACTATATGTAGTTTAAAATGATTGTCTCGTGAATGGACATGTGCTACTATTAATCCAGATGATACTTAAGAGTTTTTACATCGCTGTTGTAAGAGATAAAAGATTTTGAAACGGAGGGGTTCAATTGACCATTAAGACTGGAGAAAGAAGACGGTCAATCAACATTGAGCAGTTAAACAAAGATATCGAAATGTTTTCCCAAGTTCATCCCGTTACGGATGACATGCACTTAAGTCACGATGGTGTAAGTCGACTGGTGATGTTGGATCGATATGCTTTTAAAGATACAGAGAAAAGAACCCTGAAAAAAGGAGACTTTGTCGTACTAACGATTAAGGAAGACCCGAAGTTTCCTGCACGAGGACTTGGCTTTATCGAAGAAGTCGATCACGCCACAAAGAAAGCACATGTTGCGGTTCACGAAGATTATGTAGCTGTATTAGATTCTGAAGAAGAACGAGAAACAGGAATGATCGTAAGGTCTCTTGATGTTATAGAGAAGCCGCTGGAAGTTTATTATGAGCAGATCGCACGACGAAATGCACGTGGTCTTGCTGAGGTAGAAACAACGAGTGGTGAAAAAGAATATTGGGAAGAGCGGTTTTATAAAGAGCTATCTTCGATGAACTTTGTACCAGCTGGACGAGTTCTTTATGGTGCTGGTGCCGAAACAGAGGTTACCTACTTTAACTGCTACGTAATGCCTTATCCTCAAGATTCACGTGAAGGGATTTCTGAGCACCGAAAACAGGTGATGGAAATTATGAGTAGAGGCGGAGGAGTTGGCACGAACGGCTCAAGTCTACGCCCTCGAAATGCACTTGCAAGAGGTGTGAATGGAAAATCTTCAGGATCTGTTTCCTGGTTAGACGATATTGCAAAATTAACACATCTTGTTGAGCAAGGTGGATCAAGACGCGGCGCGCAAATGATCATGTTAGCAGATTGGCATCCTGACATTATTGAATTCATCATCTCTAAAATGCAAAACCCAAGAATTTTGCGATACCTAGTAGAAAATACAAAAGATGAGCAGATTAAGAAACTCGCAGAGGATAAGTTGAAGTTTACTCCTCTGACAGAAACCGAACGTTCCATGTATCAAAGCATTCTAAACTACCGAAGTATTCAAGGTTATGGAGGCTTCGAAGAAAAAGTAATTCAGAATGCACACGAAAAGATCCAAACCGGAGGGACATATTCTGTTCATAATCCAGATTTTCTTACCGGCGCGAACATTTCAGTATGTTTGACAAAAGACTTTATGGATGCGGTTGAAAATGATGACGACTACGCTCTCAAGTTCCCTGACGTAGAAAACTACACAAAAGAGCAGATGGAAATCTATAACCAGAAGTGGCATGAAAGTGGAGATGTACGAGATTGGGAAGCGCAAGGATTTCCTATACGTACTTATCGAAAAGTGAAGGCGAAAGAACTTTGGGATTTGATCAATATTTGTGCAACATATTCAGCAGAACCTGGTATTTTCTTTATCGATAATGCGAATGAAAAAACAAATGCAACTTCTTATGGACAAAAAGTTGTAGCTACAAACCCATGTGGTGAACAGCCTTTAGCTCCATACAGCGTATGTAATCTAGCTGCAGTCAACCTTGCTGAAATGGCAGACAAAGATTCAAAATCAGTTGATTTTGATAAATTGAGAGAAACGGTTGAAGTTGGCGTTCGTATGCAAGATAACGTAATTAATGCAACACCATATTTCTTAGAAGAAAACGAAACACAGGCTTTAGGTGAAAGACGTGTTGGTCTCGGTGTAATGGGATTACATGATCTTCTCATTTATTGTGAGACTGTATATGGATCTGAAGAAGGAAATAAACTGACAGACCAAATCTTTGAGACGATCGCAACCACTGCGTATCGCGCATCCGTTGAGCTTGCTAAAGAAAAAGGAAGTTTTCCTTTCCTAGAAGGCAAAACTGAAAGTGAAACGAATCGTCTTCGTGAAGCGTTTGTGAACACTGGCTACATGCAGCAGATGCCAAATGATATCAGAGATAGCATTCTTGATTATGGAATCAGGAACTCTCATTTACTTACCGTTGCACCAACGGGAAGCACAGGAACGATGGTAGGTGTTTCTACTGGTCTTGAGCCGTATTTCTCCTTCTCATACTACAGAAGTGGACGTCTTGGTAAGTTTATCGAAGTTAAAGCAGATATTGTTGAAGAATACTACTCACGAAATCCTGAAGCTGATTCTGAAAAGTTACCTGAATGGTTTGTATCAGCTATGGAACTGGCTCCTGAAGAACATGCTGATACACAGTGTGTTATTCAGAGATGGGTCGATAGTTCAATCTCTAAAACGGTGAATGCGCCGAAAGGCTATACAGTAAAACAGGTAGAAGAAGTGTACGAGCGCCTATATCATGGAGGAGCGAAAGGCGGAACAGTATACGTAGATGGAAGCCGTGACTCACAAGTTTTAACGTTAAAGGCTGAAGAGAATTCATTTGAGCAGCTTCAATTTGAGGATGGTATGGAAGAGAAGAAACAGGTTGTTTTGGTAGATACCATTACAGATTTAAGATCAACTGACGTTACGATAGGCTCAGAAGTAGGGAACACGTGTCCCGTATGTAGACAAGGTCAAGTTAAAGAAATTGGCGGATGTAACACGTGCGATAATTGTAATGCTCAGCTTAAATGTGGACTTTAATAAAAATCTCGATACACAAGGAATAGGCGATATGCTTATTCCTTGTTTTTATGAAAACAAGATCGATGAAAGTGTAGACCAATTAAATTGCTCCTCATGAAGAGGAACCTTTCCTTGTCTCAGCCCATACTATGGTGTATGCTTTTATTGATTGGCTTAAATGGAATAAAAGATGGAGGGAATCCAATGGCCACTACTCCAAGTATGGAAGATTATATAGAACGTATTTATTCACTAATTGACGACAAAGGTTATGCACGTGTTTCTGATATTGCAGAAGCTTTAGAGGTACATCCCTCCTCGGTAACCAAAATGATTCAAAAATTAGATAAAGGTAAATATGTGGTTTATGAGAAGTATCGTGGCTTTATGCTAACTCCCAAAGGGAAAAAACTAGGGAAGAGACTAGTGGACCGTCATGCGTTATTAGAACAATTCCTTAGTGTAATCGGCGTGAATGAAGAAAACATATACGAAGATGTAGAAGGTATTGAACATCATCTTAGCTGGGATGCAATCGACAGAATTGGAGATCTTGTTCAATATTTTGAAGAAACAGAAGACCGCGTTGGAGCTTTGCGTGAAGTGCAACGTAAGAATGAAGAAGATGAGCAATCCGAAGTATAATCGGATTGTTCTTTTTTTTGTACTAAATCGTCTCATATAAGATTACGATTTAATAAGGAGAAGGGGTGGTAGTGCGTGTATATCGATGGAGTATTTTCTGGTGGTGGAGTTAAGGGAATTGCTTTAGTTGGTGCTTTGCAAGCTGTTGAAGATAAAGGGCTCCAGTTTAAACGCACTGCAGGAACAAGCGCAGGTGCACTGATTGCGGCTTTGATCATAGCAGGTTACACAGGTGACGAAATAGAAAAAATCCTTCTCGATACAAACTTAAATGCACTACTCGACCGGAAGCCAGGATTTACATTTCCGTTAATGAGATGGTTGATGCTGTATTGGAAACTAGGTCTGTATTCTGGAAAAGATCTAGAAAAGTGGGTGCAGGGACTACTTAAAAATAAAGGGATCGAAACGTTCGGGGATATTGAAGAAGGGTCGCTTAAGATAATCGCGTCTGATATCACAAGAGGCAGGTTGATCGTCATTCCTGATGACTTGGAGCAGTATGGGTTCGTACCCGAGCAATTTTCAATTGCGAAAGCGGTACGAATGAGTGCTGGCCTTCCATTCTTTTTTAAACCTCATCCGCTTTATACAATCGATGGAAAAAAACATTTAGTTGTAGATGGAGGAATATTGAGTAACTTTCCGTTATGGGTCTTCAAGCCAGATGAATCGAATAAGCAACTACGTCCTGTGTTAGGTTTCCAGTTGAGTGCTAGCTTTGACAAAATTCCTGGTCATAAAATAAAAAATGCGATTGAGCTGTATCAGGCTTTGTTTGAAACGATGAAAGAGGCACATGACGCACGTTATATCGAAAAGCAAAAAGCTCAAAACATTGTGTTCATACCGGTTAAACAAGGAATAGCGACTGACTTTTCACTAGAGAGACAAGAGCAAAAGAAGCTTATCTCATTCGGGAGGGAGCGTACTGAGCAGTTTTTAAGAAGATGGAGAAAGCTACCGGAATCTTTTAGGACTTAATAACAAAAGCAGGCTGAGAAGTTCTCAGCCTGCTTTACTATGTTTTAAAAGAGTGCGCGGTTTTTCTTTTTACCTTTTCTACCTTCAATCACAGTAAATGGATTAGGTTTTTTATCGTCATTTAATGGACGTTTTTTCGGAACTAACCGTTTGGATGGAATGACACGAAGGTGAGATGCGCTTTTACGAGTTGCGCCTCGTTTCTTCTGCAACTTAGAAGATTGCTTGGCAGCTTTCTGGTATGCAGAATTAACTTTGCCCATCCTTTTAGCCATAACCTTACGGACGATGAATATCACTAGAGCAGCGATAGCAGCTGTGATGAGAAGATACTTTAAAAGACCCATAGGATCAGTAAATAGCCTCCAAATAAATCCGAGAGCGGCAAGACCGATTATTGTATAAATAAGAGGTTGAACAACACGGTGTGACAAATGATTCACCTCCTGTTCGTCATTAAACAACTTGAGTGCTTGTTAAGCCTTCTTCGTGCTTTTTATCACGGGCAAGTAATTCCTTAAATGAACAAATCGCAACTTCAACTTGCTTATCATCTGGGTTCTTTGTAGTTAAGAGTTGAACCCATAATCCTGGATAACCTAACACGCGTAAAACAGGGATATTTCGGAATTTATTCGTTAATTGTAGTACTTCAAAAGAAACACCAAGTACTACTGGAATCAATAATACACGATAGATGAGTCTTACTAGGAGCGGATCAGAGGGAACCATTAAGTAGATGAAAACCCCGATTACAACTGTAAAGAGTATGAAGCTACTACCACAACGAAAATGTAGTCTAGACTGCTTCTGAACATTCTCGATCGTGATTGGAAGTCCAGCTTCATAGGCATTGATCACTTTATGTTCAGCCCCGTGGTATTGAAAGACTCGTTTGACGATAGGTGTTAAGGATATAAAATATATATATCCAAGTAATAATACGAGTTTAATCATACCTTCAATGATATTTTGGATAACGTGACCTGGAAATATAAATTCTAGCGAAGCAGCTGCAAGTGCAGGTAAGATGGTGAAAATCGTTTTCACGAAAGCAAATGAAATGACCCCAAGTGCTGCAGCTCCAAGCAAGAACGTCATTTTAGAAGGTTCTTCTTTTTTTAGAGCTTCTTCATCATCAGCCGGATCAACATCATACCGCTCAGATGAAAAGTTCAGATGCTTCGTACCGTTTCCGCTTGCATCAATAATGGCTACGACTCCTCGTATAAAAGGAACCTTTTTCAATTTAGTTAAAAGTGGCTTTGGTTTCTTAGGTATCTCAAGATAATCGATCGAATCATCTTTCCGTCGAATTGCAGTTACAGATGTGTGTTTACCTTGAAACATCACACCTTCTACAACCGCTTGCCCACCGTATGCGGGTTTTTTTGTGTCTGACAATGTCTCTCACCAACCTAATTTTGTTTAAGTGGAATGAATTTAATCATCTCACTACCTTGTAAATGTCTTTCTTACATTCTACAAGAAACATGGAAAAACCTCTAGGTAAGCGATGTTAATATTCATTTTCCCCAACAAACTTTTTTTTAATCGCCTCAATAGGTGAATTATAGATAAATAATCCATTCTATTCTGGGATAGACTACTATCGGAGGTGTAGACATGGAAAAAGAGAGCCAAAACGATGAAAAAGAATTAGAACAAGATAAGAAAGAACAGCCTCTCAGTTTTACGGCAAAGGTCCTTAATATAGGGCTAGCTGGAGGGTTAATATGGGGATTGATCGGATACGTGACATATTTATTCAAGTTCACAAAGGTTCCTCCATCTCTTATCCTCTCCCCGTGGGCGCTAGGAGAATGGAAAAACGATCAGCTCGGACAGTGGATTGGAATCATCGCCATTGCAATCGTATCAATAGGCGTCGCTTTTCTTTATCGAGCTACGATGGTGAAAATAAATAACATGCTTGCTGGACTAGCATACGGCATTCTGCTTTGGATCATCGTGTTCTATTTACTTAACCCAATGTTTCCTGACCTTCCCTCAGTTATGAAGCTAGATAAGAATACTATTGTTACTACGATATGCCTCTACGTTCTTTATGGTGTATTTATCGGGTATTCCATATCGTTTGAGTATCACGAAAATCAGCAAAACGGCGCGTCCTATTCAAACAAATGAAGCTATGGTAGAATGTTCATGGAACATTCTTCTTTTTTTGCATTCAATTCCGTCAAAGGATACCGAGACTTCTAAATCTCATAGATCGTAAAGGGGCTTAAAATGAATCATTTCTACGTACTAAACGGGCCGAACTTAAATCGATTAGGCAAAAGAGAACCAGGGATTTATGGTAACGAGACATTGGAGACGCTTGAAGTGCGCTTAAATGACTTAGCTCGGCAGCATGGGGTTTCTCTAACTTTTAAGCAATCGAATCACGAAGGGGATTTAATCGATTGGATTCATGAAGCAGAGAATGCTGCAGGTATTATCCTAAACCCAGGAGCTTTTACACACTATAGCTACGCGATTCGAGACGCGATCGCTAGCGTAGATGTACCGGTGGTCGAAGTGCATCTGTCAAATGTACATAAACGTGAACCATTTCGTCACCAGTCTGTTGTTTCACCAGTTTCAGAAGGTCAAATTGTAGGTTTTGGAATGAAGGGCTATGAGCTAGCTTTATTGTCATTTCTGTAAACAAATAAGGAGGACTAAGTAGATGGAACGTATAGCGAAACTAAGAGAGTCATTTAAAGAATATGAAATTGATGCAATGTTGATTACTTCAGCTAGCAACCGAAGATATTTTTCTCATTTCACTGGAAGTTCTGGCGTCGTATTAATCACGGAAAAAGATGCGAAGTTTGTTACAGATTTTCGTTACGTTGATCAAGCTAACGAACAAGCAAAAGGTTATGACATTGTTCAAC
The DNA here is from genome assembly GCF_056159065.1 of Anaerobacillus sp. ABA4_114. Lineage (NCBI taxonomy): Bacteria > Bacillati > Bacillota > Bacilli > Caryophanales > Bacillaceae > Anaerobacillus > Anaerobacillus sp. ABA4_114. Next base: position 1,557,589 of record NZ_JBSWUM010000001.1, read on the forward strand.
ACAAAGGTCCGATTATTGATGAAGTTGCAAAAGTGGCAAATGAGCTAGGCGTTAAAAAGCTAGGCTTTGAAGAAACACAACTTACATACAACGTATTTAAAGCTTATGAACAAAAGGTAGAGGGAACTCTTGTACCGATCAGTGGCCTTCTTGAGAAGCATCGCATGATCAAAGATGCGAATGAATTACAAGTCTTAAAAGAAGCTACAGAGATTGCAGATGCAGCATTTCAACACATCACAGGATACATCCGTACAGGTATAACAGAACTTGATGTATCTAATGAGTTAGAATTCTTCATGAGAAAAAATGGCGCTACATCTTCTTCTTTTGATATTATCGTTGCGTCAGGAAAGCGTTCAGCGCTCCCTCATGGGGTTGCATCTGACAAGGTGATCCAGAAGAACGAACTTATTACTCTTGATTTCGGGGCATATTACAAAGGGTATTGTTCAGATATAACTCGTACAGTTGCGATTGGGGACCCTGGTGAAGAATTGAAAAATGTTTACCACACAGTCCTTGAAGCGCAGATGAAAGCCATGGACCAAATTAAACCAGGACTAACTGGTAAAGAAGCAGATGCGATTTCTCGTGACTATATCGCTTCTAAGGGATACGGTGAATTCTTCGGACATTCTCTTGGTCACGGTATTGGCCTTGAAGTTCATGAAGGTCCTGGCCTTTCATTTAAATCCGATACCGTCCTAGAGCCGGGAATGGTTGTAACGGTTGAACCAGGAATTTATCTCTCGGGCAAAGGTGGCGTACGCATCGAGGATGATACGGTCATCACTGAAAAAGGCAACGAAAAGCTATCTCATTCTACTAAAGAACTATTAATTCTTGGTGAATAATAAACTTGAGGAGGACAAGACATGATTTCGGTAAACGATTTTAAAACAGGTCTTACGATTGAAGTAGATAACGGAATCTGGCAAGTTGTAGATTTCCAACATGTTAAACCAGGTAAAGGAGCTGCCTTCGTACGCTCTAAGCTAAGAAACTTACGTAGTGGCGCAATTCAAGAAAAAACGTTTCGCGCTGGTGAGAAAGTAGCGAAAGCGCACATCGAAAACCGTAAGATGCAGTACTTATATGCAAGTGGCGAAATGCATACGTTCATGGATACAAACTCGTTTGAACAAGTTGAGCTTCCTGCTGATCAAATCAAGTATGAACTAAAGTTCTTGAAAGAAAATATGGAGATCTCAATTCGTATGTATGGTGATGAAACGATTGGAATCGAGCTTCCAAACACCGTTGAATTAGAAGTAACTGAAACTGAGCCTGGTATTAAAGGTGACACAGCATCAGGTGGCACGAAGCCTGCAACCGTTGAAACAGGTCTTACAGTACAAGTACCTTTCTTCGTAAACCAGGGAGATGTGCTTGTTATCGATACAGGAAAAGCAGAATACGTATCTCGCGCGTAACAATTGAACCGCTCTTGAAAGGAGCGGTTTTTTTTGTTGATAAAAAATGAGTGATTACTCACTTTAGTTATCGTATAATAAAAGTGAGTAATCACTCATTTTGAGGGAGGGAGTTTCGTGACCACTACGATTATCGATGCGAATGTGACAAAGCGTTTTGGGAAGAAGAAAGTACTTGAAGATGTGACGTTAACTCTCACTAACAATGAAATTTTCGGACTTCTTGGTCCATCTGGATCAGGGAAAACGACACTAGTTAAAATTCTATGCGGTATTGATGTGCCTACTGAAGGACATGTATCCGTTTTTGGTAAAAAGATGCCTGATTTAGAATTGATTAAGCGAATTGGATATATGGCCCAGGCTGATGCGTTATATCATGAATTGACAGCAAAGGAGAACTTGGTTTTTTTTGCAAGTATTAGCGGGGTAAAACGTAATAAAAGGGCAGAGCGAATTCAACAGGTCATGAAGCTAGTTGATTTAGAAAGTGACCTCAATACTAAAGTAGAGACTTTTTCTGGTGGAATGAAAAGGCGACTGTCACTTGCAATTGCCTTGTTGCACGAGCCGGACATTCTCGTTTTAGATGAACCAACTGTCGGAATTGATCCTGCATTACGAAATAAAATTTGGGATACCTTTGAAACATTAAAAGAGAGCGGTGTGTTAATCGTCGTAACGACTCACGTAATGGACGAAGCTGAACGTTGTTCTAGACTTGGAATGGTTCGGGATGGACAGCTTATCGCGATTGGAACTCCTGATGAAATAAAGACCAAAACCGAAGCATCAACAATCGAACAAGCTTTTTTATCATATGGAGGGTGAGTGTCATGAGAGTGTTAGCAGTCGTAAATCGCATCCTAAAGCAATTTTTGCATGATAAGCGGACGATGGCATTGATGATACTAGCTCCCATCCTTGTCCTAACTATGTTATCTCTCGTCTTAAATGGAGAAGAGTTGGGATTAAAGATTGGCTTAATCGATGTCCCAAGCACTGTTTATACTAATATGGAGCAAGAGAATGTCGCATTTGTTAAATTAGATTCTGACACAGATGTTAATGAAACGCTTGAGCAAGAGGGGTATGACGCGATCTTAACTTTTGAACAAGGGGAAAGTAAACTAATACTAGAGGGTAGCGATCCATCTATAAATAATGTGATCATAGATAACATTAAAAATGAGATTAGCCCAAATACAACACCCGTCTCACTATCGGTAGAGCATTTGTATGGCTCTCAGGATCTAACTACCTTTGATAACATTGGACCGGTTTTGGTAGGCTTCTTCATATTCTTTTTTGTATTTTTAATTGCTGGAGTTTCGTTTTTAAGAGAAAGAACGCAAGGAACGTTGGAAAGATTACTTGCTAGTCCTATCAAAAGATGGGAACTGGTGATGGGATATGTCATCGGCTTTGGAATCTTCACGACGATTCAATCGTCCATTATCGCCCTTTATAGCATTTATGTCATCGACTTAATGATGGAAGGTAGCTTTTTCTATGTGTTAATCATTACTGTCATGATTGCATTAAGTGCGCTGACGCTTGGAATACTGTTATCAGCCTTCGCAAAGAATGAACTTCAGATGATTCAATTCATTCCTCTAGTAGTCGTACCTCAATTCTTTTTTGCAGGGTTGTTTAAATTAGAAACGATTTCGGATTACCTGAGTTGGCTAGGTCCGTTAACACCTCTCTATTACGGTGCAGATGCACTTCGAGACGTGATGATTAGAGGACAAGGATTGAATGAAATCTGGACGAACTTAGTAGTGCTAGGAGGTTTTTCAATCGTTTTTATCATAATGAATATATTTGCTCTGAAGAAACACCGTAGCATATAAGGAGAGGGTGTAATGGGTAAGCAAGAAGATATAAATGAATTATTTAAGTCAAGTGAAAGTGATGTCTATGGTGAAGGGTTAACTCCGAAGCAGAAACGTATTCTTGAAGCGGCAATCCAAATGTTTTCTGAGAAAGGGTACTCGTCTTCTTCGACGAGTGAGATTGCGAAGCGAGCAGAAGTAGCAGAGGGAACGATTTTTAGGCATTATAAAACTAAAAAAGAGTTACTGTTAGCAATTGTGACGCCTGTTATGAGTAATCTGCTAGCACCCTTCATTATTAGAGACTTAGATAAGGTTCTTAAGAAAAACTATAAAAGCTATGAAGACTTTCTCATTGCAATCGTGAAAAATCGGCAGGAATTTATTGGAAAGCATAAATCTATAGTGAAAATTTTAATTCAAGAGATCCCTTTTCATGATGAACTTCGCAGCCAGTTTATCGACCGAATTGGAAAAGAAGTTTATACGCGATTAGAAGCAATCGTGTCGCATTTTCAAGCTAAAGGCGAGCTGGTTGAAATGCCTACTCAAACAGCGATAAGATTAACCGCCTCATCAATAGGTGGTTTCCTCTTTGCAAGGTACATCCTCCTTCCAGAGCACGATTGGAACGACGAGGAAGAGCTAAAACATACGATCCATTTTATTATGAATGGAATGAAAGCAAGATAACACCTAGCACTTATGCTAGGTGTTTTTCTATTCCATCTATCTTGAGTAAAACAAAGGTTGTTAGTGAAATTAGTACCTTTCAGGTAAGACATAATTCATATAGCACCGGAATACTAGTGTAAGGAGTACATGCTAGGAAAGGGGGACATTTATGGAAGAAGTTCTACGTGTCCTGCCCGAAGGAGTAAAGGAGATTATCAAACAGTATTCAAAACAGGAAAGAGGTGGGATCGAAGAGATTAGATTACGAATTAACCGGCCTCTAGAAGTGATTATTAACGGCAGCCCACAGTTTCCTCGTCTTAATGGTAGAGAGTACTACGTTTCAAGAGAAGATGCTTCTCAAATGACGAATAAATTAAGCCAATATTCTTTGTATGCGTTAGAGGAAGAGTTGAAAAAAGGCTTTGTCACCATTCAGGGTGGCCATAGGGTGGGGCTCGCTGGGAAGGTGATTACATCCAACGGGAGTGTTAAAGCGATTCGAGATATCGCCTCATTCAATGTAAGAATTGCTAAGCAAAAGATCGGGATTGCTACCCCGCTATTATCATACCTATATTCAGATGGTTGGATGAATACAGTTATCCTTGGTCCTCCAAATTCAGGGAAGACAACATTGTTGCGTGATCTTACAAGATTGATGGCTGAAGGAGATAAAGGAAGACGGATCGCCTCTTCAAAAGTGGGCATTATTGATGAACGATCTGAAATTGCAGGGTGTGTAAAAGGCATACCTCAGCATCAATTAGGAAAAAGGGTCGATATTCTTGACGCGTGTCCAAAAGCTGAAGGAATGATGATGATGATTCGCTCGATGAGTCCTGACATTCTGATCGTGGATGAAATAGGTGGACTTAAAGAGAGTGAAGCCATTATCGAAGCCGTTAACGCAGGCATCAGACTTGTTGTGACGGTGCATGGAAATACGATAGAAGATTTATATAGGCGACCGAGCATTCAAGAATTGATAAGATCCGGAATGTTTAAGCGCTTCGTTGAACTTTCCAGAACAAGAGGGCCAGGTACTGTGAAATCGGTGAAAGACCATAAAGGAAATGAAATACGTCGTTCGAAGGTGATCTAGCATGAAGCTACTCGGTGCAATTTTAATTGTATTAGCAAGTACCTGGGCAGGTGTCGAATGGTCTAGGACGGTAAGTGAGCGGTCTAGACAACTCCGAATGCTAAAGTCAGCCCTTCAGTCTCTGGAAGCTGAAATCGTTTATGGCATGACGCCTTTAAGCGTAGCTTGTAGTCATATTTGTAGACAAGTAGGTCATCCTGTCTCATGGTTTTTCGACTCTTTCAGAAAGAAGCTAGAAGAAGGCCATACGACGGCATATGATGCCTGGATGAAAAGCATGGATGAAGTTTGGAAGTATACTGCTTTCAGACAGGAAGAGAAAGAAATTATGAAACAGCTTGGTGCAACGATTGGCCAACAGGATCGTGAGCATGAGCAAAAGCAGTTGCAGCTTGCTTTGATCCATTTAGAGAGAGAAGAGCAAGAAGCGAGAAATAATCAAATGAAATATGAAAAGATGTTCAAAAGTCTCGGGTTCCTAGGAGGTATTCTTCTCGTCATTCTATTGATTTAGTCACTGGGAGGATAAGCGGATGAATCATGATGTGAACAAAATATTTCAGATTGCTGGGATCGGAATCATCGTAGCGATGCTACACACGATTTTAAAACAGATGGGGAAGGAAGAATACGCTCAGTGGGTCACATTAATAGGTTTTATCGTCGTTTTGTATATGGTGATCACGATAATCGATGACTTATTTCAGAAAATCCGGGGAGTCTTTCTTTTCCAGGGTTAGGGGGTGTCGGCGATTGATATTGTACAAATAGTTGGAATAGGGTTGATCGCAACATTCCTAGCCATTGTCGTTAAAGAACAAAAGCCGGTCTTCGCATTTACAATTACCGTGTTCACAGGAGCAATAATCTTTCTATATCTCATAGGGGAAATCCAGCATATTATTCAGATGTTGGAAGGCCTAGCTTCAAAGGCAAATATAGAGATCATCTACGTAGAAACTGTGTTGAAAATAATAGGGATTGCTTATATTGCTGAGTTTGGTGCACAGATAACGCGAGATGCCGGTCAGGGCGCGATCGCTTCAAAGATTGAACTTGCCGGTAAGTTACTGATTATGGCAATGGCAATTCCTATCCTTAAATTAATCATTGAAACAGTTTTGAGATTGTTACCGACATGAGTGAGAGGAGGAATGGGACATGCCTCTTAAGAAACTGATGCTCTTGCTGTTTTTCCTCTTTATCTTTTATCCTTCTGAGGCTTTAGCTGATGATGGTGAAAGCAAGGAAACGATGACTGATCAATTTGTAGACAAGCAGTTAAATTCGCTCGGCTTACAAGAAATTCAAGCATATTGGAATCAAGTGCTTGATGAGTATGGGGGATTCTTACCAGAAAGTCAAAAAGGTACGTTTTTGGAGTTTGTAAAAGGAGAAAAGCAGCTATCTTTGAAAGCTTATTTCATAGGATTTGTGAAATTCCTTTTCCATGAACTATTAGTACATGGAAAGTTACTAGGAAGTTTAATTTTGCTTACTATTTTTAGCATATTACTCCAGAACATGCAGAATGCATTTGAACATAAGGCAGTAAGTACAGTTGCCTACTCTATTACCTATATGGTGTTGATCATTCTAGCTTTGAACAGTTTTCATGTAGCGATTCAATATACAGAGACAGCGATTACGAATATGATGAGTTTTCTCCTTGCGCTGATTCCACTCTTGCTAGCTCTCATGGCATCCGTGGGTGGAATAGCATCCGTAGCTTTCTTCCATCCGATCGTTTTGTTTTTAGTGAACACTGGAGGCTTGTTAATTCAGAAGTTTGTTCTACCTTTATTATTTCTATCGGCGGTGTTGGCTATCGTTAGTACGATTAGCGAACATTATAAAGTTACACAGTTATCTAATTTACTTCGAAATATAGCGATCGGAACACTGGGAGTGTTTTTTGCTATATTTCTAGGCGTGATATCTGTTCAAGGAGCAACGACAGCTGTTGCTGACGGAATCACGATTAGGACTGCAAAATTCGTTACAGGAAACTTCATCCCGGTTGTCGGTAGGATGTTTACAGATGCAACAGATACAGTCCTAAGTGCATCGGTTCTATTAAAAAATACTGTTGGACTAGCAGGGGTTGTTATTCTGCTCATGCTTTGTGCTTTTCCGGCATTAAAAGTACTTGCTCTAGCGCTGATCTATAATATCGCTGCAGCAGTCATCCAGCCTTTAGGTGGCGGTCCTATGATTCAATCTCTAAACGTTATTTCAAAAAGTGTACTATTTATTTTTGCAGCACTATCAATTGTATCTCTCATGTTTTTCTTAGCCGTAACGATCATTATTGCTTCAGGAAATATTACTTTAATGGTTCGTTGAGGGGGGGGATTGGATGGATATTATTACAGGGTGGGTAACAAACATTATCTTGCTTATCCTGATTGCAACTGTTCTTGAACTGCTGTTACCGAATTCTAATATGCAACGGTACGTGAAGATGGTGATTGGACTCATGTTGATGGCAGTTATCCTTTCACCTTTGCTTAAGATATTTACGGAAGACTTTGACGCAATGCTTAGATCGGTTACGATCAGGGATTCAAATACGAGCATCCAGATGGAAAATAGCATCGAAACAAAGAAAAGTGAAATACAAGCTTCAAACTCTGCATATATTGAAGAACAAATGGCTGTCCAATTGAAAAGTCAAGTTGAAAAGGAGTTGAGGGAACAATTTAATTTAGAGATTAGCGATCTTGCGTTAGCTTTAGGGGAAGTTGAAGGCGAGAAAAATATCGATCAAATAGCAGTCAAAGTTAAAGAATACAGTGAAGAGACAGCGGTGAATGATATTGAAGCGGTATCGATATCGTTTTCTGAGAGCGAAGAGGAAGAATTGAATGCAGATGCCAAGAAAGTAGCTTATTTTTTAGCAGATGAATGGCAGCTTTATCCGAATCAAGTTGGAGTTGAGGTGGAGGGGGGTGAGTAGGTGCCATGGAAAGTAAGTCAAGTTGGCTCGATCAATTAAAAAAGCCGAAGAAGAAAAAAGGAATGCCGCTTTTATATCTTGTTATAGCAGTGGGGGTAGGGATACTCTTCATGTTTACCGAAAACTTCTTCGCATCGCCAGGTCCAGCACAGGTGGTTACGTCAGATAAAACTGCTTCGAATGAAAGTGAACCTGCATTTGGTCAGAAAGCTTCAAATCCATCAACGATTGCAGAATATGAAAACCATTATGAAACACAGTTGAAAGAAGCGCTGGATGAGGTGAAAGGAGTATCGAACGCTACTGTAATCGTAAACTTGGATTCCACCGAAGAAAAAATAGTAGAGAAGAATCGCACTTCTACAGATAAATATACTTATGAAACACCGAACGAAGGTGGATCTAGGAAAATCGAGGAACAATCCAGCGAGGAGCAAGTGGTCGTAATACAAAATGATCAGGGTCAAGGTCCTATCGTTGTTTCAACTAGAAAGCCAGTCGTACGTGGTGTGGTCGTTGTGGCTGAAGGTGCAGAAAGTGCTCAAACGAAAAAGATGATTGTAGATGCAGTAACAAGGTTGTTAGATGTGAAGAGTCATAGGGTTATGGTACTTCCGAAAACCGAAAAGGGGGATTCATAATATGGTCTTGAAAAAGCAAACTGTCTGGCTTCTTACAATGCTTAGTTTGATTATCGTTCTATCGGCTTATTATATCATGACACCTAATTCTGAAAACGTGGCTTTTGTAGATGATCAAGAACAGAGCCAGGAGGAATCTAAGAAAGAAGATGCGAAAGAAACAAATGCAGATGAAGATATGGTAACATCGAGCGTCTCAAGCGATGAAACGTTTGCAGCACTTAGGTTAGATATTCAGGAAGAACGAGACGCCGCAATTGAGGAATATACTGCAGTGATTGCAAGCGAAGCTTCAACGGATTTAAGGAACGAAGCTCATGAACAACGTCAAGAATTACTAGCTTTATCACAAAAAGAATCTGTCCTCGAAAATTTAATAAAATCAGAAGGATACAGCGATGCGATTGTATATACACTGGCTGATAACAAAGTGAGGGTCATCGTTAAAGCCGAACAGCTATCGAATGAAGAAGCCAACAACATCATGGTTTTGGCTCAAGAACAGCTAGGAAATCAGCAGCGAATCGCAGTTGAATTCCAGCCAGTAAAGTAACGTGAAAGGTGGAGGAGACTCCACCTTTTTTATTTTGGTTACATTTATATCGTTTTTTAGTTTCCTTAATGAAAACGATTACGTAATTTGTTACGCTAAATAGAAGACTGATTTAGCTAAACTACCATCGACCAATATGATATGTTATGATAAATGGGCTTATGACCTGCTCATATATAATGGTCTTAAATCATGGGGTGTATTCTTTCTGCTATTAGTAGGAAATACTATTGAGCAGAATATCTATGGTATAATCAGTAGTAAACGAGGCATGGTTCAAAAACGCCTCATTATAAAAAACAATTGTAAATGATAGGGAGTGTAGATTTTGTTAAAAGTTCAAGAAATCCGCGAATTGATTAAATTAATTGATGAGTCGAGTATTGATGAATTTGAATATGAAAATGAAGGTTCTAAGGTAGTTTTAAAGAAGAACGACGTTCAATATGCTCAAGCGCCGCAAGCAGTTCAACAGCCTGTTATGCAGGAAGCACCTGTAGCAGCACCTCAACCAGAAGCGAAAGCTCCTGTTAAAGAGCAAGCAAAAGAAGAATCAGCAGATCAGCAAGTTGACGACTCATTACATAAGATTGAATCTCCGATGGTTGGTACGTTCTATGCTCGTCCTAATCCCGATTCAGATGCGTACGTAAATGTTGGGGGAAAAGTGTCTGAAGAAAGCATCGTATGCATTATTGAAGCTATGAAGCTCTTTAATGAAATCGAAGCAGAAGTTAAAGGGGAAATCGTTGAAGTACTAGTAGAGGACGGGCAGCTGGTTGAATACGGACAGCCTCTGTTCCTAGTGAAAGAATAAGGCGGTACGCATATGACTATTAAAAAGATACTCGTTGCTAACCGAGGAGAAATTGCTGTACGAATTATTCGTGCTTGTGAAGAGATGGACATTGAAACAGTAGCAGTATATTCCCAGGCCGATAAGGAAGCATTGCACGTAAGACTTGCTGATGAAGCTTATTGTATTGGACCAACTGCAGCCAAAGATAGCTATTTGAACTTCACGAACATTATGAGCATCGCAACTGTAACAGGTGTAGATGCAATCCATCCAGGATATGGTTTCCTTGCTGAAAATGCAGACTTTGCTGAACTGTGCCGTGAATGCAATATTACGTTCATCGGACCAAGCCCTGAAGCAATCAGTCGTATGGGCACAAAAGATGTTGCACGTACAACGATGAAGGAAGCGGGAGTACCGATCGTTCCTGGTTCTGAAGGTGTCATCAAGGACGCAGATGAAGGTGTCGCTTTGGCTAATGAAATGGGATACCCTGTCATCATCAAAGCTACTGCTGGTGGTGGAGGAAAGGGAATTCGTATCGCGAAAGATGAAAAAGACCTAGTCAAAGGAATCAATATTACACAACAGGAAGCTTCCACTGCATTTGGAAACCCTGGGGTTTATATTGAAAAATTCATCGAGGACTTTCGCCATGTGGAGATCCAAGTATTAGCAGATAATCATGGAAACGCGATCCACTTAGGTGAGAGAGACTGTTCGATCCAAAGACGTCTTCAAAAGCTAGTAGAAGAAACACCATCTCCAGGTCTCGATAGTAAGATCAGAGAAAAAATGGGGGATGCAGCCGTTAAAGCTGCAAAAGCTGTTAATTATTCTGGAGCTGGAACCGTTGAGTTTATTTTCGAACCAACAGGGAACTTTTACTTCATGGAAATGAATACTAGAATTCAAGTTGAACACCCTGTAACAGAAATGGTTACTGGAGTTGACTTGATTAAAGAACAGATTAAAGTAGCTTCAAACGAAGAATTGAGCTTTAAACAAGAGGATGTTACCTTTAAAGGCTTCTCGATCGAATGTAGAATTAATGCAGAAGATCCTGACAAGAACTTCATGCCTTCTCCTGGTAACGTGCATATGTATTTACCGCCAGGCGGCTTCGGTGTACGCGTTGATTCAGCGGTATATCCGGGCTATGATATTCTGCCGTTTTATGACTCCATGGTTGCTAAACTGATTACGTATGGAGAAACTAGAGAAGAAGCGATCTCGAGAATGAAGCGTGCACTTGGTGAATTTGTGGTAGATGGTGTTAAGACCACGATACCTTTCCATATGCGACTCATGAACCACGAGAAATTTGTAAGCGGCGACTTTAACACAAAGTTTCTCGAGAAATATGATCTAACTGAAAAAACTACTAATTCTAAGTGAGGTGTTCATAAATGAATGAAGTTCAATCTTTTGAAATGGAAGAGCACGATACAGGGCTTGGAAAAGTCGAAATATCTCCGGAAGTCATCGAGGTCATCGGAAGTATCGCCGCATCGGAAGTAGATGGTGTAGCTGAGATGAGAGGGAACTTTGCCTCTGGTGTCGTTGAGCGCTTTGGTAGAAAAGACCATCGCAAAGGAGTAAGAGTTGAGCTTGGCGAAGATGGCATCATTCTTGATGCTTTCGTAGTTGTGAGCTATGGACTCTCAATCCCTGAAGTATGTCAGCAAATTCAAGAAAACATTCGACAAGCTCTTCTTACGATGACTGCTCTAGAAATCAGTGCAGTCAATGTAAGTGTAGTCGGTATCACATTTGATAAAAAAGAAACAGAAGATGAAGAATAAGTAGAGGGGATCTGATCCCCTCTGCTTTTTTGTTTTTAGAGAGATTCACAATTGGAAAACCTGTATTTGTCTATTACAATATGCTATCATCTATTGGTATAGCAATATTAGCGTAAAAGGGGTATAGCAATGAAAAGAAGACATGCAAGAGAAAAGGCCATACAGGCGTTGTTTCAAATAGATGTGACAGACACCGATCCGAAAGAGGCGCTGGAACACGTATTAAGCGATGGAGAAGGTGACGAGTTTTTATCTGAGCTTGTCTTTGGAACGCTTGAAAACCTAGAGGAAATAGATGAAAAAATAAAAGCCAATCTCGTTAACTGGAACTTTAACAGAATTGGAAACGTGGATCGATCCGTATTAAGGATGGCCTGCTATGAAATGACTGCAAGAGAAGATATTCCAGTTAATGTAAGTCTGAATGAAGCTGTAGAACTTGCTAAGATGTTTGGTGGAGATGAGTCTGGACGATTCGTTAATGGCGTTTTGTCTAAAATGATTCAAAAAGCTTAACAAGTTTGCGGTGGAAGGAGGGGGAAGATTGGTAACAGATCGATATATTACAGTAACTGCTCTAACAAGGCATGTGAAAAGAATGATCGACAATGAGCCTGCACTACAGGATGTATGGCTTAGAGGAGAACTTTCTAATGTGAAGCTGCATAGTAGAGGGCATTTATATTTTACTGTTAAAGATGACAAATCTAGAGTGCAGTCCGTTATGTTCGCTGGCAATAACCGTCATATGAAATTTAAACCTGAGAATGGTATGAAGGTATTGATCAGAGGTGAGATTTCAGTCTTTGAACCATACGGACAGTATCAATTGTATGCTAGGGAGATGCAACCTGATGGCATTGGAAACCTTTATCTAGCTTATGAAGAACTTAAGAAGAAGTTAGAGTTTGAAGGTTTATTCTCAGTTGATCGAAAAAAACCGATACCTCGATATCCTTCTGAAATAGGTGTCATCACTTCTCCTACTGGAGCTGCGATCAGAGATATCTTCACAACGATTAAGCGTCGTTATCCCTCTGCACGAATCACTGTTTTTCCTGTTCTCGTTCAAGGTGTGAATGCCAAAGACTCTATCGTCAGAGCGATAGAGATGGCAAACTCGATGGAAATGATCGACGTATTAATTGTGGGTCGAGGTGGCGGATCGATCGAAGAGCTATGGGCTTTTAATGAAGAGGACGTTGCTAGAAGCATCTCTCGTTCGAAAATCCCTGTTATTTCTGCTGTTGGACATGAAACGGATTACACCATTTCAGATTTTGTTTCAGACTTAAGAGCACCTACTCCTACTGGCGCAGCTGAGCTAGCAGTTCCTAGCATGTTAGAGCTGAAAGAACGTCTGGAACAGAGGGTACATAGACTCATTAGAGTCATGAAAGAAAAGAAGCAAAGTGAACAAGAACGACTTTTACGCCTTCAAAGATCGTATGCCTTTCGCTATCCGAACCAGTTGTTAAGTCAAAAAGAGCAGGAGCTTGATTTACAAGTCGAACGGCTTCGTAAGACGATGAAACGCCAGATCGACTACACGAAAGAGCGTGTTGAACGAAATCATAAACAGCTTCTTAAAAAGCACCCAGAGCAATTGGTAAGAGAATCTGCGAAGGGACTTGAAGACCTACGTTCATCGTTATATAAAGAGATGTCTAGGGTTGTTCAAGGCAAGCAAAGGGATTTCGCACATGCAACGGGTAAGTTGGATGCACTCAGCCCGTTGAAAATCATGAAGCGTGGCTATAGCCTTGCATACAAAGAAGACAAGTTAGTGAAGTCAGTTAAGCAAGTTGAGCCTGGTGATGTCATAAAGGTTCAGATGACTGATGGAAAGATAGATGCTCACGTATGGGGATTGGAGGAGAATGATTCACATGGAGAAGAATGAAGAAAAATACGAAAACGTTACGTTTGAAGAAGCGATGCAGAAACTTGAAGAAATCGTTGGCTCTCTTGAAGAAGGGAATGTTCCACTCGAAAAAGCAATTTCACTCTTTCAAGAAGGGATGAACTTATCGAACCTTTGTCATGATAAGTTACAGTCGATCGAAGGGAAAATGGATCAGATTGTTGGTGAGAATGGAGAGATTAAACGCTTCTCGGTTCAGGAGGATGAGGCGTGACGTCAGATCTGACTACTTACATGAAAGAATGTAAGAAATTAATCGATGGAGAGTTGAATGGGTTCATCTCACAACTAGAAATGCCGAGTGAGTTGAAAGAAGCGATGCTATACTCTGTAGATGCAGGAGGGAAGCGGATTCGACCTATTCTTATGTTGGCAACAGCAGAAGCGTTTGGCGCATCCAAAGAAAAAGCATTTCATGCTGCGAGCGCCGTAGAAATGATTCATACGTATTCGCTGATCCATGATGACCTCCCTGCTATGGATGATGATGACTTGAGACGGGGAAAGCCAACGAATCACAAAGTGTTTGGTGAGGCTGTTGCAATCCTTGCAGGAGATGCATTACTTACACAGAGCTTTGAGGTTATTAGCGATTCATTGTTACGAGACGATCAGAAAGTGAAGTTAATAACGCTTATGGCACGTGCTGCTGGTCCTAGCGGGATGGTTGGCGGACAGATAGCCGATCTTTCTGGTGAAGAACAAGAACTCACTCTTGAAGAGCTTGAATACATCCACCATCATAAGACGGGGAAACTGCTTGTATACTCGATTCTTGCGGGTGCGGTAATCGGAGATGCAACTGATGAACAAATGTCTCATTTAAAACAATTTGGAGAACATTTAGGACTCGCTTTTCAAATTAGCGATGACATTTTAGACGTTGAGGGTGACCAGGAAAAGATTGGGAAGTTACCTGGAAGCGATGAAACGAATAAAAAGAGTACCTATCCAAAGCTTCTTACTTTGGAAGGTGCAAAAAATAAACTAGCCTCTCACTATGATGAGGCGCTACTGCATTTAGCACAAGTTGGGGTAGGTACTGATCGGTTGCGTTCTCTTGCTAAATTTATTATAGAAAGAGATCATTAGAACAAAATTGAGAATATATAAGTATTGTGGTATAATACAAATAGACTGAGTGGTGCAGTATTCTAGTCAGTCCGGCTATTCTGAAGGCGGGCCTAAAAATCCGCCATAGGGCACATCGATGAAGTTCCTGGTGTTGGCTTGAGTCGCCCAGACTTGGGTCGATGCTGGGAGTTAAGGTCGCAGGGCGATCCACAAAGGCATGTGGGCGTTGACCCTGCTTCCGCGGAGGCCTATTCTTGTAGCTTGCGCGGTTAACGCCGCCAGCTATGAAATGGGGTATGAACCTGTTTCAGTCGCCAGGGATGCGGCTGAACAGCGTAGCCTGCCTTGAGTGGAGCTAGAGGGGATTATGGTTTATTGGAAAGGCGTTGCTAGGCCAGCATGCTTTTTCTACCACCCATATGAAATCTGCTCTGCAAAAGAGGCTAGGAATTGACCAGGACTGTTGAGGAAAACTCCTAGACTGTTCCGAGTGACACTTAAAGGGGATTATAGTGCGGACTAAGTGGTAATCCAGTCTAGCCAATGGTGACACGCTAAGACGGATGTAAAGGGAAACCGCCTGGACGGCGACGTTCGGGTATCCGTTTGGGAAAACCTACTGGACCTAAGCCGCAGTCTTTACTCTTTAAGTGACCACTCTGCGATACATAACGACGAGGTTGTTCACTTGACAGGATGAGGGAATTGAACTTCCTCATGTTTCACCTGTTATGCTGAACACCTCTTTTTATTTCATATTCACAAGGAGTAAAGATGAAAGCTTCGATATCAAAGTCCATAAACTGGAGTTTAGCGATTGCCGTTATCACACTTGTGTTAGCGGCTATTTTTTCAATCATATCAACAGCTGTTTTGAGTGGCGTAACCTGGGCACTCGGAATGGTCGTCGTTTTACTGATCGTTCTTATAGGAATATTTTTTGATACAATAGGAGTAGCTTCCACTGCTGCCAATGAAGTGCCGTTCCATGCGATGGCAGCGGAACGACTGACTGGAGCAAAG
This sequence comes from Anaerobacillus sp. ABA4_114, assembly GCF_056159065.1. Classification (NCBI taxonomy): domain Bacteria; kingdom Bacillati; phylum Bacillota; class Bacilli; order Caryophanales; family Bacillaceae; genus Anaerobacillus; species Anaerobacillus sp. ABA4_114. The sequence goes on from NZ_JBSWUM010000001.1 coordinate 1,573,421, forward strand.
CACGCTATCTTCATTACACGAAACGCAGACCGCGTGGCAAGTTTCTGTAATGACGTGATCGGGGACATTTCGGGTATCATAAGTGGTACTGCAGCAGCTGCCGTTGTCGTTCAGTTGACACTTCAACTTGGACATGACGAAGGATCTCTGTTTCAATATATAGTATCAGTAGTATTTACCAGTGTTGTCGCTGCCTTGACTGTAGGGGGAAAAGCCCTCGGTAAAACGTTTGCAATTCATTTTTCTACACAAATCATCTTTCAAGTAGGTCGATTCTTATACTTAATTGAAAAAACGTTCAAAATTAAGATGGTTGCAAAACAGTCCAAGAAGAAAAAGAAGCAAGCGTAAATCGAAATATAGAAGGGGAGGACATTCCCATGGATTTGGAAAAAATCGAGAATCCGAAATTTTTAAAAAAATATAATGTTGAACAAATGACAGAGTTAGCAGAAGATATTAGGGAGTTCTTGATTAACAAACTTTCCGTAACAGGGGGACACTTAGGACCGAATCTTGGTGTCGTAGAGCTCACGATCGTGTTACACAAAATCTTTGACAGTCCGAAAGATAAGTTTCTTTGGGATGTAGGGCATCAAGCATACGTCCATAAGATTTTGACAGGAAGAAGTACGCAATTCGATACTCTCAGAAAATATAAAGGACTCTGTGGGTTTCCAAAACGGAATGAAAGTGAACATGATGTATGGGAAACAGGTCATAGTTCGACTTCTCTCTCTGCAGCTATGGGAATGGCGGCTGCCCGCGATATTAAAGGAACAGACGAAAATGTCGTGGCGATCATCGGTGATGGTGCATTAACGGGTGGAATGGCTCTAGAAGCACTCAACCATATTGGTCACGAACAAAAAGATATGCTCGTCATATTGAATGATAATGAAATGTCCATTGCTCCTAACGTTGGTGCACTCCACAATGTTCTTGGGAAAATGAGGACTGCTGGTAAATATCATAAAGCAAAAGAGGAACTTGAATACTTATTGAAGAGAATTCCCGCGTTCGGTGGCGCATTAGCTTCCACAGCTGAACGTGTGAAGGATGCAATGAAATACCTTTTAGTTTCTGGAATCTTTTTTGAAGAGCTAGGTTTTACGTATCTCGGTCCGGTGGATGGTCATGACGTGGACGCTCTTATGGAAAATATTAACTATGCCAAGAAAACAAAAGGACCAGTGATCGTTCACGTTCTGACTAAAAAAGGAAAAGGCTATCACCCCGCTGAAAACGATCAAATTGGGACGTGGCACGGTGTGAGTCCATACAAAATTGAAGCTGGAGAGCAAATTAAGCCTAAAGCTGCTGCCCCTGGTTACAGCAAGGTAGTTAGTGAAACGGTTCGAAAACTAGCTGAAAAAGATGATCGGATCTCAGTTATTACCCCTGCTATGACAGTTGGGTCTAAGTGGGAAGCATTCGAGAATCAATTTCCAGACAGATTGTTTGATGTAGGGATCGCAGAGCAGCATGCAACAACGATGGCTGCGGGACTTGCTACTCAAGAATTAAAACCTGTACTGTCTATTTACTCTACGTTTTTACAACGTGCATATGACCAATTAGTTCATGATGTTTGCCGTCAAAACCTGAATGTATTGATCGCTATAGACAGATCTGGCCTAGTCGGTGCTGACGGTGAAACGCATCAAGGTGTATTCGACATCTCATTCCTTCGTCACCTTCCAAATATGGTTCTAATGATGGCGAAAGACGAGAATGAGCTACAGAACATGGTCTACACAGGATACAAATATAATAGTGGTCCTATTGCAATTCGCTACCCTCGTGGAAATGGCATCGGGGTTTCAATGGATAAGGAACTAAAAGAAATACCGATCGGTTCTTGGGAAGTGTTAAGAGAAGGATCTGATATTGCACTTCTTTCATTCGGTCCTACCCTACAAGATTTATTAAAAGCAGCCGAGCAATTGGAAAAGGAAGGCATTTCAGCAAGAGTCATCAATGCGCGCTTCATCAAACCGCTTGATGAGAAAATGATGTCAGAGCTTATCCAAGAAGGTATCCCGATGCTGACTGTTGAGGAATCGATTTTGCAAGGTGGTTTCGGAAGTGCTGTTTTAGAGTATGTAAATGACAGTGGGTACCAGCATGGAACGATTGAGAGAATGGGTATTCCTGATACGTATATTGAGCACGGAAGTGTAGGAGAACTGTTGAAAGAAATTGGTTTGACTGCGGAAGATATTGCTGAAAAGGCAAAGAAAATATTACCAGCAAAGCAAAAGAGGGCATAGAGTAACATGGCAAAAAAAGAAAGACTAGATGTGCTCCTTGTTAATCGAGGGCTGATCGATACAAGAGAAAAAGCAAAGAGAGCGATTATGGCGGGTTTGGTGTATTCTGAATCCGAGCGATTAGATAAGCCAGGAGTCAAAGTTAACGATGATATTGTTCTCCATGTCAAAGGCGACACACTCCGTTATGTTGGGCGAGGCGGTCTCAAGTTAGAGAAAGCAATCGAGACATTTGAGCTTGATTTAAGGAACAAGGTCGTCCTTGATATCGGTTCTTCAACAGGTGGTTTTACAGATTGTGCCTTACAAAACGGGGCTTCAACAGTTTATGCACTCGACGTTGGATACAATCAGCTGGCATGGAAACTTCGTGTAGATGACAGAGTGGTAGTCATGGAAAGAACAAACTTTCGATATTGTACGAAAGATGATTTTACAAGTGGATTACCTGAATTTGCTTCCATCGATGTCTCGTTTATTTCTCTTAAAATCATCCTTCCTGTCTTGAAGACGATCTTTGAAACGAGTGGGGAAGTTGTCGCACTTGTCAAACCACAGTTTGAAGCTGGAAGAGACGACGTAGGAAAAAAAGGAATCGTCCGAGACAAAAAAGTACACCAAAGAGTATTAGAAGATATGGTCGAATTTGTGACTGAATCTGGTTATCAAGTCAAAGGGCTTTCGTTCTCTCCTATTACAGGTGGGGAAGGGAATATTGAGTTTCTTTTGCACCTTGGATGGAAACAGGTTCATGAAGGTTTAGTAGAAGTAAATGTAGTTGAAGTAGTCGATCAGGCACACAATCAACTTTGAAGGATACATACGTGTATCCTTTTTTTAATCGATCTGGTTACGAAAATAGCGTACGATTCAAATGAATATTTATGTATGCCTATACAAAAAGAGGATAGGGCTATATAATAAGGCTGACGTTACATATGTGTATTTTTTTGGAGGGTTTTAAATGAATAAAGGTCAACGCCATATAAAAATCCGAGAGCTAATAGCCAATCAGGACGTAGAAACTCAGGACGAGCTTGTTTATTGTTTAAAAAGTGCAGGGTTTAATGTTACACAGGCGACTGTTTCAAGAGATATAAAAGAACTCCATCTCGTAAAAGTACCTACGATCGATGGTAGGTATAAGTACAGTCTTCCAGCCGATCAGCGATTTAATCCTCTGCAAAAACTAAAAAGAACGTTAACTGATGCTTTCATTAGTATTGATGATGCTGATCATTTAATCGTTATGAAGACGTTACCAGGAAATGCGAACGCTATAGGAGCATTGATCGACAATTTAGATTGGGAAGAAATAATGGGAAATATCAGTGGGGATGATACAATCTTAATTATTTGTAAGAAGCCTGAACATGCCCCTCTGATTTCTCAGCGCTTTATCGATATGTTGTAATATGATGATCTTTGAAGGTGGGAGAATATGTTAGCCGAATTATCTATTCGCAATTTCGCGATCATTGAAGCGGTAACTGTATCGTTTGACCGTGGCCTAACTGTGCTTACTGGAGAAACCGGAGCAGGAAAATCCATTATTATCGATGCGATCGGCTTACTGGTTGGTGGTCGAGGTTCTGCTGAATTTGTAAGATATGGCACAAAAAAAGCAGAAATTGAGGGTTTGTTTCATATTGACGAAAACCACCCATCGATACAAAAGCTAGAAGATGTCGGAATCGAAGTATTGGATGATATGGTGGTGTTGAGAAGAGATATATCCAGTGCAGGGAAGAGTATCTGTCGAGTGAATGGCAAGCTCGTTACGCTTGGAATCTTGCGAGAGATTGGTCAATCATTGATCGATATCCATGGTCAACATGAACACCAAGACCTTATGCAACCTGATAAGTATCTTTCTTTGCTTGATAATTTTGGAGAACGTTCGATTGGTCCAGCCTTGGAAGAATATCGAGGGATATACAACCGCTACAAAAAAGTTCGAGAACAGCTGAAGCATTTGACTGAAAACGAACAGCAAATGGCACAAAGACTTGATTTGATTCAATATCAGCTTGAAGAGATTACAAAAGCGGAATTAATCCCGAATGAAGATGAAGATCTCATGGAGGAAAAGCTCCGTTTAGGGAATTTTGAAAAGTTGTTTGGTGCACTTCAGGATGTTTATCATTCACTCCAGGGGGATAACAAAGGTCTAGACTGGTTAGGCTTAGCAATGTCCCAACTCGAAACGGTCTCAGATCTTGATGAAGAGTTAAAAGAGTACCATGAAGAAGTGGCAAATCAATTTTACCTTTTAGAAGAAACGTTAGGCAAAATTAATTCATATAGAGATCAACTCGAATTTGACCCGACGAGACTAAATTTTGTTGAAGAACGTTTAAACGAAATACAAGGGTTAAAGAGAAAGTACGGTGAGTCTGTCGAAGAAATCCTAGAGTACGCTGCTTCGATCGAAGATGAAGTCGATAAATTAACTCACAGTGAAGACCGAATTGTAGAGCTTGAAAATGGTTTAGCTGACATAACGGCGGATTTAAGGGTTGAGGCTGATAACTTAACAAAGCTTCGGAAGCAAATTGCCGACAAACTTGTTAGCGCTATTCATGAAGAATTACAAGATCTATATATGGAGAAGACAGAATTTGCTATCAACTTTAATGTGACTGGAAAACAGGAGTTCCACATGTCTGGTAAAGATGACATCGACTTCATGATATCAACAAACCCTGGTGAGCCTTTAAAACAACTTTCGAAGACCGCTTCAGGTGGAGAATTATCGAGGATCATGCTAGCTCTCAAATCGATTTTTTCAAAACATCAGGGAATCACATCCATCATATTTGATGAAGTCGATACTGGCGTAAGTGGACGAGTTGCTCAGGCGATGGCAGAAAAAATCCAACGTCTTTCTTCAGGTTCTCAAGTTTTAGTCATCACGCACCTTCCTCAAGTAGCAGCGATGGCTGATCATCACTTATATATTTCTAAAGAGGAAACAGGAGAAGGTAGAACGAAAACGAGCGTTGGAAAATTAAGCACTGATGAAAAGATAGAAGAACTTGGAAGAATGATTTCAGGTGCTGAGATGACTGAATTAACGAAGAAGCATGCAAAAGAATTATTATTGCAGGCTGATCAAATAAAAACATAAGATGAAATGCTATCCAACTAAGGATAGCATTTTCATTTTTATCGGTTATAATAACCGTCTGCTAAGGCAAAATTATAAGTACAGCCATGTTGGAGGTGTGGGCAAGAGCGAGGAGAGTGAAGGTTTGAAGACACAGATAATTAGAAAAGTGATTGGTGCAGTTCTCCTTGGTTTAATAATTGCTTTTGGATTTTCAAATCCAGTTCAATTATTTCTTTCGATTCCAGATGAAATCGTTTTGTTTGAAGGAGATCAAACTGACATCTCATCTGTTATGACCACCGCTTCAACTGTAAAAAATCCTGACGTGATTAGTGTTAACAAAAATTCAGATCAGATTACAGTTAAAGGTGTAAGCAGTGGTTCAGATATACTTGATTTTACAGTAGGTACGTTTCCTATCAAGCAAGTAGGTGTTAAAGTCCTTCCTGATTTTAAAGTAATACCTGGTGGACAATCGATAGGTGTGAAGCTGAATACCCGTGGTGTACTCGTTGTAGGACATCACCTTATTCATACAACTAAAGGAGACCGTTCCCCCGGCGAAGTAGCTGATATTCAAGTGGGAGATATCATTACGAAAATCAATGGTCAATCCGTCCAAAAAATGAGTGACATAGGAACGATTGTAAAAAAAGTTGGACAAGATGGTAATGCTTTAAAAGTAACGATTGTACGTGAAAATAAGGAACTAAACAAAAAATTGGTTCCTGTTAAGGACAAATCGGACTCAAAGTATCGAATCGGACTTTATATTAGAGATTCTGCTGCAGGAGTAGGTACCTTAACGTTCTATCATCCAGACAGTAAGAAATACGGTGCTCTAGGTCATGTAATATCGGACATGGACACAAAGAAACCGATCGTTGTGCATCATGGTGAGATCTATAGCTCTTCAGTTACTTCGATTGAAAAAGGGAGCAATGGGCATCCTGGTGAAAAACTAGCCAGATTTTCAAATACCGATCATAAGTTAGGAACGATAACTCGTAACAGTCCATTCGGTATCTTTGGTGAAATGAACAATCAAGTTAAGAATGGCATGTATGATAGACCAATGCCGATCGCATTATCACATCAGGTGAAAGAAGGACCGGCTAAAATCTTGACTGTTGTGAAAGGTAGCGAAGTAAAAGCATACGATGTTGAAGTGGTTAGCTCTATTCCACAGAAGTTTCCTGCTACTAAAGGAATGGTCATAAAAGTTACTGATCCTGAATTGTTAAAGGAAACCGGTGGCATTGTACAAGGAATGAGTGGAAGCCCGATTATTCAAGACGGGAAAGTTATCGGAGCAGTAACGCACGTGTTTGTAAATGACTCGACATCTGGTTATGGGGTTCACATAGAATGGATGCTTGAAGAAGCAGGAATCAATATTTATAAAGAAGATCGTAATGGTCAGCGAACAGCGAGCTAAAAAAAGCTCAATGTTCGCTTTCTTTCGTTATATAAGCATGATATACTTTGTATGAAGAAAATTCGACAAAAGTAATAGAGTATTCAGAAAATGTAGAATAATGAAGTAAGCTGAAGAATTAAAGAGATAAATGCAGGATTTGTATTAAATTTAAATGTTTTTAGAAATTTTAGAGGAAAATTATGTGGCCCGTTGAATTTCTATATAACGGTAACCAAACTTGGGAAGGAGAGACGGAGCCGTGCAAAAAATTAAAGTTTGCCTAGCAGATGATAATCGGGAATTAGTTAACTTAATTGAGGAATATATGTCTCGACAGGAGGATATTGAAGTTGTAGGGACTGCGTTCAATGGCCAAGAATGTCTTGAGGTACTCGAAGAAGAAGAGCCTGATGTGTTAGTTCTTGATATCATTATGCCCCACCTCGACGGACTAGCTGTTCTTGAACGTTTACGAGAAATGAATTATACGTGCAGCGTAATCATGTTGACGGCATTTGGACAAGAAGATGTAACGAAGAAGGCGGTCGATCTTGGAGCTTCGTATTTTATACTTAAACCGTTCGATATGGATAACCTTGCTAGTCATGTGAGGCAGGTAAGCGGTAAGAAAACGACATTTACGAACAGCACACAATCTTATAAACGTCCAGCTAGAGAAAACAAGCCTAGAAACCTAGATGCGAGCATTACGAGTATCATCCATGAGATTGGAGTACCTGCACATATCAAAGGTTATATGTACTTAAGAGAAGCAATTACGATGGTATACAATGACATTGAATTGCTCGGGTCGATCACAAAAGTTCTATATCCTGATATTGCGAAAAAGTTTAATACGACTTCTTCTAGGGTTGAGCGTGCAATCCGTCACGCGATCGAAGTCGCTTGGAGTAGAGGGAACGTTGAATCGATATCCAACCTGTTTGGTTATACGGTCAGCATGTCAAAGGCAAAACCAACGAACAGTGAATTTATCGCAATGGTTGCAGATAAACTCAGAATCGAACATAATTCGGAAAACTATTCACACACAAGATAATAAGCATAAAAAAACAAAGTCGATCAGGACTTTGTTTTTTTATGTCTATTTGAAGAAAATCGCTGTTGAACTTTATTCCGCTTTCGATCTCGATAGAAGATAAAACCTCCTACGAACGCTAGTCCAGCTAGAAAAAACACTAAACCTAAAATAAATTGTAAAATGAGCGAAGTAAAGGGAGGAATCGTTATCCCGAATACAACATCTCTCATTAATTTAATTCCATAAACCCCAATTAATCCGGGGATCAGCACAATAAGGAGAGCTAATAATCGCATATGGTGCGCATCCTTTCTACAAATACTATTGACATTGTAGCGAAGTAAACAGTTCGTGTCTATGACAGTTGTAAACGCTTTTTGACAAATTTTCGAAACGAACCATGCATGATTTGTCAAAACTGATATTTAGTTGTATGATAAGTATGAAATATATTGCATGTGAGAAATGCAGGTGATGAATAATTGCGCAAATGTATGATCGTTGGAGCTGGGAACGGTGGTAACGCGTTACTAAATATCCTTCGAGAAACAAAGATGATGAATGTCGTAGCGGTTGTGGACCTTAATGAAAACGCACCTGGTATGATTACAGCTAAAGAGGCAGGAATAAAGGTTTATAATGACTGGACGATTCCATTATCCCATTTTGAAATCGATGTCATTATTGAAGCAACAGGGAGAGACAGTGTTTTTAAAGAAATACGTGAAAAACGCAGTAAGAAAACTGTACTCATTCCAGGAGCAGTTGCAAACGTCGTATTGCACCTGATCGAAGAAAAAGAATTGTTGATCGATACGCTCCGGCATCAATCGAAATTACAAGAAATCATACTCGATTCCACACATGATGGAATGATCGCGATAGATAAAGATGAATGTGTGACGCTGTTTAATAGGAGCGCAGAAAAAGTAACCGGTATTAGTAAAGAAGAAGCTATTGGTAAGCCAGTAGGCTCGTTGATGGCGACGAGTCGACTCCCTAGGGTCCTTGCCAGTGGACACTCCGAAGTGAATCAGGAACAGCTTTTACCAAACGGAAAGAAAATTATAACAACAAGGATACCATTATTAGACAGCAATGGGTCTCGTGTTGGAGCGATGGCAGTCTTTCGAGATATGACTGCAATCGAAGAAATGGCTCAAGAAGTTACGAACTTAAAAAGCATTCAGTCTATGTTAAAGGCAATTATCCAATCATCTGATGAAGCGATATCTGTTGTTGATGAAAATGGTAGAGGGTTGATGATCAATCCTGCTTACTCCAGATTGACCGGATTAGATGAAGACGAAGTGATCGGAAAGCCAGCAACAACAGACATATCTGAAGGTGAAAGCATGCACATGCGTGTATTGAGCTCTAGAAAACCTGTCCGTGGCGTTCAAATGAAAGTCGGTCCAAAGAAGCGTGATGTGGTTGTTAATGTTTCCCCAGTAATCGTTGATGGGCGGTTAAAAGGAAGTGTAGGAGTCATCCATGACGTATCTGAACTGCACTCGTTAAACAATCAACTTCAAAGAGCAAGACAAATTATTCGAACCCTTGAAGCGAAATATTCGTTTGAAGACATTATTGGAAGCTCTGAAGAAATGTCGTTCTCTATACAACAAGCAAAGCTCGCCGCCTCAACGCCAGCAACTGTGTTGCTGAGGGGGGAATCTGGGACAGGCAAAGAATTATTCGCGCACGCGATACATAATGCAAGCGATCGAAAGTTCAACAAGTTTGTTAGAGTCAATTGTGCTGCTATCGCTGAATCCTTGCTTGAAAGTGAGCTTTTCGGTTATGAAGATGGTGCTTTTTCAGGAGCAAGACAGGGCGGAAGAAGAGGTCTGTTTGAAGAATCGAACGGCGGGAGCATTTTTCTCGACGAAATCGGTGAACTATCTCTAAGTACACAAGTAAAACTGTTGCGTGTTCTTCAAGAGAAAGAAATCGTTCGTGTAGGTGGTACGAATCCGATATCCATCAATGTCAGAATAATCGCTGCTACGAATGCAAAACTTGAAAAGAGAATAATGGATGGTTCATTTAGGGAAGATTTATATTATCGATTGAATCGCATGCCGATACAGATACCACCACTTAGGCAACGGAAAGAAGATATAGGCTTTCTATCGGACCATTTGATAGCCAAGATTAATCAGGACTACGGGAGAAATGTTGAAGGCATTACTCCTAAAGCGTTAGAGTATCTCAAGCAATATGAATGGCCAGGGAATGTGAGAGAGCTTGAAAATGTTTTGGGAAGAATTGTCATCCATATGGATGCAGCTGAGTCAGTTATCCAACTGTCTCATATCCCATCGTTATTAAGTGAGACGAAAAATGCTGATCTTCTCTCGGTTGAAAGAACTCCTGAGAAGTCTCTGTCACAACTAGTGGATGAGTTTGAAAGGAAAACGATTGACCAAACCCTTCAATACTATGGCGGAAACAAAACGGCTACTGCCAAAGCACTAGGAGTATCTTTAAGAAACCTCTATTATAAGATGGAGAAACACGGGGTTGAATAAAGTGGCATGCAAGAATTTGCGCACTTTGCAAAAGGTTGCATGGTAATGATGGGGAAAATGCGCGATCTAATACCTTTTTAAACTTGGCATGAAAATTGCATTATATAATGTGGTGGACACGAAGGGAGAGACATCATGAACCTAAACAACTTATTGAAGGAAGCTACTGAGCAAACGAACAAAGTAGTGGCTTTAGCAGCAGCTGCAGATGAAGAAGTGATCGAAGCTGTGAGAATGGCTGTGAATCAAAAGCTCGCTTCGTTTATTCTCTATGGCGATGAAAAACAAATCATGTCCATATTAGAAAAGAAAGATCTCACTCATTCTGAAGATGTACGTGTCGTGCATTCCTCAGATGATAAGGACTCATGCAAATCAGCTGTAACCGCTGTCAGAAATGGTGAAGCCGATGTCCTGATGAAAGGGATGGTTTCGACTTCAACCATTCTAAAAGAAGTGTTAAACAAAGAGTATGGCCTTAGAAAAGGCAAAAGTCTTTCGCATCTTGCGGCGTTTGATGTGCCTGGATATGACAGAATGATCTTTGTTACTGATTCTGGCATGAATATAGCACCTGACCTTCAGCAGAAGGTTGATATCGTAAACAATGCAGTAGAAGTAGCTACTTCGATCGGTATAAAAACACCGAAAGTTGCACCTCTTGCAGCGGTAGAAGTCATTAACCCATCGATGCAAGCAACCCTCGACGCTGCCGCTTTAAGTCAGATGAGCGTTAGAGGTCAAATAAAAAACTGTGTGGTCGATGGCCCACTTGCTTTGGATAATGCTATTTCAGCTAAATCCGCAAGTCACAAAGGAATAAAGAGTGAAGTAGCTGGATTTGCTGATATCTTGCTAGTGCCTTCAATCGAAGTAGGCAATGCACTTTATAAATCTCTTGTCTATTTCGCTAATGCGAAGGTCGGGGGTATCATCGCAGGAGCTAAAGCTCCAATCGTATTAACTTCACGATCTGATGATGCAGAAAGTAAAGTTTATAGTATCGCTCTAGCAGTAAGCTCTACCAATAAATAAGAACGATCAGGGAGGAAGATTTAAATGGAACTATTCAAATATATGGAAACTTATGATTATGAGCAGGTTGTTGTGTGTCAGGATAAAGCATCAGGTTTAAAAGCGATTATTGCTATCCATGATACGACTCTTGGACCAGCACTAGGTGGAACAAGAATGTGGACATATGATTCAGAAGCAGATGCTTTTGAAGATGCTCTTCGATTAGCGAAAGGGATGACCTACAAAAACGCAGCAGCAGGTTTGAACTTAGGTGGAGGAAAGACAGTTATCATCGGTGACCCTAGAAAAGATAAGAACGAAGCAATGTTTAGAGCATTCGGACGTTATATCCAAGGCTTGAATGGTCGTTACATCACCGCTGAAGACGTTGGTACAACGGTTCATGACATGGATACGATTCATGAGGAAACGGAATACGTAACAGGAATTTCTCCTGCTTTCGGTTCTTCAGGTAACCCATCTCCTGTAACTGCTTATGGTGTTTATGTTGGTATGAAAGCTGCAGCGAAAGAAGCTTTCGGTACGGATTCACTTGAAGGTAAGACTGTAGCTGTTCAAGGAGTCGGTAACGTAGCTTACAACCTTTGTAAACATCTTCATGAAGAGGGCGCGAAACTCGTTGTTACAGATATCAACAAAGAATCTGTAGATCGTGCAGTTTCTGACTTTGGAGCAAAAGCTGTAGATATTGATGATATTTACACAGTGGATTGCGATATTTTTGCTCCTTGTGCCCTTGGTGCAGTCATTAACGATGATACGATTGGGAAGATTAAAGCAAAAGTAATCGCAGGTGCCGCAAACAACCAGCTTCGTGAAACGACACACGGGGACCAAATCCATGAAATGGGTATCGTATATGCTCCTGACTATGTGATTAATGCAGGTGGAGTTATCAACGTTGCTGATGAATTGTATGGTTATAACCGCGATCGCGCGATGAAGCGTGTTGAAGGAATCTACGACAATATCGCTAAGGTCATCGAAATCTCTAAACGAGACGGTATTCCTACTTATGCAGCAGCAGATCGACTTGCTGAAGAAAGAATCGAAGCAATGAAACAATCAAGAAGCCAATTCTTGATGAACTCTCAACACATTTTAAGTCATCGTAAGTAACGGAGGGTTTCAAGTGACTGATAAAGAATATCGACTACTGGTAATCAACCCAGGTTCAACGTCAACAAAGATTGGTATTTTTGATAATGAGCGAGCAGTGTTTGAGAAAACACTCCGTCATGATGCAGAAGAAATCAATCAATTTGAAACAATCATCGATCAGTATGAATTTAGAAAGAGCACGATTCTAGAAGCACTAGATGAAGAAGCGATAAACATTTCGCGACTTGCCGCCGTGGTAGGTCGCGGAGGCCTTCTTCGCCCGATAGAAGGTGGAACTTATTCTGTTAATGAGCAAATGCTTGAAGATTTAAGAAATGGATTTTCTGGTGAGCATGCTTCCAACCTTGGCGGAATCATCGCCTTTGAGATTGCAGAACAACTTAACATTCCATCCTTTATTGTTGATCCTGTTGTGGTTGATGAACTACAGGACGTGGCTAGACTTTCTGGTGTCCCAGAAATCGAGCGTAAAAGTATCTTTCACGCATTGAACCAAAAAGCAGTAGCTAGAAGGGTTGCTGGACAGCTAGACAAGAAATATGAAGACCTTAATTTGATCGTTACTCATATGGGCGGTGGAATTACTGTTGGCGTCCATAAAAACGGGAAAGTGATCGATGTTAACAATGGTCTACATGGAGAGGGGCCTTTTTCACCTGAACGAGCGGGCACAGTTCCCGTGGGTGATTTAGTTTCAATGTGCTTCTCAGGAGAGTACTACGCTGAAGAAATCATGAAAAAACTAGTAGGACAAGCAGGTTTCGTTGGCTACTTAGGTACAAATGATGCTGTGAAAGTAGAAGAATTAATCGAAGCTGGTGACGAAAAAGCTAAGCTTGTCTATGATGCGATGGCATATCAGATCGGCAAGGAAATCGGTGCTGCAAGTGCGGTTTTATGCGGTGAAGTAGATGCGATCGTGTTAACTGGTGGAATGGCTTATGGCAAACAATTCGTAAAACAGATCACAGACCATGTTAAATGGATTGCAGATGTCATGGTTCACCCAGGAGAGAACGAACTTCAAGCTCTCGCAGAAGGTGGCTTGCGCGTACTAAGAAATGAAGAGGATGCGAAAGAGTACCCCAACACAACGGTTAGTACGATGGTTTTAAAATAATTTTTTCGCAAAAGGAGAATTTGGATGGCTGAAGAGTACGATCTCGTCATAATTGGTGGAGGTACGGGCGGTTATGTTGCCGCGATCCGTGCCTCTCAACTCGGTTTAAAAACAGCGATTGTAGAAAAACGTGAGCTTGGAGGTACATGTCTCCATCGCGGGTGTATTCCAAGTAAGGCGTTGCTAAGAAGTGCTGAAGTTTTTGCGACAGCAAAACACGGTGAAAAATTTGGTGTGACGGCAAAAGAAGTTGCGCTTGATTTTGAAAAAGTTCAAGAACGTAAACAAAGCATCGTAGATCAGCTCCATAATGGTGTGAAACATCTTATGAAGCAAGGGAAGATCGACGTTTACGAAGGGTTTGGAAGAATTTTAGGACCATCTATTTTCTCACCGATGCCTGGAACCGTTTCCGTTGAAATGAACAACGGGGAGGAAAACCCTATGTTGATTCCAAAGAACGTCATCGTTGCGACGGGATCAAAGCCTAGAACATTGCCAGGACTTGAAGTGGATGAAGAATATGTCATGACTTCTGATGAAGCACTCCGTATGGAATCTCTTCCTTCATCGATCATCATCGTTGGAGGTGGTGTTATCGGTATCGAGTGGGCTTCCATGCTATCAGACTTCGGTGTTGAAGTAACCGTACTTGAATATGCTGATCGAATCGTACCGACAGAAGATCATGAAGTATCAAAAGAAGCAGCTCGTTTGATGAAGAAAAAGGGCATCAAGCTTTTCACTGGTGCTAAGGTTATGGGCGACACACTTGAAAAAGGCGAAGGTGTTTCCGTACAAGCAGAACACAAAGGTGAAATGAAAACGTTTAACGCGGAAAAAATGCTCGTATCTGTAGGTAGAGAAGCGAACGTAAAGAACATCGGACTTGAAAATACGTCGATTAAAGTTGAAAAAGGCGTTATTGAAACGAATGAGTTTTTCCAAACAGCTGAATCTCACATCTATGCGATCGGTGATGTGATCGGAGGAATGCAGCTAGCACACGTTGCCTCTCACGAGGGAATTACTGCGGTTGAACATTTGGCTGATCAAGATCCTGCACCAATGGATTATTCAAAAGTACCAAGCTGTATCTACAGTAGTCCTGAAATGGCTAGCGTAGGATTAACGGAAGAAGCTGCAAAAGAGCAGGGTCATAACGTCAAAACTGGTAAGTTTCTCTTTAAAGCTATCGGTAAAGCGCTTGTCTTCGGTGAATCAGATGGGTTTGTAAAATTAGTTGCAGATGCAGATAATGATGACCTTCTAGGTGTACATATGATCGGTCCTCATGTTACTGACATGATTTCTGAGGCAGGACTTGCGAAGGTACTAGATGCAACACCTTGGGAGATCGGTCATACGATCCACCCTCACCCAACCCTTTCTGAAGCGATCGGTGAAGCAGCATTAGCAGTTGATGGTAAGGCGATTCATTCTTAATATAACTCGAATGAGGAGGTAGAAATAATGGCTAACAAGACAGAAAAGCGTCACGAAGCTCTAGGGCTAACTGATGAGCGTGTACTAGAAATGTACGAAACGATGTTATTAGCTCGAAAAATTGATGAACGGATGTGGCTTTTAAACCGCGCAGGAAAGATTCCTTTTGTTATTTCATGTCAGGGACAAGAAGCGGCTCAGGTAGGTACAGCATATGCAATGGATCCAGAAAAGGATTTTGTAGCACCGTACTACCGTGATATGGGTGTTGTCTTAACATTCGGAATGACAGCCAAAGACCTAATGCTATCAGGTTTTGCTAAAGCAGAGGATCCAAACTCTGGCGGAAAGCAGATGCCAGGACATTTTGGTCAGAAAAAGAACAATATTATTACTGGTTCATCACCTGTAACCACACAGGTCCCGCATGCTGTAGGATTTGCGCTAGCTGGACGCATGGAAGGAAAAGATTTGGTAACGTTCTGTTCATTTGGTGAAGGGTCGTCAAACCAGGGTGATTTCCATGAAGCTGCAAACTTCGCAGGTGTGCACAAGCTTCCAGTACTCTTTGTATGTGAGAACAACAAGTATGCGATTTCTGTTCCTGTTTCAAAACAGTTAGCTTGTGAAAAAGTGTCTGATCGTGCAATAGGCTATGGTATGCCAGGTGTAACAGTTGATGGAAACGATCCATTAGCGGTATATGAAGCTGCAAAAGAAGCTGTTGAAAGAGGTCGTCGTGGAGAAGGACCAACACTTATTGAAACGGTTTCCTATCGTTTGACTCCTCACTCAAGTGATGATGATGATCGCGCTTATCGTACGAGAGAAGAAGTTGAAGAAGCTAAGAAGAAAGACGCTGTTATCACGTTTGCTGCTTATTTGAAGGAGTCTGGTGTTCTAACAGATGAGATTGAAAATGAAATCAACGAACGTGTGAAAAAGGAAGTTGATGAAGCTACGGAATACGCAGAAAATGCGGATTATGCACCTGCTGAAGATGCTATGAAGCATGTATATGCAGAGTAAGGGGGAGTAATAATGCCAGTCATTTCATATATTCAGTCAATCACACAAGCACTAAGAGAAGAAATGCAGCGTGATGAGAAGGTATTTGTACTTGGAGAAGATGTTGGTGTAAGAGGTGGCGTTTTCAGAGCGACAGATGGCCTTTATGATGAGTTTGGAGAGCATCGCGTGATCGATACACCACTAGCAGAATCTGCGATTGCTGGAGTTGGAATCGGTGCAGCGATGTACGGTATGAGACCTGTTGCTGAGATGCAGTTTGCTGACTTTATTATGCCAGCTGTTAACCAAATCGTCTCAGAAGCTGCGAAGATTCGTTACCGTTCTAACAACGATTGGAGCTGCCCGATCACAATAAGAGCTCCTTACGGTGGCGGCGTCCATGGTGCATTGTACCATTCACAATCTGTTGAAGCATTGTTTGCAAATGTTCCAGGATTGAAAATTGTAATGCCTTCTACTCCATACGATGCGAAGGGCTTACTAAAGGCAGCTATCAGAGATGAAGATCCAGTCTTATTCTTTGAACATAAACGTGCTTACCGTTTAATAAAAGGCCAAGTGCCTGAAGAAGATTACACCCTTCCAATCGGTAAAGCAGACGTGAAGCGTGAGGGTGAAGATATTACCGTTATTACATATGGTCTTTGTGTTCACTTTGCTTTGCAAGCAGCTGAAAAACTCGAGAAGGACGGCATCTCAGCTCATATTCTCGATCTTCGCACAGTATATCCGTTAGATCGTGAAGCGATCGTTGAAGCAGCTAAGAAAACTGGAAAAGTACTTCTCGTAACAGAAGACAACAAAGAAGGTAGTATCATGAGTGAAGTATCTGCCATCATTGCTGAAGAGTGTCTATTCGATTTAGATTCTCCAATACAGCGCCTTGCAGGTCCAGATGTTCCGGCAATGCCTTATTCACCACCGATGGAGAAGTACTTCATGATCAATCCTGATAAAGTTGAAAAAGCAATGCGAGAGCTTGCTGAATACTAAAAGCGTATTTCGAGGGAGGTTATAGCATGGCAGTTGAGAAAATATTGATGCCTCAGTTGGGAGAAAGTGTCACTGAAGGTACGATAGAAAAATGGCTAGTTGAAGTTGGCGATACTGTTAATAAGTATGATCCAATCGCGGAAGTCAATACAGACAAAGTAAATGCTGAAGTGCCATCTTCTTTTACCGGCAAGATTAAAGAACTTGTAGCTAATGAAGGTGACACGTTAGAAGTCGGTGAACTTGTTTGCTATATTGAAATTGAAGGTGGAGGTTCTGCTGAAGAGACGCAAGAAGACTCTACTGGACAAAAAGCGATAGAGAATATTTCAGAAGATAAGAAAGAACAAGAGCAGGAAGATCAAGCGATGAAGAAGCGTTACTCTCCTGCAGTATTACGAATGTCACAAGAGCACGACATCGACCTTGATCAAGTAAGCGGTACGGGTAAAGGTGGACGAATTACTAGAAAAGATCTTCAGAAGATCATAGATTCTGGTGAAATTCCTTCACCTAAAGCCGAGAAGGAAGCGCCGAAGCAAGCAGCACCTCAAGAAGCACCGAGTGCTCCAAAAGCTCCTCAAGCAGCGCCTGAGAAGGAAGCAGCAGAAGTTCCTGTTGGTGAAGGTGATATTGAGATTCCTGTAACCGGCGTCCGTCGTGCGATCGCTAACAATATGCTTCGCAGTAAGCATGAAGCTCCTCATGCGTGGACGATGGTAGAAGTCGATGTGACGAACTTAGTTGAATATAGAAACAGTATTAAAGATGACTTTAAGAAAAAAGAAGGCTATAGCTTAACATTCTTTGCTTTCTTCGTGAAAGCTGTTGTCGAAGCTTTAAAGGAATTCCCTCAAATGAATTCGATGTGGGCTGGTGACAAAATTATTCAGAAGAAAGACATCAACATCTCGATTGCAGTTGGTACTGACGATTCTCTATTTGTTCCGGTTATTAAAAACGCTGATGAAAAATCCATCAAAGGCATTGCTCGTGAAGTAACAGAGCTTGCTAAAAAAGCAAAAACAGGTAAGCTTAAAGGCGATGAAATGCAAGGTGGAACCTTTACGGTAAATAACACAGGATCATTTGGTTCTGTTCAGTCAATGGGGATTATTAACTACCCTCAAGCTGCTATTCTACAAGTTGAGAGTATCGTTCAGCGTCCAGTTATTATGGATAATGGAATGTTTGGCGCTCGTCACATGGTCAACTTATGTTTATCTTTAGATCACCGTGTGTTGGATGGTATGATCTGCGGTAAATTCCTTGCGCGTGTGAAACAAAACCTCGAGAATATTTCTAAAGAAAATACTTCTGTTTACTAATAAAATCGGCCGTCTCAACGATGAGACGGCCATTTTCTTTAATAATCAAAAAGGATTCTTGGAATTTTCAACGCATTCGCGATACAATATAATGTAAGATGTACCGAGATAAGGGAGGAATTATGGAATGTCTATGGATTTTAATCTATTTATGAATGATGTGGTCGCTACAGCAAGAGAAGAGATTAAAGCTGCTGGCTATCAAGAACTAACGACTTCTGAAGAAGTTGAAGAAGTCATGGCGAAAAAAGGAACGACTCTTGTAATGGTCAACTCAGTGTGCGGCTGTGCTGGGGGCGTTGCACGTCCTGCAGCCAAAGTAGCTGTTTCTAACGAGAAAACACCTGATCATCTCGTAACCGTTTTCGCAGGCCAAGATAAAGAAGCTACTGCAAAAGCGCGTTCTTACTTTACTGGATTCGCACCATCTTCTCCTTCATTTGCACTTCTCAAAGATGGAGAGATCATCAACATGGTAGAACGTCACGAGATCGAAGGAAGCGACCCGGAAGAAGTAGTGGGAATGCTTCAATACCTTTTCAATAAATATTGCTAATAACAGAAGGCGGCAGGCTTGGACCTGTTGCCTTTTTTCTGTTATTTTAGAAGGTTTCCGTTTAAGGATGAGACTTTGTAGGATATTAAGGAAGTATAACGAGGTGGAAGGAAGTATAGGAATTGAAACTGAAAATCGGTTATCGAACATTAAAAACCGCAATAGGTACAGGAACAGCGATCACGATCGCACAAATTTTCTCACTAGATAACTATGTTTCAGCGGGGATCCTTACGATACTCTGTATCAAACCTACGACGAAACGGTCGTTTCTTAGTTCGTGGCAAAGGTTTCTTGCCTGTTTGCTTGGAATTTTGTTTAGTGCAGTATTTTTTGAGGGGATCGGGTACAATCCGTTAAGTATATCCCTATTGCTACTTATGTTTATTCCAGCAGTAGTTGCAATAAAAGCGACGGAAGGCGTCATTACAAGTTCAGTTATCATTCTTCATATTTATAATTTTGGTACGATAAGTTGGGATATCGTCTTCAATGAAGTAGCGATTATTGTGATTGGAATAGGGGTGGCGCTGCTATTTAATCTTTATATGCCTAATTTAGAAAAAGATCTGTTGAAGTACAGGGTACAGATTGAAGAAAAGTTTTCGGTGATCTTGATGGAATATGCCGTCTATCTTAGACATGGGGAAAGTTCCTGGGATGGTAAAGAGATGCTTGAAGTCGGAGATGCTCTACAAGAAGCGAAAAGCATTGCGCTCAAAGATATCGAGAATCATATGCTGCGTGATGATGATAAATATTATAAGTACTTTAAAATGCGTGAAAAGCAATTTTTCATACTAGAAAGGTTACTTCCGATCATTTCTTCTCTTGATCAAACCTACATACAAGGACAGAAGATGGCTGAGTTTATGGAGAAATTAAGTCATGCTGTAAAGCCGCAAAATACGGCAAGCGTCTTTCTTGATGAGCTATACGAAATGAGAGAAGAGTTTAGAAATTCAGCGTTACCATCAGATCGATCAGAGTTTGAAACACGTTCTGCCCTTCACCATTTCTTGAACGAGATCGAACAGTATCTATTATTAAAGCGGTACTTAAAGCCAGGAGCTTTTTCAAAGGACGAATGATTTCATTGCAACGATGCATCCTAAGAAGAAAAAGGGGGGTTTTTCTTGGGATCGTTCTTTTTCACAATGTTGCTTACGATGTCGGTCATCTTCCCGATTGGTGACACCATAGTTGGGGATCCATATATTATTGTAAACAAGAAGACGAATCAAGTCGCTTTCATTCAACAAGGAAGAATCGAGAAAGTTTTACCTGTAGCTACCGGTAAAAGTAATGAGTTGACCCCAGAAGGCACATTCACGATCGTTGTAAAGGCTGTAAATCCTTATTATCGAAAGAAAAACATTGCCGGCGGTGATAAACAAAACCCGTTAGGAACGAGATGGATCGGTTTTGATGCGGAGGATACAGATGGAAGAATATATGGATTACACGGCACCAATAAACCTTCATCGATCGGTAAGTATGTAACAGCAGGCTGCGTGAGACTTCATAATGAAGAGATTGAAAAGCTGTTCGATGAGGTACCGATCGGAACGAAAGTTTTGATCACAACGAGCCCTGAATCCTTTGAAACGTTAGCAATAAAAGTTGGTGCTCTTTCGAAACAAAAAACAGAAGGTGCTGTCTTACACTAAGACAGCACCTTCTGTTTTTATATTTTTTAAAATAACATCGCTGTAGCTCCAGCAAATAAGCTTAGTAGCATCGAGATGATCATGATGTATACAACGACCTTCGTTGTTTTTCGGGGCATGAAAGTCCCTCCCTCAATTGAACATTCTATCGTTATTTTACATGTATTTGTATGGAGGTACAAGCTTAATAAACGAACAACTTCTGAGCTGATTCTACAATTTTTTTGTATCCAGGAAGGAAAACGCTTTCTTTATGAAGAATAGTATATAAGTTAGACATCTTATTTCGGCATAATGCGACTAGACAGGGAGGAATGGGGATGACAACAGATCAGAAGGATTTTCAAAAGCAATTCGAAGAATGGAAAGCGTTAACTGAGAAGTTATTAAACAAATTTCCTGAGAAGAAGGAAGAGTTTGTTACGAGTTCAGGAATCGAAATAGATCGTCTTGCTCACCCAAATGTGCTAGATGAAACATATATGAAGAAACTTGGTTTTCCAGGTCAGTACCCTTATACACGTGGTATTCAACCGACGATGTACAGAGGGCGAACGTGGACGATGAGGCAGTACGCAGGATTTGGATCTGCTGAAGAAACGAATTCCCGTTTTAGGTATCTACTAGATCAAGGTCAAACCGGCTTATCAGTAGCGTTCGATCTACCAACGCAAATCGGTTATGACTCTGATGATATGATGGCAAAAGGTGAAGTAGGGAAAGTAGGAGTAGCGATCGATTCACTCGATGACATGGAAGCGCTTTTAAAAGATATACCGTTAGACAAAGTTAGTACTTCTATGACCATCAATGCCCCTGCTGCTGTATTACTTGCTATGTAT
Organism: Anaerobacillus sp. ABA4_114; assembly: GCF_056159065.1. NCBI lineage: Bacteria > Bacillati > Bacillota > Bacilli > Caryophanales > Bacillaceae > Anaerobacillus > Anaerobacillus sp. ABA4_114. The sequence continues at coordinate 1,594,949 of NZ_JBSWUM010000001.1, forward strand.
ATTGCTGTAGCTGAAAAGCAGGGTGTTTCTCAAAGCGAAATTTCAGGTACGATACAGAACGATATATTGAAGGAGTATATTGCAAGAGGAACTTACATCTTTCCACCTAAACCATCGATGAGGTTAATCACGGATATATTCGCATATTGTGCAGAACATGTGCCGCGTTGGAACACGATCAGTATTTCTGGCTACCATATTCGTGAAGCGGGTTCTACAGCTTCTCAGGAGCTTGCGTTTACGATTGCGAACGGTATCGCTTATGTAGATGCTGCGATTGAAGCTGGGCTAGCAGTTGATGATTTTGCTCCTCGCCTTGCGTTCTTTTTCAACGGGCATAATCAATTTTTAGAAGAGGTTGCAAAGTTCAGAGCAGCACGAAGAATTTGGTCAAAAATCATGAAGGAACGCTATGGGGCTAAGAAGGCTAAGAGCTTGCAGCTGCGCTTCCATACACAAGTTGCTGGTTCAACGCTGACCGCACAGCAGCCTGATAACAATATAGTAAGGGTTACGATTCAGGCTTTAGCTGCCGTTCTAGGTGGGACGCAGAGCCTTCATACAAATGCCAAGGACGAAGCACTTGCTCTTCCTACTGAGGACTCTGCTCGTATTGCGCTTCGTACTCAGCAGATTATTGCAAATGAGAGTGGCGTGACCGACACAGTTGACCCATTAGGCGGCTCTTATTATATTGAGAAGTTAACAGATGAGCTAGAAGAATATGTATTCAATTATATCGAGAAGATCGATGACATGGGTGGTGCAGTGTCCGCAGTTGAACAGGGCTATATGCAGCGTGAAATACATCAGGCAGCGTATGAAACGCAGAAGAAGATTGAATCTGGGGAAGAAATCGTTGTAGGCATGAACAAATATACATTAGAAGATGAACCGAAGCCTGAATTACACCGTATCGATCCAGAGCTTCAACGAAAACAAATCGAAAAACTAACAGAACTTAGAAGTCGTAGAGATTCTAGTCGAGTGAGCGCTCGGTTAGCAGAATTAAAAGAAGGCGCGAAAGGTGATGCCAATTTAATGCCGCTTATTTTAGAGTGTGTGAAAGATTACTGCACAGTGGGAGAAATTTGTGGCGTACTTAGAGAAGAATTTGGAGAATATACAGGAGTTTAACTGGGGAGTGGGATGCTATGAAAAAAATACGTGTATTGATTGCAAAACCAGGACTTGACGGTCATGACAGAGGAGCACTCGTGGTAGCTCAAGCTCTTCGGGATTATGGGATGGAGGTCATCTATACAGGGCTAAGACAAACACCTCAACAAATCGTAGCTGCTGCCATCCAAGAAGACGTAGATGCGATCGGACTTTCTTGTTTATCAGGAGCTCATAATGAGTTGTTTCCTGAAATTGTATCGATGCTTAAAGATCGTGAGGCTGAAGATATAATCGTAGTCGGAGGAGGGGTGATTCCGTGGGAAGATATTCCTTTCCTCGAATCAAAAGGAGTTCAAAAAGTGTTTACCCCAGGAACTCCTACAAAAGAAACGGCTATTTTTATTGAGAAAGCAGTTAGGGAACGAGATGGTCTAAGTGAAGAGGTCTATACACCTCCTAAGAAAATCGATCACATAGGTATCGCAGTTTCTTCCCTTGAACAAGCGCTGCCGTTTTACGTTGATTCACTTCATCTTCAGCTTGAAGCCATTGAGGAAGTGCCGTCTGAAAAAGTTAAGATTGCTTTTTTGAAGATTGGTGAATCTAAGATCGAGCTTCTAGAACCGTTAAATGATGAAAGTCCTATCACTTCCTTTATTGAGAAGCGAGGTGAAGGCATACACCATATCGCACTTTCTTCTGACAACATTGAGGATCGACTTCAAGAACTTTCAGAGCGGGGAATCAAGCTTATTCACGATAAGCCTGTTAAAGGCGCAGGGGGCGCAAATATTGCCTTTTTGCATCCTAAGTCAGCTGGGGGAGTATTATACGAACTATGTGAGAAGGATACAAAGGAGGCGGAATAATGGATATGTACGATAAAATTAATGAACTGTACGATCGTCGAAGAGAAGTAGAGATGGGTGGCGGAGATGAACGAATAAGGAAGCAACATGATAAAGGAAAATTAACGGCTAGAGAACGAATCGAACTACTCGTTGACAAAGGTTCTTTCGTAGAACTTAATTCGTTCATTGAACACCGTTCGTTGGACTTTGGTATGTCTGATCAAAAGGCTCCTGGTGAAGGAGTTGTGACAGGCTACGGAAAAGTTGACGGTCGCCCGATCTATGTATTTGCGCAGGACTTTACAGTATTCGGTGGCGCTCTCGGAGAAATGCATGCCATGAAAATAGCGAACGTAATGGATTTAGCGGCAAGAAACGGAGCCCCCATTATCGGCTTAAACGACTCAGGTGGTGCGAGGATTCAAGAGGGTGTGGTATCATTAGACGGGTATGGACAGATCTTTTACCGTAATTCAATCTATTCCGGTGTTATCCCACAGATTTCAGTAATCATGGGTCCTTGTGCAGGTGGTGCAGTCTATTCTCCTGCTATAACAGATTTCGTATTTATGGTTGAGGATACGAGCCAAATGTTTATTACTGGGCCTAAGGTAATCGAAACAGTGACGAGAGAGAAGATAAGCGCGGAAGATTTAGGTGGTGCAAAAGTCCACAGATCTAAAAGTGGTAATGCTCACTTCACGGGTAAAACCGAAGAAGAAGTTCTTTCAGATGTGCGTCGTTTAATCAGCTACCTTCCTTTAAATAATGAAGAAAAGGCGCCTGTTAAGGTGGAGTCAGAACGAGAGGATTTCTGTGCAGATTTAGCAGATATCGTGCCTTTTGACTCAACGCGGCCTTATGATGTTCGTACTGTTATCGAAGAGGTTGTTGATCCTGGTTCATTTTTTGAGGTTCAACAGCATTTCGCTAAGAATATCGTAATTGGATTCGCAAGACTGAAAGGTGAAACAGTCGGTATGATTTGTAACCAGCCTAAAGTGATGGCTGGCGGTCTCGACATTGATTCTTCAGATAAATTATCACGCTTCATACGCTTTTGTGATTCTTTCAATATTCCTCTCATTACATTTGAGGACGTAACGGGCTTTTTCCCAGGAATCAAACAGGAGCACGGCGGGATTATTCGCCACGGAGCGAAGATTCTTTATTCTTATTCAGAAGCAACGGTTCCGAAAATCACTGTGATTCTTAGAAAAGCATATGGTGGAGCGTATGTAGCATTGAATTCTAAATCGATAGGTGCAGACTTAGTTTACGCTTGGCCAAATGCAGAAATTGCAGTCATGGGTCCTGAGGGAGCGGCGAACGTCATCTTCTCAAGGGAAATCAATGAAAGTGATAACCCAGAAGAAACGAGAGCTGCAAAGATTCAAGAGTATCGCGAAAAGTTTGCAAACCCGTACATAGCTGCTTCTCGTGGCATGGTAGACGACGTGATCGACCCTAGAGAAACTCGAATCAAACTTCTTGAAGCATTGGAATTAATGCGGAATAAAAAAGACGAGCGTCCTAAGAAGAAACATGGAAATATTCCATTATAATCAAGTGATATAGGAGGCATACACCATGATTAATGAGCAACGTTTACTCGATGAGTTTTTAGAACTTGTACAAATTGATTCAGAAACAAAAAAAGAAAAGCGCATCGCAGCCATTTTAAAAGAAAAATTCACTTCTCTAGGTGTCGAAGTAGAAGAAGATGATGCTGCTGAAAAAACAGAACACGAAGCGGGTAACCTTATTTGTACACTGAAGGGTAACGTGGAAGCCGATAGTATATACTTCACTTCTCATATGGATACTGTTGTTCCAGGACAAGGAGTTAAACCAACTGTAGAAGATGGATATGTTCGTACGGATGGAACGACGATCCTAGGAGCGGATGATAAGACGGGCTTAGCAGCTATGTTTGAAGCAATCCGTGTTTTAAAAGAGCAAAACATCCAGCACGGGACAATCCAATTCATCATCACTGTAGGAGAAGAATCTGGACTGCAAGGTGCAAAAGTACTTGATCCCGAAAAGCTTATTGCAAAATTTGGCTATGCGTTAGACAGTGACGGAGAAGTTGGTAAAATCATTACAGCTGCTCCAACTCAAGCAAAGATCCTAGCAAAAATTCACGGTAAGACTGCGCACGCTGGTGTTGCGCCAGAAAAAGGTGTTTCTGCAATTACGATTGCTTCTAAGTCTGTTGCCAAAATGCCACTTGGTCGACTTGATGATGAAACCACTGCAAATATTGGTCGTTTTGAAGGTGGCTCCCAAACAAACATCGTATGTGACTACGTTGAAGTGTTAGCGGAAGCCCGTTCACTCGTGCCAGAAAAAATGGAAGCTCAAGTGGAGAAAATGAAAAAAGCTTTCGAAACAACTGCAGAAGAAATGGGTGGATCGGTGGACCTTGATATTCAAGTCATGTACCCAGGCTTTAAATTTGGTGAGGGAGACCATGTAGTTGAAGTTGCGAAGAGAGCGATGAACGAGATTGGTCGCTCGCCTGAACTATTAACGAGCGGTGGTGGAAGTGACGCGAATATCATTGCGGGTCATGGTATACCTACAGTTAATCTTGCCGTAGGCTATGAAGAGATTCACACGACAAATGAGCGTATGCCTGTGAAAGAATTGATAAAAGTCTCTGAAGCAGTTGTTGCGATCATTAAAGAAGTTGCAAAAGGGTAAATTCTTCACAATTTAGTTACGGTTTAAGGTTGTCTAGCTAGTCTAGGCAGCCTTTTTACTATTAAATTGGAAAATGTAAAGTTAAAATATGTTAAACTATATTCGTGATAATTTAACAATATATTGGAAGTGGTGTTAATCATGGACTCTATTCGAACTCACAAACTATTAAACTACATGAGAGGAACATACAAAGTACTCGAAAATGAATGGCAAAAAAACGCAAGAGAAATTGGTCTTACACAGGCAGAACAGCATGTGATGTGGATCGTATTCACCGAAACAGAGGTAACGATAACGAGAATATCTGAAGTAGGGCTTTGGGACGTTTCTACTGTGATGCAAGTTTTAAAACGCTTAAAAAATAAAGGGTTCGTCGCAATAGAAAAGAAAGCTAGCGATCGAAGAATCTCTTATGTTAAATTAACAGAATCAGGTCTAACGAAGATTGACGCAAGTACGAAATACTCGTATTCTGTTGGAGAATACATAGATGAATATCGTAGACGTTCTGCTGAACATGCAGCATTTCTAGATGATCTTTATCAATTTCAGCTTGAATTTAACAAACACTTTCATGGTAGTGAGTTCGTCAATTGGATCGAAAAGCAGAAAGAGCGTGATTTGTAAGACGGGAACTTTTCCTGTCTTTTTTTTGCAGAGGTTTATCGCTCGTTATAGCTTATGGTTTTCAGATCATCCTAAAGAGGAAGGAGGCTGGTGTTAATGAATCAATTCAATAAAAGCGGTGGGAGAATAATTTTTCATGTCGATATGAACAGTTTCTATGCTTCTGTTGAAGCGGCTCATAACCCAGACCTTCGAGGAAAGCCGCTTGCTATCGCGGGTAATGTTGAAGAAAGAAAGGGAATCGTTGTAACGAGTAGCTATGAAGCTCGAAAAATGGGGGTCAAGACGACAATGCCACTATGGGAGGCGAGGAAGCACTGCCCAGAGCTTTTAGTAATGCCACCAAACTTTCCGCTATATCGGCAAACTTCCCTGCAAATTTTCGAGCTTCTAGAATCGTATACGCCACTTGTTCAACCCGTCTCGATCGATGAAGGGTATCTAGATATCACAGACGACTGCAAGGGAACCAATCCGGTGTCGATTGCAGAGGAGATTCAAAGACGGATTTTTAAAGAAATTGGCATTCCATGCAGCATCGGCATTGCACCTAATAAATTCTTAGCAAAGATGGCTTCCGATATGAAAAAGCCGCTTGGTATCACTATATTACGTAAAAGACAGATCGACGAAATCCTTTGGCCGCTTGATGTTGGAGAAATGCATGGAGTTGGTAAGAAAACCAAAGAGAAACTTAAAGAATTAAACATCACGACGATAGGGGAGCTCGCGAAAGCAAACCCGGTGCAACTCGAAATCAAGCTCGGGATTAATGGGAAAAGGTTGCACGAGCGCGCAAATGGTATCGACGATCGACCAGTAGACCCCGATGCGATCGACGATTTTAAAAGCGTAGGCAATTCTTCTACTTTCCCAGAAGACTTAGTGGATCGCCAAAGGGTGTTTACTGCGCTCACGAACCTTTCTGACTCAGTCGCAAAACGGATGGAGCAAAAAGGTGTTTTAAGTTTCAATGTGCAGTTAACCATTCGCTATAGTGACAGGACAACGATTACGAGAAGCAGGAAATTACAAAACCCAATCTCGAAATCAGCAGACATCTTAGAGGCAGCAAAATACCTTTTTTCAAAGAACTGGTCTGGTCAACCGATCCGCTTGCTAGGGATAACTGGTCAACAGCTTGTCGACCGTGATGAAGCCACAGTACAGCTTGATTTATTTTCCTTTGAGGAAGACTCTAAACGTGCTGACCTATATGACACGATCGGTTCGATACGAAAGAAATTCGGTGAGAGTTCATTGCTAAAGGGAAATCAGCTTCAGAAAGACGGAAGTCACAAACTACGTGATGAAAAAAGAAGAGGAACAAGTCTAGATCGAGATTTTCTTTGGAAATATAAGAATAAGAAATAATCATGAAGGAGCATACTTAATGTCGATTTCACTAAAGATGGAGCAAGTACAAAATGAGATAAAAAAAGTGCTTGTAGGGAAAGAAGAATTAGTTGAGCTAGTGATGATTTCGCTATTGAATAACGGTAATATCCTTCTAGAAGATGTACCAGGTACAGGGAAAACGCTCTTAGCAAAATCGGTTGCAACGCTGCTCGGAGGCAGCTTTAGAAGAATTCAATTTACTCCTGACGTTCTACCGAGTGATGTTACAGGCATCGAGTTTTTTAACCCTAAAAATCAAGAGTTTGAAATGCGTCCAGGTCCAGTTATGACGAACGTGTTATTAGCAGATGAAATCAACCGTGCGACCCCACGTACTCAATCAAGCTTACTTGAAGTGATGGAAGAAAAACAAGTTACGATAGAAGGAAGAACATTAAAACTTCCACAGCCTTTCATCGTGATCGCAACCCAAAACCAGCTTGAATCTCAAGGCACGTTTCCTTTGCCAGAAGCACAGCTCGATCGTTTTTTTATGCAGATGAAGAGCGGATACCCAACCTTTGATCAAGAGAAAAAAATGCTTACTATGATGAAGAACGGTATTCCAATCGACGATCTTTGTGCTGTTTTTACCACTGAAGAAATGATTGGATTGCAGCAACAGGTAAATGATGTGCATCTAGAAGATGTTTTAGAGAATTATTTATTATCAATCGTTCAAGCAACCCGCACGTCTGAAATGATTGAGGTAGGGATAAGTCCTAGGGCAACGATTGCATTTATGAAAGCCGCAAAAGGAAAAGCATTTATCCAGGGAAGGCGTTTTGTTATCCCAGAAGATATTCAATTCGTGGCACCTTTTGTGTTAAGTCACCGCCTCGTATTATCGCTAGAAAGTTCAATGAGGATGACAAAGATGCAGGCTTTAGAAGCGGTATTAAAAGAAGTCGATGTTCCAGTTGAAGTGAGTTCCAGTGGAATGAATGTTTGATGATGGATGGTAATCACGTGTCGGTATCTAATTCTCTGCAAATTCCTTCAGCTCTAAGTTGGATTGTTCTCTTTGTTGGCCTATACTCGCAAAACACGCCACTTCTATTGATAGCTATTTCATTCATCTTTCTTAATATGTTTACTAATTGGTATTTAAAAAAGGTTACAACTTCTGTAAATGTGAAGAACGAACAAACTACAATTAAACTTTTTCAGGAGGAGAAAACGGAGTTAACCTTTCAAATAGCGAACACTGGGAAGCTCCCTATTTGGAATGGTAAACTTAGATTTTCTTTAGATTCCATCGTAGTAGCCGAATTAAAGACAAACGAAGATTCTGCTACGTTCATTACTTATAGTATTCCACTTTCACTCCCGCCAGGAACAACCAAAACACTTTCTATCCCTATCCATGCAAAACAGAGAGGAACGACGAAAGTGAGACGTGTAGAACTTGTTGTGGAAGATTTGTTTGGTTTTGGTTCAACGAGGTGCAAGTTCAACGATTTCATTGCAAGCGAAATTCTCATTTACCCAAAATTAGGAGAAGTGAAGGGTGGAGAACAATTTTCGATTTTGACAGTCGGTACGACACCAGCTGATTACTCATTATATGAAAATCTAGCAGCTCCCTCTGGAGCAAGAGAGTATGTTAGTTCGGACTCTTTCAACCGTATTCATTGGAAAGCGTCAGCTAAGACGTCAGAATTGAAAACGAAAATTTTTGAGCGTTCGATCGAAATGAAATGGGTGTTTATTTTAGATGTGTCAGTAAAACGGTATAGTATCCCTGCACAAGTGACCCAACACCTCGAAAAGTACATAAGTCAGTTAGCATATCTATGTGTGAAAGCAACAAAATTGGGCTACGCTTTTGAAATTCATATTAATTTAGATCCCGGAGGCTCATCTCCTTATATGATGCTCCATTCTGGAGAAGGAAGCGTCCACCTTAATAAGGCATTGGAATTCCTTTCTCGAATCGATAGAGGCATGCCGATTATATCGCAAGTTCGTATGGTAGCCATGCTTAAGAGGAACTTATATAGTAAAGATTCAGTAATCATTAAAGTGGGTGAAAACGGATTAAGTAAAGCTGAGTCTTCTTTTTATAAGGAGCTCGATAAGAAAGGAAGCAGGTGTTTTGAAGTGGAAAGCTCAGAACATGGTGCATTTCTTAGAAAGCTAGCAAAGGGGCGAGTCCATTGAGAAAACCATTCTCTACAGTGAGATTGTTCCATTATTTATCACTAATCATGCTCGTTTATCTTTTTACCATGTTCGTTTATTTGTTTGACGTTTCGTATCCACCTCTCCTTCCATTCATTACGATGACTTTGATTGGAGGATTGCTCCTCGTCTTTTGGTCTACACAAAAGAAAGTGTACCAATTGTCTGGAGTGAAACTCATTCTAGGTGCGACGCTCCTTTTACTTGATGGATGGATAACTGGTTTGCAACTATGGAAAGCGCTTCTATTAACGATCGGTGTAAGTTTTGCGATTTATTTAAGTTTAAAAGATGATGAACGTACTATGAGCATTTTCTCAATGTTTTTATGCTTCATAGGAACGATGATCTACTATATGATCGCTCCTGTTAGTGAGTTTAAGCATTTCGTTTTCATCATACCGTTTGTTCAACTTCTTTTCTTATTAGGAAATAGATTAAGTTATCAGTTGAGAAATGAAGGTGAGACGAGAAGGAGTTCGTTTTGGTCTTATAACACGATAACAGTCTTGTTTGTATTAGTTGCTATCGGTGCTGTCATTTCCATTACATTAAGACCTTTCATATTGAGTGTTATTTCGACAGTTTTTGGTGCAATAAGCTATATTTTAGGCCTACCAATATACTGGCTGACATTATTGATTACGTTTAACTCTAGCGAAGAAGATTTAGCTTCTTTTCAAAAGGCAGCGAATGGAGAACCACTAAAAGATAATGAGATTGAACAGCTTAGTAAAACGTCACCTTTTGATTATGAGCCGTTTCTTTATGTGGTAATAGCAGTGATCATCGCCATTTTAATCATTTGGATAGCTAGAAAAAAGGTGGTCCTATCACACTTCACTCCATCAGTTACTTCTACGTTTATAGAGCGGTCCACTAATGAACTCAAAAGGAGCACTCGAATAAAAAGGAAGCCTCCAGAGAATGAGGTTAGGAGATTAACGTATCAGTTAGAATTAAAAGCAATGAAATATGGATATCAAAGAGAAAAGAGTGAGACGTTGTTAGAATGGTACAAACGATTACCTGGATATGCTGATGAACATAAGCATATCGTTCAAGTGTATGAAAAAGTACGATATTCGAACAAGTCAGTCACAAAAGAAGAGGTTCTTCACTATAAAGCTTGCCTGAAGAACCTCATGCATGAGATGAAACGGTCAAAGAAGAGGAAAGAAAACAAGAAGCATCAAGTCAAATACGAGGTGTGAAACAATCGGAACAATCATCGTTCTCGTTCGATTATAGAGGTATCCCCAAGTAAAGCCTGCTAGTAGAGCAGCGACTATCAATAAAAACGTTCCTGCATAGATGTGGGCACTCGCATACAGTACAGTAGCCAATAGAATTGAAGAAGTACTTTGAATTTCATCCATTTTACCTTGTACATACCCTCGCCAAAATAACTCTTCTCCAGGGATGATGATTAGAATAAGACTTACGTAATGCCACGTTTCTTTTGGTGAAATCAGGTTATACAACGATTGCAAACTTGCGATCATATCAGGGAACAACATGAGCATCATTTGCTTCCCTATATAAAAGATAAGGTAGAGAAGGACACCACTTCCAACACCGATGAGAACGTGATTATATGTGACCTTTTTCCATGATGCAGATCGATATGAGTACAAGATCAATAGGAATAAGGATAAAGTGAAAGCTTGCCAAAAGAACAAGTCAGAAAGCAGGAAGAAACTTGAGAAAAGCAGCAAATGAGCAATGATGATCGAAATAATAACCTTTCTATTTCTAAGCATGAGTTTACTCCTAGGATTGTAGTATACTAACTAGTTTAAAGGATAAAACATCGATTTGCGACAAAAGGTGTTCGAAAGGAGAGAGTTAAGTGGAGCTTCTATTTCTTGGTACCGGTGCTGGCGTACCATCCACGAAACGAAACGTGAGCTCATCGGCTCTGCGTCTTGAAAGCGGAGAAATATGGCTTTTCGACTGTGGTGAGGCTACACAGCATCAAATATTGACCTCAACTATCACGTTGAGTAAAATTACAAAGATTTTTATTACGCATTTACATGGCGATCACATTTTCGGCTTGCCAGGTCTACTTGGGAGTCGCTCCTTCCAGAGCGGAGAATCCGAACTAACGATCTATGGACCAGCAGGGCTAGAAGAATTTATACAAGCTTCCTTAAAAGTAAGTGGTACATACCTTCGTTACCCTCTTACCGTCATCGAGGTTAATGAGGATACTGAAATTCATATTGACGACTATACAATCCAAGTAGCTCTACTAGAGCACGGCATAACTAGTTTCGGGTATAGAATTCAAGAATCCAACAAACCAGGACGATTAGATGTAAGGAAACTTAAAAAGCTAGGCGTTCAACCAGGGCCATCTTATCGAATATTAAAAGCAGGTGGTCAGATCGAACATGATGGAAAAACGATAACACCAGAAGAGGTTACGGGGCCGCCTATAAGTGGTCGTTGTATCGTCATATGTGGAGATACTCGGTATAGTCAAAAAACGATTACGTTAGCGCGCAGAGCAGATTTACTCGTACATGAAGCAACGTTCTCGAATGAGAAAGAAACACTTGCTTACGATTATTTTCATTCTACTACTGTAGAAGCAGCAAAAATTGCGCGCGATGCAGAAGTTAGTCAGCTCGCACTTACTCACATTAGTTCACGGTATCAAGAAGAAGATCTCGATCGAATGGTAGAGGAAGCGAAAGAAATATTTCCGAACACTCAGATCGTGATGGACCATAGCTCGATAACCATCAAACAGCGTAACAAGTGAGTGGAAGAAGTTTCCTTTTAGTGAAAGACCCTAAGAAGCAGGTGAAATCACTGCTTCTTAGGGTCTTTTGTATATCGTTACTGAAATTAATTCCAACCGCGTTCATATTGCTTAGGTGGTTTAAGTTCGGCATTCAGTTCAACTGAAGCTTTTCTTGGCCAGTATGGGTCACGTAGTAGCTCTCTCGCTAAAAACACGAGGTCTGCTCGTCCGTTTTGAATGATTTCTTCAGCTTGAAGCGGGTGAGTGATCAATCCAACTGCGCCAGTAGCGATCTTAGCGCCATGACGAATTTGTTGAGAATGCGTAACTTGGTATCCAGGATACGGATTGATCTTTGCAGGCACGATTCCACCAGTGCTACAGTCGACGAGATCCACGCCTTGCTTCTTCATTTCAGATGCAAAATAAATAAAGTCGTCGATCTTATTTCCTTCTTCGTTATACTCATCTGCAGAAATACGAACAAACAACGGGCCGTCCCACACTTCTTTAACTGAATCGATGGTTCTCTGTAGGAACGTATAACGGTTTTCACGTGAGCCGCCATATTCGTCATTTCGGTTATTCGTAAGAGGGGATAGGAATTCACTTATTAAATAACCGTGAGCGCCGTGTAGCTCAATGACATCGAAGCCAGCTTCTTTCGCACGTCTAGCACCTTCCCTGAAGGCATCGATCGTTTCATTAATCTGCTGCTTGGTCATTTCTTCAGGGGTTTTCATGCCATCGTCGAATGGAATTGCCGATGGAGCAAGAATGGGGCCATCGACCCTCGCTTTTCGTCCTGCATGTGCAATCTGAATACCTACCTTTGCTCCATGTTCTTGTGAGAGGTGAACAATTTTCTTGAGACCTTCGATATGCTCATCGCTCCAGATTCCTAAGTCTTCAGGTGAAATACGCCCTTGCTTCGTAACTGCAGCGGCTTCAGTGAAGATGAGTCCTACTTTCCCCATCGCTCGTGATGTATAATGCGTATAATGAAAATCCGTAGCCTTCCCATCCTGCGCTTCGCAGGAATACATACACATAGGACTCATAACGATTCGGTTAGCAAATGTAACGTTTTTGATCGAATAAGGGGTAAATAGTGCTGCTGTCATTTCATCTTCGCTCCTTTTCATTCCAATAGTTGAAGTATAGCACGGATCAATTAATAAATCTGAGATCTTACCTTATAATGTATTGCCAGAGCACCTTCCACCACTTGCGTCTTTCTTGAGGGATATGCTCGTTCTTCATAATTTTTAGTGCAACATCTGGAACGTCTGTAATGATGCCATCCGCTTCCCATTCCAAGAACTGTTTGATGAGCCGTTCATCGTTAATGGTATAGGGCCTTACATTAATTCCATGAGCCTGTGATGCTTTCGTTAGTGATCGATTAACAGCACGGAATTGAGGGTGAATTGCTTTTGCTTTTATTTGTTTTGCGTAGTCCCACGGTTCCTCTAAGCTTGCCTTATAGATCGGAGCCGTTTCCACTTTCGACCATAGCTTATGAACATCGACGAGCCGGTTGTGTGCAAAGCTTGATATGACGGTATTTTTTTCTGAACGATGTTTCTTAATGAGTGGTACGCTTTTTTCTACGAGCTCCGTATTCGTATCACTATAATACTTTAGCTCGATGTTTAACCAAAGGTCAGGGAACTCGTTCGCGAAAATCAGTACTTCTTCGAGTGAAGGGATTACTTCTCCTTTGAACGATGGTGAAAACCAGCTTCCAGCATCGTGCTTTCTTAAGTCTGAAAACGATGTTTCGGTAACGATGCTTCGACCGGAAGCTGTACGCTTTAACGTCCTGTCATGGATGACGACAGGCACGTGGTCACTAGAAAGCTGGACGTCAAGTTCAATCCCTCCGGCACCTAGCTCAACAGCTCGTTTAAATGCACTCATCGTATTCTCCGGACACTGTTTACTTGCGCCTCGGTGTGCAAAGATAATCGTCATGTTTTCCTCCATTCTTGCTGGTCTTTTCGAGAGCAGTATGTATAAAATATTATATACAGTTTAAATGTTTTAAAAAGTCTTTCGATTCTCATATAACCTACCAAAAACGGGTTTCATTTGCAAAACGATAGAGAGATGAAGGAGGGCATTCTCATGGGAAAATGGCAAACAAAAGAGACGCTACTTTACTTGTTAACAAGACTAGTTGATCACCAAAGCGTCACAGGATCTTATCCTGAAATAGCACTTGCCGAATATATCCATCTACAGCTGCAAGACCTCCCTTACTTTAAGAAAAATCCCGAGCAGCTTGCTCTTCACCCAACAAGTGATGGCCGTTTTTTTGTAACTGGTCTGGTTAAGAATGGAACATCGAGGAAAACTGTTATCTTAATCAGCCACTTTGATGTTGTCGACGTTGAAGATTATGGACAGTGGAAGAACCTTGCGTTCAGCCCGTATGATCTAACTGAAGAATTTTATAAAAATAGCGATAAGCTGCCACTTGATGTCCAACAAGACCTCAATCATGGAGAATGGTTGTTTGGACGTGGAGTCATGGATATGAAATCTGGTTTAGCTCTACAAATGAGCATGTTAGAAAAAGCCAGCCTTGGAGAATTCGATGGCAATATTCTACTCTTGACTGTACCAGATGAAGAAGCGAATTCGATTGGCATGATTGAAGCTGTTCCTATTCTTGTCGAACTTGCAGAACAATATGATTTGAAGTATACAGCCTGCTTAAACTCAGAGCCGGTGTTCACTAAATATCCGGGCGACCAGAATATGTATGTCTACTCAGGATCGATCGGAAAATTGCTTCCGGGATTCTTCTGTTTTGGGCAAGAAACGCATGTAGGTGAACCATTTTCTGGATTGAATGCAAATTATATGGCTGCAGAAGTTACAAGGGAGCTCGAGCTAAATCAGGATTTTTGTGAAATTGTTGAAGGGGAAATCACGCCGCCTCCTACAAATTTGATGCAAAAAGATTTGAAGGAAGAGTATTCTGTACAGATTCCCCATGTAGGTGTCACGCTTTTTAATGTGCTTGGAATGGAGAGCAGTATTCAGGAGATAACCGATAAATTATTTAAGTCTGCGGAAAAAGCAGCTAAGCGAATCGAGACCCACTATCTAGATCGAGCTCGTTCGTTCTCAAAGCTTCAGTCCTTTCGACCTGAACCATTCCACGTACGCGTCCTCTCCTACCATCAATTGCTTAATAGAGCAGTAGAACTTTTCGGAGAGCCTGAAATTAAAAGGCGACAGGACTATATCATGGCGAACTATAAAGATCTAGGTGACCGAGATTTATCAACGAGAATGGTGTTTGACCTCGCTTCTCTATGCAAGGAGGATGGGCCGATGATCATCCTATTTTACAATCCGCCTTTCTATCCTGCAGTCTCTTCGCGTAATGATACGTTTATCCAAGAAACGATCAAAGAGGTCATCTCATATAGCGCGAACAAGCACAATGTTGTATTGAAGCATCAGAACTATTTCCCGGGACTATCTGATCTTAGCTTCGTTGGCCTTGAAAGGACAAAAGAAACAATTAAACCATTGAGTGATAACATGCCGTTGTTTGGACAATCATATAACCTTCCATTGGAAGCACTCGAGCAATTAAAAGTGCCTGTCATGAACCTTGGACCTAAAGGAAAAGATGCACACAAATGGACTGAAAGGTTAGAATTAACATACTCATTCGAAACACTATTAGATACGCTTCCATTCACGATTAAACAATTGCTGCGGTAATGTCGCTCGACTGTCTTATTAACAAACGTATGGGTATACTTTAATGAAAAGGGAGTATCGTTTAAATAAGAGAGGTGTGAAGAGGGTGAAGGAAACGACATTTGTCATTAAGGGAATGACCAGTCATCAATGTAAGTCTTCTATTCGAAGTGCATTACTCGACTTAACCGGCGTGGTTGCTGTTGAAGTTTACCTTGATGAAGGGAAAGGCGTCGTAGCATATGATGAAAAGGAAGTAAGCGTAAATGAGCTCACTTCTACCATCAAAAAGAGAGGGTACGAAGTGAATTAAAGCTCCAACTCAATAGTGTCGATCGACCAGCTGAGGTTTGGCTGGTTTTTTTGAGACGTCATCTGCGTTATCTAAGCTGGATGGTTCCGGTTTATTTATAAAAGTGGATTAAATATGTCTTAAAATAAACAGGTAATTCATGTAAACTGTAAGATGATGTTTCCAACCGCCTTTCGTTAAGTGGTTGTTCAAAGGAGATACCGTTATGAATATCATATCTATTTTACTTGGAATTCTGTTTGTTCTTAACTTAGTGTTAGCAGCCGTCGTTATTTTTCTTGAGCGAAAAGATGCTGGTGCAACATGGGCCTGGTTGATGGTATTACTTTTTATCCCTCTCCTAGGCTTTATCATGTACTTAATTTTTGGACAAAACTTAAGTAGACGGAGGCTCTTTGATTGGGAGAACATTAAAAAAGTAGGCATCGAAGACCTTATCCAAGAACAGGTCAGTGAGATTAAAGAAGGCATCTACCCTTTTCGCCACGAAGAAATTGCGAGGCACAAGGACATTATCTACATGCACCTTGTTAACGATGATGCTGTGCTTACGCAAGATAACGATATAAAAGTGTTTACGGATGGTGAAGAAAAGTTTGAAGCTGTCTTACATGATATTGAGAATGCGAAAGATCATATCCATTTTCAGTATTATATCTTTCGCAAAGATAATCTTGGAAGAAAAATTGCTCAAAAGCTAACCGAAAAAGCACGAGAAGGTGTTAAAGTCAGGGTTCTTTACGATGAGATGGGCTCAAGAAGAACAAGGAAACGTTTTTTCCGAGAGCTGATTGAGGCTGGCGGAGAAGTCGAAGTGTTCTTCCCTTCACGAATACCATATGTAAACCCACGTTTGAACTATCGCAATCATAGAAAACTTGTTATTATAGATGGCCGTATCGGCTATGTAGGTGGGTTTAACGTTGGTGATGAATACCTTGGCCTTAACAAGAAGTTTGGCTATTGGAGAGACACGCATCTTCGAATGGAAGGAAGTGCAACTCATGCCATGCAGACGAGGTTCCTTCTTGATTGGAACCATGCAGCGCGTAATAAAGTGGGATACGAAGCAAATTACTTTCCTGTTTTACCGACGATTGGAGACGCTGGCGTACAGATCGTAAGCTGTGGTCCAGACTCAGAATGGGAGCAGATCAAAAACGGCTATATCAAATTAATCTCCTCAGCCAAAAGAACGGTTTACATTCAGACACCGTATTTTATTCCTGATGCAAGTTTGCTCGATGCGCTTCGGATTGCGGCTCTAAGTGGAGTTGATGTCAGACTCATGATACCCAATAAGCCTGATCATATGTTTGTTTACTGGGCAACGTATTCATATGTTGGTGAGCTCTTAAAAGCAGGAGCAAGGATCTACATTTACCAAAACGGATTTATCCATGCAAAGACCATTTCGGTAGATGGTGAAATATCATCCGTAGGGACAGCGAATATCGACGTAAGAAGCTTTAAGCTGAATTTTGAAGTGAACGCCTTTATTTATAATGAACATATCGCCAAGCAGCTAGAAAAAACGTTCTTAGAAGATATGAGTAAAAGTGATGAATTGACAGCGGAAGGATATTACGATCGCTCAACGTGGATAAGGTTTAAAGAATCTATATCAAGATTGCTTTCTCCAATTCTATAGTAAGCCGTATGAGAGGTACCATTTATGGTGCCTCTTTTTTATACAAAAAATGTTCATGAAAAATTTAAATAATTCAAACTCTGTAGAACAACATGACAATATGATGTGTTAAAATGATTGGGAAGATAAGGAAAATATTGAAGGGAGAGGCACGAATTGATAAAGAAAAACATAAAAAAGACACATGTGCCTTTTCGATTAAATATACTATTCCTCTGTGTTTTTCTTTTGTTTTCTGCTCTTGTGTTGCGGTTAGGTGTCATTCAAATCGTACAGGGTGAAGATTTTGAGCGACTGACGGAACAAACAGAGAACGTGACGGCGAAATCATCTGCGCCAAGAGGGAAGATGTTTGATCGTTATGGTAGAGTCCTTGTAGATAATGAACCTACATTTACCCTTACATATATTCGTACTCAGAATACCAAATCGAACGAAAGGTTAGAGGTAGCCAGAAAGCTAGCGAACTTTATTGAAGTAGAAACGGACAACGTTACGGAACGAGACCTGAAAGACTACTGGATTTTAACGCAACCTGACAAAGCGAAGGCAAAGCTCTCTGACAAGGAATGGGGCGAGCTCCAACCAAAAGACGCCTACCAGCTACAAATTGATCGCATCGATGAGAAAGATTTGAAGGAAATAACCGAAGATCCAGAAGAAATGAAGGTTGCTGCGATTAAACGTGAGATGGACACAGGCTATGCGCTGTCTTCTCAATCGATAAAAAAGGGTCTGACTCGGGAAGAAATCGCGACTGTGAGTGAGAATCTAGATATCCTTCCAGGTGTAGACATTCAAGCGGACGCGGAGCGTATTTATCCTTATGGCAACACCCTTGAAACGATGTTCGGAAACCTTGGGCAGATTCCTCAAGAAAATATCGATACCTATAAAATGAGAGGTTACGATCATAACGATCTTGTAGGGGTCAGTTACCTTGAAAAAGAATATGAAGAATTATTAAAAGGTCAAAAAGCAAAGAAAAAATATATTACCGACAAATCTGGTAAACCGATTGGCGAACCGGTCGTAACACCTGGTAAGCGAGGAAACGATCTTGTACTAACGGTGGATATTGATTTGCAGAAGGAGCTTGAATCTATTCTTGCAAACGAGCTACGAGGGGCGAGAGCGAGTGGCAATCCTAGCGCTGATCGCGCTTATGCCATAGCGATGGACCCGATGACAGGCGACATCTTAGCATTTGGTGGAACGAAATACGACTCGAGTGAAAATGACTATATCGAGTATTCCTATGGCACGCTTTCAGAAGCGTACGAAATGGGGTCTGCTGTCAAAGGTGCATCTGTTTTAACGGGGTATGAGACTGGAGTTATCGGTCATGGAACGGTTCTATACGATACACCCATCCAAATCCCTATGACACCAACAAAAGCTTCTTACACGAACATGGGATACGTTAACGATTTAACCGCACTCGAACGCTCTTCTAACGTGTACATGTTCCGGATCGCGATGATGATCGCAGGATACGACTATCAGCCAAATACGGGTGGAATTCCATGGAATCCCAATGCTTATGACACGGTCAGGTACAACTTTAATCAGTTTGGGCTTGGAAAGAAAACAGGAATCGATATGCCGATCGAAACGTCTGGAATCAACGGTGGATATAATGTTCTTGGTAAACTTATGGACTTGATGATTGGACAGTTCGATACGTATACGCCTTTGCAAATGGCTCAATACATTTCCACAATCGCCAATGGTGGAAACCGAATTCAGCCACACTTTCTAAAAGAAGTTCATGAGCCATCAAACGTGAGTGGACTTTCAAACATTGTTGTTGAGCAGTTCGATACGAATGTGTTAAACACCATACAGATGAGCAACAGCGATATCGATAGAGTCCGAAATGGCTTACGGCTTGTAACGAATGGGAACAGAGGAACGGCAAGAAATGAATTTAGTGGTACAAGTTATTCACATGCGGGGAAAACTGGGACTGCACAGGTGAAGGATGATCGCTATAATCTCTCATTTGTTGGTTTTGCGCCATACGATAATCCTGAGATCGCCATCTCTGTCATCGTTCCGAACATGAACGATGATGGTAATCATGTGAATACACGTATCGGAAGACAACTTTTTGACGCATATTTTGATTTGAAAGATAAGCCTAAGCCTTCAGCCCCTGAAAGTAATGCTGAAGAGGAAGAGTGAAATTAACAACCCCTCACCAACGTGGTGAGGGGTTGTTTGTTAAATAAGTCCTAATGCATCAAGCATAACGGCAAGGATTAAGAGTGGCGCACCGAAACGGATAAGGTAATACCACGTTTCGAACAGTCCTTTTTTAAGTCCTCCTCCACGTTTAAGCTCCTCATATAAATCCGTCTTTTTCATTTTTAGTGGAACGAAAATTGCGATCAATAATGAGCCTAGAGGGAGTAAGATGTTGCTGACTGTATAATCAGCAAGGTCAAAAATGGTTTTTCCAAATAGCGTTACATCTCCTAGTACACCGTATGAGAGGGCGGAAGGAACTCCTACAACAAAGATAGCAAGACCGATGATCCACGCCCATTTTTTACGCTTTTCTAAATCTCCTTTTGAAATAACAGATACGATAATTTCAAGCATTGAAAATGCAGATGTCAGTGCTGCAAATAAGAAAAGTACTAAAAACGCAATGAAAAACAGCATGCCGAACGGCAGTTGACTGAAGACAGTCGGTAATACATTGAACAACAGTACGGGGCCAGCACCTGGTTCAAGTCCAAACGAAAAGACTGCTGGGAAAATTGCGAGCCCGGCTAGTAGCACGATAAGAATATTCAAAGACACGATCGACATCGCTGAACGTGGTAAACTTTGAGTTTTTGGTAAATAAGAGCTGTACGTCACCATAACAGAGACGCCGACGCTCAGTGTAAAGAACGATTGTCCCATTGCTTCTAGGATGGTTTGAGACGTTACTTTCGTGAAGTCAGGCTGTAGTAAAAATTGTATGCCTTCCATTGCTCCATCGAGTGTGACAGCTCTTAGCACTAAAATGATAAAAAGAATGAAAAGTGCTGGCATCATGATTTTGCTTGCCTTTTCAATCCCTTTCTCTACTCCTCTTGAAACGACGAATATCGTCATCAAAATAAAGAGGAGCTGGACACCAACACTGATAAGTGGATTTGCGATCGTTGATCCAAAAATCTGCATGTATTCATCAGAGGATAGTCCATACATTTGCCCGGTTATCGCCTTATAGAGATAAACGATGATCCATCCGCCAACAACGCTATAGAAAGAAAGCAAAATAAACGAAGTAACCATACCTAGAATACCGACGCGATACCATTTTGACTGAGGGGCGATCGTCTTGTAGGAATCTACCGCATTGCTTTGAGCGGTTCGACCAATCGAGAACTCAGCAAGAAGAAGAGGTAGTCCTAGTATTAAAGTAAATAAAATAAAGATGAGGAAAAATGCGCCTCCTCCGTTTTGTCCAGCTGTATAAGGGAATTTCCAAATTGCGCCGAGGCCGATTGCGGATCCTGCAGCAGCTAAAATAAAGCTCAGTCTTGATGACCATTGTTCTTTCTGACTCATACTTTTCTCCTTTCATTCATGGGTAAAGACTCGCTGCAATAAAAAATCGTCCCTACGGAATCCGTAGGGACGATTGAATATCGCGGTACCACCCTGGTTGTGAGAAAGATCTCACCACTTTGTATGTTTAACGATCTTCACCGTCTTTTGCCAAAGCAAAAGAAGCTCCAGAAATGAAATTCACCGTTCCTTTATGCACCGATTCGCAGCGACCATCGGCTCTCTTTTCCAGGGAAAGGGAGGCTACTAAGTTTCCTTCAAAGCAATTTCATGTGTAGTTGGTTATACAATTTTTATCATGAACAAGATGGAGTGTCAATCATGTTTTTTCTTAAATCTCTTATATTTCGCTTAATCCTGTTCATCCTTGTTGTGATCTTCTTCCTCGAAATGAGCGTCCACAGGTCCTTTTTGCTTTCTGTCTTTCTTTTTTCTTCTTAGCGTTTGTAATATTTTTTTGTAGTTTAATGAATACACTTTTGGCTCATAGTGCTCAGAAGCTCTAATGTCTTGAGAAGATGCTCTCATAAATGACCAGCCGAGCATAATCATGATAAAGAGTAGTGGAAACCCTCCAACGATACTTGCGGTTTGAAGTGTACCGAGGCCGCCTATGAACATTAACGTGAGTGGCATCAAACATAATGCGAATGCCCAGAATAGTCTGTTCCAACGTATCGGCTCATCTTCCACTTCTTTTTGTACTACCGAAGCGAGAATATAGGAACTCGAATCAAATGTTGTCGCAAGAAAGATAATCGCTAGCACCGTAAATACAAAGATCATCAGCCACGGTAATGGGAGCTGTCCGATTGTTTCTAGAATTGCTCTTGGTGCTCCTTCATCGTTCAATACGCTGATCACATCGAATTTACCTGTAAGTTGCATGTGAAGCCCATAGTTTCCAAGGATACCGAAAAACAACAAGCTTCCGAAAGTTCCGTATGAAATCGTACCAAGAATCATCTGTTTAATTGAACGTCCTCTAGAGATCTTTGCTACGAAAAGCCCAACAAACGGAGCGTAAACGAGCCACCATGCCCAGTAAAACACTGTCCAGCTTTCAGGGAAACCGGTCTTTTCATATGGACCAAGAGTATTATACGGCTCTGTCCACGTGCTCATATGAAAGAAGTTATCCATCAAGAGACCGATACTATTCGTTGTTGTCTCAACGAGAAATCGTGTTGGTCCGAAGATCAATACGAATAGCAATAGGAATATGGCTAAAACGAGGTTCAAGTCAGAAAGAACCTTTATTCCTTTTCTAAGGCCAGAATAGGCGCTTATTGCAAAGATTAAAGTGACGAGAACGAGTATCATTGTCTTTAAGACCATGTTTACAGGGAGTCCTGTCAACATATTGATTCCTTCAGCAATCATCGGCGTCCCAAGAGCGAGAGTAGTTCCCGCACCACCTAGTAGTCCAAACATGAATAATACATCGATGATTGTACCTAAAGGTCCGTCAGCAAGATTTCCGATTAAAGGTCTCGTCGCCTCGCTTATTTTAAGGACAGGCTTTTTTCTAACGTAATAGAAATACGCGATGGGTAGAGCTGGTAATGTATAGATTGCCCATGCGATCGGTCCCCAGTGAAAGATACCGTATGTACTAGCCCACAGTATGGCGTCCTTCGTACCTGGTTCAAGTCCAAATGGTGGCCCTTGAAAGTAATAAGCCCATTCAATCGTTGCCCAGTAAAGAATACTCGAACCTATACCTGCACAAAAAAGCATCCCCGCCCATGAAAAGTTATTAAATTCCGGGCGTTCACCTTCGTCTCCGAGTCGTACCCGGCCATTCTCACTAAATGCAACATATATCAAGAATAAAAATATTCCGAGTCCAACAAGTAAATAGAGGACACCAAACCTTGTCGTCATAAATGTATTTGCTTTATCAACGACCACTTTACCAGCTTCAGGAAAAAGAACGAGTGGAACAGTTACTAGTAACAACAAGAATAGCGCTCCGAAAAACGTAGGCCAATCGATTAACCGTTTGTTCATCAACTTTAACTCCTTTACGAGAACTTGTGCCGTTTTAGTTTTAGTTAACTTGTGCATTTTATTCGCAGGTGAGTGGGAGAGCGGTGAAATGAAGAGATATTTGTTATGATGGAGAAGAAATCGTTAGGTTAAAGTGAGGGAGCTTTGTGGAAAGGTTTACTGAAAACGCAGTTCGCATTATAAAAGAAATTCCGCGAGGACGTGTGATGACATACGGTCAAATCGCCAGGATAGCGGGGAGTCCGAGAGGTGCAAGACAAGTCGTTCGGATCCTACATTCTATGAGTAAGAAGCATGGGTTACCATGGCATCGAGTGATCAATGCAAAAGGGGAAATCGGTTTACGTGAAGAAGAAGGCGTGTTCATACAACGAGTAGCTTTAGAAGACGAAGGAATAACGTTTTCTGAGAATAATAAGGTGAGCTTGAATAAATACCAGCATCACCCGGATGAAGAAGCACATGAAAAATGACTCCCTTGGTAGGGAGTCATTTCTATTAGCTATTTACTGTTTTCGATACAAGAGATCAATCGGTCTTCAATGTCTAGACCGATGCCTTTAAGTCGATCATCTTCAGTTAGATCGAGCAAGGTGGTTGGTTTCGGCATGCCTATTTTTGTTAAGCCATTATCTTCATAAACGACGATTTTACATGGAAGAAAATACCCTACGGTTTTATTTTCTTTAAGAACACGATCAGCTTCCTTCGGGTTACATACCTCTAATACGCGAAAAGGTGTATTGAATTCCATTCCTTTTTCCTGGAGCTTTGAAGTTAAATCAAAGTCCCAAAGCACCCCGAAACTTTCTTCTTGTAATGAAGCACTTAAATCCTCCACTGCTTTATCAATCGTCTTCGTCGTGTCAATTGTGAAATGAAAACTCACTATGAAATCTCCCTTCTTGTACGTTTTGCATCTACTCGTTCTATACCCTGTAACGTATAGATTAAACGGACAATATTAAAAGAAATGACACGACTACTTAAATGAACTTATTTAGACATTTTAAACGCAGCGTTAAGCTGTCCGCGAATCATCTCATCTCTAATCTTACCTTTATCCTTTTGCTTATCTTTTTTGTACATTTTCTTTATTTCGAACGTTTGCATGCCATCTTCAATTTGGTTTGCGATGTCCATGAGTTTTTCCACATCGTTAAATGAAAACTTTCTCGTGCCTCCGCCTGATCGTTCAGGAAGAATTAATCCTCTTTCTTCGTAATACCGGATTTTGCGGAGTGATAAACCTGTTAATTCACTGACTGATCCGATCGGAAGAACTTTTTTCTCTTTGTAAGACATTATTATTCACTCCCACGCTCTCGTTCATATTGGTGTAATGGTTTCATATACTATAAAATTCATCTATCAAACTAATAATCTTCTATTTAGTATAGCATACACGACAACGATTCGTTAGAAGGGTGTTAGAATATCTAACATATTGTATGAGTTGGTTTGAAAGAGTGTGTCAGAAAAGGTGTCATGCACCTTGAGAAACAGTCATAAAGGTGGGAGAATAAAAGTGTGCAAACGGTTGTACAGATTTTTATTAGGAGGTGGCTAATTGAAGTCTCAACAAACCTTTCTATTAACTGAAAAGATAACGACAGCCTTTTTGATGCATGTGGTAAAGACTGCAAACCTTTTTTCAAGCTACATCGTTGTTGAAATCTCTAATACCACTTTAAATGTTAAGAGCTTATTGAGCATGAGTGCTTTGAATGGTTACAGAGGATCACTAGTTGTTATCGCTGTCGGTACAGATAGTAAAGAGGCATTAGAGACGTTAAGTAATTATTTCTTAGAACTTCAAAAAAGAACGATATAACATGGCAGTCGTGCTTACACTCTCTTTTCTTTAATGAGTGAGTGACCGAGTTCTTCTGAACGTTTTCTAGCACCTGTGATGCTTTCTAGAACGGCTTCGTCGAACTTATAGTTTTTTAAAATCGACAGTCCGGCATGAGTAGTTCCACCAGGGCTGGTCACTTTCTCCCTAAGAAGAGAAGGGGATTGCTTCGTTTGGCTCAACATCATTGCAGCACCTGTCATCGTTTGGATAATTAAGTCACGAGCGGTTTCTTTATCTAATCCATTCAGGTTCGCTGCTCTCTCCATACATTCGACCATGTAGTAAAAATATGCAGGGCCGCTTCCAGATAAACCTGTCACCGTGTCTAGTTGATCTTCTGACACATGAACGATGGTGCCGATCGTTTCGAATAGACTCGCAGCAAAACTCTCCTGTTCAGTGTTGCTATAGTGTCCAGATGAAATAGCTGTAGCAGAAAGGCCGATTGCTGCAGATGTATTTGGCATCGCTCTTATCACTGGTATGTTCGGTCCAATGCACGCTTCAATATAGGTTGTTGTAATCCCGGCAATAACAGATATGATCAGGTGATTTTCCGTAACATAAGGCTTTAAGCTCATAAGTGCATTCTCGGCATCTTTTGGTTTCATAGCCAGAATGATAACGTCCGACTTCGTTACGATTTTTTCATAGTCCTGCGTCGTCTCAACGTTATATTTGACTTGTAAATCTTCAAGTCTTTTGATATCGATGCGGTTTAGCAGTATGATTTGCTCTGGCGTAATGAATGTTTTTGCAATCATACCTTCGATCATCGATTCGGCCATCGATCCGGCTCCGAGAAAACCTATGTGCAGCGAGTTCATGATACCCTTTCCTCTCCTTTCAATTTAAAACGCCCACTCATCCTATAGTTAAAGGACGAATGGGCGTAATCCGTGGTACCACCTTCATTTGATATCTAAGATATCCTCAAAACCCCTATAACGTGGGGGGACGGCCGTGTTTCCACAGCTAGCTCATGGGTAGGTTCAAAGTTTGCAGGTAGTAAGGAATCTTTCAGCCCGTGGATTCCTCTCTCTGAACTATGCTTTTACTTCTACTATTCCCGTTCGTAGCTAAAGGTCGTTTAGTTTTACATAGTATGCTACGAATTAAAAAAATTGTCAATGAGTTTTTATAATTTTCTGACTTAATTATACTGATATAATGACAAAAAGTAGGATGAAGAGTAGAATGGAGTTAGGAAATCAAGGATAGGCGGTGGAGCGATGAATGCGACGATGGCAGATGAAATACTCTCCTTCACAGTACCGACGCCATTTTTAGTCGGGCCTGTGAATTGTTTTTTAATCAAGGGTGATGCGGTAACACTGGTTGATACAGGTCCCAGAACATCACGAGCGAAAGAAGTCCTTGTATCGCAGCTGAAGGACCATGGGTTTTCTTTGGAAGACGTTGATCAAGTGATTTTAACACATCATCACCCTGATCATATCGGGTTAGCGGGATTGATGAGAGAGATGGGTAAGAACGTGCTTGGTCACTGGAAAAATGATCGTTGGCTTGAAATGAAAGATAGCTTTTTGCAAGAGCACGAGATGTTTATGAGAGGCATCTATCAAAGTGCGGGCGTCCATGATCGTTTTTTACATCATGTCCATGATGTAAAAGAATATCTCTCCTTTACAGATCGGGCTACGTGTGATGTCCATCTTACTGAAGGCGATGAGGTTCCTGGCTGCAAGGGATGGAAGGTAATCGAAACTCCTGGTCATGCACAGAGTCATATTTCTCTTCTCCATGAACAGACTGGAACGATGATAGCAGGGGATCACCTCATTAAGAATATCTCATCGAATCCTATACTGGAGCCTCCGTACAACGGGCAGCCAAATCGTCCGAAGCCACTGCTGCAACAGCGCGAATCGTATTACAAAACGCTAGAATTAGCACCGTCTTTTGTTTATACAGGCCACGGTGATCCGATTGAAGATGTCGAGGTGTTAATCAAGGATCGTCTGCGACAGCAGGAAGAACGAGCCAAGAAAGTTGGAGCGTTATTAAAACAAGAGCCGCTAACCGCTTTTCAAGTTTGTCAAAAGCTGTTTCCAGGTATTTATAAGAAGCAGATTGGTCTTACTCTTTCTGAGACCATCGGTCAGTTAGATTACTTACAATCTGAAGGGATGATAACTCAAGTTAAAAGTGGAGAAGTCGATCTCTATAGACATCAATAATCGTTAGGAGAGAGTCATGAAGAATATTAAGAACAAAGTTATACTTATAACCGGGGCTTCAAGTGGAATAGGCCGCCAGTTAGCTCTGGATTTAGCTAAAGAAGGCGCAAGACTTATCCTCGTCGCGCGAACCGAAGAAACGTTGCTTAGGTTGAAAGAGCAAATTGAATCGGAAGGTGGCTATCCTCCTGCCGTATGGCCGATGGATGTTGGAGATGGGGAGAGAGTTGATCAACTCCTTCCTCGATTATTAAAAGAAATGCCTCCGATTGACATTCTGATCAATAACGCTGGCTTCGGTAAGTTTGACAATTTCGTCGATGCCGATATGAAAGAAATCGAGACGATGTTCGATGTGAACGTCATAGGATTGATGAGATTTTGCGCGAATGTTTTACCAGGCATGGTAGAAGCGAAAAAAGGCCTAGTCATCAATGTTGCTTCACAAGCTGGAAAAATCGCGACACCTAAATCAGCTGCTTACTCCGCTACAAAGCATGCGGTCCTTGGGTTTTCAAATAGCTTAAGGTTAGAGATGAAGCCTTATGGAATCAACGTAATGACCGTCAATCCTGGGCCGATTAAGACTAATTTCTTTGAAGTGGCTGACAGCAGTGGCAATTATACAAAGAACGTAGAAAAAATGATGCTGACTCCTGAAAAGGTTTCGGGTGAGATCTTATCAGCTATTGAAAAAGGCAAACGAGAAGTGAACCTTCCTGGGTGGATGAATGCCGGAGCGAAGATTTATCACGCAGCCCCTGGTCTAATTGAAAAAGTGGGCGGACGATTTTTTAATCAGAAATAAACAAGGAAGCATCAATCCTTTTGATGCTTCCTTGTTTTGTTTTATCTCATCACACTACCACCAGAGATCTTTAATGACTCTCCAATAATGTTTTCGGATGCGCGCGATAAGAGGTAGATGATGCTGTTTGCTACTTCTTCTGGCTGCGTGATTCGTCCAGAAGGTAATCCTTCTTCTACCGCTTGTAATTCTTCTTCGTAACTTTTACCTTCCCGCTTTCCTTTAGCTTCTATTGCATTTCTTCCCATTTCGGTGTCGACAAATCCAGGGCATACGGCGTTAACGCGAATGCCGTGCTTGATCGCTTCGTGGGCGAATGATTGTGTGAATCCAGTTATTGCGAATTTTGATGCGCTGTATGCTGTGTTTCCGTATGTACCTCTTAATCCTGAAAGTGAAGAGAGGTTCACGATTCCACCTTTTTTACCCTCGTTACGCATGTGGTTATAAACGAGCTGCGTAAGAAGCACTGTAGCAGTGTAGTTCAGCTCCATCACGTTACGTAAATCTTCTTCCTGTAAGTGATCTAGCGTATCTCCACCACCAATACCTGCTGAATTTACGAGTCCAGTGATCGGTCCGTTTTCCTTTGCAGCTTTCTTGATAAGATGCGAGCGATCTTCTGCGTTCGTTAGGTCAGCAACAATACTCGTGACGTTTGCGCTCTCCACTAGTTCCTCGCATTCTTTTTGTAATTCTGAAAGTTTTTTTTCGTTGCGTCCTGTAATCGTTACGGCTGCACCTGTTTGTACCGCTACTTTCGCTGTCACATATCCAATTCCACCGGTAGCTCCAGTGATCAAGATATGTTGGTTATTTAAAGCGTCTTCCTTGAATAGCTGCATGTGTTATCCTCCTTGCAAATAATTTAACGTAACCATTCCCGCTATCTCTTTACTAAAACATGAAAACAGGTAGCTTTAAGAAAAGCTACCTGAAAATGCCTTACTGTACGCCGACAGCGTCGAATGCTTGTTTAACGGATTGTACTTCTGAACTACTTGCACCGTACAAATCTGTAGCAGCTTGTACTGCTGAAGAACGCATATGACTGAAGTCGGAAGAAGCTGTTAAATATTGCGTTAACGTGCGGTAATAGATGTCACCGAGCTTGTCCTTACCGATACCTGATACGGTCACGCCATAAAATGTTCCACCTTCGCTCAGTAGGTAAGCGGCTTTGTTCATGATTCCGCTGTTGATGTGTACACCACCATTATCCTGTGTCCCCGTATAGCGTTCTGAGTAATGAGCTGGATCTCCGAATTGAGTAGGATCTGCCATAGATCGAAGCGCATCACCAGATGTCCCAGGGGTATAAATATCTTCTCCGATTAGCCAATCGGGGTTATTGTTATCATGAAATTCAACAAGCGTTCCGAATACATCAGACATCGATTCGTTCAAAGCTCCAGACTCATTTTGATAGATCAAATCGGCAGTAGTGTCCGTAACCGCGTGAGTTAGTTCGTGCGCCACGACGTCCTCTCCGCCTGATAGAGAAACGAATGTAGAGCCGTCACCCTCTCCATAAACCATCTGACTACCATTCCAAAAAGCGTTATTGTAGTTTCTGCCGTAGTGTACAGTCGATTTTAGCGGTGCGCCGTTACCATCATAACTGTCTCTATTAAAGACTTGTTTGAAATAATCATACGTTGCTCCTGCGTAGTAATGTGCATCTACTGCAGCGGCATCATAGCTCGCATGGTACTGATTATCTGAATCTGACCAAAGGGACCCAGGTAGTTTTGTTCGATTCGATGCATCATAGGTAAAGACGCCTCCACCTCTCGTCGTATCTTTTAAGTAATAGGTTGATGAAGAGAGGAGTGTGTTGAATGACTTCGTATCACCAAGGACTCCAGTGCCTGTCCCGGTTGTTGTCGTGCCAGTGATATCACCACCGCCGCCCGGTTTGCCGACACCTTGTTTTTTGGCTTCGTGAATCGCGTTGAAGCTTGTTAGCACTTCTCCTGTCACAGCATCGATAAGATAATTCCAATTTCCTGGCTCAGGGGATAGGAAGTTAAGTGTTACATGATAGGCGTAACTAGCAGTATGCCCCTGTGGATATACGACAAGGTCTGACTCTGGTTTTTGTTCGTAATCAGGCGTGAAACCAAGAGCTTCCTCCGCTTTTTTAATTGCATCCTGCTTTTTAAATTTAGCTGCTTTCTTTAGTTCTTTCTTTGATTCTAGATCTGAAATGACTTGCCCTGAGACAGCTGTTAATACGCCATCTTTATTTACGTGAACCGTTTGGGTAGAGCCGTAAACTGGCGTCCCCTCATGTAACTGTTGGAGGCGAAATACGGTAAACCCGAGATCATCTTTCTCACGCGATAAAATTTCAAAGGATTGCTCGGCGGTCTTTCCGCTGAAATTGTAGTAATCTTTGTTTTCGTTTAAGTAATCGAACAACACCTCGTTTGGATTTTTTGCGGAGGCCTTTGTTAACTGGCCTGATACAAACGATGGTGTTTCTTTTTTGTTATGTACGTTAGTTGCTAACGATGAGGGTGGTGCAAGCATGCTTCCTACAAGCCCTGCAGATAATCCTAATGCTAAAAGTTTTTTCTTTCTCATTTGAATCCTCCTTTTATCAGATGAGAAAACCATAGCATATAAAACTAAATATTCAAATAAATTAGATAATTTTGATAATATTACCTACTTTAAGTTAATTGGTTGTGAATCTATAGACCTAGGCAATATAGCTTTTAGGACTAATGTATCAGTCCTTGATGTTAGGCAGGGATGATGCGAATCGGGAGAAATCGCTAATTCTCTTGGGTTGGTCACCTCTACATCTTTTGGTTGGAAGAAAGTACTTATTGATATACGAACGTATATTCGGGTAAAATACGGGTATAGATATACAGAACTAGTGTTCTTATTTTCGATTATTTGAAAGGAGTGGTGAAGGTGGATTATTCAACGTTAAAAAAGAAAACCATTTTGTGTGTTGATATGAAAAGTTTTTATGCGAGCTGTTCTGCGGTCGAGATGGGGCTCGATCCCTTAACGTGTCATCTTGCTGTCGTGGGAGATACGGAGCGTCAGGGTAGTGTTGTTTTAGCGGCCTCGCCTGCACTAAAAGAAGATTTTAATATCCGAACAGGAAACAGGCTTTTTGAAATTCCTGATGATCCCCGTATTCATATCGTGAATGCAAGAATGTCATCCTATTTGAAGCAATCGATGGAGATCACAAGGTTATTTCATCGGTATGTTCCAAAAGAGTGTATCCATACGTACAGCGTGGATGAATCTTTTCTTCAAATCGACGGGACTGAGCGTCTTTGGGGAGGACGCTTTGAGACGGCTAATAAAATCAGGAAAGAAATCAGTGAAACGTTCGGTTTACCATGTGCGATCGGTATAGGTCCTAATATGCTGATGGCGAAGCTTTGTCTGGATTTAGAGGCCAAGAAGTATGGCGTTGCTGAATGGACGTATGAGGATATTCCTGAGAAGCTCTGGTCCATTTCGCCTCTAAGTAAGATGTGGGGGATCGGTCCGCGTCTCGAGCGCACTTTAAATCGGATGGGAATTATGAATGTTGAGCAGCTCGCAAAATACCCGCTACATCTTCTTGAACAAAAATTCGGAGTGATGGGTAATCAGCTCTATCACCATGCATGGGGAGTAGACCTTTCCGACATTGGAGCTCCGATTATGCAGGGACAGATTAGCTTTGGTAAAAGTCAGATTCTACTGCGGGATTATCACGAACAAAAAGAAATCAAACACGTTATTTTGGAAATGAGTGAAGAAGTAGCGAGGCGTGCGAGGAGAGCCGGGAAAGCGGGGCGTACGATCAGCCTCGGGATCGGCTATAGTAAAGACGAAGGAGGCGGTGGTTTTCACAGGTCGAAAAGCATCGATAGCCCCACTTCCATCACACTTGAAATCTATAACGTGTGCTTGCAGCTTTTTCAGGAATTTTATAGAGGGCAAACGGTTCGGAAAATTTCAATCGCTCTTTCAAATATTTGTGATGACGAGGAAGTGCAGCTCGACCTTTTCAATATGAAACGGCCGAAGCAACGAGACCTTGGATACGTAATGGATTCGATACGGGAGAAATACGGATCCGATTCTCTGCTTCGCGCTGTTTCCTATACGAAAGCCGGTACAGCATTGCATCGAAGTAAGCTTGTCGGAGGTCACAAAGCATAGAAAGGGGTTGATAAGATGATTCGTGACCGAGGAAATATCAAATGGACATCGATGATGTTACCAGAGCATGTTAAAGAGTTAAGAGAATGGAAAGAAGAAGATCGGAGAAGAGAACAGCCTGAGCTTGATGAGCAGAAGATGGAGGAGATGAACGACACCATTTGCGAAGCGATGGCCTTTCACCAGCCGCTTACATTTCACTACTTCAAGAACGGTACGAAGAATGTGTTGACAGGATATGTTCATTATATCGACCAGCTCAATAAAGAATTGCGAATTGTTGACCTAGATGAGAAGAGGCAGAACATTCCGTTTGCAAGCCTCGTGCATATCGGTGAAGGCGACTAAGATGGTAACACTCTCCACAACTGAAGACGTTTTTCCTCAGCGAAAAGGGGTAAAATACGTACAAACTAGTATACGGAGTGAACTGTCAGATGCTATCTGTAGAGAGTCTCAAACATTATAAGGAAAACATAAAAGGAATCGATATTCACTATGAATATCATGAGAACGAAGTGACGTCCGACCGTCCTGTACTAACATTACTGCATGGGTTTTTATCTTCGACTTTTAGTTATCGACGGTTGATTCCCTTGCTTTCAAAGCATTACACGATTGTAGCCGTGGATCTCCCGCCGTTTGGAAGAAGTGAAAAATCGAGTCGGTTTGTTCATTCTTATCAAAACTTTGCGGAAGTCGTGATCGAACTACTCGAGCGGCTAAGTATTGACGAAACCGTTATGATCGGTCATTCGATGGGAGGGCAAGTGGCATTAAGAGCCGCAAGTATCGATGAAGACCTAGTTAAGAAAAACATTTTGCTCAGTAGTTCAGGCTACCTTGAAAAAGCGAGGCAGAGTTTAGTGTATTCCTCTTATTTGCCCTTTTTCTCAATGTATTTAAAGCGCTGGCTTTCGCGAAAAGGAGCAAAAGGGAATTTGGTGAACTGCGTTTACGATCCGAATTTAATCGATGAAGAGATGGTGGATGGGTATGTTCAGCCTTTCTTTCATGAAGGGATTTTCCGTTCTCTCGTACGAATGATTCGAGATCGTGAAGGGGATTTATCACAAGAAGAATTGAGAAGAATTCATACGCCGAGTTTACTGATATGGGGGGAGCATGATCGAGTTGTACCGCTTCAAATTGGAAAGCGGTTGGCAGAAGATCTGCCGAATTCAGAGCTGATCGTATACGAAAAGACGGGTCATCTTCTTCCGGAAGAGCAGCCTCGTTCGATTTTAAGAGACATTCAGAAATTTATTCAGGCATAAGTCGAAGAGCGACACGATTCGACTTTTTTCTTGACGAAAAAGAATAATGCGTGATAAACTTCATAACACTAAATCGAATAGTTCTTATCAAGAGAAGTGGAGGGAACTGGCCCTGAGAAGCTTCAGCAACCTCTGATATGTCAGAAAGGTGCTGCTTCCAGCAAGAGAGATCTTGAGAGATAAGAGTGAAAGCCCTCTTCTCTTGAAGTGGGCTTTTTTGATTGCTACAAACTTTACGAACAAGGAGAAACATCATGGACAAAGACATAAAAGGGAACGGCTTTGCGCTGCTTCCACTCGGTATATTTATTTTACTTTTTATTGGAACGGCAGTTGTAACAAAAGATTTTTATAGCATGCCTGTTGTGCTTGCTTCACTGATCGCTGCAGGCGTTGCACTTGCGATGAATAGGAAAGAAAGCTTCATGACAAAGGTCGAGGTGTTTTGTAGAGGAGCAGGGAACTCCAATATCATCTTAATGATTCTTGTTTTTTTATTAGCGGGAGCATTCGCTGAAACAGCCAAGAAGATAGGTGCAGTAGATTCGATTGTGAATCTCGGCATCTCAATATTACCAGCAAGCCTTCTCGTTGTTGGTTTATTTTTAATCGGATGCTTTATTTCGATATCGATGGGGACGTCGATGGGAACGATCGTAGCACTGGCTCCGATTGGAATTGGAATTGCAGAGCAATCAGGGATTCCTGTAGCTTTGACATTGTCAGCGGTCATCGGAGGAGCGATGTTTGGAGATAACCTCTCGATGATTTCGGATACGACGATTGCAGCTGTTCGGACGCAAAACACGAAAATGAAAGATAAGTTCAAAGTGAACTTTTTCATCGTTTTACCGGCTGCAATTATTACTGCCATTATATATGGATTCTTAACGGTAGGGGAAAGCGCGACAGTAAGTGGAGGTAAATCATTTGATTTTATCACAGTACTCCCATACCTTGGCGTATTGATCGCAGCGATTGCAGGCGTGAATGTACTGATCGTACTCGTTAGTGGGACATTGTTCGCAGGTGCTGTGGGCTTATTTAACGGGACGTTTGGTTTAAGTGGGCTCGTTTCTACGGTAACGGATGGCATCAAAGGGATGGAAGATCTCGCCATGATCGCATTGATTATTGGTGGGATGATCGAGGTTATCCGATATAATGGAGGCGTTCAGTACGTTCTCGATAAAATTCTTCATCGAGTGAGATCGAGAAGAGGGGCAGAGTTTGGTATCGCTGGGCTCGCTACGGTTTTAGACTTATCAACGGCAAATAACACGATATCAATCATAATGGGTGGACCACTCGCGAAGAACATATCAGAAGAGTATCAAGTTGATGCTCGAAAGTCCGCAAGTATTCTTGATATATTTTCTGGAAGTGTTCAGGGCATGCTGCCATACGGCGCACAGTTGTTAGCAGCGGCTGGACTAGCTTCGATCTCGCCTTTAGCACTCATACCATATTCAATCTATCCAATTCTTACAGCGGTCGCTGGTATTGTGGCAATTACCATCAATTATCCTTCATTTCGAAAAGAAGAAGCAGTAGAATAACGAAACAACCAGGCCTGTCAAAATGACGGCCTGGTTTTGTTTATTCTTCGATCTGCTTTTGTAGGTTTACAATTTTTTGAGGCAATATATAAAGAAATTCAATCAATGAGTCCAATAAATCAATAATTAAATTAGCTGTTTCTTCACTTGCAGAATTTTCAAGGCATAAAAGGTTGTGGAGGTTACTTCCTTTTCCTAACAGCTGCCCGAGCCGTACGATTGGCTCTTCAAGATCAACTTGTTTGGCCAGGCTTTCGAGCTGTTTTGATAGAGGTTGAGAAAGTTCATTTTCAGCTAAAAAGCTTCTAGTGATGCTCTCTAAAACGCGGTTTGCCATAACGGCTGTAGCAGTCCAGTCTTTCATATTATGTACGTTAACTGCTGAACGATAGACCCGCTCGAGGTCATCTGGCAGCCTCGCAGTGCCAACCAATCTTCCAAGAGGTTCTCTAGTGAAAGAAGTTTGGTGAACAAAGAGCTCTACTTCTTCACCTTGATCGCTTGTAGACGTTTTAATCAATACAAAGAGTATGGATTCTTTACATACCGAACATCTTGAAAAGGTTGAAAAGACCGTTTGGTTGATCTGGTAATCGAATTTCAAATGAAAAGAAGCGGTGTTTCCGCACTCTGGACATTCTGTATTGGCGGACTTTGGTAGTTTTGTTTGTCCGTATTTTACAACAGAATTAATTGTCGTTTGTTGTATTTTTCTCATCTAATACCCCCTGAATCGATTTTGAGCTTAATCTTTGATCTCTTATTGATACGGGTGTTGAGAATAAGGTGGATGTAGTAGTAAGAATATTATAACATTTTATCTTATCAACTTACATTATTCGCCCCGATTGGTAATTTAAGGGGGCGCATTGTGGAGAATAAAAGATTTGTGTTGATTCGAGACAAAAGCCTCTATGTAATCCTGTTTTCTAAAACAAAATTGACAACAAATCAAGCCTGTGAACAAGTATGGTTAAAACACCGAAGAGCAAAAGTACGATTAACATTCGCTTCTTCACATCAACCTGCAATCCCTGCTAATTCAAGAGAAAAACGCTCATACGCTAGAACACTCATTCCTTCTTGTTATACTATCGTTAATGTTATTTTATCTGAATCGCTTCAGATAGAAAATACCCCCAGCAACAAAAGGTTGCTGGGGGTATTTTTATTGACGGATGAAGCCTTCTTCATCAAGGTACTGGATCGCTTCGTTATAAGAAGGGAAAGTGCCATCAAG
Source organism: Anaerobacillus sp. ABA4_114 (assembly GCF_056159065.1). Taxonomy (NCBI): domain Bacteria; kingdom Bacillati; phylum Bacillota; class Bacilli; order Caryophanales; family Bacillaceae; genus Anaerobacillus; species Anaerobacillus sp. ABA4_114. The sequence continues at coordinate 1,630,999 of NZ_JBSWUM010000001.1, forward strand.
CATGTCACCGGCATACACATTCCAAAGCTCTAGCTCAGGCTCATACGCGAGGTGCAGCGTTTGATCTTCTTCGTTCATCCAGATTTCTTCTTCAATATCTTCTCCTGGCAAAACAGAAAGAGAGTGAATCGCTTCTCCGATTATTTTTCGAAGATCATTACTTGAGAAGTCACGAATGTTCACCATTCCTCTATCGTCTACTGGGTACTCTTCAAGTAGCTCGCCATAGACAAATCCGTTCCCATTCGGGTGCAGATGATAGACGACGTTCTTTTTATCCATAACACTTTCTTCAAAATGAAAGTTAACTCTTCCCATCGATACATCTTTACGCGTTAATTCAGGGAAAGTAGATTCTATAATGTGTAGCTTTTCTTCAAAAGTTAGCATAGTGCCTCCTGTTAATAACATTTGTATAGTAAGTCTGTGCTTACGACCAAACGTGTATTCAACTCTTCTTCATCTTGTACTATAAGAGTGTATCAAAATGTTAATCAATGTGGAAGGTATGATTCTTCGTCTTCTCAATGTAAAATAAAATAAAAAGCCGAGGGGAAGACCATGAAACGATTAGAGCTTGCCAAACGTGATGCGAAGGAACTTGTAAAGAGTCACTTTCCTCACTGTAATGTAGCACTTTTAGCTGGAAGTATTGTTAGAGGAGAAGGTACGAAAACGTCAGATCTTGATCTTGTTGTTTTCGATCCATCGGTTACGAATTCTTACAGGGAAAACTTATATTACAAAAAGTGGCCGGTAGAATTATACGTACATAATTTTAATACCTATCAATCCTTTTATAATAGCGACTGTGAGCGTGGTAAACCTTCGATGCCTCGAATGGTTGCAGAAGGAATCATTCTGATTGATGAAGGAAGCTGTAAAGAATTAAAAGAAGAAGCGAAGCGAATTTTAGAGGCGGGGCCTAAAAGTTGGGATGAAGATACAATTCGTTTGAAGCGATATTTTTTGACAGATGTGCTAGAAGATTTTATTGGTGCAACAGAGAGGGGAGAAGAATTGTGCTGCGCTCTAGCACTCTTAGAGCAGCTGCATGAGTTTATCCTTAGAATGAATAACCACTGGACAGGTTCTTCGAAATGGATTATGAGAGCGCTCAAACAATTTGATAGTGAGCTAGCTAGTGAATTTGAAGAGGTTTTTGATAATTATTTCAAAACCGGAAGAAAGGGCGATGTGATCAAGTTCGTAGATGATCAGATGTCACCGTATGGAGGGCGCTTGTTTGAGGGGTTTTCAATGGGAAAAAATTAATTTTAAAAAAGTGGTTTAGTTTTGATTATAAGGGGGTAACTATAAACTAGCTTAAAAATTCCCCCTTTTTTCCGTCCGGTTTAACCGGGCGGTTTTTTTTTGATCTAAGCGGGTATCAATAGTTAGAAGCAATTAGAATAATTTTGGAAAATTATAAAAAAATTAGCATTTTTGCTTGCTAGTAGACAAGTAAACTATTAAAATTAAATAAAGAACGTTTTCGTTCGCTAAAAAGAAGGAGTGATAAGCATGAAGAGCACAGGTGTCGTTAGAAAAATTGATGAACTGGGCCGTATCGTCATTCCAAAAGAACTGCGCCGCACACTTGATATCCAGGTGAAAGACCCAATGGAGATCTTTACGAGTGAAGATCGAATTGTTTTAAAAAAGTACCAACCGGAGATGGCGTGTATGATTACTGGAGAAGTCTTAAATGAGAATAAGTACTTTGGCAATGGAAACATCATATTGAGTCCAGAGGGAATGGCTATTTTAAGAGAAGAAATAGAGAAGACACTAGAAGTAAAAGCATAGAGTGATGAAGGAGAGAAAAGCATGCCTGGTGCGGCATGCTTTTTTTTCATTTCCTCAGTATCGTAATTTTAACAGGACGTTTTTAATATCCTCATCCTCCATCATTAATGCTCCGAATTTGCGAGTGATTTCAGTCAAAGCTACATCATGATAGAAGAACTCAGTAAAGAACGTCACTAGGGGACGAGAGCTCGTATGAATCGCTTGCCAGCCTGTTTCTTCGTAACCAGCAAATACGAGTTCCTTATTATCAACAATGAGGATGCGGCTTCGCTGCAGCGCTTCATGTTGAACATCAGGTATCAAAGTTGTGATCGTATCTATTTTTGTATCGAGCTCCCCGATCGAATGAAGTTCAACTGAAATTCCATTCATTTGCTTTTCTTCAATAGTTGAAATGTGCTGTGAGAGATCGTCTGACCAACCAGAATAGACGATCGAAGAGGTTGCCTGTTTTAGAAGGTCAGCTACAAGTGAGTCAATCGATTGGTTATCTTTAAGACTCCAAACGCGGTCATCCAAAGGTTTTTTCCTAGCTTCATACGATTTTAATTGGTCGATATTTCGATTAAAATCACGTTGTAATTTTTCGATGGCTGAGTTTAGCGGAAGTGGTCTATATAATCTCTTTTTTTCAACTGTTGATTCCAAAACCATTCCTTTTTCTCCCATTTTATAAAGGACTTCATATACTTTCGAGCGAGGGACGCCAGATTGTTTTACGATCGCAGATGCGTCAAGCGCTTCCTCTGTCGTAATCAACGCTTCATAAATTTGACTTTCATACTGTGTGAATCCAAACTGCTGCAACATCACTATGCTCTCCTTGCTTTTCGCACTTTCCTACATCTTAGCATAACAACTAACGTTCCTGAAATTAACTATTGCCTTTTTGTTGAATGGGAGTTACCCTTTTAGTGGTAACTTAATGAGAAAAGGCGGATTATAATGAATAAAAAAGTATATTTACTGACAATCGTTTCGTTCGTTGTCGGGATGGTAGAACTGATTATCGGAGGTATTCTTGATCTTGTAGCGGAAGATTTAGGTGCTAGTCTAGGGAAGACAGGTCTATTGATCAGCGTATTTTCAATCGTATTTGCACTCGCTGCACCCATTTTATTATCCTTGACAGCAAAAGTAGAGCGAAAGAAACTTACGATACTCTCGCTAATCGTATTTTTGCTTGGGAATGCTTTGGCCGTTCTCAGCAATACTTTCGCAGTTCTAATGGCGGCGAGGGTGATATCAGCAGCTAGTGGATCACTTCTCGTTGTGCTTTGCGTCACGATCGCATCAAACATCGTAGAAAGTAAATACCGAGCTCGCGCGATCGGCGTCGTGTTTATGGGAATAAGTGCGTCACTTGTTCTTGGAGTACCGATAGGTCTTATGCTAGGAAATGCTTTCGGTTGGAAGGCACCATTTGTACTCATCATCGTATTAACGATTTTGTCAATTGCAGGCGTTCACTTTTTCATGGAGAGTATTCAACCGAAGCCCGCGATTCCGATGAGAAAGCAATTGCTGACTCTAAAGAATAGCAAGGTCTTTTCAGCACAGTTGACCTCATTTCTATTTTTAACAGGACACCTTACACTTTATGGATATTTAACTCCGTTTTTGAAATCCTCACTCGGGTTATCAGGAACATGGGTGAGCATTGTATATTTGATCTTTGGAGTCGCTGCTGTAGCAGGAGGGGGATTAGGTGGTGTCGCTTCTGATCGATTCGGAACAAAGCCAACTATAATCTCTGTTATCGTTGTTTTTGGAGTTTCGATGTTCCTTATTCCATATACAACGTTTGCCTTTCCGTTATTCCTAGTTGTAATGGTCGTTTGGAGCATGCTTAGCTGGGGGATTACGCCAGCACAACAAAGTTATTTGATTGAAATTGCGCCAGAATCATCTGATATACAGCAAAGTTTAAATAACTCTGCATTGCATCTAGGTATCGCACTTGGCTCAACTGTCGGTGCTTTCGTGATCGAAAAGGGCACAGTTGAAATGAATGCGACGGTTGGAGGGATGTTCATCATTCTCGCTCTCGTTAGTTCTGTCGTTTCGATGAAAGGGAAAGATTCGAGTATTTCTTCTCTATCAAATAGAAAAGCAGGTTAATTGAAGCTCATTCATAAATATGGAATAATGTCCATATTAAACGTGAAAGGAGCATCACAATGCACGTACTAGTTATCGGAGCTAATGGTCAAATCGGTCAAAAAGTTGTGGATTTACTTCATAGTAGTGAAGAACACACGGTGAAAGCGATGGTTCGTAAAGAAGAACAGGCGGAAACTCTAGCGGATAAAGGTGTAGAAGCAGTCGTAGCGAGCTTAGAAGATTCAGTTGATGAAATCGAAAAAGCGATGAGTGGAACGGATGCGGTCATTTTTACTGCGGGATCTGGCGGAAAAACAGGTGCTGATAAAACGCTGTTAGTAGACCTGGACGGAGCTGTCAAATCGGTTGAAGCTGCAGAGCGAAACGGTATCGAACGCTACGTGATGGTAAGTGCGTTCCAAGCTAATAATCGTGAAAACTGGAACGACGCTCTTCTCCCATATTATGCAGCAAAGCATTATGCAGACAAAGCGTTAGAAGCAAGTTCCTTATCTTATACGATTGTAAGACCGGGTGGGCTTCTGAATGAAAATGGAACTGGCAATGTAGCGGTTGGAGAACAACTTGAACGAGGATCTGTGCCTCGTGAAGACGTTGCGCGAGTAGTTGTTGAGGCATTAACGAACCCAAACTTAAAGAAACGTGCGTTTGATTTAACATCTGGAGATACTTCTATTAAAGAGGCGTTGCAAAGTTTATAAACGAGAAGCTTATAAGGAACAGACTGTCGAGATCTATCGACAGTCTTTTTTTGAGGACGGTGAGATAAAAAAAGATAGAAAGGATGATTGCTTTTATTGAAGTATGTTTAATGGTAGTCTAATCAAGGTATTCTAAATATGAAATTGATGTTGAGTTTAGGAGTCTACATCTTTACAATATGTAATGTGTACATAAATTCTCTTATTAAAGGAGTCGAACAATGGAAAAAGTATTGATTTTTGGACATAAAAACCCAGATACAGACACGATTACATCTGCGCTCGTTTATGCAGATTTGAAGAGAAAGCTCGGCAAGGATGTTGAACCTGTTCGCCTTGGAGCTGTTAATGCTGAAACACAATATGCATTAGATAAATTCAATGTTGAAGCACCAAGAATGGTCCAAACGGTTGCGAACGAAACGAATCATGTCATCCTCGTTGACCATAACGAACGCCAGCAAAGTGTAGAGGATATTGAAAAGGTACGCGTTCTTGAAGTCATCGACCATCATCGAATCGCAAACTTTGAAACAGCTGATCCTGTTTACTATAGAGCTGAGCCTGTAGGCTGTACAGCTACGATTCTAAAGAAGCTTTATAAAGAAAATAACGTACAGATCGATAAGCCGATAGCTGGCTTGATGTTGTCCGCAATCATTTCTGATTCGTTACTTTTTAAATCTCCGACGTGTACAGAAGAAGATATTGCAGCCGCACGTGAATTAGCAGAGATTGCAGGTGTGGACGCAGAAACATACGGACTTGAAATGCTGAAAGCAGGAGCAGATATGAGTAGCAAGACTCCGTCTGAGCTAATCAGCCTAGATGCCAAGGAATTTGGTATGGGATCATCTAAAGTTGAGGTTGCTCAGGTCAACGTTGTAGATCCGCTTGATGTACTATCTCGTCAGGATACTGTTGAAGAAGAAATCAATAAGACAATAGAAGAGAAAAACCTTGATCTATTCGTACTTGTTGTAACGGACATCTTAAACAACAACTCAACCGTCTTAGCACTAGGTAAGGATGCTGAAAACGTTGAGAAAGCATTTGATGTAGAACTGATCAACAGACTAGCAGTTCTCGAAGGTGTCGTTTCTAGAAAGAAACAAATCGTTCCAGCTTTACAGGAAACGTTCACTTCATAGAGTGACGAACCCGAACCGAATCTTCTATTCGCGTTCGGGTTTTCTATACATAAGAAATGCACGGTAACAATCGATTAGGGACGAGTTTTTCGTTCTTTAATCGGTGGATATTCAGTGAGCTTGCCTTCATATACCAGGTTCAATTTGTCACACGTTCTGAAATCTTCTGGAGTGATTAAGGCGGGGAGTTTATCCCAAAGGGTGATGCCCGAGCGTTCTAACACTTCAGCAACAAATTGAGAACAGAAATAGGAGTTACTGAACTCGACTGGTTCGTTAATCGATACACCAAGTACTCCAAGAATATTATATAGAAACTTTTGTTTATTTCTAATGAAAATCTCCAGCACGCGCTTCATTTTAGTAACCTCTCTTTCCGTTACTTGTAGACCGTAGATGACGCACGTCGTCTCGGGATATTTGCTGTAAGTACCTGTCAACACATCCTCTTTTACAAAGCCTCCATGTAGAGGATTGTTAGGATTTTTGCGACCAAAGCTATACATATCTCTCAGTTCGATATCAAACGCTAAAGAAGCGTGATTATAAGGAGCTTTGGTGTATCTTTTTATAGATTTAGTAAATAACGTTCCCGTATCAGATAAAAGGATATAGACTGTATGATCCATACTGTCCCCCGATCAACATATAATTTGCGTGTTACAGAAAGGGTGGTTTTCCCTGCAAAACACAATTTGGACCTTATCTATTATACTAGTAATTCTTACCATAACACACTCGCTATTCCTAGTTATTAAAAGAAAGTATCCATACAAGGATTATTCTATATTGTCAGTCCGGATTAAAACGTGGTGGGGTATGTTTGGAGTGTTTTGCTTCGCGACCTTATTCAATCCAATCGTATCTTTACTCTCATTGATGTTTTTATGCTTCTTTGCATTAAAGGAGTACTTTTCCATGATGAAGACGAGAAGGGCGGATCGAAGAATCTTCCTATGGGCGTATCTCGTGATACCCATACAATTCTATTGGATACTTATCGAGTGGTACGGTATGTTTATTGTTTTTATACCTGTTTATGTCTTTCTGCTCCTCCCTTTACCTAGAATAATAGGAAAAGGTACTTTAGGCTTTTTAAGATCTGTTAGCTCAACACAATGGGGGTTGATGCTGATGGTGTTCGGTTTGAGTCATCTTGCTTATTTCCAGGTCGCAAGTCCGACGTATGGAGCGAATTTAGTCCTCTTTCTTGTTCTGCTTACTCAGGTGAACGATGTCGCCCAATTTTTAATTTCGGCATATGTGGGTAAAAGAAAGATCGTACCCTCTTCAAACCCATACATTACCGTTGAAGGTGTGCTAGGTGCGCTACTAATAACGGCAGGAACAGCCTTCTTTACGTATTCTTACTTAACGCCATTCGTCTCAACTTTTGGCATATTATCAGGCATCTTAATCAGTGTTGCCGGTGGATTAGGGAGTTTGACTATATCGGTGTTAAAGCGTGATTTGCTTCTTGGAGATGGGGGAGTACAGTATGATCATAATAAAAGCTACCTAAGTCGTGTAGATAGCTTGGCTTATACCTCACCAGTCTACCTCCATGTGATCAGATACTTTTTTGATTTTATGTAAGAAAAAAGACAGCAAGGTTGCTGTCTCAGATTGTCGATAATTCTATGTCATAATTCAGTGCTCCCGATGCCGTAGTCGATGACGATCGCATGCTTTCCGCGGACGAACGTCCAAGCCCGAGGTGAAACCCACACCCCGGACTCGGCCGCCCGTTCTACCGCAGGAGTCCGCGATCGTCTCTCCTACTTGATGAGAATTAAACCAGAACGAACACCGTCCCAATGGATAAACAGACGAAATGAGGGTTATAACCTTTGATCACCCAATAACATAAATTAGAACTGAAATAATAGATTCCTCTTTTTGCAACACCGAGACTTTCTCTACAAGCATAGACAGCAAGGTTGCTGTCTCTTTTTTTGTATTTAATAAGAAGATTGCAGCGTCTGCGTTATTCTCCTAAAAGTGACAGTCCTCCATCGACGATGATCGTTTGACCACGGATCATCTTGGCTGCTGGTGTTGTTAAGAAGTATGTTGTATCTGCCATATCTGTTGGTTCAACGAGTCGTCCTGCAGGGTTTCGCTTTTTAGCAGATTCGAGTAATTCTTCTCGATTTGGAAAATGCTTCAGTGCGTCTGTATCAACAGCTCCACCTGAAACTGCGTTAACAACGATTCCTTTTGGAGATAGTTCGACCGCAAGATAGCGTGTGATTGCTTCTACGGATGCTTTTGAGACACCGACCGCTACATAATTTGGAAGAGCGCGAATAGATCCTAGGCTAGAAAGGGCTACGATAGCACCTCCGCCATTCTTTTCCATAATTTTTGCGGCTTCTTGAGCGGCGAACAAATACGCTTTCGCGTTGATATTCTGAGTCCAATCCCAATGACTTTCTTCGATTTCCATAATAGGTCGTAGAACGCCGGATGCAGCATTGTTTACAAAAACATCTAGCCTGCCAAACTTGTTTTCCGCTTCTTCAAAAAGTGTTGTGATCTGTGCCACTTCACCGACGTTTGCTTTAACGATATGTACGGAGATGCCATATTCATTTTCAAGTTCATTTTTTGTTTCTTCTGCATCGCGTTTTTTACGCATGAAGTTCAAAACAAGGTTGTATCCTTCAGATGCGAATTTCCTAGCGATTGCTTTTCCAATTCCTCGCGTACCGCCAGTAATTAATGCTACTTTTTGAGCCATTGATGTCACCTCTTCTATTCTAATCACTCTTAATCATACATGAACAAAAGGTGTGTGAAAAGTTCTACAGGCATTCCATGAGTGCTAAGGTCGATTGCGGTATCAGTGAAAACAGTATGATATACTAAACGACAGAAAACAAGAAGCTTATTAGACTGACGATGTCAGTCGCTTTTCGTAGAGTGCGTCCTATTTAATTAAGGGCTCTCTTTCGTTAAAACCATATATTTTCATTGAAAAACACATCCAAATAGGAGAGGTAGACGTTAGCTAGATGTAGACATTCTACTCTTCTGGTGGAGATCACTTGTGAGAATAAAGGAGAATGGTATGAGAGAATTGAGCGATGCTGCCCTTTACGAGAGGGTGCAGGCAAAGGACAAGGAAGCCTTAGAAATCCTTTATGATCGGTATGAAAAATTACTGTATTCATTTTCTTATCGCATCGTAAAGGACGGAGGGCTGTCAGAAGAAGTACTACAAGAAGTGTTCATAAAACTCTGGAAAGGTCGAGCTCAATATAGTGAAGAAAAGGGGAAGTTCTCTTCCTGGATATTGACCATGACACGTCATACTGCTATCGATCATCTTCGTAAACAATCGAGAGAGCCAGATTTTGAATTAGATGAGCGAGATGCTCTTCATAGTGATGAAGCTTCTGTAGAAGACCAAGTCGAGTGGAAAGAAAGAGGCGTCGTACTAAGAGCGGCCGTTTCTAAATTGAAAGAGGAACAAAAAAGGATTATCGAGATGTTTTATTTTAAAGGAATGACGCATAAAAAAATTTCCCAAGAATTTGACCTCCCACTCGGTACTGTAAAAGGCCGGATTCGACTCGCACTCAAACATCTTAAAACTAATCTGGCAGAGAAAGGAGGGGTCTCAGATGAAAAACAATTGTGATCAGCTACTTGACTATTTCAATGGAACGTTAACCGATGAAGAAAAGAAAACGTTCGAGGCTCACCTTGAATCTTGCTCAGACTGTAGAGAGGAGTTGCAAGAGCTGGAAGATTTAACTAGTGACCTTCCTTATCTCTCGACACCAGAAGAGCCTCCTTCAGGAATGAAAGAGCGAGTCCTTCAGAATGTTTTTGAAAGTGCGTCTGAGGATATGGGCGAAACAAACACGAAAGAAAAGAGTTCCAATGTAACTCATTTGAATGAAGCCAAACGATCTCCGAAATGGTTAGCTCCAGCCCTAGCTGCTGCGTTATTTCTATCGCTTGCTGGAAATGCTTATACGTATATCACAGATGAAGGAGCAACCTCTGAAACAGAAGTATCGTCATTGTTAAAAGCAGTACAGTTAGAACCTTCGGGAGCTTCGACATCTAAAGGAGCGGCAGCTTTAGTATCTGACAATGGCAAAACCAATCTAGTTGTTCAAGCAGATGATCTTGAAGGTGTAGAGGATGATCAGGTGTATCAAGTTTGGTTGCTAGAAGGTGAAAAGCCGTATAGAGCAGGTTCATTTGTACCAAGTGAAAACGGAAAAGGTGCCGTTTCCTTCGAAGTTAAATACGAAGGAGATCATGATTGGACCGCAGTGGCAATCACTCTAGAACCGAATGCGAAGAGTAAAACTCCTAAAGGTGAAATCGTCATGAGTTCAGGATTGTAAAAGCGATGATAAAAGCAGGGCTACGATAAGAGTTCCCTGCTTTTATTTATGGTGAATTTTAGGAGAATCAGCAGTGGTTTCTAGTCGATAAGAACGGGGTATATTGTACTAAACATAAAAACGGATTTGAATAATTTAAGAAAATTTATTATGATTAGTAACTATGTGGTTACTATTTACTAGATATTTTCGTTAGCTGCATAATAAAATGAGGAGTGGATGGAATGGATAAAGTAACAAAAGTATTCTGGATAGGCCTCGCAATCGCGATCGTCTTCGTAGGATGGGGCGTGATTATGCCTGGGAATCTTGACCAGGTTATGACCACATCGAAAAGTTTCTTTTTAAATCAGTTTGGATGGTTCTATCAATTAGCAGCAACATTTTTCCTGATTTTTGCCATTTATTTGATTTTTAGTAGATTTGGTAATATTAAGCTAGGTAAAGACTCAGACAAGCCTGAGTATAACAGGTTAACTTGGTTTGCAATGCTATTCAGTGCAGGAATGGGAATTGGGCTCTTGTTCTTTGGAGTATCAGAACCGATGTCTCACTTTTCTACGCCCCCACTTGGAGGAGAAGGTGGAACTGTTGATGCAGCTCACCAGTCTTTAAGATATACATATCTTCACTGGGGATTTCATGCGTGGGCAATCTACGCTACTATTGCTCTTGCTCTTGCTTACTATAAATTTAGAAAAGGGGCACCAGGTCTTATCAGTGCAACGCTATATCCGTTGCTTGGAGATCGTGTGAAAGGACCGATTGGGATCACTATCGATATCATTGCAGTATTTGCAACGATCTTTGGTGTTGCAGCATCCCTTGGTCTTGGTGCTCAGCAGATTAATGGTGGCTTAGCTTACCTCACGGATATACCTAACAACTTCACGGTGCAGTTGATCATCATCGCTGTCATCACAGTGCTGTTTACAATTTCCGCTGGAACGGGAATTAAAAAAGGTATCAAATATTTAAGTAACACGAATATGATTCTAGCTGTTCTTTTGCTTGGACTATTTATCTTCCTAGGTCCGACGAAATTTATTCTGGACCTATTCGTAACTACTTTTGGTGAATATGTACAAAATATTTTCGGAATGGGGATGCGTCTTGCACCTATGAATCCAGAAAATGAGTCATGGGTTCAAGGTTGGACAATTTTCTATTGGGCTTGGTGGATCGCTTGGTCTCCGTTCGTAGGAACGTTTATCGCCCGAGTTTCTAGGGGGAGAACGATCAGAGAGTTTATGATTGCTGTTACCGTAGTACCTACAGTCGTTTGTGCATTCTGGTTCGGAGTGTTTGGCGGTTCAGCTATTTTCTTCGACTTTAACCAAGGTACAGATATTGCAGGACAGGGACTTGAAACAGCATTGTTTTATCTCTATGAGCAGGTTCCTCTTGGAGGTATCCTAACGGTCGTGACTCTCTTATTAATCTCTACTTTCTTTATTACATCAGCTGACTCTGCTACATTTGTTCTCGGTATGCAAACAACAAACGGTAGCTTAAACCCACCGAACTTCGTTAAGTTCAGCTGGGGCTTTGTGTTGGCTGCATCTGCAGTTGTTCTGATGATTACAGGTGGTCTACAAAGCATGCAGACTGCCATCATCGTGAGTGCGTTCCCACTAACGATCATTCTATTGTTTACATGTTGGGGAATGATTAAGTCTTTCAGTGAGGAAGTGCCTAGAAAACAACGTAGTACAGAGAAGAAGACAAAAGCACCAAAAGATCCAAAAACGGTTTAATAGCTATTCAGCCTTTGAAGATAATAGTCTTCAAAGGCTTTTTATTTCATTAGAAAAACAACACCGGAAGTGCTAAAGAAGGGGAGCGAATCGACGTGTGGAACATACAAGTTAATTTAGCTAAAATAGAATTATGAAAAAAACAATGCATAGGTCGCTTCTTCATTCACTTATTCGCGTAACTCCTGCAGATCCAGGAAGATCGAGATTACACCAGGCTTTACGTATTACGATTAGCGTTCTGTCCTCGTCACTCACTATGCTCATCTTTGCCTTTACATTAGGTGCTTCATTTCCTGCTTCTATATTAGCTGGAGTCGTTAGCTTACTGACATTATTTTTAGTGAATGATGATACAGAGAAAAAGAAGAAATTCTCTACGCTGATTTTAGTTGTTTCAAGTGCAGTTGCGTTAACGGTGAGCACATACTTAAGCATTATTCCATTTGCGATAGATTTCTTATTCTTAATCGTCATTTTTCTAGCATATTATTTACAGCAATTTGGGTTCCGTTATTTCGCAATGTTCACCGTTGCATTTTTATCAACATATTTTTCTACTTTACTACAATTGAAGATAGAAGATATTGGGTGGTATCTTCTTGGTATTGTGATTGGAGGAGGCTATTCATATGTATATCGGTTTTACCTCATAAAAAACCGACCGAAAGTTGAGTTGATTAATAGCGTCCGCTCATTTCACACTCAAACGAATATGACCCTTGATCTGGTGTTAGAGGCGATTGCAAACCCTACTACTAATCAGTCTGTACCTTCTCAGCTTCGAAAAGATATTAAAAAGATCAATTCTTATTCTCAAGTCATTTCAAGCTCTCTTAATAACACAGAGCCTGAGGAAATTTGGCCTGGTATCGATGCTGAGCAATTGAGGTTCTATATATTTGATGCAGAAATGCTAATACAGTCTCTTTATTATGTTGTAGACCGTTTAAAGGATCTGCACGTATTACAACATACGAACATAAGAGTACTGTTGTACAAAGTTGTAGAATCGATACGTGATGCCGAAGTACTGCGTACTCATGACGTGGTTGGTAATCTAAAAAAAACTGAATCGGTTATTAGCGAACTTAGTTCAATGATAAAAGCCATGCAAAAAAATCATGAGGTCGATAAGGACTGGCTTTGGTTAATTAGGAGAATCGAAGCGATATCGAATCACTTAGTAGAGAGCTCCAGGCAATTAGGGAAGCGAAGGGATGTAAATCTGGAATCAGTTAAGAAAGTTCAGGCAGATGAGGTAGCTGACAACACATCAGAAGATGCAAGGCTAGCAAAGAACAAAGCGTTACAAGCAATCGTGGCTGGTAGTGTGGCGATTGTAGTCGGCTATTTCTTATCGCCTGCACATCAATACTGGGTGCTTTTATCAACCTTTATCGTATTGTTAGGAACAGATACGGTTGGTATGACTTTTCAGAAAGCAACCGAGAGATCCATCGGTACAATTTTTGGGGCTATAGCAGGCTTTGGAATTGCGCTTTCCTTATCTGGACAACCGGTATTTGAGTTGATCACATTGTTTTGCTGTGTGTTTCTTGCCTTTTATTTGATGCCTATATCATATGGAATCATGATGTTCTGGATGACTACGCTCATTGCAATTATGTATGACTTCATAATGGGTGGGATAACGGGTGAACTTATTATGTCGCGTGTTATCGATACGTTAGTTGGTGCGGCGATCGGTTCCCTTGCCGCAGCTATAATCTATCCTAGAAAAACAAAAGAAAAAGTAGCTGTCGCAGCAACTGAATTCTTTGTGAAATTAAGAACGTATGTATCGGATTACCTCCATTCTTATACGGAAACGAACTCCCATCACCAGTTTATTAACATGGCGTTTGAGTTAGATGAGAAATACCAGAATGTTCTAAACGATGCGAAGCCCTTAAGAAATAAAGTATCCATCATGCAGAAATCAAACATTGAGCAGTGGATTACAGTTGTTACTGCAATAAATTACTACGCAAAGCACCTCCTTGCTTCTTCAAATCGAAACAGAGCGATACTCTCTGTACCTGAGTTGGAAGAAGAGCTAAAGAAAACTTATCATATTATCAATTACAATATCGAAGCGTTATCGAAGGGCATACACGGGAATTCGAAAACCGTCATGTATAGTTTGGATTCGATTCGTGACAAAGTAGAAAAGTTGGATGCGGGGAAAGATAATAAAGAACTCAAAGGTCGAATCAATGATCTCTATTATGTTTGGAAGATTAACGAGTCTTTGTTGTTACTAAGTAAGAGTTTCGGTATGCGAGAAAAATAGGAGAACCAGGGGACTTCACCCCTGGTTCTTTTTATAATATAGCTAGAAAGAAAATCGTTAGAACTGCGATGAACCCACCTGCCGCAACAGATGTAATTCGATACCTTCCCTCCTTTTCTTTAATATCCATAAATAAGACCAATTGAATGACCACTTGAATCATCGCTAAGAAGATAAGTACATATGGTAGAAATTCATTAGAGATCCATTCACTGTATACGATGTAGAAAGCAATAAGCGTTAGAAGAATCATCGTAACGAACATAACCGAAATTTTTATAAGGTGGTCGTTCTCTTTCTTCATTTCACTCACACCTTTCCGAGTAGATAGACTACTGTAAAGATAAAGACCCAGACTACATCTATAAAGTGCCAGTATAAGCTAGCAATAAACAGCTTTGGTGCAGTTTCTTTAGTGATCCCATACATCATCAATTGAATGAGCAACATAAAGATCCATACGATCCCAAAGAGGACATGTGCTCCATGAGTACCTAAAAGCATATAAAAAGCACCGAGGAAAGGACTACTACTAATCGTTGCGCCTTCCGCGACATAAGCCATAAATTCAATTCCTTCAAGAATGACGAATCCTAATCCCAAACTGATTGTAAGAAGAAACCAAACTAAGGTCATCGTTTTTTTACCAAGTTTTAACGTATAAACACCTAGTGCACATGTAAAGCTACTAGACAACAGCACGATTGTACTTACGATAATCTCAGAAAGGTTGAAGAGTTCCTTTGCTCCTGGTCCGTTGTTGGTTAACTCCTGTACTGATACATAAATACCGAATAAGCAACCAAATACCACTACCTCTGCACCGATCAAGAACCAGAAAGCTAAAATATTCATTTGCGCATGGTGGTCGCTAAATAGGTTTTTTTCAGCTAGAGATGGCATTAGTAACCCACTCCCTTGTCGTTATAGATCACTTTGTTTTTCGGTATGGAATAGCCATTCTTATTCTGGAAAGACCGAATTGTCATAGTAGTGAAGACACCAGCCATACCTAGAATTGCTACAGACCAAATTTCGAAAACAAAGCCAAAGGAAGCGATTAGAAATGCCATTCCCATAAAGAACGGCAATGAACTTGAAGAAGGCATATGGATCTCATCATAATCGCCTTCGAAATCGATGTTGTGTTTCTGTGCTTCATAGGCAGTCCATAACGGCTCACCGGAAGTTACGACTGGAATTCGTGCGAAGTTATAGGGTGGGGGAGGACTAGGAACCGTCCACTCTAACGTTCGTCCACGCTTCATCCATGGGTCGTGTTGCTGAACAAATTTTCCGTACCGAGTCGTGAGATAGATGTTTAGCATAAAAAACAAAACGCCTATTCCCATTAAAAATGCACCGCAAGTACTCACAAAATTAAGCCAACCAAGTCCTTCTCCTTCTGGATATGTAAATACTCGCCTCGGCATCCCCATCAATCCTAAAATATGCATCGGAAAGAAAGTGAAATGAAATCCGATCACAAACGTCCAAAAATTCCATTTTCCAAGTTTTTCGTTTAACATCTTACCGAACATCTTTGGCCACCAATAATAAACCCCTGATAGCACTCCGAAAATCGTCGCGCCTATAATGACATAGTGGAGGTGTGCAACAACAAAATAGCTGTCATGATATTGATAATCTGCTGGAACTGAGCCAAGCATGACGCCAGTAACACCGCCCATTACGAACGTTACGATAAAGCCGAGAGCATAAAGCATAGGGGTATCGAATCTTATTCGTCCACCACGCATCGTAAACAACCAATTGAAGATTTTGATACCAGTAGGGATCGCGATCAACATTGTAGTCAAGGCGAAGAAAACGTTGATATTTGCACTTAGTCCAACTGTAAACATGTGGTGGACCCAAACCATAAACCCTAAGAATCCGATCAAAATGATTGCAAACACCATTGAAGTATACCCGAATAATTTCTTCTTCGAAAAAGTACTGATAACATCTGAGAATATCCCAAAAGCAGGTAGCGCGATGATATACACTTCAGGGTGACCGAAAATCCAGAACAAATGTTGCCAGATCAGTGGATTTCCTTCAGATCCTGATAAGATGATTGTTCCGAAAAGTCGTTCGAACGTTAATAACAGCAAAGCTACCGCAAGAGCGGAAAATGCATACACGATGAGTACCGAAGTAATGAGCATTGACCAAGTTGATAGCGGCATCCTCATAAACTTCATCCCAGGTGCCCTCATTTTTATAATCGTTACGATAAAGTTGATCGCACCCATAATTGTTCCGAGTCCTGCGACTTGTAGTCCGATCGGATAATAGCTGTTCGAAGGTCCCGGGGTAAATTCGTTGAGTGATAGAGGAGCGTATGTAGTCCAGCCAGCATTTGGTGAACCTCCAGCTATAAAGCTGACGTTTATTAAGATTCCCCCTGAAATAAACAGCCAGAGGCTCAATGAATTCATGAATGGAAAAGCAACGTCTCTTGCACCGATTTGCAATGGTACGATCACATTCATCAATCCGATTAATAGCGGCGTAGCAACAAGAAAGATCATGACTGTTCCGTGTGTACTTGTAAGTTGGTTGAATCGTTCTCCTTGAAATACCCAGAATTCATTTTCAGGAAAAGCAAGTTGCATTCGGATCAATAAAGCTTCTAACCCTGCTCTAAGAAAAAATAAGAAAGATACAACCAAATACATGATGCCAATCTTCTTATGATCTGTTGACGTGATCCAACTCCAGAGCCACTTCCATTTATGGTATCTCGTAAGTAAGAAGGTCGTTGCGATGATGATGATCACAAAAGATATGTCAGCTAAAATGATGTCTGATGGTAATGTACGAAAATAATGATAGATGCTATTCATCAGTTGTTCTCACCGTCCTTCATTTTCTCTATCCAAGTTGAAAAGTCATCTTTGTCTAAAACGATCGTATCAAACGTCATCAAAGCATGCTCCGCTCCACAGAGTTCAGCACACTTCCCGCTATATGTACCTGTTTCGATGGCGGTCATCCGTAAAGTGTTTTCCTTTCCAGGAAGAGCATCCCTTTTTCCGCCTAGTTGCGGAATCCAAAATGAATGGATAACATCTTTTGATGAGAGCTTGAATGTAATGGGGCGATCTACAGGGATGCGTAATTCGTCTCTTGAGGTAATGTTATATTCAGGATAGTAAAACGACCACTGAAACTGTTCTCCTGTCACTTTAATCGTTAAAGGATCTTGGTCATTGTTAAAAGGCTCATCAAGCTGATAAGTTGTTGCAAAAGTAGGTACAGCAAGAACGATGATGATAATAAAAGGGATGACGATCCAACTTATTTCGAGCTTTTTATTGCCAGCTTTTTGAGTTGGGAAGTCATCTTCCTGTCCAGGCTTTTCGCGGTACTTTACTAAAAATCTCACAAAAAGAGTAAAAACAACTGCTAGTACGATACTCATCAGTAAAAGACTTAATAAGAGAAGGTCCAATTGCTTTTCGCCCGCTGTTCCTTTTGGATTTAATACAGCGATGGAAGAACAACCTGACAGAAAGAAAGCGGTTCCGATAATGTATAAACTTCTCATGAAGGCTCTCCTCTCTATATAAGTGACTAACAATCTCCATTACCCAATACCCATTTATTTGAAACAGCGCACTCAAAAAGCCACACGAATTGGAGTCGCGTGGCTTTACTCGACATTATGAGCTTTAGTCATGTGCACTTCTTAAACAGAAAATGTTACTTGCTGCTAAATGCGATCTGGATACCGATGATCCCAAGCAAGACACCTTTGATTACATTTATTTTCCCAAGGACCGCTGAATTTTTTAGGAGAAGTCCTTTGATACTGCTAGCGAACAAGCTGATTGAGGTGAAGATAAGAAAAGCTTGGACGATAAATATCATTCCTAACAACACCATTTGTAAAGAAGCATATCCTGAATGTTGATTAACAAACTGAGGAAGAAGAGCTAGGAAAAATAAAGAAACCTTAGGGTTAAGTATATTCATAATAATCCCTTTTCGATAAAGAGCGATATAAGATTGGTCTCGTTGGTTTTTTAGGAGTGTAGATTGCTTCCTTTCGCGAAATGCTTGAAATGCAAGGTATAGTAAGTAAGCTGCTCCCAAATATTTTACGATTGAAAAGGCAAGTGATGATTGGTACAGAATTGCAGATATTCCAATTGCGGCAGCACTTATATGTACAACAAGTCCTGAGCATAATCCGAGAGAAGTAGCGATACCAGCCCGCTTATCCTGAGAAATGCTCTGAGCAAGCACGAACAAGTTGTCAGGGCCAGGCATGAGGGTTAATACTACCGCAGCAAATAAGAATGATAGTAATACGGATAGATCCATGAGATTCTTTCCTTTCTAGTATGGTATTGTTTAAGTATATAAGAGAAACCGTCTTTCAAAAAGGGATTCTGGGAGGAGTTTCAAATTTACACAGATCTATTTAAAGGTGCGGCACCATTTTATGCAGCGTATAGGCTACGTTATCCTTCCGAAGTCATTCGGTTAGTAGTGGACCGTTTTCATCTGTCGTCTCAAGATCGAGTGTTGGATGTAGGTTGTGGACCAGGTCAGCTTGCGATCAGGTTAGCAGATTGGTCAAAACATATCGTAGGTGTAGATGTTGATGAAGGAATGTTACAGGAAGCAAGTAAAATGGCAAATCTATTAAAAATTTCGAATATCGAGTGGAAGTTAGCAGATGTAGAAAAATTTATTAACCTTCAACATCATGAATCATTTAAGTTAGTAACAATGGGGAAGTCTTTTCACTGGCTGAATCGTTCGCATTTTTTAGAAAAGCTTTATCCTACAATCCAAAAAGCTGGTGGAATAGCGGTTATTGACGATTATCAACCAGATAACGTTTTAGAGGATTGGCAGATTGCATTCTCTAAGGTTGCTAAGAAGTGGTATGGCGAGGAGCGTCGAGCAGGTAGCGGTACATATTCCCATCCTACATTAAGTCATGAAGAAGTGATTGAGAAGTCTCCATTTTCTATAGAAAAAGTAGAATGTGAACCTTATGAGCATTATTGGACAATCGAAACGTTATTAGGTCATCATTATTCCACTTCATACGGATTGAAGAGCTACCTGGGAAGTAATGTTGATGATTTTGAAGCTGAAGTAAAACGTGAATTATTAAGTATTCATTCAGAAGGCAAATTTAAAGAAGAGATCAGAGTGAAAGTGTTGCTGGGCTATAAATGACAAATCATTTGGTTTAGTGGTATAATTCTGACATTTATAACGTTTTGGAGGCTGCTAAATGAAACCGATTTTAATAGATTTTCCTCACGAGATTCATACTGAACGGTTGTATATACGATGTCCTCTCCCTGGAGATGGTCTTGTCGTGCATGAATCGATTCAAGCATCAAGAGCTGAATTAAAGCTATGGATGCCCTTTGCGAAAAACGACCAATCTAAGGAAGAGGTAGAAGAAAACGTAAGAGAAGCTCATGCCGCCTTTCTTAAAAGAGAAGATTTAAGGTTACACATCTATCATAAAGATACTGGGGACTTTATAGGGTCATCCGGCTTACATAGAATTGATTGGAACGTTAGAAAATTTGAAGTAGGGTATTGGATTGACACTCGACATTCTGGTAATGGATATATGACTGAAGCTGTTCGAGCAATAACAGAATTTGCGTTCAAGGAATTACATGCGAGAAGAGTGGAAGTAAGGTGTGACACGAAAAATAATCGTAGTATGAGAATCATAGAGCGACTAGGATTTTCACTAGAAGGAATTTTACAGAATGAAGACGTTTCGATAGATGGAGAACAATTGAGGGACACATCAATCTATGCAAAGGTAAGGCAGTGAGGTAAAGTTACCCAATTCGATAAACTAGCAGGAACAAAGCTTCATTATAAAGAAATACCATAAAAGAACTGCAAGGAGGGGACATAGTTGATTGAACGTGCAAGTGCCGAAGAAAAAGAATACATCTTATCGAATTCAATTCAGTCGGTAAATGAGGGGACGACAAACCCTGGAATTATAAAAGAAGACAAAGCGATCGAAATCGTTACTTCAATCCTTGAACGCGGGGGATATCATCTTGTATATCGAGATGGCGATCAAATCGCGGGTTGGGTATTGATTGGAGAAAACACGGATTACTTTACGGGTATCAAACACGGATTCATCTATGATGTATTTGTATTTCCAGAGTTTCGAGGAAAAGGCTATTCAAAAAAATTAGTACAAGCAAGTATTCGTGATCTTAAAGAACAAGGTTTTGAGGAAATACGTTTAAATGTATACTCATCTAATTTTGCGAAATATATCTATAAAGATATTGGATTCAAAGAAATGCAAACCATTATGGTCTACAAATAATCAGGACTGAAAGGCCCCTTTGCTTGAGTAGCATAAGGGGTCTTTTTTATTTTACGACTAATTACCCCAAATTCTATAACCGTTCTAAATCCATTATTATCAAGGGTTCTAGAGGATTATCACGAGTATTTTTAAAAAAATCATAAAAAAGATGATCCAACTTCTAATCCATTCCGTTAGCTAGATGTATAAAAATTTAAGGGGAGTGGATGTAACATGAATACGGAAAATAATTTGAAGAAAAGAGTAATCGACTGGAAGAAAGGACTCATGATCGTCCCACTAAGTTTTTCTCTATTGATGCCGACAGGCGCATTTGCAGATGATCACGGTAACCATGCGGACAAGCCTACAGTTGAAACGCCGGCAGCAGATCTTAGAGCTACACTAGGACATCTACTTAGTGAGCACGCATACCTTGCAGTTGAAACGATGAGAAAAGGAGCAGAAGGTGCGGATGATTTCGAAGCATCAGCTGGAGCACTTAGCGAAAATACAGAAGCGCTAACGGGAGCAATTTCTTCAGTATACGGTGAAGAAGCTGGTAATCAGTTCAACCAAATCTGGAGTGACCACATCGGATTCTTCGTAGATTATGTTAAAGCAACAGGAAGTGAAGATGAAGAAGCAAAGCAAGAAGCGCTTAACAATCTTGAAGGTTATAAAGAAGAGTTTTCAAAATTCCTTGAAACAGCAACTGGTGAACGTCTAGAAGCAGAATCTTTAACAAAAGGTCTTCAGATGCACATCGACCAGCTAATTGGTTCATTCGATAGCTATGTTGCAGGAGATTACGAGAAAGCTTATGCACAAGAACGTGAAGCGATTGCTCACATGCATGGAGTAGCAAAAGGTTTCTCAAGTGCGATTACCGATCAATTCCCTGAGAAGTTCGATGAGACTAAAGCCGTAACACCTGCCTCAGACCTCCGTGCAACTCTTGGTCACCTGCTTTCAGAGCATGCTGGTTTGGCAATGATGACGATGCAGAACGGTATCGATGGTTCAGACGACTTTGAAGCGTCAGCGCAAGCTCTAAATCAAAATACAGAAGCTCTCACTGCAGCAATTTCATCAGTTTACGGTGAAGAGGCTGGCATGAAGTTTAATGAAATGTGGTCTGGTCATATCGGTAACTTCGTAGAATATGTACAAGCAACAGGTGCGGAAGACGAAGCAGCGAAGGAAAAAGCATTAGAGGCTCTAGATAACTACCGTGCTGACTTCTCTAGCTTCTTAGAAACAGCGACAGAAGGCCGTCTCAAGTCGGATGCATTAGCTGAAGGTCTCCAAATGCACGTGAATCAATTAGTCGGAGCATTTGATAGCTACACAAACGAAGATTATGATGCTGCATATGATTCTGTAAGAGAAGCTTATGCTCATATGTACAAGCCTGCTAAAGGACTTTCAGGAGCGTTTACTGACCAGTTCCCAGACAAGTTTGCAATGAGTATGCCAACGGACATGCCAAAAACAGGTATGGGAGGTACTGCTGAACAGCAGATGCCGATCGAGTGGATATTGGCAGCTGTTCTAGCTACGATGGCAGCGACAGGTGTAGTGGTTAGAAGAAAATTGCAGAAAGATAGCTAATACAGCTAATAATCTTCATCGAACAGCAATAGCCCACGCGCTATTGCTGTTTTTTTATCTAAAAACATACTCTGTAAGGTGTATTACAACAAAATTTGTTTGAACAAGATATAATTAAGATAGGAGTTTATTTTTATAAACATAAAATAATTATGGTAAACTTGTGCGCGCACTTTCACGAAATGGAGGTTTTAGAATGAAATGGAAATTATTTATCTTTATAGCCGGTTTGATTATGTTGACAGCTTGTGGCAATAGTACAGAAGGCGAGGCTGGTAATGAAGAAGTACTTTCAAAAGATTGGACGGAAATTGAAAAAGATGCAGAAGGAACAGAAGTTAATCTGTTCATGTGGGGAGGAGATGAAGGGATCAATCGATACATCGATGATTGGGCTGCTCCTGAGCTAAAAGAGAAACATAATATTACATTGAACAGACAACCGATGAATACAGAAGAGTTCATGCAAAAGCTATTAACAGAAAAGAAAGCAGGTAAGAATAAAGGAACGATCGATATTATTTGGATCAACGGTGCAAATTTTAAGAATGCAAAAAACGCTAATTTGCTTCTAGGCTCTTTTACAAATAAATTGCCTAACTTCAAGAAATATATCGGAAATGATGATCCATCAGCAGCTTTTGATCAAGGAACGAAAGTAGATGGTTTAGAAGCACCATGGGGGAGCGTTCAATTTGTATTTAACTATGACTCGAATAAAATTGATACACCACCTAAAACGTTGGATGAATTGAAAGCTTGGATTTCTGAGAACCCAGGGAAATTCACTTATCCTAACGTTTCTGATTTCACTGGGAACACGTTTGTAAAGCATCTGTTGGTAGCTAGTGCGCCAGATCGTGTTGATACGATGGCAAAAGAGTTTGATCAAGATTTAGTTGAGAAGAACGGAGAGTATGTGTGGTCATACCTAAATGAAATTAAACCAAACCTATGGCGAAATGGCGAAACGTATCCTGAGTCATTGACGAAGTTAGATACGTTGTACAGCCAAGGGGAAGTCTGGATGACGATGGGTTTCAATGAAGCGAGAGCGGAAAGTTTAATTAAAGATGGTACGTTCCCTAAAAGCACAAAATCGTTTGTTCTTGAATCACCCGGCTCTATTTCTAACAATCATTATTTAAGCATCCCATTTAATAGCCCTAACCCCTCCGGAGCGATGACGGTCATTAACTTCTTAGAGTCTCCTAAAGCTCAAATTGCTAAGATGGATCCAAAGATGTGGGGAGAAGGGATGGTACTAAACTATGATAAGCTCGAGGAAGAAGAAAAGAATAAAGTTGACTCACTAAATCGCGGTGAAAGTGTAATTTCTTCCGAAAGGTTGAATACGTACAAGCTTCCAGATTTAGATACAGGTTATACGGAGTGGATTACGAATGATTGGGGAAACAAGGTTTTTGAAGAATAAGCATAAAGCATGGTTTTACTTAACGCCTGCAGTGATCATCATCTTATTCCTAGTAGGTTATGGGATGTGGTCTGCTGTAATTCAAAGTATGCAAACAATAGGGGGAAAGTGGACGTTTGAGTTTTACGAGGAACTTTTTAGAAGCGATTCCTTTTTAAGATCCTTAAAGTTTACATTTTGGATTACCCTCATCTCTACCATTCTCTCGCTAGTTATTGGCCTTGTGCTGACTAGAATACTGTATCGTTTATTTCAGCACTCTTTTGTAAAGGGACTCGTATGGATTCCAATCTTGATTCCTCACTTTGTAGCAGGATATCTCGTTTTCCTATTTCTTTCACAGAGCGGATTACTTTCTTCCTTGCTTTTTCAAATTGGATTAATAAACGACAGATCGATGTTTCCGATACTCGTCCAGGATACACGAGGAGTGGGAATCATCCTCACATATGTCTGGAAAGAAGTTCCGTTTGTTATTCTGATGCTTCTCCCAGTTTATTACGAAATCGATCATCGTTATTCAGAGGTGGTTAGAACGTTAGGGGGGAGCAAATGGGATGAGTTTAAAACTGTTGAATGGCCATGGCTTCTCCCGATATTATTAGAAGTTGCCATTATTTTGATCGCTTTTGTTTCGACTGCTTTTGAAGTTCCCTATTTGTTAGGAGTAACAAGGCCTGAAATGTTGCCTGTTCATGCATTCGATTGGTTCTATAGCGGAGATTGGAGCAATCGTCCTTTAGCTTTTGCAGCAATGATCATACCTGGGGGCGTTTCACTCCTCTTAGCGGGAATCTCATTCAAACTTATACAAAAGCATAGGCTACGCTTAATTAAAGGGAGAGTGCGATGAGGTTAAATGAAATTATTTCAGGGAAGAGAAGAAAGGTGATCGTTCTTATCACGTTGCTTGTTTTTATGATGTTGTTTATTCTTCCTCTCATTACGATCGTAGTAAAAAGTTTTGCTTCTGATTGGAAGTGGCCGATTCTGTTCCCAAGAGAACTTGGCCTTGATGGGTGGGAGGTTATTTTTAGTGATCCCGCACTGGTAGATTCTCTCATTACAACGTTAAAACTGGGAATAATGGTAGTACTGTTAAATTTAATCATAGCGATGCCGGCAGCAAGAGCATTAGCGATGTATTCGTTTAAAGGAAAGTTCCTTATCGAGGCATTCCTATTGTCACCTATTTTGATTCCAGGCATCTTATTAGCAATGGGCTTACAGTATACCTTGATTCAGTTTGGATTGGCAGATCGTCTAAGCGGGGTATTACTCGTTCATTTAATACCAACCTTGCCGTACTCGATTCGTATCATGAGGGCAGGGTATGAACGACTTGGAAAAGGCTTGATTGAACAAGCGGCAGTGCTCGGTTCAGGGGCAGTCGCACGTTTTTTTACAGTTTCTCTACCTTTACTGATTCCAAGCATTAGAAGCTTAATGCTATTAACATTTGTGATATCTCTTGGGCAATATGCCCTAACAGCAATTATCGGTGGAGGGGTTGTAACAACACTGCCTTTGCTATACTATCCTTATTTTTCAAGCTCCAATGAAGCGGTTATCGCTGGATTCTCATTATTATTTGCTTTACTTCCACTCCTATTTGTAGGAGTTGCAGAAATAGCATTAAGAGCGGTCATTCGGGTAGTCAATCGAATTTGAAAGGAAGTTTATAGGTATGAATGACCTTATTCAATGTAACCAGTTAACCAAAAACTATTCGGGAGAGCCGATCTTAAAAGGTGTATCTTTTTCTCTGAAAAAGGGAGAACATGCAACGATTGTTGGACCTTCAGGATGTGGAAAATCAACGTTACTACGGTGCCTAGCAGGACTTGAGTCGATCGACAGTGGAGATATTATGCTCAATGGAAAGTCGGTGACAAAAACCAAACCTGAAAAACGTTCGATCGTTCTGATGTTCCAAGATTCCTTATTATTTCCCCATCTATCCGTGCTCGAGAACATCACGTATGGATTGAAAAGGAAAAAGGTTCCTAAAAAAGAGCGGATCTCAGAAGCACTAGACATGATACAAAAGGTTAAGCTTTCACCTTGGAAGGATGCCTATCCGCATGAACTTTCTGGTGGCCAGAAGCAGCGGGTTTCTCTAGCAAGAGCACTTGTGTTAAAGCCAGATTTACTATTACTTGACGAACCATTCAGTTCTTTAGACGCTTCGCTTCGAGAATCTTTAAGGGGTGAAGTAAAGGAAATATTACGGGAGGAAAACATTACATCTTTATTTATTACGCACGACAGGGATGAAGCAATCGAGTTGGCAGACATGCTTGCGGTCATGAATGAGGGTCGATTGATACAACAGGGGACTCCTTATGATGTTGTAACGTACCCTTCCTCTACAGAAAGTGCAAGAATCATAGGGGAAGGTCTTCCTTTAGAAAAAGGATTTGTACCTCAACATCATATAACTGCTATAGATCCACATAATAGAGTTCAAAATGATCAGGAGCTGGTTTCTATTCCTGGAAAGGTAACCGCGCTTACAGTGAAGAACAATTCAGTTTGTTACCGTGTATCTTGGGAGGGTGGAACCATTCTCGTTCCTTCTGAAGACAAATTAGAACCTGGTCAAGATGTTGTGTTAAAAGCAGCGCACGTATACCCGTATGATCGAAACGGACGTGAATGGAGCAATACCCCATGACGATTAGAGCGCTAATAAAAGGGATCGTTGTGATATGTCTTGTGATAGGCATTTACTTGCTTAATGAGAATGTGTTCAACCTGCGCCCTTCCCAAATTCGTTCGTGGATTTCGTCTTTTGGACTTTATGCGCCTGTGATCTTCCTTATAGCTTGTATAGGCAGGCCGTTCATTTTATTTCCAACATCGGTACTTTCTATAGCGGGTGGCTTGGTTTTTGGTCCGTATATTGGAACGCTCTTAGCTGTAGTAGGGGGATCGACTGGAGCACTTCTTTTCTTTCTTGCTGCTCGAAAACTAGGCTTCAAGGCTCTACCAGAAGCTTTGCGCAAGCGAGGAGAGAAATTAGAAAAAGGGCTCTCAGAGCAAGGATTCGCATACGTGTTGCTATTAAGGTTGGTCCCCTTTCTGCATTTTGACCTCGTCAGTTACGTGTGCGGTGTTTCTAATGTTGATAAGAAGAAATATTATTTTGCAACGTTAGTAGGTATGCTTCCTGGTGCGCTTGTTCTGAACTTTTTAGGTGCGAGTTTTTTATCAAACAATATCAAATCGGTTGCAATTGTATCGGTTATTTTATTGGTTCTCCTATTAATCACGTTGTATATACGTAAAAAGGCATTCGGATCAGAATTAGAAGAAGAAATTTAATCGAAGGATGGTGTACTGTGCTCGATACTCATGGCAGGAAATATGTACAGCCTGTTATGGATAGAACCGCAGGCTGGTTACTTAAGATAGGTCTTAGTGCGAACCAGGTAACGATCATATCGTTTATTATCGGGGTCACATCCGGGTTGTTTATTTATCTAGATCATCCTGTTCTAGCGATCATTGTATTATGGGTTTCTGGATATTTAGATGCTGTGGATGGGACGATGGCAAGGAAAACGAAGCCCTCAGCATTTGGAACAGTATTAGACGTAAGTTTTGATCGAGTTGTAGAGATAAGTGTGATTTTAGGACTTGCCTTTGCATTCCCTGAATCGATGTGGGCATTGTTATTATTGAGTACCTCGATCATATTCGCAATGACGATCTTCTTAACGGTAGGAGCTGTTTCAGAAAAACAAGGAATCAAATCATTTTATTACCAAGCAGGTGCAGCTGAACGGACAGAAGGTTTTTTATTGTTTACTGCTATGATTCTCTTTCCTGGGTACTTAACGCTACTTACCCTATTGTTCTTAGCAATCGAACTATTTACAAGCATACAAAGACTTACTGAAGCAAAAAGAATACTCGGATAGAGAGGTGTTTAGATTGGAAAAATATGATCTGATCGTAATAGGAGGAGGTTCAGGAGGGTTAACTGCTGCAGCAGGTGCCGCTAACATGGGCGCGAGTGTAGCGTTGATTGATGACCAGCCAGGACTTGGCGGAGATTGTTTGCATTTTGGATGCGTTCCTTCAAAAGCCTTTATTACTGCAGCAAAAGAGGTTCATGCTGTCTATAAAGGTGCTAAAGAATTTGGCTTAACAGTAAATGGAGAGGTTCGATTCCAACGCGCGATCGAACGCGTTCATGAAGCGATCGAAGAAATACAAGAAGTAGATAGCGATGAACGTTTTGAGGAACTAGGCGTAACAATCTATCGGGGAAAAGGATCTTTTGTCGATGAACATACTGTGTCGATCGATGGACAAACTTCCATTTCAGGTAAGCGGATTGTCATTTCAACAGGGTCCAGCCCGAACGTTCCTCCTCTTGAAGGAGTAGATAACGTCTCTTTCTTAACGAATGAATCCATCTTCAATTTAGATCACCTACCTGAGAGTATTGTATTTATAGGTGGGGGAGTCGTTGGTCTCGAACTTGCTCAATCATTAGCAAGGTTTGGATCGAATGTTACTGTCATCGAAACGTCAGATACTATCTTAAAAAAAGAAGATAGTGACATTATTCCAGTAGCTCGAGAGATTTTAGAAAAAGAACTGTCATTTATCTATAATGCAGAGGTAACAGGAGTATTCACACGTGAAGGAAGAAAAGTTGTCACATATAAAGTTGATGGCAAAGAAGAAGAGCTCGTCGTTCATGAGATTATGATGTCGACAGGACGAAAGCCTAATACCGACAAGTTAAACCTTGAAGCGGCTGGTGTGGATTCCAACAAAGGCTACATTACAGTAAATGAGCAGCTTCAAACATCGAAGTCTCATATTTATGCGATCGGTGACGTCAATGGAGCTTTTCCATTCACGCATGGAGCCGGAATGGAAGGGAAATTGATCGTACAAAATGCTGTGTTCGGTTTAAGAAGAAAAGTGAAGTATGATAATGTACCATGGGTGACGTACACTGATCCTGAAATCTTTCATCTTGGATTAACTGAGAGCGAGGCAAGAGAAAAGCACGGTGAGGATGTACGTATATTCAAAGTTGATATTAGCGATGTCGACCGTTTTATTGCAGAACGTAAGAAAGACGGTCTTGTGAAGGTAATCACTGATTCGAAAGGGAAAGTGTTAGGGGCACATGCAGTAGGCGAAGATGCTTCGAGCTGGATGCAGGAAATTGTGTTTGCAAAAGAACATGGACATAAGCTAGGAGATCTATCGACGGTTATACATCCGTACCCGACCAAAGGAGCAATTCTGAATCAAGCTTCAGATTTATATTGGCGTGAAAAACTCTTCGATGGTGTCATTCCAAAGGTTGCTGAAAAGTACATTAAGTGGGTTCGGTAAGAGAAAAGGATGATTTGATTGAAAAAGAAGTTATTGTTGATCGGTGGAGGTCATGCTCACCTTTATGTGATAAAAAAACTACAAGAAGAAGCAATAGATGCCGAGGTATCAGTCATTTCACCGTCTGAGCACCAATATTATTCAGGAATGTTTTCAGGATTTATGGAGGGGTTATATGAATTAGAAAAGATTCGTATTCACATACCGACCCTCGCTAAAAAAGCAAATGTCACTTTTATTAAAGGCGCAGCATTGTCGATCGATGCAGAAGCGAAAGTGGTGCTGACTGAAAAGGGTGATATCGTTCCTTACGATGTTTTATCAATTGATATCGGATCCTACACGGGTGGGATCGATGTGCCTGGTGTAAGGCAACATGCGTTACGAATTAAACCTACTTATCGAATTGAAGAAGTAGTAAGTAAGTTGTGGGACGCAGATGAGCCGGTTGTTGTAGGTGGAGGTGCAGCAGGAATCGAAATTGCGCTCTCTTTACATGCAAAAAGACGTTCGGAAGATGCTCCAGTAACGTTAGTAACCCAATCTACGCTTTTAGCAGGAGAAACTGAAAAGGCAACGTCTAAGATTCAAGAGATTGCAAAGGAAAAAGGGGTAAAAGTATATGAACATGAAAAAGTATCGAACGTTACTTCCTCCCATGTTATTACTGCCGGAGGTAAGCAAATCGCTTATGATGAACTATTATGGTTGACTGGTCCTAAAGCGCCTGGCATTTTTCAAACGTCAAAATTGCCAGTTGATCCTCAAGGTTATTTGCTAGTCGAAGATACACTACAAGTAAGGGAATACCCTGCTATTTTTGCTGCGGGAGATTGCGCTTCAATAAAGGGGTTTCCGAAACTTCCAAAGTCAGGAGTCATCGCTGTTAGGCAGTCAAAAGTGCTTTGGGATAACATTAAAGCCTTTATAAAAGGAGAAGACGGAACCCGTTTTCAACCGAAGCAAAGTTATCTCTCTATCCTTTCCACAGGAAACCGTGAAGGTCTATTATTATATAGTAATTTAAGTTTTCACCACCATCTTTCATGGAAGTTAAAAAATAAAATCGATCGGAAGTTTGTTGAAACTTACAAATAAACCTAAGAAAGCAGGCTGCGAAGCCTGCTTTCTTAGGTTCACTTCATCACAGGATGTGCAATTTCTTGGCGTTCGCGTTTATAATAGAAGTGAAAGCTTAGTAGCTAAATTGAGGCTTGAACAATTTAGTTAAGCGATATATCTAAAGCCAAGCGTATTAAGTGAGTTTCGTTAGGTTAATTTTTGCCTTGCGATTGTGAGGAGAAAAGGAGTGAAAAGATGAATTTACATTTTACAGATAGAGCGATTGAAAGACTAGAAAAAGAACAAAACGGTTTTCTTAAATTGAACTATGATATTGAGGATTGTGGATGTGTCGTCAACGGTGTAACACAGCTAGTATTAGATTCAGAGGTTGGGGATTATGATCTAGAACTAGAAACGAATTTCAGACCTGTTCTTGTGCAGAAACAATATAAGGTGTTTTTTGATGAAAACATGAAGCTGGACTATTTACCAAAATACCATTGTTTCATGCTTAAAAGCGACAATGAGATATTGAACCCAAGAATGCGATACATCAATCGCATTTCATAATTTAGGAGGCATGTAACGTGTCATTTTTTATGTATTTTCTTATGTTTTTTGTTGTTTATATGATTGTGAAAGGAATCTTAAATTTTATTAAAGAAAAGAAAATGGATCGGATTTCATTCATTGGAGGAATTATTTTAGCTTTAATCTATAGCACGATCCTTACGATTTTCAAAGGATAAAAGGAGCACAAAAAAGTGCTCCTTTTTAATTTACCAAAATCGTAATATGTTAGTTTAGTTCAGCAGACGCTTCTTTTTGATGGAGAGAGCGGTATGGTGTGTGAATGGAACGAGAGAGGTGCGGTTCGATTTCATCGATCGCTTTCATAAGTTTTTCTAAGTCGATACCAGTTTCGACCCCCATTCGTTCTAGCATATAAACGACACTCTCTGTTGCGACATTACCCGTTGCTCCTTTCGCAAAAGGACACCCGCCTAGCCCGCCTGCTGACGTGTCAAACCTTGATATGCCTGCAGTAAGGCAAGCGTAAATGTTTGCAAGCGCCATTCCTCTCGTATCATGAAAATGTGCTGTTAAAAGAGTGTTTTGAAATTCACTTTTTAGTGTATGAAAGAGGTTGTAGGACTCCTCTGGGGTTGCCATGCCAATCGTATCTGCTACACTAAGCTCGTCGACCCCTGCTTCAACGAATGTTCTACAAACACCTAACGTATCCTTTAAGGTCATCTTTCCCTCATACGGGCAGTAGAAAGCTGTTGAGATACAGGCTCGGACAAAGAAACCGTCACGCTTTAGTTCATCTACTAACGCAACCAATTCTTCTAATAATTGAACCGTCTCTTTGTTGCTGTTCTTTTTATTGAATGAATTACTTACACCTGCGAACAGCGCAACGGCTGAAACAGAAGTTTCTTTTACTCGTTCAATTCCTTTTCTATTTGGGGCAAGCACAAAATTTCTTGACTCATCTAGACATGAGTTGACAATTTCTTTTGCATCTTTCATTTGTGGAACCCATTTTGGGGAAACAAAAGAAGTAAGCTCCATCTCACGCACGCCCGAATCTTTCAATGCTTTTATGAATGATATTTTATTTTCTGTAGGAACGTAATTTGCTTCATTTTGAAGTCCATCTCTTGGACCTACTTCGATTATCGTAGCTTGATTTGGTATCATCACGATCAGCCCCTTTATTTGTAAGCGTTATCTTTTTCATTAAAACAGAGCTTATAGACAGTTGCAAGGAAATCGTTAGAATAATGGGAATTCTTTTTGTTTGAAGGAGTTTTCTGATTAAATTAAGAATTATGTAGAAGAGAGTCACTTTAAGGAGGAAAATGACATGAATCAAGATGTAGTAATTGTAAGCGCTGTCAGAACGCCGATCGGATCTTTTAATGGTGCCCTAAAGAGTGTTTCAGCACCAGAGCTTGGGGCACTAGCGATTCAAGAATCGATACGACGAGCCGGCATAACGCCTGATCAAATACAAGAAGTCATCATGGGAAATGTACTTCAAGCAGGGCTAGGTCAAAATCCAGCTAGACAAGCAGCTATAAAAGCTGAGATTCCAGTCACTACTCCTGCGATGACAATTAATAAAGTGTGCGGCTCAGGCTTGAAAACTGTTCACCTTGGTGCGCAATCGATCATGCTTGGTGAACAGGACATCGTCGTTGCTGGTGGAATGGAAAACATGAGCCAGGCACCTTATCTCTTGAATGGAGCTAGGGACGGCTTAAGAATGGGTGATCAAAAGATGATCGACAGCATGGTTCATGATGGCCTATGGTGTGCGTTCAATGATTACCATATGGGTGTAACAGCAGAAAATTTATGTGACCATTACAACCTCAGCCGAGAAGAAATGGATGAATTCGCAGCTCAAAGTCAGCAAAAAGCACAGGCTGCAATTGAAGCAGGACGTTTTACAGACGAGATCATACCCGTTTCGATTCCAAAGCGAAAAGGTGATCCAGTAGTCTTTGATACAGATGAATATGTAAAACCGGGCAC
This sequence comes from Anaerobacillus sp. ABA4_114, assembly GCF_056159065.1. Classification (NCBI taxonomy): domain Bacteria; kingdom Bacillati; phylum Bacillota; class Bacilli; order Caryophanales; family Bacillaceae; genus Anaerobacillus; species Anaerobacillus sp. ABA4_114. Next base: position 1,663,563 of record NZ_JBSWUM010000001.1, read on the forward strand.
AACTGCTGAAAAGCTTGGGAAATTAAAACCAGCTTTTAGAAAAGACGGACGCGTAACAGCAGGTAATGCCTCAGGAATAAATGATGGAGCAGCAGCTGTTGTTTTGATGAGTCGTAAGAAAGCAGAAGAACTAGGTGTTGAATATCTGGCGATTATAAAAGCGAATGCGAGTGGTGGAGTAGACCCTAGTGTAATGGGACTTGGTCCTGTTCCTGCAACGAAGAAAGTTCTTGAGAAAGCAAATCTATCCATGAGCGATATGGACTTAGTAGAAGCAAACGAGGCATTTGCTGCACAGTCGCTCGCTGTCGGAAGAGATTTAGACTTTAATCGTGAGATTCTTAATGTAAATGGTGGTGCGATCGCACTTGGACACCCAATCGGAGCAAGTGGAACGAGGGTCTTCGTAACACTACTTCACGAAATGAAGCGAAGAAACAATCGCTATGGACTTGCTACCCTCTGTATTGGAGGCGGACAAGGAGTAGCGACAATTGTAGAACGACCGTAAAAATGAAGGAGGCATATTCGATATGAAACCGATACTTAACTCATTCGACGAAGCAGTGAAGGATATTCAAGATGGTGCAACGCTCTTAGTAGGTGGATTTGGTCTTGTTGGTATTCCTGAAAATTTAATTATGGCTATCCGAGACAAAGGTGTGAAAGATCTGACCGTCATATCAAACAATTGTGGTGTAGACGACTGGGGTCTTGGTCTTTTGTTGAAGAATAAGCAGATTAAGAAGATGGTAGGTTCCTACGTAGGTGAAAACAAAGAGTTTGAAAGGCAAGTTCTATCAGGTGAATTAGAAGTAGAATTGATTCCTCAAGGTACACTAGCTGAACGAATTCGTGCTGGAGGAGCCGGTATTCCAGCATTCTATACACCAGCAGGAGTAGGCACTCCGATTGCTGAAGGAAAAGAGGTAAGGAGTTTTGATGGAAAGGAATACTTGCTTGAACCTGCGATTAAAGCAGACTTTTCACTCGTTCGAGCTGCCAAAGCAGACTTGATGGGAAACCTTATCTACAACAAAACGGCTAGAAACTTTAACCCTATGATTGCAGCAGCAGGTGAAGTGACGATTGCAGAAGTTGAAGAGCTCGTTGAAAACGGAGCGCTTGAGCCTGATCAAATTCATACCCCTAGTATCTATGTTCAAAAAGTGATTGTTGGTGAACAAGAAAAGAGAATCGAAAGACTAACGACTAGGTAAGGAGGCTAACTATGACAAAAGTGGATAAAGCAGCAGTTAGAGAGAAAATTGCGAGACGTGCAGAAAAAGAAATCAGCGATGGCTTTTATGTGAATCTAGGAATCGGAATGCCAACGATGGTTGCGAACCATATCCCTGATGGCAAAAAGATCGTACTTCAATCCGAAAACGGTCTTCTAGGTATTGGACCTTATCCATCGGAAGGTGAAGTGGATCCAGACTTGATCAACGCTGGTAAGGAAACGGTAACAGCGATGCAAGGAGCAGCTTACTTTGATAGTGCTGAATCGTTCGCTATGATTCGTGGAGGTCATATAGATGTTGCAATTCTTGGAGGTATGGAAGTTTCGAAGAATGGTGACCTTGCGAATTGGATGATTCCAGGTAAGATGATTAAAGGTATGGGCGGTGCAATGGATTTAGTACATGGTGCTAAACGTATCGTCGTGATCATGGATCACGTTAATAAGAGCGGTGATCCGAAAATACTAAATGAATGTTCATTACCTTTAACTGGGAAAGGTGTGGTCAATCGAATCATCACAGACCGAGCTGTATTCGATGTAGCCGATGAAGGGTTGGTCCTCAGGGAAGTTGCTGAAGGATATACTGTTGATGAAATTAAAGCCTCTACTGAGCCAGAAATTATTGTGAAAGACGTCATAATGGACGCATATTAATAGAGAAACGCAGTCTCCGTGAGACTGCGTTTTTACTTACCGGTGCTTATCATAAGTATTGGCTGTTGAGATCGATCGTATCTCGTTAATCTCATTTTGGGTTAATTCAGGCGCATTTTGCGCTGTGAGGTTAGAAAGCAGCTGTTCGCTCTTACTTGCTCCAGGTATTGCAGTTGCTACTGCTGGGTGAGAAAGGGTATATCGTAAAGCAGTTTGCGTCATATTCCGTTCGTTTCCTTGCATATCGGATAGTTTTCTCGCTATTTCAAGTACGTCATCTTTAGAATGCGTTAGAAATCCGTCATCTTTTACTTTATGTTCGAATCGGTCTGTTAGCATGCCTTTAGCGAGTGGTCCTCTTGCAATCACACTGATGTTATTCTTGTGTAGCAAATCTAGTATTTCTTCTTCAGGGCGGCGATCAAGAATGCTGTACTGCATCATGACGGATGCAATAGATGAGCGATTAACATACTCTCGAATCACATTCGGGCGAATACTCGAGATTCCATATTCACGGATGAGACCTTCTTGTTTTAATTCTTCAAAAGCCTCGATCGTCTCATCAATCGGGTCGTCAATCGTACCACCATGCAGTTGGTAAAGATCGATATAGTCGGTCTTCAACCGTTTTAAACTTTGCTTACATGCATTTTTGATATGGTCTTTTGAAGGGTCCCAATACCAACCTTCTTTTCCTTCCTCCCAGTGATTTCCACCTTTTGTCGAGAGGATGACGGATTCTCTTCTGCCTTGAAGTGCTTCCCCAACAATTTCTTCGTTCAACCCAAAATCATAAAGATCGGCAGTATCAATAAAGTTAACGCCGTTATCGATCGCTTCACGAATGAGTGAGATCCCTTTTTCGCGATCCGTGCCGATAGACATCGTGCCGAATCCGATTTCACTCACTTGAAGGTTGGATTTGCCTAATTGATTCTTCTTCATCTTATACCTACCTCCCATTAAAATAACTACTACTAGTGTATCGTGACAAGAGCACTTAACGCTAATGATATGAGTGTCTTGTCACTTGTCAAATCGACTGGTATAGTTAATGGTTGAGGAGGCGTTTTGATGGGGAAAGAAGCTCTGTTAATAATCGATATGAGTAATGATTTTATTCACGACAAAGGGAATTTAACAGTAGGATTAAAGGGTCAAGAAATCGTACCTCATATCCTCTCGATTGCTAGCTCGTTTATAGCAGAAGGGAATGAAGTGATCATCTGTATGGACGCACATCATGAACAAGATTCACATTTTGATTTATGGCCCGTCCATAATGTTATAGGATCTTGGGGACAAGAATTGTATGGAGAGCTCCAAGACTGGTATGAGGAGCATCAAGACAATAGGTGTGTAGAGTATGTACCAAAGCCAGAATATGATGCTTTCTACAACACGAACCTCGAAGAGCTATTGCGGTCAAAAGGAGTAGAAACTGTTCATTTAACAGGTGTTTGTACAGACATATGTGATTTTCTTACCGCTTATGGCGCTTATGCAAGAGGCTTCAAAACCGTTGCACACAAACGTGCGATGGCCACATTCACAGATCATCATGACGTTTTTCTCGAACAGATGAAAACCATCTTTCATACAGAAATAAGGGATTGATAAACTCGTTAGACGCAATGGCTATTTATTTCAAACAACCACTAAAGAAGCTGCCCCATATCGGGCAGCTTTTTATTGAATCAATTTTAAATGTGATTTTGATTTTGATGGAGGTGCTTGGATCCACTCTTCAATCGTGTCGTAGTGTTTCATATAGTGCTTGATCATTAATTGGATCTGCTTCGGTTTCCCTACCATTGTAACTCCGTTGGATTGTATATAAATTTTCACTCGTTTACCCTCCTACTTGATCGATACATAATCATCTGATCTGCCCCTATTATCTGTCTGTTGTGATAGACTTTATGTATCGGATAGAAATTTTAGAACCAGGAGATGAGAGGACATGGATCATCTATATGAAAAGACCCTTCGTTCAGAAACACTCTATGAGGGTCGAATAATTAATTTAAGAGTTGAAGATGTAGAACTCCCGAACGGAAAGAAGAGTAAGCGAGAACTCATCGACCATCCTGGAGCTGTTGCAGTTATCGCAATAACGCCTGATAATAAAATTCTTGCTGTAAGGCAATATAGGAAGGCGCTAGGCAAATCGATCGTTGAAATTCCAGCAGGAAAATTAGAAGTTGGAGAAGAGCCTGAAATTACTGCTGTTAGAGAGCTTGAAGAAGAAACGGGCTATACATGTCAATCGTTAAAAGAAGTCATATCATTTTATACTTCCCCTGGATTTGCGAACGAATTAGTTCATCTTTATGTTGCAGAGGGGCTAGTGAAAAAGGGAGAACAGTCTGCCGATGAAGATGAGTTCCTTGATGTCCTTTATCTATCGTTAGATGAATTAGAAGAAATGGTCAACACAAAAGAAGTGCATGATGCAAAAACGGCTTATGCTTTGCTTTATTTGAAAATGAACCAAAGGTGACGTTGCGCTATGATTGATTGTTATGCAGATTTTCACATACATATTGGAAGAACTTCTTCTTATAAACCGGTGAAAATCACTGCATCTGACTCTCTAACACTTTCTTCGATCTTAGATGAAGCTTCAAATCGTAAAGGATTGGACATGATCGGTATAATTGATTGTCATGTTCCTGAAGTGATCGCTGATTTAGAAAATGAGGTCAGAGTAGGGAATGGTTATGAATTGGATGACGGTGGTATTAGGCTTGGAGATCTTACGTTAATTCTAGGTAGTGAGATCGAGATCTATGACGAAAATTGCAAAGGTCCTATTCACGTATTAGTTTATTTGCCTGATTTGATTACTATGAAACATTTTTCAGAGTGGTTGATAGGCCGGATGACTAATATTCATTTGAGCTCGCAACGAATTTATGAAGATGCACAAACGTTGCAGCGTAAAGTTAAAGAACTCGGCGGATTGTTTATCCCCGCTCATATTTTTACTCCTTTTAAAAGTTTGTTTGGTAGAGGCGTTTCATACTCGTTAAAAGAAGTGTTCGATATCAGTTTAATCGATGCTGTAGAATTGGGATTATCATCGAACACAATGATGGCAGATGAGATAGCAGAACTCCATGCTTTACCATTTCTTACGAATTCTGATGCCCATTCGACGCCAAAAATCGCACGAGAGTATCAGCAATTGAAGGTGAAAACTCCTAGTTTTCAGGAATGGAAGAAAGCATTAATGAACGTGGACGAGAGACACATTGTTAGAAACTATGGGTTAGACCCTGAACTAGGTAAGTATTTCGAAACAGTTTGTGCAAAGTGTGAAACAAGCGTTCACGGGAGAGAATGTCAAACCTGTAAGGGCACGAAATTGATCAAGGGTGTCTCGAATCGAATTAAAGAATTACGTTCTACAACTACTAAGCCCATGAGGCCAGAATATATCCATCATGTTCCTCTTGAATATATACCTGGTATCGGACCAAAGACGTTAAGTCGACTGTTAGATCATTTCGGAAATGAAATGAATATTTTACACCGAGCTAAGGAAAAGGAACTTGCGACAGTAGTGTCTTCTAAGATAGCGAGACTTATTAACCTTGCAAGAAACGGAGAACTCACGATCGAAAAAGGTGGGGGAGGAAAATACGGCAAAGTAAGAACAGAAGAGTGACAATCTAGCAACTGTCATACGCCTAGTATTCGATTCATAGACTTTACCAAGAGCAGTTTGGAGGGGGAGTTCTTATGAATCGGAGTCGACAGTTGAAGCAGATCATTTCGTCACATATTACTGACCATCTTTCGATTTATACATTCATCGCTGTATTATTTCTCATGGGGATCGTTTTCGGGGCAGTCATTGTTAACAGCTTAAGTCTAACCCAAAAAGAAGACCTCGCTCTCTATTTAAGCCGATTTTTTGGACAAGTGTCAGAGGGACAGTTTGCGACTTCCTCAGAGATGTTTCAGCAAAGCTTTACACATTATGTGAAATATATCGGATTGATGTGGCTACTAGGATTGACAGTGATCGGTCTACCGATTATTTTAGTAATGTTGTTTTTAAAGGGGATCGTAGTCGGTTTCACAGTAGGCTTTCTAGTGAATCAAATGAGTTGGAAAGGTTTTCTATTGGCGTTTGTATCCGTTTTTCCTCAGAATGTATTGGCAGTTCCTGTATTTATCGTGATCGGAACAGCTTCTCTAACATTTTCTCTTCGACTTGTTAGACAGCTGTTCATGAAACGGAAAACAGAGTTGATCTTTCCCCCATTCATTCGGTTTTCTTTATTAGTTCTCGGTTCCCTGTGCGTGCTTTTTCTAGCATCATGGTTTGAAGCTTACTTATCCCCTTCATTAATTAAAGCTGTAGTTGATATTCAGTAATTATTATATAATAATAATTACAAAGTGCTATTGATAATTATTTTAGTTTGACACCTTTTTTTCTACTGCTTATAATGAAATTGGCATCGATCGAGGGAGGGAATAAGGGATATGGAAAGCAGAATCGATCGAATTAAGAAACAGCTTCATTCTCAAAGCTATAAGCTGACACCTCAACGTGAAGCAACCGTTAGAGTACTTCTTGAGAATGAGGAAGATCATTTGAGTGCTGAAGACGTTTACCTTCTCGTTAAAGAAAAGTCTCCAGAAATTGGACTGGCTACAGTATACAGAACGCTAGAGTTACTGGCAGAATTGAAAATCGTTGACAAAATTAATTTCGGTGATGGCGTATCCAGATTTGATCTAAGACAAGAAGGCGCTGCCCATTTTCATCATCACCTCGTATGTATTGAGTGTGGAGCGGTAGACGAAATACAAGAAGATCTACTTGGAGACGTAGAAGAAGTTGTCGAGAAAGATTGGAACTTTAAAATCAAAGATCATCGTTTAACATTTCATGGGATTTGCTACCGCTGTCAAAGCCAAGAACAAGCTGAGCAGCCTGAAGAGGAAACAGCGAATCGTTCCTAACAATTATAATGAACGCAAAAGAGCCCCTTATCAAACATGCTATGTATAAAAATCTCCTTATCTGGCATATCTTTTACTAGAGATGGAGGTGCATATGATGGTTAGGGGTCTATTGCTTGTTTTAGATACTATGAAGGTATTCTTGTTATTCACAGGCTGCACGCTGCTGTTTTACTTTGGAATTCTCTGGGTAAATCAAGAGTATCAAAATTACCACCGGTATGATGAGCCAGAGGGAAAGGCAGTCAAAGTGGTGCAGATGGAGTCAGTACCTCAGCAGATTTTCCTTGAGAGGCTCGGTTTGTTTTTCCAAACTGGTGAATAAGGGAGTTTTCGCTTATGGAGGACCAGGTACAGGATTTTTTACATTATTTAATCGTTGAGCGGAGCCTATCAAAAAATACTCTCGATGCTTATAGGCGAGATCTGGCTCAATATACAAAGCACTTAACAGAACAAGAATCACTTACTTCATTGCAGGATGTAAGGCGTGTGCACATCGTCAATTACTTATACGAATTAAAGGATAACGGTAGAGCCTCAACGACCATAGCGCGTAACATTGCTTCGATACGATCCTTTCATCAATTTCTCTTAAGAGAAAAAGAGACCGATCAAGATCCTTCCGTACATATTGAAACGCCGAAAGCTGAAAGAAAATTACCGAAAATCCTTTCTACATCAGAAGTCGAACAGCTGCTTGAAGCACCTGATCATTCAACTCCGTTCGGTAAACGGGACCGTGCGATGCTTGAAGTACTCTACGCTACAGGACTTCGTGTTTCTGAGTTAGTGGATTTAAACTTGGAGGATATCCACTTAACGATGGGATTTATACGCACGATAGGCAAAGGCAATAAGGAGAGGATCGTTCCTTTAGGTAAGATGGCACGTGATGCATTGCAGCTCTATTTAGATGAGGGAAGAAGTGCGCTATTAAAACGAAAAAAATCAGATGCGCTTTTCCTCAATCATCATGGTGAGAGACTTTCTAGGCAAGGATTCTGGAAAATCCTCAAAAAGCTTGCGCTGCATTCGAATATTGTAAAGCCTCTTACTCCGCATACACTAAGGCATTCTTTCGCTACACATCTACTTGAAAACGGAGCAGATTTAAGAGCGGTTCAGGAATTGTTAGGTCATGCTGATATTTCGACAACACAGATATACACACATGTAACGAAGGCCAGGTTGAAAGATATTTACTCAACATACCACCCAAGAGCTTAATTCGCTTTTCCAGAGATCAATCTGGTCGTTGACCAGGTTTCTTTTTTGTTTTATTGGACCGATTGTACATAAGTGTGTTTTTATATTTTCTGAAGGGAATAGTAAAATATGAGTGTTATTCATACAAGGAGGACTAGGAATGTCAAATAAATTTAAACGAGTATTTTTAGTAGTAATGGACTCTGTTGGTATCGGTGAAGCTCCTGATGCTGAGCAATTTAATGATAAAGGTGCAGATACGCTTGGACATATTGCTGAACACATGGGTGGACTAAAGATGCCAAACATGGAAAAGTTAGGTCTCGGTAACATTAGAGAAGTCAAAGGCATTTCCAAAGTGGAGAAACCGATGGCGCACTTCACAAAAATGCAGGAAGCATCAAATGGGAAAGATACGATGACTGGCCATTGGGAAATAATGGGCCTTCATATCGAACAGCCTTTCCGTACATTCCCTGATGGATTTCCTGATAAGCTATTGAATGAATTAGAAGAAAGAACAGGTCGAAAAATCATCGGTAACAAGCCAGCTTCTGGAACAGAGATCATTAAAGAGCTCGGTCAAGAACATGTGGAAACAGGTGCTTTGATCGTCTATACATCTGCAGATTCCGTACTGCAAATTGCAGCTCATGAAGAAGTAGTACCACTCGATGAGCTATATCATATTTGTGAAATCGCAAGAGAGATGACGAAAGCAGAAGAGTACATGGTAGGAAGAGTTATCGCTCGACCATTTGTTGGTAAAGAAGGCGAATTCAAACGAACTTCCAATCGTCACGACTACGCTTTAAAACCATTCGGCCATACCGTGATGAACGAGCTTCAGGATAATGGAAAAGATGTCATCGCTATCGGGAAAATTTCCGACATCTATGATGAAGAAGGTGTCACAAAATCTCTAAGAACGAAATCAAACATGGATGGTATGGACAAGCTTATCGATACCCAAAAAATGGAATTTGAAGGGTTGAGCTTCCTGAATCTTGTTGATTTCGACGCACTCTTTGGACACAGAAGAGATCCACAAGGGTACGGAGAAGCTCTTGAGGAATACGATGCACGTCTGAGTGAATTCTTAGAAGGTATGCAAGAGGATGATCTCCTCCTAATTACTGCAGACCATGGTAACGACCCAGTACATCATGGAACGGATCACACTCGTGAGTATGTGCCGTTGCTTGCTTATCATAAAGGAATTGAAAAAGGTGAAGACCTTGGAATCCGCAAAACATTTGCAGATATTGGTGCTACTGTAGCGGATAATTTTGAGGTAAACTTGCCTAAGTATGGAACAAGCTTTCTTGAGAAGCTTTAAGGACAAGAGGAGGAATAAATAATGACAGTAATCAAACAAGAAATTCAAGATGCAGCATCATACATTACAGAAAACGCTGGAGAAGTGAAGCCTGAAATAGGTCTCATCTTAGGATCTGGTCTTGGTGTACTAGCAGAAGAAATCGAAAACCCTGTGAAAATCGCATATAGCGATATTCCTAACTTTCCTGTCTCAACAGTTTCAGGACATGCAGGTCAATTCGTATTTGGAACGCTTAACGGCAAGAACGTAGCAGCGATGCAAGGTCGCTTTCATTACTATGAAGGGTATGAAATGGATAAGGTAACGTTCCCGGTACGAGTAATGAAAGAGCTAGGCATCGAAAAAATCATCGTAACAAACGCTGCCGGAGGCGTTAATGAGGAGTTTGAACCTGGTGATTTGATGGTGATCTCAGATCACATCAATAACTTTGGCGCAAACCCGTTAATCGGCCCGAATAGCGAAGAGTTTGGTCCGCGCTTCCCTGATATGTCTACGGCATATAGCCAAGACTTACAAAAGCTTGCTCATGATACTGCAACAGAACTTGGCATGAAGCTTCAGTCTGGTGTGTATGTAGGGAACACGGGTCCAACATATGAAACACCAGCAGAAGTACGTATGCTACGTACAGTTGGTGGAGATGCAGTCGGCATGTCAACGGTTCCTGAAGTAATCGTTGCAAGACACGCTGGAATGGAAGTACTAGGAATATCTTGTATCTCAAACATGGCTGCAGGAATCCTTGATCAGCCACTTCACCATGGTGAGGTAATCGAAACAACTGAAAAAGTAAAAGCAAACTTCTTGCTTCTAGTTAAAAATATTGTAGAGAAGATGGCGTAGGAAGGGAGATTCATCACATGAGAATGGTTGATGTTATTCAAAAGAAACGTAACGGTAAAACGTTAACTAAAGAAGAAATCGAATTTTTTATTAATGGCTACACAGCAGGTGATATTCCGGACTATCAAGCTTCTGCACTTATGATGGCTGTTTATTTCAACGGCATGGAATCAAACGAAACAGCAATGTTAACGCAAGCGATGGTTGATTCAGGTGAAACGATCGATCTTTCTGCTATCGAAGGACACAAAGTAGATAAGCATTCTACAGGTGGAGTAGGAGATAAAACAACATTTATTGTTGGACCTCTTGTTGCTTCTGTTGGAGTTCCTGTTGCAAAAATGTCTGGTCGTGGACTAGGACATACGGGTGGTACTCTAGACAAGCTTGAATCCATCGAAGGCTTTAACATTGAAATGACGAAAGAGAAGTTTATCAACAATGTAAACACACACAAGCTTGCAGTGGCTGGTCAAACAGGAAATCTAGCTCCAGCTGATAAGAAGCTATATGCTCTTAGAGATGTTACGGCTACTGTTGACTCCATTCCTTTGATTGCAGGCTCAATCATGAGTAAGAAATTAGCGTCTGGTGCTGACAGCATTGTTCTTGATGTTAAGACGGGAACTGGAGCTTTCATGAAAGAATTAGAAGATTCTAAAGCTCTAGCAAGAGAAATGGTGAACATCGGAAATAATCTTGGACGTAACACTGTTGCAGTCATCAGTGACATGAACCAACCTCTAGGGTTTGAAGTTGGAAATGCGAACGAAGTACGTGAAGCTTGTGAAGTTCTTCAAGGTAAAAAAGTAGAAGACCTTCGTCTCTTATCTTTAGAATTAGCTTCACATATGACTGTTCTTGCAGGAGTATTTAATGACTTTGATTCCGCATATAAAACGCTAGAAGAAAACCTTGAAAACGGTAAAGCGTTTGAAGCGTTCCGTTCTCTTGTTTCTGCTCAAGGTGGAGACGTAAGCGTGATCGACGATCTTTCTAAACTTCCGCAATCGAAGTATCATATTGAAGTAACTGCTGAACAAGACGGTTACGTAACTGCGATCGATGCAGAATCAGTCGGTGTTGCTGCTATGTACCTTGGAGCGGGTAGAGCAACGAAAGATGATCAGATCAATCACGGTGTAGGGATCACGTTAAACAAAAAAGTCGGCGATGCAGTGAAGAAAGGTGAAGCATTGGTTACACTTCATAGTGATGATGAGAATCCACAAGATTCAATCAAAAAGATCAATGAAGCATACACACTTTCTGAGGCATCTCCAGGTAAACACAAGCTTATTTATGATGTGATCAACTAAATATAAACGAAAGCCCCCATTTTGGGGGCTTTTTTTATTGGTATCCGCCCTCGTTCTATCGTAATGAATGAAAGGTATACTTTACCAATAAGATGGGCATCCTTCTATTACTAAGAATGGAGGGATCCAGATGAAAGTTTCGGCAGCTTTACTCGCCATGCTACTCGTAGTAGCAACATTCGTTCCAACATTTGCAAGCGCTAATGAAATAAAATCAGATATTGTGGAAGAATCATCGTCTGCAATACTCATTGAACGAGATACAGGGGCAGTTTTATATGAAAAAGACAGTGATAAAAAGCTTCCTCCAGCAAGTATGACAAAGATCATGACGATGGTTTTGATTATGGAAGCGATCGAAAGTGGAAAAGTGAAGCTTGATGACAAAATCCGCACGAGTGAATACGCAGCATCTATGGGGGGATCTCAAATCTTCCTTGAAGCAGGGGAAGAGATGACGGCCGACGATATGCTGAAGGGCATCGCGATTGCTTCAGGTAATGATGCATCGGTTGCGATGGCAGAGGCGATTGCTGGTTCAGAAGAAGCTTTTGTTCAAATGATGAATGATAAAGCAAAAGAAATGGGTCTAAAAGATACGAACTTCGTGAATCCTACAGGCCTTCCAGCGAAGGATCACTATTCAACTTCACATGATATGGCTATGATGGCGAGAGAATTATTAAAATATGATTTGATTACGAAATACACAGGAAAGTACGAAGATTACTTAAGAGAAGATACTGATAAAAAATTCTGGTTAGTGAATACGAATAAATTAGTGAAATTTTACCAAGGTGTAGACGGGCTTAAGACTGGTTTTACGAATGAAGCAAAATATTGTCTAACCGCTACTGCGAAACGCGATGATATGAGAGTAGTCGCTGTTGTAATGGGCGCACCATCACCCAAAAAGCGGAATGCTGAGGTAACGAAGCTATTCGATTATGCTTTCTCTCAATATACGACAAACAAATTATTCGATAGAAATCACGTTGTGAAAGAAGTCGAAATTAACAAAGGTGACCGAGCAACGATGGAAGTTGTAACTTCTGAGCAAGTATCTGTGCTCATGAAAAAAGGCAGTAAAGACGAGAAGATAACGACCTCGATCAAAATGAATGAAAACCTTCAGACCCCGATTAAAGAGGGTGATCCTGTAGGTGTTCTTACTGTTAAGGTAGATGGCAAAGTAACAGCAACGTCGCCTGTATTGTCATCACAATCGATCGATCAAGCATCATGGTGGCAGTTGATGAAGAGGACGGTAGGGCAATTCGCCAAAGCGTCAGATGGTGTCAAGTAAGCAACCCTTTCATCGAACAATCACTAGTTTTGTCACGAAGAAGGAATTAAGGTAATAAACAGAGAAAAAACTCACAAGCAAACCATGAGGAGGAGTGCGTTGTGAGTCTTACGATTAACCTTGAAGTTAAGCATCCAGTTTTATTAATACGTTTAGAAGGCGAACTAGATCATCATACCGCTGAAGAGTTACGGGAGAGAGTCGATCAACTTCTTGAGGAGAGAAAAATCGAGCATATCGTTCTAAGTTTGGAAGGTCTGTCATTTATGGATAGCTCTGGGCTTGGTGTGATTCTTGGCCGGTACAACAAGGTGAAAAGCTTTGGTGGAGAGATGGTTGTATGCTCGATATCTCCTGCTGTGAAACGCCTTTTTGAGATGTCAGGTCTATTTAAGATCGTGAGACTCGAAGATGATGAGCAACATGCTCTTGCGACACTGGGGGTGGCTTAATGAGAAATCGTATGGATATTGAATTTTCAGCTCTCAGTCAGAATGAATCCTTTGCTCGAGTTACAGTTGCAGCATTTATAGCTCAATTAGACCCAACAGTCGATGAGCTAACCGAAATTAAAACAGTTGTCTCTGAAGCAGTGACAAATGCAATCATTCATGGGTATGAACAGAATGGAGATGGAAAAGTCTATATATCTGTTGAGCTCAATGATGATACGGTTCACCTTACTATTCGCGATAATGGAATCGGAATCGATGATTTGGATGAAGCTAGACAACCTCTGTTTACTACGAAGCCAGAATTAGAAAGATCTGGGATGGGCTTTACAATCATGGAGAACTTTATGGATGAAGTAAAGGTTGAATCTGCTAAGAACCAGGGTACTTCGATTCATGTTGTAAAGTACCTATCAAAAAATAAAGCGTTATGTAATTAAGGGGACCTGCGTATGGACGTGGAGGTAAAAAAAGGTAAACATACTCAGCTTAAGCATGAAGAAGTCAAGGAATTAATCAAACAGAGCCAAAATGGCGATCAGCAGGCAAGAGATCAAATTGTACAAAAAAACATGAGACTGGTTTGGTCTGTGGTACAACGCTTTCTTAATAGAGGCTATGAAGCCGACGATTTATTCCAAATAGGGTGTATTGGTCTGTTAAAATCCGTTGACAAGTTCGATTTAAGTTATGATGTTAAATTCTCCACTTACGCTGTCCCAATGATTATCGGAGAAATCCAGCGCTTTATTCGAGATGACGGTACGGTAAAGGTTAGCAGATCTCTTAAAGAAACAGGAAACAAAGTGCGTAAAGCAAGAGATGAGTTGTCAAAAACGTTAGGTCGAACACCAACGATCAATGAAATTGCTGAGCTTATCGACGTCACTCCAGAAGAAGTGGTAATGGCTCAGGAAGCTGTTCGGGCACCGAGTTCGATCCATGAAACGGTTTACGAAAATGACGGTGATCCAATTACGCTATTGGATCAAATTGCAGATCATTCAGATACATCGTGGTTCGATAAGATTGCCTTACAAGATGCTCTACAGCAGTTAGATTCAAGGGAAAGGTTAATCGTATATCTGAGGTATTACAAAGATCAAACACAATCAGAAGTAGCTGAACGGTTAGGGATTTCCCAAGTACAGGTTTCAAGGCTTGAAAAGAAAATATTAAAGGAAATAAAAGAGCAGCTGAACAAATAGTTCAGCTGTTAGAGTGTAGAGAAAGTTTCGGTGTTTAGATGAAGTTATGAAGTTGATCGTTTCCATTCTTGTCTATGTTGATGGATAGTGAAATATCTGTCTGTTAAACCTTGGGACGGAACGTTCTTTTTGGATAAATTCTCATCAAGTAGGAGAGACGATCACGGACTCCTGCGGTCGTACGGGCGGCCGAGACCGGGGTGTGGTTTTCACCTCGGGCTTGGACGTTCGTCCGCGGAAAGCATGTGATCGTCATCGACTACGGTATTGGGAGCACTGAATAATGACATAGGTTTCTCGAAAGGCTGGCAGCTGAACAAATAGTTCAGCTGTTTTTTTGTTGGATATTTTCTTAATTTGAACCATGTTTTTCTACGAGGGAATTAATGGAACATGGGTGCAGTTCGAATGAGAGCGATATACCAGAAACATACTATTACCTATATAAGGTACCTCTCGAATAAGGAGGTGGAGAGCTGTGACAGCTGATATGATTTACCTTCGATTGAAACAAAAGATTAGAGTGAGGCCCGGAGCACATCTGACGATCGGTGATATCGCTCAGCTGATTGGAGAAGACGAGATATGTAGAAAACTTGAGACCACCATCATTCATCGCATTAGGAAAGAAGATAAGAATCTCGTTGTAATCGATGTGATGAAAGTGATAAGAGCGATTCAACGTACAAACTCTCTTGAAGTGCAAATTATCGGACCGACACAAACCATTATCGAAGTGCAAATCTCAAAGAAAAAATTAGCACCTGTCTATTTTGTCTTCATTTGGCTTCTCCTATTTATTGGGGCTGCACTAGCAATTATGAACTTTCATGAAGACGTAAGTATGCGTGAAGTACACCAACAAATTTACAAAATCGTTACTGGGATTGATAATCCTAAACCTCTTCTCCTCCAGATTCCGTATTCATTCGGACTTGGGATTGGAATGATCCTATTCTTTAACCACTTGTTTAAGAAAAGATTTAATGAAGAACCTAGTCCACTTGAAGTAGAGATGTTCAATTATCAACAAGACCTCGATCGATATGTCATCGTTCATGAAAATGAAGACAATGGAAAGAACGAATGATGAATGCGCAGATCATTTTGGTAATGATCATCGGTTTTGCTGAAGGAATTGCTGTAGGAGCTGGTTTAGTTGCATTTTTATCTGTTCTAGGGATTATCCCTCGTTTAACTCAAATAACAAAAACAAGGCATCTGATCAAGTTCTATGAGTGGGCAATCATCGTTGGAGCTGTTACAGCGA
Organism: Anaerobacillus sp. ABA4_114; assembly: GCF_056159065.1. Classification (NCBI taxonomy): domain Bacteria; kingdom Bacillati; phylum Bacillota; class Bacilli; order Caryophanales; family Bacillaceae; genus Anaerobacillus; species Anaerobacillus sp. ABA4_114. The sequence continues at coordinate 1,679,401 of NZ_JBSWUM010000001.1, forward strand.
GCTGGCTATCATTAAGAAATCCAATCTTAGGGTTACCTAAGATCTTCATGGTGCCGGTTGGGCTTCTAGCAGGGATTTTTATAGGAATGCTTGCGGCAGCTCTAACAGAAGTCCTAAACGTGCTTCCAATTCTTACGAAACGGATTGGATTTATCGATAAAATCCTTTTGTTATTGATGGCTATCGTATTAGGAAAGATCTTCGGTTCACTATTTCATTGGACAGTCTTTGTAGATGGAGGGTTTTAAATGTCGTTACACGACCAGGAACAATATTCGAAAAATATTAAGAATTATCATCCTAAAACACCTTATATTTGGAATTCATTAAAAGCTTTTTTGGTGGGAGGCGCAATTTGTGCATTTGGTCAAGGGATTCAGAATTTCTACATGAGTGTATTCGATTTTTCTGAAAAAAATGCAGGAAACCCAACGGTTGCTACGCTTATCCTTATCTCAGCTTTACTTACTGGTTTTGGTGTATACGATAAGATAGGACAGTTTGCGGGTGCCGGTTCAGCTGTTCCTGTAACAGGTTTTGCGAATTCGATCACAAGTGCTGCTCTCGAACATAAAAGTGAAGGGATCGTTTTAGGGGTCGCAACGAACATGTTTAAGCTCGCTGGGTCTGTCATCGTTTTCGGGGTTGTTGCAGCTTATTTGGTAGGAATTGTCCGGCTAATTTTCAGAGCGTTGTTGTAAGTAAGGAGAGAGTCGAATGAAAATTGGAAAACAAACGTGGAAGTTCTCTAACGTATATGTACAATCTGTTGGCACAGCAGTTGGTCCTAAGGAGGCTGAAGGCCCTTTAGGTGAATGTTTCGATGTGACCTATGACAATCTTCATTGTAATGAGGAGAATTGGGAGTTAGCCGAAAGAAAGCTTCTGGAAGACTCGATTACAAACTGTTTAAGCAAAAAAGGTTTTTCTAAAGAAGATGTAGACATTTATGTGTCTGGAGATCTTTTAAATCAGATCGTAAGTGCGACCTATTCTGCAAGGGCACTACAAATTCCCTTCCTAGGTGTATTCGGAGCATGCTCGACCTCAATGGAATCCCTTGCAGTAGCATCCTCTTTAGTAGAGGGAGGTTTTGCGACATCTGCTGTAGCTGGGGTTAGTAGTCATAATGCGACTGCTGAAAGGCAGTTTCGGTACCCTACTGAATATGGAGGCCAAAAGCCAGGAACTGCAACCGCGACAGTAACAGGTGCAGGTGCCGTTTTAATCAGTACTGACCCTTCTGATATCAGAATTACTGCAGCGACAGTTGGAAGAGTGGTGGATTGGGGGGTGAAAGACCCATTTGATATGGGATCTGCGATGGCGCCTGCTGCAGCCGATACGATCGCTACACACTTTAAAGATCTTGATATTCAGCCGACTGAATACGATTTGATCGCTACTGGTGACTTATCAGCTGTCGGGTCACCAATCGTCAGAGACCTGCTGTTAGAAGATGGATATGACATCACCAATAACCACAATGACTGTGGATTGATGGTCTATCGCCCAGATCAAGAAGAAGTGTTTGCAGGAGGCAGTGGATGTGCGTGTTCTGCTGTTGTAACGTATGGGCATCTTATGGATCTATTGAAAAAAGGGCGCTACAACAAGATTTTAGTCGTTGCAACAGGGTGCCTTCATAGTCCCGTGATGGTTCAACAGAAAGAAAGCATGCCAGCCATTGCACATGCTGTAGTTTTTGAAAGAATAGGAAGTGGTCAATAATGGAATATTTCCTTGCATTTGCTGTCGGAGGAGCTATCTGTGTGATAGGTCAACTTTTATTAGACATTTTTAGATTAACACCTGCACACGTTATGTCGTCCTTCGTCGTCTCCGGTGCGATATTAGACGGATTTGGAATTTATGATAAGCTGATCGAATTTGCGGGGGCAGGAGCAACCGTTCCGATCACAAGCTTTGGTCATTCTTTGCTCCATGGAGCCATGCAAAAAGGTGAAGAACACGGCTTTATCGGAATTGGGATGGGGATTTTTCAATTAACTTCAGCTGGTATTTCGTCAGCGATCGTATTCGGTTTTATCGTTGCCATACTGTTTAAACCAAAGGGGTGAAGATATGAATACAAAGCGGAGGGTTATTTTTGTTACTGACGGTGATCTATATGCGCAACAGGCTATTGAAACAGTAGCCTCAGAACTTGGCGGAAGATGTATCAGTCAATCGGCTGGTAACCCTACCCCGCTTGCTGGATACGAAATCGTATCACTCATTTCTGAAACCCCTCATGACCCAGTATTTGTCATGTTTGATGACAGTGGCTACCAAGGTGAAGGGTACGGCGAACTTGCGATGCAGTACGTAGCTTCTGATGCGAATATCGAGGTTTTAGGAGCGATCGCTGTGGCATCGAGAACCCATTTTTCTGAATGGACGAAAGTGGATGTTTCCATCGACCGGTTTGGGGAGCTTACCCATTTTGGCGTCGATAAAAACGGGCTTCCTGATATGGAAATCGGGAGAATCGATGGAGACACGGTATCTATCCTTGATAAATTGGACCTTCCAATCGTTGTGGGAGTCGGTGATATTGGTAAGATGTCAGGTTATGATGATCCGTCAAAAGGGTCACCGATTACGAGGAAAGCGGTCCAAATTCTTCTAGAAAGGAGTGGAATAGATGAGTTCAACAACGAAGGATAAACAAAAAATCTTTAAAAAGATAAAAGAAAATGAAAAGTTCATGGAAAAGTCGATTGGTATTGGGAAGAGTTTCGACGTAGGCGTTCGGAAAATAAGAATATTAAACAAAGAAGTGTACTTTTACTACTGTACAGGACTCTGTGATACATCTATCATAGTAGAAATCATGCGTGAATTGATGTATACAGACGAACATCATCGTCTGACTGCGCAGTTTGAAAAAGTGATTCATAATCACTTGCCACATCAGCAAGTGTCGACAGTAACTACCTTTGATGAAGTCGTAGATCAAGTTCTCTCAGGCTTAATCGCTGTTTTTATGGAAGGCGAAGAACAGGCATACATTATTGACGTTCGTAAGTATCCTGGCAGAACACCACAAGAGCCCGATACAGAAAAGGTCATCCGCGGTTCGAGAGATGGGTACACAGAGAATATCATTGAAAATACAGCGTTAACACGTCGTAGAATACGTGATGGAAAGCTTAGGAATGTGATCATGCAAGTTGGAGAACGTTCTAAAACAGATATTTGCATAACGTATATAGAGGATGTGGCAAATCCTAACCTAGTCGAAATCGTAACGAAAAAGTTAAAAGAGATCAATATCGATGGTCTACCGATGGCTGATAAAGCGATAGAAGAATTTTTGGTGCATCAAGCAGGGAATCCATTCCCTCTGGTGAGGTATACGGAAAGACCCGACGTTGCAGCGTCTCATTTATTAGAAGGTCATGTGCTGATCATCGTAGATACTTCACCGAGTGTCATCATCACGCCTACGACATTTTTTCATCACGTTCAGCATGCGGAAGAATACAGAGAAGCACCTCTAGCGGGAGCGTTTCTTAGATGGGTACGATTTGGTGGTATGCTTGCTGCATTGCTTCTTTTGCCACTATGGCTACTATTCGTATATGAACCGGAACTACTTCCAAAAACGATCGATTTCATCGGACCGAATGAGAAAACCAATGTTCCGATATTCGTTCAAATCGTACTAGCCGAACTCGGTATAGAGACTTTGAGGATGGCCGCCATCCATACTCCTACGCCACTTTCAACAGCTATGGGCTTAATCGCAGCGGTTCTAATTGGACAAATCGCCATCGACGTTGGTCTATTCGTACCAGAGGTCATTCTTTATGTGTCGATCGCGGCAATCGGTTCTTATGCGACCCCAAGCTATGAGCTTGCAATCGCAAACAAATTGATCCGGCTCTTATTATTGTTTCTCGTCTATTTCTTCCGAGTCCCAGGCTACATGATCGGCGTTACTTTGACGATATTGTTTTTAATAAGTTTACGCCCGCTCAATACACCGTATTTGTGGCCGTTCGTCCCATTTAACGCAAAGGCGTTCTTACAGATTCTAATCAGAGTCTCAGTGCCATTGACGAAGCTTAGACCGAGTATTACGCAGCCTCAAAATAAAAAGAAGCAAGAGGACGAACCACTTGCTGAATCTTAAAAAGTGTGATAATTTAATTTTTAATAGAATAGACCTCATTGAATGTAATGGGGATAGAGGCGCAATGAGAATGAGTACGATATCTGAGCATATAATGGGTTGCGATGATGGTATCTGAAAGGTCGAATTGCCGAAGTGGAAGAAGGTCCATCCTTTTTCTGCTGGGCTGTAGTTGAATAAGCTGCAGACTGTCACTGTTATCTATACTGCAGTGGTGAGCTAATCCAACTCGTGGGGATACGGAGCAAAACAGCCAATGTATCTATAAGTTGGCTGTTTGTTTTTTTTATGTAGTGGGAGCTCGCTTACTGAATAAAGCGAGAGGGGAGAATATCGTGCACTTATTTGGCACAGCAGAAATTTCAGAAAACGGTCACTATACAATCGGAGGGGTCGATACGTTTCAGCTAGCGAAAACGTACGGCACAGCATTGTACGTCTATGATGTAGCACTGATTCGAGAGAAAGCAAGAGCATTTAAAGAGGCTTTCGAGAAAAAGCAATTAAACTATCAGGTTGCGTATGCGAGTAAAGCATTCTCTTGTATTGCGATGATTCAACTAGCGGAAGAAGAAGGGTTGAGTCTTGATGTTGTCTCTGGAGGAGAATTATATACGGCTTTACAAGCAGGGTTTCCAGTCGACCGGATTCACTTTCATGGTAACAATAAAAGCGAAAGTGAAATAAGGATGGCTCTAAAAGCTGGGATTGGTTGCTTTGTGGTCGATAACTTTTATGAGCTTTCGTTACTCGAACAGCTAGCAGCAGAAGAAGAGGTTTCAACGAATGTGCTCTTAAGAATAACGCCTGGGATCGAAGCACACACACATGACTATATTCTTACGGGTCAAGAAGATTCAAAGTTTGGATTCGATTTACAGAGTGGTCAAGTAGAGCAAGCGATTGATACAGCGTTAAAAATGAGTAACATTCACCTGCTTGGCCTTCATTGCCATATCGGCTCTCAAATATTTGAAACGACAGGATTTGTGATGGCGATCGACAAGATCTATAGTTACCTCCATCGCTGGAATGAAGCGTTTGGGTATGAGCCCCGGGTGCTGAATTTAGGTGGCGGGTTTGGTATTCGTTACAACCACGAAGATCAACCGATCTCTCCTCAGAACTACATCGATGCCATGACGGATGCTGTAAAAAAGCAAATCGAGCATAGCAACATGTCGATGCCAGAAATTTGGATTGAACCTGGCCGCTCTCTTGTCGGTGAAGCGGGGTCTACATTGTACACCGTTGGCTCTCATAAAAATGTTCCGGAACTAAGGAATTACCTTGCTGTTGATGGGGGGATGAGTGACAATCTTCGTCCTGCTTTATATAACGCAAAGTATGAGGCATCGATCGTAAATCGAATGAATGAACCGAAAGATCACCTGTATTCGATCGCAGGAAAGTGCTGCGAATCCGGTGATATGTTGATTTGGGACTGTCAGCTTCAGCGCGCGATCGCAGGAGATGTGATGATTGTCTTTTCCACCGGAGCATATGGGTATTCGATGGCGAATAATTACAATCGACTACCAAAGCCAGCTGTTGTTTTTGTAGAAGATGGGGAATCAAGTCTTGTAGTTGAAAGAGAATCATATGAAGATTTAATTCAATATGACAGACCTTTTAAAAAAATGGTTATATCAAAATAGTTTCCTAAAGTTAATTCATATGGTAAATGCATCTCTTATGCTATAATGAAAGAGCTTTTAAGCAAATTGTTTACGCAGGAGGATATTTTTAATGAAAAAAGGTTCAATCGCATTTGAAAATGGCGAAGTAATTCAAATTGAATTCTTCCCAGAAGAAGCGCCAAACACTGTAGCTAACTTTGAAAAACTAGCAAATGAAGGCTTCTATAACGGTGTTAACTTCCACCGTGTCATTCCTGGATTCGTTGCACAAGGTGGAGACCCAACAGGCACTGGTATGGGCGGCCCTGGCTATACAATCGATTGTGAAACAGAAGGTAATCCTCATAAACATGTAGCTGGATCCCTTTCTATGGCTCATGCTGGTAAGAACACTGGCGGTAGTCAGTTCTTCCTAGTACATGAACCACAGCCTCATCTTGATGGAGTACATACAGTATTCGGTCAAGTAACGGAAGGAATGGATACTGTTCTTCGCATCAAGCAAGGTGATGTTATGAAAGAAGTGAAAGTCTGGGAAGAGTAAGTTTCAGACTTTAAGGTTGTTGTAAGGAGTTTAACCACTTTCCTTATAGCAATAACATTGACAATTGTATAGAACTTTCCTTCGGGGTAGGGTGAGATTCCCAACCGGCGGTAATGATTGATTATTCTATTGCGTAATCAACTAAGTCCGTGACCCGTTTGCTTTTTGTAAACGGTGGATCTGGTGAAAGACCAGGACCGACAGTATAGTCTGGATGGGAGAAGGAGTAAAAGTTTGCCGATCCTTTTGAAGAAGTACGTTCAAAAGGCTTATTTGGTATACTCTTTTTAAAGCCTCCCTACTAATCGGGAGGCTTTTTTTATCTCTTAACCCCAATTGATTCGTTAGGAGATGATACATGTGAATAACAAAGATTATATGAAGATGGCGATTGAACTCGCGAGAAATACGGTGGGTCAAACAGCTCCAAATCCAGCTGTTGGTGCTGTTATCGTCAGTGATGGAAGAATAGTTGGAATGGGTGCCCATTTAAAAGCAGGTGAGCCACATGCTGAGGTTTATGCACTTAGAATGGCAGGCGAAAAAGCAAAGGGAGCAACTGCTTATGTGACGTTAGAACCTTGTAGTCACCATGGAAAAACCCCACCGTGTGCTAATGCATTAATAGATGCTGGTATCACAGAGGTGCATGTAGCAATGCAAGATCCAAACCCTCTCGTAGGAGGAAGAGGGATAGAGCGGTTGAAGGACGCTGGTATAACCGTTCATGTAGGCTTACTTGAAGAAGAAGCGTACTCTCTAAATGACGTGTTCTTTTACTACATAGAGACGAACCGTCCTTATGTGACACTAAAATCGGCCGTTTCATTAGATGGTAAAGTAGCCACTAAAACAGGAGAAAGCAAATGGATTACTGGAAGCGAAGCCAGGCAAGATGTTCATGCAGAACGTCATCAACACGATGCGATACTCGTAGGTGTCGGAACCGTGGAGAAGGACGATCCCTCTCTTACAACAAGGTATGGTGAAGGGATAAGTGCTATAAGAGTTATTCTCGATCGAACGTTAAGGCTTCCTTCTGATGCTGTTGTTTTACAAGATGACTCTGTGGAAACTTGGATTATTACGACTAAAAAGGCTAAAAATGAAACAAAAAGAATGTTCTCTCAGCACGTAACTGTTCTTGCAGTGGAAGGTGACTCTATTTCAATTGATGATGTATTGCATATGCTAGCTGATCGTGGAGTCACATCTGTTTTTGTAGAAGGTGGACCTACGATCAACGGTAGTTTTTTGGAAGCGGGAGCTTTTCAAAAAGTGATCACGTACGTAGCCCCTAAGCTGATCGGTGGTACAGGTGCACCGACATCGTTTGAAGGAAATGGAATTGCCACAATGCAAGATACACTGGAACTTACGATCGAGAGCGTTGAACAAATAGGGGACGACATTAAGATCATATCGAAGCGGAGGTGCAGTGATGTTTACAGGTATCGTTGAAGAAATAGGTAAAGTACAAAGTGTACATCAATCGGGTGAGTCGATCGTAATGGACATTCGCGCTTCAAAAGTTCTCGAAGACGTTCATTTGGGTGACAGTATATCGATAAATGGCGTATGTTTGACCGTTACTACCTTCACAAATTCTTTCTTTTCTGTAGACATTATGCCTGAAACGTTTCGTGCAACAGGATTAAGAGAACTTCGTCCAAACGACGATGTGAATTTAGAACGAGCGATGGCCGCAAACGGAAGGTTCGGAGGTCACTTTGTGTCGGGTCATGTAGATGGTATTGGAGAAATCGTGAAGATCGAACAAGTTGATAATGCGTTGTACTATGATATAAAGCTTTCTGCAGACCTTATGAACTATTTTGTTGAAAAGGGTTCTGTTTCCGTAGATGGGACAAGTTTAACTGTGTTTAAACTAACGGATGATACATTAACGATCTCTCTTATTCCCCATACTGTAGATGCTACCGTATTAGGCAATAAGCGCGTCGGCGATACGGTCAATATTGAATGCGATATGCTTGGGAAATATATACTCAAGTACCTCAATAAAAGTCAAGATAAAAACGAACACAATACGCTTAATCATGATTTCTTCAAAGATCACGGATTTAAGTAGACGGAAGAGGGAGGGATTGGTATGTTTCATACGATTGAAGAAGCGATTTATGATCTAATGCAAGGAAAAATGGTAATCGTTTGTGATGATGAGGACCGTGAAAACGAAGGGGATTTTATCGCTTTAGCAGATAAGGTCACACCTGAAACGATTAATTTTATGATTACAGTTGGACGAGGGCTTGTTTGTACACCCATCACAGAAGATAGGGCAAAAAAGCTACAGCTGAATCCGATGGTGGATCATAATACAGACTCTCATGGCACTGCATTTACAGTAAGCGTTGATCATGTAAGTACAACGACTGGTATTTCTGCATCGGAAAGAGCTGCAACTATAAAAGCGTTAATTGATGATCAATCTAAACCTTCAGACTTTAATCGACCTGGTCATATTTTCCCATTAGTGGCAAAGGATGGCGGGGTGTTAAGGCGTGCAGGGCATACTGAAGCGGCGATCGACCTTGCAAAGTTAGCAGGATCAGAACCTGCAGGGGTGATTTGCGAAATCATTAAAGAGAATGGTGAGATGGCACGTGTGCCGGATTTAGCCAAGTTATCAAAAGAACACGATATGAAAATGATTACGATCAAAGATCTCATTCACTATCGAAATCGTAAAGATAACCTCATCAAGCGAGAAGTTGAGATAGAAATGCCTACTGAATACGGCTCATTTCGAGCGATCGGCTATTCCAATATTTTGGACCAAAAAGAACATGTTGCACTTGTAAAAGGCGAGATTCTTCCTGATGAAGCTACCTTAGTAAGAGTGCACTCGGAATGTTTAACAGGTGACGTGTTCGGCTCATTTCGCTGTGATTGCGGTCCGCAATTACATGCTGCGCTCTCTCAGATCGAGAAAGAAGGGCATGGCGTGTTACTCTATATGCGCCAAGAGGGAAGAGGAATAGGACTTCTCAATAAAATGAAGGCGTACAAGCTTCAAGAAGAAGGGTATGACACCGTAGAAGCCAATGAGAAGCTCGGCTTCAAACCAGACTTGAGAGATTATGGGATCGGTGCTCAGATACTTCGTGATTTAGGGATCTCTAACATGAAGCTACTAACGAACAATCCGCGAAAAATCGCAGGCTTAAAAGGATATGGTCTCGAAGTCCAAGATCGTGTTCCACTTCAGATGGCATCGAGGATGGAGAACGAACGATATTTGAAAACAAAGCATAGTAAGCTTGGACATATGCTGCACTTCTAAAACAAAAATAAACCAAACAGGGAGGATATTAATGATGGGTCATTTATATGAAGGCAATTTAGTTGCATCTGGTTTAAAAGTAGGTATTGTAGTAGGAAGATTTAACGAATTTATTACGAGCAAGTTGCTTGGTGGAGCTGAGGATGCCTTAAAAAGGCACGGCATATCAGAAAATGATATCGATGTAGCGTGGGTTCCCGGAGCATTTGAAATACCATTTGCTGCTAAGAAGATGGTCGATACAGGTCGGTATGATGCTGTGATCACCCTTGGAACGGTGATCAGAGGTGCAACGCCTCACTTCGACTATGTTTGTAGTGAAGTTGCAAAAGGCGTTTCAAATTTAACGCTTCAGAGCGGCGTGCCAGTCATCTTTGGAGTGTTGACTACCAACACGATCGAACAAGCTGTAGAGCGTGCAGGAACGAAAGCTGGTAACAAAGGTTGGGAAGCTGCTGCAGCTGCGATTGAGATGGCGAATTTATCAAAATCATTTGAAAGTTGATTAATAGGAGATTTTTGGCTATGATTGTGGTGATGTTTAACAATCCGACAAGGGAGTCATGCAAGTGAAGGGTAAAAAACAAGAGAAGTGGCTGATCCGTATGTGTGTACTGATCGCTGTAATCATGCTCTTTGCGCTTGTGCGAAGACTTGTATGAACACTTCATCGTATGATTGAATATGGTAATAAACAGAACGCCAAGAATTTCTTTAATGAGGGATAATGATGTTAATTCGATATAAAAAAGCTCATGAAAAGATCGCAATGGGACTTTTGAGCTTTATGCCAAATGAAAAAGAAATAAAGAAGCTTCAGCAGTCCATCAAAGATTATGAAGATATGGACTCAAGACAGCTCTATCTGTGGAAAGATGAGGATATCATCGGACTATTGGGTATTGAGTGGATCAGTGATACCGAAGTTGAACTGAAAGACATTAGTGTCAACCCTTCTCACCGTCACCAGGGAATCGGTAAACAAATGGTTGAGGCTCTATGTGAGATCCTAACTGATGATGTTGATATTAAAGGGAATGAGTTTACAGGAACATTCTTTGAGAGATGTCATCTTGAGGGAAATATCAATATATCTAATTAAAAAAGGAACGGCTCAGCCGTTCCTTCAGGCTGTCGAGAAAGTCTCGACAGCCTGTTTTTTTGTTTTTTTCTCTTTCTCCCTCATTTCGCTCTCTCGTTTGTTACCCTATAGATAGATTCTTTTTAGGCGGTGATTTCATTGTTTCAATCTAAAAAAGCGCGACAAAACGAATTAGAAATGGTAACGATTGATGAATTAGTCCCTGAAAACCACTTACTTCGCAAAATTGATCACTACATAGACTTTTCCTTTATTCCAGAGAAAGTACGTCCCTACTATTGTGAAGACAACGGACGTCCCTCGCTAGATCCTCTAGTGCTGTTCAAGATGATGATTATCGGTTACATCTATGGCATTCGGTCCGAACGAGAATTGGAACGTCAAATTCAAACCAATGTCGCTTATCGTTGGTTTCTCGGATTGAACCTTACAGACACTGTGCCTCATCACTCCACGATCAGCTGGAATCGGCGAATGAGATTCCATGAGACGGATATCTTCCAAGAGGTCTTCGATGAAATCGTTCATCAGGCGATGAACCACCGTATGGTTTCAGGGCGTGTGCTTTATACAGATTCAACCCACTTGAAAGCCAACGCCAATAAGAAGAAGTTTTCTAGAAAAGAAATCAACGTTGAAACGGTAGACTACATTGAAGAGTTGAATGAAGCCGTGGAACAGGATCGGACTGATCATGGAAAAAAGCCTCTAAAAGAAAAGAAGGAGGTGAATAAGACGAAAGAAATCAAAGTCAGTGACACAGATCCAGAGAGTGGCTATTTGTATCGAGAACACAAGCCTGAAGGGTTCTTTTACTTGGATCATCGCACGACAGATATGAAATTTAACATCATCACAGACGTTCATATTACCCCAGGTAATATTCATGATTCCAAGCCTTATTTACAACGATTAGACCGACAGATGAAACGATTTGGATTTAACGTTGAAGCTGTAGGCTTAGATGCCGGTTACTTGACCACGCCAATATGTCATGGATTAGAACAACGAAATGTGTTTGGGGTGATTGCCCACCGTCGTTATAAATCCAGAAAAGGAATAATGCCGAAATGGAAATATACATACGATGAAAACGTAGACCAGTATGTCTGTCCGCAGGGTGAATCATTAACATACGCGACAACCGATCGAGAAGGCTATCGTCACTATAAATCTGACCCAACTATATGTAAGGCCTGTCCACTGTTAGCCCAGTGTACGCAAAATCATAAACATCAGAAAACCATCACCCGACATGTGTGGGAAAGTGCGAAAGAACAAGTTCGGGAGAACCGGCTTTCCAATGAGGGAAAGTGGATATATCGCATGAGAAAAGAGAAAGTCGAGCGTAGCTTCGCAGATTCAAAAGAACTGCATGGGCTGCGTTATTGTCGTTTGCGAGGAAAACAAAAAGTTCGCGAACAAGCGTTACTAACAGCTGCCTGTCAGAACATGAAGAAGATTGCCCTTCACCTAGACCGGATGAGCTAGGTGAAGGAGAGTTTTTTTCATTTGGATATCACCAAACCAAAAAACACAGGCCAAAAAAAGAAAGACAAAAGAAAAAGCTTGTAGAGGAACCGGGGGTTCCTCTACAAGCTGAAGGAACGGCTCAGCCGTTCCTTTTTCTTTACGAATTTGGATTTGTTGATCTCGTTCTTCGAGTACCTCTGTTCGATCTCGTTTCGTGTGTTTATGGACGATATATTCGTTCGTTAAATCACTTGGAGATCCATATACGCAGCCTACTTCCGTACAGCGTGCATCACAAAGCTCGAGAAGTTCTGGGCTTGTTATCGGGAGGTCTATACTTTCGTATGGTGCGTTTTTTTCAATGAGTTCGATCTGTTTTGTCAGCTTAACGATAAGGGCATCTACTTCTAGTGAAAGCTGTTCGAGAGCTTTTCTTTCCTCTAAAGCAATTTTCTTTGCATTTGTGAGCATGCGTTTAGCTCCGGCAACGTTTCCCCTTCGATGATGATATAAACCGACCGCAATTTGAATAAGACCGACCCAGTGGGGTTTTCGCTCACCACGAGGATCTTCTTTCCAGTGTTCTTCTAATATTTCGTGGCATTCAAAATAATCTCGCAAACCGTGAAAATGCACTAAATAATCAATATAAGCTTTTGGATACATGTCATTTCCTCCAATTCCCTTGTAGTTTAGCACATGATGAAAGCACTTTAAAAGTGAATGGGATACCTGGTCATGTAGCATAATAAGACCGGTTCATCTTATTGAACTAAAACGAAATCGGGAGTGGCCATTATGGGCAAGAGAAGCAATATGATGCCTTTATTAACAGCGGTTAGTGTTGGGGCTGCATTGTACAGTGTGTACCAAAATCGCCAGCCCAAAAAAGGAAATACAGAGGATGTTTCAACGATGATCAGCTCAGTCCTCGGTCAACAAAAGCAATGATAGATCGGGCATTCGCCCGGTCTTTATTTGTATTTTCCTAAGTCGGTACACGGATTCAGTGTGATATAATCGGTTTATTAGATGGTATATAAAAGGAAGATGAATTTATGAAACACTATAATGTTAAGGTGGATGCTTTCGAAGGTCCCTTAGATTTATTGTTACATTTGATCAATAAGTATGAAGTAGATATTTATGACATACCCGTTTCAGAAATCACTGATCAATATTTAACATATATACATACGATGCAAGAACTAGAGCTCGACATTGCGAGTGAATATCTTGTAATGGCCGCAACTCTTCTCGCTATTAAAAGCAAAATGCTTTTACCCCAACGAGAAGAAGAGCTTTTTGAAGAAGATGCAGAACTTGATGAAGATCCCCGTGATGAGCTGGTTCAGCGACTTGTCGAATACCGGAAATATAAAGAAGCTGCAGATGAGTTAAAGAAAAAAGAAAGCAGTCGAAGCTTATTATATACTCGTCCACCAGCTGATATGACTGAATATAGCCGCGAAGATTCAAACACATCGATCGGAGATGTTACGCTTTATGATATGCTTGCAGCTTTTCAAAAAATGTCGCGAAGAGTGAAAGAGAAAAAGCCTAAAAGAACGACGATTAAAACCGAAGAGATCCCAATAGAGGACCGAATGAGCGAGATCAAGGAGCAGCTGAAAGGTGGAAAACGAAAGCGATTTACGGATCTATTTACCGAACAGGAAAAGGGTCCTATGATCGTTACGTTTCTAGCGATATTAGAACTTATGAAAACAAGGTATGTGAGCTGTGAACAAGAAGGAAACTTCGGTGAAATTATGATTTTTGAGTGTGAAAGGAAGGCAATGTAGTGTCGAACGAAGAAATAAAAAGTATCATCGAAAGTCTCCTGTTTGTAGTAGGAGACGAAGGAATCGATCTGAAGAGCTTATCTGAAACGATTTCGATCGATGAAAAGAATGTGTTAGAAGCAATAAACGAATTGCAGGAAGAATATATTGAGAAGGAAAGAGGTTTTCAAATCGTTTTTCTTGGAGGAAGCTATCAGCTAACTACGAACTCAAAGAATGCTTCTTACATTGAAAAAATGGTTGAGGATCCTAAGAACCAATCCATATCGCAAGCAGCACTTGAAACGCTAGCTATCATCGCATATAAGCAGCCGATCACAAGAGTAGAGGTAGAGGAAATACGGGGGGTAAAGACCGATAAGCCTCTTCAAACGTTAATGAGTAAACTTCTGATTAAAGAAGTTGGCCGAGCTGAAAAGACAGGTAGGGCAATTCTTTATGGGACGACAAGAGAGTTTCTGTTTCATTTTGGTTTGAGCGCGATTGAAGACCTTCCACCATTACCAGATGGGGAAGATCAGGGAGAAGATGATGAAGCAGATTTATTTTTCGAGAAGTTTCAAGAAATTCCTGACTGACCATATGAATCGGAGGGGGTATCTATGCAAATTAAACACATTGTAGGTGGAGAGTTAGAGAAGGAACGTTCAAATTCACCAGAGGATGCTTTTTCGAGGATGACGGTTACATATGAATCAAATGGAGCTGAAAAGAATTTCTCAGTCTTGTACCCAACTGTATTTGAGAGTAAAGTGATCGAAGAAGAAATTTTAGGAGGAGAATCCTTTTTAAAAGAAAAGATCGCACTTTGCTTTTTTGAGCGATACCCAGAACGAAAGCGACTTTATATTAGTGATGCCGATGAGTTCATCGATGTCATAAAAAGTAGTGATTTAGAAGGGATACAATCTTCGCTAAATCGTATAAAACAGAAGTGATAAGACAAATGAGGTGCTCAATGATGAGTACCTCATTTTTGTGTAACTTTTTAGAATAATAACTACCAATAAATCTCAAAATAAACGAAAAGATCGTTGAAGGAGTCGGTATGATGATTCTATCGATAGGAAGACACCTTCCTCCCAATCGTTTAGGTCAAGATGAAGCAATAACATTTGCAAGAGATCAGTTTGGTAGTCATTTTAAAGATATAGACAGGCTCTTACCTGCTTTTCAAAGCGCGGAGATCGACTCGAGGTATTTTGCGATGCCTGTGGAGTGGTATAAGGGAGGGCCTACTTTTGAGGAGAAGAATGAAAAGTATATCACCCTTTCTGTTGATTATGCCTCTAAGGCGATCCTAGACTGTTTAGAAAACTCGTATTACCTTGAATCGAAGGTGGACTGTAGTGAGGTAGATGCTATTTTCTTCATTTCTACCACTGGGATTTCGACTCCAAGTATTGAAGCTAGATTGATGAACGTTCTTCCTTTTTCTTCTCATACAAAACGAATCCCGATATGGGGGTTGGGATGTGCAGGTGGTGCTGCGGGATTATCAAGAGCGCATGATTACTGTCTAGCTCACCCAGAAAAGACCGTTATCGTCGTGAACGTGGAACTTTGTAGTTTAACGTTTCAGCATGGTGACTATTCGAAAAGTAACTTGATTGGAACAGCCCTTTTTGCAGACGGTACCTCATGTGTACTTCTATGTGGGAATAACTCTCCACTTCTAAAACGATCGAAATTAGCTTGTCTACCAGTCATCCGTACAACATACTCTACATTGATGAAAGACTCTGAAGACGTGATGGGGTGGGACGTGAGTAATCAAGGATTACACGTCGTTTTTTCAAAATCGATCCCTTCTATCGTTTCTAAGTGGCTTGAGCCGAACGTGAAAGAGTTCCTTACATTAAACAATGTTGAAAACATCGATTATTTTATCGCGCATCCAGGAGGAACGAAAGTATTAGCTGCTTATGAAGAGGCCTTAGGCATGGACCGGTCCAAAACAGCTAATTCAAGGTCCATATTAAGAGAATTTGGAAACATGAGCTCAGTAACCGTTATCTTTGTATTAGATTTGTTTTTACGTGAAGAATGTACAGTTGGAGCGACAGGGTTGATGGCAGCATTGGGGCCAGGCTTTTGTTCTGAATTACTACTATTGGAGTGGGAGGAAGTGCGTTCGGCATGACGATTGTGTTTACTGTTTTCTTTCTATTGATCGTTGGGCAGCGGCTTGCAGAGCTGATGGTTGCAAAGAGGAATGAAAGATGGATGAAAGATAAGGGAGCCTTCGAAGCTGGGAAGGAGCACTACAAATTCATCGTTATGCTTCATGTTGCTTTTCTAGCGGCGTTTTTTGTTGAGGGAGCGATAAGAGGGTTTCAGCTTTCTTCTGTGTGGACAATCATGCTCACGATTTTTATCATCACTCAATTACTTAGAGTTTGGACGATAAAAAGTCTAGGGAGATTTTGGAATACTAAGATCATTGTACTTCCAGACGCAAATGTTGTTACAAAGGGGCCATACAAGTTTATTAGACATCCAAATTATCTTATTGTTGTGATTGAAATCATCGCATTGCCCCTTATCTTTTCATCCTATATAACAGCGTTGTTATTCACAGTTTTAAATGCATTCTTACTCCTTAAAATAAGGATACCAGCTGAGGAATTTGCATTAAGGAAAGCCACGGATTTCGGACGTTTAAATAATAAATGATAATCATATCCACGTTCTGTCGTTCATAGACTTGTACAAATACGGAGTCAGGGGACGTGGAAGTCATGAACAAGTTGTTACGTTCGAAAGTAAGCATCGTTATACTAATCATCACCTTATTGTTCCTTTTGATCCCTGAGAATGTTTTTGCAAAAGGCGTGAGCGTGTCAGCGCGTAGTGCAATATTAATGGAACAAGATACAGGACGGATATTATACGAGAAAGATGCCTATACACAGAGAAGGATTGCAAGTATCACCAAGATTATGACTGCGATATTAGCGATAGAGTCTGGAAAGATGAATGAGAATGTAGAGGTTAGTTCCCGTGCATCAGGCACAGAAGGGTCTTCACTTTATTTAAAACCTGGAGAGAAAATATCCCTCGAGAACCTTGTATATGGATTGATGCTGCGTTCTGGAAACGATGCAGCTGTGGCGATTGCTGAGGAAGTGGGAGGGAGCCTTGAAGGGTTTGTGCGATTGATGAATTACAAGGCAGAAGAAATCGGAATGACGAAGACAGTCTTTGCCAATCCGCATGGCCTTGATGACCATGAAGAGCACTATTCAACTGCTTATGATATGGCGCTTCTTACCCAATATGCCATGAACAATGAAATGTATCGAATCATATCGAGTACAGAAGTTCATAGAGCACCGAATGAAAATGAAAGCTGGGATTACGTTTGGAGAAACAAAAATAAGTTAGTAACGGGTCTCTATAGCGACTCGACCGGAGGGAAGACGGGGTATACGAAAAGAGCGAAACGGACGCTCGTTTCCACGGCTGAGCGCGATGGTATGTCGTTAATAGCGGTTACGCTCGATGCACCATCCGATTGGAACGATCATATCGGAATGTTTAACTGGGGTTATCAGAATTATGAACTCACTACATTAGCAGAAAAAGGTTTCCTTGATGAAGTGAAAAAGGAACCGTATAAAGGAAAGGTTAAATTACACCGTGATCTAGTTTATCCATTGACTAAGAACGAGAGGAAAGAAATCGAATCAAGTATCCGACTGGCAAAACCACCAGAGAAGAAATCATGGGATGACCCTGAATCATTTCAAGATCCAGTTGGTATTTATAAAATAAGCTTAGATGACAAAGTAATCGTCAAAGCACCTCTAACATACGAAAGTGAAACGGAAAGCAAAGGGTTTTGGGGTTTCTTTAAAAAGCTGTTTTCACTAGATATTAAGCGTGATCTATATGGTTAACTTGATATGGGTGGGCCTTTTCGTGCTTAGTATTCTTTATGCGATGTTTAACGGCACTATGGAAGAAGTGAACAAAGCCATTTTTAGCGGTGCGGAAGAAGCTGTAGCTGTTTGTATCGGATTGTTAAGCGTCCTGGTTTTCTGGCTCGGGCTAATGAGGATCGCACAAAACGCTGGCCTCTTAGTGAGTTTATCGAACGTTTTCAAACCGATCGTTTCGAAGCTATTTCCGGAAGTTCCTCCAGATCACCCAGCTATGGGCTATATCTTATCGAATATGATCGCAAACATGTTCGGACTTGGAAATGCTGCAACACCTATGGGCATCAAAGCGATGGAAGAGCTTAAGAAATTAAATCACATGAGAGATAGCGCTTCTCGATCGATGGTAACGTTACTAGCCTTAAATACTTCTAGTCTTACATTGATTCCTACTAGTGTAATAGCGATTCGAATGAAGTATGGCTCCATATCACCTGCCGAAATAATAGGAACGACAATTGCGGCTACCGTTTGTTCAACGATAGGCGCAATTATCATCGATCGCATGTTCAATAGGAGATAAGGGGGAGATGATCTGAATATCTCGATCTGGATTATCCCTATATTAATTGCGTTTGTTCTTGTTTATGGAACGTTAAAAAGAGTCCCTACTTACGAATCATTTGTAGAAGGTGGGAAAGAAGGGCTTTCGATTGCGATCTCCATCGTCCCTTATCTAATCGGAATGATGGTTGCAATCTCAGTTTTTAGAGCGTCTGGCGCCATGGCGTTTGTGAGCGACATGTTAAAAGCTCCCCTCGATATGATCGGTGTTCCAACAGAAATCGTCCCTCTAGCTCTCATTCGCCCGATTTCTGGGACAGGTGCTCTAGCGATGACGACAGACATCATAAGAACATACGGACCAGATTCATTTATTGGAAGGTTAGCGTCGACGATGCAAGGAAGTACTGATACAACCCTATACATCCTTACCGTTTACTTTGGTGCAGTTGGAATAAAACGAATGGGGAATGCCTTAAAAGTAGGGTTGCTTGCAGACTTAGTCGGAATCATCGCAGCAATCGTTTTTGTCACGATCGTCTTTGGTTAAGAGTCTCTTAAATAAAACATACCTTTAGGATATTGTGGATCCTAAACGCAATGGAACACATCTTGCTTTCCTGTGGACGAACGTCAGGGTCTCCTGCAAAATAGTCCGAGCTTCCAGCGCACGTTAGAACATGGGAGAGATGTCACTCCTACTAGTTTACATTTATATCAACTAGTACTTTCCGATCTTATATGCCATTATTTATTGGTGTCACATCAGGTTATTTTTTCTATGAATTTGAACATCCTTATGCGGATTGGAGCGGAAGGATGCTCGACTCCTGCGGGATCAGCGGGACAGGTGAGATCCCACAGGAGCGTAAGCGACGAGGAAGCTCACCGCCCGCCCCGCGGAAAGCGAGCATCCTGTAGCGGAAATCTCACAATATTCATGGTAAATAGCTCTTAAAGCTTTCTCGACAGTTTGTGAGTCTCTTTCATCAAGAGACTCTTTTTGCATTTTAAATGGTTGGTTAAGATGCGAATTGCCTATAATGAATGATAGAATGAATCTGTACTTGAGGTTTCGTTAACACAAGAGTATGATGTTTTAGTGAGGTGAATGATATGGAACGTTTACAGAAGGTAATCGCACAAGCTGGAGTTACATCTAGACGAAAAGCAGAAACATTGATTGAAGAAGGCAGAGTGAAGGTGAACGGAAAGCTTGTTACAGAGCTAGGAACGAAAGTAAAAGACAGTGACAAAATAGAAGTGGACGGAATTCCGGTGTATCGTGAACAGCCGGTTTATTTTTTGTTTTATAAACCAACTGGAGTCATTTCTACAGTAGAAGACGACAAAGGAAGAAAAGCCGTTACGGATTATTTTCATCATATCGAGCAGCGTGTTTTCCCTGTTGGCAGGTTGGATTATGACACTTCAGGTGCGCTACTCTTAACAAATGATGGAGACTTTGCAAATAAGCTTATGCATCCAAGTTACAAAATCGACAAAGTCTACGTGGTAAAAGTGAAAGGAATCGTCACAAAAGAGGTTATTCAAAAGCTACAGAACGGTGTACATCTTGAAGATGGGAAAACCTCTAAATCACAAGCAAGAATTCTATCGATCGATAAGCAAAAACAAAAATCAATCGTAGAAATCACGATTCATGAAGGTAAAAATCGCCAGGTGAGAAGAATGTTTGAAGCGTTAGGATTCCCTGTTCAGAAGCTAAAGCGCGAAAGATATGGCTTTTTAGAATTAACTGGGCTTAATTCTGGGGAATACCGTGAGCTTAAACCATACGAGGTCAAGCAGCTTCGTAACGAGGCTGTCACACAAAAGTCAAAAAAATAGTCATTCGTATTCCAGACAGCACGTTATAGTAAAAGTAGTATTGTTTTGTTTGATTGGAGTTGGTGTGAAATGAAGAAAAAAAACCGGCTCGTTGTCCGAACGGTGATTCTGGCTGCTGTATTACTAGCAGTCGGATATACGTTCTATACGAACTTTTTCGCGAATGATAGCGGTGTCGTTCAAGCGGGCGATCAAGCTCCTAACTTTATTCTTTCTGATTTAGAAGGAAATGAAGTGGAGTTGAAGGATTATAGAGGAAAAGGGGTTTTCCTGAATTTCTGGGCAACGTACTGTGAGCCATGTAAAGATGAAATGCCAGCGATGGACAAGAAGTATAAAGAATACAAGGAAAAAGGAGTAGAAATTCTGGCAGTGAATGTTTCAGAACCGAAGCTTACTGCAAAGAGTTTTGTTGATCGCTATAAGCTTAGTTTTCCAGTACTTCTTGATAAAGGAAACGACGTAACAAATCATTATGGGGTTGGACCAATTCCGGTTACATTCTTAATCGATAAAGACGGTAAAGTGATACAGAAGACAGAAGCCAGTTTATCTGAAGAAGTGATCGATGAGTATATGAAGCGAATCCAACCGTAACGGGGTGTTCGAATGAGTAACAAAACGATTACCTGTGAATGCGGACACGTGAACCCTTATGGAACTGAAATATGTGAGGCATGTGGGAAGCCGCTTCAAGGAGACTTAGAATCAAAGAAACTTCTAAATATGAGATATGAAGGAAGTGCGAGAAGATCTCAAACCTATAAAACAACCATTGTCGACAAGGTTTGGAACTTCTTTTCTTCTGTTAAGGTAGGGATATGGATCATCGTGCTGCTGTTAGTTGCTTCAGCGCTTGGAACGATATTCCCTCAAGAAATGTACATACCTCCTCTTTCTGACCCATCTGAGTACTATCGAGACCAATACGGCATCCCAGGTCAATTGTTTTATGATTTAGGCTTTCATAATCTTTATGGTTCCTGGTGGTATATGCTCCTCATTGCTGCTTTAGGTCTATCGTTGATCGTCGCAAGTCTTGACCGTTTCGTTCCTTTGTATCGCTCGTTGAGAAAACAACGGACGATCCGTCACGAAAGCTTTATGAAGCGTCAGAAGTACTTTGGTATTACCAACATAGAAGGTGATAAGCCGAGTCTTTCTAAGGTGAAGGAAGTGCTTCAGAACAAGAGGTACAATGTTAGAGAAGAAGATGGTCACCTTTTTGCAGAGAAAAATAGATTCTCTCGATGGGGTCCTTATGTAAATCACATCGGGTTAATCATCTTTCTCATCGGAGGAATGCTTCGCTTCTTCCCTGGTATGTACGTGGATGAAGTTCTATGGATTAAAGAAGACGAAACGAGAAAAATCAAAGGTACAGAAGAAGCTTATTATTTAAAGAGCGACGGCTTCATACTAGAAACCTATGATAATAATGACGAGAAGTTTAAAGATGCGATCGAACAGTCTGGTCAGGAAGTTGTAGCTAAAAACTATCAAACAGATGCAGTTCTTTATAAGCAAGTTGGAGATAGAATTGCTGGAACAGAGCCAGAACTAGAGAAGGTAAAGGAACATCCAATTCAAGTAAACAGGCCACTGAAGTTTGATGACTATGCAATCTATCAAGTTGACTATAAGCTTAACGAACTGCAAAGCATGACCTTTACGTTAGATAAAAAAGAAACGGGTGAATCATTCGGCGAACTAACCATCGATTTATACAACCCTGAAGATGAGTATGCACTCGATGAGGGGTATCGAGTCGAAGTAATGGATTATTTTCCAGACTTTGAATTTAACGATAAAGGTGAGCCGACTACAAAATCAAAAATCCCTAATAACCCAGCATTCATTCTTCGGATGATCTCTCCAGAACATCCAGATGGTGAGGTTGCGTTTGTCGCTATCCGTCAAAACTTAGAGCCATTAGGTGAGAATGAATATAAGATGTCTTTCCAGAATGTTGATACGAAGAATGTATCTGGTCTCGTTGTCCGAAAAGACAACACGCTCTGGATTCTTGGTATCGGTGGAGCAATCTTTATGATCGGTGTTGTACAAGGAATGTACTGGAATCACCGCAGGATTTGGGTGCGTAGAAAAGATGATGAACTGTGGATTGCGTCTCATACGAATAAGAATTGGTATGGGCTAAGACGCGAACTTGAATCAATTACAGAACAAACGGGGATTGAGATGCCTCAAGATCAATCTGAACAAAAATAGCACCTCTATTACGAAGGGAGGCATGATGAGATGGCACAACTCAGCAGTAACTTGCTTTATATATCTTTCTTTATTTATTTTGCAGCAAGTCTTGTTTTCGCCATTTCACTGCTTGGAAAGAAATGGAGAAAGTCAGATGAAGAGACCCACGCTAAGAAGTGGGGACGTGGAGGATTCATCCTTTCGACCGTCGGCTTTCTATTTCAACTAGGATATTTTATTACAAGGTGGATTGCGGCAGGTCACGCGCCAGTCAGCAACCTCTTTGAGTTTACGACATTCTTTGGGATGACGATGGTATTTGCCTTCCTAATGATCTATGTCATTTATAAAAGTAACGTCATCGGTGTGTTCGCCATGCCGGTCGCTCTTATCATCATTGCTTACGCGAGTGTATTTCCTTCTGAAATTCAGCCACTCATACCTGCGTTACAAAGTAACTGGCTAAAGATTCATGTTACGACTGCAGCACTTGGGGAAGGAATTCTTGCGATCAGTTTTGCTGCAGGGCTCGTTTACCTGGTAAAAAAGGTGAACCAAGAAAAAGCAAGTAAGTCGACCTTTTGGCTTGAAGCAGTGATGTACACGCTGATCAGTACAATTGCATTCGTTATCATATCACTTAGTTTTGAAGCAGCGGGTTATTCATCTACTTATGATTTTGTAGATAACAACGATCAACCAGCTACCGTAGAGTACACCATTCCAACTCTTATAGGTCCAACAGATGCCACATATGTTAGTGGAAATGAATTCGGACCACTCGTTGATGCTCCTTCTTGGATGAAGGGTGAAAAAGCTGCTCAAAAACTCAATACATTAGTTTGGTCGATGCTTGGTGGTTTCGTTTTATATTGGATCATCCGTCTAATTCTAAGAAAGCGGATCGGAGCCGCTTTACAGCCTGCAGTTAAAAATGTAAACGAAGAACTTGTGGACGAAATTCAATATCGTGCAGTGGCGATTGGGTTCCCTGTTTTCACATTAGGAGCGCTCATCTTTGCAATGATCTGGGCACAAGTCGCATGGACGCGTTTCTGGGGCTGGGACCCTAAAGAAGTATGGGCACTCATTACATGGCTTTTTTATGCAGCATATCTACATCTTCGGCTCTCAAGAGGCTGGCAAGGAGAGAAGTCAGCCTGGCTTGCAGTAGTAGGATTTATCATCATTATGCTTAACCTAGTCGTTGTTAACCTGGTCATCTCAGGTCTTCATTCTTATGCATAATCTGAAAGCCTTCACAGAATGTGAAGGTTTTCTTTCATTAAATTAGGAATAATGATTAGTATGAGAAGGCAAAGAATGAAGCACAATGGCTGAAGGGTTGTATGCGGTTTCTTGATTAGTGGTCTCTAAAGCTGTGTGCGTGATAAAATAAGATAGAGTAGTACAAGTAGGAGGGAATCTTCTTGGAAAAAGACGCAAAAATATTAGTTGTAGATGATGAAGACCGTATTAGAAAACTGTTACGAATGTACTTAGAAAGAGAAAACTATGAAATTGAAGAAGCAGAGAACGGAGAGGCTGCTTTAGAGATAGCAACAGAAGACGATTTTGACCTTATTCTGCTGGATCTTATGCTACCAGGAATAGATGGAATTGAAGTTTGTGAACAGCTGCGTGAACATAAGGCTACGCCAGTGATCATGTTAACCGCAAAAGGTGAGGAAGCCAATCGTGTGCAAGGATTTGAAGTGGGTGCTGATGATTATATCACAAAACCTTTTAGTCCAAGAGAAGTTGTCTTACGTGTGAAGGCCCTTTTACGAAGGTCTTCAACAACGAAATTTTTACAAACTGAAACAACAACAAAAAACGTAATCGTCTTTCCGTATTTAACGATCGACCATGATGCACACCGTGTCTTAGCTGAAGATCAAATCATTAATCTTACACCAAAAGAATATGAGCTATTATATTTTCTAGCAAAAGCACCTGATAAAGTCTTTTCACGAGAAGATCTATTAAAAGATGTATGGAACTATGAATTCTTTGGTGATCTAAGAACGGTAGACACACATGTGAAACGTTTGAGAGAGAAATTAAACAAGGTATCCCCTAATGCAGCTGGAATGATTTCGACCGTTTGGGGAGTGGGTTACAAGTTCGAGGCAGCTAAAGACTAATGATCTGGAGAAGTGTTGTAGGGAAGCTATGGTTGACCATCATCCTTCTTGTGGCTTCCGTTTTATTTATCTTGACCATTCTATTGCTTCAGTTCTTCGAAGATTTTCATGTTGAAAAAGAAGCAGAAGAGATGGAAAGACTTGCGACGAAAGTGTCTTCCGTAATCGAAAATTACGATGATAGAAAAAAAGCTATGGATACGGCATGGGAAATTACAGATTTCTACCCAACTGGAGTAATGGTGATTGAAGATATAGAGGATCGCTCTACCATTCAATATTCACCTAATAGTCATGGACTACCAAACTTTCCACTACGTGTGTTCAAAGACGATCCAGTCCTTGAGGATGTATTTACAAACCAACGTACCGTCGTGAAACAAGGAGAGTTGGCAGCTGACTCTGTTTCAAGAAATGATTTGTTGATCGTAGGCGTTCCGATGCAAGTTGGAAGTCAAAACGGAGCGGTATTTCTTTATCAGTCTCTAGATGTTATAGCAGAAACAACGAGACAAGCTAGAAACTTGATCTACATCTCAGCAGGTATCGCTATTGTTCTCACAACCATATTTGCCTTTTTCTTATCGACCCGTATTACAGCACCCCTTAGGAAGATGAGAGAAGCCGCAACGCAGGTTGCAAAGGGGAAGTTCGATACGAAAGTTCCAATGGTTACTCACGATGAAATAGGAGAACTGTCAGTTGCCTTTAACCGTATGGGGAGGCAATTGAACAACTATGTAACGGCCTTAAATCAAGAAAAAGAACAGCTGTCTAGTATACTGAGTAGTATGGCTGACGGTGTTATTACATTTGATAAAACAGGAGCGATCTTAAGTACCAATCCTCCTGCAGAGAGGTTCTTGAAGGCGTGGTATTATGAGCAGGGTATGCAAGAAGAGCCTGGAAAAGAAGTCCCTGAAGATATCAATGAATTATTTAGTCTCGTGGTGATGCAAGAACGAGAACAGCTCACTGAAGTAGAGTTACAGGGGCGTAACTGGGTGATCGTGATGACACCACTTTATAATAAATCTGCAATCCGAGGCGCTGTGGCTGTCCTTCGAGATATGACAGAAGAGCGTCGTTTGGATAAGCTTAGAAAGGATTTTATCGCGAACGTTTCTCATGAATTAAGAACACCTATCGCGATGCTTCAAGGATACAGTGAAGCGATTGTCGATGACATCGCAAGCAGTGATGAGGAAAAGAAGGAAGTTGCTCAAATCATCTATGATGAATCGTTAAGGATGGGGCGTCTTGTTAATGAGCTTCTCGACCTTGCTAGAATGGAAGCTGGCCATACTGAGCTTCATTATAGTGAGATCAACCTTTACGATTTTGGTCAGCGGATTTTGAGGAAGTTCCAAGGTCCAGCCCGAGAGAGAGAGGTTGGCTTGCATTATTATGTATCAGACCACGATCATACACTTTCAATTGACGCGGACCGAATCGAACAAGTCTTAACCAATTTACTAGACAATGCAGTGAGACATACACCGAAAGAGGGAGAAGTCAGCTTGATCATTACGGTTCAACGTAACGGTGTACAGTTCGATGTGAAAGATACAGGATCAGGTATTCCTGAAGTGGACCTTCCATTTGTGTTCGAAAGATTTT
Organism: Anaerobacillus sp. ABA4_114; assembly: GCF_056159065.1. Taxonomy (NCBI): domain Bacteria; kingdom Bacillati; phylum Bacillota; class Bacilli; order Caryophanales; family Bacillaceae; genus Anaerobacillus; species Anaerobacillus sp. ABA4_114. The sequence continues at coordinate 1,705,693 of NZ_JBSWUM010000001.1, forward strand.
ACAAAGCAGATAAAGCTAGAACGAGAGGACGCTCAGGAACCGGGCTCGGCCTTGCGATCGCACGCAATATTGTAGAAGCCCACCGAGGTCAAATTTCTGTCCATAGTAAAGATGGTGAGGGAACGACATTCTCATTCTTTTTACCTTAAGTTGTCTAGAGCCTTCATTTTGGAGGCTCTTTTTCTATTCTACTTCCCTTTTAACCTGTCCCACGTATAATCCTATCGTGAATGCTACACAATAGTTAAGTAGGATAAACAGTTGGACAGGAGGAAACGACATTGAAAAAAAGTATGAAAGTATTAATGGGTCCCTTAGGGTTTTTGTCTGTAATCGTGCTGATCCTATCAGTCTCTAAAAGAGCAAGGAAAGCTACGAGTAATACGATTAAAAAAGGGTACAGCAGCTTAAGTGCTCAGTCATCCGGTTCAAGTGATAAGAAAGTGCGGGAAGGTGGGCACGCTGAACAAGCGAACTATCCTTCATATATCGGCTATGGAAAAAGTAGTGTTAACCAGAAGGTTCGTAAAATAAACCCAACACGCTTTAAAAATGCTCAAAATGTGTTTAACGATGAAAAGATGCCTTCGAAAATGGCTGAAATTGCAGAGGAATTTGATCTAAATGATCACCAATAGTGTTAGGATGTGCCCCTAATCCAAGAATAAGTGAGACATTTCAATTTTCTGCATTTGCTATCCTGTTAAGCTTTTGTACGTTACAATGGTAGTGGAAATGTCAAACTAGTTCGATAAAGGGGATGAAGGCATGTATACTGACTATCATAACCATTTGGAAAAAGGGACGCTAACACTAGATTACTTAACAAAATTCGTAGAAGAAGCCAGAAAGAAGAATATTGAACACTTTGGTATATCAGAACATGCATATCATTTTTATGAAACAGAAGATATTCTTAAAAATCCTTGGGTGAATGAACGTAGATGGTACAGTATGAAGGATTATGTGCGTTTATTTAATGAGGCACAGGACAATGGAATGGATGTGAAAATGTCCATTGAAATGGATTACACGCCTGGAAAACATGCCGAGATGAAGAAATTCATTTCGTCCTACCAATTTGATTATGTGATAGGCTCGATTCATTGGGTCGATGACTTCGGTATCGATCTTGCGGAATATCGACATTTGTGGGATGAAAGAGATGTTGTCGATACGTACAGAAAATACTTCGATCAGGTCGTCACACTTGCAGAATCGAACTTATTCGATATCGTTGGGCATTTAGATCTCGTCAAGATCTTCAAGTATAAACCAGATGATAAAGACTTTCTTTTAGAGCAGTATGATCGAGCGACGAATGCCCTTGCGAATTCAAAGACGTGTGTGGAAATAAGTACTGCTGGCTTAAGAAAGCCTGTTGGTGAGCTTTATCCTGATTATGATCTATTGAAGATGTGCTATGAAAAAGACATTCCAATCGTACTCTCTTCTGATGCTCATGTACCTGAGGATGTAGGTGCAGACTATGATCAGGCGCTAACACTCGCTAAGTCTGTCGGTTATTCACAGCTTATGACCTTTAATAAGGGAGAGCGTAAGTCTATCAAGATTTAATAGCAGCTTCATGTGTATTCACCCCGGATATCCTTTACACGATTAAGACCAAGAGCAGCTGCTCTTGGTCTTTTTTATTACACGCCTTTAATTTGCTCCACCTTTACAATGTCTTGTACGCTACTGATCGTTGATTCGATATGGGCAGGGAGTGCTTCATCAAATGATAGCATCATGATTGCTTCCCCACCTGCCACTTTTCTTCCTACTTGCATCGTAGCGATATTTACTTCATGTTCCCCTAACACTTTTCCAACGTTACCGATAACGCCTGGTCTGTCATTATGCTGAATATATAATAAGTGTCCTTGTGGATGAAAGTCGATGTCGAATCCGTTTAATTGGGTGATCCTCTCGCCGTATTCTTTGATGTACGTTCCTTGTAAGGAAAAAGAACCTTTGTCTCCTTCGACCGTCACTGATATTAGATTGGAGTATCCGTGAGTCTCAGATGTATGTTTTTCTCCGTATGTGATTCCGCGTTCTTTTGCAATTGAAGGAGCATTCACTTCGTTTACTGTCGTATCTAGTCTATATCGTAAGAATGAAGCCATTAAACTTCTTGTTAAGATCGCTGTATCTAATTCTGTTAACGTTCCAGCGTAGGTGACATCTACGACGTTAACTGCTGTTTTCATGCATTGTGAAAGAATGCTTCCCATCTTACGAGTTAATTCGTAGTATGGTTTAATCTTTTCATATTCTTCGTTTGAGAAAGCAGGTAGATTGATTGTATTTCGAATTGGTTTGCCGCTCAAATACAGTTGTACTTCATCCGCAACTTGTGCGGCTACATTCAGTTGAGCTTCTTTCGTAGAAGCACCTAGATGAGGGGTAACAATCACCTGGTCATATTTAAGAAGAGGGTGATCCTCACGTGGAGGTTCGGATTCAAATACGTCTAGTGCGACGCCGCCGATATGTCCAGAGTCAAGATAAGGGATGAGTGAATCCTCATCAATGATTCCACCTCTTGCGCAGTTGATTAGAAAAACACCTTTTTTTGTTTTCGCTAGTGTTTCCCCATTGATCAATCCTCGTGTGTTTTCGGTAAGAGGCGTATGAACAGTAATGAAGTCAGACTGTTCGAGTAGCTCATCGATATCAACTGAAGCCACATCTAACTTATCCGCACGATCATTTGTTAAAAAAGGATCGAATACCATTACCTGCATTCCGAATGCTCTCGCTCTCCTTGATAACTCTGTACCGATTCTTCCTAATCCAATAATACCGAGTGTTTTACGATTTAATTCTGTACCGACGTATTGTTTCCTCATCCACTTTCCGTTTTTTAAACTATTTGTTCCTTGAGGAATGTTTCTGGCAAGAGAAGCCATCATAGCAAAAGTATGCTCTGTTGTTGAGATTGTATTACCATCTGGAGCGTTTACAACAATAACGCCTCGCTTCGTTGCTTCTTCTATATCGATGTTGTCGATCCCAACTCCAGCTCTAGCGACGATCTTTAAATTAGGCATCTTGTCGAGGAGGTCTGATGTTACTTTAGTAGCGCTCCTAACTAAAAGCGCTTCGTACTTTGAAAGGTGTTCCTCATAATTTTGAATCGAACCTATATCACATTGAATCGAATCGTCATTTAGTAATGGTAGTAAGCCATCCTCTTGAATAGAATCAGTAACTAGCACATGTGCCAACAATCTCCACTCCTTTTTTCTCTTCTTTGTTATAATATTTAGAAAAGATAATACATTACTTTTTACCACGAAAGCACTAAAGTGTCAATTTGATATCCTGAAAAATCACCATAAAAAAATCTCCGATAATCATATCGGAGATTCGTAGTACTATTCGAATTTCAATGGATCGCCATCAAAAGACTCTTCAGCAATTTTGATGGAATCAGTAGGGCAACCTTCAAACGCGTCCATCATGTCTTCGTGTAACACCTCAGGAATTTCTACGATACCTTCATTATCATCGAGCGTTACAAAAGCGATTCCTTCATCATCATAATCGTAAATATCTGGTGCAGCTGCGCCGCATGCACCGCAAGCAATACAAGTATCTTTATCTACAATAGTATACTTAGCCATGTATTAACCTCCTATTCAATACTTCTATATGTCTGTCATCACTACAATATTCATCAAATGAATGTTTTGATAACTTTATTGTAAAGGTGATGCCTTGACTTTTCAATAGCTAAATCCTTCACTATGCTTACTAAAAGGTTACCCGATTTGAAATTCACTAAACAGGACGAAAATTTTGATACAATAGAAGTAGAAAGAAACAGGGTGATTCAATGATAAGATATTTAGACGGACTTCTCTTATTCGTCTTACATCAGATGAAAGGTGAAAGGACGATCTCAGGTGCCTACCACTTGTTGAAAGGGAAGAAGTCATCTCAAACAATTCAGGATGCGAAATTATTCGGTTTATCTTTTTTATTTGGTATGCAAAAGAATTTAGCTCGTGGTCAAATTGAGGAAACCGTTTCAACGCTCTATGATGACGGCTTACTTGAACAGATCGATCGACATACATACAAGGTCAATGAAAAAGGACAAGACGTTCTTAACGAATTTCTTAAAGAACATTCTTTTCCTCAGTATTTGAATGGGTGGAAGTACCACCAGGTTTCAGACGACTTTTGGAACCGTATTAGTTTGTACATGCAGGCTCTATCACATTCTGTAAATCGTTCAATGAATTTTTACCCAGTAATACGTGAAGAACAAGCACAGAAGTGGGTTAGAACGCATTTTCCAGCAAGTTTAGAGAAAAGGAAAAGAACAGCTCAGCAGCTTTATCGAGAGCTTCGACAAGTGTTAGAAGCATTGCCTGAGAATCATGCGCGTTTCTTTGTCCTTCGATTGAGCGGATTTCATAGGACTGGATTAACAGTAGAACAAAGCTGTGCATCACTTGATCTTTCATTTGAAGAAGGGATAATCGTCTTTTATGGGGTGATTCATGCATGTATTACGCATGCTCGAAATGATGCAAAATCTTATCCGATCATAACTTCTTTTATAGAAAATAAAACATTGCCAGTCCCTTTAACTGCTTCTACTCGTACTACGTACACTATGTTGCAGAAGGGATTGTCCTTTCAACAGATTATGGAGATCAGAAGACTAAAGAAAAGTACGATAGAAGACCACATTGTCGAGATTGCAATCAATGTTGAAGCATTTTCGATCGACCCTTTCGTCTCTAAACGAGCGCAGGAGGAAATTTTGAGGGCAAGCAGATCGACCAACAGTCATCGGCTAAAAACAATACGTGATCACCTAGAGAATCGGTATGGATATTTCGAAATTAGGTTAACACTGTGTAAAGTAGGGGTTTAATGAATTTAACGAGGACGTTAATTGATAAATTTGGTTATGAAGAATTTCGAATGGGGCAAGAGGAAATCATTCGGGATGTTTTGGAAGGTAAAGATGTCTTTGCGATGCTCCCTACAGGTGCAGGGAAATCACTTTGTTATCAGCTCCCTGCATACTTAGGTCATTCCCCAGTCCTAGTTGTTTCTCCACTAGTTTCCCTCATGGAGGATCAGGTTCAGCAATTAAAAACGAAAGGGGAGAAACGCGTTCTTGCGTTGAATAGTTTTCTCGATTTCGAAAAAAGGTTGACCGCTCTGCAAAATTTATCGTCATACACGTTTATCTTTGCATCACCAGAGATATTACAAAACAATAATGTAAAACGAACGTTAAAAAAGGTTCGGTTTTCTTTGATGGTAGTAGACGAGGCACATTGCATTTCCCAATGGGGACATGATTTTAGAACCGATTACTTAAAGCTAGGTGATGTTAGAGCAGAGCTCGGTCAACCGCCTCTTCTAGCATTAACGGCTACCGCTACAGAAGATGTTCGAAAAGATATTATCGCTCAATTAAATATGGTCGATCCTACGCTACATATCAATTCGGTCGATCGTCCAAATATTGCGATTAAATTAGAAAGACATGCGACTCTTGATTCTAAGATGAATTCGGTCTTAGAATATGGAAAAACACTTCAAGGACCAGGCATTATTTATTTCTCTAGTCGTGCGATAGCTGAACAGGTCAGTATCAAACTGTCAGAATCAGGTGTTCAGGGTGTCGCTGCATACCATGCTGGTCTTGACTCAGAATCTCGTCTGCTTATTCAGCAGCAGTTTATTAATGATGAACTTTCACTAATTTGTAGTACAAATGCATTTGGTATGGGAATCAATAAGAGCAACGTGAGATACGTCGTTCATTTTCATCCACCTTCGAACACTGAAAGCTACTTACAAGAAATTGGTCGGGCTGGTAGAGATCAAGAACCCGCGATCGCTATTCAACTTTTTACTGAAGCTGATGAGCGGTTACCGATTTCGTTTATTGAAACAGAATTACCTGAACGTCAGCAAATCAGTATGTTACTAGAAGAATTGCGTGTACGAGCTGGCGAACACATCTCACTCGACTATGAAAAAGAAGGCATTCGGTACAAGCTATCTGAAACAGCATGGCGCTTCATTATTCATCACCTGCATCAAAAAGGGATCTTATTGAACGGTATCGTTAATACATTCCATTATCAAAGCCTTTTGGAAGACCTTTCAAATGAGGTAGAAAGGTTAAGAAAACGAAAACTGTTAAAGTGGATCGACTTTAAAAAATGGCTTTATGATAACCAGTGTCGGCGCAAAGGGCTTTTAGAGCGTTTCGATGAAAATGTTCCTAAAATCGATCAATGTTGTGACCACTGTGGCCTAATCGAAGAGGTTTATATGAACCAGAGAGACTCTACTCTAAAAGAAGTGACCGCTATAGATTGGGATAAAGAGTTACAATTTATGCTGAGGGTGGAGGAGAAGGGTGAGGAATAAACAAGCAGAAGTTGTCAAAGCCCTCTCTGATCGAGAATTACTTTTAAATGTTTATTTAACGCAGCTTTCCTTATTACTTATCTCTTGGATAGTAGGTTATTTTTTGTTTCGAGAAGGGTGGTTTCTCGATCGAATAGTCGAGCTAGTATGGGCAGATATGGTTTTGTACGGCGGCGGGGTAGCGTTAGTTGTCATCTTGATCGATATTGCTCTTATGAGGCTGTTACCAGAGTCTGCATTCGATGATGGAGGCATTAATGAGCGCATCTTTAAGAACAGATCGATCTTCCATATTTTCATACTTTCGTTACTAATTTCGATCAGCGAGGAAGTAATGTTCCGTGGTGTGATTCAAACACATTTCGGCTTGGTGATTGCAAGTCTATTGTTTGCAATCATCCATGTGAGATACTTGACTAAGCCGGTGTTATTTAGTCTTGTTGTGGGGATAAGTTTTCTATTAGGAATCATATATGAGATAACAGGTAACATAGCTGTTACGATTACTGCGCACTTCTTAATCGATTTCATTATGGGGTGTTTAATTAAATATCGAACCCCAAAATGATCACATCTTGAAAGGTGAGTTTAATGAAAAAAGAGAACCCTTTACCATCTAGAAAGGAATATCATAAGCATAAAGCCAAGAAGAAAGGGAGATCAAATAAAAAAAGAGAAGAAACAACGCCTTCTCTTACGCTCGTTCGTATTTTAGCACTGCTTTTTATATCGATGGTTGCGATTTTTCTCCTGTATTCGATTTATTCTTAAACCATCATTTTAAGTTGGAGCATCGATGGTATTATGTTCTCAGTTTCAAGCATAAACTAGTTTCAAAAAAGGAGGACAACCATGGATGCTCTAAAGCAGTGGAATCTCCCACAACCTCAATCTGATGTGACGCTTGTGTTATTGAGTGAACTGGTCGATAGAAAAAGAGAAGAGAGGCAGTATAAAGCTAAATCAGAGTTTTATAGCTATGCACTCATGATCTTATTGGTTGTGAGTGGTGGGTTCTTAGTATACCAGCTACAGGTGAGTAGTTCGATTCTTTGGGAGGCTTTTTCGTTGTCCAAAGCACCTTTCATCGTTTTAATGTTTCTCCTTAACGGGTTCGTCTATTATCGGTTAAAAAGAGTGACCAAGAAGTTAAAGAAAGCGGAAGATGAGCTTGATTCGTTGCGGCTAGAGGTAATCGATCGTAGTGAGGAGCTATGGAAAAGTGAAGCTCAATGGGAGAAGCGTCATGATGTCTTCTCTTACATGAAAGAAGAATACGATATTAATTTATTCTACAAGTAACTCTTATCGATGTTCTGGGCAGCCAAAAAATAAATACTGTTCGATTTGAAAACAGTTTCCATTGATAAGTAACGCGCTTTCATCGAACATTTCGATTTTGCCAAATGCCACAGTATCCTTGATCTTTGGACAGAACACTTCGACAGGCATCCCGAGTCGACGGTTGAAATCAAGGTCATCGTTACCCAACAAAGATTGTGTTTTCAGTTTGTTTATCATAGGTCCATCATCTCCGTTAGTTTGATATACGTCCTTTAGAAGTCTACTTTGATAATATCTTACCTTAAAAAGACTGAATTTTCAAGAAACGATATCGCCCATTTTTACGAGTGTACAACCCATTTTTGAATTAATGGTAGATAAGGAGGACATTGTATTGGTAGTATGGTATTAATTATATGGGGGAAGTAACTTATAGAAGAGGTGATAGTCGTGTTTGTAAGAAGTGCTATGAAATCGCTAAGAGAAACAATTTCTGTGAATTATGACACGAGTCTTGAAGAAACACTGGAGCGACTCAAGAAGAGTCAGATCGATGGCGTACCAGTCATTCAAGACGGAAGGTATGAAGGGATCGTAACCTTTAACAGAATTTATAAATCGTTTTTTAAAAGCGATATGACTGATAAAGTTCAGTTTTTAAAAGAAACAAAAGCAGGAGATATCGCTTATCAAAAAGATGTAACGGTAGATAAAGAGGCAGTTTTCGAGACGACGCTATTGCTCGTAAACGATGCTCCTTTGGTTGCTGTCGTGGATGAAAAAGAGCAGTGCATCGGGATTATCACAAGAGCAGATATATTGGATCAATTCCAAAGTGCCTTCGGGATGAGAAAGACCGGTGTTAGGATTGCATTCGCTTCTTCTGAAACGGAAGGTAGGATTGCAAGACTTGCTAAAATCGCGAAAAGCTTTCATGAGAACATTATTTCTTTATCGACGTTTGATGAAACAAATCAGAACGTTAGACGAATCGTGATGAAGATTGAGAAGAATGAAAATATCGATCAGTTCATTACAAAACTTGAGCAAAACGGATTTAAAGTATTAGATATTAAAGAAATGTAAGATAAAATTTATAATACCTCCTTCTCTATCATAGATATAGAGGGGGAGGTTTTTTCTATGCTGCTTTCTTTTTTGCGTTTACTATCATCATTTGGTTTACTGTATATTGCAGAAGAAACGCTTGTATTTAAGTCCATTACGTTTACAGACTTGATGTTGAATAGTTTTCGTTACGGTGCTGGTGCGCTTTGTTTCTTATTCGGTTTCTTAGCAGTTGCAAGTATTATTCGAAATCAACTTGAAAACGTAATTTCTCAGGGTATAAAGGCACGAATAGGAGCAGTTCTTTTGGAATTTGGTTTATTGTCAGCAATGTACTGGGTATTGTTTGAAAAAAACGTTTGGTTATCAATTGCTTCTCTTATCATGGCTACAATGTACGGTGTATTATCTGCCAACATTGAAGCAGCAAGGGCAGCTAAGAAATTTAGGAGGGGCGTTGAAATATGATGGTGGTCTTATTCTTTGCAGCAGCCTCTGTGCTGCTGTTGATCTATATGTGGATTGAAGCACATTTAAATAGGGTTGTGAGAAAAGAACTTTTCCTTGAAGGGCTGCCTGATGAGTTCGAGTCCTTCACCATCTTCTTCATATCAGATTTACATAACCGCAGGATTTCGGAAAACATCATCGATGAGGTTAAGGGAGTAGTAGATATTGTTGTCATCGGAGGAGATGTGATGGAAAAGGGCGTCTCTTTTGAAAAGGTACAGGAAAATTTAGAAGATCTAAGGAAGGTTGCTCCATGTTATTTCGTTTGGGGGAACAATGATTACGAAGAAGATCCAGATCGTCTAGAACGGATACTTGTTAAAAGTAATATTACGATTTTAAAAAACACATCTGAAACCATCACGAAAAATGAAGATGAAATAAGTCTAGTAGGCATCGACGACCTCTCGACACACAACCACTCTCTTCAAGAAGCTTGTTCAAAAGCGAAAGCACCGATGAAGATTTTAATCAGTCATAACCCTGATATCAAACATGAGCTTACAAATGATTCAGATATTAAGCTTTTACTTTCAGGTCATACGCATGGTGGTCAGATTAGACTTTTAGGATGGGGATTACGTGAAAAAGGCGGAATAAAACAAGTTGGAGAAACGACTGTTGTGATCAGTAACGGATACGGTACCACCACACTTCCCTTAAGACTGATGGCACCTGCTGAGTCACACGTTTTTACATTAAAAAGGAAATAACTTATACAAAGTTTACACAAACATCATCCATCCCTTATACTGAGTATGATGAATGAATAGTAGAGGAGTAGAGGGCTATGTCGGATGGTAAATATAATATTAAAGCAGTCTCTAAAAAACTAGGTATACAACCTGGAACGTTAAGAGCATGGGAGAGACGGTACAATATTATTTCTCCTATAAGAAATGATGCTGGTCATCGCCTCTATTCAGATGAGCATTTATCGGTTTTGAAATGGTTAGTCCAAAAGACAGAACAAGGCTTTACGATTAGTCAAGCAGTAGAATTGCTTGAGGATGGAAATACAGAGCCACACTCGGATGCTTCAGAGTTAAGTCGAGATCGTGCTCACGTGTTGTCAGATGATATTTTGGAAGCCTTGCTTGCATTTGAAGAAAACAAAGCGCAGGAATTGTTAAATCAAGCCTTTTCACTTTTTAGTATCGATAAAGTTGTCCAAGATATCCTAGGGCAGCTTCAAGTTCGAGTAGGAGAACTATGGGAAAACGAAAAGATTACAGTTGCACATGAACATTTCGCTACTGCATTTTTACGATCGAGAATAGGCATGATTTTTCATACCTTGCCGATCGATGGATACCTTCCTAAGGTTATGGCGGTGTGTTCAACAGATGAGTACCATGAATTAGGACTTTTGATCTTTACGTTATACCTTAGAAGGAAAGGCTTTGAAGTAATTTACTTAGGTCCTAGCATTCCTGAAAAAGACATTGAAATCGTAGTGGAAGACACTGCACCTAGTATATTGTTCTTATCCTGCACCCTCATGTCAAATCTACCTAAATGTTTGAACTTGATCGATCGGCTCGATAATAAGTTCCCGGATTTAACAATCGGTGTTGGAGGAGGAGCACTTCTACATCTACATGGAGAAAAGAGACAAGCTTATGATCACTATTTCGTTGGAAAGAATAAAGATGAATGGGATGTATGGATAAAACACAAGCTTCATAAACTTTCAATTTAGTATAGGAAGTACAGGACTTGTCTAACATTCCCAATACGGTGTAAACTATAAGAATATCGTCAAGCAAGAACCATCTATGTAATATCACATATATTATGTTAAAGGATATGCTGGTGACAGACGGTAGGGGGGAATTAGATGCGTCTTGAACGTTTAACATACGACAAAATTAAGATATTTCTCACTTATGACGATTTGAACGAGCGAGGAATAACGAAAGAAGAATTATGGCAGGACGTGCCAAAGGTCCATAAGTTATTCAGAGAAATGATTATGGAAGCAGACGATGAACTAGGCTTTAAAGTAGATGGCCCTATCGCAGTTGAAGTGTTTTCATTGCCTGCTCAAGGTATGGTCGTAATCGTTACAAAAGGCTCAAAAGAAACTGATTTTGAAGATGATTACAACGATGAATACATCGAAATGCAGGTTACGCTTGATGAAAGCGATGAAGTATTTTATGAATTTAATACGTTCGAAGATGTGATCGGTCTTTCGAAACGTTTACTTGATGTAGGTGTTGAAGGTGGAATTCTTTATTCGTACCAACAACAATTCTATTTGAAGATTAACGAAGAGGAAATCGGTGACATGGAGTTAGATACGCTCATCGCGCTATTAGCTGAATTCGGTAATCCATCTACAATCACAAGTTATCGTGTTATTGAATATGGAAAAACACTGATGCACTCTGAAGCTGTAAAACAATTGAATCACTACTTTCAATAAAAATAAGCCTTCCGGAGAAAACGCGCGGAAGGCTATTCTTATGAACTATGAAAGAATGGGATCTGTCTTTGAGTCGCTCTCCCATGCTCTTATGAAGTATTCTTTGTTTTCAAATTTAGTAAATCCACTCTGATTGTGGATAGATGGAAATACTCGCTCCACTGATAGGTGCTGAGTTTTATGTGCAAGGAGAGCAAGCTGTACGTTCTTCATATGTTCCTCTGTGAAGGATTTCATTAGCGTGATGTTTTCATCAGGATCAGCAAACGCTGGGTTTCCTGTTTTAGTTGCGAGTGATTGTGGTAGCGTAGCATAGTATAGTTCTTTTACGCTGTTTGGTGATTCTTGAACAGCTTCTAAACATGCTTCCTGTATCGCTGTATGGTCGCTGTGCCCAGATAGCCCGTGTGGCGGGAACGTAACGACGGCGTCAGGCTGATAATTGTCTAGTAGGGTGATGATTCTGTTTTTTAGTGTATGAGGTGCAAGTTCACTTAACTTTCCATCCGGATAGTCATCGATAACGAGTTCATCGATCCCTAGATGAGCAGCCGCCTCTTGTAGTTCATTTCTACGAACGTTTGCGAGGTCGTCACGCGTGCACAAAGGAGGTTCACCACACTTCCCTGCATCACCTGCAGTAGCACTATATAGAATTGTTTTGGTATCCTTCTGCTTAGAAAGCTCAAGTATTGTACCCCCACATGTGAATGATTCATCATCAGGATGGGCGAATGCAAATAGAATTGTCTTTGACATAGTGGTAGATCCTTTCTTATTGAAGATAGTGCAAGTATACGGAACAGGTGGCGTGATTTCCAATTCTTTGTTCGAGGTGATGAATTACCAGCCACACATTACAAGAAAACATGGTATGATGAGAGAAGTTTTTAACAGTTCCAATTAGGTGAATAACGAATATAATGATGTACATAAATGTAGCCCAGGAGGTATTTGATCATGAAAGTTGCAGTACTATATGGTGGAACATCTGCCGAAAGAGAAGTATCCCTATCGAGCGGGAAAGGAATCATAGCCGCACTCGAACATAATGGTCATGAAGTAATCGGAATTGATTTTCATCCAGATAAAATTAGCGAAATTTTAAAATTAGATGTCGAAATGGTTTTCATCGGCCTTCATGGTAGATTTGGTGAAGATGGAAGAATTCAAGGGTTACTCGATATGCTAGAGATCCCATATGTTGGTTCTGGTGTACTCGGTTCAGCTGTAGCCATGGATAAAGCAAAAAGTAAAAAAGTACTAAACGATACGAGTATTCGACTTGCTAAAGACCTTGTGTTGGAGAGAGGCGACAGCTATGAAAACCTCGACCTTCCATTTGATTTTCCTGTTGTTGTAAAGCCTAACAGTGAAGGATCTACAATAGGGTTAACGATCGCTCATTCAGAAGATGAGTTGGTAAGAGGAATCGATGAAGCCTTCCGTTTTGATACAAAGGTTATCCTTGAGGAGTTCATTTCTGGGACAGAGGTCACAGTTGCTGTTTTAGGTGAGAAAGGTAATGTGCGAGCATTGCCTGTCGTTGAGATCGTACCTCGTAACGCATATTATGATTATGAATCGAAATACGCAGAGGGTGGCAGTGAACATATCGTTCCTGCACGTATTACAGAAGAGTATACAACGATGATTCAGGAGGAGTCTGTTCTTGCACATGAATTGCTAGGTTGTGAAACATACTCAAGGGTGGATTACATTATCCCTAAAGATGGCTCTAAGCCCGTTTTTCTTGAAGTAAATACATTGCCAGGCATGACACCTACGAGTCTTTACCCTGATGCGGCTAAGGAAATTGGCTATTCGTATGAAGAGATGATCGAACAGCTGCTTCAACTCGGGTTGAAAAAGTAAATTGCTATATAAAACCTCACACATCACTGTGAGGTTTTTTTCGAATAGCAATATGGGCCCACCTAGTAAGCGTTTGCAAATTTGTGAAACAAATTGCATAAAATGTGGACGGAATACCTTCTCATAGGATACCTAAACGTGTATACTATGTTTTGAAAGCAAGACATTAGAGTATTCTAGATATTAATGAAACCAAAAAACTGAACAATGTTAGATGTAAATGGGTCAAAGGTCACCTAATCGGATCTTTTATGAAGACACCACAGTAAGGGCATAGTTATGGGAGGTTAAGTAATGGTCGACAAAAACGAAACAGATAACGGACAAGGTAACAAAAAGAAAAGGGATGTATTAGAGTCGACGCAATCGGTCATAAATGAAGCACTTGATAAGTTGGGCTATCCAAAAGAGGTTTTTGAACTTCTAAAAGAACCTATGAGGTTGATGACAGTCCGTATCCCTGTGCGAATGGATGACGGATCAATAAAAATCTTTACTGGATATCGTGCTCAGCACAACGATTCGGTTGGTCCTACTAAAGGTGGGGTTCGCTTTCATCCAGATGTAACGGAAACTGAAGTGAAAGCACTTTCTGTTTGGATGAGCCTTAAAGCAGGAATTGTTGATTTACCATATGGTGGAGGAAAAGGCGGAATTATCTGCGACCCTCGAGAAATGTCTTTCAGAGAGCTTGAAAGGTTAAGTCGCGGATACGTAAGAGCAATCAGCCAAATCGTTGGCCCTACTAAAGATATCCCAGCTCCAGACGTGTTTACAAATTCACAGATCATGGCCTGGATGATGGATGAGTACAGCCGTATTCGTGAGTTTGATTCTCCTGGCTTTATCACAGGTAAACCGCTTGTGCTCGGTGGTTCGCATGGGCGTGAATCAGCTACAGCAAAAGGTGTAACGATCTGCATACGCGAAGCAGCTAAGAAGAAAGGCATTAAGATCGAAGGAGCTCGCGTCGTCATTCAAGGATTTGGTAACGCAGGTAGTTTCCTTGCGAAGTTTATGCATGATGCTGGCGCAAAGATCGTTGGTATTTCAGATGCATATGGAGCGCTTCACGATCCAGAAGGCCTTGATATCGATTACTTATTAGATCGTCGCGACAGCTTTGGAACAGTAACGAAACTCTTTAAAGAAACGATTAGTAATAAAGAGCTTCTAGAACTTGACTGTGATATTCTAGTTCCTGCAGCGATTGAAAATCAGATCACAGAAGAGAATGCCCATCAGATCAAAGCGAGCATCGTCGTTGAGGCTGCAAATGGACCGACAACGATTGAGGCGACTAAGATCTTAACCGAAAGGGACATCTTACTAGTACCAGATGTTCTTGCTAGTTCTGGTGGAGTAACGGTATCTTACTTCGAATGGGTACAGAATAACCAGGGTTACTATTGGACCGAAGAAGAAGTTGAGGCAAAGCTTGAAAAGGTTATGGTAAACGCATTCAACTCGATCTATAGAACTTCTGAAACTAGACGTGTAAACATGAGGCTTTCAGCATATATGGTCGGTGTTCGAAAAATGGCTGAAGCGTCTCGCTTCCGTGGTTGGATTTAAATAGTTGATATTGCGATAGAAATTCCCTATCATTCAGGTAGGGAATTTTTTGGTTGTAATGAGTACAATAAAAAAGAAATAAACCGTTTATATGGATTGTTGCAGGAGTGAGGGAATATGAGAGAAGAGCAGGTAATCATTATTGGAGCTGGTCCGTGTGGTATGTCAGCAGCGATTGAACTTCAAAACAAAGGGTTCGATCCATTGATCATAGAAAAAGGGAATATCGTAAATGCGATCTATCATTATCCCACACACCAGACGTTTTTCAGCTCAAGTGAAAAGCTTGAAATAGGTGAAGTACCGTTCATTATTGAAGAGAGAAAACCGAAGCGTAACCAGGCGCTCGCATATTATAGAGATGTTGCGAAAAGAAAAAACCTTCGAATCCATTCATATGAAAAGGTTAATAAGATCGAAACAGAAAATGATGGATTTGTCATTGAGTCTGAGAAGCTACATGAATCGAAGGAGATCACTTATCGAGCAAAACATGTGGTAATCGCGACTGGGTATTATGATAGCCCAAACTATATGGGTATTCCTGGAGAAGATCTTGATAAAGTGATGCATTATTTTAAAGAGCCACATCCTTACTTCAATAAAGATGTTGTTGTCGTTGGTGGTAAAAACTCCGCTGTTGATGCTGCATTGGAGCTTGAAAAAGCTGGAGCGCGCGTGACCGTTCTCTATCGACAGGGAGAGTATTCGAAAAGCATTAAACCATGGATCTTACCTGAGTTTGAAGCATTAGTGCGAAATGGAAAAGTGCAGATGGCGTTTAATGCTGAGTTAGTTGAAGTTCGTGAAAAAGAAGTTGTGATCACTGTGAATGGAGAAAAACAAACGATCGCGAATGATTTTGTTTTTGCCATGACAGGTTATCATCCAGATCATTCGTTCTTAACGAAGATTGGCATCGACATCGATGAAGCATCTGGCAGACCTGCGTTTGACCCTGAAACGATGGAAACGAATGTAGAAGGGTGCTACATTGCTGGCGTTATCGCTGCAGGAAACAACGCGAATGAAATATTTATTGAGAATGGCCGACACCACGGCGCACAAATAGCGAACGATATTATCGACAAAGCAAGAAAGCCTATCTAATAAGATAGGCTTTCTTGCTTGTGGAGAAACCTAGAATTTCGTGGTCTCTTTAACGTATGAGATCGAATTCCTCTTGATTTCTTTTTAATTATCTTAAGAATAGTTGCTGTAACTCATTTAAATCTTCAGTGGCTTCTAGGGCTACTAAGAGCTTCAACCTTGCTTTTTGTCCATTGAGTCCATTTGAGAAAACAACTCCGAGTTCCTTCAAATGCTTCCCTCCACCTTCATATCCATAGACGTCCTGCACGATGCCATTGAAACATCTCGAAACCATCACAACAGCGATCCCTTTTTTTCGTAATTGCTTTATCCCGTCGACTGTCTGTGGGGGAAGATTTCCTTGACCCAATGCTTCGATGACGATGCCGTTGATTCCAAGCTCCCCAGCAGCTTGAAGAAGTTGAGAGTCCATTCCTGCATACGCTTTTAGAAGCATGACTGTTTTGCTTAGTTTCGAAATATGATAGCGATCACGGTTCGTCAAAGTATGATGGAAGTGGACACGCTGCTTTGTGACGATTCCGATCGGGCCGTATTGTGGACTTTGAAAGGTTGAAACGTTGCTCGTGTTATATTTCTATTACACTTTTAAAGGAAAGAGTCTGGTCTATCCCCTTTTTATGTTTTTGCGAATTAACCGCCCCTCCTTTACGCAAGGTTTTATAAACGAAGAAATCCATAACCTTCAAAATGTAAGTAATAATTCATTATTAGAATTGTTAATGATAAAATGAAGAAAATGAATTTTATTCGCTCGTAAATAAAGGTGGGTTTTGAATGAAAAAAGTAATTTTACTAACCACGGGTGGTACAATCGCAAGTGTTCCTAATAAGGAATCTGGTAAATTGTCCTCTGGTGCTTTAACTGGTGAAGAGCTGGCTGAAATGTTAAATTTACCTACAGATATCAATATAATAATTGAATCAGTTTTCCAAAAACCAAGTATGCATATTGATTTTGAAGATTTGGTGTTATTAAAGAATAAGATTCAATCTTATTTTAAAGATGATTCAGTTTCGGGCGTAGTAGTGACTCATGGGACTGACTCACTAGAAGAAACTGCATATTTCTTAGATTTGACTACAAACGATGAAAGACCTGTTGTAATTACCGGTTCTCAAAGAGCGCCAGGAGAAACAGGTAGTGATGCATACATAAATTTAAGGCATGCAGTATATACAGCATGTAGTAAAGACTTACACAATGCTGGTGCTGTAGTAGTTTTCAATGAAAGAATATTTCCTGCAAAGTACGTAAAGAAAGAACATGCTTCTAATTTGCAAGGGTTTAATGCTTTTGGTTTCGGTTATTTAGGAATAATAGATAATGACATAGTACATGTTTATCAAAAACCAATTAAACGAGAAAATTACAACCTAGTGAGAAAAATTCCTGCTGTAGATATTATTAAAACTTACTTAGGTGCAGACGGGAAATTTATACGTGCTTCAATTGATAGTGGAGTTCAAGGCATTGTTATAGAGGGAGTTGGAAGAGGACAAGTATCTCCTTTAATGATGTGGGAGATTGAACGAGCTATACAAGAGGGCATAAAGGTAGTAATTACTACTGCCTCTGAAGAAGGATCAGTTTATACTACTTACGACTATCAGGGCAGTGCTTATGACTTGTACAAACGAGGAGTTATTCTAGGAGATGATGATGATAGCAAAAAAGCGAGAATAAAATTAGCTGTTATATTAGCTTCTAGTTACGAGGGAAAGATTTCGTATTAGGATGTTACCAAAAAGACTCTTTAAGAAAAGAGTCTTTTTGTTTTCTGAATCATACAGATTTTTCATTGTTGCTCAAAATGAATATGTAATATTTCACCATTTCACATTCTAAATTATGGTATTATCAAAGGTAGGAGGTGTATTTTATTGAATAAGTCATCCTACAACATCAATCAGAATCAGAATGTATTTGTTGAATTTTATAATGAAAATTATATTAAATCATTGAATGAATTCCTAGGCTTCACAATTGAATTAAGCATGAAAGAAGGGGGGCCTGAAATAGAAATAGTCAATATTCCAACAGAAACACTTAAGATTAATGAGGAAAATGTTGAGTTTATTAAGAATATTATTAAAAATTCAATGATGGAATTTTATATTGAATTTTCCAAAAACACATATAATACTGCATATGCCCAGATTCTCATTGAAAAGATTGTTTTGAAGCTAATGTACTGTGAAAATTCTCAAGAAGTAAGTGGTTTTATTGAATTACTAAAGAAGCTTAGTTCTAAAACTTATGAACAAAACTACACTGAAATTAGCTTTATTGTAGTAAAAGATAAAAACATAAATATAAAAGATTATTTAAACAAGATAAATATTGATTACATAAAGTTTGAAAAATACTTAGACAGCGATTACTTATTTAAAGATAAACAAACTTATAAATTAATTGATGGTAAATCTCTAGCTTTTGTAGTAGACAGTAATTATAAAATTGTCGGTATTGCTAAAAAAACCATCTCAAATAAAAGCGTAAGCGATATTATGAAAAACAGAAATAAGCAATTAGAAGATATAGAGGTTAAGGAACAAAATTATCAGTATTTTGTCGAAGCAAAGTTCAGAGTTAATAACTTAGATAAAAAGTTTAGTCAGGTATACAATAGGTTAATTTCAGTTGAAAAAAATATTGCAGAAGTACTAAACATAAAAAAATACTCTGCAGGACGGCTTTTTTTGGAGATAATTAATCTCTATCCTGATATTTCAAAATTATTGAATAGACTTCACAAAGAAAATGCTAGAGAAGAATTTGAAAAATTACTGAATTACAACCAATTGGTAATATCACTTGATAGGTCTAGAAATATAAGTGTTAGAGAAGAAGAATACTTAGAAGGCTTGGGTAATGCTAGGAGTGGAATTGGAAATCATGAAAATGTTGATTTTGTAACAATAAAAAAGAGGAGAATTTACTGGCATTCTACGCATAGTTATGAACTTTATTATGACAACGGTTTCTGGAAGTTAAGAAACTTTGCCTTTTTATCAAGTCATATTTCAAGATATGTTTTAATGCAATACTTTAATTATTTGCGTACATCGAAAAACAAATTGACTGTTGATGAAGAGATAGGCTATATCTTAAAAAATATTGATTACTCTACACCAAGAGTACTTAAGATATATGATATTATTAGAGACTTGTCTTTGAATAATATTGGTTCATTAATATTAATACTTGAACGGACAACTAAAAAGAAACAATCGATTTATAAACAATTGTTAAAAGAAAATGATTTGAGTACTAAAAAATATTCTCCAGTAATACAAAATGAAAAGAACAAAAACCTTAATATTAATGCCATAGATCCCTATTTAATTAACCTATTAGCTTCAATTGACGGCGCAATTCTAATGAACTATAGGCTTGATGTTTTGTCATTTGGAGAAATGATTGATGTTGATAAAAAAATTAAGGAAGAGTATAGTGAGAATACTTTGCCGAGTAATGAGGATGAGCTTTATAGAGGGGCAAGAACTAACGCGGCAAGGGATGGTTCATACTTAGGGTTATCTGTCAAAGTTTCGGAGGATGGAGATATTGAGGTTTTTGAAAAAGGAATAAGAGTTTTCCGTATTTAAACACTGAAACAATTAATTTAGATATAAATATTATTTTTTAGATATAGCCCAGTTTGTTAGGGCTTTTTTTATGCCTTAATTCAATCTCATATAGTAGTAATGTTGAGTTATTGGGAAAATTATTGGTTGTTAAACCAAATGCATTCTCTAGGAATGTAACCTTACAAGGTTACTCGTGTGCGTTTTCGTAACGTTTTTTGCCGTATGTATTTCATCGTTCAAAACAACGAGTACGCCTTTTCCTTTCGCTTCCTGGCAGGACGCAACCTTCAAAGAGGAAATCAGATTATACGGGCCATCAGACCCAATTTCATTGCTCGACCTCATCGCTCCAGTCATCACGACTGGTAGGTCAGTTTGTAAGATAAGATCAAGTAAATAAGCAGTTTCTTCTAGAGTATCGGTTCCATGAGTGACGACTACTCCGCTAATATGTTCTTTTTTTATTTTGTTTTCAATGCGTTCAGCAATCTGAAACATCAGCTCAGGGTTCATATGAGGGGAAGGAATGTTAATAAAGTCATCGACGATAAGATCCACATCGTGGATGAGGTCACCTAATGTTGCGTTTAAAGGATTTCTTTCTCCTGGACTGACAGCTCCAGATTCTCCATTTTCCTCCATCGCGATTGTTCCACCAGTGTGTAGCACAAGTATTTTGCTCAAAAATCTCACCTCAGGCCAAATTTTATTTAGTTTCCATAAATAAAGTAACATGGTACGATAAGAAAAGTATAGGTATGATAAAGTTGCTTTTTCATCATCTACCGTGTAGAAATGGGGAAAGCCTATGTTAGCGGCTATAACTGCTGGAATCGCTCCAGGTATTGCGCTTCTTTGTTTTTTTTATTTAAAACACCATCAGTATGAGTCTGAGCCCATCAGACCAGTAGTCAGGAGCTTTGTATTCGGTGCTATGCTCGTATTTCCAGTGATGGTTATCCAGCATGGTTTTAAAGTTGAACAATTCCTGCAATCTCCTTTTAGTCAATCTTATATCATGTCAGGATTGCTTGAGGAGTTTCTAAAATGGTTTATCTTTTATTTTACCGTGTACATACATCTTGAATTCAGTGACTTTTATGACGGGATCGTTTACGGTGTCGCGATATCGCTAGGCTTTGCATCAGTAGAGAATGTTTTCTTTCTATTCGCTTATGGCATTCAAGAAGCCTGGTGGCGTGCTCTGTTGCCTGTTTCTAGTCACGCTTTGTTTGGGGTCATCATGGGATCTTATTTAGGTAGAGGAAAGTTTTCGCTGCAAAACAAAGTATTGAAGTGGATCATCTTGTCTCTTCTTATACCTGTTTTGTTCCACGGGACGTATAATTACCTCATTCTTCAGTTCAATACCAACATGATCTATATCATGATACCTTTCATGCTAGTATTATGGTCGATCGGACTTAGAAAAATAAAAGTGGCAGATATTAATCAGGCCAAGTTGATGCAAACAAAAGAAGATGCAAGTATATAAGTTTTGATAAAAGGTGCCTTAAGGGCATCTTTTTTTGTTTATCTTAAAAAGAAGGTTTGTATAAAATACCTTTTGATACAAAAACTACAACCATGAATACACATTGATCAGGAGGTCCAAATGATGAGGAAGCTATTTAATATATTTAAAATCCCTCTGATAATCGGTTTATTATGCGTGCCGCTTATGACGGTGCTTGACCATAATCACGAAGCAGACGCATTTTCAAATCAAGTTATTCAAAAAGGGGCAACAGGTGATGATGTGATCGAGCTACAAGCACGGTTACAGTACATCGGGTTTTACAAAGGAAAGATCGATGGTGTTTTTGGTTGGGGTACGTATTGGGCAGTTCGAAACTTCCAACATGAATTTGGCTTGACCGTCGATGGACTAGTAGGTTCTGAGATGAAGGCTAAATTAAACAAAGCGACGAAATATGATCCTTCGATAAAGCAAAAAGTGAATAAGGGAGAAAGTCCTAAGAACTACGGAGGAACCTCTGGTGGCGACGGAGGCACGAAGGCAACGCAAGGTAAGAATACACCTGCTGGATATTCACAAAATGACATTAAGCTGATGGCGAACGCTGTTTATGGAGAAGCAAGAGGTGAGCCGTACGAAGGACAAGTGGCGGTAGCTGCAGTTATTTTAAACCGAGTGCAAAGCTCTTCTTTTCCGAATACGGTATCGGGCGTTATCTTCGAACCACGTGCTTTCACTGCAGTATCAGATGGACAGATATGGCTGACTCCTAACGATAGGGCGAAAGAAGCAGTATTAGATGCAGTTAATGGCTGGGATCCTTCGGGTGAAGCACTTTACTACTTCAACCCTAACACGGCAACATCAGGTTGGATTTGGACCCGTCCTCAGATCAAACGAATCGGAAAACATATTTTCTGTGAATAGTGGAGGTGATTGAATAATGATTAGATCGATATTGATTGGAGCACTCGCCATTGGCGTCGTGTCGACAAGTTATTGGGGATATAAAGAACACCAGGAGAAAAATGCAGTGTTGATCAATGCCGAAAACAACTATCAACGAGCGTTTCATGAGCTGAATTTTCATGTTGATGCTCTTGAAGAGAAAATCGGGTCGACTCTTGCGATGAGTTCTCGAGCTAGGTTATCACCAGCACTTGCAGAAGTGTGGAGATTGACCTCAGAAGCTCAGAATGATGTTGGTCAGCTTCCGTTGACCCTGATGCCTTTTAATAAGACTGAGGAGTTTCTTTCAAATATAGGGCAGTTTAGCTATCGCGTAGCGGTTAGAGACCTTGATGAAAAGCCTTTGTCTGATGATGAATATGACACGCTTAAAAAGCTGCATAAACACGCTACTGAAATTAAAAACGAACTAAGAAAAGTACAGGCTATGGTGATCAATCATAACTTACGTTGGATGGATGTCGAGTTAGCGCTCGCTTCAGAAAAGCAGGCGCAAGATAACACGATCATCGACGGATTCAAAACAGTTGATAAACAAGTAGAAGGATATAGTGATGTGAATTGGGGGCCGGAAGTCACCCAGTTGAATGAGAAGAAAGAAAACCTTTCGAATAACGTACTAGGTGAGAAGGTTACTGAAGATGAAGCAAAGAAAGCTGTGATCGACTACTTGGATATCGAGAGTGATGCGAAGATAGATATCACCTCTACGGGAGAGAAAGCAGGGTATCAGGCATATAGCCTTTCGATCGAGAATCCGAAGAATAAATCTAGTGTAAATCTTGATGTAACGAAAAAAGGAGCTCATCCGATCTGGATCTTAATGGACCGTAAGATCGGGAAACAAAAAATCAGTTTGAACGAAGCTGCTTCAAAAGCGGAGGCATTTCTAAAAGAACATGACATCACGAATATGGTGATCTCTGAAAGCAGTCAGTATGATAAGATGGGCGTCTTCACATTCGTATATCAACAGGATGACATCAACATCTATCCTGACGCTGTTCATGTTAAAGTAGCGCTCGATAATGGAGATATTGCTGGATATGAATCGATCGAATATTTAACGAATCACCAAAAAAGAGAATTACCGAAGCCTGCAATGTCAAGAGAAGAAGCTTTAGCACAAATCAACGAGAGTGTTCAGATCATGGAGGAAGGGTTAGGCGTTATCCGAAATGATCTTAACGAAGAAGTATTGTGTTATGAATTTATGGGTACGATTGATAATGAAACGTATCGCATTTTCATAAACGCAGAAAACTTACGAGAAGAAAAGGTTGAAAAGATGGATGGCACAGAAACAAATTATGATGAGCTATAGTGAGGTGAGGAAATGGGGAAAGTTGAGCGTTTGTTGATCAAGTTAGTTGTGATACAGTTCGCGTTTCTCCTCATTGCTCAAACACTTCTTACTCATGAACCCTTTCGTATCTATTTGAGCAAAACATTGTATTATGAAGGGGTCGTGAACGGCGAACAGATGCCTTCTAAACGGCAATAGTTAATAGACCGTCTACTTTGATTGTGTTATGATTAACTTGAAACGTAGTGTACAAAAAAAGCAGGAATCCCTGCTTTTTTTGTACGTTGTAGAACGTATTTGGTGACCAATGAACGATGGGGGAAAGATGTTTATGAGAAGAAATATTAATATTGCAATAGATGGACCAGCAGGTGCCGGAAAAAGTACCGTAGCAAGAAGAGTAGCTGATAAGCTCTCTTTCCTATATATAGATACTGGTGCGATGTATCGAGCTCTAACTTATAAAGCAATCGAGAATAATGCGGACCTTGAAGATGGTCCTGTTCTTAAGAAGCTCCTAGATAAAACTGACATAGATCTTCAACTCGGTGAGAAGGACCAACATGTTTTGATCGATAGCATCGATGTAACAGAAGACATCCGCTCTCTAGAAGTTACGAACAACGTTTCTTTCGTAGCGAGACAAAGTGAAGTAAGAGGCGAAATGGTGAAACGTCAGCAGCTTTTAGCTGAAAAAGGCGGTGTGGTGATGGATGGACGTGATATTGGTACTCACGTGCTTCCTAAAGCGGAACTAAAGGTGTTCTTAAGTGCATCTGTAGAAGAAAGAGCTGCCCGTCGTTACAAAGAACTCGTTGATAATGGAGTACAAGCTAACTACGATCAGATCAAAGAAGAAATTGCACTTCGAGATAAACGTGATTCAGAACGTGAGGTAGCACCACTTGTAAAAGCAAAAGATGCGATTGAAATCGATACAACGTCCATGACGATTTCTGAAGTGGTACATCATATTCTACTATTAGCGAAAGAGAGGGCTTGAACCAGTGAGCTTATATGATGTGGGAAGAGGATTGTTCAGAGTCTATTTTAAACTTTTTAACAGAGTAACCGTTGTAGGAGAAGAAAACATCCCTTCTGATAAGGGGATACTACTCTGTTCAAATCATATTAACAACCTTGATCCACCGCTAGTTGGAGCGATGTGCCCACGACAGGTACGTTTTATGGCGAAGTCGGAACTATTTACGATCCCTGTGCTAGGTAAGTTGATCGATAAGGTTGGCGCTTTTCCGGTGAAAAGAGGGATGAGTGATAAACAAGCTCTCAGAAGTGGAATTGGCATCTTAAAAGATGGCGGAGTAGTTGGATTGTTTCCTGAAGGAACAAGAAGCAAAACTGGTCAGCTTGGAGAAG
Organism: Anaerobacillus sp. ABA4_114; assembly: GCF_056159065.1. NCBI lineage: Bacteria > Bacillati > Bacillota > Bacilli > Caryophanales > Bacillaceae > Anaerobacillus > Anaerobacillus sp. ABA4_114. The sequence goes on from NZ_JBSWUM010000001.1 coordinate 1,730,695, forward strand.
GGTTATCTGGTGCTGGTTTTTTCGCACTTCGCCCAGAGGTTAGAGTAGTACCTTGTGCAATTATGGGGTCTTACAAGCCGTTTGGGAAATTAAAGATCATCTATGGAAAACCAGTTGATCTATCACCTCTCCGTGAAGAACAGAGTGCAGCGAAGAAGGCTACACAGGCGATCATGAAAGAAATTCAACAACTAATCGATGCTAACCGTTAACATTTCATTATTTTCAAAAAAAATAAATAAATGTTGCAGGACACTTGACAAATTGACTGATTTTAGTGAAAGTTAAAGGAAAGGGTGATTAACTTTTCATAAAATTCTTTCGCTGATGGTAAGTGGAAGGCTTTTATAAATATTATTGAAAAGTTCTATTTCTTTTGGATTGAAGGAGGAGTTTGTCAATGGTTGAAGAGATGAATCAGGAAATGACTGAGTTCAAATCATTCGAAGTTGGAGATGTGGTGACTGGAAAGATCTCCAAAGTCGAAGAGAAACACGCATCGGTGGATGTGGGTTTTAAAATTGATGGAGTGCTGCCTATCAGCGAACTGTCAAGCCTTCACGTCGAAAAAGTCAGCGACGCACTCTCAGAAGGCGATGAAATAGAAGTGAAAGTGATCAAATTATCTGAGGACGAGCTAGTGCTTTCAAAGAAAGCAGTAGAAGCTGACAAAGCTTGGGATGAGCTCGAAGCAAAATATCAAAACAGCGAGGCTTTCGAAGTAGAGATTGCTGACGTTGTTAAAGGTGGACTAGTCGTTGACCTTGGAGTGCGTGGATTTATTCCTGCATCCCTTGTCGAGCGCCACTATGTTGAAGATTTTGCAGATTATAAGGGCAAGACCTTAAGTGTAAAGATCGTTGAATTTGATCCTGAAAAATCAAAAGTCATTCTTTCACACCGCGCTGTGCTAGAACAAGAAGCGGATGTGAAGAAGCAGGAAACGCTGGCTTCTCTTCAAGCAGGACAGATCGTTGAAGGTACTGTTCAACGTCTTACTGATTTTGGTGCTTTTGTAGACATCGGTGGAGTAGATGGACTTGTGCATATCTCTCAGATGGCACATCACCGTGTTGAAACCCCATCCGAAGTTGTAGCAGAAGGACAAAAGGTAAACGTTAAAATTCTATCAGTGGATAGAGATAATGAACGTATCTCGCTATCCATTAAAGAAACGTTGCCTGGACCTTGGGAAGAAATCGAAGGCAAAGTAAAAGCTGGAGACGAAATCGAAGGTACGGTTAAACGTCTTGTAAGCTTCGGTGCATTTGTAGAAGTTGCACCTGGAGTAGAAGGACTCGTTCACATTTCTGAGATTTCAAACAAACACATTGGTACCCCTCACGAAGCACTATCAGAAGGGGAACAAGTTCGAGTTAAAGTACTAGATGTAAATCTAAATGAAAAGCGCATCTCACTTAGTATTAAAGTACTAGAAGCAGAACAGGTGACGAGCCAGGTTGAAGAATATCAAAAAGATGGAGATGGAAATTCCCCATTTTCTCTTGGAGATATGATCGGTGATCAACTGAAAAAGTATAAATAATGATAAAGCTCTCTGCTGCAGCAGAGAGCTTTTTTTGTGTTGAACATTATTTTTGTCCGTTTCTTCTTCTTGCGTGATCAGGGCCTTCCATTGTAGAAGCTCCTTTATATTCTAATGATTGATCACGATCAGACTCTACACGCTTCGATTTCTTTAGTTTTTTCTCCTGTCTATCTCTTCCCAAGATCATCCCTCCTTTGCTTTATTATCATGAAATAAAAGGGAAAACGTTATACATTTTTTAATTGTTGGTCTAATCACGCAGAATTTTTACCATACTGAGCATAATAAGGAGTGATTGCTTTGGATGGGGCACTATTTATTTGGTTAAGTTGGATCGCTATCATCGTTCTTGTCTTCTTTGTTAAACCATCACAAACGACCCAAAATATCGTCGTTTTATGTTTGATCATGATTTGTGCAGCAAATGTGGAGATTTCGATCGTGGTTTTTAACGTGAACGGCGCATTGATTCTATGCTGGTTGATCGGCTATTTTATGTTAATGAAAACACTACATAGTAAGAAGTTGTACGCTGCTCTAGTCGTACTGATGCTTATGGCAGCTTACGCATCGATCGAACTCTTTTCGCTATATGATCCAGTGTTTAGCTATCTATACACATCATGGTCCATCGCTCTTGCACTGTTTGTTATCGTGCATTTGACGGTACAAGTAGCAGGACAAAGGTGCGCGCTTTTGATGCTTGCGATCGTACAAGGAGAACTTATTATGGCGGTAATCTATTATCAGATGGGCATTCAAACTGTGATCGGTAGGTATAGCTCTTTAGACATCATGGCGATATCTGTTACGGGCATCTTCATATGGGAAGGGTTTGTCCAGCTTACGAGCCACCTAGAGAACGTTATGAAAAAACATCAAGAAAGACGTGGTTATTCATGAATGAATTTACGGTTCCGATCTTGTTTAGTGTAATCATCGGTACGTTATCTCGAATCTATATGTTTCGTACCGATTATCGTCAGTATCCTACTTATCCTCATGGGATGATCATTCATCTTGCATTAGGGTTTATTGCAGCTGCACTAGGGGCATTAGTAGTGCCTTCAATCATGTCAGAAGAATTTACAGCGGTCACTTTCTTAACACTCGCGGCTTCGCAATTTAGAGAAGTAAGGAATATGGAAAGAAAAACGTTAACAGAAATGGATACGTTAGAGTTGGTGCCAAGAGGAGCGTCATATATCGAAGGAATTGCCGTTACATTTGAAGGTAGGAATTATTTAGTGATCTTCATTTCTTTTGTAACGTCGCTCGCTTATTTATCTTTAAACGTGTGGGCGTCTCTTGTAGCGGCGGTACTTTCATTTCTAGTAGCAAGAAAATATATGACTGGAAGTAAACTAGGTAAAATCGCATATATCGAACATTCTACACTTTCTTTTGAAGGCGCAGGGTTATATGTAGACAATATTTATATTATGAACATTGGGATACCTGAAAGACAGGAAGAAATTTTGAAACACGGACTAGGATTTGTAATTAGTCCTAAAAACTTTGACGCTAGGATGACGATCGGAAATCTTGGACAGAGACAAGCCATTCTTCACGATCTAGCAATTTCTCTAGGAGTTTATCGTGACTCAGGTACGCCAGCACTTGTTCCATTAATAAAACGTGACCTTGATGATGGGCGGATTGGCGTATTCATCCTTCCTCAGAATAATAATGTGGAACTTGCAAAAAAAATCATTTCGCAAGTGCCTACCCTTGAAAACGCTATTCGTATGCCTACTGAAACGAAAGAGAAGGGAAGTGATCAGTCGTGATCTTGGAAAAAGCGATACTGGCTGCTATTACGGATTCTGTACATAAAGTTCCGGTAGGTGCGAATGTGTTCGTTTGCGACACGAAAGCTGAAATGGATAAAGTTGCCGCGGAATTGGAAGCGATCCTGGACGGAATTGCCCATAAGTTGAGCAATGATGTGTATATTATCGTCAAACATTAGATAGATACTCTGTTGTTCATTGGTTGCTTTTTTGATAAGATATAAAAGCTATCAAGAGACTACACCCTTCTTAGTCAAGGAGGGTTTTTTACAATGAGCTACTGGAAAGTTTGTCCACGGCTTTCTAGAGGTAAGCTTAAGATAGATACTTATTTTGAAAGGGCGTGTACATATTGGCCAAGCCAGTTGTCGCAATTGTCGGTCGTCCAAACGTTGGTAAATCGACTATATTTAATCGTATTGTAGGAGAAAGAATTTCAATTGTCGAAGATACACCAGGAGTAACAAGAGATCGTATTTATAGTTCAGCAGAATGGTTGAACCGTGATTTTCATATTATTGATACAGGCGGTATTGAAATTGGAGATGCTCCATTTCTTTCACAAATTCGATATCAAGCTGAAATCGCGATCGATGAAGCTGATGTGATCATCTTTATGGTAAATGGTAGAGATGGCATCTCGAATGCGGATGAGGAAGTAGCAAAAATCCTCTACCGCTCAAAGAAACCCGTCGTTCTAGCAGTCAATAAAATTGACAACCCTGAACAACAAGCGTTGATTCATGATTTTTATTCACTAGGAGTAGGTGCTCCATTCCCGATTTCAGGATCCCACGGACTAGGACTTGGGGACTTACTAGATGAAGTATTTAAATTCTTCCCTGACGAAGGTGAAGTTGAATATGATGAGAACACCATCAAGTTTTCTGTTATCGGTCGTCCAAACGTTGGTAAATCGTCACTTGTTAACGCCATTTTGGGTGAAGAAAGGGTCATCGTTAGTAATGTAGCTGGTACAACTAGGGATGCAATCGATTCTTCCTTTACAAGAGAAGGACAGGATTACGTCATCATCGATACAGCCGGTATGCGAAAGCGTGGAAAAATTTACGAAAATACAGAAAAATACAGTGTGCTACGCGCAATGAGAGGAATTGAACGTTCAGACGTTGTTCTCGTTGTCATCGATGGAGAAGAAGGAATCATCGAACAGGATAAGAAAGTAGCAGGCTATGCACATGAAGCAGGTAAAGCTGTCGTAATCGTAGTGAACAAATGGGATGCTGTTGAAAAAGACGATAAAACGATGCGTAACTTTGAACAAAAAATTCGAGATCACTTCTTGTATTTAAGCTATGCACCGATCGTTTTCCTTTCTGCAAAAACGAAGCAGCGACTTCACACATTACTACCTGTTATCAATACCGTTGCAGAGAATCACACGCTTCGAGTAAAAACAAACGTGTTGAACGAATTGATCATGGATTCTGTAGCGATGAACCCAACGCCAACAGATAAGGGGAGAAGGCTAAAGATCAACTACGCGACTCAAGTTGCGGTAAAGCCACCTACCATCGTACTGTTCGTAAATGATCCTGAATTGCTTCATTTCTCATATCGACGCTTTTTAGAAAATAGAATCCGAGAGACGTTTGGCTTCCAGGGAACTCCGCTTCGCATTCTTGCGAGAAAGAAGAGTGAATAAGGTTTAAGCATCTCATTTGAGGGGGGAATTCGATGATCGCAATTCTGATTTGCGTAGCTGCTTATCTTCTCGGATCAGTTAGCTTCAGCTATTTAATCGCTCGAATTGTGAAGAAGATAGACATTAGAGAACATGGAAGCGGGAACGCAGGCGCGACCAACACTCTCAGAGTTTTGGGCACTGTACCTGCGGTCGTGGTTCTATTACTCGATGTGCTAAAAGGCGTTATCGCTGTTTGGTTAGGCTATTGGTTTTCAGCGGAACCCATCGTGCCTTTCTTAGCTGGTATCGCTGCGATTATCGGTCATAATTGGCCGGTATTCTTCGGGTTTAGAGGTGGTAAAGGAGTTGCGACTACGATTGGAGTATTCGCTACGATCGCCTTTTTACCAGCACTGTATGCAGGTATCCTTGCAATCATAGCTATTTTTATTACGAGATATGTGTCACTTGGATCACTTATTTTTGTTGTATTAACACCGGCATTTATCTTCTTACTCGGTGGTAATCCTGCATCGTATGTACTTCTAGGGTTTTTTGTAGCGATCTTATCACTATTTAGACATCGTACAAACGTGAAGAGACTTCTATCAGGAAATGAGAGTAAGATTGGACAAAAAGTAGAGCAGTGAGGAGTGAGATAGAATGGCGACGATTTCAGTAATAGGTGCAGGAAGCTGGGGGACAGCGCTTGCGATCGTTCTGGCAGATAACAACCACAACGTAAAAATGTGGGCAAGACGTGAGGATTTAGCAACAGAGATTAATGAAAATCATACGAATGAAAAATATTTGCCTGGTATCACCTTACCTGCATCTTTACACGCTACTACGTCCCTTGCTGATTGTGTGGAAGGTGCGGAAGCAATATTACTCGTTACGCCTACAAAGGCATTAAGAGACGTGTTACCTGAGCTAAAAGGATTGATCGCAGATCCTGTTTCGATCATCCATGCGAGTAAAGGTATTGAACCAGGGTCACTCATGCGTATATCACAAGTAATCGAAGAAGAAATCCCAGAGAATCTCAGAAAATCGGTGGTTGTGCTTTCTGGACCAAGTCATGCTGAAGAAGTAAGTCTTCGTCATCCGACGACCGTTACGGTTTCTTCTAAGGATATCAAGGAAGCTGAATATGCGCAGGACCTCTTTATTAATTCGAATTTTCGTGTTTACACGAATGATGACATAATTGGTGTTGAACTAGGAGGAGCTCTTAAGAATATTATCGCTTTAGGTGCTGGGTTATCAGATGGACTCGGTTATGGTGACAATGCGAAAGCTGCTCTTATTACAAGAGGTTTAGCAGAAATTGCGAGACTTGGAGCTTCGATGGGCGCGAACCCACTTACATTTATGGGTCTTACAGGAATCGGCGACCTTGTGGTGACATGTACGAGTGCCCACAGTAGGAACTGGCGTGCAGGAAATTTATTAGGTAAAGGCAATAGCCTCGATGAAGTTCTTGAGAACATGGGGATGGTCGTAGAAGGGGTTCGAACGACTAAGGCTGCTTATCATCTTGCGAAGGAACAGCAGGTAGAGATGCCGATCACATCCGTCTTATATGAAGTGCTCTTCAATAATATTGAACCAAAAGATGGCGTAGATCAGCTTATGGGCAGATTAAGAACTCATGAAACAGAGGATCTCACATCGTTACTGGCTGATAAATTCGAATTGAATCGTAAACAATAGCTTTCAATTAATTTAGATAGGGAAAGCACGAAGTATTCCTCCTTGCATACACTATGTTGAACCATAATGGTAAGGAGGAAACAGTGTGAGCGATTTGTTTGATAATATTGAAAAGAAAACCAATGTAAAAAAAGAAGACATATTTAAATTGGCTGACTCGGTCCAAGGCGCAGACTTTTCAGATGAACGAACTGTGCGAAGGCTAATTGCAAACGTTGCTCGTGTAGCCAACGTGCAGGTATCTAAAGAAAAGGAAGACCGGATCGTAAAGGCCATCGTGAATAAAAACATACCTTTGGATTTCGCTTCCATTGCAAAGTTATTCAGCCAAAAATAGGAAAAGTAAACGAAATTTAGGCGTTTAAACGATACCGGATGGATGAAACATCATATACTGATACAGAACGATTATTGAGCAGAAGCACACTTCAATGAAATTCATATAGTCAAAGCTGAGGAAAAGCCCCTTTCTTCAGCTTTTTATTTGTGGGTACATAAAGAGTTCACTATTTTATCGAAAGGGGTTAGGACTGATCGGTTAAATTTTGATATAATGGTGGGCAGCAGTTAGATTAGACTGGAGGAACGTATATGTCACCGGCATTAATAAAAATGTGGGTAGCGCTATCATCAATGGGGTTGATGTTCGTCGCTGTACTCGCGATCATGTTCAGTAGAGCTAAATTAAATGGAGTATTAAAAGTACTCGTGTCAACCTTCGCTTATTTATGCATGTTCACTTCGGGTGTTCTCATGCTCCTCGTTGTTTTTACAGGTCCAACAGACTGAGGAGTTCTCGAAATATTACGTTGAAGGACTGAAAAAAATGAAAAAACTTGGACTAAATCTTCTTTTATGGACAAGCCTTTTACTTATTCTCTCTGGGTGTTTGTATCCAGAAAGTAGAAAAGGCGAAAATAGGATACCCTATACGGATCAAATCGAGTCGGTTCAGACGGCTGTCAAACAATATCAAGATAATAAGTCCGTGCTTCCTATCAAAACGAGGGAACAAGGTACGCCTATCTATCAAAAATATCCGATCGACTTTAAAAAGCTAGTACCAGCTTATTTACAAGAGCCACCAGGAAACTCTTTTGAAAATGGGGGCGTCTTTCAATACGTACTGATAAATGTAGAAGAAGATCCGATGGTTCGAATATTGGATTTGATTATCGTTGAAGAAGTAAAAGACTTACAAATGAGAATCAACGATTATCGAAGAAACCATAAGTACCCACCGTTCAAAGACATCTTGGCAAAAGATCGATACTCTATCGATTACGAAAAGCTAGGATTGGACACCGAACCAACGATTAAAAGCCCTTTCACTAACGATGACCTTCCTTTTTTCCTCGATGAAAAAGGCAACGTACATGTGGATTATCGGAGCGATCTAAACAAGGCGATTACGAATAATCCCGATCATTCCTTTGAAGAAGGAGATGATATTAGGGACTTATTAGCTTTTAATTCTTTCTACGTTCCAGTTTCGTCCGTACCCTATACAATTGAAAATGGTAAAGCTGTTTTTTTAGCAAAATAGGTATTTTCCCTTCTCTTTAGCAATACAACTATTAAAAAGAGGAGGGACTTTTTTATGTGGAGGATTTATAGAGGAGGCAAGGTGTTTCTCGTAAATCAAATGCTTTTACTGTGATTTGTCATATTTATTGGACAACATCATAGAATGATAGTGTCCAAGTAAGTCTGCGGTCAGTATTGAATTATTCCATCCAATGAGGTGGAATTCAGGAGGCGATCACGTGGAGAGAGTGGATATCTTCAAAGATATCGCAGAGCGTACAGGAGGAGATATATACCTGGGGGTCGTAGGTTCTGTTAGAACAGGCAAATCAACATTCATCAAAAAGTTTATGGAGTTAATCGTACTGCCGAATATGGAAAGTGACTCCGATCGTGCAAGAGCACAGGATGAACTCCCGCAAAGTGCTGCAGGGCGCACGATTATGACCACTGAACCAAAATTTGTACCTAACCATGCGATTCAAATTCATGTCGAGGATGGACTAGATGTTAATGTAAGGCTTGTAGACTGTGTAGGGTATGCTGTTCCAGGGGCAAAGGGATATGAAGATGATGATGGACCAAGAATGATCAATACACCTTGGTACGAAGAACCGATCCCATTCCAAGAAGCAGCTGAGATCGGTACACGTAAAGTCATCCAGGAGCATTCCACTCTCGGTGTAGTGATTACAACAGATGGTTCTATCGGTGAAATTCCTCGCCATGATTATCTTGAGTCAGAAGAAAGAGTGGTTGAAGAATTAAAAGAAGTTGGAAAGCCGTTTATTATGATCGTCAATTCGGCTCATCCGCACCATCCTCAGACAGAAGCATTAAGAGGAGATTTATCCAATAAATACGATATTCCTGTTATCTCACTCAGCGTTGAGAGCATGACAGAGCATGATATCAACAACGTGATGAGAGAAGTTCTTTATGAATTCCCAGTTTTAGAAGTGAATGTGAACCTACCGAGCTGGGTGATGGTGCTCCATCAAGATCACTGGCTAAGACAGAACTACGAAGAATCCGTTAGAGAAACCGTTAAAGACATCAAAAGATTACGGGATGTTGATCGAGTAGTAGGCAATTTTGAAGAGTTTGAGTTCATTCAAAATGCTCGGTTAGCAGGAATTGAAATGGGTCAGGGAATTGCAGAAATCGACCTCTATGCCCCTGAAGACTTATATGACCAAATATTAAAAGAAGTTGTTGGGGTTGAGATAAGAGGGAAGGATCATTTACTTCAGTTGATGCAAGAATTTGCATTTGCGAAAGCTGAATATGACCAGGTTTCAGATGCCCTTCGAATGGTGAGACAAACTGGTTACGGAATTGCAGCGCCATCGATTGAAGATATGAGCCTCGATGAGCCTGAAATCATCCGTCAAGGATCAAGGTTTGGGGTAAGGCTAAAAGCTGTTGCGCCATCGATCCATATGATAAAAGTTGATGTGGAGTCAGAGTTTGCTCCAATTATCGGGACAGAGAAACAAAGTGAGGAGCTCGTAAGGTATTTGATGCAAGATTTTGAAGAAGATCCATTATCGATCTGGAATTCTGATATATTTGGAAGGTCTTTGAACTCAATCGTAAGAGAAGGCATCCAAGCAAAGCTTGGTCTTATGCCTGAAAATGCGCGATATAAGCTAAAAGAAACCTTAGAGCGAATTATCAACGAAGGTTCAGGCGGATTAATTGCGATCATACTATAATTGAGCCGACTCCAATAGCTGGAGTCGGTTTTTCGCATGGTAACGAAACGATTGCAAAATGATCTTCATTACTTCCCAAAAGATTGATATAAAGCGTTTACAATTAGATGAAATAGCGGATAATAGAGAAAAAATCCCCTAAAAATGGCTCAAATCGGGACAAACATATTGAATTCTTCAGCGTCTTCGTATATTATAGGGCTTGCAAACGTACTAAACGTGCATTGCTCCGTATAAATATCGGATATTTTGTGAATGAATGTATGTATGCATCTCTCTTGAGAGGAGGTGAACGGAATGAACAAGACAGATCTTATCAATTCTGTTGCAGAATCTGCAGAGCTTTCTAAGAAAGAAGCTACAAAAGCTGTTGATGCAGTTTTTGATAACATTATGCAGTCCTTGCAAGAAGGTGACAAAGTTCAACTAATTGGTTTTGGTAACTTTGAAGTCCGTGAGCGTTCTGCTCGTAAAGGGCGCAACCCTCAAACTGGCGAAGAGATTGAAATCGCTGCAAGCAAGGTACCTGCTTTTAAACCTGGTAAAGCCCTTAAGGATGCAGTTAAGTAAATACATAGGGCAAAAGAAGAGTCGCACCTTATGCGACTCTTCTTTTTTGCTAACTGATCCTCCGTGTGCTAAAATTTTCATATGTATTGTAAGGTCCTGAATGGAGGAGTAAAGAACAATGTTTGAAGTTAATCATGGAAAAATACAAGAAGCAGTTAAAATGATCCTAGAAGCGATCGGTGAGGATCCTGAGCGCGAAGGCTTACAAGATACGCCAAAGCGTGTTGCAAGAATGTATGAAGAGATTTTCCAAGGACTTAATCAAGATCCAAAAGAACATTTCCAAACGATATTTGGAGAGGATCATGAAGAATTAGTCCTTGTTAAAGATATTCCATTCTATTCAACGTGTGAGCATCACCTAGTTCCTTTCTTTGGGAAAGCTCACGTTGCATATATACCAAAAGGCGGAAAGGTTACTGGTCTGAGTAAGCTTGCTAGAGCGGTAGAAGCTGTTACGAAACGTCCACAGCTTCAAGAACGTATCACATCAACTATTGCGAATACGATGGTCGACACACTAGAACCTCATGGGGTGATGGTGGTTGTAGAAGCTGAGCATATGTGTATGACGATGAGAGGCGTGAAGAAGCCAGGCTCTTCAACAGTTACTTCTGCAGTAAGAGGAATCTTTGAGACTGATACTGCTGCAAGAGCGGAAGTACTTGGTTTAATTAAAGGTTAATCCTGATTCAGGAGGGATATCATGAAATTAGAGAACAATGATTTCTTTGTTATTAAAGCTCTTGAGAATGGTGTGAACGTTATCGGATTAACACGTGGGTCTGATACGAGATTCCATCATTCTGAAAAGCTCGATAAAGGTGAGGTAATGATCGCGCAGTTTACCGAGCATACTTCTGCAGTGAAAATTAGAGGGAAGGCCGTTATTCAAACTAGCCATGGTGAGATTAACAACGATGAGTAAAGCAGGGTATTAAAGCCTGCTTTTCTTCATTTGGCACCGCTTCAGTTCCGTTTTAGCACAAGCCTTCTTGTGCTATACTAAGTATAAATACATACTCTACTGGAAGATACGTTAGGGGTAAGGGATATGAAGAATTCTATGGATCATAAACATCAACAACTAAACGTCGTACGGGAGATGTTGCATGCTCGTTTGGCACATTCTTACTTGCTTCGTTTCATCGATATACCAGTTATCGATGAGGAGAAGCTGTATCTGTTCCACGAGATGCTAGAGCAGACCTCTTTAGAGAAGGAAAGAAAGCAGGATACATTGCTCTCCATCATGCTTGTTCAGATAGCATTGGACACTCACGAACGTATCTCACTGAAAGATATTCAAAATGAAGGTGAGCGTAAGACGAGACAGCTGACTGTCTTAGCGGGGGACTATTTCAGTAGCATGTATTACCATATCCTATCTAAATGGCAAGACAACGATTTGATTCGTACGTTATCTGGAGCGATCCAAGAAATCAATGAATCAAAGATGGCTTTTTACCATGCGGATGATCAGTCTGTTGATCATCTATTTAAAAACTTGAAGGATATAGAATCCATCTTGATACGAAAGGTTGCAGAACATTTCGATCTTGATGAATGGAAGTCGTTCGGTACCCAATATTTTTATTTGAATCGTCTGCTTTTTGAAAGAAAACAAGAGTTAATTCAGACAGGGACCAACCTTCTTCACAAAATCGCCTTCACGTTTCTTTCAGTTAAAGGATCTACATTGACGACCGAACAAACGGCAAAGGCAAGGTCAGTTCTAGATTCGTACGTTGAACATGCTAAGAAAGACATCGATTTTCTATTTCAACAGTATTCTGATTTTCATCGCTGGTTTTATAATAGGCATGAGTTTTACTGGGGAATGAACGGTGTACATGAGAAGAAAATGGCGGAAGAGGGATAAATAGATGGCTACCACCAAAGAAGAACGCGTTCATCAAGTGTTTCAATCCATTTCAAAACGATACGACGTGATGAATTCTGTCATCAGCTTTCAGCGTCACAAAGCTTGGCGCAAAGATACGATGAGACGAATGGAAGTAAAAGAAGGAGCAAGAGCGCTCGATGTATGTTGCGGTACAGCGGATTGGACGCTTGCAATGGCAGAAGCAGTAGGTGAAAGTGGAGAGGCGATCGGGCTAGACTTTAGTGAAAATATGCTCGAAGTCGGTAAAGAAAAAGTAAAGAATCAACAAAAGTCGAATGTGACGCTCATCCACGGAAACGCGATGGAGCTTCCTTTTGATAATAATTCTTTTGATTACGTCACGATTGGATTTGGACTGCGAAACGTACCGGATTACGATCAAGTGATAAAAGAAATGTATAGAGTTGTGAAACCAGGAGGTCGTGTCGTTTGTCTTGAAACCTCTCAACCGACGTTACCTGTTTTCCGACAAGTGTATTATGGGTATTTTAAGTTTGTCATGCCTTTACTCGGCAAGATGTTTGCTAAAAGCTATAACGAGTACTCCTGGTTACAGGAATCAGCCAGTTCTTTCCCGGGTGCGGAAGAATTAAGAAAGCTTTTTCTTTCGAATGGCTTCGAGCGGGTAGATGTGAAGCCATACTCTGGCGGAGCTGCTGCAATGCATATGGGCTTTAAACCAGAAAAAATCAACCATTAAAGATATTTGTGAAAATCAGTTAGGTGGATCTCATGAAACTAACAACGATATATGCCTCATTAAAAAAAGATTTAACTTTCATAGAGTCAGAACTCGAACAGACGGTGAATGCTCACCACCCAGTCTTGCGAGATGCATCTAACCACCTTCTTAAAGCAGGGGGGAAAAGGATACGTCCCGTTTTTGTACTGCTTTCCGGGAAGTTCGGAGATTATGACCTTTTAAAAATGAAGAATGTTGCGGTTGCTTTAGAGCTGATCCATATGGCCTCACTCGTGCATGACGATGTGATCGATGATGCTGAAATGAGAAGAGGAGCCAAAACCATTAAAGCCCAGTGGGACAACCGTGTAGCGATGTATACGGGGGACTACATCTTCGCCAGAGCCCTTGAATTAGTTACGGAACTAGAAGATCCTGAAGCAAACAGCATTCTGTCGAATGCAATCCTAGAAATGTGTATCGGTGAAATAGAGCAAATAAGAGATCAGTTTAATTGGAATCAGAATTTAAGAGATTACTTTAGAAGGATCAAACGGAAAACCGCGCTTCTGATTTCGATTTCATGTGAACTTGGAGCCGTTGCAGCAGGAGCATCTAAAGCTGAACAATGGCACCTCAAGCAATTCGGTTATTTCGTAGGGATGGCCTACCAAATCACAGATGATATTTTAGATTACACAGGTACTGTAAGGGAACTAGGGAAGCCAGCTGGTGGAGATCTTCTTCAAGGGAACATCACGTTACCCGTTCTCTATGCGATGCATCAGGGGAATGCAAAACACGACATCATGAACGTATTCTCCGATGGAAAACCAGTATCACAACGTGAAGTGGATCAGGTTCTCTCTATCGTAAAGTCTTCTGGGGGAATAGAATTCGCTCGAGAGATTAGTGATCGCTACCTTCAAAAAGCATTTCAAGCGCTAGAGCATCTGCCATCAACTTCTTCGAGAACCTCACTCAAGCAAATCGCAGAATACATAGGGAAAAGAAAACATTAAAAGTAATGTTGTTATTTTTTCGAAAATTTGATAGAATTTGGAGGGCAGAAAACGCTTTCTGCCCAATACATATAACTTGTTGAAAGTGAGGAGATTTACATGGAGAAAACGTTTTTGATGGTAAAGCCTGACGGCGTTCAAAGAAACCTTATCGGTGAAATCGTATCTCGTTTCGAGAAAAAAGGTTTTAATTTGGTGGGAGCTAAATTGATGACGGTTTCAAAAGAGCTAGCAGAAAACCATTATGGTGAACATAAAGAGCGTCCTTTCTTTGGAGAACTCGTTGATTTCATTACTTCTGGACCTGTCTTTGCAATGGTATGGGAAGGTGAGAACGTAATCTCAACAGCTCGTACGATGATGGGTGCAACAAACCCGAAGGATGCTGCTCCAGGTACAATTCGTGGGGACTACGGTGTTCAGGTTAGCATGAACGTTATCCATGGTTCAGATTCTCCTGAAAGTGCTGAGCGTGAAGTATCATTGTTCTTCAACGAAAAAGAAGTGAATGAGTATTCAAAGACCATTTCTAAATGGGTTTAATTTTTTAAGTTTTATGAAAGCGCTTATATACAACCGACCGGACAATTTGTCCGGTCGGTTGTTTTTTTATATGCTAGGTGAACTGGTGCCGTTTGCAGTTTGGATTACGTTTGCAATGCGAAGAAGGATCGAGTCATTAAATTTACTTGCTGAAGCCTGTAATCCAACGGGCAAACCACCTGAAAACCCTGCTGGGATCGAGGCAGCTGGATGTCCTGTACAATTGTAGAGCTGTGTCATCATCCAGTCAGAGATGGGCGCTGCATCCTTACCGTTTATTCGGTCAGGGCCTTCGATATCGTATGGGAAAGCGGTAACGCCTAGGACAGGGGATAGTAATGCATCATATTCGCTGTAAATATGCTGTAACTTATTCCAAATAACAGTTCGCAGCTCCTCCGTTCTACGAAGTTCGACTGCACTGATCGATCTTCCCTCATCGATCATAGTTGCTACTGAAGAACCAAATGATGCGGGGTTTCGGTCATAGAGATCGCCGTACGCTGTAGCAAGACCCGCATACCACATTCTATTAAAGAAAGATATTAATTCTCTGAGATCTAACCCAAAGTCTATTGGTACCTCTACTATTTTTGCGCCGTACTCTTCCAAAATAGGTAGAACGCTCTCAATGACACTGCTTACCTCAGAATCACACTCATATAATCCAAAATTTTTCGTGTAAGCAAACGTCATCCCTTTTATTCCTTTAAGCGCTTCTTCATTTAAATTTTCTTTTACAAGAGGGACTGAATAAGGGTCGTTGGGCTCATATCCTTCAAGTATTGATAGAAGGAGAGCGGAATCTTCTACCCTTCTACTCAAAGGTCCAAAATGAACGTATGGCTGCGTCGTACCAAATCGATTAATAGGTGAACTATCGAATGGAACTCGACCGAAAGTAGGCTTTAACCCGAAAATTCCGTTAAAGCTCGCTGGAATACGTATTGAACCGCCTCCGTCGCTTCCTTCTGCTAGCGGGACACATTTGCTTGCAACGGCGGCCCCTGAACCACCGCTCGACCCACCTGCAGTCATAGAGGGGTTCCAGGGATTTTTAGTAGGGCCTACGATTTCGTTATCCGTTGTACCTTTATGTCCAAATTCAGGTGTGTTCGTTTTTCCAACGATGATCGCTCCTGAATGTTTAATACGTTTGACGATTGTTGGTTCATGTGTAGCAATATGGTCTTTAAAGAGCTGTGAGCCAAACGTTGTACGTCTTCCTCGAATGGGTGTAAGGTCTTTTAGTGCGATCGGAACGCCGTGAAGTGGACCGAGGCTTCCTCCTCCCATCAATCGGTCTTCTGCTGATTTTGCTTCTTGTAATGCTTCGTTTCTAAAGACAGAAACAAACATATTCAGTTTCCCATTAAGCTGGTCGATTCGATCTAAGTGTGCTGAAACAACATCGACTGGGGAAATCTCTTTATGAGCGATCAGCCTCGCCATTTCTATGGCACTCAAGTCTATAATGTTCAATGTATCACTTCCTAAAATGGTCTATGAGTTTAACTTTAGCGAAAAAAAAGGCGGCGAGCAATTCTTAGACAGAAAAGCGAACTTGTAAAAATATACTTCGTGTTCCTATTCGATCATTTTGGTTAACATGAAGGCACACCAACTGCAATAACAAAGACGTCTACGGTGTTTTTTAAATTTTAATAGGAATTCGTAATGTCAGAATCGAAAAAATCATTACACGGATGTTTTTCATTATGATATAGTAGTACGTAAAAGCGCCAAAGTGTATTGGAGGAGGAAGTAGGATGAGATACTTAACAGCAGGAGAATCGCATGGACCACAATTAACAACAATTTTAGAAGGGGTACCTGCAGGACTAGAACTTCTTGCAGAAGACATAGATACAGAATTAGCCAGAAGGCAGCTAGGATATGGACGCGGACGAAGAATGCAAATTGAAAAAGACCGAGTTCAGATTATGAGTGGGGTTCGCCATGGAAAAACCACAGGTGCTCCTATTACGCTTGTTGTTGAAAACAAGGATTGGACACATTGGAAAAACTACATGGGAGCTGAGCCTCTTACAGAATCACAAGAGAAGAATATGAAACGTCAGATCTCTCGCCCAAGGCCAGGACATGCGGATCTTAATGGGGCGATAAAATACGGCCATCGTGATATGAGAAATGTTCTTGAACGATCTTCTGCACGTGAAACGACAGTTCGAGTCGCTGCAGGAGCGGTAGCAAAAAAACTATTAAAGACGCTTGGAATCAACGTCGCAGGACACGTTCGTATGATCGGTGGTATCGAGAGCAATTATAGCGGAGAGATGTCGCTAGAGGAGATGCAGCGTGTTTCAGAAGAATCACCTGTTCGGAGCCTTGATGAAGTAGCTGGTGAAAAGATGATGAATGCGATCGACGATGCGAAGAGTAATGGAGATTCGATCGGAGGCATCGTTGAAGTAGTCGTAGAAGGAGTACCGATCGGGTTAGGGAGTCACGTTCAATTTGATCGAAAGCTCGATTCAAAAATAGCTGCCGCCATCGTTAGCATCAATGCGTTTAAAGGTGTTGAATTTGGAATTGGCTTTGAAGCAGCTAGACTTCCAGGCAGTGAAGTGCATGATGAAATACAATGGTCGAATGATGAAGGGTACACGCGAAAAACGAATCGTCTTGGTGGTTTTGAAGGTGGCATGACGACTGGGATGCCTATCGTTGTGAAAGGTGTTATGAAGCCGATCCCAACTTTGTACAAGCCGCTACAGAGTGTCGATATCGATTCGAAAGAACCGTTCAATGCAAGCATCGAACGATCGGATAGCTGCGCCGTACCGGCAGCTAGTGTGGTAGCAGAGAATGTTGTCGCGTGGGAGATCGCATCTTCATTACTCGAAAAGTTTGGGCATGATCGTATTGAAGAGATCGCAAGCAACCTCAGTCAATACAAAACTTACAGTCAGGAGTTTTAAGTCATGGAATCAATGGTGATCGATACGACTAACAGAAGCTACCCCGTTTATATCGGGGTAGGGATAAGTAGGAATTGGCGGAAACTTATCGATCAGCTTCACCCTTATTCCAAGTACTTCTTAATTACTGATGAAACGGTATCTGAACAGTACCTTTCTTCTTTTTTAGACGAAGATAAAGATATTACTGTGCATGTTATCCCTTCTGGCGAGACGTCCAAATCGATGGAACAATATGCAGCGTGCTTAACGGCGATGTTAGAAGCAGGTCTCGATAGGAAGTCCTGTGTCATCGCGCTAGGTGGTGGCGTCGTAGGGGATTTAGCTGGCTTTGCAGCTGCAACGTATATGAGGGGCATCGACTTTGTTCAGGTACCGACTACCCTTCTCGCACATGATTCTAGCGTGGGTGGAAAAACAGGTATCAATCATGCTTATGGAAAAAACGTGATCGGAGCGTTTCATCAGCCTGCTGCTGTTATCTATGATGTGAATTTTCTCCGTACGTTACCGATCAAAGAGTGGCGATCTGGTTTCAGTGAAGTGATCAAACACGCCTTTATACAAGATGAAGCCTTTCTAGATTGGCTTATGAGCCGTGGGAAACGAGTAGAGTCCTATACGGACGGGGAATTAGAATATATCATCAAAAAAGGGATTAGTATCAAAGGGAAGATCGTAAAAGAAGATGAACGAGAAAAGGGCGTAAGAGCTCACCTTAATTTTGGTCATACACTTGGTCATGCGATAGAGGCTGAGCTTGGCTATGGCGTCATGACGCATGGTGAAGCTGTTGCGATCGGTATGATCTACGCACTAAAGCTGAGCGAATCATATTACTCGCTCAACCTACGTATTCATGATATAGAGAAGTGGTTTACACAAATGGAGCTTCCGACCGCCGTGCCTAAATCATTAAACGCTAATCGGTTATTGAGGAGAATGAAGAAAGACAAAAAAGCAGAAAATCAGAGTTTGACATTTGTTCTTCTCAAGAAAATCGGTGAGCCGCAAACGGTAACGCTCGATGACAACGCCGCTTTGAAGCTGCTTGAAACTAGTTTTGAAGGGGGAGAGTAAAGGTTGGTTAGAGGAGTTAGAGGTGCAACGACTGTTGAACAAAACGATAAAGATGAGATACTCGAGGCAACAGAAAAGCTATTACAAGAGGTGATTGACCTAAACAACGTCTTACCTGACAGAGTTGCTTCGATTCAATTCACAATGACGAGTGATCTAAATGCTGTTTTTCCTGCTGAGGCCGTTCGCGCTCTCGATGGATGGATGCATGTTCCTTTACTCTGTTCTTCTGAAATACCAGTTGATGGAGCTCTATCATCATGTATCCGCATTTTGATGATGATTGATACTGATTTGAATCAAGATGAAATCCAGCATGTTTATTTAGAGAAAGCGGTCGCGTTACGTCCTGATCTTGTAAGTTGACAAATAAACACGACCATACTAGTATGTATGTAAGTTTAGAAGAGATGAAAAAATTAGAACGAATTAGATTTTGAGCTGAGATAGTAGAGAATAGGATAGTTGAGTTGAGGAGAGCTTAGAGGGATACGTCTATTTATACCCCCTGAGACAATCAGGGGGATTTTTATACCCTTTTTAGGTATGTGAGTATTCAGACAATTTGTCTGTTATTTGGTATACCCCCATAATTGATCCTCATCATTACTCAGCTTTTCCATTCTCCATTTCAACCGATGGAGGAGTGAGAAAGTTGACCACAGAATTTTCTTCTTTTAAAAAGGATGCCGAGAATTACAGGACCATCCCATTAATGAGGTCGTATTTCATGGATACGACGACCCCAATCCAAATTTTTCAAAACCTTGGTGACCGTGCAAGTTTCTTGTTAGAGAGTAGTGACCAGGAATCGAAGTGGTCCAGATATTCCTTTATTGGATCAGATCCGATCTACTCATTGGTCGAGCTACAAGGGAAATTCTCTGTAATCGATCATAATGGAGCGACCGTCCTGACAAGTCATTCTTTTCAATCAGGCGTAGACGCATTGTTTCAGTTGATGAAGCCTAAAACGATCGATACCGATTTCCCTTTCTATGGTGGTGCTGTAGGCTATATCGGATATGATTCTATCAGTCAATTCGATAAAGTGCCTGAACATCCAAAGAGAGACAAGGATGTACCACTTTACCATTTACATGTGTGTGAGAATCTTTTGATATATGATCATCATTTGAAACGACTAACCGTTAGCCATAATGCAAGGGTTGATGAAAGAGAGCAAATCGATAACGTGTATGAACACGGTCTTCAAGTGATCGACGAACTAACAACGCTTGCTGCTTTACCAGTTCATACGAACGCAATAAATATTCCTAATAATATAGAGGATGAGGTTGATTTTTCTCAAGTAACCTCAAATTATCCAAAAGATAAGTTTTTGGCGGATGTTGAAAAAATAAAGCAATATATCCTTGAAGGAGACGTGTTTCAAGCGGTTCTTTCTCAACGTTTTGAAAAAGAAATCATGGTGGAAGGGTTAGACCTTTACCGCGTATTACGAGTTATTAACCCTTCGCCTTATATGTTTTATCTAAAAATGGACGATGTTGAGATCATCGGAAGCTCGCCAGAAAAACTTGTTCAAGTGAGAAATGGAACGGTTGAAATCGATCCTATCGCTGGAACACGAAAAAGAGGGAGAACAGAAGAGGAAGACGTTGCCCTTGAACAGGAACTCCTTCGAGATGAGAAAGAACGAGCCGAGCATTACATGCTTGTCGATCTTGCGAGAAATGATGTCGGCAGGGTTTCTGAATATGGAAGTATTTCTATCCCTCAATTGATGGAGATCGGCAGGTTCTCACATGTGATGCATATCGTCTCAAGGGTCACCGGGATATTGGCTCCAACCGTTACAAGCCTCGATGCTGTCATCGCATCTTTTCCCGCTGGAACGGTTTCAGGCGCACCCAAGATACGAGCGATGCAAATCTTAAGGGAACTTGAACCAACACCTCGCTCCATCTATTCTGGTGCGATCGGATACATTGGATTCGATGGCAATATCGATTCCTGTATCGCAATCCGGACGATGGTTTTAAAAGGTGGAAAAGCCTATATTCAAGCAGGAGCGGGTGTGGTAGCAGATTCGATCCCAGAGAATGAATGGGAAGAGACGCGTAATAAAGCGAGTGCTTTAATCAAAGCGATCCAGGTAGCGGAATCCATTTTTGGTAAAAGGGGAGAAGAGCTCAATGTTTAAACAGCAATTAAAAGAGATGTTAAATGGTTGTACATTATCTGAAATACAGGCGGAAAAGATGATGGATTCTATTATGGAAGGGCAAGTAGAGGATGCACAGATCGCAAGCTTTTTAACGTTATTAGAAGTAAGAGGTGAGACCGTAGATGAACTAACCGGCTTTGTAAGGTCACTGCGTAATCATGTACTACAGCTGGATCACGGAGGATTACCATTGATCGATACGTGCGGAACCGGTGGAGATGGTCATTCAACGTTCAACATTTCGACTGCTGCAGCAATTTTGGTATCGAGCCAAGGAGTGAAAGTCGCGAAGCATGGAAATCGAGCAGTTTCATCTAAGAGTGGAAGTGCGGACGTATTAGATGAACTTGGCATTCCGACACAATCTTCAAGAGAGATGGCCGTCGAAGTGTTAAAAGACCGAAACATGTGTTTTCTTTATGCGCCAAACTACCACGTAGCTATGAAACACGCTGTGAATGCTAGAAAAGCGATCGGATTTCGAACGGTATTCAATAGCCTTGGTCCATTAGCGAATCCTGCTGGAAGCCAATCCCAGCTGATCGGTGTATACTCACATGAGAAGGCGATGAAGATGGCCGAATCATTAAAACGATTAGGTACGAAGAGAGCGCTTCTCGTCACGGGAGGAGAAGGGATGGATGAATGCTCCATCAGCACATATACCGACTTTGTAGAATTAAGAGAAGGCGAGATAACGACGTATCGATTAACTCCTGAAGACGTCGGCTTAGAATCACAGCATTCAAGTGAGCTTCGAGTGGAAACAGCGAAGGAGAGTGCTCAAGTCATATCAGACATCTTTGAGAATAAAGCAAACAAAGCACGTAGAGGTGTCGTTCTGTTTAATGCAGGTGCTGCATTTTACCTTGCAGGAGTAAGTGAGTCCATTGCCGAAGGCGTGCATATTGCGAGAAAAGCGATCGAAAATGGAGAAGCTAGTAAACAGCTAACTTTGCTTAACGGAAGGGAGTTAAATGTACATGCTTGATAAGATTGTCGAAGTGAAGAAAGAAGAGTTAAAGAACTTTACCTTGCCAGAAAGAGTGGAAGTGAATCACGTATCCCTTAAAGACAGCATTATAAATGCTAATCATACGATCGGATTAATTGCTGAAGTTAAGAAAGCTTCACCTTCTAAAGGAATGATCAATGAAAATTTTGATCCGGTAGAAGTAGCGAAGGCCTATGAACGAGCTGGAGCGGATGCTATTTCTGTCTTGACTGATGAGACGTTTTTCAAAGGAAGTAACACATTCCTAACTGATGTTAAGAAGCATGTTAATCTTCCTGTTCTACGTAAGGATTTTATCATCGATAAAAGACAAATTGAAGAAAGTAAGCTGATCGGTGCTGATGCGATATTACTGATCGTTAAAGTACTTGGAGCTAAGAAAACAAAAGAATTTTATGACTTGGCTAAGGAATACAACTTAGAATGCCTTGTGGAAGTGCATTCAAGTAAAGAGATACAAGCACTTACGAATGAATTCGAACCAGACATCATCGGAATTAACAACAGAAATTTAGACACCTTTGAAACGTCTACGAAACATACGAGAGACATGAGTACGTTCGTACCTTCTAAATCATTGATGATCAGTGAGAGTGGCATTTCAAATCATCATGACATTCAAGATGTAATCAAGGCAGGTGCATCAGGCGTGCTCGTTGGTGAAGCTCTCATGAGAGGCGGAAGGTTTGAGGAAAGGATAAGCGATCTGTTTAGGGGCACTGTCTATGAAAGCTAAATTAAAACTATGCGGAAACAGTTCACTTGAAGATTGGAAGCTTGTAAGAGAAAGTCACGCGACTCATGCAGGATTTATCTTTGCAAACAGTCCAAGACGGGTTGAAGGAGAGACGGTGGGAAAATGGTTAAAGGACTTCCCACCGAATGGTAAGAAAATCGTAGCGGTTTTTGTTAACCCTGATTTAGAGGAGATCGCTGATATCGTGCGATCAGTCCCGGTCGACATCGTCCAACTACATGGAAGTGAAAATGCTTCGTTCGCTACGAAGATCAAGCAGATGACAGGGAAAGAGATTTGGAAAGTAATCCATCATAGACAATCAGCGATAGAAGACATGGAGCTTTTTGCAGGGATAGCTGATGGGTATGTTATCGATACGAAATTACCTGGACAGTGGGGTGGAACTGGGAAGAAGTTTGATTGGGAATCAATTCCTTCCTACAAAAAAGAAGCACATAAACAAGGTGTTCCTTTGTTTGTTGCTGGCGGCATCAATGAGAGCAACGTCACTGAACTTCTTTCGTATCAGCCTGATGGAATTGATTTATCGAGCGGAATAGAGCATAACGATGGAAAAGATCGCAATAAGATTGAAAAACTTCAGGGAAGGCTGTGTTAATCATGTCAACGATCGTACCAGATCAACGTGGAAGATACGGACAATTCGGAGGAAAATTTGTTCCGGAAACGGTAATGTATGCGCTAGAAGAATTAGAAGGTTCCTTGAACGAAGCGATGAGTTCTAAGGAATTTATCGAACACTATCACGAAGAATTAAAAAAATATTCTGGTAGACCAACACCGATTACTCATGCTGAAAATTTATCTAAACGGCTTGGAGGAGCACAAATTTATTTGAAACGTGAGGACCTAAATCATACTGGTGCTCATAAATTGAATAATGCGATCGGACAAGCATTACTCGCTGTAAGAATGGGCAAACAAAAGATCGTAGCAGAAACAGGCGCTGGTCAGCATGGGGTAGCTGCTGCAACGGTAGCAGCTAGGTATGGCCTTGAATGCAAAGTCTTCATGGGTGAGGAGGACATTAGACGGCAGGAATTGAATGTATTCAGAATGAAACTATTAGGGGCAGAAGTCGTCCCTGTGTCCTCTGGGAGTAAAACATTAAAAGATGCGACGAACGAAGCGATTCGATACTGGGTGTCTAATGTAGAGGATACATTTTATCTCATCGGTTCCGTAGTTGGGCCGCATCCTTATCCGAAAATGGTTCGAGATTTTCAACGTGTCATAGGCGATGAATCACGTGTTCAACTAGAGAAAACTCCGGACAAGATCATTGCTTGTGTTGGTGGCGGAAGTAATGCGATGGGAATGTTCTATCCTTATTTAGAAGAACAAGTTGATTTAATTGGGGTGGAAGCCTCAGGAAAAGGGATTCACACTGGAAAACACGCCGCGACTTTATCAGAAGGAAGGCTTGGGGTGATCCACGGTTCGATTACGTATCTTCTTCAAAATGAAACGGGGCAAATCCAAGAACCATACTCGATTTCAGCAGGACTAGATTATCCTGGAATAGGACCAGAACATGCATATTTATCTGAAACAGGACGTGTCACGTATAAAGGTATTACAGATCAGGAAGCATTAGATGCTTTGAAGATTCTTTCTGAAGAAGAAGGGATCATCCCTGCGATCGAGAGCGCTCACGCACTTGCTGAAGCGATTAAACAAGCACCAGAATTGACAGCATCTCAAGAAATCCTTGTTTGTTTATCAGGGAGAGGAGATAAAGACGTTCATACGATCATGGAGCACCTTGGAGGTGATGTAGATGAATAAACGATTCAAAGAGCATGTAGAGAATAAAAACGATCTGTTTATCCCTTTCATTACAGCGGGAGATCCTGAACCCGAGGCGACGATCGAACTAGCACTCATGTTACAAGAAGAAGGAGCTAACGCCATTGAGCTCGGAATACCATATTCTGACCCACTTGCTGATGGACCAGTGATTCAACGTGCATCAGAAAGAGCGTTAAAAAATGGAATGAGCCTCGAAAAAGCGATGGACTTGGTTCCGAAAATGCGTGAAAAAGGACTTGAAATCCCTGTAATTATATTTACTTATTATAATCTTTTGTTACAATTAGGAGAAGATCGCTTCTTCGCTTTAGTGCGTAAAAATGACGTCGATGGACTTTTAGTTCCAGACCTTCCGTTTGAGGAAAGTGGAGAATGGAAAGAGAGCTGTCTTAAAAATGAAACGGCTCTTATTTCTCTTGTAGCTCCTACTACTTCAGAGGAACGCCTAAAGAAAATTGCTGATGAAGCCACTGGCTTCCTATACTGTGTGTCCTCACTCGGTGTAACAGGAACTCGCTCTCATTTTCAGAGCTCAGTCTTTACTTTCGTCGAGAGGGTGAAAAAACAAAGTAAGGTGCCAGTAGCAGTTGGATTTGGTGTTTCTCGACCGGAGCATGTAAAGGAGCTAAAAGATTACTCAGACGGTGTCATCGTTGGAAGTGCGATTATTAGGCAAGTAGAATCACAAGTAGAAGCTTTACAGAATCCAGAGACACAAAAGGAAGCAATCGATCAGATCAGAGCATATGTGAGGGATTTGGTGGCTCCTTTTGAGAAAACGACAATACATTCGTGAGGTGCAGTTATGATTCCAAAACGTCAACTTAAGGGGCTAACTCCCTACAAGCCAGGGAAGCCAATTGAAGAAGTGAAGAAAGAGCTTGGTTTAAAAGAAGTGGTAAAGCTAGCTTCAAATGAGAATCCGTATGGTTCTTCCCAATCTGTAAAAGATGCTATACAGAAAGAGCTATCTCAACTTCATATCTACCCAGATGGATACGCAGCTTCACTACGGGATGCTGTTGCAGCTTTTCTTGATGTTGATCAGAATCAGTTAGTATTTGGGAATGGATCTGATGAAGTCGTTCAAATGATCTGTAGAACGTACCTTGAAAAAGGAACAAATACTGTTATGGCATCAACAACGTTTCCTCAATATCGTCATAATGCCGTTATTGAAGATGCGGAGATACGAGAAGTTCCGTTAAAATCTGGTAAGCATCAGTTAGGAAAAATGCTTGAGGCAATCGATAACGAAACACGTATCGTTTGGGTGTGCTCCCCGAATAACCCGACTGGAGAACACGTTACTGAAATGGAACTCATCGAATTTTTAGATCGCGTTCCTGAGCATGTGCTCGTCGTTTTAGACGAAGCGTACAAAGAGTATGTAACAGCGGATGATTTTCACGATTCGCTAGCTGCACTTCCAAACTATAAGAATCTTGTTATCTTGAGGACCTTCTCAAAGGCTTATGGAATCGCAGCTTTACGAGTTGGATATGGTGTTGCAAACCCTGAAGTCATTCAGACCATCGAACCATCGAGAGAGCCATTCAATACATCGAGAGTCGCTCAAGCAGCTGCAATTGCTGCACTTCAGGATCAAGAGTTTATCGATCGCTGCCGAGAAGAAAATGAAAAAGGCAGAGAACGTTACTATGAGTTTTGCCGCAAGTTCGGACTCACCGTTTATCCATCACAAGGCAATTTCGTGTTGATCGATTTTGAAGTACCTTCTGATGAGGTTTTTGAACACCTGCTTAAAAAAGGCTATATCGTCCGTTCAGGCAGTGCCCTTGGATTGCCTACTTCTCTTCGCATTACGGTTGGATCCGACGAACAAAATAAAGAAATCATTTCACATTTAACTCAGTTTGTAGAAGATCGGAGAAACTTGAACTCATGAATAAAGAAGTAGCAATTATTGGACTTGGTTTAATAGGTGGTTCAATCGCACTAGCGATCAAGCAGGCACATAAAAACGTAATGATTAAAGGATTCGATGTTAACGAAAATCAGCTCCAGCTTGCCAAAGCATTACGAGTCGTTGATGAAACAGCTTCTTCACTTGAAGGAGCTGTTGAATCAGCTGATGTCATCATCATTTCTACCCCAGTTGTTCAAACGGAAATGATACTCGATCAGTTGAGCAAACTCCAACTAAATCAAAACGTAATCGTAACAGATGTTGGAAGCACGAAGCAGTCGATCGTTGAACATGCAAAACAAACGCTGCCTTCGAACGTAACCTTTATTGGCGGCCATCCTATGGCAGGTTCTCATAAAACGGGTGTTTCAGCAGCTAAGTCACATCTGTTCGAAAATGCGTTCTATATCTTAACACCAGAAGTTGGATTGGATACAGATAAACTACGAGAATTGAAGGAACTGTTAAAGGGCGCGAATGCTACTTTTGTGGAACTAGATGCACAGGAGCATGATTACCTTGTTGGTTTAATCAGTCATTTTCCGCATATTTTAGCAGCCAGTCTTGTGAACTATGTGAGCTCTAGCAATAATGATGAACGCATCAATGTTGCAAGGTTCGCGGCAGGAGGATTTCGTGATATAACAAGGATTGCATCGGCAAGTCCAGTGATGTGGCGTGATATATTACTAAGGAATAAGCGCGTCCTGCTTCAGATGATCGATGATCTAAAAGAAGAACTAGGTCGTATTCACTCACATATCGAGCATGAGGACGGAGATGAAATTTACCGTTATTTTTCTGATGCAAAGGATTTTAGAGACGGACTTCCCGTTCGATCTAGAGGAGCGATCCCTGCCTTTTATGATTTGTTCTTAGATGTGGAAGACGAGCCAGGTGTTATCGCTGCTGTGACACAGAACCTCGCAAAAGAGGCTATATCGATCACGAACATACGTATTATCGAAACACGTGAAGATATCATGGGCGTATTGAGAGTTAGCTTCAGGTCTGAAGGCGATCGTGACCGGGCTAAACAGGTTCTCGATACATATTTTACGACGTATATAGATGACTGAGTAAGGAGATGCAGAACGATATGGAAACCATCATGAAAGCTACACGTTTACAAGGAAGTATTACGATTCCAGGAGATAAATCGATTTCACATCGAGCGGTCATGTTCGGGGCGATGGCAAAGGGTACGAGTCGAATATCAAACTTTTTACCTGGAGAGGACTGTTTGAGCACAATCTCTTGTTTTGAACAAATGGGTGTTTCTATTGAACATGAGGGCACATCCGTTGTCGTGCATGGTAGGGGAATCGAAGCGTTACAAGAACCAAATGAACTATTGAATGTTGGAAACTCAGGGACAACGTTCCGATTGATGATGGGGGTTCTCGCAGGAAGACCGTTTTATTCAGTCCTTGCGGGAGATGACTCGATAGCGAAGCGACCGATGAATAGAGTTTCCATCCCGTTGAAGGAGATGGGAGCAACGATCGATGGTCGTGATGATGGTACATATGCGCCAATCTCGATTCGTGGTGGTCAATTAATAGGAATGAATTATTCCTCCCCTGTTGCCAGTGCGCAGGTGAAATCTGCGATCCTACTAGCAGGTCTTCAAGCTAAAGGAACAACTTCTGTCACTGAAACGCACCGTTCGAGAAATCATACTGAAAATATGCTCGAAAGCTTTGGTGTGAAAGTGAACAGAGATGGATTAACAGTAGGCGTTGAAGGAGGACAGGAGCTTAAGGCAACCGATGTAGAAGTGCCTGGTGACATTTCCTCTGCTGCCTTCTTCCTTGTGGCCGGAGCAATCGTCCCGCACAGTACGGTAACCCTTTTAAATGTTGGAATCAATCATACTCGTTCTGGAATCATAGACGTACTAGAGCAGATGGGTGCAGATTTAACGATTCAGAATAGAAGAGTAATCAATCAAGAAGAAGTGGCTGATTTAACGATCAAAACGAGTGACCTTACTGGGATTACGATCGAAGGCGAAATGATCCCGCGTCTGATCGATGAAATACCTATTATTGCTCTGTTAGCTACAAAAGCGAAGGGGAAAACCGTTATCAAAGACGCAGAAGAGCTGAAAGTTAAAGAAACGAACCGCATCGATGCTGTTGTGGATGCACTGAGTGCGTTAGGAGCTGCAATAAAAGGAACTGAGGATGGAATGATCATTGAAGGTACAGATCGATTAAAAGGCGCTACTCTCTCAAGCCTAGGCGACCATCGGATCGGTATGATGTTAGCTGTTGCAGGTTGTATCACTGAAAGTGAGCTCACTTTAGAGAAGCCAGAAGCGATCAAAGTATCTTACCCAGGATTCTTTGACCACATGAAACAATTGAGAGTAAATTCTTAGGAATTTACTCTTTTATTAATGACTTTTAAAAATATTACTAATTTTTCTAAATTATCTGTTGATTTAATAGAAATCCCTGTTATACTAAGGATAGTAATGGTTTCTCTCCACTCCTATCCATATTTAACTTTGTCCCTGTGTTTTGAAAGCGCTATCAAACGCTTTCTGCGCAGGGAATTTTTTTATTGAGTGGGTTATCATATTCAAGACGTGTGCCACATAGCCTGTCATTATAAGAATGGCAGGGGAGGATTCCTTTTGAAGCAGCTATACAGTAAGGTTTCCATTGATGGCATGCGTGATGAGTATAAAATCGTTGCTGGAGAGAAAATAACATTTAAGACGAATACCGGCAGACTAGAAAAAGGGATTTGCTGTTCACTGAATGGATATAGGATGGAGCCAGGAAAAGTAGGTTTTGATGAAGAGATGTATCACTTTTCAAAAGATGAGATTCTAACTCAAATAGAACGATCCGTTTATCAGGGGATTACGACGATTATGTCGTGTGTACCGATCGCTTCAGAAAGAACCTTAGAAGAAGAATTGCAGAGTGCCCTACGCGCTT
The DNA here is from genome assembly GCF_056159065.1 of Anaerobacillus sp. ABA4_114. NCBI lineage: Bacteria > Bacillati > Bacillota > Bacilli > Caryophanales > Bacillaceae > Anaerobacillus > Anaerobacillus sp. ABA4_114. The sequence continues at coordinate 1,760,053 of NZ_JBSWUM010000001.1, forward strand.
TTGAAGACTCCCCTATCGATTATGTACTAGGAATACGAATGGCTGCAGAACGAGTTACGCCAGAGGTGATGAGAAAGTGCGGTCGTTACCGCTTACCTTTTATCATAATCGAATTTGAGCATGAATCATCTTGGAATAACTTCGTGTTCGAATGGATTCATCAAGCGAATTTTCCATATCGTGCAGCAATGATGGTTGATTTCACGTTTTTGTCAGAAATTCCTGAGTCAAAACGCATGCGAGAGAAAAAGGTGTGTTACGACCTCCTTAGTGATAAGGGAATCGAACCATATGAGTATGATATCATTGAACCTCATCACGTATCGACTTCATTTTTAATGCGTACAGGTCTCTTCCCACTAAAAGGGTCATTGACCCAAGGGTCGCACTTTGATTATAACCTTTATTCTAATCATGAAAGCACTCGAGTTGATGAAGAGCAAATTCTTGATTATCATGGAGAAGAGCCAGCTATTATTGGACTACGTGGTGAAATCCTTAAAGTGGAAAAGAAGTTACACTTGGAGCGAGGATTTGGAGAGCGGTTGGACATAAGAAAACCGGGATTCTTCACCGCAAGTCATGGAAATAAAATAAGTAGAGTAAGAAGGAGTTTTGGGTCGTGGAGCGTCTTAAACAAGCTATCTCCCTCATTGAGGCAGGTAATTTCGAAGAAGGATTAAAAGAATTAACGAAAGTTCGTGAAACAGCGGATCATGAAGGGTTGTACGACTTATCTAACATTTATTACAACCTTGGACTAATAGAAGATGCTCGAGATGTTGTTGAAGAACTTTTGATGCATTATCCAAATGAAGGTGAGCTACTTGTACAAGCAGCAGAGTGCTATGTTGATCTTGAACAAGAACAAGAAGCGATCGCTGCACTCAGTAAAATAGATGAAAATGACGCTGCCTATCCGCCAGCATTATTGCTATTAGCAGACCTTTATCAAACGGAAGGTCTTGAAGAAGTAGCAGAACAAAAGCTACTAGAAGCGAAGCGTATATCTCCTGATGAACCGATCATCGACTTTGGTCTAGGTGAATTCTATTTAACTCAAGGTCATCACCTAAAGGCGGTTCCTTATTATGAAGCAGTGATCAATACGAAGAGTGAGCTTGCCAACGAAAATATAGAACTTAGACTTGCTGAAGCTCTCAGTGGAAGTGGACAGTTCGAAGAAGCACTAACGTATTACGAAAAAGGTCTTGAAAACGCACGGGAGATCAATGCATTGTTCGGTTATGGATTTACCGCTATTCAAATTAATGAGTATAAAAAAGCCATTCATGCATTCAAAGAGCTTAAAGATTTGGATCCACAGTATAGTACACTCTATCCATATCTAGCTAAAGCGTATGAAGAAGAAGGTGCCGTTACTGAAGCTATCGAAACATTAGCGCAAGGCATTAAGGTCGATGAGTTTAATGAAGAACTCTATCTTCAAGCAAGCCGACTAAGTTTTAAATCGCATGACGAAGAAAGTGGAGAGAGATATTTGAGAGAGCTTCTTGCGATCAATCCTTCACATATCGAAGCGGCTAAAACACTTGCGACTTTCTTTAGAACAGAAGAGCGTTATGACGACATCCTCGATCTTCTTCAAAATATTGAAGAAGGAGAACAAAGCGATCCTTATCTAGATTGGTCAGCAGCAACAGCTCTTCAACACGAAGAGAAATATAAAGAGGCAATAAATCGTTATGAAAATGCATATACTTATTTCAAAAACGATCCGTTGTTCCTTGAAGAATATGGATTATTCTTAATCGAAGAAGGCCGTAGAAAAGAAGCGATCGAGTTATTTAAACATGCATTGAAACAGGATCCTACATTAACTCACCTCGAAGAAGATATCATGCGATTCGAGGAAGAAAGAATTGAAGAGGATTAATCCTCGATTGGAAGGATATTCTTCTTCAATGACGAATTCTTAATTTAGGAAAATCTCAGGGAGGAATCGCTATGAGCAGCTCCGTTTCAGTCGTTGAAAAAAAGGACTTTCTTAAATGGTTCCTGAAAAATTATCAGGTGAAGAAGCGTGAATGTGTCTGGCTTTTGAATTATCTAATCAGCGACGAAGTGCTTATGGGAAATGTTCATTTTGTAGAGAATGCAGAATTTTGCCCGAAGGCTCTCGTTATTTCTACGCACTGTGTGGAAAACGCTCCTTTCAGATTTTACAAGCACAATATCATCACAACGGATCCTGAGAAGTCGTTTCACGATATTAGGTTGAATCAGGACGAGCCTATTTATATTCAGCTTAACTTCAAAAGTAAGAATGTGTCTCCACACTATGTAGCAGTGCTAGAAGAAAATCCTTTTCTGCCGGAAAATATGGCAGCAGATAAGAAGTATTCCTTCCTTGCTGAGATGGTACTGGACGAATCGTTTACACGATTTAAGCGTGAGTCGATTTTAAAAGAGATAGACGATGCTCTTGATCAAAAAGACATGGATCGTTTTCAGTATTTAAGCAAACAGTTGAATAACCTTTAACCCTTGAAACTTTTCAAGGGTTTTTTTATACTTTTAAAAGGTTTACATGGTGAAAATGTGGAGGTTCAAAGGTGATCAGATACTTAACATATTCAGATTATGGTCAACTAAAGGGAATGAAGACGAATATACAAGATGATTATATCGTTCGCATTTTTCCAAGACTTGTAGAAAACGACTCATTGGTAGGATACTTTGAAGACGACCGTTTAGTAGGGATAGCAGGGCTGACAACATTTGAGAATGAGATTGGCATTCTCGGCAGGTTACGTACAGATGTTGATTTCAGAGGGAGGGGAATCGCATCCTCGCTTATGAAAACGCTTATGGAAAGTGCTTATTCATCTTCATCGATCAAATGGATCGGCTATGCAACGGAGAAAAGCAATCTCCCTGCTAATCAGCTCTCAAAGAAACTGAATATGATGTTGACTTCGACTGTTGTTTCAGCGCGTATAAGAGCGGGAGTGATCAGAGGAGAGGTCGATTCAATAAGCTTCAATAAATTTCAAGACCCTATTACTAAAAGAAGTGCACTCTCTAACAGTTTTCAAGACAGTCGTTTTTCTTTCTTTCCATATGAAATTTACTATCCACTTCCCTACATTCCAGTTTTAAGTGATGTATACATTGAGAAAATAGAGTTGTATAGTAGTGAAGCTGGGGACTTTTTTCTCTCAAGGGAAGAAAAAGGTGATTCATATCTTCACTTGAAGCTATTTAACCCTACGCTTCTTAATAGCAAAGCAATGTGGACGATCGTGAATAATATTGCGAGTGAGGAAGATCGAAGAATCTGGATCGACTTACCTTTAGAACATGATCATCTTTTAAACAAAAAATTCGAAAAAACATTATGGCATTTAATTGGACAAGGAAGGGAGACGAGAACATGAAATGGACTGAATCGGATATAGGGGTTTATGTAAAAGAAAAAGAATACGTGGATACTGCTGTTATACCTTTGATCCCAATTTCTCTTACATCAAACGTAAAGAGCACCGTTTCGATGGGAGAGTATATTTCTATTATCGCAAATGAGCTCGAAAGGCAGTTGAAAGGGCGCCTTTTGCTTGTTCCTGCATTCACGTACCTCCAGACAGAAGATGAGGCATCTCGTACTGCTAGACTGAAACAAGTAGAAGCTGAACTGATGGAGGGTGGGATGAAGCATATCATTACCCTTACTTCTGACGTTGATTGGAAGCAGTCAGAAAATCAGCTCTCAAGCGGGTTATTATGGATGCCTGCGATCCCACTCGAACACATGGATGAGCAGTATAAAGTTGAAACGGTTTCAGCACAAATCAAACAAGTACTACAATTTGTAACAAATAAGTGGCAAAGTAGTATAAAAGGCTGATTTGAGGCAAGCTAAAGACTAATCAGAATATTGACAGCGTAAGAGTGACTACGCTATCATAGGAATGTCCTAGTTATATGTGTGTATTATACGTCCGGCTGGACTGACTTCATAGGATAGGGGGGAAACCAATGGCGAAGAAGAAGGAAGTAACAAGACGCCAATTTCTAAACTACAGCCTGACTGGTGTAGGTGGTTTTATGGCAGCTGGAATGCTTATGCCGATGGTTCGATTTGCGATCGACCCATTGTTAAAGGAAAAATCGACGCAGGACTTCGTTCCTGTTATGGAAACAAGTGAGATTACAAGTGAGCCAGTACGTAAAGAATTCAAGATCGACCAGGTTGATGGTTGGTACGAATCAGAAGTAACGCAATCCGCTTGGGTTTACAAAGATGAAAAAGATGAAATAGTCGCTCTTTCACCTGTATGTAAACACCTTGGATGTACTGTTGACTGGGCTTCAAATCCTGCATATCCTGATCAGTTTTTCTGCCCATGCCATGCAGGTCGTTACACGAAAGACGGCGTGAACGTTCCGGGCACACCGCCTCTTGCACCACTTGATGTTTACAACAAGAAAGTCGAAGATGGAAAACTTTACCTCGGAAAACCTGAACCACGTTAGGGGGCGTAATCTATGTTAAACAAGATCTATGATTGGGTAGATGAACGCTTAGATATTACGCCTATGTGGCGCGATATTGCGGATCACGAAGTGCCTGAGCACGTTAACCCTGCTCACCACTTTTCAGCGTTTGTTTATTGCTTTGGAGGATTAACGTTTTTTATTACAGTAATCCAAATTTTATCTGGGATGTTCCTTACAATGTATTATGTACCGGACATTGTGAACGCCTGGGAGTCCGTATACTACCTTCAGAACGAAGTAGCATTTGGACAAATTGTTCGAGGAATGCACCACTGGGGAGCTAGTTTAGTTATCGTTATGATGTTTCTACATACCCTACGAGTGTTCTTTACAGGTTCATATAAGAAGCCTCGTGAACTTAACTGGGTTGTCGGTGTACTAATTTTCTTCGTAATGCTTGGTCTAGGATTTACAGGATACCTTCTTCCTTGGGATATGAAAGCACTTTTCGCAACAAAAGTTGGTCTGGAAATTGCAGTTACAATCCCAGTAGTCGGTGAGTGGGCGAAAACGCTACTCGCAGGGGGAGAAATCATCGGGGCTCAAACACTTGCTCGTTTCTTTGCGATTCATGTGTTCTTCCTTCCAGCAGCGCTGCTTGGATTGCTTGGTGCCCACTTTATCATGATTCGAAAGCAGGGTATTTCTGGACCGTTGTAAGATACGGCTGATCGACTTGTAAATACCATATAATTTTTTTACGAAGGAGGGGGACAGATGCATCGCGGAAAAGGAATGAAGTTTGTGGGCGACTCGCGTATCCCTGCGCAGAGAAAGCCTAACATTCCAAAAGATTATTCAGAGTACCCCGGCAAAACAGAAGCGTTTTGGCCGAACTTTCTATTAAAAGAATGGATGGTTGGTGCTGTATTCCTTATCGGTTACCTAGCACTAACGATTGCTCATCCGTCTCCGCTCGAACGTGTAGCGGATCCAACGGATGCAACTTATACACCACTTCCAGACTGGTATTTCTTATTCTTGTATCAGCTCTTGAAGTATAAATATGCGGCAGGAGATTATACGCTTGTAGGTACGATCATCATGCCAGGTCTTGCTTTCGGTGCTCTATTGTTAGCGCCTTGGCTAGACCGTGGTCCTGAGAGACGCCCTGCGAAGCGTCCTGTAGCCACTGCTCTTATGTTGCTTGGTCTTATCTCGACTGTTTACTTAACTTGGGAATCTGTTGTTACTCATGACTGGGAAAAACAAGCTAAGCAAGGTGAAATTGTTGAGGCAACTGTAGACAAAGAGTCAGAAGGTTATCAGATTTATTCTTCTCAAAGCTGTATCGGATGTCACGGTGACAGCTTACAAGGTGGCTCAGGTCCATCACTTCTTGAGACCGGTTTGAAAGAAGAACAAATTAAAGACATCGCTGTAAATGGAATTGGCGGAATGCCAGCTAACGCATTTAAAGGTTCTGATGAAGAGCTTGATAAATTAGCTACCTTTATCGTTGAAACTGTTGAAGCGAATAAATAATTAGAAAAAAGCTGACTGTAACGGTCAGCTTTTTTTCAATCATTTAGAGGAGAAGTCAGATGATATACGAACTTTTCTATATACTTAGGTCGAAACCGTTCCTTTGGAGCATGTTGATCATCAATGTATTAGGCACAGCTTACGGGTATTACTGGTATGGCTGGCAGCTTGAAGATACTGAACCTATCTTCTTGTTATTTGTACCGGATAGTCCAACAGCTAGCTTGTTTTTTTGTTTTGTATTGATCGCATTTTTACTCGGCAAAAATTGGCCTTTACTTGAGGCGTTAGCTGCTGTAACGCTTTTCAAATATGGAATATGGGCCGTCGTTATGAACGTGATGGTGATGCAAGTGACGGGCGTTCTATCTCCGATTGCAATCATGCTGATCATCTCCCATTTTGGGATGGCGGTCGAAGGGCTGCTTTACTCTCCTTTCTATAGAATAAAAAGCTGGCATTTGATCGTCGTTGCGATTTGGACGCTACATAATGATGTGATCGATTACGTGTTTGGGCAGATGCCTAGGTATTCGATGCTTCATGAATACACATCTCAAATCGGTTATTTTACGTTTTGGCTATCGTTAGCTTCTATTCTCCTTGTTTACTTGTTAACGATTCGGAATTCACGATTCAAGTTAGATCTTCGCTAGAGTTAATGGTCTACTCTTGTCCCTTTTATCATACATTGAATTAGGATGAAGGAGGGACAGGTATGGTTAGAGGATTACTCCTGCTTTTATTGCTTTTCATTCTTCCTATTAACGCTTTTGCAGCTGAATCGGATACGAGACAAGCATGGGATGATTTCGCATCGAAAGTTCTAGAGTTTGGTAAGCAAGAAGAGTTTGAAAGGGCAAAAGCAATGCTCGAGAAGTTTGAAGAAGTGTTTCCAGGCGAAGAGAATACAGAATTGACGATCACTGAGATGCGCATTGTCTTGAACACTCACAATAGAGCTCTACATTCAGTCACAGCCGCCGATCAGGAAACGGAACAACGGATGAAGGCACTTACAGAATTTCGTCTCGCTGTAGATGCACTTGTTACAGAAGAACAGCCTATTTGGCGTCAAACGGACGATAAGATGCTCGGCTTGATTGATGAAATGAAAGCAGCCGTAGCGCATAGGGATTATAAGGTTTATGAAAGAGATCTCCAGCAGTTTTTAGGATCTTATAGCGTGATTCGACCAGCACTTGGCATCGATCTCTCGACAGAAATGCAGCAAAGACTCGACTCACATATTGCATTCTTTGAAAATTACGGATCTTCTCATAAAAAAGACCTGTCTAAACAGCTTGAAACGATGAAGTCAGACTTCAAAGAAGTTTATGAAGGTCATGTTGAGAAAAACGAGTCATCGATCGTGTGGATGATAATTTCTATAGGTGGGATAATAACGGTTACGTTGCTATACGTTCTTTACCGAAAGTACCGTGGAGAAAAGACGGATGTGAAGAAATATAAACAATTTGAGAAAGATTAAACCTTGGTATGACAGTAAAATGATTGACTTTTACTAGTTATTTGACTAAAATTGACGTTAAGATAGATAGAGATATACTACTATGGAGGAATGGAAATGGCTAGTATTCTAATTTATTTTGCTCTTCTTCTAATCATCCCACTTTGGGCTCAGAGTCGTGTGAAGAGCGCATACAAAAAATATTCAAAAGTTCCTAACTCATCTGGAATGACGGGTGCTGAAGTTGCTCGAAAAATTCTTGATGAAAATGGTTTATACTCAGTAGGAGTAGAAGAAGTTCGCGGTCATTTATCAGATCATTATGACCCGCGTTCTAAAACGGTAAGATTGTCATCAGGTAATTTCCACGGACATTCTGTAGCTGGAGCAGCAATTGCAGCTCACGAAGTAGGACACGCTATTCAGGACCAAGAGGATTATGCTCCATTACGCTTCAGACATTCATTGGTGCCTGTAGCTAACCTAGGTTCTAACTTCAGTTATTTCGTTATCCTAGCAGGTATTTTGATGTCTTCATCAAACTTTATCTTGCTTGGTATCATCTTCATGAGTGCTGCCGTTCTATTCCAATTAGTCACGCTGCCGGTTGAGTTTAACGCTTCTAGTCGTGCGATGGAACAAGTTGTTTCATCAGGAGTCATCCGAAATGACGAAGAACGTGAAACGAAGAAAGTATTGAATGCCGCAGCCCTCACGTATGTAGCAGCTGCTGTCGTTGCACTACTTGAACTTGTACGCTTCGTGTTCATCTTTCTCGGCATGAACGAAGATTAATAAATAAACCTCGCCATTGTTGGCGAGGTTTTTAATTTATAAAGAAATCTGATTAATTTGTTCGATTTGTCATAGGAGTCTGAATCCTACTTGATTTCGTGTGGACGAACGTCCGTTGGAGTTGGACAAAGGAAGAGGTATTCAATCCGTTACACTCAAAATCACTACCATATTCGAGTCTTTAAGACTGTTTCGAAATTACAAAAACCCCGCCCTTTATGCGAGGTTTATTTCAATTAATCTTCAATTGGATTTTTGTTTTCGTCTAATGTAAATCCTTCACCAAGCACATCGTGCACATCATTAACAGCAACGAAAGCGTGCGGGTCGACCTGGCGAATGATGCTCTTCAGTCTAGAAAGTTCGTTTCTTGCTACTACGCAATAGAGCACTTCTTTCTGCAGCCCCGAAAAACTTCCTTTTCCGTTTAAGACGGTAGCGCCGCGATCCATCTCTTTCATGATGGTATCAGCAATCTCTTTGTTATTTTCCGATATGATCATGGCAGCTTTTGCGGAATAAGCGCCTTGTTGGATAAAGTCGATCACACGTGCTGCTATAAATACTGCGACGAGTGTATACATTGCTTCTTTGTAGTTTAAGTAGACGAGGGAAATCGCGATCACACAAAAATCAAATACGAACATCGTCCTGCCCATGCTCCAGCCCGCATATTTAAAACCAAGTCTTGCGATGATGTCTACGCCCCCAGTTGTCCCTCCATATCTAAAGATAATACCTAAACCTAAACCGATAAATACACCTGCGAAAAGTGCAGCGAGCGTCATGTCGTCTCTTAAAGGAATCGAAAGAGCTGAATAACGTTGAAATATCCATAAAAATACCGAGAGCGCTACAGTTCCTAGTAAAGTATAGATAAATGATTTCCTGCCAAGTAAACGCCATCCAATAAAGAATAACGGTATGTTTAATACTAGGTTTGAAATGGCTGGATCGATATCAAAGAGAAAATAGAGTAGAAGGGTTATACCTGTAAAACCACCTTCAGCTAAGTTGTTCTCCATATTAAAATGAACGAGTCCAAAAGCAAAAATTGCAGAACCTAATAAAATGAAGATCACATTCTTCATGCGAATTCCTTCCATATGCATACATCCTTTCCGTCCTATACAGCCAACAGCATTCATTATAATCAAATATTGAGCGAACAGCAATTTGATTTTGGTATACTTTCTACAGAGCGGTGCGATGGTTAAATATTTGTCAAACACATGTCTTTTAGCTAACATAGTAGCAGATGAGAAAGGTGGGAGCACTCGTGTCTGAAAAGACGATTAAAGATATGCAAGAAGAAGTGGATCAATACATAGGTCAATTCAAGGAAGGGTATTTCAGCCCCCTTTCGATGTTAGCAAGAATGACGGAAGAACTAGGTGAGCTTGCTAGAGAAGTTAACCATTATTATGGTGAGAAGCCAAAGAAAAGTGAAGAAACACAAAGGTCGATGGAAGAAGAAATGGGTGACCTTCTGTTTGTGTTAACATGCTTTGCAAATTCACTTGATATCGATTTAGATGAAGCGTTCGATCGAGTGATGACAAAGTTTAATACAAGAGATAAAGACCGTTGGACGAAGAAAGAAGAGGAGAGTGAATCATAATATGGATACGGTAAAGATCGTTATTGCAGGACCAAGAGGAAAGATGGGGAGCGAAGCAGTTAAGCTTGTGGCTCGTACAGACCACTTTTCGTTATCAGCTGTAGTGGATTCAAGACAATCTGGAGAGACTGTTAAAGACATTCCGGATCTTCCGTCGTTAGACTCCCCGGTATACACCGATCTTGACGTGTGTCTATCTGAGGTTGAGTGTGATGTGTTAATCGATTTAACGACGCCAGAGTACGGAAAAAAGCATATGGAGATCGCGTTTCAACATAATGTAAGACCTGTAGTAGGTACGACCGGATTTTCGAACGAAGATGTTGAAAGACTATCGGAGTTAGCAGAGCAGAAAGGGATCGGCGCGATCATCGCTCCTAACTTTGCGATCGGTGCAGTATTAATGATGAAGTTTGCTTCGATGGCAGCAAAATATTTTCCTGATGTTGAGATTATTGAGCAACATCATGATCGAAAGCTCGATGCGCCATCCGGAACAGCAGTTAAAACTGCGAAGATGATTTCTGAGGTTCGTGAACCTAAAGTTCAGGGGCATGAAGATGAAAGCGAAGAACTCCAAGGGGCTAGAGGTGCCGATTACGAAGGTATGAGAATTCATAGCGTAAGGCTGCCAGGTCTTGTGGCTCATCAGGAAGTGCTATTTGGCGGAGAGGGACAAACTCTAAAGATTCGTCATGATTCAATGCACAGAGGTTCGTTTATGCCTGGCGTTCAGCTTGCCGTTGAAACCGTCTTAAAGATCGATCAGTTGGTTTATGGACTTGAGAATATAATGGAATAGGGGATGGTGTCATGAATATCGCCTTGATTGCTCACGATAAAAAGAAAGATGACCTCGTTCGATTTGCTTTAGCATATAAACAAATATTAGAGCCTCACACGCTTTATGCAACTGGAACGACCGGAAAACGCATTATCGATGAAACAGGGTTGACGATTCATCGCTTTCAGTCTGGTCCTTTAGGTGGCGATCAACAAATCGGTGCGATGATTGCTGACAACGCGATGGATGCCATCATCTTCTTCCGTGATCCATTGACAGCGCAGCCTCACGAGCCAGATGTTACAGCTTTGATCAGATTGTGTGATGTGTATAACATCCCGCTCGCAACAAACATGGGAAGCGCTGAAATCCTTGTACACGCATTGGGTCGAGGAGAACTAGATTGGAGAGAAATTGTACATGGAAGAAACACAGAAACTTGATGTATTAGCATTTGGAGCACATGCAGATGATGTAGAAATCGGTATGGCTGGTACATTAAAGAAGCTTGCTCTGGAAGGTAAGCGAACTGGTATTTGTGATTTAACTGAAGCAGAACTATCATCGAATGGCACAGTATCGCAAAGAAAGGTAGAAGCTAAAGCAGCAGCAGACATTCTTAAAGTTTCAAATCGCTATAACCTCGGTCTACCTGACCGGGGACTTAGTGTTAACGAAGGTTCTTTGGAAAAGTGCGTTGATCTTATCCGAGCGGTTAAGCCATCTGCGGTTTTTATCCCATACTTTGATGATCGTCATCCTGACCATGGGCATGCGGCAACACTGGTCGAAGAAGCCGTCTTTTCAGCGGGGATACGGAAGTACAAACCTGAGCTTGGGAGTGCACACAAAGTAAAGCGCATTTACTATTATTTTATAAATGGTTTTCATAAACCGCAGTTCACAATTGATGTTTCCGAACAGATTGATGCGAAGAAAAAAGCGTTAGAAGCTTATGAAAGTCAATTTGTACTAGGGGAAGATAGTGTAGCAACACCATTAACAAACGGGTATGTTCAAAAAGTCATTCACCGTGAATACCTTTATGGAAAAGAGTCAGGTGTTGATTACGCAGAAGGATTTATTTCAAAGAACATGCTCAGTATGAAAGAGATACCGTTAGAATAGGAGAAAGAGAATGAAGTTAAAAATCGGCATCACATGTTATCCGACGGTTGGTGGTTCGGGAGTAATCGCGACTGAGCTCGGAAAAATGCTAGCTGAAAAGGGGCACGAGGTACATTTTATTACGAGCAGCGTCCCGTTTAGGCTCGATACATTTCATCCAAACATATTCTTTCATGAGGTAGAAGTTAATCAATACGCCGTATTCCGTTACCCACCTTATGACCTGACATTAGCAAGTAAAATGGCAGAAGTCATCCAACGTGAGAACCTGGACCTCCTCCACGTTCATTATGCTGTTCCACATGCGGTATGTGCGTTTCTTGCGAAAGAAATGGTTGGAGGCGATGTCAAGATCGTGACAACTCTTCACGGAACAGACATAACAGTGCTTGGCTACGATCCTTCTCTTACACAGCTAATTCGCTTTGGAATCGAGAAATCGGATAGTGTTACGGCGGTTTCTGATGATCTAGTTAGACAAACGCAAGAACTGCTCGAGACAAGTAAACCGATTGAAACCGTTTATAACTTTGTTGATGAAAGAGTTTACTATCCTAAGCGACGTGAAGATTTACGAAAAGGGTATGGTATTAAAGAGGAAGAGAAAGTTATCGTTCACATTTCGAACTTTAGAGGTGTGAAGCGAGTACCAGACGTCATAAAAGTTTTCGATCGTGTTCAAAAGCAGTTACCAGCTAAACTTCTGCTGATAGGCGATGGTCCTGAAATACAAGTTGCCTGTCGCCTAGTAAGTGAACTTGGATTGAATGATAAAGTGAAATTTCTTGGGAAGCAGGAAAACGTTGCTGAAATCCTGTCGATCAGTGATTTAAAATTACTCCTGTCTGAGAAAGAAAGCTTCGGCTTAGTTGCTTTAGAAGCGATGGCTTGTGGAGTTCCTGCAATCGGAACAAACATAGGGGGAATCCCTGAAGTCATTGATCATGAAGTAAATGGATACATTGCTGAGGTAGGGAATATAGACGAAATCGCATCCTATGCTCTCCGACTACTATCAGATCGTGAACTACATCAAAAGTTTAGTGAAGCGTCTCTTAAAGCCGTTCAAAGAAAATTTGCATCGGAGTTAATCTTAGAGCAATACGAATCGCTTTACTATAAAACCATTCAGGAGGAGCTAGTTTGATCCAATTCGAGGGTGAGACTGCTAAGAAGTCTCTTAAAGTGATGAGGACATTGAAGAACGCAGGACATGACGCATATATCGTAGGAGGAGCAGTCCGAGACCTTATATTAGGTTTACCTGTTTCAGATTTCGATCTTGCTTCTTCTGCTCATCCAAATGAGGTGATGAAGCTTTTTGAAAAAGTCATTCCAACTGGCGTTCAACATGGAACGGTAACAGTCATCTTTGAAGATGAACCCTTCGAAGTAACAACGTTCCGTTCAGAGGATAACTACAATGATTTCCGTCATCCTTCCGAAATCACTTTTTTGAATCGTATTGATGAAGACCTCGCGAGAAGAGACTTCACGATGAACAGTATGGCGATTGGAGAAAATGGTGAAGTTGTGGATCCGTTCGGTGGAAGAGAAGACTTAAAACGCGGAGTGATTCGTACAGTAGGTGATCCAGATGAGCGGTTTTCAGAAGATCCTTTGAGAATGTTAAGAGCATTACGATTCTTGAGCGTGTTCTCATTTCGCTTTGAAGAAGAAACCTTAGAGGCTATTAAGAAGAGTGCTCCTTTGTTATCACATATCGCGGTCGAAAGAATGACAGTAGAATTCAACAAGCTTCTCGCGGGACCTGCAGTCGTCAAAGCCCTAAAATTAATCGTAGATACCGGAGTATACGCTTTTTTGCCGGGATTGGCAGATCGGAAAGCGTACTTAGAAAAAGGAATGGATGTAAGTATTTTAGAGTCTAAAGAAGAAAGACTCGCATGGCTTGCAAATGATCATGATGATCCAACTACGTTTTTGAAAGGGTGGCGGCACTCGAACGACGTTCTAAAGAAGGTTAATAAAATTCTTAGTACCATAGAGAAAGTGAAGATCGAAGGATGGAATCGCGAGACCGTATATTTTGCCATTCCATACGAGAAAGAAAGTGAACGTGTCTTAGCTTGTGTGCAAAATCGTGTTCCTACATATGAAAACATCGATCAGATCGCATTAGATCTTCCTATCACTTCTTCTAATGAGCTAGCGGTAACAGGCGAAGATCTTTTATCATGGACCGGACAAAAACCAGGTCCATGGGTAGGAGAAACCCTTGAACGAATTGAGCAAGGGGTACTTAAAGAAGAAATTAAGAATGAGAAAACTAGCATTAAAAGGTGGCTTGAATATTGGCAGACTCAATAAGACAGCGATTGTTGCAAATGCTTGAAGACCATACCGACACATATGTATCAGGACAGATGATCAGTGATTCGTTAAACGTTTCACGAACGGCGATATGGAAACATGTTGCTGAACTAAGAAAGAATGGGTATGAAGTTGAAGCTGTTCAAAAGAAAGGATATCGTATCGTAACGCGTCCGAATTCGCTCTCTAAGGAAGAAATCAGCCTGAAACTCTCTACCGACTTTATCGGTAGAGAGATCCATGCCTATTCTTCTGTTGAAACGACGCAGTTTATTGCCCATAACTTAGCACATAGCGGGATACAAGATGGAGCGATCGTCGTTGCTGACGAGCAAACAAAAGGCAAAGGAAGATTAGGAAGATCATGGCATTCCCCAAAAGGCAGTGGCATTTGGACAAGCATCATCTTGCGACCGAAGTTACCGCCTCAGCGCGCACCTCAATTTACTTTGATCGCTGCGGTAAGTGTTGTTCAAGCAATCAAGAAACAAACCGGCTTGGAAGCTGAAATAAAGTGGCCGAACGATATTTTGATAAATGGCAAGAAAATCGTTGGTATTCTAACAGAACTCCAGGCAGAAGCGGATCAAATCAAGTCGGTGATCATTGGAATGGGAATCAATGTAAATGCAGATGAAACAGATTTTCCAACAGATTTGACAACAGCAACTTCGTTGAAAATCGAAAGCGGTGACGATGTTAATCGTGCAGCACTACTCGCAGCGATTTTGAATGAGCTTGAAGTACTTTATACCGAGTATATGGAAAATGGCTTCCGTATGATCAAGCTTTTATGGGAAAGCTATGCGATCAGTCTTGGAAGAAAAATCAAAGCAAGAACGTTAAACGGGGTTATCGAAGGATTAGCGAAAGGGATTACAGAAGAAGGCGTTTTGTTGTTAGAATCGAGTGACGGCAAGACGCACCACATCTATTCAGCTGATATTGAAATCTGCTGATTCCTTTCCACAAACGTAAGATAATCTGCTATACTACAGGTGTAAGGGCGGTATCTTCTTTAAGAACCGCACCGTTTTATGAGTGAACAAAAAATATTCTGCCTTGATCCGTAGCGGACTGGGACAGAGGGATGAAACCGATATGTAACCTCCTGGATGTTGGAGTGTTGCGGTATGCCTGTGTGCATTCTCAGGCCGATTAGGGTACCCCTGTCAACCGTTAACCTCTTCCAGGAGTTTTTTTGTACGGTTTTAGTTTCCTCTAGAAAAGGAGGAGAAAGAATTGAAAACAACGAGTGATTTCAAAAAGATGAAGCAAAACAATGACCCAATCGCCATGTTAACTGCGTATGATTATCCTTCAGCAAAACTTGCAGAGGAAGCTGGAATCGACCTTTTATTAGTAGGAGACTCCGTTGGTATGGTCGTCCTTGGCTATGATTCTACTGTTCCTGTAACGATGGATGATATGGTTCTCCATACAAAGGCCGTTAATAGAGGCGCCCGTCATACGTTTATTGTAAGCGATTTACCGTTTCTCACGTACCATAGTTCGCCTAGTGAAACGTTAGCTCATGCAGGAAGATTGATGCAAGAAGCAGGAGCGCATGCCGTAAAGCTCGAAGGCGCAGGAGATGTTATCACGCATATCGAGAAACTAACCACGGCAGGAGTACCGGTAATGGGTCATCTTGGACTAACGCCGCAATCTGTTGGCGTATTAGGTGGTTATAAAGTGCAAGCGCGAGGAAGCGAGGAAGCAGCCAAGCTGCTCGATGATGCAAAGGCGATCGAACGTGCTGGTGCATTTGCACTCGTCCTTGAATGCGTACCACAGCAATTAACGGAAATCGTGAAGACAGAGCTTACGATTCCGGTGATAGGAATAGGAGCAGGTGTCCAAGCAGACGGTCAAGTGCTCGTATACCATGATTTAGTCGGTTACGGAAGTGGGCACGTGCCTAAGTTTGTGAAACAGTACGCCGAGATAGGTGAGACCGTATCGAATTCGATCACGTCCTATATAGATGATGTTAAAAAGCAATCATTTCCAGAACAAAAGCACTCATTTAACATGAAGGAAGAACAGCTCGCTGCGATTTATGGAGGTGAGAAGTCGTGAAGATCATATCCTCAATAAAAGACATGCAACTAGAAGCGAAAAAACAAATGAAGCTAGGCAATACGATCGGGTTTGTCCCTACGATGGGGTTTCTTCATGAAGGTCACACGAGTTTAGTTAAAAGAGCTAGAGAAGAGGATGACATCGTTGTGATGAGCGTATTTGTTAATCCACTTCAATTTGGACCAAACGAAGACTTCGACAGGTATCCAAGGGACATTAAACGAGATGAAGAGCTAGCAAGAGAAGCTGGCGTGGACATATTATTTTATCCGCATGTTCGTGAGATGTACCCTGAGGACCGGACGACAACGTTAACTGTGAATAAACGAGTTGATACTCTCTGCGGTGAATCAAGACCTGGACATTTTGATGGTGTAGCAACAGTCGTACTAAAGTTATTCCAAATCGTTTTACCAGATCGTGCTTATTTTGGATTAAAAGATGCACAGCAAGTCGCTGTTATCAAAGGATTAGTAGAAGACTTCAATGTACCTGTTGAAATCGTCCCTTGTCCCATCGTAAGAGAAGTGGATGGTCTTGCAAAAAGTTCACGGAACGTCTATTTAACACCATCAGAGCGAACGGATGCATCCGAGCTCTCAAATAGTTTAGTAAGAGCAAAAGAATCGATCAGGAATGGTGAAACTAGCGCAAGTAAAATCAAACGATTAGTTGAGGAGATGCTTCAACAGACCGTTGGAGAGATCGATTATGTAGAAGTGCTTTCTTATCCAGGTTTAAAGCCGATCGAAGCGATCGATGAAGATATCATCGTAGCTGTAGCTGTTCAGTTTTCTGCAGCAAGACTGATCGATAATGTGATCGTAACTAGAAGTGAAATCCCGATAGGAGTGTAATCAGCATGTTTTTGACGATGATGAAGGGCAAGATCCACAGAGCCCGCGTAACGGAAGCCAACCTAAATTATGTTGGGAGTATAACGATCGATGAGGATATTATCGATGCTGTGGGGATGTACCCGAATGAAAAGGTTCAAATCGTAAATAATAACAATGGTGCAAGGCTCGAAACGTACATTATCCCAGGGGAAAGAGGTTCTGGCGTCGTATGCCTTAATGGAGCGGCAGCACGACTCGTGCAACCAGGTGATGTTATCATAATCGTTGCCTATGCGATGATGAGTGAAGAAGAAGCTAAACAGTTCACACCTCGTGTGGCGATCATGAACGATCGAAATGAAATCGTAGATATGATCAGTGCGGAACCTGCTTCAACCATCCTATAGGTATAAAAGCTCTGGTAAACGTTCCAGAGCTTTTCTTTTTCAAAATTATTTTCCGTTCGACTTAAAAAGTGATAAAGTTATACAGGTGAGAGTAAGGTTTGAAGCAACTGGAGTGAAAAGAATGAACCGCTATACAGTTATTGATTTTGAAACAACGGGAAATTCTCCGAAAAATGGAGATCGAATCATACAGATCGGCTTGGTTGTTATAGAAGATGGAACCATCGTGGACCGATATTCGTCCTATGTGAACCCAGAACAGCCTCTTCCATCATTTATACAGCAGTTGACTGGGATTTCTGACGAAGATGTTAAAGACGCTCCACTTTTTGATGAAGTAGCTCCTGAGCTGCTAAAACGACTTGATGGGGCTTATTTTGTTGCGCACAATGTTAGATTTGATTTGAACTTTATGAACGCAGAGCTTGATGAAAGTGGATACGAGCCTTTTGATGGTCCGATTCTGGATACTGTAGAGCTCGCAAGAATCTTCCTTCCACAAGCAGAAGCTTATAAATTGTCGTGGTTAGCCGACCACCTTGAAATCGTTCACGACAACCCGCATCAGGCGGATAGTGATGCAGAGGTGACAGGAGAACTTCTGAAGTACTTATTTCATAAACTCGAATCTCTTCCAGTCGTCACGTTAAAACAGCTAGCTGAACTTAGTCCAAGACTCTTAAGTGACATGGAAACCATTCTTCAGGAATTAATAGAAACGAAAGAGAAAGCGATTGAGCCTGAAGGGGAGTTTGAAATCTTTCGCGATATTGCGTTAAAGAGGCAAGTAGAGGTTCAAGAAGCCGAACCATTAAAAGAACCGATCCCATTTGATGAGATTCAACAAAATCTAGCTACGACCATGGCAACGATCATACCTGGTTATGAAACACGTGATGGGCAGAACGACATGATGAGAAGTGTAGCAGATGCTTTTGATACAAATCATCATGTACTGATCGAAGCAGGAACGGGTATCGGCAAATCGCTTGGCTACCTTTTGCCAGGTGTGTCTCATGCGAAAAACACGAATAAACCAGTCGTCGTAAGTACGCATACGATTCAACTTCAGGAGCAATTGCTTCAAAGAGATATTCCGTTCTTAAAAGAAATCTTACCGTTTGATTTTAAAGCAACGGTTTTAAAGGGTAGAAGCAACTATCTTGATATGACGAGGTTTGAACAACAGCTTTTTCAATTCGAAGAGAATAACTATGACACCATCTTAACGAAAGCTCAAATACTTGTCTGGCTGCTTGAGACGGACTATGGAGATGTAGAGGAACTAAACCTTTCGAGCGGTGGAAAGTTATTTTGGCAACAAATAAAGAGCGATGCAACTGTATCAGCAAATCACCGTTCACCATGGTTTTCAAGAGATTTTTATCACCGCAGAAAACGGTTAGCCATGAATGCTGATCTTATCATCACGAACCACGCTCTTCTCTTCAGTGATTTGATCAATGATCATCAGCTCTTACCAGCGTATCAACAAGCCATCATCGATGAAGCTCATCATCTTGAGGATATCGCTACTGAGTTCTTTGGAGTGAAAACCGATTACTTTTCGATTCTACAAGGCTTCGTAAGAATGGGTCTGAAAGACGGAGATGGTCTTTATGGAAAAACGGTGAGTATCCTTAAAGACATCGGTGTTGAACTTGATGAGATCACATCAGATATCGATGCATACGTTAAAACGATACTGTCTGATTTAGATGAGCTCTTTAGAATGCTGCATCGGTATGTGCAGAAGAATATCAACCGTTCGAATGAAATCGGTCGCTTAAGTTATAGACTTACTGATGAAAAGGGCTCAGCCTGGGATGCGATCCAGGAAGCAGCACATCGGCTCGTCTTTTACTTAAAAGACCTCGATAAATTGTTAGTGAAGATCGAAAAAGAATTAGATCTTAATGAAGACGACTTAACGCGAGAGCAAATCAATGCTGCTGCAGATTTCAAAGGCCTGCATGCTTCCGTATTGGAAGAGCTTGCGAAGATCGATTATTTATTGCTACAAGATCAGTCGAATGACGTTAAATGGGTAGAGATCGATCCGAAAGGTGCGATCAACTCAGCTTTTCTATTCAGTCGGCCTGTTGAGGTAGGCGAACTGTTATCACAAGAATACTTTGGGAAAAAGAAGAGTATTCTTCTTACTTCTGCAACGCTAACCGTTCGAAATTCATTCGACTTTATCATTAAGAGGCTTGGACTGGATGAGTATGGACCTAAGACGTATCGTTACGAATCACCGTTCGATTATTCTGAACAAGCCAGGTTGATGATTCCAACGAACCTTCCAATGATTAAAGATGTCTCTGACTATGAATTCGTGGATCACATTACAGCCGCGATTTTAAAAATAGCAAGAGTCACTAGAGGAAGGATGCTTGTGCTATTCACCTCGTACGACATGCTCAGAAAAGCTCACCTAAGGATGAAAGAGCTTATGCAGCATGACGACTTAACGTTGATCAGTCAAGGCGTCGATAGCGGTAGTCGCGTTCGATTAACGAAGAACTTTAAAGAAAGTGACGATGCGATTCTTTTTGGAACGAGCAGCTTCTGGGAAGGTGTCGATATTCCTGGTGAAGATCTAAGTTGCCTGATCATCGTTCGGTTGCCGTTTTCGCCTCCAGACAATCCTGTATTTCAGGCAAGGTCTGAGAAACTAAAACATTCTGGAGGAAATCCTTTCATGGAACTTTCCTTACCTGAAGCCATCATACGATTTAAGCAGGGGTTCGGTCGTCTAGTGCGGTCTCAAAAGGACAGAGGAGCGGTTTTTGTGTTCGATAAGAGGATCGTCTCAACAAGATATGGCCGCTTGTTCGTAAAATCTTTACCTGACGTACCGATGATAAAGGGGAGTGTAGAAGAGCTTGTGAACGAACTCGACCTCTGGTTATAAATCATGATTTTTTCACACACTACTTTCAGGGGGTAGTGTGATGAAAAGATCAATGATGTTTCTCTTTTTATTCTTGGTTCTATCTGTAAATACAGCTGGTTCAAATGCACCGATCCAATCAGTAGATTTGAATTTAGAAAACCAGGAAATCGCTGTGACGTTCTTTGATTTAACTGTAGGTGAAGCAATCCTCGTTCAGGATCCGATCGGAGGGACCGTCCTGATCAATACAGGAAGTTCTGCTTCAGAAGAAGAGCTGATCGACCGTCTTCAAATGTATCAAGTGAAGGAAATAGAAGAGATCTGGTTAACGAATGCGGACGAAGCCTATTCTGGCAATATCAATTCCTTACTTAGGTATTTTAATGTAAAGAAAATCATTGCTCCTGAACGCCTCGTCGATTCATTGATTCAAGAAATTCCTTCTCAAACGAAGGTAGGTAACTTGAATGTGGAGGAAAAGGTAGAAATCGTAGAAGGTGCATCAATCGATATCATCGATATATCTAAGGCAGGAGTTACTACATTTATGCTATCCTTAGGTAGTCAAGACTTATTGTTTATGGGTGAAACCAATCGCGAGCTTGAGGAAGAGATAGTAGCTTCTGGAAGAACTGCAGAAGTATTAAAAGTGGCGAATTTTGGAAGTGATATCGGAACGACCTCTCAGTTTCTAGATGCGATCAACCCACAGATGGCTGTTATTTTTCGTCATAAAAAAATCGACATCAGTGAAGCCATTCTCGAACGACTCAGTGAAAATTGGACAGAAGTGTATTATCCATATCGCATTGGGAGTGTGACCATTCGGATGCAGCTCGATGGTTATGATGTGATCACCATTCCTACGAAGACGACTCCACAGAGCCATTGAAGAATAAGTATTGCAAAAATCATCAACTTATTTAAAAATAAGGTTAGGTTGTTTGTAAAACGTAAAAGCCTGCGTTAAAACGCAGGCAATCGTTGGATAGTGGGGCGTGTATTACGGTTTGCACCGTTCCCGCTTTTGCGGTACTTTTAGTTTGTCACGAAGAATCTAAACTATAAGTAGCAAATATTTGCGTTGATGGAATATCCAAACTATATAGGGAGATGACACGAGTGGAGAGTAATATCGAAGTATTATCGACAGTAAAAGTAACAAAGTCTCTTGATATTTATAAAATCGTCGATGCGTTGAATCGCACATTAAAAGAGAGAGATCTAATGTTCGGACTGGCACTCGACGAAGAGGATCAGGAAAAGATGGTATTTACAATATATCGTACATAAATAGGGTGTTCGTATGCGAATTTTGGGGATTATATTAGTTTTAGTTCTAGGTTTAGTGATCTGGCAAGGGGTGTCTTTTTATCAATCGATTTTGGAAAGTCCTAATAAGCTTGAAGAAAAAGCCAAAGGTGCTGTAGGGTTAAGCGAAGTGGACGAAACGATCCATTATCATGGAACGAACGGCGCGTACGTTGTTTTTAAAGGCAAGAATGAAGACGGTGAGGCTGTCTATACATGGGTACCTGAGAAAAAGGGATCCCCTGTCACAAAGAAAGAAGATGAAGGTGTTGCTTCAAACGTTGTAAAATCGAATCTGAACGATCGATTTTCACCGACTGAGATAATAAGTATCAAACCTGGAATCGAAGTGAACCAGGATGGTCAAGAAGTGCTTGTTTGGGAAGCGACGTTTGTTGACGATCAGGATCGCTATACGTTTGCATACTACTATTTCAGTAACGGTGAATACTGGCGCTCGAGGAGCATCAGACAAAGTTAATGAACCTGAAGGAGGAAGAGTGAGATGAAACTATCTAACAGAGTGGCGGCATTGACGCCTTCTGCCACACTAGAGATTACCGCGAAAGCGAAAGCATTGAAAGAAGAAGGTCATGATGTGATTGGCCTTGGAGCTGGTGAGCCTGATTTTAATACACCAGAACATATTCTATCTGCTGCTGAGAAAGCAATGAATGATGGACTTACAAAGTATACGCCCTCAGGTGGAATTCTTCCCCTTAAGAAAAGCATCATAAGTAAATTTAAAAAAGATCAGGACATATCGTACACACCAGAAGAAGTCATCGTCTGTACAGGTGCAAAGCACGCTTTGTATACATTGTTTCAAGTTATTCTAGATGAAGGGGATGAAGTGATCATTCCGACCCCATATTGGGTAAGCTACCCTGAGCAAGTGAAACTTGCTGGTGGGAAGCCGGTTTATGTAGAAGGAAAAGAAGAGAACGAATTCAAGGTGTCGGTTGAACAGCTACAAGAAGTCGTGACTTCAAATACGCAGGCAATCGTAATCAATTCGCCATCAAACCCGACTGGATCCATCTATTCAAGAGAAGAGCTAGAGGCGATCGGTGCATTCTGCCTTGAACATGATATTCTTATCATCTCTGATGAGATTTACGAAAAGCTTGTATATGAAGGTGCGAAACATACATCTATTGCTCAGCTTTCAGACGAGTTAAAAGAGCAAACGGTCGTGATCAACGGTGTTTCGAAATCTCATTCGATGACAGGTTGGAGAATTGGATATGCAACAGGAAACAAACAGATTATCAAAGCGATGACGAACCTTGCTAGTCACTCTACTTCTAATCCAACGTCTATTTCTCAGTATGCAGCTCTTGCCGCTTATGAAGGAACGCAAGAACCTGTTGAGACGATGAACAAAGCATTCGAAGAGCGACTCAATATCGTCCATGAACGGTTGAGTGACATCCCAGGGTTCACATGTGTCAAACCAAAAGGTGCATTTTATCTTTTCCCGAATGCAAAGGAAGCTGCTAGAATGACTGGATTCGATTCAGTCGATGCATTTGTTAAAGGGTTATTGGAAGAAGAAAAAGTAGCGCTCGTTCCTGGGTCTGGGTTCGGATCACCAGATAATGTGCGTCTTTCGTACGCAACGTCATTGGATGTTATCCTTGAAGCGATCACGCGTATCGAACGCTTCGTGAAGTCAAAACAAACGTCTGCTGTCTAATGTTGTTCCACACGCTTAGGACAGGTATAATACAAAGTGATGATGAAAAAGAGGCTATGGAATAACAAAGTGTTTAGCCCGCACGTTTTTATATAAGTTGGAGGGAAATAAGTAGTGAAAACGACGATTTCAAACGTAAGTAAAAAAGTCGAACAAACAGTTACGATCGGAGCTTGGCTACATAACAAGCGTTCTAGTGGAAAGATTCAGTTCTTACAGCTTCGAGATGGAACTGGATTTATTCAAGGCGTTATGGTAAAGAAAGAAGTCTCAGAAGAAGCGTGGGAAGCTGCTAAAGGACTTACCCAAGAATCTTCTGTATGGGTTACTGGAATCGTTAGAGAAGACGATCGTTCACAATCCGGGTATGAATTAACAGTAACGGATATCGAACTGATTCATGAAGCTGTCGATTATCCGATCACACCGAAAGAGCATGGAACAGAATTCCTAATGGACAACCGTCATCTTTGGATTCGTTCACAGCGTCAGAATGCGATCCTTCGTATTCGTAACGAAATCATTCGAGCAACTTACCAATTTTACAATGAGAATGGGTTTGTGAAAATCGATCCTCCAATTCTTACAGGTAGCTCAGCTGAAGGGACAACAGATCTCTTCCATACAAAATATTTTGAAGAGGATGCGTATCTTTCTCAAAGCGGTCAGCTCTACATGGAAGCAGCTGCGATGGCGTTCGGCCGAGTTTTCTCATTCGGACCTACGTTCCGTGCAGAAAAATCAAAAACACGTCGCCATTTGATCGAGTTCTGGATGATTGAACCTGAGATGGCATTTATGGACCACGAAGAAAGTCTTGAAGTACAGGAACAGTATGTGAGCTTCCTCGTGAAGTCTGTTCTAGAAAACTGTCAGATCGAGCTAAAGACACTTGGTCGTGATGTATCCAAGCTAGAAGCGATTCAAGCGCCATTCCCTCGTATTTCTTATGACGATGCGATTTCTCTATTGAAGGAAAAAGGATTTACAGATATCGAGTGGGGAGAAGACTTCGGTGCACCACACGAGACAGCAATCGCAGAAAGCTTTGAAAAACCTGTGTTCATAACGAACTATCCAAAGGATATCAAAGCATTCTATATGAAACCTGATCCAGAACGCGAAGAAGTTGTGCTTTGTGCTGACTTGATCGCTCCTGAAGGGTATGGAGAAATTATTGGTGGAAGTCAGCGAATCGATGACCTTGCTCTTATGGAGAAGCGTTATGAAGAGCATGGCTTAACTGACGATGCTTACAAATGGTATTTAGAACTACGTAAATATGGATCTGTTCCACATTCAGGCTTTGGACTAGGTCTTGAGCGAACAGTAGCTTGGCTCTCAGGCGTCGAGCATGTTCGTGAGACGATTCCATTCCCTAGACTTTTAAACAGATTGTATCCATGATAAACTAGCAAAGGGACGCTTCTTTCATATTTGAAAGGAGCGTCTTTATATGAAGTGGTTGCCGAATTTTTTCAACGTTTTAAGGGAACGAAACCAAGGGTTTTCACCCCATCACAAAATGCCGGCATGCTATAATGAAAGGTAGAGGTGGATGGGATGAAGAAAGAACACATTATTGAATTGTTAAACGGGGGACATGTATCCATACCGAGGCTCTTATTAACTCATTATTCAACTGTAGGACTTCATGAAGAAGACTGCTTCTTTTTGATCAAGTTACATGCCTTTATCGAACATGGTAATTCATTTCCTACCCCTGAAGAACTTTCAGCAGAAATGACGTATACCCCACAAACGTGTATGGATAAGATTCAACAACTCATGCAAAAAGGTGTTTTAACAATCGATGAACATCGAGATAAAGAAAAAGGCTATTATTCAGAAGCCTATTCGCTGCTCCCATTATGGGAACGAATTTTTACGAAATTAGAGCAACAAGAAGCGGAATCGAAAGCTGAAAAAAATGCTCAAAACGAAGAAAGTTTGTATACTCTTTTTGAACGTGAGTTTGCGAGGCCTCTATCACCTATCGAATGTGAAACACTTTCCATGTGGATCGATGGAGATAAGCATGATCCTGAACTTATAAAAGCTGCTCTAAAAGAATCCGTTCTTGCTGGAAAATTAAACTTCAGATACATCGATCGCATTTTGTTCGAATGGAAACGGAATAACGTTCAAACGATCGATCAGGCAAGGGCGTACGGAGAGAAGTTCAGAAAGCATCAATACGATAAGAAAACATCATCACCGAAATCTGACAATAGATCGAATACAAGTGCTCCGATATATAATTGGCTCGGAAAATAAAGATAAGGTGGGGAAACGGGAGCGAACCTCCCGTTTTTTTATATGAATGGAAGGATGGATATCGTTGTTAACAAAGCCACAGATTCGTACTGTATTAGATTCCATGGGAGAAATGTTTCCAGATGCACACTGTGAGCTTCATCATACGACACCGTTTGAGCTTGCGATTGCGGTCGTACTATCGGCACAGTGTACGGATGCTTTAGTAAATAAAGTAACGCCAGGCCTTTTTGAGAAATACAAGCAGCCTGAGGATTACGTGGATGTCGAGTTAGAGGAATTAGAAAGTGATATTCGGAGAATAGGGCTTTTTAGGAACAAAGCAAAAAATATCAAAAAGCTGGCTCGAATGGTGATCGAGGAATATGGTGGACAGCTTCCACAAGATCGAGATGAACTAATGTTGCTACCAGGAGTAGGCAGGAAAACGGCAAATGTCATCGCTTCAGTTGCCTTTGACCTGCCAGCGATAGCGGTTGATACTCATGTTGAGAGAGTTAGTAAGCGTCTTGGGATTTGTCGCTGGAAAGATTCCGTTCTTGAAGTGGAAAAGACGTTGATGAGAAAAATACCAAAAGATGAATGGTCCATCTCTCATCACCGTTTCATTTTCTTCGGAAGATATCACTGTAGAGCTCAATCACCTAAATGTGAAATTTGTCCCTTACTAGATTTATGTAGAGAAGGGCAAAAACGAATGAAAAAGGTTGCACGGAATGGAAAGTAAAGGTCTTCCTAAAGCCATTCATCACCCTTTATTCTTTGCTGATTCTGACTGGCATGAAGAGATAAAACATACCACCAAACGAAACCCTTTCTTTTATGAAGTGCAGGAGTTTCTCGGACAGAAAGACGAGCGACCATGGGATTCCCCTACATCGCATCTCAAGGAGTATTTCGAGCAATGGAAAGACGTTGAAGAAACGATAAGAGCTTTCTTCTCAAGCAGAAAGAAAAAAGAAGCGAGCATCGAGATGGTTTTTCAAATTGGCTACTTGATGGAAGCTTTATTTTGGCTGAATGGAAGAAGAGCGTTGGCAGGGGAGTGGCAGGCAACGATTCGTTCCCTTGAAATCTCACCGATCAATGGGGCAGAACGCTTAAACTATGTGATCGATCATTATGATCATTACACGTCTTTTGTACAATTACGAGAACTTATTCATGACCTTCATAAAAAGTGGATGAAAAATGAAGCCATAAAGAAAAGCCAATCGGATTAAAAACCGATTGGCTTCTTTTTTAGTTATTTCCAGGTATGAGGTCAGAAAGGGAAGATGAATCGTCTTCAGGCTTTCGGCTCTCACTATCATCTGATTGACCATTGCCTTGGCCACCATTGTTTCCGCTGCCGTTACCTCCGCCATTTCCGCCTTGGTTCCCATTACCTTGTTCGTTACCGGAACCTTCGTTGGAACCTTCATTAGATCCTTCATTACCTTCGCTGCCAGAGTCATTTCCAGAGCCATTGCCTTCGCCTTCGTTGCCCTGGCCTTCACCGTCTCCATCGCCTTCGCCTTCGTTTTCACCTTCACCTTCGCCGTTTTCTTCATTTTCTTCTTCTTCAGGTTCAGGCTCTTCCTGAGCAGGAACAGTGACTGACGTTTGTGCAGGCTTAGATGTGACACCTGTATCAGAAACGATTGCCGTTACTTTAAACGTAAATTCGCTTCCAGCTGATACGTTGTCGATTGAAACGGCCGTATTGCTCGACTCTGAAATCGTTGCATACTCTCCGCCATCGACGCTCATTTCTACTTTGTACGTGTAGTCTTTATCTCCGCCAGGTTTCCAAGAAACTGAAATGCTGTTCGATGCTTCATCGTATTGAGCAGATAAGTCTTTTACACCTTCAGGCTGTTGATATTTATCAGACGTTTTCTCTGGTGTATTACCTTTTACAAATAGTTCATAAACGATCTGGTCTTTTGGTGTGTAATCACTAGGGAGTAATCCCGTTTCTTTTTCTACACCAACTTGGACAACAGAATCAGGTTTTTTAAAGTCAGCAGTCTCGACACCTTGAGAAACTCGTTGCATGATTTCTCTAAAGAGAATTTTGGACGTATCGTCTTCTCCTTTGCCAGAATCAAGGTAATGGCTATTAGGAGAGTTAAACCCAGTCCAAACGGCCATCGAGTACTCTGTTGTATATCCTGCAAACCATGCGTCCCTTGTGATTCCTGAAGTCGGGAACCCTTTCGATTCGACAACGTCTTGAGGATGGTTCGTCGTACCGGTTTTTCCTGCTAAAGGTAAACCGGAAATGTTTGCATCCGTACCCGTTCCGCTTTTCACAACTGTCTTCAGCATATCTGTGATCATATATGCCGTGTAATCATTCATCGCTTTAACGGATTCTGGCTCGAGGTTAATTTCTCGACCGTCTGGGAACACAACTTTTCTTACTGTGTGCGGTTTGTTGTAGTTACCGTTGTTTCCAAATGCAGCATAAGCTCCTGCCATTTCGAGTGGGGAGGAACCGAATGTACCGATCGCTGCAGTTGGAACCATGTCAGATTCTTTAAGGCCTAGCCCAAGTTTATTAGCGAACTCTAGAGAAGGCCCTTCGCCAACTTCAGTAAACGTGTTGACTGCAGGGACGTTGTAAGACCACTGCAACGCTTTTCTCATCGATACTTGACCGCGATATTTACGGTCCCAGTTTCGAATGTTTGCGCCATTTATTTCTAGCTTCTCATCCTTAATCGATCGACCAGTCGACCATTGCATGTTGTCGATTGCAGGACCGTAAGAGATGATCGGTTTCGCTGTAGATCCTGTTTGCAGATTGTCTGTCGTCGCGTAAGGAATGACGCTTTCGTCTTTACGCGTTTCGCCGATCGCACGAACAGAGCCTGACTTCGTATCGAGCAGAACAAGACCTGATCTCATGTTTTCGTTCGTATAGTTGTAGTTTTCGATCACATCATTCGTAATTTCTTGTGCATTCGTGTCTAGCGTAGTATGAATCGTTAAACCGCCAGAATAAATATCTTTCTCAGATATATCTTCTCTTTCTTGCAATTCTTTCACAACACGATCGATGAACACTTTATACTGCTCAGTGGATTTGTCGTTGTTACTTTGAACGACCATGTCACTTACTTTTATCGCACTATATTTCTTAGCTTCTTCTGCTGTGATCACACCTTGCTTTTTCATCAAGCTAAGCACAGTGTTACGACGTTCTTCTGCGACTTCAGGGTGATCGAACGGGTCGTAAGCTGTCGGACGCTGAGGTAGTCCAGCAAGTAGTGCTGCTTCTCCTGGAGTCAGCTCATCTTGAGTGATGTTCTTATCAAAATAAGTTTCTGCTGCATCAACAACGCCCCATGCGCCGTTCCCAAAATAGATTTTGTTCAAATACATTTCAAGAATTTGATCTTTCGTATACTGTTGTTCCAACTTGATGGATAAGTAAGCTTCTTGAACTTTTCGTTCCAATGATTTCTCTGAAGTTAAAAGGGAGTTTTTGATCACTTGCTGTGTGATCGTACTCGCACCCTCTGCACCAAATCCGTCTTTAACGTTTGCGAGAACTGCTCCCCCTATACGACGAGGATCGATACCAAAGTGGTCATAAAAACGCGTATCTTCAACAGAAACAAATGCGTTTTTAAGAATATCAGGAATTTCATCTATCTTCGCCACTTCACGAGATTTGCTTCCAGCGAGCGTTTGCACTTCTTCATCATTACGGTCTAGAATCACAGAAGATTGTGGGTTGGCTAACGCTTCTGGATCCAATTCCGGTGCATTGTTGATGTATGCGACCGCTGTGATTCCTCCTATGGTTATCCCGATGAGAAGTAACACAACGAGTGATAGAAGTACTTTTTTAAACGTTCCTTTTTTTCCTTTTTTCTTTTTACTTTCTTTTGGGTTTTTCATTTTACGTCTTTCTTGACGAGAGTTATATTCACTCATGCATATTCCTGCCTTTCAAACCAATACTCTTTATAGGATTCGATACAATCCCGTATTTTATGAATGCGCTAAATTCTAGCTTTGATTGAAATACATTTTATCAATAATCTTCATATAGTCAATGCGTGGTTGGAACGTATAGGGGATCTTGATCCCGTCCTTCTCAATGTCTTCTTTTTTAATCGATTTTCTACCGCCATTTTTCATTTCGGTCCAGTGTTGAAACAAATGTGTGGCATCATAGAAGAATACCTCATCAGATGTTGAGAAACGCAAAATAATGAAACAGATTCCTGATTGTTCAATCACCTGTTTCATGTGTGAAATTTGATGCTCGTGAAAGTTATTCAATGGGAAAGAGGTTTTATTCTTCGTTTCTTTCGCTTCAAAGTCGATATACCTTCCTTTGTAGACACCATTATAATCCGTCGTGGAAGCCTGCTTAAAATAGGCTTCTTTGATAACTGCAGCACTCCGTTTTGGATAATCAACGTTTACAATTTGCACAGGAGTCGGCTTTTTATGAATAACTGCCTTACCGACCGAGAGATAATAAGTATTGCTCTTGTTAATGTCTTCTTCAAGGGTCATTCCTCGATTGCTGTAAGACTTTTGTTTCTGACTCGCAAGCTGATTCTGAGCCGAAGGGACATACGGCTTTCCGTTCGGATATCGAATCGGCAACATAACCATCCTTTCTGTAGAAGCTACTTCAACTATTCTACTCTAATTATAACGTCTTGCACGACTAAAATGTTTCAAGCAGGTGAAAAAAAGATTGAAAGCAAAGAGGGAGTTAAACGAAAAAGAAATCTTAGAAATTAAGAAACTTGTAGCGGAAGGAAATACGGATAATATTTCACGTACCGTATTTTACGAGAGATTTTTTAGAAGTCATCCCGAGATAAAGTGGGCTTTCTTGGCGTCGATGGTGTCTAGAAATGCAGGGTGGAGCATGGCTGATCTTAAAGGCGAATGGTTTCCGAAAATTATCTCACAGGAAAAGATAGCAGCCCTTTTGCTTACATATGAACGAGCGAACTGGACGATCTTCGAGGACGCTTTTCCACAGTTAGTTTTATATGCATTGAGCAAGCAGTATCGATGCTCGATGATGTCATATTTAAATGATTTTCATGTTTCGCGTTTTATGCAACAAGAGTGGGAGACGTTTTTTACAACTAGAGACGAAGAACGCTTGATGAGAGCTTTGATCATCAACGAGCAGCATGTTATAGAGAAACCGGTTCTTTTGCATCACTCTCTTCAGAAAAAGGTGTTTCATTCGTTTCTATTCAACGTCCAGGAATGGTTCCACTACAGTACAGTTCTTTTTCCCACTAGAAGAGGTCAATTATACGGGCTGACTGTTAAGGGTTTTCGACATACGAAAAATAGAGTGGAACTAGGCAAGAAATTAGCTAAACTGTTGTTCCATCCTGACTATTTTCACCTGTTCTATGACTTTTCGACACACACACCTCCAACAGGTAATCGCTATGATTATGAGAAATACATGGGAAAAGAGAAAGAAGGGCGCATGCTGAGAGAAGTTTTACCGATCATCACACATCACCAGCGGGAAAAAGTCGAATGGTTTACAAGTAGAAGAACCGTCGCGAAGATGTTGAGAAAAGAAGTAGAGCTTAACCCATTCGATCTTACGGATTGGTATGAAAAGAAAAGAAGTCAGATCAAAATCGTGGTAGAGCTTGAAAATGTCATAAAACCTAGGGGATGATCCCCTAGGTTTTAAGTTGAAGGACGGTTGGGTCCTTCTAATTTTTTGTTGCCATATCCAGGTCTTGTTTCCTCTTGTGAAGGCTGTGCGTTTCTTGCAGGTTTTTGCAACTTGCGTTTTTTTGTCATGTCACTACACCTCCTGTCATTTAGTTTGAGCAGAAGTTACAAAATCATTCTGCAGAGTGTCGAAAAAGTTCCGCTTTATCAGTAAAACACTACCTTTGCCGAAACGCTTCTAGTTTTGTCATTGAAGAAGGCGTTTTCAAGTATAGGACGAATTATACAATTACAAAACAGGCGGAAGCCTTCATTAACAGAAGGGATGGGATTTCATGTTGTTAAAAACAAAGCAGGTTTCTGATCAACTTGGTGTGAATCCTACTACTGTTCAAAGATGGGTTAAGTACTTTGATTTAGAGTGTGATAAAAACGAGCTAGGTCACTTTTTATTTAGCGAGGAGACGATTGAAAAGCTGAAGCATATTCAGGAGGAGCTGCGCAGCGGACAATCGATGGAAGGGATCAAAATGACAGATACAGAAGATGGTGCGAAGAAGTCTGCTCCTAAAATGGTATCTCAGGAAAAGTTTGAGCAACGGCTCGATCGATTCTCCGTACGCCTTGAACAACTTGAAAGGCAGTTAGAAGAAAAAGCAAACGAAGTGATCACCGTACAAGTTCTTCAGCACCGCGCAGAGTTAGATGAACTACTTAAGAAAGTGACTCGTATCGAAGAGAAGTTGATGGAACTTGAAGAACATACGTCTATTCAGGAAGCAGTAGGCCAGTCGACAGGAAAAGTGAAGCGTCCCTGGATCATGAGTTTATTTAGTTTCTAATAAGGAGCTAAATCAATAT
Organism: Anaerobacillus sp. ABA4_114; assembly: GCF_056159065.1. Classification (NCBI taxonomy): domain Bacteria; kingdom Bacillati; phylum Bacillota; class Bacilli; order Caryophanales; family Bacillaceae; genus Anaerobacillus; species Anaerobacillus sp. ABA4_114. The sequence goes on from NZ_JBSWUM010000001.1 coordinate 1,792,240, forward strand.
GCTGGCCTTATGTCCATCTTGGATATAAGGTTTTTTGTTTGTGATTGAAAGCGGCTTTGTGTGTTAGGATAGATAAGATGGGAGTGACTGTCATGAATCAGAATTTAATTTCTCTAACAAAACAATTGATGGAAATAACTGAAGAAGCGAGGCTGCAATACGTCAATCGGACGCAACTCGAAACGTATGAAGTGGATTTTTATGGAGAAGTAAAGCCATTCGCTGACCGTGCCTTAGCTATATTGAAAGAGTGGGAACCACTAGCAAGGGAATGGGTAATGGAAAATAAGCCAAAATACCTCTATCCGATTCAAATAAAAAATACGTATGAAAACCTCGAAATGGTTTCTGTCATTGCCTGGCAAAAAGATACAGGTCCAAAAAAGTTTAATGAGAGAGTACAATCGATCGAATATGTTCTTGAGAAACTGATCGAACAAGCAGATGAGTAACTTCATCTGTATGTTATAAAAATTTCACGTACTGTATTAATTGTATATTATTCCTAATTTCATGGATACTAATGAAAAAGGGAGTGACAGCATGACAGCTTACTTATGTCCGAGATGTAAAACGAATCGTTCGAGGTTTAACAAACTAGAGCAAAAGGTGACGTCAGTCAAAATGGACCCAGAAACGGGAGAAGTAGTATCTGTAATGGAAGAAGGAGCTATGGACCCTTTTCACATGGAATATAAAGGACCAGAGTATCGCATTCAGTGTGCAACGTGTGGTGAAATTGGAGACGAAGAAACATTTGTTCAATTTGCGCGATCGCACCCAAGAGGGTAATTGAGATACGCCTCCCAAAATCATGGTATAGTAGGTAGACTGGGAGGTTAGGATATGTTCGATCCAACAATTTATGAAAACGTAAAAGTTGTCCTTGAAGGTGAGTTATACGATCGAGATCTAGACGGTGAAATCACGATAGCGAATCGTAGTGACCTTGTCGATCTCGCAACTCTATCAAGGACTTATATCGTAAGCTTCGAAGAAAACTCAACTGTTTTGAGTACGATCAATCTTCATGCGAGCCTTGAAAGTTTTAGTGCAGAGCAGCTTGAGCTCGATCATATCATGCCTGGGTGTGAATTGAAGCTATGTTTTGATCTAACGATGAGTAAAGAATCTAAGTGTGATGAGATTTACAAGATAATCAAAGAAATATGGGGAGATCGTCCATATGTTAATCAAACGCTATCTTATAAATATCGTCAGGAAGCAACGATTACGAACCGAGTCGAATTAGAATTCAATCGAAAAATAAACGAAGATCAAATAAGTGATCTCACTACCATTGTCGATTATACCATTCGAACTGCAGCAGAGTTATCGACTATAAAGTGAAAAAGGCGGATAGCATCCGCCTTTTTCTATCCATACTTTTCAGTTGATGTTAGTACTTTCCGCCGCCAAGCTGTTGTTCAGCCATTTGGACAAGACGCTTTGTGATTTCTCCTCCAACAGAACCGTTAGAACGAGAAGTGGAGTCAGGACCAAGCTGTACGCCAAATTCTCTTGCAATTTCATACTTCATTGAATCTAAAGCTTGTTGTACACCAGGGACTACCAAGTTATTTGAGCTATTGTTATTTGCCATGTTGTACACCTCCTTGCACCTTATCATGTACTTAGCGGCCTGAGGTTATCCAAAAATAAAAATGGTAGATAATGGTGTATTAAGAATAATATTTTGAATATTCAAAGGATTTTAACGAATTGGAGTCGAATAGTACATACTAGCTTGGTAACAGCATATTGGAGGGAAAAACATGGATCGGTTCATTCGAAAATCAGGTATTTATCAAAACCTTGAAAAACGAAGGTGGGAATATTGGCTCGTATTGACTGAAGAAAATAAGATTCTCGTTTCCTGGCTATGTTGGACAGCTCCTCAAGAGATCTATGAGCAGTGGAAGCTATCGAATGTATCTTGAAAGGGTAAAACTGATTTTAATTTAAAAATTTTAACACAATGATTGTTGTTCGCGTTCAAGTGTTTCTTTTATAATGGTATAGGTGAGTCTATTGTACTAGACAGTGGATGAGTCGAGTGTACGAACTCTTTTTAATACCATTTTAAAGAAAGAGGAGCTCCTATGATCGCAAAACAATGGTGGTTAATACTATTTGCCTTAACATTACTATTTAGTGTTTTTCCACAAACTACCTTAGCAGAAGAACCAAACATAACAAGTGAGACAGCAATACTTATCGATGGAAAAACAGGTCAAATTTTATATGAGAAAAACAGCGGTCAAGTCATGTACCCAGCTAGTATCACTAAGATCGTGACAGCGATCCTTGCTATCGAGTCTGGAAACTTAAATGATTCTGTAGAAGTTAGCAGCGAGGCTCGGCAAGTTGATGGAACGAGAGTGTACCTAGCTGAGGGAGAAACGGTTCCTTTAGAAAAGCTCGTTAAAGGGATGATGGTCAACTCAGGTAACGATGCTGCTGTGGCGATTGCGGAGCATTTAAGTGGCAGTGTCGATGCATTTGCTGATGAAATGAATGCATTCGTTAAGGATGAGTTAAACCTTCAAGATACGAATTTTACGAATCCACATGGACTATTCAATGAAGAGCACGTAACGACAGCAAAAGATATGGCAAGAATTACTCAATATGCGATGCAGAACGATGAGTACCGTTCGATCGCCTCCTTAAAAGAGATGGAATGGAGTGGCGAAGAATGGGATACGACGCTTATCAATCATCATCGCTTGCTGTTAGATCATGATTACGTTACAGGTGGAAAAAATGGCTATGTCTCAAAGTCTGGATTCACACTCGTAACGAGTGCTGAACAAGATGAACGTGAATTGATCGCTGTAACGATGAAAGCGAATAGTAGCAATACAGCCTACCAAGATACACTTAAGCTGCTCAACTACGGCTTCAATGCATTTACTCCAGTGGTGTATGAAGAAGGAAAGAAAATCGGAACGATCGGCGATACAGATTACATGCTATCGAAAGAATTAACACTTTTGAGAAACAACGATGAAGAAGTCGAATTAACGATTACGGACGAGGGTGTCATGGAATCTAGTATAGGTTCGATCACCTCGTTATTAGATTCATCGCTCTTATCGGCGAAGTCTCTTAACGATTCCTCAACGCCTGTTGCTGATGTCGAGACTTCAGTCAATAAAACGAGTGGTGAGGAATCCACAAGTAATGAGTGGCTGAATCTTGCCATACTAGTCATCGGAATCGGGATGTTTATGGTTATCTTACTTGCTTTGATCTTGAGCAAGAAATCTTCTCACCGTAGAAGATCACGATCGTTTCCTTAATCGCATCGAAAAAGCCTGCAGTGCTACCTGCAGGCTTTTTCATATCGTTCACGTTGTACTTTCTAAATACAGAGATAAGCTTTTTACAGCGGTCATGCCCTGACCTGTAGCAGACGATATACTCGACAATAGAGGCCGTGTACAAACATCGCCTACCGCATAAACGAAAGGTAACGATGTCTGACCCGTCTTATCGCACACAAGATAGCCTTCTTCATCTGTTTCTAAACTGTCTAAGAAAAGATGTGTGTTTGGTTCTACACCAATTCTAATAAAAATACCGTCTACTTGACTCTCATACGATCGTTCCTTCCTGTCATAGAACAATTGCTTATTCGAGCTATCGATCTTTGTCACCACCGCATCTGTTAAGACGTCGATCGAAGGGTGTGCTAATACCGGATCCCGAAATTCATTTCTAGCCCTAAACGTAGTGGAGCGATGAATCAATTGAACAGTCGCACCTGCTTCTGCAAGAAGAAGAGCACCTTCAAAAGCTCGATCGCCACCTCCGATGACTGCTACTTTCTTTCCCTTAAAGCGATCTCGGTCTCTCGTCGCAGAATACACTTCATTTCGGTCGATCATTTCCTGCTCGCCAGGTATGCTGAGCTTCTTAGGAGATGAACCTGTCGCGATAACTAATGATTGAAAGGCGTATGTGTGAGAAGTTGTATGCAATAATTTGTTGATAAAATCAATCTTTTCGATCGCCACATCCGTACTTAGCTCGCAGCCTAGAGTTTTTACGTGGTCGACTAATTGTTCTTGTAGTGCAACACCACTTTCCAACATGACAGCTGGATAATCAATGATTTTATTGTTGATCGAAAGGAGCTGCCCTCCTAGTTCATTATTGGATTCTAACAACACATGATCCAGTCCTAAGCGCTTTGCCCATATAGCTGCAGAAATCCCTGCAGGTCCTCCTCCGATTATGATGAGATCTTTTTTTTGGAGCAACTTTTTTTCCTCACTTTCTAACAGAAAGCCAATTCTCGAATTCAAGCCAACTTTTTACACGCGGAACGTCAACATCTTTGTTGTACGGGTAATCCATGGCGATCGCCGTTCTACCAGTGTTTCGAAATGCTTCAAGGTTGTGGGGGGCATCGTCTAGTAGCAAGTCTCCGCGAATCATCTCTTTACGATGTGTAAAGATTAGGTTTCTCTTACCGATAAAGGGAAGGTGCTTTTCAACCCATAATTCTTTTTCAGTGTATGCGTATGTACGGCTACTCGTAACGATCAAGAGCTCATAGCGTGAAGATAACCTCTCAAGCACTTCGATTGCGTTCGGGAGAGGAGTCAAAGAAAGAAACAAGCCTGGCTCGTCCAGATAATCATATATCTTTACACCACATTCTTCTTTAACGTAATCCTCTGATCTCCAGCATTTTAGCTTTTCAACATTTAAATTATCTTCGTAGTCACGGTTGTAGCGTTTATGCCATTCAGTCATTAAATCGCATATAACTGAATCCATATCGATCAATAACGTATTCAAACTTTTCACTTCCTTATACCTCGTTCTCATTTATCATATCAGTCCTTTGTATACCTTACAATTTATATAAAAAAGACAGGAAGTAATCCTGTCTTCCAGATCGTTGAAAGCTTAAAAAGTTGCGCTCCCTATAACGTAGGAGTTTGAATCCCTCTTGCTTTCCTGTGGACGAACGCTTGAGCCTCAAATCGGACAAGAACGGTCCGCTCTGAGTCTCAAACGCCCGTTGGACCACTGGAGTCAAGAGGGATTCACTCCTACTAGAATTCATTCTTACAAACGTTAAACTTTCCGACCAATTATGTTATGACATGTTTCTACTGTCATTTTGAGTCAGTTCATTCTTTGATTTACAAGTGGATAAATTATTTATGCGGAAAGAGATCGTCTTGGAGCGTTTAACGAATTTCTCTTAAGACTTTCGCTACAATCTAAAAAGACAGGAGCGAATCCTGTCTTCTTCCTTAATATTTCACAAAAGCTGCGCCAACGATGATGAGTAAGATAAACAGCACGACGATTAAGGCAAAGCCGCTGCCGTTGTTACAACAATAGTAAGGCATACTTGCTCCTGCCACCTGGTTGTATGGCTCATTTGGATATGGTGCATTTCCATAATTCATAGTTGTGATCCCCCTTAGTATCTCTTGCCCTATCACTATATGTATCCGTCTATAAATGATGTGGGCAAGAGCGGAGGGAAGGGGCAGTTTTTAGAAAAGTACCCAACTAGCCACTGAACGTATTGTCCTTACTACGTTGCTGTAAGAAGTTGTTTCGGTAGTCATCTGTAAGTTCTTTCACTTCCTTACTGAGGAATAAGATGGCGATGACGTTAGGGATAACAAAGAGTGCTAACGTGAGATCAACTAGTTCCCATACGAACTGAAGGCCACCGATTGCTCCGACAAATACGGCACAAATATAAACCACCCTCATCACTTTAGAAGCTTTAGACCCGTATAGGTATTCTGCTTGTTTCTCTCCATAGAAGATCAGGACACCGATGGTACTAATGACAAAGATGAGAAGAAGGGAGGATACGAAAATTGGGCCCCACGTTTCTCCCATCAATCCAGCAAATGCGTCAGAGACCATATCCGATGCATTAGAAGGTTTCACATCCTTCCACGCTCCAGATACGAGAACGGTGAAAGCTGTAATTGTGCAAAGAACGATCGTATCAATGAAGACACTAAATATTCCCCAAAGACCTTGTCGGCTAGGGTGTGGTGTGTGAGCAGCGGAGTGTGCGATCGAAGCAGTTCCCATTCCAGCTTCGTTCGAATATAGTCCTCTCGCAAGGCCCCAACGGACTGCTGCAGCAAACCCAGCACCTGCAAAGCCACCTGCTGCAGAAATCGGTTGGAATGCATGGACAAAAATCAGCTTCATCACTTCAGGAAACTGGTCGATGTTGATCACCATCACACCGATAGCGCCTCCGATGTAGGTTAGGATCATAAACGGTACGATTTTCTCTGCAACAGATCCTATTCTTTTAATTCCTCCAAACACTACGATTGAAATAAGAATCATCAGAATGATACCCGTCAACCAGGTAGGGAGACCGAATGATCCTTCGGTTAAGGTAGAGATCGAGTTTGTTTGTACCATGACGCCCGGTATAATTTCAATCATTAGACCGAATGCAAAGAGCCATGATGCGAATTTCCAGTTAAGTCCTTTACGTATGTAATACATTGGCCCACCAACATAAACCCCATCTTTGTTTTTTTCTCGATACTTGATACCCAACACGATCTCAGAGTATTTCGTCGACATCCCGATGATGGCAACGACCCACATCCAAAAGATCGCGCCTGGTCCACCGAACGCAATCGCAACCGGTACGCCAACAATGTTTGTAGCTCCCGCAGTAGATGCTAGAGCAGATGTGAAAGCCTGAAATGGCGAGATCGTTCCATCGCCTTTGTTTTTTTCGAAAATTTTACCGATCGTATGTTTCAAGGTGTGGGGGAAGAAAATAATTTGAAAAAAGCCGAGTCGGATGGTTAAAAAAAGCCCTCCTCCTAAGAGTAAAATCATCATCGGATAGCCCCATATGAATCCGGAGAACTCCGAGATCGCATTAAGAATCGTTTCCATTCTAATCGCTCCCTACGAATATAGTGTATAACTTTAATATCCAAAAATAGGGAATGTGAAACTTAGTCTAAGGAACAATAAAAAAAACAGCCGGGTCAAACCGGCTGTTTATTATTGAGGCTGTTGGCCGTTAAGCTGATTCTTAACGTGCTGTACTTCTTGCATCTGCGCAGGTGCTGCTGGCTGATAGTACCCTTTTTGTTTTGCGTAGTGATAAAGGTTATACTGCCTTTGTTCATCAGTATTTCTTATTTGTTGAAGCGTCTGACGCAGTTGTTCGTTATCACATTGTGAAATAACACTACCATAGTTGATCAGGCTTCCATTTAGAGCTGACAAGTAATCGTTGACCATATCCTTCTCATTCATTACTTTCTCCTCCTTAACCTAAAAAAGACATAAGCTGTTGTTTTGTATTTCTTGCATCTTGCGCATCTTTTTGCAGCATTTGCTTTAGTTCAGGACAAGTACAAGTTTGGGCATACGTATCAAGTTTATTTGCCAGCGTGTCGTGACCACCGATCATGTGGCGAAGGTTCTGCAACTCCAATTCATTCAACTGTTCCATAAAAGTCCCTCCTTCTATTGAATCAATCTTAATATTGAATGTTGAGGGACTTTTTATACGCGTTTACGCGATGATGTTTCGATTGTTTGTGAATTGCTCATACTCTTTAGTAGCCATGATTTCTTCTAATATATGTACAACGTTCCACACATCTTCAAACGACGTATATAACGAGATCGGTGCAAGACGAATGACGTTTGGAGCTCGAAAGTCAGGAATCACGCCTTTGTTTTTTAACGCTTTGCAAATTCTAGCAGCTTCGTTATGTTCTAAACAAACATGGCCACCACGGCGATGGTCCTCTGCAGGGTTAGCTATAGTGAAGCCAAAGCGATTCAGTTTTAAAGCCGTTAACTCCATTAAGTACTTCGTGAGCTTTAACGACTTTTCTCGAATTTGTTCAATGCCCGCTTCAGAAAAAATTTCTAACGAACCAATCAATGAAGCCATGCTGAAAATATGAGGTGTCCCGATTTGAAATGCTCCAGCGGTTTGTGCATGATCAAGGTCATGACTCATATCGAATTGAACGTCTTTCTTCGAGCTGAACCAACCTGCAAGGCCTGGTTTCTTTCCTAGGTGTTTTTCATGGACATAAAGACCGCCGACACCACCAGGGCCACTGTTTAAGTATTTGTACGTGCACCATACCGCGAAGTCAACGCCCCATTCGTGTAAGTGATGAGGGATGACACCGACGGAATGCGCAAGGTCGAACCCTATTATGATGTCTTTATTATTTGCTGCTCGAGTTATTTTTTTGATGTCGAGTAATTGACCGCTACGATACAAGACAGAAGGGAGGAGGACTAGTGCGACTTCGTTCGTCATCTCCTTAATAATGTCGTCTTCATCAATCGTACGACCATCTGAACTTTGCACCTGAATGAGATGTTCGTCTGGTGATAGTCCGTGAAGCTCTAGCTGTGCTTTTATTACATAGATATCTGAAGGGAAAGTGAGTGAATCAGCGATGATCTTCGTTTTCTTATCATATGGCTTGTAAAACGTTGTTAGCATTTGATGGAGGTTAGTGGTGATCGAACCTGTTGTGATCGTTTCGTCTTCTTTTGCTCCGATAAGGGGCGCAGTCATCTTGCCAAGCATTTCTGCCATATAAAACCATGGTTGCTCCGCGTCTGTCCAACCATTGATTCCATGCGTTTTCCAATCGTCAATCGATTGGAGTAGAGAAGCTTCAGCTCGTTTTGAGAGAAGGCCAAGTGAATTGCCATCCATGTAGATGGAATGGTCCGGAGTATAAAACTCATTTTTGAAGTGGCGTAGAGGGTCTTTTTCGTCTAGATCTTTTGCATAATAAATGGACTGTGGTACACTCAATTTACTCAGCTCCTTTAGTATCATAATCGTATGGTAAAGAATGAGAAGCTGTCAACGCTTACATAGCCCGATATGAAAAAACTAAATGTTTTTTTGAAATAATGATTGACGTGTTTTGGCTTAGGGTGTTATTATATTAATTGTCGCTGAAACGGAACAAAACCACATGCGGGTGTGGCGGAATTGGCAGACGCGCTAGACTTAGGATCTAGTGTCTTACGACGTGGGGGTTCGAGTCCCTTCACCCGCACCAGAATAGATGCGCCCGTAGCTCAATTGGATAGAGCGTCTGACTACGGATCAGAAGGTTAGGGGTTCGACTCCTCTCGGGCGCGCCATTACATAACATAGCGATGAAATCGGGAAGTAGCTCAGCTTGGCAGAGCACTTGGTTTGGGACCAAGGGGTCGCAGGTTCAAATCCTGTCTTCCCGACCATCACATAGCGTGGCGGTGTAGCTCAGCTGGCTAGAGCGTACGGTTCATACCCGTGAGGTCGGGGGTTCGATCCCCTCCGCCGCTACCATATAATTAAATAGTGGAGGGGTAGCGAAGTGGCTAAACGCGGCGGACTGTAAATCCGCTCCCTCAGGGTTCGGCGGTTCGAATCCGTCCCCCTCCACCATTTTGGGCTATAGCCAAGCGGTAAGGCAACGGATTTTGATTCCGTCATGCGCTGGTTCGAATCCAGCTAGCCCAGCCATTTTGCGGGTGTAGTTTAGTGGTAAAACCTCAGCCTTCCAAGCTGATGTCGTGGGTTCGATTCCCATCACCCGCTCCATTACATAATTTTAATTAAGACTTTTCCAAGAATGGAAAACGTGGTATACTAACTTTCAGTTATCGTATCACACATACTACCATGCGCCTTTAGCTCAGCTGGATAGAGCAACAGCCTTCTAAGCTGTGGGTCAGAGGTTCGAATCCTCTAAGGCGCGTATCTCAAAACCTCTGAGTGGTTACACCACTCGGAGGTTTTATTTTGTGAGTGAAGATAATGACGAGGAGTTCAAAAAGGCGAACATTCGCGTGAAAAATCAACCCATTATTAATTTTTGCGTATATTCGCACTCGTATCTCTTGATTTTCCCGCTTAATATGCTACTATATCCGTAGAAACCTTATTGCAGTAACTGACGACAAATGTGGAAGTAACCACAAGGGAGCTGTAATGAATAAAGCCGGTCGTCTGGGCGAAGAAATAGTGATATTTCTTAACACTGTCTAGGAGGAATGAGTTCATGTCAGAATCCAAATTATTAGATGGAAAAGCAGTTGCAAATCGTGTGAAAGAACAGCTTAAAGAAAGAGTGGAAGCACTTAAAACACAAGGTGTTACGCCCAGCCTCGCAACGATCCTTGTTGGAGATGATCCTTCCTCTGAAACGTACGTGCGAATGAAGGGGAATGCATGTGAACGTATAGGGATTGTATCAAAAAAGATTCATCTGCCAGAGGAAACAACCACCGAAACGTTGCTTGAAACCATAGAAGAACTGAACCGCGATGATGCTGTCCATGGTATTTTGCTTCAGCATCCTGTGCCGTCTCAAATCGACGAACGCCTTGCATTTGAGACGATCGCGATCGAGAAAGACGTCGATGGCGTGACGAGTGAAGGGTACGGACAGACTGCTCTAGGGTTTGGTACATACCCATCTTGTACCCCTGCAGCAATTATGAAGATTATGGAAGACTATGACATTAATCCTGAAGGTAAGCATGCGGTCGTTGTAGGAAGAAGTCCTATCCTTGGAAAGCCCGTTGGTGCTCTTCTTTTAAATGAAAATGCTACAGTCACGACTTGTCATTCGAGAACTGTTAACTTGGCAAAACATGTTAGTCAAGCTGACATCGTAGTTGCCGCTGTAGGAAAGCCAGAGTTCATCAAGGGTGAATGGATCAAAGAAGGAGCGATCGTTCTCGATGCTGGTTACAACAAAGGCAATATCGGTGATGTCGAATACGAAACAGCAAAAGATAGGGCGTCAGCAATTACTCCTGTTCCAGGAGGCGTTGGTCCTGTTACGATCGCGATGTTATTAAAACATACGGTAGATGCTGCAGAAAAATCTGTAATTAGCTAACGAAAAACTCGGGTATGATCCCGAGTTTTTTTATGTAGGAAAGCACATTTCATGAGCATTTTACTAATTGGTTTGGGAATACTGTGTTAGTCTCGTAATGAAAGATCATTAGTGAAGGGAGCATGAATAATGAAACTAGAAGGTAAAGTTGTACTCGTTACAGGCGCAAGCAGCGGAATAGGTGAAGCAATCGCACGCCATATAGCTGATGAAGGAGCTAACGTGGTACTTGCTGCACGTCGAGAAGAGAAGTTAACTGATCTCGCTCAGTCTTTAAATGATCAATCGAACGGAAAAGCGCTCGTAGTGAAAACGGATGTTACCAAAAAAGAAGACATGGAAAACTTGGTTAAAGAGGCGAAAGATACATACGGCAAAGTTGATATGATCATTAACAATGCTGGTGTTATGCTACTTTCGTTCATGAAGAATGATGAAGTGGATCAGTGGACTCAGATGGTAGACGTAAACATTAACGGTGTTCTTCACGGTGTTCACGCAGTCTTACCAGACATGCTGAAGCAGGAGAGCGGCCACATCGTCAATGTTTCAAGTGTTGCTGGACACGAAGTATTTCCTTCTAGCAGCGTCTATAGTGCAACGAAATACGCTGTTCGTGCATTATCGATGGGACTCGAAAAAGAACTTTCGAAAACAGGAGTCCGCGTAACAAACATCTCTCCAGGTGCAGTGGAATCTGAACTTACAAACCATATAACTGACGACGAAGTGCTAGAAATGTTTAAAGATCGAGCAGCTACGATGAAGAAGCTTCAAGCTGATGATATCGCACGTGCTGTCGTTTATGCACTAACACAGCCTGATTACGTTAACGTTAATGAAGTGGTTGTTCGACCTATGCAGTAATAGACTGGCGAACGTAAGCTTGAATCCAATGAGAATCATTGGGTTCTTTTTTTGTTTCCGAAAACTTCCAAAAAATCCTTGAAACATCGTATATCAATAATAATGGCTATCCGAATCCCGCATTTAATCCAAATATATCAAAATTCGACCAAAAAATTTAGGTGCTCGATCGCTTGATATAAAGAGGTTTTAAAGAAAAGGTTAGATTTCCTCTCACTTAATTTTCTGAAAAATACTTTAATTATTACAGAAAGTGCGTTAGTGTAACTATTAACGGAATAAATAAGGAACGTATCCGAAAATAAAGAGGGGGAATGGCCTTGAGCTTTAATGACCAGAAAGATAGCTATGAAGTTGAAAAGAAATCGATCGTTTCAAAGGTACTTGATGGCGTGGAGCGAGCAGGTAATAAGCTGCCTCATCCATTTATGCTGTTCGTTTATTTATCAGTTGGAATTATCTTATTGTCGTTCGTTGTAAGTATGTTCGATGTGGAAGTGGTCCATCCAGGTACGAAAGAGGAAGTGGCGATCAAAAGCCTCATGTCTGGTGAGGGTCTTACGTATATCCTGACTTCCATGTTATCGAACTTTACTGAGTTTAAGCCGCTTGGACTCGTGCTAGGAATGATGCTCGGAATAGGATTGGCTCAAAAAGTCGGCTTAATTCAGACGTTTATGAAAAAAACGATTATCAATGCACCACCACGTTTTGTAACATATGCGGTTATCTTTACAGGGGTATTAGGAAACCTTGCCTCAGATGCAGCTTTTATTATCGTACCGCCGATAGCAGCGATGGTGTTTTTAACGCTTGGGAGGCACCCGATAGCAGGTCTCGCTGCTGGATTTGCAGGAGTTGGTGCTGGTTTTACAGCAAATATTATTATCGCTGGTACAGATGCTTTACTCTCTGGTATCTCAACAGAAGTTGCCAAAAATATCAGTGATGACCTTGTCGTGACACCAGTAGATAACTGGTACTTCATGTCGTTCTCAGTCATCATGCTGATGGTTGTAGGTGCTTGGGTCACGGAGAAAATAGTTGAACCAAAACTAGGAAAATACGAAGGAGAAGTAACAAAAGAATTAGAGAAAGTAACGGACGTCGAATCGAAAGCATTAAGGAATGCAGGGATTGCTGGTGCAATCTTTCTTACTATCCTAGCGTTAGCAACTTTTTTACCAGGTGCGCCATTAAGTAATGAAGACGGCGGATTGATTCCTTCTCCATTCTTAGACGGTATAGTTCCGATCATCTTATTTATGTTTATCACAGTTTCAGTTGCCTATGGCGTTACAGTTGGCAAGATAAAAGGAACAAGTGATGTTCCACGCTTCATGGGTGAATCTATGAAAGATATGTCTGGATTCATCGTGCTTATTTTCGCGGCAGCGCAGTTTATTGCCTACTTTAATTGGAGCAATATCGGTGTTTGGATTGCGGTATCAGGAGCAGAATTCCTACAAAGTATCAATATGACAGGATTACCTGTCATCGTAGGTTTTATTTTCTTAACAGCCATTTTGAATCTATTTATATTCAGCGGATCTGCTCAGTGGGCGTTGATGGCACCCGTATTTATACCGATGTTTGCCTTATTGGACTTCAACCCAGCGTTCGTACAACTTGCCTATCGGATCGCCGATTCTTCAACGAATATCATTACACCGTTAAATCCTTATGTACCAATGGTCCTTGCATTTATGAAAGAATACGATAAGAAAGCAGGGTTCGGTACGCTGTTCTCTGTCATGCTACCGTATACAGTCGTATTTCTTATCATATGGACAGCGATCTTTATTGTGTGGACACTACTTGGACTTCCGATTGGACCAGGAATTCACATGAAACTATAAATACTACTTGGAGTTGATGGTATGAATTTTGAACTGAGCAACAACCGTATACAAGAAATCATTGAAATGAGAAGACATCTTCACAGAAACCCTGAAGTTAGTGGAGAAGAACGAAATACTGCAACGTTTATTTGTAATAAATTGAGTGAATATGGCATCCCCTTCGTCTCAGGAATCGCTGGGAATGGAATCAAAGGTATTATCGATGGAGGGAAGTCCGGTCCAACTGTAGCATTAAGAGCTGATATTGATGCACTTCCAATCGATGAGAAAACCTCTTGTGAATTTACGTCTACTACCGATGGTGTTATGCATGCATGTGGACATGATGCCCATACCGCTATGTTACTTGGAGCTGCGAAACTATTAGTCGAACGAAAAGAAGAGATAAGCGGCAAGATCTTATTAGTGTTTCAACCTTCAGAGGAAGATGCGCCAGTTGGAGGATCGCAGCCGATGATGGACGATGGCTTGTTTGAAGATGATGAGCCTGATGTTATATTCGGACAGCACGTTTGGCCAGACCTTCCTGTTGGGCAAATCGGTATATCTGATCGAGAGATGATGGGGGCATCTGATCGGTTTAAAGTTACGTTTAGAGGAAAGGGCGGGCATGCTAGTATGCCGCATCAAACGACTGATGCCATTATCATCGCTAACACTGCAATCATGCAACTTCAGTCGATCGTTAGTCGAAACATCGATCCTCTTCAATCAGCTGTATTGACAGTGGGTAAGATCGAAGCGGGGTATCGCTATAATGTTATAGCAGATACAGCTGTGATAGAGGGCACGATTCGCACGTTTGATCCATCTGTGAGGAAACAAATGAAAGAGCGTTTTTATCAAGTGATCGAAAGCAGCTCCGCTTCGATGGGTGGAGAAGCGATAATCGATTATGTTGAAGGATATCCAGCTACCATTAATCATGAGCGTTGGGCGAAACGAGTAAGGGAAACGGCAAGAAAACATTATGGAGAAGAAGCTGTTCCTTCTGTTAACCCATCTCTTGGAGGAGAGGACTTTAGCAGGTATTTACACCGGTATCCAGGAGCGTTCTTTTGGTTAGGGGTTATGCCGGACAGTGGGAAGCCGTTTCCACTTCACGATCCATATTTCGAATTGAATGAAAAAGCTCTATCGATTGGCGTGAAGATGCTTGCTAACGTTGCAGTCGATGCATTAGAGGAGCTGAAAGTAACGTGAGTAATACGTCTACTATCGAATTGAGTAAAAGGGAAGAGAGTAACCTGATTTCATTACGCAGGGATTTTCATTCATACCCTGAATTAGGTTGGACTGAATACGTAACAACTTGGAAAATTGCTAGTGCTCTTAATAACCTTTCGTTTTCTTTGTATACCGGTCATGAATCGCTCGAGCATAGTGCGAGAATGGGTCTTCCGACACCTGAACAAATCGTCTCTGAAGAAGAACGAGCGAGAGCATATGGTGTCCCAGATGACATGATGAAAAAAATGGCTGACGGTTGTACTGGATTAGCAGCTGTGCTGGATACCGGGAAGGATGGACCGCACATAGCTCTTCGATTCGATATCGATGCCTTACCGATTCAAGAAGATCGTTCAACTGATCACTTTCCCATTCATCAAGGCTTTGCATCTACTCGTGACGATGTGATGCATGCGTGTGGCCACGATGGTCATACAGCAATCGGAGTTTTTCTTGCTAAGTACTTAGATGATATAAAAGATCAACTGAATGGTAAAATCACAATCTTGTTTCAGCCTGCAGAAGAAGGCGTTCGAGGTGCCAAAGCGATGGTTGAAAAAGGATTGCTTGATGTAGTTGATTATTTTTTAACAGGCCATCTTGGAATCATAGAGGAACGGAAAACAGGAGAAGTAACCACTTGTACGGGAGGCTTCCTTTCTACTTCAAAATTTGATATCGAATTTAGTGGAAAGAGTGCACATGCTGGAAAAGAACCTGAAACAGGGAACAATGCGCTCTTAGCAGCAGCTTCAGCAGCACTTCACCTTCATGGAATATCCAGGCACAGTGATGGTGCCACAAGAATAAACGTGGGGACCCTAAATGCTGGCCGGGGAAGGAATGCAATACCTGATCGAGCAAATATGGAAGTGGAAACAAGAGGTGAATCTTCAAACCTAAATGACTATATGGCAAGAGAATTGGAACAAATCGTTCACGGAGCTGCTCACATGTATAACGTTAACGTTACTAGTAAATTGATGGGGCACGCATCTTCTGCTGAGAGCGATTCAACATTGTCCGAAGTAGTACAAACTGTTTTGAGACACTCGAATTGCGTTCATACGGTACATGATTTCGGAGAACTAGGTGCTTCTGAAGATGCTACGCTTATGATGGATAAAGTGAGAAAAGGCGGAGGAAAAGCGGCTTATCTGTTATTTGGAGCAGAATTAGCCGAAGGACACCATCACTCATCATTCGATTATGATGAATCCGCATTAAGGATTGCGTTTGAAACATATCTAAACACGATTTTGAAACTTCAGGGGGAGTATAGATGTTAAAGGTCGATGAACAGTGGTTATCTGATATTACTTATCAGGTAAATTGTACAGATACCTTGCTTAAAGAAGAAGGGTTCACAAGGCTTGGGTTCAGTAAAGAAGAAGAAAAAGCGATTCAGCAGTTTACAGAAATCTCAACGAACTTAGGGTTGCATACTAGACAAGATGAAGCGGGGAATGTGATTGCGAAATGGGAAGATTCTGATTCTAAAGATGCTCCCATTGCGATCGGCTCACATCTTGATACAGTAAAACATGGTGGTGGCTTTGATGGAGCTGCTGGTGTCATTTGTGCTCTAAGTGCAATCAAAACCCTTAAAGAGAGCGGTTTTACACCATCAATCCCAATCGAAGTAATTTGCTTTAGGTCTGAAGAGTCGTCAAGGTTTGGCGTCTCGACAATCGGTAGTAAAGCAATGGCTGGACTCCTTGATAAAGAGGCGATCAAGGATGTGAAGGATGAGGATGGAACAACGGTACAAAAAGCTGTAGAAGAAGTTGGGTTAACGTGGAGCAATTTTGAAAAAGCCGAACGAATGGAATCAGAGTTACAGCAATTTATTGAACTTCACATCGAGCAGGGGACGAGAATTGAACAAGCTGGCTCTTCGTTTGGAATTGCACGCGCAATTGCTTGTCCAGTAAGGTTGTCCATTGAACTTTCAGGAAAAGCGGGTCATACCGGAACGACTCCGATGGATAATAGACGAGATGCTCTATGTGCAGCTGCCCCTTTAATTTCTTACGTTTCTGAAGAGGCAAGTAGACGTTCTAAAGCAAGTGATTATCCTGTAGTGGCAACAGTTAGTACGTTAACTGTTGAACCGAACGTGATGACAATAATACCTGACACTGTTCAGTTAGGAATCGATATAAGAAGCGTTGATGATGAGCTAAAGAGAGAGCTCGCAGAAGATATTGAGAAGAAAATTATTTCACTTGCAAATGAAAGCGGAGTAGAATGCCGTGTTGAAACTCTAGTTGATGACGATTCAGTATTTCTTGATCCAGATACGTTAGCAAGCTTAAAACAAGTGGGCGAAAGTCTTGGATACAAAGGATTTGATATGGAAAGTGGAGCTGGTCACGATATTATGAATATGGCACACAAATGGCCGACGGGACTGCTTTTCATTCCGTGTAAAGACGGGGTGAGCCATCATCCTTCAGAATTTGCGAGCCAAGAGGATATGGTTATGGGTGCTGAAATCATAACCCATTATTTAAAAAATGAAGCTTAAGATCAACCCCTTCTAAGTGGAAGGGGTTTTTTCTAGTATAGAAATCTTTGGTATAGTAAAAGAAAAGGTGTTGGAGGGTGTGCGATGAGAACGAAGCTTGGAATTCTCGGACCGGAAGATTCGATCATGAGAATTAAAGAAGTAGCAGAAAAAATGACAGACCTTGACGTACTCTATTTTCCTTATGAGCACGCCGCACAGTCAGAATCGATCATAAGGGAAAATAATCATAAGATCGATCACTGGTTTCTGTCTGGACCTGCCTTGTATCACTACTTATTAAGAAAAAACTTGATTAATGAAGAGAATGCCAGCTTTCCAGACCTTTATGGAGCAAGTTTGATGGGCTCTATCGTTGAAATGATGACAACATCCCACACCTCGATCAAACGGGTAAGTCTAGATACCATTCAAAAGGCTGAAATGGAGAGGGTAAGAAGCGAGTTTGCTATCGAAAAAATAGCTTTCACTTTATATGGACAGCAAGAATTTCTGCCTGCTGAAGATGTCATCGCTTTTCATAAAGAGCTTTACGAACAAGGCAAAGTAGATGCGGTGATGACGTGCATAAAAACCGTTCATCTTAAAATGAAGGAACTTGGGATACCGTGTTTTCGAATTTCACCTTCTCGACTTAGTATCGAGTTAGAACTCAGATACATAAGGGAGTATGGTCAGGCGAACTGGTATAGGAAATCTTCTCTTGGTATTGTTGGTGTAGAAGTAAATGCCAAAAGCCTTCACCAAGAGCAACAATTTTATTCCTATAAGATCAAACAGCAGATTTTAGACCTTAAACGATTACTATTAAATTTCTCTGAGCAAGTTCAAGGCTCATTCGTTGAAGTTGGAGATGGCTTGTTTTTTATCTATTCTACAAGAGGAGAGCTTGAAGTCAGAGATGATCATTTCTTACCAGCAGTCGTTCTAGATGATATGGAAAAACAAACAGGATTGTCTGTTCATCTTGGTATCGGTTATGGCATGACTGCATGGGGCGCCGAACAAAATGTAAGACATGCCCTTCGATTATCGAGTAATGATGAGGAAAAACAAGCTGTCCTCGTTGATGAAGAGAAGAAAGTAACGCTCTATAAGAACGATGAACGTGTTAGCTACCAAGAACGAATTCTCGGAGACGAATGGAATGAGAAACTAAAAGAAGCAAAGCTCAGTCCTGCAGTCGTGTCGAAACTTTCTTCCTATTACCGTCACTACGGCAGAGAAGCTGTTACGGCAAATGATATAGCAGGATGGTTGAAGAGCTCCGATCGAAATGCGCGTAGAATCTTAATGGAATTAGAGCGGTTAAACTTAGCAGCAGTAAAAGGTGAAGAGGCTGCCGGTCAGAGAGGCCGGCCAAAGAAGGTTTACGAGCTTTACATATAAATTAAAGCCAGCAAATGCTGGCTTTTAAGATTCATTCTCACTCTTTTTATAGATTCGCTCCACGACTTCCTGAAGCGAATCGGGCTTATGAAACTCGATTGGAGAGAAGCCTTTTTCAAACGTAATCGAATCGGCTTCGATCGCAAGTACATATTTTCCGTTCACTTTCGCTAAGTGAATACTTTCTCCAAAATCAGACAGCATCGCTTTTACAGAAACATGATCGAGCTTAAGCTTCCATTCTACGTCAGGAGATTGTTCCACGATCTGCGAAGTAGCTTCCACTACTTGCTCTGTGGTAAAGTGCTCTTGTAACTCTCTCTTAGGACTCGCCGCCCATTCTTCCATCACCTGTTCGAACTGTTCTTTTTCTTCGCTTTCTGGTTGGAACGTTTCTTGAATGTGGTCCTGAACGATATCCATGGTTTGTGTTTTCACGATTTCGGGCATCGATTTTTCATATTCGACCCACTTTAA
Organism: Anaerobacillus sp. ABA4_114; assembly: GCF_056159065.1. Classification (NCBI taxonomy): domain Bacteria; kingdom Bacillati; phylum Bacillota; class Bacilli; order Caryophanales; family Bacillaceae; genus Anaerobacillus; species Anaerobacillus sp. ABA4_114. The sequence continues at coordinate 1,811,511 of NZ_JBSWUM010000001.1, forward strand.
GAAGTCTTCGAAATACCTAGCGTGTGAGGACTGGTGAACTTTAACTTCGGCGCTATCGATCATGCCCTCTTCTGGCATGTAGGGGTATTGAACGGATTTCATGTTTTTTGTTGTAATGGCCATCTCGATATTTTCTATTAACGTATCTTCGTTAGTAATTGTTGCCACTTTCGGTTCGAAGTCACATTTCATTATAAAAAGGAACGGGTCGTCGAATAGTTTAGTGAGCTTAGCGGATGCGACAATCAACACGCCGCCTCGAATCGCGCTCGTATCAAGATACATTTGGACGATTTGATCTGCTTCTGATTCAAAATCATCAGCCGTTTCAGAGTATCTTGCTCTGTGGAATAAATTAAAATTCGGATTAGATGTCAATTCATGACCAGGTTCAACCATAAAACGACCGATTTTAGTAGGAGCTCCTTCGGATTTTGCGTGACGATCAACTTTTCTTTTTGTGATTTTCGCAAGCTCTCCATCTAAAAAAGATTTAAGGGGGCTATCGGTATATGTAACTTCATCTAGCGTTTGAAAATGTTTATACTGTGCTTCTTCATTTTCCTTCGGACCTTCTACGAGGTAAAAGGATAAATAGTTCATAGAAAATTCCATTTTATCACCTGTTTTCTTAATACGTTAATCAAGTATAGGCAAGGAAAATACATACGTCAATTGCTGAATCCAGTAATTTCTTGATATAGGCTGCTCGTCAGTTGTAAACCATAAGCATAAGAATGTTTAACCCTATAAGGAATAGGGGAAATAACGTTTAAATATGCAATATAAAATTTTATTTTTAAAAGCAATATTTGACAGAAATGTGAGGCTACATGATGAATATACAATTTGACCTAATCAACGCTCGGATAAAAACCGTATATGGACCAAGCACTCAGAACATACAAAAACTTACTTTTCATTCGAAAAATGCGACTGAATCTTCTTTGTTCTTTGCGATAAAAGGAGAAAATCATGACGGTCACTTGTATATTGAAGATGCAATAAAAAGTGGAGCAGTTGCTGTAGTAGGAAGCGATTCATCTCTATTAAAAAGGTTTACGGAGGAATATACTGAAATAACGTTTGTAGATGTTGAAGATGTGCGCATCGCCATGGCTTATTTTTCAAAACACTTTCATAATAGTCCAGATGAACGGTTGAAGACAGTTGGCATTACAGGGACAAATGGCAAGACGACAGTAGCTGCATACGTAAGGTCGCTGCTAACTCTTCTAGGTATGCCATCGGGTTCGATCGGTACGTCAGGTATTTATACTTCGAAACATAAAATCCCTTACAAGAAGAGTACCCCGACTACCCCAGAATCAGTCGATCTTCATCAGATTTTCCATGATCTTCTCGACGCAAATGATTCGGCGGTTGCGATGGAAGTTACATCGATCGGTCTAGATCAGAAGAGAGTTGCAGGCGTATATTTCGATGTAGCGATTCATACGAACTTATCTGTAGAGCATCTCGAATATCATAAAACCTTCGAGAACTATAAGGAATGTAAACTTCAGCTGTTTCGTCAAGCGCATTCAGCAGTCATCAATGTGGATGATGAAGGCATGGGTCAAGATCTCTTAGATTTGTTTAACGGTCCTACCGTGACATATTCGTTGATGCCTGAAACAGAATCAGATTTAAAAGCGGTTGATATCAAGCATAGCGATGCAGGTACGACCTTCACACTGCAAGTCAATCAAAAGGCGTACGAGGTTTATGTGCCAGTGTTTGGAGAGTATAACGTCGCTAACGTATTGTCAGCGATCGGAACTGCAATGTTGTTAGGCTATAATATCCCTCGGATTCTTCATGTGCTGACAAAGCTTGAAAGCCCCGAAGGAAGATTTCAAATTATCGAAGTACCACCTAATCAAAAAGTCATTCTAGATTACGCTCATACTCCTGTTGCATTAACGAGGCTCGTGGAAGAAGTTCGTAAGTTAAAGCACAGCCGATTAATCGTAATGATTGCAGGGATCGGAATCAGAGACTTTGAAAAGATGCCTAAGATGGCAAAAGCAATCGATGGGAAAGCGGATGAGATTATCGTGACGGTCGATCATCCAGGACACCATGACCCTTCGATTATCGTTGATAAAGTGATGACGGGTTTTAGTGACCCTCGGGCAACTCATATTCACCGCACAAATACAAGAAGAGAAGGCGTGCTTAAATCACTGGAACTCGGTGGTGAAGGAGACATTATTCTACTTACAAGCGGTTGTATCAATGGAGCTCAAATCGTGAAAGGGAAGGAAATCCCCCATTCTGATGAAGACATTATTCACTCGTACTCATACATGACATCGTAACCCTCCTACGTGAGGGTTTTTGTGTGAAAAAAATGTAGTTGAAATAATCATGAAGGTAACGTACAATTTTATCTTTGAGATTGGTTAGAAGGGACGTAATGGAGTGACCTGGGAAATACTAAACATTATTGGAACAATAGCATTTGCGGCGAGTGGCGCCCTTGTAGCCCTAGAAGAAGAATTTGATTTTCTTGGTGTAATCGTTCTTGGACTTGCGACTGCATTCGGTGGAGGAATCATCCGTAACTTATTGATCGGCGTTCCCGTCCCATCGATATGGGAGCAGGATAGGCTCATCATAGTAGCCATCGCAACGATTCTCATCTTATTCATTCTTCCTGCTTCTTGGATTAATTATTATTGGGAAAAATGGGGAAGTTTCTTTGATGCGATCGGCTTAGCTGCATTTGCCATTCAAGGTGCACTCTATGCAGAAAGTATGGGCTTGCCATTCATAGCGGCTATGGTTGCAGCTGCAATGACAGGAACTGGTGGAGGAATCATCCGCGACTTACTTGCGAGAAGAAAACCAACTGTCCTCCAAAAGGAAGTATATGCCGTTTGGGCTATGATGGCAGGGCTCTTGATCGGCCTTGGCTATCCACAAGGATTAACTCCTCTCATGATCTTGTTCGGCATGATCGTCTTCTTACGAATGCTTTCTTTAAGACTCGGTTGGAAGTTACCTTACCGAACGCTTTCGTAACGATAAGTTAGCTTGTAAACGGAAAGTGATCTAGAACTACAGAGCTCGCATATATATAAAAGCGCCGATTCGATTCGGCGCTCTTTTTTTGGCGTTTAGCAGAAGTAGAATACTTAACAAGTATGAAAAACAGTGATTTTTTTAAAGTTTGTATAGTACAGAGGAAAGTTTCAGGGGTGAAATATATGGTGAAATGTAGAAGTGGAACTTCTGTTAAAGGGCAGGATTGTGGAAGACTCTGTTTCGAGATAATTACACTGTTTTTAATCTGAGTTGAACTGTATAATGGATTAAAAATGGAAAAATTATGGGGGTATATGTATGAAAATTGAATGGGTTAATCTTAAAGGATTCAGAAACTTTCAAGATGAAACAATAAATTTCGCTAATCAAACCTTGGTTATTGGAGCTAACGATGTAGGGAAGACCAATCTAATTTACGCTTTGAGGATACTATTTGACAGAAGTTTAAGTGACACCGATTTAGACCTTAGCAATGCTGATTATAATGTTTACAGCAAAACAAATGAAATTGAGATAACAGTAAAGGTGTCAGATGTGGTGGAGGATTGCCTAATTAGTACTTTTAAAGGTGATATAAGAGATAACCACTTAATTATACAATACCGAAACCAATTAAATGGAGAGTATAGCATACATACAGGTCCTGATTTAGAATCATTAGAACTCAAAAATTCAAGGTTTTACATTAAAAGATTGAATATGGAGTACGTGAATACGAATAGAGATTTGACATCCTATATGAAAAGAGAGAGGAATTTTATACTTGAAGATTCAAAATTAAGTCTCAATGAGATTGAAAATGAAGAAGACAATAAAAATATTGAAGAAATGGGCAAGAGTCTGGAAAGTGTAAATAGCAGAATTGATAATCTCCACTATGTGAAAGGCTCATTAAGTCATGTTAATAATGAATTAAAGTATTTAGCAATACATAATGAAGATAAAGATTTAGGTTTCGTAACCCCGAGCTCTGATATTACAAAAATGTTGAGTAATATGGAATTAACATATACAACCGAAGATGAGTTACTCACTATCGGTGGAGATGGTAGGAATAATCAAATATTTTTAGCTACTTGGGTAGCTAGACAAAAGAATAAAAAGAGCCTGGAAAAAGTAACCTTCTTTGCTATCGAGGAACCCGAAGCACATCTTCATCCTCATCAACAGAGAAAGTTATCTAATTATTTGCTAGAAAATTTCGATGAGCAAATTTTTATTACTACACATTCTCCCCATATAGCTTCAGAATTTCGACCGGATAAGATTGTTAGACTTTATACTCACCAAAAGCATACAAAAGTTGCAAAGGGGGGGTGCAGTAATAAGTTAAAATTAGATTTTGATGATTTTGGTTATAGGTTAAATGTAATAACATCTGATGTGTTTTTTGTGAATGGAGTTTTTTTAGTTGAAGGACCATCCGAGGAGATTTTTTATAAGGCCTTGGCAAAAGAGTTAGATATCGATATTGATAGACTTAACATTTCAATTATTCCGGTTAACGGCGTAGGGTTTAAACCTTATATTAAAATTTGCTTAGCATTAAATATCCCATTTGTGCTTCGGACTGATTCTGATATTTTTAAAAAGACTAAAACTATCAACGGTGATAAAGAAGAGTTTTACTATAACGCAGGGATCTCTCGGATTATGGGAATCTATAATGATTTATTTGAGGAAAGTGGTTTGTTGAAATATTGGAATGATAATAGTGAACATAATGAATGGGATATTTCATTAGGAAAAGATCACAAACCAGAAGAAGCTATACAGCTTGAAGATCATATTAGATATCATATCAATTTTGACGGGCTCTTTTTATCAGAAAATGATTTAGAGAACGATTTAATTAATAGTGAGCTTTATGATTCTCTTTCGGTTTTTTATGGAACTACCAATAAAAATAGCATTCTCAATAAAATGCAGGATGCTAAGGCAGAGAATATGCTAAGTTATCTAAGAGACCACTTTAAAGAACTAAAGGATATAAATGATAATAGTATAACTAGCCCTCTAAAAAGCATAAAAATATTAGCTGAGAAGGTTGCGCGTGGAGATGATTAAGAAACATACTCCAAATCAAGAACAGCAAAATATAATAGACGTTGAGGGAAACGTTGTTGTAACTGCTAACCCCGGTAGTGGTAAAACTTTCACAATTGTTGAAAAGGTTAGCGTGATTATAGAACAGCTATTAGATTATCAGGGGATTATAGCTATTTCATTTACCCGAAAAGCCAGTAAAGAATTAGAACTAAGGTGTAAAAAAAGAGGTATAGATATAAGGGGATCTTTTTTTGGAACAATTGACAAATTTTATCTTACAGAGATTATTTATCCTTATGCTAAGTTCATAACAGGTTCAAAAATAGAGCTGGAAGTCAGGAGCTCAATTGAAGAGTACCCTGAGTATAGAGAACTGTTAGGTCTCTCATCAAGTACTGGTAATGAATATTTGAACCAGTTGCTTCTAAAATCCCTAAGTGAAGGCCACATTTTTCTTGAAATATGTGGAGAGATAGCCCTTTATATAATGAATAATGTAAAAGAATGTAGGTCATACTTGCGTGCAAGGTATACTCATATATTCATTGACGAGTATCAAGATTGTGGAGAGGTACAACACAAAATTTTCAAAACTTTGGTTGATAATGGAATGGTAGGAGCTGCTGTTGGGGATCTTAACCAAGCTATTTATGGTTTTAGTAATAGATATTCTAAGTATCTATTATCTTTGATAGAAGATCAGAATTTTACTCATCTTCAAATTAGTAAAAATCACAGATGTCATCAAACTATATCAGAGTATTCTTTAGCATTATTAGGTGTTAGAAACATATCATTGTCACAAGAACCAAGAGTAAAAAAGATAAATATTGAGGGAACAGATAAAGATATAGCCAAAGCCATTGATCGTGAATTACCAAGGTTAAAAAGAGAATATGGTTTAGTGAAGAATAGTGATTTTGCTATCTTGTGTAGAGGAAACGCATCTGCCAAAAGAGTTTCAAGTTTTCTAAATACAGACAATAAACTATTTGAAGACACTCCACTCGACAGAAGTAATTCTCGTTGGGGGATATTATTTAATGATATATTATCTTCTTTTTTTTCTTATAAAGCATCCCAATCCACCATTATCTATTTTGTAGAACAGTATATTAACGAAGAAACAGATAAAAAGAAATTTACTAAAGCACTAGAAATGATAACTTCTTTATTTTCTTTAGAAGATTATGAGTTGAAAAACAATTATAGTCTTTTAGAGGAAATAGCAGAGTTGATTTACCCTGGTTATTATGAAGAGACGATTTGCACAACCGTTCAAAATATTTTAACAGATGATTTGAGAATTTCAAACTTCAAGCCTGCTACAGATAACCAAGTGAATATTATGACCATCCATAAATCTAAAGGTTTGGAGTTTAATTTTGTCTTTTTATTAGACACCTATAAATATATTTTACCTCCTGAGCATAGAAATGCCACACTAGAAGATTTTGAGCAAGCTTTGAATTTACATTATGTTGGAGTAACAAGAGCAATCGAAGCTTGCTATATTGTTATTTCAACCTGGAGATACAGGGCATATAGAGATGATTTTGTTAACGCCGAAGAGTCTCCGTTTCTTTATACCAATAATGTAGCAAATTTAAGGGAAAATATTTTTTGGAATATTGAATCAGACAAAATGTAAAGTTAGTAACTAATTCATATTAAAGTCTTCAGGTATAAAGGAGGTGGGGTAAATGACGAAGGAACTTACAGTTAATGAGTATATAAAATTTTTGCGAAGAGCATTAAATTTAGTGAAAAATGAATACTACGGTAATGAACATTGGATTGAATCGATGATTAATGGTGCTGAACTTACTCCTTCAAAACAGCAATTAGAGGAGATAATAATTCCTCATCTTAGTAAGCACTATGAGAGGGTCTTTTGCTATGAGCTTTATCATCAGTTACGAAAAATCCTTGAAAAAGAGCAAGGAGATTTAAATCAGAAAGTGATTTTACAAGCCGAGCTTCAAAAAAAACAAATAAGTGATGAAGTTGAAGATTTATTGGGTATTTCCAAATTAGACAGAAGGTATATTCCTGATTTCCTTATACACGAACCACCGAGTTCTTCTAATCAAAACTTAATTATAGAAGTAAAGGCGAATCCAGATCTAAGTTATATTGATATGTTAGATGACATTAAGAAAATGGATCAATTCATTAGCAGGTATGAATATAAAAAAGGAGTCTTCATAGCTATAAACATTTCTGAAGAAAGATTAAATAATCTTTTATCTGATAATAAATTGCTTAAACGGTTTGAAAGTGATATCGATAATCCCGAGAATATTTTGCTTATGTTTAAAGAGTCATTTGAAGCTGAATTACTACATAGAAACTTAATGGGATTGGTGGAAAAGAAAGGTTTATAGATCGCTATTTATAAAATTTTGGATTCTGATATTTTTATAACTAACTAAATGTTCAATAAAATGTGTTGAACCAAGTCTTCCAGATAAGGGAGCTTATTCGTAATCCAAATAAGCTCTTTTCTAATATAAAATAAAGATTGAGTTAGGTTAGTCATAGGGGTTGATATATTTAGGATGGAGTTGTGGTTAGCTAAGGATGAATTGGAAAAAAGGGCAACTGAGGGGGGCGATCTTGTATACTTTAATTGAACATACACCATTGTATATCTTTGTAATCTTAACGCTAATTAGCGCCATTTATTTAACATATTATGTTGGAAGGAAATTCAAAGGAATTCTAATTTTTAAAGTTGTAGCGGTATTATTTTTTCTAAGTATACCAGTAATGCTTTTTTTTTATAGAGATATTCCCTGATGCAGCATCTTTTATGCTTACATATATTCTGCCTTCACTAGGAATAATGTATTTAATTCTGGGGTATTATAACAAGTTTCTTCTTAAAAGAGAGAAAGAGAATACGATCTGGTAACAAAGCTGTAGACGTTTGGTAGTGTTAAGTATCTTGTTCAGCTAACGGGAGCGTTGATTTAAAAGGGTTGGTGGAAGAACTAGGAGGGCATTTAATGAAGAAAAATCTATTGATTACGATGCTACTTTTAATAGCTCTATGCGCCTGTTCAACTAACGAATTAGAAAATGTTGAAACAGTAAAAGCGAGCTATTGGATTGGAAATGAAAAATCTCCAGGAGAAGTAGAGTTTGATAAGAACCAAGAGGTAGGAATATTCATTGATGCTACCACTAATGCAAAAGAATTGGATGAACAAAAGTTTATTAAAACCCCTCCGTTATTAACCTACGATCTTATTGGTGAAGGAAGCAATAATAAATCATTTCATCTATGGATTATTGAAGATGGAGAAGGGTTCATACAAAGTCTTGTTCCAAAAGAAAGTCAAACTTACCGATTGGAAGAAGATACAGTAAAACATCTAACAAACATTTTAGAAAAGCATGAGAACGCTCCCTTTCTAACAAAGATCGAGTTCGAGGATTAAATTTAATTTGAAGTATTCCTTTAAAGGGAGCAAATGCTAAATACAAAGACTCTTCAATTGACGTAGCAACTGATGAATAAGGATTAATTGGAGGGAATTGAATGAATATAAGATATAAAATTAACATTACTCTTGGTCTAATCACATTTGTTGTTTCATTCTTCTTCTTATTCTATAACTCCATATTCTTAGAGCAAGGAATGGATGGAGGTTCTTGGACTTTTTTGACATTAATGACACTGGGTCTATTGTTAGCTTATTTTCCTTTTTATTTAGTTCGCAACAAGAAGTAGATTGTTTCATTATAGGGAGCGAATCCATAATAAATATCTTTCCCTTTTTATATCTCTTTAAATAAGGAGTAAAACAATCAAAGAAACTAAAGAGCGCGCGTATTGGATAAGAAGCGAGCGCTCTATTTATAATTTTGATAGGCTATAACAAAAGGGGGGGAAAAAACATAAACAATACATTCTATCCCAGCAAATGGGTTGGGCTTATCCCCTGTATGATAGGGTTGCTTTTTTTAGGGTTGATGCTAACAATGACAGACTCTGAAACGACTCTCTTTGGGTGGTTTTCATTTGGAGTGTCAATTATATCTTTCCTGTTAATAGGGATTTTCCATTTGAGAGGGAAAATGCAAAAAATAATATTTACTAGTGAAATCTTTAAAATAAGAAATCTACTAGATAAAGATTTGCAATATAAATGGGGAGAAATAACTTATATCACCTATACCCGAAAGTACCTGAAATTGATACCTGTGTGGATCATCATAGGAGTAACAGTATATAGTTATAAGCAAACTACTTTGGTCGGCTACAATAATAAGCAATTTATTTCTGCACTTATTACATATGCTTCAAATGCAAGAATAAACGAAAGTGTAAATAAAAGAATAAAGAAATTCAAGAAGTAAGATAAAGGTCATATGTAATTAAAGGGAGTAAGCGCGGGATAGCTAGTGCAAGCTTCTCGAACAAGTAGTAAGGGGCTGACAAAATGAAGAGCTTCATTCCTTTGTTTTTGGTTATTACTATCATACTAGCCTCTTGTAGCAAAGATCCGTTAATTACAAAGCAATATACTGAAGCTAAGGTAGTTAACATTAATTCGGGTGAGGTTTTGTATGAAACTAACAATCAAAATCGAGTTGAAGAAATAATTCGCCAGATAAATACTTCTAAGAGAACAGACACCTGGGATGCCATAGGTTCAAGTTATATGCTGGTTTTGAAAAATGGGGAAGATACTCTAGAAGCCACATACTATAATGGCACTAAACGGGTTGGTGAAGTATCAGTAAATGGTTACCACGTTAATACTAGGTTTAGGTTAATGGATGAATTCTAATCGTTAAACAATCGGGAGCTTTAATGAATAACTAAGGGAACTTATTTTAATGAGCTTCCCTTTTTTAGGTACAATAAAGGAGATAGGAACAAAATAGTATTGAAATGAAATATTGGATAAAAAACCAAGAATAGGCGGAATATAAATGGATTTAATGAAACAGATAGAAGAGCTTGATTTTGCACTTTTACAGTCCTTTTCAAATAAACAAGATCAACCTTGGGGAGTTCTGTTTTGGAACCAGGACCAACCAGAATATTATGATGCAAACCATGCTCATTTGAGTGAACAACCTGATGACCCCGAAAAAGTTATCTATGAGGTTACTTCATTTTATAAAGCGATGAATATTATTCCTAGGTTTTATTTATATGGACTGGAGTCAAAGTCAAGCTTTATTGCGCTATTAAAAAAGAAAGGTTTTCACTATGAAGAGTTTCCGCAGCCGATTCAGCTATGGAATAAAGAAGTAATACAGTTACCATTCAATAAAAATGTAACAATAGAGAAAGTAGACTTAAAGAATTATAATGATGCCTTATGGGTAGAGTGTCAGATTAATGAATTTGGAGGAAGAGTAGTTCGTGAAAAGGCGTTAGAATCTGAGTTTAACGATAATCGTTATAGTCATTACCTTTTAAAATATAAAGGGACACCTTGTTCTACAACATGCTTGTTTGTTCATGGTAATCAGGGGAGAGTAGAGAGTGTCGCGACAATCGAAGAATATAGAGGAAAAGGATTAATCGGCTTTTTGTTACAACACGTGCAAAGTGAATCTCAAAATTTACGGCTAGACAAACTATGGGTTCACCCGATTAGTGAACAAGTTGAGAAAGTTTATAGTCGCTATGGTTTTACTACCATACTTACATTACAAACCGGTCATGCTTATTTAGGTGGAAAAGGGATTAGAGAGATACAAGGACGATGAGATATTCGAGGAAAGGTGAATTGAGGGAAGAGGTTAGGTAATGGAGATGATAGCTTACCAAAAGCCTCTACTCCTTATACAATTCAAGGAGCCTTTTCATTGAGACGGTAATTTCTGCTGTTCCATGAATGGTGAGTTTATACAGGGGGAGTGCAAATGCAAAAGGTAGCAAAATACGTGAGTATCAGTTTGTTTGTAATCGCAGGTCTATTGTTCTTGGTGGGCTTATTTATTGATTATTCCTTTTCGCAGTACACAATGTTGTTTTTGGCTCCATCTATCATAGTTCATGAGCTCTTACAGATGCCTGCAAAGGGAAAAAGAAGGATATATTCATTTGTTTATATTAGTGTTGCTTCTCTAATATTTGGAATCGCAGTGTTAGAATTATTCATTGGCTGAGGGGGATTCAGGAAGTAAGAAGGAATAAATTAAGAAATTAGCAATAGGAAAGAAATGAATTATCTCCTCTTAAGAGTAACTTTTAAAGATTCTGTTTAAAACATACCGAAACCAAGTCTTCATCAAACGGGAGCGTTGCTCCAGGAAGAATAAATTAAATTAATATAATTCCAGTGCAGTTTAAGGAATGTTCGAAACTAAAATGTTTGGAAAGTTTGAATTTGTATGAAAATAGGAGGCGCAATGAAACGGTTAGTTATTATCACAGTAGGTAAAACCCATAGTGGAAAAACTACATTTGCAACAATGTTAGAAAGTAAGTTATCCAATTCTTTTATAATGGACCAAGATAATAATGCGGAATTTTTAAATACATATTATAAGAGTTTACTACCAAAGCAAGGACCTAACACTTTGAAGCATTCTATTTCAAGAGTAATAATTAATTATGCTATAGAGTACACAGATTTTCATATTATTGCTAGTAGTGCTAATCGTACAAGAACAGGAAGAAAATATTTGCTCGAAGAAATATATGATTACAATGTATTTCTTAGTGTCATTGTTCATTTTGATATTCCTGATGAAATTCTTCATAATAGAGTAGCTAAAAGTCAACGAAGTACCAATATACTTAGAGGAGCTTATTCTAACTTTGAGGAAGTACTAATTAGTCAACAGAGTGGGTCTATGAATAAGGATGTCGTAGATCCAGAAGAAGGAGAGGCAGATTATTTATTTGTAATTAAAGATAATAAGGAAGTTGAATCTGTAATTAAAGAAATTGTTCATTTAGTCAAACAGTTATGATTGATTTTTTATTCTAATATTAAGTTAAAGGGAGCAGGAGTTGAATAAGAGTAGTTTTCTAAATTGGAGGAAGAAAAGACAGAGGAAGACTTTAAAGAATTTCAAGATCGGATTAATTTGGATGAAGAATTCAACTTCTATTATAAAAATGAAGAATATTGGATAAGTCGAAATCTTAATGAGTGTTATCTAACAAAAGTTAAAGGGTCTATAACTCAAATCTTCGAAACATCAGAAGAACTTTTTCTAAAAGGGAGAATTGACGGAAAACGCTTATCAAAAATATATGAGGAGATAGTATGGTAGCTATTATTCTTATTCACTTAACGGGAGCTATGCTTTACTACTTTTATGTGTTCAAACAAATAAAAGAATTAAGATATGGGATGGAATATAAATAAAAGGAGGAGGGTTGCAAAATGAGCAAAAGAATTAAAGATCGTATTATCTCTGCACTTGCTTATGGAGTCACTTCTATTCTTTTCATATACTTCATATACGGGGAAATAAAATGGTCTATTGTATTAGGATTAACGATAAGTGGTTTTATTCTTCCAGAAACAGGAAAGTTAGAGCATAACACAAATCGTAAAAACCTTTCGTTTTCGTTTAGTAGTATCTCGACTTTGAGTTTTAAACAAAAGGGAGCTTATCCTATGTTTGATAAGCTCCTTTTTCTATGTAATAAAGATTGAGTTTGTAATTAGAGTTTGAAATAATTTTTAAGTAAGTAGTGGAATGGAGAAGTAAGTTTAACACTAAAGCAGTTAAGGAGATTGAATTTGTATACTGTAATTGAACATACACCACTTTATGTCTTAGGAATCATATCTCTTATTACTACCATCTATTTAACATATTTATTTCGAACAAAAGTCAAAGGAATTTTAATTTTTAAAGTTATAACGATATTACTTTTCTTAAGTGTGTCATTAATGGCTATTTTAGTAGAAATATTCCCTGATGAAGTATTCTTTATGTTTAAATATATATTCCCTCTACTAGGTACAATTTTTATTCTTCTTGGGATATATAACAAAATTTTGCTTAGGAGAGACAAAGAGAATACTAAATGGTAACAAAGATGAAAGTGTTGAGTATTGTAAAAATGTTGTTCCACTAACAGGGAGCGTTAATTTAGAAAGGGTTAGGATCCTTATAATAAAGGTGCAGTTTTATCAATAGGTGATACTATCTTATTATGGATAGGAGAAAAAATAGATGAAATACTTAAGTTCTATGCTGCTTCTTTTTCTACTATTAATGTTGGGTGGATGCATCGGTTCAGAGCCTAAAGTTTCAGAGGAAAAAGCGAAATCAATTGTTATGGACCACGGCTCTGGAGACTTAGGCAGAGTCGAAATAATATCAGTAATACACCAAAAAAGTACGTATATTATAGAATACGAAAATGTGGAAAATTGTGAGAGAGGTACTCTACATATAAATGATCAAAGTGGAAAAATAAAAAAAGGTGAAGTCTCAATATGTTGATGGGTTTTGTCGCTAAAAGTTTATCCATTTAAGGAATCGATTGTACAATATTAGCAATCTTCTTTACTAACGAAGGGGATACTTGAAAACTTATATTGAAACTTCACAGAGGAATGTTCGTACTACATACTAAAGGACTTTTTGGTATGCAATGATTATAAGAAGGAGGGGGTGCTAAATTGAAGAACAAAGATATTCTTCTTGGTATGAATATATTGATCCTAAGTATCGTACCCATAGCTGTTTTCTCATCAATGATGTTCCTTAATGGATCACAGTCTATCTTAGTGTTATGGGCTTTTTTAATTTTAGCAACGATATTATCCATACTATCTTTTAAGAGACAAAAGTTTCTTGCAACATTATCACTCATTATCTTATTGGGCACAGCCTCTCTTATAATCTTTGCTGCAATGATGGCTGGAATGTCTCCTAGTTCTTAATTTGGGAGTTAATAGTGAAATAAGGAGCTGTCGATGTGGCAGCTCCTATTGTGTTAAAGAAACAGCAGTCAATAATAGTTTTAGTTTTATAAGAGAGTAAAGCCACTTTCTACAAAGGAGGTCTAAATGAGAGGAAGGTTTATTTTCTTTATCAGTATTTTATTATTACTGGTGGGTTGTACTAACATCGGTTCGAATGAACCAATAAATGAGGAGAAACGAGTATATGATTTTGTTTTATCAGTCAAAACAGATAAGGGGGTCTATGAGAATAGGGATACAATTGAGGTTTCTTCATATTTTAAATTTGTTGGAGAAGAAATACAGTTCGACAAAAAGCCCCAAATATCAATTTTCATAGCCAATAAAGAAAATGGAAATGTTGTGAAACAAGTAGATTTTAATGACATTCAAAAGGTAATGAAAAAGGGAGATGAATTTTCTCAAACAATTCAAAGCTTTAAACTCCCTAGAGGGAATTATCGATTATATGTAGGAACGACTCCTTTTAGAGTGGGGCCAGCTAGCTATTTAATAAATACTAATCCAAGAGAATTTAAAGTAAGGTAGTTCAGCTAAAGGGAGCGAATCTTTAATATTTATTTTAGAAAAGAGGATATAGGATGGGTATATTTTTCAAGAAGATGTCTGAAAAGGAAACGAACCATTGGAGAAAGGGATGTATTTTAGGGTTTTATGCCTTCTTAATAACTTTGTTTATGAACCAAACATATTTCTATTTTTTCAATAGTTACTTCTTTTCAAATTTCGTTATTTTTTGGATTGGGTTGATATCAGCATTTGCATGGTCTTTAATTTTAAATATTAATTTTGATAGTGGAAGGAACACTAGAATGTGAAACATCTGTAGGTTCTAGCGATTGGTTTTAGTTACATATTCTCTTCAATATCTCGAAATCAAGTCTTACGTAATTGGGGGCGAATGTTCAATAGATCATTCGCGCTTTTTTTATATAATCACAAAAAATATCGAGGCAATTAGCTATTTAACTAGCGGAACAGGGGAGTTGAGGACTCTTTTACGAGGTTAAATGACAGGTTCGAATCCAAAATTGATTCTTTCGTATACTGTTTTTCAAACCTCAATTTATGTGTTAGTGTTCTTAAATGAAAAATATATAGAAACTAGGGGGATTGGCATTGAACAATCGTGGTGTAGGGGTTCTATTAATCGGGTTATCTCTATTGACAGGAGTCATTACATACTCAGTAGGTGAGTTGATCATAGCAATTAAGCAATCTGCTGCACACGTATCTGCATCGGTTTCTGGAGCAAACGGACCTGCCGTGGGTTGGGGCGGAAACCCATTTCTATCAGAGATGCCAGTGCTGACTATTGCAAGTAGTATCATTTTAGGGTTAGTCCTCCTAATAAAAAGAAATTAAGTGCGTTTGTATGGATGGTGTACAATTTGAAAAATGGAAATTATATAAAAGATACTCCAATGTAAATCTTTTTTGAACAACTATCCTGAGGGATTTATCAAAGCTGGAGGTACCCTAAGTTCAAGTAATCCAGGTGTCCCTCTAATGTCGATAATATTAATCTTTAAAACCGCTTTAATAGGTGTATGCATAATCAGAAAGTAATAAAATGCTTAAACAATAGAATTCAATGCGAAGGAAGCAAACTTCTAAAAGTTAGGAGGCTATAATGAATTTACGATGGCGCTATCTTGTCTATATAACTGGATTTATCGTATTATTAATCATCATAGGTGAGGTGAAGGACTATCTGGATAACATGCAGCGAGGAACATTCAATGTATTTCCATGGTCGATTTTAGCTTTATTAAGTTATTTACCTATTGGACTATATCTTGGAATCCCTATATTATTACACCAGTATAAAAAGCCTGGAAAGTGGAGGGTGAATTTGCAGAAGCTAACTATTATTTGTTTACCATCACTTTATCTTGCTTTTTCCTGGTTTATCCCGACCTCTATCCTCCCAGCTTTTCTTTATCACAGTTATGAGGAACTAAGTCTTGGTGGCATTATTGCTACAGGATACATACTCACTACGAGCTTTACCAAAGAAAGTAATTAAAATAGAAATGAAATCTCAGTTGAAAAAGTTATAGATTAATCTTCATAGCTGTTCACAAAAAAATTTCACTCAACAATAGGGAGTGTTATGTAAGCGATGAATAGCAGGGATCTTAAAAGTAACAAAGGGAACTCCTACAAAGTTGGAGTTCCCTTTTTATGTCTAGAGGTCGTTAGCTTTGACTTGATGGAAAACAAGACATCGCATATTAGAGGAATATAAGCTTAAGGACAGAAGGTTAAAGAAGCTTTATTAATTGAGAAGGGGAAGTGAGCATGATGTCTAGTATCATTTTAGAACAATTTAAGAAGGTAAGAAGCTGGAGTATTGGAGAGGCAGAGAACCTGAGTGAGGATATAGTAAATGTTCAACCAGAAGGGTTCAATAATACGATTAAATGGCACCTGGGTCATATTATTACGGAAACTGAATACTTTTTGTTTGAACTTACTAGCCTGGAAGTAAAGCTACCAAACACATACAATGATTTTTTTGCGCCGGGTACAAAACCAGCGGATTGGGAAGGAGAAGCACCTCTTTTGTCTGAACTAGTCTCATCACTTAAAAGCCAGTTAGAACGAGTTAATCAAATCTCTGAAGAAAAGCTATGTCATGTGTTAGAAAAACCTATACATGGATTTAAAACGGTTGCAGATAGTGCATCTTTTTCAGCCTTGCATGAATCTCTTCATTTGGGTCAACTATTATCAATGAAGCGTATAATTCATTATTCTTCAAAGTGATCAGGGTATTTATAGAATTAAGGATTAGTACTTTTTTTGTTCTAGAATTGGGAGTGTTGATCTAAAAGGAATATTACGAAATGGAAAATTTAAGGATTGAGATTAGGAGATTATTAATCATTAAGACTAAAGGTTTTTATTGTGATGAAGTATTAAGTAGTAAGACTCAATTGGAGAAAGTACTAGAGACAGAAAAAGGACTAGCCTATCATCACACAAAGGCGTTTTATAAAGTATATAATGTTGCTAACCCTAAGAAACTCATTTCATCTTTAATTACATTGGAGGAAAGTGATAATAGATTATTGCTTGAACTATTGAGTAATTAGAAAAGTAGCTGCTATGGTCACAGAAGAAAACGAAGCTTGTAGTGTTATTACAAATATAGGTAACTATCAATATAAAGCATCTACATTGGCATATTGTATCCGGTAACCCTTTAGGTTAGTTATAAATAAAAGCGAAACTCTCTAATTAGTTGTGTTTCTCTAATAACAGAAAAGAGGATGGTTGGATGAAAAATGATTTGAAACGGTTAGAAAAATACGCTGCTATTACGGTAGAAGTAGGGTTGAACCTTCAACAGGGTCAAACCCTCATTATTGATGCCCCCATCCATGCCTCAGAGTTTGTACAGCAGGTAGTCAAAGTGGCTTATGATAAGGGTGCAAAATACGTAATGGTCGAGTATACAGATGAACAAGTTTTGTTAACCAAATATGAAAAAGCTCCAGAAGAGGGATTAAAATACTACCCAGAATGGAAAGCAAAGGGGTACGAGGAGATGGCCAGAGAAGGTGCAGCTTTGTTAAACGTTTTTTCTCCGAACCCAAATTTGTTAAAAGACGTGGATCCTGAGCGTGTCTCTATCGCACAAAAAGCAATTGGAGAAGCACTCCGTCCGTTCACTTCTTATCAAATATCGGGGAAAATGAACTGGTGTATTGTAGCTGTCCCATCAAAAGAATGGGCTAAACAGGTGTTCCCTGATCGTTCAGATAGAGAAAGTATGCAACTGCTCTGGGATCAAATTTTTGAAGCGACACGCATCAATACAAATGATCCAGTTGAGGAATGGAAGAAACACGTTGAAATGATGAATAGCTCTGTACGCTTTCTAAATAATAACAACTTCAGAAAACTTCATTATAGAGCGAAGAATGGAACCAATTTTTCTGTTGAATTACCTGAATTACATAAGTGGATGTGTGCGAATTTCACAAGTGGAAGCGGGATCTCTTACGTTCCAAACATACCAACGGAAGAAGTGTTTACGGTTCCGAAGAGAGATGGTGTGAACGGTGTGATAAAAAGCTCTAAGACTTTAAACTACAATGGCTTTTTAATCTCTGATTTTTGTTTGACTTTTAAAGAGGGGAAAGTAGTAGATTATAGTGCTAAAAAAGGTTATGAGGTGCTTAAATCAATCTTAGAAACGGATGAGGGTGCAAGGTATTTAGGTGAAATAGCACTCGTTCCACATAACTCACCTATTTCTAATTCAGAGCTTGTCTTCTATAATACATTGTTTGACGAAAATGCCTCCTGTCATGTTGCCCTTGGCAATGGTTTGCCTATAGCGTTAGAGGGTGGCCCAGATATGAATAAAGAAGAACTAGCAAATCAGAACTTAAATGAGAGCCTAATTCACGTTGATTTTATGTTTGGTACCGCAGACCTTGAGATTGATGGCGAAACAGAATTAGGTGACATCGTTTCGATTTTCCGAAATGGAAACTGGGAATTTTAATTTGAGTCTTCTAAAGCCGGTCTATGATTTAATCTAGTCCTGCTTAGTATTCAACAGAAGGGAGCATTTCTTTAGAAAGTAGAAGAACACTTTTTTGTGAAATAAGAGTTCATAATAAAGATTATTGCTGTAAAATAAGGTATATTATATTGTTGAATAGATTCTCTTGTAATTGAAGAAAAGTGGTGAACAAAGTGGGAAGATACCAATTAGATAACAAAGGTAAGGTAGCTGTGACAAAATTTCATGAAAAACAGACGACTACCAAATTTGATAGAAAGAATCATCTTGAAAAAATACGTGCAGAGTATTTAAAAAAGAAGCAACAACAGACAGATAAATAATATGATGGATAACATAGGAAGATTAAGTTCTTCCTATGTTTTTTTATGAAATGTTTTATATCGATATCTTTTGCAATCGGGAGCAATTGATCAAGTACCAAATAAAATCTGCTTTGGTTAAGAGTGCCTGACCTCGCTGCTATATAACTGTGAAAGATTAGGGGTCGTGGATCGATATTGTGATTATTAAGTTAATAACCGAATTAATAGAAGAGTCCATCCTATGAAGGGTTAGGGCTCTTTTTTGGCAGGAATTAGGTGGAATGACCTTGCATTATGGTGTAAATACTTTGAAAGTGTAATTACTATTTTTGTAAGTAACGCAATGAACAGAGAGCTGACGAAAGGGAGCATTGATATCTTGTTGCTTTCAATCCCGGCGCAAGCGCATTTCGATTGTGATATACAATACACGAACTAAACGAAGAATCACTAAAATTTTCAGAAAGAAAATCGTTGAATGTGATTCATTTGAAAGACCTGTTTGAGGGGAAATTTTCTCCTATAATAGTGCCTGACATCCACGGCATAATCCCTTTAAAAGATCGTGGGTCATGCACCTTCCTCCGTTCCTCATACTTCTTTTGTGTTTTTTCGTAATAATAGGAATTTTATATATTTTTGTAAACGTCTTCATTTGTATCGAGTATGCTTTATACTAAAAACGACAGCAATAGACAAAAACGGCTGCGGTATGAATATTCATTGCTGTTTTACAACAAGAGAGGAGGAAATTGTATTGATTAAAAAACGTAAAGGAATGTTTCAAAAAGGATTGGATGCCATTGAATATGTAGGGAATAAGCTGCCCCATCCAATTACACTATTTGCTATCTTAGCACTACTGGTTGTCCTACTGTCTGCTATC
Organism: Anaerobacillus sp. ABA4_114; assembly: GCF_056159065.1. Lineage (NCBI taxonomy): Bacteria > Bacillati > Bacillota > Bacilli > Caryophanales > Bacillaceae > Anaerobacillus > Anaerobacillus sp. ABA4_114. Next base: position 1,831,275 of record NZ_JBSWUM010000001.1, read on the forward strand.
GTTTCTAGTTTTGGGCTGAGTGTAGAGCACCCTGGGGAAGAAGGAAAAATTGTTGAAGTAAACAACCTCCTCAGTGCAGAAGGTATTGAGTATATTTTCTCCAGTATGACTGATAACTTTATTGGATTTGCTCCGTTAGGGGTCGTTCTAGTGACAATGCTTGGGATTGGAGTAGCCGAAAGAACCGGACTGATTAGTGCATGCTTACGTGGTTTTGTGCTTTCTGTTCCAAAATCATTGATCACTTATGGACTTGTATTTGCAGGGGTTATGTCCAGTGTTGCTTCAGACGCTGGTTATGTAGTATTACCTCCACTCGGGGCTGTTATTTTTGCAGCACTTGGCCGTCACCCATTAGCGGGACTTGCTGGTGCATTTGCGGGTGTTTCTGCAGGGTTCAGCGCTAACTTGTTTTTATCAGCGACGGACCCCTTATTAGGAGAGTTAACGATTGATGCTGCTGCGATCATTGATCCTGCCTATGCGGCGAATATGAACATAGCGATGAACTACTATTTCATCGTTGTTTCTGTATTCTTACTAACATTTGTAGGGGGATGGGTCACAGAAAAGATTGTCGAACCCCGTTTGGGACAATATAAAGGCGAATTCCGTGAAGATTTAAAGGGATTGGATGCTACAGAAAAGAAAGGTTTAAAATGGGCAGGTATTTCTGTCGCTGTAGCAACCGTGCTTGTTGCTCTTTTGATTCTGCCACCTGGTGCGCCTTTAAGAGGAGAAGATGGAGGGATCATACAATCTCCGTTTATGAGTTCCCTTGTGCCAATTATCACCATTCTATTCTTTATTCCTGGGTTGTTTTATGGCATCGCCGTCAAAAGTATTAAAAATGACAAAGATGTGGCAAACCAGCTTTCTGAGACGATGGCTTCCATGGGGATGTTCATTGTACTTGCATTTACTGCCGGACAATTTGTAGCTTACTTCTCAGAAACAAATATGGGACTCGTCATCGGTGTTTATGGCGCGGAATTATTAGAATCGGCCAACCTGTCAGGAATCCCATTAATCTTAGGTTTTATTTTAGTGGCAGCTACCATTAACTTGTTTATAGGCAGTGCTTCTGCTAAATGGGCAATGATGGCTCCGGTATTTGTACCGATCATGATGCAGCTAGGTTATTCACCTGAATTAACACAGATGGCCTACCGTGTGGCAGATTCTACAACAAATATCATTACGCCTCTAATGACTTACTTTGCTATCATTATTGCATTCGCTCAAAAATACGATAAAAACATGGGAATTGGGACTCTGATTTCTGTTATGTTCCCATATACGGTCTTTTTCCTTGTATCTTGGACAATCATGTTAATTATCTGGATGCTGACGGGCATTAATTTGGGACCAGGCTCTCCTATCCACTATTAATGAGTCAACCGAATACTAATCAAAGATCATTCGGTGTATGCTAATTCATTTGTTGAGCCAGGCATCTTTATTAAGAGATTAGTGTCACGGTATACATTAAATAAGAGAAATTATGAAAGAGAGCTAAAATTTTTAGCTCTCTTTCTTATATGTTGAAAACAACGTGAACCTTTCCCTCGAGTAACAAATTTCCACTTCAGTTCTAGTAAAGGTATTTAATAATGAGAAAGAAAAAGTTAATAACTAAATAACGTTTATACATTTATTGGAGGGGTAGTTACTGATTGTACTTACAGAAATTGGAGTAGGTGTTTTTTATTTAAATCAAAAAACGTATCTAAATCGGTTGTTCATGTAATGAGCTCATAGATTGGTCTTTGGAAGTGTTATTTCGATTTTAGGACACGAAACAGAAATTTGGATACTTTTCAAGATTACTGCGGCTCTGGTTCTCTCAGCGCTTAATTATTCCGCAAAATATATTAAGATTGAGTATGTAATGGGAGCTGAGGAATCTGATTTCGAAATCACATCAAGTGAATAAACTTTCGAGGAGGTTTAGATATGTCTTTCGGGAAAAGGTTTCTTGTTACATGCTTAATCTTAATGGTTGTAATGGGTATTGAATATATATTCTTGCCGGATAATTTAATAATTAAGGCAGTGGCATTAAGTTCGACTACTATGGTCGTTACAGCAGTAATCAATAAGAAATACCCTCTAAAAAAGAAAGCAAATTCCTAAATAATGTTTGTGACGAATTATGATAATAGCATTGCTAAAATGCAGATAGATATAAATGGGGAGACATTAGAACAAAATTTCACTCGTGGTGAAGACAAAGACAACATTAATGTTTCAGTGGATCAGCCGAAATTAAAAGAGTACATAGAAGAGGGTTACGGCACAATGCCTGATATCCAATTGAATGATGGCGATAGTCTCTCCGCAATGAAATGGACGACTGAAGAGAGAAATGAAATTATAAAATACTCAAACAACATATTAGCTAACTTAAAAGTAATAGAAGAAGTAGAGGAATATGAGAGACACTTAAAAGGTGAGAACATCAGTGTTGAATATAGGTCAGGGTTTGAATATTTTTTATTAACTGATGAAAAAAAGCCGCACAAAACAATTTATATTGGTACAAAGGACAATAAAGCGTATAAATTTGAATCTGATGAAGCGGATGTTAATAATCTGAATAGTTGGATGGAAAATTACTAATTACTTATTTGATTATTTATTAAAAGGGAGCGTATCTTTAAATAGATATGTTCCTTTTTTGTATAAGTGATGGATTTTTCAGAACTATTTTGAAATAATTGGTATTGGAAGAATAAATAAATGGAGGGATATATTTTGAAAGTTGAATTTACAGGTCATGAATTAAACCCAGGACACGATATGAAGAAATTATCGATAATGACGGCACAATGCCAAGTAGAGGAAATGCAAGATGGAGTCGAGGAGCAGAGGAAGATCCAAATCACTACATCAAATTCGTTGATCATTGCAGACAAACTCAACACTGCAGAGCCAAATGAGAGCAAGATGACGTTACTTGATAAGGCGCTATTGAAATCTGAGGATACTATGTTTCCTCTAATGAATGAAGGCAGCGTGACAAACTTTAACGGGATGCTTGTTTTGAGTAATGTAAAGATTGTCCCATTTGCTAATCCTGACAATGTCATTGAGTATGAAAGTTATGCTCTTTATACTGATCATATTATGGGGTTCGGTCTAACAGAGTAGTGGAAAAAGAAGTTTTGTTTTACTTCTTCCATAATAGGGAGCGAGTTTGTAAAAATGTACATTTGAAAATTACCTGTATATTTTCTAAGTATTTATTAAGTTTTTAGTGTTATTTTTTGGGAGATAACACTCTAACTAACCGGCCTCCTATAATAGGAGCCAGGATCATTAATATACTTACTAGAAATAAGCGTATTTCAAATATAGGTAAAGATAAGAATGACAATATTGGGTAAGAAGTCCAAAAAAGAATATAGAATATGATAAACAAAAACTTAACTCTTTGAAGAAATTGCTGAAAACGTCTATTCTTTGCTTCAATAAAGTATAAAGATTCTATTAATTCTCTAAGCGTTGATAGCTTCCTAAATTTATGTAGGAGTAAAGTTACCATTATGCTAATTGGGATAAGGGATATTATTAGTATTTTCATATTCAACTCCTAACTTTAGCAATTACATATTTACCTTATTATAACTCAATTGTTCTTGCCTGGTTAATCATGTAATGGCAGTTTGTAGGATGGATGAGTGGGTTGCTATCAAAATTAGCGAACCCGAAAGTTCGCCATATATGATGTGTGGAACATTGACTGAGCCTAGGTTTCAAAAAGTGATAGTTGGTAAGGGTGAAACTAATCTGGTTGAATTAGAAGGTGGAGTTAGAAGAGTGTGGTACACCTTAAGTGATCACTTTAATGTAGAAATAAAAGTAAAGGTAACCGATGGGACAGAAGAATTGCTGAAAAAGGAAATAAAAAAGTAGTTTTATACTAATAAAGAGAGCGCTTGCATAAAACGCTTATTCAGCAAGGAGGAGTATATTGAAAGTTTTGAAGATCATTCTTAATGTACTCATTCCCTTTATTATCATCTTTTTAGTGTTTTCAACTTTTATGGGATACATAGCTGAAAATATAAGGGGTTATTACAACTTCAAGTGGTTGGCATTAACTTTTATTCTGGGAGGATATGTCCTTCAATTTTATAAGTGGATGTACGGATTGACAGTAGTGGTGTTGAGTATCTATATATGGTTTTTGTTTTGATTTATTGTAGAGATTAGAATTCAATATTAGGGAGCGAAGATCTAAGAAGTATTACCTTTCCTTTTGTTTGATTAACTTACTAGTCATTACATTTTAATAGTAAGGGTTGATTAGATGAAGAAAATCATATTAACTATATTATCTTCATTACTACTTGGGGGGTGCAATTACACACCTTCTGATAGTGATATAGTTGTTGGTTTGGGAAGTGAAATCACTAACCTCACTGCCTTTGAATTATTCCTAGACAATGTTAAAGAAGGTAAAGAAGATAATATAAGAATAGTAAGTTATACAGATGAAGGAGACCCAATAATTAAAGATGTTAATTATGACGGTAGCTCCATTTATGCTGAGACAGATACAACAAGAGATAAGTTCGGAAGAAGTAGAGTTGAGAGGATATCTTGTAACTCAATTGACTTGAAAGTAACTGTAACTCCTGAAAAGAGTGAGGAATATTTTTTAAGTGAGTGCGAACCATCTCAACCCGGTGGGAACTTATGGTCACATCTCTTAACAGTTTACGATGTATCTAATTAAGCAATAGGGAGCTTGAAATTTAGGAAGATTACGCTCCATAAGGTTTCATACGAAAGTAATCAGTAAAAATTATTAGCTAATTAAGAGCAACAGAATAATTTCGATGCAGTCTTAGTTTATTAGTATCGTTTTAAGTGAATTACATGTAGCACTTTAAAAAGGGAAGTTGATAACATCACCATATTAAATATCCCTCCTGTGACAATGACCTTATTTATTATTTACATAGTTGTTTTTCTCTCAGATAAATTATGGAGCAATAAATTATCGAAATGGGGTACAGGAAAGAGTTTTAACTATATGAGTAAGGGAGAATGGTACCGTCTCATTACTGCTCCATTTTTTCATATGAATATCGTTCATCTTATGGGAAATGCTTTTGGAATTTTTTTCGTCGGATTAGTGCTTGAAAACAAAATTGGTAGCTTACTGTTTCTGCTCATTTATACATTTGGAAATGTAATTGCTTCCTTGTTATTTTCTATCTTTTCTTCATTTAATAAAGGAACAGGGGCTTCTCCCGGAATCTACGCATTGATAGGCTGTATCTTATATCTCTTTATACAAACTCCTGAACTATTCAATTTCCAATTAGGAACTTGGAGTACAAACTATATTATTTTCTATTTAATTCTTGGAAACTTTATAGGCTTAGGTGGAACTGTTTCCCATCTTGTTGGATTTTTGCTTGGAATCCTGATGAGTTTCTTTTTATTCTAGATATGTACCAACTGAGAAGGATTTCTGCTCAAATTTAGATTGAGTAGGATTGTGAGAGGTAAATATACGCGCTAACAAATATTCATATGAGGAGAAATTCTATTGAACAAAAGATAATTAGATAACTATTCACCGCCAAAACATATAGTCTCGGCTGCAGCTATTGTCATTAATGAACAGAGACAGATTTTATTAATCAAGGGACCTAGGAGAGGTTGGGAAATGCCAGGCGGACAAGTTGAAGAGGGAGAATCTCTAATTGAGGCTGCAATAAGAGAAACGAAAGAGGAAACAGGTATCGATATTGAAGTCGATAAATTTTGTGGGGTATTTCAAAATGTTCACGAATCAATATGTAATACATTGTTCTTAGCAAAATCAGTCGGAGGTAAAATAGCCACCTCACCAGAGAGTTTGGAAGTAGGTTTCTATCCTATTGAAAAAGCATTAAAAATGGTAACATATAAAAATTTCAGAGAGAGAATCGAATATTGTTTGAATGAAAGTTTACATCCATTCTATATAGATTTTTAAGGTGTGAGTACGACATTATAGTACTAACCATTATTCAATAATAAGGTTTTGAATTCTTAAATTAGAGAAGGAGGAATTTTGTGACTGAAGGTCTTCTTCATCACCTCGAAATCTATGTTTCAAATTTGGAAAGCTCGACATCATTCTGGAACTGGTTTTTGAAAGATTTAGGATATAGCCCTTATCAAAAATGGGATATGGGACAAAGTTGGAAGTTGGGAGAAACTTACTTAGTATTTGTGCAAACTGAGAAAAAGTTTTTAGATATTCCTTATCACAGGTGCAGGACAGGCTTGAACCACTTAGCTTTCCACGCTTCATCACGAGAAAGAGTAGACGAAATGACGGTGAAGCTTAAGGAGAGAGGTATAAACATTCTTTATGAAGATCAACACCCTTTTGCTGGAGGTAATGATTATTATGCTTTATTCTTTGAGGATCCGGATAGGATTAAAGTAGAGTTTGTAGCTCCATCTCCCTGACTAGAATCTTTAGTAAACGGTTGTGGAATTGCTAAGGGAACCCCTTGACGAGGGTTCCCTTTTTTAGCTTTACATATTGAAATACAATACCACTACATGACTTCGTGATTGTTTCAAATAATTTTAAATAGTTTGATTTTTCTAGTTACTCGTAGTATCCTGTCTTCATGAATCCGTTTACAAAGAAAGTGAAGGAGGTATATAATTTGAAAGCAATGAAAAACAGATGGTTAATTGCATTATCAGCTATTTCCATCCACCTTTCCATCGGAGGTGCCTATGCATATAGCGTATATACCACCCCCGTAAGTGAACAAATGGGTTGGACTCCAACTCAAGTAACGATTGCATTTACTATTATGATGGCACTGGCTGGGTCATCCGCAGCATTGTTTGGAAAATTTGTTGAAAATAATGGTCCCAGAAAATCAGCAGCTCTGGCTGGTGTTTTGTTTGGATTAGGACAAGCAGGTTCGGGGATTGCGATCGCAATTGAGTCACTTCCACTTTTCCTAATGGCCTATGGGGTAGCAAGTGGACTTGGACTTGGTATTGGCTATATTTCACCCGTATCAACTCTTGTCAAATGGTTCCCTGACCGAAGAGGGTTAGCAACCGGATTAGCGGTACTTGGTTTCGGAACAGGAGCACTCATTACAGCACCGGTTGCAGCTAACTTAATAACTTTAATTGGAATATCTAATACATTTTACATATTGGGTGCAGCTTACTTTGTATTTATTCTATTAGGTGCTTCTTACATAGCCCCACCCCCTGAAGGCTGGATGCCAGCTTCTATGAAACAAAATATGGCCTCTGGGAAAAAAGTTTATAAAAAGGACTTACAACAATTGACTTCAAAAGAAGCGGTTAAAACAAAGCGTTTTTGGCTGCTTTGGACAATGATGCTTATTAATACTACCGCAGGAATTATGATGATTTCAGTTGCTTCACCAATGGCCCAAGAAGTTGTAGGGTTATCAGCCGCTGCAGCTGCCACGATGGTCGGAATTATGGGTGTATTTAATGGCGGAGGTCGTCTTGGCTGGGCAACAGCTTCAGACTATATTGGCCGCCCCAATGTTTTTCTGATCTTTTTCTTAATACAAACTGTTGCTTTTTTCATGCTTCCGATTACATCAAACATCATCATATTCCAACTCTTAATATTCCTCGTTGTTACTTGTTACGGCGGAGGATTTTCTAATCTCCCTGCGTTTATTGGTGATTTGTTTGGAACGAAACAACTCGGTGCCATTCATGGGTATTTGTTGACAACATGGTCCCTAGGTGGCGTATTTGGACCTATGATTGTTTCTCAAATTCGGGCTAGAACCGATAGTTACACTCCTGTATTTTACGTTTTTCTTGCTTTAATATTATTAGCGCTTGTTGTGTCCATTCTTATGAAGTTAGACATTAAAAAGACTGAGAAGGATTTAAAACACCAACAAGAAGAAGCTGTTAATTATTAATTAGCAAACCAAAGTTGGATCGCGTCTTACCGACGAGATTCAACTTTTTATTAGAGATGGGATTGTCTATTGAATCGAAGTCTAGTCACTTTCCTTAGGAGTCTTCCAGATTGGATCCAAGCACACATTATTAGTGTAAGAGAATATCCAGAATTCAAGGAAAAAGCTATTAAGTACTTTCAAGATAAGTGGGCTAACGAATTCAGCATGAAAGTATATGAAGACAGTATAACTCACAGCCTTGAAACAGAAAGCCCTTTTCCTATTTGGTATTTGATGTTGCATTCTGATGAGATCATTGGCTGTGCGGGTCTCATTACAAATGATTTTATTAGTCGTATGGATTTATATCCTTGGATATGCGCTATTTATATTGAAGAAAGTTTTCGTGGGAATTCTCTTGGGAAAGAGCTACTTTTTCGTGCAAAAGAGGATGCTAAAAACCTTGGATACAATAAAACTTTTCTATGTACTGATCACATTGGATTATATGAGAAATATGGCTTCGATTATATAGGTGATGGTTATCACCCTTGGGGAGGTACCTCTCGAATCTATCAGTGTATCGAGTAAGATGAAATATGTATTATAGAATCATTACTAGATAAAAGGGAGCGTAGATCTAAAAAGGATTATGCTCCTTTTTGTTTAAATTAATAAGAGGGAAGTTATATTATAAAAATTTATTCATTTTGAAAAAGTAAAGGGGAAAAGTATGATTAGATTAGAAAAAATGAAAGCTAGTGAGTTTCAAAGTTATCTCAAAAAAGCTATTAAAAACTATGCAGGTGAACACGTAAAGGCTGGGAATTGGAATGAAGAAGAAGCAATAGATAAGGCAACCAAGGAATATGAAAGGCTTTTACCAGAAGGTGAAGAAACGGTAAATAATCACCTGTTTACAATACGTGATGAAGAGAAAGAAGTAGGTATGATCTGGCTTGCTCAGCGCACAACAGAAAAAGGATTTATTTTCGACATAAACATTCGAGAAGGGTATCAAGGACGTGGTTATGGGAAGAAAGCAATGAAAGAAATAGAAATTGAAGCAAAAAAATTAGGATTAAAAATTGTAAAACTTCATGTTTTTGGTCACAACCAAGTAGCTCGAGGTTTGTACGAAAAATTAGGTTATGTAGAAACAGATATCGTTATGGAGAAAAAGATATAAAACCTATATTCTATTTCATTATCAGGAGCTCATCCATAAAACGAAAGGCTCCTGTTATATGAAATAAATAGTGAGTTAAGATTTATATTTTGAAAAAAATATAATGAACATTACCTCAGAAAGCACGCATGAACGGATTCTGCTAGTAATTGGGAGTGATCACCTTTGGATGTTAAGGAAATTGTTCGAAGGGAAAGGATGGAAAGTAATAAATCCTTTTCATGGTCAAGAATTTAAGCAATAGGTTCTGCTAATCAACAATAGTGATCATTCTTCTAAGAGAATATATTCATCGGCAAAACTAGAGTTTATGAAAGGGGGCTTTTCATGAAAACAACAAACTACTCTACTATTGCTGCTAACTATGATAATAATCAATTTAGAATCGACGAATTAAAACTAGATTACGACTTAATGGACTATGTTGAACAGCATACTCAAAACAACATTGAAATGCTCGATCTTTCTTGTGGAACAGGCCTATATCTTGAGAAGCAAATTCAACTTTTCAAAGGGAAGAATATTAATTGGTATGGCCTTGATGCATCAAAAGAGATGTTAAATAAAGCCAAGGAAAAGGTTGAAGATGTTAATCTCGTACACGGTTATGTTGAAAAGCTGCCTTATAATTCTGGTGTCTTTGACTTTATTTCTAATAACTATGCTTTTCATCATTATGAAGATAAGGAAAAGGCATTAGATGAAATAACTAGGGTACTTAAGGTAAACGGTATATATAAATTACATAATATTGCTATTCATGAAATGCCGAAATGGTGGGTTTATTATTACTTCCCTTCTGCTTATGAAGAAGATATAAAGCGGTTTTGGAAAAAGGAATTGGTCTACCAAAAACTCATTGAAAGAGGGTTTAAAGTTAATCTAAAAATGGAGTATAGAATGGAAGAGATAGCAGTAAAGGATTATTTTCATCACGCTGAAAATAGAGATATTTCTGTTCTTACTTTAATTAGCGATAAAGATTATGAAGATGGATTAATGAGAATGAAACGTGACTTGCAATTAGACCCTTCCAAGAAAATCACGAATGATTTTGCAGAGGTGTTTTGGGTTTCAAAGAAAGTGTAGTGCAGTTTTTTTACCATATTGTAAAAGTATTACGATGGTTAGCCAAAAAATCTCTTATCGTTATATCAACAGGTCCGCTCACAATGATTAAGCAAAGGAGTTAGTCGTGGATGATACTAACGTGAGCTTAACCGAACGAGGAGCCTCAACAGCTCGACTTCAGGGTATCAGCCCTGTTCTCCAATCATTCTTATAATGGATAAACAAAAAGCATACCGTTTAATAAAGGAGGAGAGGAAATGCAGGTAGGATTAAATAAAGAGGAATTCCATAAACATATGGCCGTCTCACTATTTAACTCAACATGGGATTTCTTAGATAAACAAGAAAGAACGGATCGTGAAAGCGAGACGATGATACATATGGCACATGCTTCTCGTTATCACTGGGAAATTATCGGGGAGCCAATTAATTTGGCTAGAGGGGATTGGCAAATATCTCGAGTTTATGCTGTATTAGGTCGGTTCGAACCAGCTCTTCATCATGCTCAACAAAGTTTGGATGTTTGCTTACAAGAAGAAATAAAAGGTTTTGATCTTGCATTCGCTTACGAAGCATTAGCACGGGCATACAAGGTTGGGGACCAAGAAGAAGAAAGTAACAAATATAAAGAACACGCTTATCAAGCTTGTGATGAAATAGCTAAAGAAGACGATCGAAAAGTTGTAATAGAGGATCTAGCATCTATTTAATGAAAGAAGACTTGTCTCAAAGTGCAAGTGTTATTACGTTATACTTTATAGCTTTAAAAGAAGAGCTTACTGAACTAACAGTAAGCACTCTAGAACGAAGTATTAAGCCTTAACAATTTTCTTCACCTTTGCTACAACAGTACCAATATCTTCTTCACGGATTCCATTATGTGTGACGAAGCGTATCGTGTTAGGACCAAATGCACCTGTTAGAATATCGTGACTCTTTAATTTATGAACGAACGTATCGGTGCTTAATTCACAATCAGAGATGTCTACTAAAATAATGTTTGTATCCACACTATTTTTAATAGTTAAACCTTCAATTGCTTGAAGCCCTTCGGCAAGGTGTTTTGCGTTCGCGTGATCATTCTGAAGACGCACTATATTTTCTTCGAGTGCGATGATACCGGGTGCAGCGAGTACGCCAACTTGCCTTAGTCCGCCGCCTAAGCGTTTACGCCATTTTCGAGCATGGGAAATGAATTCTGAGGAGCCGGCAATAATAGAGCCAACAGGTGCACCTAACCCTTTTGATAAGCAAAACTGCACAGAATCAGTATACTTTGCGAACTCTTTTATAGGCGTCTTAGAAGCAACTGAAGCGTTGAATAACCGTGCACCGTCTAAGTGAACAGGAATATCGTTTTGTTTCGCGACTTGATAAATTGCCTCCATGTTTTCAAGAGGCACAACAGCACCACCTGCTTTATTGTGCGTATTTTCAATGCAGATCAGCCCGGTTTCAGGCTGGTGGATATCTTCTCCACGAACAGCAGCTTCGACCTCTGCTGGATTCATTGCCCCATTTTCACCATCGATCGTCTTAATTTGAACTCCCGAAAACGCTGATAGAGCAGCAGCTTCATAGAGAAAGATGTGCGCCTGAGATTCCATGATAACTTCCTGTCCTGGAAGGCAGTGTACCAATCCGGCAATCTGATTTCCCTGCGTACCACTCGTTACAAATAGGGCATCTTCTTTGCCAAGTAAAGCCGCTGCCATTTCTTCAAGTTTATTTACTGTTGGATCTTCTCCGTACACATCATCGCCAACTTCAGCTTCATACATTGCTTTTCTCATTCTCTCATCTGGTTTCGTGACCGTGTCACTGCGCAAATCTATCACAATTCGTCCTCCTCAGTTACAATAAGTATAAGTGTATAATGGATTGCACGAAAAGTATAAGGGTAATTTTCAAGGTGATCAAGTTGAAAAAGGGGAAGTGAGGTCGTGACAAAGTTTGGACGTATCGTACTCCATCGGGACCTATTAGTACAAGTTGATTTCCCTTTTTACATAATGCTTCATATTACGAGTATATCGGCCATGCCCGTTTAGCTAATTAAGTAGTTAGTACAACTACACGAGCGTGGTAGAGTTAGAAAAAAGTAGCAAATGAAAATCTTTAGTGAAGTAAGGATGTTTGAATTGGAGAACGGAAAACAAGGATACTCAAAGAATAAGAAGGGGCTACTAATCACGCTCTATATTATGGGTGGTATCTTCGCAATAGGCGCAATACAATTTACTTTTGATGCCGACCACACAAATGACATGATAGGAAGTTATTTTACATTAGGAATCATGGCCGTTGGGATAGTTAGTCAAATGCTTAAAGAACTTTGGGCTGGTAGGAAGAAAGGTGCAATGATGGAATTACTGTTCGCGTTTGTTGTTGGTGCGGTTGTAGTATGGACACTCTTTGTAAGATAAAGAAATAAGAGATTTGATAAGATGATTTTGATTGATAAAAAACGTTACCTATTGGAGGCGAAACGACTATGAGAATTATCGTTACAAGTATATTTGTGCAGGATCAAGAAAGAGCCTTAAAGTTCTATACTGATACACTCGGATTTGTGAAAAAGGAAGATAAGCCGGTTGGTGAATATAGATGGATTACTGTTGTTTCTGACGAAAATCGAGTAGGTACTGAACTAGTACTTGAACCTAATATTCACTCCGCCGCCAAAGAGTATCAAGAGAAGATATACGCTGATGGTATCCCAGCAACAATGTTTGGTGTGGAAGATGTTCAAAAAGAGTATGAGGAATTAAAGAAACGCGGTGTTCAATTTACGATGGAACCAACAAATATAGGTGAGGTTACAATTGCTGTTTTCGACGATACTTGTGGTAACCTTATTCAGATTGCTCAAGTGCATTAAACCTAAAATAAGGGGTCATTTACTTTAGGGAGCAAATGATTGAAGCGAAAGGAGAATGTATTTGAGTAATGACAAGAATGATATTGGACAAATTCATTGGCGAGACTTAACGGTCGGGAATGCTGAGAAAATTAAAGATTTTTATACTAAAGTTGTCGGGTGGAAAGCCAGTGAACACGACATGGGAACGTATCATGATTTCGATATTAAAACGCCAGCGGGTGAGACAGTTACAGGAATTTGCCATGCGAAAGGAACCAATGCCTCGCTCCCTCCTCAATGGCTTATGTATGTAAAGGTTGAAAGTGTCAAAGAAAGTGCCAATAGTTGTATCGAACACGGTGGGCAGATACTTGATGGTCCTAGGTACATGGGTGAGATGTTCTTCTGTGTTATTAAAGATCCCGCTGGTGCAGTGCTGGCTATTTTTGAGTAATACGACTTTTTAGGGGGCGTTACATAAGATGTCGATCTTAGATAAACTTAAGTTAACAAAATACGAAAATATGGCTGTTCTTCATAACCCAGGAGGATATGAATTCTTTGAGGAATACTCGAAGTCTTTGTCTGGGAAGCACGATGCTATATTTATATTCGTCAAAACGATAGAAGAGATGACTCAGAACCTCAATGTTATCATCGCTAATGACGAAGTGCTTTTGCCAAAGGGATATGTGTTCTTTGCATATCCGAAGAAAGGTAACAAAAAATACGATTCATACATTCATAGAGATGACATGTTTCCAGCGTTGAACGTAGGAGAAGATGGCTATGTCGATAATAGCGAAATAAAGTTCTCACGTATGGTCAGCATGGATGATGTATTTACTGTGGTAGGAATGAAAAAAGAAAAGAGAAAAGTTCAGAAAACCGCTCCAGCGAGTCAATGTGTTGCGGATTATGAAGATAAAATCAACGATGTAGAAACCCTTTTGGGAGAACATCCATCAGAGCTTGCATTCTTCCGTGATCTAACTCCCGGGTATCAAAGGGACTGGGCGAGGCAAATTTTCTCTGCAAAGCAGCAAGCCACCCGAGATAAGCGAACGAAGCAAATGGTTGAGGTTTTATCAGAGGGCTATAAAACGCTTGATCTTTATAGAAGAAAAAAGAGATAAGGATTAGTTTTCTGAACAAACCAAATAGTTATGGAGAATTTTTATAGCTAAGGGGGACTTCTTTATGGGTGAGGTTCCCTTATTAAGTTTTGCAACGGGGGTACTTATGAAAACTCACTATTATTTAGGGTGGTTCAACAATTTCTTTCCAGAGAGGCTGGGAAGGCTGTTACAAGAAGATATAACTGATAGAAAATCGATTGCCATGATTAGCTCGAATCCATCTAAACTTGAAGGTGATGGTGCTACTGAACGCTCCTGGCTTGATCAGGCTGGTATTTTGTTTGATGACTATCATTTGATTAATTTTCGCGTACATAAGGAAGATGCACAAACGATAATACAAAATGCTTCAGTTATTTTTTTGTTGGGTGGAGATCCTCTAACACAAAATGGTTTTTTAAGAGAATATGAGTTAATGGATTCCATTAAAAAAAGCAGCGCCATTGTGTTGGGTTCAAGTGCTGGTGCATTCAATATGTCCGCTAAATGGCTATGCTCGAAAAACCTTGGATTTAACGTTGAAAAGAACACTGTTTACAAAGGAATCGGTCTTGATAATTTCTCCGTTTTATCTCATTTTGATCTTGAAAACAATATTGAAAGGGTTCAGAGCGAACTCTCTCCATTATCGGAAGAAATAACTATTTACGCTTCGAACAAAGATTGCGCTGTACGCGTAAAGGGAGACAGGATCGACGTTTTTGGAACTGTTTTCTTAATTTCCAATTCGAAGATACAGAGATTGAAAGAGACGCTCTAATTTGAATGACTTACGATCGCTCAATATGTAAAAGAGCAGGTAATATCAAGTGTTTAAAAACATTGGAGATGGTTGGTAAGGTGATAAGTGATGATTGGAATAAGTATAGCGACTAAATGGGAATATGAGGCGACCGTGGAATACTACGGTATAAAAGATGACGAACGCTTCGGGTATCCGTATGGCGAATATTTTAAACGGAAAATCAATAATACTGAACTGGTTTTTTATAGTACCGGCGTAAGAAAGGTGAATGGTGTTGGTGGTAATCAGTATATGATCTCTCGTTTTAATTTAACTAAAGTAATCGTTGCCGGTACATGTGCAGGGATAGATGATACGTTCAGTAATTTAGATGTTTTTGTACCCAATAAAGCAGTTCAATATGATTGTACAGTAAAAGAAATAGAGCCCCTTATTAAGCAATCGTTCGTAGTTGAACTAAATCTATCGAAGTATGGTAGCGATTTTCATACTGGAACAATTGGCACTGCCGATAAAGCGGTAGTGATGTGGAAGGACTATTTAACTCTTAAAGAAAACGAAATAACAATAGCCGATACAGAAGCGGGGGCAATTGCTTATATCTGTAAGAAGAATAATGTTGAGTGCATTATAATAAAAGGGATTTCTGATTTTCCAACAGATGAAAGAAACTCAGATAAATACAAATCGAACAATGATCAAATCACTGTTTATTTGGAGAACACACCCAAAGTGATGAATAAAATATTTGATGAGTATTTAGAAAGGTTTATTTAAATTAAACGCGGTTGATTATTACCTTTTTGCAAATTGTTTAATAGATGTAAAAGAAGTTCGTTACAAGTATGCAATTATTGAAGAAACTGTACACTATAATTTTTGTGTTTTGGGAGCGTTAATTTAGAAAGGATCACGTCCACATTATTTAAGTGAATTTAATAAAAGGCAGTTTCTATTTTTACTTGATGATGAGTATCGTTTTTTTCTTGGTCATACATATCAAAACATGAAAAAGTGGGTTTATAGTAGACCTTAACTCCTACTTCAATAGGAAGCTTTCAATGAGTTAGACGATGTATTAGAGATACAGGAGCCGCAATATATGGTCTCCTGTTTTTTTGTATTAGGTTATTAAGGAATCTTTTTAGCCATAGGTAACTGCGAGTGTTCACATCTGGGTGCTGGAACTACTATGGTAAAATATAGATGTATCATTTATTTGTAATTTTCCTCATAGTTTGCACAATCTATCATTCATAAAAATAAAAAGCTAGACTTGTTTCTAGCCCATTTCTGATTTGTTTTGCATTTCTTCTGTATCATTAATCCCGACTTATCCATTAATCAATTCTCCAATAAACAATTAGTCCCCACAATTAGAGTGTTTCTCATAAGGAGAGGTTAAATGAAACAATCCCGTTTTAAATTAAGTACGATCATCATTATCTTCGTGCTTCTAGTTGTTTTCTTCTCATTAGTCATTACGGATCTTTTGATTACCACGAGTACGAGTGAGGATATTAGAAATCAGCTTGAAGAGAAGGCGTTGATCGTTTCCCGTTCGGTGTCAGAATCATTTGTTGTACAGAAAGAACTACAACTTAAGACGAACAATCAAACCGTTCAGGACTACGCCATGAGTATTCAAGAAGCGTCAGACGTCTTATTTGTTGTAGTTATGAATATGGAAGGAATCCGTCGCTCCCATCCAAATCCTGATTTGATTGGAAAGGAATTTGTGGGTGGTGACGAGGAGAGAGTGTTGAACGGAGAAGAGTACATATCGATATCTGAAGGAACGTTAGGTCAATCTGTACGAGCCTTTACTCCTGTAATTGCAGAAAATGGGGAACAGGTTGGCGCCGTATCTGTTGGAATTTCCTTAGATGCAGTTGAAGCGTCGTTGAGAAGCAACCATGTTAATGTTTTAATAGGTTCTATTGTTGGTGTACTTGTAGGGGTTATTGGAGCATTCTTGTTAGCACGATTTATTAAGAAAAGCTTATTTGGTTTAGAACCAGCAGCGATTGCTCGCATACATGAGGAACGAAACGGTATGCTGCAATCAGTTCATGAAGGAATCATTGCTGTAGATGCCGAATCTCGAATTACGCTCGTCAATAAATCAGCAAGAACTATTTTTCATAAAGCAGGTATTGAGGAAGAAGATCCTATAGGTCTTCCGATTACTGAATACATTCCTCATTCAATGCTTGGTAGAGTACTTATGACAGGAGAGGCAGAGCTTGATGAAGAGCAGCTAATCAATGGCTCGTCCATAATCGTAAACCGTGTCCCACTTATTGTGAACAATGAAGTGGTCGGAGCGATATCAACGTTTCGGGATAAAACCGAGGTGAATCAGCTGGCCGAACAGCTGACAGGTGTGCGTTTGTATGCAGAGTCGCTTCGTGCCCAGTCTCATGAATTTAAAAACAAACTCCATGTTTTGCTAGGTATGATTGAGCTGAAATCTTTCAAAGACATGAAGGCGTATATTAAACAGCTCGTCGATCATCAAGTTTATGAAGCAGATATCATAACCAATAAAATAAAAGATCCTGTATTAGCAGGATTTATCATTGGAAAATTAAGCTATGCTCGAGAACAAAATATCCAATTGAGCGTAGTATGTGAAACCGATATTGCAGCAGCAAAAGATGAAGGAGTTAGCCATGAAATCGTAACGATTATTGGAAATTTGCTCGACAACTCTATCGAAAGTCTTAACGGAAGAAGCGAGAAAATGTTGTCTCTCACACTATCATATGTTGATGAATTGCTCGAAATTGAAGTGCGAGACACTGGACCAGGAATTAAAGAAGAACACCATCAAGAGATATTTCAAAAGGGTGTTTCGACAAAAGGAAATAACAGGGGATACGGCCTACACCTTGTACAAGAAAGTGTAAGAGCACTGGATGGATCTATTGAGTTTGATTCGATCGTAAACCAAGGCACAGTATTCACAGTGATTATTCCTTATGAAGCTGAGGTGGACAACGCATGATTCAGGTTATGATTGTAGAAGATGATCCGATGGTCGCCAACTTAAATAAACAGTACATAGAGCAGGTTGGAGGGTATCAAGTAGCGGCCGAAGCTTCTAATGTAGTAGAAGCTTTACGCTCATTAAGTGAGTGTCGAATAGACCTGATTCTCCTCGATGTATACATGCCTGGAAGAGACGGATTGCAGTTTCTAAAAGAACTCAGAGCAAAAGATGAGCAAGTAGATGTCATACTGATTACGGCTGCTTCAGAGAGAGAGCAAATTCAACAATCGCTTCGTCTTGGTGCGGTTGATTACTTAATTAAACCGTTTGACTTTCATCGTCTAAAAAGAGCTTTAAACAAATATAAAGAAAACCACTTTCTTTTAAAAGATAAGCCGAAAGTAAGCCAGGACGAGATCGACAACATTTTCATAAAGAAGGAACATCATTTTGAAGATAGACGTATCCAAGTGCCGAAAGGGCTGACTAAAACGACGCTAGAGCATATTATCGGTATCATCCACACGAAGCAGAACGAAACCTTTTCAACAGATGAGGTTGCACGAGAAGCAGATATTTCAAGGGTCTCCATCAGAAAATATTTAAAGTTTTTAAAGGAAATTGACTTTCTTGAAGAAACCTTGATCTATGGGATCGGGAGGCCTGTTTATCAGTATCAAATAAAAACTGAATATAATATGAGCCTTGAATTTTACCATTAAAAAAGCAGCCGAATTGGCTGCTTTTTTTAATTACAATAAGTTATTTATTTTCAAATGGTAGGAAAATAAAGCGTTTGCACGTAAGATAAAACTCACAAAAGACGTAGTTGCAAGATGGTTGACCGGTAAGTCCGAAGGGTGAATGACGTATTAGGACAACCATTTTGTAAGGTACACGAGAAATTATTTAGAAAAGGAGAGGTACTATGTCAAGCTCTGCTGAAAGAGTGCAAACGAATCAACCGTCAACGCAAGGTGTGGCTTTATTAAACCAAAATAAGAAAGCGGTTACAATGTTTGGTCTGCCACTTACTTGGTTTTTCGTGATTACTGCCCTTACTCTTGTCATCATGTACACTGGGAACTTACCAGGAGGCATGATTGGAAGCCTACTCATTATGATGGTTCTTGGTGAACTTTTTGGATGGATTGGCGATCATACACCAATCTTAAAAACCTACTTAGGCGGAGGCGCAATATTAGCTATCTTTGGTGCTGCTTATATGGTATATGCTGGTTTAATTCCAGATGGTACAGCAACATTGATTAATGACTTTATGAAAGATGGAGGTTTCTTAAATTTTTATATTGCTGCTTTAATTACAGGTAGTATATTGGGTATGAATAAGAGCATTTTAATTAAAGTTGGTCTTCGCTATTTTCTCCCTATTTTCGGAGCCGTAGTAGGTGCTATGGCGGTAGGTGGGTTGCTTGGGGCAATGGTTGGTTTTACATTAAGAGATGCAGTACTCGTTATTACAATGCCTATTATGGGAGGTGGAATGGGTGCAGGTGCCGTTCCTATGAGTCAAATATATAGTGAATTGATGGGGAACGATCCAAGTTACTATATATCGATGCTCGTTCCTGCTTTAGCTTTAGGTAACGTATTTGCCATTATTATTGCTAGTATGCTGAATATGCTTGGGAAGAAAATGCCTTCTTTGTCTGGGAAAGGGCAGTTATTAAAAGGGTTTGAATACAAAGAAGAAAAACCCTCGTTTGATATACAAAAGATGGGAATCGGACTAATGGCTGCAGTATTGTTCTTTTCTGTAGGATCATTATTAGCTGGTTTCATCCCAATTCACGCATATGCAATTATGATTATTGTTGTCGCGATAACGAAGGTTGCTGGAATCATCCCAGAAAGCATTTTGAATGGAGCAAATCAATGGTATAAGTTTGTTGCAAAAAACTGGACGTTTGCGCTCTTGTTTGGGATTGGTATCGCTTATACCGATTTAGGTACTGTGCTTGAAGCATTAACGATCCAATACATTGTTACTGTGCTCGGGGTTGTTGTTGGTGCGGTGATCGGAGCAGGTCTTTTAGGTAAGCTCGTTGGCTTCTACCCGATTGAATCAGCCATTACAGCAGGACTTTGTATGGCAAATATGGGAGGGACAGGAGATGTAGCAGTCCTTTCATCTTCAAAACGAATGGAGCTCATGCCATTTGCACAAATTTCGTCTCGTTTAGGTGGAGCGATCATTCTGTTGTTAGCTGGTTTGATCATCCCATTTCTTGTATGAAAAAAGGTCCGCTCTCTTATAAGAGAGTGGACCTTTTGTATGCCATCAACACACAGCAGTGGTTACATAAGAATAAAAACGATTGTAATGCTATTAAGTTAGAACAGTGCTCTATTCGTTTCCAACCATGAATAAAGATAAACAACCATCATAAAAAGTTGAAGGAAAAGGTTAAAAACGTGTGAATGTAGAGGGGGAGATTATTGTTGATTCAAACAAATGAGTCATCATTTGTTTCTGAATTAGTGTCATCCGCGGTATCAAAGAAGCACATATATGGAGCTTTAATGTGTGTTGAAAATGGGGATGATTCTCTGTCGCTCTTAAAAGGTGCTGGAAATCTAACGATCGATCGGCCATATTTTATTGCAAGCGTAACGAAATTATATGTTACTGCAGTCTTACTAAACTTACGATCAAAAAATAGTCTAAACCTCCATGATAAAATCTCAGACTACTTGAAAGATGAAACGATGCATGAACTCCACATTTTTAAAGGAAAAGACTACTCTAGAGAAATAACAATCAAACAGTTAATGTCAAACACATCTGGAATTCCTGATTATTTCTCAACTGGTGCGGTTAGGGAATTAACAACGGGAAAAGACCAAACTTGGGGTTTTGAGAGAACACTAGCGAGTGCAAAACAAAAGGAACCGAAATTTACTCCCGGTAAAAAGGCTCAATACTCGGATACAAATTATCAGCTCTTAGGAAAAATTATTGAAACGATTACCAAGAAAGATATCAACACGGTCTTTAAGGAAGTTATTTTTGATGAACTGGAGTTAAAAGAAACGTATTTATTTGAAGATGTGAATGATCATCGACCTGCACCTTTTTATTTCAAAGATAAGGAACTTCATCTACCCAATTACTATCGTGTTTCATATGCTTATTAATTTAGGTATGGTTTTTAATGGCTGGATTGTTTAACCTCATTCCATGCTTGTTTATTAAGGAGGCAACTGAAATAGCAAGTCTATGTATTGCCCTCTTAATAAATGGCTTTTTTTTCGGTAAGAGCACTTAAGCGGAATTTAGTTTTTTGAAGATAAATAAGAAGGCTTCGTTAGCGAACATGAAGGCGATGGTATGGATGGAGCATATTGGCTAAGGTGGACTAGGAAATAACAGCTCTCGGGAAAATGATGTTCAAGAAATCTCAAATTCGTGTTGTTTAGAACTTCATCAACTTGGTAAAGAGACATTACCTCTTCCACAAGTGCGTTTAAAGCTTGTATCGAATGAGCGACCTCATCTGCAAATCGTTGCTGTGCTCGAAAGCCAGAGGGGGTGAATCGAAGAAAACCTCTCATGGCCCTGTTTTTCGAAATATACACTTGAAATTGGTTCTGAATACTCTGTGCTTTCCTTATAAACTCAACTTCAATTGGATCAAGAATATCGATTAAGAGCGCGGCATGACCCACTTGATCCGTTAACCATAGGTCCATTAAGTCGAGAAGTGAAAGAGGGGGAGGGACCTTCCCTTCAATATAGAAAGTAAGCTGACGCAAATATTCCTGATTCTCATCTAACGTTCCATTAAAGTAAGATGGACTAAGGTTAATGTTAATTTCGTTTCGGATCCTACGTCTCTGTACCTTCCCTTCAAAATTAAAGTAAGCTCTTGCTAACTTGTAAGCTTTACGTGAAAAGGATTGCATAGTATCTGAGCTTGCGGATTCATCCTGCTTAATTGATGTAAGTTGCGACTGCAAATCGTCGAATGCCGATGCAAACTGATTTGCTTCATTCACATAGGTGTGTTCAGTAGGAGATAAGTAATCACGTACAAAGACTGCGTGATCAGAAAGAATTTCAATCCAGAAATGGTGTTCCTGCCAAGGGGTAAGGAGTGTCTGGTTCATGAGATGTTCCTCCTTTAGCCATAGTCTTTTAATTAAAACTATGAAGCGTAGCTCAGGTTATACCAATTAACAAGGAAGTGAAGAAATGCAAGGCTATAATGTTCTAATGATTTATAACAAAGAGATGGACAAATTATTAATGTGTGAAAGGTTGAAAGATCCCTATAAAGGATTAAGTAATTTAGTAGGTGGGAAAATCGAGAGTGGTGAAAGGGGTATAGAAGCTGCATATAGAGAGCTTCACGAAGAAACAAGTATTTCCCATGAAGATATAACGCTTGTTCATCTAATGGATTTTACCTACTATCATCAAGATTGTTTCGTTGAAGTGTACGTCGGTAGATTAGAAAGGGATATAGCGGTCTCAGGAGATGAAAACGTTCTTTATTGGTCTGGTTTAGATCATAACTTTTTTGATATGTCCTTATATGCTGGAGAAGGCAATATTGGTCATATGATACAGCAAGTGAATGAAGTTAAAGACAGGTTGTTTACTTCAGAAGACTCTCTTAAATAGTTTCAATTATGTTCACTCAAAACCTTTATCATTTCTGCACTACAAAAACTTTTACATGTAGAAGGAGGTAAACCAAATGAATCAATTGGGAACACTGTACTTTTTCTGTGGGAAAATGGGTGCAGGAAAATCAACGAAATCAAAACAAATAGCAAAAGAGAAGCACGCTGTACTCATATCTGAGGATGAATGGCTTTCTTCTCTTTATCCTAATCAGATTACCTCCTTTGAGGACTATCTAACATTCTCAGCGCAACTTAAGCCGTTGGTAAAAAAGCATGT
This sequence comes from Anaerobacillus sp. ABA4_114, assembly GCF_056159065.1. Lineage (NCBI taxonomy): Bacteria > Bacillati > Bacillota > Bacilli > Caryophanales > Bacillaceae > Anaerobacillus > Anaerobacillus sp. ABA4_114. The sequence goes on from NZ_JBSWUM010000001.1 coordinate 1,854,144, forward strand.
CCAAAACATGTTACGTGTCGGTTCAAATGTAGTAATGGATTTTCCAGCTAACACTCGAAATCAGCGAAAGTGGTTTTTAGATATTGCGTCAGAAGTTCATGCAAGCCATAAGCTCATTTTCCTCGATGTAACGAATGAACAATGTTTACGTCAAATTGGAAAAAGGCGTACCGAACAACCCGAAAGAGCAAACTTTGACACAGAAGCGGTTTTTAACCATGTTACAAAATTCTTTGAAGCACCAGAAGCATCTGAAGGTTTAACTATGATTGAGTTGAGTGGCAAGGAATGATAAGAAATTCTACTCAGTGTTAAGGGGAAATATTCAATAAGGATTACGTTTCTTACTATATGTTAATAAACAAAACCGTCACTCTTATTTTAAGAGTGACGGTTTTATTTGGTGAATATCCTAAGTTGTACACGGAATAAGCTCCAGACTTATTTATTCTAGCTTACTCTCTGTAATAACCTTAGGTAACATGTCAATACCTTATCTCTTTATGAAAACGTATTGAATCCCTATTCTAACTTACATAAATTTGTACGTATAAAAGTCTGTAGGATCACTTCAAAATGTAAGCGCTTTATCTTAGTTATCCTGTGGGTTTGATCTAGTGATTGGAGGTGAAGCTTTAGTCATTCATTGAAGTGATGTTTAGTTTAGAAGAAGGAAAAACGAATGAGGATGGTGGTTGATTTGAAAAAAGAAAAACTCTTTCTACTATTTGGTGCTGTGTTTGTCATTCTAGTATGCATGTTTCCTCTTACTAGTTTTGCTGAGGGACCAAAATCTTCGCATTGGTTTCCAGAAGAACTACTAGAATGGTCACCAGATGAAGATCCGGATGCTCGTTTTAATCGATCAACAGTTCCATTAGATAAGAGGGAAGTTGATTCAAAAGAAGATCTTCCGAAGCTAGTGGCTCTTTCTGCACTCAACCCTAATACGAGCGGCGTCCCTTCACAGGGAGGAAATGATTTCTACGCCAACACGTTTGGTTTCTGGCAATATGTTGATCTGATGGTTTATTGGGCAGGATCATCAGGTGAGGGGATCATCGTTCCACCAAGCGCAGACGCAATCGATGCTTCTCATCGAAACGGTGTACCAATCTTAGGAAATGTTTTCTTCCCGCCTCACGTATATGGTGGGCAGGATAAATGGGTTGAACAAATGTTAGAGCAGCGGGAAGATGGCTCATTTCCTGCAGCAGATCAACTGTTAAGGGTTGCTGATTATTACGGTTTTGATGGGTGGTTTATTAATCAAGAAACAGAAGGTGGGAATGGAGAGACCGCGAAAAAAATGCAGGACTTCCTAAAATACCTTCAAGATAACAAGTCAGATGATATGGAAATCATGTGGTATGATTCGATGGTTTCATCAGGAGAAATTAACTGGCAAAACTATCTTACAGATCAAAACAAGATGTTCCTTCAAGATGGTGATCAACGAATTTCAGATAGTATGTTCTTGAACTTTTGGTGGTGGAATGGGACTCAAGAACGTTCTTACGATAAAGCAAGAGAAATCGGACGTTCTCCATTTGATCTTTATGCAGGAATCGACGTTGAAGCAAATGGTACAGGTACGAATGTAAGCTGGGACAATCTATTTCCAGAGGATGGTTCAGCATGGGCTTCCCTTGGAATCTATCGCCCTGATTGGGCATTTAAATCTTCGAATTCGATGGATCAATTCTATCAGAAAGAAGAAAAATTTTGGACTGGAGATCCTGCGCATAACTGGCCAGGGATATCTGCTTTTTTTGCAGAGAAAACAACCATTGATGGGGAGACGTTTACAACAAACTTCAACACTGGCAGTGGAACCTTCTTCGCCATTAATGGGGAAAAAGCATCTGACCAATCATGGAACAACCGTAGTTTACAAGATATCCTGCCGACATGGAGATGGAAGCTAGAAGGAAAAGGGAACCTTCTTGAACCATCCTTTGATTGGAGCGAAGCTTATTATGGCGGAAGCTCGTTAAAAGTTGAAGGACAACGCTCGCCAAACAATGCAACAAATCTTAAGTTATATAAAACTGCGATTTCGGTTGAGAAAGACACTGAACTTTCGATTACGTACAAAACGGATAACAAACGTCCTGATATGAAGGTTGGGTTAAGTTTTGGAGAGAAATCAGAAAATGCATTTTTAGACGTGAAAAAGAAGAGTCACGGTGACTGGGTGACGGAGACATTCAAACTAAAGAAGTATGAAGGAAACCAAATCTCATCCCTTTCATTAACCTTTGATTCCATCAAGAAGCCAGATAACTACAGGATCAATGTTGGCGAAATTAAAATCTATCATAAAAAAGAAGCAAAGCACGTACCTGATAAGGCAGCTGATTTCACAATAGAAAGTGAAGAGTTTAGAGATGGCCTCTATGCGAATGTACGCTTGTCATGGGAAGAAGTAGAAGGTGCTAGACACTATGAGGTTTATAGAGTGTTTAATGATGGATCACGTGAATTTTTAGGAGCTACGCCAAATCACGTTTATGCCATAAATAACATAAAAAGAGATGGCAAAGAAGTTGAAAGTGCACTTGAAGTGGTAGCTGTTAGTCCTCAACTTAGTAGAAGTGAAGCTGTAAGGGTCACATTAATATGGCCAGATTATCCTTTGCCGGTTGCAGATTTTAAAGTAGACCGCACTGTTGCACGTCCAGGAGAGGCGATTCAATTTACAAGCGAATCCTCTGAGGTGACTGAAGAAGTAGAGTGGCAGTTTGAAGGAGGAGAACCGGCTGTTAGTACAGAGCGACATCCGGTCGTCCGTTACGAAAAGGAAGGAGCATATTCGGTAACATTAACCGCAAGAAACACAGCGGGAGAAGATGTGGTGACGAAAGAAGCATTTATTACGATTACAAATAAAGCTGGCACGATCGAAAATGTAGCACTTGATAAACGAGCTGAGGCGAGTGGAGAATGCGCTGCAAGTGAAGGGCCGATGAATGCGATTGATGGAGAAGTGGCGAACAACAGCAAGTGGTGTGCACTTGGCTCTGAACAATGGCTTACGATCGATCTACAAGAAGAGTATGATCTATCCAAACTCGTAGTAAAGCATGCAGAAGCAGGTGGAGAATCAACTGCGTTTAACACAAAGGCGTTTACAATTGAAACAAGCATCGATGGTGAGATATGGCAGGAGTCCGTTTCTGTGAGTTCAAACCAAGATGCTGTAACGGAGCACACGATCTCATTAACAACAGCGAGGTATATTCGATTAACCGTCCAAGAACCTACACAGACTGGGGATCAAGCCGTACGTATCTATGAAATCGAGGCATATGGATATTAAGTAGTGGGAGAGCGAATGGCTCTCCCTTTTTCTTTGAAACGTTCTTGAAAATTTTAAGATTTAATGCACATTTTAAAGGACCTGGCGCATAGCTATTTTATCTCTCCTAAATCAAGCTATTATAGTAAGTAGCCGACAGAATGAAAGCGATTACGTAATGGGGAGGAAAAACGAAATGAGCGTAACATTTCCAGAAGGATTTTTGTGGGGGACTGCAACATCTGCTCCTCAGTTCGAGGGTGCTTCTTCAACAGGAGGAAAAGGTGAGAATATCTGGGATTATTGGTTTCGGAAGTCGCCAGAACGTTTCCATGACCGCATCGGACCTGAAGAGGCGTCAGACTTCTATCATAATGTCGACCAAGATATCGAAGGGATCAAGCGATTGGGGATGAATTCTTATCGAACTTCCATTTCATGGTCAAGACTCTTGCCAGATGGTAAAGAGGTCAATCACGAGGCTGTTGCCTTCTATCGATCTGTTTTTGAACGCTTAAAGCACAACGGAATAAAAGCGATTGTAAATTTATTTCACTTTGATATGCCATTACGGTTGTATAACAAAGGAGGATGGGAGGACAGGGATACTGTTAAGGAATTTAAACACTATGCCCGAACAGCGTTTGAGCTGTTTGGAGGTTTAGTGGATCAGTGGGTGACCTTTAATGAGCCAATCGTTCCGGTTGAAATGGGCTATTTAAATGACAAGCACCTTCCAGGCGTATACGACCTTCAAAGGGCAGTTAAGGTAGCCTACCATACCATGCTTGCACATTCCTATGCTGTGAGAGAATTTCGAAACATTGGGAACGGGGAAATTGGGATTATCTTAAATCTCTCTCCAACTTATCCAAAGAGTCAGGATAAAGAAGATGTAGAAGCTGCACATTTTGCGGATTTGCTTTTTAATCGAAGCTTTCTCGACCCGGCTGTGAGGGGCACTTATCCAGAGGAACTCGTCAGGTGGGCAAAGGGATTGGGTATCGCTCCAAAGGTCGAACCAGGTGAACTTGAAATCATTCAAGATAATAAGATTGACTTTCTTGGGGTGAACTACTACCAGCCAAAACGAGCTCAAAAACCAAGCAAGAAGGACGCCCCCTTACTCCTGACCTCTTACTTCGAGCCTTATGAGTGGCCTGAAAGGAAAATCAATCCTCATAGAGGGTGGGAAATCTATGAAAAAGGCATCTATGATATTGCGATGCTTATTAAAAAGCACTATGGCAATATCCCTTGGTACGTAGCGGAGAATGGCATTGGTGTGGAAGATGAAAAGAAGTTTGCAGATGCTTCAGGAGAAATACAGGATGATTATCGAATTGCCTTTATGAGAGAACATTTATCATGGCTTCATAAAGGGATTTCAGAAGGTTCAAATTGCTATGGATATCATGTTTGGACGTTCGTCGATAATTGGTCCTGGCTGAACGCATACAAAAATAGGTATGGCTTATATTCACTTGATTTAAAAACAAAAGCTCGTCATATGAAGAAGAGCGGCAGATGGTTTAATATGCTTGCTTCTACAAATAAGCTGCCGGAAGAGAAGACAGTGCAATGAGTTATCTTCTGACGATTGATATTGGGGGAACACTGACAAAGTTCAGTCTTGTTTCCAGCGATAGATTGCTAGTTAGCCGGAAAGAAATTCATACGCCATGTTCGTTTGATAGGCTGTTTGAAGCGTTGAACTCTTATATGGAGAGTGAGGTGAATCTGGGAAAGACGATGACGGGAATTGCCATAAGCAGTCCTGGCAGCATTACTGAAGCAGGGGAAGTGCTTGGTTATAGCGCTGTTCCTTTTTTACATAATGAAAATCTCATACAACGATTTAGAGAACGGTATCGTTTGCCGGTCTCGGCTGAGAATGATGCAAATTGTGCAGCCCTTGCAGAAAAATGGAATGGTGCAGCTTCAGGCCTTAGAAACTATGCTTGTATTGTTTGTGGGACGGGGATAGGTGGAGCGCTGGTTATGAACGGACGCATTTGGAAGGGAGCAAACTTGCACGGTGGTGAGTTTGGCTATGCCATATTAAAAAGTGATCTTGAATCTCACACCTATTCAACATGGAGTAATCTTGGGTCATCTTCGGCCATTCTTAGGCGTCTAAAAGGAGGGAGTGGAGTCGAGAAAGAATGGACTGGAGAACGCGCCTTTGCTGCTTCGGCACAGGGTGACAGACAAACTACACATTCAATTGATACCTTCTTTCATCATCTGGCAGTAGGGGTTTTTAATATCCAATACATGATCGACCCACAAAAGATTCTCATCGGAGGTGGAATCTCAAGGCAGCCTGAATTTCTCTCATTACTTAGAGAGGCGATTCATCCTATATATAAAGCTTTACCTTATGCAAAGGTTCGTCCTGAGGTAGACCTCTGTCATCATCTTGGTGATGCACAGCTTCTTGGAGCAGCATACGTTTGGCACGAAGAATATGGAGGGTGGTGAACAAACATGCTAGATCGTGTTGGAGGCTTTTTTGTGGAATGCAGTCAATGGATATGGCGCATCATGCTGCTAAATTGGATTTGGATCCTTCATGTTGTGTTGGGAGGGGTGATGTTTGGGATCTTCCCAGCAACGGTTGCTCTTTTCTCAGCAACGAGAACCTGGCTAAAGGGAGACTTAGAACAGCCAATTTGGTCAGACTTTCACAGCAACTTCAAAATGCATTTTTTTCATGTAAATATTCTATGTTGGATCTACCTTTTGGTAGGCGGATTCCTGGCTTTTAATCTCTATCTTGTCAGTCAGCTGCAGGGTATCGTTGCCCTATTGTGTACTGTTGCACTAGTAATCAGCTCGATCATTTATTTGTTTTCTTTTGTCTATTTTTTTCCGTATTATGTCCATTTCAAACAAACCTTCATAGGGTACCTCATTCAGCCGCTTATCGTAGCACTTATTAGTTTTAAGCAAAATCTCATCATCGCATTGGGTCTCTTCGTTCTTGGCTATTTACTCTATCAACTGCCAGGACTGATTCCGTTTGCGGTAGGTGTCTTGCCCGCATATTGGACGATGAAGGTCTCGATGAACCGCTATAAGAATTTGCATTGGCAGAAGCCTGTCGAAGAAGGAGGAGTACTAAAATGACTGTGAAAGCAGCAGTAGAGAAAACAGCCTATATTATCTCTCATTCACACTGGGATCGAGAGTGGTACATGTCGTTTGAAGAACATCGCTACTATTTAATTCGATTGATCGACGATGTGTTGGAGCAACTTGATAAGAATCCTGATTTTCATAGTTTTCATATGGATGGACAAACGATTATGGTAGACGACTATTTAGAGATACGTCCAGAAAATCGTGAACGAGTAGAAGCGTATCTTCGTAGTGGTCGAATGGTGATCGGTCCATGGTATATGCTGCAAGACGCATTTCTAACAAGCTCGGAAGCAAATATTCGTAATCTACTATATGGGAAAAAAGATATGGAACGCTGGGGTCAAAAGGGAGGGATCGGGTATTTTCCTGACACATTCGGAATTTATGGACAAGCTCCCCAGATATTAAAACAGGCAGGAATTGATGTAGCAGCGTTTGGAAGAGGTGTTACGCCGACTGGATTTAATAACCAGGTTTTCCGTAATGAGTATACTTCACCGTATTCCGAACTTTCATGGGAAGCTCCTGACGGTTCTTCCGTACTAGGGATTCTTTTTGCCAACTGGTATTCTAATGGGAATGAAATACCAGTGGAGGCAGAACGTGCGAAAGCCTACTGGAATAAGAAGCTTGATGAATCTGGAATGTTTGCATCGACATCTCATCTTCTTTATTTGAATGGCTGTGATCATCAGCCAGTCCAAAAGGATGTAACTAAAGCCATTGATCTTGCAAATGAACTTTACGAAAACGTCCGATTTAAACATGCGAGTTTTCAAGACTATATTGAAAATGTGAAAAGCGACCTTTCAAATTCCCTCCAAACGATTAAAGGAGAGCTTCGGAATCAGAAAACAGACGGCTGGTCGACGCTCGTCAACACAGCATCGTCACGTATTTATTTAAAACAGGCAAATGATCGGTGTCAAACATTGCTAGAGAACGTTGTAGAACCGTTTGGAATTCTTACCAAAGATCGATCATTTTACCGCTCTTACTCTGAATATTTCTGGAAATTGTTAATGCAAAATCACCCCCATGATAGTATTTGCGGGTGTAGTGTGGATTCAGTTCACAGGGAAATGGAATCACGGTTTGAGAAGGTAGAGTTAGGTGCATCTAAGTTTGTTGAAGAACAGATGATGCAATTCTCAAAGGAAATCAATACATCTCACTCAAATCCAGATGCCATTCCACTTATATTCTTTGAGACATCAGGACAGCGAACAACAAAAGTTGTGAAAAAGAAGGTAATCATAAAGAAAATCTACTTTGATGAAATGAACTTTCAAGAAATTCCAGGGAAGTTAAAAGCGGAGAAACTGCCTTCTTATTCAATCGAACATTCGAACGGTCACCAGGTAGTGTGTGAAGTAAAAGATCTTGGTGTCCGTTTTGGATACGACCTTCCTGATAACGGATTTAGGAAGCCTTATTACGGTAGAGAAGTTGAAGTCACTTTCCTATATGAGGGTAGTCCTGGCTTTGGATATGATTGTTGCTTTTTATTACCTCACATATCAGATGAGATTACTTCTAAGCAAATCTGGAATGAAGATTTGAAGCAATTAGAGAACGAATACTTAGAGGTAACGATTCATCCTAATGGGAGCTATTCACTCAAAGATAAACGTACTGATCATTCGTATCAGAACCTTGGGATTTACGAAGATACAGGTGATATTGGAAATGAGTACATGTACAAGCAATCTGGTGATGGATTGATCGTGACTTCGACAGATTGCGAAATAGATTTCGAGTTACTTGAGAACAGTTCGTTATCTGCCACAGTACTGCTGAAGTCGTACTTAACTGTCCCTGAATCAGCTGATGCACTTTTACGAAAGGAACGTGAGCAATTGACCTGGCATCCTGATCGAAAAGCAGGACGGAGTGAGGAAACGACTGATATTCTCATTCGAACGATTCTAACGCTAGAAAAAGAGTCAAAAGGTCTCGAAGTAAAGGTTGAAATGATGAATATAGCAGAAGATCATCGATTAAGAGTGCTTTTTCCTGTTGGCTCTCAAGGAAAAAGTCATTTTGCAGACAGCATTTTTGAAATAGCTGAACGTCCTAATGAACCTGAAGAAGATTGGAAAAATCCTTCTGTTACCCATCATATGCAGCGCTTTGTCAGTTTGCATGATGATAAGACGGGTCTCACTATTGCCGGTAAAGGGCTTCATGAATATGAGGTAGTAAATAATGAGTGCGTTGCGCTTACGCTACTACGTTCGGTTGGTGAAATGGGAGATTGGGGAGTGTTTGAAACGCCTGAGGCACAATGTTCCGGATGGAACGATGCAGAATTTATGGTGATCCCACATGAAGGAGATGTCCTCTCTTCAAAGGCATATTTAGACGCATATAAATACGGCAGTATGCTACCAATGATTCAGGAATTGCAGCACACTGGTGATTTACCTGTCTCAAAAAGTGAATTTCATTGGGAAGGAAAGGGTCTTGTATTAACCGCAGTTAAAGCACCTGAAGAAGGGGAAGGAACGGTTCTCAGGTGGTATAACCCTACCGATCATCCTATTTCATTGATGTTGGATTATCCAGATGCACACCAAATCTACCTTTCTACCATCCTAGAGCAAAAACAAGAAGTCATGGCTGGTAAAAGAGCTGAATACATCGTAAAGCCATATGAAATAGTGTCACTATTTATTGAAACAACACCAACTTTTGATAAGGAGTCCTGATCGATGAATGATAAGAAAACAGTCATTCCAGCATCGTTTCAACGCATCATAAAAACGGTTAATCAAGATTACGAAAAGGATGGAGAGCTTAGTAAGCTTTTTGAACAATGTTTTTTAAACACGTATATGACAACACTTCAGGAAGATACAGAAGGAACTTTTGTTATAACTGGTGATATCCCTGCTATGTGGCTTAGAGATTCTGCTGCTCAAGTACGTCCTTATTTAACTGTAGCGGGAGAAGACGAAGGCGTTGCACGTTGGTTGGAGCAGGTGATCGAGCGACAATGGCGATATATCCTTCATGATCCATATGCAAATGCATTTAATCGGGAAGCAACCGGTGCGGGCCATCAGAACGATCATACAGAAATGAGTCCTCTGATCTGGGAAAGAAAGTATGAGGTGGATTCACTCTGTTACCCGATTCAATTAACCTACCTTTATTGGAAAGCAACAGGTGACGATCGGATATTAAAGCCTGTTCTTAAGGAGGTGCTCGAAACGATCTTTAAGGTATGGAAGCTTGAACAGCATCATGAAGTATGTTCTTCTTATCGTTTTGAGCGAAGCGATTGTAAAGTTTCAGATACGCTTCTTCGGGGAGGAGTCGGGGGAGATTCTACCTATACGGGTATGACATGGTCTGGCTTTAGGCCAAGTGATGATGCCTGCTTGTACGGCTATCTCATACCGGCAAATATGTTTGCAGTCGTGGTGCTTCAGTATGCAGATGACATGCTACGGGCGATGGGAGAAGACGAGCTTGCTCATAACATGCTGCTTCTTCGAGATGAAATTCGAAATGGCATTGAGCAATACGGAAAGGTTAATCATCCGATTTTTGGAGAGATATACGTATACGAGACTGACGGGAAAGGGAACGTCAATCTGATGGACGATGCGAATGTTCCAAGTTTGTTATCTATGCCTTATCTTGGATATTGTTCTCCTGATGATCCAACGTATCTAAATACTCGAAACTTCATTCTAAGCAGACACAACCCTTATTATTATGAAGGAGAGGTTGCAAGTGGAATTGGGAGCCCTCATACTCCTGACCACTATATCTGGCATATCTCACTGGCGATTCAAGGCATGACTTCGAGTTGTGGTTCTGAGAAGGAATCTATCCTAGAAGTGATGAAAAAAACGCATGGAGGAACCTACTATATGCATGAAGGATTTAATGCCAGTCGACCTGAGGATTTTACTCGGTCATGGTTTGCTTGGGCGAATTCGGTGTTCAGCGAATTTGTTCTAAGTACATTAGGAATTCATGTACCGGGTAGTCCTCTATCCCATAAATAAATACAGGCACAACACCTATTGAACAGGGGGACATTATGTTTTATCGAATTGAAAAGCTTCAAAATCGTATTAACGAAATCAGTGGTTTTCGCTATCGCCAAAAGATACAGATTTCTTCCTTCTCTGTCTATGAACCTAGCGAGGGGGAAGAAACGCACCTGCCTGCAACCTATTCTGAAAGAAAGATGAAACGAAATGACACTTGGTCAGGAAGAGATCGCTACATTTGGCTTCATACCGAGCTAGAGTTACCTAATCATTTTCAAGATGAACACGATCAAGTGGTGCTATTTATAGATGCAGGACGCACCGGAGGGGGAAATAACTCTGGCTTCGAATCTCTTCTATATGTGAATAAAGAGCCCTTTCAGGGTGTTGATTCCAATCATATGGAAGTGCTGCTGCCCTCGCCTTGTCCTTCGGTTGTAGACATCGACATGATGCTCTGGTCAGGCCTTGAAGGTGGAGGAGTACCTCAAGAACAGTTTTACAGGTTGAAGGAAGCGTGGTATGGCATTCTTGATAAGCGTGTAGACCAATTCTATTATCTAACGTATGCCATACTTTCTACCGTTAAGAATCAGCAGGAAGAAGATGCAACTCGTTCGATTCTTCTAACTCTCTTAGATAAAGCCTTTAAGCTCATTAACTGGGCAGAACCTGGAACAGGAAGGTTCTATGAAACAATTTATGAAGCACTTTCTATCCTAGAGGGCGAGTTAGCATCAGTTGACAATCGATCAGATATAACGGTTCATACTATAGGACATTCTCATATCGATTTAGCGTGGCTGTGGCGAGTAAAGCATACAAAAGAGAAAGCAAAGCGTACATTTTCTACTGTGCTCAGGTTGGGAGAGCTTTATCAGGACTATACCTATCTACAAAGTCAGCCACAGCTTTATCAGTGGGTGAAGGAAGAAGAGCCTGAATTGTTTGAGCGAATTAAGGAAATGGTGAAAAGCGGGCAATGGGAAGTAGAAGGAGGGATGTGGGTAGAAGCCGATTGTAACATTCCATCGGGCGAATCTCTTGTTCGGCAGTTATTATATGGAAAGAAATTTATTAAGGATGAGTTTTCTATCGACAGTAGCGTTCTCTGGTTGCCCGATGTCTTTGGTTATAGCTGGGCCTTACCTCAAATCCTAAAGAAATCAGGAATTGATACGTTTATGACTACTAAAATCAGCTGGAATCAATACAATCGAATGCCACATGACACGTTTCAATGGAAGGGGATTGACGGGACTGAGATTCTAACTCATTTCATTACGACTCCTGAGCCAGGACGGCCTAGCGATGCGTGGTTTTATACGTACAATGGGCTGATAACAGCTGAAACCATCAAGGGAATCTGGGAAAAGTATCAGGATAAAGAGATTAACCGAGATCTCCTTTTAGCATATGGGTATGGAGATGGAGGGGGTGGGGTCAATCGGGAGATGCTCGAACTGAAACGTCAGTTTGATCGAATCCCAGGAATGCCGTCTGTCATATCTTCCACCGCTTCATCTTACTTTTCTAAGCTTCATGAAACGATTCAACAAACAGAACAATATGTTCACAAATGGGATGGAGAATTGTATTTAGAATATCATCGAGGTACATACACAAGCCAGGCTAACATGAAGAAACAAAACAGGCGACTTGAACAGGATTTTCGTAGAACAGAGCTGTTAGCTGTCATGGACAGCCTTTCAGGGAGCTGGGACTCATACCCAGTGGCAGACATTGAAAAAGGCTGGAAGAAACTCCTGTTAAATCAGTTTCATGACATTATTCCTGGATCCTCGATTAAAGAAGTATATGAAGATGCAGCCGAAGAATATTTGGAAGCACACCAGATCAAACAGACTTTATTTGAACAACATACTCAATTGGCAATAGAGAAAGAGGAAGGATTCTGGTCTTTCTTTCATCCATTACAATACTCTCAGCCATTCCTAATTACTCTCCCAAGTGACTCAGGAAAAGAATTCATGATGAATGGGGTTTCACTCACTTCACAGAAGACCGCTAGAGGTCAGCAGCTTGTTCTGGTAGAAGACATCAACCCTTTTGCTTATCATGTCATTGAGAGTAGTGGAGAAAAACCACAGGTAACGGAGCCATTGAGTGAAGTTAACCTTCAAAATGAATCGCTGATAAATGAAAGATATGAAATTGAATGGAATTTATATGGTCAACTGATAAGAATTTTTGATAAATTAGAACAGAGGGAAATGATTGCTCCTGAGTCATCAGGAAATGTCTTTCGTTTATTTGAAGACAAACCTATGGCGCATGATGCCTGGGACATTGATATGTTTTATATGGAGAAATCAACGACCATTCAGACACTTAGCCGCTGTGAACTTATAGGGAATGGCCCGTTACGAACGACTATCTTATTTGCATGGGATTGGCCTGGAGCTGAAATTATTCAGTATATGCATTTTTATAAGCATACGGGTCGAATTGACTTCCAAACAGAAGTCAATTGGACAGCGAGGCAACAGCTTCTAAAGGTGGAATTTCCACTCGATATTCAAACAACCGAAGCGCTTTTTGATATTCAGTTTGGGAATGTGAAAAGACCTACGCACTGGAATACGTCATGGGATGCTGCAAGGTTCGAAACGGTTGGTCATAAATGGGCGGCACTTACTGAGCCTTATTACGGCATCGGTCTTTTGAACGACAGTAAGTATGGCTATTCAGCAAAAGGAAATGTCCTTTCTCTTACGCTATTAAAAGGGGCAATTCACCCAGACCCTGAAGCAGATATCGGTGTGCATCATTTTACTTATTCGCTCTTTCCATTTAAAGGAGAAGGTAGAAAGAGAGATTTAGAGAAAGAGGCAGCTTGTTTGAATACTGAAGGGAAAGTCGTTAAAGGGAAGGCATTAGCATGCCATACAGATTCTCTACTAACTCTTTCAAGTGATCAGGTTGTCATTGATGCTGTGAAGAAAGGAGAAACTACCAATCGGGTGATTGTAAGGATGCATGAGATGGAAGGAGCTAGAGCAAGTGTACATCTAAGCTCTGTATATCCAATAAAGGAGTGGCGAGAAGTTAACCTCATGGAGACAATCCCATACACTAAGTATAGCGAAGAGCCGGTTCAACTCCTTTTCTCCCCATACGAAATAAAAACGATTGAACTTACAATTTAATACGCTTAACAGGGACCTTGGGAGTCCCTGTTTGTTTCTATTACTGGATACTTATTAGGATGTGAGAAAATGAAAGCGCTTATTGCGTTTATGAAGAAACTTAGTGGAAGAATGTTTTATAGAATCTTTTTTACCTATACAACAATCATTCTTCTTTCAATGTCTGCATTGTTTCTTATTCTTTCTTCCTATTATTCGGACTTTGTTATTCAAAGAGAGATGGACCGTCAACGAAATGTGATGGAAGAAATTCAAGCTGAGCTCCAAAAAAAGCACGCATTTGTGAAACAAGGTATTCGTCAGCTTTATTTGGATAAAGCGCTGATTCAAGATCTATCATTTGCTCTTCAGCACGATTATCATGCTTATCTAAGCTACCGGTTGGACAAGTATTATAACAGTGATTCATTTGTACCGTATAACTTTGATATTTTTGTTAGTAATTACTTTTCAAGTGATTCAGAAGTAATGGCAGCCGTCGTACGAAACGATACATATGGTTCACAATATGAGTATATTTACGATCATTCTAAGTGGAAGCGGTTAATTGAGGATGAGAGTAACTTGAACGGGAATCTTCCAAAAAATGCATATATCATTCGTGAGCAAATTAATGATCCAACCTCACTCGACCGTCTAGGAACGATTGACGTCTTCTTTTCTTATAAGAACATTAGTCGGTTGTTATCGTTGAGAGATAATCAATCAGATGTCTCGTATAAAATAATGGACGAGGATGGGATCGTGCGCTTCTCATATGGAGATCGTGATGACGCAATGGAAGAAAAGGCACTCTCTTATCAATCGGTTCAAGAAGGGTATGTGGAGGACGGAGGCTATCTTGTTCAAGGATTAGTGGATCCTGTGAGTGAGTTGATGATTACAGCCACAATTCCTGAGTCAAAGATATCTAGCTTGACCTCTTATAAATTCCCTATTTTTATGATCATTCTGGTGTTGACAATTTTTTCCGTTGTAATTCCTTATCTATCGCTAAAGAATTACTCAAAAAGAGTTCATCAGATGAAACGTAAAATGAGAGAAGTGCAACAGGGTGATCTGACCGTAAGAATGGCTACGACAACTTCAGATGATGATCTCAATGTGATTTCCTCCACGTTTAATGAAACACTGGATACGTTAGATGACTATATGAATAAGGTTTATTTTTCAAAGTTGAAACAGAAAGAAGCAGAGCTTGCTAATCTTCAGGCACAGATTAATCCTCATTTCCTTTACAATACGTTAGAAGCCATTCGAATGAAATCATTAGCAGAAGGCGGGAAAGTGACAGGAAAAATGATTGTACAGCTTGCTGATCTGTTTAGACACTCTTTGCAAACAGCAGAGCTCATATCAGTTCAAGATGAGAAGGATCATGCGTACCAGTATCTTGAGCTATTCAAAATTCGATTCCCTGATCAACTCACTAGTGAGTTTGCAATCGACCCATCACTGAAGCATGCTTATGTTCCTCCATTCATCTTACAACCAATAATTGAGAATTATTTACTGCATGGGTTGAAGAGAGACTCTTATCATAACCATATTCAAATAAAGCTATCAATTTACAACGAGCGCTTACGTATTGTCATTACTGATAATGGAAAGGGTATTGAACCGATTCAGTTAAAGCAGATACAGGAACGATTGAGACTCACACATAATACATCGGACTCAATTGGTCTTAATAACGTCAATGAACGAATTAAGATGAAGTTTGGAGAAGAATACGGTATTACGATTGAGAGTGAACTGGAAGTTTGTACGAAAGTTCAGGTAGAGCTTCCATTACTATGGGAGGTGGAGGATTATGATCAACGTTATGCTAGTGGATGATGAGCCGCTCATTGTCGAGGGGATGCGTAATATTATTGATTGGAATGAATACGGCTTTCATGTTGTGGCTACTTCCTCAAATGGAAGAGATGCGCTTGATCGAATACAGCATATGAAAGTAGATATTCTTATTACGGATATTCAGATGCCTGAATTAACTGGTCTTGAGCTAATTGAAGTGATAAAGGAAAAAGATCCTTCTATTCGTTCACTTGTTTTAACCGGATATAGAGAATTTCATCTCATTAAACAAGGGTTAGAATTAGGGATTGAAAACTACTTATTAAAACCAATTAATGAAGAAGAATTGATTTCTTCACTTCTTCATATTAAGGAGAAACTAAATCGTTCATCACTTGAGGAGGAATCAGAACTTGTACTGCGAGATCATGCGATCTGGCGTTGGATTCAAGGGAAAATGAGTGATGATGAATGCAAGCGTAGGCTATCGCTTTATCCAGCAATTCAGTTAACACCTCGTTTTGCAATGGCACTGATCAAGGTTGAATGGGAGGAGCGAGAAGAAGACTTTTTATTCAGAATCCAACGTCAGCTAGAAACGGAGACGACAACTGTATGTGTGATTACACCATTGGGAGACTTGCTGCTGATATGGAGTCAATGTGAAAACGATGAAAATTGCGAATCAGAATGGAAATATGCCAAAAGTATTTTTACCCAGTATAATACGGAGATTGATCTTGTTTATGCTACTCAAACTGGAATTAACTTACTGAGTGAGATACCTGCTGCATACAAAGAGTTAGAAAGACATTGTGAGTTGAAGCTTCTTCTGCCTAAAGAAGACCATCCTCTGGCAGATGAACTGTATACAGAGCAATTCATCCATCACGTGCATGATTTAAAAGAATCTAGTAACTTTTTAAGCCAAGATTTACTTGAACAATTGGCTAATCATGAATTTCAGCGTGTTACATTATCAATTAAAGCTTTATTAACCTATTTCGATCAACAAAATCAGCCTTTGATGTTAAAAAGTATTTTGCTAGAATTATTCTATCATGTGAAGAACCATTTCTTTATTCCTCTTGAATATGAAACCTATGTAACAATGGTTCACCGCATTATGTCGGTGGAAGCAGCTGAAGAGGGAATGGAAATCTTTCAGGAGTGCATAAAACTAATTGACTATACTCCTGTATCGAACCGAGAGCATAGTCCAATCATAGAAACCGTGTTGCACTATATTCATCAGAATTATGTGGAGGATATGTCACTTAAAACGTTAGGCCACAAATTTCATGTGAATTCCATATATCTTGGGCAGTTATTTCAAAAAGAAGTCTCTTCATCCTTTACGAAATACTTAAACAGAATAAGAATTGAACGTGCCAAGCAACTCTTGCAAAACTCTCATGAAAAAGCAGGTAGTATCGGCAAAAAGGTTGGCTATGGTGATGCTACATACTTTTATAAACAATTTAAGAAGTTTGAGAACGTGACGCCAACTGAGTGGCGTCATCAGCATAAATAACTTGAACAAATAAGGTCCTCTAATGAGGGTCTTCTTTTTTATCTATTTTAAAAGTGGAGAAGCTCTAGCAAGGAGGTCATTTTCGAGGATTCACCTTACCGCAAAAAGACTAGTACGCTTACTGTCTCCTATTAATTTTTGACAGTAAACCTTGACTATCTTAACTACCAACCGATGAAAGGGTTTTCATATAATAAAGGTAAGAGAAAAGAAGTGGAGCTAGCATGATGAATTGCTGCTCATCACCTTGTAGCTTACACGAAGGGGGGGATTCAATTGAGCTGGTTAAAACAATTTGCAAAGAATCTTTATAGCAATCGGATATGGTTGCTGATGACCTTACCAGGTTTAATCTGGTTTATTATTTTTGCATATTTACCTATGTTCGGACAGATTATTGCCTTTAAGGATTTCAGGTTTCACCCAGATGGATTTTTTGCTAGTGTCATGCATAGTGAATGGATTGGATTAGATAATTTCGAATTTCTATTCAGTACAAATGATGCATTTCTGATTACGCGTAATACCGTTCTGTATAATCTTGTGTTTATTGTTCTAGGTGTTGTTCTGGCTGTCGGCGTAGCAATTCTTCTAAGTGAAATTACGAAACAGAAGTTCGCGAAAATTTATCAAACAGGTATGCTTTTTCCACACTTTCTTTCTTGGGTAGTTGTTAGTTATTTTGTCTTCACTTTTCTTAGTGTCGATAAGGGGTTGATAAATAGTGCTCTCGAAATTTTCGGCATCGATGCACGATCTTGGTACAATGAACCATCCTTCTGGCCCTATATCTTAATCGCAGTGAGTCAGTGGAAAGGGATCGGGTTTGGAAGTATTGTTTATCTAGCTGCCATTGTCGGAATTGACCGAAGCTATTATGAAGCAGCCATGATTGATGGTGCAAACAAGTGGCAGCAAATTCGACATGTGACGATTCCCATGATCATGCCGATCATCATTATTCTTACCATTCTAAACATCGGAAATATTTTTAGTGCAGACTTTGGACTCTTCTATCAGGTTCCAAGAGACTCCGGACCGCTTTATTCTGTTACAAACGTAATTGATACGTATGTTTACAGAGGCTTAATGACCATGGGTGATATTGGCATGAGCACAGCTGCAGGCCTCTATCAGGCGACTGTAGGGTTTGTCCTCATCCTCATTACCAATTACATTGTCCGAAAAGTAGATGAGGAGAATGCGTTGTTCTAAGGAAAATGAGAGGAGGGAAATAGTTGAACCTGCCCAATGTTTCAAATGAAGTAAAAGCGAGTAAGGTTTCACGAAAAGAGAAGTTGAGAAAAGCTAAGGCTTATAATCCATACGGATTCAGTGGAAAAGTCAATGTTTTCATACATATTCTTCTGGCATCCTTTGCTTTTCTTTGTATTTTTCCTTTCATTTACGTCATTATCATCTCTTTGACCAGTGAACAATCACTTGCCGAGCACGGCTATAGTATTTTTCCACAGGAATGGAGCCTTGATGCGTATCGTTATTTAATAACGATGAAAGAACAGCTTCTCCAAGCCTACGGCGTTACGATTCTAATAACTGTTTTAGGAACCTTGATAAGTGTTTCGATCATTGCATTATACAGTTATGCCATTTCAAGAAAGCAATTCATTTATAGAAAGCAATTTACGTTTATCGCGTTCTTTACAATGCTGTTTAGCGGTGGAATGGTACCATTCTACATTGTTGTCACTCAATTTCTTGATCTAAAGAATACGATCTGGGCCCTCATTCTACCACTTGCGGTGAATGCATTCTATATCATAATTATGCGGACATTTTTTCAGCAATCTGTTCCTGAACCGATCCTTGAATCAGCACGTATTGACGGAGCCGGTGAGTTTAGAATCTTTATGCAAATTGTTGTGCCACTAGCCATTCCTGGTATAGCTACGATTGCGCTCTTTAGCACGCTTGCTTACTGGAATGACTGGTTTAACGCTCTCTTGTTTATTGATAATCCTAATCTCATTCCTCTGCAGTCGCTCTTAATGAAAATAGAAAATAATATCGATTTTATTCGACAAAACTCCATGATTAGTCAGAATTCTTCACTGTTAAATTCTATACCTGAGGACTCGGCAAAGATGGCGATTGTTGTTATTGCTACCTTACCAATTGCGTTATCTTATCCGTTCTTCCAGAAGTATTTTGTTAAAGGTTTAACGATTGGCGGGGTAAAAGAATAGGTTCTAAAAGGAATTTTCCTTTAAAAATAAACCATTGATAAGAAAGTGGGGAAAGTATGAAAAAAATAATGGTGTTGTGCTTACTTCTAGTTGGTGTACTCGGTATCATGAGTGCTTGTAGTGGTGATGAAGAAAGCGACACAAAGGGGAAGGCTTCAGCTGGTGAGGTCGAATTAAAGTGGTATATGATCGGTACCCCTCAGACTGACCTAGACAAAGTAATGGCTGAAGTGAACAAGTATACCAATGATAAGATCAATGCGACAGTTGATTTAAAATTAATTGATTGGGGCGATTATGATGAACGAATGCAGGTTATTACTGCTTCTGCTGAGGAATATGATATCGCCTTTACAAGTTCGTGGGCTAATAACTACGCCTTAAATGCAAGAAAAGGTGCTTTTCTCGAATTGAATGATTTGCTTGATGACCATGGTAATGAAATGAAAGAAGCCATAAACCCCAGGTTCTTAGAAGGTGCAAAGATCGATGGGTCTCTCTATGCGATTCCTACTAACAAAGAGCTTGGACAGCAAACTGTTTTTGCATTCAACAATGAACTAGTCGTAAAACACAATCTCGACACTTCAAAAGTAGATTCAATTGAAGACCTTGAACCTTTGCTGGAAGTGATTAAGAAGGAAGAACCTAATGTTTCACCGATCGCAACGTTTGATGCGTATCTTCCATTTGACTATATTTTACAAGGTGAAATGCCTTTCGCATTTCGTCTAGACGGAAATACAGATGAAGTGATCAACGTTTACGAAGAAGATGTTACGATGGAAACCCTTAAAACGATGCATAGCTATTACAATAAGGGATACATTCGCTCCGATGCGGCAACAAGCACGGATTCATGGCCGCTTGAAGTGAACAACTGGTTTGTGCGTAAAGAACTTTATCAACCTTATGCAGAAAAGATCTGGTCCAGATCTGCTGGATATGAAATCGTAGCAGAACCGCTGCACGAACCCTATATATTTAACAATTCCGTAACTGGATCAATGCAGGCTATTTCAGCAACATCCAAGAATCCAGAAAAAGCAATGGAATTTTTAAATCTATTAAATACAGATGAGTATTTGCGCAACTTATTGGACAAGGGTATTGAGGGTGAACACTATGAAGAGCTTGACAATGGAAAGATCAAAGACCTTCCTGCTAGAGTTGAGCGATACAACATGCCTAGTTTCGCTATCGGTAACCAGCTAATCCTTAAGTTATATGAGGATGATCCAGAGGATAAGTGGGAAGCATTTGAGGAGTTCAACGAAAATTCAGTTCCTTCTCCAGCCCTAGGTTTTTATTTCGATTCAAATCCAGTTCGCACGGAAATTGCAGCAATTTCTAACGTCACAAGCGAGTATTCACCTGCCCTTCTGAAAGGGGCTGTTGATCCTGAGGAGTACCTTCCTAAGTTTAATGAAAAGCTAGAGGAAGCTGGTATTCAAAAAGTACTTGATGAAATTCAGTCTCAGTATGATGAATGGAAAAAGAACCAAGGAAAGTAATAATAACATAAATCTTATAGAGACCCTGTTGGTTTACTGACAGGGTCTCCTTAATGGAGGAGGAATTTGAAAATGTATCTTGGTGCGATTGAAGCAGGAGGTACAAAGTTTGTTTGTGCAGTTGGAACACCATCAGGAGAGGTTCTTCAGAAAACCACATTGCCTACAACTAAACCAGAAGAAACCCTTCGTGAAATTGAACTCTTTTTTTCAAACTATGATATTAGTGGGTTAGGCGTCGGCAGCTTTGGTCCAATCGACTTAAATAAACATAGCAAGGGGTATGGAAGAATAGTAAATACTCCAAAAAGTGATTGGAAAAATTTCGATTTGCTTGGTTCTCTCAAAAGATGCTTCTCTGTCCCTATTTATTTAGATACTGATGTGAATGTTGCTGCTCTAGGAGAATATAAATTCGGAGCTGGTAGGGATGTAGAAAGCGTATTGTATATTACTGTTGGCACAGGAATAGGTGCAGGGTTTGTTAAAGGTGGAGAAACCTTTATTGGAAGACAGCATCCTGAGATGGGACATATTAGAGTAGAGCAGGAGCCACATGATTCATTCAAAGGCAGCTGTTCATATCATGGGAACTGTTTAGAAGGCTTAGCTTCTGGTACAGCAATCTACGAGAGATATGGAAAAAAAGGTAAACTGCTTTCTGAAAATGAAGATGCCTGGGAACTGGTCTCCTATTATTTGGCACAGGCTATCGTTACATACTCCCTTGTTTTATCACCAGATCGGATTATTTTAGGGGGAGGAGTTATGAAACAAACTAAACTCTATGAGTTAATTAGAAGGAAAACGTCAGGTCTAATGAATGACTATATGGAACTTCCTGAGATGGAGGAATACATAGTTGCTCCTTCACTTAAGGATGAACAAGGAGTTATGGGTGCACTTTCTTTAGTGAATTGGGGAATGGAGTTAGAGGAATGTAAAAGTTGAGATATATGGTTAGATGATTCACCTCTAACAGAATGCTGTACTAGTAGGCAAATCAACTGGTTTTCCCTTTTTTATGTTTTGTAAAAGGAATTTGAGTAAGGATCTTGAAGCATTCCAAACGAGACATTTTTTAATGTACCCTGCCGAATAAGCAGGGTACTTTGTCTTAATAGAATACAGAATGTCGGAGGTAGTTATTATGGGTTCCCTAAAAGGGAAAATTGCAATCGTCGCAGGTGGAACGAGAGGAGCTGGAAGGGGGATTTCAGTTAAGTTAGGTGAAGCGGGAGCTACAGTTTATGTAACAGGAAGAACAACTTCAAAGAGTCAATCCCCTATGAAGCGTAAGGAGACAATTGAAGAAACAGCTGAGATGGTTACAAAATCTGGTGGATTAGGGATACCCGTCAGAGTCGATCATACCGTTGAAACTGAAGTCGTTGAATTGATGAATCTAGTAAAAAGAGAAAGTGGACGACTAGATATTTTAGTCAACGATGTATGGGGTGGGGATCCGTTGACAGAGTGGGGGAAGCCGATAGGTGAACATAGCTTATCAAAAGGACTCCAAATGCAAAAGCAGGCTGTAGAATCTCATATTATTACAGCTCATCATAGTATTCCGTTGTTTAAAGAAAATGATGGAGGATTAATAATAGAGATTACCGATGGGGTTGATTATAAGCCACGGGGAAATTTTTATTACAGTTTAGCAAAAGTATCAACTATACATATGGCTCAGGCAATGGCAGCTGACTTAATAGATGATAAAATCACCTCCATCGCTGTAACACCAGGATTTTTAAGGTCTGAAGCAATGCTTGAATTGATGGGAATTACGGAAGAAAATTGGAAAGAAGGAGTGAAAGTAGATCAACATTTTATTGCATCTGAGTCGCCTTATTACATTGGTGAAGCAATTAAATGTTTAGCTTCTGATCCTGAAATAGCTAGAAAAACTGGAGGAATATATAGTACATGGGAACTTTCAGAGCAATATGGCTTTAAAGACATTGATGGAACACAACCCCATTGGGGGAATTATTTCAGAGATCATGTAAAAGATTAATATTTTCTCAGAAGGCGTGAGCGTTGTCCGAAGGGGTCACGCTCTTTTTTTATCTCATCCTACTGTAGGGTGATTTATGATAAAATCAGAATAGTTTTGAAATAGGAATGGGGGAAGTACTATTGTCTTATGAAGAAAATTGTCCTTTTTGTAATCCTCATGAGGACGAGGGGCAAAATATTTTGTTCGAAAATGAATCTTGTTATTTTTTGCAACATGATGATCAACAAAGTGTTCTAGAAGGTTGTGGAGTTATTGTTCCTAAGAACCATCATGCGAATGCGTTTGAATTGACTAGAGAAGAGTGGAACGATACATATGAACTTTTACAGGATGCAAAAGAGTACATAGATAAAGCATTCTCACCAGATGGTTATACGCTCGGTTGGAATGTCGGAGAGGTCTCAAATCAATTTATTTTCCATAGTCACCTTCATGTCATACCAAGATATAAGGACGAACCATTGTCTGGAAGAGGGTTGCGTTATTGGCTAAAGCAACCTGAAAACAAAAGAGAAAAGCTTATGAAACTTAAATAGAAAACTTCACTATTGCCAGATTTACAGAGTATGAATTGATTATAGAATGGAGAGAACCCATGATTAAATTCAGTAACCTTGATGAAGTAGAATTTAAAAGGTATATGGATTTCATGATCCCTGATCATGCAAATGAAATCACAAGAAACTTCAACTTAACAACGGAACAAGCTTTAGAGGAATCAGAGATGATGATCACTGACATGTTTAAGGATGGATTAGGGACAGAAGGTCAATATCTATACAATATTGTGGAAGCGGATTCAGATGAAAAAGTGGGAGTTCTATGGTATAGCATTATTCCAGAGATTAATTCAGCATACTTATACCATATTTTAATAGACGAACAACATAGAGGAAAAGGGTTTGGTACTAAGACGATTGAAAAGCTTCAAGGTCAGCTGAGAGAATGTGGTGTGAATTCAATCGGATTAAGTGTTTTCGGGAAAAATGATGGAGCTTATCGCTTATATAAGAAACTAGGGTACTCGAATACAAGGATATCAATGGAGAAAGTGCTGTAAGAAATCGATGTTAGGTGTATATTACCTAATGAGATGAATGCTTTTATCCTAATGAAAAAAAGTTTGTAGAGTCTTTTTGAAGATGAAAAAGCATGGATCATAATCGATCCATGCTTTTCTACTACTCTATTATTTTGTCGCTTCTAGAACGTCGATCACACCGTTGCCATAATAGAAAGAGCTACCAAGCGGTTTCGCTGTGTCGTTAAGCTTTTGACGAACCTCAGCGTTTGTTAAGCTAGGGTTGCCTGCAAGGATAAGTGCAGCTGCACCAGCTACGTGAGGAGAAGCCATGGACGTTCCGTTAAAGCTGTCGTAGCCATTACCAGGTACAGAGCTTAAAATGTTAACGCCTGGTGCCATTACCTCAAGCTCTGAGCCTACACTTGAGAACGATGCGCGTTTATTGTTAGAATCTACTGCGCCGACTGCCATTGCAGAAGAATATTTCGCTGGATATCCAATCGTGTTAAAGCCGAAGAACGTTCCGCTGTTACCAGCTGCCGCAACTACTAACACACCTGAGTTGTAGGCGTTGTCAGTCGCATTCTTAAGTGCAGTTGAACCAGAGCTGCCACCCAAACTCATGTTGATGACATCCATATTATTGTCCACTGCCCACTCAATTCCTTGAATGATGCCGCTGTAAGTACCGCTACCAGAGCTATCTAGTACTTTTACAGCATAGAGACTAGCAGAGGGTGCTACACCAAGTACGCCAACACTATTATTTAGTCCAGCAACTGTACCTGCCACATGAGTACCATGTCCATTGCCGTCTGTAGTTGCGTCTGGTTCCTCAGCAACGAAACTTGCACCGCCGCTCACGTTCAGATCTTCGTGGCTAGCGTCAATTCCTGTATCTAGTATAGCAACTTTAACTCCAGAGCCAGTGTTTCCAGTCGCTTGAACTTGATCTGCTTTGATATGAGGGATGCCCCAAGGTGTTGTTTGACCAATTGCATGTGCTACTTGATCTTCTTCTACAAAAGAAACTAGAGGGTTCTTCTCAAGTATTTTAGCCGCTGGTTCAGGCAAGGAAACAAGCATCGTATCCATATGTTTAAACTGATGCTTTACCTTTCCTCCTAAAGTTAAAACGTTATTGATCTGAGCAGTTTTGATATTAGATTTAAAACCAATTAGGTAGTCTTTCTTTCCTTTGTCCATTGAATCAGAAGCAGACGGGGAAGAAAAACCAACCAATAGGGATAGAACGAGAACGACGCTGAGAATAATACTGAGTCTTCTAAAAGTAGCTTTCATTTCTTTTCCTCCGATCATGGTTTTAATATCAATAACAATCAAACTAAGTGCTCGTGATGGACAGATTCCGGGCCCGGATATGTATGTCAGAAAAGTTCGACTATTACAAAATTAATGGTATCATGCTATAAGCTATATTCATATTGGGAAATGTCGAATTATTAATGGGGGTTTACAAGGTTGTTAAACGTTTGATTTCCCAATCTACAAACTATGAAAATAGCGTTATACTAAAAGTTTTATATAAATTTAAGATAGTAGATTGGATTTATTTCACTGTAGAAAGCACCTTTAGCACATGATTCGAGCGATCTTCTCAATAATTGAATTAATAACGAAATTTTGAAACTTTTAAATCTCCTTATCGTAAATGAAAAAACGAGAAAAAAAGGAGGTCATGAAGATGTATGAGCATAAATTTGTAAAAATCGACTTGTCTTCTTTTAACAAACCAAGGGATGACTATCATGAAGTCATTTTTGAGCATGAAAAGGAAGGTTGGGAGTTAGTACAAATTTTCGCCCCAGGTACTAGGAGTTATGGAATGTCTGCTTTTTTTGAAGTCATATTCAAACGCAAAAAAGACTAAGGTGGATGGACTTGCCTTAGTTTTTTTCGCTTTAAGGTATTTATTGTTAGAAATATCTATTTCACTCGTTTTGAAACCGATCGGAGGTCATTTAATTTGGATGGTCAAGACTTGAGACATAAAGAATTTGATAAAGTATTAGATTTCCTTGAACAAAATAGGCTATTTAGTGGCGTAGTACTTTTATCAGAAGAAGGTATTCCATTTTACAACAGAGCGATAGGCAGGAGAACTGCAACAGAATTACATACTCAAGATTCAGTCTTTGAAATCGCCTCCATTTCAAAGAGTTTTACCGCAATGGCAATAATGATACTGATGGAAGAAGGAAAATTGAATTTAGAAGATAGCCTAATTACGTATTTTCCTGATTTACCATACAAAAACATAACGATAAAAAATATGCTAACCCATACCTCCGGACTTCCTGATTATATGGAATGGTTCGAAACAGAAGGAAACTGGGATTTTGAAAGAATTGCAACAAATAAAGAAGTCGTTGCATTCTTAAAAGAAGAAGAGCCAGACGTTTTGTTTCCGGCAGATGATAAGTGGGAGTATTGTAATACAGGGTATGTATTGCTTGCAGAAATAATAGAAAAGGTTTCAAGAATAGAGTATGGCACGTTTTTGAAAACTAAGTTATTTAAACCTCTAAATATGGAAAATACATCAACTCATTCATACTATCTAGAAGGTGATCTTACAACACTTTCACAAGGTTATATTTATGATTGGAAGCTAGATTTGTACAAGCTTCCAGAAGAAATGGAAGAACACAAATATGTTTATTTTCTCGACGGTGTAAAAGGTGATGGAGGAATTAAGTCGACTGTACTAGATTTATTGAAATGGGAGCGTTCTATTTATCGTAATGTATTGGTATCCAAACAAACTATGGAAAGTGTGATTAATCCAGTTTCAATAAACAGCCAAAAATCCATGGAATATTGTCCTTGCTTGCATGAACAATTAGGCGGCTATGGCTTTGGTTGGAAGATTGAAGACCATCCTCACTATAAAAAGCTGATCCTTCACGATGGATATTGGGCAGGGTATTGTTCTGCATTAATTAGTTATAAAGATTACGATAAATCGATCATCATGTTAACTAACTTGGATTTTACGGATGATAATTTAAACAAGGTACTACATTTGCTGACTCTTCTATTAGAGAAGATTTTATTTGGAGGAAAAGCAGATCTAAAAGAGTTTGAGGATTTGATACGGTCAACTCGTGTAGATAAGTGAGAGTAGTAATATGTCTTGAAGGTCTTTAAAACAGTCACTCTAAAACTAAAGTGGCTGTTTATCATTAAAATAAATTTGAATATTCTGTTCTATAAATATAGAATGGTATTGGGAGGGATAAAATGGAATTGTTTTCTGCAAGTACGAAATTATCAAATGGAAAGTATAGTATCCAACTGGAAAGCTCTCTATTATGGGAATCTGCTTTAGGTATCGCTGCGATAACAAACGACTCTTTGGTTGATACCTTGGATATTTCGAAACAAAAACGAAAAGCAATCGAACAATCTCTATCCACAAGAATGCTTGAACAGCTTCGATTTGTAAAAAAACATAATACGTGGAAAACGCTTCTCCAGATTCTTCATCAGAAAGAGTTTGATCATCTTGACTCTTTTACAGATTATGTGGAGAGGTTATCAGCGCATCAGCTGAAGACCATTTCAATTCCGTATTTAGGTCAAGAGTATTACGATTTGATCAATGAACTTTTGAATGGATCGGAAGACGCACTTCGTGAATTGCGGATGATCACGAAGCATCACCCTTTTCTTCCAAGCTATTTAGAGTTTATAAATCAAGTTTCTGCTGAAAAGCTGAAAAAACATCTAATTGAAGTTATGACCGGGTGGTATGAAACGGTTATTGAACCTGATAAAAACAAGTTGAATGAGATCCTTCTAAAGGACAAGGTTTCAAAAGAAAAAATGCTAAATCGTCTAGAGCCTGAGGAGTTTATTAAGTGGGCTACTGACGGTGTTACTTACTCAAAGGAACCAGGTGTACAAAACGTCCTTCTTATTCCACACTATTTTTACCGACCTTGGAACGTTGAAGCAGATCTTGAAGGAGTCAAAGTATTTTATTATGCGGTAGCCAATGAAAGTATCTCAGATGAGAAATATATACCTAATAAACAATTGGTACAACGCTATAAAGCGTTAGGAGATGAAACACGTTTACGAATACTGAAAATGATAAAAGATGACCACTTATCTTTACAAGAGTTAACGCACGAGCTGAAGCTAGGTAAGACAACCGTTCATCATCATTTGAAGATCTTGAAATCAGCAAAGCTAGTTTCTCAAGTTTCAAATCATAAATACGACATTAATCAAAGTGCCATTGACTTCTTACCTGCCGATTTAAGTCTGTATCTGGATAGTAAATAAGAAGGGGATGCCTATGAATAATTCGATTGTACGAATGGGATCAGAGGATAAAATTCCTGAGTTCAAAAAGAATTTCCAAGTATTTCGGTTTATCGGTGGTAACTTAGTATCCTTCTTCGGAGATCAAATCTATTTGATAGCGCTGCCGTTGATTGTACTAGCAATTACCGGCTCACCGCTTAGCATGGGAATCGTAGCAGCTCTTGAAAGGCTGCCAATTCTTATCCAGCCCTTTACTGGCGTATTGGCTGATAATTTTAATCGAAAAAGGATACTCTTGTTTTGTGATATAGGACGGTTCTTAACAGTAGGCTTTTTAGGTTTTTTATACATACTAAACTCCTTAACGATTTGGGAGATATACGGCGGGGCGTTGATTGTTGGTTTGTTGACCCAGTTGTATAATACGTGTCAATTTGCTTCTGTTCCAAAGCTCGTCAAAAAGAAAGACCTTCAACTAGTAAACTCAATAAATACAGGTGTTTTCCAAGCAGCTATGTTTGTTGCTCCTGGCTTAGGTGGAATCATCATTAGTATTTTTAATCCTGGTATAGGATTAATCATCAACAGCTTATCTTTTTTAATTGGTTTCATCGTGACGTTAAGTCTAAGTATTGATAGTAATATACAGAAAGAGAAAGTGACGACAACAACAATCATTTCAGAAATTAAGGAAGGGTTTCGATTTGTTATTGATGTAAAACCAATTTTATACTCAAACGTAGCGATGCTCTTTTCAATCTTTGGAACCACTCTTTTCTTAACGATGCTTGTGATCCATCTAAAATCAACAGCACGGTTTGATGCAATTGAAATTGGTTTTCTTTTATCGATTGGTGGTGTTGCGGCTATTGGTGGTGCAATAACGACGAATTGGCTAAAGAAACATTTCAGTTACAGATCGATCCTTTTCACAGCAGGAGCTTTAGGTGGATTATCAATTATCGGTTTTGTAATGTATGATTCTTTCCTTTGGTTAGCAATCATGAATGCAGTTGGCACAGTATCTGCGGCAATTATGACACCTTGTATCGTCACGATACGTCAACATCTAAGCCCAGACAATCTCTTAGGACGAGTTCAAGCTTCTAGTCGTTTTATGACTTGGTTACTAATGCCGGTAGCGGCTTTAGTTGCAGGGCTAATAGCTGAGCAATACAGTACTACCCTAACGATATTAATTGGTGGAGTCGTTGCTACTGCTTCTTCCTTTCTTTATTTACATCCATCTTTAAAAAAAGCATAGGTTAGTCGTGTCTACTTTCTATAAGTAAAAGGAGCGTTATTCTAACAAGGATGACGCTATTTTTATATCTTGTTTGAAACTTTTTCCAATTGAAATCGTAATGATTAACAAGGTGTAGGGGATTTCTAGACTATTATTAAACTAAATAGTATCCATCAAAGTCATTCATCAATAAATCTGTCCAAACAACTATAATAGATAGGAGTCATCGCTTTGATTTATAAATTTGCTGTCGGTTTAGTGTTTCTACTTAGTACACTTGCAATTGCATTTTTACTAAGTAAAATTTCTTCCACATTCAGCAAGGTTTTAGAAAATACGCTGAGTAGTAAGGTTAAGTATATCTTTCTTGTATTCGTAACAATTTCGTTCGACATTGCTTTAGTTTTTCTTTTTTCTTGGAAAACTCAATGGAATTTCTTAGATTCCTGGTTCACATGTAGCGTACTATTAATAGCGATCGTTTGGCTTCCGGGCTACTTTAGACCATTCCATGAGAACGCTAGTAGAACTGTTGGTAATTTTAGTTCAAGATACCAATCAAATAATATCTTAATCTTTAAATTATCACAGCACCCATTTGTGATAGGAACCTTAATCGTTGGAATAACCGGGATCCTCTCATCCGTCATTTTATATCTTCCATACTTCCTTTGAGAGGGAAAAAAGTATAGGTTAACAGCTTTCTCTTGTTTCTAACTTTCGTGATTGGACGGTGAATATACAATGTTTAAGTCATCGCAAATGAATAGTTTAATCCGAATAGTAGGTTTATGGCTCATTTATCTTTACATAATTTACAACAATCAACACATTCCGGATGGTGTAGGGACTACAATTTTGTTCTCTTTGATTGCGGTATTTGTCGTGTTCATAACTGTATTGGACATCAAGCGAATTATGAAAAAAGGGTGAATACCCTCTTTAAGTGGGGAGCTATCTAGAGTGAGAAATATCAATCGATATGAGGTGCGCTTATGACGAACTTAGTATTCTATGAAAACGCTTCAATGGTTGAACGATCAGAAATAGACATGTTAGTAGATCGATTAATAATAATGAAAGAACGAGAAGGAAATCCGATGGGTGTTGAGATAAAAGAGTTTGGAGATGCGGTTGCGTTCTCTGTGAAAAATATTCCTGGACCTTCTTTCAATACGATAAAAGGTGTTTCTGATAATAATGTTGAGGACATTGATGCGATGTTGGATTTTTACACTTGTAGAGGTATTCCTGCTCGATTTGAAATTACTCCCATCCAACCAACCACAGAGTTCCTAAGAGCTCTGAGTAATAAGGGTTATTTTCAAAGTGGGTTTCATACCTCTCTTTACAGAACATTTGATATAGGCCGATCACCTAATGACGAGCAACAACCATCTTTGCACATCCAAGAAATGAGCAAAGATGATTTTTCTTTGTTTGGAGAGATCTATACAAAAGGGTTTGGTATGCCTTCGTTCATCAAAGAACATGTTACGGAAAATAACAAGATCCTATTAAATAACGGTAAGTGGACGTTTTACTTAGCAAGTGTAAAAGGAGAACCAGCTGGAGTAGGAGCGCTGTTCGTGCACAACGGTGTTGGTATTTTAGCTGCATCGACAACAGTGCCGGGTTTGAGAAATAAAGGGGTTCAAACTGCACTAATAAAAACCCGTTTAGAAAAAGCGAGTGAGTTAAACTGTTCATTCATAGTCGGACAAGCGGCATATGGGAGTGTCAGCCACAAAAATATGGAACGAGCAGGGTTAAAGATCGCTTATACAAATGCTGTTTGGGAAAAGTACAAGTGATACAGCTAGAAAAGGAGAAGCTCTTTTTTACACCGTATACATGAGAATGTTAGTGATAGAAGGGCATAAAGTGTTGTTGCATGGTCGTAATACTGAGAAGTTGGCGCAAGTGGCGCGCGAACTTGGAGAAAATAATACAGAACAGTATGTGGCAGATTTATCTCAGATGAGTGAAGTGAAGAAGTAAGTATTTTGATAATGACATTGAAGAATTTGGAGAACCCCATCCTGATGCCCGTGATGATAAAAAGTGTGCAGCGCTTGTAAAGGAATTGGATGCCCTCATAGAAAATAAAGAGGTCAGACGCTTGTTGAAACAAAAACTAGCGTCTGACCTCTTTTATATATACCTTCTTATTAATATAGAGATTTAGTTTCAAATGGTTGAGTAATAACTTTGTTTCATCGCTAAATTTTGGTAGATAATTATGTTTCACTATATGTGAAATGTTTCACAAAAACATAATAAGTAAGGTTTAAAAGGGGGGAGAATATGAAGATAAAATCAAAATTAATTTCAGCTCTATTTTCCACATCGTTGACATGTGTTTACTGGTTGATAGAGGGTTTTCTAAGTACTAATGCCCTGTTTGTAATCACTGGGTCTCTTTTCATTATGTTTGTGATCTTGTTTGCAGGAATTGGTAATGTAATCTACGGAATTCCAGTGTCGTATTTATCTGATTGGCTATCATCTAAAGTGCCATCATTTCGGTTCATTACAGCAACGTCCATTCACGTTTCGCTAGCTTTTGCGACAATTATTGTCATTGATGAGGAGTATGTTCACTTCGCTATTGTAGCATCCATCTTTTTCTTTATAGTAGAGGAATTACAGCACATGAAGCAGAGAACGATTCAATTAAAATCGATGATCATGAATACGGTGATTATCCTAACTGTAGTCATTGGGGTGCTTGTTTATAATTCTTACGTATCAATAGATAGGAAGGCGAATGGAGATGAAGCAAAAACAAACATAACTCATCTTATCCCAGAGGGTTATGAAGGCCCTATATTACTTTTATACAACCTCGATGGAAGTTCAACAGTTAAAGAGGAAAGTAACCGAAGGGTTATCACAGTTTATATAGAAGAGGTGGTTTATACATATGTTGGTGACAAGCTACAATACGGCGAGGCAAAGACCTCGTTTGCAAAATAAAAAGCGTACTGCTATAAATTTCCTTTTTGGTATAATGATAGTTGCTGCTATTCCGATACGTGCTAGTCGATTTATTAGTCCAGAGGTCAATAATAAGGTGAGGGGGTGGCCGTCATTCAATTCCAACTATTAGGAGACGAATCGAAGATTGCAATTGAAGTATTGGGAAGAAAATATCCTGACTCTACCGATTATTGGGACGGTAATTGGATTGACTCTTACGTTTTACTAGAAATCCCTGGATACTCAGCTAAATTCCGTGCGAATGTAAGAACGAATGAATTATTGTCTTTTTTGGAAGAACTGAAAACGATGAATGAAACGTTAAAAGGAAAGGCAGTGCTCGAGAATATGGAAGACTTCATTCTACTCGAGGGGAGAATGGATGCATTAGGTAACGTGATGTGGTCTGGAGAAACCTGTTATCCAAAGGGGACTGGGGCTATATTGAACTTTACATTTGAATCGGATCAATCATATTTAACGAAGTTGATAGAAGAATTGATTGTTGTTGTAGATAAGTTTCCAGTTATCGGGAAGCCGTGAAACCCATGGGTGAAGAGTTTTAAATTGATTTCAGGGGGAGAAGTAATGCATATGTTGCAGGGAACTTTTATGGAACATCTCCATACACTATCGACAGAGATCGGATGCCGTCCAGTCGGATCAGAGGCAAATCACGAAGCGTCCCATTATATTGAAGAAGTTTTAAGAAATGCTGAAATCAACGTAGACATTCAAGAATTTGAAGTACCAAACTGGCGGCTTAATGAAGCTTTTATTGAGGTTGATGGGTATCGTTTAGAGGCTATAGCTAATGGTTTTTCTGAGTCAGTCGAGGTTTCGGGATCAATCGTCTCTTTTTGCACAATTGAAGAACTCTCTGCATCACAAAACCTTCAAGGGAAGATCGCGTTATTATACGGTGAATTATCAAAAGAAAACTATGTTCCTAAAGGGTTTACAATTTATAATCCTGAACATCATCAAAGAGTGATTCAACTACTTGAAGAGAAAAATCCTTCAGCCATCTTATTTGTAAGAATGGAAAAAGAAATAAATCAACCGTTAATCAACGATTGGGACTTTTTCATTCCTTCTTTAACGGTTTCTCCAGAAGTAGGTTTAACCATAAAAAATAGCCCTTCAACCTCCTCAGTAAAATGCATCATAAAGAGTAGAAGAAAAGAAGGTAAAACGAAGAATATCATTGGGAAAATAAATGGGTATGGGACTGAAAAAATCATTCTTACTGCTCACTATGATACGGTGTTTAATACTGACGGAGCTTTCGACAATGCTTCAGGAGTGGCAGTTGTCCTCTCGTTAGCTGAAGAGCTTTCTAAGAGAAGTGATTGGCACACTAGTTTCGAGTTCATCTTTTTTAGTTCAGAAGAATTTCTCGGTCTAGGAGACGAGATTTATTTGAAGGCATACCTAAACGACCTTCCTCAAGCACTAGTCGCCATGAACTTTGATGGTATCGGTCAATCGCTTGGCACGAATAATGTTACACTCATGTCTGGATCAAATGAATTTGAAAGTTATGTAAAAGCGATCAAGGGACAGTTTCCAGCTGTCCAATGGACAGCACCATGGTATGAGAGTAACCATTACACCTTTTTCTCAAATGGTGTGCCTAGTATCCCGTTCAGTAACTGTGGCGTTTCAAATCTATTACATACAGTAGACGATACGATTAAGTGGATCAGTAAAGATAAATTGACAGAAGTATTCTCACTTGCAAATGAGATTATAAAAAGTTTGCAAGGAAAAACGAGGGAATGGACATCAAAACCCCAATAAAAGGAATGCTTGGCAGACATAAGGAGAACGGTCAGAGGATATCAACCACTGACCGATTTTTTTATGCCGAAACGTTTAAAGATTACAGGATTAAAGCTGTTTTCTCTTGCCATGATGCTGATTAGAATCCAATAAAAGCAGGTTATGATTGTTCTGGATAATCACAGTACTCAATAATCGTCCCTTCTGTATCGGCAGGGTTTAAATAGATCAACCTTCTTCCATGCTTGTTGATTCGTAGCGTATCTTCTAAGGTTCGTATGTTTTGTTTCTTTAGTTCTTCTAACGCCTCATCTAGGTTATCAACGCGATATGCGATATGGTGGACGCCTTTTCCTTTTTGTTTCATAAATCTTGCGATAGGAGAAGTCGTGTTATTCGTAGGCATCAAGAGTTCAACTCGGCTATCGTTAATATCGATTACGGCGATTTCACTCTCCACCCCTTGTGCCTCACTACGGTAGTGATCGACAAGCGTACCGCCTAAAACGTTCGTGTAAAACGTAATGCTTTCATCGATGCGCCGAACGGCTATTCCTATATGATCAAGCTGTTTGTTCATTGTGAATGACTCCTTTATAGGTAATGGCACAATTTTAACATAAGGTTGTTAAAGTAGTGCATCACAAGCGTTTGATTGTGAGCGGCGTCTTCATTATGTACAATAGCTAATGAAACTAAATTTATTCGAAAAGGTGTTCATAAATGAAATCATATGTTGTTATAGGTGCTGGAATTCTAGGAGCATCTACTGCCTATCATCTTGCGAAAGAAGGTGCCGACGTTACGATTGTCGATCGAGCCGATTCGGGTCAGGCAACAGATGCTGCAGCCGGCATCGTGTGTCCTTGGCTATCGCAACGACGCAATAAAGTATGGTACAGGCTAGCGAAGGGCGGGGCGAAATATTACTCAGATTTAATCGAACAATTAACAGCAGAAGGGGAAACAGAAACAGGCTACAAAAAAGTTGGAGCGATCAGCCTACACACTGATGAGAAAAAGCTCGATAAAATGATCGAGCGCGCTCTTAAGAGACGTGAAGATGCGCCAGAAATTGGTGAGATAAGAAAGTTGACCACAGAAGAAACGAAAGCAATGTTTCCGCCGGTTTCAGAGGATTACCAGTCTGTATATGTGAGCGGTGCAGCAAGAATTAATGGTGCAGCGCTTAGGAAGGCTCTTTTACGTGTTGCTAAAAAGTTCGGCGCAACTATGGAAGAAGGAAACGCAGAACTACTGCATACAGCGGGTAATGTGACTGGTGTTAAGGTTTCGGGTCGTGAGATAAAAGCAGATAACGTGATCGTTACTGCTGGAGCATGGGCGAACGAGCTGTTCGAACCACTCGGTTTATCATTTCAGGTAACATCGCAAAAAGCTCAGATCGTGCATCTTGATGTGCAGGAAGACACTGATGAGTGGCCGGTCGTAATGCCTCCGAACGATCAATACTTGCTGAGCTTTGATGATGGTCGAGTGGTTGTCGGTGCAACGCACGAAAACGATGTAGGATTTGATAAACGAGTGACAGCAGGTGGGTTACATGAAATCTTTAGTAAAGCACTACAAGTAGCTCCTGGTCTTAGCGATAGTACGATGGTCGAGGCGAAAGTAGGGTTTCGTCCATTTACACCAGGGTTTCTCCCTGTGTTTGGTCGTGTTCCAGAAACAAGTGGCCTACTAGCTGCTAACGGACTAGGAGCATCAGGATTGACGGTTGGACCATACTTAGGTCTAGAGCTTGCGAGAATGGCGATGGGAAAAGAAACGGAATTATCTCCACTCGATTATGATCTTTCAGAAGCCATAACACGGTTGGATTAGTGTAGCACAGGAAGGTTTCTCAACTCGTGTATAGAAGAGTTAAGGAATTAGCCCTTGTGAGTAAAGGAGTGGTCAAGATTAGATGGTTTGCGTTACTAACACTGCTTATGGTAACCGCATGCGCTTCATCAGATGAGCAGACAACTGCGCCAGATGAAGGAGCTGCCGACGTCATCGTTGAAAACCTGCAGATTCCATGGGAAATCGTGAAGTCAGGTGAAACATTCTATATGACTGAAAGAGAAGGAACGATCGCGAAGTATGAAGCCGGCAAGCTAGAACGTGAGGAGATTGAGCTCGATAAGCCTTTACTAACGAAAGGAGAAGGTGGCTTGCTTGGTATAGAGCTCTATCCGGATTTTTCTGAATCAGGGAAAGCGTTCGTCTACCATACGTATGAAGAGGATGGGCAAACGGTAAACAGAGTGATAGAGGTGACCAAAAGTGAGAGTGGATGGAAAGAAACGAAGGAATTGATAAGCGGGATACCTGGGTCTTTATATCATAACGGAGGTAGAATCAAGATTGGTCCAGATGAGAAGGTATATATCACGACTGGCGATGCTACGAACCCTGATCTAGCTCAAGATAAAACGAGCCTTGCTGGAAAAATCCTTAGAATGAATCAAGATGGTTCGATACCAGATGATAATCCCTTTGCAAATTCCTACGTCTATTCATATGGTCATCGTAACCCACAAGGTTTAGCGTGGGATGATGGTGGCCAGCTGTATTCTTCAGAACACGGAGATTCAGCTCATGATGAAATCAACAAGATCGCACCAGGAGAGAATTACGGGTGGCCGGTTATTGAAGGAGACGAAGAACAAGAGGGGATGACCTCTCCAATGTATCACTCTGGTAAGGATACTTGGGCCCCTTCAGGAATCGTAATAAAGGATCAAACGCTCTATGCTGCAACGTTAAGGGGGAATGAAGTCCGCTCCTTTGCTCTTGATGAAAACAACAGTGAAACGGTCCTTTCTGGTTATGGAAGACTTCGGTCATTGTATTATGATGATTCCCTCTATGCAGTCACGAACAATACAGACGGCAGAGGGAATGCGTCCGAGAAAGATGATCGGTTCATTGAGATCCAACTAAATAAGTAATGCCATATATCGTCATCTCAATCGTTTGAGATGACGATTTTTTATGTAGTTTGTTGAAAAGAGAACATCAGGCTTCATGTTGAATCTAAAAAGTTACATAATCCGTGTTGATATGGAGCATCGTTGGCAGATTTGATAAACTCTGACTGTTTTTAAGAACCTTTGTCATCATGCAGGAAATTCCATATGAAGGCATTGAATAGAACTGTAATACATTTGGGGAGGACTGGCAGTAATGAATAATCATCTGATGATTTCTGGTGTTGCTGACCTGTTTAAAGTGACCAAACATACATTGAAGCAGTGGGAGAATCAATTCTCTGCATTCCTTGAAATTCCACGTGATGAAAACAATTCTCGTACTTATACGGATAGAGATCTAGAAATCCTTTACTTGATCACCAACATGAAAGCGAGTAACACAGATGATGATGCGATTTCGTTAGCACTCGAACAGCACATTATTGAACTCCAAGAACAAAAAGCAATCGATGAATTTAATCAAGCTGCAGAGCTCAAGCGACAGGAGATCGAAAGGGAAAAAGAGCTGCAAGCACAGGTTGAAGATGTAGAGAAAGTTGAAGAATCGGTAGTTTACTCAACGTATGAAGACCAAGAAGAAATAAAAGAATCATTATCAAAAATCGTTTCGTTTGTTGAATCGGAAGAAGTCAAGCAATTGCTGAAGATGGATAAGACGGTTAAGAAGATGGAAAAAGATATCGTTCATCAGATTCATGAAATCGTCCATGAAGAAATTGCGACTGCTTCTGATGCTCATGCGTCTATGAATCAACTAGAACTTAACGCGATTGGCAAAAAGATCGATGATTTAACGGATGTTTCTGCAGAGGAAAGAGCGTTCTACCAGGAAGAAGTTGAAAAGGAACGGAAAGTAGCTGCTGCACACATGTCGGAGCGAGAAGAGCGTTTGATGGCTATCGTTCAAAATCGTTTTCGAAATGAAGAAACGCAGGTAAAGAGGAATGAAGCTGATTCGAAATGGGGTGTAGGTAAGATTAAGCACATCTTGGGCTTTGTGAGGTAGAGAGAAGTAGAAACTTGATAGGGGGAAAATCGATGGAACATGCTAAAGTCATGTTTTCCATTCTTAGTCTTCTCATCGCTGCCACGTTCGCTGCCCTATATATTTATATTTTTTCACTTCATACAGAAATGGAAGGGTCGAAGGCAAGTGCAACAGAGGTGTCTGCCGCATCATTTCCTACTGAATATCAGTTTGTAGAAGATTTTGTTTCAGATTTTCATGCTTTTTATAATAGAACGACCGGGTATGGGATGATCGAGAGAGTCGAAATGGAAGACCAAGAGAAACATGCTGAGGCAGTTACTGCCTACATCAATATCTTCCTCGAAAATGGTGTGGAGCATCATGATCTAAAAGTAGATTTACAAGCGATCAAAATGATCGCGAGCAGTGACCTCGATGAAGCCGACGTGAGGCTCCTTCACCGTTATTTTCACGATCTTGATAAAGCAATGAACGGATACGATCATCCAGATACGTTCGGTGTGACCGAAACGTTCGGTGGAGAATACAATCATGAATGAAGTCATAGGTATGGCGACGTAGAAGCGATGTTTTATGAAGTGATAAAACATCGCTTTTCGAATTGTCTGTCAACACCTTGTGCGATTTCCTTTTGTTGGATAAACTAGTTAAAAAGGCACATGAGAGGGGAATCTATGAAAACAAAAACGGTGGTTGTTTGGCTTGGCGTAGCATCGATACTGACGCTTGCGTTAACAGCATATTATATTTTTTCCTTGGATAAGGAAGTGAAGTCAACGCAAGGTAGTTTTGTAGCCACCCCGAATGAAGCGGTGGCGCAAGATGAGAGGTTATCGACTGAAGAGCTAAGAGAATTAGAAGCTAAAGTGATTTCTGAACCACAGTTTGATAACATTAAAGAGTTTATTTCTCTTACGCACGGGTTTTATAACGAAACAGCTGGATACGGTGGTATAAAAGATTTAGATGATAACGTACAAAGTGAAAAAGCAATCAACGTCATCATTCATGCAAACCATTACATAGAGACAGAATCAGAAAACAAAGATCTCGTAAAAGATTTAAAAGAGATTAAAACGTACGCACTTCGTTATCTTGAAAAACCTGGTGCAAACCACATTAAGAAACTCCATCGTTATTTTCATGATTTAGATATCGCCCTAAATCAGTACAATGGTCATGACAAGGTGTGGGGCGTGACAGAGCTTTACGGGAAAGGAAGATAAAAAAAGTCACCATCATGGTGACTTTTTTCTATTAATCTTCGTCTTTCATATCTTCATCGTCTTCACCTAGGTACTCTTCGTCAGTTTCAAAGAGCAACCCGGTTTGACATGATTGACAATCTCTAACACATTGATTAAAGCTGAATGGAAATAACCTACGACAGACAGATGAACAGAATCTTGAACAGTCCCCTCTCGATTCTCCACCTGTATTCGAGCTATAAGAACGGTCGCTCGCAAGACGAGGACGCTGAGGCAGTCTCTTAAAATAAGGTTTGCTATGCTTCACAAAATCCACCTCCTTACGTTACTAGAGTATGCAAGAGGAAGAGGACATGCTAATACTCTTAATGAAAAAGTTGACAAGTCAGGCTTTATCATCCATTCGTTTTATTGATACACTTAATACAAAAATGTGAGAGGTGAAGGTATGAGTGAAGATGGAAAGAATCAATTCGTGAATAAGCTGATCGATGAAAAGTCGCCGTATTTACTTCAGCACGCACACAATCCCGTCGATTGGTATCCATGGGGAGAGGAAGCGTTCGAAAAAGCGAAGCGTGAAAATAAGCCAGTGTTGGTGTCGATCGGTTATTCGACGTGTCATTGGTGTCATGTGATGGAGCGGGAGAGCTTTGAAGATGTTGAAACAGCGAAACTCTTAAATGAGCGGTTCGTAGCGATCAAAGTAGATCGGGAAGAACGCCCAGATATCGATTCGATCTATATGAAAGTTTGTCAGGGATTAACAGGACAAGGTGGCTGGCCGCTCAATGTCTTCGTAACTCCAGATCAAAAGCCATTTTATGCAGGAACATATTTTCCTATAGAAAGCCGCTATAACATTCCTGGTTTTAAGGATGCGATCATGCAGCTCTCTGAACAGTACAAGTCGAATCCAGAGAAGATTACGAGAATCGGCGATCAAATCACGCAGTCTCTTCAAGAACGAATGAAGTCAGAAGGTTCTTCTCTTTCTGAAGAACCGCTTCATACAGCCTTTGACCAGATGCAAAATATGTTTGATACAATTTTTGGTGGGTTTGGGACGACGCCTAAATTCCCTTCTCCACACATGCTGATGTACTTGTTGCGCTTTGCGCGTACATTTGATAACGAATTGGCTACGACGATGGTAACGAGGACGCTCGATGGGATGGCAAACGGCGGCATTTATGACCACATTGGGTATGGTTTTGCTCGCTATGCCGTCGATCAAGAATGGCTTGTGCCACACTTTGAGAAGATGCTCTATGACAATGCGATGCTCGCGATGACCTATACAGAAGGGTATCAAGCGACTGGAAACGAACGTTATAAGGAAATTGCGCAACAAGTCCTCGAGTATGTAAAAAGGGATATGACGTCAAACGAAGGTGCATTCTACTCTGCAGAAGATGCCGACTCCGAAGGTGAAGAGGGGAAATTTTACGTTTGGACAAAAGAAGAAGTCATCAAAGTTCTTGGAGAGGAAGTAGGAGAATTCGTTGCTTCGACTTATGATGTGACTGAAAAAGGGAATTTTGAAGGTAAAAACATACCGAACTTGATAAAAACTACGATAACAAAGCAGGCTGAGACACACGGCTATTCAGAAGAGGAGTTTCGCTCGATTCTAAGTGAAGCTAGGAAGAAGCTGTATACTGAACGAAAGAAGCGTGTTCATCCTTATAAAGACGATAAGATCTTAACAAGTTGGAACATGCTGATGGTCGCTGCATTCGCAAAAGCTGGCAAAGTATTTGATAACGACGAATACAAAGAATATGCTGCACGAGCCTATTCGTTCATTGAAACAAACCTTGTTGTTGAAGGCCGCCTTATGGCTAGATATCGAGATGGGGAAGTAAAACATAAGGCTTTCCATGATGATTATGCGTATGGCCTTTGGGCTCTTAATGAACTATATGAAGCAAGTTTCGAAACGACGTATCTAGTAAAAGCGAAGCACATGGCAGATGAGATGAACCGTTTATTCTGGGATGAAGAAGTAGGCGGCTTCTATCTTTACGGCCATGACGCAGATGAATTAATTGCAAGGCCAAAAGACGTCCATGATGGGGCGTTGCCGTCTGGAAACAGCGTTGCGGCTCTTCAACTCCTACGACTCTCAAAGCTAACAGGTGAAACGAAGTATGAAGAATGGGGAAATAAAATGTTCACAGCATTCGCAGGAGATGTAACCTCGTATCCAAGTGGACATGCCTATTTCTTAATGAGTAAGCTGCTCACAGTTTCTTCTCCGAAGGAAGCAGTTGTGATCGGTGAACAAGAGGATGAGAAGACAAGGAAAGTACAGACATTTTTCCAACGTGAATTTTTACCTGAACTTACGGTTCTTGTAACTGATAATCCTACTAAATTACGAGAAGCGGCAACATTCGCTTCTGAGTTTGAAAAGCAGAGAGAAACAGTGGTTTATCTCTGTGAGAACTTTACGTGCAGTATGCCGACATCAGAAATTGATCACATTATAAATAAGCTAAAATAGAGTAAAGCTATCGGGTTATCGCTCGGTAGCTTTTCTTAAGGTGGGCTATGTATGAATCGTATTAGAGAAGCGCTCGCTTTAATTGAAAAAGAGAACAACGTGCACATCTTGTTTGCATGTGAAGCGGGAAGTCGCGCGTGGGGATATGATAAGGCAGAGAGCGATTATGATGTAAGGTTCATATATGTACATGAGAAAGAGTGGTATCTTACTCTTTTTCAAAGAAGTGATGTGATTGAAAAGGCGGCTGATGAAGTAGAGTTGCACGGTTGGGATATAAAGAAAGCACTAGGTCTTTTAACGAAATCGAATCCAACATTATTGGAGTGGCTTCAATCGCCGATCATTTATCAAGAAAGTGACTCGTTTCACTGTGTACGCGAACTTGCGGGTGAGATGATTCAGCTAAAGCCGGTCATGTTTCATTACACGAAGATGGGGAAGAAAAACCTTACAAATTACCGTGAGTCAGGAAAACAAAAACACCTGTTATATGTGCTTAAGTCAGTTCTGTTTACGGAATGGATCTATGCCTGTAAACGTATACCGGATAAAGAAGTTCATGAGCTCCTACAATGGTCGACGATACCAAATCGAATGAAGGTTACATGTACAGATCTTCTCAATCGAAAAGTGATTCAACATGATAATCTGGTTTCAGACTTTCTGGAACAACAGCTAAACGTTTATGAAGAGAAAGCAAAAGAACTACCGATGCATGAGATCAATAGAGAAAAAGTGGATCATCTGTATCGAGAACTCATCGAAAACGACTAAAAAGGTTTTACATCTGTTCAAAGCGAATTGGAAGTGTAATAAAGAGGCGTTCTGCCTCTTTTTCTATTGCTTATAGGTAGAATTGCAAACAGACATTCGCTACAATAGGCATAGAACATTGAGGTGAAAGCGATGAATAGAAAACAAACGTTAGAAACATTAATACATGATTTAAAGCAAGATGAAAACATCGCTCATTGGCATGAGATCGAACCGGAACCTGCCAAGATGAGAGAGATGCCTGAGTCACTTGATAATCGAATACAAAGTGCCCTTCTTAAGAGGGGAATCGAACAGCTTTATACTCACCAGTATGATGCTTACAATGAAGTTCAAAATGGAAATAGTATAGTAGCCGTTACGCCAACTGCATCTGGTAAGACGCTTTGTTATAACCTTCCCGTGCTCCAATCGATCGCTGAAGATGAAAATAGCCGTGCGCTTTATTTGTTTCCAACGAAAGCTCTTGCGCAAGATCAGCGGAGTGAGCTGACGGAGATAATCGATGATATGGGAATCGATATTAAGAGCTATACGTACGATGGTGACACGTCCCCCAATATTAGACAGGTTGTGAGAAAGGCGGGGCATATCGTAATCACGAACCCAGATATGCTGCATTCTGCTATTCTTCCTCACCACACGAAGTGGGTGTCTCTATTTGAGAACCTAAAGTACATTGTGATCGATGAACTTCATACGTATAAAGGCGTATTCGGAAGTCACGTCGCAAACGTGATCAGGCGCTTAAAACGTATTTGCAACTTCTATGGCAGTGACCCGATTTTCGTTTGCACGTCCGCAACGATTGCTAACCCAAAAGAGCTTGCAGAACAATTGACAGAGAAACCGATGTCTCTTATAGAAAACAACG
Source organism: Anaerobacillus sp. ABA4_114 (assembly GCF_056159065.1). Lineage (NCBI taxonomy): Bacteria > Bacillati > Bacillota > Bacilli > Caryophanales > Bacillaceae > Anaerobacillus > Anaerobacillus sp. ABA4_114. The sequence goes on from NZ_JBSWUM010000001.1 coordinate 1,897,541, forward strand.
GTGCACCTCGCGGCAGAAAACACTTTGTTTTTTATAATCCGCCGATTGTAAACCAGCCACTCAATATTAGAAAGAGCGCTACCGTAGAAGTAAATCGTATCGCAAAAGACTTCTTGAAAAATAAGATTCAAACGATCGTCTTCGCAAAAAGTCGTGTCAGAGTTGAAATCATTTTAAGTCATCTACAGGAGCTAGTTAAAAAAGACATCGGACCTAAATCGATAAGAGGTTATCGAGGCGGGTATCTTCCTAAACAAAGGAGAGAGATCGAGCGTGGGCTTCGTAGCGGCGACATCATGGGAGTCGTAAGTACGAATGCACTAGAATTAGGTGTTGATATAGGACAGCTTCAAGTCTGCGTTATGACAGGCTACCCAGGAAGTGTTGCGAGCACATGGCAGCAAGCGGGTAGAGCGGGAAGAAGACAGGAAGAGTCGTTGATCATCATGGTCGCTGGATCAACGCCAATCGATCAGTACATCGTTCAGCACCCAGAATACTTTTTTGAACGGCCGCCAGAATCTGCAAGGATCAATCCCGACAACTTAGTCATTCTTGTCGACCATGTGAAATGTGCAGCTTACGAACTTCCCTTTAAACAAGATGACCGTTTTGGATCGATGGAAATAGAAGATATACTCGAATACCTCGCTGAAGAGAACTTGTTGCATCATAAGGGAGATAAGTATTATTGGATGAATGACTCGTTCCCAGCTCACAACATCAGCCTCAGGTCTGCTTCACAAGAAAACGTCGTGATCATCGATCAGTCGAACGTAGCGGATCATATCGTCATCGGTGAAATGGATCGTTTCAGCGCTATGACCCTGCTTCATGATGAAGCCATCTACTTGCACCAGGGTATACAGTATCAAGTGGAAGAGTTGGACTGGGATGAGAAGAAAGCTTATGTGCGCCAAGTAGACGTGGAATATTTTACAGATGCGAACCTTGCAGTTAGCTTAAAAGTATTAGAAGAAGACAAACTTTCTGAGCACGATTCCACTACCGTTGGATTCGGAGATGTTACAGTGAATGCGATGCCTACCATATTTAAGAAAATCAAGTTAAGTACGTTTGAGAATATCGGTTCAGGGCCAATACATTTGCCAGAGGAAGAGCTGCACACGACATCGACATGGGTTAGCTTAAAAGAAGATAAAGATCAGCTCGGTACAAAAACGATGGAACAGATCCTCTCAGGCATTTCGAACGTGATTAAACACGTTGTTCCAGTACTCGTGATGTGTGATCAAAACGATGTCCACGTTGTTCCTCAGATCAAGGCAACACACAACAATTTGCCAACAATCTTCCTGTACGATCGTTATCCTGGTGGAATCGGCCTCTCGGATGAACTATATAAGCGATTTGAGGAACTCGTCACTTCAGCTGAGAACCTTATTCGAAACTGTCCATGCGAGGACGGTTGTCCTGCATGTATCGGAACAGAACATGAGGCGAGCAATGCGAAAGAATTGAGTATGAGACTACTTAGAAGACTGATGGAAGAGCGATGATCCTCCATCACAAGAGGGGCGCGAGTAGGTTAGCGCCTCTTGCTTCTAAATTTGTAAGAGGTGAACGTTTATGTCACTTAAAGCAAAATTAAATAGAATGAAAAAGCATATCAACACCGATGAAAAGAAAGAAGAAGTGAAAGCGGTCGAACCTACACTCACTGTGCCTCACCTTGAGAAATGGACGAGCCTTGATTCTGAGCCGTTCTTTTTTGACGATGAGTATGCGATCGTGAGAAAGAAGACTTATCCGAAGGACCATCAACATGGTCGTTATGTATTCAATGAGCTTGAACGTGTGATCGAGAGGTGGAACAATTTTCACAGAGCTCATCCACTTTCATCAAAAAACCTTAATCCAAGTGATCTTTTATTTTTCGATACTGAAACGACAGGCCTTGGTGGCGGAGTTGGAAATACGATTTTTCTTCTAGGGTACTGTCAGTATACGAATGAAGGAATTTCAATGAATCAATACTTTCTACCAGGTCCAGGTAGAGAAGTGCCGATGTATAAGGCCTTTCTCGATGATGTTCAACATTTGAAAAACCTTGTCACGTATAACGGGAAAGCATTCGATTGGCCGCAGGTGAAAACAAGGCATACACTTATCCGTGAACAAGTTCCGAAGCTTCCACAGTTCGGACACTTTGATCTTCTTCACGGAGCACGAAGATTTTGGAAGAACGAAATGGAATCCGTGAGGCTATCGAACGTGGAGCAGCAGAAGCTCGACTTCATTCGTAAAGAAGATACACCTGGATATTTAGCTCCTATGCTTTACTTTGAGTTCGTAAAGGATCCTGATCCAGACTTAATTTCGAGCGTGATGAAACACAATGAGGAAGACATTCTCTCATTGATTACACTCTATATTCATATGTCCAACTTATTATTGGACAATAGAGGACATCATTTATCTGCAATGGAGCAGTTTCAATCTGCAAGATGGTGGGAAGCTGTAGGTGAAGACGATCATGCAGCATCACTTTATCAGCTTTCGATCGACGGGAAATATGATCGAGATGCAAAGAAAGCTCTTGCAAAAATTCATAAAAAGCAAGGCGACCTAGCAAAGTCACTTCCAATTTGGATCGAGTTATCGGAAGACACGAACGATGAAGAAAGTGACATCGAGCTTGCCAAATATTATGAGCATAAAGAGAAAGACTATGAACAGGCGCTTCATCATGCTTTATTAGGCTACCAAAAGTGGAAGAGTAAGAAACGAATACTAAAAGATAAAGCTGAGGCTGAACGAATACAGTACATGAAACGAATCGAACGATTAGAGCAGAAAGAAGCACGTAGACGGTAGGAGGTTATTATGCAGGACTTTTATGACGTATTAAAGAAAAAGGAACCATTTCACTCACTTAGCGACGCAGAAGTTGAGGAATTGATCGCATCAGCTCGCTTCTCCACCTACCATAAAGGGCAATTTCTGTACCATGAAGATGAGGATGCAGATGCGCTTTATTTATTAGTATCAGGTATTGCAAAGAACATCGTTCATAAGTCGAACGGCCAACAAGCCACGATGCGCTTCTATTATCCAGGAGACTTAATCGGGCTCATGATTATGCTGACAGATGAAACGATGACGTTCTCTGTACAAGCCAATGATGATTGTGAAGTCATCCGCATTAAGAAGGAAGTTATGCTGAAGATCATGACGGAGAATCCTACTTTCTCACACAATGTTCTCGACACGATCGGTGAGCGGATGAGAAGCCTGTATGATGAGATCAAGCAGGAGCGGGACCGTGAGACAGAAGGGGAAAACATTGCTCTCTACCGTACAAGAGTGAGCTCGATCATGGATTCGAAAGTGACGATCCCACCTACCTACAGCGTTCTAGAAACCGCTGAATTATTTAGAACGAAGAATTATGATGGCGTGATCGTGAGCGAAGATGGAGAAAGTGTAATGGGGACGGTTACGCCTCTCGAGTTATTTAACGCGTTCACACGTGGGGATTTTCAAGATCCCATTCATAAGTGGATGTATCAAAACCCCAACCTTGTTGAGGAAGATGCATTTAGTTATGAGGCTCTCGCATATTTAAAATTTCACAAAGTATCTCTTCTACCTGTTGTAAAGCGAGATAAGCTCGTTGGGATGGTATCTGCAAAATCGTTCCTAGGCATTCAAGAATCGGCGTATCTTGACCTATCCTATCGATTATCACGTGCGAAAGAACTCCAAGAAATCGTGGATCTTTCTCCGCCAAATCACAAGGAATTTCATTCCTTCATCGAAGAGCTGCTCGAAGCAAACACACTGGGGTACGAAATCTGCGAGATGATGTCCAATTACAATGATGAGATCCATAGAAGAGTGATTCTTCTAGCTGAAAAAGAAATGATCAAGGAAGGGTATGGACGACCTCCCGTCAATTACTGCTTTATCGTCATGGGAAGCGAAGGGAGAAAAGAACAGGCGTTCAGCACTGATCAAGATAATGGCATGATCATTGACGATTATGAGCACCTTGCTCATAGAAAAGAAATTGACTCTTACTTTAGCAAGTTATCTGCAAAGATCAATAGAAAATTAACAGAATGTGGATTACCAGAGTGTTCTGGCGGGATAATGGCACAAAATGAGAAATGGAGAAGATCGCTGACGAATTGGAAAAAAGAGGTAAATAGATGGATCACCGAAACTGATGCAGAAGAAATTCGTAACTTTACAATCTTTATGGACTTCAGACCGGTATATGGTGATTTTGATTTATCAAGAAGTTTACGGCATGCGATAACGAGCAAGATCAAACGTGCCCAAACTCTTCAAATGCTTCTGATGAAAGATACGATTCGGTTCCGTGTACCGTTGAATCCGATTGGGAAGCTTCAGCTTCGTGGAAAGGAAAAGACGCTCGATCTGAAAAAATCAGCGATTATGCAGATCGTAAACGGAATTCGAATCTTTGCCATGAAGTATGGTGTTGAAGAAGTGAATACCATCAAACGATTACACGCATTGAAGAAAAAGGAAATCTTTCACCATCGGGATGTAATCAACATCGAAACAGCACTTCATTATCTCTATAGTTTCAGGATCAGGCAAAACCTCCACCAGTTAAGTAGAGGCATCGAGATCACAAACAGCGTCAAGCCCATGGAATGGGATAAGGAAGAAAGAAGGAAAATGAGGGAAGCGCTCCTAGTTGCAAAGCGTATGCAGCAAGTAAGTGAACTGAGCTTCCGTAGGAATCGGAGTATTTAGTTATGCCTTCAATAGGATACAAGTTAATAAAATATTTAGTGTTCAACCGACGAAAATGGAAAAAGAAGATGCGAAAGGAAATCGACTCACCCGTCTATAAACGGCTTGAAGAAAAGCTGCCTGAATATCAGCAGGAGAGCGTGAGGTATTTTACAGTATTCGACTTAGAGACAACGGGGTTCTATCCTGCGATCGGTGATGAAGTTATTTCGATTGGAGCTGTAAAAATTGATCTTGTAGAAGGTCGAATATTAGAGGAATCGTTTTATCGAATCGTCCGACCGTTTAATAAAGTGCCGAGGTTCGTTAGACAACTAACAGGGTTATCCATCGGAGAGATAAGAGCTGGTTGGTCATTTTTAGAAGCTCTTGAAGAATTCATTTCCTTTAGTGAAGGCACAACGCTCATCGCGCACCCCGTAAAGTTCGATGTGTATGTTCTGCAAGCGCTCGTTCAAAAGTGGAATTTACCAGATTATTTACCACCTTATTTAGACTCTGAAGCACTAGCGAAGGAAGTATTTCCATCAGGAAATCCTCAGCTTGATTCGTTGATCCGCAAGTTAAATATCGAACGGCATGAACGACATCATGCGTTGAACGATGCAAAGATGACTGCGGAGTTGTGTTTGAAGCTATTCTCAAAGCTTCATGTCGAGAAAACACTAGATGAGGAAATAAAGGCTCGAATACAGCGAGAAAATCTGGTATTTGGCAGGAAATAACCATTCTTACTAATCATTTCCCGGGTAAGCGCATAATATTGTGCAATTCGACGAAATCTAAGTAAAAACTTGTCATTTCTGCGTTTACATTTGTCGTAACTTGTTGTAACTTTGAATAGGAAAAAACATTTTGTTTAGCATTAACGTAATGGAGAGATGGAAAGTGAAACAGGTCATAATGGTTTTGTTTTTTGTAGTGATTGCATTAACGGTAGTAGTTATGAGTGAAATCAGCGAGTCTGCTCAATTATACGATGATTCTGAAATCGTCCAACAAAAATAGGCGGTTTCCGAGCGTTTCAAACGGCAAATAAGGACAAACACACAGTACATGTACGCATGTGGTTACATAAATTAGTAGGGAAATCTATATTCTAGAAGGGGGAACCTACTAAATGTTTAGACGTAATGATCACATGGGTCCAAACGGTAACATGCCTAATCAGGTAAGTCCTAGTATGCATGGTCCGAACGCAAACATGCCAAACCAGGTCATGCCTGCTATGCAAGGTCCGAATGCAAATATGCCGAATCAAGTGAGCCCGGCGATGCAGGGGCCAAATGCAAATATGCCACATCAAGTTAGTCCTGCTATGAAAGGTGGAAATGGGCAAGTAAGTCCAGCCAATCAAGGTCCTTGTCCAACAGGTCCATTTGTCTATCCGACAAAGCAATGTGTAAAGAACTACTGCTACAAGCATCAAGTAGAACACATTCATCCTACACACATTAAGAACGTTCATCATCATATGTATGAGCACAACCATGTTTACCCACTAACGCAGTCTGACGAAGTATTGGCTTCGCATACGAACAATTATCCACCACCAAGACCTACAGGTGCTATGCCAGCTGGAATGGGGCAAGACCCATCACAAGTGGCTGGAGCAATGCAAGGTCCAGGCGGCCCGGCTCAAAAGAGAAGAAGATAATTACAACAAAACGAACTGGATCCCAGTTCGTTTTTTAATAGGAGTGGAAACGATGGCTAACGTATTGCTCGTTACAGGGTATAAAGCTCACGAGATAGGCATTTTTAATGACGATCATCCCGGATTACATATCATCAAGGAAGCTTTACGGATCAGGATCTCTCAGCTGATCGAAGACATGGAGTTTGAATGGATACTCATCAGTGGCCAGACTGGCGTCGAGCTATGGGCGGGGGAAGTAGCGCTCGATTTACGAGAAGAATATCCAGACCTTAAATTAGCTGTGTTAACTCCGTTTCTTGATCAGGAAACGAAATGGAAAGAATCAACTCAGGAGTATTATCAAATGATAATGTCAGAGGCTGATTTCGTTGAGTCCATCACGAATCGACCTTATGAAAATCCTGGCCAACTGAAGGCAAAGAACGAATTTTTGGTTAAAAAAAGCGATGCTATGCTCATTCTTTATGATGAAGATACGCCAGGATCACCGGATTTTTATTTAAAAGAAGCGGACAACAGAAAGAAACAGCAAAGTGAATACGAAGTTTATACGATAACCCCTATCGATCTTGATTTGCTGCAGCAGGACTTGCAGGAGAGCGACCCAGATTTTTACAGTCAGTAAACATTCCAATTGACAAGTTGAAAGACTTTTGGAAGAATAAAATAAAGACAAAAAACAGTGTACATACTGAGGTGATATTATGGCAGAACAGCAATCGTTACAATTAACAGCTAAAGATATTCTTGAAAAAGACTTTAAGAGTGGTTTTCGTGGGTATGACCAAGATGATGTAGACAAGTTTTTAGATGTTGTGATCAAAGACTACGAGAATTTCGAGAATGAAATCGATCATCTTCGCCAAGAAAACACGCGTTTAAGAAGAGAAATGGACCGCATGTCTGAGCAACAAAAACGCCAACAAACGCGTTCTCAAACTCAACCAGGCAATACTAACTATGATATTTTGAAACGTTTATCTAACTTGGAGAAGCACGTATTTGGAAGCAAACTATACGAATAAACCGCCAAAACAGGTGGTTTTTTTTCTGAGAAGTAGATAAATTTCAATTACCGTACTTTACGTATAAAAATATTAGTCCAAAACAAGATAATAAGGTATTCTTGCAAAATCCATCGAATTAAGCTATAATGAAGTTTGTTGTCCTAATAAAGATAACGTTCGGGTAATCGCTGCATAGGAGTCTTATCTCTTATGTAGAGGAAAGTCCATGCTCGCACGATCTGAGATGATCGTAGTGTTCGTGCCTGATGAAACAATAAGTCAGGGTAGTCCATTCGGGCTAACGGCGGGGAAAAGGCCTAAGTCTTTCGAGATACGGCCTGAATACTCTGAAAGTGCCACAGTGACGAAGTCTTAATGGAAACATTAAGAGTGGAACGAGGTAAACCCCACGAGCGAGAAACCCAAATTATGGTAGGGGAGCTTTCTTGAAGGAATTTAACGGATAGAAAGCCAGACGGAGGACGCGTCTGGAGATAGATGATTACCACCTGAGTGCGAGGGGAGACCCGTTTGCAGTACAATGGAACAGAACATGGCTTACAGAACGTTATCTACTTTGAAAAGCCCCGCAAAGGGCTTTTTTGCATGTTTAGAGGAATTCCTGTATGATTAAGTCGAAAAAATGTACGGGGTACATCTTAGAAAGATGCAGTCATACGATCGGAGTTGAATAGAATGGCAAAATATGAACTGATTGCAACGGCTACAATGGGTCTTGAATCTCTTGTTGGTCGAGAAGTAAAAGATTTAGGTTTTGAAAACGTACGTGTCGATAATGGAAAAGTTACATATGAAAGCGATGAGCTCGGTATTTGCAGATCAAACTATTGGCTAAGAACAGCCGATCGCGTCAAGTTGAAGGTCGGGGAATTTAAAGTAACAACCTTTGATGAACTATTTGAGGCAACAAAAGCTTTACCATGGGGCGATCTCTTGCCAGAAAATGCGGAGTTCCCTGTTTCGGGTAAATCGGTTAAATCAACGTTATATAGTGTGCCGGATTGCCAGGCTATCGTAAAAAAAGCGATCGTAGAGAGTATGAAAGAGAAATACAACGTTTCATGGTTTGATGAAGACGGTCCGCTCTTTAAGATAGAGGTTGCTATTCATAAAGATACTGCAACCCTTACAATCGATACGAGTGGTAAAGGTTTACATCGAAGGGGATACCGTTATCATCACAGTGCAGCTCCGTTGAAAGAGACGATGGCAGCAGCGATGATCATGCTCACAAACTGGAATGCTGACAAGCCCTTCATGGATCCTTTTTGTGGATCAGGTACGCTTCCAATCGAAGCGGCGATGATCGGGCAGAATATCGCCCCAGGCTTTAACAGAGAGTTTGCTTCAGAAGATTGGGCGTGGATCGGGAAAAAGCGATGGGAAGAAGCGATGATTGAAACAGAAGACCTTGCTAAATATGATCAGCCGCTTCATATCTTTGGAAGTGACCTTGATCCGAAGATGGTCGAACTCTCAAAGAACAATGCATTAGAAGCTGGTTTCGGTGATATGCTTCAGTTCAAGCAGATGCAGGTTTCTGACGTGAGTTCTAAGATGGAATACGGTTGTTTGATCGGTAACCCTCCATACGGTGAGAGACTTGGAGATCGAGAAGAAGTCGAACAAATGTACAAAGACATGGGACGAGCGTTCCGCGATCGTCTCGACACGTGGTCGATCTATATCTTAACATCTCATCCAAAATTTGAAGAGTTATACGGCAAGAAGTCTACAAAGAACCGTAAGCTTTATAACGGTGATATTAAAACCCACTATTATCAGTTCTTTGGACCTAGACCGCCTAAGAAGTAATGAAGAAACCCCCAGCATGTGCTGGGGGTTTTGTTTATACTTTTTCTACGATATACGCTCGTTTATCTCGGAAATACTTTTCCCCGTCATCAGAGGAATGTTCAAAAAAACCTTCCAATTCATTCACTACTTTATATTCCCTCTCAGGATCTGAAAAAAGTTGGGAAGCATTACTTGCTAGTAGTACAACGTCCGTCGTCGATACGAAGCTATCAAGTTCTTTTGCGGTATAATGTTCTCCAGGTTTAAGTGTGTTGATTCGGTGTTGTCTCATGATTAACTCCTCCTATCTAATTGCGTTATAGTATCCTCTACCCGGGAACAACCTGCATGTAAACAACCGAATACGTATAAATTTAGTATTGAGAATTATTTGGGGAGGGAAGGTATGAAGAAAACTGGGTTTTATCTTTTTGTTTTTATTGTGCTAGGGTTGTTCTTGGTGAATCCTCAGTCTGAAGATTATGTGCAGTGGGCGGCTGATGAATTGAAAAAGGATCAAAATAAATTAGTGGAGATCGGGGTAGATCTTGCGGTAGTTCCGTATCTTACTGCAAACACTGCTCGGACAGATTGGTTCGTTTTCTCGATTTACAAAACGAAACATATAGATGGTACTGTCATTACAACGGTGGGCGTGGTGAATAACTTTATCGTTATTTCTAAAAAATGATTGATGGACGTGTACGTTATTTTCATGTATCGTTTTTAGTGGACTCAATAGAAAGGGGGATATGGAAATGGAGTTAAGCATTTTTAGTTTTCTAGTTCCGATTATTGTTGCTGTGTATCTTGCTATCGATGCACCTAAACATGGCAAAAACCCATGGCTTTGGGGGATATTAGGATTTTTATTTACACTTCTACCATTAGGGATCTACTTGATTAAGACGGATCGTAAAGTAGCGGGTTGGATTTTCGTTGTACTATCGATTCTTTCGATCATAGGTACAATCGCACTTATAGGCATGGTGATCGCTATTTTCTCTAGCGGAAGCGCAGGTATGTAATCTAGCTGTTTTGAACTTCTTAAAATAGGGAAAAAGAACCTCATTGGATATATGGAGGAATGGATATGAAGTATTGTATACAATGTTGTTCTTTGTTGAAGCGGTCAGAAAAGGAGTGCCCCGAGTGCTTGAACGACCGGTTTACTACTCTCGAAATTACATTACAGCATTAAAAAAAGACATAGGATTTATCCTATGTCTTTTTTCGTATTCTTAGTTAATCGTATACCAGGTTATGGTAGGATAGTTACATAGAGGGATTAAGTTGTTCTCAGTTCTTTCTCAGAGAAATATTCGGGCTTTTTAGCACCTTGTGCATGTAATTCCTTAAAGCAGCATTGATACTCATGCAATGACATGTTGCCATTTAAGTAATTCACCTGAGCGAAATCGAGCAGCTCGTCCGCAGTAGATGGCTCTTTACCTTTAACTTGTTCGAATGTTTTGATCAGACTATTGATAGACAATCTAGACCCCTCCTTGAACTAGTTTTCCTTACAAAAAGGATAACATGAGATTTTTAAAATCCATTGTTTTTGAATTTTTTAACTTCCGACAAAACGTTACATGTTTTAACGAGGGTTGTCGAATGCGTCATGCCGTTACATAACAAACACTTATACGAAAGGGAGCGAGAAATATGCAAGTCGATTTGAATAAAATTGAACAAGATTTTTTGAACTATACGAAGAAGATGACAGGCTTTAATGAAGCGATCGGGCTGATGTACTGGGATTTAAGAACGGGTGCGCCGAAAAAAGGAGCTGAGCAACGTTCTGAGGTCATCGGTATGATGTCATCTGAGGTGTTTAATATGTCCGTCTCGGACGAAATGAAAAACTATCTCTCTAACCTATCAAATGCAAAAGACCAATTAGATGAGAAGACAGTTAAGGCTGTCGAAGAATGTCAAAAAGAATATGACCGAAACATTAAAATTCCTGCAGAGGAATATTCAGAGTACGTTATTTTAAGTTCGAAAGCTGAAAGCGTGTGGGAAGAAGCGAAGGAAAAGAATGACTTTGAATTATTCCGACCATATCTTGAGAAGTTGGTAGCTTTTAATCAAAAGTTCGTGGAGTATTGGGGCTATGAAGACAATAAGTATAATACGCTGCTAGATTTATACGAACCTGGGGTTACGGTGGATATGATCGACCGCGTGTTTGGACAACTGCGTGACCATATCGTTCCACTCGTTAAAAAGGTAGTTGAATCGAGTGACAAACCTCATACTGATTTCTTATTCGAACATTTTCCTAAAGAGAAGCAGCAAGATTTCAGTTTAGAAATACTTAAGAAGATGGGGTATGACTTTGATGCCGGACGACTTGACACGACTGTACATCCTTTTGCTACTGGCTTAAATCCTGGGGATGTTCGTGTTACAACGAAGTATGATGAAGGTGATTTCCGCACAGCTGTATTTGGAACCATCCATGAAGGTGGGCATGCGCTGTACGAACAAAATATCTCTACAGATTTAATTGGGACACCACTATGTTCGGGCACTTCTATGGGAATCCATGAGTCTCAATCTTTATTCTGGGAAAACTTCGTCGGTCGTAATAAATCATTCTGGAAAAATAATTATGAGACGTTAAAAGCGTATTCTTCAGGACAGTTCGACGGCGTGAGTTTAGACGATTACTACCGTGCGATCAACGTTGCAGGACCATCTCTCATTAGAATTGAAGCAGATGAAATGACGTATGCCCTTCATATCATGGTTCGATATGAAATTGAAAAAGGGTTGATCAACGGGGAGATCGAAGTAAAGGACCTTCCGTCTATTTGGAATGAAAAGATGGAAGAATACCTAGGAATCACTCCTGACAATGATGCGAATGGTGTCCTGCAAGATGTTCACTGGTCAGGCGGTGCGTTTGGGTACTTCCCTTCCTATGCACTAGGTTATATCTACGCAGCACAAATAAAGCATGCGATCTTGAAAGACCTTCCTAATTTTGATGAACTCTTAGAATCAGGCGATTTTCTTCCGATAAAAGAGTGGCTCACTGAGCATATTCATCAATACGGAAAGATGAAAAAGCCTGTTGAGATCATTAAAGATATTACTGGTGAAGGACTAAACGCTGCTTATTTAATCGAGTACCTAGAAAATAAGTACAGTGAAGTCTATCACATAAATGCTTAATTGAAGCTTTTAGCTATCACAAGAGTCGTCTAATAAGACACCAAATACATCTCTGCCTGCACAGAGATGTATTTGTGTTTCATCGTGCATGGACGCCTGTGATTAGCTACCGCTCACGTTTCATATTGGTGTAACTACTCTTAAAGAAGGGTACATCCATTAGTGTTGAAAATGTAAACAGATTAGAGGAGGGACGTTTTATGGAAAAAATTCGTTGGGGTATCATCGGATGCGGTGATGTGACAGAAAAGAAAAGTGGCCCAGCTTTTCAAAAGATTGAACATAGTTCACTTGAAGCCGTGATGAGAAGAAATGGAGAAAAAGCAAGAGATTATGCAGAACGGCATGGCGTCCCTAAGTGGTATGATGATGCAGAAGATCTGATACATGACGAAGATGTGGATGCTGTATATATAGCCACTCCACCTTCTACACATAAACACTATACCTTGATGGTTGCTGAAGCTGGAAAGCCTGTATACGTGGAAAAACCGATGGCGAGTCGTTCGGAAGACTGCCTAGAAATGGTCCGTGCATGTGAAAAACACGAAGTACCATTGTTTGTTGCCTATTACAGAAGGTCGCTACCTAGATTTTTGAAAGTGAAAGAACTAATCGAACAAGGCGCAATTGGAGAAGTGCGATTCGTGTCGGTGCAGCAGATGCAACAACTCGTGAAAAGAGATGAAGAAGGGAATTGGCCGTGGAGAGTGAAGCCTGAAACGAGTGGTGCTGGATTGTTTTATGATGTTGGTTCCCATACATTAGACTTGTTGGATTATTTACTTGGTCCTATTTCAGATATCAAAGGTTCAGCTTATAACCTTGCTGGTTCCTATCCAGCAGAAGATACTGTGAATGGTGCCTGGAGGTTTGAGAGTGGTGCTGTGGGGACTGGCGTTTGGAATTTCTCTTCTTATAAAAACGAAGATGATAACCGTATTGTTGGGACACGTGGAGAAATACAATTTTCTACGTTTGATGATAAACCCATTCTGTTAAAAACGGATTCAGTTGAAGAATCTTTTCGTATTGAGCATCCTCATCATATTCAACAGCCACATATTCAATCGATCGTCGATGAATTACTCGGGAATGGGAAATGTCCAAGCACTGGGAACACAGCTTTAAGGACAAACAAAGCAATGGATATGCTTGTGGAAGAGTATTATCTGGGCATCGAAAAATAAAGGTCAAGGATACATTGAAAGAGCTTGGATCAGCAGCGTGCTTTCCCAAGCTCTTTTTTAATTTTCTAATGCCATAACCGTCAGTCAATCGGCCGACATCACATTCGTATGATGTTCTTTTACCCCTGCAAACCCTCTTATAATAATATCTGAAAATAACTTCGACCTCTCTTTCAAATCGTCAACCGAGTAAAGGCCAGAGAAATATTGGATGACTAAGCCGTCGATCATAGCAACGAAAGCACTGACCCCTTCTCTGTAATGAAGTGCCCAATACTCTTTTTGAGGATCTAGTTCTATGAATTTGTCTCTTAAGTAGAGGAGCATTTCATCAAAAGCACGTTTAAATTCTTTAGGTTCTTTGTTTTGTGCTTGTTTACTCATCTCAGCTTGTATCTTATCGAAGTTATCCTTGTTGTAGTCCATAGAACCATAAATGAAGTTTTCAATGAATTCTGGGACGGTTTCACCTTCACAGCAATCGATAGCATTTTCATAATCAAGCATTAGTCTAGATAAGTTTTCATTCATAAGATCGACTCCTTTTAAAAATGTAAACTCCTAATTCCCCGATAATAAAAAATAAAACCGTTGAAATATATTGAAAATTACAAACGTTTACATGTAAGATTAACATGTAGCTCTTTATTATCGTTGAAAAATGTTCTACATAAAAAAGGAGTGATCTAGGATGGAAAAGGTAACGTATGAAATTGTAGAAAGAACGGCAATCGTCACGATCAATAACCCGCCTCTTAATGTATTAAGTAAAGAAGTGATCAACCACATTTATGACATCTTTCAAGAACTTGAAACGAATGACGAAGCTGTGTCGGTCATCTTAACGGGTGCTGGAGACAAAGCTTTTGTGGCAGGTGCTGATATTAAGGAGTTCCCTGAATGGATGGGACAAGCCAATTTCAAGGAAATCGTCATGGATACCCATCGAATGTTTAACTACATTGATGATTTTCCTAAACCGACGATCGCTCTCTTAAATGGACTAACATTCGGCGGAGGCTGTGAACTAGCCATGACTTGTGATATCCGTGTCGCTGAAGATCAGGCGCAGCTAGGTTTGCCAGAGATTAAACTAGGGTTGTTTCCAGGTGGAGGAGGTACTCAGAGGTTACCTCGCTTGGTGGGAGAAGCGAGAGCAAAAGAAATTATGTTTACTGGTGAACCGATCAGTGCGCACGAAGCAGAACAATACGGACTTGTGAATCACGTTGTGCCAACTGGACAAGGCATGACATACGCACAGAGTCTAGCGTCTAAAATATCTGATAAATCTCTTCAGTCTTTATCCAGAATAAAACAAGCGGTTAATAAAGGAACTGAACTGCAGTTGGAAAAAGGGATTGAACTTGAAGCAGATCTGTTCGACCAAATCTTTCAGACTGAAGATATTAAAGAAGGTGTAAATGCCTTTTTTGAAAAAAGAAAACCACAGTTTACACACAGGTGATAGGGAAGAGGGAATGAGATGAGCCACGAAATGAACGTAAAGGTTAGATTTTGTGAAACAGATGCCCTTGGGCACGTGAATAATACGAGCTATTTCATTTACATGGAGGAAGCAAGGGTTGAGTTTTTGAATCAGCATAGAGGAAGTTCGGGTACTGATGACTGGAAATTCATCTTAGTATCTACAAATTGTGATTTCCATGCTCAACTGTACTTCGGTGAAACGCTTACGGTTGAAACGGATATCAAGAAGATTGGAACGAAGAGTTTCGTCATGCGTCACCGTATGACGAATGCAGAGAACGGTAAGCTTGTTGCTGAAGGTGAATCCGTTATTGTTTACTTTAATTTTAAAGAACAAAAAAGTGAGCCGATTCCTGAAGCGCTTCGAAAAGCGCTCGAGGAAAGTTTTCAAGTAAGTTAAAGGGCTGCAAAATGAGCGTGGGTAAACCTCGCTCTTTCTTTTTTATGAGAAAAATGATTCGAAAAAGAGATTTATGGATATTGTGTAATGTATAGACCTAACGAAAGGACTGATTCTTTTGAAAAAACTATCAAAGCAACAGTATGATAAAGCCTGCTCATACATAGAGAACGAGGCGAGAGGAATCGATCGAGCATATTTTCATTTTTGGAATGGATCAGGAAGTAAAGAGGAAGTGTTAGAACAGCTAGAACAGTACCGAAATGAAGATGGCGGGTTTGGTCATAGTATAGAACCAGATTTTAGACTAAAAGAATCATCACCGATGGCTACCACTGTAGCTTTTCAATTTTTAATTAAGCTCGGATTATCTAAAGACCATCCGTTTATTCAAGAGGGAATACGTTACTTTCAATCTACATGTAAGGAGGAAGGATGGAACGCTGTGCCAGAGGCAGTCAACCATGTTCCTCATGCACCATGGTGGAGTGTTCAGGAGGGAGAGCAGAAATACTCGGCAAACCCTGATGCCGAAATC
The DNA here is from genome assembly GCF_056159065.1 of Anaerobacillus sp. ABA4_114. NCBI lineage: Bacteria > Bacillati > Bacillota > Bacilli > Caryophanales > Bacillaceae > Anaerobacillus > Anaerobacillus sp. ABA4_114. The sequence continues at coordinate 1,913,583 of NZ_JBSWUM010000001.1, forward strand.
GTCGGTTACCTGATGGCGTATAGTGATGATAAGGAACCTAAATCTTCAATGCTTATGAAAGTGATGGATCATTTAAGTGATTTGAACGAATATGAAATCCACGAAGTTCAATGTTACTTGAGGCTAGCTGATTTAGCTCAAGGAGATATTCAAAATGTCATACTAGAAAAAGTGCAAAAGCAGCTTCCATATATCGTAGATCGTCCCGAGAAATGGGATTCGTATGGCGTTCAACCCGTTGTTCTCGTCGATTCAGAAGAGTCACCATTTGTAGATGAATTGAATCAGGAGGTTCATGTTAATCTTGACTACATAATAGAGAAACAGCAGGAAGATGGTAGCTTGGCACCTACTTGGGAGTGGGGGCAGTACCAGGATGATTGGGAAAAAGCGAAGAAAGAATGGAGTGGGCATCTTACAGTTCAGCAATTGATTACACTGAGCAAGTTTGATCGAATCGAACGTGAACAGTGATGAAGGAGGCTAATTAATGAAAGCTGTAGTGATCGAAGCCTATGGTGGACGAGAGCAATTGAAAGAAGTTGAACTTGATTCGCTAACGCCAAATGACGACCAGGTCGTTGTTGAAAGCTATGCAACTTCAGTAAACCCTATCGATTGGAAAGTAAGAGAGGGTTACTTGAAAGAGAAACTTCCTTTCAATTTTCCAATCACACTTGGCTGGGACATTGCGGGTATCGTAAAGGAAAAAGGTAGCAACGTAACAGACTTTGAAGTTGGAGACAGGGTTTTTGCAAGACCAGCAACGACAGCTCAAGGTACTTACGCTGAAGAAGTTGTCGTGGATTCTCATTTACTCACTCATATCCCAGATAATATCACATATGAAGAAGCCGCCTCGATCCCGTTAGTGGGTCTTACCGCATGGCAGTGCTTGATTGATTTTGCAGATGTTAGAAGAGACGATAAGGTTCTGATACATGGCGGTTCTGGTGGAGTTGGGAGCTTTGCGATCCAACTTGCTAAGGAGAATGGTGCTTATGTAGCAACAACGTGTAGTGGGAAAAACAAGGAGTACGTTGAAGCGTTAGGCGCAGATCGTGTTATCGATTATGTAGAAGAAGACTTTTCTAATGTTGTGGAAGAATACGATGTTGTAATCGATACGATCGGAGGAGAAGTATTGGATAAAAGCTTCCTCGTATTAAATGGTGGAGGAAGGCTTGTGTCGATCGTCGATATGCCAGATAAAGAAAAGGCGAAGGATAAAGGAGTTCGCTCAGGAACAGTATGGTTAGAACCCAATGGTGAACAGCTAAATCAGATCGGTGAACTTTTAAGAGAGGGGCGTATCAAAGCCACTATCGGGCATCGGTTTCCGTTTAGTGAAGAAGGAATTAGAGAGGCGCATAGAGTGAGCGAATCGCACCACGCTAGAGGCAAAATCGTCATTCTTTTTGATAAATAAAGGCAGCTTCGGCTGTCTTCTTTTTATGTGTTTATAAAATTTCACGCACCGTATTATAGATAAAATTTTAAAAACAATACTTTAAGAACTCAATACCAAAATAAAAAGCCAGGATATACAATCCTGGCAAAAAATTAAAAGATAATATGCGCCATAATCACGATCACTGGTAGTGAAATCAGTGTACGTTCTAAGAAAATGATAACAAGATCAAAGAAACGAACAGGTACTTTTGAACCAAGTAACAATCCACCTACTTCTGACATGTAGATCAACTGGGAAACAGATAGACAAGCGATGACGAAGCGAGTTAATTCACTTTCAATGCTTGAACCTATGATAGCTGGTAGAAACATATCTGCAAATCCGATCACCATCGTTTGAGCAGCTTCTGCGGCTTCAGGCACTTGCATCAGATTGAGTAACGGAACGAATGGTGCTCCCAAATAGCTGAATAGAGGGGTGTTTTCAGCAATAATCAATGCGATTGTTCCGATTGCCATAACGATTGGAATAACGGCCATCCACATATCTAAAACGTTTTGAACGCCGCCTTTTGCGATGGATGAAATCTTGTTTTTACTTGCAGTTTCAGTCGCTTTGACGATTCCGAATCGAAATGGTGTATAGCCGTCTGGAATTGCATCACTACGCTTATCGGATACATTTTCATGTGTTTCATCAGGTTTTCTAGATAACGGCGGTATCCTAGGCATGATGATTGCAGCAATGACACCAGCCAGTGCGATCGTTAGATAATAAGGTACGAAATATGCTTGAAGTTTCATTTCGGCTAACACTACGATACTGAACGTAATGGATACAACAGAGAAGGTAGTTCCGATTACCGCGGCTTCTCTTTTTGTATAATATCCTTCTTCATACTGTTTACTTGTGAGTAGAACACCGATCGTTCCATCACCCATCCAAGATGCGAGACAATCGATAGATGAACGACCAGGGAGTGTAAAGAGCGGTCTCATGAATCTAGTAAGAAGCGCACCGCATAATTCTAGCAACCCAAAATTTAATAAAAGTGGTAAGAAAAGGCCAGCAAATAAAAATACAGAGAATAGTATAGGTATAAGACTATTTAGCAGCAAACCACCCGTTGCATCTGACCAAATCCATTCTGGCCCAATCTTGTATAAGGTAAGAATAGCAAAGATCATCCCAAGTGTACGGGCGATGAGCCAGATTGGTGAAACTTGCAGTAAGTTTACGAGAAATGGGGAGTTTGTTACCCATTTTGGCTTAGCCACCACTGCAATAATGCTGAGTATCACTGTGATCGAAATGATAAGTGTCATTACCTGGGGAAGCGTTACTGGAACTGATTCAGCAAAAAATACTTGAAGCCAATCAGCTAGTTTCGCTATTGGTATCGTGATTCCTTCCTTTGCGGGTATGGGAATCATGAATAAGAATATCCCGATCAATGATGGTATAGCGAATTTCATGATACTGGAAGCTGTTACGTTTTCTTGATGATTACTACTTTGCATCGACGGTCACCTCTGTTATGTATAATAATTTTATGAATAACTGTATCTTTATAAAAACAATGTTATAAATATAACACAAAGCTGTTAAAGTAACAGCAATAAAATGAAGTTCAAGAATATAGACATTGTTCTGAAAACAGAAACTATTATTTATTATACCGATAAAAGACAGGTAATTAAAGGTTTTTGTGACAAAGTGTCCATCTAACTTGGAAGATAACGTCCTAGAGAAGAGGGCAATTATACATAAATAAAGGCAAGGAACTCATTTGTCGAGTCCTTGCCTACGTAAAAGCTATATATGTTTAGCATGTCTAGTTTGCCGATTATATTCAAGATGATTTTCAAATGTAGAACCGAAAAAACAGGAAGAACATTTTTGGTATCCTTTTTGCTCCGTCAATACCTCAAGTTCTGTGTCAAGATTAACCTCAGACCGATCTTTAAGTGGTGTTTCAGGTAAGTGGCATTCATCACCAGCATAGGCTGTCCTATGGACAATTCGGTTTTGGTGGTCAATCATGTATTTTCCCATATTGTTATATCAATTCCCATCTATAAGAAGATTACTTTTAGTGTAACACATGGGTGAGTGGATTGATATAGCATAAATTATTTATTATACCCTATTTTGTTAAAAAATATTACTATAAATGTGCTATTTTCTAAAAAAATTCATAAATGTGAAACCTTAAGGGGTGTTTTACGTAATAAAAGTAAAACAAATGAGGAGGAATATCATGAGTGGAATCGGATTGTTTTTTCTAATCGTAATGACTAGCATTATTTCCCTCGCATTTTACTCCGATCATAACCGTAAAAAAAGGAGAGTAAGTTCGAATGCAAAACCTTCTTTCGAGTCCCGCTCAGCTGCAAGTATGTTTGTTATCGCATCGATTGAAGAGCAAGTAGACATTTCCCCAGAAGAACGAAGCGAACTAGAACAACTTGACGTAGAAGGTATCCTTGCATTTGCTGTTGCTAGAGAGTGGTTATCTAGTGATGATGAATCATCGATTAAAGACCAACTTCACTCAACAAAAAATGAGCCTTCATTCGATTCAAGTTATGTTGAAACGGACCATACGTATGGTGGCTCAGGAGGGTACGATAGCGGAGGCGGATTCGATGGAGGTGGGGGAGGTGGATAACTTAATGAATGAGAATGTGATTATCCAGTCTGGATCGTTAGCAATAAGGAGTCTCGCGCCAGGTGATGAAGACCTCTTATCAAAGTGGCTGACCAATGATCAAGTTTTGAAATATTACGAAGGAAGAGATCGTCACTATACGTTAAATGGTATCAAGGATGACTATTTTGATCGAAATGATGTCGTCGGTTGTATCGTATCCTATGATAAAGCTCCAATTGGTTATATTCAGTTCTACCGCTCCTCTTCTATTGCATGGGTAACCCTTCCAGATGGGACATACGGTATGGACCAGTTTATCGGTGAGCCTTCATACTGGAATAAAGGCATAGGTACTGCCCTTGTTAAAATGGTTGTTGAGTTTCTTATTAAAGAAAAAAATACATCGTTAATCGTTATGGATCCGCAGTTGTGGAACGATCGAGCAATTTCTTGTTATGAAAAAGTTGGGTTTAAAAAGAAATGTATTCTAAAACAACACGAGTGGCATGAAGGCGCGATGAGAGATTGTCAGCTAATGATGTATGAACCTTATCTCCACCTGAATTCTATAAAAGATCAAGATAGATCATACATAAACAATATGTTCAAAAAGAGCTGGGGAAGTGACGTGATGGTGGTTTCCTCAGGTGTTTATCATAGCGATGATTTAGACGGCTTCTATATGAAGCATAAGGATAAGGTCGAAGGATTAATCACATACGTTTTCCGTGGTGAAACGTGTGAAATTATTTCTCTCGATAGCTTTAATGAGGGGACTGGCATAGGGAGTAAGCTATTACTTGAAGTCGAGCTAGCAGCTTATCGAAGAGGTATCCATAATGTAGAACTTCTAACAACGAATGACAATATGGACGCACTCCGTTTTTATCAAAAGAGAGGCTATCGTATTACGAGCGTATTCTGTGGTGCAGTTGATGAGGCACGTAAGGTGAAGAATGAAATACCAATAACAGGGTATTACAACATTCCGCTGCATGATGAACTGCTCTTAACGAAAAACTTAAAATAAAAAATAAGAGCCCGGTGAGGAATCACCGGGCTCTTATGAATTTACAATTTATGCTTTTGTTACGTTAGCAGCTTGAGGTCCGCGGTTACCTTCAACGATTTCGAAGCTAACTTCTTGGCCTTCGTCTAGAGTTTTGAAACCTTCGCCGTTGATTGCAGAGAAGTGTACGAATACGTCGTCTGCTCCTTCAACTTCGATGAAACCGAAACCTTTTTCAGCGTTGAACCATTTTACTTTACCGTTTTGCATAAAAAATTGCCTCCTAATGTACCACATCGTACATAATTTAAAATTCACCACTTCACTAAGTAATACGTTTACATTAAAAAACTGCAACTTCAGTAGCGAGGATTTAACTTTGTTACCCCCTCGAGAAGTTACAGCTAATTTAAATCCTAAATATATTAAAAGTAAAATGGTTTAATTACATAATAGCATTCGCGAATTCGGAATGCAAACCTTTATTGGAATTCTTTTGGGATTTTAACGGTGAGTCTTATTCGTCGTTTTTGAATCGGTATGATTGAGCCAAATAGTGCGATTATTGAAGCGCCGATTAAGATCCCGGATACGCCTTCTCCAGCAAACAGTAAGAGTGATAAAAAGACGATTAGATCAAATATTGAATCTAAGATAGATAATAATGAAATCGTCGTAGCCCGCACATGCGAAGGAATGATATCGTTACTGAGCTGAGAATAGATCGGATAACGAATCGCACCGATCCACCTTAAGAAAAGGATGACACCAAGAATCAACCAAAGCGTATCTTGAAACAGTGCTGCTACAAGAAGTCCACCTGCACTCAGAAAGCCTGAAGCATACATCAAGGTTATTCTTGAAACCCTTTTCGTGAGAAATGTAATACTTCTTGATGAAAAGAATGCGAGAAGTGCTCCAATTGCATAAACAGGCCCGATTAAAAATACGGGTAACCCCGCTTCGGTCATCAGGGGTTGATCAAACCTCTCGAACACAGCCACTGTGGGGATGAAAACGAGTGTAAGGTTCAGAAACATCAATAAAAGCTGCGGGGCTCGTTTGATCACACGTAATCCTTCTACAACTTTATTCATCGACGTATCCGATACAGTCATCTCAACGGCTGGTTCATGAATGAAGAATAGTAGAATGAATTCAATCAGATAGACGCCAAGGCTTAATAGTATTAACAGCTGGAATTGCTGCTGATTTAAATCGTTTGCAAGAAAAGCCCCTATCAATACCGCAAGAATCATCGAGATAAAACCTGCGGATTGAATTTTTCCCATCGCTTCATCCATCTTGCTCTGCTTTTTATCGACTTTTAACGATTCGTAGATTAATGCTTCATCCGCTCCAGAGAAAAAGGTAACAGAAAAGCCATTTAAAAAACTAAATAGCATAAATAACCACAGATCGTTTGAAAGCAATAGTACGATGATGCTCAGAAGTTTAATTAAGGAGCCGATCAAGAAAGACAGCTTCGGACCAAACCGGTCAGCAAAGACCCCGGCAGGTATTTCTCCGATCAATACGGCACCGCTCCAGCACATCAATACGACTAAAATCGTTGCTTCCGTTAAGCCATTACTTAAATAAAACAGTGTTAGAACAGGCTGCAAGAAGCTAATTGACCCAAAGAAATTCACCCAAAATAAAACAGAAATGTTCCTTTCAGAAATCGAGTACATTGTCCTCCAACTTTCTTAAAATGTTCCGACAAATCGAAAGCAGGAGGGGTTATGATTAGTTCGTTTCACCTCTCCTGCTTGTAAAAGTTGAATGTAGAATTTTTGACATATGATTTACTCCTCAATTGTTATGAGAAAATTATAGCAAATTTTTCAGATAAGATATATTGCACATTCAATTGTTTCGTTCTTGATAGAAAGAAGGAAAGTGTATTACTACGTTAACGAAAAGGAGAGATTGTGATGAAGCAAGCAGAAGAACGATTAGAATCCTATCGTACAGGCATCGAGCAGCTTACCGAATCATTACCCGAAGCTATAAAACAGTACAATAGGTTTACCGGAGAATGTTTTGAAGAAGGCGACATCCAAAAGAGTACGAAGCATTTAATGGCTTTAGCTATCAGCACGAAGGATGGGGATAAAGAGAGTATGACCTATCATATGGATCAATGTGTTGAACTTGGATGTAGTGACAAAGAAATCTATGAAACGATGTTGGTATCCGCTGCATACGGTGGTGGATCAGCCATGAGTCAAGGAGTTACGAAGGGTCTAGAGATCCTTAAAGAGATTAGACAAAGATAACAAAAACTGTGTTACCATGAATTGGATAATGGGAGGGATTAGATGGAAACGTCTCTTATTACCACAAGACATGGTATCAAGGAGTATTACTATAGGAGAGGAACTGGAAAGACGATCGTTTTGTTAACAGGAATGGGCGGATCACTTTATGAGTGGAACGAGCTAATGGATTCTGACTTTTCATTTCTAGCTTATAACCGAGCCGGATATGGAAGGTCAGAGCCTGTATTGAATCACACGTTAGCAACCCCTCACGAAGAGCTTTATTCTTTATTAGAAGCGCTCTCTATCGATGAAGCAGTTATGCTTGCAGGTTTTTCGTATGGTGGATTGATCGCTCAAGGATTTGCGATGCATTATCCAGAGAACGTAGCAGGGGTGTTATTGATCGATTCAACATCGATTAACATGCACCGCTTAGATGAAGTGAAGTCAAGTGATGAAACCCACACTGATGAGTATTGGATCAAGATGTGTTCGAGGTTGTCTGCATTAACTCCTACAGAGCTAGAGCTCGAACAACCACCTGAACTCCATCCAAAACAAAAAGAATGGAACAACAATATTCAACAGGCATTATATGATCACGAGCTCAACCCAAGTTTATATCAAACAGTTGGGAAAGAACTCTCACTTTGGAAGGAGTATGCTGCATCGCTACATAATCGATTGTTTCCACAAGTTCCACTCGTAATCATAGCGAGAGATAAAAAACATAGTATCCGGGAGCAAATCGATGCAGGAAACGTAAAAGATGAAGCGGAAGAGATGGAAACGGTTTGGAGTGAGTTGATTCAAGAGCAAAGGATCCTAGCTTCTAATAGTGCTTACCGTGTTGCGAAAGGATCAGGCCATCATGTTCCTCTGAATCGCCCTGACCTTATTCTACACTCTCTTAAGGAATTACTTAATCGTTGAGCGTTTTAATAGGGCTTGATTGAGGAAAACTTTATAATAGAGGTAACTAAGAAAAAGGGGTGTATGAAATGTCGATTGAAAACCCATCTCGAGAAGAGATTAAGAAAATCTTAAAGGACAATAAACGGATTGCCGTTGTAGGACTTTCGAATAACCCTTCTCGTACGTCGTATATGGTATCACAGGCGATGCAAGATGCCGGTTATGAAATCATACCCGTTAATCCGACGATCGACGAGACGCTTGGCAAGAAAGCAGTTGACTCATTAAAAGATATCGAAGGACATGTTGATATCGTAAACGTATTTAGACGGAGTGAGTTTCTACCTGACATTATGAAAGATGCTGTGGACATTGGTGCTGATGTGTTTTGGTCACAGCTTGGAGTCGCCAATGAGGAAGCCTATCGATTTGGGAAAGAGCACAACATGACGATCGTTATGGATCGCTGCATCAAAGTTGAGCATGCAATGACGAAATAAGTAAAGACGTCCAACAGTGGACGTCTTTATTTGTTTAGAAGATAAATGAGCGTGATATCTGCCGTAATTGCAATTTGGCCAGGTTGGATAGGGGTTGCAGATGAGTAAGCGATATTTCTAGGAGTAATCGTCTCTGGAAAGCCTGCTTCAATCACTTTGTGTGGTGATGTTGGAAGTGAAAGTCCAAGCGCTTCTGAGATGTTTTCTGCTTTTGCTTTTGCCTGGCGTATGGCGAGTCTTTGAGCTTTTTCGTAATACGGCTCTTTATTACGCACATCGAACGTAATGCTAGAGATGGTCGTGGCACCAGCCGACACTGCTGTATCGACCACTCTCCCGGTTAATGCAACGTCATCGATCACCACTTTTAATAAATGTGTGACCTTGTAACCGAGGAAAATCTTCTTATTATCCTCATACTTATATTCTTCTTCTATTTTGTAGACAGCCGTTCCGATGTTATGTGGCGGTATTCCCATTCCTCTTAACGAAGCAACGATATTAGTTGTTGTAGAGGCATTTTCTTGTTGTGCTTCGGTGATAGAAGCAGACAGCGTTTCGACCCCAAGAACAGCGATTCCACGGTCTGGTGTGACGTCGATCGTGCCCGTCCCCATCACCGTTATCGTATGATCGCATTGGCACTCTTCATGGCCTTTTCTTTCTTCCGTCATAGTAGCACCTCTTTCTGGTTATTACTCAGCAGGACAATTCCGATTACTTTTGTTAAACTTAAATTGTCAAACAAGGAGGAATGTACATGTCAAAACAAGAAACGCTACAAAAATATGCAGAGCTTGCGCTTAAACGAGGAGTTAACCTACAAGAAAATCAAATGTTAGTTGTGAATGCGCCAGTTGAAAGCGCTGACTTCGCAAGGATGGTAGCAAAGAACGCTTATAAAATCGGAGCGAAAACCGTACATATTAATTGGGCAGATGATACTCTTGATCGTTTATGGTATGAAAATGCAGCCCAGGATGTGCTAGAAAACGTCCCTGAATGGCGTGTGAAGATGTTCGATCATTTTGCTGAAGAGAGCGCTGCACTACTCTCGATTCGTTCTACAAACCCGGATCTACTTAAAGGAATCGACTCATCCCGCATCTCAGCTTCTAACAAAGCAGCTGGAGAAGCGATGAAGAACTTCCGTAAATATACGATGAACGACAAGATCACATGGTCAATCGTCGCTGTTCCCAATGAAGAATGGGCGAAAAAAGTGTTTCCTGAGTCAGACGGTGAGGAAGCGGTCGAAAAGCTATGGGAGCAAATCTTTAAAATCACTCGTGTAGATAAGGATAATCCGATCGAAGCGTGGAATGACCATAACGCGACTCTTGCAAAAGCAAGAGATGTATTAAACGATCGCCAGTTTAAAAAGCTCATTTACAAAGCACCGGGTACAGATCTTGAGATCGAATTGCCAAAAGGACACATCTGGAAAGGCGGTTCATCTCTTTCTGAGAAAGGGATCGAATTCAATGCGAATATGCCTACAGAAGAAGTATTCACACTTCCAGATAAATATGGGGTGAACGGTACGGTTTCGAGTACAAAACCTCTTAGTTACGGTGGTAACTTAATCAATAACTTCTCTCTCACGTTTAAGGATGGTGAAGTGGTTGATTATTCAGCAGAAGAAGGAATCGAGACGCTTAAGAGCTTGTTGAACATGGATGAAGGTGCGAGAAGACTAGGGGAGATTGCAATCGTTCCACACGAATCGCCTATTTCCCAATCAGGTCTCATTTTCTTTAACACCCTGTACGATGAGAATGCTTCTTGTCACCTCGCGCTTGGTAAAGCATACCCAAGCAGCATTAAAGGCGGAGCAGATATGGATGATGAAGCACTAGATCAGAATGGCGTGAACAATAGTATCACGCACGTTGATTTTATGATGGGATCTGGTGAACTTGATATCGATGGCGTTCTAGAAGATGGGACGACAGAAGCCATTTTCCGAAATGGAAACTGGGCGATCGATGTAAACTAATATTTAGAGCTCTGGCTAATAGCCAGAGCTCTTTTTGTTTTGCAGCACCTGTTATAATGAAAGGTAGTAAATACATAGATCAGGTGATGATATGCACGAATCAATAAAGGTTTCCGTTCGACCGCTCGTTGAATATGCATTTCGAAGTGGAAGCATAGACGCACGCTTTCGAACGGCGACTACGATGCATGAAGGGACAAAGCTACATCAATACGTTCAAAAACAGTATGGTGAACAGGATCAAAAAGAAGTTCCATTTGAGATGGAATTTGAATACGACGACCTCCTTTTTTATATTGAAGGCCGATGTGATGGTCTATTAAAGAGAAACGATTCGTACGTTGTCGATGAAATCAAATCAACTTCACTTCCACTTGAGGAAATAAACGAAAACTCTTATCCCGTTCATTGGGCTCAAGCCAAGTGCTATGCTTACATGGCTATGAAGAAGTATGACCAGGTCACTATTGACGTTCAGTTGACATACATCCAATCTGAAACGAAGGAAGTCCGAACGTTTATCAAACCATACTCACTTGAAGACCTTTCGCACTTTATAAGTGAAGTCATACAGCGCTATACGCCTTTCGCAAGATGGAAAGTTGACCATCATTATCGGTTAAAAGACAGTAGTCGTGCATTGGCGTTTCCGTTTGAAACCTATCGAGAAGGACAACGAAAGCTTGCTGGATCTGTTTATAAAACCGTCCAAGAAGGTGCGACACTCTTTGCTTCCGCTCCTACAGGAATCGGAAAAACGATGAGCACGCTTTTTCCGACGATAAAAGCAATCGGTGAAGGACATGGACAGAAGATCTTCTACTTAACCGCTAAGACAATCACACGGGAAACTGCAAAAGAAGCGTTTAAAATGATGGAAGATAAAGGTCTGAGTGCTACATCCGTTACCATTACCGCGAAGGACAAAGTTTGTTTTAAAGAGAAAACGATTTGTCAAAAGGATTATTGTGAATATGCAGATGGGTATTATGATCGTATTAATGAGGGGCTATTAGACCTCTTGAGGAACGAAACGAGAATTACGAGAGAGGTCCTTGAAGACTATGCACATAAGCATCGACTCTGTCCTTTTGAACTTTCGCTAGATGCTGCCTACGTTGCAGATGCCGTGATATGTGATTATAACTATATATTTGATCCGCGCGTATCGTTGAAACGGTTGATTGAAGAGCAAAAGAAACAAACCACGGTGCTGATCGATGAAGCGCATAACCTTGTTGATCGAGCAAGGGGGATGTTTTCTGCAGAATTGTATAAATCTGCATTCTTACAACTAAAACGATCCTATCGATCGACTAATCATGAAATTTCGAATGCCGCTTCCTCTATCAACAAATTATTTATCGATTATAAAAAATCCGCTCAGAGCGGTTATGTTGTTCAAACTGATGTTGATGAAGAATTACTCGTTCACCTCGATACGTTTGTTTCAGTGTGCGAGAAGGAGTTGTTACTTCAGGGGAATGATGAAGAACTGTTAGATGTGTATTTTACATGTCAAAATTTCATACGTATTGCGAAACTATATGACCATCATTTTTTCACTCTCGTTCAAGCGGGGAAATCTGAAGCTAGCATGAGATTATTCTGTTTTGACCCTTCAAATCAACTTTCTAGAATGCGAAACGGTTTCAGGTCGACCGTCTTCTTTTCAGCTACCTTCTCACCACTGTCCTACTATCAAAACATGCTTGGTTGGGAGGATGATGACTATCAAGTAACGATCCCTTCTCCCTTTCCGGAAGAGAATATGAGTGTTTATATCGCACCGTTGTCTACGAAATACCGAGATCGCGAGGAAACTTTGGAGCCACTCATCGATCTACTTGAAAATGTTGTGACAAAAAGAAAAGGCAACTACTTGTTTTTCTTTTCTTCCTACGGGTATATGGAACGTGTTTATGAAGCGTATACAGATAGAGAAATTGACACCGACACGATTCTTCAGCATCAAAACATGACTGAAGAAGAGCGGGAACAGTATTTAGAAACATTCACATCTGGACGTTCAAAAAGCCTCGCTGGTTTTGCTGTACTCGGGGGGATCTTTTCTGAAGGAATCGACCTTAAAGGAGATCGACTGACTGGCGTAGTCGTTGTAGGAGTTGGATTACCAAACTTTGATACTGAGCGCAAATTGATGAAAGAACGGTTTGACCTTGACGGGAAGAATGGATTTGAATACACGTACGTGTATCCTGGAATGAATCGAGTTCAGCAAGCAGGCGGACGATTGATTCGTTCTGAAACGGATAAAGGAATTCTAGTGCTGATCGACAGCCGTTACGTAGAAAAGCGATATCAACAGTTATTACCTTTTGAGTGGAGAAACTTTGATCTGCTTACTCCTGAAAAAAAGATACAGTGAACATCACCCGCTGCTATGCGGGTTTTGTTGTGTCTCTCCTTCTCCTTCATAATATCCTCCATTCTAAGTTTAACTCCTAACGGAACAGGTAATAGATTAAGATGAATGAAACTTGAAGGAGACCCATACACAATGAACTTATTCCTTGTCTTTGTCTTATTTATCATTGCAGCAATCGCGACATACTTTGTAGCGACTCGGCTCGCTATGTACGGCGATGCCCTTAGTGAGAAAACAAAAACCTCATCAGCGTTTATGGGGATCATCATAGGTGCTGCTATATCTTTGCCAGAACTGACTTCAAGTGTGACGGCTATTGCGATCGATAGCCCTGACCTTGCTATCGGAAATCTGTTAGGAAGCAATTTATTTAACCTTTTAGCGCTTGCGGTACTTGATATTGTGTACCGGAAAGAGCAGATCATGGGCAAAACGGATATTGGTAGTAAACTCTATATCTACTTAGTGATCGTGATGACATTGATTGTAGTAGCTGGTCTATCTCTTACGCTACCTGCATCAGTGTTCCATATTGGATATAGCTCTGTCATCCTTGTTTTCGTGTATCTTGTAGGAATCAAGTTGATCAACAAAAAAACGGAAGAAAAAGTGAAGCGAAAGAGCAGGAAAAATGAACAGTACAATGATTTTACGTACAAAAAGGTCCTGACGAGATTTATCCTTTCAGCAGTAGGGATCATGATCGTGGGAACAGTCCTGACGTTAACGGCTGATCGAATCGCAACCGAAACGGGTCTTGGGGCTTCGTTTGTCGGCTCGTTCTTAGTAGGTGCTAGCACGTCGCTTCCTGATGCTGTGAGTGTTGCGACCGCGCTGAAATTGAGAAACTATAACATGGGAGTAAGCTCATTACTAGGAAGCAACGCATTCAATATCATGCTGCTTTCTTTTACGGATGTGTTGTATCTCGAGACGAATATTTTTAGACACGCTAGTATGTCGAACATTATTACGACTGTCTCGTCAGTCGTTGTCATCCTTGTGATTTTATATAGCATTACGAGAAGGAATCACAGAACAACGTTTTACTACGTGCTCCCACCACTCACCATCGTCATCATCTACTTCATCGCTACGTTTACAGTCTACCAAATGAGATAAATGATAGAGGCGGAATGCCTCTGTCATTTTTTTTTCGATTCGAAAATTTGGGCATGGCAGGAATGAGAGCGTTTTACAAGAATGTAATAAATTTTCAAACACGTTTACGCGTGTGTAGACGGTGGAATCCCCCGTTTAGAATACATCTTGGAGGTTACACACATGTCAAAAGGAAATAGCATTCACGCTCTCATCATCCTATTATTTACACAGTTTATTTCAGGAGGAGTAACGAATACAAAAGGAATTGTTCTGAACCAGGTAGAAACCGACATAGGGCTCGATATGAGTCAATTTGGACTGGTGGTCTTTATCTTCCAGCTAGGTTTTACCTTTGCGAGTTTACTCTTTGGTTTTTTAACGGATAAAAAAGGACTTCGCATCATGGTGATCTTTGCAACAGCTCTAATGGGGCTTGGATTCCTTGGTACGGGGTTCGCACCAAACATCACGTTCTTTCTAGGATTCTATATGCTGATCGGCTTTGGACTTGGAGCTCTAGGTGTTGCATCGAATGCGATCGTTCCTGCTGCATACCCGAATAAACAATATCAGATGTTTAACCTGGCTATGGGGATTTACGGACTCGGGATGGTCTTATTCCCTCAAGTTTTAAATTTCTTATTCCAGTTTGGTTCATGGCGATACTTTTATGTAGGAATCGCCGCTCTTAACGTAATCGTGATCTTCTATGTCACATCCGTTGCGTTTCCAGAAGGGAAGCCTCAAAAAGTTAACTTAAAAGCATTTATCCCAATGATAAAAGACGCTCAGATGGTCTTTCTCATGTTCTTTCTTATCTTTGAAGTCTCCGCAGAGGTTTCGTTTACGAATTTCTTTCCAACCTATTTGAAGTCGTTAGATCTCGGTGGTCTCTCGCAAGAAGCGAAGTCTGATATGGTCGCAACGATTCTATCGCTCTTCTCAGTGTTCTTTATGATTGGAAGATTAGGGGTCGCGTATCTCGCGAACAAAATAAATGAAAGATTGATCATGATCACATTTTCACTCGGTTCAGTGCTGATCGTTGGCATTAGCTTTCTGTTCGCAAACCAAATGCCTTATCTATTTGCAGGGGCAGGTTTGTTTTTCTCAGCGCTATTTCCAACCGCAACAGCATTCGGAACGAGCATTTCGAAAAACCCAGGCTCTGCGCTTGGCCTAATCTATGTAGCAGCTGGAATCGGTGGAGGACTTGCAGGGTATTTGATCGGAATTGTGTCAGAGATATTCGGCAACAAAGGAGGATTTAGCTTAATCATCGTGTTCCTAGGACTTATGTTTGTTTCTTCTTTACTACTGAACACGAAAAAATCGAGCCAGACACAGAGTGGGTAAGCATGTAAGGATATCCGAAATCACACCTATCTACTGGTGTGATTTTTTTGCTTCTAATGACCGCATACTAGTTCTTGAGAAGGTTTTCTACCTATCAGTTGAACGATCGTGTAGATTGAGAGATATGGAACGTTCTTCGTATATTGGCTTCTAATTCGATAAAATAATAAAATAACGTTGACCTTGTGGTGTACCCCACAGTTTATGATATAGGTGGGAGTGAGAGAATGTACAAGATTAGTGATTTTTCCGAGATGACGGGATTAAGTAAAGAAACATTACGTTACTACGCAGAAGTAAAGTTACTCGAACCCGCTTACATTGATCCAGTTAACAAGTATGGGTACTACGATGACGGTAGCTACTTCTTAGCAATCCTCCTAGTGAAGTTAAGAAGGCTTGGTTTTTCAATACAAGAAATGATCGGTGTGATGGAGGACGAGTCTTTTGCTAACTTAGAACAATTATTACTTCAAAAAAGAAACAAGATTACTATGCAGATAGAAGATCTTTATCTTCAGCTTGAGGAGATTGATGAGTTTCTTGCATCTGGAAAGGAGAACGATGAATGATTCAATGGAAAGAAGAAATGATTATTGAGAAGAACATAGAGAACGTATGGAGATTGTTTTTAGATGAAAACATCAAACGGATCATGCCGAAAGTAGAGGAACATATTTTGATCGAAAAGAAGGAGGATGAGGCAGGGGCAAAGCATAAGCAAACGTATCGTGAAGGAAAGCGGCTTGAAACCTACATTGTCGAAACACTAGCATATGAAGACCTACCGGACAAAAAACACAAAGAACAAAGTTTCGTTTTGGGGAAAGCGTTTGAGATCACACTTTCGTTTACGTTACTTAAACTTGATGAGACTACCACTAAATTTATATATGAAGGTCAAAACAAAGGTGTTAACTTTGTTGGAAGGGCAATGTTGAAGTTAGGTAGTGAGAAAAGTAACAATAAAGTGGTACACGAGTTTATGGAAAGAGTTAAGACCGAAGCGTTAACAGGGTAATACAGCATCAAAAAGAGAGCTTATCAGCGGGATAAGCTCTCTTTGTCTTTATACTATGCGACTCTACTCTCAGAACGCTGAGAAGATTTATTCACTGCTTTGTAGATGCGTGGTGCCATAACAGCTGCGACGATTGACATGATGATATCTTTTGGTAGCGGAGCGAGCATCCACATCCAAGCCATACCATACGTGAACCCTTCAGGCGCCATCGCCCAGAATTTATAAGCAAAATACATATAGTTTGTTCCCAGAACGTAGTTAAGAATAAATGCTGTGAAACTAGCGATCATAAATGTTTGTAAAGTAGGCTTTGCTTTTGATTCAATGATCTTTCCTGCGATATAAGCGACTAAAATATACGATAAGATAAATCCAAATGTCGGTTTGAACAGAATACCAGGACCTCCGGTAAACTGAGCGAAGACCGGTGCACCTACGAAACCAACTAACGCGTAGACAGTCATTGAAATTGCGCCTAGTCGGCTACCTAGTAATAGCCCTGCTAATATAGCAAAGAATGTTTGTAGCGTAATCGGCACGCCACCTACGACTAAGAATTGTGCGATATTTGCTCCGACTGCCATCAAGGCAGCAAACATTCCAGCGAATACTAAATCAATCGTTCTCATTTTTTTCATAGTTAACCCTCTCTTTCGGTTTCTATAAAGAATCGTAAAAGATTTCCGTCATAGTGTCAACTTAATTTTTGTGTAAGTTAACAAATAAAAAAGAGGTTAACAGCACTTCGATGTCAGGAACATTTATTAAAATTGTATATGATTTATGTTAGCGTGAAACCCAATAGGCGTAGAAGGAATTGTAGGACGTTGCCTTGAAAACTACTACTTAAATCCACAATGTATGGTAAACTTATTACGAAAGTACGTTGAGAGGAGCCTCTGTATGAACTTACTGAGGGGAACCATTCTAGTCGTTTTATCCCTTTGCATCGTCCTTGCAATAGGAACTGCCTTTGCAAATGAGCAAAAGGATGAACTTGTTTTTGTTACTGGTGAAGTACAAAAGAAAATGGTGCGATATGAAGAACCCCAACTAACTGAAAAGACAAATGACAAGAGCGGGAACGATGAAGAGACGATCGATGCGGTCGAAAAACCTTATTTTTATCTTATTGTAAACAAAACTCCCTATTTAGCCGATGAATCAAAATGGAACAAGGTCGATGAAGGAGATCACGTCACGATCGGGTATGAACCTGGAAATGTACATAGATTAAAAACAATTGATGAAGAATAGACAATAAGGTACAATACGGTTCGATGTTTTTCTCTCCTGCCACTGTGCAGGATTTTTTATATACAGCAACCTTATTGAAACGGTAATCCGTCGATAATCGGTCGACAACTTATAAAAACAGCCTCTATCTGGCAATGCTGAACAAAATGAGAGAAAAAGAGATAGAAACACATGTTCTCATATGGTAGGCTATTCTATACAGAGTTTTGAAAGGGGAAAAACATGGCAACGAAACAAAAACAAGCAAACGAATATAGTGATGATTCGATTCAGGTGCTTGAAGGTCTTGAAGCGGTTAGGAAACGTCCTGGTATGTATATTGGGAGCACGGATTCAAGAGGTCTTCATCACCTTGTATATGAAATTGTAGATAACTCAGTAGATGAAGTCCTTGCTGGATATGGTGATGAAATCAAAGTAACGATCTATGAAGATAACAGTGTGAGCATTCAGGATAACGGCCGTGGGATGCCCGTTGGAATGCATAAGCTCGGTAAACCAACTCCTGAAATCATCTTAACGGTCCTTCATGCAGGTGGTAAGTTCGGTCAGGGCGGTTACAAAACGAGTGGTGGATTGCATGGTGTTGGTGCTTCTGTCGTAAATGCCTTATCTGAATGGCTCGAAGTGACGATCCACCGTGACGGCTTTACGTTCGTGCAGCGTTTTGAAAACGGCGGTAAACCGGTAACGACCCTTGAAAACAAAGGAAAAACACGTAAGACGGGTACATTGATTCATTTTAAGCCAGACACAACGATGTTTAGCACATTGAATTATAACTACGACACGTTGAGTGAGAGACTTCGCGAAGCCGCTTTTCTTCTTAAAGGATTGAAGATTACGCTAGAAGACCAACGTCATGATCGTAGCGAGCAATTTTACTTTGAAACAGGGATCGAAGCGTTCATCGATTATTTAAACGAAGACAAAGAAACGCTACATCCCGTCGTAACGTTCGAAGGTGAGAACAACGGAATCGAGCTCGACTTCTCGTTTCAATATAACGACGGTTTTTCTGAAAACGTTCTTTCGTTCGTTAACAACGTTCGAACAAAAGATGGCGGTACGCATGAATCAGGTATGAAGACTGCAATCACGCGTGTGATCAATGATTATGCTAGAAAAGTGAACTTATTAAAAGAAAAAGACAAAAACCTCGAAGGGAACGATATTCGAGAAGGGTTTACTGCGATCGTATCGGTCCGTATTCCAGAGCACTTACTTCAATTCGAAGGACAAACTAAAAGCAAACTCGGTACAAGTGAAGCGCGTTCCGCAGTTGATGCTGTTGTTTCTGGACAATTTTCTTATTTCTTAGAAGAAAATCCATCGACGAGTGAGATGCTTATTAAGAAATCGATAAAAGCGGCTCAAGCAAGAGAAGCAGCTAGAAAAGCACGTGAAGATGCGCGATCTGGGAAAAAAGGAAAACGTAAAGAAACGATCTTGAGCGGGAAGCTAACCCCAGCGACCTCTCGTAACCCTAAGAAGAATGAACTGTATCTTGTTGAGGGTGACTCAGCCGGAGGTTCGGCTAAACAAGGGCGAGACCGTCGTTTTCAGGCTGTTCTACCGTTACGAGGAAAAGTCATCAATACGGAGAAAGCCAAGCTTCAAGACATTTTTAAAAATGAAGAGATCAATACGATCATTCATGCCATTGGTGCAGGGGTTGGTCCTGACTTTGACATCGAAGATACGAACTATGACAAAGTCGTAATCATGACAGACGCTGACACGGACGGTGCTCACATTCAAGTTCTTCTATTAACGTTTTTCTACCGCTATATGAAGCAGCTTGTCGAACATGGCAAAGTCTTTATTGCTCTTCCTCCACTTTATAAAGTAAGTAAAGGAAAAGGGAAGAAAGAAGTCGTAGAATATGCCTGGGACGAAGAAGGCATGAAAGAAGCGATGAAAAAAGTAGGGAAAGGCTATACGATCCAACGTTACAAAGGTCTAGGTGAAATGAACGCCGATCAATTATGGGAAACAACGATGAACCCAGAAAGCCGCACGTTGATCCGTGTGAAGATCGAAGACATTGCAAGAGCTGAACGACGCGTTTCGGTTCTCATGGGGGACAAAGTTGAACCCCGAAGACAATGGATCGAATCAAATGTGGCCTTTGGATTAAATGAAGATACCAACATCATCGAAAACGAGAATATTTCCATCATTGAGGAGGCGTAACATTGGCTAACGCAGAGAAATTCTTAGATTTACCACTAGAAGACGTCCTTGGTGATGCATTTGGTAAGTATAGTAAATACATTATTCAAGATCGAGCACTTCCTGATGCTAGAGACGGACTTAAACCCGTTCAGCGACGTATTCTTTACGCGATGCATCATGAAGGAAACATCGCAGATAAACCGTTCCGTAAATCTGCTAAAACAGTCGGTAACGTCATAGGTAACTATCACCCGCACGGCGATACCTCCGTCTATGACGCGATGGTACGTATGAGTCAAGATTGGAAAGTGCGAAACGTATTAGTTGAAATGCATGGAAACAACGGTAGTGTGGATGGAGATCCACCTGCCGCGATGCGTTATACGGAAGCACGTCTTGCAGCGATTTCTTCAGAACTGTTACGAGATATCGAAAAAGATACAGTTGAATTTGCACCAAACTTTGATGATACGCAGGAGGAACCGATTGTTCTTCCTGCTCGTTTTCCGAATCTACTCGTAAATGGCTCAACGGGAATCTCTTCTGGTTATGCGACGGATATTCCACCTCATAATCTTGGAGAAGTCGTTGATGCTGCTGTTATGCAGATGGAAAACCCAGATGTCACTGTAGAAGAGTTGATGACGGTCATCAAAGGTCCAGATTTCCCTACTGGCGGAATAGCGCAAGGAACGGAAGGAATTAAGAAAGCTTTTGAAACTGGTAAAGGGAAATTCATCCTTAGAGGAAAAGCCGAAATAGAAGATTTACGAGGTGGCCGCCAGCAAATCGTCGTAACAGAGATTCCATACGAAGTAAACAAAGCGAATCTTGTAAAGAAAATCGACGAACTACGGGTCGACCGTAAAGTTGAAGGCATTTCTGAAGTACGTGACGAAACGGATCGGACGGGACTTCGCTTCGTTATTGAACTGAAGAAAGAGGCAGATGCGTCCGGCATCCTTAAATTCTTGTATAAAGCGACTGACCTACAGATCACGTATAACTACAATATGGTCGCCATTTATAATAAAACACCAAAGCAAATGGGATTGAAACGAATCCTGAAAGCATACATCGAACACCAAAAAGAAGTTGTAACCCGCCGTTCTGAACACGACCTTCGAAAAGCAAAGGCTCGTCAACACGTTGTGGAAGGGTTAATACGCGCCGTTTCGATTTTAGATGAAGTGATCGCTACGATCCGCTCTTCAAAAGATAAGCGTGACGCTAAAAACAACTTGATTAGTGAATATGATTTTACAGAGGCTCAAGCGGAAGCCATCGTAACGTTGCAGCTTTATCGTTTAACGAATACAGATATCACGACGCTTGAAAAAGAGTCCAATGATCTGGATAAGTTGATTAAAAAACTCGAGTCGATTCTCGGGAGTGAGAAGAAACTCGTTTCGGTTATTAAGAAAGAACTTCTTGAAATCCGTAAGAAATATGCAGATGCGCGTATGACTCGAATCGAAGAAGAAATCGAAGAAATCAAAGTGAACCTTGAAGTGATGGTCCCTTCAGAGGATGTGATCGTTACTGTCACCGAAGATGGTTACGTTAAGCGTACGAGTCCAAGGTCTTATGCTGCTTCGAACGGAAAAGACTTCGGAATGAAGGAAACAGACTTCTTACTGCGCCAATTTGATAGCAATACAACCAATACCATTCTGCTCTTTACGAATAAGGGAAGCTACATCTATTTACCTGTTCACGCACTACCAGATATCAGGTGGAAAGATCTAGGTCAGCATGTTGCGAATCTATGTCCGATCGATTCTGACGAGCGGATCATTGAAGCGATGGAGATCAATGAATTTGAAGATGAACGGTTCCTCGTATTCGTAACGAAGCAGGGGATGATTAAGAAAACGGAACTATCTCAATACAAAGCTCAGCGGTATTCTAAACCGTTGATGGCACTCAAGCTTAAAAAAGATGATGAACTAGTAGATGTGTATGTGACGAATGGTAAGAACGAAGTGTTTATTGCAACTCATTTTGGTTATGGATTACGATTTAAAGAAGAAGAAGTAAATGTCGTTGGTCAGCGTGCAAGTGGTGTGAAAGGAATTAACTTAAAAGATGATGACTTTGTCGTGAGCGGAATCTTGTTTGATGCAACAACGAAGTTTGACTTATTCCTCTTGACTCATCGGGGAGCGGTTAAAAAAATGCCGTTAAGTGAATTCGATCTAGCCTCCCGTGCTAAACGAGGCGTCGTCATGCTAAGAGAGTTGAAATCGAACCCGCATCGAGTGATAGGCGTTAAAACCGTGACAAAAGGTGATACTGTTATTGTTCGGACTGAAAAAGGAGAACCAGTACAAATTGACCCTTCAAGCTACCGACCGAATGACAGGTATAGCAACGGATCGTTTATCGTTGATGTTGCTGACACCGGCAATGCATGTGAATTAAAGAAAGAGTCAAATACTGATTAAAACGAATGTGAACCTGTTCAGTTAGTGAACAGGTTCTTTTTATGGAAAAAAGTATGCTATACTAAAGGGTGCGAACATATGATTGCCCCTCCGGAAATATCGCACCATAATCATCTAAGAATAAAACAACTAGGGAGTTGAGAAGAATGGAAGGAAAAACCCACTTGATGGGTGGTCTTTGTATGGGGGCAGCGGCTCACAGCTATTACATAACGGAAGTATTACCGGTTCCAGAGCTCATCGTATTTTACGGTAGCTGCTTGTTCGGAGCTTTGTTACCCGATATCTGTCACCCGGGCTCGTGGACAGGTAGAAAAGCGAAAGTATTATCTAAAAACATAAGTCGGTTCTTTGGTCATCGAACGATCACACATAGTCTATTGTTTCTAATCTTAGTTTATTGGCTCACATCTACGTTTACATTTATGTACTACGAGACTGTTCAAATCGGCTTGCTCGTCGGTATTATCAGTCACATAGTTCTAGATGCACTAACGGTGAGAGGAATACAGTTATTTTATCCAATTCCGCTCAGAGTTCGCTTTCCACTCTACTTAAAAACCGCTTCTAAAGGGGAATCAGTCATATCGAGTAGCTTGATGCTCCTAACATTATTTTTTGTATACAAACAAATGTTCTCGTAGCGTAAAATCGGCACTTCTTTTCTTGTAAGCCTAATTACATTCAATCAACGTTACAGTATAGTAAGGTAGAGTAGAGGCTAAAGTAGAAAGGATGGAACTATGAAAAAACCAAGTAACTGGTTAAAGTGGGGCGGCATCATCTTAGTAGTAATTGGACTCATCTGGTTTAGCCGTACCTACTTAGATTTCCGAGTGAACGATATACGAGATTGGATTTTATCATTCGGAGTGTTAGCTCCCATTGTATATATCGTGATCTATACGATTCGTCCGCTCATTTTTTTCCCAGCATCGGTATTATCGATCGCTGGAGGACTCGCTTTCGGGTCTTTATTTGGAACAATTTATACGGTCTTAGGTGCAACCTCAGGTGCCGTCTTATCATTCGTCGTGGCGAGAACGCTAGGAAAATCGATCGCAAATAAAGACTGGCAAGGGAAAGGACGTAAATTACAAGAGCAGCTTGAGAAGAATGGCTTTTTCTATGTTCTATTTTTCCGTTTTGTTCCGTTGTTTAATTTTGATCTGATCAGCTATTCAGCTGGATTATCAAAAGTTAAGTTTTCATCATTCCTATTCGGTACGTTGATCGGAATAATCCCAGGCACGTTTGCTTATAACTTTCTAGGTAGTAGTCTTGTATCAGGAGATCCGCTTGTGATTGCTAGTGCAGTGATCGTCTTCTTGATCTTGTCTGTTATCCCAATATTGATACGAAATAAATACGCTAAGAAAGACCCAACTTTACAGAAGAAATAAACAAAAAGGATCCTACCGCGATGGCAGGATCTTTTTTATAGTTCAAGTTTTTCATCGCTTAAACGCTTTTTAGCTTTCTTTGTATTGCGCCTCTCAATCACGAGATAGATAATGGTGGAGACTAGTAAGATAGAGTGCGTCACACCAAATTCAGTGCCGTAGTAATCCGAATGCCAATAGGAAACAATACCAGGAATAACACGATCACTAATTGGATAAAAAATTGGAACAGCGTCATTCATATGTGTTAAAAAGTCAACGAACACATGGAGGAACCATCCCCAAATAAAGCCAGAGAGTGGCGTTAGTTTAAATCCTTTATGCAATAACATAAGGACAATAAACGCAATGAACCAAATTACGAAGGAATGTCCGAGTTTCCTCAAGAGATCTACGACTGGGTGGTCAAATAAGACATGAACGAAACCGTGCATTGAAAACGCTTCTTGTGAACCGAACAGTTTTTGTACTCCGTATTCAGCTAATAAGTATAAGAACATGACATAATAGATGATATCAGGAGCGATTCCACCGATCACGATCGACTTGACCGTTTTCCGTTGTTTCTTACGAAAGAAGAAGTAGCTCCAAAATGCATGATGCAATGTATTCATGTTAATTACCTCGCTTAATCCTAACATTGACTCCTATTTTATCATTACATTGTAATGTTTTGCTCATAAATACGCCTATCTACTTTTCATAAGCGTTATTTCAGACACGTTCCGCTCGTTTTGATAAAGTTAGTGATGACGACTACCTTATGGAGGGATCTTATGAATTCATTTAATGAAGAAATAGATAGACACAATACTCATTCAGTAAAATGGGATCATACAGATGATATTTTTCAGAAAGAAACTCTGCTTCCTATGTGGGTGGCGGATATGGATTTTAAAGCTCCTGAGAAAGTGATAGAAGTGCTTATGGAGCGGGTGAAGCATGGTGTTTTTGGCTATTCGATGCCGACACAGAATACGAGAAACGTGGTGAAAGACTGGTTAGAGCGAAGGCATGATTGGTCGATCGATAACGATTGGATCGTTTTTACATCTGGTGTTGTCCCTGCGATAGCTGCAGCAATCAATACGTATACCTCAAAAGATGATAAAGTTCTAATCCAATCACCGGTTTATTATCCATTTCGGGATATGATAGAGAAGAATGATCGAATCGTAGTTGACAATCCGCTTGTTCTAGAGTCAGGTACATATAAAATGGACTTTGAGGACTTAGAACAAAAAGTAAAAGACCCAGCGGTTAAAATGCTACTACTGTGTAATCCTCATAATCCGGTAGGTCGCGTGTGGACGCGTGATGAATTAACAACTCTAGCGAATTTATGTGTTCAGCATGACGTGTTGATCGTATCGGATGATATACACTTTGATTTAATCTTTAAAGGGTACAAACACACCCTTATTTCAACGCTTTCATCGGACATTGCTGAACATACCATTACGTGTATATCACCGAGTAAGACGTTTAACATTGCAGGTTTACAAGCATCGACGATCGTTATACCGGACGAAAAGAAGCGGGAGCAGTACGAAGATTATATGAAGAAGATGGGATTGTTTGCTCCAAACGCGCTTGGAATTCTAGGGATAGAAGCGGCTTACACGCATGGTGAAAAGTGGTTAGATGAACTCCTTATTTATCTAGAAGATAACTTATCCTATCTAACGTCATTCATTAAAGAAAACTTGCCTGAAATTCGTGTGATTCAGCCTGAAGGAACGTACCTGGTCTGGTTGGACTTTCGATCTCTTCAACTAAATCATGAAGAATTAGAGGCGTTTATACAAAACGAGGCAAAGTTAGCACTTGATGAAGGATATATATTTGGAGAAGGAGGGAAGGGGTTTGAGCGAATTAACATCGCCTGTCCTCGCTCCACGCTTGAAAAAGGTCTTAAACAATTAGAAAACGCGTTTAGAAAATAGAAATTGGATGCAGGGCGCTATACAACTGGCGCCTTTTTCTGCGATTAGCGTAGTACCTAATGAGGAAATTTTGTAACAAAACAATGTCATTTATAGAAGTTCTTACATAATCACGCGAAGAATCAGAATTTTTGTTATGATAGAAGAGGTTGGATTTATACAGTAGTCGCTAGATAAGGAAAGCGGGTGATGATTGTGAAAAAAGCCACAAAAGGACTCTTAACCATCCTACTTTTCTCTGTTCTTGCATTTAGTTATCTAAAACTTGCTGAAATTTATGTAGACTATAAGAACGATAAATATAAAAACACTGCGAGTGCAATTAGTCTCGATATCAGTTTGCACCAGAAAATCGAAGAACAGAACATTTATGAAATCCACTTACATAGTAAAACAACGAATGCTAACGAAGTGGTCACATCAAAAGAAAATGAAGAAACGTTAATCAAGTGGCTCAACAGCTTAGGCAAAAGCAAAATTACAGAAGTACCAACACACCGAGTAAGCGTAGATAAAGCTGATCTGATTGTTTACTTTAAAACTGGAAAAGAAATGCGTATCAACTTAGATGATGATTCAATTGTCATTTCGAGAAATGACAATGAGAACAAGAAGTTTAAAAACTATTTGATAAGTGATAATAAATTAACGGAAGACGTCAGAAGCTTATTAGGTAAATAATTTTTAATTCCGTCTCACTATCTTAAGTTTACTTAACGATTGAGACGGAATTTCATTATTTAATATGACTTCCTATAATATATATTATGTTAACTAAGATAAAATTAGAAAGACATGTAGATCTTCTTAAACTCTCTCACTTCTGCTTCATCGTCATACTTTACGTTTACGATCGTTCATTAATTGTCATGTTCGTAGCTACCAAATAAATTCTAGATCGCTCTTTATAAATCTCGCTAAAAAACTATAGACTACTCGTGTTTACACGAATAGTCTATCAGCTTTGCATAATTAGTTTATTTGTATTATATGGAATCACTCATCGTTTTAATTTAGAATCAACGTCGGTTCATATCCAACATTTTCTCCACCGTAAAATTCAATTACGTTAGCATTGAATCCTGCTGTTGTCGTCGCTTTTAACCTGAACTGTGTAAGTCCATTCGAGTTAATACTAGATAAGCTGCTAGCTGGCAGTTCTATATCGATATAATCACCACTCGGAGGTGCAAAACTTGTTATTGTGGTTTGGGTTGGTGCACTTCCGTAATCTGCTTGTTCAATTGAAGAATTGCTACCAAACGTTCCTTTTTTTACATCTAGCTGCAGGTTTGCTATGTTCCCTTGTTTTGATTTTACGTATAATCGGATTTTTGCGGATTGGATTGTCTCTGTAGTCCCACTTGTATCGAACGAAAGCAGTCCACGATACGTATCAGTGTTATACATCCCTTTGTCGCCGACCTTTACTGAACCAGTTCCTTTTCCATCAGCTGTATATTGACCAACAAATCCATCATCATTCCCAATCGATACAATCGTAGTCGGATCATCATGAATACCGGTTTCAATGAGATAATTTTCTGTTTTCACCTTTTCAGCGTTTCCATTCGAATCAACACTAAAGAATTTCAGTGTCGTATCTTTCGTAATCGTAATCGGACTGCTATAGACTTGTGATGATTGGGTTGGAATCGTTCCATCAGTCGTGTAATATGTCGTTACTGGTTCATTAGAGCTTAGTTCAACGCTCACTGAATCCTGATAAGTTCCTCCACTTGGAGAAGCAGTTGTAACAGGCGCATTTGGATCAGTTGGATCAGTCGGTTCGTTAGCATTAAAGAACTCCCACATCATCCTGCTCGCATTTGGTCCTTGAGGGTCTGTGTAGCTTCCCTGTGAGCTCCCACCAGACCATGCATGCCCCATGCTTTCCACGATAACTTTTTTCATCCACACTTTACCATCTTGCCCATGATAATCATTTAAGGTGTAACTTCTTCCGCCTGGAACCTGCAAGTTTTCCGTGTTTTCAGGCACATCATCAATCCATTCGTCTTCGGTACTTGTAGCTGATAAATCATTTGTTACTGCCCATTGTGAAATTACTTGATCACCGTTCACCGGTCTAACCGTGTAGTCAGACGTCCCATGAAAGACGATGACAGGTAACAGTTTTGCGTGACTACCCATGGCGCTATATGCTGCACGACCTTGTAACGTTGGGTCAGGTCCTCCACTAGACATTGCACTAAAAGCAGAAGATGAAGTTGTAGCTGCTTTGTATTCTAGGCCAGCACCAACCCCAATTCCTGAGAATATATCGGGATAAGTAGCGCCCATGATCACACTCATCGCCGCACCAGCTGATAGCCCTGCTACGTAAACTTTATTTTGTTGGATCGTATAATTTGTTTGGATTTCCTGAACCATTCCAGCGATGACTCTCGGTTCTCCACTACCTCGAGACTGATGACTTGGCTCAAACCAGTTCCAGCATTTACTTGAGTTTGCACTCGAGTTTTGCTCAGGATATAAAACAAGAAATCCCTTTTCGTCAGCCAGCGTATTCATTTGTGTACCAGTTGCAAATTGATTCGCATCTTGCGTGCATCCGTGAAGCATAACGTACAATTGGTAAGATTGATTTTGGTCATATTGTTCAGGAATATACAGCTTATATGTTTTTCCTCCGTAGGATCCTGAAGTGAACTGTCCTGCTGCTAATGTGGAAGAAGGTGACAAGACTGAAGAGCATACTAACAAAAGAATTACACCAATAACCCAACTCATTTTCAATCGCATATAACAACATCCCCTTTCCATTGTGTGTGCTTCGCTATGATAAGGGGCTCGAGTTACACCGTGGTTACAGAAGGATTATTAAATGAAACTAATCTCCTATTATTATTAGGAAACTTACTTCGAGCACAGGTTATCTTTCAGTACAAAAGGATTAACTTTGGATGTTTCAAAACGTTACTCCTAATCATTCTATTTAATACTATCTCAGGATTCAAAGACATTGAAACCATCTCAAAGGTTCAAAATTCCGAAACAGAACAAACGTTCTATACTCGATAAAACCTTAACTCATAAAGAAAAAATGGGAAATGCAAAGCACCTCCCATAAATGTGACCTATAGTTGATCGTTTAGATTACTTCCCTTTAAATTGTGGAGCGCGCTTTTCCTTAAAAGCAGCTGCCCCCTCTTTATGATCTTCCGTCGTTACCATCATCGCCTGCGTAATTCGTTCCTGCTCTAAAACGTCTGGAAGCGATGCGGTTAGGGATGCATCTGCAATTTTCTTTATAAAACCAAACGCTTTACTAGGCCCTTTAGCAAGCTTTTCAGCATAAGCGATCGCTTCATCTTGTAACTGAGATAATGGGTACGTTTGGTTGACGATCCTTAATTCTTTTGCCTCTTTTGCAGATATCGGCTGTGCTGAGAAGAACAATTCTTTCGCTTTGTATGGACCTATTAATCGTGGAAGGAATGAAAGTCCTCCACCATCTGAGATCAATCCTACTTGAGTAAAGCTTAAGACGAAGCTGCTGTCTTCTGCTGCTAGGATGATATCACTTGCGAGTGCTAGGTTGAAACCAGCACCTGCTGCAAACCCGTGGACGACAGAAATAATCGGCTTTTCAAGGTCTTTCATCACAAGTATAAGTTCATTCAATTTCCCAATATGTTCATAAACTTCGGTTGAAGTAGTGTCGCCCATCGTCTTCACGTCTCCACCAGCACTGAAGGATCTACCCGCTCCAGAAAGGATCACAACACGAACCTCATCGTTCTCCTTTGCATCCTGAATGGCTTTTGTAAGTCCTAAGATCATCTCTTTACTAAATGCGTTCAAGGCTTCAGGACGGTTTAACGTAAGGTGAA
This sequence comes from Anaerobacillus sp. ABA4_114, assembly GCF_056159065.1. Taxonomy (NCBI): domain Bacteria; kingdom Bacillati; phylum Bacillota; class Bacilli; order Caryophanales; family Bacillaceae; genus Anaerobacillus; species Anaerobacillus sp. ABA4_114. The sequence goes on from NZ_JBSWUM010000001.1 coordinate 1,943,301, forward strand.
GTACTGCTCCCTCTAGATTTACGTTTAAATGATCTGTTTTTACTGTAGTTTCCATTCTAATCTCTCCTTTTATTGTTCGATGAGCGAATCATCGTGAATTTTTATAATAAGAAAGCGATTGCAGTTTTTGATAGAGCTAGCATCGGATCCTTCCCGCTTTTCACACCTCGTACTTCTGTTTCTTGTAACTATGTTGAGCAATTCTTCTGTTCCGTTCAATCGAACTTCCAAAATCGTAAGGTGAAAGTTCGTTGAAAACGAGTTGAAAAGCTTGCTGTTTCTTTTCTTTCGGTAAAATACTCATAAGCAGCATCCTAGCAGTTGACTCAGTAGTTTGAAGCGCTTCTTCTAAATACGTTCTCGCAAGCATGAGTTTTATCTCACTCTGGTGTTTCACTGCTCGAAGAACAGCGGACTCTGCAGCGTATAACGTAATCGCGATATTTGAAAGCTTCATCACTGTTTCTTGATGTTCCATCAACCGCTCACCGTGTTTCTCATATGCGCTTCCTACACAGTACAGAAAGATGTTTCGGATGCTCTGGATAGCCGATTCTTCATTTAGAGATTCATGACGATTGTCTTCTAAATCTCGTCTTGCTTTCTCGACTAGCTCTTCAATCGGAATGGCACCCTTCATTGCTTTCTTAAAGAGCGTTCCGATGATCAACAGTCGATTCACCTCATTCGTACCTTCAAAGATACGGTTAATCCTTGAATCACGGTACATCTGCTCGATCTGGTACTCTTGTATGAAACCGGCTCCTCCATGTAATTGAAGAGATTCATCGACGACTTTATCTAGCGTTTCTGAACTGAAGACTTTACAAATTGCACACTCGACTGCGTACTGCATCATTTGTTTGCCGATAATCGTATGATCCGTTTCGTCATAAAGTCCTTTCATGGCTCCCTCTAACAAAGATGCTGTTCGATATTGAAGAGACTCGGAAGCATAGATTGTAGCCATCATACGCGTTACTTTATCTTGAGTAGCCGTAAATTCAGCGATGGTTCGTCCAAACTGTTTCCGTTCATTTGTATGTTGAAGAGCTAACTTCATGGCGTGCTTTGCTCCACCAGTACATGCTGACCCGAGGTTGAAACGACCTAAGTTCAGTACGTTTAGGGCAATCACGTGCCCTTTCCCTGCCTCTCCGAGAAGGTTCTCCACTGGCACCATGCAATCTTCGAAAATCACCGATCGAGTCGATGAGCCTTTAATCCCCATCTTCTTTTCCTCAGGTCCGAGTGATAGACCCCGAAAATCCTTTTCTACAATAAATGCTGAAAACTGTTCGCCATTGATCTTGGCATATACGATAAACGTATCTGAAAATACCGCATTCGTAATATATAGTTTTGTTCCATTCAAGAGGTAGTGCGTTCCTTCTTTATTCAGTACAGCCGACGTTTGGGATGCTAGCGCATCGGATCCAGCATTCGGCTCTGTTAAACAATACGCTCCGATAAATTCACCTGAAGCAAGCTTGGGTAAATACTTCTTCTTTTGCTCCTCGGAACCAAAGTGAGTGATCGGTAACGTAGCGATGCATGTATGGTTGGAGTGAGCAACACCATAACCGCTCGTTTCTCCAATCACCTCTCCAACGATCCCTTTAGCGATTTTATCAAGCCCGAGTCCTCCGTATTTTTCTGGAATGCTGTGAGCAAGTAACCCAAGCTGGCCAGCTTTCCTCAATAGCGAAACAACTCGATCGAAATCCTGATGTTCAATCGCCTCTCTATGTAGATTCACTTCCCTCTCTACAAACTGACGAGCTGTCTTTGCAATCATACGGTGTTCATCTGTAAATTCTTCAGGAGTAAATACGTCGTCTGCTCTTTGATAAAGAAACTCAAAGCCCGCGGGATTTGCCTTTGTATCTGCCATGTGAAACCTCCTTTAAGGTGAAGCTTTTTTACCGTTTTACACTCACATTGTTCCGCGCGTGAGCGATTAGGCTTGCAACGAAGTGATTGAGGTGGCGGAAACGTTCATCTGATGTTTGTCCCTTTTTAAAGCGAAAGTAGATTTGCTGACAAATAACAGCGAGTTTGAAATAAGCAAATGTTAAATAGAAGTTCATTTGAGAAACGTCTCTACCGGATTTACGCGCATAAGACTCGATAAATTCATCTCTCGTCATAAACCCTTTCATCACTGTGACGGGTGGTTTTCCCATTCCTCGTTTAAGCGGTTCTGGATCATCTTCTTGCAGCCAGTACCCCATTGCCGCTCCAAGGTCTGCGAGAGGATCGCCTACGGTTGTCATCTCCCAATCAAACAAACCAACTAGTTTGCTTAGATCATCATGAGCAAACATGGCGTTATTCAGTTTGAAATCATAATGAATAACTGTAGGATGTTGAGAGTGTGGAATATTGTCTGCTAACCAATGCGTTAGCTCTTCAACACCTTTGATGTCATCTGTCTTCGAACGGTTATAACGTTTGATCCATCCGTGAACTTGTCGTTCCATAAATCCGTCAGGACGACTAATTTCTTTCAATCTAGTTGTTTCATAGTCAATGCTATGAAGCGCTACGAGTGTGTCTACCATCGACTCAGACATGCTTCTGCATAACGCTTCCGATGGTTGAAACCCATCAGGAAATGATGTGTCGACCACTACACCTCTCTTTCTTTCCATCAAAAAGAATGGAGCTCCTAGCAAATTTTCATGATAGAGATACGGCTTAGGAGCTAAGGGGAAGATCGGATGTAGTTCCTTCAAAATCGTAAACTCCCGCTCCATATCATGAGCCTTAGGTGCTACAGGTCCAAGGGGAGGTCTTCTTAGAACGGCTTCCCACTCACCTATCGATAGCTCATACGTTAAATTGGAACTACCGGTACCAAATTGACGAATTGTAAGCGAATCATCAGGCAAATCCTCGATGTTTTCTCTTAAAAAGTTTTCAAGCTTTCGTTGATCGAGCTCTTCTCCTTTTCGAACAGAAATCGTATCATCTGAATAAGACATCGTTCACCTCCAGAATAGTAGCTTGCTAGTTCTTCACTTGTTTTTTTGTATAGTCATAAAAGCCTCTACCGGTTTTACGGCCAAGTGTCCCTGCCTTAACCTTTTCCTCAATGAACTTAGGAGGTTTATCCTCAGGATTACCAGTTTCATTGTAACGCTGCTGCATCACATAGTAGCCGACATCGATTCCTGATAGATCCATCAATTCAAATGGACCGATCGGATGCTTGAGTGCTTTTCTACAGATTAGATCGATATCTTCAAAGTCTGCGATTCCTTCTTCGTATAAGTTCATCGCTTCTTTTTGCAATGCGCCTAGGATACGGTTCGCAACGAATCCTGAAATTTCTTTTCTTAGTAAGACGCCTGTGCGATTAATTCGTTCACAGAGTTCCATTGTGACACGAGCGGTCTCTTCAGAGGTCTCCTCACTCATAACAACTTCGACACAGTCCATAACGAGCGGCGGGAAGAAGAAATGCATGTTCACGACTTTATCCTTCCGATTCGTAACAGAAGCGAGGAGAGAATTAACAATCGTTGAACTGTTTGTTGCAAGGATGACTTCAGGAGATGCGTATTCATCGATCTTTTGAAAGACGTCACGTTTTGCGTCTAGTTTCTCGACGATGGCTTCGATGATGAAATCTGCTCGTACAGCCGCTTCTTCTAAGCTTGTAGTAAAGTGCAATCTACTCAATGCTGCTTGTACATTTTCTTCTGTGATCTTTCCTTTTGTAACCCACTTTGTCATGATGTCTTCAAGCTTCTCACGTGCCACTTTTAATGCATCTTCATTAATATCTTGAATGGTTGTGTCATATCCTCCGAGTGCACAGAGCATGCCGATCTGATGCCCCATCGATCCTGCTCCAAGAACTGTGATGTTCCTGATTTCTGAATGGTTCATTTTCGCTCCTCCTTAAGAGTACTGAAATTTTAATTGCTTTCCTCAATGCCATTTAACACCATATCAACGAATATTCTAGCTACTTCTTTATCAGGCAAAGGTCCATCTGGCTGGTACCATTGGTAAGTCCAATTTGACATGCCGAGAATACCAAAAGTGACGATTCCGATATTAAGATTGCTTCGGAATTCTCCATTTTCAACGCCTTGTTTTAACAGGTCTTCAAAGTGAAAGCGGATTTGGTCCCGCTTCGGTAAAATCTCTGATAAATTTCCTTCATTCAAATTCTTTATTTCACGAAAGAAGACGCGCGCACTTTTTCCTTCGAGCTCAATGTTATGAATGAGCATGTAGACCATGTCATAGAGCTTTGTTCGACAATTCTTTGAGCCGTCTTCTAAAATCTCTTTTTGCTGCTGAATCATGCTGTCGATGTAAGAAGAATGAATGTCCATCAACAGTGCTTCTTTACTTTTAAAATAGTAGTAGAAGGTTCCTTTCGTCACACCGACGGCGTCTACGATATCTTGTATCGATGTTTCACTGAATCCTTTTTTCTCAAATAGCTCGATGCTTTTCAATGTTAGTTTGTGTTTCATAGTAGGTTCCTCTCTATCTATCGCGTATCATCGTTTTCTATTCTTATGAAGCTTAAATTGAAATCCTCTTGGTGACTGACGTAACTCCTAATCACATGGCATGCTGTCCACCATCAACGACGAGAATATCTCCTGTTACATAGTTAGATGCATTTGAAGCCAAAAACAATGCTGCACCCTTTAGATCGTCATCTGACCCAAATCGATTTAAAGGCGTCGAATCTAGTATTTTGTCACCACCAGCTTCAATTAGTCCCTTTGACATTTTTGTTGGAAAGAAACCTGGGGCAATCGCATTAACGTTGATGTTGTGTTCTCCCCACTTTACGGCTAAATCTTTTGTAAATGTGATGACTGCTCCTTTACTCGTGTTGTAGCCGATCGCATTCATAAAACGAGGATCAGCACCACCGAGTCCTGCAACAGAGGCGATGTTGATGATTTTACCGCTTTTTTGCTTGATCATTTCTTTTCCGACTTTCTGAGCAAAAAGGAACGTGCCGGTTACGTTCACCTCCATCACTTTATGCCACGCTTGAATAGGCATATCGATAACAGACTCTCCCCACGTTGCGCCACTGTTATTCACGAGAATATCGATTCTCCCAAACTGTTTCATCGTTTCATCGACGACTCTTTGAATGTGTTCCTGATTCGTTACGTCACACTCGAATGCAAGGGATTTAACGCCCATTTTTTCTAATTCCTCTCGAACTTCTTCACATGCTTCCAGTTTCCTTGAACAAACAACGACGTTTGCACCAGCTTCTGCGAATCCTTCTGCAATTTGTTTCCCTAGTCCTCTTCCGCCACCAGTTACGATGGCTGTTTTTCCTGATAAGCTAAATAACTCCATCACATTCATGCTGTGTTCCTCCCTTTTTAGCGATACTTATTCAGTTCATGTTTCGCGACAGCGTTTCGATGAACTTCATCTGGGCCATCAGCAAGTCGTAATGTCCTTGCATTCGCCCAATGTGCTGCAAGCGTATAATCATCGCTTACTCCAGCGCCACCACATGCTTGAATAGCTCTGTCGATCACGTTTAGAGCCATATTCGGAGCAACGACTTTGATCATCGCAATTTCTGCTTTTGCTTCTTTATTTCCGACGGTATCCATCATGTGGGCAGCCTTCAATGTGAGAAGTCTCGCTTGCTCTATTTCAATTCTAGAGTCAGCGATCCATCCCCTTACAACCCCTTGTTCTGAAAGTTTCTTGCCGAATGCTTCACGGTTATGTACGCGTTTACATAAATCCTCAAGCGCACGCTCAGCTGTTCCGATTAACCGCATACAGTGATGGATTCGACCAGGTCCAAGTCTTCCTTGTGCGATCGCAAACCCTTTTCCTTCATCCCAAATGATGTTAGATGCGGGTACCCGAACATCTCGAAACTCAATTTCTGCATGACCATGAGGAGCATGATCATAACCGAAGACGGGAAGCATTCGTTTGATTGTGACACCTTCTGTATCAAGAGGTACTAAGATCATCGATTGCTGTTCATGTTTCGCAGCAGTAGGGTCACTTTTTCCCATCACGATTGCGATTTTGCATCGAGGATCTCCTGCACCAGAAGACCACCACTTCGTTCCATTGATCACATATACATTACCATCTCGCTCAATATGAGCTTGGATGTTCGTTGCATCTGAAGAAGCGACATCAGGCTCCGTCATCGAGAAACATGAACGAATGTCACCCGAAAGTAACGGTTCGAGCCACTGTTTTTTCTGTTCATCAGTACCGTACCTGACGAGAACTTCCATGTTCCCAGTGTCCGGTGCTGCACAGTTGAACACCTCAGGTCCAATCATGGAGCGTCCCATCTCTTCGCAAATCGGAGCATAATCAGTGTTCGATAGCCCTTTCCCATATTCGCTGTCGGGTAAGAAGAGGTTCCACAGTCCTTCTTCCTTCGCCTTCTTCTTTAACTCTTCCATAATGGGAGGTACATCTGACCAGCGTGATTCTTGTTTTGAAAGCTGGTCTTCATAGACGCTTTCGTTTGGATAAACGTATGTATCCATAAATGCTGATACTCGTTCGAGGTAAGATTGACACACCTCGGAATAGGTAAAGTTCATCGTTATTCATCTCCTCAGAATACTAACTAACCGGTTGGTATGTTTATGATATTAGTATAAAATGTAATTTCAGAATATTCAACACAATAATAAAAAAGCGGGTGATTCACCCGCTTACTGTCTTACCTTTATATGTAGCTTCCTTATCTTCTTTTTTAAAAATGACCCTAGACATATTCGTGAAAAGTAGAGTTCGATTCCTTAGTCGATCCATTTCCGTGAATAACCTCACGATAAGCAGCAAACAAATCGTCGACAGCATTCTTAGCTGCTTGGCTATTCCCGATCATATTGATAAAGCTATGTAGAAGTGACTTATAGTGTACGTGCTTAATAAGTGTACCTGCGCGATGTAATCGACTCGCGAACGCTTCTCCTTCACTACGGAGTGGATCTTTTTCAACTGTCACGATGAGTGCAGGAGCAACGTCATCCAATTTTTCTGCGCGTAAAGGTGAAACAAGCGGATTACTCGCGTTGTTTTTGTCTTTTAAATAGTGATTCCAAAACCAGTCCATTTTCTCACTTGTTAAGTTATACGTGTGATTTTCAAGATAGGATGCTGTTGAAAGGTTGTAATCCAATACTGGTGTGATCAACAGTTGAGATGCCAACTCACCCTTCAAAACAAGACTCACAGCTGCTGCGAGGTTTGCTCCTGAAGATTCTCCTGAAATCGAAATGTTTGAAGAATCACCGCCAAGTTGTTCGCCGTTTTCTTTCAACCACTTAAGTGTGTCGAGTACATCATGAAGTGCAGCAGGGTATGGGTGCTCCGGTGATAACCGGTAGCCAACGGATACAATCATGCATCCAAGTGATTGACACATATATCTGCAGAAGTTATCGCTGCTTTCAATCGAGCCGAATACCCATCCACCTCCATGACAATACATGACGATCGGTAAGGGTTTTGAGTGTTGAGGCGTATAAATTTTCAAGGGTATATTGTGCTCACCAATCTCAGTATGATAAACCGTAAGCTCCTCAACTTTAATCGGCGTAAAGTATGCTCTTGCTTCCTCATAGTAGTATCGGGATTGTTCAGGAGAAAGAATGCTTAAATCTGGATGCTTGAGTTCCTTCATTCGCTCTCCAATGCGAGAAATGAGGGTTAATGTTGCTGCATCAATGTGAGTCATTCGTTTTGTTCTCCTCACACAAACTCTTTGCATTCCGAATGTTCAACATTGCGCTAGTGTTAAATTCAGAACAGTAGTTTAGTAACGTTTTTTGCTCCATTGCAACTACCTTTGCTTTCTTGTTCGGAAGTTCGATCTCCTTTAGTATGTCTGCACCGAATCGTTTTATAATTGGAAGGATGATACGGTTCCTTACATCAGGTTCACCGATGATCCGTTTTGCACCATATTTATTGATGAGAAAGTATCCCATCGCGAGAATGATCGCTTCCCCATCAGTTGGGTTTAAGTATTCACGAGGACCTATCAATAAGTGCATGCCAAGGTCGCTTGGCTCTGCATCGTAGTAGTTTTTGATCGGATCTTGTTGTATGTCGTATGCAATTAAATAACACACTGGTTCGTCATCGACGTAACCCATATAGACATCTTTATGACTTGCTTGGGTTGAACTGGTTAACCAAGTGTGAAGTTCCTCCATTGAAAGGTCGAGCTTCCAAAAGGGTTTGATATGCTTTTGGTGCATCCAGTTGTGTAGAATTGGTAAATCGCTTTCAACTTCGATAGGACGGAACGAAATGGTTCTTCCTAAGTGAGTAAATTGACATTCTGTTTTCATCATCTCTCTTTTCATCTTATCCCCCTTATAAAAAGGCGGGGAGATCCCCGCCATGTTAAACCTGATTTGTTGTAGCAAACTGATGTAAAGCGTTTTTTACCTTTCCAAATTCAGATGCGTGTGGACGATCATCACCGTCACCATAGCCGTAGTCCACCATACGGTTTCGGTTCAGTGTAAGCTTTGTAAGCTCTGGTTTGAAGAAATCAAACAGCTTGAATCGTTCTGACAGTTCCGGGAACCTGTTCTGATAGGATTCAATGCTTTCAGCTAACTTACTCCAGAATGACGTTTCATCCATAAGATCTGAGCGTTCTAATACAGACGACATGTAGCGCATGTGACAGATAAATAGACCTGTGAAGATGAACTGCGTGAGACCTTCAGGTGGCTCACTTCTGAGGACTTTCTTCAAGTCATCTGTTAGCACATTTAACTCCTCGAACGGCTGATCACTAATATTCACGTCATCCACGAAATCTTTAACCGCTAATCGATGAGGCTTGTAATCTTTCAGAACAAGAATCGTATTTTGGCCGTGTGGTGAAAATACGACGCCATATCGGTATAAGTAATGAAGAAGTGGCTTCAAGGTCACATCCATGAATGCCGTAATCCACTCGTCTGTACTTAACCCTGACTTCTCAATCAAGCTTTTCACAAATGGCTTCCCATCATGGTCTTCATAATGAAGTGCTGCAAGAGTGATCGCTTCTTCTCCATCTTCAAGGTACGTGTAGATGCTCTCACGGTAAATGACCCCTAGCATTTCAAGGTATTGATAAGGCGCGTTCGGTAGATCGAGATAATGCTTTTGATCAACGTTTAAACTTGCGATCTCACCCGGTAGGATCACGCGGCATTCGTTTTTTAGGAAGTCATCATTTTCATAGATTCCTTTAATAAAGCTTGTGATCGTCGGAGCGATCAACGTTCGCTCTGCTGGCAGCCCTCGATACACGAGCGTGTTTAAAATACTCATGGGTAGCTTAACGTGATGCTTTTTTTTATCTGTCATATTAACAAATGTACGAATTGATTGTTGGGGTAGATAGCGATCAGACGATTCTCCGAGCGGAATGATCACTTTGTTCGCGATCTCACCAGGGAAGTTCTGGATAATCGTATTTTTCCACTGCCATTCATGAATCGGCATGAAGTAGTAGTCTTCGACGGTCACATTTTTGTCTATCATCTCTTGAGCAAAACGGTTGCGATCTTCCTCTGATAATACGTCGTTGATCAGGTGGGCGTATGACTCCCCTTCAACCGCTTGAAACGAGCTACTGTCTTTATGAACAGCAATCCATGATAATGAAAGTTCGTTTTGCTGTTCAGGGGCATAGGAAAGGTAATCATCATAGCCGAAGCCGATTCGTCCTTTGTTGTATGTAATCCAAGGATGACCAGTCATATACCCTTCAAGGAGAGCATAATCCATGTCGACGAGATCATCTGAAGAAACATGATTCGTTAAAAGGTGAAGGTCTGCTAAAAGGGTCTGATTCAATTCCTTAATGAGATGCCCCGCCGTTTCACTGGACATGCCGATGATCGGTTGAATATCAAGGAGAAAATCGATAGCGCTCGCTGCTTCTACCGTGTTTTCTGATTGTTGAATGAAGATGGATTCAGGATCAACATAGAAGCTATCGAATAAACGACGCTTTGAACGATATATGTATCGCTTTGTATCATTGATGATCAACCGACATGTTAACCACCCGTTCCCCTCCACTGAAACTTCAGGTTTGATCATGCCTTCATACATATACTCAGACATCATCTTAGCGAGAAGTGCTTTATTTACAGTAATCCAGTTCTCTTCTGTTAAAACGTTCATGAGTTCGTTTTTGTGTAGCATATTATTCCGCCTCCTTTATGTAGTAGCAAGTACTTTTGATCCGAATGATTGAAACACGTTTTCATATTGAAGGTGATACACGTCATAGCCCATAATTTTATTTAAGATAACAGCATTACGGTGTGCGCCTAAACCGAGGTCTGGAGCACCGACACCGTGTGTATGCAGCTCGCCATTCTGTACGAACAGGCTACCGTGGTTCCCACCTATTGTTTTGATTCGATAGTCTTCTGAAATTTGCAGTCGTCCTTGTTCATCTTTCATTACAACCGCATCTGGCAAGAATGAGGGTGTTGATTGCTGATAGCCCGTACAAAAGATCACATGGTCTGCATCGATGAGCACGTCTTCATTCGTGATGGTTTGTTTACCAGAGAGCTTCCAACGTCTACCGTCACGAACAATTTTGTTGACGCTTGTCATTGCTTGGAGATGAATATCAGGTTCAACACCACCAACAGACTTTTCATAGAGAAGATTATAAATATCTGAGATTGTGTCAGCACTGATGCCTTTATAGAGCAGCCCTTGATCTTTTAGCAGTTCATCCTTCTTTTCCTGATCGAGTTGATAGAAGAACTTTGTGTAATCAGGTGAGAAATACTCTAAGCCAAGCTTTGAATACTCCATTGGGAAGAAGCCGTTAGAGCGTGTATACCAGCTTAGTGAATAGTCCTTTTCTTCTTGTTCTGACGCTAAGTCATAAAAGATTTCTGCAGCACTTTGTCCACTTCCGATCACAGCGATCGATTGGTTCGGTTTGATGTATTTTTTATGATCCAAATAGTGTGATGAATGAAAGACAGAGTCACCAAGTGCATGTTGAAACGGTTCTGGTATGCTAGGGACAGAGCCGATGCCAAGTACCACGTTCTTTGCATACACTACTTTTGTTTCGGAAGTTTGGACGTGTTGAACAATGACCTCATAACACGTCTCTTCGTGTGACAGGTTAATGGGTTCTACCGATTGGACGCGATGCCCGAAATGGCACGATGACAGTTCTTCACTCACCCATTTGCAGTAATGGTTGTATTCTTTTCTTGGAATATGAAATTTTTCTAAGAAATAAAAATGGTACATTCTGTTATGTTGTTCAAGGTAATGCAAGAAACTGTACTTGCTTCTGACGTCAGCCATCGTAACGAGATCAGCAAAGAACGGAACTTGCAGTGTTGTACCATCGATCATCATTCCGGGATGCCAATCGAACGATTCTTTCTGATCGAATAGCGCGACCTTAAGATCAAGCGGTTCCGCTAACGCAGCTAGTCCTAAGTTGAATGGCCCGATCCCGACTCCTACGACATCGTAAAACTCATTAGGCATTTCCCCACATCCTTTCAAATCGTTCCCGCTCACAAAACATCAATAGTCCAGTTTTGTCTGGAAGGTTGATTGGATAAGCAGGTTCAAACCCACATTTTTTAAATACATGGATCATTTTTTCGTTTCGAATATCGGGCTCAGCGATGACCCGTTTTGTTTGTTTTTCTTTAAATTGTTTCTTAACCATTTCACGGAGAAGTGGAAGAGCAAGCCCTCTCCCAAGGTGATCTTTTTCACCTATAAGGAGATGAACGCCTTGGTCGAATGGTTCGTTTTCATAAGTCCCTTCTGTTACATCTCCTTTAACCCAATAAGCCTCCCAATAGCTGATCGGTTTTCCTCCGTAAAATCCTAGATAAAGAGAATGGTGGGAGTCGGCTAGCGCTTTTTTGAGATGGTCTTTGTAGGATTCGAATGAGACGTTCAGATTCCAAAATGGATGAACATGGTCCTCATTCATCCATTTATGGAGTAATTCCACATCTCGATCAAACGCCACCCGTTGAAAGGAGATCGTTTCTAATGAATTAGTTTTCATGAGTCACTTTTACTTCCTTTGCGATAGGGTTCTGGACCATCGTGTAAACAGATTGCGTTGCAAGTGAACCAACTAGTTCGTCCATGTCATATAAACGAGTGAGTAGATTCGCTTTGCATGAAATGACAGGGTCGTTAAGTAAACTCTTGATTAATGGTGAAGAATCACGGTGTTCATTGTTTGCTAGTCTTGAACGAACCATATCGATTAAGTCAGTTTCTCGAATTAACCCACTACTTCCGAAGCCGTTGATCAGGCCGAAGAGGTGGTTGAAAAAGAGATAGTATGTGAAGCGCTCTACTGCTACTTCATCTGAACAAATCGTATCACTTCGTTCATTTAAAGAAGGAAGATGAGCTTTTAACGCATGTGCCTTCGACTCACTGAAATAGTACCCTTGATTATCGCGATAGTAGAAATGCTTCGGATAGCCATCTTCTAACACTACGACAGAGTTTTGCTGGTGTGCTTCAAGAGACAGTCCATACTCATGATGGAGCCAAAGCATCGGTTCAAGTGAAAGATCAAGATACTTCTTAAACCAATCACTGCTGACAGAATCGAGTGAGCGTTTTTCCCTACGCGCAATCCCATGAATGATAGTAGAAAGTCTTGATTTTTCGCCAAAAGCGTTATCTTGGCATAGTGCAGCGATACACGTCGCCTGCCTACTCACATCTTTGAAAGGATTCTCTCTTATGACTGTCTCGAACCCTTTTACACCTTCAATGTTGATGTAGCCCGGGTCTTGCATAATATCGAAGGCAGGAAAATGAGTGTTTACTTCTTTTCCAAACGCAGTCGAGAGCAAACGAGACACTTCGACACCACGATCTAGCTCTTTTTGTTGATTGATGCGAAGAGAGTTTGTGATCTTAACCGGTACTGAAAACTTGTACATAAACTCGGAATCTTTGTTGTACACCGTTCGGAACGAAGACGTTGCGGAAAATGGTTTTCCAGCAGGGCCGATATACTGAAGGTCTCCACGTAACAGAAGGGTTTGGACATCTTCTTGTTCGAGTAGCTTCATCGCTTGTAGCGGGTGAACTGGAATCAATACCAGGTGGTCAAATTGCTCCAACCATTCTTGATCAGCGCTAAGTTCCTCTTTAATCAATTCACTTGCGCCACGATCTAGAGCAGAATCCTCTATGATGATTGACGGATGAGCGCTAAAGTAATGAAGTTGAAAGCTTCCTTTCCATTCAGGCGAGTAGGTTTCGTTGTCTCGCTCGCTTAGCCCCTGTTTACTTTTCGGCGTAGGATGTAAGAGATGACCAAGTAACAACGATTGTTCCGTCTCAATAAATTCAAATTCTTCTTCACTTAATTCTTCTCGTTTCTCATAGCGCTCGTTTAACGTTGATTCGATGGACTGTTTGCTTAACAAGACGCGCATAACAAGTTCATCTTCTGAGCCAGATTTGTTTTGATCGAGAAGAATTTCTTTTATGATCAGACTTGTTAACGTCACATAATCAAGCGGTAGTAACGGACCATCTGCGACTTTGTAATACATTGGAAAATGGAACAAATGCCTTCCTGTCAAAGACCAGTATTTAATTGGGATTAAAAGCTCGATCCCTTGACTTGAAAGTGGGCACGAGATGACATGATCGTATGTGCTCAATGCGTCATGAAACTCGTCCACTTTATAGAAATGCGACGTTTCTCTTAGATAGCAATTTAAAAAACTCTGCATTGTTGCGCGTTCAGCGAAATCTTTTGCGTGCTTCAAACGTGTTTCCTCCAATTCTCACCAAGAACTCGAATGCGATTTAGTATTTCTACTACATCAGGAAGTGTCGTCCTCGGGTTTAACATCGTGAATTTCAAATATTGTTTTTCATCAATCGTCGTTTTAGCAATCGCTGCATACGAATGATAAAGTTCCTGTTGTATTTTTCGGTTGAGCGGATTAAGCTTTTTTTCTTCTCCCCTCACATACCGGAATACAACCGTGTTTAATTCAGGTTCCGTATTTAGGAGCTCGAAGTCCTCTTGCTCACGAAGATAGTCTGCTACATCTATTGCGAGCTCGAATGTAGAATCGATCATGTCTGCAAAGAGGTCCAACCCGATTGTTTTGAGAGAAAGATACAGCTTTAATGAGTCAAAGCGCCTCGTTGTTTGGGTGGATTTTGCAACAAGATTCAGGATTCCTTCTTCATCATCTTCTTCTGGATTGAGGTAATCTGCTACATGATTCATAAGATTGAAGTGTTCGCCATTCTTTAATAAAAATGCACCGCATGAAATAGGTTGGTAAAACTGTTTGTGAAAATCAACGGTAATCGAATCGGCTTGTTCAATCCCATTTAGTTTCCATCGGTAAGTATCCGAAAGAATAAGAGCACCACCAAACGCTGCGTCAACGTGAAGCCACATCTTCTCTTCTTTTGCAATGGAAGCAAGGTCTTCTAACGGATCGATGCTTCCAAAATCCGTGGTTCCACATGTTCCTACGATGAGGAATGGAAACAACCCTTCCATCTTCATCTCTTCGATCAACGAACGGAGATGATCCGTACACAAGCGGTGGGACTCATCGGTTCTGACCGATATGACTGCATTTTCACCAAGGCCTAGCTGCCCTGCTGATTTTTTCACTGTAAAATGAGCACTCTCCGAACAAAGAATTCTCATGCGATTGAATTGTTGTGGTAAACCATCACGTTTTACATCGTGATTCCATTTCTTTTTGCAATAGTTGTCTCGTGCTAACAGCACCGCCATATAGTTGGACTGGGTACCACCACTTGTAAAGACACCATCGGAACCTTCGTCGTACTCGAATTGACTCGTTAGCCAATGGATCATTTCTTGATCCATGAACGTAGCAGAAGGACTTTGATCCCATGAGTCTAACGATTGATTCATCGCTCCGATAATGAGCTCACCCACAACGGCTGGGATGACCGGTGGGCAGTGTAAGTGAGCAATGCTTTTCTCATGAGAGACAAACAAACTGTTAGAGAGTACGGTTTTATGTAGGTCCGTTACGATGTCTGTAAACGATTGGTTATCTTGAAAAGATATGAGCTCACGAATCTCTTTCTTTACATCTTCAGGTGCTTTTCCCTGATAAGGATGTTCAGCTTGTTGCAGGGAATGCAAAAGTGTTTCCGTCGCTTGTTGAACCTGGTGCTGAAGTTCTTTTGCACCAGGTCCCTTATTTAATATCGCCGTATCAAACGGATGCGTTCCTAAAAGAGTATTCATCCTAGTTTTCCTACTGCAGATTGAACGGCATCTTGTAGGATTGTAATAACTTCCTCTACTTGTTCCTCCGTGATAATAAGCGGAGGAAGAATACGGATGACGCTGCCGTGGCGTCCGCCAACTTCTAATATTAATCCTCTATCGAAGCATTCTCGCTGAACGAGACTTGCCAAAGCTGGATTTGCAGGTAGGCCGCCAGTTTTTGTTGCTGGTTTGGATGGGTCGACCATTTCAACGCCAAGCATTAACCCTCTTCCTCTAACATCTCCGATTTCTGGAACGTCTTCTTTGAAAGTAGATAGTGCGGAAAGGAATTTTTCACCCATACGATCCGCATGCTCATGAAGACGGTTTTCTTTGATGTATTTAAGAGAAGCTGTTCCAGCTGCCATCGCCATTTGATTTCCACGGAACGTTCCAATATGTGCGCCAGGGTTCCACTTATCGAGTTCTTTATCATAAATCACGACTGAAAGAGGGAGACTTCCACCAATCGCTTTTGATAGAACGACGACATCAGGTGTAATGCCCGCATGTTCAAATGCAAACAGTTTACCAGTTCGACCGATCCCTGTTTGAATCTCGTCAACGATCAACGGAATGCCTCGTTCTTTTGTAATCCGGCGCATCTCTTGCAGCCATTCGATCGGAGCAGGTACAGATCCACCTTCACCCTGTACAACTTCTAGTATCATAGCTGCTGGAGGAAGAATCCCGCTTTCTGGATCATCTAATAGATTCTCAATATAGGTACTTGAAAGTTTGTGTCCTTCTTCACCTACACCATAAGGACAGCGGTATGCATAAGGATAAGGTAGAAAATGCGTATCCGGCATGAGACCAGGAACGCGTTCTTTCGGTGCAAGGTTCCCGCTAATCGACATGGTTCCGTGTGTGGAGCCATGATACCCTCCTTGGAACGTTAAGATCGTGCTTCTACCAGTAGCGGTTTTTACTAGTTTGAGAGCGGCTTCAATTCCATCTCCACCAGTAGGTCCACAGAATTGAATCTTGGCATTGTCAGCCATATTTTCAGGTAAGCTTGAGAATACTTCGCTTACAAACTCTTCTTTTACTGGAGTTGTAATATCTAATGTATGTAAAGGTCGTTTATCGTGTATAACCTGTTTCATCGCTTCAACTGAAACAGGGTGATTATGTCCAAGCGCGAGTGTACCTGCACCTGCCAGGCAATCCAAATAGCGCTTCCCATCCATGTCTGTTACAAAGATACCTTCTGCATGATCGATAGCGATAGGAATACGTCTCGGATAAGATCTCGCGTTAGACTCTCGATTCTCCTGTTGTTGTAACAGCGTATTGTTGGTGGTTTTTTCCTGGGTAATCATAATCAAAACTCCTTTTTCAATTGATAATCATTTTCAATAACTTCTACAGCACTAAGCATAAATGATAATGATTATCATAGTCAACAGTACTTGAGAACTATTATCAATTACATTTTTTTAGTTCCACATGGGTACATATAACCTGAATTCTTGCTATTATTTACAAATTGATAGTGTATGTTCAGTTGTTTATGGAAGTTTATCCATAAAACGGTGAAGATTGAAGGAATCATTATGGTGGGTAAGCTCTTTTCTTTTGTTGTGAAAGAAGGGTATTTAACGAATAATCTGTAATAATTTATTTATGAATCAGCTCAACAAGTTTATGAAGTTCAGGACATATCATTATAGAAGCTGAAGACGACATGAAAGGTGGGTTATCATGCATTCTAAATTAATCCCAACAGGCTATCTTGTCGGACTATCGTTACTGATCAGTAGTATCATCTATTTCTTCGCTTCTAACTGGCAGCTATTTGAGCGAACGGAAAAAGTTCTTCTAGCAGGTATCCTTATGTTGTTTTTCTTTATCCTTTCGTTTGTTTTATCGAATTTTCAACCTGCATACTCGTTCTTAGAAGAATGGATATGGCTAGCGGGAGCAATTGCGTTCGGGGTGAGTGTGGCAGTGATCGGTCAAACATACAATTCACACGCTGACTCTTACATGCTCTATCTCGTTTGGTTCATCCCTGTCGTTGCCTTCTCGTTTTTGACGAGGTATCAACCGCTGTTTGTGCTGAGTTTTCTGTTATCAGTTGCGATCTATTTCTTTTTCATCTTCCCTACTTCTTATGACCCTGGTTGGACAGACGGTCAGGAGTTCTTTTTTCTGCTGCTGTTCCTCTTGTTTTGCCATATGTGGTTCTTTTTTTCACGTTCATCCTATCTAACTTCGAGATGGATTGAATATGGAAGTTTTGGGATCATGCATGTCATATTTTTAACTCAGAGCTTTGGATCCGGTTTTTACACTGGAGTCACTGCCTGGATGTACATTGGGTATATGCTCGTTAGTTTGTACTTATGGAAAAAAACTGAAAATCGAGTGTGGTTCATTGTAAGTGGATTAGGTCTTTCTTTGTTTCTATTCTTTAAAGGCGTGTTTGTCGTATATGATGTGATTGGCATCGGAGTATACTTCATATTTCTTGCCTTAATTATCGTGATCATCGTGTTCACGCTCATCTATTTAAACCGCTTAGAACTTTCTAGCAAAGTGTCTGATCCGTGGAAACAACGAATGAAGTCCTCTTTATCTGTTATTGTTACGGTCTTCTGTACTCTTATGCTGATCAGTTCCTTTACTGGGTTACTAGCACTTTGGACATCTTCCTTTCTCACTGTGTTTCTAGCTTCGATCGGACTACTCATACTTCCATCGATGTTGGTTAAAAAGGGCGTCCCACTCCTTTCTCACGTCCTGCTTTTGGCTGGAATCACCATCATGTTTGGAAGTTCAATGATTCACTATTTCACTTATGTATTTAGTAGTGATGGTACACAAGTCCCTTATTACGCAATCGTCACGATAGGTGCTATTATGCTTTTCATAAAAGTATTCAATCATCGATGGATTGACCTGTATCTCTATTTATTATTGAATGCGTCTCTCCTTCTCTCCCTCTTTGTATTTAGTGAGAATCGTGGATTATTCGATCGCATTGAAATCGATCATTATTTCCTATTGATGGCACTGATCAATATAGGTCTCTTTTTTCTCATTAAAAGAAATTGGCTTCGCTCTAATGCAATTGTTTATACGATATCCCTGTTGTTTGCACTTACATTTATGAATAGTGGCGAATGGGAATATTGGTTTTACAACTCCTTGTTTCTTGTCATCGTGTTTACGATGATTTTCTATAGAACGAAGCGTCACCTTTTTTCCTATTGGGTAGGGATCACCTTTCTATTTGCGTTTCTAGTCTACAAATACTATGACTTTGCATGGGCACTTTTTCATAAATCGATCACCCTATTGATCGCTTCGTTCATCATGTTTGGGGTTACGTGGTACTTATCGAAAAAGGATAAACGAGAGGTTAAAGTCTCTCCTTCATTCGTTAAGACGAAATGGAAACCCCTTCTTCTCATCGTGATCGTCATGACAGCATTCATCTTTTATCAAGGGTTTCAAAATGAAATGATCGTACGGAATGGTACTGAAATGAAGCTTAAGTTAGCCCCAATCGATCCAAGGTCGATGCTTCAGGGTGATTATTTCCATCTTAACTATGAGATTTCTACTTTAAACAATGTAAAAATCGATAGGCAGAAAAAAATAACAGTTGTATTGGAGAAGAATGATGAAGGATATCACGAGTATTCAGGGATCTATGGAGTCGAAGGGAACTGGAACGACGCGTATACACCATCTAGTTCTGATGTGATCATCAATGGCGTGTTAAATGGAAACGGCTCTGTTCACTATGGAATCGAAAGCTTTTTTATACAAGAAGGGACAGGAGCAAAATACGAAGAGATGGAATATGCAATCGTAAAGGTTGGCTCTAACGGAAATGCGATTCTGACGGAGCTGGGTAAATAAACAAAAAAGCGCCTTTTCGGCGCTTTTTTCATTGTACGACTCCATGTTCAATGATCTCAACGGTAGTTTTTACATTGAAATCAGCTTCAGAAAATTCTTCAGGCCACTTATCCTCGAATGTTTTCCATTTATCGTATTCGAAGGCTCGCACATATTTCCCTAACCCAAACGGTTCGATTTTCTCTTCTTGTACTTTTTTCACAAGAGCAATTGTTTTTTTGTCGATTTCTTCTTCTATGATTCGTTTTATCTTTTTCTGATCCTTTTCGAGATCGATTGTAGATGTGTTTTCTGTGATAGCTACCTTTAATTTAAATTTCACGTCAAACGTGAGCTGATCATTTTTATAGGCTACATCAATATTACTTTTGATACGCGTAACCCCGACACTCAAAACTTTATTAGGATCTTCTACAACGAAAGAAATCGGTATTGGTTCCTGTACATCTTTTTTTAACATTTGAAGGATAGAACTATCTAAATGCCCGATTGAAAAGATGTATTTGCCATTATTGTCTAATAAAGCTGTGCCTTGTACCTGAATTTCTTCACCTAACAATTTAATTTCCGTTACAGCAGGCGTTATGCCTTTTTCAAAATTTGCATAGTGATATTCTTGTAACGTTGTTAGTACGGCGTTTTCTCTCAAGTGAGTGGTGTCGATTAAGTCTGATAAGTAAACGGAAATACGCGGTTTATCACTTGGTCTAAACTCCATCACTTCTTGCACAGATCCATCCACCAAAGCAATCCTTGCATTAGGAGAATTTTTTGGATCACGATAAAAGACATCTAACTCGTCGAATATTGGTTGATCTGTCATCAGCTCTTTTCCTAATAACAATACTTGGAGTTTTCCTCCAACGACAGTCCCTGCACTTTGTGAGTCTAAGTTATCTCTAGCTTGCCTAAGAGAATGGGCGATTGTCTCAAGAGTTGCTACGGTATCTTTCGCTTCTCTACTGAATACTGGACTCGTTTGATAGATCTCCATGTCCCCTTCTTCATCACTTTTATCAATTCCCACGACTAATGCAATCGAGGTTCTCTCTAGTGAAAGTTGATCAGATCGGCATCCAACTAACAAAATGAGTGGTACTAATACAACGATCGTTATGTATTTTCTATACTTCACGGTTTATGCCTCCTGACCTTTCGAAATAACCATCCATACACCACTAACAATAGCGGCATGAAGAATGCGATGCCAAGGCCGATTTTATTAAAAATGCCTCCGAGTTTATCTAAATTTGTTAATGAGTTCGTGAAGAAATAGAAGCAAATATAAAGCAGTGGAAGTGTGAGAAACAGAATGATCTGATGATCTTTACGTCCTAAGAGCTGTGCGATACTAAATGAGGAAGCAAAATAATATGGAATCCCAGTAGTAGCCAATATTAGTAAATAAAATGATAAAAAGATAATCTCGAAACGTTCTAGAAATGGAAACTCAATCGGCTTTACTAAGTTTAGCGTTGGCCAAACATATTCAAGTACTTCATATGGTCCATAGAAGATGAAAGAACTGAACGTCACGACCAAATAACTCAATAATGTTATACCGTTGGCAATTAATACTCCTTTTATCGCTTTCGTTTTATCTTCTAAAAATGGATAAAAGATAAATAACAGCTCTAACCCTAAAAACGAAAATGTAATACTAGGCACGGATTTTATAATTGGCATGAACCCATCTTTTATGATCGGTAATAAATTTAGTAAATCACCAGTAAACATTGGGCTCATAAATAAAAAGGCCATCCAAGACGTGAAAAAGAATACGAGAACACTAAAGCGAGAAATAATCCTTAACCCATTTCTAGCTAAATAAAAGCTAGGGATCGTAATGATCAATAGAATGAGATAAGGAGCGGTTTTTGGCAGCACCCATGTATTGATGATGAAGACGGAAGTAGCTGTAATGAGAAACATCCCTAATGCTGTATAGGCGATCC
Source organism: Anaerobacillus sp. ABA4_114 (assembly GCF_056159065.1). Taxonomy (NCBI): domain Bacteria; kingdom Bacillati; phylum Bacillota; class Bacilli; order Caryophanales; family Bacillaceae; genus Anaerobacillus; species Anaerobacillus sp. ABA4_114. Next base: position 1,964,460 of record NZ_JBSWUM010000001.1, read on the forward strand.
AACAAATTGAGAACACAGAACCTAGCCATTTACCAAAGAAACGTCTAAATAGCTGTATGATCGTATCTTCAGGATATTTTTTCATAACTTGAATGATAATGATCGACGCAACCACACTTAACGCATACCCAAGAAATAGCGCGATCCAACTGCTTGTGTCACCAATTTCGGCCAAGTCTCTAGGCAATGATAAAATCCCAATCCCAGATTGAGTCCCGTATATTAGTAAGGAGAACTGGGTCAAGGTTAACGTATTATTTTTAAAATTTGGCACGCTCACCAACTCCGTTTAATGTGCATCTAATTGCGACGTGATACTCTCACTTTATTAATTGTCCATAGTGGAAAACGGATGATTGAATCTTTTAAGTCTTTCCACTTTAGTGGTCCATATGGAACGCCATATGGTGTACCAACAGATTCGAGACTGACTAAGTGCATCACGATCGTCATAAAACCAATGACGATTCCAACCATTCCAAAGAATGATGCAACAAGCATCATTGGAAAGCGAATGAACCGTATGCCGAATGCCATTTCAGGGTTAGGCATAACGAAAGATGCGATCGCAGTCATTGCAACGACGATAACCATGATGTTGCTCACGATCCCTGCTTCAACCGCGGATTGTCCAATGATAATACCTCCAACGATACCAACCGTTTGCCCGATTGACTTTGGCAGTCGTAACCCAGCCTCTCGTAACATCTCAAGGATAAATTCCATCAGAAATGCTTCGATTATAGGTGGAAACGGTACCTCTCTTCTTGATTGTCCAATGGACAAGAGCAGCTCAAGAGGTAGAATTTCATAATGAAATGAAATAATCGCGATATAAATCGAAGGCAAAAAGATTGCGATGACAAAACTGACAAACCGTAGGATCCTAATAAATGAAGATGAGATCCACCTCGAACTATAATCATCGATACTTTGAAAAAATGAGTTGAAATTAATCGGTGCTACGATGACACTCGGAGATCGATCGACGATGATTGCATATCTTCCTTGTAATAAATCAGCTGCTACACTATCTGGTCTCTCAGAGGAAAGGGACTGAGGAAAAATTGAATAAGGATTATCCTCGATCATCTGCTCTAATTCACCGGAATCTAATATCGTTTTATAGTTTACCTTTTCGATTCGATCCATTAATTCTTCGAGAACTTCAGGGTTTGCAAGGTTTTCCAGGTATAAAATGCCGATCTTGGTCTTGTTTTCACTTCCCACATATGTGTATTTGATCCTTAATTGATCACTTGTTAAAAACTGTCTAAGCATAGCAATGTTATCTTCTAATGGTTCCACAAAACCAATGTGCGACCCTCGGATCGTTCGCTCATTTGCTGGCTCGTCAGGCTTTCTCTTTTGTAAACTCTGAGCATTGATATGCAATGCGTCGTTCTCACCTTCAATGAAGAGAATACAACAGCCGTGCAGTAGATTCGTTATAATATCAGTCCATTTACTCACTGTTTTCAAGTTTGGGACGGGAATAACATCTTTTACAGATTTTTGAGGTGAATGATCACCAAACAATGGACTGAGCACATTTTGGCTTATGTAAGCTGTGTCGGATAGATGATCAATGTACGTTAGAAGTGCACTTCGTCCATCAAAAATCGTAATTTCCCTAATCGATAGTCCTGGCAGGCTCGGTGAATGAATCAGAAACTCCTTGTTTTCAGCAAGGTATGACGAAATCACTTCCTCTTTTGATAAAGAAAGTTGTTTCGTTGGTTCTTTAATTTTTCTCCTTTTTCTTCTCATTCTCGTCACCTCACAAATCTTGCGCCTTTTTACTATGTACATCCCACCATTCCTCTATTCACATCGCCTTTCCGTTGTCATCGTTCATAGTATGAATATTAGTAAGTTTTTTTGAGAAACTATCTTACAAAGAGTCGTAGAGGAGTTTTTACGATGAAAGTGAGACGGCAAAGACGTTCGAAGGGTGAACAACAAAATCAGTCTTCATCCGAATCCCCATTATCAAGAAATCTAGATGAAAATGAGACGTCCATCAAAGAAATTTTTAAGGATTGTGAAGATATTACCTATAACACGTACCAGTATAGTAGTTATTTCAATGAAAATGCGCTGGTGCTCCTTTGTGAAACCATCGTTCAAAATGAAAAAGCGAATCTTCTGAAAGAAGTCATGCAAGATCTTATTCCACATGAAGTTGGTAATGCCACGGAGGTTGAGTTAAAGGATGTAAAGGAGTTTTTTATTGAACGAGGTGTTTCATCTCGAGCAGTTAAGGTGATCGATAAGGTTCAACAAGTAAGTGAGAAGGTATTGGACGGGTATATCGTTGTGCTCTTCGAAGGTTGGAACAAGGCATTAGCATATGAAGCATTTGCAGTGGAAAAACGCTCTGTTGGTGAGCCACAGAACGAAGTGTCGGTAATCGGCCCACGAGAAGGCACGATCGAAAACTTAACGAAGAACTTAGGATTGATTCGTTCTCGATTAAAATCAGATAAGTTAAAAATAAAAATCCAGAAAAAAGGTGAAAAAACGAGGTCAAAGGTTGCATATGCCTTCCTGGATGGAACGGTCCCTGAAGATACGTTAAAAGAGTTCGAAAAACGTTTCGACGAACTTAAAGACGAAGAAATACTGGAGACGTCTTATTTTGCTGAGTTATTAGAGGATTCCACGTATTCTCCATTTCCACAGTTTAAAACAACGGAGCGGCCAGACGTTGCAGTCTCTGCTCTTTTGGGAGGTAAAATCATTGCGCTCGTCGATGGAACTCCGACAATACTCATTTGTCCAGGATTATTCGTAGAGTTTTTTCAATCTCCTTCCGATTATTATCAGCGAACATTGTTTTCTTCCTTAATCAGAATGCTTAGGATTACAGGGTATATCATAAGCTTGAGTTTACCGAGTATCTATATCGCCCTCTCCACTTTTCATACTGAATTAATTCCATCTGTGTTACTACTTGCGATACTAGATACGCGAGAAGGCATGCCCTTTCCCGCTTTAGTTGAAGCACTTATCATGCTGTTCTTCTTTGAACTTTTACAAGAAGCGAGTTTGCGGCTTCCGCGTCCAATCGGTTCTGCCGTGAGTATTGTAGGAGCGCTCGTTATTGGTGATGCCTCGATCAATGCGGGTATTGCATCTCCTATGATGGTTGTAGTTGTCGCTTTAACAGGGATCGCTTCATTCTCGATTCCTCAATATGAATTTGGAACTTCTTCCCGTATCTTAAGAGTTCCTCTTATGATAGGAGCAGCAATCCTTGGAGGGTTTGGTCTAATGATTGGTTTTCTACTCATTTACCTTCATCTGATCAGTTTACGCTCGCTAGGTCAGCCGTACTTTGCACCACTAGGACCGATACGAAATGGGATACTCTATGACTTCATTTTCCGTTCTCCTCTTTCTAAACAATTAAGAAGACATAGGCAAAGTCAAGTCCTACCTGAAGCAAACGATAAAGGAGGAGGCTGAGATGATAAGAAAGAAAGTAATCGTGCTCGTTTGTTTTGTAACAACCTCCCTTCTTTTGACAGGGTGTTGGGACCATGAGGAGTTACCGGAATTTGGATTTGTTCAAGCAGTAGCGATTGATTTGGCTGAAGATGAAGAAAATAAAATCGACCTTACAACACAGTTCATTAAGCCGTCCCCTAAGATTGGTAGTGCAGCTGGCGGTGGAGATAAAGCTTTTTTTAATATTGAGACGACTGGAGATAGCGTGTTCGAAGCGATTCGAGATATTGCGACTCACCTTGGTCGTAAGGCGCAGTGGAGTCATACAAGAATCATATTGATTAGTGAAGAATTAGCAAAAGAGCGGAACGTTGGTGAAATATTAGAGTTTTTCTACCGCGATCACGAACCGCGATTGCTGATCAGTATTGCGATAATGGAAGGAAAAGCGAAAGATTATTTAGAGGATAAACCTTTTATAGAGAATACAATCAGTCAGCAATTAAAGGAACTTGAATACTCGTCTTATATGTATAACGGCAAAACAGTCGATATGAACTTGCTAGTCTTTGGTAGAGAGCTTAAGAGTGAAACAGGGATCGCAAAGCTTCCTTATTATAAATTTGCATCAACTGGTGAACCCATCGTATCAGGCATTTCTTATCTTCAAGATGGCAAGTTAAAAGGAAATCTATCTGCGAAAAAAACAGAGTCTTTACTTAAGTTAATGAATGAAACAGAGTCAGGTATTATCGAAGTTCCTTGCGAGGGTTCAAAAACAAATTTAAACGAGTCTATTGAAATTAGTCATGTAGAAACGGCGATCAAACCGACATTAAAAAAAGATAATTCCGTAGATGTCACTGTCGACATGGACATGTTTGGTGATATTGGTGAGTTGAAGTGTACAAATATCGATACAACTGAAAAAATCAACAAATATAACAAAAAGGTAGCGGGTGTTGTAAAAAAAGCTGTTGAATCAACCCTTACCAAATTGCAAAAAGAAAAGGTTGATTTAGTTGGGATAGGAAATGAAATTTATCGTACTCATCCAAAGAGGTGGAAAGCGATAAAAGCTGAGTGGCCAGGGATTTATAGCGAGGCTACATTTAATGTAAATGTCGAAATGGATATCGGTAATTCGGGGTCAGACGTTGGGAGAGCATTCTTTGAGTAAGGACGTGTCGTATGAACGAAAGAATAATCGTGACCATCATTGTCTATCTACTGCTAGCTTATACATGGTTTCTTGATCGAGATAAAAAAAGTCGAAAAGATTTTCTCTTCTATATGGGTCTAGTTGGTATTTCAGGCTACTTAAGCTTCATTTTTATTAGTGGAAAAGCCATGTTTAATTTAGACGATCTGTTAGACATTCCATTTGAACGTCCTGCTCGCATGATTTTCACCTATTTCACTTCCTAGAAAGGGCGTGCATGAATGAAACAAGTAGAAACGATCGATAAACTACAAATGGTACTATTGTTTCAGGCTTTTATCACAGGGTCTACCATCATCAACATTCAGGGCCCTTTCATTGGGATTGCAGAAAACGGAGCATGGATCTCCATTCTACTCGCTAATGGATTTGGAGCCCTCGTGATGGTTGTTGTCCTTTACATGTACGAAAAGTACCCAACCTTATCGTATATTCAATATACGAAAGTCTTGATGTGGAAACCGGTCGCTTACTTGTTTGGTATTTCTCTTGCATTGATTGTTATTCTTTTTACAGCTAACATCACGTATGGAATGGGACAATTTTTAACCACTTCAATGATGAAGGAAACTCCTTTATACATCTTTCATTTCTTAATCATTATGGTAGCTTCCTTAACCGTTCGACAAGGGATCGAAGTCATGGCTCGGATGTTCCATGGCATCCTCTACTTTCTTTTTTTCATCATATTTTCTATTTTAGTACTTAATGTTACACAGTATCACCCAGAATTTCTTAAGCCGGTTCTCTCAATAGGGTGGAAACCTGTTTTTCACGCGGCATATGTAGGTATCGGATTTCCTTACATAGACATCATGTATTTTGCCATGATCCTTCCTTATCTTAAGAGGGATAATAAGCCTTTTAAGCGCTGGATGTACGGAGGTCTTCTTCTTAATGGCATCATACTAGCTGTAACCATCATTGCATCGATTATGGTTTTCGGTCCAATGGTTACCTATGAAAAATTTCCGATCTTCCAGCTTGCAAGAATTATTGAAATTGGAGAAATCATTCAACGTGTGGAATCGGTTTTCGGAATCGCACTCATCATTGGGTCTTATATGAAAATAACCTTAATGCTATTTATCATCGTTGAGATTGTAACACAGCTATTCGACTTATCGAATAAACGGGCATTCGTCTTTCCGTTGGGGCTGCTCGTGTATCTCTTTTCCACTACAAGCTTCAACAACGAAATTGAACTTGGAGAAAGCGGTTTGATCATGGAAACGATTCTTGCTTTTTCTCTTGGTTTACTACCTTTATTGATTGTCGCTGCGCGAGCTCTCATCAAACGCTAGTTTCGTTCGTGAGCGAATTGAAGCTTGCCTCTTGCGCCGACAACTAATTTTTTCATAGCATCTCTATCACTTGTTATATATCGCGCATATACTCTTTCTTTTTCCTCAACAATTTCGATGAACTCTCCAGCTGGGAAAAGATCATCCATGTCTTCTGAAGAATAGCTTGCTGTTCGTTCTTTCTCTTTGTTGTATACATCTAACCTGTTAAATTGACCATCATCCATAACGACATGAATATGATGATAGCCTGACATTACTCCAATATCATCATGGTCACTGACATATGGTGGCGTGTTGATGTGATGCTGTTTGATCATTCCTGTAAAAACAAGTGCTACGATGAGCACTCCTGTCATGATTAACCCTTTCACTTGCTTCCCCTCATCATTCGTTTTATACAGGTTATTCATCCTAAGGAGAACTGTGAAAAAAGCAGTTTCACACCACAAAAAAGCACACCTATTAAAAGGTGTGCTTAAACTTACTTACCGGTTTTTTCTAACTTTTTCACTTGTTTACTTCTTAGCTGACCACATGCAGCATCGATATCTGTTCCGTTCTCATGACGGATTACACAGTTGATGCCGTGCTTCTTAAGTGTATCGTAGAATCCAAGGATCGATTCTTTTTCACTACGCTGATAAGAATGATCATCGACTGGATTATAAGGGATCAAGTTCACATAGGAAAGTTTGCGCTTATCTTTCAACAGCTGAGCGAGCTGCACGGCTTCTTCCTTATGGTCATTCACATCTCGTAGCATAATATACTCAAACGTTATGCGTCGGTTGGTTTTCTCAAGGTAATAATCGATCGCTGGCATCAGTTTACTTAGTGGATAAGCTTTATTGATCTTCATGATTCTTGTACGCAACTCATCGTTTGGAGCATGAAGAGAGATCGCAAGGTTAACTTGCAAGTCCTCATTTGCGAAATCATAAATCTGATCAGCAAGTCCACTTGTTGAAACCGTAATGTGTCTAGCACCGATCGAAAGTCCTTTTTGAGAGTTAACGACGTGAAGGAAGTCCATCATGTTTTGATAGTTATCGAAAGGCTCTCCGATACCCATTATAACGATATGACTAACACGTTCGTCTTGTCCTTTATCATCTAACGCGTGTTGAACGTTCATGATTTGCTCAACGATTTCGCCACTTGTTAGATCACGACTTTTCTTTAGTAGTCCACTCGCACAGAATGAACAGCCGATATTACAGCCTACCTGAGTCGTTACACATACTGACAAGCCATAATGGAATCTCATGAGTACTGTTTCAATAACGTTCCCATCTTGCAATTTAAACAAGAACTTAATCGTACCATCAGAAGATTCCTGTTTTATTTCTTGCTCTAACGTTTGGATAACAAAGTTTTCTTTCAGTAGTTGGATACACTCTTTATTTACGTTGTTCATTTCAGAAAAGTCTTTTACACGCTTTTTATATAACCAATCCCACACTTGTGAAGCACGGAATTTCTTATGACCATGTTCCATCAGCCAATCAGTTAACTGATCAAAAGTCAGTCCGTATATAGATTGTTTCATTTGTAACCCTCTTTTCAATTCTTAGCCATTCATTCCTATACTACTAGAAGTATGCCCAACAAGCAATGGGTTAAGACGAGTTTCCAAACCTTAATAAAGAGTCGTTCGTCCTGATAACTTATTTACTTTGTGATTTGCATCTTTCTTTTATCGCTGCTAGAGCACTTTCTTTGTCGGTTTCATCAACTTCATGCCATCGAATTTTTCTGCCGAATTCATCCGCTTTTGCATAAGCATAAATTTTATCATCAAATTCCGCTACGCTAATCTCCCAAAAGTAGGAAACTTCTGCACCTGTTGGTTGTGTCACATCAACCTTATACAAGTAATAATCAACTTTGTTTAACATCATGTTCGTCCTCCCCTTCGTTAAAAATTTCATGATATCTGAGTATAGTTTACACTATTAAAAAAACAGCTGCTAACCAGCTGTCTCGATTCATCCTAAGTTTTCAACATCCCAAGTGCGTATCGCGTAATAGCCGCTATTTATTTTGTCTTTTTCAGAAATTAATGTGGCTTGAAGATCTTCTGGTAGTTTCGTAAATGACTCATGTCCTGGGTCGATTCCATCATAACTACTATAGATCGGTACCGTGACGATTTGTTTTTCAATCGTATCGAAACAATGCAGGCATAAGAAGCCGACACTTCTCATTCGATATGAAAACATAATCCTGAATCGTTCGTTCATGTCATTCCCCTCCTCGTGTTTATAGCACAAGTATTGACGAACGTTCGTTCGTTTAAACGAATTTTGCAAAAATAATAATAAAAGCACCTGTCGAAACAGGTGCTTTCCCTTATTTTGCAGACTTATATGGAGGTGAGTTGATTTCTAGTGTTGACGTGCGAGATCGATTTGAAGCAATAATGTAAACTGCTCCTGCTGCAATGACTGTTACAATAATCGTACCGAGGTTAAAGATCCCTTTTTCTGCCGTCCAAACGATTGAATAGCCAAGTGCGCCTGCAAGTGTCGCATAGTAAATGAATGGGATGAGTGTTTTACGAATGACATCCCCTTCTTTTCCAACTAGCCCTACTACTGCAGAAGCTGCAACAACGTTATGAACACAGATCATATTACCTGCAGCACCACCAACAGCTTGCAGAGATACGATCCAAGAAGGATCGACTCCGATTTTCGAACCTACATCGTATTGAAATAGTGAGAACATCATATTACTAACTGTATTACTTCCAGCGATAAATGCTCCGAGCCCTCCTATGAAGGAGGAGAAAAGCGGCCAGAAGTCACCTGTTAAGGATGCGACGCCATCCGCAAGGACTATCGGCATTTTTTCAAAACCAGATGCGCCTCCTCCTGAATTCAAAAATACCTGGACCATTGGAACAGTAAAAACAAGAGCCGTCGATGCAGCGATCATAGTTTTACCAGAATGTGCCCATGCACGTTTATAAGAATTCAAGTTCATTTGATGGATGAAGAATGTAATCAGGGATACCACGATAAAGATCGTTCCAGGCAAATAAAGCGGTTGAAAACTTGACGAAATTTCCGTCCCAAATAGATTGGAGAAACTAACATTCCATGATTTTACCCATTCGAGAAACGGAAGCGTTTTCAATCTTGTGAGAACTAAGAGTAACCCTACAAGAATATACGGGGTCCATGCCCTTACCATCGACATGCTGCCGCTTTTATGAGCGATATCTTTGATTTCGATACTACCTGTCCAGCTCGGATCCCAGTTTTCTTTCTTATCGAAATCCCAGCATTCCTCTTTACTAGGCATTAAAAAGCCTTTTTTAGCTGCGGTGACAACGATTGCTAGTCCAACGAGCCCTCCAATCATAGATGGGAACTCTGGACCTAGAAGGTTCGCTACGATTACATAAGGAATAGTCATAGCAAACGCTGCAAAGAGCGCAAACTTCCAAATCTTTATTCCTTCGCTAAACGATTTGTTTTTCCCAAAAAATCGTGTCATTAGAGCAACTACGAAGAGCGGGACGAGCGTCCCTATAATCGCATGCAAGATTGCGACACGTCCACCGACCATCGTTACTAAAGCAAGAAAGTTATCGGCAATGCTCGCATCAGCTGCTAATCCTGTTTGGACACCAACCAGGATTGGAGTACCGACTGCTCCAAACGATACGGGTGTACTCTGAATAATCATGCCTGCAACAACAGCAGCCATTGCAGGAAAACCAAGTCCAACTAAGAGTGGAACCGCAACTGCAGCAGGTGTACCGAACCCTGCTGATCCTTCGATGAAGGAACCGAAAAGCCAAGCAATAATAATGACCTGGACACGTCTATCTGGTGAAATGTCGATAAACCCTTCACGGATTGTTTTGATTCCACCACTTTCTTGTAGTGTGTTTAATAGAAGTATTGCTCCAAAAATAATATAGAGAAGTGTAGCAGCAACAACTAATCCATTGACTGATGCAGCCGCAACAGTAGCCCCTGGTACCTTCCAAACAAATAACGCAAGAACAACCGCGACAATGTAAGAGACTGGCATCGCTTTACTTGCAGGCCACCGCAGACCAACAAGAAAGATTCCCACCGCCGCAATAGGTAGTAGCGAGAGAATGGCTAGTAAGCCTGTACTCATTCTTTTTCCTCCATTTCTAAATGAATGGTAATCCAATGTTAGAATGATTATTCTCAGATGTTATCGCTTCACTAACTTGCTTTGGCTTTACTGGGGAATTTCGACCTTAGAGCTTGCGATGCTATTGGTTAAGTCTCCAATTTCATCGATTATACACTTGACGACATCTCCGTGTTTTACAAAATGTGCACCTAGTGGGCTACCTGTTAAAATGACATCACCCGTATGTAAGGTCATGACTTTAGAAAGATACGATATCATTTCTTTTAATGGTACGATCATGCATTCAGTTGGACTGTTTTGTTTTTGCTCTCCATTTACTTCAGCTTTAACAAACACTTTTGACGGATCAAGGTCGGTTTCAATCACTGGACCAAGTGGTGTAAAGGTGTCAAAAGCTTTACCAAGCGTCCAATGGCCGTCTGAATGGAAGAATTGTGGTGCAGTAACATCATTACCGATTGTATATCCAAAAATGTGGTCAAGAACATCTTCTTTTTCTATATTTTTCGCTTCTTTTCCAATAACGACAGCAAGCTCTGATTCGAACTTAACTTCATCTAGCCCTTCTGGTATGGAGACTGGTGCTTCAGGTCCAATGATTGAAGAAGTAGGCTTTAAGAAAAAGACTGGTATTTCAGGAAGTTCTTCAGGAAGAGCTTCTTTCTTTTCTACATAGTTCGCTCCTATTCCGATGACCTTTTGAGGGGTAACTGGAGAAAGCAGTTCAGCATGATCTAGTGGAACTTGTTCGCCCGAATAATTCCAATCAGAAAATGGGTTACCATCAATCACTTTAAGGGTATTTCTTTCTACAACTCCAAACGACGTTTTGTTTTGATACGAAAATCTAGCAAATTTCATCGTAACACTCCTTCATCAAATTATTGTGCTGCGGCAGTTTCTTTGATTACTTTCTTGATATCCATACAGCGACTCGGTGTTGGGAACAACTTCCCTTTATTTAATAAATCATTTGGATTAAATACTTCACGAATCGCTATTTGGGCTTCGAGTTCATCATCTGTAAAAATAAATCGCATTTCTTCCTTTTTTTCTATTCCAACACCATGTTCACCTGTAATAGATCCTCCAACATCAGCACATGCTTTTAAGCACGCGGTCCCTGCTTTTAGTGCTTTCTCGGTTTCGCCCTCAATTCTAGAATCAAATAGAATTAATGGGTGAAGGTTACCATCTCCAGCATGAAAGATGTTTGCAATTCTAAGGTTATATTTATTGCTGATTTCCTTAATGTTGTTCAGGACTTTCGGTAACGTACTTCGAGGAATCACGCCATCCTGCACTAAGTAGTCAGGAGAAATCGCTCCCATCGCACCAAATCCAGTTTTCCGATTCGCCCACCATCGCCCTCGTTCTTCTTCGTCTCTCGCTACTTTCACATCGCGTACATTGTGGTTGCGACAAACAGATAAGATCTGGTCGATTTGTTCATCGATTCCTTCTATAATACCGTCAACTTCAATTAATAGCAGAGCTTCGATACCTTTTGGGTGTCCCACTGGAAATGCCCCGGCTTCTACGCCTTCAATCGCTGTATGGTCCATCATTTCAAGTGCGGCAGGCACAATCCCAGCCGAAATAATATCCGATACCGCATGGCTTCCGTCTTCCACACGATCGAAATAGGCTAGCACTGTTTTCTTACCTTCTGGATTTTTCAAAATGCGAACTGTGATTTTCGTAACGATTCCTAACGTACCTTCTGACCCTGTTAAGATTCCAAGTAGATCATAACCTGGCATATCAGGAACACCATTTTCGCTAATCTCTACAATTTCACCTTTTGGGAGAACGAGTTCTAGTCCCAGAATGTGATTCGTTGTCACGCCGTATTTAAGGCAGTGTGCGCCACCAGCATTTTCAGCTACATTACCACCGATCGTGCATACGTATTGACTCGAAGGATCGGGTGCATAATAATATCCTTTTGCAGAGATGGAGTTTGTTAGTTTCAAATTTACGTATCCAGGTTGAACGACAGCTTGTCTGTTCTCGTAATCGACACTTAGTAAGTTCTTCATTTTTACTAAGCTAATAACGACCTCTTCATGTAAGGGAATGGCACCACCGCTCAGTCCTGTACCGGCTCCACGTGCTAAAAACGGAATGTTATGGGTTGAACAGTATGTAACTGCTGCAGCTACTTCTTCTGTATTTTTTGGAAAAATGACTGCTTTCGGTAGTGATTTATGAATCGTAAAGCCGTCGCAATCGTATGATAGCAAGTCTTCTTTATGGTGCAGAATTGATTTTTGCCCGACGATTTTAGCAAGGTTCTTCAGGTGCTCATCCTCGATGTCTTTTTTCTTCTTCTTAAACAACAAGCTGTTTCACTCCTTTCTTGCATCCGTTGTTTGTGGCTGCTTTTTTTGATCTTCTTGATATGCCCAGTCAAGAAGTTGAACAGTGTGCACGATTTCACCACTACGACCATATTTCTGTACACCCATTGCCATTTGAAGCATACAGCCTGGATTTCCCATAGAAATCATATCTACATCGTCCGGCACGTTTTCCATCTTTCGTTCAAGGACGGCAGTGGCCATTTCAGGGTTTGTGATGTTATAAATCCCAGCACTTCCGCAGCACGTATCTGCATTTGGCTGTTCAATAAAGGTAACGCCTGGAATAGCCTTCAGTAGTTGCCTTGGTTCATGTCGAACACCTTGCCCGTGGGCCAAGTGACAAGCATCATGATACGTAATTCGCTTGTTAATAGAGCTTGTTGGCTTTTCATAACCTGTATCATAGAGATACTTAGAAATATCTTCTACTTTCTCAGAAAACGCCTCGGCTCTTTCTTTCCATTCAGGTTCGTTTCTCAGTAGTTCTGGGTACTCTTTAAGTGCACAGCCGCAACCTGCTGCGTTAACTACGACCTTATCGGATTTTTCAAATGCTTCGATGTTTTGCTTCGCAAGCTTTTTACCTGTTTCTCGATCACCTGCATGCACGTGAAGAGCACCGCAGCACGTCTGGTTTTTAGGTAGTTCAACATCGTTTCCATTGTGAGTCAGAACGTTGATTGTAGACTGATTGATGTCACCAAACATCACATCCATGATGCAGCCTTTTAGCATCGCAACCTGTGCCTTTGGTGTCCCTTTCGCAGGGATAACCTCTACGTCTTTATATTTTTTACGAACGGAAGTTGTGATCTCCGGCATAATCGCTTCCATTTCTGCTAAGTGCTTTGGCATTACGCGAAGGGCTCCAGTAGAACGGACTGCTTTTTGAAGGCCGCTTTTTTGGTAAAACTTTAATAAACCGCCGGCCGTTTGCAATCTGTTCGGATGTGGAAACAAGCCTTTTAAGAAAAAGGTACTAATGGCCCCTTTCATTCCGGTTAGTGGCATCGCTTGTCTCACTTGTCCACGAGCTTCTTCAATCAATCCGCCTACATCTACATCTGCTGGGCAAGCAGTTGTGCAGGCGCGGCAGTCTAAGCATTGAAAGACAGGGTCCATAAATTGCTCATTCACTTCAAGCTTTCCTTCTGCCACAGACTTGATGAGATGAACTCGACCACGTGGGGAATGCTGTTCCTGTCCTGTTTCTAGATAAGTGGGACATGATTCGAGACACATGCCACAATGGACACAATCTGCCCATTTGTTTTCATCAGGGTGATCTTCCCATAGGTAGTTGCTTAACTTATTCGTGGCACATGGCGGAGATTCATTCGACAATTCCTTTTCGGTTACAGTCACTCTATATCCCTCCTATGTACCGCTTTTCGTTCAATGTGTTCTTCGGATCATGCTTATGTTTAATTCCTTCAAATATCTTAAAGTAACTAGGTTCGTCTCCCCATACATTCACGCTTTGTCTTAATGAGAACGGTAGATGCTTAACTACTCCATATCCTTTAAGAGTGTGTGCATAGTGTTGAAGGTGATTAATCGTGTTGACAATAGCTGCGTCATCACTTTCTAAGAACACGGTACTTAGTCCGTGACCTGCTCCTCCATGAGCTTCAATGGTCACCTTTCCTTCATGGTGAATACGAGTACACTCAGAGAGAATTGAGAATACGTCCAAGTTTTTTGTACCTACCTTTAATAAAGCTTGCGTTGCTGTACTGTCAGTGAGGGAGTTAGGATGAATTTCTGAAAAGGTATTCCAGAACTCCTTAACATTTGAAATGGTCGTGTAGTTGACGCCCGCAGGCTTATATTGTTCAACCCAATTTGTTTGAAAATCCACAGATTTCTCTACATCTTCAAAAGCAATTAATAGAGAATACCCTTCATCATGAAATAATCTCTGAGATAAAGAAGGAGTAACAAGTTCAAGTGATACTGGTTCTAACATCGAATCTTGTATCTGCTTTGTATAGCCCTTTAATTCATCCAATGCTTCCTCTCGAACGGATAAACGGATAAGGTTTTCACTCTTTGGAACCGGTCTAAGCTTAAGTGTGATTTCAGTAATGATGCCAAGAGTGCCCATTGAACCAACGAGCAGCTTATTCATATCGTATCCTGCCACGTTTTTTACAACTTTTCCTCCGGTTCGAATCACTTTACCATCTGGATAAACAACCCTCATCCCGATAACGTGATCTCGTGCTGATCCATACTTCAAACGCTTAGGACCACTGTCATTCGAGGCAACAATTCCTCCGATCGTTGCTTGTTCAGGCCATGAAGGATCAAGAGCGACCATTTGGTTATGGTTTTGTAAATAATCTTGAAGCTCCTTCATCGTCGTTCCGGGTTTTACTGTGACGGTCATGTCACCCACCGTATGTTCGACAATTCCTTTCAAGTCTTTAAGGGAAAGAGTAAGATCATACTCTGACTTCACTCCTCCATATCCAAGTTTTGTTCCACCGCTAACGAGGCTAACGTGTTGACCCTTTTCATAAGCAGAACGAATGATTTCAACCACTTCTACTTCCGTTGATGGAGATCGAACGTTCTTGCTCCAGTTATTGAAAGTAACGGCAGACTCCTCGATCGAAAGCAGCTTTCGATCAAGCAAAGGCTTGTCCAAACTTAATTCCTCCTATCGTATCATTGAAAGAGTATTCTGAAATCTATGGGTAAAAAAGTTGCAAAAGCAGCTACGTTAGCCGCTTTTGCACAGTCTTTTTAGTTATTTACACGAATCTTTGCTTTCGCTTCTTGTCTTCTTTTGTGCAAGATTGGTTCGGTATACCCGTTAGGCTGATCGATTCCCTTAAATACAAGGTCACATGCAGCTTGGAATGCAATAGAGTTCTCGTAATCGCTAGCCATCGGTCGATATTCTGGATCGTCTGCATTTTGTTGGTCCACTACTTTAGCCATTCGTTTCATCGTTTCCATAACCTGTTCTTCCGTACATACACCCTGGTGTAACCAGTTGGCCATGTGCTGGCTAGAAATTCGTAGTGTTGCACGATCTTCCATCAAGTCGATATTGTGAATGTCTGGTACTTTTGAGCAACCAACGCCATGCTCTACCCAGCGTACAACGTAACCTAAAATACCTTGTGAATTGTTATCAAGCTCTTCTTGGATTTCTTTTTCAGTCCAATTTGCTTCTGTAACAGGAATTTGAAGAATATCCTCTTGATAATTCGAAGTGCTTTTTGCTAGTTCCGTTTGGACAGTTGGTACGTTTACTTCATGATAATGAAGAGCATGCAGGGTTGCTGCAGTAGGAGATGGAACCCAGGCTGTATTTGCTCCTGCCTTCAGTTGACCTCCTTTTTGCGCTAGCATGTCTGCCATCATATCAGGCATTGCCCACATTCCTTTACCAATCTGCGCTACACCCGTGAATCCTGTTTTTAGTCCTTGCTGAACGTTAGACTTTTCGTAGCTTTGTAGCCATACAGAATTCTTCATATCTTGTTTGCGGATCACTGGACCTGCTTCCATCGATGTATGGATTTCATCCCCAGTTCGATCTAGGAACCCTGTATTGATAAAGACGATACGCTCACTAACCTCTTTTATACAGTTGCGAAGGTTTAATGTCGTTCTACGCTCTTCATCCATCACTCCAATTTTCATCGTATTGCGTTCTAATCCTAGAACATCTTCCGTTCTGTTGAACAGTTCATTAGCAAAAGCTACTTCTTTTGAACCGTGCATTTTTGGTTTTACAATATAGATCGAGGCTTTTTTAGAATTTTGGTATTTGCCATTACGTAACACATCATGTTTTGCGATCAGACCGGTAATAACCGTATCTAATATACCTTCAGGGATTTCATTCCCATCTTTATCAAGTACTGCACTGGTCGTCATAAGGTGACCTACATTTCGTGCAAACATGAGGGAGCGGCCTGGTAAGGAGAACTGTTTTCCATCTGGATTTACATAATCTCTGTCAGCATTCAACGTTCTCGAAACTTCTTTTGTTCCTTTCTTAAAGGAAGCAACGATATCGCCTTTAATTAATCCAAGATAGTTCTTGTATACAACAACCTTGTCTTCTGCATCTACAGCTGCGACAGAGTCTTCAAAGTCCATGATTGTTGTAAGAGCGGATTCTACAAATACGTCTTTCACACCAGCTTGATCGCTAGAGCCAATCGGATGCTCGCGATCAATTTGGATCTCAAGGTGAATGCCGTTGTTCTGAAGTAGAATGGTAGTAGGGTTCGGTTCATCCCCCTGGTAACCAACGAATTGATCGGAATTAGATAAAACGCTTTCATTTTTCTCATTCAAACGAGCCTTCAATTGACCGTTCGCTACATAATAGCTCGTCACGTCACGGTGACTACTGCCTTCTAATGGAACAGTTCTATCAAGAACATCCTTCGCATAATCAATCACTTTTTCGCCTCGGCGAGGATTGTATGCTCCTTTACGTTCAGCACCATTTTCTTCACTAATCACATCAGTTCCGTATAATGCATCATAAAGGCTTCCCCATCGAGCATTGGCTGCATTGATCGCGTACCTTCCGTTATTTACAGGTACGACTAACTGAGGCCCAGCTTGCCTAGCGATCTCGTCATCAACATTTTGGGTTGTGATTTGAAAATCGTTTACTTCCTCTTCTAGATAGTTTAGCTCTTGTAAATATGATTTGTACGTATCAAGATCATAGGCTTTGTTCGTTTGATGCCAGCTATCTAAACGCTCTTGAATCTCGTCACGCGTTTTTAGAAGCGCCTTGTTTTTTGGAGCAAGATCTTGGATGATTTCTCCTAAGCCGTTCCAGAATTGTTCTTTTGAAACACCGCTTTCAGGAAGTACGTCTGAATTAATAAATTCATAGAGTTCATTCGCAACCTGTAGATATTCTTCTTGAACATAATCTTTCATACGCTATTCTCCTCCAATGGTTTAGCAGTTCAATAGAACTGTCTTATCGTTATGTAATATCTTATAATAGAAACGAACGATGATATAATACATATTTGGAATATGGACTATTCTTCCTAGTTATAACGCACCCTCTATAATTCTCATATCACAGGTCTATAATTCTCATATCACAGGAGTGATTCGATGGAAATTCGTCACCTTGAACACTTTACAGAAGTTGCGAAACAGCTAAGCTTTACAAAGGCAGCGGCCTCGCTGCACGTATCACAACCTTCAATTAGTAAATCGATTAAGCAGATTGAAGATGAGCTTGGTGTGCCGCTTTTTTATAGATCGAAGCAGTTAGAATTAACGGATGCTGGTGAAGCTGTACTGGTAAACGCGAAAAAAGTCCTTCTTGCCTTTGATGCGATGACAGCAGAGCTATCAGATCTCACTGCGATTAAGAAAGGCCAGATTAAGATTGGAATTCCACCTATCATTGGAGCTGCTTTCTTCTCTAGTCTGGTTAGTCGATTTAAGGAAACTTGTCCGAGCGTCACGATTCTATTAACAGAGGTTGGATCGAAACGAATTAAACAAGGTGTCGAAGATGGTTCTTTAGATGTAGGGATGGTTTGTAATCTACCTCTTCAGAAAGAAAAATTTGAGACCCTTCCTGTGATAAAAGATCCGTTAATGTTAATCGTACCCACTGATCATCCCTTTAACGGAATGGACAATGTGACGATTGCAGATTTAGAAAAGGAACCATTTATCATGTATCGGGATGATTTCACACTCTATGATCGAATCGTTGAAGCTTTTGAGAAGCGAGGTTTTTATCCTAATATCGTTTGCCAAAGCTCCCAAAAAGATTTCATGATCGAGATGGTTGAAGCAAAGCTTGGCATCGCTTTGCTACCCGATAAGATTGCCCTCAGCATCCAAAATCCTTCTATCACCGCCCTTCGTATTGTTGACTCTGAAGTAAACCTTGAACTCGGACTGATTTGGAAGAAAGATAAGTACTTATCCTTCGCAGTAAGAGAATTTATTAAACTTGCTAGGTGCTAAGCGAGCAACCGTTCAGATCCGCTTTAATAGAGCGGATCTGAATTGTTATCAGGTCATCTGATGACCTGGTTTCTAGTACCCATTATAAGGAGATGTTTTGCATAACTCAACCTTATTTTTAAAATTTTCTGAAAAAAGGTATTACGTCTTAGGCATATTTAAGGAGAACACTTTCTACGGTGTTCAAGTGATCAAGCATCGCATGTTGAGCTTCCGAAGCATTTTGGCTTTTGATCGCCAAGAAAATGCGGCGATGCTCATCAAACAGTTTTTCTAACATGGTGGTCTCAGAATAAAAGGATATTTTCCTCGTTTCTCGAATCGAATCATACATTAACTGAGAGACATGATTCATTAGCTCTAAAAGGATGTTATTGTGAGATGCTGAAGTGATTGCCATGTGAAATTTCAAGTCAGCCTGCTCACCAAGTTCATGATTTAACGCTGCTTTTTCCATTTCGTTTAGTGCTTCTTGCATATTCATTAAATCCTGATCAGTCCGTTTTGCAGCAGCACTTGCTGCACATCCAGTCTCAATCACTTTTCTAACTTCTAATAACTCAACGATATCTTCTTTCTTCATTAACATCCCATTGACCGACAGGGATTGGCTGATACTTGAAGGGTCAAATTGTTTTACGTACGTACCTTCTCCTTGCTTCATTTCGATCAGCCCCATCGCTCGAAGTGCGCTTAATGCCTCTCTAACAGCTGATCTCCCCACATTAAATTGTTCTGCTAACAAATGGACAGAATCTAGCTTTTCCCCTGGAGACAGCTCTCCGCTTTTAATTCTATCTAATAGTTGATCGGCAATTTCTTCATATATTTTTCGACGTCTGATTTGTTCATAAGCCATATTTTACACCTCTTCCCTTTCATCTTACTGTTCATTTTAACAGATTTCCTAAAGGCATATAGAAAACCGATGAGTTTTCTCTCATCGGTTTGGATGCGTTATTCCTCTGTTATCTCCCACTTGTGTTCAAACTCCACACACCCTTTTAGGGTTTGGGCGACAGGACAACCTCGTTCAAACACTGCTAACGCTCGCTCGGCAGCATCTCTCTTCCCTTCTGGAATCACAAGGTTATACGTACACTTGATTTTTGTAATCTTTAAGACGCCGTCTGGTGCTTCGATAAGCCCTTCAAATTGTCCAGACAGTTTATTAGGATAAGTTGGTATTTGGCGCGCTTCCAGCGCACCTGATAGGGTACCGGTTAGTCAGCCACCAGCTGCAGCAACGATATGGTCTAGTGTGGATGGGTGTTCTTCTTCAACAGAAACACCGTAAAAATCTTTGACGCCTCCGTGAACACCAAATTCGATCGGTTCTTGGAAATCTGCGATGTAAGCGCGTCGCTTCTTCCCTTTGTCTTGCTCAATTCGTATATTCGATATTTCGATCGGTTTACTCAAACAATCCCTCCTATATTCTTCGTTATTAATCATTTTCCACTGCAACTATTTCGTTAAACAATGTATTGAATCCTTCTGCCGATATTAAGAGAAGGGATAACGAGAAAATGGTAGAATAAAGTATCAAAAGGGGGAATGCTAAATGCCTAAAACGTGGGATCAATCGATCGAAATACATGCACCCATCGAGGTAGTGTGGGGGTATTTAGATGGTTCATTAGAAAACATGCAGAAAATCATGCCTAATGTAGTGGAAAATACACCAATTAAAGTGACTGATGAGGGTGTTGGGAGTATAGCCAGGCAGAAGTATCGTGAAGGAAAACGTGTGATGGAATATGATGTACATACACTAGAGTATATGAGTAAAGAAGAAGAGAAAAAGCTAACGATCGCCTTTAATCTTGGTGGAATGTTTGATATTCAAGGAACATATGAGCTATTTAAGCTTTCTGAGGATACGACGAAGCTTCGATATACGGGCTTTAATAAACCGTTGAAATGGTACATCAAACCGTTCGTGCTCTTTTCCAGTGATAAAGTGGTTAACGAATTTTTAGATAGAGTGAAGCGTGTATCTGAAAATCGAGAATAGAAGCCAGATGAAGTCTGGCTTTTTCATATATCTTTTCGACTGTTCACTTCAAAAGCAGCTCTGACACCTGACTCTATTGCCCCTTCGATCCAGCCATGGAAGGACGAAGTATGTTCGCCAGCAAAGTGCACTCGACCTTCAGGTTGAGTGATAACCTTTTCAAATTCTGTTATCTGGTTCGGTTTATAAAGAGTGAAGCATCCACCAGAAAATTCATTTTGACTCCAACTAAATGAAGCCCCGTTCAAATAATCATCAAATACCCGCTTTCCATGAACCTTCGCAAGATCTTCAAGCGACTGAGTGATTTGTTGTTCTAGCGATAAACTATTCCATAACATTGCATTATCTTCCCAGCTATAACTGGCGAGTAACACCCCGCTAGTTGACTCATCGGCGGTTCGACTAGGTGTATATGTATACCGGTTTGGAAAATCCGATATCAGGTTCGCACCGCCAAGTCCTTCCTCCTCCCAAAAACTCTTTTTAAATTGAATGCCGATCTTCATAGACGCCACGTAATGAAGCTCTCGTATTGCTTTCCACTTTTCAAAAGAAAACGAATGATAAGGGTACACTTCAATAAATTGAAACACAGAAAATGGGACGGTCATGATGACAACATCACTTTTAAACGTGTTGATTTCTCCTGTTTGTTGATTCCTACTTTGAACCACGATATTTCTCGGTCTTTGTACCAACCTGTGTACTTTTTCGCTATAGAGAATGTTTTCTTCTAGATCTTTAAGAAAGGACTTTGGCAAGCGGTCATTTCCGCCAGTTATCTCATTAAATTCTAACTCCGCATTAAACACAGTATTAACGATATCCGTTAAAATATCAACGAAGGATAGTTCTGAGAACCCCTCGATTCCTAATAACACCTTGATCATACGAACGGCATTTGGTGAGAGAGATGGTCCGATGGGGTTGTATCTCAAAAAGTTTTCCATGGAATAGCGATCGAACTTTCTTCTTAAGAAATCTTTTTGGCTTTGATCCCCCTTCTCATATAGCGTATAAAAGGGTTGTACGGCACTTAAAAATAATTCGACAGCTGTTTTTCCCCTTTTCTTCTGGTCGTAATGGGAAGTTAAGGATATCTGGGTTTCGTTCATACTCTTCCCTACTTACCTGAATGCCATTGGCATATAGGATATCTTTCGGTGAGCTGTTAATAAATTTATTTATTGGTAGGTTAAAACGTGAGATATATTCATATGTTAATTTATGGGTAACAGGAATCCTCATAGCACCGACATCAAGGTATTTACCATCAGTAAAAGGCTCTCTCATCGTATAGATTCTTCCACCAATACGCGTGTTTCCTTCAAGAATCGTTACGTTATGCCCCGCACTTTTTAGAAGGGATGCTGATACAAGCCCAGACATTCCTGCACCGATAATCATAACATTCAAAGTTCGATCTGGTTTAGGTAGACCATTTCGTATGATTGTAAGCATATCATCTGGATAACTCAGTGAGTGATCAATCGGTTGACTCATCGTTTCCCCTCCTTTTTTATCACCCTATGTAGAGGAAGGAATTTATATGTTTAAGTCGTACTTTATACTTGCAACACCATCTTATAGTTGACCATAGTGACTCCATTCTTTTTGACCTGCTGCTTTTTCACTTCCCGAAACCCTTGACGTTCAAAGAATGGTTTCGCGGTGATGCTTGCTTCAGTAGTCAATTGTTGTAAACCGAGCTGTTTCGCTTTTGTTAAGAGCTTGTTAACAAGCGCGGTAGCGACACCTTGACGCTGATAATCTTTATGAACATAAAGAAGGTCTAAAACTCCCTCTCCTGTTAAATCAGCAAACCCAATAATAATACCATCCTCGAGAGCGACGTATGTATCATGATCACGAAGCGATTTTAGCCATTTAATCTTTCTTTGTTCTCTTTCGTGAGGATTAGCCCAAGCAGCTATTTGTTCATACGAATAATCTCGAGAGTTAATCGAATGGACAGTATCATAAAATAAATCGATGATGGGTTGGATATCTTCATCATGGAACTTTCTAATCATCATATGAATCCCTCCTATCAATACTTGCTAACCATGCGTTGAAGAAATTTGGAAGACAGTGCACAAGTGCACTGTCTTTCAAGGGTCACCTCATGTTTTCAACGAGCATGGCCATGCCCTGACCTCCACCTACGCACAGCGTTGCGATTCCATAACGTTCATTTCTTCTCTTCATTTCATACATCAATGACGTTAATATTCTAGCGCCTGTAGCTCCGAGCGGGTGCCCGAGCGCGATGGCACCTCCGTTAACATTTACTTTACTAACGTCAAGGTTTAGTTCTCTTATAACAGCGAGTGCCTGCGCGGCGAAGGCTTCGTTAAGTTCAATCAAGCCGATTTCTTGAAGGGACATATTCGTTTTCTCTAGTAACTTTTTTACAGCAGGCACTGGACCAACTCCCATGATCTCTGGGGACACTCCTGAAGTAGTCCAATCCACAACACGAGCGAGGGGTTCTACGTTCAATGCTTTTGCTTTTTCTTCGCTCATGATAAGCATGGCTACTGCACCATCATTTCTTCCACATGCATTCCCGGCTGTTACGGTCCCATTCTCTTTAAAAACGGGATTCAGTTTTGAAAGCTTTTCAAATGTTGTGCCAGGTCTCGGGTGTTCATCTGTATCAAATAGATAAGAATCTCGTTTCGATTTAATCTCTACTGGCGTGATTTCTTCATTGAAGGTTCCTTTTTCAATAGCAACAGCTGCTCTCCTTTGGCTTTCAGCTGCAAAGCGGTCCTGATCTTCTCTTGAAATCTCATAACGATCAGCAACATTTTCGGCAGTTATCCCCATTCCAAGGTTTGAACCGAAAAGTTCGATTGGCTGCTGTCCAGCTTCTGTGTTGGAATCCACCAATTGTGTCCTATCACCTCCGAATCGACTGTTACGTAAGTAGATGGGAGCATTACTTAAGCTTTCGGTCCCGCCTGCAACGACGACTTCTGCTTGGCCAGATTGTACTTGTTGTACAGCAGATGCAACTGCCTGCATTCCAGATGCACAAAGTCTATTTATCGTAAAGCCTGGTGCCGTTTCTGAGATACCAGCGCGTAATCCTGCTACCCTCGCTACGTTTGACGATTCTGTCGTCTGTCTTACTTCTCCTAAGATGACTTCATCAACGGATTCTGGTGAGATTCCTGCCCGCTTAACCGATTCTTTTATAGCGATCGCGGCAAGCTCTCCAGAATTAATGCTCTTCAATGCTCCCCCATATCTTCCGACTGGCGTACGTACTGCTTCAACGATTACGATCCGTTCTTTCATCTTGCTTCCCCCCTATGTTCTCAGCTTCGCTATGAATATGTATAGAACCCTTTTCCGCTCTTCTTACCAAGATGCCCTGCTTTAACGTACTTCGTCAAGATCGGGCAAGGTCTATATTTCTCCCCAAGCGTTTCGTATAGATACTGCATGTTACGGAGTCTTGTATCTAATCCAACTAAATCTGCAAGTTCAAGCGGTCCCATGGGATGGTTTAACCCTAACTTCATCGCCTTATCGATGTCTTCAGGTGACGCCACACCTTCCATCACCATATTCATCGCTTCATTTCCTATCAAACAGTTCATTCGACTTACAGCAAAACCTGGAAATTCATTGATCTTTACACACTCTTTTCCAATCGATTCTCCAAATGCAATTGCTTTTTGGATCGTGTCATCTGACGTCTCAAGTCCGCAAATAACTTCAATTAGCTTCATTCTAGGGACAGGGTTAAAAAAGTGAAGGGCAATGCATTTCTCTGGACGGCTAGTTTGTGCAGCAAGTTCTGTTGGTGACATCGTTGATGTATTTGTTGCAAGAATTGTATGATCAGGTGTCATTTCATCAAGCTGTTTAAAGATGCTCGTCTTTAATTCCATAATCTCTAACACAGCTTCGATCACAAGATCTCGATCGTTCACTGCTGCATTCAACTCAGTCGTGTACTCGATCGAACCCAAGGACGAATCTGCTTCTTCCCTCGTTAGGATTTCTTTCGCAACTGCACGTTCAAACTCTTTTTCATGGTAAGCTTTGGCCTTTTCTAATGAAGATTCGTTTATATCTTGAAGAACAACGGATAAGCCTGATATAGCTACGGAATACGCAATGCCTCGTCCCATCGTCCCTGATCCGATCACTGCTACTTTCTTAATCGTCATTAAGAACCACCTCTCGTTTGATAACGCTTTCAATCTGTATTAAGGACATGCTATTCTCTAGTGAAAATTCCTTTTCCTTTTCCATAAACTTACCTGTTAGTCGATCTCAAAGATCTTTCCAGGGTTCATGATTCCATTTGGATCGAGTGAATGTTTTATTCCTCGCATCACTTCGAATGCTGGGCCATGTTCCATCTGCTGGTATTTCATTTTCCCTGTACCAACACCGTGTTCTCCAGTGCATGTCCCGCCTTTTTCGAGTGCATAGTGCACGAGGTGCTGATTTAGTTTAGTTGCTTTATCGAGTTCTGTCGGGTCATTAGGGTCTAACATGACGATCGCATGATAATTGCCATCCCCAACATGGCCAAGCAATGCGCCGTCTAACCCGTACGCTTCTATCGCTTTTCTTGCATCAATAATCGCGCCTGCTAGTTCAGATATCGGAACGCAAACGTCGGTAACCATCATTTTCTTACCAGGAGAGGCATGGCTAAATGAATAGGCAAGGTTATGACGGGCTTCCCATAGTTGAGCTCGTTTTTTTGAATCATGTTCAAAAATAAATTCATCGCAGTTATTATCTTCCGCAATGCTTTCAGCAAATGCAACGTCTTGTTTTAACCCTGCTTCGTTACCGTGAAACTCAATAAAGACGGTAGGTTTTTCTAAATAATCCGTTTCATTTGTTTTGTTTACTTGTTGAATCGATCTCGCATCAACAAGTTCCATCCTCGCTACAGGTATGCCAGCATGAAGAATGTTTGTGACAGTCGATACCGCATTTTCTATTTCTGGAAAAACGATACGTCCAGCGAGAATTGTTTCTGGTATCCCGTAAACTTTTAATGTAAGTTCTGAAAAAGTACCAAGTGTACCTTCCGAGCCTACAAAAAGACTGTTGAGGTGATAACCTGAGGATGATTTAGCAGTTAAGCTCCCTGTATGTATGATGCGTCCATCAGCAAGCACTACTTCCATATCTCGCACGACATCTCTCATCACACCGTAGCGAACGGATGTTGTGCCACTTGCATTTGTAGAAGCCATCCCACCGATCGTCGCATCTGCACCTGGGTCTACGGTGAAAAATAGTCCGTACTTTTTAAGTTCTTTATTCAATTGTGAACGTGTTACACCAGGCTGTACGCGAACTAAAAAATCATCGGGACGTACTTCGATAATTTTGTTCATAAGTTGAAAATCGATCGAAATTCCGCCTTGGTAAGGAATCACATGTCCTTCAAGGCTTGATCCAAGACCGAATGGTACGATTGGTATTCCATGTTTATTTGCTGCAGATACGACGTTACGAATGTCATCTGCATTCTTTGGAAACACGACGACATCTGGATTATGAGGAGTATGATATGACTCATCCCTACTATGTTGATCGATGATCGTTTCATTCGTACTGATTTGGTCTGGTTCAAGGAGAGCTGAGAGGATCTCAAGGATATTATTCAAAATGAATACACCTTCCAATCTTTTGTGTAAAATTATAAGTATTCTGACAAATATCGTCACTCTTATTATGAACCAAAAGTCGTCAAAGGACAATGGTCGTGCACTACATATAAAAAACCAGGTACATATTATGTACCTGGCGATTCACATTATTTTCCGATGAACATTTGCGTCCAGTAATGACCATCTTGAGCGAGTCCGACACCAATATGGGTGAAATTACCGTTCATGATGTTCTTGCGGTGCCCTTCACTTTTCATCCAGGCATCTACAACAGCTTCTGGTGTTTGTTGTCCTTGGGCGATGTTCTCACCTGCAGTCTTAAAGTCAACACCAAAATCTCTCATCATATCGAATGGTGATCCATACGTTGGACTTGTGTGTGAGAAGTAATTATTCTTCTGCATATCTCGTGATTTTTCTTGAGCTACATCACTTAATTTCGTGAATGCTTTTAGATCAGAAAGTCCTTGCTTTCTTCTCTCTTTGTTCGTTAGGTCGATTACTTGCTGTACTTCTTTGCTAATTTCTCCAGATGGTTCTGCTTGCTTTTCGTCATTCCCTTGAGCAGGTTGCTGATTATTCTGTCCCTGGTTGTTGTCGTTGTTGTTTTGACCATCTCTAGCACGTTGCTTTGCCTGCTCATCTCCCCCACCTATTCCATACTGCTCAGGGAATCCTTCAGGTAGGTACTCTCTAGGGTCAATACCAGGAATCGCTTCTTTGAACTCAAACTGCCCTTTTTTCACAATTTCTCCATGTGGGAATTTGCTACTAGGTGTTTCGGTGCTGTAAGAGTTCGGATCGATTGTAATCTGACCCGAGTTGATTCGCTGAATGCCTTCAGTTGGAGCTGTTGTATTCATATTCATTGCTTCGTTTTTATCGTTATCACCGTTTGCGTTACATGCTCCGAGTAGGATTAACCCGGGAAGTAATAACGGCATTAATTTTTTGTACATGCTTTGCCCTCCTTGTGTAATTTTTCTTACATCCTTAGTTTTTCATCAAAAGGGCAAAGTATTTGTGGTAAAAACCGTGAATTCATAATGAAATACCCATTAATGAAAAAAAGCCTCTCTGCATTAGTTGCAGAGAGGCTTTGTGTTATCAGCCAGTATTACGTAATCCGGCAGCAATTCCATTAATAGTGAGTAAAATTTCTTTTAACAATTCATCATCAGAGCTATTGTCAGCTCTGTATTTTGAAATCAACTCGACTTGAAGTGAGCTCAATGGATCTACGTACGGATTTCTTAGGCGGATGGAATCTTTAATGTTCGGTGTTCCATCCAATAGTTCTTCTTGACCTGTAATCGTAAGGATCACATTTTTCGTCAGATGATATTCTTCTACAATCATGTTAAAAATGCGTGCTGCTACATTTTCGTCTTTAATCAACGCCATATACTTTTCAGCAGTTGGTAAGTCTGCTTTCATTAGCCCCATCTGCAAGTTATCGATTAATGAAGCAAAAAACGGCCATTTTTCATACATCTGCTTAAGTTCGTTCAAGCCTTCTGAAGTCGATGCGTACTGATTGAGTCCAGTTCCAGATGCGTACCACGCCGGCATAAGCTGGCGACTTTGTGTCCAAGCAAACACCCATGGAATAGCACGGAGATCATCGAAGCTATTCGTACCTTTTCTACTCATCGGACGAGAACCGATGTTTAGTGCACCTAATTCAGGTAAAGGCGTCCCGTTTGTGAAATAAGTTAAAAATCCTTCATCTCTGAACACAAGGGACTGATACTTCTCAAGTGAAAGCTCTGACATCATTTCCATCGCTTCCTGCCATTTTTCTTGATCTGGATCTTTTTCTATCCCCGTTACAGCTGCTGAAAGTAATGTAGTTGTTGCTTGTTCAAGGCTTCTGTACGCAATATCGTAGAGAAGGTAGCGAGAAGATAGTACCTCTCCTTGTTCAGTGATTTTCACACCTGCTTTATACGTTTCTGGTGGCTGAGAAAGTAAACTTCTTCTCAATGGTCCGCCGCCACGTCCAAGTGCTCCGCCTCTACCGTGGAAAAATTTAAGCTTAAGGTTTCGTTCTTGTGCGATCTGGCTAATCTCTTGCTGGGCTTGGTAAAGCTTCCAGTTTGCAGTAAGGGTTCCGCCATCTTTACTGCCGTCAGAATAGCCTAGCATGATTTCTTGACGGTTCCCAAGTTGGTTAAGGTGCTTTTGATAGACGTCTAGGTCAAAGAGCACTTTCATCGTATTCCCACCAGCTTTTAAATCATCGATCGTCTCAAGGAGAGGTGCTACGTTAAGATTACTTTCGATACTTCCATCGGAGTGCAATCGGTAGATCCCTGCCTCTTTTGCAAGTACTAAAACCTCGAGAAGATCACTTGCTGTTTGGGTCATACTGATTAAGTAAACTGAGATCGACTCGTTCCCAAACTCATTGTGTGCTTTCTTTATCATCGTGAAGATATCGAGGATTTCTTGAGTCTCGCTCGTATAATCTTCGTATGTCGACAATACCGGTCGAGGATCTTCTAGGACTTCTGTAAGTAGATTAACTTTTTCACTTTCGGATAATGAGGAATAATCATCAGAAAGTTTGACGCGCTGCAATAATTCATGGATCGCACCTTCGTGTTTCCCACTGTGGTTTCGAATGTCTAGTGTTGCTAAGTGGAAGCGGAAAAGTGTAACCTGGCGGATAAGCTTGTGAAGGTCATCAAAATGGAAGCCTTCTGGATAATGTTGACGAAGGCTATTTTCGATTAGCCTTAAATCATCAATGAACTCATCCGCATCTTTGTATCCCATATTTGTACCGATCTTATTTAGTTTCTCAAGAACATAAGATAGCTTCACACGGTAAGATTCATGTGGCACTCCCCACCGTTTAACGTGTGGAAGCGTCTCTTCATCTTGTTCAATCGATGCGATAAGTTCACCGCAAATCGGAACGCGATTAGAAGACTGGCTTAATTTTTTCATGAGCTCTTTTACGGATTGCTTATATTTAGAAATAACGACTTCACGCTGTTTTTCTAGCGTCTTCCAAGTTACTTCAGGCGTAACAAATGGATTGCCATCTCGGTCTCCACCAATCCACGAACCAAAATTTAGGATGTTTGGGATGTTCCATGAGACTTCTGGATAATGTTCTTTTAAGCATTCATCAAGTTCCTCATGGATTTCTGGAAGCACATCAAACAACGTCTCTTCAAAATAAAATAACCCTAAATTCACTTCATCCATAACGGTAGGTTTCTTATGACGGAGCTCGTCTGTTTGCCAAAGTGTTGTAATTTCGTTATAGATTGAGTCCTTGATACTCTTTTTCTCTCTAGAAGTTAGTAATGGGCTGTCCATTTCTCGAAGAGCATTAGCGATTCGCTTATGAATTTCAAGCACTGATCTACGAGTCGACTCAGTTGGGTGAGCTGTCAGAATCAATTCCAATGAAAGGGATTTGAGTGTTTCTTCGATCAACTCTCCGGGCACATTGTTTTGTTTAAGCGTTGATATTGCATGTGGAATAGAGCCAGGCTGTGATTGGTCTTCTTCAAGCATTTGATAATCTCTTCTTCTTCTAATTCTGTGATTTTGTTCAGCAATGTTTACAAGATGAAAATATAATGCAAAAGCACGAATAACCTGTTTCCGTAATGGAGATTGTAGGTTTTGTATCGTCTCTTCTAACTCCTTTGTCATTTCATCCGTTGCATCTTGTCTGATCGACTTCGTCTTTTCACGAATCG
This sequence comes from Anaerobacillus sp. ABA4_114, assembly GCF_056159065.1. Lineage (NCBI taxonomy): Bacteria > Bacillati > Bacillota > Bacilli > Caryophanales > Bacillaceae > Anaerobacillus > Anaerobacillus sp. ABA4_114. The sequence continues at coordinate 1,994,335 of NZ_JBSWUM010000001.1, forward strand.
ACTCCACTTTTTCTAGAAGTTCAGGTCCGCCATGCTGCACTAAAACGTCACCGAGTAAGTTACCTAACATATTGATGTCACGCCTTAGTGCAACGTGGTGGTTTTGTTGTGATGTTGTTGCTGTATCGAGTTTTGCCATCTGCGACCATCCTTTCTTGATTTTAAATTCGAAAATTAAAATTATTTCAATATTTCTATTATATACAAGAAATTTTATTTTTGTCACGTAATAAGAAAGCGTTTGTAGATAGTTGCATTCCCTATAGTAACTAGTGAGAAAGGGATGGAAGCGGATACATTATTTTTGAAATTTTTCTCTGAAACCATTGAAAAACCCGCAATATTTGCGGGTTTCTAAACGACTTTTTATAAGTGGAACTTTTTCCTGAACTGCTCGATCTTTTTGTTTTCCCCTACGATAAGAATCACATCATTACTTTGAAATGCGACTTCTGCATACCGACTTAGAATCGGTGAATCATCCCTCAAGATCAGAGAAACGTTAAGATCATACTTTCTTGAGAAGTCTAATTCTAGAAGTGTTTTTCCGACGAGTTCTTCAGGTACTTTTAATTCAACTGCTGAAACGTTTTTTGTGATTTCGATGTATTCGATCACGTTAGGCATCGTAATCTGTCTTGCTACTTTCATTCCAGCTTCTTCCTCTGGATAAATCACTCGATCTGCACCTAAATTTGATAGGATTTCTCCGATTTCTTTACTTGTAGCCTTTACGATAATTTCCTTTGCATTACGTTCTCTTAGCCTGTTCGTAATAAGGATGGCAGAGTATGAATCTGTCCCGATCGCAACGAATACAGCATCGAATTGGTCGACATTCAAATCGTCCATCACACCATTCTCTCGAAGGTCCCCTACAATCGAATGGGTGGCGTATTTTTCAACATCCTCGAGAGGACCTTCGTCTTTGTCACAAACGATCACATCGCATTTTTGTTCATACAGTTCTTGTATGATTCCCTTCGCGAATCTTCCTGCACCTAATACTAGAAATTGTTTTCTCACATGATCAAACCCCTTCTTATCCCACTGCTAGGTCTTCTTTTAAGTATCGAGTTTTTGATTTTTCAATTTTAAAAACAATATAAATAAAGCTAAAAATACCTATTCTTCCGATGATCATCAAAATGCATAACAGGAGCTTAGAGAAGGTTGCTAGTTCTCCTGTAATCCCCATCGACAGTCCAGTGTTCGTTAGGGCTGAGAGTACTTCAAAAGCGATCAATTCAATTTCCTGCAATTCGAAAAGTGAAAGTGCAACAGTCGATAACCCAAACAGAAATACAAAGCTTACAAAGATTAGAAAAGCTTTATTGATCGAGTCTTGTGAAATCGTCTTCTTCATTAGTGTTGTATGTTCTTGAGATTTTGCAACAGACACCATCTTAGCCATCAAAACGGAGAAAGTTGTTAAGCGTAAGCCTCCACCTGTACTAGACGAAGCGCCACCAATGAACATAAGAATCATAAGAATTAGGACTGTCGTGATGTGAAGTGTAGATATGTCGATCGTCGTTAATCCACCGTTCCGAGTTGTTGCAGATAGAAAGAACACATTGAACAATTTATCTGTAAATGAAAGGTGATGGAACGCTCCATTATGTTCTAGTGTATAATAAATTACTGCTGCTAAAAGAAATAATGACGTATGGAGCCGTATGTTGATTCGTGAGAATAAACTCCTTTTACGGCGAAACGGATTTATGTATTCTACGATCGTGGGAAACCCAAGACTTCCGATAAAAATCATCACCATGGTCGTTAATAAAAACAAACGACTTTCTTGAAATGACATAAGGCTATCGCCAAAGAGGTCGAATCCAGCGTTTGTAAAGCTCGCGACACTGTGAAATACCGTTACGAAGATCGCTTCTTTCAAAGAAGTAAATTCGTCTCGTATTCCGTTGAACATTAAAGCAAATCCTATCGCTTCCACGATAAGCGCGATAACAAGGACTGATATACTTAACGATTTAATCGTTTTTAGTTTGGATTGATTCTGATCTTTTGAAAGGAGAAGCATACTCGACATGGTAAGCTTCTTACCCATCATCATAAATAAGTAACTGATGAGGACGAGTATTCCTACTCCACCAAGCTGCATTTCAATGATGAGGATTGCTTGACCAACCCTCGTTAGCTTTGTAGAAACATCGATAACCGATAATCCAGTCACACTAAGGGCACTGGTTGATACAAACAAAGCATCAACAAATGGCAGGCCTCCTACATTTGCAAAAGGTAGGACATAGAATAGGCTAAACAGTAAAATAGTCCCCACGTACATCATGAAAATATAACGAAAAGATTGAATGGTTGATTTGTTTTTATACATAACATCTCTCCAACTAGTGGGTGTCTTCACATTTATTTACAGCATATACACTATATCATACATTAAAAACAGGCCATGAAAAAACTCCTTATTATTAAGGAGTTTTTGCTTGCTGTTTTATTATATAGTCGTATAATCCCATAGCACATACAGATAAGTCTAGCTCTATGTAGCGATAGATGTGATGGTCGGTTGCGATTCCTTGATTACTGAGTGTTGTTTGCACTTTTGTAAATAAGTCATCCGCAATCAGTTTACTTACATATTCAGGTGCACCCTCGTTAACATCATTTACGATTGTTTCAGCTGAACGAATGAATTCAGGTAACCAATACGTTAATTGTTCGGTTACGTGTTCAGGTGCATCCGATTTCCCGTAGTGTCCAAAATAAATCGCATCAGGGTTGAAAGCCATGATCTTCTCAAGCGAATCAAGCATATCATGGGGGTTGAACTGATTAGGAGATGTTGATGGTAGGTAAAGCTCAACATCTGATAGAGGATAATAAACCCCTATCGTATCGCCTACAAAAACACCGTTTGTTTTAGAGTCATGGATTGAAAAGTGATGCTTCGCATGGCCAGGAGTATCGTTGAATGTAAGAACTCGATCCTCTCCAACCGACAACTTTTCTACATCTTCCATCGTGAGTAAACGATCGGATGGAATCGGAATGATCGGATCAAAAAGTTCATCAAATTTCTCACCGTATACAGCTTTTGCTCCTTGAATTAAGCGTGAAGGATTCTCAAGGTGTCTGTAGCCTTTTTGATGGACGATCACTCTAGCATTAGGACATTTTTCAAGGAAGAGTCCAGTCCCTCCAGCGTGGTCAAGATGAATATGTGTCACGATGATGTTACGTACTTTCTTTAAGTCGATGCTCAGTTCTTCAAGACCGTTTAGTAAATGAGGAATCGATGGACTTGCACTCGTTTCAATAATCGTGATTTCTTCTTCTGCTAGGATATAGCTACCAGTTCTTTTTTCTAGGTTTAGATCATTTAGATCGACAAGGTATAAATCTTCACCAATTTTTTCAGGTTGGGTCATTTTGATCTTCCTTTCATCCAAACTTTTTCTTTTTACCATGAAAGGCTTCTTCAAGACGGCCACAAACTCCTCTAATTCTAGGGAATTGCTAGTATGGTTGCAGTGTATTTTCAATCAATCGAGTAATGTCCTTAAACCTGTTCTTCCCGCCAAATGGACTATCGAGAAGACTACACAATGCTACGAGATCAGCTAGCTTCGCTAATTGCCTCCAGTTGGGCGATAATACAATACTGTTGTTCTTTAAACCAGTTAGGAGCCCCTCTTCAAACGACTCCATATTCGGAAAGTGATCGTAGCGAATCATGTTACCAATATCTAAATAAATGCTCCCCGAAAAAGCGAATTCCCAGTCTAATACAGCACTCACTTCAGTTCCTTCAATCAAGAGGTTAAGTCCGTTAAAGTCACCGTGAACGAGCCTAGCTTCACTTTCGTCTTCTATGAAAAGTGCAGCATGTTTTTTTGCATATGCAAGGATTCGGTGCGTTAAAGACTGTGAGATTCTTGAGGTCATCGGTCCGTTTTGAACAAACGATTCAATTATTCCAATAAAGGACTTTGGAGTTAGACGAAATGGTTCTTTTACTGTTACATTCGCATCTAAAAAGCCATGTGAATCAAACGATAGATTCCGCAACGAAGCGAGTTGTTCACCAACGGAATGACCGATCGAATACATCTCATTAGATGAAGAAGTTAACCGATCCCTTAATAACACTCCTTCTTTCCATTCAACCAGTGCAACACTAAACTCTGGTCGATGTGAGAGGTGTAGGAATTCAGGGGTTCTGACTTCTTTAGGTAGAATTTGATTAAGATTCTGTTCAAGGGTGAGTGTTTTCTTGTTCGTAGTGAACCTGGCAACAAGAGATGACCCATCATGGAGGTCTAATTTGTAATTAGAGTGGCTCAATCCACCTTTTAATAAATGAATGTTTGAGATAGATAATCCGGGTTGATAGCTTTCTACAATAGCAGAAAAGGTCTTTTCATCTGGTTCGATAATCGGCTTATTCCGTTCCCAGTTCGTTTTCATCGAGCACCTCCTACTGTTGTTGCTAAAAAAAGAGCTCTTTCGTTTTTAGAAAGAGCTCTTTGATTAATTCCAACTTATTGGTAATGGCAAAACATCCTGGATGTTTTTTTCATAGCTTGTTCTCTCATTTTCCGTCATCCAAATCGTCACTGATCCCTTATCTTGACTTGTTCGAATCAAGCGCCCCACGCCCTGGCGGAGTCTAAGCAGCATGTAAGGTAGGTCCACATCCCCTTCAGGATTCCCCGCATGCTTGCGCTTTGCTTGGAAAACAGGGTCGTTCGGTGGCATTGGAAGAGATGAAATGATGACGTGTGAGAGTGACTCACCCGGGACATCTAAACCTTCCCATAGGTGATACGAACACAATACTGCAGAAGGATCATCTTGAAATTCTTTAACCGTTTCACTTATTTCACGATCGCCTTCGTAAATCATTTTAAATGACCAGTCTTTCCTGCCTGCCCATGTTTTAAAACGGTTCATTTCTTCTGATGATGAGAATAGGATCAATGAATGACCATTATTCTTCGTAAGTGAATCTCCGATATCGCTCCACTTTTCTTCTTCATCACCTTCAATATTCCCTTTTAACTCCATCTGCTCTTCGTAGTCAAACGGTGAGTTCACAGAAAATGAAGCGTGTTTTTCAATCCCTAAACTGTTAGAGATATAAGAAAAATCCCCTGCTTGTGATAACGTTGCTGAAGAGAAAATGAATGGAATTTTCTGAGAGAAAACTTCTTTTCTTAATATATCTTCAACGAGTCTTGGCATGATGACGAGGCTCGTATCAGTAGTTGTTTCTTCTAGCCAATGAATTCCCTCACCATCTTTAAGGAAGGTTCTTAACCCATAAGCGAAGAACTCTAAATATTCTTCCATGATCTTTACATGATAATCATCCATCACATATAGCTCTGAATCGAATACAAGTTGTTCTAGTAGTGCATCTACTTTATGAACGATGGTCTCAGCTATCGAAACGATCGAATCAGTTCTTGAAACATCTTTTCGTACGGACCCTTCAACGGATTTCGCGTTTTGACTTAACTGTGCGAACCACTCATCGTGAAGTTCGAGGATATCCTCTACAAGCGTGAGTGATTCTTCTCTGACGTCCTGATCCATATATCCTGTAAGGACATTCGAGAGTGTTTCAGAATGAAAACGATAAGTTAGCCCTTTTTGTGCCGAAAACTCAAGTAAATGGCCTTCGTCAAATACAACAGTACTTGCTTCAGGCAAAAGAGGCAGCTGTCCTTCTCTTTTACGTGATTCTTTCGTCCAAATATGTTCCATATAAAAGTCATGTGAGCAAATGATAAGATCGCTTGCTTGACGATAATGCTTACGGTTCAGCGTTTGCCCACAGCGGTGACGCCAATCACAAGTAGAACATTGCTGCAGTGGATCCCATGCGATTTTTTCCCATTTTTCATTAGGAACCCAAGGGTATTCCTTTCGATCACCGTATCGATAAAAGGATTGCATAGAAGCAGCTGGTTCATAGACAAAATCAGGGATTTCGTCATGAACACTTAAGATATCTTCGTCATCCGTGCGATGGGAAAGATAGTCTAGTTTTTTCACACATACATATTGTTCTCTTGCTTTTGCTAGTCGCACATCTACAGTTAACCCAAGTGCCTTCTCAAGCTTTTCGATGTCTCCACCTTTTTTAACAAGCTGCTCGATCAGCGTTTCATCTGCACAGGAAATGATCGCTGGCTTTCTCGAGTATCTCGCATAACAGATGGCATAAAGCAGGTAGACAAATGTCTTCCCGGTTCCTACTCCAGCTTCAGCAAATACAACGCTTTTATTCTTAAAAGCCTGTTCGATTTGAAAGGCCATAAAGATTTGTTCATCTCGGAGCTCATAACCGTGCTCGGGAAGAATGTCATAAAAGACATCACCAATGTAGTCTCCAAGCACATCATAAAATGAATCTTCTTTTGTTATTTCAAATGGTAATGGTTGAGTCATGTACGGTCTCCTCTTCTAGATTGGTACGTCCTCTTTTTCAAGAAAACCAACCCTTATCATAACAGATATCCTAGGAAAAGTGGTGATTAACTCTCGTTGGTATGCCGTAATTTTCTGGTAGATAAGAATCGAAACGATTGTTACCAGAAAAAAACGCCTGACTAGGCGTTTTAAATCAAAAGGTTAAATAAATCCTGATCTTTATTGATCTCAATATAAGAGAAGCCGCTCATCTCCATTCGTTCAATTAAAGGGTGATAATCCTCCACTTTGTTCAATTCGATACCGACTAGAACGGGACCTTTATCTCTATTATTTTTCTTTGTGTATTCAAAACGTGTGATATCATCGGTAGGTCCGAGTACATCCGCCATGAATTCTTTTAGAGCTCCAGCACGCTGAGGGAAATGAACAATAAAATAATGCTTTAATCCTTCATAGATCAATGAGCGTTCCTGGATTTCTTGCATACGATTGATATCATTATTCCCTCCGCTAATGATACAAACAACATTCTTACCTTTAATTTGATCTTGATAAAAATCCAAAGCAGCGATCGAGAGTGCTCCAGCTGGCTCAGCTACAATCGCATTTTGATTGTACAACTCAAGAATCGTCGTGCATATTTTCCCCTCTGGTACAAGAATGACGTCATCTAAAAGCTGTTTGCAAATCTCAAGTGTCAGTTTCCCTACTTGTTTCACTGCAGCACCATCGACGAATTTGTTGATGTATTCAAGAGGAACCATTTCATTACGATCGATGGAACTCTTCATTCCAGGAGCTCCTTCTGGTTCAACACCGATCACTTTCGTCTCTGGGTTAATACTCTTTACGAATGAACCGACACCAGATGCAAGTCCTCCTCCACCGATAGGAGCCATCACAACATCAACATGGTCAAGATCGTTCATGATTTCAAGTCCAACTGTTCCTTGACCTGCAATCGTATGATAATCATCGAATGGATGGATGAAGGTCTTCTCTTCATGATTGCAGAAATCGATCGCTGTTTTGAACGAATCATCGAACGTATCTCCAGTTAGGATGACCTCAACTGAAGAGCCACCGAATAGTTCAACTTGTGATACCTTTTGTCTAGGAGTCGTAGCCGGCATAAAAATATGCCCTTGAATGCCAAGTGTTTTACATGAATACGCCACGCCTTGAGCGTGGTTTCCTGCACTCGCGCATACGATACCGCGTACTTTTTCCTCGTTGCTTAGTCCATGAATGCGGTTATAAGCACCTCGAATCTTAAATGACCTAACGTTTTGTAGGTCTTCCCTTTTTAAGTATATGTTGCATTGATAACGCTCTGATAGGATTTCATTGCGTTGAAGTGGTGTTCTTTCTGCTACGTCCTTCAACACCTGATTTGCGATAATGATATCTTCTACTTGTACTTTGCTAATTGTTTTACTCATTCTCGCTCTCCCTTTATTTAATAAGAATAATCTAACTTTTTAGAAATCATTTTAACATAGTTTAGCACAGTTTTACGTTATTGAATAAAAGAGTTTCATTTCTTTTCACTTTCATGTCGTGCTACAATTCGTTCAAGAGAAAGTGAAGTATGTTAGGGAGGGAACGAGAATGGCTAAATGGGCGTTTGTATCAGATTTTGATGGTACAATCTCAAAAAAAGATTTTTACTGGTTCATTATAGAAAACTACTATCCTGAAGGAAGAGCACTATATAAAGAGTGGAAATCTGAGAAGTTACAAGATATTGAATTTCTCAGCAAAGTCTTCAAATCGATAAACAAAGAGGAAGCACAGATTATTGAGGACATCAAAGCGCTGCCGATCGACCCTCATGTCCCCGACTTTATTAAGGCCGTTCAGCAAAATGGTGGCGACTTCTTTATCCTAAGTGCAGGAACGGATTACTACATCAATCACTTGCTTCGTCACTATAGGGTTAACGATGTTGAGGTCTTCTCGAACACGGGCTACTTTAAAGATAATAATGTCCACTTATCTATCGATTCCACTCATCGACACTTCTCAAAAAGATATGGCATCGATAAATCACTTGTTATTAAAGAATTGAAAGAACGCTATGACGTCGTATATTTTGCTGGGGATAGTGAGCCTGATTCACATGGTGCTAAGGAAGCAGACTTAACGTTTGCTAAAGATGTTCTTCAAGACATCCTGAAAGATCTTAATGTTGCATACATTCCTGTGGATTCATTCATTGACATTGAAGATGAACTGAAAAGCAGAAGTGTTTTAAAGTAAACGTCGCTTCACCCTACAGGAATGTATGAAAAAGACTGTCGGAAATGTTTCCGACAGTCTTTTTTCTACCTAGTTTAGTTAACATAATAAAATTATATTAAATTTCTGTTCGAATATCCCACAGTTCTGGAAAAAATCGGTGATCGAGAACTTTTTTTAAGTATCCAACTCCCGAAGAGCCTCCGGTGCCTTTTTTAAACCCTATTATTCTTTCAACAGTTTTCATATGTCTAAACCGCCATTGTTGCAGCCAATCTTCAATATCTACTAGTTTTTCAGCAAGTTCGTAGAGATCCCAATATTGATCAGTATTCTTATAAACAGTGAGCCACGCGTTTTTGACAGATTCATTGCCTTCGTATGTGTTTGTTACGTCTCTCTCAAGCACTTCTTTGTCGATCGTAATTCCTGCACGATCAAGTGCTCGAATAGCAGCATCATAAATGCTTCTTTCACTGTATGCTTCCTTTAATATTTTGTGGAGCGATTGATCTTTTTCATAAATTTTCAGAACGTGAGGTGTTTTGTACCCAAGTGCAAATTCAATCATCCGATACTGATAGGATTGAAAACCTGATGCTTGCCCTAATGAATCTCGAAATTCCATATATTCTGATGGAGTGAGTGTAGACAACACATCCCACGCTTGTATGATCTGTGTTTGGGTTTTTGACACTCTAGCAAGCATTTTAAAAGCTGTAGATAGTTCATCAGTTTCTATGGCTTTGATAGCCCCTTTTAACTCATGCAAAATCAGCTTCATCCACAGTTCGCTCACCTGGTGTATCACGATGAACAACATCTCATCATGGTGATCCGAAAGACGATTTTGACCGGAGAGTATTTTATCAAGGCTTAAATACTCACCGTAGGTCATGTTTTCTGTGAAATCAGTGTGGACCGATGACTCTGTAGGATCAATGTGTTTTTTATCCAAGTAATAACCTCCTGACTGAATTTGAAAGCGTATTTAATTGTAAGCAAGTATAGATGCAGCCCTCTTGCAAAATTATATCATTCTACCTTTTAATGTGAATCCTTGATTTACCAAAGAAAATGAAGAAGCATCAGGTTTCACTGATGCCCTTAGCTTTTGTTCCTTGATGAAAAAATAATTGCCATGCTCCCCTGCTCTGTTTCCAAATTGAGCTTCTTAGGCTTCTAGATTCACTCTCTTTTCTTGTCAATGTGTACGTAATCAGGATAATGTCATCTGATAATTTCACTACGTTTGAGTGCGTCATAATTAATTCCGATGGTTGCTCTTCTACTAACCCTTTTAGAATATCAGCCTTACTCAATCTTACTCCAGAACTACCAAACTCTTCAAATTCATCTGCGATCAGTTCATCTAAGGCTTTCTTGGACTTTCTGATTTGTGGCAATAACAACTTATTCTCAAGTTCAGTAATCAAATCTTCTATTTTTTTCTCTGTTTTCATTGATTTTTCAACCACCTTATGGTTTTTAAGTAACTAGTAACTGTATATTTTATTATCAATACGGTAATTGAAATTTTAGAATAATGCATTAATTTTAAAGGGAGGTTATCCCTCCCCTTCATTATGATAAAACGTTACTAACGTCTTTCCACCGTGTATCGTAAGCTTGTACAACAAAGTCATTTTTCTTTGCGTACTCTCTAATCACGTCCTTTATCTCATCGGGTTGATACGTGAAATTCCGATTATTAGCTAATGCGGGATAGCCTGATCCTCTCAATAAGTAATCGGATGAAGCTATGCTATACCATCTTTCTTCGTCTATTGGCTCTCCGTTAATTGTAATCGAATTGACCTCTGTACCATCATATTCGATTTCTGCCCCGGAAACATGCAACCTTCCAACATATTTACCTCTGAATCCTGGTCCCCTTCCGTCAGCCATACAAACGGAACTGTCGAGAGAATGCTCAAACGCTTCTTTCAAATACTTCCCCTGTATTTCGAAATAAGTAGGGTTTAAAGGAGATGGACAGATTTCAATCAACTTCTTCTCAGAAACAAATTGAATGATTCCTGCATTCGCTATTCCGCTGTTGATTAAACCGATCTCGCATTTAAATCGATCTCTTAATCCATCCGCAATCAAATTAGATAGTGGGTTCTCTTCCAAGATATCATGCCAGAGCGGCTTTTCCACTGTATACAGAGGTGTGCTTAAATTCTTAACAGCCTCTTCTTTACTACTTTCAAAAATACGTACGATTTCTTCATCTTGTTGTGCTTTGGAGGTAGAGATTGTTGAAGAAGCTAATAGTTCGATGCCTTCTTCAGCTATTTCTAATTCTACAATCCCAATATATTCACCATAGTTACCTGCTGAATTAATAATCGTACCATTCACAACTCTTGCCTGGTCATATAAAACGTGATCATGAGCGGATAGAATAAGGTCGATCCCATCGATGGCTTCAGCGAGTTCAATATCCGCTTCAGTTCCAACATGATTTAAAACGATGCATAGATCATACTTTCCTTGATGTTTGTTCATCTCATCTTTAATCGCCTGCTTGAAGTCTGAAATTGTAAAACCCATCAGTTCATTAAATTCTTGAAGATCAGGGGAAGCACCCGTTATTAAAATGTTAATCTCATTATGTCGTATAATTACGCTACTTCTAACACCTTGGATCGGTTCTCCGGTGACTTTACGTAAATTACAGCTAATAAAAGGGAGAGAACTGTTTGTTGCCATATGTTCAAGTGTTTCGATTCCGTTGAACAATTCATTATTACCGATCGTGATAGCAGAATACCCTACACTTTCGAGTAGCTTGACCGCTGCTAAACCTCTTGTCCCCTGTAGTTCTATACTTTTAAAATCAGCAAAGTCTCCACCATCCAGTAATATGGTGTTTTCATCCATGTAATGTCGAATCAATGAAGCCGCTTTAACGAAATTTTCAAAATGGCTATGTACATCGTTTGTGTGTATAATGTTTACCTTCATGAATGCCTCCAATAGTATGTAAAAAACTCTTATTTTCTTCCAATAGTACGTATTCTTAACTAACGGATAAAGTCCTGCTCTTACTTACAATTTTCTTATTATAGGATAAAGAAAAAACCCCGCATAAAATGCGAGGTTTTATTTCATCTGTACTGCTTCATGTTGATGATGTGATGCTTGGCGCTTCACGTATACCACATAAATAACCATCGCAATTGCAACAGACGTAGCAGATGCTAAGTAAATATCTGAATAACTAAACGTAGAAGCGATTAAGCCGAATAATATTGCTCCTAAACCAACACCTAGGTCAAAAAATGAAAAGAACGTAGCGTTTGCCATCCCTTTTCTGTTTAATGGAGCTTCTTGAACAGCCCATGCTTGAAGAGCTGGTAACACCGTGCCAAAACCTGTTCCAAACAATACTGCTGCGAGTAAAAGCATAAATTCATTACTTAACAAGGTCAAATCGATCATCGCAAAAAGGACGAGCATAGTCCCTGGAATAAATACAGCTTTATGCCCTTTACGATCATATATTTTTCCAGCGAACGTTCTGACGATCATTAGTGAAAAGGCAAATACAACAAAATACAGTTCGATGCCTTCTATGTTTAAGCTTGTTGTATACAATGGTAAGAACGTAGCGATTCCACCGAATACCATCGTTATGAAAAACAAGAGAATCGAAGGCATAAGAGCTGTTTTTTCAAAGAGATCCCACTTTTTTCTTTTAACGATCGTTTTTTCTCTAGGTTTGTAGTGGATGGTCGCTGCAATAAGAAATGCAGCTAAACCACCGCCAGCTGCAATCATAAACAAACCAGAAAAATTGATAAAAGGGATAAGAAATAGTCCAAGAGCAGGCCCAAATGCCATCGCTAAGTTACCGGCAAGTCCAAAATACCCCATTCCTTCTCCTCTTCGCTTAGGTGGGATTAAATCTGTAGCGATCGTTCCAACTGCTGTAGTAGACATTCCCCACCCTAACCCTTGAACGATACGCATCAAAAATAGTAAGGCTAGACTTCCAGTGAAAGCATAGGAACCAACAGAAACGACAAAAACAAAAAGACCGATTAAGTAAACGAACCTTCTCCCTAAAGACTCTAACATATGACCACTCCATGGCCTTATAAGAAGTGCAGAGAGTGTAAAGACTCCGACTACGAGTCCTATAAGCTGATCACTTCCTCCTAGATCATTCACAAAAAGAGGAAGCGTTGGTAAGGTCATTTGAAATCCAGCAAAAATAAAAAAATTAGAAAAACATATAAAGATAAAGTCTTTAGTCCATATCTTTTCTTCTGCGTGCGGCCGACTCATCAAATTCCTTCTTTCTCATTTCATTCTTGTCTACATCATACCTCATTAAAAGCTTCGACTCCCGAAATATGCTCATAAAAAAAGTGTAGCTCTATGAGCGTGAGCTATCACTTAACAAGACTTGATTAAGAAACTCTCGTATGACTTTGGGAGATTCTAACCTAGCCGCTACGGCTGGTGGGAGCGTTCCTCTCATCCCTTCAAAAGGCGTACCGATCCACATTCTTTCACGGTCGGTCACCACAAACGGGAAGGACACGGTACAATTTATGTACTCTTTGTCTTCTACTCCCTTAATCTTTGAACTTGAGATGATCGTGACGTTATCTTCTAGTTGGTTGATTACTCGTTTCCACTCTTTGTTTAGTTTCGTACCATAAGGAATGGAGATTAAAACTTCACCTGCTGATTTCATTTCTTTAAATAATTGCTCTGTTTTAATCGCATGGAACCACGTTAATTTAGGGTGTGGATGTTTAATCCAACTACCAATTTGTGATGGACTCACTAACTCTCCTCGATCGATTTGGTGAGAAACAAGTTTCCGCAGTGTTTTTGTTGACGATATCCTTTTTTGAATAAAATCAACATTGGAGACGTGAATAAACTTTCCTCTCGTTCTCGTCATCGCAACATTTATGAGCCTTTCACTATTCGCACCTGTAATTAACATACCTGCTCGATCTTCAGGATCACCATCAACCGTATCGAATACCATCATATCTTTTTCGCTTCCTTGAAAACGATGAACTGTTGCTGCTAACAAATCTAGGTTATCTACTTCTAGTAGATCTTCTATTAAAAAGTTCATTAGATTTGCCTGAGCTCTATATGGTGTGACGTAACCGATCGATGTCATTCCACTTTTAATTGCTTCATAGATAGCTTGAAAGGATAATAGAAGCTGCCAAATGTTCATTCTTGATTTCGATGAGTGGCCAATAAAACAAAAGTGACCTGTAGCGCTTGTATCGATTAGAGCAGAAGGTTGATCTTTGAAAGGGTGCATCCTTGCAATCCCTTCTCTCGAAGAACGTGTCGAAGGATGGTCCTTAACAAGAGAGTGGTAAATGTGGTGATTCGTAAAGGATGATATAGCAGGATGCGTTCGTCGTTGTTCATTCAAAAGGAATAAGTTTGGATGGATATTAGCTCCATCGATCCCCTTAACGATTCCCGAACAATGAAAGATGTCTTCTCGCAACCATTTCGTAATAAAAGGGCTTCTCCCTGAAGCGATTGGGGGGAGTTGTTTAAAATCACCGCAGATGATTACTTTTTTACCAAGGGAAGCGGCAAATGCGGCCTGTGGCACATAAGCCATGCTTGACTCATCAACGATCACTAAATCAAAGCGTTTCTTATAGATCGTTTCATCGATTGCTGCCCGAGATAGTGTTGTACCAACAACTGCTGCCTCTTTTACAAATTTTGCTTCTTTTACACGTATCTTTTCGAGTACGTATGCGAGTTTTGATTCGAGCCTTACTAACTCCTCTGAATCACGTCGACTGAAAGATTTCGATAAATCCTGCTTTAAGTTCTTACGCTCTTCAACTAGTCGTTCTTTTTCTCCTGCTAAACCAGGGTGTTTCTCCAGTAAGAGTTGGTCCGTAAATATGGGAAGATGAGAGCTGATATTTCGTTGCGATCCATACCTCATAATTTTGCCTTCTTCAAACTTGTCCTTAGTATCTGTGAACTGAACCGTTTCTTTCATAAGTACATCTACAGCTTGATTACTATGTGACAGAATAAGAACCCTTGCCCCTTTAAAATAATGGTTAGCTGCGGTTCTGGCTAATTTATGCGTTTTTCCTGTACCAGGCGGTCCCCACACATACGTCACAGGATTGTATTTCGAGCGTAAAATCAGCTCGTGCAGGCTGTTCTTTATTTTGTTCTCTGGGTGTTTAGTGGTTTTAGAAGGGGTCATTAACCTCTTCACTCGTTCTGTTCTTACTTTACTCTCTTTGATTTCATCCAACCTTAGGATTAATTCCTCTAACAGCTCCCACGGATCGTGGAACAGCCTTGCTTCTTTAATGATAGTTCCAAAACCGCCTTCTAATTTTACGATCACGTTACTACCTTCTGAAGACAGGATCCGCCCTTCTCTTTTAATATCTTTTATTTCTAACCGAACTTTAGAACCTGTAGGTATTTGAACGCTACTAGTCGTCTCAAAATAATATCTGTATTCTCCATTATTACTCGATAACAGTTGCCCATTAATGATCCGGTGTGGTTTACTTCCAAATTTTTTTAAATAGAGTATCTCTGATTGCAGTGCTTTCTGCCATTCTTCAAGTATCTGTTTCATCTTACATCTCTTCCTTTTCAAAAGCCTTAATGGCTTTTAACACTATATCACGGACTGTCTATTCTCTCTACCTAGTTCGTGTGATTTTTTATATGTTGGAGAAAAACTTCCAGCGCTTTTGTTTGAAAAGGTGATCTCATGACGATTGAGAACATTCGTTTATATAGAAAACCTGGCAGCTCGATCACTGCTAATGTACCTAGTTTTAGTTCTTTTCGTATCGCCCATTTCGATAGAAAGCTTATGCCTATGCCTGCTTCAACAGACTCCTTTATTAGCTGTGTACTTCCGAATTCCATTTTGTTTGAAGGAGATAGATCTAACTGATGCCACATGTTTTCAGTCGCTTCTCTTGTACCAGACCCACTTTCACGCACAATCCATGTTTCTGATGATAAGGTGTTTAATTCCCCTGTTACTAGGGGATGATTCGGCTCAGAGACGATGACCATTTCATCTTCCGTAAAATTTGTTACCGAGAGTTCTTTTAACGGATGATCTCCCTCAATAATGCCTACATCCAACTGATGTGAGTAAACTAAATCTCCTATCTCTTTCGAATTTCCAATCGTTACGGTTGGAGATATTAAAGGGTATTTTTGATGAATATGTGCTAACACGTGAGGAAGTACATATTCCCCGTACGTATAACTCGCTCCGATACTGATTTTCCCACTTGTTTGATTCGTAAGTTCATCGATTAGATCAGTCATTTTAGAATATACGTTCAATAATTCCTTCGCATGATGATAGACGATTTCACCAGCTCTGTTTAACGACATCGTTCGATTATCCCGTTCAAGTAGCCTCGTGCCAAGCTTCTGTTCAAGATTCTTTATGTATTGACTAACTGCAGGTTGCGTCATATGTAAATCGTTTGCAGCTTTAGAGAAATTTTTGTTCTCTACGACCGAAACAAACACTTTTAATTGCTGATCCATTTTTATACCCCCATTATAAGTAATAACTTATATACATCATTATAATTATTTATTTCACTTATAACAAATGACGTTATAAAATGGAAGAGGAATGGAGAGTGCGGTTATGAACATAAATACAATGAAACATGAGGCACAGCTGTCACATAGAACACGCTGGTTTGCCGGAATACTATTTACTTTCGTTATAGCGACGCTAGGGTATTTTCTAGCAAAATTACCAGGGTTCCAACTAACCGGTCAGCTTGCATCAGCAATATTTATCGCCATTGTTTATCGACAAGTAGCAGGCTATCCAGAACTATTTCGTGAAGGCATAACGTTTTCATCAAAAAAGATTCTGCGATTTGCCATCGTTCTTTATGGCATCAAACTTAACGTGGGTTTTATTGTACATGATGGCTTATCGATCATCTTGATGGGATTAGGAGTTATTCTGTTTTCATTTATAGCAAGCCACTGGCTATCAAAGCTATTGAAAGCGGATCGTTCGATAACAACATTGCTCGCTGCTGGAACTGGTATATGTGGAGCAGCTGCGATTGCAGCTGTTGCACCGATATTCCGATCAAAGGATGAAGATACCGCAATTGGTGTAGGAATCATCGCTTTGTTCGGAACGATCTTCTCTGTGGGATATACAGTGATTCGTCCTTTACTTTCCTTTAGCCCGAGTGAATATGGTGTATGGGCAGGTATTTCTCTTCATGAGGTAGCGCATGTTGCTCTTGCCGCTGCCCCTGCTGGAGAAGAAGCTTTAGCGATGGCACTTCTCGCAAAGTTGGGCCGTGTATTCTTACTGGTCCCCGTCTGCTTGATCCTTATCTATTTGAGCAGTAGAAAACGAGATAAGGGAGAGTCAAGTACGATTCCTTTTCCATGGTTTTTAGTTGGGTTTGTGGTGATGAGCCTCGTGGGTACGTATGTATTAGGTCCGGTCGTTCCATTTACTGAAGATGCCATGCAGATGGTAAATACAATCACAACCTGGTGTCTAACAGCTGCGATGGTTGGTCTTGGATTAAATGTAAGCTTGAAAGATTTAAAAACAAAAGCATTAAGACCGGTCTTCGTCCTGTTGATCGTGTCGACTAGTTTATCAACACTCACATATGTACTTGTAAAGGTCATTTATTAATTCGACCATATTAAAAAAGAGGCAACGTCTATGACGTTGCCTCTTCAGGCTGTCGAGAAAGTCTCAACAGCCTGTTTTTTGTTTTTTCCTCTTTCTCCCTCATTTCGCTCTCTCGTTTTGTTACCCTATAGATAGATTCTTTATAGGCGGTGATTTCTTTGTTTCAATCTAGAAAAGCGCGACAAAACGAATTAGAAATGGTAACGATTGATGAACTAGTCCCTGAAAACCACTTACTTCGCAAAATCGATCACTACATAGACTTTTCCTTTATTCCAGAGAAAGTACGTCCCTACTATTGTGAAGACAACGGACGTCCCTCGCTAGATCCTCTAGTGCTGTTCAAGATGATGTTTATCGGTTACATCTATGGCATTCGGTCTGAACGAGAATTGGAACGTCAAATTCAAACCAATGTCGCTTATCGTTGGTTTCTAGGATTAAATCTTACAGACACTGTGCCTCATCACTCCACGATCAGCTGGAATCGTCGAATGAGATTCCATGAGACGGATATCTTTCAAGAGGTCTTCGATGAAATCGTTCATCAGGCGATGAACCATCGTATGGTTTCAGGGCGTGTGCTTTATACAGATTCAACTCACTTGAAAGCCAACGCCAATAAGAAGAAGTTCTCCAGAAAAGAAGTGAACGTTGAAACGGTAGACTACATTGAAGAGTTGAATGAAGCCGTCGAACAGGATCGGACTGATCATGGAAAAAAGCCTCTAAAAGAAAAGAAGGAGGTGAATAAGACGAAAGAAATCAAAGTCAGTGACACAGATCCAGAGAGTGGCTATTTGTATCGAGAACACAAGCCTGAAGGGTTCTTTTACTTGGATCATCGCACGACAGATATGAAATTTAACATCATCACAGACGTTCATATTACCCCAGGTAATATTCATGATTCCAAGCCTTATTTACAACGATTAGACCGACAGATGAAACGATTTGGATTTAACGTTGAAGCTGTAGGCTTAGATGCCGGTTACTTGACCACGCCAATATGTCATGGATTAGAACAACGAAATGTGTTTGGGGTGATTGCCCACCGTCGTTATAAATCCAGAAAAGGAATAATGCCGAAATGGAAATATACATACGATGAAAACGTAGACCAGTATGTCTGTCCGCAGGGTGAATCATTAACATACGCGACAACCGATCGAGAAGGCTATCGTCACTATAAATCTGACCCAACTATATGTAAGGCCTGTCCACTGTTAGCCCAGTGTACGCAAAATCATAAACATCAGAAAACCATCACCCGACATGTGTGGGAAAGTGCGAAAGAACAAGTTCGGGAGAACCGGCTTTCCAATGAGGGAAAGTGGATATATCGCATGAGAAAAGAGAAAGTCGAGCGTAGCTTCGCAGATTCAAAAGAACTGCATGGGCTGCGTTATTGTCGTTTGCGAGGAAAACAAAAAGTCCGCGAACAAGCGTTACTAACAGCTGCCTGTCAGAACATGAAGAAGATTGCCCTTCACCTAGACCGGATGAGCTAGGTGAAGGAGAGTTTTTTTCATATGAATACCACCAAGATCAAAAGACGAAGACCAAGAAAAGAAAGATAAAAGAAAAAGCTTGTAGAGGAACCGGGGGTTCCTCTACAAGCTGAAGAGGCAACGTCTATGACGTTGCCTCTTCTTGTTTACTCGAAATCATACTCTGCGAGCGCAATTGCAATTCGATTTTCGATATCTTCAATTTTGTCTTCATCTAAAAATTGATTGATGATGATTGAGAAAACAAGTGGCTCTTTCTTCATGACATAGCCCGACAAAGAAGAGACACCTTGCAATGTACCTGTTTTAGCAATCACGATGTTTTCGGCTGCTGTGTCAATCATACGGTTTCTCAGTGTTCCACCAACTAATCTGCCATTCGCTCCAGCGATCGGTAATGACTTTAAATAATAGTCAAACCATTCCTTAGCCTGCAGCTTGTAGAGTAATAGACTAAGCTGATTCGGCTGCACCAACGTAACGTGAGATATTCCTGATCCATCACGAAGTAACATCTCTTCGGGGTTTAGACCTTCTTCAGTGAGGTATTCATTCACAACCTCTAGTCCTGCTTCCCAACTTCCCTCGTGTTTCGTTAACTTACCCATCTCTTTGACTAAAATCTCCCCATGCCCATTGTTGCTTAGTTTCATAAAAGGAATGAGTAATTCATGAAGGGGCATCGATTTTTTTTCGATCAAACCATTCATTTCATCTGCAGCTTTACCGAGTCTTACGTCTCCCTCAATCGCTATACCAACATCCTTTAGCAATCGTTCAAACAAGTGAAGTGCATAGGCTGCAGGGTTTGAAACAGAGATCCAACTTTTCTCTAATGAGTCGTTTAGTGAAATGACACCTTCGATGGTAATGATATTCGTTCCATGTTTACGGTTTATCGTTAAATCCGTTTCTACATCTTGGCTAGTTGTCGTCGCCGTATTTTGAACCAATACGTAATCGGTATCAGGAGAAGTACGTACTATAGCTCGCTCCCCTTCCTTACTACCCGGATAAACTTCTATAATAATCGTACCTGCGTCATAATCGGTATTCGGAGATAGGGTTAACGCAGAAACTTGTGAACCATAATACTCACTTTCATCCGTCCAAATCATATCTTCAGAAAGCTTTGTGGAATCGTACCAAGATTCGTCTCCAATAAGGTTTCCTTCGATACTCTTAATTCCCTTTTCTCTTAGTGTTCTCGCAAAATGTTGATAATCTTCTAAAAGTAATGTTGGGTCTCCCTGTCCAATAAGAAAAAGGTCACCCTTTAACGTATTTCCTTTTATCGTTCCATTCGTAGCGATTTCTGTCGAAAATTGATAATCATGACCAAGTGTCTCTAGCGATGCTGCTGCTGTAATCAATTTCATGTTCGAAGCAGGAGTTAACCTCGTGTCTCCATGATGGTCGAAGAGTAATTCTCCTGAATGCGCCGATCGCACGCTTATGCCTGCAATCGATCCTTTGAGACCTTCTTCTGAAAGAATCGTATTGAGGCTAGTTGATAAATCTTGTTTCTTTTCTGCTTCCGATTGATTTCCTTTGCCGAATGATAGATTGGAGA
This sequence comes from Anaerobacillus sp. ABA4_114, assembly GCF_056159065.1. Taxonomy (NCBI): domain Bacteria; kingdom Bacillati; phylum Bacillota; class Bacilli; order Caryophanales; family Bacillaceae; genus Anaerobacillus; species Anaerobacillus sp. ABA4_114. Next base: position 2,014,784 of record NZ_JBSWUM010000001.1, read on the forward strand.
GTAACAGTATTGCACTAATCATGATGCCAACGCCCACCTTACATCTAAATTTCAATAGTTGATCTCTCCCCTTTAGTTCTTTGTTAAATTTCATAAAACCTTCTTATTATGCAAAAATAAAAATGGAGTCATAGCGATTATATTCACGTCGCTTGACTCCATTACAATTTATAATTTATTAGAATGAACGATATCATTTAGTATGTTTCAGCTCCTGTTCTGGTTTCATTCGTGACACTTTTTCTTCTTTCTTATGCTCTTCTTGCATCTGAAGTCCCCAGCCGTCAGGAAAAAGCAAGCTTCCGCTCAGCGATACGGTCCTTCTTTCACGCATTTTCTCATCTCCTTTTCGATTATTTGTATAGTATTTCGTCAACCGAATGTTTTTTTCCTCTTTATAAGTCAAAAATATATCTTTTTACCTAAAACCTTGTCTAAAGTACTATACCGCTGGTGAAGTTTGACTATTTATCAATAAAAAAGCCAGGAACCATTAAGGCTCCTGGGGGTCTTCCAATGCTTTCTTTGCAAGTAGGGAAATGACGGCATCATCCATCGGTGGATTGTGAAGCCCTGCCCGAACATCGCGATAATAACGTTGCATCGGGTTATCATTAAATAAACCTCTAGCTCCTACGATTCTCATTGCAAGATCCACAACATTAGCCGCTCCGTTTGTTGCGACATGTTTAACTGCTGCAAGCTCTTCACCCATGTTCTTTCGCTTTTCTGGCTCAGTCACCCATCTAAAAGCTATACTATACATCATCTCTCTCGCTCTTAAGAGTTCTAACTCCATTTCCCCTATTTTACGTTGTACTTCAGCGACATCTTTTATTGGACCAGGTAAGCTGTTAGGACTGTAAACAGTCGCGAATTTCACCGCATAATTTCTTGCAGCGATTGCAACCCCTAGATAGCATGCGGGTATATGGAGTAACCACGCTTTTGGTAGCTTCATTCCCTTAGAGTTTAGCGAATCTTCGATGAGTGCATCGTTAGGTAATTGAACGTTTGTTAATACAAGATCATCGCTTCTTGTCCCTCTCATCGACATGGTATTCCATTTTTCTTCAATGGTAATTCCGTTTGACTTCATGTTTACTAGAAAGAAACCTTTATTCCCGGAATCATTGATCTCAGCGGATACTAGAGCGTAATCAAGAGCTGGTGCCATCGAAGTGAAGCTTTTTCTTCCACTAATGATCCATCCGTTTTCATGTTCGATGGCTTTCGTTTCGGGCATTCCACCTCGTGTAGGACTACCGCTCGCAGGCTCTGTAGCCGCTCTATTCAACAACGCTTGTTCATTGACCACCAAATTAGCCATACGTTCAAACAACTCGTCAGACCATTCTTGGTCATCAACCATCTCGAGCATGATACCAAGATGCCAACCGACCGATAAAGCGGTGGAAGCATCACCTGATGCAATTCTTTCTTGTAACATGACAAACTCATATAGATCGATCCCTTTTCCCCCGAACTTTTCCGGGACGGTAAGAGAAGTATATCCTTTTTCTTTCATGGCCTTAAAATTCTCAAAAGGAAAGCGACCTTCTTCGTCTATATCATTCGCATTTTCCGAAAACGTATCAGCTAGATCGTCTGCGAGTTCTAACAGGTTTCGTTGACGCTGGTTTTTTACATATGGGTCATATAAATGCATGTCACTGCCTTCCTTTCCAATCCGTTCTTCCCATCATCATACAACAACGAAGAACATAATCTCTAGTAAATTGATCGGAAATAGAAAGCCTTACTTGTTCTGAAAGCGATACACAAGATCTTTATAATAAAATTCAGGAGATACGATGAGATCCATCTCTTTTACATCTTTTTCAATAGCATAGATCAGAATCATTTTAACGTGCCCTTCAGATTCCAGCCTGAACTTATTCCACCCTTTCTTATCAACAACAACAAAGTCCACAGGCTCTACTTGTTCACCTTGTACTTTCAATTTAGTATAGTAGCCTTTAAAAGCCTTTCCATATTCTTCGAAATTTTCTACGAACAGTTCAAAAAAGGCATACTCTTTGTTTGCAGGAAGTTCATTCAATTCAGCATCTTCAGGTGGCTCTTGTAGCCTTGTTACTTGTAACGTTAGTAATTTATTATCATCCATATCTTCTTCAACAAAGCTTTCGCCGTCTTCATATATTTTTTCTTCTTTTACAATCGGCTCTTCTTCAACAACTTTACTAGCTGCTTCAGGATCGCTGATCATGGTATACCAGGCTCCTGTAAAAAAAGCTGTAATCAAAATTGCCATCGTGATTCCAACTAAGATCACCCTCATCAACCATTCCCCCTCTATCCTTATAGACGAATGCACGTTAGAAAAGTTGCAATTAAAAAAACAGCCTTTTCAATAAGGCTGCCTTCTTTAAAACTTGACTTCTTCATTTGTATTTTCTCCAACCAGATCACGTACAGTTTTACTCTTATCGACTTCTTTACCATCCTTATGTGTACCAAAAAGCATATCGATAAACGGATTAGAGACACCATACCAATAATTTTCATTTTTATAGTGATGTAACAAATGAGTTTGTTTCAACCACTTTCCAAATTTGGTTTTAGGAGTAAGAGGCTGATGTGCAACAAAGTGTTTCCACTCATACACGAGAAGCATCGTCATCAAGCCTGAAGCAAACGCGATCGTATTCACGATAGAAGGAAATAAAAGGTAGTATATGAAAGAAATAACAAGCATTTGAGGGATACTATACCATACTGGTAAAAACATTAAATGTAGGTCGTTTGGGTCTTTGTGATGGTCATAATGCAGTCTTTTTAATAGTTTAAGTGCAAAGAGGTTTTTTGGTGGCTTCAAATGAAAAAGAAATCTGTGGGTGATATATTCATTAAAGATAAAGAGAATCAACCCAGCGATAAATGAAAGGACAATGAAATGTGATCGTCCATTAACGAATAGGTAGATTAGGCATATGGAAAGTAACGCCAATATGAGCATAATATCCTTTATCCTAATAAATTTTTGAAATCCTGTTTTTTTCAATAAAATTCCTCTTCCCCTATTTTTTTGATGAAACATACGACATAGTGAAATAATATTTATTAGGGTTATTCTCGATTCATGATTAAAAACCTTCAAAAAAAACCATCCAATAAGGATGGTTAAATTTTCGTAGGTTTTTGTTTAAGCTTTGACTTGCGATTTTGGTGAGCGGCTGGTGAAGTTTTTACCCTTTCCTTCTCCGTCTTCGCGTCCTGTTCAAATGCTGCCATACCTTTCCCGAATAAAAGGCTCATAGTGAATCCTCCTTAAAATAACATTACACACCAATTTCCGATTTATCGACGGTTAAAACTTAAATTTGGAAATTTCTTATAGAAAATTTTTAATGCTCTTCAAGCTTACTTTCTGTTTCACTACAGTAGGCTTGTACAGCCTGCAACTGACTTAAAGATTCTTCAATTCGTTGCTTGTTATGCTCTTTTTCAACAGTTTGTAATGCTTGTTGTAAACTCGCTTCGGCTCCTTTTAAATCTCTGCATGTATCCTGTACGTACCCTCTTGCATTCTTTTCCATCGTCCCACCCCTTTAATAGTAGTATGGAGATAACCTTATTTTTTCATTCAAAAAAGACAGGCTATGTGCCTGTCTTCAAGTTCCGTCTACTTGATCTTTGAGATCTTCAAGCTCTTTTAGGAGTGTTAGAACCATTTCGTCACTTTGCTTTAACTCTTCATTCAACAAGGTGATCGTATCTTCTTTCCAGGTGAACGGTTCACCGTCGTCAGGGATTTTCTTTACCTGCTCGAACTTTTCACCTTCTTCAATTCCAGGTACAAAAGCGATTAACACTTCACAGCCTGCGTCGCCGAGCGCAATTCTTTTCCTTAAACTAACTTCGCCGTAGTCAAAGTGTCTAGCTGCTATACCACCAAATACGCTTGACGTCATCATACAAAGGTGTGGGGCGTCCTTTACAAACTCACCAAAAGGGCACGAATGGGCTTTAACAATGACATAGTGAGGTGTAGCTTCCGAGATATAAAATTCTCCTCCGATGGAATTTTTAATATCTACGATGACGTCCGCATAGTGATCAGGAGTCCAATCATGTATTTGATAGTAAGATTCAAACCACTCTCCTGTGCGGAGACCTAACTGTTTGATGTATTCTTGAGCCTTAGACCCAATTGTTCGATGATGGATATGAGCATACTGAGTAATCAGCTTACAGAGAAATTTTTTTGCTGACAAAGACTGGTTAACAGTCATACTCACCACCTGTCCTTTATGCTGTTTCTTTCATCATAATGCATAAACGACAAAAATAATAGAATTTTTAGAAAATTAACTGTTAAGTTCAAATTTTTGAAAGATATTATCTTCTAAAGGTGGATAGATTTCTTTACCTGCAATTTGATTTATTATAATTTTATTTCGGTTAACTGAAAGGCCCAGATTCGTAGAACCAACGCCATGAGTATGTTGCATGCCGCTATGCACAAATATTTCTCCAGTGGTATCCTCGTTTAACATCAACTTGTAATCCTTTGAGACATTGTATCTTCCTAAGTCATCCCACTGAATCAAGTTACTCAATCCGCTAATGCAGTTCGGTACGAACGGACGGTATCCTGTTGCAGCGACAACCACTTCGCTTTCAATGAGAAATGACTCGCCCTTTTCCCACTGTCGACATTTCAGTTCATATCCACTTTTCGCTTCCTTTTCAGATATGCCATTCACTTCAGTCAATGGCATTAAGGTCACATCCATTTCTTTACCGCCAACCGTTTGTTCATATAAAAGATTATAGATATCTGTAATCGTATGAGGACTTATTCCCTTATACAGAAGCTGTTGGTTACTGAAGATCTCATCTTTTTGTTCCTGAGGCAGTTCATAAAAGTAATCGATATACTCAGGTGAGAAATGTTCAAGACTTAACTTTGTTTCTTCCATCGGGAAAAACCCTTTTGACCTCGTTATCCAATTGATCGAATATCCATGTTCTGTTCTCTCTTTCAAAAGCTCCCTGAAAATTTCAGCAGCACTTTGCCCTGAACCAATAACCGTTATACTTTTCGCTTTCTTGCAACGATCTTCATGTTGTAGATACGTTGAAGAATGGAAGACATCTTCTTCAGACATTCCTTGTAGTGATTTAGGTAAAGAAGGAATCGTTCCTACACCTAATATCAGGTTTTTCGTAAGGTATGAATGTGTCTCTCCAGTTTTCGTATTTTCGATTTCAACTTCATAGCGGTCGATCGGCGTTCCTAAAGGCGTTACCGAGGTAACTTTACTACTGAACTGACAGCTCTTCAATCGTTCAGACGCCCATTGACAGTAATGATTGTATTCATTTCTAGGCATTTCAAGCCTTTGAAGGAAGTAAAAGTTGTATAATCTGTTTTGGTGTTTTAGATAATTTAAATAGCTAAATTCATTTGTAGGGTCAGCCATCGTAACAAGATCCGCCATAAATGGAACTTGTAGCCGCGTCCCTTCAATAAGCATCCCAGGATGCCAATCAAATTCTTCTTTTTGTTCAAAAAACAGTGAATCGATCTCCTTGATAGGGTCTAATAAAGCAGCAAGTCCTAGATTAAATGGTCCAATTCCGATACCGATGACATCATATACTTTCTCTCTCATATAATCCTATCCTTTCTATCTTCTCTCTAAGAATAAGTATAGCAGAAATGTGCCTGATTTATTTTTCAAACAAAAAAAGACAGCCCTCTTAGACTGTCTTACATAGAATGTTGCGTTCTTTTATATTGATATTTTTTCCACTGAAAACGTACGAAGCATCCAATGCAAAATCCGAGGATCGCAATAAATGAGGCGAGGGCTACCATGATAGAAGCAGTGATGGCTAACCAGTTGATGCTTGAAAGAACAGCGAGTAATGCTATTGTGAGTAAACTAACAGCGATTTTTTGGTTGAACGCTTGTTGATCTTTGTCTTCTAAAATGTAAGGTGGTTTACCTATGAACAATTTACCAGCGGACATGATCGGATTGAAACCAAACAACAAACTCGAAATACCAATCAATAAAGGGATGACTAAAAATATATAGTGAAGTGTGAAAACGAATGCAGTAGCAAATAAAAAGATGAACCATTGATTAATTCGAACTAAAGGACGTGGAATACCAGACATTTTAATCCAACCTTTCTTATAGGAATATACTTCTTTTATTTTAAACATCTGCTCAAGAATTGTATAGTTATTTGCCCATAAAAAAACCCGCATTAAGCGGGTAAATTAATCGGTGGTTATCGGAACTAGATGCTCCATCTCAACATTTTTTAAGAAAGGATCCATCAACGATACAAACTCATTGAACCGATCTGACTTCATAAAGCCTTCGGTGTGGGCAGAGAGAGAGTCCCACTCCACAAATATTACGTATTTGCTTTCAGTCTCGATCGACTTTGTTATTTGATGGCTTATAAAACCTGGAGAAGCTGATATGTATTGAACTGCCTTCAAGAATGTTTCTTCAAAGTCTTTCTCCATTCCTTCATTTACGATAAAAGCTGCTTTTTCAATGACCACGAACGTTCCCACTTTCTTTAATAAGGTTTTTCTTGATAAAAATAATTTGGAGATACAATCGTATTCTTATACGGTTTATGGAAAATATGAGTTGTTGCTGGAGAAATCGGTGGAATTAACCATGTCCAATTTCCTGTTACTTTCCGCTCAGCTCGCGCTTCATTTGTCTCGAACTTATGAAACTGTCGAGCAGCTGTATGATGGTCTACGATACTAACGTTATCTTCTTGAAATGAGTATAATACAGCTCTGTTAAGCTCGACCAAGGCCCTATCTTTCCATAACGAGGCATTTGAAGAAGTGTCTAAATTCATGATCTCAGCCATTTCTGGAATTAAATTGTAGCGTGTTTCGTCCGCTAAGTTTCGTGCACCGATCTCTGTTCCCATATACCACCCATTAAATGGAGCTGCAACGTAATCGATACCGCCAATTTCAAGCTTCATGTCAGATATGATTGGTACCGCATACCAACGAGCTTGTAAGGAAGAGATATCAATTTCTGGGTGTCTAAGCTCCACTTGAAGAACGATTTCAGGTGGTATGGTAATGACGGTAGGCTCGTTATCATCTAGTTGGAAAATAATTGGTAACACATCATGTGGCGTACCCTTTCCTCTCCATCCGAGTTTAAGAGCTTGCTTAGTTATTTCTATCGAATCAGGATCACCGATCGTACCCTTTTCTAACTCATAACCAGCATAGCGAATGAGTTGGTGATTCCATATTCTAATTCTTCCAGGCTGGAAAATCGTAATTGTTGGTCGAATTCTTCCATAGTTTGTAGCTGAGTGAATATGATGGAGTAAAGCGTCCGCTACCTCTTCAACTGTTGTTGCAGAGCGCTTGTCAATTACGGTTAGAGTATTCCAAAACAGCCTTCCGATACATTTATTACTATTACGCCATGCCATCTTTGCTCCGTGCTGTAACTCTTCAAATGTATGCTCATACACACCTGTTTTTTCAATTTGGTCTTTAACCTCGTGTTTGCGTTCTTTTAAACGTTCAGGTGTATGATTTAATTCGTAATATGCTTGCTCTAAAAAAGAGTAAGCTTCTTCTAGCAATGTAGCATTGTTCACGTTCATGTCCCTCCTGCAGCTAGAGACGGTCTTATCGCCTGTTTAATTGCTCTTATGTAAGAGTCCAAGAGTATCATACCACAATGTTGGTTGATCCTATAATAAATACGTTTTACGAGAGGAAAAGGTATGGATCTACAACAGAAACGTCCAGGTCATCGTGACCTGGACGTTTACATTATTTTACTTCCTCGAAGTACTCCTTGTAGAAACCTCCGACCTTACCTGTGTTATCAACTACAAATAAGAATTCTTCAGTTTCATTTTTAACTTCGTAGGTTTTCCCTTCAGTCAACACACGGTTCACCATGTATTTTTTTGCGTCAGTGTGCACGCATTTTACTTCTCTTAGAGTTGGGCCATCTTTCCAATTTTCATGAATCATAACGTTCACTCCCTTTCCATTTCTTATTCTACTACAAGTTAGATTCAATCCTCAAACGAATACACGATCGAATCTCCTACAGGTTTATATCCCATCTTCATATAGATCGAATTAGAAGTTGGGTTTGATAGATCTGTATATAGACAGCAATAACGGTTCCCTTTATCTAATAAATATTGGCTAAAAGCTGCTACGCATGCAGAGGCATACCCTTTCCGTTCATGCTCAGGAGGTGTAAAAACAAAGTTAACCGTTGTTCCTCTCATGGTCGGTCTAGATTCATTTGCCATCGAAACCACTTCTCCATCAACCTCCCAGAGTACGGCTGATTTTTCATCGATAAATTGTTGTGCTCTTTCATGACTATCTTCGTCAGAGAATGGTTCACCCATCGCACATGAAAAAAGATAAACCCATTCTTTCAACAGAGTAAAATCCTCATTTCTGATTTTTCTTAATTTTCCACCTACACGTTTAGGAGGAATGACGGTATCTAATCGATAGATACGCTGGTTCATTTTTAGATTCCGCTTGCAGCTCGTAAGCTCGCAGTACCTCTTTGAAAAATATTCTACAATTGTTTTCTCACCTAAAACACCTGGAAACAAATAATCTTGTTGAAGTTTTTTAACTGCAAAATCTAATGTTTCGTGTGATACTTGTTCACCTGCAAGTATAAGATTATGAGGCGGTGTTTGAATAAAGCAAAGTGTAATACGCCCTGCCTCTTCAATTGTACCGAGGAGAACCTTCTCTAGTTCTTCACCATTTTTTTGATTTTTTACAAGTCTAACCAGAAGCCCTAAAGGGAGACTATGTAATGCTTCGTTTTGCTCAAGAAAATCCTGGACATAACCTAGATACTCACTTGGATCAGTAAATGTACGTAATTCCACTTAAATTCCCCCTGGTTACAAATCAACTATTATTAAAAGAGAACCTGAATCATTATGATTCAGGTTCTCGATTATTACCCTTCTAAAAGCAATTGTTCTGGATCTTCAAGAAGATCTTTAATCTTCGCTAGGAAGCTAACGGCTTCACTACCATCTACAATTCGATGATCGTAAGAAAGCGCAATATACATCATAGGACGATTTTCCATTCGATCTTGGTCAATCGCTACAGGGCGCCACTGGATTTTATGCATTCCAAGAATTCCAACTTGCGGAGCGTTTAGAATTGGTGTGGAAAGCATAGAACCAAATATACCGCCATTTGTTATTGTAAAGGATCCGCCTTGAAGTTGATCTAGTGAAAGCTTGTTATCGCGAGCTTTCTTAGCTAGCTCACTAATCTCGCTCTCGATTCCTGCAAATGATAGTTTGTCTGCGTCACGCACAACAGGAACGACTAGTCCTTCCTCAGATCCTACTGCAATACCGATGTCGTAGAATTTCTTAAGAACCATTTCTTTGTCCTGAATTTCTGCGTTTAGACGAGGATATTTCTTCAATGCCCCAACTACCGCTTTTGTAAAGAAGGACATAAATCCAAGTTTTACATCATTATCTTCTAGGAATTTGTCTTTACGACGCTTACGCAAGTCCATGATCGCAGTCATGTCTACTTCATTAAACGTTGTTAACATAGCAGCAGTGTGTTGCACCTCTACTAAGCGTTTTGCAATCGTTTGACGACGACGAGACATCTTCACTCTTTCTACTGGTTTACCGTTAAATTCGTCCTTAGCCTGCGCAGCTTTTTCAGGTTGCTTCTCTTGCTTTTTCTCTTGCTTTGGAGCTTCTTTTTCTTTCTTACTAGAGTCAGCATGAGCTTTTACATCGTCTGGACGAACGCGGCCGTAAGGATCTTGAGTTTGAACTTTATCTAGATCGACACCTAGTTCACGAGCAAGCTTTCTTGCAGAAGGAGATGCTACTGTACGTCCGTTACCTGACTTTTCTTCTGAAGCTTCAGGTGCAGCGTGTGCAGAAGCTTCCTCGTCAGACTTAGATTCTTCAGGCGTTTCGTTTTGCTGTTTTTTCGCTTCAGCCTTCTCTTCTTTATTGTCAGAAGAAGGTTGTTCAGAGGAAGAGTCTTCCTCGCTTGCGTCACCAAGGTAAGCAATGATTTCTCCAACTTCTACGTTGTCACCAGGCTCTTTCAATAATTCCTTGATTACTCCGTTGTTTTCAGCGCTTACTTCGATATTTACTTTATCAGTTTCAAGTTCAACAAGGTTATCACCTTTTTCAACTTTGTCGCCTACTTTAATTAACCATTCGGAGATTGTGCCTTCTGTAATAGATTCTGCTAGTTCAGGTACTTTAACTTCGATCACGACGATTTACCTCCTTGGTGGGATACTGTTTTAGATGGCTCTAAGACTTCTTGAATGATACGTTCTTGGTCTCTCTTATGGATATTAGGCTCTCCACCTGCTGGACTAGATCGATCAGGACGACCGATATAATCGATCGAAACTCCCTCAGGAGCAATTTCACGAATTCGTGGAGAAATGTAATTCCATGATCCCATATTTTTTGGTTCTTCTTGTAACCAAACGATTTCTTTTACGTTAGAATAGCGTTCGAAAATCTTCTTAATTTCTTCTTCAGGGAATGGGTACAGCTGCTCTACACGTAGAACATGTAGCCAGTCCATGTCTTTATCTGAAGATTCGATTTCTGCTGCTAGATCTACAGCGACTTTACCAGTTGAAAGAACGATACGCTCAACTTTATCTTTCTTTTCACCGAGTCCTTGTTGTTCGATCACACTTAAGAATTGTCCTTGGCTGAACTCAAAACCTGGTGAAGAAGTACGTTGATTACGCAGTAAGCTCTTTGGAGTCATGATAACGAGTGGTCTAACCTCTTGCTCTCCAAGTATAGCCGCTTGTCTTCTTAAAATATGGAAGTATTGCGCTGCGCTCGTCAAGTTCGCAACTGTCCAGTTGTTCTCAGCAGCAAGTGTTAAGAAACGCTCAACTCTTCCGCTGGAGTGCTCAGGACCCTGTCCTTCATAACCGTGTGGAAGCAAGAGTACCATTCCAGATTTTTGACCCCATTTCGCTCTTCCTGCGGATACAAACTGATCAAAGATGACCTGTGCAGCATTCGCAAAGTCACCGTACTGGGCTTCCCATATCACGAGGGATTCTGGTGCGAATACATTGTATCCATATTCGAAACCGACAACGGAAGCTTCAGATAAAGGACTGTTATGAATAGCAAAGGAAGCTTTAGCTTCTGGTAATTCGTGTAATGGACAGAACGTTTCACCTGTTTCCTTGTCGTGTAAAACAAGGTGACGCTGCGCGAAGGTTCCTCGCTGTGAATCTTGCCCTGTTATACGGATAGGTGTACCTTCGCTTAAAATAGTAGCGAATGAAAGCGTCTCACCTAATGCCCAATCAACTTTTCCGCCTTCTTCTAACATATCTAATCTACGCTTAAGAATTCTTTCAAGTTTAGGGTAAACGTTGAAATTATCCGGACGTGTAAGTAGATTGTTATTAATTTCTTTTAATGTATCTAGCGGCACGGATGTATCGATCGCTGGTATTCCTTTAACGATTTCTTTCGGTGGCTGTATTTCCTGAACATCTCCACCATCTTCATTATCCTTAGCCACTTTGTTATAATCCTCTGAAAGCTCATTCAATACTTCTTCATCTAGCTTTTCACCGTATCCAGATTCAAGAATTCCTTGCTCTTCTAGGTAGCTAGCATAACGTGCTCGCACTGTAGGATGGTTTTTGATTTTCTCGTAAAGATGTGGCTGCGTTACAGCAGGATCGTCCATTTCGTTATGTCCGAATCTTCTGTAGCCAATTAGATCGATAAGAAAATCTTTATTGAACTTCATTCTATACTGATAAGCAAGGTTCATTGCTGATAAGCATGCTTCAGGATCATCTGCGTTAACGTGAACAATCGGTATTTCATATCCTTTTGCTAGGTCACTCGCATATCTCGTTGACCGTGAATCAGTGCTCTCAGTCGTGAAGCCAAGCTGGTTGTTAGCGATGATGTGGATCGTACCACCTGTATGGTAGCCACGTAGTTGGCTAAGGTTTAACGTTTCCGCTACAACACCTTCACCAGGAAAAGCAGCATCCCCATGAATAAGGATCGCAAATGACTTTCTTATATCCTGGATCGGTTCACCTTTTTGGTCCCTTGTTTCCTGTGCCGCTCTTGCATAGCCCTCAACGACTGGATCTACGAACTCCAAGTGACTTGGATTATTTGCTAAGGTGATCGTGGCTTCTGCAGTTTCAGAACCTTCAAACTTACGATCAGCACCCATATGGTACTTCACATCGCCTGTCCAACCGTAGTTGATTCCCATTGAACCTTCTGATGGAACAAGCTCCTTATTCGGTGCATGATGAAACTCAGAGAAGATCTTTTCATAAGGTTTATTCAAAACATGTGCAAGAACATTTAAACGACCTCTGTGTGCCATTCCGATCATGACATTTCGAGCACCGTCGCTTGCACCATCTCGAATGACTTCATCAAGCATCGGCACCATCGAATCAACGCCTTCGATCGAGAAACGTTTTTGCCCTACAAACGTTTTATGAAGGAATTTTTCGAACCCCTCAACCTCTGTCAGCCTTCTTAGAAGTGCCTCTTGTTTTTCTTTGTCTAAAGAACTAGTTACTGATCCACCCTCTACCATCTGATCGAGCCAGTTACGTTCTTCACTGTTGTGAACATGACTGAACTCATAAGATAGAGATCTTGTATAGAGATCCTGCAAACGCTGAATCGCTTCATACCCATCATTGATATCAGAAGGGGCATTGTTCCAGATCACTTCTGCAGGAATCGCTTTCAAGTCTTCTTTTGTAAGATCATACTTTTCAGGATTCATAAAATCATGATTCGATTTTTCTTCTTTAAGTGGGTTGATAGCTGCAGCTAAATGACCATATGTACGAATGTCATCAGCTAGCTTGACCGCTGCAATGACTTTCTTAAGATTTCCGGGTTGAACGTTTGATTCAACAGCGTCATTAGAACTTGGTGGCGGCCCCCACTGTTCAAATTTTTCACGTAGATCAGGATCTACTGATTCGGGGTCTTCCTGAAATTTCTCATATAGTTCAATGGCATAGCCAAGGTTTGGTCCATAGAATTCCTGCCAAGGATGTTCCATTCTGGACTGTTTGGTATTCAAAGCTCGCTACCTCCCTACTGGGAATGTTCTAATACGTTTGTATGATAAATTGTATTAGCTCCCATATTACCGCTCGATAAAAAGTTCTGCGGTTTCATTATTAGTCCTTTTCACTCTTTTACAAGTTTAAAAACCTCATTTGTAAAAAAACGCTTACATGGATAGTTTAGCACAGTGTATATATAGTCACAAAGCACTTAACCAACTTTTCGAAAAAAATTTCAAAAATGATGGTATAAGAGGAAATATTTTTCGAATATTTACACAGCGCAATACTAAATTACCATAAAGTATTCCCATAGTGAATACATATATCGATAATAAACTGGTATTGTTTGCAAAAATAAAAAGTACGCCGATTTGGCGCACTTTAAAGCTGATGTATTCCCTCCACAATCGTTTGAATAAGAAGGTTGAGGTCCTCTTCTTCAATCGATAGGGGTGGCGACATGGTAAGGACGTTATTATAGCCAGCAACAGTGTCTCCATTTTTACCGATCAACACGTGACGGGACTTACAGTATCCGATCACTTTGTTGAGAGATGCGACGTCTAGCGGTTTCTTCGTGTGACGATCTTCAACGAGTTCAATTCCTACAAGCAATCCTAAACCTCTAACATCCCCTACATATGGATGGTTCGATAACCTGCTTTGAAGCTCGGTCCTTAGCTTTTCTCCTAGATCTTTGGATCGATCGAACAACTTTTCCTTCTCCATAATCTCTAGATTCTTTAAAGCGACAGCACAAGATGCTGGGTTTCCTCCAAACGTGTTGATGTGTCGGAAGTGATCATATTGATTATTCCGTTTAAATTCTTCATAGATCTCTTCTTTAACCGCTGTAGCTGATAGAGGTAGATAGCCACTAGTCAGTCCCTTTGCCATCGTTACGATATCTGGTTTAACTCCATAATTCATAAATCCAAATGGTTTACCAGTTCTACCGAAACCACAGATTACTTCGTCACAGATGAGAAGTGCACCGTGCTTTTCACACACTTCTTTAACTTGTTTCATGTAATGATCTTGTGGTATTAAGATACCTCCACCAGTAATGATCGGTTCCATGATCATCCCTGCGATCGTTTCACTCAGTTCCCAGGTCATCATGTTGTCGACCGCTGTAACGGATGGGAGAGTATGTTCCTCATTCACCACATCTCGATATGAATCTGGCGGTTGTACGTGAAGAAATCCCTGTCCTAACGGTTCATACTTATATTTTCTTTGTGCCTGGCCGGTAGCGGCTAATGCGCCCATCGTATTTCCGTGATATGCTCTGTACCTAGAAACGAACTTGTGTCGATGAGTGTCTCCTTTTTGCTCGTGGTACTGCCTCGCAATCTTAAAGGCCGTCTCATTCGCTTCAGAACCACTATTAGAGAAAAAGATCACATATCCTCCACCAAGCATGTTGTTTAGCTTTTCAGCAAGTCGAACTGCTGGTGAGTGTGTATGCGTGAGTGGATAATAAGAAAGTTCTTTTAGCTGAGTATATGCAGCCTCAGCAAGCTCCTGTCTTCCGTATCCTACATTTACACACCATAGTCCAGCCATGCCATCTAAATACTTATTCCCCTCATAGTCTGTAACCCATGCACCATTCGCTTTTTCGATCACCATCGTCGATTTTGGATCAAATGGTCGCATGGCATGCCAAACGTACTTTTCGTCTTTACCTGCAAGGTTTTCGTGTGCTGTATGCATTCTCCACTCCCCCTTACTAATAGTCAAAACGGGTCGTAATCATTTTACGCCGCGTATAGAAATTTACGCCATCTTTCCCATTTGCATGTAAGTCACCGTAGAATGAATCCTTCCAACCTGAAAACGGAAAGAATGCCATCGGTGCTGGTACACCGACATTTACTCCAAGCATTCCTGCATCTGCTTCTTCACGAAATTTACGAACGGCAGCAGCGTCTTTTGTATAGATCGTTGCTCCATTCCCATATCTTGATTTTTCGATAATGCCTAGTGCATCTGATAACGTATCAGCATGCAGTAAACTTAAAACGGGTGCAAAAATCTCCTCTTTTGCAATCGTCATATCTGGCGTTACCTCATCAAAAATAGTTGGACCGAGAAAATTCCCGTTCTCTTGTTCTTCCATTTCTTTTCTTCCATCACGAATTAAGCTAGCACCTTCTTGTAATCCTTTTTGAATATATCCTAAAACCTTTTCTCGATGTGATTTACGAATCACTGGTGTAAGTAAAACATCTTCATCTAATCCATTTCCTAACTTCAACTCTTCTGCTTTTTGTTTTAAAGATGTTTTAAACTTTTCCCCATCTCCAACGACTACAACGGCACTACATGCCATACATCGCTGGCCTGCACTTCCGAACGTAGAGCTTAAGACTTGTTGTACGGCTTTTTCAATGTCAGCATCAGGCATGATGATGTGATGGTTTTTCGCGCCAGAAAGTGCTTGAACTCGCTTACCATTCGAAGCGGCTTTTTCATACACATATTTTGCAACAGGCTGTGATCCAACGAAAGAAATCGCTTTCACATCTTCATCTGTGAGCATCCCGTTCACCACATCATGGGCACCGTGAACGATATTGAAGACTCCTTTTGGAAGTCCTGCTTCTGTTAAAAGTTCAGCAAGTCGGTTTGCTAAGATGGGAGTGCGTTCAGAAGGCTTCAATACGAATGTGTTACCACAAGCGATCGCAAGTGGGAACATCCAAAGTGGAACCATCATAGGGAAGTTAAACGGTGTGATACCTCCAACGACGCCCACTGGATACCGATACATCTCAGAGTCGATATCTTCAGCGATTGTAGAAAGATTATCACCCATCATAAGGGTAGGAGCTCCTGCAGCAAATTCTACGCATTCGATCCCTCGCTGCACTTCCCCATAAGCTTCTTTATAACTCTTACCGTTCTCTTTCACCACAAGTTCTGCTAGTTCTTCATGGTGGTGAACTAGCAATGAATGAAAGGTGAACAGCACCCTAGCACGCTTCGGTACAGGAACATTTCTCCAAGTTTTAAATGCCTCTTTAGCAGAACGAACAGCAAGACTTACATCTTCCTTGGATGATAAAGGTACACATGCTAATCTCTCTTCAGTTGCAGGGTTTTCAACATCTAGCGTATCGATACTCCTTGCACTGACCCATTCACCGTTCACGAAATTCTTCAAAACTACCGTATCGTTTTTAATAACTGCCATGAAATGCCCTCCTTTAGTCTAACTCCTACAATTATTGTAGGTGATTAGTGATTAAAGGGTCATTAGACAAAACGTAACATGGTTTCTGTAGTTGTTTTACACGGTGCTTTATGTCTGCAGGTAATCATATGCGTGAAGAGAAAACTCGATCGCTTGTCGTTTCGGAGAACTCATAAAATCTTTGCCTAATAATTCTTCAAGTTTTTCAAGGCGATGATAAAGCGTTTGTCTTACAACATAGAGTTGTTCAGCCGTTTCCTTTTTAGAACCATTGCAACACATATATACTTTAAGTGTATTTAATAGGTTACTATTATTCTTCTCATCATAATGAATCACTGGAGATAAATAGTCGAACATAAATTCCTGCAATTCTTTGTTTTTTGTAAGCTGGAAAATCATACGATAAATGTGGAAGTCTTGATGATAGATGACTTTAGAACTTTTGTTACATAGCTTATCATTGATCGTTAAAGCTTCTAATGACGATTCATAACTCTTGTGCATTTCTTTCAATAACCGTACATGTTTCCCGATACTAATCCGGTCAATCTCAGGAACTGTCCGATTTTTCAGCGTATCGTTTGCCATCAATCGATCGAAAGCAGTCCTTAGTCTTTGAATGACATCCGATTCTTCACGTCGATTTAGTAATATAATGACTAGTTTATTTCTTGTGGTTAATGAAAGAACGAAAAAGCCTTCTTGCTCAAAGAGCGATCTAACGAGAAGCATGAAGTAAGTGATCTGCGACGATGTCTCGTTTTTCTTATTAACAAAACGGCATGTGCACACTAATAGCCCTTTTGGAATCAATGTTGCATCGATATCTACTAAGTAAGATAAGATTCTCTCTTCTGTGTGTTTGCCTTCTAGCCAATCATATAACCATTCTGTTTCCTTGACGCGCTTTTTCTCTTCGATATATAATTCGCGAAGTAAAAATTGAGCAATGGCAGTTGCGCTTCGATCTAATAAGAGCATGTCGTAATCCGATACAGAAGTATGCGGAGCTGGAACTAGGATTAACTTAGCAAATAAATAATCCATCGCCTGGACGTTTTGAAGGACGAGGCCCTTACCCGTAGGCTGCAATGTAATGAAATGAAGAAAGGTTTCTTTTTTTTCGTTAGACACGTCGGGTATAAATTGTGCTTGACCATCTTTTGGTTGGTAGATCACTTGCATACCTGTTTTATTAGAAAGATGCGCTAGAATGTTTTGAAGACACTGGGGCTGCAGCAGTAAACTATTCAATTCTTGTGAAAACTGTTCAAGATCCGAAATCAATTGATAATGATGCGCGATAAGGAGAGAGTGTAGATCTTGGGTAATATCGACAAACCTTACTTCCTGATTGAAGATGATGATGGGGAACTTGGATTCATCTGCAAGCTGTATAATCTTTTCAGGGATTGAGTCCATATATGTACCGATTTCTATACAGAGCCCTGCAGCATTGCTCTGGATCAACTGCTTGACAATCGATAGAAAAACATCGAGGTTATCTTTCCATACGAATCCTGTTGATAAAATCAGTTCGTCCCCATTAAGCAATTGTCTAACTGATGTTACTTCCATAACATGCACCCATTTTATTCTACGGTTCAATCCTTCACGTCCAGCGATCACGGTTGCATTTTGAAATTGTTCTCGTTCAAGGACTTCCTGTACCGTTAAGCTCGTCATCCGAAGCATTCTTTATCCCCCTGTCATTCAATCGTCTAATGAGAAAGGTATTGTTAGGAGATACGCTTTTATCTTTTTAGTCTATTAAATATAGTTATACTTCTTTGTTTTGAATTCCTTCAAAATATTCAAAATAGTACGGTAATTGAAATTTTTATATGAGAAACAAAAATACCGGACTATTGTCCGGTATCTGCACGAGACTCCATTTCCTCCAAAACCTCTAGTAAGTAATGATATTGTTTTCTACTTCTGAAATCTTCCTCTTTCCAATTTCCTCTAATCCAGGTTGTTAAGTCTTCAACAGAATTAAACACTTCTCCACTCGTGTCAGCTTTCCGAATCATGTAGCGACCATTCTCATCGTCGATTGTAACTTCACAAGGATAAGCGCTGTCCTTAGAATACAGATTGTATTCCATCCCCATCCTCCTTTAGGATACAGATTGAATTTGCTTTAATAAAAGTGCAGAAAAGTACTTTCTCCCATTAGCAGTTTTGATTTGGAGAGTCTCTTTAGAGTCTTCTTTATTATCTGTATTCATGCTAAATTCTATAAATGCGCCTTCCAAATTTTCTAACACACCGCTGATCTTATAGCCTCTATCAATAAAGTAGTCGATCTTTTCACGTTCGATTATATACGCCTCATGTTCACTCATTGCACTTCCTCCTTTATTCGATTGCACTACCGACCTCTTTCACTGACTCCTTTTCGGTCTCAGTATCAATGATCCAATCTCTTCCTACGGTTATCCCTAAGTATTTCTCGTCACTAGGCTCAAGGATTTCTGCTTGAGAGTACTTCTTGAACCACCAAAACTTTGCAAGTAGATAGTAAGAGATAGCACCAACAAGAAAACCAACTAAGAATGAATAAGTAGATAGATAGTACGCTGCTACTCCTCCAATAATCCAGGCGATCAAACCAGCGAGATTAACCCCATAAGCGTAGCGGAATTGTCCATGATCTTCATAAAGGTCTGGCACATTCACCCTTCTTTTTCTCAATACGTAATAGTCACAATACAAAATGCCGATAATCGCTGATAAAATACCTCCGACTACAAGTAAGATCGGTATAAGAATATTGAACAAGCTCCACGGCTGTACGACGGACCCAACGATACCAGCGATGAATACACCTGCCCAAAAAGGAACTTTTGGTCCTCCTACGTTTGAGAAAATCGTAGCTGCTGGCACAAGGTTAGCAGATACATTTGTCGACCATTGTGCTAATACGATCATCAGTAGTAAGATGCCTAAGATAAGTCCCGTGGCAGCTTCTTGCAATGCAACGACTGGGTCATAGTTTGAAACGGCTATATAAGAAACTCCTCCGATGATTACCATAAACGTTTGTGTTAGCGGCAATGCGATTACACTCCCGATCAACGTTCCTTTATTCCGTTTAAGCCAGCTCCTTTCAAACTGAGGAGCTTTAATAAATCGTGAGATAGAAGGAATATCTGCTGAAATCGTCGCCCAAAACCCCATGTTGCTAAAGATCACGACTAAAAAAGCTGAGACAGCTGCTCCTCCGGTTACGGGACTCTCGATCCAGCTCCAAACTTCTCTACCTTGTGCAAGAGCTTGATCAGAGAGTGAGATATACATCCAAACAGAAATAAGGATGATTACTGGAGCAGCAAGATCTGCGAACCTTTCGACAGCTTTGATGCCAAGAGATGTATTCACTAATTGAACTGTCGCAAATAGCAGGAAACATACGAACCAGTTATCAAAACCGAACAAAACATTTAAGATGGCATTCATGGCAGTTGAACCAAAATACGTGTTGATTCCAAACCAGAATGAAGCAGCTAGCCCCCTTACAATCGAAGGGATATGTGTGCCAAGGGTGCCAAACGGTGCTCTCATGTATACTGGAAATGACAGACCGTGTTCGATGCCGATATCTCCTATTATCGTAATAAATAACCCGATCGCAACGGAACCGATCAATGTTGCGATCACAACCCATGTAAGGGAAAGTGATTGTACACCAGCCCCGCCGATCGCAAACGCTGCTAACACCACTGCCATACCGACCCACATCATCGCAAAACCAGTCGTTCCGATTTTCTTATCCTTATGAGCAATTGGCAATAAGTCAGGTGATTTCAAATAGCTTACATCTTTTTTCATTCAGCTATCTCCTTTAACACTGCTTATTGTATTGTGATGGTTTTGTCTGTCTTTTGGCTAAACTGTCCGTACTTTGCACGCTTTATATAGTGTCCAGATCCCGGTGTGCCTACGAATTGTTTATTCTTGATGACATAATCTCCTCTTACAAGAACAGAAATAGGCTCGCCAGTTACTTCCATTCCTTCGAAAGCATTATAATCAACCGCCATATGGTGTGTTGATGCTGATAACGTTCGCTTTATTTCAGGATCGAATATTACGATATCTGCATCTGCTCCTACGGCAATCGAACCCTTATTTGGAAATAGTCCAAAGAGCTTAGCAGACCGTGTAGACGTAACATCAACGAACTGATTTAAAGAGATTCTTCCTTTTACAACACCTTCAGAGAATAAGATACTAAATCGATCCTCGATCATCGGTCCGCCATTCGGGATTTTTGTAAAGTCATCTCGACCTAAATCTTTTTGTCCCCTAAAATCAAATGAGCATTGGTCGGATCCAATCGTCTGAAGTTCACCTATTCTTAACGCATTCCATAAAGCGTCTTGATTCCACTTTTCTCTAAGTGGCGGACTCCATACATACTTTGCACCTTCAAAATTAGGTTTCTCTAGATATGATTGATCAAGAACTAAATATTGTGGACATGTTTCACCATAGATATCATAGCCTTTCTTTCTTGCTTCTGCGATTTTGTCAGCGGCTTCTTTACAGCTCACGTGAACCACATATAGCTGAGAGTTTGCGAGTCCTGTTAGTTGTGCCGCACGACCGGTGGCTTCCCCTTCGACTTCAGGAGGTCTTGTAAGTGCATGGTAGATCGGTTCAGTCTTGCCTTTAGAAAGGGCATCTTTCGTTAAATATTCGATGACGTCACCGTTTTCAGCGTGCACCATAACTAGAGCTCCAAGCTCTTTAGCAGCTAGAAGCGTTCGATAGAGGGTTTCATCGTCTGATTGAAACACATTTTTATAGGCCATGAAGACTTTAAAAGATGTAATGCCTTCATTTTTTATAATTTCAGGCAGTTCCTTCAGTACTGAATCATTGATTTCACTGATCATCAAGTGGAAGCTATAATCGATCACAGATTTATCTTTTGATTTGGCATGCCATGTTTTTACGGCGTCTGCTAACGGTTTACCTTTTTCAGTCAAACAGAAATCGATGATAGAGGTTGTCCACCAAAAGCTGCTGCGATCGTTCCTGTTTCAAAGTCATCTTTTGTAACAGTTCCGCCAAACGGCATTTCGAGGTGTGTATGAGGGTCTATCCCACCAGGAAATACGTAGCAACCTTTGGCATCGATTTCCTCTGCTCCATCCTCATTCAATGAGCTGCCTATCATCGCAATTTTACCGTCTTTGATGAGTAGATCCGCCTGGTAGGTTTCACTTGCAGTAACGATCGTGCCATTTCGAATTATTTTGTTCATGATAAATCCCCTTTACTTTGTAATTTTACTGTCTTTTAACGCACCTAAAATCGACTGCCGATCGTTCCATGTCATCACAGGTAGTTCATGGGGGACTTCGATCATATCGATCGCACCATCCACTGGACAAACGATCGAACATAGATTACACCCAACACAATCTTCTTCTCTTACACGGAGGATAGGGTTTCCACCCTCATCCTGTAATCGATCGATGCATTGATGAGAAGTATCCTCACAAGCAATATGACACTTATTACAATTGATACACACATCATTATTGATCCGAGCTACCACGTTATAATTTAGATCAAGATTTCCCCAATCTGAATAGGTGGGTACTGACTTTCCAATAATGTCTTGAATCGATAAGATTCCTCTATCATCGAGGTAGTTTGATAATCCTTCAACAAGGTCTTCGATAATACGAAAGCCGTGATGCATAGCGGCCGTGCAAATTTGTACGTTACTTGCTCCCATCAACATAAATTCTACGGCGTTCTGCCAGTTAGAAACGCCACCCATCCCAGAGATCGGCACGTTGATACGGCTGCTTCTCGCACACTCACTTACCATATTTAAAGCGATCGGCTTAACAGCAGGTCCACAATATCCACCGTGAGCTCCTTTCCCACTTACATTGGGAATCGGAAGCCATGTATCGATATCAACTCCTGCTAAACTATTGATCGTGTTTATCATACTTACGGCGTCTGCTCCACCTCTTACCGCTGCTTCTGCAGTTGCAGTGATATCTGTTATGTTTGGCGTTAACTTAACGATAACCGGTGTTCCTGCGGCTTCTTTCGCCCAGGCCGTTTGCTTTTCTACAAGGTCTGGAACTTGACCTGATGCAGAGCCCATGCCACGTTCAGCCATACCATGAGGACATCCAAAGTTTAACTCTAGACCGTCTACTCCTACAGCTTCAACTTTCTTTACGATTTCATGCCATGCTTCCTGTTTCGGTTCTACCATTAACGATGCGACTACAGCATGTTCAGGGAAGCGTTTTTTCGTTTCATAGATTTCTTTTAAATTCACTTCAAGAGGCCGGTCCGTGATCAGTTCGATGTTATTAAACCCAGCTACTCTCTGACCATTAAAGGAAACTGCTGCATATCTTGATGAAACGTTTAGAATAGGGTCACCGAGCGTTTTCCATACGGCTCCTCCCCATCCTGCCTCAAATGCACGCTGCACTTGATATCCTGAATTTGTGGGTGGAGCTGAAGCTAACCAAAACGGATTTGGTGACGTTATTCCAGCAAGGTTTGTTCTTAAATCTGCCATATACATTCTCCTTTCTACGCGGAATACATTTCTTTTAAACTTTCGTGTACATGGTACGCAGCTGTTTTTCCTTGCTGAGCAGCTGATACGACCATCGCTTCTCCTTGTCCCTTGCCGAAAATCACGTCTCCGCAAGCGTAAACCCGTGAATTTGACGTTTGCATGGAATCTTTATTGATCAAAATGACACCATCATGATGAGCTAAGCCTAACTTTTCAATAAAATCAGTGTGACGCTTTTGTCCAATCGCTTTAACCACAGCATCACATTCGATGATAAACTCAGAATCTGGCACTGGCTCTGGTCTTTTCCTACCGTCACTTGATGCCTCGCCTAACTGCATCTTGACGCATTTTAACCCTTTAACGTTACCATCAGCGTCACCTACTATTTCGATCGGCTGTGTTAGCCAACGAAATTCTACGCCGTCTTGTTTTGCAAACTCATATTCAAAGTCGTATGCAGTCATCTCTTTCTCTGTACGTCTGTAGATGATCTTCACATTTTCTGCACCAAGCCGTACAGAGCATGTTGCACCATCGATCGCGGTATTACCTGCACCGATCACGACGACCTTCTTGCCTTCTAGATGAGTGGGAAATGGAGAAGACTTTGTACTTCTCACAAGTTCGATCGCATCATGAACTCCATTAAATGTTTCACCAGGTACGTTAAGATTCGGTACATTCCCCATACCGATCGCAAGAATAACTCTTTCATTTGTTTTAAGAAGTTCATCAAATTCGATATCTTTCCCTACTCTAACTCCTGTGTTTATCGTGACGCCGAGCTGTTCGACCTGCTCTACTTCCCATAGAGAGATCTTCTTAGGAAGCCTGAAAGAAACGATTCCGAATGTGTCTAAACCACCAGCTTCTTTTTCCGCTTCATAAACAGTTACATCATAACCAAGTAATGCTAGCTCTCTCGCAGCAGATAGGCCTCCGGGGCCACCTCCTACAATAGCTACCTTTTTACCGTTAGGTTCCCCTTTCTTAAATAACACTTGATCGTTTTTAATTGCCCAGTCTGTCGCATACCGCTGTAAATTACCTATCAAGATCGGTTTCGTAGAGTGATTTAATACACAAGCCCCTTCACAAAGCTCTTCAGTAGGACAGACCCTCGAACAACTAGCACCTACAGGGTTCGCTGTCATAATTGTTGTAGCAGAACCCTTCATGTTACCTGATGCGATTTTCTTAATAAACGATGGAATATCGATTCCTGTTGGACAAGCGTTTATACAGGGAGCATCATAGCAATAAAGACACCTGTTAGCTTCATTTAATGCCTCTTGATTAGAGAGTGGCAACTCAACTTCTTTGAAATTAGCTGTAAACTTGTCAGGTAAAGGCGATTCAACAGTACTCATGAACGTGTCCCCCTTCATTAAAATAAAAAGCAGGTGTATTTCATGCCTACACCTGCTGCTCATTATTACGGTAACAATGACGTCATTTCATTATAGGTTTCCGGTCTTCGATCACGGTAGAACTGCCATAAATCACGAACTTCACGAATCAACTTCTTATCCACTACTCCGATGATGACTTCGTCTTGATCACGTGATCCTGTTGCAACAAAGTTCCCCCTAGGATCAACTAGGTACGATTGACCATAGAACTCCCCCATGTTCCATGGTCCTTCCATACCTACCCGATTGATTGCTCCGAGGTAATAGCCGTTTGCAACAGCATGTGCAGGCTGCTCGAGCTTCCACAAATACTCCGATAATCCTGCAACTGTAGCAGAAGGATTGAATACGATCTCAGCACCATTCAATCCTAGCAGTCGTGCGCCTTCAGGAAAGTGCCTGTCATAACAAATATAAACCCCTACTTTCCCAAATGCGGTATCAAATACGGGATAACCAAGGTTTCCTGGTTTAAAATAGTACTTCTCCCAAAAACCGTGTCCGTTATCACCAACCGCTACCTGAGGTATGTGCTGTTTACGATATTTACCGAGATATGAACCATCTGCATCAATTACTGCTGCTGTATTGTAGTAGGTTGAAATGCCCTCTCGTTCATAAATAGGAAGAACAATAACGATTCCTAGATCTCGTGCAACAGCCTGAAATCGCTTCGTAGTCGGTCCATCTGGAATTTCTTCTGCAGCGTCATACCACTTTTTGTTTTGTTCAGCACAAAAGTAAGGTCCATAGAAGATCTCCTGTAAACAGACGATCTGTGCGCCACGTTCACTTGCTTCCTGCACCAACTTTAAGTGTTTTTCTATCGCTACCTCTTTATGCTTTTCTACTTCTTCATTTCCATCAACATCGTTTTTAGCCTGAATTAAGCCTATTTTTACTGAATCAGACATATGTACGATCCTCCTTTGACCGTCCTCGTAATTGACTGAATTTTCTTTCTATAAAAAGTGTAGAAGATTGTTGTAGATGAAGCACTATACATAATGTAAAATCGTTTCTTCAAAAAACGTTCAAAGTGTCGTGAAAAAAAAGACTCACATTATGTGAGCCTAACCTATAAACCTGTCATTGTATTTCTTACTTGGAAGCATGCATGAATCTCTTTTACCGAACAATGCATATCTTTTTTTCGCGATCACATCGTACATTTTATCTCTAATGAAGCCAGGAAGAATACGAATGATACTAATGAAGTTAAAAACGCCCCCTAGTCTTTTACATATGTAGAGAACAGCTCTAGATTTATAATAAACGCGTCCATCAGCAATGACGATGATACTATCTGGTATCTTTTCTACATCAGCATTCTTCAACAATTCGGCAGCAACTTCCGATTGAAGCGATGCGAATTTGAAAACACTTTGCTTGTCATGCTTCAACATAAACTGAACGAGTCCATTACATAGATTGCATACACCATCGAATAAGATGATGGGATTATTACGATCAGTCATCAAAATCCCCCTTACATGTTCAATACTTCACATTCTTATCATACCATTTCTTTCTAGTTCTTCTCTATAGATATGCTATAATTTTTCTGGTAACGAAACTATACAGTTAGGATGTTCTCATATGTACCCTACTCAATCACTCAGAGACAAACTAAAATTAATAGTAACCGTTTTATACCCAATCCTCATCACACAACTCGGACTATACTCGATGAATTTTTTCGACACACTTATGAGTGGTAGAGCTGGTGCCGGTGATCTCGCTGGTGTAGCGATCGGATCAAGTTTATGGGTGCCTGTATTCACTGGATTGAGTGGGATTTTGCTTGCTATTACCCCAATCGTTTCTCAGTATATAGGAGCAAATCAAGAAGATCGCGTCTCATTTTCAGTCTTACAAGGGATCTATTTATCGATCGCCTTATCAGTACTCATCTTAATAGGTGGAGGAATTGCTCTAAATCCTCTTCTATCGCTAATGGACTTAAACGACCACGTGCAGTATGTTGCGAAAGGGTATCTAATTGGTTTATCTTTCGGGATTCTTCCCCTTTTTATTTATTCAGTCCTAAGAAGTTTTATCGATGCACTCGGTCAAACAAGAACAACGATGATCATTACACTCATGTCACTTCCGATCAACATATTCTTCAATTATGTATTGATTTTCGGTAAGTTTGGCTTTCCAAAACTCGGTGGGATCGGTGCAGGGTATGCTTCTGCGATAACCTATTGGTTCATTTTAATAATCAGCTTATTCTTTATCTTAAAAGTACGTCCATTTCGAACGTTCGACTTGTTTAAACGCTGGTATGGTGTATCACTATCCACTTGGATCGAACAACTGAAAATAGGAGTTCCAATAGGGTTTTCAATATTCTTTGAAGTTAGTATTTTTGCAGCAGTTACGTTATTGATGAGTGCATACTCTACAGAGACGATTGCAGCTCACCAGGCTGCTATCAACTTTGCTTCGCTTTTATATATGATTCCATTAAGTATTTCGATGGCATTAACCATCGCTGTTGGTTTTGAAGTTGGCGGAAAACGGTTTCGTGATGCTAAAGTGTATGGGTATCTAGGTATTGGATTTGCTGTTGGGATGGCATTGTTATCAGCGTTCATACTCTTTTTCTTCAATGATGCCATAGCGGGTTGGTATACGAGTGACAGGGAAGTTTTCGAATTGATCAAGGTGTTCCTGATCTATGCTGTATTCTTCCAACTTTCAGATGCGATTGCTGCTCCGATACAGGGGGCATTACGCGGTTACAAAGACGTGAACATCACGCTTATCATGAGCCTCATCTCATACTGGATCGTCGGACTTCCTTCAGGGTATGTTCTGGCTAAATTCACTTCATTCGGACCTTATGGGTATTGGATCGGATTAAGCTCGGGCCTCCTTGTTGCTGCGATCACATTGTTTTTACGATTACGCTTCTTACAAAATAGAATGTCCCAAAAGGCATACACATAAAAAAATGCGTCCCGAATTCGGGACGCATTTTTGTTTTAATTATACATTTTTTCAGCTTTAGCTTGTAACGCTTCATCTTCTAGGTATTCATCGTAAGTTGATTCTTTATCGATGACACCATTCGGAGTAATTTCGATCACTCTGTTCGCAATCGTTTGGACGAACTGATGGTCATGACTCGTAAAGATAAGAGAGCCTTTAAAGTTGATGAGACCATTGTTCAGTGCCGTGATCGATTCTAGATCAAGGTGGTTCGTAGGATCGTCAAGTAGAAGGACGTTTGAACCACTAAGCATCATTTTAGAAAGCATACAACGTACCTTCTCTCCTCCGGAAAGGACGCTTGCCTTCTTGTGAACTTCTTCACCTGAGAATAGCATTCTTCCTAAGAAACCACGAAGGAAACTCTCTGTTTGATCTTCAGGAGAATACTGTCTCAGCCATTCTACAAGGTTCAGATCCTGTCCTTCAAAGTAATCGGAATTATCTTTCGGGAAGTATGCTTGAGACGTCGTGATTCCCCACTTATACGTACCGCTATCTGCTTCCATTTCACCCATCAAAATCTTCATTAGTACTGTGTTCGCAATCTCGTTTCTACCAACAAGTGCCACTTTGTCATCCTTGTTAAGACGGAAGCTAACATTATCTAGTACTTTGACACCGTCGATCGTCTTCGTTAACCCGTCTACAACAAGAAGGTCGTTTCCGATCTCACGGTTTGGTGTAAACGCGACGTAAGGATACTTACGAGAAGAAGGTTTAATGTCATCAAGCGTGATCTTATCAAGCAACTTCTTACGAGATGTTGCTTGCTTTGATTTAGAAGCGTTCGCACTAAACCTTGCAACAAAGGCTTGAAGTTCTTTAATCTTTTCTTCCTTCTTCTTGTTTTGGTCCTCTTTCATCTTACGAGCAAGCTGACTAGACTCATACCAGAAATCATAGTTACCTACGTAAATCTGGATTTTACCGAAGTCAAGGTCTGCCATATGCGTACAAACTTTGTTTAAGAAGTGACGGTCGTGGGAAACGACGATAACCGTGTTTTCAAAGTTGATCAAGAACTCTTCAAGCCACTGAATCGCTTTAAGATCAAGGTTGTTCGTCGGCTCATCAAGTAAAAGAATGTCAGGAGAACCGAACAGCGCTTGAGCAAGCAACACTTTTACCTTTTCAGAACCAGGTAAGTCTGCGAGCTTCTTATGGTGAAGGTCTTCTGAAATTCCAAGTCCAGTTAGCAATACTGCTGCGTCAGATTCTGCTTCCCAACCGTTAAGTTCAGCAAATTCTCCTTCAAGCTCAGCAGCCTTCATGCCATCTTCATCAGAGAAATCTTCTTTCATATAGATTTCATTTTTTTCCTTCATTACTTCATATAAACGAGCATGACCCATAATAACCGCATCAAGCACTTCATACTCTTCGTACTCAAAGTGGTTCTGCTTTAAGACTGCAAGACGCTCGTCTTTCCCCATACTTACGTCTCCAGTTTGAGGTTCAACTTCACCGGAAAGAATTTTAAGGAAAGTTGATTTACCAGCACCGTTCGCTCCGATTAAACCGTAGCAGTTGCCCGGAGTGAATTTAATATTTACATCTTCAAAAAGCTTACGATCACCATACCGTAAGCTAACATCAGTAACGTTAATCATTTAGGTCGTATTCCTCCATCTATAATTAATATACAGGGTATTATAACATGTTCGAGCTCGAATAGATATGAACCTCAACAGATTATGTGATCGGATAGATCCAGAACGATTCTTGCTTAATGAACTTTAACATCTCAGAATTGAGATCGAGCGTGCCATCCTTAAGCCTCGGTACCATCGCTTCCGTTTGCGATCTGTGTGCTTCGATGGTTTTTATTTTCGTTTCCATAACGTCAGTTACATCGAAAACGCGATCGGGTTTCCCTAGGACCTCTTCTCTTTCAGGAGTGATGGGTAAACCATAAATTGTTGGTCGCTTTTCATGTGGTATACGTTTGACAGCCTCCACAACAGCATGTCCGCATGCATCGTGATCCGGATGGATGCCATGCCCTGGATAAAATGTGATGATTAATGAAGGTTGTAGTTCGTCGATCAACCTTCCTATCGACGAGAGAAGAAGTTCTGGATCTTCAAACTCTAGCGTCTTGTCTCTAAAACCAAGCATACGAAGGTCTTTCACACCCATCGCTTTACAAGCATTTAGAAGCTCTTCCTTTCTTACTTCGGGAAGCGTTTCTCTTGTTGCGAAAAATGGATTTCCCATGTTCCTACCCATTTCTCCAAGTGTGGCACATGCATAGGTTACAGGTACACCATCTTGAACAAATTTCGTCATAACCCCGGCTGTCCCAAATGCTTCATCATCTGGATGAGGAAATATCACTAATACTTGCTTTTCCATTTTTTCTCCCCCCTTATTCGAACGGTGTATGGCTGAGTTGTACAGCAATAGCTAATCGTCCGCTATCATCGTGACCAGCCATCAGAAGTCTTCCATTATTATCGAGTTGATAGTCTGTTAACCCTTCAGCATACATCCATCCTTCATCTAATTTAAAACCGATTCTGTAAGGACCTGCTCCTGCGATCTTAACGTTTGTAAATCGAACAGAACCGTTCCTTATATATGCACCGACAGATAGTTTTTCTTTATTTTGTGCTGCATAGGCACCACTCGTCGTTTCAAGGTGCAGATATACTTGTTGATTCTCAAATTTTTCAAGTAGTTCTTGTACATGTTCTATTTGTATTGCCTTCATGATATTTGCTCCTTTTTTAAGGCAGATTAACTAAAACTAGTATAGCTCATCTCTTCTTTACGGTAAAACGATACACAACCGACAGTTTGCAAAAAGGTGTTATTAGACAAGATAGGTTTTATTCCGTTATAGTTAACTGTTGAATGTATGCGAAATTGATTTATGCGGAGGGAACGGCAATGAATATCAATGAAGAATATAACATCCCGAATGAAATAAAAGAAAGAATTGATAAACGACAAAAAGAAGCGAGCGATACCGACTCCTATTTGATAGGTTCAAAAGGCTATACAGCCCCTGACTCATCAATCGTAAAGGACGCAGTAACAGCATTGATTCTAGGAAAAAATGTTCTATTAAAAGGTCCGACTGGTGCTGGTAAAACAAAACTCGCAGAGCTCATCAGCTACATGTTCAACCAACCGATGTATTCGATCAACTGTTCAGTTGATTTAGATGCTGAAGCACTCCTAGGATATAAGACATTGTCTTATGACGATCAGAACAATGCTCATATTACGTTTGTGCCTGGACCTGTTGAAAACGCGATGAAGAAAGGACAGCTACTCTATATTGATGAAATAAATACAGCTAAAGCGGAAACACTACCGATTCTGAACGGAGTACTCGATTATAGACGAATGGTATTGAATCCTTTCACAGGAGAAACGGTTAGAGCAAAAGAAAACTTTGGCGTTATCGCTGCGATCAACGAAGGTTACATCGGAACCGCACCACTAAATGAAGCTTTAAAAAACCGTTTCATCGTCATCGAGGTTCCATACTTAGAAGGTAAAGCCCTTAAAGAGATGCTACAAGATCAATCGTTACTTTCTGAATCGACCCTACTCGATCACTTCGTTACGCTATCTTCTGATCTTCAATCGAAAGTAATCGATGGTCAAATTTCAGAAGAAGCCGCTTCTACCCGTTCTTTACTAGATGCTTGTGATCTTACGACTTACATGGAACCAAGAAGAGCCATCAAACGGGCGATTACAGATAAACTTGAGGATGAACGGGAAAAAGCAGCAGTTGAAAACATTGCAGAAACGATTTTTGGTCGCTATCAGGAGACAATATAAATGAAGTTTTTAAATTTTGCTGAGAATCAGACGGATCCTTTTCTGCATCTTTCACTGTCTGACCTAGCAGAAACCTTGAGTAACAGCGAAATTGATGTGCAATTTGCCTTTCATTCTTACTATAGGCCTGAAGAAAGCTTAGTGACAGTGAGCCATTACTGGAACGATATTTTTGATGGTTCGCAGTTTGATGGAATGAAGAGCGATGTATACTTACGCTCACTCGGTAATGTGCACAATACTGATTATGTGGAAGTCGACAAGTATCTTTTCAACCTACACAATCGATCATATCCGCTATTTCGTAAGCAATTGTTTTCCCTTCTAGAAGATATACGTCTAGAAGCGATTTGTATTAATAGAAGACCTGGAACGGCTTACGCTTTTGAAACGAGAAAACGTTTATTTCAGAAGCGATTTAGAGGAAGAATGGAAGTCCACGTTCGACAGCAGCAGCATCTTGATGCGCTTTTCTGTGCAATCTACCTTCAAGCAATCGGCAAGCCAGTCGCATTGAACGACCACTTATCGCCTTATAAACCATATATCAGGCATATGATTACTGAAATAAACAAAGCAGTGAGTACTGCGGATGTGGCTAAACTCGCTGAACTGTTTTCTGATGAATTGAGCGGAGATTTGAAGGATATGACAACCGAGTACCTCACGATGTATGGAAAGTCTTCTAAACCTGAAATTGTCACGGAAGAGCAAGCTCCAGAGCTCAAAAATGAGGACACACTAGAAACGAGCGATAATGAAGACAAAGAGTCTCATGATGAAGAGTTGAATACTTGGCATGAAGAACAAGAGCAAGAAGGTTCTAATTTTCTTCAGTTCGATCTAGAAGAAGGTGCGAAATCAGATCTCATCGGTGAAGGTGAGCGTAAAGAAGAGTCTGGAGATCAAGCATTTGTTAGTGTACAAGGTGCTTCTAAACAGTCTGAAGGAAGTCAGTTTGATGAGGAAGAGATTTTGAAAAACAATAATACCGCCTCATCTTCAAAAGAAGCACCGCTTGGTGAAGCAAACAAATTCGTCAAAGAACAACAACGAGAATCAGAAAAACCTACTGAAGATGAAAAGGCAGCGTATCGTACTGCTAAAGGTGAAATCCAGTATGCTGAGAAATCACTAAGAAGTGCTATTCAAAAAACGATTGAACAGAAACAGATCGCTCCACGAAGTGATCTACACTTTGGGCGATTGAACAGAAAACTCCTTAGACTAGTCACAGATAAGAACCCAAGATTATTTTATAAGAAGAATGCACCTAGCACGAAGCTTGATGTGACTTTCTCTCTCCTAGTCGATTGTTCTGCTTCTATGTATGACAAAATGGAAGAAACACGGCTTGGCATCACGCTGTTTCACGAGACGCTGAAGGGGCTTGATATCAAGCACACGATTACAGGATTTTATGAAGATGCGTTTGAAGCAGATGATGAACAGCAGCCGAACACTCTGTTTAACGTGATCGATTACAACCGCTCTACACTTCCTAATGTAGGTCCTGCTATTATGCAGCTCGAACCAGAGGAAGATAATCGTGATGGCTATGCGATTCGTAAAGCCGCTCAGGAACTACAGAGCCGTCATGAAAAGCATAAGATTCTCATCGTCTTCACAGATGGTGAGCCTTCTGCTTATGATTATAGTGAAAATGGAATTATCGACACGCATGAAGCAGTTAACAACACTAGGAGGCAAGGGATTGAAGTGATCGGTGTCTTTCTTTCAAATGGTGAACCACAGGAGAAAGAAAAAAACACGATGAAGAACATCTATGGAACGCAAAGCCTTGTCATTCCTTCTGCTCAAGATATTCCTGCTTACCTCACACCACTGTTAAAACGCTTGTTATTGCGATTTGTATAGTTATCAAAAACGCGTCCGATTTGGACGCGTTATTTCTTTAGCTGCTTATAAATATCAACGAGTTCTTCAAGACTCATCCTGACGAGACCACTTGTTGAAGGAGCGACGAAATCTCTTGTGCCTTCAACCTGATTATGCTGTTGAAACCCCCAACTCACTTTTTTAATTCCTGAAAACTTTTGGTATACACCTTTTCCAACGAAACAATTTATTCTTGGTCGATACAGCTTAATTTTTTTGAGGAGCTGTTTTCTGCCTCGGTTGTAGTCCTCAGTCGTTAATTCTTTAACACCTCTTGTCGGCCGATCAACAATGTTTGTCAAACCATATCCGTATCGAAGCAATCGACCGTCTTCTTCTGGCTTTAGCTGCCGGTCTGTTAATCCTGAACGGTATAATACTGAGTAAAACCGATTCGTAGGGTTTGCATAATGATGCCCTACTTCTTCTGATTTAAGCCCAGGGTTAAAACCTATGAAAATGATTTGTAAGTTCATATCAAGGTGATCGGGAAGCATAGCACCCCTCCTATAGTTCTATAATTCCGTAATGAAACTTTGAAGTTTTTCGGATTTGCTGGTCAAACCCTAGTTGATCGAATCGGTCGCTTTTCCAGAAATCTTTAAGAACAATCCTTTTCCTTGCTACGCGTTTCGCTTCTTTTACCATCTCAATCGTTAAATCATCGTATATCGCTACGTTTCGAATGCCTTGTACACCGTCAGACTGAAGGATCGTCTCTTCAAACATAGGGTCAAAGTAAACCACGTCATAGGCGTTATCTGGAATGGTAGGCAATACTTCTTCATATCTTTTTAACGTTATCGATACTCTGCTCATCGCCGCGTCTATTTGTTCGTTACCCGTACTCCACTTCTTCAATCCTTCTTTGAGTAAAATTCCAAGCAATGAACCCTCGCATGCATCTACTATGCCACTCGAGCCCATTGCTAAGCTCCCTACGATACTATCTGAAGCTAGTCCTGCTGTACAGTCCAGTAAGCTCATTCCTTCTCTTAATCCACAAGCTTCAACAAATGGATCGCTATTTCCTTTCATAAGGGACTTGCAGCGGAACATAGCGGAGTTTGGGTGAAAGAAGATCGGCTCTCTGCTATCTACATATAAAACTAACTTGTTATTTCCAACTACGAGGATTGGTTGTTGAGTCTCGTTTAAAAGTTCGTCGACGGAACGTTTTCTTCTATTTATGTAGTGACCATTATAAGTATGTGCTAATCGTTTTGCTTCTTCTATGGAGGAAGAGGTAGGTCTTCCTGCTGTAGTATAGATCATGTTCTAACCTCTTTTCTATCTAACTATCATACAATAAAATGTCTAAATAGAAGAGGACAAAAAGAGGTAAAAGTAGTTAGTTAAAAAAAGCAGTCGGCAGACTGCTTTTTTTAGAATTTAGAATTATACCATCGAGCCGCTTCCTCGACCTCTTGTTTTGTCAGTTGGTGGCCCATCCTCTCCCAGTGAACGGTTACGTCTGCTCCTGCCTCTGTAAGAATGTTCTTCAATTCGACCGTTTCTTCTGATGAACAAATTGGATCATTTTCTCCTGCACCGATAAAGATCGGTGTATTGGTTAAATCGGATGTCAAACCACGAATCGGAACCATAGGGTGATGTAAGATCGCTGCTCTTAGAGAATTGCTATCATGAAGTAGTAAGCTTCCGGCAATATTCGCTCCGTTTGAATATCCGATCGCGATCACGTTATCTCGATCAAAACCGTATTTCTTTGAAGCATCGGTAATAAAATCGTTTAATTCTTTTGTACGCTCTACTAAGTCTTTTTCGTCAAAAACGCCTTCAGCTAGTCTTTTGAAAAACCTTGGCATCCCGTTCTCAGACACGTTTCCTCTTACACTTAAATAGGAGTTCTCTGGTGCTATGAGGTTTGCGAGTGGTACAAGATCTTCTTCTGTACCACCTGTTCCATGTAGGAGCAGCAGTGTTGGCTTCGTTGAGTCACCTTGTTTAAAGATGTGTTTCATATTTCATCACCTTCCAGTACTCTAGCTTCAGCTGGTTCTAATACACGTTCAATCTGCGTCCTTTTCTCTTCTAACCATGGAGGCAAGAGAAGGTTTTTCCCCATTTCTGTTGGGTCTTCATCTCTTGCAAAACCTGGAGGGTCAGTAGCGATTTCAAATAGTATGCCGCCTTCCTCTCTAAAGTAAATCGCATTGAAATATTGTCGATCGATTACAGGCGTAGGTTTGTATCCTTTCTCTTCGATATGTGTTCTCCAAGATTCATGATCTTCAAAATCATTTGCTCGCCAAGCAATATGATGAACTGTACCAGAACCGAGTGACCCTGCTTGGAGCCTTGTTTTCTTTACATCTACGGTGTTTCCTATCGTGCCGCTCGATTTAAATCTAACAAAGTCTCCTTCTTCAGCCACTCGTTTAAACCCGAGTACTTCTTCCAATACCTTATTTGTAGCTTGAGGGTGACCTGAAAGAAGTGTGGCACCTCCAAATCCTTTTATTGCATGTGAAGAATCAACACCTCCAAAGCTCCATGTGTTCCGTTCACCTTCTTCTCGTTCAACGAGTTCAAGATGTAACCCATGTGGATCATCAAACTCTAATACACGCTCACCAAATCTAATTCGTTCACTGTTTGTGACATTAAATTTATCTAATCGCTGTTTCCAGAAAGCTAAGCTTCCTTCTGGAATGACAAAACTCGTAACACCTACTTGCCCGGACCCTATCCTGCCTTGGTGCGCATTTGACCACGGGAAGAATGTCATGATCGTGCCAGGTGCTCCTTCCTCATTACCAAAATACAAGTGATAAGTACCAGGATCATCGAAGTTTACAGTTTTTTTAACTAAACGTAAACCTAATACGCCGCTATAGAAATCAACATTTTCTTGAGGGTTTCCTACAATAGCCGTTATATGATGTATTCCAGTTGTATGCTTCATAGTAAACATTCTCCTTTACTAGTTATGGTTGCAGTGATTCCCTTTATTTGAATCAATTAATCTTCAAATTATCTTTAATTCGAGATATTCGACTTAAGTGTATTAAACTTTATCACTACTGTCAAATGTTTTGGATTCCGTGTATAGGACAACCCTCTATTACACCATGCTAGTAGTAAAGGAGTGATGTTATGCTAAGTATATATGAGGCTTTAACCATCATGATCAGTTTTTCGGCCCTGGTACTCGCCATCGTTCACTCTAAAGATCGATCGTCCTAAGAAAACAGAAAACCACTCCTAATAAGGAGTGGTTTTCAATGCTTGTAGAGGAACGGCTCAGCCGTTCCATTTAGTGTGCTGAAAAAGTCTCGGTATTTCTATGACAGTAGTCGATATTCTCGACTCCAATTAAGGTTTATGTTGAGAAATGGTTGGTCAGAATCTCCAAACTCGTCTGTTAACCATTGGGACGGAAAGTTCATTTTGGATTTATACACTTCAAGTAGGAGAGACGATCGCGGACTCCTGCGGTCGTACGGGCGGCCGAGACCGGGGTGTGGGTTTCACCTCGGGCTTGGACGTTCGTACGCGGAAAGCATGCGATCGTCATCGGGAGCACCGAATGATGACATACTCGACAAGCTGAGAAAACCACTCCCAACAAGGAGTGGTTTTCAAACTGTTACGGTAACACTGTTTTATTCATAAGGTAGCGATCGACTTCTCTAGCGGCTCCTCGGCCTTCATTGATCGCCCAAACGATCAAGCTTTGTCCTCTTCGAACATCACCGGCTGCAAAGACGCCATCGATATTTGTTCGATAATCGTCAAACTCAGCTTTTGCGAGTTTTCTATCGTCCTGTTCGATCTCGAAATGTTCAAGTACCCCTTCTTCGGGTCCAGTAAATCCGATTGCGATCAACACAAGGTCGACTGGCCATACTTTTTCAGTACCAGGTAACTCTTTCATAAACACGTTACCGCGCTTATCGACGTGTTTTTCAATCGTAACGGTATGAAGTTCTTTTACATTACCATTTTCATCTCCAACAAATTTCTTCGTCATGATCGAATATTGTCTAGGATCATCCCCGTGGTTTGCTGCAGCTTCCTCGTACGCATAGTCAAGCGTGAAAATCTTAGGAAATTCAGGCCATGGATTATCGATCATTCGATCAGCAGTAAGCTGAGGGTGCTTACCGAATTGGTGGACACTCTTACAGCCGTGTCGTAAAGAAGTCGCAACACAGTCTGCACCAGTATCTCCCCCGCCGATTACGATGACATGCTTATCTTCAGCTGAAACGTACTGCTTATCTTCTAGCTTTGAGTCTAGTAAGCTCTTTGTATTTTTCTTTAAGTAATCCATCGCATAGTGAATGCCACCAAGCTTTCGTCCTTGTATTGGCAAATCGCGATGTTTTTGAGCGCCTGTACATAGAATGACAGCATCATGCTGTTTCTTAAGCTCTTCTCGAGAAATATCTTCACCGATTTCAGTATTTGTAACAAAACGCACGCCTTCTTCAGCGAGGAGCTTCACTCTACGTTCGACTAATTCTTTGTCTAGTTTCATATTTGGAATTCCATACATTAGCAAACCACCGATACGATCATCACGTTCATAAATGGTTACTGAGTGTCCTGCTTTGTTCAATTGGTCTGCAGCTGCTAAACCAGCTGGTCCTGATCCAACTACTGCAATTTTCTTCCCTGTTCTCTTCTTAGGTGGTTTCGGAACCATCCACCCTTCCTTGAACCCACGATCGATGATTTCTTTTTCAATACTTTTGATCGCAACTGCATCACTAGGGATAGCTGCTACACAGGCACCTTCACAAGGAGCGGGACACACTCTACCTGTAAACTCAGGAAAGTTATTCGTTTTTAAAAGACGATCAAGCGCCTCTTTCCACTTTCCTTCGTAAACAAGGTGGTTCCACTCTGGGATAAGGTTATAGAGCGGGCATCCAGAGGCATTGCCGTTTAATTCGATACCAGAGTGGCAGAACGGAGTGCCGCAGTCCATGCAGCGAGCACCCTGTTCTTTCAGTTTTTCTTCAGATTGAGGTAGCTGGTACTCTCCCCAGTCTTTCAATCTTGTCAATGGATCTCGTTCACTAATTTTTTCTCTCGGATAGTCTATGAATCCTGTTGGTTTACCCAAACAAATACCTCCTTATACCGGTTCCAGATCGCTTACTTTTGTCGGCTTGACATTACCGTTCTTAGCCTGCTGGAACACTTCCAGTGCTGCATCATCATCTTTGTATCCTTGTTCTTTTAACTCTTCTAGTGAAGCTGTAATCTTCTTAAATTCTTTCGGAATTACTTTAACAAATTGACCTACGAACTCATTCCAGTTCTGTAAGATCCGAATTGCTTTTGGACTATCAGTATTATAGGCATGTTCCTGTACTAGCTTTTTCACTTCAAGAATCTCTTCATAATTCGTTAAGGATTCCATATGCACTAATTCAGGATTAACATTTTCGAGAAATGCGTCTTTGTTGTCACTCAGTACATACGCGACTCCACCTGACATTCCAGCTGCAAAGTTCTTACCAGTTGATCCGAGTACTACGACACGGCCGCCGGTCATGTATTCACAACCGTTGTCGCCAATGCCCTCAACAACAGCTTTCACGCCACTATTTCGTACGCAGAATCGTTCGCCGGCAAGACCACTGATATATGCTTCACCAGATGTTGCACCATAAAAGGCAACGTTGCCGATAATTGTATTTTGATCTCGTTCAAATGTAGAGAGCTTTGAAGGATGGATGATCAGTTTACCACCTGATAGTCCTTTACCAACGTAGTCGTTCGCGTCTCCTTCGAGTCTCATCGTTACGCCATTTGGAACAAAAGCTCCAAAGCTTTGACCAGCTGATCCATTGAAATTCAACTTAATCGTTTCTTCAGGTAACCCCTCTTCACCATAGCGTTTTGTGATTTCATGACCAAGCATTGCTCCCGCTACGCGATTCGTATTGTGTATACTGAACGTTCCTTCGAAGGACTTCTTCTCCTCAATCGCTCCTAAACAAGCTGGAATAATAGAAGTACGGTCGAGTGCTGCATCAAGGTTATGATCTTGGTTTCGTTGATGGAACGTACCAACTTCATCAGACATGTGAGGGCGATATAGCAATGGTTCTAGGTTTAAAAAGCCTGCTTTCCAGTGTTCCTTTGTTCGACGACTCACTTCGAGTACATTCGTCTTTCCAATCATTTCTTCTATTGATCTGAATCCAAGTTCAGCCATAATCTCACGAACTTCTTCAGCTATGAATGTTAAATAGTTAACGACATGATCAGGGCTTCCCATGAATTTCTTACGTAATTCTGGGTTTTGTGTAGCGACTCCTACAGGACAGGTGTCGAGGTGACACGCTCTCATTAAAATACAACCAAGAACAACGAGAGGTGCAGTAGAAAACCCGAACTCTTCCGCGCCAAGTAGCGCCGCCATGACAACGTCTCGACCAGTCATCATCTTACCGTCTGCTTCTAAAACGACGCGATCACGTAGGTCATTCAGCACTAGCGTTTGGTGTGTTTCAGCTAATCCTAATTCCCATGGTAATCCTGCGTGCCTAATACTTGTTCGAGGAGAAGCACCGGAACCACCTTCATAGCCACTTATAAGAATGCAATCTGCCAATCCTTTAGCAACTCCAGCGGCAATCGTACCAACGCCCGCTTTCGCAACGAGTTTTACACTGATGCGAGCTGAAGGGTTTGCATTCTTCAAATCATGAATTAACTGTGCTAAGTCTTCAATCGAATAGATGTCATGGTGAGGAGGTGGAGAGATCAATCCTACACCTGGAGTCGATCCACGTACTTCAGCGATCCATGGATATACCTTCTTACCTGGTAGTTGACCACCTTCACCAGGTTTAGCACCTTGTGCCATCTTGATTTGAATTTCATCCGCATTTGTTAAATAGTGACTAGAAACGCCGAATCGACCAGAAGCAACCTGTTTGATCGCACTTCTACGAAGATCACCATTTTCATCTGCTTTGAAACGGGATGGATGTTCTCCACCCTCACCACTATTACTTTTCCCTCCGATACGGTTCATCGCGATCGCAAGCGCTTCATGTGCTTCTTCGCTGAGTGCACCATAGCTCATCGCGCCCGTTTTGAAACGTCTAGTAATTGATTCAACACTTTCAACTTCCTCGATCGGAACAGAGCCGTTCGATTGAAAATCAAAAGCCTGCCTTAAATATGTTAAGTTTTCTTCATGTGCCATCGATGAGAACGTTTTGTAGAGCTCATAATTATTGCTTCTTGCTGCATGTTGAAGGGTGTGAATCGTTTTTGGATTGAAAGAATGATGCTCTCCTCCCCTTCTCCACTGCATGTCACTTCCTGTTTCAAGCGTTACATCCTCATACTCAGAGTCGTGATATGCGAAATGATGTCTTAGTAAAGTTTCCTTAGCAATTACATCGATTGGAATCCCATCGATTTGAGATGCTGTGCCAGCAAAGTAGCGGTCAATGACTTCATTACTAATTCCGATCGCTTCGAAGATTTGAGCACCTCTATAGCTTTGAATCGTGGATATACCCATTTTAGACATCACTTTAACGATTCCTGACGTTGCAGCATCAATATAGTTATCGATCGCATCTTTGAATGAGAATCCTTGAATTGTGCCGTCACTCAGCATATGAGCGATGGATTCGTATGCTAGATAAGGATAAATCGCATCAGCACCATAACCGATCAACATAGCGAATTGGTGAACATCCCTTGCTTCGCCAGTTTCAATTATAATACTCACTTTTGTTCTAGTTTCTTTCTTGATCAAGTGATGGTGTAGCCCACTTATTGCTAATAACGAAGGGATTGCCGTCATATCTTGACCTACACCACTATCAGATAAGACGAGAATGCTCTTTCCATTTTGTATCGCACGATCAGCCTTTTTAAATAGTGCTAAAAGTGCATGCTCCATTTCCGTTTCTCCACGTGACGGATCAAACAATAAGTTAAGTGTTTCAGTCTGCTTACTTTCATCATGAAGGTTCTGGACTGCATCAAATTTACCCTTTGTCAGAATTGGTGTTTCGAGGCGAATTCTTCTACAGCTTTCTTTATCTGTATCGAGTAAGTTTCCTTCTGGTCCTAATAGCGTCATCGTTGACGTGACGGATTCCTCACGAATAGAATCGATCGGTGGATTTGTTACTTGTGCAAACAGTTGCTTGAAATAGTTAAATAATAACTGTGGACGATCCGACAACACTGCAAGTGGAACGTCATTCCCCATTGAACCGATCGGATCTTTCTTTTCCGTAACCATCGGTGCAATGTTCTTCGTTAATTCTTCATACGTGAATCCAAATGCTCGTTGTATCTGAACGAGTTCTTTTTCGTTCCTTAACTCTAGATCAACTTCCTCAGACGTTAGACTCATCAAATTATTAGTCAGCCATTCACGGTACGGGTATTGAGTTGCGATTTCTTCTTTGATTTCCTCATCGTAGACTAGTCTTTTTTGTTCAAAATCCACCATCAGCATTTTTCCTGGGCTTAGGCGGCCTTTCTCAATGATTTTTTCCTCATCTATTTCGATGACCCCAACTTCTGACGAAAGAATGAACGTGTTATCATCAGTAACGACATATCGAGCAGGACGTAATCCGTTTCGATCTAGCATCGCTCCAATCTGACGACCATTCGTGAAGGCAATTGCTGTAGGACCATCCCATGGTTCCATCAAACAACTATGGTATTCATAAAACGCCTTCTTCGGATCTTGCATCGTCGTATCTTTATCCCAAGGCTCAGGAATCATCATCATCGCTGCGTGTGGAAGTGATCTTCCTGATAAAGTTAAAAACTCCAAGCAGTTATCAAGTGAGGAAGAGTCACTTCCATTTTGACGAATAATCGGTGCGATCTCTTTCATGTCGTCTCCGAACACATTTGATTTCAA
This sequence comes from Anaerobacillus sp. ABA4_114, assembly GCF_056159065.1. Classification (NCBI taxonomy): domain Bacteria; kingdom Bacillati; phylum Bacillota; class Bacilli; order Caryophanales; family Bacillaceae; genus Anaerobacillus; species Anaerobacillus sp. ABA4_114. The sequence goes on from NZ_JBSWUM010000001.1 coordinate 2,056,716, forward strand.
TGCGCCTTCACGCGCTCTCATCCAATTTACGTTACCACGAAGTGTATTGATTTCACCGTTGTGAATTAAATAGCGGTTTGGATGCGCACGATCCCAGCTTGGAAACGTATTCGTACTAAAACGTGAATGCACCATTGAAAAAGAAGATGTAAAATTCGGATTTTTCAAGTCGAGATAAAACTGATCAAGCTGTTCTGGTGTTAACATTCCTTTATAAACGATTGTGTCTTTTGAAAAACTAGCCGCGTAATATTTCGTTTTCGCTAACTGTGGATCACGTGAAATTTCTTTTTCAGCTTTTTTACGAATCACATAAAGCTTTCGTTCGAACGCTTCTTCAGAAATATTACCTTTTTTAATGAATACCTGTCTGATGACTGGTTGAGCAATCCGTGCTGCTTCACCAATCGTTGATTCATCGATTGGAACTTCTCTCCAACCCATTAACTCTTGGCCTGCATCTTTTATCTCATTCTCAAGAATCTTTATAGCTCGTTGGCGAAGATGATTATCTACTGGCAAGAACATCATGCCTACACCGTAAGCGCCTTTTTCCGGTAAATCAAAATTCGTTTCACTAGCAAAAAATTCATGAGGAATTCCTAGCATAATACCTGCACCGTCACCCGTGTCAGGATCGCTTCCCTGCCCTCCGCGGTGATCTAGCTGGCGTAGCATATAAATTCCTTTTTCGATGATGCTGTGCGCCGGCTCATTATTCATATCTGCAATGAGTCCGATACCACATGCGTCATGTTCATGAATCGGATCGTACAATCCTTGCTTTTCCGGAAAGTTACTTCTAACCATAATCCCACTCCTCGCTCTTATCACAAATCGCCATGGTTTATCTCTTTACCGCCATAACGTCTTAATTGTTTAAATATTCTACATTTATTGTACGTTGCATGGACTCATGCTTTCAATATATAATTTAGATATAATCAATCTAATAATGATATGAATTAAAGAAAGGGTTGCATAATATGGAGTTACGGCAGCTATATTACTTTATGGAAGTGGCTAGACGAGAACATGTAACAGAAGCTGCTACCTCACTTCATGTTGCACAGTCAGCTGTAAGTAGACAGATTTCAAACCTAGAATCAGAACTTGGTGTTCAGCTGTTCTTTCGTGAAGGAAGAAACGTAAAGTTGACGCAAGTAGGACACATTTTTAAAGATCATGCTGAGACTGCTATTGCAGAAATTGAAAGAGCGACTCAAGCTGTTCATGAATATTTAAATCCCGAAACTGGAACCATTCGTGTGGGATTTCCAAACAGTCTTGCAGCAAAAACCCTTCCCACTGTAATTTCTGCATTTAGGAATGAGCATCCAAGCGTTGGGTTTCAACTTCGTCAAGGTTCCTTACAAGAATTAACTGAGGCAGTCAGTAAAGGCGAAATCGATCTAGCTTTCGTCTCTCCTGTCCCGAAAGATCGTACAGATGTAGAAGGTCATATATTCTTTACAGAGAAGCTTCTCGCCCTCCTTCCGTTTAATCATCCGTTAGCTGACAATCCAATGGTCAGGCTCGGCCAACTGAAGAACGATCCTTTTGTACTGTTTCGTTCTGGATATGCGTTACATCATCTCGTTACTTCAGCATGTCAGCAAGTGGGCTTTAAACCACGTATCGCGTTTGAAGGGGAAGACATCGATACGATTAAAGGCCTTGTTGCGGCAGGTCTCGGAGTGAGCTTGCTGCCTGAAATCACGCTTTCTGAACAATTACCCCCGGAAACGGTCAAGATTGAACTATCCGAGCCCAATGTAACGAGAACAGTTGGGGTAATTATTCCAGTCGGAAGAGATCTCGCTCCATCCGAAAGGAAGTTTTTTGAATTTCTTACCCATTTTTATGAAGTTCTTAACCGCTTTGGCCAATAAATAGGACATCGGATACATATTGCACCATCAAATAGAAAAAGGATGAGACTTGAGGTCTCATCCCTTTTTATCTATTAGCAATCAAATTACAGATTTTTATCTTACAACACCTTTATGGTGATTTTAATACTCTCTAGTCTTAGACGGTAACGTTAAGAAAAACGCTAGTATCATTCCAAGCAGAAATATTACTACGCTTGCTAGGTACATTCTCTCATACCCGGCTAGTACTGTACTTTTTTCTATGGAAACAATCGTTTTATCACTTGCTGAAACTGCAATGAACCCTGCTAATATCACTGGGCCAAGCGATGTTCCGATCGAACGGAACAAACTAACGAGAGATTGACTTGCACCTGCTTCTTTCTCTGACGTGAGCTCAAACATAATGTAGTTAAGAGGAGTACCCATTGTAAATCCTATGCCGACCCCAGAAAAAATCATACCTATGATAAGCATTAGCCATCCGTTTGCTAGGAAACTAAAAATGAGTGCCCCTATTAAACTCAAACTAAAGCCAGTGAGCACAACTTGTTTCGCTCCCCATTTATCGAGTAAAACACCTCCGATCGGTGCAGCGAATCCAGAAGCAAGAGCTAGGATAACCATGACATACCCACCTCTTCCGGTTGAAAGCCCCAAAAGCAGCTCTGAAAAAGAAGGGATAAAGATCATGCTTATGATCCCTATTCCGGTAATCGTTGAGATTAACAACGCTAAGACAATATTTCGATTACGGAAATATGAAATGTTGATGATTGGATCACCATGCGAAGCTTCTATCGTTAAGAAAGGATAAACTAAAACAATACTAAAGAGTAATAACGGCCATACTGTTAACGTTGTAAAAGATTCGATAAGGTTATTCGTATCCAGATTTGTCAATCCGAGTAATAACGAAACAATAATGACGGATAGGAAAAGAGCTCCCTTCCAATCAAGCCTCGAACGGTACCCCTTTTGTTCTTCTAACGGCAGCTTTAATGCCATAAGAAAGATGATGAAAGCAATGGGGATATTCATGAAGAAAATCCATCGCCAGCTTACTTGAGCAACTAGAAATCCTCCTACAGCAGGTCCGAGAATAGAAGCGATTCCGAACATGGCTCCTATCAATCCGAGCGCCATTCCTCTCTTCTCTTTAGGAAAACTACTCCCAATAACAGCGTTTGCAATAGGAATAATACCTCCAGCTCCTGCTGCTTGAATCGCTCTTCCTGTTAAAAGCTGTAGAAGTGACCCACTTATACCGGCAATAAGAGAACCGAGAGCTAACAGGAATATACCAACAAGGAATATTCGCTTCCTACCATAAAGATCTGCCAGTTTTCCGATAATCGGCATACTGACTGCGTAAACAAGGGTGTAGATCGTAACGACCCATACAGTAAATTTCAAATCGATATCGAGTTCTTTAACCAATGTGGTTAAAGCAGGTGAAATCACACCTGAATCTAATGCGCCTAAGAATACTCCTAGGAGGAATGTTAGAAGGAGAAAACGTTGTTGCTTACCCATCATGGTCCACTCCCTTGAGAACAATATTTGGTCTACTCAGACCACAATAATTGCTTGAGATGTTTGTAATCTTCAACGTAAAAGTCTGCTCCATCTGCAGTATTTTGAAATAAACATGTTTTCATCCCAACTTCTTTTGCTGGTATGATATCTAATAAACGGTCACCCACAGCTAGATCTAATTCATGCTTGTTATGTAAATAGCGATAAGAAGCTGCGTCTGGTTTTCTTGGATATCCATCATCACCTGCTACCAGATCGGCAAAAAGATGTTCCATATTAAAATGCTGAAGAATGGTGATGACTTCTTCCCTTGGTTTGTGAGTCATGATGACATTAAGGTCTGATTTGTTCAGAATTTCCATAACACCTTCAAAAGGAGGCTTCTTACCAGGAGAAAGGGCGTTATCTAACACTCTAAATTCTTCAACTTGTTCCATTGTTAATCCAAATACATTTGTGGCATGTCGAAATGAAACTTTTAACTCTTTCAATATCTCTTCATTTGAAACATGTTCAGGAACAAACCGTTTCATAATACTAACAAAAGCTGGATACGTATCGAATAACGTGCCATCAAAATCCCATAAAATCTTCACGACTTCACTCCTTTACGTTAATCCTAAAGAAAAGCCGCTCGATCGAGCGGCTCTTTCATTAAAACTGAGTTTTTTCCTCTAAAAAGTTCTTTAGTTCAGAGATTGGCATTCTTTGTTGTTCCATTGTATCTCGGTCTCGTACAGTTACTTGCTTATCTTCAAGGGAATCAAAATCGAACGTAATCGCAAATGGTGTACCTACTTCATCGTGTCTGCGGTAACGTTTACCGATCGATCCAGCTTCATCGTAATCCACCATGAAATACTTCGCAAGTTCAGCATGAACTTCCCTAGCTTCATCCGATAATTTCTTTGAAAGTGGCAATACTGCTGCTTTAAACGGTGCTAAAGCAGGATGGAAATGCATGACACTACGAGACGTGCCATCTTCTAATTCTTGCTCTTCGTACGCTTCGATTAAGAATGCTAGTGTAACGCGGTCTGCCCCTAATGATGGTTCGATGCAATAAGGAACATAGCGCTCGCCTGTTTGCTGATCGTGGTACGTAAAGTCTTCGTTCGAATGTTCCATGTGCTTTTTCAAGTCATAATCTGTTCTTGAAGCAACTCCCCATAGTTCACCCCAACCGAATGGGAATTTGTACTCGATATCAGTAGTCGCATTACTATAATGAGAGAGCTCATCTTCAGCGTGCTCACGAAGGCGGATATTATCTTGATCAACGCCAAGATTCAATAGCCAGTTCTTACAGTAATCTTTCCAATACTGGTGCCATTCTAGTTCATCTCCAGGTTTGCAGAAGAATTCTAACTCCATTTGCTCAAATTCACGCGTACGGAATGTAAAGTTACCAGGTGTAATCTCATTTCTAAAGCTTTTTCCGACTTGTGCAATTCCGAAAGGCACTTTCTTTCTCATCGAACGCTGCACGTTTTTAAAGTTCACGAAAATACCTTGTGCTGTTTCAGGGCGAAGATAAATGTCGCTTGTACTTGAAGTCGTTACCCCTTGCTGTGTTTTAAACATGAGGTCAAATTGACGAATCTCTGTAAAGTCTTGACTGTCACACTCTGGGCACTTAATGTTATGATTTTCAATCAACCGCTCCATCTCTTCAAACGATAATCCATCAGCAATCATTTCGTTGCCTTCTTCAGAAAGTGCATCTTCAATCAGCTTATCTGCACGATGACGTGTTTTACAGCTCTTACAATCAATCAACGGGTCGTTGAAATTTCCTAGGTGACCAGATGCAACCCAAGTCTTAGGGTTCATCAAGATTGCCGCATCCAGTCCGCTATTGTGAGGAGACTCCTGTACGAACTTCTTCCACCACGCTGCTTTGATGTTGTTTTTAAGTTCTACACCTAATGGACCGTAATCCCAAGTGTTCGCTAAACCTCCGTAAATATCGGAACCAGCGAAAATAAATCCTCTGTGCTTTGAAATGGCAACGATTTGTTCCATCGAAATACTCATTTAAATCTCTCCTTCTTATCATTGTCTAACAACATAAAAAGCTCCCGCCCTCGGACAAAAATTTGTCCGGGGACGAGAGCGTATGCACCCGCGGTTCCACCCCAGTTGATGTGAAAGAACACATCCACTTTACGGTATCAACTCCAGACCGCCGTTTCACTAGACCTTTTTCGGGCTTCCACCGTCCCCGAATCTCTATAAAAAGGGTTACCTAGCTACTATCTGTCCTTCACAGTTGTTAGCTTATATATGTAATTGATATCACATATGATACAAAAAAGTTTTACTGAAAGTCAAGCGCAATCTACTCAGTATTCATAGACTACCCACTTGCCTAACTGTTTACACACATCAGATTCTTTACTTCTAAAAAAAGAGCTATCAATCGATAGCCCTCCGTTTTTGTATACGCACAGGTGTTGGATCTTTTTTGCGGTCGAGAAATGCTCGGATTTCATCTTTCTTCAACCCGATTTCTCGTGCAACTTTCATCAGCATTACCCACTCTTGATCAAGTGCTTGTTCTGGCCTGGTTTTAATCATGGCCACCCTCTCCTCCTTTGATATTTCCAGGAGGACCAGCCGTCATCGTTGAATGTTCTCAACATTAGACCTGTGTCTTTGCGTCCCATTCTTTAGAATGGTTTGCCTTTTTCTGGAGAGTTAGAACAGACACGCACTACAATGTAACGGCAGTGCTAAATCAATAGTAAAACGGGACTAAAAATTGAGAAAGTTTAATAGTTTATACAATTATACTATATTTTAGCAATAATTCAATATATTTTGTATCGATTCTAACACTTTATCTTCTGCATCATAAACTAATCATGTATGATCTTGCTAAAGCTTGATCAGGGAGGGAATCGAATGGAACGAAATCAGATTGGAACCGCATGGCAAGGCACTCACGTCGTTTTACTAAGGTGTACTCCCTTAAACAAAGTTGTAGGATTTTATCCTAGTCTCCATGCACCTACAGAACCTGTAAGTCATCTTTGCAGTGAAGCATTATCGACATACCTCAGCATCGGTTATGTCATATCACATGTACATTCATTACAGGACGGAACGGTCGAGTATATCTTGACAAAAAATTAAAACAGCCCGTCGAGATTGCCTCGACAGGCTGTTTATTAAAAGTCAGATAAGTAATCTTTTACTTGATCTGGATTCTTTGTGTTGGCACTATGAAGATGCCCAACTTTTTTTCCATCTTTATAAACGAGGAGACTTGGAATACCCATCACTTCATTTTCCTCTGTTATTTCAGGGAATTGCTCAATATCAATTTGTGCCCATTGTTTATCGCTATGTTCTTTGATGATATCGTCGATAAATAAGTCAAGGCGTTTACAGTCCGGGCACCAATTCGCTTCGTATTTTAATATCGTCACTTTAGAATCATTGATTAGATTATCATAAGATTGTTTTGATTCGATTTGTTGCATGTAAATCTTCTCCTTTACTCGTTACTATAGGCTAGTATAACTTACAATGAGATCATTTGTCTGTAATTGTGATTACAGTTTTCTATAAAGAGATACCAGTGTTAACGAGTGCTTCAGAAATAACCATGTGGCCACATTCATTAGGGTGTATGCCATCAAAGGACAAAAGCCGTTCTTCATTGCCCTCAAACAAACGATAAGCATCTGCCACTTTTACATCATTATTCTTTGTACATGTTACTAGATTTTGATTAAATCGATTGACCCAATCTTTTGCGAATGAAAGATGGGGATAAGGATTATACAAATTAACGATTCGAATCATAGCAGGCTTCTTTACTGTCATCGATAGGTGGCTTACAATCCAATTCATGTTTGTACAGCATTCTTCGAGCGCTTTCTGGAAAACAGCTTCTTCCTTATTTATAGCAAACTCTTCAGCTGCATCGATCAAATCATTTCCACCGGCCGTAATCGTAATAACATTGGCATGTTCGATCGGTAACGATTGCTCTAGCCAGTCTCTAACGTCGCGAGTAGTTGCTCCATTTCTTGCATATTTTGTTAGGAGAACATTTTCTTCTAACTTATCAAAGATAGCCGAACGATAGTAATCTGGAAAAGTCGGTGAAAAAAGGATTGTGCCTGTACCTAATGTAATAGAATCTCCAATAGCCGAATAAAGAAGATGCGACAAACCATCACCTCTTTCCAAAGATGATTTACTATATTCATCGCACCTATAAAAAGTTCATCTCAACATTCGAGTGATTCTGTATTAAAGTGAACTCAGAGCACACTTTATTGTTATAGACAAGCAGCGGTACAAGGAATTCTCCGGCCAATTGATAGAGATCTTCTTGTCTTTCTGGCTGTTCAAGGACATTCACTTCATCAAAGGAAATACCTGACTGCTTAAGGAGTCTTTTTGTTTTCTCACATTCAATGCAACTTGTTATCGTGTATAATCGAATATGTTCCATGTTAGACAAGTACCCTCCTAACAATTAGAGTATAACGGTATACGATTTATGATAATGTAAGCTATCTTACTCGTGAAAATTACTTGATTTAAGAACTGAAGGTGATCTTATGGATAAATTGACGATGCTTTCCCAGATAAACTTATTTGATGAAATGGAAATGAATGATTTAGTACAGATCGATCGTGTTAGCGATATGAAGCCAGTTAAAAAAGGAACCATCATCGTAGGACCTACAAAGCCGATGAAAGCGTTATTTTTATTGAAACAAGGAAATGTACGTTTGTATCGCTCCAATGATAGCGGAAAACAATTAACGGTCGATATTCTTGGAGATGGCAACATTTTTGGAGAAACCTCTAGTTTCTCACTAAGTGATGATTCTGTTTATGTTGAAGCGATGACAGACGTTTATTTATGTATTATCGGAAAAGAACAATTTGAAACTTTGCTCTCAGAAAACCCCAAGCTCGCCATAAAATTCATTGAAATACTGTCTTCACGCTTAAAAGAAATTTATGAAATGAGTGAAAACATTGCACTCAGAAGTGTAAAATATCGGGTGTTGTCTTTACTATTAAAACTTAGTGAGAAATTTGGAAAGCGTAAGAACGAATGGCAAACGATCGAGATCAAGCTTACACATTACGACATGGCTACGATGATCGGTTCTACTAGAGAAACTGTCAGTGCCACAATAGGAGACTTGAAAAAAGCTGGATACATAAAGAAGAACCCGTTAACTTTCGCCATACATGCTGAAAAAGCTAACAATTATTTAAGTGAAAATGGAGAGTAAAGATCAGAAATCTACAAACTTAAGCTGCCGAGGAATCCTCGACAGCTTTTTTAGTCATAATGATACTCTATAAAATACAAATCGAATCATTATGATTGCGTTTTTCCATCCGTTCCTTTTTGATTATCTTTTGTTCCTTCTAATTTATCCCATTTAATCGGTCTGTTTAAATTAAGTTTCTTTTTCAAATTCAATAAGCAGTTAAAATGACCAACATACCACTTATCGAATTTCACCATATGAATGGTCTCCCAGTCTCTCATCTCCTTTGTACATCCATCACAATGTATTTCCATTAAAGGCACTTCCTCTTAAGTAGATTTGTTTATTTATATTCAAACTACCAGGAATGTGATTGGTCATTTGTACGTAAAAAAGCGCATCCGTAGATGCGCTTCCTTATCTTACTTTAAATTTTCAGGATTTAATCCATTGAGATAGTCTGGTACAAACTTACCATCTTTTCTTATCAATTCATCATCAAACCAAATTTCTCCTCCACCATATTCAGGTCTTTGAATCAGCACCATGTCCCAGTGAACTGCTGAATCATTTCCGTTTGGTGCTTCGTCATAAGATTGCCCTGGAGTAAAGTGGAACGATCCGTCGATCTTTTCATCGAACAAGATATCTTTCATCGGCTCGCGAATATACGGGTTAACTCCGATTGCGAATTCACCGATATACCTAGCACCTTCATCAGTATCGAGTATGCTGTTCAATCGTTCTGTATCGTTCGCTGTCGCATCGATAATCTTTCCATTTTCAAACGTTAGCTGAACATTTTCGAAAACGAACCCATTGTATGGAGATGGTGTATTGTACGTGATCACGCCATTAACACTATCCACGACAGGGGCGGTAAATACTTCTCCATCAGGGATATTCAGTTGCCCTGCACATTTAATTGCTGGTATATCTTTGATGGAAAAGCTTAAATTCGTATCAGGTGAAACGATTCTTACAGAATCTGCACGATTCATTCGGTCCACAAGCGCATCCATCGCTTCATTCATCTTCGCGTAATCCATCGTACAAACATTAAAATAATAATCTTCAAATGCTTCTGTACTCATACTAGAGAGCTGAGCCATAGATGGGTTAGGATATCTCATTACAACCCACTTCGTATGTTTAACTCGTTGATTACTATGAACCTTTGTTTTATATACCTGATTAAACAATGCCATTTTTGCTTCAGGTACATCAGCAAACTCATTGATGTTGTCCGCGCCGCGAATACCGATATAAGCATCCATGCCTTCCATCTGGCGAAGATCATGTGTAGTCCAAGCTTCGATTTGCTCCTCGGTCGCTTCTAATAATAGTTCACGAATAATCTGATTGTCTCGAAGGTTCACATGTGGAAAGCCGCCTGCTTTATGTACCTCTTTTACTAAGCTCCGAACAAGTGAATTATCGATATTAAATGCTTCGATTAAAACATGCTCACCTTTTTCAATTCTTGTAGAATAGTGAACAAGATTTTCTGCTAATTTCTTAATACGAGAATCGATCATATTCTCCCTCTTTTCATTAATGACTTTACACCTATATTATAAGCGCTCTGTTATCTATCCTTCAAATGATTCGTTAATAACAAAAACCGGAGAAAGTCTCCGGTCTTCTGTTATTTCGTATTTGGATCGTATTCCATGTAAATCACATGCGTTTTAAGGTACTCGTTTAGACCATGTTTTCCATCCGCACCACCGATTCCAGATTGCCCCATGCCTGCGTGGAACCCTTGAACAGCTTCAAAGTTTTCACGATTAACGTACGTTTCACCATACTTAAGCTCATTAGAAGCTCTCATCACATCATGAATATTATCACTGAAGATAGAAGATGAAAGACCGTAACGTGTATCGTTAGCCGCTTCAAGAACATGATCGAAATCGCTGTAGATTACGATTGGTAGGACAGGACCGAAAATTTCCTCTTGAATGATCTCCATATCTTGAGAAACGTCCGTTAACACGGTTGGTTCAAAATAATAGCCTTTCTCTCGGTCTATTCTCTTTCCACCCGTTTTCACTACTGCACCTGCTTCAACAGCATTGTTCACCATTTTCTCAACTGATTCAAGCTGTTCTTTGTTAACCAATGGACCGATATCGCATCCTTCTTCATCCAAAGAGTTGCCTACCTTTGTATCTTTAAAGGACTGAGTGATTTTTTCAATAAATTCATCTGCAACGTCTTCGTGGACATATACCCGTTCAGCATTCGTACAAGCCTGGCCGTTATTCGTAATTCTAGAAGTCGTGATTTTCTCAACTGCTAAATCGATATTCGCATGCTTTGTAACGATTGCAGGAGCTTTTCCTCCGAGTTCCAGGTTGACTTTCGTGATATTTTTAGCTGCTGCCTCCATCACTTTTGATCCTGCTGGATAACTCCCGGTTAAACTGATCATCGCAACATCAGGTGAAGATGCGAGCGGATTTCCAATATCAGATCCTTTACCAGTCACGAGGTTGAAGACTCCTTTTGGTAAACCGACTTCATGGATGATTGAAGTGAGTTCACATGCAGTGTTTGGAGTATACTGACTAGGTTTAATAATGATCGGGCACCCGGTTACAAAAGCTGGAGCTACTTTTCTAGCGAAGATGAACATCGGAAAATTCCATGGTACGATTCCCCCAACAACGCCAATTGGCTTTTTGAAGACCATGATGTTCTCATTCGGGCGGTCGCTAGGAAGTACTTCTCCTTCATATCTTCTCGCCCATCCTGCCATGTATCTAAAATAATCGATCGTAAGCTCTACTTCAGCTTTCGAAGCGTCTACCGTCTTTCCGTTTTCTTCAGTGAGCATCGTGATAAACGAATCTTTAGCTTCTTCTATTTTATCTGCAATTTTATATAAGTAATCGGCTCGTTCAATCGAGGTTTTCGCTTCCCACTCTTTTTGAGATGCTTTTGCAGCCGAAATGGCACGTTCGATATCCTTTTCATCCCCAAGCTGAATTTGTGAAATGGTTTCTTCCGTCGCTGGGTTGATGACATCGATCGTTTCTTCACTGTTACTATTCGTAAATTCTCCGTTTATATATAGCTGATACCGTTTCAATTGCAATACCTCCTACGTCTTGATGGAGGATACATTCCCAGGAATAAACATTTCAAAACCTTAAGGACGTCTTGAGTATGCTTAGATACTAGTAATTCCAGCGTGTAATGGTCTAGCGATCCATTTTTGAAGTGCTGCATGATGCTGTTTCGCATCTTCATATCCTTGATCATACAGAAGGGATAACCTTTCTTTTGAACGTTCGATACGATCCACTGCTAACGGTGTAGATGGTTGGATGACATAATAGTGTTCGGGATTTGACTCAATATGCTCGAGTGTTCGATTGTATCGTTCATACCTAGAATTGATGGCTGAGGCAAGCTTCGGATTTCTTTTATACAGTCGTTTGATGACCCACGAGAACTTGGACCGTTTCTTTCGATACCCGGCATTCCGTGTTAGTACGACGACATTCAAATGATTACCGTCACGTTCAGATTTAAAGATCGGGATTGGATCTGCAATTCCACCGTCCAACAATAGTTTATCCTGCACTCTCACTGGAGGAGCCATAAAAGGTAATGAACTAGAAGCTCTTAAAATCGATAGGAGCTGATCAGGTGCTTTTTCATTTTGAAAATAAACGGGTTCACCAGTGTATGTATCGGTCGTACCAACTATAAATTTCTCAGTAGTGGATGCGAAGGTGTCGAAATCAAACGGTACATGTTCAGTTGGTATGTCATTAAAAATCAAATCCATTCCAAAAAGCTGTTTCTTTCTTATTAAATTTTTATAAGACAGATATTCAGGGTGATTCACATAGTCGATGGTGACCTTTCTATTCCTCCCTGGCTGCCTTGAGAGATAAGATGCTGCGTTACAAGCTCCGGCAGAAACACCGATCACATAAGGAAAATAAAGCTCGTTCTCCATGAAGTATTCGAGTACGCCAGCAGTATATACACCCCTCATACCGCCGCCTTCTAATACTAAACCGATCGATTCCAAAGATAATCCCCCTTTTACATTTTTTTCTTATAATAAGTGTAAGGGATTACTCCGTTTAGCTCTACACGAAAAAAACCCCTGCAAGGGCAGGGATTATTCTTCACGCTCTTCATTTTTAACCGTTTTGTGACCGGTAGAGGCTTCATTAGGAAATGCTGTTTCATCTGCGTGCTGAGGACGTTTTCGCTGCATGCCTTTCTTCTTATGGTCGAATGCTTTCCCTCTTCCCAAAAGAAATCTCCTCCTTTCCAACTTTCATGAATAGTATCTCTCGCGTACCTTACTCTATTCTGAAATAAAATTAAAAAAGTTGAAATGGATTGTATATAAAACCAACAATGTGTGCATCATATATTTTGAAGAGGGAAGTTAAAAGTGCAAAAGGAATTACGGCTAACTTATCTAGGGAGATGGTCGCGTTGAACAACTCTGTTGGGAAAACAAGGCTCTAACTACTTTCATTAGAAAGAGGTGTCTCCAAAAGACAATTACCGTTTTACCCCATCGCTTTATTAGCAAAAGCTAACCTTCCTTCTTCAAGAGGGTCTTATCCATAAGGGTAGGGCCCTTTCTTTATGTGATGGGTTCTTCAACACTTAGGTGTTTTTTTGCTAAATCCAGCTGTTGAACGATTTGCTCTGGAGATGTACCACCATAGCTTTTTCTTGCACTCATCACGTTATATGGTTTTAAGACTTCAAAAACATCTTCACTAAATAAGTCTGTAAACTCTTTGTACTCATCAAGACTAAGATCCAGCAGGTACTTGTTTTGCTGAATACAATGGAGAACGATTTTTCCGATCATTTCATGTGACTCTCTAAATGTCATCCCTTTGTTAACAAGGTAATCGGCAATATCGGTTGCATTCGAATAATCTTCATTAACTGCTTTTTTCATGTTTTCTTTCTTCACTGTCATGGTCGCGATCATCGGTGCGAGAAGCTGAAGTGCGCCATCTAGCGTTTTCGCTGTATCAAACATTCCTTCTTTGTCTTCTTGCATGTCTTTGTTATAAGCAAGCGGCAGTCCTTTTAAGACGGTAAGAAGACTGAATAGATTTCCGTAGACGCGACCTGTCTTTGCTCTTAGCAATTCCGGAACATCCGGATTTTTCTTTTGCGGCATGATGCTGGACCCTGTACAGAAAGAATCATCGAGTTCGATGAACTGAAATTCCTGGCTGCTCCAAATCACCAATTCTTCTGATAAGCGAGACATGTGCATCATAAGCATGGAGGCATTCGATAAGAATTCCAGAATAAAGTCGCGATCACTGACAGCATCCATACTGTTAGGATAAACAGCATCGAAACCGAGAAGCTCAGCGGAACGCTGTCGATCGATTGGAAAAGTCGTTCCAGCAAGAGCTCCAGCTCCGAGTGGCAGCATGTTCGCACGCTTCAAGCTATCCTGAAATCGTTTTTTATCCCGTTCGAACATCCAAAAGTACGCGAGAATGTGATGAGCAAATGAAACCGGCTGTGCACGCTGCAGGTGCGTATACCCCGGCAAAACGGTTTCCACATGCTCTTCAGCCTGGGTGATGATGGCTTCTTGGACAAGCTCAATATGCTTAATAAACTGCTTCACTTTTTTCACAAGGTACATATGCATATCGGTTGCAACTTGATCATTTCTGCTTCTACCGGTATGAAGTTTCCCACCTACAGGTCCAATCTCATCGATTAAAGCTTTCTCGATATTCATATGAATATCTTCATGAGAAACATCATATTCAAATTCGCCAGACTGAATTTTTTCGAGGACGATCGATAAACCGCGCTTGATCTCTTTCATATCGTCCTCTGTAATCACACCGCACTCTGAAAGCATTTGAACATGGGCTAGGCTGCCTTCGATATCTTCTTCTGCTAGTTCCTTATCAAATTGAATGGAAGCTGTATATTCTTCAACGAGTTTATTGGTTTGTTTGGTAAAGCGTCCTCCCCATAACTTAGACACACTAACATCTCCTTATTGATGGACTTTTTGCTTTTGCTTTTTGTGAACTTCAGCGTTTACTTTCGTTGGTAAGCCCCACAACTTAATAAATCCTACCGCTGCCTCATGATCGAACATGTCTCCCTTAAGATAAGTAGCTAACTGTTCGTTGTAAAGGGAGTTCTCTGATTTACGTCCAACGACTGTATTCGTTCCTTTGTGTAGTTTGATACGTATTTTCCCACTCACTACTTTTTGCGTTTCGTTAATGAACCCTTCTAGCGCTTGACGAAGCGGTGAATACCATAAACCGTCGTAGATCAGCTTCGACATTTGTTGATCGATCGTTGTTTTGAACTGAGATACTTCACGTGTGTGTGTTAAGAACTCTAGCTCTTTATGAGCGTTGATCAAGATCAATGCACCTGGGTTTTCGTACACCTCTCTTGATTTGATCCCAACAAGACGATTTTCGATGTGATCGATACGGCCGATTCCATGCTTTCCACCGATGATGTTTAGTTTTTCGATCAAGTCGACGAACCCTAATTGCTCATCATTCAATGCGACTGGGCGGCCTTCTTCAAAGTCGATTTCGATGTATTCAGGTTTATCAGGCGTCATTTCGAGTGGTGCCGTCCAATCAAATGCTGCTTCAGGTGCTTCCGCCCAAGGATCTTCAAGTACTCCAGCCTCACATGCACGACCCCAGATATTCGCATCGATTGAAAACGGGTTATCTAGCTTTACAGGAACCGGAATCCCTTTTTCTTCTGCATAGGCAATCTGTTCATCACGTGTCATGCCCCATTCACGAACTGGAGCAATCACTTTTAGGTTCGGGTTCAGCGCTTGAATGGAAACTTCGAAACGCACCTGGTCATTTCCTTTTCCAGTACATCCGTGTGCGACGGCTGTTGCGCCTTCTTTTTCTGCTACTTCTACAAGAAGTTTCGAAATTAAAGGACGTGAAAGAGCGGAAGACAGCGGGTATTTCCCTTCATATAGTGCGTTTGCTTTTAGTGCTGGTAGCAGATATTCTTCTGCAAGTAATTCTTTACCTTCGATCATATATGCTTTCGAAGCGCCAACGTTCAGCGCTTTTTCTCTAATGGTTTCTAGATCTTTACCTTCACCAACATCAAGTCCAAGAGCAATCACTTCATAGTCGTATTTCTCTTGAAGCCATTTGATTGAAATTGAGGTATCTAGCCCTCCGGAATAAGCAAGAATCAGTTTCTCTTTACTCATGTGATCCACTCCCTATCTCTGTATTAATATATATACTAACGTATATTTATTCAAATTGCATCAAAAAAAATCAATTTTTTAATAAAATTTTTAAAAGTGCTTTTTGGGCATGCAGACGATTTTCTGCTTCCTGGTATACAACGGAATGTGGACCGTCTATAACGCCTGTTGTAACCTCTTCTCCGCGGTGTGCTGGAAGACAGTGCATAAAGATGTAATTTTCATTCGCTTTTATACATAGCTCTTCATTCACTTGATAAGGTTCGAACACACCTTCACGTTCTTCTTGTTCAGATTCTTGCCCCATACTCGCCCATACATCGGTTATGATCACATCAGCATTTTGGATCGCGACTTCTGGATCTGTCGTCACTTCAATAATAGAACCTGTTTCTTGTGCAGTTTCTTTCGCTTGCGACAAGATCGTTTCATCTGGTTCATATCCCTCTGGACATGCGATTGTAAAATGCATTCCTACTTTTGCTGCTCCTTCAATTAAAGAGTGTGCAACGTTGTTTCCATCTCCAAAATAAGCTGCTTTTAGGCCTTTTAAGTACCCTTTCTTCTCTACAATCGTAAGAAGGTCTGCTAGGATTTGGGCTGGATGATGGAGGTCTGTGAGTCCGTTAATTACCGGAATCTCGGATGCTTCTGCGAACTGTTCAATCGTATCGTGTGCATACGTTCGAATCATCACGCCATCGAGATAGCCAGCTAACACATTCGCTGTATCAACAACTGACTCCCCTCGCCCTAGCTGAATATCTTTTGAACTTAGAAAGAGGGCGTGCCCTCCTAGTTGCAGCATCGCTACCTCAAATGAGACGCGAGTTCTCGTTGAAGACTTTTCGAAAATCATCCCAAGGACCTTTCCTTTTAGCTCTTCATGTGGAATGCCTTGTTTTTGTAAGTCTTTTAATTCTTCTGCGACTTTTAGGATATATAATAGTTCTTCAGTTGATAACTCATTGATCGTTAAGAAATCTTTTCCTTTTAAGCTTTCTTCAATTTTCTGTTCATATGTTTGAATCATATTCTCATCCTTCCTATTGTGTAACTTGCTTAAGATCGTGCCATTCTTGAATAGATGTAACGCTTGTTTTCTGTTGTTCGCCTAACGTAATCAATTGAAGTGTGTCTAAGTGTGTGAAGCATGGAATCTTGTAACGTGTACCTAACGCTCTGATTTGGAAACCTAAGCGATTTTTCTCACGTCCGATAGTTGGAATCGAAATAATTGCTTCAACCTCCTTGCTGATCAGTTGTTCAATCGCTGTTAGATTCTTCTCAACTTCTATAGACTGAACGCCTTCGCTCACTAGAAAGTTATGTGTACCAGGAGTTGCATATAATGTGACGCCTTTTTTTGTGAGCTCATCAAGTAGCAGAAGAGCGGCGTCTTTCGTTTCGTTATTGATTGAACATAGAACTGCTTTTGGAAGGCTAGATTTAACTGTAGGGATAATCGCCTTACTCAGTGCTTCCGTAACCGTTGAAGCGACAGAGAGCACTTCTCCAGTTGATTTCATCTCAGGCCCTAGCACATGATCCACGTTTTTTAACTTACCGTTTGAGAATATTGGAAACTTAACGGTGTAATACGGCTTTTCTTTCAATAATCCTTGTTCAGGAAGCTTACTTCCGTTGTTTAACTGCGCTTCGATCGCCCATTCAACGATTGGAACATTCGTCACTTTGCTCATTAACGGCACCGTTCTCGAAGCTCGTGGATTGATTTCCAACACGTAGATAGTATCTTCGCTAATGACAAATTGAATGTTCATGAGTCCACTGCATTGAAGTGCCTTCGATAGCTTTTCTGAATAGGTGGTGATTACTTGTTTTTGTTCATCCGTTAACGAGATTGGTGGATAGATAGCGGTACTATCTCCAGAGTGAACGCCGGCACGTTCAAGGTGCTCCATAATACCTGGAATCGCGATCTCTTCGCCATTACAAATGACGTCTACTTCACACTCCGTGCCTTCAACGAATCGATCTAATAGAAACGGCCACATTTTCTTTGAACTTGAGCCAAGTTTTTTCGTATATCGCTTCAGTTCATCCATCGTTCTAAAAATAAACATATTCTGTCCACCGATTACGTAGGAAGGTCTAACGATGATTGGGAACGTTAAATCAGCTGCTAACTGTTCCATTTCTTCAGGGTCATATGCCATTTTCCCTTCAACATAAGGAATGGTTAAGGAATCCAAAAGCTTATAAAACTGATCTCTGTCTTCCACTTTATTAATGTTCTCAACAGGCGTACCGAGGACTGGAATACCTCTTTCATGCAGTTCCTCCGCAAGGTTGACTGCTGTTTGACCGCCGAACTGAACAGCTACTCCCACAATGTTTTCTTTCTCAATAACAGCTAGCACATCTTCGATTGCAAGTGGTTCAAAGTATAAACGATCAGCAATAGAGTAATCTGTGCTCACAGTTTCTGGGTTGTTGTTCATAACGACAGCGCGGTAACCGAATTTTTTAACTGCGAGAGTGGCATGCACAGAGCAATAATCGAATTCGACTCCTTGACCGATTCGGATTGGACCTGACCCAAGAATAAGAATGGATGCATCAGGCTGATTCTCCGCTTCATCTTTTCCAAGGTACGTTGAGTAGAAATACGGTGTGACGGCTTCAAACTCACCTGCACAAGTATCCACCTGCTTCATTCCTCGCTCGATTCCTACTTCTTTACACTGAGTACGCACGATATCGATTGTTTTACCGATCGCCTCAGCAATAAACTCATCGCTAATATTTAGCTTCTTCGATTGAACAAGCAGCTCTGTAGACGGTTCAGTCGTTTGTTTCAATTTCAATTCTGTATCGACGACCTTTTTAATTTTTACGAGGAACCATGTGTCGATCGACGTGTGGTTTCTTACCTCTTCAATGCTCAGCCCTCTTTTGAACGCTTCTCCAATAAGGAATAATCTTTCATCTGTAGGCGTTGTTAAGCTCTTTAGTAATTCTTCATTCTGTAAGTTTTGATAGTGTTCACCAGTTAAGGCATAACGTCCGATCTCTAGTGAGCGGATCGCTTTATTGAGCGCCCCTTCAAAGTTACGATCAATCGCCATCACTTCGCCTGTTGCTTTCATTTGTGTACCTAACACGCGATCTCCTTCAGGAAACTTATCGAATGGAAATCTTGGTAGCTTGACGACAAGATAATCTAGAGCGGGTTCGAATGCTGCGAACGTGTTCCCTGTTATTGGATTTGGCAATTCATCTAAGGTGTAACCGATCGCACATTTTGCTGCCATACGGGCGATGGGATACCCTGTTGCTTTTGATGCAAGTGCTGAGGAACGACTCACCCGAGGGTTAACCTCAATAATGTGGTAATCGTTCGATTCTGGATGTAAACCGATTTGAATATTACAGCCGCCGATCACGTCCAGTGCTCGAATGACTTTTAACGAAACGTCTCTTAGCATTTGATACTGATAATCGTTTAGCGTCTGTGAAGGTGCGACGACAATTGAATCACCGGTATGAATTCCGACCGGATCCATGTTTTCCATGTTACAGACAATCATGCACGTATCATTTTTATCTCTCATCACTTCATATTCGATTTCTTTCCATCCAAGCATACTTTTCTCGATCAACACTTGATGTATTGGGCTAAGGGATAGGCCTCTCTCCACGATTTCTTCTAATTCCTGATCATTCGCAGCAAAACCGCCCCCTTCACCGCCAAGTGTATAGGCTGGTCGCACCATAATCGGGTAACCGATTTCCGATGCGAACGTTAACGCGTCTTCTTTTGAAAGAGCGATCTTTGATTCAGGAACCGGCTCTCCGATGTCGATCATCATCTGTCTGAATCTTTCGCGATCCTCACCATTTTGAATCGACTCGACTGAAGTTCCAAGCAGCTCGACATTGTGCTTTTCTAATATTCCTTTTTCATATAAGTTAACGGCAAGGTTAAGCCCTGTTTGGCCGCCTAGTGTTCCGATTAGTCCATCGGGTTGTTCCTTCATCAATACTTCTTCTACATATTCAAGTGTCATTGGCTCCATATAAACGCGATCTGCAATTGAAGAATCGGTCATGATGGTTGCTGGATTATTGTTGATAAGAATAACTTCGATTCCTTCTTCTTTAAGTGCCAGACACGCCTGTGTTCCAGCGTAATCAAATTCTGCAGCTTGACCGATCACGATTGGACCAGATCCTATAATAACGACTTTTTTCAGTTCTTTACGTAAAGGCATAATGATGTTCTCCTGTTTGTGAAATTTGCTGTAAAAATGAGTTGAACAGAAACGCGGTATCAGAAGGTCCAGCATGTGCTTCGGGGTGGAATTGAACCGATTGGATGCTGAGCTTGTTGTGTTTTAACCCTTCTACGGTTTCATCATTTATATTAGTGAACGATACGGTGAAATTGGTTTTTTCAAGGCTTTCACTCACCACTTCATAGCCGTGGTTTTGAGAAGTGATATAAACTTTCCCTGTTTCTGTATGCTTAACAGGGTGATTTGAACCTCTGTGTCCAAAAAGAAGCTTTCTCGTTTGTGCACCATGTGAAAGCGCGAGAAGTTGATGACCAAGACAGATCCCGAATGTTGGGTATTGTTCACTAATCTTTTTAATGGTTTGGAACTGATCTGATAAGTCTTTCGGATCACCTGGTCCGTTACTTAACACAATGCCATCTGGTTTTAGAGCAGTGATGGATTCGTAACTAGTGTTATATGGGATAACCGTTACACAACATCCTAGATCAAGTAAGGACGTTAAGATCGATTTCTTATATCCATAGTCCATCAAAATCACGTGAGGACCATCAGCAGGATAATGCTTCGTCTCTTTAGTGGAAACGAACGGGACAAACACATTGTCATAGGTCCAATCTTCTTCGATCTCATTGGGAGCTTGTGATGTGATCTTCCCCTTCATCGTCCCATGTCCTCGAAGCAGCTTTACTATAGCTCTCGTATCAACACCGGTAAGGGAAGGAATCTTTTTTTCCTCGAGTCCATTTGAAAATGAGTTCTTAGATAAGTAATGACTAGGGATATCACACTGTTCACCTGTGACGACTCCGTGTAAGTAGAGCCCCTCACTTTCACTATCCAGCTCATTTAATCCATAGTTTCCGATCTGCGGATAGCAAAAAACAATGATCTGTCCTGCATAGGAAGGATCAGAAACAATTTCTTGATAACCAGTCATACTCGTATTAAAAACTACTTCTCCAAAAGCCTCTCCTTCATCATTCATTAGTTCGCCTTCGAACACAGCACCGTTTTCTAGAACGAGATATCCTTTCTTCATTTGTGATCCTCTCCTTGCAGTTCAAATACTTGCTTCAATACGAATATAAATTCATTTATTTCTTCACAGCTTACATTTAATGGAGGTAAAATTCTGATTACATTCGGCCCAGCTGGTAAAACAAGTACGCCTTTTTCTCGAAGTGCCTTGATGAATGAAGCTGCATGATCTACTTCGATTCCAAGAAGCAGCCCTTTCCCTCTTACCTCATGTACAGCCGGGTATTTCGTGAATGGTTGTAATTCACTCATAAGAGTTTCTGAAGCGCTTTTCACTTTTTCCAAAAGGTCGATCACTTCAATCACTGTCGCAACCCCAGCCGCGCTTGCTAATGGATTGCCACCAAATGTGCTTCCGTGAGTTCCTGGGCCAAAGGCCGTCGCGATTTCCGATTTTGATAACATAGCTCCGATCGGAAATCCAGATCCTAGACCTTTTGCAAGTGTGATAATGTCCGGATCAAACCCATACTGTTCATGTGCAAATAGCGTCCCCGTCCTACCGATACCAGTTTGGACTTCATCCACAACGAGAAGGATATGATGCTTTTTACAAGTAGCAACGAGCTGATCGATCCAATCTTTGTTTGCTGGTCTAACGCCTCCTTCACCTTGAACGAGTTCAAACATCACAGCGGCGGGCTTTAGCTCTTCGATCATTGTGAGGCTTTCATAATCATTGAATGGTAGATAATGAAACCCTTCAAGCATGGATCCGAATCCTTGCTGAAGCTTCGGTTGTGCAGTCGCCGATAACGATCCTAACGTTCGACCATGAAAGGAATTTGAAAAAGTCACGATTGCTTCTTTTCCGCTCCACTTTCTTACAAGTTTGATCGCCGCTTCATTTGCTTCTGTTCCACTATTACAGAAGAACGCTTCGTCAAAACAGCTATTCTGAGTAAGAAGATTTGCGAGCTCTTCTTGTTTTGGGATGTTGTAGAGATTTGAACAATGCCACAGCATATTAAGCTGCTCCTCTATCGCTTTCTTTACGAATGAAGGCTGATGGCCAAGATTACAAGTGGCAATACCCGATGTGAAATCAAGATACTTCTTCCCCTCCGTATCGTAAAGGTAGCTTCCGAACCCTTTTTCTACGGTTAACGGAAGGCGATTGTATGTTTTCATAAGGCTTTCTGTAACTTTAGTTTGATGCGACATCCTCTAGCTCCTTCCGTACGATTCGGGTGCCAATCGAGCGATTCTCGACGGCTTTTTGTAACGCTTGCTCTTCTTTTCCATTTAAAATAATGACAGAACTGACTTCCTCAGATAACGCTGCTAATGCGCTTTTTACTTTAGGAATCATCCCTCCGAAAATAACGCCACTTTCGATCAATTCCATAATTTTTTCTTCATCTAGACACGGATAAACAACGTTCTCTCCGTTCACTGTTTCATAAATTCCTGGTATATCGCTGACAAGGCAAATAGGGGCTCGTAATGCTTTGGCTACGGCAGATGCTGCTTCATCGCCATTGATATTTAGTGTTTCTCCGCCTTGGTCCATACTGATTGGTGAAACGATCGGAATATAGCCACCTTCAGAAAGCTGGGTTATCAGTATCCTATCTACCTTATTGACTTTCCCAACCCGACCGAGTGCTCGGTCGATGATCTCACATTGAAACAATGCTCCGTCCACTCCGCTTATTCCTACTGCCTTCCCACCAGCTTGGTAAATCTTTTTAACTAGTAACTTATTTACTTTTCCACTTAGGACCATTTCAACGATATCCACCATCTCTTCAGAAGTTACTCTCATTCCATCTACGAACTGTGTCTCGATCGAGGCTTGCTCGAGCATCAATGAGATCTCCGGACCGCCTCCATGGACGATGACTGGATGAACACCATAGATTTTTTTTAATTTTACGATGTCATGATAAAAGCTTTCTGGTAGTTCACTTAGAACACTGCCTCCACATTTAATGACAAAATAGCTTTTCTCACGTTCGGTATGATGCATTGATTCTGACGTAGTCATAAGAAAGGTCACACCCCCAAGCAACGGCTTTTTCGTTCCCATTATGAAGATCGACATGAATCTCAATCGTTTCACTTTCTAAGTATTCCTTTGCTTTCTCTTCACTGAAAGCTGTTGTAATTCCGTGATCGACGACGTTGATCGGTCCGATCGATATGGATAGTGATTCTTCCTCAACTGTTTCACCGCTATAACCGATCGCACATACGATTCTTCCCCAGTTTGCATCGGCACCATGAATTGCAGTCTTGACGAGGTTAGATCCTACGATCGATTTTGCGATCGCTGTGGCGCCTTCTTTTGTTTCGGCCCCACTCACATGAACTTCAACTAACTTAGTCGCTCCCTCTCCGTCTTTCGCGATCATTTTTGCTAGCTGCTGGCTGACATATTCTAGAGCGGTAACAAATGTTGACCAATCTGAATGGTTTTTATTTAACGGCACGTTAGCTGCTTTTCCGTTCGCCATTAAGAGCACCATGTCGTTCGTACTCGTTTCGCCGTCCACTGTGATCATATTATAGGTTCGATTCGTTATGTCATTTAGAGCAGATTGTAAAGCCTTCTGTTCCACAGCTGCATCTGTCGTAACAAATGCCAGCATGGTCGCCATATTGGGTTTGATCATTCCAGAGCCTTTGGCTGCTCCTCCGATCGTGACCTCTTTTCCATCGATCTCACATGTTACCGCTACTTCTTTCGTAACTTTATCAGTCGTAACGATCGCCTCAGCAAACTGGTTACCATTCGTTGAATTTTTATAGTCTGGTATTCTATTAATTCCATTAAGAATGGCATCCATCGGCAAATATTCACCGATAACACCAGTAGAAGTAACGGCTGTTTCTGTTTCCTTCAAATTCATGATGTTCGCAAACTGTTTTCTCATTTCGTATGCGTCTTCTAAGCCTTTCTTACCTGTAAATGCGTTCGCGTTCCCTGAATTGACCACGATCCCTTGTAAGGTTCCACCAACTAGACTTTCTTGAGTAACCTTAAGCGGAGGGGCTTGAAAGGTATTCATCGTGAATACACCTGCAGCGACTGCTGGAACGTGCGAGGTAATCCATCCTAGGTCTTTACGTTTTCGCTTAAATCCTGCATGAAACCCTCCTGCTTCATATCCTTTTGGTGAAGTCACTGTACCGTTTTCTAAAATAGTAAACTGCCCTTCTTCTTTAACTGCTATCGTCACATCTTTCAATCCTTTCAATTTAGAATCATGGGAATACAGGTGTAAGTTCTAAGCCTGCTTTTTCAGGTAATCCGAAGCGTAGATTCATATTTTGTACTGCCTGCCCTGCTGCACCTTTCATCAAGTTATCGATTACTGAAATGACGGTTAAGCGATTTGTTCTAGGGTCTACTGAAAATCCAATATCGCAATAGTTCGATCCAGATACTCCTTTTGGTGTTGGCCACTTTCCTTCAGGCATAATTCGGATAAAAGGATGATTGTCATAATAAGAGCGATATAGTTCAATGATGTCACTTGTTGTTTTCGATTCAGTTAAATCAATATACATACTGCACATCATCCCCCTCGTTAATGGGATTAGATGAGTTGAGAAAGAAACACGACTATCCATTTCAATTTGATCTGACAGAATTTGTTCAATCTCTGGGATGTGCTGATGTTTCCCGAGTTTATAAGCCGATATGTTCTCGTTAACTTCAGAATAATGTGTTGTTTGGCTAATCTTTCGTCCTGCACCAGATAACCCTGATTTGCCATCTATGATTAACGTAGCCGGGTTACCCCACTTTCGTTTTAGGACTGGCAGAATACCAAGTAAGGTCGCAGTCGGATAACAGCCTGGGTTCGCAATTAAAGCTGCTGTGGAAATGTCTTCACGATAGAATTCCGGCAAACCGTACACGGCTTTATTTAACACCTCTTTTGGTGGTGATGTATGTTTATACCACTCTTCGTATGTTCCTTCACCCTTCAATCTGAAATCTCCAGATAAATCGATACACGGAACACCTAATTTGAGCAACGTTGGGATAGACTCAGAGCTAACACCGGCAGGAGTAGCAAAAAAGACGACGTCTACCTTACTGGCAAGCTCCTCACATTGAAGGGAGTCGAACTCCTCTATGACAAGATCTTTAAGATGTGGAAACACTTCTTCTACTCTCATTTCTGCATTCGATGGAGATACGATCGTATCAATTTTTATGTGCGGATGTTGAAGCAATATTCGTATCAATTCTAGTCCGCTATATCCACTTGCACCTACAATACCTGCTTTCACTACTTCAACTCCCTTAAATCTTTGTTATTGAATGATTATACATACACAAGAATATATATACAATAGGTTTTTAGATATTTTAAAAATTATTTTATAAACAATAAAAAAGCACGCCCCTCGATGAGGAGCGTGCTTCAATTTGTAGAAAACCTGACGTACGATGATCCCAATGACGTAGGAGCAAGAATACCTCATGCTTTCCTGTGGACGAACGCCCGAGCATCAAAGCGGACAAAAACCGTCCCCTTCGTGTCTCGAAAGCACGTTGGACCACGGGAGTCATGAGGTATTCGCTCCTACTAAAAAACATTCAAACCATATAAACTTTCCGAACGATTATACTTACAAAACATATCAATTCAATGAACTTCTTAATTTGGATAATTAACCTTGCGAGAACGAGGTGCGGAAGACTTCTCGATTCAAGCGAGACGAGTGTGAGGTTGCTCACCGTCCATTGGAAAGGGGCGTTCGCAATTCACTCCTATTCCTTTAGACATACCTCTATAGAATTTATCAATAGCCTGAAGCACCCCCCCCTCGAAAAGGAGCGTGCTCATGTTATTTTCTATCAAACTCGAAAGTTAGTTTCTTATCAGCCGCATTCCATACCAATGCAGCGTCAAAAGATCCTTTCTTGCCTTTTAACCCTTTTATTATATTCGATTTACCATCTTTAAGTATTTTCTTGGCATTTGTTTGTGAAACTTGTTTTCCAAGGATTCGTTTCGATATTGTAAATGAGCATTTGTTCTTGGAATAACCGCTACACCCGTACAACTTCCCTTTATCGATGACATCTGAGCCACATAATGGACATGTCCCGACTTTTTTACCCAGGGCTTTCTTGGACGTTGTTGAGGGTTCGATCGTTATCCCTTTCGTATCCCATGACTCTGAAGATCGGATCGCATCTTCTGTTAATTTGGCTGCTAGCTTCTTAACTGATTCCATGAAAGCTTGAGGTGAAGCGTGTCCACTTCCAATCTCTTTTAACCTCTGCTCCCATTTTGCAGTCATTTCTGGACTTGCAAGTACTGCTTCCCCGATCGAGTCGATGAGTAATATTCCTTTATCCGTTGCTGAAACCTGGTTTTTTACGACTTCGATATATTTTCGATCTTTCAGCATCGTTATTATGCCGGCACGGGTGGCTTCCGTCCCAAGCCCTTCTGTGTCTTTAAGCACTTTTTCTAACGATTCATCTTCAAGATGTTTTCCTGCTGTTTTCATCATCGTAATGAGCTGACCCTCTGTAAATCGTTTCGGAGGCTGCGTTTTGCCCTCTACTACATCCATGGATAATACAGTCCCTGCCTGCCCTTTGTCGATTTGAGGTAGAACTTCGTCTTTTTGCGTTGAATTTATGACCTTATGCCATCCTTCTTGAACTTTCACTTGTCCCTTAGATACAAATTCTGCACGATCATCTACTAAAGTTATTAATGTCGTATAATCGACGATTGCGACATCTTCATGTGCAGCGAGTAAGCTTCTTGCGATAAGGTCATAGATTTTTGACTCCTCACCAGATAGCTTTTCTAGTTTAGGAACCTGCTCCGTTGGAATGATCGCGTAGTGATCACTCACTTTTGAGGCATTCACATATCGCTTATCGTTCATGATGGATTGTTTTGCTAATGGAAAAAACTCTTTATATGCGTCTTGCTTCTGGAGTTTAGAGAGAATTGACGGAAATTCTGCAGCTTCCTCTGTCGTTACAAAACTTGAATCACTTCGCGGGTACGATATCATCCCTTTTGTGTAAAGTTTCTGTGCGATATCGAGTGTTTTTTTCGGTGAGAACTTATACTTCTTGTTCGCTGCAGATTGGAGTGACGATAACTGAAATAGATAAGGAGGTTTATATTGTTTCCTTTCTTTTTTTACATCACTGGCCAGGCATGGTTTATTGAGACAAAAAGAGGCGATCGCATTAGCCATCTCCGGAGTATCGATTCTCGTCTTATCTTCTTTTATCCACTTTCCGACTACCTTTTGACCATTGTAATTGAATGTCCCTTTAACTTCCCAAAACGGTTCAGATTTGAAGTTTGCGATCTCTTTTTCACGCTTAACAACTAAAGCTAAAGTTGGCGTTTGAACTCTTCCAGCTGAAAAGACATCCTGGATTCCTTTCTGTTTAAATAAAAGCGTGTATGCCCTCGATGCGTTGATTCCGACGACCCAGTCTGCGCAAGAACGTGCATAAGCTTCGAAATACAAGTTCCGTGTATCACTTTCACTCCGTAAAGTTCTAAACCCTTCTTTAACAGCTTTTTCCGTTAAAGATGATATCCATAGTCGCTTCATCGGTTTTTTGCAGCGAACCTGATTCAAGATCGTCCTCACGATCAACTCACCTTCGCGACCGGCATCACCTGCATGAATAATGGATCCTACGTCTTTCCTATGTACGATGTCTTTTATGACATTGAATTGCTTCCATTTACTTTTTGTAACTTGATATTGAAATTGCTCTGGAATCATCGGTAAAGTCTGTAACGACCATTTCTTCCATTCTGACTTATAGGTTTCAGGAGGGACTAATTCGCAGAGATGTCCTACTGCCCACGTTACATAAGCACCACCCGGAAAATCAGGTGTAGGTTTAATGTAGATGTATCCTTGTTTTTTTTCAGAGGGATAAGGAGCGGCTAATCTTGAGCCTTGGTCTGGCTTTTCCGCAATAATACATACTGCTTCCAATCTAAACATCCCTTCTTCTTCATGAAATCTTTCCTTATCTCAGTATAGCTTACCACGTAATCGTTGTGGGCATAAAAAAACTGCTGGAACGCCAGCAGCATTTTTAACACCAGCCTAAATCACAATCGAACACGAATTGTTTAATGTCTTCTGGTTCTTTTTCTAAAACATAGATGCGGTGATCTTCAACAACATATGAAGCATCTACTTGATAAACAGCTGTTTTGATATTGAGTTCACCAATTTTCACTTTATTTCTATAAAGATCGATGTTACCTTTATTAAGTTTTCCTGTAACAAAACTTGTGACCTCAATTCTTTTCATCCCATATCCCTCTTTTCTAATAAATATGACCTTAAACAAAAGTCGTCTTTGATATAATGAAGAAATGATACGAGAAAGGGAGGGTAACGTTGGAACAACAGCATGACTTCGAAAGACGCAGCACGGTACATAACAAACGAAATAAAATAGGAGTTTTTCTTTCTAAATTAAAAGTTCATATCAACACCTTTATTAGTCGAACGTGGAAAGGAGCATCCTACGGTGCATTGTTCATGACGATGTTCCTCATCTTTTCGATAGGTTTTGATTTCCATACTGGACTCGGTAAAGGAATCGATATACTCATCTTCTCCCTCCTTAGTGTTTTAGGTACGTTTGCCACTTTCTTTATCGTGAGACTCATAATGAGGTTTATCATCAAACTACCGGTGTTCTTTCTATCCGCTGCAATCGTTTCGGTTGGAGTGATCATTTATACTCTCGATCAATTTAAAGCTTTTGAAAATATCCTTCCACTTGCTTATTTTCTTGCTGGTGCTGGCCTACTCATCGGTGGATTATTTGGTTATCCACTGGTCCATGGATTTAAGAGACCTTCTTCTATTTTTATGCTCGCGCTCGGCACACTAATAACTGGAATGTTCTTCTACTGGCTTTTCACTCCAGGAATTGTTGAAGAACGGTTAGATGTTCAGCAGAAATCTTTTTCACCAGTAAGTGAAAATCCGTCTCTAACAGGACCTTACAATATTAAGACGTTTACATATGGAAGCGGAACTGATAAACACAGAGATGTGTTTAGAGAGAACGTCGATATTGAAACATCCTCTGTTAATGGGTCAGCACTAATTGGAGAATGGTCTTCAATACGTGAATGGTTTTGGGGGTTTTCTGATACGAACCTTCCACTAAACGGCAGAGTATGGATGCCTGACGATAAAGGGAAATTCCCTCTCGTCTTAATCGTCCATGGCAATCATAAAATGGAAGAATTCTCAGATGAAGGGTATAGCTATTTAGGAGAACTGCTTGCAAGTAGAGGGTTCATAACTGTCTCTGTAGACGAGAATTTTTTGAATTCATCATGGTCAGGTGGATTAGGGGGCGATATTAACGGAAGAGCATGGCTTCTCCTCGAACATCTAAAAGAAATTGAGAAGCTTTCTGAAGAAGAGGGAACGCCATTTTATAAGAAAGTGGACTTTGAAAGAATTGCATTGACTGGTCATTCAAGAGGAGGTCAGGCTGCAATTTTAGCTGCGAAGTTCAATCGCTTAGATCGCTATCCAAATAACGCCTACAAGTCGTTTGACTATCAATACAATATACAAAGCGTTATTGCGATCGCTCCGACTGATTATCATACGTTAGCTGATCGAAAAATTGAATTGAACGATGTAAATTACTTAATTCTGCATGGATCATATGATAGTGACCTGTCTGAATTTGAGGGAGATCGACAATTCAATGGCATCGAGTTAACAGGTAGTGAAGATGTGATCAAGTCTGCACTCTACATCGACCGAGCTAACCATGGTCAGTTTAATACAACTTGGGGTGATAACGATACTTACTTTCCATTCACTCTTTTATTGAACAAACAGCCTTTGATCAGCGGAGAGGAACAGAGGCAGATTGCAAAAACATACGTTTCTGGATTTTTAGAAGCTACCTTGAATAACGACAACTCCTACCGACCTATGCTGGAAGATTACCGCTATGCGTTAGATTGGCTCCCTTCAACAACGTACATTAGTAAATATGAAGATACTTCTTATCATATTTTTAGTACATTCGAAGAGGATGTTGACGTCAACACAGCTTCGACCCCTTATATTGAATTGCAAGGAAACGGCCTATTGCAATGGTATGAAGGTGAATTAGACTATAGAAGAAATAAAGTGAGAGATAATCACGGCGTCTACCTTAAATGGAATCACGACTACTCTAGGAATGGTTCATACAAGCTTTCGTTTACCAAAGCGTTAGAAGATCCTTACGCGTTTAAGAAAGATAGCTCCTTAACGTTTGCAGCGGCGAATGTATCTGAAGTAGAAGAAGTTTTTGTGGATTTCACAATAACAGCCACATCTGAAAACGGGGAATCTGCTAGTGTCAAATTGAGCGATGTGATGAGTATGCATCCTGTGCTACCGATTCAGCACACAAAAACGAAGTTCTATGAAGAAGCGCGATTCGGAGCCCTTACAGAACCGGTCCTTCAAACGTTCAACATACCGATGAGTACATTTATTGAACAAAACAACACGTTTGAACCAGATACCCTTACCTCCATAACATTTCAATTTGATCAATCAGAAAGAGGAAAAATATTCTTAGATCACATTGGCGTTAACCGATAATAAAATATAAGAGGCTTCCCACAAAGGGAAAGCCTCTTTTTTAAATTATGAAATTTTACAAGAAGACTGTCCACGCTTTGCTAAGTAGCTCTGATGGTACTCCTCTGCTTTATAAAAATTCGCTGCAGGAACAATTTGAGTTACGATTGGCTTCTTAAAACGTTTTGCTTCAGTAAGCTCGTTCAGTGCAAGTTCTGCTGAAGTCTTTTGCGAATCTGAGTTATAAAAAATAGCGGAACGATACCTAGTACCAACATCTTCACCCTGACGGTTCAAAGATGTGGGATTATGATTATCAAAGAAAACTTGGAGCAGTTCCTCATACGTAATAATCGCTGGATTATATTCGATAAGCACCGCTTCAGCATGACCAGTAAGTTCTTTATAGACTTCTTCATAAGAAGGATCGATCGTACTTCCACCTGTAAATCCTACTGAAGTAGACACGACACCGTTCAGCTGCTGAAATAGTGCTTCTACTCCCCAAAAACATCCTGCTGCAAATACCGCTTTTTCCATTCTTTCCACTCCATTTCTCCAAGTGTTGTTGCTATTTTGAACAGCTTTCTCTGTATATACCTTCTCGAGCTCACTCAGAGTTAACATGTAAAGCTGTTTGCCTTGTTCCTTATAGATACCTTTTCCTAGAAGATGGTTGATTATCATTTGTTTTTTGTCTGACGTTTTCTGCAATTCCATTCACTCCTTGAAGTAGTTTGTATGATGAGGAGTGCATATAAAAAACCCTCATCTGCCCGAACAGAAGAGGGTTTGGATTTACCGATCGCCTCTTCTTATTTTCCGACTTTCGCCGCAGGAATTGGCACGGTGCTCCCGTATAACATTTATAGGAATCCGTTGCCGAGGTATCAAAGGGCCAGTCCCTCCACCTCTCTGAATAAGAAGATCCTTGAAAAGGATTATTAAGTTAATGACAATATTAAAGGTTGTAACAGTAGGTGTCAATAGAAAAGCTTGCATTAGTGTGCTAAACGAACAAAGAAATTAAAAAATATCCGATTGCTGATACGCTAGCACCGATCAGTGCAGGTTTTAGCTTAAAGGAAGCATAAGCCATCGTGTTCAACTTAAGTATCTTTGCTATTGTATTCGTATTATCGCTAAGTGGTGACGAAAAAGCACCGAACGTTCCACTAGCAAACACAGCACCGATTACGAGTGGCAATGAAGTTCCTGTGGTAGCACCGAGAGAGACTCCTAAAGGCATAAGAATTCCCCAAGTCCCCCATGAAGAGCCAATGAAGTATGAAATGAATGCCCCCACCAGGAATAACACCGGTGGCACGAATAATGCAGGAATCCAGTTTAAGTTCTTCGTTACAAACTGAGAAAATCCTAATGCTTCAGCAGAAGAAGCAAGTCCCCAAACGATCGTTAGTAATACGATGACAGACATCATATCATTACCGCCTTCAATAAAGAACGTGACAAGGTTTTTTAATGAGAACCTCTGAAATAAATAAAATAGAAACGTTAACAAAACGGTTGTAATTAGAGCGAAGACCATCGCATCTAATACATCTGCTTCGATGAATGCCTGTACTGGGCTTTTGAACCCTTTCTCATACCCACTCCAATATGTGATTAAAAGCGTTAGGAAAATTACTCCTCCTAGTGGCAGCAAAAGGTTCATAGGTTTTGCCGGAAGATCTTTTGAAACAACAGGATGACAATCTTCCCATTTGTCATCGATTTCTTTCTCCATATTCCCTGCATCAGTAGCCGGGATCTTCGTATGATGAAAGAAACTTAAATAAAATCCGATGATAAGAATCGATATTGAGAAAAAATTGTACGGAATGCTTTGCAAAAACAATCTGTAGCCATCTCCCTCAAGACCCTGTCCCCTTAAAGAAAGGTCGACTACAGAGGACATATAGCCAACGAACGCAGTCGCAATCGGCATTAGAACAATTACTGGAGTTGCTGTGGTTTCAATCACAAAGCCAAGTTCCTGAGGGGTCATCTTCACTTTCTTCAAGAGTGCTTTCATAATCGGGGCAACCGTAACGATGCGAAAGCTCGGAGCACTAAACGTCCCGAGCGTTGATAACCATGTTAAAAATAACGCTCCCTTTTTCGAAGTGATTTTTCCAGAAGCGAATCGAACGAAGCCTTTTATTCCACCAGTATATTTCATCATTCCGATGAGACCAGTAAACATGTACAAAAAGATGATGATTTTAATGTTGCTCTCATCTTTTAAACCACTCATAATAAATTGATAAAATTGCTCGAGTCCTTTTATAGGTTGAGGCTTATGTATAAACGAAGCTGTTAGTAACCCTGCTGTTAATCCAGGTATAACGAGTTTCGTCTTCATCGCTACGAGAATAACGACCAAGAACGGTACGATCGAAAGCCAATCCATTTTTCACTCCCCCTTTCCGGTTAGTTTGTGCTCGGAAAAGGGTGCTATACAAAAAGCCGGAGTAAATTCTCCGGCTACGATTGACGAAGCAAATTTGTTTTTTTGAGTTGCGCGATCGAAGACGCGCCAATTCCAAACATAGCAGTTTGTAGTTCGAACTGAATTCGTCTCAGCTGGTCTAATAGCGCTTCTTCACTGTCGTCTACTGCGCTATGAAGAAGTGCTCGGCCAAACCCTGCAAGATCAGCCCCCAAGGCAATACTTTTGGCGGCATCAACACCGTTTTTAAGACCTCCACTTGCAATGATCGGCGCTTGTGGGAGTTCATTTCGAACTTCGATCAAACATTCAGCGGTAGCGTTCCCCCAACTTTGAAACGCTTCAGCTGCTTGTTCTCTCATACTCTGATGTGAACGATAGCTCTCGACCTGAATCCATGATGTTCCACCTGCACCAGCTACATCAATAAAGCCTACTCCGCTTTCTACCAACCGCCTTGCAGTATCTCCATCGATTCCCATTCCTACTTCTTTAATCCCGACCGGAACATCGAGTGCCTTCGCGACACTTTCAATTTTAGGCAATAGTTCTTTAAAATTGGTATCTCCTTCAGGCTGAAACACTTCTTGAAGAGGATTTACGTGAAGAATAAGACCATCTGCATCAACAAGCTCGATTGCTTTTTTACATTCATCTATAGTAAATCCATAGTTTAACTGTACGGCTCCAATATTTGCGAAGATGGGGATCGTAGGAGCGTATTTCCTTACTTCGAAAGAATAAGCTGATCGGTCTTCTTGAATCGCTGCCCGCATTGATCCTACACCGAGAGCCCATCCTTCTCTTTCAGCTGATTTCGCAAGCCGCTTGTTGATCTCCCATGCCCTTTTCGTACCACCAGTCATCGAACTGATTAAAAAAGGCGAAGATACTTTTTTACCTAGAAATGAAGTTGAGAGATCGATCTCATCAAAAGCAATCTCAGGCAGAGCTTGGTGTTTAAATCTAAACTTCTCGAGTCCGGTTGTAATACCTCGCCCTTCTACTTCTTCAGTAAGACATATGTCGATATGTTCATTCTTTCGTTTTTCTGTAAGATCATGTTCCATAGGTTTCAACGGTAGACCTCCTACGTTGTTCTTTTTTCTTTAATTTAGGTAAAAGTAGTTCAAGTCTGTTCCGATTGTACCGTTGAATCATGATGAAAGGGATATTTACAACGAGTGCATACCCGACCATAATCCAACCTACTAGAGGCGGGTTCCAGAAGAAAAATAATAGTGAAGGCGGTATTAGAATCCAGTGATTGATTTCCGCTCGTTTCGTTTCAACAATGAACTTGCTAACGTACGCAACCGTAAGCGCTTTAAGTCCTTTTTTTCTAAAACCCCCTCTGAAAACGCCGCCACCATCCGGTAAAATCGTTTTCCAATACCTGATTTTCAAACTTTCATATAAACTAGCTTCAAAGCTTTTTATACGATTCCTTACTATGAAGGACTCATAGAAGGAATCAGGGACTCTCAAACAGAAATAAGAGATACAAACATGTATGGCAAGCCACGCAAAAACGTTAGTTACGATCAAACCGGCAATCGATAGATGAAATACTTGCATGGGCTACCCAACTTTCATTATTTGTTTACAGTCTTTCATTTAAGGTAATAGTTCAGTCATACGTTTTAGAGCAGAGAACACACCAAGACTGTCATCTTACTTTCACAAAGGTTATACTTACACTATACAGCCGCATGTGAAAAAAGTCGACGTATAGACCTTATTTACACTGAGGAGGAGAAAAGTATGGGAAAAAAAGCAATTGTAATCGGTGCAGGACTAGGTGGATTATCTGCAGCCATTCGCTTAGCCGCAGATGGTCATGATGTAACGGTACTCGAAAAAAATGATCGACCAGGCGGGAAACTTAACAAACGTTCTGGAAAAGGCTTTTCCTTCGATACAGGACCTTCCATTCTCACGATGCCATGGGTTTTAGAAAGACTGTTTAAAAGTGCTGATCGAAATGTAAGTGATTATATGAAGATTACACGTATTGAGCCTCAGTGGAGAACGTTTTTTGAAGATGGTGCTGAGATCGATGTAACGAGTGATTTAGCAGTTATGCTTTCAGAGGTACATAAACAATCAGAGAAAGATTATTCGAACTTCCTTTCTTATTTAGATTATTGCAAATCGATGTTTGACCTGAGCTTAAAAAGCTTTTATAGCAAGAGCCTTTCTGGAATACAAGATATGCAAAAGCTTCACTCGTTTAAGGACTTGCTCGCGATGGATCCAATGAAATCGATGAATCAGGCAACAGAAAAGTATTTAAAAGACAAGCATCTTCGTCAACTGTTCAACTTCTTTGTCATGTACATCGGGTCATCTCCATACCATTCTCCTGCAATTTTATCACAGCTAGTCTATGTGCAACTTGGGCTCGGAATCTATTACGTCGAGGGTGGCATGTATAACATTGCCAAAGGGATGTTGAAACTCCTAGAAGAGTTAGATGTTGATGTTGAAGTGAACACAGAAGTTACTCAAATCATGACAAAGGATAAGAAAGCGGTTGGAGTGAGATTATCTAGTGGTCATGTGATGGAAGCAGATTTGATCGTTAGTAACCTTGAGGGCATTCCAGCTCACGATACTTTATTGAAGCAAGAACCTGGTGCTGACAAAGTGAAGCAAGAACTGAAGAAGTACACTCCTACTGTATCAGGTCTCGTCCTACTACTTGGTGTCAATAAGACGTTCGATCAGCTTCAACACCATAACTTCTTCTTCTCAGAAGATCCTAAGCGTGAGTTTCAGCAAATTTTCGACGAGGGTGTTCCGGCTGATGATCCAACAGTATACATTGGTATTTCTTCTAAATCGGATCCTTCGCAAGCACCTGAAGGGAAAGAAAATCTTTTCGTGTTGACTCATGTTCCTCCACTTCAAGCCGGAGAGAGTTTCGAAGAATACCGAGGGAGATACCGAGAAACTGTTCTCGACAAACTAGAACGTATGGGAATGGAAGGTCTCAGGGAATCGATTGAATTTGAATATCAATTTATTCCTGATGACATCCGTGAATTATATGGTTCAAACGGTGGTTCGATCTACGGGGTTGCGACTGATCGCAAAGTTAACGGCGGCTTCAAGATTCCTTCTAGAAGCTCCCTTGTAGAGAACCTCTACTTTGTCGGTGGATCGACTCACCCTGGTGGAGGCGTACCGATGGTAACATTATCAGGTCAGCTAACAGCTGATTTAATCGCTGAAGACCTTAAACTATCTGAAGAACAAACTGGCTAAGAAGGGATCTTCATTACATGCTCAAACTAGATAAAATCGTCTTTAATTTATTTCTATTTTGGTATGGATGTGGAATCATCCTCGTTGGATTCGACATCCTACCCCCATTTCTTGAATGGGCAAATGCTTTCTTCCTCATTCTTTGTGGCGTGTTAGCTACATTTTATTTTATTCGAACGTTCGGTAAGGCTCTAGGAACGTCGATCAGTATCTTCATATTTATCATGAGCATGGCAGCGGAATCACTTGGTGTTCATTACGGATGGATCTTTGGTCAATACAACTATTCAGGAGACTTTGGCTATAAAATCGCTGAGGTTCCGATCGGAATTGGATTTGCATGGGTGATGGTCGTAGCTGTTACCCATGTTCTTTCTGCTCAGTTTTTGAAGAAGATGAATGACTCACTACTAAAGTGGTTTGCATATTCCCTAATAGGAGCACTTATTGCAGTTCTGATCGATTTGATAATCGATCCTGTTGCATACCTTGTGAAGGGTTACTGGGGTTGGGAAGGAGACAGTTTTTATTATCAAGTTCCGTTACAAAATTTTTCGGGATGGTTTTTTGTTTCTTTCTTCTTTCATGTCCTGCTATATCCCGTTTATATCAGGATTTCTCCACAATCTCAAGAACGTTTCTTATTCTGGAAGCATCGTATGGTCGCCCTATTTGGAATGGTGATGGGCTTCTTTATTTTCTTAGGCATTCTAGATCAGCTTTGGTTAGCTGTAACGATTACTGGTGTACCTACTTATGCTTTCTTGTATGCATATCGAAAAAGTATAAAAAACTTTGAGCTGTCTTCTTCTGAAAAGGTGATCGTCTAATGTTGATTAGTTATATTCTCATACTAGCGAGCTTCCTTCTATGGACTATCATAAATTCACTGTTCATGCCAAGTCTGCGTAACGAAAAAGCAACCAGGGATAAGGAGGAACTCGTTTCCGTCCTTATCCCTCTTCGTAATGAAGAAGAAAATGTAGTCGATCTTATCACGAATTTAAAAGCGCTCTCTTATCCCAACATTGAAGTACTGGTATTAAATGATAACTCTGAGGATCATACATTACCTCTACTCACCGAACATACAAAACGTGATGATCGGTTCACGATACTTGAGGGTGAAGAACTCCCTCCTTCCTGGAATGGTAAAGTGTTTGCATGTCACCAACTAAGTGAACGAGCTAAAGGAAGCTACCTACTTTTTATCGATGCTGATATGCGTCTACATAAGGACACGATTCAAGCATCGCTCGAAATGCTTAGGAGAACGAAGGCATCTATGCTATCTGGATTTCCCGCATTTCCAGTATCATTATTATTAGAGAAATTTCTCGTACCCCTTCAGCATTTCGTCGTTAACTTCCATCTGCCCCTTTTACCAGCAAACCATACAACAAGACCAGCTTTCACTGCTGCTCATGGGGCATTTATCTTAGTCGATCACAAGGCTTACAAGCGTGTCGGTGGACATCGTTCCATCCAAAACAGTTTAATCGACGACGTTCACCTTTCACGTACATTTAAGGTAAATGGATATCGCTCGATTTTAGCGAATGTAACCAAATTTACAATATGCTATATGTATCGTTCTAACAAAGATGTGTGGGAAGGGTTTACAAAAAACTTGTTTCCAGGACTCGGTCGGTCTCGTTTGCTCGTTAGTATTCTATTTCTCTTTTACGGCTGTTTTTACTTCTTGCCTGCCGTACTGCTGATCATAGGGGTTGTAAGCTATACGATAGGTGAGCCAATGTACTCTCTTTTCATTCCTTACATATTGATCACGCTCCAAAAAGCCTGGGTCGATTGGAAAACCAATCAGTCCATTCTACTCTCATTTATGATGCCGATTAGTTCACTAGCATTTATGTGTCTTCTGATCAATTCGATGATGAAAGGGATAAAACAAAAAGGATATGTTTGGAAAGGAAGAACCTACTCATGAAACAAATTGCAATCGTAGGTGCAGGACTCGCAGGACTTGCTGCATCGATTAAATTAGCAAGTGAAGGATACAAAGTCGATGTGTATGAAAAAAACGGATACGCTGGCGGCAAGATGATGCCGGTATCGTTAGGAACATACCATTTTGATTTCGGTCCAAATACGATGACGATGCCTGAAGTTTTTGATTCCGTATTTGAAGAAGCCAGTGTTGACCCAAGGAATTACTTTGATTGGATAAAAATTGAACGGCACACTAGAAACATTGATCATGATGGCAGTTCATTCATGATGAGTACAGATCCACAAGATATGGTCGACCAGTTTGAAAAGCTAGATTCATATGCAGCTAAAAACTATCAAACATATCTTGAGGAAGTCGATCGATTATACCGACTATCAAAATCGTCATTTTTCCCGAGGATGTTTCTTTCATGGAAGGACTACTTGTCCCCTTCCCTTTTTCAATCCATGCTAAAGGTAAGACCTTTAGAGAAAATGAACCATTTTCATGAACGATATTTTAAACACCCTCTAATCTTAAAAGCGTTCAATCGCTATGCAACCTATATAGG
Source organism: Anaerobacillus sp. ABA4_114 (assembly GCF_056159065.1). NCBI lineage: Bacteria > Bacillati > Bacillota > Bacilli > Caryophanales > Bacillaceae > Anaerobacillus > Anaerobacillus sp. ABA4_114. The sequence goes on from NZ_JBSWUM010000001.1 coordinate 2,095,762, forward strand.
TTCATCACCTTTTTTATCACCCGCAACGTTTGCGATGATTGGTTATTTAGAAATGGTACAAGGCGTATATTATGTGAAAGGTGGAAACACCTCACTTGCACGCGGAATGGAAAAACTAGCATCAGAACTAGGGGTTACAATTCATTTGGAAACCCCAGTGAAGACAGTACATGTTAGTAATGGTCGAGCAGAAATGATCGAAACGGTTGACGGTAAGGAGCAAAAGACAGAAGAAGTCATCATCAACGGTGATCTATTAGAAGTTTACCCTTCTCTCGTCAAAGAGTCTGATCGACCATCATTTCGAGACACAAGAATTCAAAGCGTATCCCCTTCTATTTCCGCTTTTGTCATAATGGTAGGGCTGTCTTCAAGACTTGATTTAGTACACCACCAAGTGTATTTCTCAGAAGACTACCAAAAAGAATTCAAAGAGTTGTTTAACGGAATATGGCCTGAAGATCCTACAGTTTATATTTCAAATTCTTCTCATTCAGATCCTGATGTTTCGCCTGATGGTGATAACCTCTTCATTCTTGTTAATGCACCGCCTCTTTCTAATCATAATGAGATGCCTGAAGAAGCGTACAAAGAACGGATCTATGACAAACTTGAAAAACATGGGCTTCCTATTCGAAAACTAAAAGTAGTTGAGAAAGTTATCGGTCCATCTCAAATCAAGGACCGCTTTAATGCTTATCGAGGAGCTTTATATGGTATATCCTCCAACACTCTCCGAAATAGCTTTTTACGTCCTTCAAACCGTTCAAAAGACATAAAGAACGTCTATTTCGCAGGTGGAAGCACTCATCCTGGTGGTGGATCACCTATGGTCGTCATCAGCGGAAATAATGTTGCGAATCATATCATATCGAAACACGCAAAAAAAGACTCTAGAGTGTCTTACAACTAAAAAAGCATGGAGGCGCCGACGCTTCCATGCTTTTTTATTATTATGTAATAAAGTTAAAGGGTGTTTTTAAATTTTTCTGGGTTCTTCACATAGCTTTCTATTATAAAACCACAATCCGTACATAATAGGTGTTCAATTTCCGACCCTAAACTCAGTTTTCTTCTCATCGGAGTCATGACGGCATACCCTGAATGCTTTCCTTTTCCAAGATCTGTTCCACCACATTTTGGGCACGTTGTCGTAGGAAATTTAGTCATTAAGATCCCCCTCCTTATCATCCCATTTTCCCTCATCGTACAACCAATTTTATCACTGATCTAATAATAGGTACATATCAAAACATGTTATTGACTAAGTAGTCAATGAGGTGTATTCTGAAATTGACTTCAGAGTCAACTATGGTTTACGGGGAGGAGAAGATATCATGGAAGCGGTAGAATTAAAGAATCTTTCAAAATTTTACAAGAAAAGCCGTGGAATTGAGAATGTATCACTTACGATTCATGAAGGAGAAATCTTTGGATTTATCGGTCCGAACGGGGCGGGTAAAAGTACAACGATACGTACGCTATTGAATTTACTACAGCCGACAGGTGGAACTGCGACAATTTTCGGTAAAGATATCGTGTCTGACTCGAAGGAAATTAAGAAGATTGTTGGTTATCTTCCTTCAGAAGTTCATTATTACGATGATATGAAAGCAATCGATTTGCTGCAGTATTCTGCTAAATTTCATCAATACAAAAATACGAATCGAATCTATGAACTTGCTGAAAAGCTTCAGTTGGATTTAAACAAGAAGATGGAGGATCTTTCTTTTGGTAATCGGAAAAAAGTTGGAATCATTCAAGCGATCCTCCATGAACCTAAACTTCTCATTCTTGACGAACCTACCGGTGGTCTCGATCCACTGATGCAAAACACATTCTTTGAATTGATTTCTAAAGAAAGGGAAAAAGGAGCAACGATCTTCTTTTCATCTCACATTCTGAGTGAAGTTCAAAAAATGTGCGATCGCGTAGCCATCATTAAAGATGGCAAGTTAGTTACTGTGGAGAAAGTTGAAACCTTAATCAAAAATAGTCTTAAGAAAATTAGTCTTACCATAGAGAATGGTGAAGACGTTCAATTCCCTTTTGAAGGTGTCAAAGATAAACAAACTCATGATAAGAACACAACGTTCCTTTATCGTGGAGACATGAACGTGCTCTTAAACCATCTAGCAACTCTCGACATTTTGGATGTGCTCATCCAAGAACCTTCTCTTGATGAAGTATTCATGCACTATTACGAATGAAAGGTGAGTGAACCAAATGATGATCTATAACCGTGAGATGAAGAAAAATATGAAGTCACTTTTGATTTGGTCCATCATTTTAGCTGGAATCATCTTGATGACGCTCAGTATCTATCCTCAGTTTACCCAAGATCAACAGACAATGAATGATTTGTTAAGTGCTTACCCGGATTCATTTAAGCAAGCTTTTGGAATGGATCGACTTAATATTGGCTCACTACTCGGCTTTTACGGGATGCAAATTCATTTCATGACAACATTGTTTGGTAGTATTTTTGCAGTCATGCTTGCGTCGAATATGATTGCAAAAGAAGAAAATGAGAAAACGGTTGAATTTTTACTATCAAAACCAATTACAAGAACTCGAGTAATCGCAGAAAAGCTTCTAGCTGTCTTGACGAATATTGTGACTCTCAATGTCGTTATTATGCTAGTTTGTTTAGTCGGGTTTCAATTTGCAGATGAAGATGTTCCTTTAAAAACATTCGGGCTATTGATCATTGGAACACTACTCATGCACATCACGTTCGCAGCTATAGCCCTTTTATTATCCGCAACCATGAAGAAAGCGAGAACAATAACTTCTGTTTCGCTTGGTCTTGTATTAATTTCGTATTTTCTTAGTGTGGTGTCAGGTATAACGGATGGTTTGGAATTCCTAACGTATTTTAGCCTATTCAAATACATTGACCCAGCAGATATTATTTCTAACGAATCGCTGAATTCCTTATACGTTGGCATTATGTTAATCGTTATCGTTTTAAGCATTTGGGGTACATTTAGCTATTATCGTAAGAAAGATATCGCCGTATAGGAAAGGAGGAATCTGTATGTATTCAAATTTCGAAAAACTGGCAGATGAAAAGAAAAAGCGAATTCTCAGTATTTGTATAGAAGAGTTTGCCGATACTGGGTATGAAAAAACGTCGACGGATACAATCACGGCACGTGCAGGAATTTCGAAAGGAATCTTGTATCATTATTTTAAAAACAAGAAAAACCTTTTCATCTATGTTGTCGACTATTGCCGAAAGCTGATTGGGGACAACATAATGGCCGAATTACAACATGTCGAGTCAGAGGATTTCTTTAACCGAGTAAAAGAAGTTGTCTTAATTAAAAAGCGAGTTCAATTTCATTATTTAAAAGAAACTGAGCTTGTCACACAAACACTTCTTAACCCTCCTCAAGGTATGGAAGAAGAAATTCGATCCATGCTTCAGAAGAACATCGACGTGTATAGTGACCAATACCTTGAAAAGCTTATTGACCGAAGTCTTCTTAAGGAAAATGCAACTCCAGATAAAGTGATCAATCTCACGATGACGATTCTAGACCAAATCGCTCAAAAAAACCTAAAAGCATATCAAGAAAAAGCAATGAGCTTTTCAGAAATACTTGAAAAAATTGAACCCGAGTTAGATGAATATATCGATATCATTAAATACGGAGCGTTGAAAAGAGCTTAAAATAAAAATCGCGCCTCGCGCGATTTTTATTTAGCTTCGTTGGGATTTACTATACGATAAAGCGGCCGTCGCCATAACCTTAGCTGCGACTAACATCGCCCTTTCATCAAATGAAAAACGAGGATGGTGATGAGGGTATACTTGTTCTGCATCTTGGTTTAAAGCACCTGTAAAGAAAAAGGTACCAGGCACATGCTGCAAATAATAAGAGAAGTCTTCTCCACCCATTTGAGCTTCGTGTTCAGTTACTTCTTTTACATCAGGAACTAGCTTTGCATAGTTCTTCAATAGCTCTGTTTCCGTTTTATGATTGACTAGTGCAGGATAGCCATGAACATAGTTAAGCTTATAGTCGACATCCGCCGCTAAGCATGTCCCTCTAACCACCCTTTCGATCTCTTTTTCCATTAACTCTTTTACGTTCTTTTTGAATGTCCTCACCGTCCCTACTAGTTGAACATTATTAGCGATGACATTGAATGCGTTCCGTGCATCAAATGTTCCAACTGATAGGACAGCAGAATCCAGGGGGTTCACTCTTCTGGATACCAACTGCTGTAAGTTGACTACTAATTGTGAAGCGATCACGATACTGTCCTTTGTTAAATGTGGCTGTGCACCGTGACCACCTCGTCCGATGATTTCAATCTCGAACCGGTCAGCGGCAGCCATAAACGGACCTTCTTTATACATGATCTTTCCAGTTTCCTCTGTAGCCCTCAGGTGTGTGCCGAACACGACATCTACCCCTTCTAAGCAACCATCTTCAATCATTGCTATCGCACCACCAGGCTGATATTCCTCTGCATGCTGATGGATAAAGACGATGGTCCCTTCTAACTCATTCTGTATCGCATTTAGCGCTTTTGCTAAACAAAGTAATATAGCCGTATGTCCATCATGACCGCAAGCGTGCATCACACCATCCACCTTGGATTTATATGGAACCTCATTTTCTTCCTGGATTGGCAGCGCATCAAAATCGGCTCTCAAAGCAACGGTTTTACCAGGCTTCGTTCCTTTTAACGTTGCAACTACTCCTCTACCACCAACGTGCTCTCTGACATCATGACCTAACTCTCGATGATAGTTCGCTATAAGTTTGGGAGTTTCAACTTCTTCAAATGAAAGCTCAGGATATTGATGAAAATGTCTTCTCAGTTCTACCATCTCACTATATAAATCTTCAAGCTTATTAAATAGTTGATTCATAGCCTTCTCCCTTCAAAATGAAATGATCTGATATCTTAATAAACTAAAGTTTACCATCTTCAGAATAAAGAGAATATAACAAGCAAAAAACCCTCACGTCTTCAGTGAGGGTTCTACCATCTAACTTCCACTTATTGCAGATAATAGTTCTTCTTTTTCGTCATCTGTCACATAAGCGCGCTGATCAAATACATTGTACTCTTTTTTTCGAATCGATTTCAGAATCGCTCGGTAGAAAAGTGCTGAACTTTTAACTGGGAGACGGGCGTCGAGAGGATAAAGGTCGATCGTAGCAAAAGCATTCTCATAGTGATATTCCGCTCGAGCAGCAAGCTTCTCCCACAATTCAATGAATTCTGGCGTTACCTTTCGATTAAAAAGATCTGCCGATGATACACCGCTAGCGTTCATTTCATCGGTCGGAATATAAATACGATCTCGATCAAGATCTTCAGAAATGTCTCTTAATATATTTGTAATCTGCATCCCGATGCCTAAAGAAACCGCGCCATCTGAAAGTGACTCAACCTTTTTCGGTGCTAAAATCGGTAGAAGCATCAAACCAACGGTACTGGCAACGTGATACGAATAATGTTCAAGTTCACTCAACGATTTGTATCTAGATTTATAGAGATCCATCTCCTGTCCTACAATCATATCTTGAAAAGGTTGATGGTCCATCTTGAATTTTTGAAAAACATCGTGGAGAGCAATCCACATAGGGTCATTCACCAATCTTTCACCGTTCAAAAACCGAGCGAATTGAGATCTGAACTCAGTCAATTCTCTCTCTGGATCAGTGCCTTCATCTACAATATCATCGACTCTCCTACAAAAACTATAAACGGCCCAGACTGCTTTCTTTTTGTTTGAGGGTAACAAGGAAAAAGCTTTATAAAATGTTTTTGAATGATGTTTTATAATCGATTCACAATGTTTATACGATTGCTCCAGCATTTTCACTCACACCCTTTCTATTTCTTTTACTAAGAGATCGGCACCTTGCATCACGATCGGTATTCCACCGCCTGGGTGTACAGATGCTCCTACAGCATATAGGTTTTTGTAATTTAATGGTTTAACCTGAGGACGAAATGCACCAGACTGTGTTAACGTTGGTGCTATTCCAAAACTGCCCCCTTCAAATAATCCTTCCACTTCTGCATCAAGTGGGGTCCGAATTTCCATCCATTCGATTGCTTCCTTCAAATGTGGGAAGCCTCTTTCTTCTAGTACTCCGATGATTTCATTTGCTAATGAATCTTTTTCTTCCCAGTTAGTAGCAGTACCTGAAGGCACCGGGATTAGTGCATAGAGGACACCTTTACCTGGAGGGGCAAGAGAATGGTCTATTTTTGAAGGGTGGAACGTGTAGATCGCTGGATCCTTTGAAATCGATCGGTTTTTGAAGACGTCTTTCATATGAGCTTTAAACTCATCCGTCATGAAAAATTGATGGACATCGACTTCTTCATAAATTCGGTCGAGTCCAAGATAAAGGAGCAAGCAACCTGATGATGGTGTATACTTTTTCTTCGGTGGCTTCTCGGCTTTAATCAAATTATGAATCATTGGAAAATCACCGTTAAAAACTACCTTATCATAATAAAATTCACCATCTAAGGCTCGGAATCCTTTACAATCGTTCTGATTTATTATCAACTCTTCAACTGCAGAGCCAAAGTTAACGGTAATCCCTTCTTTTTGAATATGTTTTTCTAATAGGGATATGAGGCTGGCATACCCGCCTTTGATATACCAGATACCATGCTCGTACTCACTAAAAGGTACTAGTGAATAGAGCGCTGGAGATCCAGAAGGATCGCCACCAATGTATAGCGTTTGTAGTGAGAAGGCATCCTGTAAACGCTCGTCTTTGAAATATTGGGAAGCCTGTGAGCGAACGTTTTGATGAGCTTTTAGTTCTAAGAGGAGCTTCATATTTTTAAAAGTAAAAAATTCTCTCTTATGAATAAAAGACTTTTCTAGAAAAGCTTTTTTTCCTTTATTAAATCTTACTCTCATATCATCTAGGTAGCGTAAAAACCCTTCTTCCTCTCCAGGAAACATCGATCTAATTTCATCTACCTGATTTTGAATATCACTCGTTTTGGTGAATGAAGAACCATCAGGGTAAATCATTCGATAAAGTGGATCACAGCGGATCATTTCTACTTCTTCTCTATCAATTCCCGCTTTTTTTAGAAACTCATAAATCATCTCTGGCAATAGTACGATCGTTGGTCCTTTGTCGATCTTGAAGCCTTCCCTTTCAACAAATGCGAGTCTACCACCGAGAACGTTAGCTTTTTCGTGTATCGTAACGTTGTGCCCTTTTCTAGCAAGCATAAGAGCAGACAACATGCCACCGATTCCGCCACCAATAATTCCTATGTTCATGTGCCGCTCCTTTCTTGCTGGATGTTTTCTTGATGTAGAAGATTCGTAGTGATCCTTGCCGATTCCATAATCGTAGGAAGACCACTTCCTGGGTGTGTTCCACCACCTACAAGCCAACAGTGTTCGAATTCTTTAAACTGGTTTGGAGGTCTGAAGAACATCATCTGAGGGAGGTTATGAGCAAGATTAAACGTCGCACCTTTGTAAACGTTCATGTCGTACTCCCAATCAGTAGGTGTGTACATTTCTTCTACCTCAATATGATCTTCAAGATCGTTAAAGCCTGTTTTTTCTTTTATTTGGTTTAATACTAACCTTCTGAAATCATCTTTATGTTTCTCCCAATCTATTAAACTAAAGTTGTTCGGGACTGGAGCTAGAATATAGATAGAAGATTTCCCTTCAGGTGCCAACGTTTTATCCGTTACGCTAGCATTCTGAATATAAATAGAAGGATCTTCTGAAAGCATTTTTTGTTTAGTGATTTCCTCGACATTTTTCTTATAATCACCAGAAAATACAACTGTATGGTGTGATAAATCATAAGATTTGTTAACACCTAGGTAAAGCATGAATGCTGAACAAGAATATTTCTTCCGTTCCATCTTTTTAGGGGAGTATCTTTTTCCTTTTCCTTCTGGAAATAAGTGATTTACGGCGTGTGCAAAATCAGCATTAACGATAACCTCGTCAGCATATTCCTTTCTTCCATCTGCAAGTTCAACACCTTGTACACTTGATCCATCGATAAGAATGCTTTTAACTGCTTTTCCGGTATGGATGGAACCGCCTTCTTCTTCGATGACCCTTGCCATCGCTTTGCATATTTGGTTCACGCCTCCGATCGGGTGGAAAATACCATATTCATGTTCCATATACGATAAAATGGTAAACGCTCCAGGGCACTCCCATGGTGACATACCAAGATATTTCGCTTGGAACGTAAACGAGAGGCGAAGACGCTCATCATCAAAATATGTGGACAGGCGTTCATAAACGCTATCCGTTACGGTAAGCTTAGGTAACGCTTTTAAAAACCGCCACCTTCCATAATCAAATAACGAATCGTGCTTGTTTTGTAAAATTGGCATAAGAGCCTCGAACTTCTCTTTTTCTTCTTTCATAAACGTTCTATACCCTTCACCGTTACCAGGGAATAAGTTTTCAATTTGTTCGACCATTTCTTCTCTCTTACGTGTTGGGAAAAATGACATATGACCAAATTTCAACTCATACATAGGATCAACTTCAACTAAATCTATATAGTCATGAACATTACGACCTGATTGCTCAAAAACTTCTTCTAGTATATGCGGCATATTAAGAAAGGTTGGACCCCTATCGAATACGTAACCCTGACGCTCGAACGAGGATGTACGTCCTCCTACAAATGATTGTTTCTCATATATCGTCACTGCATATCCTTTACTGGCTAATAACATAGCTGCAGTCAGTCCGCCTGGCCCAGCACCTATTACAATGACTCTTTTGTTTTTACTCATGAAAACTTCCCCTTCCAGCTCATCCGCAAAAAGTCGTACAATTGTTATACAAACATTATACAGTTACGTGAAGATTTGTTCAATTATTTCGATGCTTCCGATTCGCTTTCATCAAAAAATACATGCTCAAGTGTGAAACACCCATCTTCTGATAACTCTAGTTTTCCAAAAGAATACTTTGGTTGTCTTCGCTTATAGGTTGGGGAGCCAGGATTAAAAACGATTTTCCCATCATATTCTTTATGAACAGGGATATGCGAATGACCAAAGATGACGATATCTACCCCATCACCTTCAAATAATTCCACGGCACGTTTTTCAGTTGTTTTACGACGTCCGTGTCCATGAGTAATCCCGATTCGCAATGATCCTATCTCAACGATGTTTTTTAAATCGAACTTTTCTTTAATCTGGTTATCATCGACGTTCCCATATACTCCTGAAGTTGGCGCATAGTGTATTAATTCTTCGTATACATCGATTGTTTGCCAGTCACCCGCGTGGATGATGAAGTCAGCATCTTCAAGCTCATTCACAAGTTTAAAAGGCAAGCTTTTCTTTTTCTTTGGTAGATGAGTGTCTGCGATAATTACGATATTCAATACATTCGCTCCTTTGTCGACTATTCCTACAAGAGGTGAATTATCTTGAAGCACACTGTTCGTCCTGGTGAAACTCTAACAAGCATCTCGGGAGATTACCGCGTCCCCCTTTGGGAAATATTACAAGTAAATACTTTGCCTAATCCTAACCTTATCTATCCAGGTCAAATCATCTTGATTCCTGGGTATCCTGATCCTTCTACTATTCCCTATACGATTTATGTATCACTCTCTACCCGTAAACTATCACTTTACAAAAATGGTGCCATTGTAAAGGTATACCCTGTTGGTGTCGGTCGTATGCTTCATGAAACCCCAAAAGGTTTGTACATCATCATCAATAAAGCGCCTAATCCAGGTGGGCCATATGGTACGATGTGGATGAGCATTTCAAAAAAACACTATGGTATACATGGTACCAACGACCCTTCATCAATAGGTAACTATGTATCTAGAGGATGTATCCGAATGTATAATGAAGACGTTGAAGAGCTTTCTAGAACGGTTCCTATTGGAACGCGAGTAGAAATAGGTACTTAAACGAAGAGACACCGTCGATTTGACGGTGTCTCTTCGTTTATTATACTTTTTCACTATAGTAATCGTATAGCAATCTGCCTGCATTTGCGATCGCGTCTCTTCCATATCGATTTTCTATCAGTCCAGCTGTTAAAAACGCGTAGAAAACAGGGCCATGCTGAGTGAATAATATTCCTACATCATGCTCGATTCCTTCTAATTCGCCTGTTTTATGAGCGAGTTCCCCTTCTGAAAGATGAGAAATCTTTGAAGGAAACTTATCTTGAAATTGTTGTTTTGTTAATACTGATAATGCCCATTCTTTAGACTCATTTGATAGCATGTTACCAGAATGAATTGCGTGTAACAATGTCACTGTGTCGCTAGCACACATCAAATTGTCTTTTCCTAATTTCAGAGATTCATGATCCATCATCTTTCTCATCAATGTAGAATGGTAACACCCTAATTTTCTCATCGTACTGTTGATAGAGGAAATCCCTAGTAGATCGATCAACTGATTTGTTGCTGTATTATCAGAGGAGATGATCATCAATATGATAAGATCCGAAACCTTCCATCCATCCTGTATAGAAAGGTGAGATAGCACCCCTGATCCCTGAACACAATTATGGTTCTCTACCATGATCGTATCGTCTAAATGAATCCGTCCATTTTCTGCTTGATATAATGCTTCAATCATAATAGGGATTTTTATTATGCTAGCAGATGATACAGGCTGTTCGGATTGTAATGTGATATCACCATCTGGACCTTTGATAAGAATTGAATGATTACCTTCAAGACCAATGAAACAGTCTTTTACTTTGTTTGAGATCATACTGAAATCTAACATCAATTTCCCCAATATCTCCTAACACCACAGAGCTCCTCTTCGTAGATCGTTCCCTTTAATGGTGTTATTTCGATTATGCGGCCTGTACTTGGAGAGTGAATCATCTTTCCATCACCATAATACATCCCGACATGGTGAACGCTCCCTTTTCCTTTCTCATAAGCGAAGAATAATAAGTCTCCCACATCCCAATTTCCATCCTGTACGTGCTCACCTGACTTCATCTGATCATGAGCGTCTCTTGGGATGGTGCAACCGATCGAACGTGCCATGTTATAACTAAAACCTGAACAATCATAGCCATAAGAGGACATCCCTCCCCAGAGATAAAGAAGTCCAATAAATTTTTCTGCGTTTTTTACTAGCTCATCTCCATTTCCAACATCACCATTTACTTCAACTAATTCTGAGTGCTCCTTTTTGATCAAACTATCACCATGTGGTGTCCAAACTCTATATTCATCAATAGTGTGATCAATTAGAGGAAGTCTCGTTTGATAGCTTAGATGCATCGTATCATCACCTTGATTGGTTACCGCAGCACCATGTTTTATTATTGATACATAGACTCCATCGCCATCATAAATTTCTTCTGATAGTTGCTCTGTAGGAATCCAGCCTGGGTAGCCTCTTGGATCCTTCGATGATGGCTGAGAAGGAACGATAACATGAGACCAGTCATTTTTTTCTTCTAAAATCAATACCTCATCCCCATAAAGGACCTGAGATTGAACTCGGTTTTCATCGCATAGTGCAAGGCTCGATGAATAGGAAAGTTGATCTAACCATCCTTCTAGATCTACTGGGTTATGTATCGCTTTTTCATCCACGGTTCTAGCGCTTTCCGGATTAGACCACAAAGTGGCTACTGTAACACTTACTGTTTTTCTAGTTAATTCCAATTTGTAAACCCCCTTGTTTAACTGAATGTATACCTAATCCTGTGTATGAGTTAAATGTTATCATACTTTTGTTGTACGCTACCCCTCCATCAACATTCTCTTCTTTAAACATTAGGGGGGCATCAAAATCGAAACGCGTAATATTTTTCTGACTTGCAGCAAAGTGAGCCGCTGCAGTAATTCCTAGTTTTGATTCGATCATACTTCCAACCATACACTCTATCCCAGCGCTCTCCGCTATGGCATTTATCTTTAAAGCTTGATGGATTCCACCTGCTTTCATTAGCTTAATATTAATCAAGTCAGCTGCACGGATCGAAACTACCTGTAACGCATCTCGCGCTGAAAAAACGCTCTCATCAGCCATGATTGGAGTATTCACAGAATCCGTCACTCTTTTAAGCCCTTCGATGTCATGGGCAGGAACAGGTTGTTCAACAAGATCGAGATTAATTCCTTCTTGCTCTAATTTCGTTATCGCGTAAATCGCTTCTTTAGCTGTCCAGCCTTGATTGGCGTCTAATCTGATACTTGCCTTATTACCTGTGCGATTTTGTACCTCTTTAATCCTTTCTAAGTCACGTTCGATCGTATCCTTGCCTACTTTTACTTTTAATATGTTAAAACCCTCACTTACATATTTAGAGGCATCATCTCCCATCTCTTCAGGAGAATTCACGCTTACTGTGTAGTCTGTTTCAAGCAAATCTCGAAACCCGCCTAGATATTGATAGAGAGGTAGATTGGACTGTTTCGCAAGAAGGTCATAAATAGCCATATCAACAGCAGCCTTTGCACTTGTATTTCTTACTAAAGAAGTGTGCAAGACTTTAAAGATGGTCTCGTAAGAAGATAACTCTAATCCAATCAATTTAGGTGAAATATGATTGTTTATCGATGAAATCACACTTTCCTTACTTTCACCTGTGATCGCAACGGTAGGTGGTGCTTCTCCCCAGCCAATTACATCTTCTGCCGTAACTTTCACAATGACAGATTCTGCTGTAGTAACCGTTCGAAGTGCTGTTTTAAAAGGTTTTTTTAATTGTGCACGTACAGCAAATGTTTCGATATTAGTTATTTTCATCACGATTCTCTCCTTGCATATGATTGTCTGCAACTTCATAAGAAAGAGCCAGGGCGCAAACGCACCCGGCTCTTTAAACTATTTGATATCTGCCGTTTTAAGCTCCATATAACCAACAGGGTGTCTAACGATTCCTGTTACATCTTCACTTTGTAAATAAACATGATTGTAGAAGTGAATTGGGAAAATTGGCATTTCATCGAATAAAATCGATTCTGCTTCGTGCATCAATTCAAATCGCTTTTCTTCATCTGTTTCATTCTTTGCTTGTTCGATCAAGCTATCAAACTCGTCATTGCTCCACCCAGTTCGATTCATAGAATGCCCAGTTTGGAAGCTTTCTAAGAAGTTAATTGGATCAGCGTAGTCAGCAAGGAACGAACTACGGGAGAATTGCAGTTTTAATGCTTTCTGCTCTGTTGAGAAGACGTTCCATTCCTGGTTCGCAAGCTCCACATCGACTCCTAGCGATTCTTTATACATTTGTTGAAGTGTTTCAGCAATCTTCTTATGAGAATCACTCGTATTATAAGTAAGTGTTACAGCAGGAAGTGTGTCATACCCTTCTTCTTCCATTCCTTTTTCAAGCAGTTCTTTCGCTTTTGCTGCATCGGTAGAAACTAGATCTCCTCCGACTTCTCTAAAATCTCCTCCTGATGGGTCTTCAAATCCGTATGCAACAAATCCTTTAGCTGGTTTTTCTTGTCCTTTTGTTACGAATTCTACAATTTGCTGCTGATCGACAGCCATTGCGAATGCTTTACGAATGTTTGCATTTTGGAACGGTTCCATTTCAGTATTAAAGCGATAAAAGTACGTTCCAGACTGGTCTTCTACTTGTGCTTTTCCTTCGTCGAATAACTGTTCACTCAAGTCTGCAGGTACGTCAGATGTATGAAGATCTCCTGTCTTATACATTTGATACTCAGTATTTGTATCATCGACCATCGCCCAATGAACTTCGTCAAGGTTTACACTTTCTGCGTCCCAATATTCTTCGTTCTTCTCGAAAACAAACTCCGTTTCATGAGTCCATTTTGAAAGTTTGAATGGACCATTACTTACATAGCTATCTGCTTCTGTATGCCATTCAGGGTTTTGTTCTACTGTTTCTTTATGAACAGGGAAGAAAGCAGGGTTTGAAATTAAAGTTGGAAAGAACCCAACAGGGCTAGTAAGTTGTACTTCAAGTGTTTTTTCATCAACGGCTGTTACCATCATATCTTCAGCGGAACCTTCGCCAGTATTGTAAGCTTCTGCTCCTTCAATAAAGTAAGCGAGAAAAGCAGCTGGTGATGCTGTATCTGGGTTAGCAAGTCGTTTCCACGCAAACTCGAAATCTTGTGCAGTTACAGGCTCCCCATTCGACCAACTTGCGTCTTCTCTAATGTTGAACGTATAGGTTTTTCCATCTTCTGAAACGTCCCACTCTTTTGCAGTAGCCGGTTGTGGCTCATCATTATCATCGAGCCTCGTCATACCCTCCATCAAGTTATTCAGTGCATTCCATGATACACTATCAAACCCGATCGGTGGATCAAATGACGTAGGCTCTGCTCCATTGTTTAATTTAAGAATTTTTGAGCTTTGTTCTTGGCTATCTCCTTCACTTCCACTATTCGAATTACTAGAGCTGTCTTGCGTTGTTGTACAGCCTACAATTCCAATAAGAAGAAGAAGCGAAAGAAACATGGTGACTATTTTTTTCATTTCGTTTCCCCCTAAACTAGTTTATAGAAAAGTCGCTCATAATGAGCACTCTACTATCCTATTATTTTCTAAGCTTTGGATCTAATGCATCCTGTAATCCATCTCCTAAAACGTTAAAAGCAAACATCGTTAATGAAATGAAAAACGCAGGAAAGAATAATCTCCACCAATGTCCTGACAGTATGGCAGATAGTCCGTCATTCGCCATGACTCCCCAGCTAGCAATTGGAGCTTGAACGCCAAGCCCAAGAAAACTCAGGAAGGCTTCGGCAAATATTGCTGTAGGAACAGTTAAGGTCATTTGTACAATGATCGGTCCCATTGTATTTGGAAGCAGGTTCTTCCTGATAACACGACCTGCACTAGCTCCAAACGTTCGAGATGCTAGAACATGTTCAGAGTTTTTTAACTGCAATACTTGTCCTCGAACGATCCTCGCCATTCCGACCCATCCTGTAACGGTCAAAGCCACGATAATAGTAAATAATCCTGGTCCCATCACGACCATCAGTAGAATAACCATCAAGAGATATGGAAGACCATAAAGGATTTCGATGATTCTCATCATAAAATTATCTACGCGTCCACCTTTGTATCCTGAAAAGCCACCGTAAGCTACACCAATAATGAAATCGATAAATGCAGCCATAAACCCTACAAACAACGATATTCTTGCTCCATTCCATGTTCGTGTAAACATGTCCCTGCCAAGGTTGTCGGTGCCAAACCAATGTTCGGAAGATGGTGCCTGGTTCCCATTCGTAAGAACTTGATGGTCATACGAATAAGGTGAGATGATCGGTCCAAATACGGCCATCAAGATTAATAGGATCAATACGATTAATCCTGCCATCGATAACTTGTTTTGTCTTAAGCGAATCCATGCATCCTTCCAATAAGAGACAGACGGCTTTGCAATATGATCGACATCGTATGAAGAGTTTTCAAGAGGCACGAACAAGTCGTCAGGTGTATAGGGCGTACCTTTGTTTGTTTTTTCTGGTAACGACATCTCTAATTCCCCCTCTTGTGAAGCTTAATTCTAGGATCGAGAATGCCGTAAGCGATATCTACGATAAATAACATCATGATTAAAAACGCACTATAAAACACCGTTGTTCCCATGATAACTGGGTAATCTCGATCATTAATCCCATTGATAAAGTATTTACCCATACCTGGAATTGCAAAAATTTTCTCGATAACAAAGCTTCCTGTCAGTACACCTGCGACTAGCGTACCTAAAATCGTGATGACAGGTAGTAGTGCATTCCTCATCGCATGCTTGATTACGATCTGATACGTTGACATTCCTTTTGCTTTTGCTGTCAGTATATAATCTTGATTCAAAACCTCTATCATGCTCGACCGGGTTAAACGAGCAATGATCGCCATAGGACCTGTAGCAAGCGCAACTGCAGGAAGCACCATATGCATTGGTGAAGACCAAGTGGCCACAGGGAAGATCTCCCAGTTTACAGCTAACTGTTGAATGAGTAATGTAGCCATTATAAAGTTTGGAACGGATATCCCTATAACTGCAAACGTCATTGCTATGTAATCGATCGTGCCATTATGCTTTAAAGCAGCAAATATCCCGAGGATCACTCCCGAAATAACTGCAATCGCTAATGACAGCATTCCTAACTCCGCTGAAACAGGGAATCCCCTACCAATCATCTCATTTACAGAAGTTGATGATTGTTTGATAGAAGGTCCAAAGTCTAACGTTGCAAGTGATTTTAAATAGATAAAGTATTGAACGAATACTGGTTCATTCAAATGGTAGTGTGCTTCAAGATTTCGTTGAACAGCTTCGCTAGTATTACGTTCCTGGTTAAATGGTGATCCAGGAATGGCATGCATTAAAAAGAATGTAATCGTCACGATAATCCACAGTGTAATTAGCATGGCGAATAATCGATTTGCAACGTATTTCGCCAATAAAATCCCTACTTTCTAACTAAATGTCGTTCTTGATGCTAGTTCTGTCATGACAAGCATAGCTTGGTAGGCTTCTAACATATCTTTTGCCTGAAACTTTACTGTTGTACCAGTTTCAATCTCAGCTCCTGGCATGATACTCGCCCATTCGGCCTGTCCATAATTCGTAAATTCGATACGGAAGATCGGTTTCTTTGGAGGAACTAAAGGATCTACTCGATGACGACTTTCGATGGCAGCAGTCGTTTGCTCCCTTAGTAGTTTGCCAGTTTTGTTGGGTGATGGAACTAATCCAGATGAACGCGAAATCGATTCTTTTACTGTAACAGTGATAACGTTTGGAATAAGCGCTTCTGCTTCTGCAGTCGCTCTGTCATCTCCAGCTACTAATAAAACAGGAACGCCGTAGTACCCAGCTACGAACGCATTCAACCCTAGTTCTCCAACGGTTATGTCATCAATATAGAAATTTTTTACTGCATGTATCATTGAATGAGACATGATTCCTTTTAATGATGCCCGAGCATGGTAGCCTATGAATCCTGCCCCGTCATATGTATGGTCTAATCCTTCAACCATCGAAAACGGTTTTACATCTCCAGAAATAAGTTTTGCATCTTCATGTAGCTTTTCTACTAAAAGGTTGTTCATCTTGGAATGACTGTCGTTTACAATCACGTCTTCCACTCTACTTGCTAGAGCAGCCTCAATTACGTGGTTTGTTTCTTGCGTCATCAACTCTTGGCCGCGACGATAATTATGTTTAGATGAATCCACAAACGTATCATCTACGATCCCAGAAATCCCTTCCATATCGACTGATAAATATAGCTTCACTCTTTCCCTCCTTCCACTCAATTCTCAACTTTCTGAATAATTATATCACGAATTCTCAAAATTTACTAAAAAGAAAAAACCACCTGTTTCCAGGTGGTTCTCTTTACTCGATCTTTTCAGATAGTTCCGACCAGCGTTCAATTTTTTCTTCTAGCTCCATCGTTAAGGCTTGCTCTTCTTTGTATAATGTATCTACTTTCTCAAAGTCGCTGCCGGATTTTGTGATTTCTTCCTTTACGTTCTCAATCTTCAATTCGATTTCTTCAATCGTTTGTTGAATGGTCTCCCATTCTTTCTTTTCGTTATAGGACATCTTATTTTTCTTCGGTTTGTCCTCTTTCTCTACTACTTTGGTGGTTGCAACCTTCTTTTCTTCAGCTTCAAGCTCTTTTTCTCTTTTCTTCACATCTAAATAGTCAGTGTATGAACCATAATAGTGATCGATCACACCGTTTCCTTCAAATACAAAAAGCTGTTCTGCAACTTTATCTAAAAAGTATCGATCGTGCGAAACCGTAATAACCGCGCCAGGAAAATCGGACAAATAATCCTCTAATACTGAAAGTGTTTGTACATCGAGGTCATTTGTTGGCTCATCTAAGAAAAGAACGTTAGGCTCTTCCATCAAGATTCGAAGCAAGTAGAGTCTTCTTTTCTCTCCACCAGAAAGCCTGGATACGTACGTCCACTGCAGCTCTGGTGAGAAAAGGAAGCGTTCTAGCATTTGTGAGGCAGTGATACTCCCACCTTTTTGAAGGCGTATTTGTTCGCCCCCTTCTCGAATGTATTCAATCACTCTTAAAGATTCATCTAGTCCTTCGTTTTGCTGAGTGTAAAAACCGATCTTAACAGTTGTTCCAATATCAATTGTGCCGCTATCTGGTTTTATCCGTCCCGCTAGCATGTTTAACAACGTTGTTTTACCAGACCCGTTAGCGCCAATGATTCCGATGCGATCTTGAGGAAGAACAAGGTAGCTAAAATCGTTTGTAATATAATGATCGTTGAACATTTTAGTAACATCTTCTGCTTCGATAACTTTCTTCCCTAGTCGGCTAGAACCAATCGCCATTTCAACGTTACCGTCAGTCTTATGTTCTGGTGCTTCCTGCATGGTCTCAATTCGCTGCTTTCTCGCTTTTTGTTTCGTGGTTCTAGCTTTTGCCCCGCGTTTTAACCATTCTAATTCGCTTTGTAGCAATTTGTTTTGTTTATGAGCTTCTTTTTGTTCTCTTGCTTCTCGTAAAGCTTTTTGTTCTAAGAATGTTTCGTAATTCCCTCCATATTCAAACAAACGTCCCTTATCAAGCTCAAAAATACGGTTCGTAACACGATTTAGAAAATATCGATCATGTGTTACCAACAACAGTGTTCCTGAATATGTAGAAAGGTATTGTTCTAACCACTCGACCGTATCGTGGTCGATATGGTTTGTTGGTTCATCTAAAATCAATAAATCTGCTGGTTGAATAAAAGCTTTTGCTAAAGCCACTCGTTTTTGTTGCCCACCAGATAGTGTATTCACATTAGATTCAAATTTCGTTAATCCAAGCTTTGTAAGGATCGTCTTCGCTTTCGTACTAAAATCCCATGCATCCAATCGATCCATTTCCTCTTGAGCCGTAAGAAGACGCTCTTGGTAACCTGTATTTTCTGGATTATCAGTTACGTTTTGAAGTGCTACTTCATAGTTCCTAACTGCATTAAACAATGGTATATCACTGTCAAAAACCGTTTCAAGAATCGTTTTTCCTTCATGAAAAACTGGATCTTGTGGAAGATATTCCACTTGAAATGAATTTGCATGAAATAAACTCCCACTGTCTGCTGATTCGAGCCCAGCTAAGATTTTAAGAAGCGATGATTTTCCCGTTCCATTTACGCCTATTAAACCAATCCTCTGTCGTTCTTCTAATGAAAAAGATATTTCATCGAAAAGAGTTTTTTCTCCATAAGATTTGGTAATATTCTCAGCCTGAAGCAAGCTCATGACACTCATCCTTTTCTCTCTATAGTCTGCTTTCTATTTTACCCTTTTTGTCTTTAGAAAGGAACTAATTCACAACAATCACTGGATGAAGTGTGAGTTGCTCATCACTCTCTCGTACTGTGAATTGAAAGTCACGGTCTGTCATATTGCATAGCGAAAGGCTCTCGAGATTCTCTCGACAGCCTTCTTTTAGTATTGCTTACGCGTTCTTTTTTTGCTTCTTGTTTTTTTTATGTTTTTTGTTGTTGTTTTGGTCAGCAGAAAGTTCACTTGCAAACTCAGTTTCATGCTTATGAGCTTGTTTTGGATTTTTCATTCGTCTTCACCTCCACTAGTAATAAGGTGTTCTGAATGTTATATTCTTATACTTAGTACGGTATGTGAAATTTAAAATAAGAAACCCTCAAACACGGTCGTCTTCCTTCGATCGTTCTAGCAACGATACCTGAGGGTTAAGCGTCACGTTTTCCTGTCCTTCTTTCCAATAAAGCTCCACCTCTTCACCGTTTAAAACAGCTGGGAATGCAATCAAACCATTTTTGATATCGATGATCTTCACTCCCAAACTGAGTAAGTTTCTAATAAACGTCTGAGCCTCTAATTCCATAAATTCCATTCTAGACTCTTTTTTGAATAGAATATCTTCATCTACTTTTGTTTTGTGACGATATAACAAGGTTTTCTTATGCTGCTCTAGCTGTTCATACTGTTCACCAAAAGATTGAGTCACGCTCTTAAGACCTGCCAGCTCTCGCTTTACTTTAGGAATCGTCTCATTCGCTTCGTGCTCTGTAAAATATCTCTTGTTCATGTGAGTTCTCCTCCATCCGATTATTCAATAGTATGTATTTACCCTTACTTGACATCTTTAAGCATAATTCGACGTATTTTTGCTTTTTGTTGTAAACCCTATAAATAGCTCTACAAATCCGCTATGATGGATAGTGAGGGGAACATTATAAAATAAGGAGGAATTTCTCTTGGCAAAAGTTACTGTACCAGATTATGGAACATTTGATGTAGAGGAAGGAACGAAGCTAACACTTGCGCTTGAAGACAACGATGTACATATTCTTCATCGATGTGGTGGTAAAGCTAAATGCACAACGTGTCGCGTTGAAGTGCTAGATGGCGATTTTGGAGAACTTACTGATATCGAAAAAGAAGCTTTTAAGAGAAAGGGTGTAGAAGAGAACCTACGCCTCTCATGTCAAGTCCGAGTAAACGGTGACTGTGAAGTTAAGCCAGCTATGACGATCGAAAGCTCGGGTCTTGATGACCCTGGTCCTCGCCCAGAGAAATAAAGAGTAAAACGCCGGTTCGTAGGAACCGGCGTTTCGCTTTTTATCTTCTTTCATAAATAACAAAATCATAATCGTAAGGATTCTTCTCATCCTTCTTATTTATATCTCTAGATTTCTCAACCCAATCCTCACTCTTTAAATCAGTGAAGTATGCATCGCCTTGAAATTCATTATGAATTTCTGTGATGTAAAGCCGATCGGCGTAAGGCAAGAGCTGACGGTAAATCTCAGCACCTCCGATTACAAACCATTCCTTTTCATTATCTTCTTCAGCCATTTTTAAAAATTCTTCGATAGAATGTAGAATTGTTACGTTTTTGATGGAAAGCTCACGCCTTGTAATCACGTAACTTTCTCTTCCTGGTAGAGGCTTCCCAATGGATTCAAACGTTTTCCTACCCATTACGATTGATTTTTGCAGCGTCATTTTTTTAAAGTATGCAAGATCAGCTGGTAGATGCCACGGCAAATCATTGTTCTTACCGATCAAATGATTTTCATCCATTGCAAGTAAAAAAGAAATCATACAGATACCTCTCCCTTTATGTGTGGATGCGGATCATATTCTGTAAGTTCAAAGTCTTCAAATGAAAAGTCGAATAATGATTTAACTTCAGGGTTAATTTTCATTTTAGGTAATGGTCTTGGATCTCTTGTTAACTGTAATTCAACCTGCTCTAGGTGATTATTGTAAATGTGTGCATCTCCAAGAGTATGGATGAATTCTCCAGGCTCTAAATCACATACCTGCGCCATCATCATCGTGAGTAAGGCGTAGGATGCGATGTTGAATGGTACGCCAAGAAAGACATCTGCTGAGCGCTGATAGAGCTGACATGAAAGTTTTCCATCAGCTACATAAAATTGAAAGAGACAATGACATGGAGGAAGCGCCATCTCATCCACTTGTGAAGGATTCCATGCCGTAACGATCATTCGTCTAGAATTAGGATTCGTTTTAATTTGATCGATTACGTTTTGAAGTTGATCTACCGTTTCACCATCAGCTCCAGTCCAAGACCTCCACTGGTGACCGTATACAGGTCCTAGTTCTCCATTTTCATCCGCCCATTCGTTCCAAATGCGGACGCCATTATCTCGAAGATATTTTACATTGGTATCTCCATTAATGAACCACAGTAATTCATGGATAATCGATCGTAAATGAAGCTTTTTCGTAGTTAACGCAGGAAAGCCTTCTTGCAAATCGAATCTCATCTGGTGACCAAAAACGCTAATAGTACCAGTACCCGTTCGATCAGACTTCTTTGTGCCGTTATGTAGTATTTCTTCGCATAATTGTAAGTATGTTTTCATCTATGCTTCCCTCCCAAACATTTGCTAATAGTTATTGTACCACTGGAACGTTCTCATTCACACATCATATGTTATATGAGAAATTAAGGAAAGGATGAATATGTGATGGGAAAAGGAGACAAACTTCCAAAGATTCTTCAGGATCCTAATCTTCAAAATTGGTTGAATACATTCGATGATTTTTTTAAGGATCCATTTTCTAATTTACTTCCACACCAGGCATTTCGTGTCGACCTATATGAAACGAATTCTGCTTTTATCGTTGAAGCTGAACTTCCTGGCGTATCAAAAGAACAAATTAAAGTAGAGCCATTAGGAGATAGCATCCGTATTTCCATTGAATCAGACAGCTTTCAAGAAGAACGGAATGATAAACAAAAGTACTATAAACAGGAAAGAGCGTATTCGAGTACTAGCAGATTGATCAAACTGCCCTATTCCTTTTCAATGAAGAATGTGAAGGGGAAATATGAGAACGGTATCCTCGAAGTCATGATACCTAAGAAAGATCGAATAAAAGATACCATAAACTATTTAGATGTCGAATAAAAAAAGACGGAGGGGGATCCCTCCGTTTCTTTATTACATGCTCCAATCGATGAAAGCATTTCCTTCAAGGAATCTTTCACAATCCATCGCTGCCATACACCCAGTGCCTGCTGCTGTAATTGCCTGCCTGTAAGTAAAATCTTGCACGTCTCCACACGCGAATACACCTGGAAGGTTCGTACGAGTAGTTCCTGGTTCAACATTGATGTAGCCTTTGTCATCCATGTCTATTTTTCCTTCAAGAAAATCAGTGTTTGGTTTATGACCGATCGCTACAAAGATTCCATCTGTCTCAATCGTTTCTTCATTTCCTGAATCACTTTCTTTTACTCTAATTCCGCTTACTTTCTTTCCATCTGAAACAACTTCAACAGGTGAGTAGTTAAGCTTCCATGAGATCTTTTCATTATTACGCGCTCTTTCTTGCATGATTTTTGATGCTCTGAGTTCGTTCCTTCGATGAAGAATCGTAACTTCCGAAGCGAACTTAGTAAGGAAAGTGGCTTCCTCCATCGCAGAGTCTCCTCCGCCCACAACGACGATCTTCTTATTTCTAAAGAAGAACCCATCACACGTCGCGCAAGTGCTTACACCTCTACCCATATTCTCGGATTCTCCTGGTATTCCTAATAACTTTGCCGAAGCACCAGTCGAAATCAATACCGCATCTGCTTCTACATCACCAAGCGTATCGGTTTTTAAAGTATAAGGTCTTTTTGAAAAATCGATATCCTTAACCCAGCCTCTTTCAATTCGAGCACCGAAGCGTAATGCTTGTTTCTTCATGTTTTCCATTAACTCTGGGCCAAGTATTCCATCAGCAAACCCAGGAAAGTTTTCTACATCTGTCGTCAAGGTTAATTGACCACCCGGCTCTGGACCCTCGATAACGAGAGGCTCCATATTTGCTCTTGCTAAATAAATTGCAGCGGTTAAACCTGCTGGTCCTGTTCCTACGATAACTGGTTTATTCATAATGACCCTCCTCTATAAGCTTCATTATTTTATTTTTCCTTATTTTAAAGAAATAAACCCTCTATACGCATTTAGTATATCGTATTTACTGAATATTGCTTATTATTCTGCTCAATTGAAAAGGTTGTTCATTACCATTCCTTCTTGATAAAATGAACAAGTGTAGAACTTGCAATCAGCATTGAGGTGATAATAGCATGAATCCTATCGTAGAGTTTTGTATGAGCAACCTATCAAGCGGTTCACATAAAGCGATGGAAATACTTGAAAAAGACCATGATCTAGATGTATTAGAATATTCTTGTCTAGGGCATTGTACGTTATGTAGTCAGGAGATGTATTGTCTCGTTAACGGAGAGCGCGTTACTGCTACATCTTCAGATGAACTCGTACGTAACGTATATCAATTTATTGAAGAAAATCCTATGTTTTAATTTGAGTTTGGTCTGGGCATAGTATTGAGTGACACCTAAAAGGAGGATTGCTCAATGAAAAGTCGCAATGGCTACGATCCCAAAACAGGGGCTCAGGGTACTAAAAGCGGTGAGGATGCTCTCCAAATGAATAAAAAAAGAGGCCCGCAACAAGCGCGCCCTAAAAAGAAGTAATACGACGCTGCTCAATTGAGCAGCGTTTACTTATGCGATTCTAAAACGATACAAAAACCAGAAATCCTTTATTGGTGACTCACCACTAGCAATGATATGATGCTCCCCTTCGTCATCAACTGTTATCCAGTTCTCGTGATCATCCTGATAGGCTGGATAAAAATTTCCTTTTTTAAATAATTTCCTTTCATTTTCAGTACCTGTTAAAGGATCTTCTTCAAATACATCTCTTATACATTGAACGAGTTCCATCTCTATTCATTCCCCTTCCAATCAAACAGAAACACCCCGCATGCCTCATTATGAGAGCCATTTTGGCGGAGTGTTTTTATCCCAATAAATTTTCCCAACTTCATGATGCTCACTAAAGTTATCTTTTTCGTCATGATAATGAAAGTTAAACCAGTACCCATCCTGAGGTGGATGGTCTCTTCTCACATGAAACCTCATCAAGTCATTCCCTGTTTTCTCGTTGTACACGTGCATGATACGTTCACCATAACCACCAGATGGTTTATCAGTCAAACGAAGTGAACGAACGAAATCAACATCTAGTTCTTCGACTTTAGATGTAATGACCTCGCTTACTTTCGGAACGATTAAATTTATATATTCGGACCCAACACGGTTAGCAATCGTGTCGCCAAACTTTCTTATTCCTAATTCTTCAGTTTGTAGTGAAGCATATGTAATGAATTCTTCTACTACCTCAGATGATGAAGAGCGTTCTGCAATCTCAGGCCATCGTAGGGGTTCTCTCTCGACTTCTTCATATGATAGTTGAGGAGGCTCGTCCGTTTCAACAACGTGTGAAACGTCTTTTTGGTAGTTAGCTTCAGTCTTTTGTGCAGGTTTAAGATCTTGTAAATATTCTGTTGGTATAACTGTACCAAGCGTGATTACAGCAATGAATGCTACAAAAAGCTTTCTTGACCATAACGGAAAGCGCAATCGTCTACACCTGACTTTCTCAAATAAAAGATTTCTTACATTGTCCCATGAAGACGACGAAAATACCAGATAATTTTTTAACTATTCTGTTACATATTTTGAGCGCTTCGTTAAAAGCGCTCATCCACTTAACAAGTAAACATTTCGATTCGATTAAGATCAATGCCTGTATATACCCATCTTCTTCCAGTCCATCGAAATCCAGATACAGATCTTCTGCCAACAAAAACTGGCCAGAACCAGAAGCGATTTCCACCTTTCATCCATATATACGTGTAGCGGTATAAACACCCTCTGATCGCAAACGGGTCTACTGCCTGCGTTCCTGCTTGTGCTGACATAGGCATTTGTGGTGTCGTTGATGGTGGACTAGAAGGTGGCTGCATCACTGGTTGTTGTTGACGAGGAGCCTCATAGGTATGAATGTGGTATGCGATGTGCTCATGTTCTTCACTGTACATCATTTCCATCCCTTCTCACTTGATATAGACACTGTATGCCCTTCTTAGGTGAGAGGTTCATTTGGACAACAAAAAAAGCACCTCTTTGAGTGTGCTGTCGCTTCATAATCAAATAAAATTATTATAAGAAATGGTGACCCGTACGGGATTCCGACGCGTTAGCTAGTCCTGCTGATTTCTCTTCTTCGAGAGAACTTCTGCAGGGGAACCCTTGGGTGAGAAGCCCGTAAGCTTCTTTGAAATGGTGACCCGTACGGGATTCGAACCCGTGTTACCGCCGTGAAAGGGCGGTGTCTTAACCGCTTGACCAACGGGCCACTAAATTGGAGCGGGTGATGGGAATCGAACCCACGACATCAGCTTGGAAGGCTGAGGTTTTACCACTAAACTACACCCGCAAATGGCGGAGGAAGAGGGATTCGAACCCCCGCGGGCCGTTAAGCCCCTGTCGGTTTTCAAGACCGATCCCTTCAGCCAGACTTGGGTATTCCTCCAATATGGTGGAGCCTAGCGGGATCGAACCGCTGACCTCCTGCGTGCAAGGCAGGCGCTCTCCCAGCTGAGCTAAGGCCCCAAGTATGTATGGCGCGCCCGAGAGGAGTCGAACCCCTAACCTTCTGATCCGTAGTCAGACGCTCTATCCAATTGAGCTACGGGCGCATACCTATGTGATTCTAATGGTGCGGGTGAAGGGACTCGAACCCCCACGTCGTAAGACACTAGATCCTAAGTCTAGCGCGTCTGCCAATTCCGCCACACCCGCGTGTGTGGTGCCGGCCAGAGGACTTGAACCCCCAACCTACTGATTACAAGTCAGTTGCTCTACCAATTGAGCTAGACCGGCGAAGTATTTTTATAGAGAAAGAATGGTGGAGGATGACGGGCTCGAACCGCCGACCCTCTGCTTGTAAGGCAGATGCTCTCCCAGCTGAGCTAATCCTCCAAATAAACAGCGACCTCTATATTGTATAACTACTTGTCCATTCACGTCAACACTTTTTTTCAAAGACATTGTGTCGAAAAACGTTGTTTATGAGGACAAGATTTATATTATCAATAATCTTACTAGATTGCAATAGTTTTTCACATAAAAAAAGCAAGGGATTTAATCCCCTGCTTATACTGATGATTGAACAAGAGTTTTATTTTTCTTTGGAGGCGCACTGCGTTCAGGATATTTCTTGGCTACCACTTCAACATCTACCTTACGATACTCTCGAATATTAGAGGCTTCCCTTAGTAGCTGATCTTCAACATAGTGACGCTTTCGTTTCAATAAAACCCCTCCTCATACTTAGTAACCCCTAGTTACCCTCTTTAGACCAATCATAAACCTGGTCTTTATTACCATATTTAAGCTGGTAATGATAGGTAGGATATAATGTATTCCTCTAGAGCACGTATTATGAACGGTCGATTGAAAAATGAAACTTGTTTATTTTTTCACCGGTAGCTTTTTCAAGAAACGTCACTTCTCCTTCGTTAGAGACCATAACGATCGTTTGTGCTCTGGTGCCATACTTTTCAGATTTAATATAGATGGGCGACAAAAGTCTTTCCCATTCTAGCGGGATACCTGTGTTTGGAAGATCTTTATCTGGCGCTGGTTCAGCATGATCAAGTAATTTGAACAGCTGATCAGAGTCAATCTCTTTAGTTTGGTCAAGATAATCTGATAGTTCTCTCTTGATTCGATCCACTTTGGGCCAGCTTGTATTCAACAGGTGATTACTTACAGCATGAATGCCCGACTCAACTTTCCTAACCTCGTTCTCGCGGTTTGAATAGTAAAAGAACTCATTTACATTACCCACAAACAAGTTGAAACCATTGTAGTGATCCTTTTGTTCCTGCAAACTCTTTAAATAATCGTATGGATGAATAGACTGCGTGAGGTAATTGACAGGCAGCTCCCCTCTTGACCGCTCCTTACGATCTTCATTAGGCTCTCGAAAATTTGTTAATGCAGCAATGTTACCCTCAGTCGTAATTCCAAGCCATGTACCTTTTGCTCTTAGGTCTCTTCCAGCTAAAAGGTTAGTATAATCAGTCCAATAATGAGCCCTTTCAGTGGGTCGTTCGTAGAATTCATCTCGATTAGCAATTAAAATGAATGGGTATTTTCGGTTAACATCGATTGCAACTGCGATTAAACACATACGATTTGCCGCCTTCCGATAAGCAGAGGAGCACAGTGTTAACCACTGTGCTCCTTCAACCCTTTATTGTATCAACTTAACCAGCACAAGATGATGAACAGTAACGTTGTTGTGAGTCCATGCACTCATCACAAACGATGTGTAGTTTATCACACTCTACATTTGCGCAGTTAATGTAAGTGTCTGCATGTGTGCCGCAATGATAGCATGTTCCAACTACCTTTGCTTCATCCGTTTGATTGACATCAACAGCTAAGCGATCGTCAAACACAAAACACTTACCATCAAAATATTTCCCTTGTACTTCTGGGTCTTTGCCATATGTTACGATCCCACCATGAAGCTGAGATACATCATTAAAACCTTTCTTCTTCAAATAACCAGAAAACTTTTCGCAACGAATTCCACCTGTACAATACGTGAGTACTTTTTTGTCCTTTTGATCTGATAAGTTCTCTTCAATCCATTCCGGTAATTCACGAAACGCTTTTATATTCGGTCGAATTGCATTTCTGAAGTGACCGATATCATATTCATAGTCATTTCTCGCATCAATAACGATAACATCATCTCGTTCAAGTGCATTCATAAACTCTTTTGGCTCAAGATAATTTCCCGTAAGCTCATTTGGATCGATATCCTCATCAAGACGGAGTGATACGATCTCATTTCTAGCTCGTACGTGCATTTTTTTAAATGTGTGAGCTTCCGCTTCATCGATCTTAAATTCAATGTCAGAAAAACGAGGATCGTTCCTTAACTCTTGCATGTATTGCTCAGTGTATTCCTTTGGTCCTGAAACAGTACCATTTATGCCCTCTTTACCTACGAGTATTCTACCTTTTAAGTTTAGAGACTTACAGAATTTCAAATGCTTTCTAGCAAAGTACTCGGGATCTTCTATTTCTACATACTTATAATATAACAGCACTTGATATGCTGAAGCTTCTGATTGCAAGCCAAAAACCACCTTCTGCGTATTCTAAAATCAGTATTAAATCTTACCTGATTTCTGATGTGATGTAAAGATGATTCTCACGATGTAAAGTATTCATCCTTAAGCTTTTCCAACTCGATTAAAGAAGCCTCTGCCCATCTTCCACCTTCGTGTTTTAGTTCGTTGACTTGTGTGTCCACCGCTTCCTTTAACGACTCGAGGTAATCTGGAATTTCTTCATCATAGTGGTTGATGGCGGAAATAGGGACAAGCGCTTTTTCGTATTGTGATAGCGCCTTACGCTGGTGAAATAATGGCACGTCGAGCTGCTTCGGGTTGTGCAGGTCCCCTTGTGTTGGGTGCTTAATGACTGCAAGAACCTTTACGACTGCTTTGGGAGATTTCACATCGACGATTTCTCCAATGTATCTCCCTGTTTTATAACCTGCTGTAACGATTTCACCTTGTTCAAATGACTTTTTATCTGCCATGATGTCTTCACTCCTTCACCAATGCTTTTACAACCTGATGATATCACAAAATCCTCCAGGGTCTGGAGGATTTCATCTTGTAAATACATGTTTTCCAATTGTCTTAATGACATGTCTGCTTCGAATCCAATCATCAGTGGCTGTTTTTGGATTATAGTAAAACAATGCCCCGGAGCTTGGATCTTCACCTTTTAATGCTTCATATGCTGCAAGGTAAGCCTTTTTTCCAGGTTTCTTGCTATATTGACCGTCAGATACTGCTGTATATGCTCCACTCTGAAAGATAACCTCTTTGATCGAATTTGGGAACTTTGATGAACGAACACGGTTTAGCGTAACAGCCGCAACTGCCACTTTCCCTTCGAACGATTCTCCTCTAGCTTCACCATTGATCAATCGAGCTAGCATTTCAACTTCTTTTACAGAGTATTTTTTAACTGATAATTGGTGACCTTTTACTTCTTTTACATCATTCATATTATTAATAGGTAGGTTCATTCGTAATGCTACCTGGTGCTTTGTTTCTGGATCAGGTTTTGTTTCTTTAGGAGTATCTAATTCTCGTGTAGGCAGTTTCGTTTCTGCTTTAACCGAAGTAACTGCTTCAACCTGATGTGATTGATAAGAGATCAGATTTATGAAAAGAGTCATAATCATTAACAATGATACATGTTTTTTCACTTAGCCTCACCCTTCCTATCTCTCAAAATCGTCACAGTTAGAAAGGTTAGAGCATATTCATCATCATTTCAATAGGAAATCGAAGGCCGTATTTCCAGAAAACCGTACAACATGAAACTTATTCCACCTTATTTAAATTCACTATTTGCTAAAACTTGCAACGTCAATTCGTCACTAGGTGGGTTATGGAGTCCTGCTCGTACGTCTCTATATAAACGTTCAATCTTGTTCTTTTTCATTAAACTTCTACCACCGATTATCCTCATAGAAAGGTCGACTACGTCGATCGCCGCGTTTACTGCTTGATGTTTCGCAGCGAATAGCTGTGACTGCATCTGCATTCGCTCTTCAGGATACTTATCCCACTGATCGGCAACAGAATATAGAAAATGGCGTGCACTCAATAGTTTTAATGAAATCTGTCCAATCTTATCTTGAATATGAGGCACTTCACTCAATGGTTTATCCAAACTGTTCGGCTGATACGTATTTACGAATTCGATCGCTTCCTGCTTAGCTGCTTCAGCAATTCCAAGGTAAACCGCAGGTATATGCAACAGCCATCCAGGTGGTATAGCTTTCGTTTTCCGCTCTTTGTCATACACTTCTAATAATCGTTCAGCAGGGACATGGACACCATTAAGAACAAGATCATCACTCCTCGTACCCCGCATTCCAATTACATCCCAAGTTTCTTCAATAGAAACTCCTTCATCTTTCATAGAAACGAGGAAATCGCAAGCTTCCTCACTGTCTTCCAAAGTCGCTTTCACAATCACCTGATCCAGATGAGTACTAAGAGTTGTAAACGTCTTTCTACCTGTCAAACGATATCCTGAATCAACTCTCTTAGCAATCGTTACAGGTAGCCCACCTCTCGTAGGGTCCCCTGTCTTTTCCTCTGTTTGAGCACGATTAATGATCGTTCCTTCTACAACATCTCTAGAAAGTCTCCCGAATGTAATGTCGTTCCACGGTCGTCGATCGTTTAGATCTTTCAAAATACCAAGATGCCAGCCGATCGAAAGCGCAGTAGCCCCCTCTCCTTTACCTAGCTCTTCTTGAATTAAAACAAGCTCATATAAAGAAAGGTCTTCTCCACCATATTGCTTTGGAACAGGTAGCGCTGAGTAACCAGATGTTCTGAACCGATCTAGAATCGATGTTGGAATACTCGCTTCTTCATCGATTTTCGATGCGAATTCCTGTAACTCTTCACTTAAATCCTGCGCTAAATGATGAAGTTTTTCTTCACGCTCATTACGAATAAATTTTTCTATCAAATAAGTCACCTTCCTTTAGTTGACTACTTATCACCGTTCAATTACGATAAAAGCAAATTAAGTTCTTATATTTAACAGTTCATCGATTCGGTCTTGCTTGAAGCCGATAATTACTTCTTCATCGATCACGATCGTAGGCGTAGACATCGATTTATGAGTATTGATCAATTCATCACGAGCTCTTGCATCTTCTTTAATATTAAGCAGCTCATATTCTATCCCATTCACATCGAAATATTGTTTAACAAACTCACACGGCGGACAAGCAGGCTGCGTGTAAACTTTTACATTCTTCATAAACGTCACTTCCCTAATAGAATCTTTTCCGTATAAAACATATCACCAGCGTTTCATACTTGCAACACATCTGTTCTTTAAAACGTTTGTTCCCGATCGATGAAGGGAATTATGCCGACAAGTAGTTGAAACTTTTTTTGAAGATAGAACGTATAAGGTATTACATGGTACCCAACTTTTCATTCTTTTGAAGGAGTGACATATATGAACAACTTATCTGAACAAAATGATAAACAGCGAGAAAAAGCGGAAGAAATTATCCAGAGCTTTTATAATGAAGATGACTCTGATAAAATCCTACAATCTTTATCAGGATTAGGAGAAGATGCTCAGAGGAACGCAGGCCAATCTTTAGAAGCGTTAAAACGTCCTGTAAAAGGAATGATCGACCAACCAGATAATGATCTTCCTGAAAACCTCCACAAGCTAAGGGAGCATGTATCTGAACTAGAACCAACTTATTTAAAGAAAACTAAGTTCAACAAGCTAATGAACAAAGTTCTTGGACGTAATGAAATCGAACAGTATGCAAAAAAGTATAAGACCGTGGAATCTCAAGTAGAGGTTATTGTTGAGTCGTTATTAACAGGCAGAGACAAACTTCAAGAAGACAACTTGATGTTGAGAGAACTCAAAGATGTTGCACGTGAAAGGATCGGCGGGTTAGAAGAGCAAATGGAACTTGGACAGACGTTAATGACGATGCTTGATGAAGAAGCTGCGAAAGATGAATGGAAGGAAAATCCTCTACCCATTCAAAAAGCCCAACAAAAAGTGGTCAGCCGCGTAAAGAATATGTCACAAGCTGTAATGGTGTTGAGACAATCGATGGCTTCCGTTGATCTAATCATAGAAAATAACGAAAAGCTAGAAGAAGCGATTTTCAATGCTGTTACGATGACGAAAAACATCATCAC
The DNA here is from genome assembly GCF_056159065.1 of Anaerobacillus sp. ABA4_114. NCBI lineage: Bacteria > Bacillati > Bacillota > Bacilli > Caryophanales > Bacillaceae > Anaerobacillus > Anaerobacillus sp. ABA4_114. The sequence continues at coordinate 2,127,932 of NZ_JBSWUM010000001.1, forward strand.
AGTTACCGCTTCCATCCAACTTGCACTTGGTAATCAGCAAAAAGTTATCACAGCTGTTCAAAATGTGAATGAAGCAACGGAATCAATGCTGCTTCGAAATGCAGAAATGCTCAAACAGAACACTGAGGAAACGATTAAAACTCTTGAAAAACCTGCAATTGCGATCGAATCTTTCCGCAAAGCTTATAACGACGTATTCGAAGCGATCGATCTTACAGAAAAATCGAACGCTAGAATCATCGATAGTGGAAAACTATTTATTACTGAGATGGAACAACTCAACAATGAAATGAAGCTTAAGCTTGACGGATCAACTGTAAAGCAAAAGCAGCTTTCTGAAGCTGCAGACCGTCTATAAGACTGGAGGTTATGAACGTGGGGCTACTAAACTCTCCTGAATATCAATGGGTGGAGAAATTTTTGCCTCCCAGATTTAAAACTGTGGAATCATCGTTATTACAAGACGTAGGTTCCTATGAATTTTTAAATTTTGCAGAGCAACTATTAGATGAATTTATTCATAAAATCTCAAACGATTCTCACAAACAAGAAAAATGGAAGCGAACAGAAAAAGGATTTACTATTTTCTTAAAGATCAAACGGAATCTCATTCTTTTTTCAGGGTATGACAGCCAAAAAACTCGCTCTTCTACCCCAAAAAAATTCTTTATACAATGGCAAAGACAAGTTAAGTCTTCGAGTGAACATGGGAAATGTAAACAGGGGTTGATCTTAATCAATGATCGCGGACGAATCATCAAGCGAAGTGTGAAACGGTCCCCTTATTTTTCCGGCATCTTTCATCGAATTAAACAATTAGATCGAGCTCTATTAGGTCCAAAATACGTAGCCCATGCGCCTCAAATTGATGCTACTTTACAAGAAAATGTACAGTTGGTCGAACAGCTTTTGAAAGACCCATCTATCAAAGGGGTTATTTATTCAAGAGCAAACCGACTGTTAAATCTCATCAGTACGATGTTACCTGAACTAGACCTTCTTGATATCGAGGAAAGACACACTGTGAAACGAATGCTATCCACTGAAATCCCTGACCTTTTAGGAGGATATATCGGTTTATCTAAGGATAATAAAGAATTAAGACACGGTGACCTGTTTCAGGCGTTATGTAAAATGGAACTAACGCTTCACCAACTGTTGGAAAAGTTAGAGCAACTAAGATTATCCAAAGTTGACCACCTCTTAAAAGTTAACAAGATGAGATACGATAACGAATAAAAGCTAGCTGTCAAAAAAGACAGCTAGCTTTTATTATACTTCTTGCTCTATATTTTCTTTCATGATCGCTTGAATGCGTTCTGTTACTTCTTCTTCTGATAGTCCGTGTTCTTCCACATAGCGATTACGTGGAGATACTCGGCATTCATGAGAACACCCTCGCAAGTATTTATGCTCATTCTCTTCAGAAGTAATGATTTGCTTATTACAATCTGGATTTGCGCAGTTGACGTATCTCTCACAAGGCTCACCAGTGAAATGGTCTTTACCAACGATCACGTGCTCTTTTTGATTGATCGGAACAGAAATCCGCTCATCGAATACGTAACACTGACCGTTCCAGTATTCACCTTTCGTTTCCTCGTCTTTACCGTACGTAACGATGCCACCATCAAGCTGGTTCACATCTTCAAAGCCCTGATTGATCATCCAGCCAGTGAATTTTTCACAACGAATACCACCAGTACAATAAGTTAGGATCTTCTTGTCTTTTTTATCAGCAAGATTTTCCTGCACCCACTCTGGTAAATCTCGGAAGTTCTTGATATCTGGATTTATCGCACCTTTGAAATGACCAAGCTCATACTCATAGTCATTACGAGTATCTAGAATAATGACGTCCTCATCCTGCATCGCTTCACGCCATTCTTTAGGGGATAAGTGCTTTCCACCTACTTTGGTAGGATTGTGGTTATCCTCTAATCGAAGAGTGACCAATTCAGGCCGTTCACGAACGTGCATCTTTTTAAACGCATGCTCATCTGCTTCGTCTATCTTAAAGAAAAGATCAGAAAAACGTTCGTCAGCATGCATCATATCCATATAAGCTTGAGTTTGCTCAACTGTTCCAGAAAGAGTTCCATTGATGCCTTCTTCAGCAACGAGAATTCTGCCCTTTAATTCATGTTCGTTACAAAACTCCTGGTGTTTCTCCACAAACTCTCCAGGATTATCGATTTGTACATATTTATAATACAATAATACGCGATAGTCTTTATTGCTCATAATCGTATCTCCTTTATTTCACTGTTTCCATAACAGGCTCAACCGCTCCAAAATATTATTATAATAAATTCTCGCTAGAATGCAAATAGATGGTTTTGAATTACCATATGGTTTCAGGGATGAGCACAGTAAGGAAGCTAAACGATTTCAATTGATGGTTTTACAAATACCTTCACATTTCCTTTGATGGCACGTGTGATCATGCACCCATCTTCTGCTCGTTCTGCAATGTCCATGATCTGTTGTCTCAGTGATTCATCAGGAGATTCCTTCAAATAGACAACTGGGAAATGGTGAATCGATTCAACATGTATTCTTCCTTCTTCACTCACAATTAATTTAGATGAGATTTGAATATCGTCAAAAGGAATCTTTTTTGCTTCAAGATAAAGTCCAAGCGTCATAAAATAACAAGCTGCAGAAGAGCTAAGCAATAGTTCATCAGGGTTGGTGCCTTCATCTAAGCCCCCCATTGACGTTGGGATCGTTACACTTGCTGAAAGATTTTCAGAATGAATTTCACCTTTCCCAGTTCTCCCGCCTTTGTAGCTTCCCTTTAGCTCAAATACATGTTCCATCCTACATACCTCCATCTAATTTTTCTTATAAGAAAACTCCACTCTTGGAACAGAGTGGAGGTTGATTTAACAATATTGCTCGAAAGCTCCTGTCAAGTTTTCCACGATGTCTTCAACTTCGTGATCTTCAATTTCTTCACGAGGAATGAAATGGAGAACCTGTCCATCTTTCATCAATGCCATGGAAGGAGAAGAAGGTTCGTATCCTTCTAGATACTCTCTCATTTGGGCAGTTGCTTCACGATCTTGTCCGGCAAACACTGTCACAATATGATCTGGTTTCTTTTCATGTTCAATTGCTTCACGAGCTGCTGGTCGCGCTAAACCTGCCGCACAGCCGCAGACAGAATTGATCACAACTAGTGTTGTACCTTTCGTGCCAGTTACAAATTCTGCAACATCTTCAGCAGTGGTGAGTTCTTTAAAACCTGCAGAAGTTAATTCGTCTCGCATTGGCTGAGCCATTTGTTTCATATATTCTTCATATGGATTCATTATGAGAACCTCCTCTTATTTCGATTTCCGTGCTTGCGTCATTTGATGCCATACTGAGCCTTTTGCTTCTTCGCCACCCTTAATACGCTCGAGTGCAATCCTTGCTTGCATCTTTACTTCGAACTCTGGATCTTCTGTTGCCTGTTCTAAAGCAGGTACTGCTGATTCATCGCCTACCTCGTATAAGAACATGGCAGCCCTCCAACGAACAAGCTTGTTTTTATCAGATAGGGCTTCCACCATTTCAGGAATTGCTTCTACATAACCTAAATCAGACAAACAGTCTCCCGCAGTACGTCTCACAGTCACTGACTTATCTTTCAACGCTTTATATAGTAGAGGCAAGACGTCTTTTGATTCAATCATCCCAAGATAAACAGCAGCTAGTCTACGTATAGAAGCCTTTTCATCTTGTAGCGCTTTTTCTAGTAAAGGAAGGTCGGTGATTTCTGGATCTAATCGATCTAGAGCAGCATATCTTTCCTTCCATTCTGGATGGTCGAGCATCTCAAGCGTAACATGCTTCTTTTCTTGTTTTCTTGAATCAGGCTGTCCTGGGTTAAAAGCATCTTTCACAAGTGCCCCAAGTCTTTTTTCATCATAAGTTGCAGATACTTCCTCAGTGACTTCAACGCCAACTTCTTCCGGAGAACCATAGCGAGGATTTTGCTCTTTCCACTCTCGTTCCATTACCATATTGTCAGAAGCTGAAGAAGCATCCATCGCCGCTTTCATAAATCGATCAGGTAGACCGAAACGATGTTCTTCTTCACCATCGAGCAGCTTTACCTGCATAGGAATACCCCTAAACATTTGAATGAACACTTTTACTTCGCCGAAATCATCGTCAACGGCATCCTTCGAATTGCTCGTTTCATTCGTTTCTTGTCCAAATGCTGCCCTTGCGCCAGGTAAGATATCTTCCCAGGCAAATCTTGCATTACGTTCTAAAGCAATAAAGTCCATTACATGATAGATTTCTTTTACACCAGGAACTTCCATTAGCTGTTGAATATAATCCGGCGCGTCAGCAAGGTCACTCCCCTGCTTATACTGGCGCGTATCCCCTGCGGCTAATGATTCGTTCAGGTTGATTTTCATCGAATTTGGACTCGGTGTTGGTTCGATCGATACGATCTTCATAGAACCTCCCCCTTCTTCAAGTGATTTTATCATAAGTGATTAACATGTACCATTAAGACCCATCACTCATTAAGTGTAACAACCGTCGCATTTTCTTTGTACTCATAATAATAACTTAATACATCATCCACATATTCATCACTATGGTTGTAAGCATACAGAGCAGTTTCTAACTTACCTTCACTCGCTCCGTTAGCTGATAGATAACTTGCGGCTGTGAATGCTGCATCAGTAATATTGTATGGGTCTGCTTTGCCATCCCTGTTTCCGTCTTTTCCATAGCCGCCGTATTTATTAATCAAGGCAGGATCAGTGATATCGATATCGTCACCCTCATTTAATTTTCCTAAGGCACTACCTTCATATTGCCAACCAAGCCATGTACGAGGCATGAACTGGTAATGACCGATGGCCCCTTTTGGACTTTCTAGAGATGCCATCGTTGAAAATTTGGTCTCTACGCGATGCACCGCAGCAAGTAATTCCCACTGTATGTCATACTCTTCAGCAGCTTTTTTATACGTATCGACGTATTCTTCTGGAATATGAGACTTCGATAATTGAAAACGGAACGGTTCACTGTTCCCTTGCAGGAAAAGTGCGAGTATGACACTTGCTATAATCGTAGTTATTATCAATCGTGCAGGTCGTTTCAACGTTGCCCTCTTCCTTCCTATTTTCGTTCGTTGATGTCTGTAAATTCTTCGCTTGGAAGATGGATCCATTTTCCTAAATAACCGTGATCGAATAGCGCCTTAATTAGAATTAATAAAATTGGCGAGAGAATGACCCCAGCAATTCCGAACAGTGATAGAGAAATGATCATAAAGGAGAGAATTGTAAACGCAGACACACCTAAAGAGTCACCAGTGATTTTCGGCTCCATAATCTGTCTAACAAGCATGACGACTCCTAATAAACCGATTAACCAGAATGCTAGTGTAGTCTGACCCACAATGAACAAATAAATCGCCCATGGTAAGAAAATTGCAGATACGCCTAGCAATGGAAGAATATCAAAAAACGCTGCTAACAATGCGATTGTAAAAGCATTATCCACTCTTAATATCCATAGCCCGCAAAGAACAAGAACAAACGTAATCATGATTAGTTTTAGCTGAGCTTTAACATAAGCACCAATCCCACTAAGAACGTTTTCTTTTAAGAAATAATATGCTTTCTTAAATGTGTTAGGCGTGCGTTTGTTCGCGATTCGTTTCCACATTTCGATTTCTACACTCAAAAAATACGCAAGAACGATGCCGATCACAAAATTGATAATTAATGTAGGGATCGATGTCACAAAAGAAAAGATGCCATTAAGAAATCCAGTCAATATAAACGAAGCTTTCTCAACAACGGTAACGGAGTATTCTTGTGCTTTAAGTAAGACATCAGGTGGTAATGCATTCATCTGGAGCTGAGCCCACTCAACATAATTCAACACCTGCTCTTGAAAGATGTCTACATAGCCAGGAATCAAAGATATTAGGTTTTGTAATTGCACGACAAAAATGGCACCAGCAAGAAAGACTACACTTAATACGACTAAAACAAACAGCAGGGTCGAAATCGTTGTTGCTACTGTTTTTCCCAAACCTTTTCTATGTAAAAACCTAGCGAACGGTTCGATGATCAAGAAAATAACATATCCAACAAAGATAGGAGCTGCAATATCAAACAAAAAGCTAAAAACAAACATGATTAAAAATACTGTTAAGACAATCAAACCAATATCGAAAGCGGTACGAGCATATTGCCTATAAAACGTTAACATTTCTTCACCTCTTGTCACTCTTATGACGTAAGCATATCTTTTTTACGCTCTCTTTTCCATAAAAAAAGGGCTTAGATCCCTATTTTTTATGTGTGCAGATGAAACAATGGCTTTTCAGAAGGTTTGCCAAAATAATAGCCTTGGCCTAGTGAGATTCCAATATCGTTACAGAAGTCAGCTTCTTCTTTCTGTTCGATCCCCTCAGCTAATAGTTGGATTCCTTCTTCGTTTGCGAGTTTCGCAATTTCGCGCAATGCATCCTGTTTACTCCTATCCCTATAACATTGATCGATAAATTGTCGATCGATCTTTGCGTAATCAGGTTTTAAGGCTAGTAGAATTTCCTTTGTTGCATACCCAGTCCCTAAATCATCGAGGGCAACTTTCATGCCTTCTTGTTTATAAGAAGTAAAGATTTTCTTCAAATGGTCGATGCGTTGAATCTGCTCCGTTTCCACCACTTCAAACACCAGATCAACAGGATTTACGTTATAGTCTTCAACTGCTCGAAATGTCGTCTTCAAGCAATGAGCAGGGTCATAAATAGAAGAAGGTAAAAAGTTAATAAATCTCTTGATTCCATTCGGAAGGAACTTTGAGCTGATTTCAATCGCTTTGGTTCGAGCTGCGCTATCTAAAAAGGATTGTAAACCAGAGTTTTGAGCCATTTCAAAAAGTTTGAAGGGCTGAAATGAGTAATGATCATTAGTAGGTCTCAATAGAAATTCATATGCAACGGTTTCGTTTCTTTCAAGTGATAAGATCGGCTGCATGTGTGCAGTAAACAGACCTTCTTGCATTATGGTGATATAGTTCAGATTCTGCAACCGAACATAAAAATGTGGAAAAGCTATCGCAGGCTTCTTATCATCACGTAAAGTTAAAGTAGCACAGCTAAATGTTTTTGAAGCGTTTGAACTAAAATGGTCGTCAATCCGACTACATATGTCTGTCAAATCGGTAAGGTTGTCATACGGGATTAAAAAGCTTTCTCCTGAAAGGTTAAATAAAGCGTTTAAACTTTCTAACAATATCGGGGAAGGCGTCGTAATTTCGAAGATACCATTCGGCAAGACTTTTGGAATAAATCCACAATTATTACAGAGCAAGTTTATCATCATCTCCTTATCATAAGAAAAGACAGGGGAATGCCCCCTGTCTTCCTACACTATAACTCTATTTTAAGAGGTTTTCATATAGGTCTGAATAAGTTTCAGCAGACTTTTCCCAAGAGTAATTCAATCGCATCGCACGTTCAACGAGCTTTCTCCACGTAAGGCTTTCGTGATGGTAGTAGTGTAATGCGAGTCGAATCGTACTTAGCATATCGTGAGCATTATAATCAGAAAAACTGAAGCCATGCCCTTCACCCGTATACTTATTGTAAGGTTGTACCGTGTCCTTCAGTCCACCTGTTTCTCGAACGATCGGTAAACTTCCATATCGTAGTGCTATGAGCTGACTGATCCCACACGGTTCAAATTGAGAAGGCATTAGAAATAGATCGGAGGCTGCATAAAGCTGTCTTGCAAAGTCATCATTAAAATAAATGTTAGCCGAAAATCTACCTGGGTATCGATGCTCAGCTTCTCTAAGCATGTGCTCGTAGTGCTCATCTCCAGTTCCAAGAACGACAACCTGTACTTTTTCTTCCATGATCTCTGGAAGTACTCTGAAGAATAAGTCCATCCCCTTTTGCTCAACAAGCCGAGTGATCATAGATATCATTGGAATACCTTCACCTTTTTGAAGACCAAGCTTTTCCTGAAGATCGACTTTGTTTTTTTCTTTTAGAAGAAATGATGCATGGTACGTATATTTTAACGCAGCATCTGTTGATGGATCATAAAGCTCGCTATCGATTCCGTTAATGATTCCTTTGAAATCAGCTTCTCTCTTCCTTAAGATCCCATCTAGATATTCTCCAAAATAAGGCTGCTTGATTTCATCAGCATAAGAAGGGCTAACAGTCGTAATATAGTCCGAGTATGTAAGCCCGCCTTTCATAAAACTTACGTTACCGTGAAATTCTACACCCTCATTCGTGAAATGTAATTCACTCAAGTCCAGAAGGTCATGAAGGATGTCTTTTGGAAATATCCCTTGATAGCGTAAATTATGAATCGTGTACACGGTCTTGATGCTATCGTAGTGAGGATGATTACGGTAATGCGCTTTTTTCAATACCGGTACCATCCCAGTTTGCCAATCATGACAATGGAGGATATCTGGTCGTTCATCCAAATAAGGAATAGCTTCTAAGACCGCTCTACAGAAGAAAGAAAACCTCTCTCCGTCATCGTAATATCCATAGCTACCACTTCTTTTAAAGTAGTATTCATTGTCGATAAAGTAATAGGTAATACCATTGTACCGTAGTGTTTCGATACCACAATATTGATGTCGCCATCCTACTGGTACCGTGATTGCTTCTTTTAGCTCAAGTTTTTCTTTAAACGATTCATTCATATCCTCATATTTCGGGAGGATGACAGATACGTTGATCCCTTGCTTTTGTAGTTCCTTCGGTAAAGCACCGATCACATCACCAAGGCCTCCCGTTTTAATGAACGGGTGGCCTTCGGATGCGGCAAACAATACATTCATGAATTGTTCCCTCCTGCTAAATAACTGTAGACTTTGCAATTACTCTCGGTTCATCTTCAGATGTCACTTTTTCATGTGGTGAGACGGATACATCCTTATCAAGGATAACGTTCTCAATAACAGCGCCCTCACCGATTTCACACTTCTGCATGATGATACTGTTACGAATAATCGCACCTTTTCCTACTCTGATTCCTCTAAATAAAATACTATTTTCGACTGTCCCTGAAATCTTGCAGCCATTGGCAATCAAGGAATTAGCAACGGTTGAAGACTCATCATACTTAGCAGGTGCCTCATGCTTAACCTTCGTATAGATCGGACCTTTGTTGTAAAAGAGTTCCTGAGTTACATTTGGGTCAAGCAGTTCCATGCTATAGCGGTAATAGCTCTCAACGTTATCGATAAATGTCACGTAGCCGCCGAAATGACAGCCGTGAACATTGTAACGCTCTAAGTTACTCGCTATTGCCTCATTAACTGACTTGTATTTACCCGTCTCCATGCTCTCTTCAACGATTGAAATAAGAAGGGATGACTTCATCACGAAGGTATTCAGGTACACATCGTCCCCAGGCAGTGGCTCTACATCAAGATTTAGCTTTTCAACACGATTTTCTTCATTCGTATAAAGAACATTGTACGTATTGCCACTTACATAAGGATCATCACATGGTTTATATACTAACGTAATATCCGCACCGTTTTCTTCGTGTTCATCGATCACGCTGTTAAAATCTACATTCCATACTAACTTTCCATTCGTTACGACAACATAGTTTGAAAGACTACGCTTAAAGTATGATAGATTCTCATAAAATGAACGGATATCACCATTTTCAATTCGTTCCTCACTTGCTGGAGGCTGGAAGAACAATCCGCCTTGATGTCTATCTAAATCCCATTCTTTCCCTGACCCTAGATGATCTAGTAAAGAACGGTATTTCTCTCTTGTGAAAACAGCAACCGTATTAATACCTGCATTCGTCATGCTTGACAGTGAAAAATCGATCAATCGATATCGCCCTGCAAAAGGAACAGAGGCAAAGCTCCGATGACTTGTTAATTCGCTAAGATCATTCTTTTCATCGATTAAGTTAATGACACCTACTACTTTTCTCATCGTTCATCCTCCTGTTCTATTTTGGTACAGAGACTATTTCGCCGTCAGCAATCAAGGAGATAGATCCGTCTTTATTTCCAAGCTCCATGCCATCTTCAATCACTGTACCACTCTCAATGATTGCATTCTCGATCTTAACATTCGCACCAATTTTCACATCAGGCATAATGATTGAGTTCTTGATCGTTGTACCAAGGCCAACGTGCACCCCGTAAAATAGTACTGAACGATACACATCGCCATACACTACGCATCCTTCGTTCACGAGTGAACGGCTCACGTTCGCCTTTGGAGCGATGTATTGTGGTGGCTGGTTTGGATTTACAGAATAAATTCTCCAAGAAGGGTCATTTAGGATTAAATCTGGATCGTCATCTAACAGATCCATGTTAGCTTCCCAGAGACTTTGAAGCGTTCCAACGTCTTTCCAGTAACCGCTAAACGAATAGGCATATAGATCCTTTTGGTCTTCGATCATCGCAGGAATGATGTCTTTTCCAAAGTCGTTTGAGGAGTTGGGATTTTGCTCATCTTCAGTCAAATACTTTTCTAAAGCTTTCCAACTGAAGATGTAAACGCCCATAGATGCTAGATTCGTTTTCGGTTCTGCTGGCTTTTCTTGAAACTCTACAATTCGATCATCGTCGTCTGTATTCATGATCCCAAAGCGATTCGCTTCGTTCCAAGGCACTTCAAGCACCGCGATCGTAGCGTCTGCTCCTTTTTCTTCGTGATAATCTAGCATTTCAGAATAATCCATTCGGTAGATATGGTCACCTGAAATAACTAGAACGTATTCAGGATCATATTGACGAAGGTAATACATGTTCTGATAAATCGCGTTCGCTGTTCCTTTGTACCATTCTCCACCTTTTTGGCCTAGGAATGGCGGCAATACCGATACGCCTCCGTTCTTTCTATCAAGATCCCATGCACTTCCGATACCGATGTAAGAGTTGAGTATGTAAGGCTGATACTGTGTTAATACGCCAACGGTATCAATCCCTGAATTACTACAGTTACTTAACGTGAAATCAATGATTCTGTACTTACCACCAAACGGGACAGCAGGTTTAGCGAGGCGCGTTGTTAACTTGCCGAGTCTCGTCCCCTGTCCTCCAGCTAATAGCATCGCTACACAACGTTTTTTAGACATATCGATTTCTCCTTTCAAGGTTGCTTTTATTTTTTTTGCCGAGAACCACGATACCTAATGGTGGAATTTTGAGCTGAAGACTATATGGCTGATTGTGATACGGTTGTTTTTCACTAAGCAACTTGTCTGCATTCACCTGCCCGGATCCCCCATATTTTTCCTGATCGCTATTAAACATTTCTACATAGTGTCCAGATGAAGGAACGCCAATTCGATAATCGTAGTAGACATTTGCAGAAAAATTGCAAATAATGATGTCGCAATCACCCTTCGCCTTTCCTTTTCTCATGAAAGAGAGTACAGATTGCGAACTGTCATTCGCATCGATCCATTCAAACCCTTCTGGATCATGGTCGATTCGCCATAATGCCCTTGATTCCAAGTAAAATCGGTTTAAGTCTTTCACATAACCATTCATTTTGTTATGAAGATCATAGTCAAACAACATCCAATCGAGTTCACTTAAATCTTTCCATTCATCAAACTGCCCGAACTCTCCTCCCATAAACAGTAGTTTTTTGCCTGGGTGTGACATCATATACCCGTAAAGCGTGCGAAGATTAGCAAATTTCTGCCAATAGTCGCCTGGCATTTTGTTCAGGAGTGATTTCTTTCCATGTACCACCTCATCATGAGATAGCGGCAGGAGATAGTTTTCAGAGAACGCATAGAAGAATGAAAATGTGAGTAGATTATGATGATGTTGTCGATCATCCATGTGAAGTTCCATGTACTTTAAGGTATCGTTCATCCAGCCCATATTCCATTTATAATTAAACCCAAGACCACCTTCATGGACTGGGGCACTTACGAGTGGATAGTCTGTCGACTCCTCAGCCATCATTAAAACATTTGGGAAGTGTTCAAAAATCGTTTTGTTTAATTTCTGGATGAATTCTTTAGCTGCATGATTTTCTCCTACCCCGCCAGCTCCCTCATGATGATATAAAATCATTTGAGAAACAGCATCTATTCTTAAACCATCGATATGATATAAATCAAACCAAAAAAATGCATTAGAAATTAGAAAGCTAACGATTTCGGGTTTACTATAATCAAAGTTATATGTTCCCCAATTCTTTCTCTCAGCAAGCTCTGGATCTGATGGTTCGAAAACCGGACCACCATCGAACTGCCCGAGACCATGAGCATCTTTACAGAAATGAGCAGGAACCCAGTCTAAGATAACTCCGATATCCTCTTGATGGCACCGATCAATGAATGCCTTCAAGTCGTCTGGCTCACCAAATCGACTCGTTACAGAGTAATAACCTGTGATCTGATATCCCCACGAACGGTCGAACGGATGCTCCATCACCGGCATGAGTTCAATATGAGTATACCCATGCTCTTTCACATAAGGAATCAGTTCTTTCGTAAGGTCATCGTAAGAGTAATAAGAGCCATCCTGTTTTTTTCGCCATGAACCTGGATGTACCTCGTAGATTGATATTGGAAGGTCATACGGCGGTGTTTTCTTCCTTTTATTCATCCATCTACTATCTCGCCAATCGTACTCATCGACTTTCTTTACGATCGATGCAGTTTTGGGCTTATGCTCTGAATAAAAAGCATACGGGTCGGATTTCATTAAAAGTGAGCCATCTTGTGAAGTAACGCCGTACTTATAAAGTTCACCTTCACGAAGACCTTCAATAAACGAAGACCACAAGCCAGATTCTTCAATCTTGGTCATTTCGTTCCTTGTCGCATCCCAGTCGTTGAAATTTCCAACAACAGCTACTGCTTTTGCGTGCGGCGCCCAAACGGTGAAACGTACCCCAATCTTGCCATCCTCTTCTGCTAGATGAGCACCCATCGATCGGTAAGCTTGAAATAAGTTCCCTTGATGAAATAAATACCGATCGTAATCTGTCGGCATCGAAACTGTCATTGCGACACCTCTCTCTCATGCTAATGGTAGCGATTTACTTATGTACTCCGCTACTGTTTTATCATTCGACAGCGTCATTCCAATTCCTTTTCAATCCATGTATTTTCATGAAAAAAAAGTTGAAATTAATATTGATTCGTCGAAATGTTTTTTCAATGTAAAGAAACCGTGGAATCCCCCACGGTTTCTTTACAATTACGATACATTCTCTTGTGATTGAGCCATTCTTTCTAATAGTTGGTAAGTCATGGATACTGACCAAGCTAATGGTGTATTCTTATTCGGGACATCCGTTCCACCAATATATAGCTCAGGTATCTTCCCGCTTTCTGGCGTAATCGTCATCGTCTTCTCGAAGTATTCGTTCATCTTATCTACTTGACCGATTTGACCATAACAGAGACCTAGCCATGGGAATCCAAAACACCATTCTGCTTCACTGCCTCCATTATAGTATTGATCACCTTCGTAACGGAGGACTCCACGTTCCCTTTCAAGTCGTTCAGTAATGCGTTCTAAGATTTTTATGGCTGTTGATCTAGAAACGACTCTCAGCGGATAGATCAACGATAAAAGTGAGAGGTCGACTTCCTTTGTGGCACTTTCTGCTGGAAGAAGACGATCAAGGGTTCTCTCTCCTTTTTGAATGAGCTCTTGCGGCACTTCGACTAACGTTCTTACTGCTTTTAATCCAGCTACACACGCTCCAACGCTTGAAGCATGAATTTCTACATTTTCTTCCCACATACCATTATCAGGGTTTTTCCAATACTCGAGACATTCGAGATAATTCACTAGCTTTTGAACGATGCGATAGTCGACTTTATCACGTAATATTGGTTTTCCTACTTGTATTCCTTGGCCTATTCCAAACAGCAGGATGCCGATCGCATCATTTTGAGCATGACCCCATTCGACAGGAATCTCCTCTAGGTCTTTTGAATATCTAGAGTGAATGTATTCATGTAAATATACTGGCTTCTGTTTTGTATGGATATCTAGCTTCCATTCGTATTTTCTAAGTAATGAAAGAAGGGAATGATAGGCCTTCTCGTACCTTGTACATTTCGATGTTAAATAGGGCATCACAGTATAACAGACGTCTCGGATCCATATATAATCATAATCATCAGAAGTACTCGCAACGTAAGCTCCATTCGGTAACCTCATGCTTTCGAGTACGTTATGCAATTTATATTGGTTCATCCCACTCACCTGCTCCTTATTTTTTACTATAATTGTTACCCTATTCGACATTTTTTTAATCACAAAAAGACCGACCCTTTTTTTAGGGTCAGTCGATTGTACTAGTGATTGCTGTGATTTCTTCATCAACAGGCTCTAGTCGATAAACATAATCGATGTATGTGAGCAGGTTGTCACGTGCTTCTTTTACTTTAACGAATTCTGTTTCGCGTATGAATGCATGTACGAATTTTTCAATTCGTTTTGCAAGGATATCGTCATCAGTTTTCATCATCAGAACGCTTAGATCGATACAAGCGCAGTGATGAGTGTAATAAAGAGCTTTGTCATAGTCGGTAATATCCAATGACTTGCCCCCTTTCTAGGAGCTTACCTATAGTATTTGCAGGGGGACTCCACATACACGAAGAAAAAGATAACAATGATTTCTTAAAGGACGAAGGTATAACCGTCCTTCTGCTCAACTTTCTTTTCTTTTAAAAGCTTACCCATCGCACGTTTGAAAGCAGCTTTACTTATGTTGAACTCACGCTTGATCGCTTCTGGATCGCTCTTATCTGTAAAAGGCATCTTCCCACCGCGATCAACCATATATTGATAAAGTTTGTCTGCATCTTCAAGTCGTGCTTCTTTCACCAAAGGACGAGTCGAGACATTGATCCTGCCGTCTTCTCTTACGAATGTAACCCGGACCTGAACCCTTTCTCCAAGCCGCACGTTTTGCTTCATTTCATCATTGTGAAGAAATGCAAGGTAACCATCATCTGTGAAAACTGAAGCTCCTTCATCAGAAAAACGGTAAACGACGCCTTCCGTTTCTTTATTTTTCAGATCCTCGCTTGCTTCGGTAGAAAGTTCTTTGATTTCTTCAAAGTTGCTTAAATCTGCAAACAGCCGATTCTTCTTATCGAGCTTAAGTCCGCAGTACAACTCGTCTCCTACATCTGGCCACCTCGTGCGGTCTGTTGGCAAGTCGTCTTTTGAAAGGAGCATGTCCTTTTGAATGCCAATGTCTACAAAAACACCTAGTCGAGGTTGCACACCGACCACTTTAAGGATTGAAAAAGAATCGAGCGTAACGACTGGCATCGTCTCAGTTGCAGAAAGCCTGCCTTCGTGATCATGATAAAGAAAAACTTCTACTTCATTTCCTTCGTCATGTTGCTCTACCGCCTCATTCTTGTGCAGCAAGACATCTTCGTTCCCGTTCGTTAAAAAATATCCATATTCTTGTTTACGAGCTACTTTTAGCTTCGTTATTTCTCCAGCGTATAATTGTGTTGCCAACTCATTTCACAGCCTTTCATAATCCTTTACTTAGTATATCACTACACCAATATGTATTCTCTATTTATCATAAATCTTTTCATCCTGTAAATACTAACATGGACTTCAATCAAAGGAGAGGTGCACCATGTCAACTTACCGAAAACTTGAAGAAATGCTTAAAAATGCCGATGAGCTCGTTGAATATGCAGGTGAGCAGCTTGAAAAAGCTACTCAAGTCGCGCCAGGAATTACGGATAAAGAATACACTGAAACTCAACAGCTTCTTGAGCAAATGGCGATCGATATCGATAAAATGATCCATAGTGCCACACCAGAACAACGAGATGCATTAACACGAGCAAGACAGCAAGTACAAGATCGTCAAAACGACTTCATCTTAGGCTTCGATACGTAAAGGTCTGCATTTCTGCAGACCTTTTACTATCCTGAATACCCGAAGGAACCGAACTCACTTGCTAATTTCTCAGAATGCTTGCGACGTGCCTTTCTAGCTTTCATTCTCTCTTCTCCACCATCGTAAACAAATTTTTCTTCCTTCGTTTCTGGCAATGCTTCAGGTACCATCGTTGGTTTCCCTTCTTCGTTTAACGCTACAAACGTTAAAAACGATGTCGCACAAACTTTCTTCGCACCTGTAATGACGTTCTCAGCGAATATTTTCACTAATACTTCCATCGAGGTGTTGTGTGTCCAGCTGACATAAGACTCAAGACTAACGACTTCTCCCTCGCGGATAGGCTGAAGAAAATCGATCGAGTCCGCTGAAGCCGTCACTACTGCTGACCTAGCGTGTTTTGACGCAGAGATCGCTGCGATGTCATCGATGTATGACATGAGTCTGCCACCAAAAAGAGTTCCGTGTGTATTTGTATCTGAAGGAAGAACAAAGCTTGATTTTGTTGTTCTAGAAACGCGTATTAATTTTTTTGTTAATTGAGTATCTGACATAACGACATTCACCTTTTCTAAAACAGACCGACTGCTTGACCGTCTTCTGTTACATCCATATTTAACGCCGCAGGCTTCTTCGGAAGTCCTGGCATCGTCATTACATTCCCTGTCAGTGCTACGATAAAGCCAGCGCCGATCGATGGTCTAAATTCCCTCACATTAATGGAAAAACCTGTCGGTCGTCCGAGTAAAGCGGCATTATCAGATAATGAATACTGAGTCTTCGCCATACATACCGGTAAGTGAGACCATCCGTTTGCTTCAAACTCTTTTAGTTGCTTGAGAGCCTTAGGACCGAATTGCACCCCATCGGCACCATAAATTTCTTGTGCAATCGTTGTAATTTTATCTTCAATAGATGCATCCAGATCATAAAGTGGCGAGAAGTTGTTTTCGGAATGCTCGATTTGATCAATAACTGTTTTAGCAAGGACTTCTCCACCTTTACCACCCTCTGCCCAAACATCAGTGAGAGCAACTGGCACATCATTTTCATTACACCAATCGAGAAGCGCGTTCACTTCTAAATCAGTATCTGTCATGAAACGGTTGATCGCAACGACGAAAGGTACGCCGAATTTTCTAATGGAAGAAATATGCTGCTGTAAATTCGCTAAACCTTCCTGTAGTGCTGCAACGTTTTCTTCTTTAAGGTTATCTTTTGGAATTCCCCCGTGCATTTTTAACGCTCGAATTGTAGCAACGATCACGGTAGCTGCAGGATCGATATCGCCAGCTCTTGTTTTGATATCAAAAAACTTTTCTGCGCCTAAATCCGCCCCGAACCCTGCTTCCGTCACGACATAGTCAGAAAGCTTTTGAGCCATTTTTGTCGCTGCTACACTGTTACAGCCATGAGCAATGTTCGCAAAAGGGCCACCGTGTATTAATGCAGGTGTGTTTTCTAAAGTCTGAACGAGGTTCGGATTCATAGCATTCTTAAGGAGGAGTGTTAGTGCACCCTGCACCCCAAGGTCAGCTACTGTAATCGGAAGTTTGGAACGGTTGTAACCGATAACGATTCGTCCAATTCTCTGCTTAAGGTCCGTTAAATCTGATGCTAAACAAAGGATCGCCATCAGTTCAGATGCCACAGTGATATCGAACCCGTCTTCTCTCGGAACACCTTGGGTTGGACCACCTAGCCCGATCGTCACTTGTCTTAAAGCTCTGTCATTAAGATCCAAAACCCTTTTCCAAGTTATTCGTCTAGTATCAAAATCGAGTTCATTACCTTGATGGATATGATTATCGATCATCGCTGACAATGCATTATGAGATGATGTGATCGCGTGGATGTCACCTGTGAAGTGAAGGTTAATATCCTCCATAGGCATTACTTGTGAATAACCTCCACCAGCAGCCCCTCCTTTAATTCCCATACTAGGACCAAGAGAAGGCTCCCTCATTGCAACGATTGCTTTCTCACCGATTCGATTAAGCGCCTGAGCAAGTCCAACTGTAACTGTGCTTTTCCCCTCACCAGCCGGTGTAGGATTGATAGCCGTTACAAGGATCACTTTCCCAGATGGATTCTTACTCAGCCTCTTCATGCTTGAAAGTGAGATTTTTGCTTTGTAATGCCCATAAGGCTCCCATTCATCCTCCGTTAAGCCTAAGCCGCTTGCTATTTCGTTTATTCGTTTCATTTTTGCATCTTGTGCAATCTCAATATCACTCTTCATTCGAACTTCCGACTTCATCAAATCCCTCCATACCCTATACTATTTCCATATATATCTTAACTAAGTTTATTAATTACGTTAAGAATAATCAACTGGAGTCTTTGAAAGCTTGACACTTCTCTTAAAATACAGTATATTTTAAACAACCGTTTATATTGCTGATTATTTATTGAATTTAGTCAGACCTTCTCGACTGTGCATTACGTACATAAAGATTGTTGCTTGATTCACAAACATACAATATGAATGGGGAAAATTAAGTTGCACGAAGAACGTGCTAAGTTTTTAGGAGGAACAAACATGCAAAACGGAAAAGTAAAATGGTTTAACGCTGAAAAAGGTTTTGGATTTATCGAAGTTGAAGGTGCTGACGATGTATTCGTACACTTCTCCGCTATCGAAGGCGAAGGCTTCAAAACTCTAGAAGAAGGTCAAGAAGTTTCTTTTGAAATCGTTGAAGGAAACCGCGGACCTCAAGCTGCTAACGTAAACAAGCTTTAATTAATATACGTTTGGAAGAGACTGATGCATGCATCAGTCTCTTTTTATGTTGAAACGATTAACGGATATTCTTTTGGGTCATACTATTCCAGAACAATACGTAAAGGTGGGATAGTATGTCAGAACCGTACTCTGATCTTCAACAGATCGAAATGTCGATTAAGTCGGCTCAACACCTCGTTGGACAAGCTACTAAAAGCATGAACGACAATCAGTTGAAGGCCGCACAAGATGCGTTGAATCAAGCTAAACAACAATTTCAACAAGCAGTAGCACATAAAACTGGCGTAAATGAGAATTTCTTTGAGTTTTCCAGTGAACTCATTGAAAAATGCGATACGCAGCTTAGGGAAGCACAAGAATAAAAGCAGCCAGTCGGCTGCTTTTTCTGTGTTTAGTTATCATCAAGTTCGATCACACTGTCGATTTCAGTTCCCTTTAAAGCTTGTACAGCGAGTCTATGCGATTCTTTATTTTCATTTCGTGAAACGTGCTCATAAATTGGCTGCAGTCTTAATTCCTTCAAGGTAGCCTCAATGCGATCCATCCATTTTGTTAGAAGCGGCTCATATACTGCCCATTCTCCTGAGAGCTGGCTGATCACTACTTTTGAATCTCCTTTGATCATGACCTCGGTATCATCGACTTTAATGTTCTTTAGCTCCTGTAAGCCAGTCCAAAGCGCTGCGTATTCAGCTTCATTATTATTTTCAAGATAGCTAAGAGCTTTATTCACACGAATCCTTTTTTTCTTTCTTCCTTCAAAAAAATAAATCACAGCGCCACAGCCAGACTCTTTAGATTCCTTATCAAAACTTCCATCAAAAAAAATCTCGACGGAAGAAAGGCTTTCTTCCTTTTTTGATGTGAATTTTTCAAATTCTTTCAGTGACCATTTCGTCCCCCGGTTATCAAGAAAATAAAGGTCGATGGAGCGTCCGGTTTTTTCAATATCTTTTGCCATTAAAATCGCTTGATGTGCAGGTATCTCATCAGATGTCATCCATGCTTGAATTCCTCGAGGCGTCTTGTATTTCCACTTTACAATCACGTTCATCATCTAAACTCCTTATTCATGTAAGGTGCTTTCCGAGCTGCTTTAATTCTTCACCTACAGAACATTCCGTAATACAAAAACGCTGGGCGTGGCACTTGCCATAGTCATGTTGATTCACTCTTTTTAACAAACACCCATCACAGTATGTATCTAGAATTAGACCCACTTCCATCATAACTTCTTTTTTCTTCATTTCTTTCACTCCTACACTCGTCCCCTTCTATATCAAGTTTCTCCATTTACCTTAAATGTATGTCTTCCAGTGCTGTTGATGTATATGATAGAATACAAAAAGACTTGATCAGGGGGGAGGAAACAAAAGTGATTGAAGTTTATATAGATGGAGCAAGTGCTGGTAACCCAGGACCATCAGGTGCTGGAATCTTTATAAAAGGGGATGGAGAAGTCATTCGCTCTTCGGTTCCTCTTGGCACACTTTCCAATCATGAAGCAGAGTTTCAGGCTTTGATTGAAGCACTACGCATTTGCCTTGAAAAGAAACATCGAATCATCTCGATTCGAACGGACTCTCAGCTTGTGAGTGATGCGATCGATCGAAGACAGACGAAAAAGCGAACGTATGAAACTTACCTCTCCAGTGCCCTCGCATTGGTAGATGAATTTGATCTTTGTTTTATTAAATGGATTCCTAGTTCTAAGAATAAAGTAGCAGATGAGCTTGCTAGAAAAGCCATCCAATTAAACACAGCAGGATAACCTATATTCTTATCCTTAATCCCAATGCATCTAGCTCCGTTTGTAACTTCTCATAATCCAGAGTCAGCTTAATATCTTCAAACGAATGTTCAGCAAGGTCTGGTATTTGTTTTTCGATTTTTACGAGTTGAAGACTCAACATAGCTGATTCTTCTCCCTCTATTAACTTCTTTCGATATCTGTTATATTTTGCATCTAATGTTTCGATGCTCGTATATACTCCTTCTACAGAGCCGTATTGTTGGACAAGTGGCAATGCTGCTTTGTCTCCTACCCCAGCAACCCCTGGGATATTATCACTTTTATCTCCTAATAATGCTTTCACATCGATCCACTGATCTGGCGTAATTCCATATTCCGTCCTAAAATGATCTTCCGTGTACACCTTGTCTCCTTCTTTACGAATCGCAATAATTTGTGAGACGTTCTTATTCAGAAGCTGCAACAAGTCTCTATCATTGCTATAAATAAAACAGTCTCCCATTTCATCGAGACTCCATCGATGTGAAAGAGTTCCCATCACATCGTCCGCCTCAAACCCTTCTACAGTTAATTGAGGAATTCCTGTTGCATCAAAGAAATTCACTGCAGTTTGGTATTGCTGAATCAATGGTGGTGGAAGCTCACCTCGAGTACCCTTATATTCTTTGAAAAGCTCCCTACGCTTTGATTCATCTCGTTTGACGTCCCATGCAACTGCAAAATGAGTTGGGTTATAATCATTAATCAACGACATGATTTTTTGAAATTTCACCCTTAGCGCATTCGTATAAAGTCCTTCTGGTGTTTGGGTTAACTGATCTTCAGATTTCCCGTAAGCAGTCGCAAAATATCCTCTACTAAGTAAATTAAATCCATCTATTAGAATTAATCGGTTCATGAATTTGGTCATCCTTTCATTACATACCTTCCTTTATGGTAACATAAACCGTCTGCATGAACTTTTCCAATTTTTTAGTGGACTTCATCTTAAACAAAGAAACAGACTGCCGATTAACGGCAGTCTGCGTTGGACTTATTGTTGAGGATTCTTTAATTTCTTAGCTTCAATCTCTGCATATGACGGGATGTTCTGTTCCTTCTTCGCATTGTTGTTACGCTGAGCATTTGCATTTCCTTTTTTCTGACGACCCATGATGACACTCCTTTATCTTTCGTTACGATTAGTGTGTCAGAGTCGACCATTTCTATTCAAGAATTAATGAAGCGCCTGCTTGTAGGAACGAAGAAACGTGACGTATTGTTCTGATGCTTCCTGAAATGCTTTTTCGTCTCGACGATCAAGGGCTAAGTTGATCGTGTCTTGATAACGGTTTTTCTGGAAGGTAAAGACAGCTTCATCAAGGATTAATTGGGCGTACAATTCCAACTCAAACGTTTCTTGATCTTTCTTCTTTTTCATCGCTTTTTCTTTCATGTTGTCTCTATACGATTTATGATGGTTGTTCATGTTGCTCTCCCCCCTTAGAAGCTCTTTTTATTATTATACGAGGGAATCGTCAAAATATCAATATTTTTCAGAATATTCCGATTAAATTTCGTTTTTATTTGGTCAACCTCTTCTAGGGCATGCTATTTAAGCGGATAACGATCGATGTCAAAGTAATTCTTTTTTAAGAGCCTCGGTTGATCCATCAATTCCTTAAAGGTAAACGAGGAAGAAAGCTTGGAAGTATCGATCAACATCATTTGTTCTTCAACATCCCCAACAAGTTCATCAGTTTGGTAACACATCCCGCAATCGATACATTGAACAGAAGGTAGCTCCTTTATTTCAACTGCTCGCGTACCATCAGGAAGTTCCCAGTATCCAGTGCCTAGAGTCTCGAAAGCTCCTTCCGTTTCACACCATTTACACCTCATGAACTTTCCTCCTCCACATCATCCTTTTTATTGTATTTGGCTTGCTCAGCTTTAAACTTCTTTTCTTTCATTAAATCTCGCTTCTCTCTTTGATCTTTTAAAGAAGCATGATCTGGATCTTCACCATACTTACTTCTTCGATTCAACCTTTGTAGTCCTTCTGGCACAAGGTTAAATCGTTCATCCGTCATAAGTGAACTTATCCCGATCGCCGGTTTCTTCTCCGTCTGGTAGATACTATTAAAATACGTATCGGCCGTTCCAGGGGTGTAATTTTCTGGTTCTGGATAAGACGTGATCACACCTTCGAAATTACGCAGGATAACCTTATTCGCACTTTGGGAAATCATGTAGTTCGGTTGAAGGGCGATCTTCCCTCCTCCACCTGGTGCATCCACTACGAACGTAGGTACCGCGTAACCTGATGTGTGTCCCCTTAATCCCTCGATGATTTCGAGACCTTTTGATACTGGCGCTCTGAAATGTCCGATGCCTTCTGATAAGTCACACTGATAAATATAATATGGGCGAACTCTTATCTTAACAAGATCATGCATCAGCTTCTTCATAATCGCCACGCTATCGTTGATACCTGCGAGAATAACAGCCTGATTTCCAACAGGCACTCCAGCATTTACGAGCATCTCACACGCTTTCTTTGATTCCTCGGTTATCTCAATGCTCGTGTTGAAGTGAGTGTTCAGCCAGACAGGGTGGTATTTCTTTAAAATGTTACAAAGGTCCTCCGTTATTCTTTGCGGAAAGACAACTGGTGCTCTCGTACCGATTCGAATGATCTCCACGTGTGGAATTGCACGTAAATTTTTTAAGATGTATTCAAGGATTTTGTCATTGATCAACAGTCCATCTCCACCTGAGATAAGAACGTCTCTTACTTCCGGCGTTTTAGAAATGTAATTGATCGCTGCATCTAATTGTTTCTTCGGAACTCCCATACCGATTTGTCCTGAAAAACGTCTCCTCGTACAATACCTACAGTACATTGAGCACTGGTTCGTAACAAGAAAAAGTACACGATCTGGATAACGATGGGTTAAGCCTGGAACTGGAGAGTCTTCATCTTCATGAAGTGGATCTTCAAGGTCATATTTTGTTTTGTGCATTTCTTTAGAAATAGGGATTGACTGCATTCTCACTGGACACCTAGGGTCATCTGGATTCATCAAAGATGCGTAATAAGGTGTGATATTCAACGGAATCGTTTTCGTTGCAATTCTAACTCCTTCTTCTTCATCTGGAGTAAGGTTAACGACTTTACGAAGGTCGTCGAGCGTTCGAATCGTATTAGTAAGCTGCCAGATCCAGTCGTTCCATTGATCTTCTGTAACATCTTTCCAAAGTTCGATATCCTTCCAATGTCGTGCTGGCTTATAGAGTTGCATAAGCATCGTACATTCCCCCTTCTTGGAATCTACTGATATACTATGCAAGTTTGATGCCAGCTCCATTATTTCTTTAAAACTCTTTTAAGTATACATTTATTACTGACCTTTTCTTTCGCATAAATAATTTATGCTCAATTTTCGGCACCTTCGTATTTCGAGAGTTTGTATTGCAATGTTTGCCTAGGGATCTGAAGCTGCTTGGCTGCTTTCTGAATGTTTCCTCCTGCGCTTTCCATAGCCTTCTCGATTAACCGAACTTCTGTATGGCGTAGCACGTCGCGAAGTGATTCAGACGACTGCATTGGAGTCTCGCTTATTTGTATAGCAGGGAAATCCTCTATAAACAATTTGTCGGTCTCTGACAAGTTCATCGCTGATTGGATAACATGCTCAAGCTCGCGAACGTTACCTTGCCACTTCCGATCACACAGTAGCGATAAAGCATCTTTCTCAATGCTTTGAACATTTTTGTTTAATACAGTATTATACTTTTGGATGAAATGATGGATTAGGTCAGGTATATCCCCACGCCTTTCTCTCAAAGGCGGAATCTTCAAATACACGACATTCAATCTGTAAAACAAGTCTTCTCGTAACCTTTTTTCTTTTAGTGCTAATTCAGGCTCTTCGTTTAACGCTGCGATGATCCGAACATCGACACGACGTGTTTTGACTGCTCCCACTCTCCTAATAACACCATCTTCAAGAACACGTAGCAATTTTGCTTGTATTTCTATTGGCATCGAATTGATCTCATCGAGAAACAACGTTCCTTTATCAGCTAACTCAAACAAACCAGGTCGTTCTTCAGCACCTGTAAACGTCCCTTTAGATGTACCGAACAAAATAGATTCTAGAATGCTTGAAGGCAACGCTGCACAATTTTGAGCGATAAATGCTCCTTTTCTTCCTGAAGCATTATGGATCGATTGAATAATTAGCTCTTTACCTGTACCTGTTTCCCCATACACGAGAACAGGCGATACTTGTTGCGCGGCCATCCGTGCCCATTTCTTCACTTTCAGAAACGTTTCATCTGATGTGATGATGTCTGTAAACGTGTATGACGTGCCATTATCGAATTCCTTTGAAGTATTGTTCGTCAACTTAGCTTGGAGTTCCATCACTTTATCAGAAAGTTTCTTTATTCTACTGATATCCCGCGCAATTTCAACAGCACCTACTAGTTCATCGTTCACGATGATCGGAAGAGTGGTATTTATGGTAGAGACAAGACTTCCTCTTACATTTCTATATGTTTGATCTTTATTAAAGATCGGCTTCTTTGTTGAAAGAACATATGAAAGTGTGCTCGTTTCTTTAGAAAGTGAAGGGAATGCTTCAAGATAGTGTTTTCCTAAGACATCTTCGACATTCAATCCATCATGCTTCGCGGCGATTTCGTTATAATAGATCGTCAAACCCTCACTATTAACAGCATGGATTCCTTCATCGATGCTTTCTAATATTGCTTGAAACATCCCATCCGTCATGGCGCTTTGTTTGACCATAAGCTACCCTCCCGCCCATTTTCCGTCTGCATCGCCAATTATTCGGCACTAACACCAAGAGATTTACTCCATAGATTCATATCTTCCCAATCGGAATAAATTTTCACATTATTAGTGAGCCTTCCACCGTATTCATATCCAAGTTGGCAAAAGACTGCGTTCATCCCAAACGATAAGCTCCTCGCGATCGAGTAGGCGTAGTAGATTTCTTCCTCTAATAGGGTGGATTCAAGAGCGTGAATCAGATGTCTCATCGTACCACCTTTTCGACTATCAGGTAACGTTGCACAATCTGTAATCTCGGCATTCTGGAACGTTCTGTTTACTTCTGCAGATGCGGCACTCGTAATTTTTTTATCATCTTCAACCAAATAAAAGATCGTGCCTTCCTTCATTACTTTTCGTATATACTCCGGTTGGTCCATCGGAGTTGGGTATACGTCGAATACCTCTTTATACAAGATTGATAGCTTTTCTGCATCTTTCTCAGACGCTCGTCTCATGTTTGGTTTTTCAGAGAGAGGTGAAGGTGTTTTCGCAAATACCCCATCGATGATTTTTTCTTCTTCTTCCCAGCGTTTCGCATTACGGCGCCAGCTTTGTTTATACTTCGTCATCACATGCATATCGACACCAGAAAAGTAGCGATTGATTGTTCCTTCGTATGAAAAACCCATGCTGATAAATGTTGAAAAGTCTCCTTCTTTCACTTTGACGATACATTTGGAGTAATCGTCTGTAAAAAGACGAAGCACATGAGCGATCACATGCTTTACATTTCCTGAGTAGTGTTCAATTCTAATACGTTCATTAAAAAGATCGTGATTACAATGAAATGCATAGTCAGTCCCTTTATAGTGCTGGTCCATCGCTAATTCTCTATGCTCTCCCATACCTTCCCCCACCTTTATTTCCTTTTTATTTTTTTCGCTTTTTTCTTACCGAAATCCTCCACGATAAAAAGAATAAGAACGGTTTCCCGTTCTTATCAAGCTTAAAAAAATGTCTAATGACGTGTTCTAATTATTAGATGCTTACGCTGATCATCTTCATCATTAAACTGAAAGAATTGCTAACTATATTTTCTTATGCTTGGCCACACCATTCTATAATGGTATGAACGTAAATTTCTGCAACGAGCATCATTTTATCAATGTCTACATATTCATTCGAATAATGAGCAAGAGCTGTTTCTCCAGGACCAAAGATTAAAGAAGGGGTATCTGCCAATTCAGTAAGTAGGCCTCCATCAGTCCCCCAAGGAGATGCTTCGATTTGTATTTCTTCGCCAGCGCTCTTCTTATAATTACGCTGTAAGATAGCTAGCAATGGATGTTCGACAGGTACTTCTCCTGGGAGCCACCTAGCTCCAAACCACTCGAGTTCGACGGGATGCTTCTTTAACCATTCATCATCAATCGCGTTAAGCGCGCTCGCCATCTCTTCCTTGGCATCCTCTAAAGTCTCCCCTGGAATAACACCCATCCTGCCTTCGATCGTAATTTGATCAGGAACAGAAGACGGCCAGTCGCCTCCTTTTATTGTTCCTAAATTGATCGGAACTGGAATAGGAATTTCTTTATAGAGTGGGTCGTTTATATTTTGGTTGCGATTTCTTTCGAGAGCTTGAATCGCGTTGATTACAATCAAACTCTTCTCTAACGCTGAAACTCCCTCATACCGTGTTCCCCCGTGAGCAGATTGACCGTTGATCCGTAATCGAAACCACATGGAACCCTGTTGCTTCGGAAACACTTTCAAGTTAGTCGGTTCAGGAATGAGTGCAGCGTCTGCTTTATAATTTCTCTGAATGGTTGAAAGCGTACCTGTCCCACCGCTTTCCTCTTCTACGACGCTTTCAAAGATCAGGTCTCCTTTTAGAGAAATACCTAGTTCTTTCAAGCATTTAAGAGCGAGTAACATAGAGGTATTGCCGCCCTTCATGTCTGTCGAACCTCTTCCATAAAGCTTTCCGTCTTTTACCTCACCACTGTATGGATCACTAGTCCAGTCCTCTCTCTTACCAGGGGGCACAACATCAACGTGACCATTTAATATCAGTGAACGTCCTCCACCCGTACCTCTTCTTACACCTACGACGTTCGGGCTATCTGAGAAGTCAGTACGGTTGGCACAAAAGAAAGGGTGAGATGTCGTTTCCTCACCCGGAACAAACCGATCGACTTGTAACTCTAACTGCTTAAGTTCTGCTTCAACGATATCTTGTACATACGCTTCGTTCCCTTGCACACTGTCACATGTAACGAGCTTTTGTAAGAGTTCTATTCCATATTCTTTGTTTCTCTCCATCCATTCCTTTACGTTTTTTTCCATGCTTTAATTCCTCCTGACGAGCTCGATTTCAATTTCCGCTTCAGTTGAATTAAGGACGTCTTCAACGGTGTATCCTGGCATAATTTCAATCAGCTTCAGACCACCACTCTCGATCTTAAGTACAGCCCTCTCTGTTATGATCATGTTTGCTCCTTCCTTTACAGTAAGAGGAAGCGAACAGGTTGTAAGTATTTTGGGCTTGCCATCCTTTGTGGTATGACTCATCAGAACGATCACCTTTTTTGCTTTTTGAGCGAGGTCGATCGCTCCTCCCATACCTGGCACCCGCTTTCCTGGGACGATCCAGTTTGCAATATCACCTTTACCACTTACTTCTAATGCGCCAAGAATCGTAATATCGAGATGGCCCCTTCGAACCATCCCAAACGCTTCAGCGCTATCGAAAAAAGAAGCTCCTTTGATGATCGATACGGGATAGCCTCCCGCATTAGAAAGATTTCCATCTTCATGTCCTCGTTCAGGACTTCCTCCCATTCCTAATATTCCGTTCTCCGTGTGTAGCATGACCCCTAAAGAATCAGGAATATAATCAGCTACGAGAGTAGGAATACCGATTCCAAGGTTAACCATCATCCCGAACTCAATCTCCTCTGCTGCTCGTTTAGCGATCAACTTTCTTGTTTCAGCTCCCATACCCATTTCCAATCAACCCCCTTACTTTGTACGACATGATCAACGAAAACACCCTGTGTGATGATCTCTTCAGGATGCAGCTGCCCAATATCCACAACTTCATCAGCTTCTGCTATCGTAATATTCCCTGCTGAAGCGACGAGGGGGTTGGTATTTCTCGCACTTTGATCATAAATGAGGTTCCCATACCCATCGGCTTTTTTACACGAAATTATCGCTAAATCTGCTTGTAATGCAGGTTCAATCATATATTCTCTTCCATTAACGGTAACTTTCTCTTTTCCTTCTTCGATCGACGTTCCTAGTCCAACGTCCACCAAGATTCCTCCGAGTCCCATGCCGCCTGCTCGAATCTTCTCAGCAAGGGTTCCTTGAGGGTAAAACGTTACCTCAAGGTCTCCGCTATGCATCTGCTTCCCAGCCTCTGGATTAGAACCTATATGCGAAGCGATCAACCTTTTCACACGCTTCTCAGTGACGAGCTTTCCTGGTCCGATCCAGGGAAACCCTGCATCGTTAGAAATCAACGTAATACCCTTTATGCCAGAATCCAATATCCAATCGATCAAGGTTGGTGGAGAACCAACGCCTCCAAAACCACCGCACATGATCGTCATTCCATCTTTCAAAAGGTCAAGATCATCTAGATGGCAGAGTTTACTCTTTCTCATTTTCTTCCTCCCCTTTATCAACTGATCGATCTTGCTTCATATAGTCCCTGATCCATCAATTCTTTCATTAAACTCGTGAATCCTTTATAAAGTTTATCGAGTATCAAGTCTATTTCTTTTTCATTTATGATGAGGGGTGGTGCAACGAGAATTGCATCGCCTGCTGATCCGTTTAGTCCTCCTGCAGCAGTGTAGACGAGTAACCCAGCATCGTAGCAATGACTGATCAATCTATTGGTTATTTGATGTTCAAGTGGGAACGGTTCTTTTGATATCGTATCTTTCACAAGTTCTATGCCTGTGAGCAGACCCTTTCCTCTTACATCTCCTATGATTGGAAAAAAGGATTTGAGCTTCACTAAACCGTTCATAAGATGGTCACCTTGTTGTTCAACATTTTTGATGACGTTGTTACGTTCTAAATAGTCAAAGACCGCTAGACAAACTGCCGATGATAAGGGATTCGCGCTAAACGTATGACCACTCAGGACAATCTTCGACCCATTATAGATGGTTTCGATGATTCGGTCTGATACTAACGTTCCTGCCATAGGCGTAAATCCGGCACTCATTCCCTTCCCTAATGCGATGATGTCAGGTTGAACGCCCCAGTGTTCCATCGCATACATCTTTCCTGTTCTCCCAAGTCCAGTCATTACTTCATCAGCGATAAATAAAATATCATAGCGATCACAAACTTTTTTCATTGCTTTAAAATAGTGATCAGGCGGCACAACGGCTCCTCCGGCTGCGCCGATCACTGGCTCACAAACAAATGCTGCGATCGTATCAGCACCAAGTCTCTGAATTGTTTGTTCAAATTCTGCCGCATAAAGTTCCGAGCAGTTCGGGCACTTCCCCTCAAACGTACATCGATAGCAATAAGGCGGAGAGAGAGATGGGTAATGTTCTAGCATGGAAGAAAAGCGACTTCTACGTATCACATGTCCTGACATCGATAATGCGCCCATCGTAATCCCATGGTAGCTCATCCATCTTGATATTACTCTGTTCTTTGTAGGCCTCCCTTGCTCCTGCCAAAATTGAACAGCGATTTTCAGTGCTGTTTCCATCGCTTCAGAACCACTATTTACAAAGAAGATATAATTTAAATCCCCAGGTGCTGAGTTGCATAATTTTTCGGCTAATTCTTCAGCGGGACGACTAGTGAACTGTGAACGGTAAACAAACGATACTTTCTCAGCTTGCTTGGTCATCGCTTCATTGATTTCCTTAACGCCATGACCTAAGTTCGCAGTTATGGCACCAGAAGAACCGTCTATAAACGTATTGCCATCTTCGTCATACAAGTAAATTCCCTGACCGTGAGAAATGACCCCATAGTCCAATCCGAGAAGTGGTTTGATTAAATGAGTTCTATTCATAAAATCACTTCCCCTTTTTCTTTTTATTATTAGCCTATGATGAAATACAGGAATTTTCTATCTACTTTTTATACAAAAAATTCTGACTTTATTGTACGATTTGGATAAGAGAATGGGGGGACATCCATGTCGATCACAGTATATGAAGCGCTTCAATTACCAGAGATGAAAGAAATAAAATTGATCGCAGGAAAACAGGGGCTTCACAATAACATTAAATGGATCACGATTGTAGAAGTGATGGAGGATGTTTCACGCTTACATGAAGGTGAGTTTTTAATTACAACAGCGTATGGTTGGCATGAAGCAGAAGGATTTTATTCAGATTTAATAGATACGCTAGCGAGCAGGAAACTATCAGCACTCGCCATTCATACTGGTTTCTATCTCGATGTGATTCCAACCAGTATGATCGAAGCTGCTAATCGTACGGGGCTACCTTTACTCGAGATACCTAGAACGATGAACTTTTCAACTGTGACGAGGAGTATCCTCGAACAGCTCGTTAACAAACAGCTTTCTATGCTCGCATATACGCAGCGAATACAAGAAGATTTAACTTCACTCGTTTTAAAAAACGTGGGACTTTCTGTCATTTCACGATCTCTATCGAAGCTTATCAACGGAAATGTGTTCTTATATGATAAAGATCAAAACCTATTAGCAAGTTCATCACTCGTTCATAGAAAAATTCACGTAGAGGAGACGTATCATATAAGAGGAGATGGACGGGTCATCGGTAAGATGGTGATTCAAAAAGAAGGTGACATCTCACCTTTAGACCGCCTAGCGTTAGAGCAAGCTATCCCGATCTTTGCAATCGAATTTCAAAAACTACAAATTATTCATGATACGAAAGTTCAAATTCAAGCTGATTTCTTAGATATATTGCTTACAAAGAACTATGAAAGTGAAGAAGCCATCCTAAAGAAAAGCAATGAATTAGGATTTGATTTCGAAGGAAAGAATCGAATCGTCATCATTTCCTCACATAACCTCGAACACCTAGAAAAGTTCGTTCACGAACGGCTTATAACCAAGACAAAAGGCATTGCAAAAAGGAAAATCGATCACCTTATACTTTTACTCACAGGAGATTTAACTGACATCGATGCATTTCAAACTCAGAGCTCTTCTTCTGGTATCAGCTCCTACGTCGTCGGAATTCATGATCTCGACAAGGCACTCAAAGAAGCTTATGCCGCTCATTTATTCTCAAAGTATAAAGGTAATCCAATCGTAATGTATGAAGAACTTGGCGCGTATCAAATGTTTATACAGCTAAAAGACAATGGCGTAGACCTCAAAACGTACTACGAACCTCTTTTGCTTCCAATTATCCATTATGATGAAAAACATCAGTCAGAACTTCTTAAAACACTTGAGACGTTTCTTGAAAACAATCTCGTCATCAATCGAACCGCAGAAAAACTTTTTGTTCATCGCCACACATTAAACTATCGAATCAAACAGCTTGAGAAATTAACCGGAATCAACATTTATTCCTACGAGCTTCGCATTCACATTCAAATCGCACTGTTAGCTTATCTAACCGACCGTATTCTTTCAAATTAAAGTCCGCACGCATTCGAGCGTGCGGACTTTTTATTATCGTCAGAAAATTGGTTATCCACAGAATTCTGTGGGTAATTACTCACCGACCATGATACCCCCTAAACTTTCAAAAATACCTCTATAGGGTATATGGTTTCACCTGTTGATAAGTGTCAGAAAGCTTATCATACTAAGGATTCCTCCATTTATCAACAGGTGAGAAAAAAGGGGATTGTGGAAAAAAGGATCGATTCAGTCCATTTCGACGATACCAATAAAACTATGCTACAATTATGTTTATATTGTTCTCTGAAAGGAAGACGCGACTATGGAACACCTCCTCAACCCAAAAGTAAAATCAATTGAAATATCAGGTATAAGACAATTCTTTAATATGGTTGCTGATTACAAAGACATGATTTCACTCACGATCGGTCAGCCAGACTTTCATACTCCAGAGCACATTAAAGATGCTGCGAAAGTTGCAATCGATAACAATAAAACTACGTATACACACAATGCTGGTATGATCGAGTTACGGAAAGCAGTTGGACATTTTGTCCAATCAAAATATGGCTTATCTTATGATCCAAATCATGAGATCATTACAACTTCAGGAGCGAGCCAAGCTATAGACATAACGTTACGTACGATTCTAAAGGAAGGCTCAGAAGTTCTATTGCCTGGACCTGTGTACCCAGGGTATGAGCCGATCATTACACTCTGTGGAGCAACACCTGTTCATATCGATACAAGACAGAATGACTTTAAGCTTACACGTGACTTAATTGAAAAATCTTTGACTCCAAAAACAACATGCATCATTCTTCCTTCGCCTTCAAATCCGACAGGCGTAGCTCTTTCTGAGCAAGAATTAGCTGATCTATCCGAGTTACTGAAAGATAAGGAGATCTTTGTTTTATCTGATGAAATTTATTCAGAGTTAGCATTTTCCGGAAAGCATACCTCAATCGCACAATTTGAAGGGATGCGAGATAAGACAATCGTCATCAACGGATTATCTAAATCACACTCAATGACCGGGTGGCGAATCGGTTTCCTATTCGCCCCAGCGAATATCGCAAAGCATATTTTAAAGGTTCATCAGTACAACGTTTCGTGTGCTTCTTCCGTATCACAGCATGCTGCATTAGAAGCTCTCGAGCATGGGGCACCAGATGCCATTCCAATGAGGACAGAATATGAAAACCGAATGAACTATGTGTTTAACAGACTTGTAGATATGGGCCTCTCTCCTGTTAAGCCTGATGGCGCTTTTTATATCCTCCCATCGATCGAACAATTTGGCATGTCTTCCTTTGACTTCGCGATGAAGCTTGCAAAGGAAGGAAACGTTGCTGTAGTCCCAGGAAGCGCGTTTTCAGCATATGGTGAAGGCTATGTGAGGATTTCGTTCGCATACGATATGGAAATTCTAAAAGAAGGCATGGATCGTCTCGAGTCATTCCTCTCTAAGTTATAAAATAAAAAACGAGTCCTGATTGTTGAATCAGGACTCGCTTTTTTTACGGTTCTATAGGATTGTCTTCATAGCTAATCCAGTCACTAAAACTGCCGAGATAAAGCTTTGCGTCAATTCCTGCATCGTGATAGGCCAGTAGGTTTACACAAGCGGTTACACCTGAGCCACAGTAGATGATCGGGGCATCATTTTCTTTCGTTACCCCTCCCCTACTCTCTTTGTCTTTCCACGTATGATCTGAATTTAAGTGGTTTTTCCAAAACAGGTTCGTCGCAGTTGGGATATGACCAGCTCGATTATCGATCGGTTCATTTTGTCCTAAATACCTTTCTTCTGCTCTCGAATCGATGATTTTTTCTCCTCGTTTGATTGCGTCTCTTACCTCTTCCATCGTAACGATCATTTCCTCATTAAGTGTAATAGGGTATGCGGTACGCTTCACTTCTACTTCTTCCGATTCAAGTCTATATCCAGCATCTTCCCATGCTTTAATTCCACCATCGAGAACTGCTCGATTCGTATGACCAGCGTAGCCAAGTAGCCACCATAACCTTGAAGCCATAGCGCCCATCTGTCTGTCATATGCAATTACGTTAGAGTTCTCGTTGATTCCAAGCTTTTCTAATGCAGCCTGTAGCTTGTCCCTGTTCGGGAGGGGGTGCCTACCGCCATGCTTTTTTACTGGTCCTGATAGATCCTTCTCTAGATCTGCATAACGAGCACCAGGGATATGTCCATTAAGGTATGCGTTGTACCCACTTTCTTTGTCAGATAAATCATATTGGCAGTCTACTACTATAGTATCTTCATCACCGAGGTGTTTCTTTAACCAGTCAACTGATACAATATTGTTCATCTGTCTCCCTCCTCTACTTTGCTAGGTACTTAAGTTCGTTGATCTTACTTGCAAGCTGCTTTTTCTCAATAGAGCTCATTTTCATTTCGATTTGAGACTCTACAAACTGATCTACACTCTTCTCGATGTTTTTTCTTACATTGATCACTTGCTGATCATAAAAGCGAAGAACCTTGCTTTCTAAACTTTCTTTAATACGTTCCACATATCGTTTCACCGGCTCCTCTAGAAGAGCTGAGAGTTTTGTTTGCAGGTTTGCACTACCTTGTTGTTCAAAGAACTGCTTTGAACTTTTATATTCTGACCGAGCAGTCTTCACTAGTTCTTCACTAGAAATCCATTTTTTTAAAGAAGCTGTAAATTCTGGAGTTTCCATCTCCTCAATTTTATCCATTTCACTTAAGAAATCTGGCAACTCTTTGTTGATCAAATTGAATAATTCTCGATGATTTGATTTCAATTCATGTTGAATAAAATAGTCCATCCTTAGTGAAGCTGCTCTCATTTCTTGAATTAAATCTTTTTCTAAGTCCCCTATAAGGTCGTTTATCGCTTTACCTAAGCCCTCTTTTCTAGTAAGCATGGACGGGTTAAATGCTTCCTTGTAAAAATCACCAAACCGATAAAAAAGACGTTGAGGAATATAATGAATTAGCTCTTCAATTTCTTGTTTGATCTTACTTTCTGTAGACTTAACAGAATACTCATTTATCTTCTTGACCGCATTCGACTTCGCTGTTTTTAACCGCTCGATATCCTCTTCCTTCTCAACACTATTACTATCAAAATTCGTTAACCATGATTCAAGCATCACAATCATTCGGTTAAGCTCACTCCAGTTCGACTGGATTGCCATTTTCGATAGATCAGACTCAATGAACGTATAGAAACGATCTTCAAACCGTTTCACACCGCCCTTTTCTTGCAATACGTCCGGAAGTGTTGAAACAGAAGCTTCATCGGTCATGGCAACTAAACTCGATACTGGAAATAGCGTAGGCTGTCGTATCCCGTATTGAGCAAGTTGGTCCTCAACATGTTCTTCAACAATCGAAAGTTCCTCACTATCTTTTGCAAGGTCTGCCGCATTCAACAAGAAGAACATCTTATCCATTTCAAAAACGTCTTTAACTCTACCCAGCTGGATGAGAAACTCTCTGTCAGCCTTTGAAAATGCGTGATTATAATAGGTAACATAGAGAATCGCATCTGCTTCCTTGATGTATTGAAAAGCAACCCCTGTATGCCTCGCATTAATCGAGTCAGCCCCTGGCGTATCCACTAGAGTGATTCCTTTTCTAGTAAGAGCGTTGTCATGATATAAGGAGATGGAAGCGATAAAACAAGCTCTAGATTCGTTAACAACTAAATCTTTGTACTCTTCTATCGCAACAGTACGACGTTTTCCTAAATAGTCAAGCTGTGATTTACCTTCTAAAACCGCTCTTAAAAACAATGCGTGTGGTTTTGTATCTGAGGATTCTCTTGCGAATATTTTTCCACTCTCAATTAAGCGTAAACTATCTTCAATCGAGAAAGTTTTCTCACCGAAGAACGCAAGTGAATGCTGAATATCTTTTAGCAGTTCTTCCTCAGTTTTATAAAACACATCAGCTGTTTCGTGCACGTGGTCAGGGCTTACGGGACATACTCTGTTTAGAGTTGCCGTCGTAGGATTTGGAGATGAAGGAAGAACTCTTTCACCGATCAGCGCATTAGCAAATGAAGATTTACCAGCGCTAAACGCCCCAAAGAGAGCAACTGTGTACGATTTGTGCTCAAGCTTATCCGCTCTTGACAGCAGTGAACGACGACTTTGAGTAAGTCCAGGAACGTCTTCGATTATCTCGGCAGCCTTATTCAGTGCTGTGACGGTTTCTTTTCGAGACGGTAGATCATCATGAGAGCTGGTATCGGCAATTGTTTTTTTTCTCTCTACATGCGTTCTTTTTATAGATTCATTCGAGTGATCAGGTTCTACATAAATAACCTCTTTTTTAGGAAGCTCAAGAAGCTCTTCCATATCGATTCCTTTAGCTTCTGAATCGCGTTTCCCTGTTAATAGATCTTCCAATCCTTCTTTCGTTTTGGACGCTTCATTCACTAACTTGAAATATTCCTTCGCTCGTTCTTTACCTACTGCATTAGAGAATTTCTCTTTCTCTTCTTCTTGAAAATTTTGCAATTCTTTCTCTAACTTCTCTATAAGAGCGTCTTTTTTACGTTCTGATTGTCCTTTGACCTGAGACTTCAACCTGTTTGATATATTCTCTGTGAAGTGTAAAACAGCCTCGCCAGTTGCTCCTGTACCTTTTTCAGCTTCATGCTTCACAATCGCGTAATCAACCGAAACGGCATAGTCAGCTAATTCATTCTTCTGAACCATTCCTGCCTCTTCTTCTAGTGAAAGTAGCAACTGTTGAAAATGCCATTCTAATTGAGACTTGACCTGTTCTTTTAGTTTCTCTACGAAAACGTCGTGCCGCTGTTCTCTTTCTTGCTCCGTTTTTTTATCGCGAAAAATCAATCCAACTTTGAAGCCCGGCTGTATGGATTCTAGGTATGCCCTTCCTGCCTCTCTTACCTCATAAGGCATCAACATAGCACCCTTCGAAATGTTTGTTGCCTCAGAATCGAACTTTGTCTGCATTTGAGCGATTCTTTCTTTTTGTGATGCGATTGCTTTTGACATAGCAGACACTGCGTCGCTCACTTCATCATCTTCTGGATGAACCGTCGCCACTTCGTTAATCAATGATCGGGCAGACTCGTATACGCTCAGAACCTTGTCTTCTTTTGATTTTTTTGCAAGTCCTTCAATATACACCTTCAGTTGCTCAAACTGGTTATGTGGGTGAGAACGGTCCCTGAGTGAGATGAAGAAGAAGGACTCTAACGTCATGCCCCAAGCTTGAAAAGAAGAAGCTACAGACTTCTTAAACGCGCTAAAGGATAACTCTGATTCTTTGTGTTTATCGATTTGATTGACGATTAAAATAATTTTCTTTTTCTGACGATGGAGCTCACGGATGAATTGATAGTTCACTTCAGATTGAACATGGTTGTAATCCATTACATAAAACACAACATCAGCTACATACATTGAATTCTCAGTCGCTAATCGGTGCGCCTCATCCGTTGAATCGATTCCTGGCGTATCGATAAGAATGACGTCCTCTTCAAGAAAAGACGACGGAGCACTCAACTCGACTTGAGCCACTTCATCACCGTTCAGACAGTAGTTTTTTACTGTGTCAATATTGTATGGTGCTTGAAACACCATTCTTTTGCCATTAAAGAAATCTACGGCTGCACCCTGCTCTCCACTTCTCACCCTTACTGTGTTTGCACTAGCAGGTATCGGACTCGATGGTAGTAGATCTCGATCGAATAATGAGTTGATTAAAGTAGACTTTCCAGCAGAGAAATGACCAGAAAATAAAAAGTGCTGCTCTCCACTCTCAAGCTTCGCAATTAGCTGTTCGATTTTAGAAACTTCTTTAGAATCCAACTCGTTTTTGATTAGTGCTAGCCTCTTTATCAGTAATTCTGTATTTTTTAGTTGTACTGTCTGCTGACTGTTTTTCATATCGTTCCGCTGCCTTTCAAAGTAGTGTCTCTATAAGGATAACGTTTTCAAAGGGTTTTTCCCAGTATTTATATATGAAAAAAAGCCGGGAAAGGCCCCGGCTATGATAATTAAGAATTTTTCTTTTTGTCGTTAAACTTACGGCGCTTTGCAC
Organism: Anaerobacillus sp. ABA4_114; assembly: GCF_056159065.1. Classification (NCBI taxonomy): domain Bacteria; kingdom Bacillati; phylum Bacillota; class Bacilli; order Caryophanales; family Bacillaceae; genus Anaerobacillus; species Anaerobacillus sp. ABA4_114. The sequence continues at coordinate 2,165,816 of NZ_JBSWUM010000001.1, forward strand.
CAGAACTACGGTCTTGACGGTAGTTTCCTTTACGTCCACCGCGGTCGTTGCGGTTACGACGGTCGCGGCCGCCACCACCACCTCGGCCATGGCTTTTCTTCGCACGTAGAGGTGCGATGTCTGTAATTTTAACTGGCGTTGTATCTGGTTCTCTAGTTAGAAGCTTAAGAGCTGCAGATACGAGCGTTACTGGATCGTGATCGTCTAGAAGCTGCTCAGCTGAAGAACGATATCCGCTGTGATCCTGTTCTTCGATCGTGCTTTGAAGCTGTTGGATAGCAGACTGCTGCTGCCCTTCCATCGCTTCAGCAAAGCTTGGAATCGAACGCTTTTGCATCGAACGCTTCGTGATCTTTTCGATCGTCTTAAGGTGATCGTATTCACGATGCGTGATAAATGTTGAAGCGAGACCGGACTTACCAGCACGTCCTGTTCTACCGATACGGTGAACATAGCTTTCTGGGTCTTGAGGAATATCGAAGTTATAAACGTGTGTAACTCCGCTGATATCAAGACCACGAGCAGCTACGTCTGTTGCTACCATGATATCGATGGTACCGTCTTTAAACTGTTTGATCACCTGGTCACGCTTGCCTTGAGGAAGATCACCATGGATGCCTTCTGCCATATAGCCACGTTTCTTAAGGCCTTCCGCTACTTCATCAACACGTTTTTTCGTTCTACCGAAAACGATCGCTAGCTCAGGAGCCTGAATATCAAGAAGACGACAAAGTAGATCGAATTTCTTCGGTTCACGTACATCGTAATAATGCTGATCGATTTGAGGAACAGTCATTTCCTTTGATTTCGTTCTAACCGTCTCAGGATTCGTCATGAACTTCTCTGCAAGGATCGCGATACGCTTAGGCATCGTCGCTGAGAATAGAAGCGTTTGACGCTGTTCAGGAACACCTTTAAGAATTTTTTCGATATCTTCGATGAAGCCCATGTTAAGCATTTCATCTGCTTCGTCAAGGACAACGAAGGAAACTTCTTGAAGACGGATCGTCTTACGTTCCATATGATCGATTAGGCGTCCTGGTGTTGCTACAACGAGTTGAGGGCGCTTTTTAAGGGCTTTGATCTGATGACCGATACTCTGACCACCGTAGATCGGAAGCGCACGTACACCCTTTGCTTGGCCGATACGATTCAATTCTTCAGCTACCTGTACAGCAAGCTCACGAGTAGGTGCAAGCACGATTCCCTGTACATGTGATAGAGATGTATCGATTTTCTCGATCATTGGAATACCAAACGCTGCAGTTTTACCCGTACCCGTTTGAGCCTGTCCGATTACATCTTTATTCTGTAGTCCTAGAGGAATCGTACCAGCTTGAATTGGTGTCGTTTCTTCGAAGCCCATCTGATTTAAAGCTTCGAGTATTGTATTACTTAATCCAAGGTCTTGAAATTTTTTCAACGTATAAAAACTCCTTTTTACATTTAAATGCTATAAACTGGAGAATGCTCTCCACATCATTTTTAAAAAGAGCATTTTCCTTATGTTGGAAAATGCTCTAAACAAGCAATTCTTCATTCACATATAGCGCTAATTAACAGTACCACTATCGCATTAAAAATTCAACTGCGAGAAAAAAATATTTTACATTTATGAATCGGCATTCGGAAGTCGCTTTTTGAATTTCTTTTGCAGGAGAGCGGTTACATCCCCCATGGTTCCTGATCCGATTTGATTACCACTCACTTCGATAATAGGTCTAACTTCCTGTGTTGTACTCGAGATGAAAACTTCATCGCTTTCAAGTAGTTGTGACTTACTGAACGCTTTTTCAACAGTGGTGATCCCAGAATCCTCCGCAGCACGTAAGATTGCTCTTCTCGTAATGCCATCTAGGATGAATTGATTAGCAGGATGCGTGTAAAGAACGCTATCCTTCACCATGAATACATTCGTAGAACTTCCCTCTGTCACAATTTCCCCTCTATGGAAGATCGCCTCATCAAAGCCTTGTTTTTTGGACTCTTCTTTTGCTAGTACATTTCCTAGCAAGTTTAAGCTTTTAATATCGCAGCGCAGCCATCTAATATCTTCTGTGAACATGGCCTTCCCAGGTGGAGGTGTTTCATTACTTTCATATTCTTTGGTATATGCCACTACTACAGGTTCAGCTTTTGAAGGGAATGGATGATTACGAGGTGCGACGCCTCGAGAAACTTGCATATAGAGGTGTCCATTCGAAACGTTATTCCGTTCGACTAGCTCATTCACTTTCTTAGTGAACGTAGCTTGATCGAAAGGCAGATCAATATGAATTTCCTTGGCACTTCTTACTAATCGCTCAAAATGACCTTCTAATTCAAAGAAGCGGCCATCATAGATTCGTATCACTTCATAGACACCGTCACCGAATTGATATCCTCTATCTTCTATATTAATAGAAGCGTTTTCTTTTGATATTATTTCATCATTTAATAGAATCATGTTAATCCACTCCCGTCTAACATATATACCATTTCACCTTAACATATTCTTTGTGTCGAAAGTATAAACACACTTTTTAATTTTAATACAAATTATCTATTTACAAATTGTGGCTATTAGACTAGTATTTGTATCTGTAGAGAACATTCTAACATTTCAGGAGGTTACACGGATGAAAAAGGTTTTATCTCTAACTATGCTTCTGGTTCTAGTATTCGCAGCAGCTTGTAGCAATGGTAATAGCGCTAACGAAAATGCTTCTGAGAATAACGGCCAGAACAACGAGCAAGCTAGCTCTGAAGAAAATGGTGATCAAACTGATGTTAAAGGTGCATTACTTGATTTCCAAATGAACCTTACAGGTATGATCAATGAAAAAGATGCACCGATCGCCGCTTTTGAAGCTGCTAAAGCGCAAGAAGAAAAGCCATCTGATGAAGAGCTTGCAACGATGAAAGAAGAAGCAAAAACTGCTGCAAACACGATCGCTGAAGATATTCGTGGCATGGAAATTCCAGCTGAACTTGAAGCTCACAAGAGTGACCTTGAAGCCGCTCTAGAAGATCTTGCAAAAGCATATGAAACAAAAGCATCAAACCTATCTGATGAAGCTGGTTATGTTTATGAAGAATCAGATAACCTATTCGCTTCAGCTGAAGAAAAGTTAGCAACAGTTTACGAAGACGCTGGACTTACAGCTCCAAGCATCTCTGCAGAAGTAGCTGACTAATATAAAAAACCGTTACTCTGTAACGGTTTTTTATATTGACTTCATATAGATCAAAATCCATAGATCGTCATGCCGCCATCTACAAATAGTGTTTGCCCCGTCATATAGTCCGACGCTTCAGAGGACAAAAACACGGCAGCTCCGACGAGATCCTTCAACTCTCCTACTCGATTCATCGGTGTTCTTGATAAGATATCTTCAAGATATTCCTTATTCTCAAGCAATTGATCCGTTAGTGGTGTTCTGAAATACCAGGGACCGATCGCATTTACTGAAATACGATCTTCTGCCCACTCTAGCGCTAAATTCTTCGTCATTTGTATCATGCCCGCTTTCGTTGCAGCATACACAACACCCGTACGAAGAGCTACATGTCCTGCAACTGAGGAAACATTGATTATCTTACCTCCCCCATGTTCCCTCATGATGGCTGCGCATGCTTGCGACATAAAAAACGCCCCCTGAAGGTTCGTTTGGAAAATCTTATTCCATTCATTTTCCGTTACGTCTGAAGCTTTCGATCGGATATTCATGCCAGCGTTATTAATCAATACATTGATCTTCCCAGCTTCTTGATAAACCTGCGACACCGCTTCTTCAATTTCTTGTTTGCTCGTTATATCTGTTTGAATCGGATAAGCCTTTCTCCCCTTATCTCTGATCAAACCTGCCGTTTCTTGAATATCAGAAGAAGTTCTAGCAAGGATTGCAACATCTGCACCTGCTTCAGCCGCACCGATCGCAACGGCTCTTCCAATCCCTTTTCCTCCTCCTGTTACTACTACTACTTGATCTGTCAATTCGAATGAAGGTAAATAATTCACCAAAGCCCACCCCTTGTAAAAATTGTGTCACATGAATTTCTTCTAGATATCGGGCGAACTTCCTGCAACTATTTAATTAACATAATGTTGTTATGGTAATCAAAACAAAAAGATTATGTATGGATAATATTTCCTTGTGATATAATCAAACTAAAAGGGGGATAGCAGATGCGACAGGATACACTCGGAACTTCCTTACGTGAACTTCGAATGTACCTTGGGCTATCGCAGGCTGATTTAGCAGATGGCATCTGTACTCAAGCATTGATCAGTCAGATTGAAAACAGTGACGTTTCACCGTCAGCAGAACTTCTCTATCACCTAGCATCTAGACTAGGAGTAGACATCAACTACTTTTTTAATATGATAGAAACGCCTCGCCTGGATTATGTGAACGAAGTATGTCGTCAGGTAAGGCGACACATTAAGAACCGTGAGTATCATACCGTCGCTGAAATCCTCTCTGATGAAGAAAACAACCCTCTCTTTTCTACGATTAAAAATCGTCAGTTTTTGTTGTGGCATAAGGCGATCTGCCACTATTATATCGAGCATGATCCTCACAGTTCATTCCAGTTACTTAAGGACGCCCTTCTATTAACTGCAACCACCTCGAAAAATTTTTCTGAGCGAGAAATAGAAATATTAATCAGTATGGCGATTTTACACTGTGAAGAAAAAGAATGGGATCAAGCGCTTCCACTGTATAAGAAAGCATTCTATCATGTTCGCTTTTACCCTATCATCAACGATGAGACGATTGAGATCAGACTATACTATAATTATTCTAAAGCTCTTTCCTCTACCGGTGATTACGAAAAATCGCTCTCAATTGCGAAAGATGGCGTGCAAATTTGTCGAGAGAAACAGCGGTTTTATTTATTTGGTGAGCTCACCTTTCAATGTGGAAAGCTACATCACCTTCTTGGGAACAAGGATCTTGCACAAACATACTTGTCCACCTCATCCACCATTTTTCAATTAGAAGAAAATACACCCTATAAAGAACACGTCGAGACGTTTGTTAAAAAGATTGGGTGCTAACCCTATTTATGCTTCGTTTTTTCTATTAAAATCACAATAAAGTTAAACAATGATACAAAGAATAAACCAGCAGTGATGAATAACGTTAGCTCTTCCATCATGCTACCTCCTTTCGTATGAGGCTATGGACTATTCATTTTTCTACGATCGTATTTCATTTTTGCACACACGTGAAAGACCCCTTTTCATTAATTAGTGACAGTATGGTAGATCGTCTTCATCGAGTTGAACCATAACCCCTTGAGCCATTTCACTCGATTCTACTGGAGCAATCGCATAGCCACCTAATAAAACGATGGAAACGAGTAGCATTAATGACCATCTTTTCATCACTTCACCCCCCTTTGTTACACTTATATTACAGGTTTGGGAAAAATTATGCGTTTGTCCTATTCTATGCTTGGACATAACTAAAAAGCCTTATCCTTCTTAGGATAAGGCTTTTGGATCATTCCAATAAACTTACTTATACTTTATGACGATTTAATGCTTCGATCACCTGTGAAACAGGCTCTTGATAGCGCTCTCGACTCCATGAATTATAAGATGGATGTGGTACATCTTCGATAACCGTCCAATTTTCGCTAGAAACGTTTGCGAGACGGAAGAACTTTTGCGCGAATCTCCCGCACGGTACTAATGTCACTTCTTTATCTAATAAAGCAGCAAGACGCTCCCTAAACTTATGAAGTATGAACGATTGAACGATATTGAGCTCTTCTTCTTTAAAAGAATCCTTATGGTTATATTTTCGAATTGTTTCTAATCGTTCTAATAAATCCGCAGCAGATTCGATGTCATTTTGATGATAGGGACGCTTCTGCATCGGGATGTTGCATACGTTCAACAATCCGATCGTATCTAGTGAAGGCCGATCGACGTCATCCTCTTCATGCTTTTTTAACAATAATCCTAGCGGCTTGTTGTATTCCTGACCGAATAGCTTTTTTGCCATCGTAGCACCTGAAGCTCCAGCTACAGGAACCCCATTCTTAACCTCCGCAACATGAGGTGATTCTAGAATGAAAATCAACCTAGATTTAGGTGTGATGAATGGCTCAACACAATAACGTTCAGCTAATCGATTATATTCTTCTTCATATTGTTTATCCAAGTTAACCACTGCCTTTGTTCATATCTTATAGGTGCTCTTCATTCGATCGGGATATCATCCATGATGTCACTTTGATTTAAGTGATATTGAATTTGTCGTGCCATCAATTCGTAGCCATCGTCGTTTGGATGGAACTGATCCTCAAAGAACAGATTTTCATCAACTGAATTGAAAAGTTCATAAACAGGCACAAACGTTGTGTTCTCATCTTTTTCTACAGTGGTTTGTGTTATGCCATTCCACCTTTGAACGATTTGATCGATCTCAGTTATTGATTGGAAACTCTCTAATAAAGGATTATAAAGTCCGATGAAAATAATCGGTGCATCGCTATTCAAAGAACGAATGCGATTCATGATCTTATCAAGACGATCGACATAGGAAGACTGCTCTCTTTGAAAATCTGCCATCTGTAAGTCTAAGAAATGTTCTCTCACGACTTTCATCAAATCGTTCCCGCCAATACTCATCAAAATAACATCAGCGTCGCTCACTGCATTCTCAACTTCTTCTTCGAAAAGAATTTTGTATAATTTTGGTGTTTGTCTACCATGTACTGCGTAATTTTGGACTGAAACGCGAGTATCCGTGTCACTCTCTATATTCGTCGAAAGACGCCCGATATAGCCTTGACCAGTGGAATCACCGCTTCCTTTTGTAAGCGAATCCCCTAGTCCAACCATTCTTATATCAGCATCTTCTATCTCTTCAGGTTCGTTTTCGTTTTGGGCAGCCTTCGTTTTTTCTTGTGAACCAGCTTCCTCTTCCTCTTCTAATTCGTTTCTTTCAGCGATAGAAGAGATGACGGTTTCATTCGGTACTTCATTCACGACCATCATCGAAGCTGCTTGTTTTAGTTCATTCAGCCGCTGACTCCTATGCTCCATGATTGGCTTGATACTCAATAGGATGACACCGGCGAAGGTGAGGAAAACGATCAGCCAAATATTTTTCTTACTCAAGTTAAAGCCCTCCTCAGTTCAATACCTTCTATACCCTTATTATATCTTCTTATAACTACTAATTCTAACAGATGCATTCCTTTGCAAGATAACATTACATCTTTATAATAGATATGTAACGTAGTGTAGTGTCAGGAGGAATAATTATGATGATAACGATTACCCAGCCAGCATTGAACTGGTTCAAGCGTGAAATGGCATTAGAAAAAGGTGATTCGCTCCGCTTTTTTGTACGCGTAGGAGGATGCAGCACCGTTCAAGATGGTTTCTCACTCGGAATGACCGTTGAGGCCCCAACTGAACCAGCTTTATCGACCGAAGAAGAAGGCATTACGTTTTTCGTTGAAGAAAAAGACATTTGGTTTTTCGAAGAACTTGACTTCACTGTTAAATACAGCAGAAAAAAAGACGAAATCGTTTTTCAACATGGGAAGCAGTGATCAAAAAAACGCGAAAGCAATGAAGCTTTCGCGTTTTCAAATCAGCTTAAACCTTTCTAGATGGCTGATGAGTCCTTCGCTCTTAAGCACTCTCACTTGCTCATTCCCTAATAAGTCAAAATGCGGATACCCTTCTCGATCATGGATCCATTCGCCTTTAAAATTGTATTTCTTCCCCCACTCCACTAACTTAGCTACATCTCTACAGCCAGCCTTTGTAACAGTTTTGTATTGAGGAAATCGAGGGTCATACCAATAATGAGTTAGAAACGCAACTTCTCCATTCGCAACGTTTCGTTTCCATTCTTTTAATTCTTCTTTTGAAAGTCCAAATGCCATCGTTTTATAATTCCTTACTCAACGGTTTTTTCACTTTTTCATACTCTTCATGCCACTTCGGAAAACGTTTCTTGATCGAGATCGGTCGAAAAGATTCCTTCTTCACACAAGTATGTACCGATTTTCCTGTCACACAAATCGTATCGTCTTCTTTCGTCACTTCATACCCATAAACGACTCTAATTCCGTCGTAGTGTTCAACCCAGGTCTTGACTCGTACTTCGTCTCCGTAACGCACAGGGCGTTTATAGCTCGCTTCAATGTCAACAACAGGAGATAAGATCCCTTCTTCTTCCATATCAGCGTATTTAAATCCGAGGTCATTTATTAGAGTGGTTCGTCCGAGCTCAAACCAAATCAAGTAGTTGGCATGATAAACAACGCCCATCTGATCCGTTTCAGCATAGCGGACAGTGATTGGTGTAGTTGATATAAACACTGGATATCCTCCTTACTTATAGCTAACCATCTCTAGTTTATCATAATTGCACGTTACGTAATGAAAAAAGCCGAATGGAAATCGCCATTCAGCTCCAATCGGTTACCGATTATTTATGTTCCTCGTCTTTAATTTCTTCTCTCATCGCATCGATGCTATCCGCACGACGTTCGTTTTTGGCTTGAATTTGCTGTTTTTGTTGATCGCTATCCGTAAATTCAATCGATGCTTCAGCATCATGGATGTTTTCGATCGTATCCTGTACCATTCTCTTCAACTTTTCAGCATTATCTCGTCGATCATCAGGTTTTGCTTTCATTATGTTGCCCTCCCTATTCATACAGTCCTGCAACTCAGTTGCCCTACTAGTATGTGTGAGAAAGGGTGGTCCTATCCTTTTATCCTTTAGTTTTGCAAGCTTTTTGGAAGGGTTCCATAGAGGGCATTTTCGTAAGCAAGCATGTCTTTCCGCATTTCTGCACTGCATCCGTTTGAAAGCAAAATGTTTTCCGCTGCCTCAAATACTTGCCTTAACAATCGCATCGCCATTCGGTAGTCAACGACTACGTTCTTTTTTATGTCTTTCTCATACTGTGAGAGTTCAAGCATAAGACGATACGTACATTCTAAAAGCCTCATCGGTACATCGTTTAACGTTTTAGCACTGCCATTCTCTAAGAACTCTTCGAATTGTACATCATCTTCATCACAAAGTAAGAAGTATGTTCTAGGTACATCTTCAAGGTCATGCTCGATTCCTGAGATCGTTAACGTCATGACCGCTAGTCTTGAGGCAAATCCTCCAGTCAGTGCGGCTGTTCCACAACCATACGGAGGACCTGAAGCTTCAAACATTTTAAAGATTTCACTGCCTAGTAAATCTTTTCTTTCCATAATCATCACCCACCTTACGGACCCTTTACCCTTTTTTTATTGGAAAAAATCGTCTAAACGGCTTCTTCAAAGATAATAGGGCTCATAAAGTCGATACTTTTCTGAGTGATGTCGATGAAGTTTCGCCAATATTCCTTTACGTTCTCATCGTATTTTCCTTGATCAAAACTAATTTGTAACCATGACAATTCTTCAAGCAGCCTTATCGATGATCCTACCCAAATTTTTTGTCCTTCGATTTGGAGTGTGAACGGTTCTTCAAATCGAAAAGGGAGATAAATGCCTGTATGGTTTGGATGAAGAATTAGATTTTGAAAAATTGTACCTTTAAAAAGCTTCGCATACGTTAATAACACACGGTCATTCTTCGCTGCTGCTTTTTTCAAGCTATGCAACGTTTTACTTTCCCCTAGTTCTAGGCTGGCGATCGCCTTCTCCCAATTTAACTCTTCACGGTAAGGAACTAGGTAACCCATCTGTTGCATCTTTATTTCTAACTCCTTGATTAGGAGTCCAGTTTCTGGTGCCTCTTTGGAACTGAAATTTGAAATTGGTTCTATTCTTGCTGTAATCGTCATAAAGATCCCCCCGAAAAACATATCTATTGTAATCATTCGCTTTTCTTATTACCTTTAAGACGTTTTTACAAACTTTGTTATAAATTGTTATAAATGAAATAAACCAGAAAGATCACTCCTTCTGGTCTAGCAAGCATTATTTCCCTTTAGGGGGAGCATAGTCTGGCTTTGGATTCCCTTTTGTTTGCATCTGCTTCCCTTTGTTTCCTTCTGCTTCTGGATGAAGGGAAGATAAATGGTTAGGAGCAAAAGATTTCGGAAATCGCTTTGGATTACTCATAAAGATCTCCTCCTTTACAGTTATACTGTGCAATAAGAGGAGAATTATCAGGTTTTAGTGTTAATTTTTTGCGTGTTTCTTTTCAAACTTGTCTTCAATACGCTCGATTGCTTCTTTGTCGTTCATGAGTTCCTGCTTATACTGAGAGACCAGTTCTTTGAAAGTAATCTTTTGTGTTTTTCTCATCATGTTCTCCTTTCGTAACGCGTCGCTTTATTGCAAGTATTCCCGAATTCAGAATATTTAATACAAAAAACGCAATTTTTTTGTGAAATGATACAAAAAAGACCGTCGAGTTTTACTCGACGGTCTAGAACTTTTATTAATTTGCTTGTAACTTGTCACGAAGAACCATTTGTAGAATTCCACCGTGACGATAGTAATCGATCTCTACTTCGCTATCGAAACGAGCGACTACATTAAACGTCTTCTCATCACCTTCTGGAGAAATAGCCGTTACTTTAATTTCTTCACGAGGCTTAACATTTTCAGTAATTTCTACTGCGAATGTTTCTTTCCCAGTTAGGCCAAGAGAGTCAGCAGAATCTCCCTCTTTGAATTGAAGTGGTAATACACCCATCAATACGAGGTTACTTCTGTGGATTCTTTCGTAGCTCTCTGCGATGACTGTTTTAATACCAAGAAGGTTAGTTCCTTTTGCAGCCCAGTCACGCGAGCTTCCCATACCGTAATCTTTACCTGCAAGAACAATCAGGTCAGTTCCGTCTTCTTTATACTTCATCGCTGCATCGTAGATTGGCATAACATCTTCTGTTTTCCAATACGTCGTCCAGCCACCCTCAGTGTCCGGTGCGATTTGGTTACGAATACGAATGTTTCCGAACGTTCCTCTCATCATGACTTCATGGTTTCCTCGGCGAGAACCATAGGAGTTAAAGTCGATCGGACGAACACCTTTGTCTTGAAGATATTGACCTGCTGGCATATCCTTCGCGATGGCACCTGCTGGAGAAATGTGGTCCGTCGTTACTGAATCGCCAAACTTCGCGATGGCTCTCATGTTTTTGAGCTCATGAATCGCTTCTGGATCTTTTGAAAGGTTTTCGAAGAAAGGAGGGTTTTGAATATAAGTTGACTCTTCATCCCAGTTGTAAAGATCGCCTTCACTCGTGCTCAACTGGTTCCAACGCTCGTTTTCTTCAAAAACAGTTTTGTATTGACGCTTAAACATTTCAGGAGTAACCGTTTCTGCTACAGCTTCTTTTACTTCTTCAGGAGATGGCCAGAGGTCTTTCAAATACACGTCATTGCCATCTTTGTCTTTACCGAATGATTCATTGTGAAGGTCAAAGTTTACACTTCCTGCAAGTGCGTAAGCAACGACTAGTGGTGGTGAAGCAAGATAGTTTGCTTTTACTAATGGATGAATACGACCTTCAAAGTTACGGTTACCAGAAAGAACAGATGTTACTGTTAGATCGCTCTTTGCTACCGCGTCTTCGATCTCTTCTTTAAGTGGACCTGAGTTACCGATACATGTTGTACAACCATAACCTACAAGGTGGAATCCAAGATCTTTAAGATATGGCATTAGTCCAGACTTCTCGAGGTAATCCGTTACAACTTTAGATCCTGGAGCAAGACTTGTTTTAACATATTCAGGTACTTGAAGTCCTTTTTCGACTGCTTTCTTCGCAAGAAGTGCAGCACCAAGCATTACGGAAGGGTTCGACGTGTTCGTACAGCTTGTGATCGCAGCAATTGCAACCGCACCTGTTTTCATCGTTACCTCTTTACCATCATGGAACTTTACAGTTGTTTCTTTCTTGATTTCATCCTTATCCATGCCTAGCCCCTGGTTACCTTGAGGAGCAACAAGCGCTTTATTGAACTCTTCTTTCATGCTAGAAAGAGGGATCAAATCTTGTGGACGTTTAGGTCCAGCTAAACTTGGCTCAACTGTTGAAAGATCAAGTTCTACGACGCTAGAGAACTCAGGATCCTCTGATTCTGGCGTATAGTAGAGACCATTTGCTTTACAGTACTCACGCACAAGGTTGATGTGCTCTTCTGAGCGTCCAGTTAAGCGCATATACTCAAGAGCTTCTTCGTCTACAGGGAAAAAGCTACATGTAGACCCTTGTTCAGGAGCCATATTTGAAATCGTCGCACGGTCTGCAAGCGGCATGCTAGATAGACCAGGACCGAAGAATTCAACAAACTTACCTACTACTTTCTTTTCACGAAGTAGCTGCGTAACTTTTAGCGCAAGGTCAGTTGCAGTCGTTCCACTTGCAAGTTCACCCGTTAGCTTCACACCGATAACTTCTGGTACTGGGAAATAGGAAGGCTGACCAAGCATTCCAGCTTCAGCTTCAATTCCACCTACACCCCAACCAAGAACACCTAGACCGTTGATCATCGTTGTATGTGAATCTGTTCCAAACAAAGTATCTGGATAAGCGACATTTTCACCGTCAAAGCTGTTTTCTTGTACAACATTTGCTACGTACTCCAAGTTAACTTGGTGAACGATTCCAGTTGCTGGTGGAACAGCGCGGTAGTTATCGAAAGAATCTTGCGCCCATTTAAGGAATTTATAACGCTCAAGGTTACGTTCGAATTCTTTATTCATGTTAAATTCTAATGCATCTTCAGAAGCATATTTATCAACTTGAACAGAGTGGTCAATAACAAGGTCAACCGGAATTTCAGGGTTGATCTTATCAGGATCTCCGCCCATATCAGCCATCGCTTTACGAAGTGACGCAAGGTCAACAACTGCTGGTACTCCAGTAAAATCCTGTAGGATAACGCGAGAAGGTTTAAACGGTACGTCGATATCAGTCTTTTGCTCGCTAGTTCCCCATTTAGCGAGGTTTTCAATGTGCTCCTCTTTAATTACCTTACCGTCGTACTGACGCAGCACGGATTCAAGTAAGATCTTAATCGTGTAAGGGAGCTTGCTAACATTTGCGATGCCTGCTTCTTCTAGCGCTTGTAAGCGGTAGAATGAATATGTTTTACCATTAGCATCGAACGTTGATTTTGAATTATAAAGTTCATGATTTGCCATATGTAGTTCCCTCCTTCAAATTGCATAACAAAGCGGTAGTTGCAAAAACGCTTTCAACTTCCCTTTATCCATATTAGTAGTTTTTCAAACATAAGTAAATAACAAGATTGTTATTATACTTCATAAGTTTACCTTATCACTACATATTTTGACGGCCTGAGGACAAAGTAACATGGTGGAGGTGAAAGCTGATGGGTAAGCGTAAAGCGAATGGCGTACGTCCTGGAATGAACGATGCTGATGCACAGGGGAACGGAGCGGGATCTGATAATGAATATGCTCACGAGCATCTGTCCGCAGAACAGCGTGCGTTCAACAAAAAAACGAAGAAACGTCAATAGATGAAATACCAAACCCGTCATCAGAAAATGACGGGTTTTCCGTTTAAACGTCTTTGTTCATTTCAGCTTGTATGGATTGTAAATCTTTCTGAAACTGAAGCAGTTGTTCACGCTGATGTTCTGAGGCGTTCACTAGTGCTCCTTCAATTTGTGACATCGCTTCCCCTACTTCTTGTTGGAGATGTTTCAGGTCTTTTCCGTAATCACTGCTCGTATCGACGACTTCCTTACTCGCGTCTATCGCCTGATCATATCCTTGTTGAGCTGCTTGAAATGCCTGCTGTTTGTCTTTGTTATATGGCATCGCTCGGCCTCCTTATCCAATGGTTTCACCATAGTTTTATCCAAAATAAGGCTTGCTATTCCAGTCGTATAAGATGAACCTCCATGCAAATACTAACCGTAAAGGAGGGATAAACCATGACAGAAAGCAACACGTTTAAAGACATGCGTAAAAATGCCCCCAAAGGTCAAACTGGCCAACAAGAGCCAATGAAAGGCTCACATAAAGTTAAGAAACGTAATCAGACGAGACAAAAAAATGGTGAAGGGTTTTAATTATTTTATACTATAAAAAAAGGCGACCTATTCGTCGCCTTTTTTTGATGAGATCGACCGTAACGCGTCGATTATATACATCTCTTCATCCTTACTGACCGTTCTAAGGTCCAGTAGGATTCGATCTTCTTTTAGCCTTGCAATCACCGGAACTTCGAATTCCCTCAAGCCTTTCTCAAGCTCATTACTTGTAAGCCGGTCAGAGGTAATAGCGATTACGAACGTATCGAGGTTAACTTCAGGCATGGTACCACCGCCTACTTGAGAAACATCTTCTAGAATTTCAGTATGGTACCCCGTTGTTTTTTCATGTAAGGTTTCGATAAAGTCACGCGATCTTACGTTTATTTCCTCTTTTGATAATAAGATATCCCTCACGACAGGAATGTTCGTTTCTTCATTCATCAAGTGCTGCTGTAACGTACTTTCTAAAGCAGTTAAAGTAAATTTGTCCACTCGTAATACTCTTGCTAACTGATGCTTTTTCAGGTGATCGATGAGCGCTTTTTTACCAGCGATAATCCCTGCCTGTGGTCCACCAAGCAGCTTATCGCCACTAAACGAGACAATGTCTGCACCTTCTTTTAACACAGTCGGTACGGTAGGTTCCTCACCGATCCCATATTTATGATAATCAAAGATTGCACCGCTTCCTAAATCTTCGTAATAGATAACCTGATTACTTCTTGCAAAACTTGATAATGTTTTCCGCTCCACTTCTTCAGTAAACCCAACAATAGAGAAATTACTACGATGTACTTTCATAATCATGGACGTATTTTCAGAAACGGCCTCTTCATAATCATAAAGATGTGTTTTATTTGTTGTACCAACTTCTTTTAATAATGCTCCACTCTCCCTCATGATTGAAGAAACACGAAACGATCCTCCGATTTCAACGAGCTCGCCTCTTGAAACGATCACTTCTTGTTCATTCGCTAAAGCACGTAGCACTAAGTATACTGCCGCAGCATTGTTATTAACGACCATGGCTGCTTCAGCTCCAGTAGCTTCACAAATCAAGCTTTCAGCAATATCGTGCCTAGAACCTCTCTTCCCTGTAGAAAGGTTATACTCCAGAGTCGAGTAGCTACGTGCAACGTCTGTTAGACCTGTCAGCGCTCGTTCACTAAGTCGAGCACGGCCTAGATTCGTATGTAATACCACTCCTGTTGCATTGATCACAGGACGAAGATTTGGAGTAAGTTTTGCTATCGCGCTCTGTTCCAATTTCTCGATTATCTCTTTTTGAAATTCCTCTCTTGTCCTTGAACTACCAGAATAATTCTCATTAAGTAAACTACTACGAAGTTCATTAACCTCTTCCTGGATTAGGTGGGTTAGCCTTTCTTCTGGATAGACTCCGGCAAGGTCACTTCGTCTAAATGCATGCTGTATTTGATGAATGGGAGGAAGCTCCCTAACTAGTGTTTTCAACGGTATCAACTCCTAATAATGAAGGAAAGACACCCTTCCTGGGGTGTCTACCTACTCCTTCATCTGTTCCATCTCTTTAATAAAGCGATCTAATTTCGGATATTCTCCTGTTTCATGCTTGGAATGAAGCTTGTTACCATTCACGGTAACCTCAAAAGCGCCTTTAAATCCTGGTTTCATTTCTAGAGTAGTAATGTCATGGCGGAAATGATTGAAAAGTTCCTCCGCGAAACTCGCGGCTTTAGGTGCATAGTTTCACTGCATGCAGAATTCAATTGAAACAGTATACTTCAACTTTGTTCCTCCTTTTTTTTATTATGTTGCCCATACTATATCATTTCAAAAATCGAAACAAAAGAATTATACTTATGTGAGGAGGTGGTACGATGTCGAGTGAAGAAAAAATTCGTCTTACGTCTCTCTCAACAAAAGGTGGTTGAGGATGTAAGCTTGGTCCTGAGGACCTGGCGCAAGTTTTGCGTCACTTACCTAATAAAAAGACAGATCCAAATTTACTAGTTGGAGTCGAAACCTCCGATGATGCAGGCGTGTATCGATTGACCGATGAAATCGCCATGATCCAAACTGTCGACTTTTTCACACCGATCGTCGATGATCCATATATGTTTGGGCAAATCGCAGCTGCGAACTCATTAAGTGACGTGTATGCGATGGGCGGTGTTCCGAAAACAGTTTTAAACATTGTTGGCTTTCCAATTAAAAAACTCGCTCCTGAGATACTATCTTCTATCTTAAAAGGAGCTAGCGATAAAGTAGAAGAAGCAGGGGCAGTGATTGCAGGAGGCCATTCGATCGATGATCAAGAACCTAAGTTTGGGTTGTCGGTGACTGGTATTGTTCATCCAGACAAGTTCTATGCGAATGTTGGTGCGAAACCAGGTGATGCGATTGTTTTAACAAAACCGATTGGAGTTGGCATCCATACGACAGCAATCAAGCCACAAAAACTATCAAGCGAAAGGCTTGATATCGTCTCAGACACGATGGCAGAACTGAATAAAGTTGCATCTGAAGAACTCGGCTATTTCGAACCGAATGCTGTGACAGATGTTACAGGATTTGGCTTACTCGGACATTGCTATGAAATGGCAACAGGAAGTAATGTCAGTATCGAAGTTGATTTTGAAAAAGTACCAGTTCTTGAAGGTACACACGAGTTAGCCGAACAAGGCTTCATTCCTGGAGGCTCGAAAGCGAATCATCGCTGGATCTCTCAATCTGTTCAGTATACGAACCTAAGCGAACTAGAAGAGCTTATCTTATGTGACGCAGTTACGTCGGGCGGCCTTCTGATCAGTATGCCTGAAAGCCAAGCACACGCATATGTAGAGCGGATGAAAAACAAAGGAAAAAAGGCAGACGTCATTGGGAATGTTACAGAAAAACAATCATCATTCATCCATGCATATCGGTAAAAAAAAGCCGTAGGAATTCAATCCTACGGCTTTTTATCGTTCATACAAGTCGTTCTCTATTTCCTCTGTGAATTTCTCAGGCACATCATCAAAGACAACCCTGCCATCCTTTAATGCTACGATCCGAGTCGCATACCGAAGGGCAAGCTTTACACTATGGACATTCACGATCGTTAGCAGCTTTTGTTCTTCATGGATTTGCTTGATCAAAAGGAAAATCCGATCTGCAGTACCAGGATCTAAGCTAGCCACAGGTTCGTCCCCTAAAAACACATATGGAGACTGCACAAGAGCTCTCGCAATACCGACTCGTTGTTTTTGTCCACCACTCAGCTGATCAGCGCGCTGGTTTTGAAACGGTAACAGTTCGACCTGTTCAAGTACCTCTTGTGCTTTCAATTTTTCTTCTTTAGAAAACAAACCGAGTACGTTCTGAAATGTGGAGTGATAACCGAATAAACCGGTATAAACGTTTTGCAAGACAGATAGCCGGGGGATCAATTGATGTTGTTGGAAAATCATGCCCATATTTCTTCGAATCCTACGTAACCCTTCATCATCTAATCGATCGTATGACTGGTTTTGATAAGAAACCGTACCTTTTGAA
The DNA here is from genome assembly GCF_056159065.1 of Anaerobacillus sp. ABA4_114. NCBI lineage: Bacteria > Bacillati > Bacillota > Bacilli > Caryophanales > Bacillaceae > Anaerobacillus > Anaerobacillus sp. ABA4_114. The sequence continues at coordinate 2,183,322 of NZ_JBSWUM010000001.1, forward strand.
AGAGGCTCGAGCCCATTCAGTGTACGGATTAAGGTAGACTTCCCTGCCCCTGTTTTGCCTAAAACACAAACAAACTCTCCTCTAGAAAAAGTTAAAGACACACCCTCAATCGCGGCGGATTCTGTTCGACCATACGTCACTGTACCGTCCGTGATTGTTATCAGTTCATCCTTACATAACATCTTGCCTCACCCGACTTCCTAAAAAATCAACTGCAATCACGATCACCATGATGATAAGAACATCAACGGCTACAGTCGAATACTGAAAGGTTTTAAAATGAACAAATAACTGCTGTCCAATGCCTCCTCCGCCGACAAGGCCTAGAATTAATGATGTTCGAACCGCTACTTCAAATCGATAAAAGTAATGTGAAAGGACGTTCGGCCATATTTGCGGAAAAATCCCGAACAAAGCACGCGTAATTGTTGGCGCACCAACAGCTTTCATAGCTTCTTGTTGCCCCTTATCCGCCGCCTCGATCAATTCTCCAATCAACTTACTCAATACACTCGCGTTATGAAAGATGATCGCAAGTGTTGCAGCAAACGGTCCGGGGCCAACAACTGTAAGGAACATTAAGCCTAACACGATTTCAGGAATAGACCGAAAGAAGCTTAATAGTATCCGAGTACCTTTATAGAATCGCCCCGCAGTGTTTTTCGCAGCGAGTAGACTAAGCGGGAGAGCTATTAATAGCCCAAGAAAACTTCCTAAGAAAGCCATCCCCAGTGTCACTAAACTCGCTTCTAACATTCGAGGAACAACCTCTAAATTGAGAGGAAACCAGTTTGAAAGGAAATCCACCATGTTGGTCAATGCGCGAAGTTTACTTAAATCGAAATTAGTGATCCTAATACTCCAAATCGTGGTGGCTAGGATCAGTAGTGCACCGGCTACGTGCTTCCAATTGAACCAAATCATGATTATTCCTTAATAAGACCCTGCTTCACAGCGGCATCTCGTATACTTTCATAGTCTTGATTACGAGCTTCAGTAAATCCAGAAGCACCGAACGCATTTAAAATCGTCTCATTCTCGATCGATAAAAAGACCTCTTGCAATTTCTTTTTCGTTTCATCATCTGTACCCTTCCCAACAGCCCATGGGTACTGAAATAGCTTGTCTGACTCCCAGATTACCTTTAGTTTTTCTTCATCTATTTTTCCTGACTCGATCAGTTGATGGTAGATTGCGCTGTCAATTGCGCCCGCATCTACTTGCTTATTCTGTACGGCTAGTGCTGTGGCGTCGTGTGATCCTGTGTACGTAACCGAACGAAATGAATGATTATCTTGATCTTGGAATACTTCTCTGTCTTGCAGTTCAATCGAAGGGATCAATGAACCAGACGTCGAGTTAGGATCACCAAACGCAAAGCTTCGTTCATTACTTCTTTCTAAAAAGTTTTCTAGTGAGGTCCAGCTGTTCGAGCTGTGCGTGATCACGTAAGAGTGATAAAACGGTTCGCCATCGATAAGCTGGGTGACAATCGCTTCTGCCCCACTCTTTTCATGTGCGATCACATAAGTTAGTGGGCCAAAGAACGCCATATCGATCTGTTCATAATTCATTGCTTCTACGACACCATTGTAGTCTGGAAATGTTGTAATCTCCACGTCTTGATCTAGCTCATCTGTAAGTACATCTTGTAATTCATCCATCGCTTGATCGATTTCACCTTCTGTTTGAGCTGGAATAACCCCAATCGTGAATGAGTCGCTACCTTCTTTTTCATTCTCTTGATCGCTGCATCCAGCGAGAACACTAGCTAGCAATAATATACTCAATAGTCGTTTCATACTGCCATCACTCCGATTTCTCTTGTTTACGTCGATCGAGCCATCTTCTTTCTTGTCCATCTCTTACGGTATAGCCTTTTTCATCTAGGCTTTCGAGAAAAGGAACGAGAAACTTCCGGCTCACACTTAGAACTTCCTTTGCAGACTGCAGTGTGAAAGAGGTTGACGTTTCATTCTTCAACAAATCCTTTGATTTCTCCCACGCTGAGCGATGGATCATCAAATCTTTCGTTAGCTCCATCGCTACCGATTCCTCTACTAAATATTGCTTTAACTCGACCTTTTCCTCTGATGGAATGCCTTCTTTATCAATAAGCACATCGATCGGTGAAGCGTTCATCCCCTGATCTCTCAGAGCAACTACGACATTCTCCATTCTTGTTTTCCAGGCTTTTGGAAAGGATGGGATAAAACTCTCAATCGAAAAATATGGTCCCTTTCGTATGACATTCTCCGTTTCATCTAACGTTCGTTCGATTAGCTTACCAGGGTACTTCGCCTTTAGTTCCTGAATCAATTCTGCCTTCGGAATGCCGGGTCTCATCGGATATTTATCATGATAATCCTGTAACCGCTCATCGATTTCAGAGCTAACGCTATTGAGAATAACTCGTGTTGTAACATCATCCTCAACAAAAACAAACTCAGGCGTCTTCTCTAGCTCTAAAAGAGTTTGATCATCCATACCAAGTGTTTGTTGAATCTCTTCTTTCGTAAGTAGCAGCTCTTTATCAAGCAGCTGCTGAAGCTGTTCTGATGGTGTCCCCATACTCATTCTTTCAAGCATTTCGACAGTCTCTTTACCAAATTTATATTTCTGTCCCATTACGTTTACAATCGATCCACCACCGATCGTTTCAACAGGTGATGGCCTTCGAATGATCACTCTGTCACTCTTCTTCGCTAAGATGGGAGTTTGAAGACGTAGTTGACATAAGACCTTTTCGTCCTCTTCGTACTCTAAAACATTCCGATCAAAAAATACGATTGTTCCCCTCACTTCAGCAGTTCCAATATGAACGGTAACGGTTGATCGTTGCTTTAATTCATGAGACATCGTTTTAGCCATCTTCAAACTAATGTCTACTGTAGACGTAGTATGATAATAATCGCTCGCTACAACAACTTGACCTCTATCAATATTATCGCGGTCAACGCCAGCAAGATTGATCGCAACCCTCTGCCCAGCATATGCCTTGCTTACTTTTTCATTATGAGACTGGATTTGTCTGACCCTCGCTTCGATCCCCTTTGGAACGATCGATACGGGTTGTCCATCTTGTAACTCTCCGTCAAAAATCGTCCCTCTCACAACAGTTCCATGTCCTTGAAGAGTAAAAACTTGATCGATCGGCATACGAAACGGTCCAACTTTATTTCTTGAAGGCACGTCCAATAGATAAGCATGGATGCTATGTTTTAACGCCTCGATGCCTCTTCCAGACTTACTGTCTACTACATGAAAAGTAGCGTCCTCAAAGGCAGACCCAGATATGTATTCGATAATATCTTCTTTTACAAGTTCAATCATCTCTTCGTCAACAGCATCTGCTTTCGTAATAACGATGATTGATCGTTCAATGCCAAGAAGCGATAAGATTTCTAAATGTTCCTTCGTTTGAGGCATCACACCCTCATCCGCTGCAATAACTGGTATTACTATATCGATTCCTGCTACACCAGCGATCATTTGCCTGACAAATCGTTCATGACCAGGTACATCGATAATCGATACTTTCATATCATCTGATAATTCGAAAGGTGCAAATCCTGGCTCAATCGAAACATTCCGCTCTTTTTCTTCCTTGAGACGGTCTGTATCTACTCCTGTCAGCGCTCCAGTTAACGTCGTTTTTCCATGATCGATATGTCCCGCAAGACCTATCGTGTAATAATTCATTCTTCTCACCTGCCTAAATGAAGTCATCCTTCATTAACATTAATGAAATAATGTTCCCTACGCAACTGAAAGCCCTTCGACTTTAAAACCTTGAATATGCATCGATGTATGTTTATTCAACCGTGTATACGAAAAAAGTTATGCACATTTATCCACATCAGCATCTGTTATACTGATTATTTCACGCTGTACTAACCCTCATCCTGTTATAGTTCTCAATCAAGAACTGTACCACTCACTCCAAATGTCGAACAATGTCAGATGATGGATTTCATCGAGATTTGTCGTAATTTCTGGTTTCTTAAATGAATCAATTATTAATCGTTCTGTTTCTTGCTAATTCGACATAACCTCACAAAATATCTAACTAAACGCAATCAAATCGTTCAAATTAGTTGATTCTATGAAACGTATGCTTTATCATTCTAATAGCAATGGGGCTGGTTGTACGTCTGGTGAGTGCCACGGTCTTCAAAACCGCTTGTGACCTGCGTGCCAGGTCAGCTGGGTTCGATTCCCAGACGGTCCCGCCAATTTTTCACCTGAGTCCTCTAATGACGTTTCATTAGAGTTTTTTTATGCAATTTATCTCGTTTTTTCAACTACCGAATGAAATTGTACGGATTGTTTAGCCTATTCATTAAATACGTACTAAACAACGAGGTGAATAAAGTTATTATGAAATCTTCACATAAACTACTCTTCCTCGTAGTCCTATTTAGTTTTCTAGGACTACCCTACAATAAAACTCATGCCATCCAACAGCCACATTCAGCTACACTAAGTTTTATGAAATCAGAAACAAATAAAGACGAGAAATTAGAAGAAGCTTTCAGTAAAATCTTTCAATTACAGCCCGGTGATGTTAAGTACTATTACAACCGTATCGATTTAAATGAGGATGGCACCCCTGAAACGTTCGTCTATTTGTCAGGACCTTTAGTTTGTGGAACTGGAGGCTGCAGCGCACTCATCTTCCAAAAGATCAATGAAGAATACAAAATGCTTTCGCGATTCAGTCTAGTTAGAACTCCAATTATCATTAGTGAAACATCCACTAACGGCTGGAAGGATCTCATTATGTATGTATCAGGTGGTGGTATAGAGCCCAGTTATAAGAAGCTAACTTTTGCCGAAGGAACGTACCCTCTAAATCCATCCATACAACAAGATGTAGAAATCGATGAAGTGAAAGGCGTTGGAATAATAAGTGACAACATGTCAGAGGATACAGGAATCACCTATTAAGCTTTATTACTCTAGGAAAATGAAAGAAGTAAGAATGTTTCCCTACAATTCCTTTCAGAGGTCCTAAATTGTAGCCCCCACTCCCCTACTCTACTTGATTTATGCGTGTTTTGAGCGTATAATGTGACCGAGTTCAAAAGCATGAGAGGTGAATGCGATGGCAGGTTGGTTTCAGTATTTTATCGTCGGTTGGACAGTCGTGTTGATCTCGCTAATGGCGATCGGCGGTTTCTTCATGTTCCGAAAATTCTTAAAGCGTCTCCCTAAAGAAGATGGAAAATCCATACTGGATTGGGAAGACTATTACATCCAACAAACGAAACACATGTGGAACAATGATCAAAAAAAGCTTTTAGAAGAATTGGTATCTCCTGTTCCAGAACTATTCCGTGATATTGCTAGAAATAAAATCGCTGGGAAGATCGGTGAACTTGCGTTGAAAGAGAACAGCAAGGAAATGACGCAAGATCTCATTATTAGAGGATATATCATCGCAACTCCAAAAAGAGATCATAAATGGCTTATCAAAAAATTACATGATAAACGGATCGATGTTACACCATATCAGCATTTATTCCATTAAAAAACTCGTTTAGCATGATGCTAAACGAGTTTTTTATAATGTACTTTGATGTAATTCAGGGTTATGGCTTCTCTCTGTTTTACGAAACTGATAATACATAGCGACGCGCCATGGCACAATCATTCCAAAAGCAAGTATAAAAAACAGTGAGCTCGTTTGGAGGACAGGTATTGACTGACCGATTATGGTTTTAAAAGCGATCCTTACAACGAGTAATCCGAGCAAGATAAATACAAACGCTTTCGAACGTGTTAAATAAATCTTATTGTTTTTAATTTCAAATTTAGAAGTACGAATCAATAGTAACGAAAATGCCCCACCAACAAGCAGTGCCTCCATCGCTTCATATAATGGTACTCTAGCTTCTGGTAATACAAACATAAAAAAGCCTGTCGCCATAAAAAAAGGCGGTAGGATAATTTTCTTTATCGTTGCAGGTTTTTTGGAAGCCTTTAACCTGATCATAATCACACCTAGAGCCATCAATGCTCCTACTACTGTACTGAAAATCAGCATATTTTCATCCCTCACCTATCAGGTTACTGCTTATCATTTCCATTGTATGTGTAAGAACAGAAAAAAACAAGCGCACATAAAAGAACAGGACAAGCGTCCTGTTCTTATCATTGCGTATTTTGTTTGGAAAGCTCCTCTTCACCTTCATCTGCAGCAATGTTCAAAATAATCGTCATCGTAACACCAACTACTGTAAAATACACCCCTAAATCAAACAAAATCGCCGTAGCCAAGTGAGTGTGCCCTAGGATTGGAAGCTCAAAGTAAGCATCCGTATGGCTTAAAAAGGGCTGGCCGAAGAAAAACGAGCCGATTCCAGTTAAAACCGCTATCAACAATCCGATTGGAATAAAGTTTTTGAAGTCAAACCGAATGACCCGTTCCATCGTTTTAAATCCATAGGAGATATAAAGCAGCACAAGCGCTCCAGAAGTCATTAATCCACCGATAAATCCGCCACCTGGCGCATTATGACCAGCGAAAAAGAGATAGATCGAGAACCCCATGATGATAAAGACGATGATCGTCGTTGTTGTTTTTAAAATAAGATCGTTGCTACGTTGCATCGAGTCGCATCCTTTCTAGTTAGAATCCTTGAAAACCGTTAAAGAGATTGTTAACAAGGAATGAAGTGAACATCGTCATGAAATTAAAGTATAGCAATACTCCCATAACGATCATTAAATATCCGCCTGCTTTCATAATGACTGTGCTGTTCTTCTTAATCCACTGTAACTTTCCGATAAAGAATGATAACAGGAAGAACGGAATGGAAAACCCTAGCGTATATGCAACCATATAGAAGAGACCAGCTCCCGGGTTTGAAACACCAAGTGCGATAACTGCTGCTAAAATCGGACCAGTACATGGAGTCCAACCAGCAGCAAAGCCCATTCCGATCAACACAGATCCAATGAAGCCTGATGGACGATTCCGAATCGTTAACCGTCGATCTTTCAAAAGGAAAGAAGGTTTCCAAAACCCTACGACAACGAGTCCGAAAACTACAATTAAGATCGCCCCTACTTGTCTCAATAAGTCTTTATATTGAACAAACAAGTTTCCAATAAGTGAAGCAGACATTCCTAGAACGAGAAAAATAATCGAAAAGCCTAATAAGAAGAATACTGTATGTAGAATTGCTCTCCGCTGCATCATTCCCCGTTCTTCTTTTAAGTCATTTACTGATACCCCTGTAATGTATGAAATAAACGCCGGATAAAGCGGCAATACACAAGGAGAGATAAAGGACAGGAATCCCGCTCCAAAAGCTAAAAAAATATTTAAATCAGCCATAACCTAACTCCCGTTCTATGCACGCACTTAGCATGCGCATTCTGAAATCGTTTCAACCCCATTGTACCGGTTTTCACATTAAATTGTGTGAACATTACGTAACGATTTACTTTGCAAAGAATTCTTCAAGAGTTATTCCAGCTTCATGAATTTCTTTGGCAGCTTCTTTTCCTACATACCGAACATGCCAAGGCTCATATTGATAGCCAGTAATGTCTTCTTTTCCTTTAAGGTACCTCACAACAAACCCGTATTTGTATGCATTTTCAGCTACCCATTCACCTTCAGGGGTACTCCCGAACTTCTCAGTTAACGCACCATTCAGTGAAGGTGTACTAATATCCATCGTTAATCCTGTCTGGTGTTCACTCTGCCCTGCATGTGCACTCACCTGATTTGCTTTCTCGGCACCGTATCTTTCTGCGTTGTAAGCAAAAATCGCTTCCTGTCTTTCATAAGAACGGTAACCAGAGACAGCTTTGATTTGCATATCAGCTTCTTCTGCAGCTGCAAACATTTCTTCAAGCGCCTTTGCTGCTTCGTCTACCATCAGTCTCTTCGGATCACCTTCATTTGCATAAAAAGGGACATTAGGTTCTACAAGGTTTTTCGGAACAAAATCAGCCGGCAAATTTCTGTTTTTGTTAGCCACAACATAGATACTATCAGGATTTGTTACGATTTTTTTGCCATTTTCTTCCGTCACCGTTTCACCCATAGCTGGATAAGCATTTTGTTGTGACTCATCAGGTTCGTTATTCGCACCATTTTGATTCGTATCTTCATTTGAAGAGCTATTTTCTTCGTTCGCTTCACTATTGGTCTTGTTATCTTCGTTTTTTTCTTCTTTATCAGGCTCAGTCTGCTCCGACTTTTCATCATTCATCGTCTGATCACTCTGCTCATTCGATGAACAACCTGCCACAAGAGCGAGCGATAGCCCTGATACGAATACTAGCTTTCTTACCGTCATCTCAACACTTCCTAATAAAATATAGTCTATCTTATCATATCATCATCTAGAATATGCCCGTCAACCAAAACCTCTCCATATAAAAAGCACTCTGTTCCCAGAGTGCCAGTACATTATTTGTTATTATCCATTTGACTATTCATAGCCTTCATCATCTGATTAATCTTCTTCTGAGAAGGTTTTTGCCCCATTTGCATCATCATTACGCGAAGCATATTTTCATTGATAGGGGGATTTTTCTTTAGATAATCCATCATATATTTGCGGGCAATAAAAAAGCCAAGCGCAGCCCCAGCAATTAATGCTAGAACGCCCACAAGCGTATACATCCACCACATGCTGTATTTCCTCCTTATTCTTTCTCTTCCATTAGTGTACTACAACCCTTCCTGATTATACAATAACGTCTACTAAAATAGTAGGGTTTGTTTAAACTAGCTTTTGTTTTTTGAGCGGGTTGAGCCATCCATATCGATTCGATTGATGATCGATGGCAAAGAAAGTAGGAGTGAGCTTTCTTAGCACCTCAAAGAAGATCGTCTCTGCTTCATATGTACCGTTCGAATATACGTTGATTTTCTTTTGGTTTACAAACAGAGAGCCGTCACTTTTCGATTGTAAAATCGTTAAACAATGCCCTCCATTTCGATATTCATAATTCCGGAATCCACCTAATTCTGAAACAAGATATCGATTCACATCTATTACAGGGATAGACTCTGAAATAAATTCAATTTGTTTGTCTAGCAATTCTTTTGCTTCTTTCCGAAGCGTACGTTTTCTTTCATTAAATAGTTGATATAACAGGAGTTCTTTTCCACCATATTGAACGGCTATTTCTTGCTTGATCAAGTGCATCTCATAATGCCTCATATCGATTCCTCCTGTCTACCTTGTATAATAAACATAAGTATAAAGGAAATTCATTAAGATGATTGTCTATACCTGTAGTTCAGTTTCCACTAGTTTTGTCGAAACCAAAAAACCTGTACTATAACATATATGTTATAGTACAGGTTTATGTTATGCCATGCTCGGTAGGTCGCAAAGAACGCCACCGCACTTCGCATCATAATCTAGTTTCATTCGATCAACGAACCATTCATCTCCCGGCTTCACGAAGTAAGTGATTCCCCCAACTTCTTTTTTGAAATCGTCTGTAGCAGGCTTATCAGACATTACTCCTAGTGAAAATCCACCGCTATCTCCACTCCCAGCGTACCTTACAAAAAGTCTTAAACAATCCCCATTATTAAGCTCCATTTCATTCTTGTAAAACTCAGCCGCTGAATCCGTTACAACAAACATCCTATCCATCCTCTCTCTTTGTAATATAACACCTTGTTATAGTACAGTATAACGAATTTTCTAAAAATTGCAACCAAAAAAATAGCCTAATTTTGCGAAATGCAAAATTAGGCTATTTTTACTGAATCGGACCTCTATTTTTTTTACTCTCTTTTAGCTTGTCAGGTGTAACGTCATCGCCCGTCTCATCCACTACCTTAATGGAATGAAGTTGGTTTTCAAAGGAAGAACGAAGACTTTGAAGATATTCTTGACGAAGATCTTTTTGTTCTTTTTTCTCTTGATCTGTTAGTTGAGACTCTTTTGATTTTCTTGAGAGCTCATTAATTCGCTTTATTTTATCCTGTGATAACATACAGAAATAACTCCTTTATAACATCTAATTACTTTTATCCTAACGTAAGTCGTTACCACAGGCAAGTTTATAGCTTCTTCTCCAATTCGTCAACATGCTCCTTGTAGCGCCTATGAACCGTTGCTTTTGATGCTCCATAACCAAACCCTTTTAACGTAGCGGCAATCTCGTGGAACGTTAACCCTCTATCACGTAAATTCACTATTTCTTCGATTGGAACAATCTTTCGTTCCCTTCCCCCGTGCCGTTGGTCACTTAAATTCCGCTGAGGCTTATACCCCTCTCGTACCGCTTTCTCCATTCCTCGCTTTATTTTAAGGTTATGTAGTTTCCTTTGAAACTCCTCAACGATACTTACGATTTCAAGGACCATCGAATCAGCTTCAGATAGCTGTAGCTCACCGTTCTGGTTTACTGTATAAATCGTTCCGCCATACTTATGGATTGCATGAAGCAGGGCGATCTTAGCATTTCCTCTTCCTAATCTTGTTTCATCTTGAATAAGAAGAACGTCTGCTGAGCCTTCTTTCAACAAATCTAAAACTTCTAAGATGCCATTTCGATCAATGTCATATCCACTGTGCTTTTCCTCGATCACTTTATGTACTGTAAAACCAGATTGAGCTGCAAATCTTTGCAGCTCTTCTTTTTGCCTGGCAAGTGATGATTCCTGTGTTTCTTTCTTTGTACTTACCCGACAGTATATGATTGCATTCATTCCTTTTCCTTTACCCCCAGCGCTGTTGCATTTGCCTCAACAGGAATGATAAGTGTATCTCCTGCTACTATTCGATCTGCATCTATTTTGTTCGCTTCTTCCACCCAGCTGATAAAATTACGGTCAGACAGCTCATGTGCATCACGATATTCTTCTGCGATTTCAAGAACAGTATCTCCCCGCTCTAATTCAATTTCAGTATAACGATCATACCCTTCAGCAGCTGCTGCTCTCAATGATACAAACACGAATATTAATACGGCCACAAAAGATATAATGACAAGAAAATCAATTCCAGACAAGCCTCTAGCTTGTTTTCTCATCCCAATCACCCCGAATACGAATATTTGTTCTGGTTTCAGTATAAACAGAACCTCTGTTCGTGTCAACTGAATTTTCGAACTTATGTTTGTATGCGAACAAAAATTCTGGTATACTACTAACAAATAGATAGATTGGAACGAGGTGCCAGAGATATGAAACTATCAAACCGTCAGCAGGATATTCTGGACTTTATTAAAGTCGAAGTGAAACAAAAGGGTTATCCACCCTCCGTTAGAGAAATTGGTGAAGCTGTAGGACTCGCTTCAAGCTCAACTGTCCACGGACACCTTGCAAGACTTGAGAAGAAAGGTTACATCCGACGCGACCCAACGAAACCAAGAGCAATCGAAGTACTCGGACTAGATGAAACGATCGATATTCCTCGTCCAGAAACGGTGAACATTCCGGTCATTGGTAAAGTAACTGCCGGCCAACCGATAACGGCGATCGAAAATGTTGAAGAGTATTTTCCTCTACCAGAACACTTTGTACAAGATGACGAGCACACGTTCATGCTAATCATCGAAGGTGACAGTATGATCGAAGCTGGCATTTATAACGGTGACATGGTAATTGTGAAACAACAGCCTACTGCGAACAACGGAGATATTGTTGTCGCGATGACGGAAGATAGCGAAGCTACGGTTAAGCGATTCTTTAAAGAAAGCAACTACTTCCGCCTACAACCAGAGAATTCATCGATGGAGCCGATCATCCTTGATTCAGTTTCCATTCTAGGTAAAGTCATCGGTGTATTTCGTTCAATCCACTAGAAGCGCAAATTGCGCTTCTTATTTTTTTATTCTAAAAACATGAATCCTTTTTTTATCTCTTATCGTATAATCAGGAAACAGCTAATTATGAAAGGTGGAAAATCATGTTTAAGAAGTTTCTAGCAAGTGTCGGAGTAGGTGCTGCAAAGGTTGATACGCAGTTAGAGAAGGATTATTTCGTTCCGGGGGAAACCGTTAATGGTAAAGTTGTCATCAAGGGTGGTGAAATCGAGCAATCGATCGATGCGATTCATATCTTCCTTATGACAGAAGCTATCCGTGAAGTAGATGATAAAAAAGTAAGAGAAAAAGTGGCGCTAAAGAAATATAAGGTTGCTGATCAGGAGAAGATCTCAGAAGGTGAAACGAAAGAAATCCCGTTTTCCATTCAACTTCCATACGACACGCCAGCTTCACTCGGAAGGCTTCCAGTATGGTTTGAGACAGGGCTAGACATCCCGATGGCGCTTGATCCAAAAGATAGAGACCTTATTCAAGTTTCTCCACATCCACATGTAAAAAAAGTAATCGAAGCATTAGAAAGCTACCTGGGCTTCCATGTGAAAAAGGTGGAAATGGAGCAGTCTCGCTACGGCTATGTTCAAGAGTTCGAATTCACGCCTAGCGGGGAATATCGCGCTTACTTAGATGAACTCGAAGCGATCTTCTTTTTACACGATAACCATTTAGATGTCATGCTTGAAGTCGATCGCCGCGCTCGCGGACTCGGAGGATTGTTTGCAGAAGCTTTGGAAATGGACGAAAGCATTGCAAAAGTGACGTTAACAAACCAAGAGCTGAACGATTCATCTGACGTTATCGCAAGAAAATTACAGCTAAAAATTGATCAATATAAAAAGTAATGTTATAGATTCACAAAAAACTGTCTCGATTGTTTATCGAGACAGTTTTTTGATTACGGAGAGTTCACGTTATTTTAATGGTATTACTACCTTTGTGATATTCCCGACTCTTTCATCGATACCGTTATACAATTCCTTAAGCACTTCCAATGCTCTTTCGTTCGATTCAAACGTTCCTAACGTCTTTTTCCATTCGATGAAGAATCTTCTCTCTATGACCCCTTCGATCATGTTATCTTTTACAGTTATTTCTTTCACATTCACGAAGCTTTCAAGATTTTGAGTCATAACCCATATCATTCTCTTCTACCGCCTTCACATTTCGATGCTTACACTACAACTTTAAAAGAACCGAAACTTTTCTCATATTTAGTACGTACTACAGTTACAAAACTTTGGAGGTGCCTAGTGTAAAATACTGCTAAACTGATTTTAGTCGTAATAGCGAGCTTAGCTTTATGGGATGGAATTAAGTACATCTTCAAATCTTTTACTTAACAGAAAAACAGCTTCTTGTAGCTGTTTTCCTTCCAAATAAACATTTTCTATCAAGAATCACTACTCTTTTAAAGGCTTTGTATAGATTATAGGTGCATCAAAGCCTTCATCATCTACCAATTCAATAAGTGCAATTTCTTCAACTCTTCCTTCAAGTGTTTGAATTCGTTTCATACAATAGTTAAATGCTTCAGAGAGTTTATCGGATGATAAGTTATTTGCCAACGTACAATGCGGTATCCATTGATCAGGTTCATAGTATGGATTGGCATTCGTACTTAACTCACTAAAAAAATCATGGTGATTTGAATGCAGTTCTAATAGTTTTTTTGTATGTGTAGGTGATAGAAATAGGGTTTGATAATTTAAAAAGGATCCAATCGTATTAAATGTAATTTCGAAGCAACCTTTTGCTTCATAAAATGTTTTCATACCTTTAATGAATGCCTCTTTATCTAATTCGTAATAATGTCCCAATGTGAGATGAGGTCTCGCATCTTTCACTTCTTCTGAGTAAAAAGAAATCGAGTTTTGCTTTAGCTCTTCCCATATCGCTTTGATTTCTTGTTCTGTATTCTTATCAAATAACGCTACAACCCAAAACATGAAATTAGCCACCTTTAACAACGTTTATCGTTCACTAAGTCTTCACGCTTTCTTTATGTTCAATAATCATTTCATAATACGTTAAGGTTTGATCACTAAGCTCAAACTCATCTTTACCCCACGTGTCTCGTAAAAAAAGTTCCGCTATCGCACGCTTTCTCATCCCGCCTGCCGCGGCATCTCTTAACGAAATCACACTTTCATAGATAGACGTCATTAAGTTAGTAATACGTTTACAGTGGAGAGTCTGTCGTGCTTCATCCATCTTCTCCAATTGTGCCAATTTCTTCTCTAGTACTGAAATACCACCGTAAACAAGTTCTTTTCTACCTGCTTCTTGTGGAATTTTCTCTAACTCATGCTTCATTTTATCAATAAACATCCGATGGACATTGTGCTTTTTGATCAGCCTAAGCACCTCTAAACCAAGAATATTCGCTGTTCCTTCCCAAACCGTTAATACTTGAGCGTCTCGTAATAGTCTTGGTGTGACGAAGTCTTCTATGTACCCGTTCCCACCGTGCATTTCAATCGCTTCGTGCGCGAATCGAACTGCTTGCTCTGCGGATTCTTTTTTCACAAGAGCGATGAGCAACCGATTTAAGGCTTCGTCCTCTGTCGTCACATGTGATTGTTTATCCATCACACCGTCAAATAGCGAGATTGCAGAAAAAACGCTGCTGAGTTCAACCTCTTGTTTCACCTTTAACTTTACTAAACTTTCTTTTATCATCGGAAAATCTTTTAACTGCTTTCTAAACGCTTCACGCCTGTACGCATACTCCTTTGCTTCAAGAAAAGACCGCTGCATGATTCCTACTGAGGCGATCGCATTGCAAAGCCTTGAGAGGTTCAACGCTTCCATCATATAATAGAATCCCCTGCTCGCATCTCCAACTAGAAAGCCTTTCGACCCTTCAAATACTACTTCAGCTGAAGGGACTGCTCTCACGCCTAGCTTATCTTTCAGCCGCCTTATACTTAAGTCATTCACTTTACCATCTTCTTTTCTCCACGGAACAAGAAAGAGGCTTAATCCCTTCGTTCCCTCTGGGGCACCTTCGAGTCTAGCAAGTACCATCGCTATACCACACGTACCTGCATTACTAGCGAAGTATTTTTCTCCGTAAAGCCTATAATGACCTCCTTCATTAATGGCTTTCGTTTCGTTCGCACCTACATCAGATCCTCCCTGCCGTTCCGTTAAAAATGTCGCTCCTTCATATAACTCGACATCACCAGTAGAAAGGACATGTGGCAGGTATTTCTTCTTGAGCGCTTCATCTCCGTAGTGATCGAGAAGATACGCAGTCGCCATCGTTAATGTGACCGGACAATAAAACCCTGGTTCTGACTGTGACAAAAGGTAGCCTTGCGCGAACGAATAAAGATAGTTCCCTTTCGTACCGAGGTCCGGAATCTCTTTATGTACGTACGCTACGATGCCACGATTATACGTCTCTCTAACCGTTTTCTTGTACCCTTCGTTCACCCACACTTCAGATATATCGTTGCCCATCTTATCGTACTTAATGAGCCTTGGCTGGCCTTCTCGATCTGTATGTACTGCACGTTCATCAATCTCGGTCCCACAACGTTCTCCAAACTCGTGTAACTCTTTCTCAGCCCATTTATAAAAGTTGGGTTCTAAGTACTGCTCCAATACAGATGATAAGTTTGGATCTTCTAGATAAAAATTCATAGCTAGCCCCCTTTTTAATTTTAAATTTTCAGATAGTTTAATTCTACACTAACCTCTAGTTAAGTTCCATAAAATGTTAAGTATAATAAAAAGCTACAGGAGGTCCTGTAGCTTTTTATTTCACTTCATAATGTAGCTGTGCAAACTGACCATATTGCTTAACGGCTGTTAATAACAAATCTTGCTCGATGTCAGATTCCTTGAACAGTGGTATCCCTTTTCCAATAAGAGAAGGAGCGATGGAAATAATAAACCCATCCACTAGTTTTTCTCGCATCAAAGTATGGATAATCTCTCCACCACCGACTAGCCAAATCGTCTTGCCTTCTTGTTTTTTCAGCTCACGTGTGAATGTTGAAATATCTTCGTTAATAAACGATACATGCTCCGTATTTTCCTGCGCTCTCTTTGTAAATACATAACTTTCAATGCCCTTGTAAGGATAGTTCCCTTTTTCCTGATCCATCACCCAGTCATACGTTCTTCTACCGATCAATACGGTATCCACACTCTCAAGGAACTCAGAATAGCCAGCATCTCCTTCAATCTCTCCTCGGAACAGCCAGTCTAACGAATCATCGTTCGTTGCAATGTATCCATCTAGACTCGTTGCTATGTACACGACTACTTTTCTCACTCTCTTTCCCTCCTTTAAATTCAATGTCCATTTACTAGTTTACCTAATCTTTTGATTGAACGCTAATCAACACCCCATAGAAGAAGCTCCTAACCACCTGTGGTGGTTAGGAGCTTAAAGAATTTATTAATAAGTCGTCATATACTGTTCGCGTTCCCAAGGGTGAACTTGCGTACGGAACATATCCCACTCGATTTCTTTCGCTTCGATGAAGTGTTCAGAAGCGTGCTCACCAAGAGCGTTCATCATGACTTCATCCTTCTTAAGCAATTCAAGTGCATCGTGTAGCGTTGCAGGAAGATCAGTGATGCCTTCTGCTACACGCTCATCTTTGTCCATCACGTAGATGTTACGCTCTGTTGGAGCTGGAGGCGTCATGTTGTTCTTGATACCGTCAAGACCAGCTGCAAGTAGTGCTGCCATCGCTAAGTACGGGTTCGCTGATGGATCAACGCTTCGAACTTCGATACGCGTGCTGATTCCGCGAGATGCAGGAACTCGGATAAGTGGGCTACGGTTACGAAGAGACCATGCAACGTAACAAGGTGCTTCGTATCCTGGAACAAGACGCTTGTAAGAGTTGACCGTAGGGTTTGTGATCGCTGTGAATGCTTCTGCGTGCTTCATCGTACCAGCGATGAATTGACGCGCTGTTTCACTTAGGCCAATTTCGTCGTTCGGATCGTAGAATGCGTTCTTTCCATCTTTGAATAATGACATGTTCGCATGCATTCCGGAACCGTTAACGCCGAATAGTGGCTTAGGCATGAACGTTGCATGTAGTCCGTGCTGACGAGCGATCGTCTTTACAGCCAATTTAAACGTTTGAATGTTGTCACACGTTGTGATTGCATCTGCGTATTTGAAATCAATTTCGTGCTGACCAGGTGCAACTTCGTGGTGAGACGCTTCGATCTCAAAGCCCATGTCTTCAAGCTCAAGCACGATGTCACGACGGCAGTTTTCACCAAGGTCTGTAGGTGCAAGGTCAAAATAGCCACCTTTATCGTTTAGTTCGAGCGTAGGCTCACCGTTTTCATCCATTTTGAAAAGGAAGAATTCTGGCTCAGGTCCGATATTGAAGTCAGAGAATCCAAGCTCTTCCATCTCTTTAAGTACACGCTTTAGAACGGAACGTGGATCGCCGTCGAAAGGAGTGCCGTCAGGGCTATAGATGTCACAGATCAAACGTGCAACTCTTCCTTTTTCAGATGACCAAGGGAAAACGACCCAAGTATCTAGATCAGGATAAAGGTACATGTCCGATTCCTCGATACGTACGAACCCTTCGATAGAAGAACCATCGAACATCATTTTATTATCAAGAGCTTTTTCAAGCTGATCGACTGGGATCTCAACGTTTTTGATAATTCCTAGTAGATCTGTAAATTGTAAGCGAATAAATTTAACATTTTCCTCACTTGCGAGGCGCTTGATATCATCTGCTGTGTATTTGCTAGCCATGTAAATTAAATCCTCCTTAGAAATAAAAAGTTTAGAAATTGGGATAACCAAACCTGTGTTTTACAGACAACGGAAACAAAATATTTCTGAATTCATAGAACATTCCCAATTGCCGATCCCTTTCTCACTTATACTATACTATACACTAGACCGTTTGTCGTCGTGACAGAGTATGTTAGATTATCTAACATACTTTTAGGACGAATAAAAAGCAGGGGATTTCCCCTGCTTTAGCTGATCGATACGAGACCTTTTGTTAGAAGGTCATCAACTGCTCTCAATACACTAATTTTCACATGTTCATATGTTAATCCACCTTGAACATACGCCACATAAGGTGCTCTTAATGGTCCGTCGGCAGACAGTTCGAGGCTAGCTCCTTGAATAAATGTTCCTGCAGCCATGATGACGTCATCTTCATATCCTGGCATATAAGCAGGCTCTGGACGGACGTGCGCGTTTACTGGTGATGCTGCTTGAATCGCCTGGCAGAACGACACCATCCGCTCTCGGTCGTTAAACTGAACAGATTGAATCAGATCCGTTCGTTTACTATCCCAAGAAGGGCTCGTATTGAAGCCTGCGGATTCTAGCAGCGCAGAGCTATAAACGGCTCCTTTTACTGCTTGTCCTACAGTATGAGGAGCAAGGAATAGCCCCTGGTACATTTCCTGGAGCGAATACAGCGACGCTCCGACCTCTCTACCAATACCAGGCGAAGTTAATCGGTAACCACAAAGTTCGATTAAGTCTTCCCTTCCGACTATGTATCCACCGGTTTTCACGATTCCTGCACCTGGATTTTTAATCAATGAACCCGCCATTAAATCTGCTCCGACATGACAAGGTTCACGTTCTTCAACGAATTCTCCGTAGCAGTTATCAACAAATACGATCACATCTTCTTTGATCGATTTAACAAATGAAATCATCTCACTGATTTCATCGATCGTGAATGAAGGGCGGTTCGCATATCCTTTTGAACGTTGGATACCGATCATTTTCGTTTGTTCTGTAATCGCAGCTTTAACAGCTTCGTAGTCGATCGCATCATTCTTTAATGGGATAGCTTGATAGTCGATATGGAAGTCTTTTAAAGATCCGTGACCTTCTCCTCTTGTACCGACAATTTCTTCAAGCGTGTCATAAGGTGCTCCTGTAATATAAAGAAGCTCGTCTTGAGGACGTAATACCCCAAACAAGGCTGTCGATATTGCATGCGTACCAGAAACGATCTGAGGTCTAACAAGTCCTGCTTCTGCTCCAAAGACATCACCGTAAAGTTTCTCGAGTGTGTCTCTCCCATCATCATCATAACCATAGCCAGTTGATGGAGTGAAGTGGTAGTCGCTGATCTTATTGTTATGGAAGGCTTCAAGTACGCGGTATTGATTGCTTTCAACACGTTGATCGATTTCTTTCAGTATTGGGTAAATTCTTTCTTCTGCTTCAGTTGATAGCTGTTTCAATTTCTCTTGGTGTGTAAAGTGATTAAACATCGTTTCTTCTCCTAATCGTTGTTCCATTCTGTAGCGATACGTTGATAGAGGTGCGCTGGGGTGTAGCCTTTGCACCGGTAATGCTTATGATCTTCATCCCACTTTCGCTCGATGAGAATCGTATTTCTCTGAAGGAATGCGAGCTTATCTCCTTGATCTGCCTTTAGCGAGATCGAATAGTACTCCATTTGCTTTAACACTTGACTTTGAAGTGTCTCGTTCAGTTTACTTAGATCTTCTTTTTTCTTAGCTGAGATATGGATCTGCTCGTTCATGCTGCTTCTTACACCAGGTTCTGCGCGATCGATCTTGTTGAACACGGTGAGAACAGGGATATGAGAAGCGTCGAGCTCCTTCAGTAGATTCAGAACGATTTCTTCATGACGCTCCCGATCTGGATGAGATGCATCGATCACATGTAGGATCAAATCTGCTTCCTTTGCTTCTTCCAGCGTCGATTTAAAGGAAGCAACTAGCGTCGTAGGGAGGTCTTGAATAAATCCTACCGTGTCTGTAAGCAGTACGTTGTATCCATTCGGCAGTTTTAGCTGTCTTGTCATAGGATCGAGAGTAGCAAATAACTTATCTTCTTCATAAGAGTCAGCCTTGGTCAGTCCGTTAAAGATAGTTGACTTTCCAGCGTTCGTGTATCCGACAAGTGCAACTTGAAGGGTCTCATTACGCTTTCTGCGAAGCCTGTATTGCTCTCGATGCTTCACAGTATTGTCTAGCTGCTTCTTAAGGTCAGAGATCCGGTTTCGAATGTATCGGCGATCGGTTTCTAACTTCGTTTCACCTGGTCCTCTTGTCCCAATTCCACCACCGAGTCGAGATAAAGAAGATCCCTGACCAGCAAGTCGAGGCAGCATGTATTGCAGCTGTGCGAGCTCCACTTGCAGCATCCCTTCTCTCGATCTTGCTCTTTGAGCGAATATATCCAGAATAAGCTGCGTTCGATCGATCACTTTCGCTTCAAGCTGTTCTGAAAGATTACGAAGCTGACTTGGTGAAAGTTCACTATTAAAAATAATGACGCCAGCTTCGTTCTCGTCGATCAGGTGAGACAATTCTTCTACTTTTCCTTTCCCGATATAGGTTGCGGGATGGATGCGCTCTCTTTTCTGAGAAAGCGTTTCTAACACTACTCCGCCAGCCGTTTCTGTTAATGCAGCAAGTTCATCCATCGAATAGGCAAACTGCTCATCTGTTTGATCTGGAAGCTGACAGCCGATCAAGATTGCCGGTTCAGCTACTTCAATTCGGTCTTTTTTCAACAGTACGTTCCCTGCCTTTACTTATCAGTCTGCTCTCATCATACCAGATGGCCCTTTAATCTTCTATAGGGATGTCTTCTGGCAGGATTAGCTCGAGTGACGTCCGATCGATCACTTCCGCTCCGAGGAGCCGAACAGCCTGCTTTCGAATGGCTTTCTCGATAATATTACGAACGAATCTACCGTTACTAAAAGCCCCTGTCTCATCGATTCTCTTCATGATGAATGACTTTTTCAACTTCCATTCTGCTTCCTTAGAAAAACGATACTGACGCTCCGTTACCATCTTTCTGGCGATTTCTAACAATTCATCATTCGAATAGTCCGGAAAGTCGATCACAAGTGGAAAACGCGATGGCAGCCCCGGATTGAGAGATAGGAAGTTATCCATTTCTTCAGAATAACCGGCAAGAATTAAAATAAAGTCCTCATGGTTATCTTCCATCGCTTTCACCAATGTATCGATCGCTTCTTTCCCAAAGTCTTTCTCGCCACCACGTGCAAGGGAATAAGCCTCATCGATAAAAAGAATGCCTCCCTTCGCCTTTTTAACGAGCTCTCTTGTTTTCTGCGCGGTGTGTCCGATATATTCACCAACAAGATCCGCTCTTTCCACTTCGATCAAATGACCTTTCGATAGGACGTTCATTTCTAAGAAAAGGGTACCTAGTAACCTTGCTACTGTCGTCTTTCCTGTTCCGGGATTCCCTTTGAACATCATGTGAAGGGCCTGAGGATTTTGTTTCAAACCATTTTCTTGACGGCACTGGTTAACGAATAACCATGCATATACTTCTTTTAACAGGTGCTTCACTTCTTTTAACCCGATCAACTGTTCCATTTCTTTTTGAATCCGTTCAAGAGGAATATGCTTTCTCGCTGCTTCAGCAAG
Source organism: Anaerobacillus sp. ABA4_114 (assembly GCF_056159065.1). Taxonomy (NCBI): domain Bacteria; kingdom Bacillati; phylum Bacillota; class Bacilli; order Caryophanales; family Bacillaceae; genus Anaerobacillus; species Anaerobacillus sp. ABA4_114. The sequence continues at coordinate 2,204,553 of NZ_JBSWUM010000001.1, forward strand.
CGCAGAGTCAGCTGCTTCCAATTTCTCTTCAGCATGGTGCAAAACAATATTAATCTGACTTTTTCGCTGAGTGATGGATTGCTGCAAGATGCTCACCTCGTTTTATTCTGACACGATAGTATACGCACCCGCCCAAAAAGCGTGACAAATGCCCAAAAGAAAAACACTCTATTCGAGTGTTTTCCCTTGTATCATACGATCCACAAACTTCTCTGGTATGGTTACTTTTTGGTCAGCCGAGTCCTTTTCGAACGATCTGTAATGATGGAGATAGCGATCGTTTTCTGTGATGTCTAACTCGAGCACATTCCCGTTATCATGTTCGAGCTGCCTCACAAAAACGTCATCGTCCTTATACGTATACCTCTTGAACCCTATTCCAAGGTATGAAAATTCTTCAGACTTTACGCCAGAAAGGTCTTTGAAGACGGTAGAGAACCGCTGCTGAGGGATGACGTGTTTCCCCTTCCCTTCAGCTTTCGTAATGCTGAGCGCTTTATCAACTAATTTTTCGATCAGTTTATTCATATCACAGCCTCCGTTTACTTAATCTCAGGGAGGTTACGTACTTCACTCGCCATCTCACCGCCACATAACGGACATGAAGGTGTGTCTGAGAAGGAATAATCTGCTCTCATCCAACCAGAACAGTCCCCACTGGAACATGACCACACATCAGTGTCAACTTCAGGAATTGGTTCTTGTTGCTGTTTTGAAAAAAAGGCCATTGCAACCGCTCCTTTATTGTTTAGTATTGTTAGCATTCCCAAAAAAACCAAAATCATGTAATTCATTTCACGTTGTTTGTTATAATGGAAAAAAGAAAGGGGTAACGCAATGGAACTATTTGAGCAACCGCTACCTGATTTTCTAGAGGAGTACCTTACCTCCCTTGAAAGAAAGGGACGCCGGGCGTCAACCATCCGGCGTTATCGGTATGACCTTGTCGACTTTACAACCTGGCTCAAAACATTTCATCGAAAAGTTGAATTTCAAAACTTTAGTGAGCTATCGACAGAACAGCTACAATCATACATTCGTTACTTACATTTAGAACGTCATTATTCTGAGCGAACTCTCAAACGAATCATGACAGTATTGAATCAAGTATACCGTTATTATATGTCATTAAATCGGACAAAGAACAATCCTATGAAAGAAGTTGTCCTCCCCACGAATGAAGAAAGTGGATTTAAGGAAGAAGATTTTGTGGGGGAAAGCGAAAGCGAGCGGTTGTTAGAAACAATCGTTTCTCTTGCTGATTTAACTGAAAACCAATTAAAAGCACGTGAGTTCCTAATCGATCGGAACCTTATCATCGCACGTTTGTTTCTTAATTACGGCCTAAGCTTACAAGAGCTCTGCAAGTTATCCATGAAGCACGTATCTTTCGAACAGAACGAATTAGAAGTCAATTCAGCTTCAGGTAACAGGACGATCAAGCTCGATCCAGAACATAAGAAAATCTTATTCAGTTACTACCAAACGATACCTGCTCCTGTTCGTCCTCGATTAAAAAGTGATGACCCTTTATTCGTCGCATTTGATTTTCAACGTCAAACGTACCGATGGAGTTATGAAGTGGATCGTCCAAAACGACTGACAGAAATCGCCGTGCAAAAGATGATCCGCTTAGAAGTTCAGCGAGCAGGTATTCGAAAAGGGGTTTCGGCTCAGCATATGCGAAGGACGTGTGTGATCAAAGCGATTGAACAGGATGCTTCGATCGAACATCTACGGAGTAAGTTTGGACTGAAATCAGAGTTAACTCTCAAGAGATACTTCGATTATCTTGAAACTCATCAACCATCTTAGCTCTCATGAAGAAGTCCCTCGTCCTACCTAGAACGAGGGACCGGTATTACTTTTCAGAATCAAAATTTATTTCAACTGTACGCTGAGGAGCGAAAGTAGAAATCGCGTGTTTATAAATCAGCTGCTGCTTCCCATCGGACTCAAGAATGATCGTAAAGTTATCGAATCCTTTGATCGTCCCCTTTAGTTGGAATCCGTTCAGTAGGTACACTGTTACAAAAACATTATCTTTGCGCAGCTGGTTCAGAAATTGATCCTGGATGTTAATCTGTTGCTTCATATTCAGTCCTCCTCTTTTTCTCTAAAGGCATTCAATATGTACAGTTCTAGTTATCTGCTAACTTTCCTGCAACAGAGTGTAATATTTTTCGTATTTTTTCTTCTCTATTCTCCGTCATATCAAACCAGTCGATGTCCATCTGATGTCGAAACCATGTTAGCTGACGCTTGGCGTACCTTCTTGAGTTTTGCTTTAGTTCATCGACCGCATCCTCGTAGGATACCTTTCCTTCAATGTATCGATAGATTTCCTTATAACCGATCGCTTGGATCGATTGACAGTTCCTCACGCCTTGATCGTAAAGGGTGCGCGCTTCTTCCAATAGCCCCTCTTCCATCATTAGATCTACCCTCTTGTTGATTCTGTGATAAAGTGTGTCTCTATCCATCGTCAACCCAACATTAACAAGATGATAAGGCGAGTGCTCAGGTTGAGAATCTTTCGAGGCGGAAACTGGCTTTCCCGTTACATGATGGACTTCTAGCGCCCGAATTACTCGCCGAATGTTGTTCGGATGAATCGACTCATAACTCTTCGGATCGATATCTTTCAACCTCGAGTGGAATGCAACTGGACCTTCCTCGTTTGCAATCCGCTCTAGCTTTCTCCTATACGCTTCATCTTCTTTCACTTCAGAAAACGAATATTGATGCGTAACAGCTTTCACATAGAGACCCGTTCCGCCAGCGATGATCGGAACTTTCCCTCTTTCATTAATTTCACGAACAAGATTTGTCGCGAGTTCTTGAAATTCTGCCACTGAGAAGTTTTCTGTTGGCTCTTTTATATCAATCAGATGATGAGGGATGCCTTCCATTTCTGACTCCGTTACTTTGGCCGTCCCTATATCCATCCCTCTGTATATTTGCATCGAGTCACCGCTGATCACTTCTCCGTTCAACGCTTTCGCTAACTCGATGCTTGTTTTTGTTTTGCCCACTGCAGTAGGACCTAAAACCGTTACTAATTTTTGATCGTTAGTCATAACCTATTCACGTTCTTTCCACTGAGTTTGTTCTCATTTTCGACGTTACATCACTCGCTTAAACATTTTTTCCATCTCATAGGTGGAGTAATGAATGATGATCGGTCTTCCGTGAGGACACGTATACGGATCGATCGCCTTTCGAAGCGTCTCAAGAAGTGTGAACACTTCATCATCTCGTAAGTGACGATTCGCTTTGATTGACTTCTTACAAGACATCATGATCGCTGCTTCTTCTCTTAGCTTTTTCACATCGATCGAGCGATTGTCGATCACTTCTTGAACGAGTTCTTCGATCGTCTCCTGCTCTGCTCCGCTTGGAAACCATACAGGATGAGAGCTGACGAGATAGCTGTTGCGACCAAATGATTCTAAAAACACCCCAACACTCTGAAGATCTTCAATTCGGCTATCGATGATCGCACTTTCTGAAGTCGTATATTCAAGCGTGATCGGTACGAGGAGTTCTTGTACTTCCGGATCGATCTCGCCGACCTTCTCACGGTAAAACTCATATTTGATTCTCTCTTGAGCAGCGTGCTGGTCGATGATATAGAGGCCGTTCTCGTTTTGAGCGAGAATGTATGTCCCATGCATTTGTCCGATTGGATAAAGCGGAGGAATACGTGTTTCCTCACTCTTCTCCTTAACGTAGTCGATTGCACGTTCTAACTCATCGACTTTGCTTGTTTCCATAGTCTTTACGGGCGACTCATAGTTTGATAGTGACAGCTCTTCTTTTACACTAAAAGGTTCTACAAACGAATCGTTAGCCTCTTCAGTCGTAACTTTTTGAGGTGAAGGAGTCGCTTCTTCAATCGGACGCTTTTCAGGAACGTCCTGTTTTTCATGCTGAAAGTGAAAAGCCGGCTGCTCGCTCTCCTTTTCTTTCTGCTTCAATGGTTTTTGTTCTGGTATAAGCTCCGTTTTCTTGAATATTGCAGTGATTGCGTCTTCAATCGCTTTCGCGAGCTCTTGTTCTTTACTAATACGCGCTTCTAATTTCGATGGGTGCACGTTCACATCGATCAACGTTGGATTCATCTTGATATGAAGCACGACGATCGGATACCTCCCGATTGGAAGCAGCGTATGGTAGCCCTGCTGAATACCTTTCGTAATCGGATAGTTCTTAATATAACGGCCGTTGATGACGAGAGAGATGTACTGCCGTGAAGCGCGCGTTAGTTCTGGCTTTGCAACATACCCCGTCACGTTAAAATCAATCGTTTCTGTTTGTAACGGAAGCATTTTTCTAGCAGTATTGTAGCCATAGATCGCTGCGATGACTTGTAACAACTCTCCACTGCCATTTGTAGACAACAGTTTTTTACCATTATGAAAGAACCTGAAGGCGATCTCTGGATGAGCCATGGCCTGTCTGTTTACAACATCTGCAACGTTCGCAAGCTCTGTGTGCACAGTCTTCATATGCTTCAATCGAGCGGGTGTATTGTAAAAAAGACCTGAAATCGTCAGTTCAGTCCCTTTCCGACTATCTGTCGCCTTAAATTCGGTTACTTCTCCTGCTTCGATCTTCACATATGTGCCAGCACGCTCACCTGTCGAGGTCTTTAACTCGAGATGAGAAACTGCCGCGATACTTGGAAGTGCTTCTCCTCGAAACCCTAACGTTTCAATCTGAAACAAATCTCGCTCATTTCGAATCTTGCTCGTAGCATGTCTAAAAAATGCAAGTTTACAATCCTCTTCGTCCATGCCCGTTCCGTTATCCACGATTCGGATCTTGGAGAGACCGCCTTCTTCGATTTCGATCCTGATTTCACTGCTTTCCGCATCGATCGCGTTCTCTACAAGCTCTTTCACAACTGAGGCTGGTCTTTCGACAACCTCACCTGCTGCTATTTTATTTGAAAGCTGATCATCAAGTTGAACGATCTTCCCCATTTTCCTCACCTTTCTTTCATTCCTACTTTAGCTGTTTCTTTAATTCATAGAGTGTATTGATCGCATCCATCGGGGTCATTTCCATAATATCGACGGATTTGAGCTTCTTTAGAATCGCTTCCTCACCAGATGACTTTGAACGCCCCTTCTTTACATTTGATTCATCAAAGAAAGCTAGCTGTGCGACTTCGTTCGCTTTCACGTACTCTTGTTTTGGACTCGCACTCGTTTCAGTTGTTTCAGTCGTTTCTGTACTCGACTCGAACTCAGACAAGATCGTTTGAGCCCGTTTAATGAGTTGGTCTGGTAGATTCGCAAGTTGAGCTACGTGAATTCCATAACTCTTATCAGCTGAACCATCGTGTACACGGTGAAGGAATACAACTCGGCCTTGTTCTTCAACAGCCTTAACATGCACGTTCTTCACGCGCTGTAGCTCCTCTTCAAGCGATGTTAATTCATGATAATGTGTTGAAAACAATGTTTTAGCTCGAACATGATCATGAATGTACTCGATGATGGACTGCGCGAGGGCCATTCCATCATACGTAGAAGTTCCACGACCGATTTCATCTAGTAGAATCAAGCTATTTTCTGTCGCTTTCGTGATCGCATAGTTCGCCTCAAGCATTTCCACCATAAATGTACTTTGACCTGCAGCAAGGTCGTCTGCTGCTCCAATTCTAGTGAAGATTTGATCAAAGATTGGAAGTACTGCAGATTCCGCTGGGACAAAACAGCCGATTTGACCAAGTAGGGAGATGAGCGCTAACTGCCTCATATACGTACTCTTACCGCTCATGTTTGGTCCTGTAATCAATAGGATTTCGCGATCTTCATTCATCATTACATCGTTAGCAACATACTCTCGCCCTTTTAGCATCTTTTCTACAACCGGATGGCGCCCCGCTTCGATCGCTACTTGTCGATCTTTAGAAAAGGACGGTTTTGTAAAACGATTTTCTTCACTAACAACTGCGAATGCTTGCAATACATCGAGTTCACTAATCTTCTTTGCTAGTTTTTGCAGTTCTGGAATATACTGTTTCACTTGTTCTCTTAGATTCGTGAATAAGTCATACTCCAAGTCAACAATTTTTTCTTCAGCTTCAAGTATAAGAGATTCTTTTTCTTTCAGTTCAGGAGTAATAAAACGCTCTGCGTTAGAAAGCGTCTGTTTCCTTTCATACCTTCCTTCAGGAAGATTCTGAAGGTTAGATCTCGTCACTTCAATATAATATCCAAAGACTTTATTGTAACCTATCTTAAGCGAACGAATGCCCGTTCGTTCTCTTTCTTGCATCTGCAAGGAAGCGATCCAATCCTTCCCATTTCTGCTCGCATCACGATAGCGATCGAGATCGCTATTATAACCGTCTCGAATCATCTGCCCTTCTTTTACTGAGAGAGGTGGGTTGTCTTCGATTGCTTCACCTAAAAGCTCAGTCAGCTCATCGCATGTTAAGATCTCATCTCCAAGCTCACTAGCATACGTATTATCAAGTTCTGTTACGGCTTGTTTGATCCCAGGGATTTTCTCTAATGATTTACGAAGCTGGACGAGGTCTCTCGCATTCAGGTTTCCAAATGCAACTTTACCAGCTAATCTCTCGAGGTCATAAACCCCCTGCAGCTGTTCACGAATCGTTTCACGTTCGAAAAACTGCTTCATCATCGTTTCAACAAGCTCCTGTCGCTTCACGATTTCACGATGCTGCAATAGCGGTCGTTCTACCCATTGTTTGAGGAGACGCCCTCCCATAGCCGTGACAGTACTATCTAAAAACCATACAAGAGAGCCTGTCCGTTTCTTGTCTCTGATCGTTTCAACGAGCTCTAGGTTTCGTTTTGAATTCACATCGAGCTTCATATACTGTGAAACGTGATAATGACGTAATGGCTGAAGATGATCCATCGAGCGTTTTTGAGTTCGAATCAAGTAATGCAACAACCGGCCAAACGCACTCAGTAGCTTGCTCTGATCGATGTGCTCAGAAAGTTCCTGAAACTGCTCTGGAATCGTAACGTTATCCTCGGTCGAAACGGTAAGAGACATTCTTTCACGGATCGCAGTCGCTAACGGACCATCTTCAGTTCCAAGAATTACCTCTTTTGGAGATAGATTCGAAAGCTCACCAAGTACTTCATGATGATCGCCAGTTAAGATCGTGGCCATGGTTTCACCTGTCGTTAAATCGTTCGCAGCTAGGGAATATGTGCTATCTTCAAATTCAGATATCGCCACTATGTAGTTGTTTTCCTTTTCTTTTATCAAACGATCTGACATGACTGTTCCTGGTGTGATGAGTTGAACGACTTCTCGTTTCACCACGCCTTTTGCATGCTTCGGGTTTTCAGTCTGTTCACATATCGCAATTTTAAATCCTTTTTCTACTAGTTGAGAAATATAGTTTTCTGCAGAATGATAAGGAACACCGCACATCGGGATACGGTCTTCTCCCCCACCATCTCTACTCGTTAACGTTATTTCAAGCTCTTTAGATGCACGCGTCGCATCTTCAAAGAACATTTCATAGAAGTCACCTAATCTAAAAAATAAAAAGGCATCTTGATACTCTGCCTTAATCCGTAAATATTGTTCGATCATAGGGGTATATCGAGCCATACTTCTTCTCCACCAATCTACATTTCTATTCAGCTAACAGTATATCACATCATTCTTCCAAGCTTCTATGATAAAGAAGGTCGTGACTCGGCAAAAAAAAATAAAACCAGGAAGAAGAACCCCTTCTCCCTGGTACGACTATTCTTCAAGATCACCAATTAAAAAGTTCGGATCTAAATCTTCAAACTCTTCATCTTCTACTTCATATTCCCAATCGTCATCATCATCTTCACAGCCATCAGGATTCACGTAAACGCAAATTTTTGTTTCTCCAATCACTTCTACGAGAAACTCCCTTTCGACTTGAACGATAATTTTATTTCCGTTCGGTGCAATGGTAGCTTCAAGACAGTTCGGCTCTTGAATCGCTTTTGCAACCACTTCGTCCGTTTTGCAATCTTTATCCTTGTAGCGAAGAGGGATTTCTTCACGATATTTAACGTTTTCCGTTACGACTTCTGTTTTTGTGTTATGACTGTATGAGTACCAGATATTAATGTCATAAGAGCCTTCAACAATGACGCAATCATGGTGCTTTTTCGCCTTGAATTTGTTGTTGATGATCCAGCAACCAAGAATACTTGAAGGTTTGTGCTCTGGAGTAACTGTGTTTGTATCCTGAGTAAATTTACGCCCTTTTCCGCAAACAGCTTTGGCGAATATCTCTCTGTAATTATAATCCTCTGACATCGATCATACCTCCTCTTCCAATCTTCATTCTCATCCTATGCATGACAAATGACTAGTGTGCCTTTTTTTTATTAAGGCTGTTCCACTATCAGTCTATGACCCTTATGTACAATGCTTTACAACCTTTTGTAAAATTTCTAAAAAAAATACGGTGAATGAAATTAAAAACGGAATAGGAGCACGAATATCAGCATAACAAAGCATAAAAAAAAGCCGGGAAAACTCCCGACTTTTACTTACTACAACCAGATCCTTGTGCAGAGCCAGTCGTACCTTCTAGTACGTTACCACCAGTCGCTTCGATGATCTCATCTGTGACGGTGTTTGAGATTGTATTCGCAATAAGCTGAAGAAGATCATTCACATCTGACTGAGAACGTTTGAATTCCTGAACAACAGGAATTTCATCAAGCTGCTCCATCAGTTTGTCGATACGCTCGTCTTTTTCTTTCAACGCCTCATGCTTACCATAATGCTGAAGGTTAACCGCTTCTTTTTGTTCAAGCTTAATGCGAGCGATTAAACTTTGCACTTTCTTGTTTTCATTTATCTTTTCTTCTGCACGCTTGAAGAAATCAACTTCTTCCGTCTCAGATACGAGCTTAGCTAGCTCTTTTGCTTTTACGATCACTTCTTGTCTTGAAATCATTATGCTTTCACCTCTGCAGTATTTTCTATATATTCTCCGTCTAACGACCAGGTTTTTGCTTTCGTAATCTTCACTTGAACGAGCTCACCGATAAGAGACTTCGGTGCTCTGAAGTTAACTACTTTGTTTCTGCTCGTATAGCCCGATAGGACGTCAGGATTCTTTTTACTTTCACCCTCGACGAGCACTTCAACGATTTCCCCTTCGTAGGCTGCATTTTTCTTCGCTGCCATATCATTTACAAGGGCATTCAAACGCTGTAAACGCTCTTTCTTTACTTCCATCGGCACGTTATCCTTCATTTTTGCTGCTGGCGTACCATCTCGCTGTGAATAGATGAATGTATAAGCGCTATCAAACTCTACTTCTCTTACGAGTGACATCGTCTCTTCAAACTGTTCATCTGTTTCGTTTGGAAAGCCGACGATAATATCCGTCGTGAACGTTGCATTAGGCATAACTGCTTTAATTTTCCCAACAAGTTCTAAATACGTTTCTCTCGTATAACGACGGTTCATGAGCTTAAGAACATCATTGCTTCCGCTCTGAACCGGAAGATGAATGTGATCGAGCAGGTTGCCACCTTGTCCAAGAACTTCTACAAGACGATCATCAAAATCTCGTGGGTGACTTGTAGTAAAACGCACTCTTGGGATGTCGATCTTATGAATTTCATTCATTAGATCACCTAGGCCGTATTCCATATCCTCAAGGTCTTTTCCGTACGCATTCACATTCTGTCCTAAAAGCGTCACTTCTTTATACCCTTTTGCTGCGAGGTGCCTTACTTCCTGAATGATATCTTCAGGTCGGCGGCTTCGCTCCTTGCCTCGGGTATAAGGCACGATGCAATATGTACAGAATTTATCGCAGCCATACATGATGTTAACCCACGCTTTGATCTCACCTTTACGGGTTCTTGGAAGATTCTCAATGATATCGCCTTCTTTGGACCACACTTCCATAACCATTTCTTTACCGAAGACGGCTTGCTCCATCAATTGAGGCAGTCTATGAATATTGTGCGTTCCGAAGATCAAATCTACGAACTGATGCTTTTGCATGATTCGATTGACGACCGACTCTTCTTGAGACATACAGCCACATACCCCGATGATCAAATTCGGATTCTCCATCTTAAGAGGTTTTAAGTGACCGAGCTCTCCAAACACTTTGTTTTCCGCGTTCTCTCGTATCGCGCATGTGTTCAGCAAGATAACATCAGCTTCTTCCACAGCGGTCGTTGCTTCAAAGCCCATGCCCTCATAAATTCCAGCCATGATCTCAGTATCATGTTCGTTCATCTGACAACCATACGTACGGATCAAGTACTTCTTATCTTGACCTAGGTTTCGTATATTCTCAGGAATCTCGAAGTCATAATGTACGTTAACGTTTTCTTTTCCGCGCTTTTTCGCATCTTTTAACGAAGGTGGCTGATAGGTAGTCTGAAAATACTTCGCAAAGTCCTCAGTCGTTTTCTCCGTTTTCTTTGGTGTCTGAATTTGCGACGACGCAAGCCGCTGTTGTTCGTTCATATGTTACGTCTCCTTTCCAGTCAAAGGATAACTCTGCTATGAAAAGGAGCATGTTGCTCCTAAACTTAGAAAAAACAGGCAGTGCACATCGTGCTAGCCTATGTTCTTTATGTTTGATCCTTTAATGTTTAACGGTGGACATTACCTTATTATAAGGGGTTGTACGTATTTAAGCAATAAGACCGGATGATGAAAAGGCAGTATCGCTTTAGAATCTACTAAATTGTCGAACGAGTACCATTCTTTACATCGTAAACGCTTAACAGATAAAAACTCAGACTGCCGAGCTCGACAGTCTGAGTATGCTTCTTATTTTAAAATGCCTAATTCTTTTGCTGATTTTTCGAAAGCGTCTAACGCTTCTTGTAGCTCTTCTTTCGAATGCTGCGCAGTTACGATCGTTCTTACACGCGCTTTCCCTTTCTGCACTGTTGGGAATGCGATGCCTTGTGCAAATACTCCATTCTCAAACAGCTTGTCTGAAAACTTATGTGTCAGGGCTTCGTCCCCAATGATAACAGGAGTGACCGGCGTTTCACTGATCCCCGTATCAAAGCCTAACTTCTCTAAACCGTCTTTGAAGAATTTCGTATTGTCCCATAGCTTTCCGATCATCTCAGGCTCTTCTACGAGAACATCGATCGCTGCAGAGCATGCTGCGGTTACAGCAGGTGGATGGGATGTGCTGAATAAGAATGGACGGCCTTTATGAATCAAGTAGTCACGAAGTGTTTTTGAGCTTGCGATATAGCCGCCTAACACCCCGATCGCCTTACTTAATGTTCCTACTTGAATATGAACGCGACCGTTAAGATCAAAATGATCGACAGTTCCACGGCCATTACGCCCAAGTACGCCGCTTGCGTGAGCGTCATCAACCATTACGAGCGCATCGTATTTTTCACAAAGCTCTACGATTTCAGGAAGAGGCGCAATGTTACCATCCATTGAGAATACACCGTCTGTTACAACGAGACGAGTGCGGTACTCTTGCGTTTCTTTAAGAGCATTCTCTAAATCCTCCATATCCGTATGCTTGTAAATACGACGACCAGCTTTCGTTAAACGGATACCATCGATGATCGAAGCGTGATTAAGCTCATCAGAAATAACCACATCTTCTTTCGTCAAAATTGCAGATAGCACAGCCTGGTTTGTTGCAAACCCAGATTGTAGCACGAGAGCTGCCTCAGTGTGTTTGAATTCAGCAAGCTTTTGTTCAAATTCTTCATGCATTGATAGTGTTCCTGCGATGGTACGAACAGAACCTGTTCCCGCTCCGTATTTTTCGACAGCTTCGATTGCAGCTTGCTTCATTTTAGGATGATCTGTTAATCCAAGATAGTTATTAGAGGATAGCTGAATAACTTCTTTCCCTTTGATCGCAACACGAGATCCTTGTGCTGATTCTAGAGGGATCAAATTACGGAAAACACCCTCATCTTGCATTTGGTCAAGCTCTTCTTGGAGATATTCAAAACCTTTCATGTGACCTGCCTCCTTCTAATTATGTAAAAGCTCAACATGAGCTTTATGGATGTAATACTACCTTACCACATTTCCCTTCGAGCATTAATTCAAAGCCTTTCTCGAACTCTTCTAATGGAAAGTGATGAGTGATCATCGGTTCGACATCTACTTGTTCAGATTGTAACAAACCTGACACCTGACGCCATGTTTCAAACATCTTTCTCCCTGTAATCCCTTGAACGGTGATTCCTTTGAATACGATATCGTTTGTCACATCGATTTCAACAGGGCGTACAGGTAAACTCAATATGGAAACACGCCCGCCGTTCGTAACCATCTTAAAGCCCTGGTTCATCGCGATCGGGTGTCCTGACATTTCACATACAACGTCGACCCCATGACCGTCAGTCAGCTCTTTTACTTTTTCAAGAGGATCTTCATGACGAGAGTTCACAACAGTCGTTGCGCCCATCTTCGCCGCAAGATCTAGTCTGTAGTTATTAAGGTCGAAGGCAATAACCTCTGAAGCACCGGCAGCCTTCGCTACGCCAACTGCCATAATACCGATCGGACCACAGCCGATGATCGCAACTGTTTTACCAGCAACATCACCTGCAAGAACAGTGTGTACCGCATTTCCCATCGGCTCCTGCACAGAAGCAACATCAAATGAAAGAGACTTAGGGTTCTTCCAAATATTTTGAGACGGTAGCGCCACATATTCTGCAAAGCAACCATTTGTATCTACACCGATGATCTTCGTATTCTCACAAATATGAAACTTGCCAGTTAAGCATTGCGGACACTGGTTACATACGATGTGCGTTTCAGCAGATACGTGATCGCCAACCTCTACATTTGTTACTCGCTCTCCCTTTTCAACGACTACCCCTGCAAATTCATGACCGAATACATACGGAGGATTCACGCGACTTTGAGACCATTCGTCCCAAGCATAAATATGTACGTCAGTTCCACAAATGGACGTCGCTTTCACCTGTATAAGAACTTCATTTTCATCTATTTGTGGAATATCGACTGTTTGCAACTGCGCTCCTTTAGCTCGCTCGTGCTTTACAATCGCTTTCATCTTTCCTTCCACGACAAACACCTCTCTTTTTTCCAACCTTCTCACAATACTGTTACCACAATCATAGTACCACTTTTCCTATTTATCGTAAAGGAAAAATGTCCACTCTGCGCGGACACCTATAGTTTTATTTCTGGACTTTATTATCTCTTTTATAAACCAATAAAATCCCTCGTTTTTCAACGAGGGACAACTTATCATTACATAAATTCTGCCATCAATTCAGTAAACTTGTCTTCAGATAGCGTCAGGTTTTGTTTGGACAGAGGTGATTCACTATAACCTGTCACTGATTCCTGGTAGGATGGTTTCGTTGGGTTATGATAGATCAACCCTTTTACAAGACCATCATGCTCCATGAGGGTTTGCATCGCCAACATCCGATTCGTCGGATCGTAGCCTTCAATATCTTTTAAACTGATCAAGTTTTCTTTGAACCAATCATACGTGTTGATCTTATTGAATGTTACACAAGGGCTGAACACGTTGATCAATGAGAATCCCTTATGCTGAATACCTTGTTCGATAAGGGCAACTAAATCTTTTAGATCGGTTGAAAAGCTCTGTGCTACGAAGCCACAACCGCTTGATAGAGCTAATTCCATGATGGAGAGTGAGGATTCGATCGAACCTGATGGTGTACTCTTGGTTTTAAACCCTTCAGCACTCGTAGGAGACGTCTGACCCTTTGTCAGACCATAGATCTGGTTATCCATGACAATGTAGGTGATGTCAATATTGCGTCGCATCGCATGGATCGTGTGCCCCATTCCGATCGCAAACCCATCACCGTCCCCACCGGAAGCAATAACGGTAAGGTCTCTGTTTGCCATCTTAACACCTTGCGCAATAGGAAGGGAGCGACCGTGAATTCCGTGAAATCCGTAAGCGTTGATGTATCCACTGATTCTACCTGAACATCCAATTCCTGACACAACTGCTAAATCATCTGGTTCAAGTCCGACGTTCGCAGACGCACGCTGTATAGCCGCTTGAACAGAAAAGTCTCCACAGCCAGGACACCAGTTTGGTTTCACCTGATTTCGAAAGTCTTTAAATGTTGCCATCAGTTAACAGCTCCTTGCATTGTTGATGAATATCACCTGGTAAGAATGGATTGCCATCATATTTTAGGAGACTTTCAATCTTATCAGCATAACCTACGTTCATCTTCACCAAGCTCGCTAGCTGACCCGTTGCGTTATGCTCGATGATCACAACCTTCTTAGCAGCTTCAAGCATCGGTCTCAGCTCATCCGCTGGAAATGGATGTACGAGTCGAATGTGTGCATGATTTACTTTGTACCCATCTTCTTCTAGTCGAGGGATCACCTCTTCGATCGACCCTCTCGTGGAGTTAAAGCCTACCAATAGCACATCAGGTTCTTTATGCTTCTCATCTTTATAGACAGGGGTGTCGAACGTTAGTCCTCTGACCTTACGAAGACGTTTTTCCATCTGATCTTTCCTGTTCTGAGGCACTTCAGAAGGTTTTCCTGTCTCGTCATGCTCAACACCTGTCACATGAAAGATTCCGTTCTTTGTACCTGGGATAACGCGGGGTGACACACCGTCTTCCGTCACTTCAAATCGCTTGAAATAGGACTTATCCTCTCTCTCAGGTAAATCATAGTCCGCCAGTTTCCCTCTTCGGATTTGAATTCTATGATAATCTAAAGGTTCCACCGTTTGTTTTCCTAGAGATAGTTGAAGGTCAGAAAGTAATATCACAGGGCACTGGTACTCTTCAGCGAGATTGAACGCTTCTATTGAATCATAGAAAGCTTCCTCTACAGTACTTGGTGCGATTACAATCTTAGGGATTTCCCCATGCGTACCATAGATCATCGCAAGGAGATCTGACTGTTCCTGCTTTGTAGGAAGACCGGTACTAGGACCGCCACGCTGTGTATCGACGATGACGAGAGGTGTTTCTGTGATACCAGACAGTCCGATCGACTCCATCATGAGCGATAGTCCAGGTCCAGCTGAAGCAGTTAGTGTCCTTACCCCTGCATAGTTTGAACCGATCGCCATCGTAGCGGCTGCGATCTCATCTTCTGTCTGAATAACCGTTCCGCCGAATTCAGGAAGCTTCTTGATTAAGTATTCCATGATCTCAGATGCTGGAGTGATCGGATAAGCAGCCATAAGCCTTGCGCCACCAGCAATCGCACCGAGGGCGATCGCATCGTTCCCAATCATGAACATGCGATTCTTCCCATCAGCTTTTTTAAGAGAAAGCGTCTTAAGGTTTGAGTCAGCTGTCTGTTTAAATGCTTCAGCCCCGCGCTGAATCGCTTCCATATTACTATTGACGACTTTTTCCCCTTTTCTTCCAAAGATTTCATCGACAACTGCCTTATATGTCTCCGTATCGATCCCAAGAGCTGCGCTAGTTGCACCGATCGCTACCATATTCTTCATGAGTGAGGTACCGAGCTCTGTTGCAATTTCCGTAAACGGAACAATCACGAGCGTTGCTTTGCAATCATCTGGTTTAACAGGCTTGAATTTTGCATCTGCGATGATGATTCCATCCCCATGTAATTCGTGGCCGTTAACATCGATCGTTTCCTGATCAAATGCGATGAGCATGTCCAAGTCATCTGAAACAGCGCGAACTTCCTTCGTGCTTACGCGTATCTTATTATTCGTATGTCCACCTTTAATACGGGAAGAAAAATGCCTATACCCGTACAAGTAATAACCCATACGATTAAGTGCTATCGCAAAAATTTCACCTGTGCTGTCGATACCTTCCCCCTGCTGTCCGCCAACTTTCCATGAAAGTTGTTCGATCATATTGCCCCACCCTTTCTAGTCTAGTGAGAGAATCACTTGCATATAGTACTAGTTCGAAATAGGAACGGTTTTCCCTGCTCTATCATATTTATATTGTTAATTTCTACCTTAAGAAGGGATTCGTTCTTGCAAGTTCCTCCATAAAAAGCCTTCCACTTCCTTATTCGAATATCGCATGCGTAATTCCTCTATCAACTTTGGGTAATCTCCATAACTTCTTAAGTCTCTAGGTACTTGGTCGATGCCGTCAAAATCTGAACCAAGCGCAATATTAGCGATTCCACCGAGTGAAACGATATAGTCGATATGGTCTAAAATATCTGCGATGCTCGCATTCCGATCGTTTCGAAGGAACTTCGGTACAAACGTTACGCCTATAACTGCATCTTTCTTAATGAGAGCCTTCAGCTGCTGATCATCAAGGTTTCTCGGATGCGTACATATTTTCTTTACGTTTGAATGAGAAGCGATAATAAGATCTGTTTCCTCTAACACATCCCAAAATGCCTGTATCGATAAATGGGACACATCTGTCCAAATACCATTTTCATTATGTAATCGTACGATACGCTTACCAAAATCAGTAAGCCCTCCACCCCGTGTTTCAAGAATCCCATCACAAGCGGCGTTTCCATAATTCCACGTCAGTCCAACTGAACGTACGCCAAGTCTAATGAGTGTCTTTAACCTCGTAATCTCTCTACCAATCGCGTCACAGCCTTCTAAAGTAAGCATCGCGCCAATCTTACCAGGAGGTAGTCGTCTCGCTTCTTCCCTCGAATAAACAGCTACAACGTCATCGTATGGTCTTATGATACGATCATAAAAAATATCGACCATCTCGAGCGCACAATCAAACTTTGCAGCATCTGGTACGCTTTCTGGTATATAAATCGCAAACAGCTGCAAACCGGCTCCCGCACTTCTCATTTGCTGTAAGTTCGTATGAAGGTCTGCTCCATCGAGAAATGAGAGTGAAGGATCATTCCACATCTTACTTAGTACGTCACAATGTGCATCGTATATTTTCATAGATATCCTCCAATGCCTATGTATTTCTCTAATCCGTATAAAAAAACCTGTTTGTAAAAACAAACAGGTTATCTTAACGGAATCACTTATCGCGGTTCAACAATTAACTTGATAGCGGTTCGTTCCTCACCATCAATTTGAATGTCGGTAAAAGCAGGGATACAAATGAGATCAACTCCGCTCGGTGCTACGAATCCTCTTGCAATTGCTACAGCTTTGACAGCTTGGTTAAGCGCTCCTGCTCCAATTGCTTGAATCTCAGCATTACCTCTCTCTCGCAGGACGCCAGCAAGTGCACCAGCTACAGAATTTGGATTGGATTTTGCTGAAACTTTTAAGATTTCCATTTTGAAAGCCCCTCCTTAATTTGAGCATCCATTACCACTCTAGACTATATTCCTTGCCATAAGCTTGTATTCCTGCTGATTCCGTTAATTTTTCAAGCTTTCAAACCTATTCGTAGAATGGATGATCCTCATTGATTGCGATTCGTTCGATAGCTTTAGCTGTACCAGTTTTTGGGTCAACTGTTAAAAAGACCCCACTAAGTTGTTCCCGACCTTTGGTTACTTCAAACCTTACGGGCATCGTTGTTAGGAATTTTTTAATAACCGCTTCTCGCTCCATTCCAAGGATACCATCATATGGTCCCGTCATCCCCGCGTCAGTCAAATAAGCTGTCCCTTGTGGCAAGATCCGTTCGTCTGCAGTTTGAACGTGAGTGTGCGTACCGATTACCGCAGAAACTCTTCCATCTAAGTACCAGCCCATCGCTAGCTTCTCGCTTGTTGTTTCAGCGTGGAAATCCACAAAGATAACGGACGTACGCTTTCTCATTTCCTCTACAAGTTCATCCGCTTTAGTAAATGGATCATCGATTGCAGGAAGAAACGTTCTCCCCTGTAGGTTGATGACACCAACTTCCGTTCCATTTATATTAACGATCGTAGATCCATTTCCTGGTGTACCTTCAGGAAAGTTCGCTGGACGCACGAGCTTTGGCGCACGGTCGATGAACTCGAAGATTTCTCGATTATCCCACGTATGGTTTCCCATCGTGATCACTTGAGCTCCTGACTCTAAGAAATTACGGTAAATCTTCTCTGTAATTCCTCTTCCTCCTGCAGCGTTCTCACCGTTTACAATCGTAAAAGTCGGCTTGTACTTTCGTTTTAAACGAGGTAAATAGTGAGATACCATATCTCGCCCCGGCGATCCAACAACATCTCCAATAAATAATATCTTCATAATACAACTCCAATCTGTCTAGTCTTACTTAGTTTATCAAATGCTTCGCCGCTTTTTAAGCATTATAGAAATAAATAAAGCGATGCACGAGGCATCGCTTTATTATTTCGCATACTCTACTGCCCTAGTTTCACGAATGACCGTGACTTTAATGTGTCCTGGGTAGTCGAGTTCATTTTCGATTTTTTTGGTGATTTCTCTTGCGAGTCTGTAGGATGTTACATCGTCTACGATATCTGGCTTAACCATAATTCGAATCTCACGACCAGCCTGAATCGCAAATGACTTTTCAACACCGTCGAACGACTCAGAGATTTCTTCGAGTTTTTCAAGGCGTCGGATATACGTTTCGAGTGTCTCTCGACGTGCACCTGGACGAGCTGCGGAAAGTGCATCCGCTGCTGCAACAAGTGTCGCGATAACCGAAGTAGCTTCCGTATCACCGTGGTGTGATGCAATCGCATTGATGACGACCGGATGCTCTTTGTACTTCGTTGCAAGCTCAACGCCAATCTCAACGTGACTTCCTTCAACTTCATGATCGATCGCTTTACCTAAATCATGTAAGAGACCTGCACGTCTAGCTAACTGTACATCTTCTCCAAGTTCAGCTGCCATCAGTCCAGTTAAATACGCAACTTCCATAGAATGCTTCAATACGTTCTGTCCGTAACTTGTACGGAATTTCAAACGACCAAGAATTTTGATCAGATCTGGATGTAGCCCATGTACCCCAATTTCGAACGTGGACTGCTCTCCTACTTCTCGAATGTATTCATCCACTTCCCTGCGAGATTTCTCGACCATTTCTTCAATTCTCGCTGGGTGAATTCTACCATCCTGTACGAGTTTGTCCAGAGCATTTCGTGCGATCTCTCTTCGAATCGGATCAAAACCGGAAAGAATAACTGCTTCCGGAGTGTCATCGATGATAAGATCGATCCCAGTCAGCGTCTCAAGAGTTCGAATGTTTCGGCCTTCACGACCAATGATTCGACCTTTCATCTCATCATTTGGCAGGTTAACAACGGATACCGTTGTTTCTGCTACGTGATCTGCTGCACAGCGCTGAATTGCAAGGGAAAGGACCTCTCTTGCTTTCTTATCAGCTTCTTCTTTCGCATTGTACTCACGCTCTTTTACCATTTGCGCAAGTTCATGTTCGAGTTCCTGCTCACTTTCACGCATGATGATCTGCTTCGCTTCTTCCCTAGTTAAACCGGAAATCCGCTGCAGTTCACGCTGTTGCTCTTGAAGCATCTCCTCCACTTTGCTTTCCATCTCTTCAATATGTCGTTGTTTTTTGGCGAGAGCGTCCTCTCTTCTTTCCAGGGAATCCTCTTTTTTGTCTAGAGTCTCACTTTTTCGATCAAGGACCTCTTCTTTTTGAACCAAACGATTCTCTTGTTTTTGTAACTCATTTCTGCGTTCACGAATTTCACGCTCTGCTTCAACACGAAGATTATGATTCTCATCCTTCGCTTCGAGCAAAGCTTCCTTCTTCATAGCTTCCGCATCGTTTTTACCTTCTCTGATAATCCGTTGCGCTTCTAATTCTGCACTGGAGATCTTCGCTTCAGCAATCGTTTTGCGAACAAGAAATCCAACAACTGCTCCGACGATTACAGAGACAAGCACAGTGGAGATGATGATAAATATATCCATCGAACTCACCTCCTCCTGCTATTAACTTGTTGGTTTGCTGTCATGTTAGTTCTTTGTACCACTTGCAAGATTTCAATCCAGCACATTTCATGTGTTAAAGTAAAGTTATAATTTTGCTAGAAAATTATAATTATACACTTAATATTGTAGCTTTCACCATTCAGGTTGTCAAGAGAGTGTCAGAAGGCGAAATTGCTTTAAATCCCTCTTTGTTACTCATTTTTTCTTGCCATTTAACAAGATAAGGTGATTCCTAGTATTGCCAACATTTCCTTATGCTAGACGATTTTTACTAGTTTTCATAGAAACATCATCTATGATATGCACCTTTATCTAATAAGAAAGAGCCGATCGAATTCGATCGGCTCAGTTTATTTTACTCATCTTCAAGAAGTGAATCTTGTCCAGCAGCTGTTTCGTCCACCTGCTTATCAGCATCTAAGTTATGATGCGCGCGTACGCGTGCATTGATTTCGTCTTGAATTGCAGGGTTTTCTTTCAAGAATTGCTTCGCATTCTCACGACCCTGTCCTAGACGTTCGCCTTCGAACGAGAACCATGCACCGCTCTTCTGAACGATCTCAAGGTTAGAACCAATATCAAGGATTTCACCTTGCATAGAGATTCCTTCACCATACATGATGTCCACTTCAGCTTGCTTAAATGGAGGTGCTACTTTGTTCTTTACAACTTTGATACGGGTTTTGTTTCCGACCATATCATTTCCTTGCTTGAGCGTTTCTGCACGACGAACTTCAAGACGTACAGAAGAGTAGAATTTAAGTGCTCTTCCACCTGGTGTTGTTTCAGGATTACCGAACATAACGCCTACTTTTTCACGGATCTGGTTGATAAAGATAGCGGTTGTTTTCGACTTGCTGATTGCTCCAGACAGCTTACGAAGCGCTTGAGACATCAAACGTGCTTGAAGACCAACGTGTGCATCTCCCATTTCCCCTTCGATTTCAGCTTTAGGAACTAATGCTGCTACTGAGTCAACAACAACCATATCTACTGCTCCACTACGTACTAGGGCTTCAGCGATTTCAAGCGCCTGCTCACCAGTATCCGGCTGTGAAAGCAATAGCTCATCTATATTAACACCTAACTTTTCTGCATATACAGGGTCTAGAGCGTGCTCTGCATCAATAAATGCAGCTTGACCTCCTGTGCGCTGAACTTCTGCGATCGCATGAAGTGCAACCGTTGTTTTACCAGAAGATTCTGGTCCGTATACTTCGATAATACGGCCCCTTGGATATCCACCTACACCAAGAGCAATATCTAGAGCAAGTGAACCACTGGATACTGTAGAAACACGCTGCTCAGCCTGTTCGCCAAGCTTCATGATCGATCCTTTACCGAATTGTTTTTCTATTTGTCTCAATGCCATATCTAAGGCAGCTTTGCGATCACTCACGAAAAATTCCTCCTCGTTATTAAACTATCACTATCATATCTCTTTTTGGACGATTTGCCAATAGAAAACCGAACATTTATTCGTCTTTTTTTTATATCGACTTCTTCTACTTCGCCATCCTAGCTTACCATAGGTACTTTAAAAAGAAGAACGATCAGCTCTTGAGCTGATCGCCTGGTATTATACTCTGCTTTTTTGAGGTTTTGCAGGTTCAAGGTGGATTGATTTACCACTTACTCCGCCTGCGCGAAGTGCTTCATACACGAACGGTGCTACGTCTTCAGGTACTTCAAAGAAGGAGAATTTCTCAAAGATATCGATTCTCCCAACAGTTGAGGTGTTTACGCCAGCAAGTGTTGAAAGCTCTTCAAGAAGCTTTTTCGGATGCAGGTCAATATTTCTTCCGACGTTTAAGAAGAAACGAACCATGCCGTTTTGTCCGCCTGTTTCCCCGAAGTTGTACTCAGAAGGCGTCGTGTTTTGTTTCTCCTCGATGGCATTCTCAAGAAGTGACTGAACGACGCTATGTGCATCGTATTTAGAAAGAAGCAGATCTGCAATCTCACTTGCAGTCGAATCTTGTTTGAGTGACTTCATCTGCTTTTCAACAGATTTAACGATATTCTCAAGGTCGACCGTTTCATCTTGGAGTGGTTCTGCTGATAGGTTCAACTTGATCTTTGATTCGATCGACTGTAGAAAACGCATATCTTTAGGTGTGACTAACGTTAATGCAACACCTTTGTTTCCAGCTCGACCCGTACGCCCTATTCTGTGAACATAGCGCTCAGGATCTTCTGGAATATCGTAGTTGATCACGTGGCTAACGTGCGCTACGTCGATACCACGAGCTGCGATATCTGTCGCAACTAAAAAGTTAAGCTGCGAACGTCTAAACTGCTTCATAACACGTGTACGCTGTTGCTGTGTTAGGTCTCCGTGCAGCTCCTCTGCACGATAACCGCGTTTTTTAAGAGACTCAGTCAGCTGAGAAGCGCCCTTTTTTGTTTTTGTGAAAATGATACCGAGACGAACCTGTTCATTTTCAATAACACGACAGAGCGTATCGAATTTCTCACTATCGAACGTTCGATAATAGACTTGCTCAACCGTATCTGCAGTCACATCACCTTTTGAAACGGAAATCGTAAGCGGATCCTTCAAGTACTTTCCTGAAAGCTTACGGATCGGTGCTGGGATCGTAGCTGAAAACAGTAAAGACTGACGTTTGTCTGGTAGCTGCTTAAGAATCAATTCGATGTCGTCGATAAAGCCCATATCCAACATTTCATCGGCTTCATCGAGGATTGCTGTGTGAACGTGGTCCGTTCGTAGCGTCTTTCGTTTCAAGTGGTCAAGCATACGCCCCGGTGTACCTACAACGATATTGACACCTTTTTTTAGAGCTCGGATTTGATGGTAGATCGGTTCTCCACCGTATACAGCCAGAACATTTAACCCTTTGTAACGAGAAATCTTCTGAAGTTCAAGCGCAACTTGAATTGCGAGCTCTCTTGTTGGAGTTAAAATGATCGCTTCCGGTCCGCCTCGCTTCGATACTTTCTCAACGAGAGGGATACCGAACGCAGCGGTCTTACCAGTTCCTGTTTGAGCCTGGCCAATCATGTCTCTACCTTCTAAAATAGGTTCAAGAGCCTTTTCCTGTATAGGAGTAGCCTCCTTGAATCCCATTTCTAGAACCGCTTTTCTTACTTCTGGTGATAAATCAAAGTCTTCAAAATTCTTCATACGTCCGTAATTCACCTTTCTAGCTTCAATAATGTATTAAATCCATATTTTACTGTTCGTTTTCGGATAGCATCTCGATTACCAGCAAGCTTTAAGCAAATGACTTCCTCACCTCGAGGAGATGCCATTCCAATAAAAACAGTGCCGGCTTCCTTTCCTTCAATTGAGTCAGGTCCGGCCACGCCGGTGAAACTAATGCCGATGTCTGTGTTATACGTATTCTTGATACTTCTCGCAAGTTCGATCGCACATTCTTCACTTACAGCGCCTTGAGAAGAAAGCGTTTCAGCTGAGACGCCCACCTTCTGTTTTACTTCGTTAGAGTAACACACAATTCCCCCATAAAAAAGCGATGAAGCTCCGGAAATACTCGTAAGCTCCTGACTGAACATACCTCCAGTGAGGCTTTCTGCAACAGCGATCGTCCAGTTTTGCTTTTGTAATAGAGAGAATGCTTCCAACGAAAGAGAGGTTTGGTCGTACCCATAAAAATACTTGCCAACTCTCTTTTGGATTTCTTTCTCTGTCTTTTCGATCAGCTTACTCGCTTCTTCTTCAGAGGCAGCTCTTGCTGTAAGTCTTAACGTTACTTCCCAATCACCAGCTAACGGGGCGATTGTCGGATTCGTCTGTTGATCGATTAAATCTTCGAGCTCAGTCTCTAGGCTGGATTCGCCGATACCAAAGAAACGTAGGACGCGAGAAATAATTCTCTCCTCCTGCTTCATTTCCTTCAACAAAAATGGTTCAGCGTAACTTGTAAACATCGGATAAAGTTCTTTTGGCGGTCCTGGGAACAGCATATATGTACACTCATTATTCGAGAATGCCATTCCAGGTGCCATCCCATTATCATTTGGAAGAACAGTAGACCCTTCGATGACTAGAGCCTGCTTACGGTTATTCTCTGACATGGTGAGACCAGTCTTCTTATAGTATGCTTCGATGTTATCCATTGCTTCCTGGTTGTAAACGAGCTGTTTTGAAAGAGCTTTCGCGATGGTTTCTTTCGTGAGGTCGTCTTTCGTAGGACCTAGCCCTCCAGTGAATATCAATAAATCTGAGCGGCCCTCAGCAACTTCGATCGCCTGTTTGAGACGAGTGCTGTTATCGCCGACAGCAGTGTGGTAAAACACATTTATCCCAAGGTCCGCAAGACGCCTCGAAATAAACTGAGCATTCGTGTTAGCGATTTGTCCTAATAATAATTCTGAGCCGATTCCAATAATCTCTGCATTCATAAGCTAACGCTCCTCCTCAAAACTTAAGCATAGTTCCTTTATATGTTGCGGGAGACAAAAAGGAACAGAAGAGTCTGTTCCTTTTTTGACATCAACGAGACTTTAGTAGAATCTCTTTGTTCTTATTAAAATAATTCCATCCTGAATAAACTGTGATGATTAACGCAGCCCATAAGGATATTGTTGCAAAAGGAAATCCTATCGCTTCAAAAGGGATGTTATTGATAAGTAGGGCTGAGATCGCTACGATTTGAATCCAGGTTTTGAGCTTACCGAGATTACTCGCAGCCAGAACCTCACCTTCAGATGCCGCAACGAGTCGAAGTCCTGTTACTGCAAATTCACGGCTCAAGATGAATACTACGATCCAAGCAGGAGCTGATCCGAGCTCTACTAATGAAACGAAAGCAGATGTAACAAGTAACTTGTCAGCTAGCGGGTCAAGAAACTTCCCAAGATTCGTCACGAGATTATGCTTCCTCGCAATGTAACCATCCACCCAGTCCGTTACAGAAGCCACAATAAAAATAATGGCAGCAATAAGCTGAGAATTTGAAATAAGTGTACCTGCAATTTCAGTTTCCCCTAATGGAAGTGGCGCTAATAAAAATAAAAGAAAAACAGGGATTAGAAATATTCGAGATACTGTAATTTTGTTAGGCAAGTTCACGTGTGTTCCTCCTAGAGATCATTTAGCAAAATCGTTTTCTATTTTATCATTGTTCCCTCAGACCAGAAAGGAAAACATATCCAGATCGGTTTTAAAAGAAGCAGGGGCCATCTCAAATAAGATGACCCCCAAGCTGCTACTCTGCTTTTTTGTAATTAAAGGTAACATTCTGGACTACTGGTTCGTTAGGGATATCAATCTTCTCACCGTTTACAAGAACGGTAATGTTTGGCGAACTGCCGATTCGTAAGGAAGCAGAAGCTACATTCGTTAAATCATGAGTGACCTTTTTATCTTTCTTGAGGCTTTCGTAGATATATTTCTTATTATCTCCACCGATTAAGGCAACCCAGCTACTTCCTTTTGCTTCAACGGTAATCTCAAACTTTTCGGCATTTGTAATTTCATATGTTGAACTAGATGCATTGCCTTCTGTTTTATTGATTTCCATTGCAGGAGCTGGCTCCTCTTCTGGCTCTTCATTTACTTCAGAATCTTTTTCATCTTCGGCTGAAGGCTCTTCGTCAGCTGCTGGCTCTTCTTTCGAGTCATCCTTTGGCTCGTCTTTCACTTCATCAGATGCAGGAGCATTTCCACTATTTTCGTCGCTCGACACCTGTTCTTCTGTTTGGTTCGACGCACCGTTTTGACTTGTTGTCGCATCGTTTCCTTGTACAACAAACCATATGATACAGGCTACCCCAATGATCAATAAGATAACTAGAACGGAAGGAAATACGGATGACCACCTGTTTGGCTTACTTGGAACGGTCGGTCTCGTACGCCTAGGGGGAAGGTTTTCTGGTACATCTGAGTTTGATTTTGGTATTTCTGAGGCATACTCCTCCAGCAGTTCTTCACCGTGAAGGCCAACTGCTTCCGCATAGTTTTTAATAAAAGCACGCGTATAAAAATTACCTGGAAGCAGTTCGTAGTTCCCTTCTTCTATTGCAAGAAGATAACGTTTTTGAATTTTTGTAATGGATTGAATTTCATCGAGCGATAAATCTTTATCGTTTCGAGCACTCTTCAATCGTTGACCTAGCTCTGTCAATGGAAAACACCTACCAATTAGTTAAAGTCAAAACCACCCGAAAACCCAGAAGCTTGATTGTCGATAACTTGATATGTAATCTCTTGCTCTGGATCGTCACGCAATTCAATTATATAATCAAAATCATTCATCGTATACTCTGTTTCTCTCACAAAAATATCTGGATGTTCTACAACCTTCGTTGCAGGTAATCTCATCATATCACGTAGCAATTGCCAATGCTTCTCAGAAGACCTTTTAGCAGATACGATTCCATCGATGATAAAAATATGGTCGCTATTCATCTCATCATCAGCGATTTGCTGGCGAACCGTTTGCTTTAACATCGTAGACGAAAGGAAAACCCATCTTCTATTCGCACAAACGCTTGATGCTACGATCGATTCTGTTTTTCCAACTCGCGGCATACCTCTAATTCCAACGAGCTTATGGCCATCCTGCTTAAAGATTTCCGCAAGAAAATCAACGAGTAATCCTAACTCATCTCGAATAAATCGAAACGTCTTTTTATCATCTGCATCACGCTGTATGTATCGGCCATGACGGACAGCGAGTCGATCACGAAGCTTCGGCTCCCTTAGCTTGGTTACTGTAATGTTGTCCATCGTGTTCAAAATCGATTCTAAACGCTCGATCTGTTCAATTTGTTCAACGAGTAATAGCATCCCTCTTCGTTGATTATCAACACCATTGATCGTGATGATATTAATCCCGAGCATACCTAATAATGATGCGATGTCACCGAGAAGACCCGGTCTATTTTTGTGTATTTCGTATTCCAAGTACCATTCCTTCTTCTCCATATAGCAACTCCTTACACCTACACATTTTCCCATGTTTATTTAATCATAAATGATTTTAGGTAAGGTTAAAAGAGATGATTCAGTATTTTGTTTACTTTTCTTGTCTGCATTGGTAAATAAATAAAAAAAGAAGGGTGATAGCACCCCTCTCGCACTTGTTATTTATTTTGACCTTGAACAAGTTTCACCATCATGTTGGCAATCGCATGCTGTTCTTCTTCATCAGCAACATGCCATAGATCAGCTAGTAACTGTTCTTCTTCATTCTTCGCTTTAACGCCATCAGCTAAATAACCGCCGATTTGATATGCAACATCAGAGATTACTTCTTGAGAAAGCCCCTGCTGCTCCCCTTGAGATAGGCGGTCATGCAGAAAGCCCTTCCAGCTATCAAAGTTATCGAGTACAGACATCTTTGTCCCTCCTTTATTAGGTCATCACCTATATGTTGTCTAGAAGAGATTCCAATTATGCACAGATCTTTTTAAATCCAAGCTCCATCAACAGAAATAATTTGTCCACTTATATATGAAGAGTTCGTGGAATCTAGAAACGTTATAACGCCTGCGACTTCTTCAGGTGTACCCGCTCGACCTAAAGGAATCTCATTGATCAAATTCTGTTCATCCTCACTCGATAAGGAATCGTTCATATTTGTAGAAATGTACCCGGGAGCGACTGCATTCACACGAATTCCGCTTGGTCCAAGCTCTTTCGCAAAACTTTTCACAAAGGCATTCAATCCACCTTTTACAGTGGAATAGACCACTTCACAAGATGCACCTGTTGCCCCCCATACAGATGATACAACGATGATACTTCCACTTTTTTGTTGTACCATCGACGATGAGTAATGTTTCGCAAGCTTGACAGAAGACGTTAACTGCAGCGTGATCATGTGATCGATGTCTTTATCATTCATATCTGTTAAGAGTCCAATAAAGCTTGATCCGGCATTTAAGATAAGCGTATCGACTTTCTCTGCAATTCGATAGACGTGATCTAGTTCAGCATTGTTAGATAAATCTGCACGCACAGGAATGATATCTGCATTCGGATATTCAGCCATCATCTCCTTAACCCTTCTTTCGTTCGAATGAAAATGAGCATAAACGCGGTAGCCCCTCTGTATATACTCCTTCATCGTCGCTCGCCCGATCCCCCCGCTTGCTCCAGTAATCAAAACGTTCTTCATCACTACTCTCCCTTTCTACGCTAAAAAAAGCACCGCGCGGGTGCTTTTTTTACTTTGGAACTACTTGACATACCGTAAATGAATCTTCTCTGAAATGATTTTTAACGGCAGCTTCTACATCTTTTGCAGTCAATTCTTCAAGTACCGGAACAACTTCAAAAAGATCCATGTCGTTGAAGCGGTAACGTGTGAACTGATTTGCGATAAATTCTGGTGAGTTCAGAGCTCTTAAAAAGCTTCCGATCTTTTTCTTTCGTATACGCTCAAGCTGGCTCTCATCGATCGGATTTTTGGAAAAGTCTTGAACCATCTTATACAATCGATCCGCAAGTTCATCTGGAGAACTCGTGTTGCTTCCCATCACTGAGAAACCAAACTTTTCTTCTTCTGTAAAATCATAAGAAAAGCTTTGGTCGATCAGTCCTTCATTATACAATGCTTCATAATTCTCAGAGCTTTGACCAAACATCAAATCGAGGGCGAGATTGATCGAAAGCTCATGCTTTAGAAGTTCTCTCCCTTGACGACCAGGATTAGGTTCCTTAAATCCTACGAGGCACTTCGCCACTTGAACGGACATCGGCAGTACCTTCTTCTTCTCTGCCACGCTCTCTGGCTCATTATCAAAGAAACGCTCGATGGGTGGTTGATCTTTGTATGATTTTGAAGCTTGATTGCTTTCCACAAACGTCATGATCTCTTCAGGATCAACGTTTCCAACGACAAAGAGCAGCATGTTGGAAGGATGGTAGAACGTCTCGTAACACGTGTAAAGGGACTCTTTTGTAATCTTAGCGATCGAGTCAATCGTACCTGCAATATCGATTTTTACAGGATGCTTATGGAACATGTTTTCGATCACACCAAAGTACGCACGCCAATCGGAGTTATCGTTGTACATTTCGATCTCTTGCCCGATGATGCCTTTTTCCTTCTCTACACTTTTGTCGCTGAAATAAGGAGCCTGAACGAAATCGACAAGCGTTTCAAGATTTTGCATAACATTTTGTGTTGTTGAGAAAAGGTAAGCTGTTCTCGTAAACGACGTAAACGCATTTGAGGATGCACCTTGTTTACTGAAATCTTGAAAAACATCACGATCTTCTTTTTCAAATAGTTTATGCTCAAGAAAATGAGCGATCCCATCTGGAACTTTTACATCTTCAGAACCATTTAATGGAACGAAATGGTTATCGACGGAACCGTATTTCGTCGTAAATGTGGCATATGTTTTGTTAAACCCTTTCTTCGGGAGTACATACACATCAAGGCCGTTATCCATCGTTTGATGGTAAAGCGTTTCCTGAAGCTGATTAAATGGAATAGTTCTCATCCTTATGCCTCCTCCCCTTTTAAGAAATAAACGGTGTCGAGCTTCACTTGAGCTGCTACCTTTTTAATATCTTCTTCAGTGACCGCATCGATTCCGTCCAGCCAATCTTCTAGCGATCGAAGCTTCTGAGAAACAACACCATGATAAAGGAGTTCTACCATTCCTTTTGCGTCGTCTACCGTTTCAAGGAGCTGATTTCGAATCATTGTTTTCGTTTGCTTCATCTCACCATCGTTAAAATCGCCATTCTGCATCGCAGTTAACTGTTCTTTGATGATGTCGACTGTTTTATTATAGTTCTTAAACTCGATACCAGACATGACGATAATCAAACCTTTATGACTTTCATATCTTGATGCCGCATAGTAAGCAAGACTCTCTTTTTCCCGAACGTTTCTAAAGAGTTTTGAATGTGAAAAGCCTCCGAACATTCCGTTAAACACCTGAAGCGCATAATAAGCATCATCGGCGTAGCTAATTCCAGAACGAAAGCCCATATGAAGCTTACCTTGTTTAATCTCCTGCTCTTCTTTCACTTCTTTTTCTTCCACTTCTAACGACGCTTTTTCAGTAATGTCCGTAGAAGCTTGCGTTCTTTCTTTAAAAGGAAATAGATCCGTTACTAAATCCTTGATCGAAATTTCGTCTAAATCTCCTACGATATAGAGGTCGACTTCGTCTTCGTTACAAACTTTTTCGTAATACTCGAATAAGTTGTTCGCATCGATGCCATCGATTTGGTCTTTTACTCCATACACATGCAGGCCAAAAGCCTCATTCGGGAACATTTCCTCCGTTAGTCTCATATTGGAATATCTCATCTTATCATCGTAAATCGATTGAATACGCTGCTTAAGTGTGCGTTTTTCTTTATCAACGATTGAAGAATCAAAAGCCCCATCGACTTTCTTAGGGTTCATCACCACTTCTGCAAACAAACCAAGCGCTTTCTCTAGAAGTGGTTTATCCTCTGATAGGAACTTCTCATTGGCAAAATCCATTCTAAACGTCATGATATGAAAGTCGCCTTTCTTCGCTAAATCCACACCTAACGTCGCACCATAAAGCTTTTCAAGCTCCGTACGAAGAGCCTTCGATGATGGATAATTTTCTGTTCCACTTTGAAGCACATATGGCAGAAGCGCACGCTTCGTCACAGTATCTTCGGTTAACCGAGACTTAAACTGCATGACCACAGTGGTCGTCTTATACTTCTCAGTCTGAATCTTATGTAGCGTTAAACCGCCGCATGAGCTCTTCTCATGAGGGATAATTGCCATACAACTCACTCCTTTTCATCTCTCCATCGTTTTCCAACACAGGAAACCAATTCTTATTCCCTTTATACCATAGTATGTGTCAATGTGTAAGTAATTAACACTTGAAAAGCGAAGGTGGGCGTTTAGAAACGGAGATATTGGAGCTCTTGAACTGGAACACGCTTTTTGTGTTCAAGTGAAAGAGCGAAATATCGCAGTTTCTGCCCACCACAGCTGGACACTAAAAGCGGAAGTGACCGTTTAGGTCCGACAAGCGCTGGAGCATTTCAATATGAACACGGTTTTTGTGTTCGGATTGAAATGTGAAGCGATCGAGGACCTGGTCACTGCAGCTGGACACTTGAAAAGCGAAGACGAGCGTTTAGAAACGGAGATATTGGAGCTCTTGAACTGGAACACGTTTTTTGTGTTCAAGTGAAAGAGCGAAATATCGCAGTTTCTGCGAGTCGCAGCTAGACATTAAAAGCGGAAGTGACCGTTTAGGTCCGACAAGCGCTGGAGCATTTCAATATGAACACGGTTTTTGTGTTCGGATTGAAATGTGAAGCGATCGAGGACCTGGTCACTGCAGCTGGACACACGAAAAGCGAAGACGAGCGTTTAGAAACGGAGATATTGGAACTCTTGAAATAGAACACGCCTTTTGTGTTCTGTTGAAAGAGTGAAATATCGTAGTTTCTGCGAGTCGCAACTGGACATTAAAAGCGGAAGTAGCCGTTTAGGGCCGAAAAGCGCTGGAGGTATTAGGAAAGAACACGCTTTGTGTGTTCATTGTTCAGATCAACCCCAGTCAACTTCACAACTACTCAACACGTTATTGTCCAAATTCTTCTTTTATTATCTAAAATCTATTTTTATTGTCCAAAATCGCGTTTTATTAGCCAAAATCATTTTTTATTGTCTAAACTAATATTTCTAATCAGTTTACTAGCTGCCAAACAAAAAGAACCCTCTTCAAATGTAGAGGGTTCTTACTTTCACCTAACGTTTTCCTTTTTCATAAGGTTGACCGATTGCTTTTGGTGCATCTGCTCGTCCAACGAGCCCTGCTAGTGCGAGGATTGTTAAGACATACGGTGAAATGAGGAGGTAAACTTCAGGAATTTCTTTTAGCCCAGGAATTTGTTGTCCTGTAATACTCAGTGACTGAGCTAGTCCGAAGAATAAAGCTGCTCCCATTGCACCAAGGGGATGCCACTTACCGAATATCATCGCTGCAAGTGCCATGAATCCTTGGCCAGAAATCGTTGCGTGACTGAAATTACCTGCGATGGATGTTGCATAAACAGCTCCACCTAGCCCCGCAAACCCACCACTTAGCATTACGGCAACATAGCGCATTTTTGTTACGTTGATTCCCATCGTGTCTGCAGCCATCGGATGTTCCCCAACCGAACGCAAGCGCAAACCGAACGGCGTCTTATAGATCACCCACCAAACGAGAACTGCAAGAGCAATCGCGATGTAAGAAGTATAGTAAGCATTTGAGAAAAATAGTGGTCCGATAAAAGGAATGTCACTTAAGAATGGTACATTCGTTTTATAGATACGTTCTTGAATAATTGGCGTCTGACCTGCATCAAAGATCTTCTTCACTAAAAAGATCGCAAGTCCTGCTGCTAGAAAGTTTAGTGCTACACCACTTACGACTTGGTCCGCTCGTAACGAAATACTTGCAACTGCATGGATTAGTGAGAACAGCGCTCCGATAATGATTGCGACGATTAGTGAGAACCAAGGTGAAGCTGCACCCATTCCCCACTGTTCCCCTAAGTATGTGAATAATGCTCCTGTAAATGCCCCCATTAGCATTAAGCCTTCCAAACCGATGTTAACAACACCTGACCGTTCACTGAATACACCACCTAATGCGGTGAAGATCAGGGGAGCGGCTGAAAAGATAGCTGCAGGGATGACGATTTGTAGAATCTGCATCATATCCATTTAAATTTTCCCCCTTTTGTTCACCCTATTGCTGATCCAGTGAATGAGATAGCTTGATGCAACAAAGAAAATAATCATGGCTATAACAATTTCAACGAGCTGAGTTGGCACTTGTGCCACAGACTGCATGTTCAAAGCACCGATTTTCAATCCTCCGAACAAAGCAGCAGCTAACACTACACCTAGTGCACTATTGGCACCGAGCAATGAAACTGCGATCCCATCGAAACCTACTCCAGTAAAGGCTGGCATGATTGTCATATAACCATATGTTCCAAGTCCCTCCATCGCACCTGCAGCTCCTGCAAATGCACCTGAAACGACCATGGAAAGGATGATGTTACGACGCACGTTAATGCCGGCATATTCTGATGCATACTTATTGAATCCTACAGCTCTAAGCTCGTAGCCTGTAGAGGTTTTCCATAGTAAGAACCACATGATGATCGCACCAATAATCGCGACGATAATGCCATAATGTAGTCGTGAGAAGTCCGTGACACTTTCAAGAAATGCTGATTGAAGTGACGCAGATTGATGAATTTCTTCTGTTCTTTCCCCAGGTGCTAGAAGATAAGTACGAATGATGGCATTGACTACGTGAAGCGCAACATAGTTCATCATAATCGTTGTGATTACTTCATGAACGTGATATTTTGCTTTTAATAAACCAGGCACAAATGCCCAGATTGCACCAGCCACTCCAGCTGCCAAAATCGCTAGCGGAATGTGAACGAATGGACTTAACCCTTCAAATTGAAGGCCAACGTACACAGATGCTAACCATCCTACTAAAAGCTGCCCTTCAACACCGATGTTGAAAAGTCCGGTACGAAAAGCAAACGCAACTGCAATACCTGAAAGGATAAGGGGCGTCATTTGACGAATCGTTTCCCCAAGAACATACGTATTTGAAAAGATTCCGTTAAAAAGGGCAGCATATGCTACGAACGGGTTGTAACCGCTCACTAGCATAATGATTCCGCCGACGAATAAACCAAGCATTACCGATAGAAGCGGGACTGTTATTGCTGACCATTTCCCATTTAGTATTTTCAAGATGTCTCACCAGCCTTTTTCCGCTTTCCACCGGCCATAAGTAACCCAAGTTCTTGTTCGGTCGTTTCTTCCGGCTTTACAATCGCAACGATTTTTCCTTCGTAGATGACGGCGATACGGTCACTTACGTTCATGATTTCATCAAGTTCGAATGAGATGAGAAGTACTGCTTTTCCTTTGTCTCGTTCCTCTATTAACTTAGAGTGAATAAATTCAATCGCGCCCACGTCTAGTCCACGAGTCGGCTGTGCTGCAATTAGGAGATTTGGACTACGATCAATCTCCCTTGCGATAATCGCTTTTTGTTGATTACCCCCTGACAACGCTCTCGCTGGTGTTGATTCACTAGGAGTACGAACATCAAACTCACTGATCAACGACTTCGCTTTATTTACAATCGTAGAAAAGTTAAGGATTCCATTTTTCGAAAAAGGTCTTTTATAGTAGGTCTGAAGGACCATGTTTTCGCCAATTGAAAAATCCAATACAAGGCCATGCTTATGTCTATCTTGAGGGATATGACCAAGACCACTTTCAGTTACACGACGTGGTTTCCAGTTCGTGATGTCTTTTCCCTTTAGCATTACGTTGCCGGATTTTGTTTTTCTGAGGCCTGTGATCGCCTCGATCAGTTCTGATTGTCCATTTCCATCTACCCCAGCGATACCGACGATTTCTCCAGCTTTAATCGAAATGTTTAGTCCGTTCACAGCTGGCACGTTCCTGGCATCTTCTACGACGAGGTTTTGTACTTCTAAAACGCTTTCTTTTGGTTGTGAAGGTTGTTTTTCAACTGAGAAATTTACTTCTCTACCTACCATCATCGAAGCTAAATCGTCCGGATTCGTTTCAGAAACGTCGACCGTTCCAATTCCTACACCACGTCTTATTACAGTACATCGATCGCATACTTCCATAATTTCTTTTAACTTATGAGTAATCAAGATGATCGATTTTCCTTCTGAAATCAATTTCTTCATGATCTCGATCAATTCTTTGATTTCCTGTGGTGTTAGAACTGCAGTGGGCTCATCAAAAATCAGGATATCCGCACCGCGATAAAGTGTTTTGAGGATTTCAACTCGCTGCTGCATACCAACTGATATGTCTTCTATTTTTGCTGTAGGATCGACTGCAAGACCATATTGTTTTGAAATAGCTTCTACTTCTTTTTCAGCTTCTTTCAAGTTAACCTGCCCTTGCTTTGTTGGTTCGTTTCCTAGAATAATATTTTCAGTAACCGTAAACTTTTCTACAAGCATAAAGTGTTGGTGTACCATTCCGATCCCAAGCTCATTTGCTATGTTCGGATCTGTGATCTGAACTTTATTTCCCCGAACATAGATATCACCTTTTTCGGGCTGATAAAGTCCAAATAACACGTTCATCAAAGTTGATTTTCCAGCACCGTTTTCACCAAGAAGAGCGTGTATTTCGCCTTTTTGTAGCTGAAGGGTGATATTATCATTCGCAACAATTCCAGGGAACTCCTTACGAATGTTTCTCATTTCAATAACATACTCCATACAGATTTCACTCCCTTATGCGCTAACATAAAACAAAGGCTAGCCTATGAAAGTACTAGCCTTCGACATGCTATTTTCAAGATGAGACTTTCTCCAGGACCGACGAAGCCCCTGCTTCGATACTCCTTATAGAGAGCTTTCGAACGCTTCGTATTCTTCGTCAGTTTTAGGAACTTCTAATTCGCCATTCTGGATCTTCTCTTTATACTCTTCTACTTTTTTCAGTGCTTCTTCAGAAACGTTTTCTTGTGTTTCAGCGATACCTACACCGTCTTCTTCAAGACCAAACTCTGTTACTTTTCCACCTGGGAAGTTATCTTCCATCGTTTGTTTTGACACTTCCATAACTGCAGTATCAACACGTTTAACCATAGAAGTAAGCGTTACGTTCTCAGGCATACCTTCTTCATGCTGGTCACGGTCTACACCGATAACCCAAACTTCTTCTCCGTTTTTCGCACGGTTCTTCGCTTCAGTGAACACGCCGTTTCCTGTTCCACCTGCAGCATGGTAAATGATATCTGCACCTTTATCGTAAAGTGTTCCAGCAATTGCTTGTCCCTTCTCAGCTGCGTTAAAGTCACCAGCATACTGTTCGAAGATCTCAGCGTCAGGATTTACAGATTTAACACCTGCTTTAAATCCGCTCTCAAATTTCTTGATAAGCTCGGAATCTACTCCACCGATAAAGCCTACTTTATTTGTTTTTGTTTGCATTCCAGCGATAACTCCAACTAGGAATGAACCTTGGTGTTCTTTAAATGTAATACTTGCTACGTTCTCTAGAGGCTCGCCACTCTCGTTAACTGCTACACTATCTACTAAAGCAAGCTGAGCTTCAGGCTTTTGCTGAGCAATCGCTTGAATATCTTGCTGCATTAAAAATCCAATTCCGAAGATCAAGTCATAGTTATCACGCACAAGACCTGATAGGTTTGGTTGATAATCACTTGCTGCAGTGGATTGTACGTACTTGTACCCTTTATCTTCTTCTAGTCCATTCTCTCCACCAAACTCTTGTAGTCCTTCCCAAGCTGATTGGTTAAAGGACTTATCATCTACACCGCCAGTATCTGTAACCATAGCAACTTTGAAGTTATTTTTGTCTCCTTCTCCGCTACCGCCGCCAGCGTTCTCACCACTCGTGTCGTTCGAACCACATGCTGATAACAGCGTACCTGCAGCTAAAACAGCTGACATCATAAAACCATACTTCTTTCTCATCTTCCTAATCCCCCCAATGGTAATTAACTTAAGCCTAGCAATCTAGGAACAAGTTTGTATCCGTTTTCATAGTGATCAAAATATTTTTGGATAAAATATCCTTCTATGAAAACGATTTGAAAAATAAGTCATTTTTCGACATAACTATACCATTATTAATAAGATAAATAAATAGTTTTTTGAAAAAAAGCTCGATTACTAATATTTAAAATCGGAGGTGAATTCTCTTCCTTCGCCGACTATTTCACAAAAAAAGAAGCATAGTCCTAATGGACTGTGCTTCTCAATGTCAAGAAACCTAAGTTATTATTCTGAGCTCCCAATGCCGTAGTCGATGACGATCGCATGCTTTCCGCGGACGAACGTCCAAGCCCGAGGTTAAACTCACACCCCGGTCTCGGCCGCCCGTTCAACCGCAGAAGTCCGCGATCGTCTCTCCTACTTGATAAGAATTAATCCAAAACAAACATTCCGTCCCAATGGTTTAGGAGAAGGATATTGCGATTCTGACCATCCAATTATCCATCAATTTTAATTTGGGAAAGAAATGATCGACTACTCTCATTTCAACACCGCGCATTTCTCACCCTGTAAGAAGTATAGTCCTTAACTTGACTGTGCTTCTTCTTCTTTACTTACAAGAACTTCTCTTGGTTTACTGCCTTCATAAGGTCCAACGACTCCTCTTGCTTCCATCGCATCGATCAACCTCGCTGCTCTTGTATATCCGATTCTAAATCGACGTTGCAGCATCGATACAGATGCTGTTTGCATCTCTGTGATGAGCTGAACGGCATCATCGTACAAGTCATCTTCCACTTCAGGTTGGTCTTGTTCAGGCTTATCCGTTGGAATCATTTCTTCTTGATACTGAGCTTTTTGCTGCGCAATGACAAAATCGACAAGCTCCTCAACTTCTTCATCTGATAAGAATGCACCTTGAACTCGTTTAGGTTTGTTCGCGCCTACTGGTAGGAAAAGCATATCCCCTTTTCCGAGTAGCTTTTCGGCGCCACCCATATCTAGGATCGTTCTAGAATCTGTTTGGGATGACACGCTAAACGCAATACGAGATGGGATGTTTGCTTTGATTACGCCAGTGATCACATCAACAGATGGTCGTTGTGTAGCGATGATCAAGTGGATACCAGCAGCACGGGCCATTTGTGCGAGCCTTGTAATCGCATCTTCCACATCACTCGAAGCAACCATCATCAAATCAGCTAACTCATCCACGATAACGACGATATAAGGCAACGTTGGTTGCTTTGATTCAGCAGTTTCGTTATGGCGCTTGATATAATTGTTGTACCCTTCGATGTTTCTCGTTCCACTATGTGAAAAGAGCTCATAGCGCCGCTCCATTTCACTCACTACTTTTTTCAACGCTTGTGAAGCTTTCTTAGGATCAGTAACAACAGGAGCGAGCAAGTGCGGAATCCCATTGTAAACATTTAGTTCGACCATTTTTGGGTCGATCATCATCATCTTCACTTCATGAGGTTTCGCCTTTAGCATGATGCTTGCAATGATTCCGTTAATACAAACACTTTTTCCACTCCCTGTCGCACCTGCGACGAGAAGGTGCGGCATACGGGAAAGGTCTGAGATGACCGCTTCGCCAGAAATATCTCTTCCAAACCCAATCGCAACTTTGGAATCGTGAGACTGATACTCTTTTGACTCTAACACTTCACGGAGCGTTACCATCGCCACTTCTGAGTTTGGTACTTCAATTCCAATTGCAGACTTCCCTGGAATAGGAGCCTCTATACGTAGATCTCTTGCAGCTAAAGCTAATGCAAGATCGTCAGTAAGGTTTACAATTTTACTAACCTTTACACCAGTGTCTGGGTACACTTCATACTTCGTAACAGCTGGTCCAAGGTGTACTTTCATTACCTTCGCTTTTACACCGAAGCTTTCAAACGTCTTCTCTAGTTTTCTAGCGTTTGCTGAGATTTGTTGACGCTCATTCTCTTGCGTGATTTTCTTCGGCGGTTGAAGTAGTGAAAGGGATGGTAATTTATAATCTTTGTTCTCAAGTTCTCCAACTGTGAGTGTTTGAAGAGGCTTATCTTCTTGAGGTTCTTTCGGTTCTGTTTTTACTTGTTCAGGCTTTGATTCGGTAGCCTCTTGTTGTGGCTCTTGATTTGCATATGCACTTTCAGTAAATGTACGTATCTCAGGCTCAAAATCCCCTTCTTCATCAGATGAGAGATCGTACGTTTTTTGTTCTTCAGGTATTGCTTCTTCTTCTTTCTTAAGTGCTTGCTGACGTTCTTTCTTATCTTTTCGAGACTTTTTACTATCTGCCATCAGTGTTTTTGCTTCATCATACGTATTAAGGACAAAGGCTTTCACCCATTCGATCGCTTTTCCAAATACGTCGCTGAAAGACTTTCCTGTAATTAGAACGAAAGAAAGTAGGATGAGCAGAAATGCGATCACTTGTGTACCTGCAGCATCGAAAAGCCTATAACAGAATGCGAATAGCAGAGCACCGATCATGCCTCCACCAAGTGGACCTGGGTTAGCTGGGTCTGTTACGCCCATTTGGAAGAGTTCGTATGTATTGAGAATCACAGATGCATTTTCCCACTCTCCATTTCGGGACAATGTTTCAAATAGACCCACATGGCTTAACAATAATAATGATACGCTCAATAAATAAAATCCCGAGAGTCTTCTTGTCCAAAAGCTCGGCATTTTTCTCTTAACGATTAAGTAACAAGCGAATAGAACTAATCCAGCTACGATTAAGCCGTACCATTCCCCTGCGAAAAATCGGAACATATGATAGAACGCTCGACCAACGATCCCCATCTTCAATACACCTAGAATCGTGAATGCAAGAATAGTCAGACCGATAAATTCCATTTTTACTTGTGATTGCCAGGCCTGTTTTTTCTTTGTTGTCGTCTTTTTTCTTTTTCGTCTTTTTGCCATATTCTCACCTCATTACAAGCCGTAGCTGGTGCGAAAAAGCAGCCGTTTCCGGCTGCTTTTTTTCTCACCAATCTATTCCTAGTATACCACATGTTACCGTGGTGCTATAGGCTCTATTTTTGAGGCGGCGTTAACGTCAACATCTGCCCAGGCTGTGTCGATTCATTTAAAAAATCTTGAGGATCTGTACTCAGTACTTGAACGACTCGACATTCACTGTGTGAAGTACGTTCAACAACGAGCTGTACGCCGTTCCAGTCGATCACCTGTTGCTGCTCATAAGCACTTTGTTCAGTTGGAAATACGGCTTCATTCGGTAAAATCGTATAAAGGATCACTGTACAACTTCTCCTTCCTGTGTTCCTTTATAATCCTCAATCAATCCGTTCAGCTTTTTCATCGCCTGTCCTACTGCTCCAACTTCATCGATCAATCCATAATTCACCGCATCTTGACCTACTACATTTGTGCCAATATCCCTCGTCAGATTACCCCTAGAAAACATAAGCTCTTTGAATTTATCTTCTGAAATGTTGGAGTGTCTTGTGACAAAACTCACGACACGCTCTTGCATTTTATCTAAGTATTCAAACGTTTGAGGTACACCGATCACGAGACCTGTTAATCGGACTGGGTGAATGGTCATCGTTGCCGTTTCAGCAATAAACGAATAGTTTGCAGCGACTGCAATTGGAACGCCGATCGAATGCCCTCCTCCTAAAACGATCGATACACATGGTTTAGATAAAGAAGCGATCATTTCTGATATTGCAAGACCTGCTTCTACATCTCCACCTACCGTATTCAATAAGATTAAGACACCTTCAATTTTAGGATTTTGCTCGATCGCTACGATTTGTGGAATAAGGTGTTCGTATTTCGTTGTTTTGTTTTGGGGTGGGAGCTGAACATGTCCCTCAATCTGGCCCACGATCGTTAAACAATGGATGTTTGAATGTTCCATGCTTGGGACATTCGTTTGTCCTAATTGCTGGATTTTATCGACAAGCGTAGATTTCGACTGATCATCTTTCTTCGGATCAGGCTGAGTTGATGGATTCGGTGTTTCATTCTGTTCGAAGTTCATACTGGGTTCTCCTTCCTCACTCTGGTATTAGTAGTATGAACGTCGACTTGTTTTTCAATTCAAAAAGAAAAGCAGACGCGTGGGCGTCTGCTTTCAAACTTTATTTGTTTAATACTGCTGCTAGTGAAGAACGTTCTTCTGCTGTTAGAGGCAGCATCGGTAGACGAACGCTTCCTACATCTAAACCTTTTAGCTGTAGTGCAGTTTTAACTGGAGAAGGGCTTGGAGCTTTGAACAGTTCATTCATAGTTGGAAGGATCTTTCTATGAATTGCGGCTGCTTCCTTTACTTCTCCTGCATGGTACGCTTTAATCATTTCTTGCATCTCATTACCTAATATGTGGGATGCGACAGAAACAACACCATCACCGCCTACTGATACGATCGGAAGTGTAAGACCGTCGTCACCACTATATACAGAAAATGAATCATCTGTACGGCTAATGATATCTGTGATTTGGTCGAGATCACCGCTAGCCTCTTTCACTGAAACGATGTTCTCAATTTTTGATAGCTCTACAATCGTATCAGCCGTCATGTTGAC
Source organism: Anaerobacillus sp. ABA4_114 (assembly GCF_056159065.1). Taxonomy (NCBI): domain Bacteria; kingdom Bacillati; phylum Bacillota; class Bacilli; order Caryophanales; family Bacillaceae; genus Anaerobacillus; species Anaerobacillus sp. ABA4_114. The sequence continues at coordinate 2,245,432 of NZ_JBSWUM010000001.1, forward strand.
CACTGATCTTCCTGGGATATTGTAGATCATAACTGGAAGCTTCGTTGACTCTGCTACAGCTTTAAAATGCTCATATAGGCCTCTTTGACCTGGTTTGCTGTAGTAAGGAGAAACGATCATAACAGCATCGACACCCGTATCTTCAGCCTTTTTCGTAAGTTCGATGGTGGCATGTGTATTGTTGCTTCCTGTTCCTGCGATAATTGGAATTCTTCCGTTAGAAGCTTTCACTGAATGCTTGAACAACGCGACCTTTTCTTCTGAAGAAAGCGTTGGTGATTCTCCAGTAGTACCTGCTATCACGAGACCGTCTGAGCCGTTCTTAATCAGGTAATTGATCAACTGCTCTGTTTTGGTGAAATCCACGTATCCTTTACGATCGAATGGCGTCACCATTGCTGTAAGTACTTTTCCAAAATTCATTTTCTACCCACTCCTTGCTTCTGGGTTACCGCTGATCCATCATCTGTTCTACTTCTTCTGTACCTGGCTCTAAGTGTAGATAAAACGTTTCATGCAGTGCGTTCACAGCTGCAGAAAGGTCGTTTTGTTTTACTAGAACCCATATGGTGGTATGTGAATCTGCAGATTGTAGAATGTCGATGTTCTGCCCCGCTAACGCCTCGACGATTTTTGAGGTAACCCCTGGGACTCCGCTCATTCCTGCTCCTACTGCAGATACTTTAGCACAGTTTTCGATGACGACAGGATCGTAACCCATATCGTTTAACGTTTTCACTGCTTTTTCCGTCATTTCTTCCATGACAGTGTAGACGACTCCTGTTGGACTTATGTTGATGAAATCAACACTGATCCCTTCAATCGCCATTGCTTTAAACACTTTCGACTGTAAATCGTATTGCCCTTCTTTGGCAAATACTTTTATTTGTGAAACTCCATTCACATGGGCGATTCCTGTAATGAGCCGATCAACAACTTGTTCTCCTGCAGGATTACCCTTCATAGAAGTTACAAGCGTTCCTGTGGAAGACGAGTAAGTTGAACGAATCCTCATCGGAACCTTGGATTGCATCGCAATTTCAACTGCTCGAGGATGGATGACCTTTGCCCCTTGATATGCCATGTTGCACACTTCGTTGTATGTGACGATCGAAAGAGGACGTGCCTTCTCTACTAGGCGAGGGTCAGCTGTCATGATTCCTTCTACGTCTGTAAAGATATCTACCCATTCAGCTGAAAGAGCCGCTCCTAAAGCTGCAGCTGACGTATCGCTTCCTCCTCTACCAAGGGTCGTCACATCTCCTTTTTCTGTTATTCCTTGGAAGCCTGTAACGACAACAACGTCCATCGTATTTAACTCTTCAGATAAACGCTCTGTTCGCATCTCTAGAATCCGGGCTTTACTATGTTCACCCGTCGTGATGAATCCAGCCTGCCCTCCTGTATAAGCAGTAGCTTTCAGTCCTTCTTCAAGAAGCATGTTAGAGAACACGACAGATGAAATACTTTCACCGCACGATACGAGTAGATCATATTCTCTTGACGTTACTTTTCGATTACGATCACCTATCAGTCCAAGCAGCGTGTCCGTCGCATACGGGTCGCCGAATCGGCCCATAGCTGATACAACGACGACGACTTTGTATCCATCTTTAACTGCATCTTTTATATGATTTACTGCTCGATTTCTTCCGTCTTCACTTTTTAATGAAGTGCCACCAAACTTCTGGACGATGACTTTCATTTCGCACACCTTCTTCAGTCTATTTCAATATATTTAGGGCTGCAAGACTTTCAGCGATTTGCACCGAGTTCCACGCTGCCCCCTTCAGTAGATTATCAGAGACAATCCACATATGAAAGCCATTTTTTCGGTCAAGATCTTGTCTTATGCGTCCAACGAACACATCTGGTTTACCAACCGCATCGACAGGCATCGGATATACTTGATTCGTTGGATCATCTTGAAGCGTAACACCAGGCGCATTGCTCAATAGCTCTCTGATCTGCTCTACTGAAACATCATCGCTCTCAATCTCGACGTATACGGATTCAGCGTGACCTGTTTCAATCGGTAGGCGTACACATGTCGCTGCTACTTCAAGCTCAGCATCATGCATAATCTTCTTCGTCTCGTTTATCATTTTCATTTCTTCGAAAGTAAATCCATTTTCTTCAAACATATCTATTTGAGGAATTGCGTTAAACGCAATTGGATAATGTTTCTTATCACCTTTTACTGGTAGGTACTCAGGAGTATGATCCTGACCTTCTAATACGGCTTTCGACTGTTCTTTCATTTCCGTAACCGCATTCGCTCCTGCACCGCTTACAGCTTGGTATGTGGATACGATAATCTTGTTTAGGCCGTATGCTTGCTTCAAGGGCTCGAGTGCTGCGACCATCTGGATCGTCGAGCAATTAGGGTTGGCAATGATTCCTTTATGATCGTTTAAATCTCTTTCATTAACTTCTGGTACGACGAGAGGTACATCTTCGTTCATTCTGAATGCACTCGTGTTATCAACAACAATCGCACCATGCCTCACTGCAGCAGGTGCTAATTGTTTTGAAATTCCGCCTCCTGCACTAAATAAAGCCAGATCGACGCCAATGAATGATTCAGGTTTTGCTTCTTGAACTGTCACTTCTTGGCCCTTAAATGACACTTTCGTTCCAGCTGAACGTGATGATGAAAGGAGCGTTAAGGTCGAGATCGGAAAATCTCGTTCTTCTAGTGTTTTAATCATTTGTTGTCCGACTGCACCTGTTGCTCCAACTACTGCTACGTGAAATTGTTTAACGCTCATGTTAATAATTCTCCTTCCATATTCCAATCATTCAATACCCAGCACAACAGAAGGAGAAACCTACGTTTCTCCTCAAGATCTGGTGATTTTATTCTCTATTCTATCATAAACCTGTTTTAAAGAAAGAAAAACTGTTCTTTAATCTAAATAACGTTCGACTAAGACAGGCTGATACTGTTTTCCATTCATGGCATTCTCAATCGTCTCAGTCAGTGAGGTCATTCTTGCGACAAGGGAATTTGGTTTCTTAACAGGATCATCTTGACCAAAAGGAATGAAATAAATATTTTTAGTCGACATCAATCTAAGGATGTTTGTTCCATTCAAGCCGAGTCCATCATTGGTTGAAATTCCAAGAACAACTGGCTTCTCATTCCTTAACGTTGCTTTTGCTCCCATCAATACAGGAGAGTCTGTCATAGCATTCGCAAATTTACTGATGGAATTGCCCGTAATCGGAGCAATTACCATACAATCTAACGGAGTCCTAGGACCGAATGGCTCAGCTTTCACAATCGAATCCACCGCTTCATTACCTGTAATTTCTACAATTTTAGAAACCCAGTCTTCTCCATCTCCAAAACGTGTATTTGTCGATGTGACGGTATGAGAAACAAAGGGCGTTACCTTCGCCCCTAACTGCACGAGTTCTTCTATCTGTGGAACAACAGCGTCGTACGTACAATGAGATCCTGTCAAACCAAATCCAATGTGTTTTCCTTTCAAACTCATGGATTCTTTTCCTCCCCTTCTTTAAGCTGTTCAATAAGCAGCTGCGTCAAAACTCCGGCTATGATTTTCCCAGCTGTTTTTGGAGCGACAATTCCCGGTAGTCCTGGAGCTAATAGCGCTTTGATCCCCCGTTTTTCTGCGAATCGAAAGTCTGTTCCGCCTGGTTTGGATGCTAGATCGATAATCAGAGTATGAGACGGCATTTTGGAAATGACCTCTGACGTAACGATTTGAGCTGGAACGGTATTGATGCACACATCGATGTTCGCAACTTCAGTAGCGAGCGATGATAAATGAAACGGTTTTAACCCCATTTCCGTTATTCTCGCAAGGTGTTCGGGTTTTCTTGCTCCAACGCTTACGTTTGCACCGAGAGCATCGAATGATCGCGCTACTGACATCCCGACCCTTCCAAGTCCAAGTACAGCGATGTTCGATTGGTGGATCGTAATATCAGTATGCTGAATGACCATCATGATCGTTCCTTCTACAGTAGGAATCGAATTGTATATTGCAATATCATCTCGTTCGAATAATTTTACGAGTTTTCTTGACGCTTTCATAGCCATCCCCTCGAGGTGGCTATTACTAATACCACTATAAACAACGCAGTGTGAAGGAGTTTTACTGAAGTGCTCTGCAGTCAATACGACTTTTTCATTAGAAAAAATACTATCGACTTCACCTTCCATATTGGTTCCGGCAACTGGAAGGACAATGGCATCGAGCTTCGTAAGGTCTACTTCATCGACCGAGCATTTTGTTGCTCCTGTGAATCCATGATCTAACTGGTCAAAGCCGATCAAAAATAAATCAGCGTTCATCTCTGTTAACTTTCGAATGATTTCAAGCTGGCGGGCATCACCGCCGATTACTGCGATATGTTGATTCGTTAGCATCGTTCCTCCCCTTTCTTTTTCCACGTCTACCTACGGGGATTTATTGTAATTTCTCAACATTCTATGTGGTTGATGCCCGCTTGGTGAATTATCGATCTTGCTCAATTTTACCTTCATTTTTATTTTGAACAATGATCATATCTCGACCGATCGTTTGAATATTTTCCCAAGGTATCGATATCGCGTTTTCCGTCCGTTTTAGTCCTCCCCATGATGTTTTTGGGATGATCAGCGCCTTCAAAGATCCGTTTGTTTCATCGAATAGTAAATCTGTTTGCCCGAGTACGCCAAGCCTTTTCCCCTTTTCAACGTCCACAAGCTCTTTTCCACTCAACTGACTAAGTCTCATTCGAAGCCCTCCCTGAGCGATATCCTTACCATAGTCTATGTTTGAGGCGAATGTAGAAGACGTGATAAACGAGTCGATTTCAGATGACAGAAAAAAAGCTGCCGAGTTAAACTCGACAGCTTCTAATCACTTCTCCATGCCTTTTGGAAACAATCCGTTCGGACTGATTAAAGAAGAAGAGAAATCGTCTGTAAACGTTGCCTGAACCATGTTGTTCACTTTTTCATGGTCAACGTTTTCAATGTTTTTAATGATATCATCAAGCGTGCGATGTTGATTTAGCAGAAGTTCATTCTTACCGTTACGACTCATTCTACTATTTGTACTTTCTAAGCTGAGCATCAAGTTACCTTTTAACTGTTCTTTACAGTTCTGAAGCTCTTTCGTCGTGATGCCTTCTTGTTTGAACTGAGAAAGCGTGTTCTGAATCGTTTCGTAAAGACGATCTAGCTGATTTTGAGCTGTACCTGCATAAATCGTTAGCAACCCGCTATCTTGGTATGCAGAGTGATAGGAGAACACAGAGTAAGCTAGACCCTGTTCTTCACGTACTTCTTGGAAAAGTCGACTACTCATGCTACCGCCTAACACATTGTTCATGACGATCAAGCTATAAATGTCGTCTGTTCCGAACGGAAGCCCTTTATACCCTAGACAAAGATGTGCCTGCTCTGTTTCTTTCTTTCTAGCGATATGACCAGGTTCAAACGTCGGTGCTTGAACTTCTGGTTTTCCTGCAGGTGTCTCCCAGTTCTCGAACGCTCTCTCCACTTTTTCCATGAACGATTTGTCCACATTACCAGCGATCGAGATCACGATGTTGTCAGGTGTGTAATGAGTTTGCATATACTCTCGAAGCGTGTCGCCTGAGAATCCTTTTAACGTTTCTTCTGTTCCTAGAATAGGCATCGCAAGTTCGTGGTCCCCATAACTCGCCTGACTAAGAATATCGTGTACGATGTCATCAGGAGTGTCTTCATACATCTTAATTTCCTCATAAACAACGTTTTTCTCTTTCGCGAGCTCAGATGCTTCAAACTGTGAATTGAAAAACATATCGCTTAGCACATCTAACGCATATTCAGAATGATCATCGAGAACCTTCGCATAATAGCACGTGTATTCTTTTGAAGTGAACGCGTTCACCTGTCCACCGATGCTATCGAATGATTCAGCAATTTCCTTTGCGTTGCGCTTGTCAGTGCCTTTAAAAAACATATGCTCAAGAAAGTGAGAAACTCCATTAAGTTCTTTAGGTTCAAAACGAGATCCAGTACCGATCCAGATTCCTATAGCTACTGATCGAACGGTCGGAATATTTTCTAATACTACTCTTACTCCATTTTTACAAGTTACTTTGTTAATCAAGCTTGTTCCTCCTGTAATGTAACCTAGTCATTCTGTTCCAAAAACACTATATCATTAAAACAGATTGGAAACAATTTTATGGAATCTTCGAAACTCGTTTTGAATCCAAAACTTGAGATACCGTACCTAAGTGATAGCCTCGATCTTTAATTCCCCTAACCATTGCTTCCAAGCTTTTTTCTGTTGGCTCTGTAGGGTGCATTAGAACTAAAGCACCTGCATGAACCTTTTGAAGAACTCTCTGTGTAATCACATGAGGTGATGGTTTTTTCCAGTCTACCGTGTCAACACTCCAGAGTACCGTTTGCATACCGAGCTTATGTGCGATTTCTACGCTATTGTAAGCGTAGCTTCCACTAGGTGGTGCGAACACGACAGGCTTTTGATCGATTGCTGCTTCGATCACTTTATTCGTATCTTCGAGCTCCTTTTGAATAGCAGCATCATTCATTTGCTTCAAATCTGGATGTGAATAAGCGTGATTCCCTATTTCATGCCCTTCTTCATGAATCATTTGAACAAGATCCGAATTTTTCTTAGCCCAGGAACCATCAAGAAAAAATGTAGCATGCACATTATGTTTCTTTAGATGCTTCAACATGTCTGGTAAAAATTCTTCTCCCCATGCGACGTTGATCATCAAGGCCACCATCGGTTTGTTTGGGTTCCCTTTATAGACAGGTGCTGGTTTCAGGTCTTCTAGCTGGATTTCAGGCTCGATTTCTTTTTTAACTAACATCGCTTCGTCAAACTTCTTCCCTTGCATTTTTTCAAGAGATGCTTTTACTTCTACCTCTACTCCATTGTACCCAGGAATGCCTTTCCATACCCGATCGACGACGGCATTTACCGGCTTTATATCGTATTTTTCTTTCGCTTCTAAAATCTCATTATGTAGTGAGTTACTGCCACTCACCATGATTGCTTCCTCTTTTAGAGAAGTTAAGTACATCGTTGTGTAGGGGTTTTGAATGGTTTCTGCTGTCATTGCCAGAATGATCACAAATACAACAATGTGTATCCAGGTTTTCTTCATCAACATGACCCCCTTTTGTACAAAGGTTATGTGAAAAAGGCAAGCCCTAGAACTAGTGTGAAAAGAAACTAAATTGAAATAAAAAAAGAATTCGGCTGAGCCGAATTCTTAGCTTTGTTGACTTTGTTCTTCTCTTTCACGTGCTTCTTTCAATAATGCTTTGCGAGAAAGGTTAACGCGTCCCTGCTTGTCAATCTCTTTTACTTTAACCATTACTTCATCGCCGATCGATACAACGTCTTCAACCTTGTTCGTACGCTCTTCAGCGAGTTCAGAAATATGAACGAGACCTTCTTTTCCTTGGAAGAGTTCAACAAATGCGCCGAACTTCTCAACACGCTTAACTTTACCAAGGTAAGTTGCGCCTACTTCTACTTCTCTTACAAGATCTTCGATGATCTTCTTCGCTTTTGCGTTCATTTCTTGATCAGTTGATGAGATGAAGATCGAACCATCTTGTTCGATATCGATCTTAACGTTAGTCTCTTCGATAATCTTGTTAATGATCTTCCCGCTTGGTCCGATCACGTCACGAATCTTATCTGGTTTGATGGACATCGTTAAGATCTTCGGAGCATATGCAGATAGCTCAGTACGTGGCTCGCTGATCGCACTCATCATGTTCTCAAGGATATCTAAACGCCCTTTTCTAGCTTGTTCAAGTGCTTGACGAAGGATATCTTCGTTGATACCTGAAATCTTAATATCCATTTGAAGTGCCGTTACACCTTGCTTCGTTCCGGCAACTTTAAAGTCCATATCGCCTAGTGCGTCTTCCATGCCTTGAATATCAGTCAGAACGGTTACGTCTTCTCCGTCACTTACTAATCCCATTGCAATTCCAGCGACAGGTGCTTTGATCGGTACACCCGCATCCATCATAGCAAGTGTACTTGCGCAGATACTTGCTTGAGATGTAGATCCGTTTGATTCAAGAACTTCTGAAACAAGACGGATTGTGTATGGGAAGTCTTTTTCAGTTGGGATAGCAGGTTCAAGCGCACGCTCACCTAGCGCACCATGTCCAATTTCACGACGACCAGGTCCTCTCATAGGTCCAGTTTCACCAACACTGAACTTAGGGAAGTTATAATGATGCATGAAACGTTTGGATTCTTCTGTTCCTAGACCATCTAAGATTTGAACATCACCGAGAGCTCCTAGCGTACAAATACTTAGTGCTTGCGTTTGTCCTCTAGTGAACAATCCAGATCCGTGTGTTCTTGGAAGAATGCCAACTTCTGAGTTTAGTGGACGAATTTCATCCACACCACGTCCATCAGGTCTCACTTTATCCTTAAGAATCAAGCGACGAACTTCCTGTTTTACGAAGCTATTCATGATCGAACTTACTTCACCTTCAGGAACTTCTTCATTGTCTTCATAAGCTTCGACAGCACGATTCATTACTTCATCGATCGCTTCTTGACGTGCATGCTTTTCAACTACTTTTACTGCCTCTTTAACGTCAGCTAGAAACTTTTCGCTAAGTTCAGCTTCAAGCGTTTCATCAGCTTTTTTCAGAACGACTTCACGCTTTTCTTTTCCGCAAGCTTCAATGATTTCTTCTTGGAACGTAATCAGGTGTTTGATTTCCTGATGTCCGAATAAGATCGCTTCAAGCATCGTTTCTTCAGGAACTTCATCTGCACCTGCTTCTACCATGTTGATCGCTTCTTTTGTTCCTGCAACCGTTAAGTTGATATCACTTTCTTCAAGCTGCTCAACGCCAGGGTTTACGACAAACTCTCCGTTGATGCGTCCGATTACAACTCCAGCGATTGGTCCATCGAATGGTAGATCACTGATACCTAAAGAAAGAGATGAGCCGAACATCGCTGCCATTTCAGAAGAGCAGTCTTGATCAACGCTCATTACAGTACTTACGACCTGTACCTCATTACGGAAACCATCTGGGAACAATGGACGAATTGGGCGGTCGATCAATCTGCTTGCTAAGATTGCCTTTTCACTAGGACGGCCTTCACGTTTAATGAAACCTCCTGGAATCTTACCGACTGCATATAGTCTTTCTTCATAGTTAACTGTAAGTGGGAAGAATGGAAGGTCCTTTGGTTCCTTCGAACCTGTTACTGTTGATAGTACAGCTGTATCGCCATAACGAATCATGGCTGCACCGCTCGCCTGTTTAGCCAATTGACCGATTTCTACAGTCAGCTGGCGGCCAGCCCACTCGATCGAAAACACTTGCTTATCTTGTGCCATTACTGTGAGAACTCCTCTCATCCTATAAAATCATTTCTTTTAGTATACATTATACCCTAACCTTTTATCTTCTAAAAAGAAAGGACGAAATCTATGTATTTTAAACCTAATAAAAAAGCGGGAAAGAATCCCGCTTTTTAACTCATTATCTACGTAGACCAAGTTCTTTGATTAGTTCACGGTAACGAGTAACGTCCTTGTTACGAAGGTACGTTAGTAGGTTACGACGTTTACCAACCATCTTTAGAAGACCGCGACGAGAGTGGTGGTCTTTCTTGTGGAAACGAAGATGACCGTTCAAATTGTTAATTTCCTCAGTTAGGACAGCGATTTGAACTTCTGGAGAACCAGTATCATTCTCGTGAGTTTTGAACTTAGTGATAAGCTCTTGCTTACGCTCTTGTGTGATTGCCATCCTTTTCACCTCCTTCAATTCTTAATCCCCTGTTACCGCGCAAACGTCGGAGAGTCGATTGCCCAGTAAAGGTTGTGTACATATCGTACAGATATTAGACTACATGTTTTTGTAGTAAAATGCAAGAGGAATCTATTCTAGGATTTTTCTTGCGAGATCTGCATCTTTCCCAATCTGTTCGATCAATGCGTCAACGGATGGAAATTTCACTTCACCACGTATCTTCTTGTAAAACTCGACTGAAACTTCTTTTCCATACAAATCTTCTTCGAAATCAAAAACATGAACTTCTATAGAAGGTTTGTCTGGTGCATCATCATAAAAAGTAGGTTTATAGCCTATGTTGCAAACGCCATTTCTCCACTGGCCATCGTGTTTCAGCCTTACAGCATATACACCAGTTGCAGGAACAAGGTATTCGTTATCAAGCTGAATGTTTGCTGTAGGAAATCCGATCGTCCTGCCTCGCTGATCACCTTTGATTACATTCCCAGAAATCACGTACCTACGACCTAAGACTTCTTCGATGTTTTCTACTGCGCCTTCTCGAATATAAGAGCGGATTAGAGTAGAGCTCACTTTTTCATCATCCTTTGACACTTTTTCAATAACCGTCTGGTCGAATTTATTACGCGCATGGAATGGCATCGACTCCATCGTTCCTCTGCCTTTACTGCCATATGTAAAATCGAATCCAGCTACGACATGAACCACTGATAGATTGATGATATAGTCATCAACGAATTGCTGTGGCGTCAATCCTGCGATGGTTGTATCGAACTTTACAATATATAGTACGTCGATTCCCATCTCGTCGATCAGGTCGATCTTCTCATCAAGCGGCGTGATCGCTTCAACTTGAGGTGATGACTTGCCAAGAACGACTGATGGATGAGGGTAAAACGTCATGACTGAGGAAGCAACGCCTTTTTCCTCTGCGATTTTCTTCGCTGTAGATATCACCTTTTGATGACCTCGGTGAATCCCATCAAAATACCCGAGCGCCATGACAGATGGTTTATTCGATTCAATAAAATGCGGATGAGATAAATAAATTGTTTTCATAGCTTTCACCTTCTAACTTCATCTCGAGAACACTTTTTCAGGTTTCATAAGCCCTGGCTTTTCTGGGTGTTTCTGATAAATGGCGATGGCTTTACCTTCTTCACTATACATAACGAGTCGCTCATCTGTCATCTCTTCAACTTCAGGCAGTACCGAACCATTTTGTAGCTTCGCTTCCATCTCTTTGTCTACCGTAAGAGAAGGCATAGAAGAAAGGGCATATTCCAGGGGAAAAAGTCTTAACGTTTCTTCTTCTATCATCTGTGTAATCTCATCAAATGTCAAACATTCTTCGAGCTTAAATGGGCCAGAAGCAGTCCTGACTAATGATGACATATGAGCCGGATATCCTAAGGAAGCTCCGATATCGACAGCAAGCGTTCTGATATACGTTCCTTTACTACATACGACTCGAACAGGGATATCCACTGTACCGTCCTTATAGACGATTTCTCCGGTTCGTTCGATTTCGTGAATCGTGACATGACGTGAAGGTCGTTCGACTACTTTTCCTTCAAATGCATATTCGTACAGTCGCTTTCCGTTCACTTTAACCGCTGAATACATCGGTGGAACTTGTTCAATTTCTCCTTTGAAGGCTTCTAGAGTAGACGTGATTTCCTTAGGTTCGAAATTCGTCGTTATGCTTTTTTCTTCAATCTTCTCTCCAGTTGCGTCTTCAGTAGAAGTCGAATAGCCAAGAGTAATAACAGCTTCATAAGTTTTAGAGAAATCCGTCATATACTGTGCAACCTTTGTTGCTCTTCCAATACAGAGCGGCAACACTCCCGTAACTGCAGGATCGAGCGTTCCTGTATGCCCTACCTTCTTAGTCATAAGAATTTTGCGTACTTTCGCAACGCAGTCATGTGACGTCATCCCAGCAGGTTTTTTTAATGGTAAGATCCCTTCCATCACTTTTCCTCCTTTCTAAACATAGAGAAAGGATAGACATTCCTGCCTATCCTAACGTTCTCTATTCATCAGATTGATTTAAATCCGCAAGAAGTCTCTCTATTTTATTACCGTAATCGATGGATTCATCGAATTCGAAATAAATTTCAGGTGTTTTGCGAAGACGAATTCTCTTTCCGATTTCTGAGCGAATAAAACCTGTCGCTTTTGCAAGACCGTTAAGAGTAGCATCTTTCTTCTCTTCATCACCTAAAACAGTAATGAATACTGTTGCTTGTTGAAGGTCGTTTGTAACCTCAACAGCTGTTACTGTAACGAAACCTACACGAGGATCTTTTATCTTTCTGCTGATGATATCCCCAAGTTCTTTCTTCATCTGTTCACCTACGCGGTGCGCGCGAACATTGCTCATCGTTACACCTCATTTCTTCCTAAAGCCATTCATAAGTTGTTCGGGTAAGCTCAATGTCAGGATTTGAATCGATCAATGCGATAGCTCTCTGTAATTCCCGCTCACAGGCTGTCTTGCTAGAAGCAGTCGTTACGATTCCTATCACAGTTCGTTGCCACAAATCCTGATTATCAAGCTCAGAAACTGCTAAATTATAGTGCTTCAGCCGGCTTATCACCGACTGTAGCACTGATCTTTTCTGTTTAAGTGACTGCGCATCATAGATTATGCATTCGCACTCAATGTAGCCGATCACTTAGGTTTTACTTCCTCCATTACGAATGCTTCAATGATGTCGCCTTCCTTCACATCGTTGAACTTCGCAAGTGTAATACCACACTCATAGCCTTTCGCAACTTCTTTTGCATCATCTTTGAAACGCTTCAAGGTATCGACTTCACCTTCGAAAACGACGATGCCGTCACGGATTACTCGTACGCCAGAGTTTCTAGTGATCTTACCTTCAATCACGTAAGAACCTGCGATCGTACCAACTTTAGAAACTTTGAACGTTTCACGAACTTCAGCTTGACCGATGACCTTTTCTTCATAGACAGGATCAAGCATCCCTTTCATCGCTGATTCAATTTCTTCGATCGCTGTATAAATTACGCGGTGAAGACGAATATCAACTTGCTCTGCATCTGCAACTTTCTTCGCATTGTTATCAGGACGTACACTGAAGCCGATAATGATCGCATTCGAAGCAGAAGCAAGGATGATGTCAGATTCAGTGATCGCACCTACACCTGTATGAATGATGTTGATCTTAACACCTTCAACTTCGATCTTCTTGAGAGAACCTGCAAGTGCTTCGACGGAACCTTGCACATCTGCTTTAATGATGATGTTGATGTCTTTCACATCACCTTGTTGGATCTTCTCAAATAGATCGTCAAGATTCATCTTAGAAGACTCTTTACGCTGTGCTTCAATTTGTTGCTGTGCACGCGCTTCACCTACTTGGCGAGCCTGCTTTTCATCTTCAAATGCCACGAAGCGGTCTCCAGCTTGAGGAACATCACTAAGTCCAGTTATTTCAACCGGTGTAGATGGTTCAGCTGTTTTCACGCGCTTACCAAGGTCGTTGACCATTGCACGCACACGTCCGAACGTATTACCGACAACGACAGGATCTCCAACTTTTAACGTACCTTCTTGTACGAGAAGTGTTGCAACTGCACCACGACCTTTGTCTAGCTGAGCTTCAATAACAGATCCAGAAGCTAACTTATCAGGGTTCGCTTTGAATTCTTCTACTTCAGAAACTAGAACGATCATTTCAAGGAGCTCATCGATTCCTTCCCCTTTGATCGCAGAAAGATTAACAGTGATCGTGTCTCCACCCCATGCTTCTGGAACTAGCTCATACTCAGTAAGTTCCTGAAGGACACGGTCAGGATTTGCACCTTCTTTATCCATCTTATTAACTGCAACGATAATTGGCACCTCTGCAGCTTTCGCATGGTTAATCGCTTCGACAGTCTGAGGCATAATACCGTCATCTGCCGCTACTACGATGATTGCGATATCTGTAACTTTCGCACCACGTGCACGCATTGTTGTAAATGCTGCGTGACCAGGTGTATCTAAGAAAGTGATCTTTTTGTCTTTGTTATCGATTTGGTAAGCACCGATGTGCTGTGTGATTCCGCCAGCTTCACCTTGCGTTACCTTCGTGTTACGGATGCTATCTAGTAGAGTTGTTTTACCGTGGTCAACGTGACCCATGATTGTTACGACAGCAGGACGCTCCACAAGCTTCTCGCTATCATCTTCTTTTGTATAATTATCAAGGTCTGTAATTTCAAAGATTTCTTCTTCTTCTACTTTTACGCCATAATCGTCACAAATAAGTTCCATTGTATCTTTATCGAGCTCCTGGTTGATCGTTGCCATTACACCAAGACCCATAAGCTTCTTGATGATCTCAGAAGCATCTTTACCAAGCTTCTCTGCAAGCTGTCCAACCGTCAATGAACCGATGAACGTTACCTTTTCAGGCAATCTTCTTGGAGCTGCAGTGTTCTTAGGTGGTTGTCCTTTGCCACGACGATTTGGGCGTCTGCCACCACGACGTGCATTGTTTGGTTTATTTGTGTTGCTCTTTTGGTTTGAGTTTGCTTTTGGGTTATTTCTGTTGTTTTTATTTTCCATACTGTTTTTGTCGCTTCCCTTTTTGGATTGTTTCGAATTGCTATTAAGCTTCTCCACTGTTGAATCGTCGATCACAGACATGTGATTCGTGACTTTTATATTCATGCTTTTTAACTTTTCGATAACATCCTTACTTGTTGTATTGTGTTCCTTTGCATATTCATAAATTCGCATCTTACTCATACGTTCACCCCCGAGTTATTGATCAAGAATAGCAAAAAGTTTCTTTGCAAATCCTTCATCAGTGACGGCTATCGTCACTCGCTGTGCTTTACCGATCGCATGCCCGAGTTCATAGCGTCCTGCTACAATACATACTGGGATTCCATAAGTAGTTGCTTTATCTGTAATTTTCTTCTTTGTATTGTCGGATGCGTCATCCGCTAACAGTACGAGTCTCGCATGTTTTCGTCGGATTTCCTTAACTACTAATTCTTCACCCGATACGAGTTTGCCTGCACGTTGAGCAAGTCCCAGAAGTGATTCCCAATTTCCTCTCATGAACGTAACTCTTCAAGATGGAGATAAACGTCATCTGTAACTTCTGCTTTAAGATGTGCAGAGAGTGCGTTCTTTTTTCTAGCTAGTTTAAAACACTCTTCACTATTGCAGAGGTATGCCCCACGGCCGTTCATCTTTCCAGTCGGGTCAATCGCTATTTCTCCTTCTTTAGACCTGACAACGCGTACTAGTTCTTTCTTTGGCTTCATTTCCTGACAGGCTACACACTTACGCATCGGAATCTTACGGTTTTTCACGATGGACACCTCTCCTGATCCTACTATTCGTTATCGTAGTCAGTTTCTTCCTCTTCGAAGAGCGGAGTGTCATCTTCAGTATAAATGCCTTCTTCTTCCGCTTCTGACTGACTCTTAATATCAATTTTCCAGCCTGTTAGTTTCGCAGCAAGACGTGCATTCTGACCACGTTTTCCAATCGCTAGAGATAGTTGATAATCAGGTACGATCACCTGAGTCATCTTATTCTCTTCATCAACATTCACTTTAAGTACTTTTGAAGGACTTAGAGCGTTTGCTACGTATTCAACGATATCTTCTGACCAGCGGACGATATCGATTTTCTCGCCTTTCAATTCGTTCACGATCGCCTGTACTCGCTGTCCACGCTGGCCTACACAAGAGCCAACCGGATCGATTTCAGGATCTTCTGCATGAACAGAGATCTTTGAACGATCGCCTGCTTCGCGGGAGATCGACTTCACTTCTACAGTACCATCGTAGATTTCTGGTACTTCAAGCTCGAAGAGACGCTTCAAAAGACCAGGGTGTGTACGTGAAACCATCACCTGTGGTCCTTTTGTCGTTTTTTCAACTTTTGTAACATACACTTTTATTCTATCATGCGATTTGTATGTTTCGTTCGGCATCTGTTCGCCAGTTGGAAGAAGGGCTTCGATCCTACCGAGGTCAACATAGATGAAGCGGTGATCTTGACGCTGTACGATACCTGTCATGATATCGTCTTCACGCTCGATAAACTCACTAAAAATAATGCCGCGTTCAGCTTCACGAACTCGCTGAGTGACAACCTGCTTCGCTGTCTGAGCGGCAATTCTACCGAAGTTACGAGGCGTTACTTCAATCTCAACAACATCTTCAACTTCATACTGTGGATCCATATCCTTCGCATCTGCAAGAGAGATCTCTAAGCGGGAGTCTTCAACTTCTTCCACAACATCTTTACGTGCGAATACACGAATCGACCCTGTATCTTGATTGAAGTCTACTCTAACATTTTGCGCCTGGTGGAAATTACGCTTATAAGCGGAGATCAACGCTGCTTCGATTGCCTCCACGATAATATCCTTACTGATGCCCTTCTCCTTTTCAAGAACGGTCAGTGCATCCAATAGATCACTACTATTCATTTTCATTCTCCCCTTTAATTAAAAAACAACTGCAAGCCTAGCGCTTGCCACTTTGTCATAAGGTACTTCTACCGTTATTGTTCTTGTTTTAACCTTCTGCTCGACGACAACCGTCTCACCATCAAAGTTTACAAGCTTACCTTCAAAGCTCTTTTCGCCGTCGATGGGTTCATAGGTTGTAATGTATACTTGCTTACCTACCACTTTCTCGAAATCGGATGGTTTCTTAAGTGGACGCTCGGCACCTGGCGAAGATACTTCTAGGAAGTATGGTTGCTCGATCGGATCTTGCTTATCAAGTTGCTCACTTAATTTCTCGCTCACAACACCGCATTCCTCGATATCAACGCCCCGCGGAGAATCGATATAGACACGGAGAAACCAGTTCTTTCCCTCCTGTGTGAATTCTACATCTACAAGTTCCAGGTTCATTTCATCTGCTATTGGTTTTACTAGTTCTTCTGTAACCGTGATCACATGTTCAGTCATTGGTTGTCCTCCTTTCTGATCCTGTCAAGCAGGGTCCCAATCGAAAACGAAAGAGTGGGTTAGCCCCACTCTTTCGCTGCGTGTGTATTCACTAGTATTTCCACAATTACTATACCATACTCATTTAGCCAATTCAACAAAGAAGAGAACGCGGCTTCCTTTAGAAAAGACTGAGCTGATTAGCATCTGGCAGCCCTTCTAGACAGCCATGGTCATCTAGATACTCAAGGACCGTTTTTGAAATCTTACTTCGCTGTTGAAGATCTTCTTTCGAGAGGAATTCTCCATCCTCTTTTGAAGCTTCGATATTCAGTGCAGCGTTTGTTCCCACTCCAGGCAGTGAGTTGAACGGAGGAATAAGAGAATCGCCATCTACGATAAACTCTGTTGCCTTCGATCTGTAGAGATCAACTTTCTGCATACGAAGACCTCTCTCTGACATTTCAAGCGCGATCTCAAGGACAGTGAGTAGGTTCTTCTCTTTCGGAGAAGCATCGAGACCCTTTTCGTTGATCTCTTCAATTCTCGCTCGGATTGCGTTCGATCCCTTTACCATCGTATCGATATCAAAGTCATCTGCTCTTACTGTGAAGTAAGCAGCATAGAAAAGAATAGGATGATGCACTTTGAAGTAAGCGATCCTCACCGCCATAAGGACATATGCTGCCGCATGGGCTTTCGGGAACATGTATTTGATCTTCAAGCAAGAATCAATATACCAATCCGGCACATCGTGCTTCTTCATTTCGTTGACCCATTCCTCTTGAAGACCTTTCCCTTTACGAACGAACTCCATGATCTTAAATGCAAGGGATGGTTCGAGCCCTTTATAGATCAAGTACACCATGATATCGTCACGACACCCGATCACTTCACTAAGTGAACATGTACCGGCCTGAATGAGCTCCTGTGCATTCCCAAGCCATACATCCGTGCCGTGTGATAGACCAGAGATCTGTACGAGTTCTGAGAACGTACTAGGTTTCGTGTCTTCAAGCATTTGTCGAACGAAGCGCGTACCGAATTCAGGAATGCCGTACGTTCCAGTTTTACACATGATTTGATCTTGCGTAACTCCGAGCGATTCTGTGCCACTGAATAGCTTCATCACTTCTGCGTCATCAGTCGGGATCGTCTTCGGGTCGATTCCACTTAAATCTTGAAGCATTCTGATCACGGTAGGATCATCGTGTCCTAGAATATCGAGCTTCAAGAGATTGTCGTGGATCGAGTGGAAGTCAAAATGAGTTGTTTTCCAAGCGGAAGTTTTATCGTCAGCTGGAAATTGTATCGGTGAAAAGTCGTAGATGTCCATGTAATCTGGTACTACGATGATTCCGCCAGGGTGCTGACCTGATGTACGTTTGACGCCTGTACAGCCTGCTACGAGTCGGTCGATTTCAGCACCTCTGAAATGGAGGTCGTTATCACCCATGTACCCTTTCACATATCCATATGCCGTTTTTTCTGCGACAGTGCCGATGGTTCCCGCTCGATAGACGTTGTCTTCCCCAAAGAGTTCTTTCGTATAATTGTGTGCTCTCGGCTGATATTCACCTGAGAAGTTCAAGTCGATATCGGGTACTTTATCCCCTTTGAATCCTAGGAACGTTTCAAACGGAATATCATGTCCATCCTTAATGAGCGGAACGCCGCACGTATCACACTCTTTATCAGGAAGGTCAAACCCTGAGCCTACGGAACCGTCATCGAAGAATTTGGACTCTTTACACGTCGGACATACGTAATGAGGCGGCAATGGGTTAACTTCTGTAATTTCCGTCATCGTTGCTACGAATGATGACCCGACTGACCCACGTGAGCCTACGAGATATCCGTCATCCAGTGATTTTTTAACTAGCTTTTGAGAGATCAAATAGATTACCGCAAATCCGTGACCTATAATACTTTTCAGCTCTTTTTCTAGTCTTTCCTCAACAATCGTCGGTAGTTCATCACCATAAATACTTCTAGCCCGATCATAGCTCATCTTTCTCATCTCTTCATCTGCACCTTCGATCTTAGGCGTGAAAAGATCATCCTTGATCGGCTTGATGTCATCGATAAGACTCGCGACATGCTGCGGTTTTTCAACCACGATTTCTTTTGCTTTCTCTGAACCAAGGAAATGGAAGCAGTCGAGCATTTCGTTCGTCGTTCTAAAATGAACTTGAGGCAACGTCTGTCTGTTCAATGGATTACCAGCTTGTGCTTTGATCAGAACCTTACGATAGATGTGATCTTGAGGGTCCAAATAATGCACATTCCCTGTCGCAACGACTGGCTTATCTAATTTCTCTCCTAGCTTTACGATATTTCCGATAATGTCTCTTAACGCCATTTCATCTTGTACAAGCTCTTTTTCAATAAGATGCATGTAGTTCTGAGGCGGCTGAACTTCTAGATAGTCGTAAAACTTTGCAATCTCCTCAACCTCTTCAGGAGATTTTTGCATCATGCCTTCAAATACTTCACCTTTATCGCACCCTGATCCGATCAATAGACCTTCTCGATACTTCTCAAGCTTTGACCTTGGAATACGTGCTGTCCGATAAAAGTAGTCGAGATGGGAAAGCGATACAAGTTTGAAAAGATTTTTTAGTCCTACATCGTTTTTAGCTAGAATGATCGTATGAGATGGTCTTGTTCGCTGGAATCCTGTCTGCCCCATATTCTCATTAAGCTGGTTATGGTTTGTAATTTCTCTTTCCAGCGCATCTTTCAAAAGCTTCCACATCAGATAGCCTGTCGCTTCCGCGTCATAGATCGCCCGGTGGTGTTGCGTAAGGTTGATATCAAACTTCTTACAAAGCGTATTGAGTCGGTGGTTTCTCATTTCTGGAAACAAGAATCGCGCAAGCTCTAGCGTATCGATAACTGGATTTTTTGCTTCACCTAAACCAATATTTCGGAACCCAACGTTCAGAAACCCCATATCGAAACTAGCGTTATGAGCAACGAGGATATCGTCGCCGATAAACTCATGAAAATCTTTTAAAACGTCCTCTATTTCAGGTGCATTCTCCACCATGTCATCTGTTATGCCAGTAAGTTCGATCGTAGTCGACGATAGCGGATGATGAGGATTTGCGAATCGCTCAAACTTATCGACGATTTCTCCGTCCTTCACTTTAACGGCTGCAAGCTCGATGATCTTATTATAAACTGCGGATAACCCTGTCGTCTCGACGTCAAATACGATATACGTACTTGATTCAAGATCTCGATCTGCTTCGTTATATGCGATTGGAACACCGTCATCAACAAGATCAGCTTCTAATCCGTAAAGGATTTTGACACCATTTTTCTTCCCCGCTGCGTATGCATCAGGGAACGACTGTACGTTGTTATGGTCCGTAATCGCAATAGCCGGGTGACCCCAGTTAGCAGCCTGACTGATCAGATCACCAACAGAACTCACAGCATCCATTTGACTCATCTGTGTATGTGCATGCAGTTCTACACGCTTCTCATCTTCAGGTGCTTCATCTTTACGAAGCTCCGGCGTTACTTGAGTGAGGTCGTTTCCAATCATGACGAGATCTCGAACGAACGTATCGTTTTGAATACCGCCTCTCACTTTTACCCAAATTCCTTTTCGAACCGCTTCAAGAATCGGCACATCTTCTTTGTCGCGAGAGAACATCTTCACTAAGATCGAATCCGTGTAATCTGTAATTTTGAATGTTAAGAGCGTACGACCACTTCGAAGCTCCTTCGTTTCTGCATCGAACACATAACCTTGAACAGCGATTCTCCGCTCTTCATCTTGAATGGTTTCGATCGGCACAGGATCTTCCTTGATCTTATAGCCGATAACGAGCGTATCAGGCGTCTGACCTTTGCTTTCAGCTGTATCAGCTTTTTGCTTTTCGATCAATGCTTCCATCATCTTGGAGTGGTCTTCTTGCTGCTTCTGCTCCATAAACTTATCGTAATCTTGCTTTGATTCTTTTACTTCGATTTCTAGCATGTATTTAGGAAAGCCAGCTGCTTCATAGCACTCTGCTAATGGGCCTGTTAGCTTCTTCTTTGCGATGGCTGCTTCCGTCTCGTTTCGAACGTGAACGAGCAGCTTGTTTCCATTGATTCTCGGTGTTTGACTCTTCAATAGTGCCGTTAAGGAAGCGGAGTGGTCCTGCATGAGTTCCACTACATTTTCCCAGTAGCTAGAAGCTAGCTCTTCAGTTGCTTCACCATCTGTCGTAATCGAAAAGTCAACTGTAGCGATATGCTTTAACCCATCGACCAATCGACTTCGAAATAGTTCATATATATGAAATGGTAGGATTGTAGGTAAATGAAAGTGGAAATGCCACTTCCTCGTTTCCTTGTATACTGTTAGTTTCGAGATATATCCTTCTTTAAAGAATTCTTCAAACTTATCCGGAAACGATATTTGCTGAAGGAGTAGCTGAAGTCGTTCCTTCCTTACCGTTAACTCCTGATCCATGTCATAACCCCCTTTATTGACATCCTTTGGGTAAACGAAAAAAAAGGTGGCAGGACCCAATAAAGGGCACCTGTCCACTATTTAACCCAATTGTTCAAAGAGCTTTTGTAGTTCTGAATTCAATTCATCTACAGCCACTTCGAATGATTCACCTGTATCTCTGCGTTTTACTTCAACGATGCCGTCTGCTGCCTTTTTACCAACAACAACGCGAAGCGGTACTCCGATTAAATCGGCATCCTTGAACTTCACTCCTGCTCGCTCTTTACGGTCGTCGTAAAGAACATCGTAGCGCTCATTACGCAGCGATTCATAAAGTCTGTCCGACAATTCCTTTTGATCATCATTTTTTACATTGACTGCAATAAGATGAACATGGAACGGAGTGACACCCATCGGCCAGTTGAGTCCGTTTTCGTCTGCATTTTGCTCTGCGATCGCTGCTAACGTACGAGAGATCCCGATTCCATAACAACCCATGATGATCGGCTCAGCTTTTCCGCCCTCGTTAAGATAATTCGCTCCCATCGCTTCGCTATATTTTGTACCTAATTTAAAGACTTGTCCAATTTCGATTCCTTCAGCAAAGACCACTCTGCCTTTTCCGTCTGGAGAAGGGTCGCCTTCTTGGATAAATCTTAAATCTTCATAGCGTTCGATGTTAAGGTCACGTTCAGGGTTCACATTATGATAAGGGTTACTACCATTAACGCTTCCGTTAACGATCGATTTGACCGCATTGTCAGCAATGACCGTGCCTTCGAATTCTCTTACATCGATCTCTTTATTTATTTTTTCTACAAGGTCTGTACCGAATAAGTTCTTCACTTTTATTTCATTGAGGTCATGGTCGCCTCTGACAAGAACGAGTAGCTCTTCATCGTTTACATTCAAAAGTGTTGCTTTCAGTTCACGATCAGGAGATGTTTCTTTTTCACCTTTAGCTAAAGCCTCTTCCGCTTCACTAGGCTTAACGTATTCGACTTTCACTTCTGCCATCTCGATGTTCGCTGCATAATCGGATTCATCGCTATACGCGATCGTGTCTTCTCCAACGCTTGAGAGAGCCATAAATTCTTCTGTATCTTTTCCACCCATTGCGCCTGAATCTGCCACTACAGGACGGAAATTAAGTCCTAGTCTAGTAAAGATTTTGCTATAGGTTTTGTGCATAAGATCATATGCTTCATCTAATTGCTCTTCAGATGAATGGAAAGAATAAGCATCTTTCATGATGAACTCTCTACCTCTTAAAAGTCCAAAGCGAGGACGACGCTCATCTCGGTACTTCGTCTGAACTTGATAAAGAATAACCGGCATTTGCTTATAAGAGCTAAGCTCATCTCTGACAAGGCTCGTAATCAATTCTTCATGCGTTGCACCTAGAGCGAACGGTCTGTCATGACGATCTTTAAGCCTCATAAGCTCTGGTCCATAAACATCCCATCGACCTGTTTCTTGCCATAGTTCAGCTGGTTGAATAGCAGGCATAAGAAGCTCTTGTGCACCAGCCTCGTTCAATTCTTCTCGAACGACTTCTTCAATCTTCATTAATACTTTCTTACCTAAAGGAAGGTAAGAATAAATGCCTGCTGCGTTCTGTCGTATAAAACCCGCTCGGACAAGCAGCTGATGACTTTTTATCTCGGCATCAGCTGGGTTGTCTCTGAGGGTAGGATTAAAATAACTCGATTGTTTCATGACCTGCACCTCATTTCATTTAAAAGGACATCTGCCCCTACTTTCTTACAAAAAGAAACGTTGAATATCATTCCATGTTACAACGAGCATAAGTAACATGAGGAAAGAGAATCCAATAAAGTGTACAAGACTTTCTTTTTGAGGGTCGATCGGCTTGCCTCTTAATGCTTCTACCCCAATAAACAATAATCTTCCTCCATCTAGAGCAGGTAATGGCAGGAGATTAAAGATTCCTAGGTTGATGCTTAGAAAAGCAGCCCATCTCATCAATACGTACACACCTTTTGATGCCGCTTCTTCTGTATAGCTATAGATCCCTACTGGTCCAGAAAAAGCATCGATCGAAAGCTGGCCTGTTACGAGCTGACCTAGACCTACAAAGATTGCTTTAGAGAATTCATACGTAGATGTAAAACCAAAAGCAACTGAATCGAGGAAGTTCACCTGATATGCCGGTGCAACTCCGATTCGACCAACCGACTGATTCTCAGTCAACTCTTGTTTTTCTGGAGTTATCGAGAGTGATACTGCTTCTCCTTCACGATCCACGGTGAAACTTAGCTGGTTTTCTGCATTATCTTGAATGATCGAAGTCATTTTGTCCCAGCTCGTTATTTCAGTTCCATTAATCTCAGTGATCACATCTCCATTCATCATACCTGCTTGCTCAGCGGGGCTTCCTTCAACAACTTCATTGACTTGATTTGTAGGTGTTCCTTGGAGTAAACCAAGTAGGAAGAAAATCACGATAGCAAGCAAAAAGTTCATGACGGGACCTGCGAAAATGGCTAGGAAGCGATCCCAGAGAGACTTTGATCCGAATTGACGGTCATAAGGAGCAATCTGAAATTCAGATCCGTCCATCACATAGTGTGACTGCTCATCAAGCGGATAAACGACCGCTGGTTCATCTTCACCTTCGTACCCTTTTATAAAAAGTTTGTGTTCTAAATCGGCTTCTTCAACCGTGATTTCTTTTAAGTTTGTGTAAGCAGATTTCTGATTAATAACGATTTTTTCTATCTTGTTTTTGTTATTGAATAGCAAGCCTACGCGTTGACCGGGTTTTAATTCGATCATTTCCGGATCTTCTCCGGCCATTCGAACAAACCCACCAAGTGGCAATAGTCTTATCGTATATACCGTTTCACCTTTTTTAATCGTGAAAAGCTTCGGCCCAAATCCGATCGCGAATTCACGGCATAGGATTCCTGCACGTTTTGCAAGGAGCAAGTGACCCAGTTCATGGAAAAAGACCAGTGCTCCGAATATGATAATGATCGAAATCACAGTATTCATATCCACTTAACCACCTTTATTTAATTAATGACTGAACTCTCGATCGCGTTTCAGAATCGATCTCAAGAATTTCTTCTAGCGATGCGTTCTGAATCGAATCGTGTTGTTCTAGCGCTTTTTCAACGAGCTCTTCAATCGTCAAGAAATCGATCTTGCTCTGTAGAAATGCAGCAACTGCCGTTTCGTTCGCAGCATTCAACACCGCTGTCATTGAGCCGCCAATTCGACCAGCATCATAAGCGAGTTTCAAACTACGGAAACGCTCGAAATCTACCTTTTCAAAGTGAAGCTTACCAACTTCCCATAAGTTTAACTTTTTTGCATTTCTCATTTCAAGCCGATCAGGATAGCTAAGTGCATATTGAATCGGAATTCTCATATCCGGAGTACCTAGATGAGCCATTACGCTTCCGTCTATGTACTCGACCATCGAGTGGATGATACTCTCTTTATGAAGCAGAACGTCGATCTGATCATAAGGAGTTCCAAATAACCAATGAGCTTCGATGACTTCTAGACCTTTGTTCATCATAGTCGCAGAATCGATCGTAATTTTTGCTCCCATTGACCAGTTTGGATGATTTAGCGCATCTTCTACGCTGACACCTTGTAACTCTTTTCTTGTTTTATCTCGAAAACTTCCTCCTGAAGCAGTAAGGATCAATCGGTCCATCTGATCGATCTTCTCTCCATTCAAACACTGAAATAGCGCAGAATGTTCGCTGTCTACAGGCAACAGAGCTGATCCGTACTTTTTGGCTGCTTCCGTCACGAGATGTCCTGCAGTGACGAGTGTTTCTTTGTTTGCAATCGCAATCGTCTTACCCTGTTCGATTGCAGACAACGTTGGAGTAAGACCAATGCTTCCAAGAACCGCATTTACGAGGACGGTTGATTCCGGATGACACGCTACTTCAAGCAATCCTTCTTCCCCATAAACGATCTTCGTTTGTCTCGAAATACTTCTTCTCAAGCTTTCTGCGTCTTCCCTTAATTGAACCGATAGCAACTTAGGTTGGAATTCATCTACGATCTCAGCAGCTTTTTCGATGTTTCTACCTACTGAAACCGCAACGAGGGAAAACAACTCAGGGTGCATTCTTATGATATCAAGAGTCTGGGTACCAATGGACCCAGAAGCTCCCAGTAAGCTGATTTTTTTCAAACGATCTGTTCCTCCAATCCATTCTGTTGATCCAGTTGCACATTTATACCAGGTGTAGCAAATGTAGAATTGGGAGTACAAAGATCAGGCTATCAAACCGGTCTAATATCCCTCCGTGTCCTGGTAAAATGCTTCCAGAGTCTTTTACGCCATAATGACGTTTAAACGCTGACTCTACCAGATCACCAATCTGTCCAAAAACTGAGGTTAATACTGAGACGATAATCACGATAGAAATTGATTCATAGACCGGATAGATCATTTGAAAAACAATTCCTACAATCAGAGCCATCCCTACTCCTCCGAGCGCACCTTCTACCGTTTTATTAGGAGATATATGCGGCCATAGCTTTTTCTTTCCTATTGCTCGACCAACAAAGTACGCACCAGAGTCCGAAGCCCATATCAAAAAGATGATAAAGAAGAGCTGGATCATGCCTTCTAAGCTTGTGTCTCCTAAATAACGCGTTGCTGTAAAATAATAAAAGCCTAATCCGACATACAGTGATGCCATCAAAATAAAAGAACTTTCATCAAAACTATATTTATTCTTTGTAAGGACCGTCATTGCTAAAAGAATGAGCAAGCCAAAAAATAATAAATCTATCTTTGTAAAAACAGAGGATGTGAGCGCAGCGATCCAATCTTCAGGCATGACTAGAATCCAGGTCCCAATAAGAGCCAGCAAACCAGGTAATGAAACGAGCGAGATCTTTTTCATCAACAATAGCTCGACCATTCCAACAGTAGCTACCAGCGTCATTAAAATAATAAAAGGCCAGTCTCCTACAATGATCATACCTAATAGTAATACGCCAAAAATCACACCAGTAATAATACGTTGTTTCATAACGCTAATGTCCTCCTACAATTAAACCCCGCCATAGCGGCGACCACGTCGCTGATACTCTTGTACAGCCTCAACAAAATGATGCTCTGTAAAGTCGGGCCATAGCACCTCTGTAAACCAGAGTTCAGTATAAGCCAGTTGCCATAGCATAAAATTGCTGAGACGAATTTCCCCGCTTGTCCGAATCAACAGGTCAGGATCTGGGTATTGGCTACTTAGAAGATAGGAGGAAATCTTTTCCTCGGATATCTCATCTTCAGACAGTATCCCCTTTTGTACGTCGCTTAATAACCGTTGCATCGCAGTCTTCATTTCATGACGACTTCCATAGTTCAATGCGAAATTCAAAATAAGTCCGGTATTGTCTTTCGTATCTTCGACTGCCTTCGAAATTGCTTTAAATGTATGAGAAGGCAGTTGTTCACGATCCCCCATTATTCGAACTTGTACATTCTGCTCGATTAATTCTGGCAGATGACTTAGTAAAAACTGTTCAGGGAGCTTCATCAAGAAGTCTACTTCTTCTTTTGGCCGCTTCCAATTCTCGGTTGAGAAGGCGTATAGCGTTAAATAGTTAACACCGATGTCATTTGCTTTCCTGACGATTTTCTTAACTACTTTAACTCCTTCACGATGCCCAGCCACTCGTGGCAGGCCACGCTTCTTCGCCCAGCGTCCATTGCCATCCATTATGATCGCAATATGCCTTGGAATATTAGCAGATGTGTTAATGTCTAAATGTTCTTCATCTTCATTCTTTCTCATCCAGTTTGAGAACTTCCCAAGCATTGCAAATCCTCCATTGTGTCACTTACTTAACAAAAAAACCCCCTGTGGGAAAAGAGGGTCCTTTTATTATCTTATTTTACCTGTTATTGAATTAGACTTCCATGATTTCTTTTTCTTTGTCTGATGCAATGCTATCTGCTTCAGCAACGAACTTATCAGTAAGCTTTTGTACTTCGTCGGTTTTACGGCGAAGCTCATCTTCTGTGATGTCGCCATCTTTTTCCTTCTTCTTTAACTCATCGTTCGCATCACGACGGATGTTTCGGATAACGACCTTACCATCTTCAGCATACTTCTTAACGAATTTTACTAGCTCTTTACGACGCTCTTCAGTAAGAGCTGGGATCGTAATACGAATGACGTTTCCATCGTTAGAAGGAGTAAGACCAAGATCGGATTTCAAGATCGCTTTCTCGATATCACCGATCGCTGACTTATCATAAGGCTGGATAAGAAGCATACGAGCTTCAGGAACAGAGATCCCTGCAAGTTGGTTTACTGGAGTCGGAGCGCCATAGTAGTCAACTTGGATCTTGTCGAGTAAAGAAGCGTTAGCTCTTCCTGCTCTTAGAGTAGCTAGCTCTTTTCTTAAGCTAGAAATTCCGTTCTTCATACGTTCTTCAGCGTTTTTCAAGATTTCTTCTGGCATCTTAATTTCTCCCCTTTACGACTGTTCCGATTTCTTCGCCACAAACGGCGCGCTTGATGTTACCTTCTTCCATAATGGAGAAGACGACAAGTGGAATATCATTATCCATACAAAGTGAAGAAGCAGTAGAATCCATTACTGCAAGACCTTCTTTAAGTACATCGAGATATGATAGAGTTTCATACTTTTTCGCTGTTGCGTCAACAGTTGGATCTGCTGAGTACACACCATCTACATTGTTTTTCGCCATTAAAATCACGTCAGCCTCAATTTCAGCTGCTCGTAGTGCCGCAGTTGTATCTGTAGAGAAGTAAGGGTTCCCTGTACCTGCTGCAAAGATCACAACGCGTTTTTTCTCAAGATGGCGAATTGCTTTACGACGAATATAAGGTTCTGCTACCTCTTTCATCTCGATCGACGTTTGGACTCTCGTTTCAACGCCCAACGTCTCAAGGCTATCTTGCATCGCTAGAGAATTCATCACTGTTGCAAGCATTCCCATATAATCTGCAGTAGCGCGGTCCATGCCCATCTCGCTACCAACTTTACCACGCCAGATATTGCCACCGCCAACGACGACTGCAACTTCTACACCCATCTCATGGATCTCTTTGATTTGGGATGCAATCGACTGAACGATGGAAGGTGATATACCAAGTCCTTCTCCACCTGATAATGCTTCACCGCTTAATTTTAACACAACGCGTTCATACTTGGCTCCGCTCATATTAACCCTCCAGCATGTTTATTCTATCCTTTTTCTTGAAAAATAGGGAACACATCGTGTTCCCTACCTGTATTACTTCTTCACTTGAGACATAACTTCTTCAGCGAAGTTATCTTCGCGTTTTTCCATGCCTTCTCCAACTTCATAGCGGATGAATCCTTTTACAGAACCACCTTTAGATTCAACATACTTGCCAACCTTTTGGTCAGTATCTTTAACGAATGCTTGGTCAACTAGAGAAATTTCTTCGAAGAACTTGCCAAGACGGCCTTCTACCATCTTCTCAACGATCTTTTCAGGCTTTCCTTCGTTAAGAGCTTGTTGTTTTAGTACTTCACGCTCACGCTCAACTTCTTCAGCTGGGATCTCATCACGAGAAACGAAACGAGGGTTAACAGCTGCAGCGTGCATAGCAACGTCTTTTGCAACTTCTTCGTCAGTTGTTCCTTCTAGAAGAGTCAATACGCCGATGCGTCCACCCATGTGTAGGTAAGAACCGAATGCGTCAGCATCTGTTTTCTCAACGATTTGGAAGCGACGTAGAGAAATCTTTTCACCAATCTTAGCGATTGCATTGTTCAAGAATTCTGTAACAGTTTGTCCGTTTTCCATCTTGCTTTCAAGAGCTGCTTCTACAGACTCAGGGTTCGTCTTAAGAAGGTGAGTAGCGATGTCGTTGATCAACACTTTGAAGTTATCGTTCTTCGCAACGAAGTCAGTTTCAGAGTTGATTTCAGCGATTACTGCTTTGTTACCTTCAACTGCGATAGCTGCAAGACCTTCTGCTGCCACGCGATCAGCTTTCTTAGCTGCTTTAGAGATACCTTTCTCACGTAGCCAGTCGATTGCCTTGTCCATGTCACCGTCGTTTTCAGTTAGTGCCTTTTTGCAATCCATCATACCTGCGCCAGTTTGGTCGCGCAATTCTTTTACCATTTTAGCTGTTACTGCCATTAGAAATTCCTCCTTGGATTATGATATGTAAACATACTCTGTTGGTTAAAAAAAGGTGATAAAGGGGTAGAGTTCCCCTTTATCACCCCTTTGTGTTCTTATACAGATGTTTCTTCAGTTTCAACTGCTTCAGCTTCTGCCTCTTCTTCTTCTACTTTGCTAACTTCGATAACAGCGTCAGCCATTTTAGCAGTAAGAAGTTTAACAGCGCGGATCGCGTCGTCGTTACCAGGGATCACATAATCTACTTCATCAGGATCACAGTTAGTATCAACGATTGCAACGATCGGAATGTTAAGCTTACGCGCTTCCGCAATTGCAATACGCTCTTTACGAGGGTCGATAACAAACAATGCGTCCGGAATACCGTTCATATCCTTGATACCACCAAGGAATCTTTCTAGACGGTCCATTTCCTTCTTAAGAAGAATAACTTCTTTCTTAGGAAGTACATCGAACGTGCCATCTTCTTGCATCTTTTCAAGACTCTTAAGACGGTTGATACGCTTTTGAATTGTTTCAAAGTTCGTAAGCGTTCCACCCAACCAACGTTGGTTGATGTAGTATTGACCAGCACGGATCGCTTCATCTTTAACAGATTCTTGCGCCTGCTTTTTCGTTCCTACAAAAAGAACTTTACCGCCATCTTGTGCGATTTCACGTACAAAGTTGAATGCTTCTTCAACTTTCTTCACTGTTTTTTGAAGGTCGATAATGTAGATACCGTTTCTTTCAGTGAAGATGTAAGGTTTCATTTTTGGGTTCCAACGACGAGTTTGGTGTCCGAAGTGTACCCCAGCTTCTAGAAGCTGTTTCATAGAGATAACTGCCATGATAAATCCTCCTAATGGTTTTTTAGCCTCCGCTTGCATCGCTTTCGGGAAAAACTGCGAACGCAGCACCATTTCCCAAATCAACAAGCGTGTGTGTTTAACACCGTTGATTAATATACCATATTGTTTTCTCTGCCGCAAGTTAGAAATCTAAAATTCCGCTTATGAACTAGTAAGTTCTTACTAATAAGCTCTAAAAATACGAATGGTGAGGTTTTCACAAAGAAAAAAACTGCCGAGAAATCTCGGCAGTCGGTACATTCACGTAATACTATCGCGTCTTAAGTTTTGATAACTCAACGAGGAATTTATCATTAAGAACTTTAATATACGTTCCTTTCATACCTAGAGAACGAGATTCAATTACACCAGCACTTTCAAGCTTTCTAAGTGCGTTAACGATAACAGAACGCGTGATGCCTACTCTATCAGCAATTTTACTAGCAACTAGCAAACCTTCGTTACCTTCTAGTTCTTCGAAGATATGCTCGATCGCTTCGAGTTCACTATAAGATAGCGACGAAATCGCCATTTGAACGACCGCTTTGTTTCTAGCTTCTTCTTCAATCTCTTCTGCTTTCTCATGCAGAATCTCCATACCTACAACTGTAGCACCATATTCTGCAAGTAGAAGGTCGTCGTTAGAGAACGAATCGCTTAGACGAGAAAGAATCAGTGTTCCAAGACGCTCTCCTCCACCAACGATCGGTACGATCGTAGTCAAGCCTTTTTCAAATAGGTCGCGGTTTTCAACCGGGAATGCAGTGTATTCACTTGTAATATCCAGGTTAGAAGACGTCTCATTAATATTAAATAGATTCTGAGTGTACTCCTCTGGGAATTGTCTTTCAGAGAACATTTTCTTCATACGCTCATTTTCGATCTCCTGGTTAATCGCGATTCCTAACAGCTTTCCTCTACGGCTAACCACATATACGTTAGCAAGAATCACGTCACGAAGCGTTTCTGCCATGTCTGTGAAATTTACCGGTCCTTCTGATTTCTGTAGCATTCCATTAATCTTTCTTGTTTTCTCAAGTAAGTTCATCTTTTTGTCCTCCTGCATGTGTTATAAGATATATTGACTTAAGTCACGATTCTTAGCTATAGTCGCTAATTTTTCATCAACGTATTCTGGTGTGATCGTAATACTTTCCAAATTGATATCGGGCGCTTCGAAAGATAGATCTTCTAATAGTTTCTCGAGAATCGTGTGAAGTCTTCTAGCTCCGATATTATCTGTGTCCTGATTTACGTCTGCTGCAATTGTTGCAATTTTATAAATAGCATCGTCAGAAAATTCAACTTTAATACCTTCAGTTTCCAATAATGCTGTGTATTGCTTCACAAGTGCATTATCAGGTTCTGTTAAAATTCGTTTAAAGTCATCGACTGTCAAGCTCGATAACTCAACACGAATTGGGAACCTTCCCTGCAATTCTGGTATAAGGTCTGATGGTTTAGCCATATGGAAAGCACCAGCCGCAACGAATAAGATATGATCGGTTTTTACTGGACCATATTTCGTTGTTACCGTTGAACCCTCAACGATCGGTAAGATGTCACGCTGGACCCCTTCGCGTGAAACATCGGCGGATTGTTGACTCTTACCAGCTACCTTATCAATTTCATCAATAAAAATGATACCCGTTTGTTCTGTCTTCGAAACAGCATCCTGGGATACTTCATCCATATCGATTAACTTAGCAGCTTCATCCTGAGTCAAGACCTTCCTTGCTTCAGCTACGGAAAGCTTTCGCTTCTTTTTCTTCTTTGGCATGATGTTTCCTAGCATATCTTGCATGTTCATTCCCATTTGCTCCATGCCGGAACCTTGGAACATATCCATCATCGATTGATTCTGCTCTTCTACTTCAACCGTAATCATTCTGTCTTCTAATTCACCAAGCGCTAGCTGATGCGCGATCTGTCTTCTCTTCGTAGCAATTGTTTGGTCTTCAGAAGTCTGTTGATCACTCGTGTCATCTTGCCCTTGATTACCAAAGAACATTTCGAGTGGGTTTTTGTACTGAGATTGTTTTTTTGCAGAAGGTACGAGCAGCTCAACGATTCGTTTGTTTGCATTTTCCTCTGCTTTATCTTTTACCTGATCCATCCGCTCTTCCTTCACGATACGTATCGAGGTTTCAACGAGATCTCTTACCATCGATTCTACATCTCTACCTACATACCCTACTTCAGTGAACTTCGTTGCTTCAACTTTAATAAATGGCGCATTAACAAGCTTCGCAAGGCGTCTAGCTATCTCGGTCTTACCAACACCAGTAGGTCCGATCATCAAGATGTTTTTCGGATTCACTTCATCTCTTAACTTATCGCTCAAAAGGCCTCTGCGGTATCGATTTCTTAGCGCTACAGCTACGGCTTTCTTAGCATCGTTTTGACCTACAATATATTGGTCGAGTTTTTCTACGATTTGGCGAGGTGTTAACGGATTAGACATATGATCGCCTCCAAGGTTACAAAATTTATCTTATAAGGATTCTACGATTATCTGGTCATTTGTATAAACACAAATTTCTGCAGCAATCTGCATCGAAGCTTTTGCAATTTCTTCAGCGCTTTTCCCTTCACTATATCGCTTCAGCGCCCTTCCTGCTGAGAGAGCATAATTGGACCCAGAACCGATTGAGAGAATGCCATCGTCAGGCTCGATCACTTCACCCGTTCCTGAGATGAGCAGCAACTGTTCCTTGTTCATTACGATTAGCATTGCTTCAAGTTTTCGTAACACACGGTCGCTTCTCCATTCTTTCGCAAGTTCGACCGCTGCTCTCTGGAGGTTACCTCCAAATTCTTCGAGCTTTCCTTCAAACTTTTCAAAAAGAGTAAACGCATCGGCCACAGAACCAGCAAAGCCTGCCACGACTTTCCCATGGAAAAGTCTTCTTACTTTTTTTGCAGTATGCTTCATAACAACTGCATTTCCGAACGTTACTTGGCCGTCGCCAGCCATTGCACATCCTCCATTATGTTGAATTGCAAATATAGTGGTTGCGTGAAAGTCTCCCATAAGTTCCTCCTCCCGAGCATTCAAGCTCTTGGATGATGGTTCATATATATATTTCGCAATCGATCGCCTGTCACATGGGTGTAGATTTGCGTCGTTGAAAGGTTCGCATGGCCTAACAGCTCTTGAACAGACCGAAGATCAGCCCCTTCATTCAACAGGTGAGTTGCAAAGGTATGCCTCATGACATGTGGACTGATATGTACATGCATCGAAGCTTCTTCAACAATACGATTTAAAATCGTTCTGACGCCACGAGCCGTTAACCTTGCACCTCGAAAGTTTAAGAAAAGAGCTCTCGTAGAGTCTTTGTCTTTCGGAATAAGCTGCCTTCTTCCATCGTCCATGTAATTTTTAATTGCATCGATTGCAAAACTCCCGATCGGGACATACCGCTCTTTACGACCTTTTCCAATTACAAAGATCGTTCCGATAGAAAAATCGATATCTTCTATATCAAGTGCTACACATTCACTCACACGAATGCCACAGCCATAAAGAACTTCGAGTAACGCTTTATCTCGCTGACCAAGTGCAGTCGTTACATCCGGAGCATCGAAGAGCTTATCTAACTCCTGTGTGTACAAAAACTGCGGAAGTCGCTTCTCTTGTTTAGGAAGTGAACTCATCGTAAACGGATTAACCTCTAAAACTTCCTCTCTTAAAAGAAAACGATAAAGGCTACGTAACGTTGATATTTTCCTAGCAGCCGTTTTTCTTGCAAATCCTTGCTCATGCAATTGAGTTAGGTAAATCCTAACATCTGCATAAGAAACAGCAGCAAAGACATCGAGAGTCTGCTGCTTCATGAAGTTCTGAAAATGTTCGATATCCTGCAAATAACTAGAGATCGTATGAGGTGAACAGTTCTTTTCAATCTGCAAATACTCTGAGAAAGACTGAACAAGCCTCTTTTGATTATTATCCATCCTTTATCACCTCAAAAGGCTTCTAAATCGTATCACAATTTAGAAGCCTAAGCAATAGAAATTT
Organism: Anaerobacillus sp. ABA4_114; assembly: GCF_056159065.1. Taxonomy (NCBI): domain Bacteria; kingdom Bacillati; phylum Bacillota; class Bacilli; order Caryophanales; family Bacillaceae; genus Anaerobacillus; species Anaerobacillus sp. ABA4_114. The sequence continues at coordinate 2,279,637 of NZ_JBSWUM010000001.1, forward strand.
ACAATATTTTTTTAAAATTCTGAATTGTTTCCAATGCGCGATTAGCGATCGCTTCATTGCGTTCTTTTTTGTTCTTAATCCTGTTCTCTAACGGTGGAAAAAGACCAAAGTTAGCGTTCATCGGTTGGAAATTGTCCGGGTTTGCAGTAGTGATATAGTTAGCTAAGCTTCCTAGAGCCGTTTGCTCAGGGAACACCACTGTTTCTTCTCCGTCCATCAATCTCGCAGCGTTAAACCCTGCAATGAGTCCTGCAGCTGCAGATTCTACATAACCTTCTACTCCAGTCATCTGACCAGCGAAGAATAAATCATCTCGATCTCTATACTGATAAGTTGGCTTCAGTAGATTCGGTGAGTTGATAAACGTGTTTCGGTGCATAACACCATAGCGTACGATATCAGCATTTTCTAGACCAGGAATCATTCGGATCACTTCTTTTTGAGGTCCCCACTTCAGATGAGTTTGAAAACCAACGATGTTATAAAGTGTCCCTGAGGAATTATCCTGTCGCAGCTGCACTACCGCGTAAGGACGCTTTCCTGTTTTAGGATCTTCAAGTCCAACTGGCTTGAGTGGACCGAACGTCATCGTTTTCTTCCCTCTTTGTGCCATGACTTCGATCGGCATACACCCTTCGAAAAAGATTTCTTTTTCAAATTCTTTCAAAGGTACCGTTTCTGCTGAAATGAGAGCTTCATAGAAACGGTTGAACTCTTCTTCAGTCATCGGACAGTTTAAATAAGCAGCCTCACCTTTATCATAACGAGACTTCTTGTACACTTTATCCATGTCGATGCTCTCCGTTTCGATTATCGGAGCTGCTGCATCATAGAAATACAAGTACTCTTCACCCGTTAGTGCTTTAAGCTGATCTGATAGATCTTTTGAAGTGAGTGGTCCAGTTGCAATAATTGCAGGACCTTCTGGAATCGTTGTGAATTCATCAGAAAAAACCGTTACGTTTGGATGTCCTTTCACATATTCCGTTACTTTCGCTGCAAATTCATGTCGGTCGACAGCTAATGCACCACCAGCAGGTACTGCACACTCATCCGCTGCTTTGATGATGACAGAATCCATCTCACGCATTTCTTCTTTCAAGACACCAACGGCATTCGTTAATGTATTTGCACGAAGTGAGTTACTGCAGACGAGCTCAGCGAACTTATCCGTATGGTGAGCAGGCGTTTGCTTCTTTGGTCTCATCTCATAAAGATGTACGTTGATTCCTCGCTTGGCTAGCTGCCAGGCCGCTTCACTTCCAGCGAGCCCAGCACCAATCACCGTAACGTGATTACTCATTTCAAAAACCCCTTACTAGTTTTCTTCTTCAACGAAATCACAGTTCACACACTTGATTTCTTTTTTCTTCTTCGTTTTCTTTTCGACAAGCATGTCTCCACATTTCGGGCATGGACGCTTGATCGGCTTATCCCAAGAAAGGAAGTCGCATTCAGGAAAACGGTCGCACCCATAGAATAGACGATTCTTTTTGCTTTTTCGTTCTACGATGTTTCCTTCCTTACATTTCGGACAGTCGACACCGATCTCTTTCAAGATTGGTTTCGTGTTTCGGCAATCTGGGAAATTAGAGCACGCCATGAATTTTCCGTAGCGCCCCATTTTGATAACCATCGGCGATCCGCATTTTTCGCAGTCCTCACCGGCTGGCTCATCTTTTATCTCAACTTCCTTCATTTCCTCTTCTGCGACTTTCAATCGCTTATCGAAGTTCTGATAAAATTCATCGATTACAGAAATCCATTCTGCCCCTCCATCCTCAACTTTGTCAAGGTCATTTTCAAGAGCAGCTGTAAATTCGATGTTAATAATGTCTTCGAAGAACTCCAGAATGAGCTCTAGCACAATTTCACCTAGCTCAGTTGGAACGAATTTACGATCCTCTAACGCAACGTAGCCTCTTCGTTGAATCGTATCAAGAGTTGGTGCGTACGTTGAAGGTCTTCCTATACCTAGCTCTTCCATCGTTTTTACGAGTCGTGCCTCGGAATAACGTGGAGGAGGTTGAGTGAAGTGCTGAGTAGGATCGATTTCCGTCGAAGCTACATCCATCCCCTCTTCTAAATCAGGAAGCATCTTATCTTCTTCTTTTTTGTTATCGTCGTTCCCTTCTACATACACCTTCATAAAGCCTTTGAACTTTACTTTCGATCCTGTAGCTCGGAACGTAGCGCCATTATTATCGAGATCGACGCTCATCGTGTCCATGATCGCAGGAGCCATTTGGCTCGCGACGAAACGCTCCCAAATCAATCGGTATAAACGAAGTTGGTCGCGCTTTAAATAGGCTTTCATTTCAGTTGGATTTCTCATCACAGAAGTAGGTCTTACAGCTTCGTGTGCATCTTGAGATTTACCAGATTGTTTCTTGGAAGGTTTTTTAGTCGATAAGTACTCTTGACCATACTTACCTTCGATGTATTCACTCGCTTCTGCTTTAGCAGTTTCAGAAATTCTCGTAGAATCCGTTCTCATATACGTGATTAAACCAACGGTACCCTGTTTCCCTAACTCGATTCCTTCGTATAACTGCTGAGCGAGCATCATCGTCTTCTTTGCTCTAAAGTTAAGCTTTCTCGCAGCTTCCTGTTGAAGGGATGACGTCGTGAACGGTTGTGCAGGGTTTCGCTTCCGTTCCTTCTTTTGAACGGACTGTATACGGAACTGATCCCCTTCGATTCGATTCAATATGTTATCAACATCTTTACGGGATGAAAGGTCTGTTTTCTTTCCTTCTATACCGTAGAATCCAGCTTCAAACTGTTCGCCGTCTTTCTCAAAAGCAGCTTTAATCTTCCAATATTCTTCAGCCTGGAAGTTTTGTATTTCCTTTTCTCTTTCCACGATCAACCGAACCGCTACCGTTTGAACTCTTCCTGCGCTCAATCCTTTTTTCACTTTCTTCCAAAGTAAAGGACTGATATTGTAACCAACGAGTCGGTCCAATACTCTTCGTGCTTGTTGAGCATCTACTAAGTCCATGTTGATTGCTCGAGGTCGTTTAAACGCATCTTTTACTGCATCTTTCGTAATTTCATTAAATACTACTCTGCATTCTTTGTCTTCATGAATTTTCAAGCTATGTGCTAAATGCCATGCAATCGCTTCCCCTTCGCGATCGGGGTCGGCCGCTAGATAAACTTTCTTCGCCTTCTTCGCAGCATCTTTAATTTCTTTAAGCACAGGCCCTTTCCCGCGTATTGTTATATATTTAGGAGCATAGTTGTTTTCTACATCAACGCCCATCTGACTTCTGGGTAAGTCGATCACGTGACCCATCGATGCTTTCACCTTATACTTCTTTCCTAAATATTTTTCAATTGTTTTTGCTTTAGCGGGAGATTCAACAATAACTAGATAATCTGCCACAGTAAGTTTCCTCCCCCCATTGAGGTAATTTTAAAATCTTCACCATTATTAAATATTCAAAACTCTTTTGTCAAATAGTGCTAGCTACTTTTTCTTGAAATTCACTGTATTCAGCCAGTATATCTTCACCTTTTAATATAAGTTTTGCTCCCTGCTGAATCAATCGATTCGTACCTTCAGAATGCACGTCTGTCAATCTTCCAGGCAAACAGAAGACGTCGCGTCCCTGGTCGATGGCCTGGTCTGCTGTTATAAGAGAGCCACTTTTCTTTTTCGCTTCGACAACGAGAGTACCTTTTGATAAGCCGCTGATGATGCGGTTTCTCTCCGGGAACTGTTTTCGTTCTGGAAAACGGTGAGGAGGATACTCGGATAAAAGCAATCCTTCCTTAGCAATCGTTGCAGCAAGCTCTATGTTTTCTTTAGGATAAATATGTTTGAAACCAGAACCTAGTACTGCTATCGTTCCTGACTGGAGTGCAAGACGATGGGCGAGTGTATCGATCCCCCGTGCTAGTCCACTCACCACTGTCACATTATATTGAATGATCGGTTTTAAGACGATCTTCATCGTATCTTTAGCATGTGGTGAAGGGTGTCTCGTCCCCACTACACTTAAGCTAGGAGTATTCAAAAGTTGAACCTTCCCCATACAGTAAACAACCCATGGTGCATCATAAATATGCTTTAGACTTTCTGGGTATGCTTCATCGAACCGTGTGATCACTTTCATTTCTCTAATCCCATTCGTTTTCCAGGGTTTCGTTACATGCAGGTCCTGGTGAAACCGTGATGCGGACTGAAAATCAAGGTTAAAGTTCATTAAGTCAACAGCAGACATATCATATATGCTTTGAAGCGTGGGGTCAAATGTTAACAGTGATCGAATAACGTTCCAATTTGCGCCTTCACAGTGATGTAGTTGGATCAATCGGCTTCTCAATGTCCTCACTACAATTCTCTCCAATCAAGGAATCTTTCATTTTTTTATGTATAAGAGAAATAGCTCCCGACCGGGAGCTATTGCCTTTACGCTTTATGTGTTGTGCATTTCTCTAGTAAGTCTTTTTCCTTCAAAACGGAAATCAGTGTATCACCCATTACGGCAGGGGTAGGAGCAACTTTAATGCCCGCTGATTCCATCGTTTTGATCTTCTCTTCAGCAGTACCCTTACCGCCAGAAATGATCGCACCAGCATGGCCCATGCGCTTCCCTGGAGGTGCCGTTTGACCACCGATAAAGCCAACAACAGGCTTCGTCATGTTTGCTTTGACCCACTCTGCTGCTTCTTCTTCAGCTGTACCACCGATTTCACCGATCATGATAACTGCATACGTATCTTCATCTTCATTGAATGCTTTCAATACATCGATAAAGTTCGTACCGTTAACCGGGTCACCACCGATACCTACTGCAGTAGATTGTCCGATACCTTGTTCAGATAGTTGATGTACAGCTTCATACGTCAACGTACCAGAGCGGGAGACAACACCGACGTGACCTTTTTTGTGGATGTATCCAGGCATGATACCGATCTTGCACTCGTCAGGAGTGATGACCCCTGGACAGTTTGGTCCTACAAGACGGGTTTTCTTCCCTTCCATATAACGACTAACTTTTACCATATCGATTACAGGAATACCTTCAGTAATACAGATCGCAATATCGAGTTCAGCGTCGACAGCTTCCATGATCGCATCAGCTGCAAATGCAGGTGGAACATAGATTACTGACGCTGTAGCACCTGTTGATTTAACAGCTTGCTCAACCGTGTTGAAAACCGGAACGCCTTCGATTTCTGTTCCGCCTTTTCCAGGTGTCACTCCGCCGACAATCTTAGTACCATACTCTAGCATTTGCTGTGTATGAAATAATCCAACTGAACCGGTGATACCTTGAACGATAACTTTTGTATCTTTATTAATGTAAACGCTCATTCCTAGTCCCGCCTTTCTACTTAACTAATGAAACAATTTTTTCTGCGCCGTCAGCCATTGATTCTGCAGCTGTAATATTTAATCCTGAGTCTTTAAGGATTTGCTTTCCTAGATCTACGTTTGTACCTTCAAGTCGAACCACAAGTGGAATTTCAAGACCTACTTGTTTTGTTGCTTCGACTACACCTTCAGCGATTACGTCACACTTCATGATTCCACCAAAGATGTTTACATAGATACCTTTAACATTTTGATCTGAAAGGATGATCTTGAACGCCTCAGTAACTTTCTCAGCTGTAGCACCGCCCCCAACGTCAAGGAAGTTAGCAGGGTCGCCGCCATAGTGCTTGATAATATCCATCGTAGACATAGCAAGACCTGCGCCATTGACCATACAACCGATATTTCCTTCTAATGCAATATAGCTGAGCTCGTATTTTGAAGCCTCAATTTCCTTCGTATCTTCTTCATCAAGATCACGTAGCTCAAGGATATCCTTATGACGATAAAGCGCATTTGGATCAAAGTTAAGCTTCGCATCTAGCGCCATCACGTTACCATCACCAGTAGTTACTAGTGGATTGATCTCAGCGATGGAAGCATCTTTTTCAATAAAGGCTTTGTAAAGACCAAGCATAAACTTCACTGTCTTATTTACCATTTCTTTAGGGATATTAATGTTAAACGCTAGTCTTCTAGCTTGATAGCCTTGAAGACCAACTGCAGGATCGATTACTTCTTTGAAGATTTTCTCTGGCGTTTTTTCAGCCACTTCTTCAATTTCAGTACCGCCTTCTTCAGAAGCCATCATTACGACGCGAGATGTCGCACGATCGACTACTAGACCTACATAGTATTCGTTTTTAATGTCGCAACCTTCTTCGATAAGTAAGCGCTTTACTTCCTTACCTTCAGGACCCGTTTGATGAGTAACGAGTGTTTTACCGAGGATCTCCTCAGCATATGTACGTACTTCGTCGAGGTTCTTTGCAATCTTAACCCCACCGGCTTTGCCTCGACCACCAGCATGGATTTGAGCTTTCACTACATAAACGTCGCTCTCTAGTTGTTTAGCAACGTCCACCGCTTCTTTTGCGGAGTAAGCAACTTGTCCATTTGGGACTGAGACCCCATAACTTCTTAGGACTTCTTTTCCCTGATACTCATGGATATTCATTCTCTTGTCCTCCTATCCTACTCAATCAAGTCATTGACGACGTTTTCATTGTATAGAAAATTCCCACCGCTTGTCTACCCTTTTACTAAAAGTACCTTTTCTTTACATTACTTAAGTTGGATGGGTGGTCTTCCTTAAGCCTTTCTCATTGCCTTTCTTTAGCAGTTTAGTGCGTTCAAAACAAAAGGCTCCTTTCTTAAACTTTGTTACTATAAGAGGAGTGGTTAACTTGTGCTCTAGCGGGGTCTCACCTGTTCCGCAAGTCCTGTAGGAGTCGAGCACCCCTCCAATCAACTAAGTGTGGGTCTCTATTGCAAAATCTTCAAAAGCAACCGTCTTTTAGAAAAAACCAAACAAAAACTGCCGAGGCGTCCTCAGCAGTAACTTTTTTTATCTTCGATCTTCTTGTTCTTTTTCACCTGGAGATTTTTTCTCCTGCTCCCGCTTTTGATGATCCGTTACAGATAGATCCCTTGCTGCAGCAGGAGTATAGACACCAAACTCCTCACCAGCTTCTTCATAATAAGGGTCATTTTTTTCTGGATGCAATCGATCGTTCACTTGGCTCTTCTCCTTCTAAGTAGAATAACCATAGTATCATCAATTTACAGTGATTCATGCATCAAAGCATACCTAAACGTTCTCTCACAGGAGCAAACGTCTTACGATGTTCATTTGTGACGCCATAACGGTCTAATGCAGTCAGATGCTCTTTCGTTCCATAACCAACGTGTCTTTCGAAGCCATACTGAGGATACCGTACCGCCAGCTTCTCCATCATGCGGTCTCGCGTAACTTTTGCAACGATGGAAGCAGCAGCGATGCTTATACTTCTAGCATCTCCTTTGATTAACGATTCTTGTTGGATTGATAGCGGAAGCTCCATCGCGTCCACTAGTAAGAAGTCAGGGGAAACCGATAGCGCATGAACTGCTTTCTGCATTGCTTTTTTTGTTGCGTGGTAGATGTTGAGTTCGTCTATTTCCTCAGGGGTCATGACTCCTATCCCAACAGAGACAGAGTTTTCAAGTATCGCTTCGTATAGTTCTTCAAGCTTTGCTGTAGAAAGCTTCTTCGAGTCCTGAAGGCCATAGATTGGCTTCTCACCATCTAATATGACCGCAGAAGCCACTACAGGCCCCGCTAATGGCCCTCTTCCTACTTCATCGACTCCTGCTATGGTCGTAAACCCAGATGCGCTGTATCGCTCTTCAAACACGCTCATCTCTTTATGTAATTCTTTAACTTTTTCGATTTGCTCCTTTTTTCTCTGTTCTTTCGCTAAAAGTTCTTTCACACCTTTTCTGTCATCAGATTGAAATTCAGCCCAGTCTTCCTCTGAGTACTTCTTTTCTAAAATCATCTTTTTGATTTCGCTGATTGTTTTTTTGGAATTGCCCACACATTTCCCTCTTTCTTTATTTGAAAAATAATAAAAAAGGCAAGGCAATGCCTTACCTTTCCTCCTCTGGCGTCTCAAGAGTCAGATCGCCAAGCTTACCACTTCTAAGTTCTCTAAGTACTGTTTCAGCAGTTTTGTCGTAATCGATCCAACCACCGCCTAATAAGAACCCACGTTTTTTACCGATTTCATCAAATAATTCAACGATATCTTCTGGAATATCATCTAACTTATAACGATCCATCAGTCTGTTGGGATAATGTTCGCCTAGAAATTTCAGAGTGAAGACTGCGACATCTTGAAAATCCAAAATTTCGTCTTTGATCGCACCGGTTGCAGCAAGCTTATAACCGGTTTTTTGATCTTCAAACTTCGGCCATAGAATTCCTGGCGTATCGAGTAGATCCATTTCTTTGCCTACTTTGATCCATTGCTGTTTCTTAGTGATGCCTGGACGATCGCCCGTTTTCGCAATCTTCTTTCCCGCGAGCTTATTGATCAGAGTAGATTTCCCTACGTTAGGAATACCAAGAATGAGCGCCCGAACAGCACGCGGCTTCATCCCCTTCTCTACCATACGATCGAGCTTTTCGCTAACAAGCTCTCTCGCTGCAGCAGGAATCGATTTCACGCCCTTACCCGTGTGAGAGTCGATCGGCAGAGCTTTGTGCCCCTGACGCTGGAAATACTCCTTCCATTCTGCTGTTTTCTGATCGTCAGCCATATCAGATTTATTTAACAGGATTAGCCTCGGTTTAGAAGAAACGATCTCGTCGATCATTGGATTTCGAGAAGAAAGTGGAATTCTAGCATCCACAAGTTCAATTACAACATCGATCATTTTTAGTTTTTCAGTTATCTCCCGACGGGCTTTGGCCATGTGACCAGGGAACCATTGAATCGTCATGCAATCTCCACCTATTCCATTACTTGAATATCTGTTAGAGGCCAAAACACGATGTTCGCCTCTCCAATCACTTTATCTTTAGAAACAAAGCCGATCGAACGGCTATCTTTACTATGTTGTCGATTATCCCCCATAACGAACAGGTGCCCCTCTGGTACAGTCGTTTCACCTGTTAAACCGATGAGGTCAAAATCATACGTCAAATTACCCGAGAGTAAATCGTTCTTTGCTGTATCTAGATACGGTTCCTCCACAAGTTGACCGTTCACATACAGGTTATCATCTTTATATTCGATTTTATCACCTGGTAATCCGATGATGCGCTTAATGTAATCTCTTCCTTCTACAGCCTCGAAAACAACGATATCGAAGCGCTCTGGCTCACCAATATTATAACTTATCTTATTTACAATCATTCGATCACGATCATGAAGTGTCGGCATCATGCTTTCACCATCTACGACGATAGGTGCAAATATGAAATAACGAACAGCTCCAGCAAGTATAAAAGCGATCACTAATGCTTTTATCCAATCCCAAGAATCTTTTTTCTCTCCTGTTTTTTCACTGCTCATGTTCGTTCTCCTCCTATGATGGATAGTTCCGGAATCATTAATTCCCTTTAATACCCTCTCACAAACCTATGCACAGTTCATTTTACCATAGCAAATAGGACACCGATATCCTATAGAATAGAAAAAAGGAGCCTGACAGCGCAAGCTCCTTTTTCATAGATACCATTATTATCGAATTTCTTTAATACGAGCGGCTTTACCACGAAGTGCACGCAAGTAGTATAGCTTAGCACGGCGAACTTTACCGCGACGAACTACCTCAAGCTTAGCAACTTTTGGTGAATGTACAGGGAATGTACGCTCAACTCCAGTTCCGTAAGAAATCTTACGTACTGTGAACGTTTCGCTAATTCCGCCACCACGTCGTTTAATCACAACACCTTCGAATACCTGAATACGCTCACGAGTGCCTTCGACAACTTTAACGTGAACTTTCACAGTATCCCCTGGTCGGAAATTCGGAAGATCCGACTTAAGCTGTTCTTTTGTGATTTCCTGGATTAACTTGTGCATCAAGTAACCCTCCTTCCACACAGATGCTCTTATAAATAATGGTGCATTACAGCGGAACATCGTAATTCATGACTAATGCCACAAAAAACATCATAGCATAGCAGGTATTAGATTACAAGGGAGAATCAATCAGATTCTTCTTTTATTTCGTTAAGGATTTTCTGCTCTTCTTTCGAAAGCTCCTTAGACTCTAATAAGTCTGGTCTTCTTGTCCAGGTTCGTCTGAGTGATTCCTTTAAACGCCACTTTTCAATCGCAGCGTGGTTTCCCGACAGAAGCACGTCAGGCACAGCATGCCCTTCGTACGATGATGGTCGTGTATAATGAGGATGCTCAAGAAGCCCGCTACTGAATGAGTCCATTGGTGCTGAGCTCTTATTACCTAACACCCCAGGCAGCAACCTCGTCACACTGTCAATGACGACCATGCTCGCAAGTTCTCCGCCGGTCAAAACAAAATCTCCGATCGAGATTTCATCTGTAATGAGGTGCTCTCGAATCCTTTCATCATAACCCTCATAATGACCACACACGAAGATAAGGTGGTCTTCAGCTGCCAATTCTTCAGCTTTTGACTGTGTAAACCTTTCTCCCTGTGGACACATCAATATAACGCGAGGTTTTTTTGAAGGATCCGCGAGTGATGAGACAGCATCGAACACGGGCTGTGGCGTTAAGACCATACCAGCACCACCACCATAAGGGTAATCGTCTACATTCTTATGCTTATTGGTACTGTACTCTCTGAAATTCGTCACTTGATAAGAAACCGCACCACTTTCCTGCGCACGCTTTAAGATCGAGTGATTAAACACACCTGTAAACATCTCAGGGAACAACGATAGTACATCGATCTTCATGCTAATCACGAAGTCCTTCCATTAAATGAACGATCACTTCACCCTTCGATAAGTCTACGCTTTTGACTACCTGACTGATGTAAGGAAGCAGCAAATCCTTTCCTCCGCTAGCTTGTTGTACAACCCAGACATCGTTCGCACCTGGAGAAAGAATCTCTTTCACCTTACCAAGGTATTCTCCTTCGTCTGAGTGAACTTCAAGACCAATGATGTCACGATAATAAAATTCGTCTGCTTCTAACGTACCAAGCTGTTCCTCTTTAATTTTAAGAATTCCCTCTTTCATATGCTCGACCTCATTTAAGGAATGTAACCCTTCAAACGTAAGCAGATCGAACTGCTTATGTTTTCGATGAGAACGAACAACCAACTGAATCGGCTCTTTGTTTTCTTTAAACAAAAAGAGTTTATTCCCTTCAGCGTAGCGTTCTTCAGGGAAGTCAGTCCTAGAAATGACTCTTACCTCACCTCTAACACCATGTGTATTCACTATTTTCCCAACGTTTAACCATTGTGTCATGATGTAATTCCTTTCGTTTGAACTATGGGGTTATGCTTTGCACAATCCCATCTTTAATAATGATTTTACCTTTTTGTTCAGCAGCTTTCCACTCATCCCCCACTTCAATACTTTGGATGGCATCCACTTCCCCTTCATGAAGTTCGCTTTCTGGTGGAAGCTGCTCGATTTGTTCAATCTTATATTCAAGAATCGATATTTGCTCATTTCGAGAATGCAATTCCTTCTCGAATTGCTCACTGATCCACTCTTTATCAGAGGGCCGTTTCTTCTGCAACCGTTTCTTTTCAAATTGAAGTTGTTCTCGTTCTTGATCGAGGATCGCAATCTCTTGATCCCACTTATCTATATAAAAAGCTCGACTAGATTCTGTCAACAGCTGCTTCACTTCATACTTCTTTATGATATTCATTTTGGATTGCCTCCATGGTATAGAGGGATTTGGTAGCAACTCAATATAAGTTAACTATGTAAACATTGACGTCCCTTAAAACAACAAAAAAGAGGAGTACGACTCCCCTTATACGATTTCTAACTGTACACGCGTGCCTGATTGCACTGCTGCTGCATTCATTACTGTTCGGATGGATTTAGCTACCTTACCATTCTTTCCAATCACTTTGCCAGTATCGTTCGTATGAACATGGAGTTTATAAGTGACTTCCTTGCTTCCAGGTAGTTCTTCAACCATTACCTCATCAGGATAATCGACAAGGGCTTTTACGATCGTTTCAACAAGTTCCTTCATTTATTACCCCACCTTTTTAGATGATGGAAAAAAATACACCAAAGGAGGCTTTACGATAAAGCCTCCCCCACGGTGTCATGTTACTTTTGGTTTTTTGCGTTGTGTAGCTTTTCCATAAGACCTTCTTTAGAGAAAAGGTTACGGACTGTATCGGAAGGCTTAGCGCCTTTTAGCATCCAATCAAGAGCTTTTTCCTCGTTAATTTTAACGTCAACAGGATTAGCAACCGGATTATAAGTTCCGATTTCCTCGATGAAACGTCCGTCACGAGGAGCACGAGAATCTGCAACAACTACGCGGTAATAAGGGTTTCTTTTAGCACCCATACGTTTTAGACGAATTTTAACTGCCATGTGTTTCACCTCCAAAAAATACTCACATAAATAAATATAATATCATAAATTGTCACTCTTGTAAAGAGGAAATTTATTTCGTTTTTATTGCATGAATGGGAAGTTCATGCCCTTGCCTTTTTTCTTGCCACCTTTAGACATGTTGGTCATCTGTTTCATCATTTTCTTCATCTCATCAAATTGTTTTAAGAGACGATTGACGTCTTGTACAGATGTTCCACTGCCTGTAGCAATCCTTTTCTTGCGGCTCGCATTGATCACATCAGGCTGCTCTTTTTCAAGAGTGGTCATCGATTGAATGATCGCTTCAACTCGACCGATTTGTTTTTCATCAACGCTGACGTTTTTCATCGCCTTCTTGTTCATCCCAGGAATCATATCCATCAATTCATCAAGAGGGCCCATGCTGCGAACCTGTCCAAGTTGATCAAGAAAATCATCGAACGTAAAGCTCATCGTTCTCATTTTCTTCTCGAGCTCTTTTGCTTTGTCTTCATCCACTGAAGTTTGTGCTTTTTCAATTAGAGAGAGCACATCTCCCATCCCTAATATACGGGACGCCATCCTTTCTGGATGAAATGGTTCGAGCGCATCAAGCTTTTCACCCATACCAGCAAACTTGATCGGTTTGTCAGTGACTGACTTGATCGAAAGTGCAGCCCCTCCGCGAGTATCACCATCAAGCTTTGTTAGAACAACACCAGTAATATCTAGTGCATCGTTAAAGTTTTCGGCTACGTTCACAGCGTCTTGTCCAGTCATTGCGTCTACTACTAAGAAGATTTCATCAGGTGTTACTGCTTCTTTTACGTCCTTCAGTTCTTGCATAAGGTCTTCATCGATATGAAGACGACCGGCCGTATCGATCAGTACGTAATCTAAATGTTCTTCTTTAGCTTTTTCGATCGCTTTCGTGGCGATTTCGACAGGGCTTACCTGATCTCCCATCGAGAATACAGGCATGCTGAGCTGTTTACCTAGGGTTTCTAGCTGATTGATCGCTGCTGGACGATAGATATCTGCCGCAACGAGTAAAGGTTTTCGATTGTGCTTCTTTCGTAAATGGTTCGCAAGCTTCCCGACAGTTGTCGTTTTACCCGCACCCTGTAGACCAGCCATCATAATAACAGTTGGCGGACGGTTTGATACTGCGATCTTGCTTTGCTCTCCGCCCATAAGTGCAGTCAGCTCTTCATTAACTACTTTAATGACTTGCTGACCCGGCGTCAGGCTCTTCATTACTTCCTGCCCTACAGCCCGCTCCTTAACTTTATTAATGAACTGCTTCACGACTTTAAAGTTAACATCCGCTTCAAGTAGAGCTAACCTTACTTCACGCATCATCTCTTTGACGTCTGCTTCAGTAACTTTCCCTTTGCCGCGAATTTTCTGCAGGGTACCTTGCAGTCGGTCGGCTAAACCTTCAAATGCCATGTTTGCCGCCTCCTAATCGAGTTTTTCGAGAGATTTAATCAATGTTAGAGCTTTCGAGTTTGGATCCTCTTGCTTGAGCACTTCAGTAAGCTCTTCAAACAACTCTTGACGCTTGTTGTATCTCTCGAATAGCAATAGTTTTGCTTCGTATTCTTCTATCATTTGTTCCGTTCGCTTAATGTTATCATAGACAGCCTGACGGCTAACTTGAAATTCTTCTGCGATCTCACCAAGGGAGTAGTCATCCAAATAATACAATGCCATGTAATTCCTTTGTTTCGGAGTTAAGAGCGACTGGTAAAAGTCGAATAACGCATTCATACGCATTGTTTTTTCGAGCAATGGTAGCACCCCCTCGTGTTAAGGCAATCACCTTTACGTTAAATATACTACTATGCGTAAAATCATTTGTCAAGATTTTTTCTTAACACAATCTTTTCGTGTTTTACTCTTCTTTTTCAACGTCTTCTTCGATGATCGATGAGAAGAGTCCATAAACGAACGTATCAGCGTCAAACTCCTGTAAATCATCCATTTGCTCACCGAGTCCAACTAGCTTAACAGGGATGTCTAGCTCATGTCGAATGGCTAAAACGATACCGCCTTTTGCAGTTCCATCGAGTTTCGTCAGAGCGATTCCTGAAACATCAGTCGATTGACTAAACTGCTTCGCCTGGCTCATCGCATTCTGACCAGTCGTCGCATCGAGAACGAGAATGACTTCATGTGGCGCATTCGGGATTTCCCTTTGAATCACGCGCTTCACTTTTTCAAGTTCGTTCATCAAGTTCACTTTGTTCTGAAGACGTCCAGCCGTATCACAAAGCAGGATGTCTGCTTTCCTGGACTTAGCTGATTGTACCGCATCGAACACGACTGCTGCAGGATCAGAACCTGCCTGATGCTTCACGACATCGACTCCTACCCGCTCGCCCCACACATCTAACTGTTCGATGGCTCCAGCTCTAAACGTGTCACCAGCCGCTAGGAGAACCTTCTTGTTCTCTTGCTTAAACTTGTGAGCAAGTTTCCCGATCGTAGTGGTTTTACCTACACCGTTAACGCCAACGAACAAGAAGACCGTTAATTCGTCTTCTTGAATGTTCAACGAATTATCTTCTTCTTTATGAAGCAATTCAGCAAGCTTCTCAGAAATGACGCTTTGAAGTGCTTCTGTGTCCTTAATGTTTCTCGTTCTCGCTTCATCTTTCAATACATCGATAAGGTCCATTACTGTCGCAACACCCACGTCAGCGCTGATCAATAATTCTTCTAGCTCTTCGAAAAACTCCTCATCAACTTTACGATAGTTCTTTACAAGATCGTTCATTTTTGTAGAAAACGATGTTCGTGTTTTCTCGAGTCCATCTCTAAATTTCTCAGTCACATTATCCGATTGCGTTGTAAACTTGTCTTTTAGCTTTTTGAAAAAGCTCATTGAAATCCCCCCAAAGTCTTATTGCGATATTAATTGTTTCGATTCTTCAAGTCTAACTGATACAAGCCTTGAAACGCCTGATTCCTGCATGGTCACACCATAGAGAACATCTGACTCCTCCATCGTACCCTTACGGTGCGTAATAACGATGAACTGTGTCTTCTCACTGAATTGTTTCAAATATCTCGCAAACCTATTCACATTTGCATCATCGAGTGCGGCTTCAACTTCATCTAGGACACAGAAAGGAACCGGGCGCACTTTCAGGATGGCAAACAGTAGTGCAATCGCTGTAAATGCTCGTTCCCCGCCCGAAAGGAGAGCAAGGTGCTGAAGCTTTTTACCCGGAGGTTGTGCAAGAATATCGACCCCGGTGGATAAGAGATTCTCAGGATCCGTGAGAACGAGATCCGCCTTTCCTCCCCCAAATAATTCTTCAAACACTTGTTGGAACTGAGTTCGAATCTTCGTAAACGTATCTTGAAAACGCTTCTTCATTTCTTGGTCCATCTCATCGATTACCGTATAAAGCGTATCTTTTGCCTGTAACAAATCTTTTTGCTGCTCTGTTAAGAACGTATAGCGCTCATTCACACGCTCAAACTCATCGATAGCACCAATGTTAACCGTCCCTAGTTCATCGATTTCAAGCTTGATCAGCTTTAACTTCTTCTTTGCTTCACTAGCATCGATCGTAAGCACATGCTTCTCTTTCGCTGCTTCATACGTTAATCCATACTCTTCACTTAGCATCGTGAGACGGTTTTCAAGTTCTACGTCTAAACGGTTCACTTGTACTTCAGCAGCTTGCAGTAACCCTGCTATCTGCTTTTCCTCATTCGATACTGCTTCATGTTCACTACCTATCACATCGATCGTTCGCTGATGATTTGTTTTCACTTCTCTTTCTTCTTGTAGTGAAGCTAACAAACCGTCTTTTTCTTCTCTTAATTTCTTGATATTTTCATCAAGCTTCTCTTCACCAGTTGAATTAGATGTCATCGCTTCATTTAGTAAGGAATGCTCTTCCATCGTTTCATTCAACTGATTCGTCGTTTCCTTTTGTTCTGAAGAAAGGCGATCGAGCGTTTCTTTTTGGTTCTGAAAGGACTGCTGATGTTCAGCTACCTTCACTTTTAACTCAGTGATTTCTGTTTGGATGGTTTCCTTCGACGTCTGCTGAGATTGCTTTTTCAGCGTTAGTGCTTCGATCTTCTCTTCTAGTTCCTCGGCTTGCTTTGAGATCGTTTCTAAACGGTTCGATAAGTAGTCGCTCCTGCTTTCATGCGTTTCTATTTCTTCTTCGATCGCGTTCTTCTCACGATCATATAGCTGAAGTCGTTCGTTCGTATTTCGCTCTTCACCTTCGATTCCTCTTAAGTCTCCTAGAAGTGACTGCTCTTCTAGTCGGAGATTTTCACCGTGCTCCCTCATCGTTTCAAGCTCTGATTCGAGTCTCTCAAGCTCTGCTTTCTCACGCTGAATTTCGTTTTCTACACCTAACGTCTTCTTTTCCATCTCTGCAAGCTTTGTTTCTAGAACTTCCAGTTCACGCTGTCTACTAAGTAGAGAAGTAGACTTTTGCTTCACACTTCCTCCACTCATCGAACCACCCGGGTTTACAACGTCACCTTCGAGCGTCACGATACGGTTCTTGTACTGAACGATTTTAGCTAGTTCGTTCGCACCTTTTAAGTCATTTGCTACAAGGACCGAACCTAATAAGTTTTCTAGGACGTTGCGATACTTCTCATCAAACTCGATTAAGTCTGATGCGACGCCAACAAACGCCTCGTGATTCTTCACGCGTTCATAATCATATCCTGAAACCTTCCTCGACCGAATGACGGTTAGCGGAAGAAACGTTGCCCGTCCTGAACGATTTTTCTTTAAAAATGATATCGCTCCGCGCCCTGCTCGTTCATCACTTACGACAACGCTTTGCATCGCACCACCTAAAGCTGTTTCCAGTGCTGTCTCCACTTGTTTTGGTACCGTCACAAGCTCCGCGATCGCACCCTCTATTCCTTCAAGGTCATTCCTAGCCTTCAGCACTTCTTTAACACCTTGATAGAAACCAGCGTAATCTTCCTGCATTTCCTCAAGCATTTGTTTCTTAGAACGATATTGCTGAATATATTGATAAGCTTGATAGAGTTTTGATTCTTTTTCTCCGAGAGCTTTTTTCTTTTCTTCTACGTCGTGCTTTCTTTTATAAAACGATGAAACATGAGTTTCGAGGTTCTTTTTTGAGCCTTTTAGAGATTTAGTGAGCTCTTTCTTTTTATCTTCTACATCCGTCCGCTGTTTGATGAATTTATGATTGTCATCATCCAATCGCTTTTTGCGCTGTGAAAGAACAGTGAGCTGATCTTGAATGTAGCGATTTTCATTACGAATCGATGCTTGTTCATTCAACAGCTCAAAGTAATCAGACTTCATTCGGTCTAATTCTTGTTCGATATCTTGCTCGACATCAGCAAGTAACTCAGTTTCTTTCTTCAGCTGATCTTTCAATTGAGCTAATTCTTTTTTCTGGCGCTCAAACCTGCTTCGATGCTGAGTGATTTCATTTTCATAGTAGCTTTTCTTTTCGTTTAAAAAGTTGATTCGTTCTTTGAGATTCTCTTTATTCTGATGAGCGTTCTTTTTTCGTTCTTTAAGGACTTCTCTTTTCCCTTCGAGCTTTTCAAGTTCTTCACTTGTCTCGAGTAGGGTTTGCTGGAAACGCTCAATATTGTTTTCAGCTATGAGCAATTCTTGCTTTGCGTTTTCGAGTTCTTCCTTCTTAACTCGAACCGACTCTGAGATCTCCAATTCTTTCTGTTTCAACTCATCGAACTCAGCAGATTTCTTTTTCCAAGCAGCGTGAAACTCTTCGATCTCATGAACGGTTAGAGCTGCTTCGATCTTTTCTAACTCTTCCCTTTTCTCAAGGTAGTCTTTCGCTATCGAAGCTTGGATACGTAATGGCTCTACTTGATCTTCGAGTTCATACAGAATATCTTCCACGCGGTGTAGGTTGTCCGCTGTTTCTTTTAACCTTGCTTCTGCTTTATGTTTACGCGTTTTATATTTAAGAACGCCTGCCGCTTCTTCAAAAATCTTTCTTCTTTCTTCAGACTTGCTGCTTAATATCTCCTCAATACGTCCTTGTCCGATGATTGAGAACGATTCCTTACCAAGACCTGAATCCATAAAAAGTTCGATGATATCTTTAAGGCGACAAGTTTGATTGTTTAATAAGTACTCGCTATCACCTGAGCGATAGACTCTTCTCGTTACGCTAACTTCGTTGTATTCGATCGGAAGGTATTGGTCATGATTATCAAGAGTCAATGTTACTTCTGCAAGATTGACAGCCTTTCGTGACTCACTACCTGAGAAGATGATATCTTCCATCTTTGATCCTCTGAGTGACCTTGCAGACTGCTCGCCTAGCACCCATCGTATTGCGTCATTTATATTACTCTTGCCGCTTCCGTTTGGACCGACAACTGATGTAACTCCTGGAACAAACTCTACTGAAATTCGATCGGCGAATGATTTAAAGCCGACTACATCTAATCGTTTGAGGAACATCAATTTTTCCCCCTCATCTGTTTCATATCTATGTATGCTATCTCTTGAACTAACTGTCTTATTTTATCATAAATTCCTATAGCCTACGATACAATGCGTGATCCATGTTACAATAGGAAAAGCTCCTTAATCCTTCAACTGACGAAGGGCTTAGAGCCAGATTGTGTAAAAAGGCAGGTGGTACATAATGGATCTATCTAACAAGACAGAAGAAAACCTTGCATTTATGGTTGAAGGCATTAAAGAAAAACTTCAAGTAATTAACGCCGCCATGATCAAACCAGAATCTTTCGACCTATCTCGTTACGAAGATATTCATGAAATCTATACGATGGTCAATAAGAAAGATTCGCTTACACCGGGTGAAATGCAGGCGTTGCTTGCAGAACTTGGTAAGCTACGCACAACATAATCTGATGACCACATACGTAAAAAGAATCCTGTTGATCAGGATTCTTTTTGATTACTTTCTTTTAAATTGAGAAGCGCCTGTTGTGCAGCCTTTTGTTCAGCTTCTTTCTTCGAACGACCTACCCCGATCCCGAGGTCAGCTCCGTTAAGCGTTACTTTGGACGCAAACTCTCGGTTGTGCGCTGGCCCTTTTTCATCCGTGATGACATAGTCTATGACCCCAAGGCTTTCACGCTGAATCACTTCTTGAAGCTGGCTTTTATAATCCATCACATGCGAAAAAGCACCGGCGTTAATCTTCGGATAGACAAACTTCTCTAGAAACTCAAAGACCACTTCTATGCCTTGATCAAGATACAGTGCACATATAAATGATTCGAACACATCGGCAAGAAGTGCTGGTCTTGCTCTTCCACCCGTCATTTCCTCACCCTTACCAAGAAGGACAAGGTGCCCAAAATTGAGATCGTTAGCAAACTGCACGAGCGATGGCTCACATACGATGGCCGCTCTTAGCTTCGTTAGCTCTCCTTCACTCATATTCGGGTATTTTTCAAACAGGTACCGTGATATTGTAAGTTCAAGTACAGCATCACCAAGAAATTCTAGACGTTCATTATCCATCTGCGGATGCAGTCGATGCTCATTCACATACGATGAATGAGTAAATGCCTGGTAAAGAAGTTGCTCATTATTAAAAGAAACATCAATTTCTTTTAGAAACTGAGCGAACTTTTCTTTCGCAGTGTCCCCAACCACGAGTTGTCGTGAATGCTTAGGTTTAAAACGTCTTTTTGTTTTATGTGTGTGTTTGTGTGATTTGGACATAAATACCTCCACGACTAATCAAAATCTTCTACATAGAAAGGGAATAAAGCCCCGCATATACGGGGCTTAATCCACCAATTCAGGAAATTCCCGAATATTAATTTTGGCTATTTATGTAATCAATTACATCGCCAACTGTTACGATCTTCTCAGCGTCCTCGTCTGAGATTTCCATGTCAAACTCATCTTCAAGCTCCATAACTAATTCCACAACATCCAGGGAATCGGCACCAAGGTCATCTTTAAAAGAAGCTTCAGGTTTAACTTCAGACGCTTCAACTCCAAGACGATCAACGATGATTTTTGTTACACGCTCTAGTGTATCTGCCATTATACTCACCTCCCCTCAAGCTATTATAGGATATCTAAAAGAAAAAAACTAGATGTACAATTTTTCTCTTCTGTTACATCACCATTCCGCCATCGATGTGGAGGGTTTGACCGGTGATATAGTTTGCGTCATCAGAAGCAAGAAACTTTACTGCTTTTGCAATATCTTCTGCAGCCCCAAGTCTCCCAAGAGGAATTTGACCTTTCATTCCGCTCTTCACTTCTTCAGATAGTTCATCTGTCATATCGGTTTCGATGAACCCAGGAGCAAGAGCATTGACCGTAATATTACGGCTAGCAAGTTCTTTTGCGGTCGTTTTAGTTAAGCCGATCACGCCTGCTTTGGCAGCTACATAGTTAGCTTGCCCTGCATTTCCTGCAACACCAACGACAGACGCTACATTGATGATACGGCCGTAGCGCTGTTTCATCATTTGGCGAGTCACCGATTTCGTACAGTTAAATACACCTTTGAGGTTCGTATTGATCACATCGTCCCACTCTTGCTCTTTCATACGCATCAATAGGTTATCTCTCGTTATCCCAGCGTTGTTAACCAAAACATCGAGACTACCGAACTCCGAGATAACTTCCTTAACCATTCCTTGTACTTCTTCCATATTACCAACGTTAGCCTGGATCGCAATGGCTTGTCCGCCAGCAGCTTTGATTTCTTCAACAACCTCGTTCGCTTTCGCTTCACTACCGGCATAGTTAACAGCTACGTTCATTCCCTCTGAAGCAAGTTCAAGTGCGATAGCTCGTCCGATCCCGCGAGATCCGCCAGTAACGAGTGCCGATTTTTTCTCTGCCATGATTATTCCTCCCCTAGCTTTTCCATTAGTTGATCAAGTTGTTCAGGTGTACTCACCGCATGAACAAATGCACGTCGGTTTACTTTCTTAACTAATCCTGAAAGAACATTTCCTGGTCCTACTTCGATAAATCGATCAACACCGAGATCCATCAGTTTACGAATCGTATCTTCAAATAGAACAGGTGAATAAATCTGTTGAAGCAAGTTGCTCTTGATCTCTTCAGCTGATGTAGAAGGTTCTGCTGATACGTTTGCGATCACTGGCACTGTAGCATCAGAAATCGTGATGGAATCTAAGATTGCAGACATCTTTTCAGCTGCCGGCTTCATTAAGCTTGAATGAAATGGTCCACTGACTTGTAGAGGGATGACCCTTCTCGCGCCATTTTCCTTCGCGACTTCAGAAGCTTTTTCAACTCCGGCTTTTGCACCTGAAATAACGATTTGACCAGGGCTATTCAAGTTGGCTAGCTGAACAGTGTCAGTGGATTCAGACACATCATCTACGATCTTTTGAAGTTCGTCACGGTCCATGCCCATGATCGCTGCCATCGCTCCTTCACCTGCAGGAACAGCTTCCTCCATGTAAAGACCTCGATTTCTAACAGCATAGACAGCATCAGAAAACGACATAGAACCAGAAGCAACTAGTGCAGAGTATTCACCGAGACTATGTCCAGCGGTGTAATCTGGCGTAATCCCTTTTTCTCTAAGCGCTTCTAAAACTGCTACACTCGTTGTTACGAGAGCTGGCTGTGTGTTCTCTGTTTTTGTAAGGGTTTCGATCGGTCCGTTCATGATTAGTTTCGTAAGGTCGTAGTCGAGACGGTTATCCGCTTCGCTGAAAATCTTTTCTGAAGCAGAATAAACTTCGATAAAATCTTTCCCCATTCCTACCGCTTGTGATCCTTGACCCGGAAATAAAAACGCTGTTTTTCCCATTACTGATCTCCTTCCTGCTTCTCTTCAAGAGAAGTTTTGATTTCAGTTACGACATTTCCTGTTACCATCATTCTAGCTTGTCTTATTGCACTGAAAACAGCACGCCCGTTTGAGGAGCCATGAGCTTTAATAACTGGAGCTCGTAAGCCAAACAATCCAGCTCCACCGTACTCAGAGTAGTCAAGCTTGTTTTTTAAATTCTTCAACTTAGGCTTTAGCACTCCAGCAGCTACCTTACTTGTGAAAGAACTTGTGAGCTCTTCTTTAAGCATTGTAAACATCGTAAGTGCGGTTCCTTCGATCGTTTTAAGTACTAAATTTCCGGAAAACCCATCGCATACGACGACATCAGCTGCATTGCTCAATATATCTCGTGATTCAACGTTACCAACAAAATTCAAACCACTTTCTTGTAACAATGTGAATGCTTGTTTACTAAGTTCGTTCCCTTTGCCTTCTTCTGTACCGATGTTTAATAAGCCGATGCGAGGAGAGTCGATTCCTCGAACTTTTTCAGCATAAACAGCACCCATCTGTGCATACTGAAGCAAGTGTTCAGGCTTTGCGTCCATATTCGCACCAACATCAAGTAAAAGAAAACCTTTTTCATCGATCGTCGGAAGGGTTGGAGCAAGGCCTGGCCTTTCGATCCCCTCGATCCGTCCTACATAGAGCAAACCGGCTGCCATGAGTGCTCCTGTATTTCCTGCAGAAATACAAGCATCCGCTCGACCTTCTTTAACTTCGTTAACAGCGAGTACCATCGACGCTTTCTTCTTTCTTCTTGCTGCACGTACTGGCTGATCTTCTGACGATATGTATTCATCCGTATGTAATACTGTTATTCGCTCTTTACTCCCAGATAGTAAGGGGTTGATTTGATTTTCGTCTCCTACGATGGTTACTGAAAGATCTTTATACGTTTCTAAGGCTTCATAAACCCCATCGATGATCGCTTTAGGAGCATTGTCCCCACCCATCGCATCTATTGCAAGTCTCATGTTAGTTCAGCTTCCTTTCAAGGTTTAGTAGAGCGATACATCACAAACTCACCCGAAAATACGTTTTCATTCTGAACAAAGCTATTGACCTCGACCGTTGTTCTTCCTTTACTATTGTCGGTAACATTTGCTTTAGCTATCACTCGTTCGCCTTCCTTAACCTGTCTTGAAAAACGAATATTCGCTTTTGCAGTTAAGGCAAGCTCATCATTGATAATCGCAACTGCTAAAGAATTCGCTTGTGCGAAAAGATGATGGCCTCGAGCGATATTATTTCTAGAAAAAACATGTTCTGGTCGGATATCTAGAATTGAAATCGCATTTTCATCTAGCTGTAGGTCGATGACTTGACCGATCACTTCCTCCATCGGGAGAGCTTTCACCTCATCAAACTGCTGCTGGGCAACATATTTGATCCGCTCCCGTAATTCTGGAATAGATAGTTCAAGGCGATCTAATCTGATTGTTTGAATGCTCACGTTAAATTTATCTGCAAGTTCCTCATCGGTTATAAAAGGTGTTTTTTCGATTGTCTCTTTTAATAACGTTTGACGTTCTCTCTTACTCCTCTTCACTCTCTACCGCCGCCTATCTAGCATTAATAAACGGATAAAGAGGATCCTATGATCCTCTTTATCTCAGTCTTATGACTAGGTCCTAAAACGTAGTATATAATGTAAGGCGCAATTTTGCAAGCTAATCAAGCTTTTCGCCACTTAAAACCCCTTCGTTTGATAAATAGGTTCTAAGGCGAGAATAAGCGTCATCTTCCCAAAACGCCGTAGATTCAACGAGTGCTGAAGCGTCTTGACGTGCAACTTCAAGGACGCGATAGTCGTGGACAAGATCGGCAACTTTGAACTCCGGCAAACCACTTTGTTTTCTTCCAAAGAAATCTCCTGGGCCACGAAGCTCGAGGTCCCGCTGTGATAGCACAAAGCCATCGTTCGATTCTGTCATGATCTGCATGCGTTCCTTCCCGACTTCGGATTTAGGATCAGCAAGTAAAATACAGTAGGACTGATTGCTTCCTCGTCCTACTCGACCTCGTAGCTGATGAAGCTGCGCTAACCCAAAACGTTCGGCATCATAAATGACCATGATCGTCGCGTTCGGTACGTTTACGCCGACTTCGACAACCGTTGTCGATACCAATAGCTGAACGTCATTTCGGCTGTAGGCTTCCATTACGGCTTCCTTTTCATCAGAACTTAGTCTTCCATGCATCAAACCAACTTGATAGTTAGGCAGTGCTGTTTGCATTTGAGCATGAACATCGATTGCATTTTGGACATCCAGTTTCTCTGACTCTTCAATAAGAGGACAAATGACGTACCCTTGACGGCCTTGATCAAGCTCTTTCGTTACAAAGTCAAGCACTCTTGAGAGCATATCTGGCTTAGCCCAATACGTTTCGATCGGCTTTCTGCCAGCAGGCATCTCATCGATCGTCGACACATCCATATCACCAAATACAGAGATGGCGAGCGTTCGAGGGATCGGTGTCGCTGTCATGTAAAGGACATCCGGAGTCAAACCTTTTTCTTTTAGCACCCTCCTCTGCATAACACCAAAGCGGTGCTGCTCATCGGTAATGACTAAACCAAGATGCTTAAAAACAACTTCATCCTGAATGAGCGCATGAGTACCGATCAACAAATCGATTTCTCCACTTGCCAACCGTTCAAGAAGCTCTCTCCGTTTCTTGCCTTTTATCGAACCAGTTAACAGTTCTACGTTCAGCCTGTCTCCTAAAAGGTCTTCAAATGATTCAAAATGCTGCTCAGCAAGAATTTCTGTTGGTACCATCAAAGCACCTTGATTCCCTGAGAGGTACGTAGCAAAAAGTCCGATCGCTGCTACGACCGTTTTACCTGAACCTACGTCCCCTTGAAGCAACCGATTCATGCGATACGGGCTTTCCATGTCGTTCAAGATTTCTTCTACCACTCTATCTTGTGCTCCTGTTAGAGGAAACGGAAGACTCTTAATAAATCCCTCCAGATCCTTTCTACTATAATGGTGAGAAGAGCCCTTCGTGTTTTCTCTCTCCCTCTTTCGAAACAGCTGCATCTTCAGTTGAAATTGCAGCAGCTCCTCGTAGACGAACCTTCTTCTCGCCTGCTTTAAATGATCGTGCGATTGTGGTGCATGCATCGTCTCGATCGCTTCTCTTCTATTCATCAGCTTGTACCGCTCTAGCATTTGAGGGGGAAGCGTCTCTTCGATTTCACCTGCAAATTGTTTTAAAGCGAGCTGAATGTAGCGCTTGATCGCTTTCACTGTTATGTCTCCACCTACCGGATACACAGGCTCGATCGTACCATCTGGGTCGTGAGTCGAGAAAGTAATCTCAGAAGCGGATAAGGTCATCTTATGTTGGTCCCACTTCCCAGTTACGGTGACCGTCTGCCCAAGTGAGAACTGCTTTTTAAGAAAAGCACGATTAAAAAAAACGGCTGTAATGAGGAATCTTCCCACTAACAGCCTTACAGACAGTCTAGACTTTTTCTTTCCATAGTAGCGAACGACAGGCTCACTGTGAACCTTTCCTTCGAGTGTAGCTCGCTCCTCATGCTTAACATCTGCTAAATCTTTCAGTTCATAGTCTTCATATCGAAAAGGAAAATATTCTATTAAATCCGATATGTTATTGATTCCGATCGATGATAGAGAAGCAGCTTTCTCATCACCTATTCCTTTGATTTTCGTGAGTTCAGTCACCTTCATTCACTCATTTCTTATCCAGGGATACTCCAAAGATCCTGGCTTCTAATTCTCGTCCAGTCGGTGTTGCTGCAAGACCTCCTTGCGCTGTTTCACGTAAAGCAGATGGCATCGTTTGACCAATCTTATACATTGCATCGATCACTTCATCACAAGGAATCCGGCTTGTTATTCCTGCTAGTGACATATCTGCTGCTACGAGAGCATTCGATGCACCCATTGCATTTCTCTTTACACAAGGAACTTCTACAAGACCAGCAACTGGGTCGCATACTAACCCAAGCATATTTTTAAGCGCGATTGCAAAAGCGTGTGAAGACTGTTCAGGTGTTCCACCCATAAGTTCAACGATTGCAGCTGCAGCCATACCTGTAGCTGAACCAACCTCCGCTTGACATCCACCTGCAGCCCCTGAAATGGAAGCATTGTTCGCAACAACGAATCCGAAAGCTCCTGATGTGAAGAGGTAGTTCACCATTTGCTCTCTTGTTGGATTCACCTTTTCTCTGATCGCAAACAATGTTCCAGGAACAACCCCTGCTGAACCAGCCGTTGGCGTTGCGCAAATCGTACCCATCGCTGCATTTACTTCGTTTGTTGCCATCGCTTTACTAACTGCATCGAGCATCGTTTCACCAGAAAGGGATTTTCCGGATTTTAAGTAAGTTTGAAGCAGGACAGCATCTCCACCCGTTAAACCAGAGTGAGACCGAACGTCTTCTGTAATACCACGCTCTACAGCTTGCTCCATCACCTCAAGGTTCCTTTCCATTTGACCTACGACTTGTTCACGAGTCGAACCCCTAACTTCCATTTCTTGTTCGATCATAATTTCTGAGATCGGCACATTTCTTGATTGTGCTAGCTCAACTAGTTCTGCTACATTACGAAACATAGCGATTCCTCCTCTATTCGTTATTCACTGATTTTTGCAACTTGAAGAATGTTTGGAAGTGATTCGACTTCATCGAGCACTACCTGAGGAATGTTTTGATCAACCTCTATCGTCATGAGGGCTTCTTTCCCTTTTTCTTTCCTCGAAACGTTCATGTGTCCAATATTGATTTCATGCTTCGCTAGTAAGTTCGATACTCCTGCGATCGCACCGAACCGATCATTATGAACAACAAGTATTGCGGGACTGTTTCCAGACAAGCCAAGTGCAAAGCCATTTAATTCGATCACTTCCATCTTACCGCCACCGATTGAGATCCCTACTAGTTCCAGCTCACCTTTATCGTCTTTCAAGTGCACCCTAGCTGTGTTCGGATGATCAGTAACAGCATCTTCCTCAATGAACCTTACCTTTATCTTTTTCTCTTTCGCCAATGTAAGCGCATTCACAATTCGTTCATCGAACGTGTCAAAATCTAGGACACCACCCACTAGCGCCACATCAGTTCCATGTCCTTTGTATGTTTTTGCAAATGAACCATACAAAGAAATCGTGATGCTTTGTGGCTCCCGACCAAATAGATGTCTAGCTACTCGTCCGATTCTTGCTGCACCTGCTGTATGTGAACTTGAAGGGCCGATCATTACTGGACCGATAATATCAAAGACACTGCGAAACTTCACATCGACTCCACCTTTCGTTATGTACACCTAATGAACACTATTTGTTAATGGCAGAAAAAGAAAACCTGGCATGTGCCACGTTTCTTTTTCTGCTTTATTTAAATGCTACTCGACCGAAACAATATACGGATAGATCGGTTGCTTTCCTTCATGGAGTTCAACTTCAACTTCTTCGAACTGCTCTTCTATAAAGGAAACGAGCTTTTCTGCTTCTTCTTTGTCTGCATCTTCACCATAGATGATCGTGATGATCTCATCATCTTCGCCGATCATGGATTCTAATAGAGCTTTCGCTACATCGAATCGAGATGATTCAGAGACTACGATTTTCCCATCAGAAATCCCCATGAAATCGTCTTTTGCGATTGAAACGCCATCGATTTGAGTGTCACGAACAGCGAACGTAACTTGACCTGATTTCACTTCAGACATGCTTGCTTTCATCGCCGTACCATTTTCCTCGATTTCTACCGAAGGATTAAATCCGAGTAAGCTAGCGATCCCTTGTGGAACAGTTTTAGAAGGAATGACAACAACATTTTCTTCAACTACGGATGCTGCTTGCTCTGCTGTCATGACGATGTTGCTGTTATTCGGAAGGATGATGATATTCTCGGCATTCACTTCCTCGATCGCTTTCACGATGTCCTCTGTGCTCGGGTTCATCGTTTGACCACCAGAGATCACGTAGCTCGCGCCCAAACTCTTGAATAGTTCAGCGATCCCATCACCCATCGAAACGGTGATGATCCCATACTTCTTCTTTTCAGCAGCAGCTGGCTTAGAAGCTTTTTCTTCGTTAAGGATCGTCGAATGCTGCTCACGCATATTCTCAATCTTAATTTTGATCAAACTTCCGAAATTCTGTGCATATGTCATGATATTACCAGGGTATTCAGTATGCATATGTACTTTGACAAGGTCGTCATCAGATATCACGAGAAGTGAGTCCCCGTGCTTGTCTAGTTCATTTCGAAACGATTCTTCATCATACGGAGATTGTTTAAGCTTCGCATCCTCAAGTTGAACCATGAATTCAGTACAATATCCAAATTCGATATCTTCTGTCTTCATATGTCCTTGTGCACCTTTATGATGCTCAGCGCGAACCAATTCATCCATCTTTTCTTCTTCGAGTGACACATCAGGTGCTTCTTTGCCTTCAAGCACGGCAAGAAACCCTTCATAGATCACGAGTAAACCTTGTCCACCGGAGTCTACAACCCCAACTTCTTTTAGAACTGGAAGTAAATCAGGCGTACGTTGAAGGGAGGCTTTCGCTTCCTTTACAACGATTTGCATAAGCTCGATCATATCTTCCGTTTGCTTTGCTGACTTTACAGCTTTCTTCGCAGCGTCTTTTGCTACAGTTAGAATCGTACCTTCAACAGGCTTCATAACCGCTTTATAAGCTGACTCAACGCCGTTGTCTAAAGCAGCAGCAAAGTCTACTGTTCCAATTTCACTCTTTGTATCGATCGCTTTAGAAAACCCTCTGAATAACTGTGAAAGAATTACTCCAGAGTTTCCTCGCGCACCCATTAATAGTCCTCGTGCAAATAGAGATGCTACATCTCCTACTTTCTCTGAGCTGCTTTTCTTAACCTCGTTTGCACCTGAAGTAATGGTTAGGTTCATATTGGTTCCTGTATCTCCGTCTGGTACAGGGAATACGTTTAATGCATCAACCATTTTTGCATTTTTAGATAGGTTGTTTGCACCTTCAATAACCATATGCGCAAACCGCTTACCGTCAATCCTCTTAATTGTCACAGACTGTTCCTCCTAACTCCACTTAAGGGTTCGTTACTCTGACCCCTTGTACGTAGATGTTTACAGAATCTACAGATAGTCCGAGCATTTGGTCAAGCTGGTACTTTACTTTTGTTTGAACGTTATGAGCAACTTCCGAAATTTTTGTACCATAGCTCACAATAATATACATATCGATATTGAGTTCTTCTTCTTCTCTGCGAACTACTATCCCTCTGCTAAAGTTATCTTTTCCCAACAATTCTGTAATACCGTCTTTAAGTTGCTTCTGAGAAGCCATACCTACGATACCATAACAATCTATCGCTGCGCCACCTGCAATTGCAGCTACTACCTCAGTAGAAATATCGATTTGTCCGTATTGGGTTTTCATTTCAATTGACATATTTGTTCCTCCCTTAGCGATTTGGGTGCTGACCAATGTTCCATTCTATCTTCATTACTAACTCTTGATGCTAAAATAAATTAAATACATCTCATTTAGAGCTAATAGTTATTTTACTACAATATTAGTGAATTTAAAAGTTCATCCTTGTAAAACACTCGTATCATCACTTTTAGCTGTTAAGTTTTTTTCTTGATAACCCTGTTGTTTGTCTTGCATTCACTATACCTACGTGATACTATAGTGGAGGATTTATCCTGCACTTCTTGTGCAATGTAGGACAGTAAGGAGGTTGAAATAATGGCTAAATGTGCAATCACTGGCAAAAAGACTGCGTTTGGTAACAAGCGTTCTCACGCGTTGAATACAACAAAACGTAAATTTGGTGCAAACCTTCAAAAGGTACGTATCATGGTTGATGGTAAACCGAAAAAAGTATATGTTTCTGCTCGTGCCCTTAAATCTGGGAAAGTAGAACGCGTATAATTGACACACGAAAAAGCACCCGCTAGCGGGTGCTTTTTTATGTTAAAAGGCTACTGAATGATCATCCAACAAAATAGTGATCATTTACGCTCCAATCTGCGCTAATATGAAGGATTAAACCGGTATTTAAACTCCTACGGCATAGGGACCACATCAACTAGATCCTTAACATGCTTACACAAAAAAGCACCCGGGATCAGGTGCTTTTTTTCGTGCTATTCATTTTTACGAAGAGATCCAAGAATCGCCCTTACAAACCCACCGAGAAACTTAGGTAGTTTAATCGTATAGAACTTCATACTTCCCCCTCCTCAAAAGTCAAAAATGGAGACCAGGATAAAACAATATGAGATCATAATATTCTTTACTATTATATTCGCCGAAAATAAAATATACCCTAATCCTGATGTTCGGCGTCCGAACTTCTTACCACCATAAGTATGCCTTCAGTAAATGAATAAGACCCATTTTCCTCGACCAATTCATTACTTATGCATAAACTGGATCCCCATTCCAACTTTTTATCCGTAAGAGGGAATTTAAAGCCTTCTAACGTTAATCCCTTTACTTCGGGTGTATACGATAAGAATGAAGCATATGGATATCGCGCATCATTCTCTATAGAATAATGGCCTGGTCCTTTTAACTGAAGCCGATTCTGTCGATCTTCAAGTTTTACACTTACGCCACTCTTCAACCCTTTTATCAACATCTGCACGTTCATCCAGCTATGATCAAGTCTTCCCCCTGTGACCCCATACATGATGATTTCACTCGGTCGTTGGTCGATCGCCCAGTCAAGTGCTAACTCAAGATCGGTATGATCTTTTTCTGATGGATACACATGAAATGACAGATTATGCGTTTCGATCCACTCTCTTTCTTCAGGCGTGACAGAGTCAAAATCCCCAAACCCCTGAGAAGGAGTGATGCCATGCTTCAATAGCGTATACACTCCCCGGTCAACACCTACCCATTGCACACCCCGCTTATCTTTTAGTAGATTTTGAGGCAAATCAGAAACTGGTCCACTTGCTACAAGATAGATAGCTTCATTCGTCATGGGCGATGAACCATCTTCGGAGAAGTTGATGATAGTAAAGCTAACACAATAATCGAAACGGCTGCTGCAGGGAAAAGATAAGAAGCATTATATAAAAATGAGTACAGCGCGACAGGCGTACCTTCTGGCGCCATATCACCGAACCAGATAACACCCGAAGTAAAATGAGAAACTAATCGGAACAATGCTCCGAGAAAGCAGCCGATCGCAATCATCGTGATCCGTTTCTTTTTTGAAGCATCTTGTGAAACACTAAACAGTCCCGCTAGACCTACTACCATGAATCCAACCGGATAATCTAGTAAAAATTGTACCGGATGAACATAAAACGGTGCGACAAGAAGCGGCTGTAGGATGCCCACTAACAAACCAGTGACAATTCCAGGGCCGATCCCTCTCCGAAAGGCAATTAAGAAGATCGGTACCATCGCTAGAGAAACCGAACCACCATTGGGCCATAATCGGATAGAGAATAAATCCAATATCACCCCAATACCTGCCATGAGGGCGATTTCAAGAAGTAAAACAAGGCGATTGTTATTCATAATCATCTACTCCTAAACAATAATTTCACTTTACAAAAAAACAGCGGGCGTGTCGCCCGGCTGTTTTAAGATTGACGAAGGCTTTCGATTGCTGATTTACGATCTTCCATATTGTAAACCGCTGATCCTGCCACAAGTACCGTAGCACCTGCTTCGATACATTTTCTAGCTGTCTCTTTGTTGACTCCGCCGTCCACTTCAATTTCAGGCGATACACCCAAATCATCCGCTAGTTTTTTTACTTCTGCAATTTTTGGAACCACTCTTTCGATGAAAGCCTGTCCACCAAACCCTGGATTCACGGTCATGAGAAGAACAAGGTCAACATCTTCGATCACATGTTTGATCGCATCGACTGGTGTTGCAGGATTGATGACGACGCCTGCTTTAACACCTTTGCTCTTGATCAACTGAATCGTGCGATGTAAATGAGGACATGCCTCTGCGTGAACAGTCAGGATATCTGCCCCTGCATCTGCGAAATCTTCGATGTAGTGATCTGGGTTTTCAATCATTAGGTGCACGTCGAGCGGTAAGTTCGTAACAGGACGAAGAGCTCGAACGATAGGTGCTCCAATCGTAATGTTTGGTACGAAATGTCCATCCATCACGTCTACGTGAATATAATCAGCTCCACACGCTTCAACATCCTTCACTTCTTCTCCAAGTCTTGCGAAGTCGCTTGAGAGGATTGATGGTGCGATCTTTATCATATTAATACCTCCGTTTTTGGTCCTTAATCTCTGTGAAGAACGATGAATAATGGTCGTATCTGTACGCCTTTATCTCACCTTCATCTACAGCTGCTTTAACCGCACATCCAGGTTCTTTCATATGAGTGCAGCCTCTAAATTTACATTCGTTCGTTTTTTCTCTAATTTCAGGAAAGTAAAGCCATAAATCATCTGCCTCTATGCCCCTGAAATCAAGAGAACTAAAGCCGGGTGTGTCAGCGACTAATCCAGATCCAAACGGAATTAATTCAACATGACGTGTCGTATGTTTTCCTCGTCCCAAATGTGTTGAAATATCGCTAGTATCTAAGTCTAAATCTGGATTGATCGCATTGAGTAGTGAGGACTTCCCTACTCCTGATTGTCCTGCGAATACAGTGACATTATCATAAAAATGCTCCTCGATCTCAGATATTCCAGACAAACTCTGTGCAGAATTCATCAGTACTTCATACCCCACCTCACTATAGTCCTTGCTATAATTGTGTATGATTTCTTCTTCTGATTCTGAAACAAGATCCATTTTTGTGATGCAGATGACTGGCTTTATATCACTCGCTTCGATATGAACAAGAAACTTATCAAGCAGCTGCGTATTGAACGTAGGTTGAGTAGCTGAAAAAACGAGAAAAGCCTGATCGATATTAGCAATCGGTGGACGAACTAATTCATTTTCTCTTTTCTTTACTTCTAGAATATAACCATCTGTTTTATTCTCCGCTTCATAGACAACGTTATCTCCAACTAAAGGGGTGATCTTTCGCTTTCTAAAATTCCCTCTGCCTCTGCATTGATAGATTTCTTTATTCACTTCATCCTGCACGTAATAAAAGCCACTTAAAGCTTTAATAATTCTTCCATCTGCCATGTAGGACTCCTTACTCGTTTTTTCCGTATTTTTGTTTTGCTTGATCATAGGTAATCGTCTTCGACTCAATTTCTTCACCATTATCAAAGACTTTATACGACGCATAGTCTCCTGGATCGATCGTCAGTTCAAACTCAAATTTGCTCGATTTGTCAACTTCTTCAACGATTTCACCGTTCTCTGTCTTAGAGTCACGATAGATGATTTCAATTGTATGCTTTTCCTTATCCTTAACATCTACTTTTACTTCTTCAGTAAAAACAATTCGTTCTTCTTCTGGCTCCGGTTCAGGTTCTGGTTCTGGACCTTTAGAAAGCGTTACAGTAACCGTTTGTCCCTTATCGATTCTCGTTGCCGTATTAGGCGACTGATCCATCACGAGACCTTCCTTGACTGAATCGCTGAAAGCTGCTTCATTATAAGCAACCTTTAGGCCTTCATCGTTTGCGAACGCTTCTACTTCTTCTTTCGTTTTGTTCGTTAAGTCTGGTAATAAAACAGGCTCTGGTCCTTGACTGTACCAGATAACGATTCGATCTTCTGTCGGGAGAACCATCTTACCAGCTTCTGGACTCTGGTCATAGATTTCCCCCTTAGGTTCGTCACGATAC
This sequence comes from Anaerobacillus sp. ABA4_114, assembly GCF_056159065.1. Taxonomy (NCBI): domain Bacteria; kingdom Bacillati; phylum Bacillota; class Bacilli; order Caryophanales; family Bacillaceae; genus Anaerobacillus; species Anaerobacillus sp. ABA4_114. Next base: position 2,313,574 of record NZ_JBSWUM010000001.1, read on the forward strand.
TCTCCTTCGAACTTCACGTTTTCGAATCCTTTAGAATCAAGATCTGCTTCCACTTCACTCTGCGTCTTACCTATGAAATTCGGAAGCTCCGTCTTCTCTGCACCTTTGCTTACATATAGGGTCACCTTACTATTCTCTTTAACCATCGAGCCAGAACTTGGGTCTTGACTGATGACGTCATCTTCCTCAATAGACTCGTTAAACTGTTCTTCCTTCACAACAGCAAGGTTGCTTTCGATCAAAGCGGTTCGAGCATCTTCATACGTCATTCCAGACACATCAGGTACTTCGACGTCAGGTACGTAAAATAGATCCGGCATAAAAATGAATGCAAGTGCACCAGCACCACCTAACAAGAGTAGAATCAGGAAAACAATCGTTACGATTTTACCTGCTTTCTTCTTCTTTTTGTTTTTAGGAGGTTTATCCTGTTTCTCTTTGTCAGATTCTGTTTCAACTTCTGCTTTCTCAGGTTTACTCTCGGAAGCATCAGTTGGAACAACAGGACTAAGCACCTTTGTAGCCTCATCATCGTCTGAAACTACAGGTGCATCATACACCTTAGTAGGATCCAGTGCGTTATCTAACGCATCGTATAGTTCCTGAGCATTCTCATAACGCTGGTGAGGTTCTTTCGCCATCGCTTTCAGAATGATTTGCTCAACATTTTTCGGTAAAGAGGTGTTGATCAAACTTGGTTTAGGAAAGCGATCCTGCAGATGCTTCAACGCAACCGAAACAGGAGAGTCACCTGAAAACGGTAGAACTCCAGTCACAACTTCATAAAGGACAACGCCGAGAGAATAGATGTCTGAACGTTCTGTCGCCGCTCCTCCACGCGCCTGTTCTGGTGAAAAATAATGAACGGATCCGAGAACAGAGTTTGTATGAGTAATCGTTGCGGATGTCATGGCCATCGCGATTCCAAAGTCTGTGACTTTTGCTTCGCCATATTCATTGATCAGAATATTATGAGGCTTGATGTCACGATGGATGATTTGATTTTCATGAGCGTGTTCGATCGCCGAAGCAATTTGCTTGATGATATCGATGGCTTCTACAATCGGAAGGGCTCCACGATCTCGAATACTTTGCTTTAACGTTTTCCCTTCAACGTACTCCATTACGATGTAATGGTAATCTTCATCTTCACCAACATCAAAGATCGAGACGATATTAGGATGATCAAGACTCGTTGCGGATTCTGCTTCTCTTCTAAATCGCTTGATGAACTCATCATCCTTAGAGAATTCAGGTCTCAGTAACTTAACTGCTACGATTCGATCTAGAATTAAATCCGTAGCCTTATACACGATTGCCATACCACCATCACCGATGACCTCAAGCAATTTGTACCGGCCGTTAATATGCTTTCCTATCATTAGCTTTCACTTCCTGAAGACATAGAGTGCTCTATGACTGCAACGGTGATGTTATCTTCCCCACCAGCTTCATTTGCGAGCAAAACTAATTTTGTCGCTTTCTCTTGAAGTGAAATACCTGATGACAAGATCTCCTTCAGCGTTTCATCTGTCAGCTTGTTTGTTAAGCCATCCGTACAAAACAATGCAACTTCACCCTCAGTCCATTCGAATGTATGGATATCGACTTTAACCTTTTCTTCTGTACCTAAAGCACGCAGAAGTACGTGCTTTCTTGGATGATCCTCCGCTTCTTCTTCAGATAATTGGCCGCTCTTCACAAGCTCGTTAACTAGAGAATGATCGCTCGTTTTCTGATTGAATTCACCGTCTTGAATCAGATATGCTCGGCTATCACCAACGTGTGCGATCGTAATAAATTCTTCTGTACAAATTGCCGCAACTAACGTTGTTCCCATTCCAGCGTACTCTGTGTTGTCGTTTGAATAAGACAGTATCGTTGCGTTCGCTTCTTTAATCGTATGTAATAGCCAGGCTTCCGCTCTTCCCGGACGAAAGCCAGCCTTCTCTTTTTTCCAGTTTGTTTGCAGGCATTCGACTGCCATGGAACTAGCAATATCTCCTGCTTTATGGCCTCCCATGCCATCTGCCACGATTACAAGGTACTCACCAAGATTATTTTGAATAGCACTGGTACTGTCTTCATTGTATGCTCTGACCTGTCCGCGGTCTGTCAATGTTACAGCTTGCATGTGGTCACCCCGTCTCTATAATCCACTTTATCGCATCTAACTACTTCTCTTTAACCAACGTAGCGATATAAAAGCCATCCGTGCCAAAGTAGTGCGGTAATAATTGAAGCTCTCCACCATCAATATAAGGTGAAACTACTTGAGGAAGGCGTTCACTCATAGTGGTATCCATCGAAAATTCAGGATGGTCTTTTAAGAATGCTCTGACGACATCCTGATTTTCCGCTTCTTCTATTGTACACGTACTATAAACCAATTTTCCACCAGGTTTTACAAGAGAAGCCTGTGAATCCAAAATTCCCCTTTGAACTGATGTGATCCTCTCGACATCTTCAGGCTTTTTTGCCCACTTGATATCTGGCTTTCTTCGGAGAACCCCAAAACCTGTACAAGGAGCGTCAACTAGAATTCGATCAAACGTGTTTTCTTCGAACTCGTCGGCAACTAGTCGACTGTCGAGCGCTTTTGCTTCCACGTTTGAAAGGCCTAAACGTTCTGCTTGTTTCTTAATCAACTTGATTTTATGGTCATGAAGATCAAGAGATTGAATGTATCCTTCACCTTGTAAGCGTTCAGCAATGTGAGTCGTCTTTCCACCAGGAGCCGCACAGGCATCAAGAACAGCATGACCAGGGTCGATGTCGAGTGCTCTTGCTACGAGCATCGAGCTTTCATCTTGGATCGTTACTTCGCCTCTTTTATAGACATCGGTTTCGATCAATTGACCTTTCACTACTTTGATAGCGTCTAGTGAAAGCTCCCCTCCCATCACCTCTAAGCCCGCTTCAGCTAGATCTGATAGCACCTGGTCTACAGTGGTTTTCATCGTGTTGACCCTTGCAGTCACGTATGGTGCTTGAAGGTTTTCTTCACACATCGCTTCAGTTTCATCAAGTCCAAATTGCTCAACCCAACGTTTTACCAGCCAATATGGATGGCTTTTTTCGATCGAAATCCTTTCAACATCATCCGTTATCGAACTGAAATCTTTGAGGCCTTTTCTCTGCACGTTCCTTAAGACGCCGTTAACCATTCCACTGATGCCTTTATGACCTCGTTTCTTTGCTATCTCAACCGCTTCATGGATGACAGCTCGATCCGGTACTCGATCGAGATACACCATTTGATAAAGCGATAGATGTAAAAGTGAGATCACCCAGGATTGAACCTTTTTCCGATTCGTTAAAAAGTCATCAAGATAGAAATCGAGCGTCTTTTGGCGCTGAATCGTTCCATAGACGATCTCGGTTAGAAGACCGATGTCTTTTCTTGATAACTTATGCTTATTAATCGTCTCGTTTAAAAGGAGATTGCTGTATGCTTGATTTTTATTGATTTTTTCAAGTACATCTAGTGCCGCTGCCCTCACATTAGTCATGTTGCTCACCGAATAAGGAACCTTTTTCGAATGTACGTCCCTGTAAATATTGAGCAGCACTCATCCGTTTCTTACCAGCAGGTTGAATCTCAGTAAGCTTGATTGCAGTTGAATTGCCAGTCGCAACGACCGGACCGTCCTGATCTGTATATAAAACGGTTCCAGGGGCAGTTTGTCCATTCGCTTCAACTTTCTCACCCCACCAAACTTTCATAACGTTGCCCTCATATTCTGTAAAGGCTACTGGCCATGGATGAAGCCCTCGAATCTGGTTGTAAATCTCTTCCCCTGGTTTTGTCCAATCGATTTTTTCTAAGTTGCGTTTAATATTCGGGGCAAAAGTTGCTTCATCATCGTTTTGTTTCTCTGGAGTTATGTTGCCTTTTATTAACTCAGGAATCGTTTCTTTTAAAAGCTTTGCACCGGACACACTAAGTTTGTCATGAAGAATACCAGTATGGTCGCGTTCTTCAATCGGTACGACCGATTGTGTAAGAATATCACCAGCATCTAATTTCTCAACCATATACATGATTGTGATGCCCGTTTCTTTATGTCCTTGTAGAATGGAGTAATGAATCGGCGCACCACCTCGAAGTTTTGGAAGTAAAGAGGCATGCACGTTGATACACCCGTGTTTAGGCGCATCAAGAAGCTCCTTTGGAAGGATCTGACCGAAAGCTGCCGTGACGATGAGATCTGGGTTAAGAGCTAAAATCTCTTTCAGCTGTTCAGGTTCTCTAACTTTTTCAGGCTGCAATACAGGCAAGCCGTGTTTTTCTGCTGCGACTTTAACGGGTGGCGGTGTCATGACACGTTTTCTCCCTTTAGGGCGATCAGGTTGTGTGACAACGCCAGAAATGGTGTATCCTTCTTCAACCAACATATCTAATACAGGTACTGAAAAATCAGGTGTTCCCATAAATACGATGTTCATCTTATTCGTCACTTCCTTCCTCTTCTAAATCAACGTATCGAATCACTTTTTCAGTGAACAGAACGCCATGAAGGTGGTCGACCTCATGCTGGATGACCCTTGCAAAGAAGTCCTCTGCTTTTAACGTGAATTCCTTTCCATGGCGATCTTGCGCCTTAAGGACGATTCGAGTAGGTCGTTCTACCTCACCGAATAAACCTGGGAAGCTTAAGCACCCCTCTAGATCCACTTCAGCTCCTGTAGCTTTTTTTATAACAGGGTTAATGATTTCAAGTGGCTCTTCTTCACGTGTATCGATCACTGCAATTTGCTTTTCGATTCCGATTTGTGGCGCAGCTAGTCCAACACCTTCCGCATCATACATCGTGTCGAACATATCATCTAATAGTCGATGAAGATCGTCATCGAACGTTTTTACCGTTTCACATTCTTTTTCTAGTACCTCATCAGGGTGTATTACAATTTTTCTTATAGACAAATTCATTCTTCCTTTCAAACGACATCTACATCATCATATAGGGCTGTGTGTCTATCGTGATCTGAAGCTTGCCGCGTGTCATTTCCTTCGCATAGTGCTTTTGTATTTCTTTTAAGCAGTGATGCAGTTTTGGTTCAGTTTTGTATTTTATCATGCATTGATAGCGATATCTATCTTTGATCCTTGGTATAGCTGATGCCACAGGTCCTAGCACAACACTTTCTTCTGAAAGGCTCGATTTCAGAAATTCCGAAATCTTTTCCGTTACATCGACCGTTTTTGTTAACTCCTCATGAGAGACGTTCACCATCGCAAGAAAATAAAATGGTGGATATCCGTACTGTTTTCTCATGATCATTTCGCGCTTGTAAAAAGCAAGATAGTCATGTTGTGAAGCAAGCTCAATACTATAGTGTTCTGGGGTATATGATTGGACAACAACTTCTCCTGGTAAAACGTGACGTCCCGCTCGACCGCTTACTTGCGTAAGAAGTTGGAACGTCTTCTCTGATGCGCGAAAATCAGGGATATGAAGCATCGCATCTCCCGCTAAAACGCCAACGAGCGTGACATTCGGAAAGTCGAGTCCTTTTGCGATCATTTGCGTTCCTAACAAAATATCTGCTTTCCCTTCCCCAAAATGCGTGAGGAGTTTTTCATGGGAACCTTTTCGACGTGTCGTATCGACATCCATCCTTACCACACGAGCTTCAGGTAAGATTTTCGTAAGTTCCTCTTCAACACGCTGTGTCCCTGTTCCAAAAAAGCGAATATGCTCACTTTCACATTCAGGACAAGAAGACGGCAGCGGTTCTTCAAACCCACAATAATGACATCGCATCGTCCCATTGATCTTATGGTAAGTGAGACTGATATCACAATGCGGGCATTCCACTACAAAACCACAATCCCTACACATTACAAAAGTCGAATACCCTCTTCTATTTAAAAACAGAACGCTTTGCTCTTTTTTCATCAGGCGATCTTGCAGTTTATCATAGAGCTCATTAGAAAACATCGAGCGATTTCCGGATCTTAGCTCTTCCCTCATATCGACGATCGACACCTCGGGCATCTGCTGATTGTTGACGCGATGAAGAAGCTCGAGTAGTGTATAGACTCCTTTTGTAGCTCTTGCATAGGATTCTAAAGAAGGAGTAGCACTCCCTAACACGATCGGACAGTTGTGATTTTCACCACGCTTAATCGCCACATCCCTGGCATGGTAGCGTGGATTTTCTTCTTGTTTGTAGCTTCCTTCGTGTTCCTCATCAATAATGATGATCCCAAGGTTTTTAAATGGAGCAAAAACAGCAGATCGAGCTCCGACCACCACTTTTACTTCACCACGATGGATCTTTCTCCACTCATCATACTTTTCGCCTCTTGATAGTCCACTGTGCAACACTGCAACGTTCGACCCAAACCTACTCTTAAATCGATTTACCATCTGTGGCGTAAGTGAGATCTCAGGGACTAACACGATTGCTTCTTTACCATCGTTCAATACCCTGTGGATGGATTGAAGGTAGATTTCAGTTTTACCGCTACCCGTAACACCGTGGATTAAAAAGGTACGATGCTGGTTGTTTTCGATGCTATCTAAGATCGGGGTGATCGCTTGCTGCTGAAGATCTGTTAAATCTAAAGGCGTGGAAGGAGCGAAACTTCTCCCTTCATACGGATCTCGATACAATTCCATCTCTTCTTCTTTTAGTATTGACTTTGAAACGAGTGCCTTAATGGTAGATCGTGTCGTGTCGAGCGTGCCCATCAACTCTTTGTACGAAACAGCACCTTGATGATCGATAAAATATTGAATGATTTCCTGTTGTTTTAAGGCTCGATTACCCATTTTTTCTTTCTCGACCGATAGCTCTTGACCACTTAGCTGAGCCGAAACGGCCAACTGTGTTTTAGGAGCAGTTTTTTCCTTAACGTCGTACCTTACTTCTAACTCATCATGTTTGATCGCTCGGTTTAAATCTTTGTGAGTAAAATGAGACAAAAAATCTTCCCATCTCAATCCGTTCGTCTCGCCGATCATCTTTCCCCATGGTGCTGTTTCATCAAACTGATTTCCCCTTACGACCGTCTTCGTCACATTTGCCTTCATCGCTGCTGGGAGCATCGCTTGAAAAGCAGAAACAGCATAGCATAGCGTTTTTTCTGTTAACCAAAATCCTAAATCAAGAAGCTCGGGTGTAAGTACAGGGGTTACATCTTTTATTTCGTCTAGTTCTTTTAGTTTATCAAGTTCTGAATCTTTCTCGATGCTGATCACAAACCCCTGTATCTTTCGAGGTCCAAATGGCACAACAATTCTCATGCCAGGCTCTAATACGTCTTGAAACGATTCTGGAATCGCATAATCAAACAGTCGATCCGTTTGATTAGCGGGTACATCGACAATTACCTTTGCAATCATCGAAGATCCAGCCGTTTCGCTTCGTCAAGAATTTTATTTGCAACATCATGCTTCGATTGCAATGGGAGGTGAATGTGCTCTCCGTCTTTTCGAATCAACGTCATAATGTTCGTATCTTTATCGAATCCTGCTCCTTCACTCGTAATGTTGTTTGCACAGACGAGGTCAAGGTTTTTCTTCTCAAGTTTCTTCATGGCATATTCTTCAACTTTTTCTGACTCAGCCGCAAAACCAATCAGGATTTGATGCTCTTTCTTTTTTCCAATCGAGGCTAAAATATCTTTTGTCCGCTCCATTTCAATTACGATGGAGTCATTTGATTTTTTGACTTTTTCTTTCGATACAACGACCGGTCGATAATCTGCAACCGCTGCAGCTTTAATGATGATATCCGCTCGATCCGCTTCACTCATCGCGACTTCATACATCTCTTCAGCCGTCAACACATCGATTCGGTTTACACGAGGAGGCGTATCTAAGTGCACCGGCCCAGCGATCAATGTCACCTCTGCCCCTCTCATTGCAGCCTGTTCAGCAAGCGCAAAGCCCATCTTTCCAGAAGAATAATTTGTGAAATACCTTACTGGATCCACGGGTTCTCGAGTTGGACCGGCTGTAACCAATACTTTTTTACCAATCAAATCACGGGTATCTTCATTAAAATAGGTTTGTAATGTTGATAAAATATCTTCTGGTTCGGCCATACGCCCTTTCCCTACATACCCGCATGCTAATAACCCTTCACCAGGTTCGAGGAAGTGACATCCGAATTCTTTTAATATGCTCATGTTTCGAAGAACAGCAGGATGCTCATACATATGTACGTTCATAGCTGGTGCAACGAAGATCGGTGCCTGTGTTGCTAAGAGTGTTGTAGACATCATATCGTCTGCTATTCCATTTGCTAATTTTCCAATCATATTTGCCGTTGCAGGCGCAATCAGCACGATGTCCGCCCAGTCGGCAAGATCGATGTGAGCGACTGACGCTGGGTCTTTTTCTTCGAATGTATCTTGATAAACATCATTTCTTGACAACGTTTGAAAGGTGAGAGGTGTAACGAATTGAGATGCTGAATGCGTCATCAACACCTTTACCTCTGCACCTTCTTGAAATAATTTGCTAGTAAGCGCTGCGGCTTTAAAAACGGCAATGCCGCCACTTACGCAAAGCATGATCTTCTTCCCTTTCAAACTCATTACGCTTCACCTTCCACCATTCTAGTTAACATAATAATGTTACGGTATATTAAAAAGGGCTGCCATCTTTTATGAAAAAAATAACAACCTATTCTCATAGGTTGTTACTTCTACTAGTCGTGTATCATTCCATCAGCTAGCAATTTTCCGTCCATTACTTCTTCTAGCGCTTTTCCTACAGGCTTTTCGGACTTTGGATGGTCTACATATACATTCTCTGTTTGTTGAATAACACGCGCTCTTTTCGCTGAAAGTGTTACGAGCGTGTATTTGGAGTCAATTCTCTCCATTAATGAGTCGATTGATGGATATAGGATCATAGTTATACCTCCGATACGTTTTTATAATTATGTGCGATTCGATCACGTCTTAAATGCTCTGCAGTAATGATTGCTCTCATTCTTTCACATGCAAGCTCGACCTGATCATTTTCAACGATGTAATCGTACTGGTCAATCAATTCGATTTCTTCTTTTGCAACGCCCATACGATTATCAATCACGTCGTCCGTTTCAGTCCCACGGTTGACGATTCGATTTCTGAGTTCTGTTAGACTCGGTGGCATTAAAAAGATGTAGGCACCTTCTGGGAAATGGTTTCTTACCTGCTTAGCACCTTGTACTTCGATTTCTAGTAAAACATCTCTACCTGAATCAAGCGTCTCTTCTACATAATCGACGGGTGTTCCATAGTAATTGTCTACGAACTGTGCGTATTCAAGTAGTTTATTATTTTCAATCATCTCTTCAAATTCTGAATGAGATTTAAAGAAATAGTCTACTCCGTCAACTTCCCCTTCACGCGGTTTACGAGTTGTTACAGAGATCGAATATTGCACTTCCTCCGCATCCTGCATGAATGCTTTTCTTACTGTTCCTTTTCCAACACCTGAAGGGCCAGAAAGAACAATTAGTAATCCACGATCTTTATTCATACTAACCTCCACTTTCTAAATCCTACTCATCTGATAGTTCGTCTTTGTTGATCAGTCTTTGCGCTACAGTCTCTGGTTGTACCGCAGATAGAATAACATGGTCACTATCAGAAATGATCACTGCACGGGTTCTCCGTCCATATGTTGCATCTACTAACATATTGCGATCTCTAGCCACCGTAATAATTCGCTTAATCGGTGCAGATTCTGGACTTACGATCGATACAATTCGGTTAGCGTTGACGATATTGCCAAAGCCAATGTTAATCAATTTAATACTCATTGTCTTTCCTCCCAGGAATCACGATTCTATTTTTACACAGTTTTTGTGAATTTAAACGATGAATACCGTGCAGGTTACTCGATATTCTGAACTTGTTCTCGAATCTTTTCCACTTCACTCTTTAGCTCGACAACATGATGACTAATCGTTTGATGAGTGGATTTAGAGCCGATCGTATTGAGTTCTCGGTTAATTTCCTGCACTAAAAAATCTAGCTTTCGTCCGATTGCACCTTCTGTAGTAAGAATATCATGGAACTGAGTGAGATGACTACGAAGTCTTGTAATTTCTTCATCGACACTTGCCTTGTCAGCAAGAAGTGCCACTTCTGTTAAGACTCGTCCTTCATCAACATCCTCTAGTTCTTTCAATTCAGCTAGTTTGTGCCGAATCCTTGTTTCATACGTGGTGGTGACGTCGCTACTCATCGAAGAGATCAGCTCTACTTTCTTCTCCATCTCATTTAGCTTCAAACGAATGTCTCGGTATAGTGCGTCGCCTTCTGATTCTCTCATGGTAACCAATGACTTCACGGCTTCCTCAAGAGAATGTGCGATCCCTACACTATCCAGTTCAGTTTCCTGTTGTTGAACATGAAAAACATCCTCTAAGTGAAGCAACTGAGAAATAGAAAGGTTGTCTTTCAACTCGTATCGTTCACCGGCTTGCTTTAGCAATGTTATGTATTGGTCGAGCAACTCCCAATCTGCCTGCAGTTTATTCGAAGTCATATCAGCACCTTCTAATTGAATAAACACATCAACTTTTCCGCGATGTACGTTTTGCTGCACGATCTTTTTAAACGTTGATTCGAATTGCAGGAGATTTTTAGGCATACGAAAGGACACATCGAAGTATCGATGATTTACAGATTTTATTTCGACAGTGATTTGAACACCGTTCCATTCGTTCGATGCTCTTCCATACCCTGTCATACTCTTAATCATTATATCACTTCCAATAGCTATTCTATCCAATTGTACCACTTCATAATGCTGAAACAAAGTCATAACTTCGTCTCAAAGCTTTTTTAAATAGACAGTAAATTCAATCAAAAAACAGAGGATGTGATCACCCTCTGTTCAAACGGATATTTCTTTTGAAAAAGACTGAGCCCGCGAGGAGAAACGTAGGGATGCATGAGAATACAAGAATCAACATCCACTCCCTCACCGACAAGTACGTTGTATGGAAGATCGGTTGTAGCGGCTCATAATAAATCACAGCGAGTAAAAGTCCAACAGAAGAAAGAACTGCGAGAACGAGTGCTTTGTTTTCAAATGGATTTCGATGGAATACCGAACGTTCGCTTCTACAGTCGAATACGTGAATTAACTGTGCGAGAACAAGGGTAGAAAAGGCAACTGTTTGAGCTTTTACTAAATCATCAGGGTTTTCACCAAAACAAATCATAAACGCTGCAAGGGTACACACCCCGATCATGATTCCCCTTGAAATGATCTTCCATCCTAAACCTCTTGCAAATACACCTTCCTTCGGGTGGCGCGGGTTTCTCTTCATCACGTTTCCTTCAGCAGGGTCGAGTCCAAGTGCCATCGCTGGTAAACCATCCGTAACGAGGTTCACCCAGAGGATTTGGATAGGTACCAGTGGTAAAGGCAGGGCTAAAAGAATCGCAAATAACATCACGAGGATTTCTCCAACGTTAGAAGCCAGAAGGTATCGGATAAATTTACGAATGTTTTCGTAAATGTTTCTACCTTCTTCGACAGCTGCTCGAATGGTTGCAAAGTTATCGTCACTTAAAATAAGAGAAGACGCTTCTTTCGAGACATCTGTTCCGGTTATACCCATTGAAATCCCGATATTGGATGCTTTGATCGCTGGTGCATCGTTCACACCATCCCCTGTCATCGCGACGATATGACCTTTCCTCTGGAGGGCTTGCACGATCTTCAACTTATGTTCTGGCGAAACGCGTGCAAACACATAAATATCTTCTACAATACTTTCTAACTCCTCAACAGAATAAGTCGAAAGCTTACTACCTTCCATTACCTTACCGACATCGGGTAAAATCCCAAGATTTCGCGCAATGGCCGTTGCCGTCGTTACGTGATCCCCTGTAATCATCACGGTTTTGATCCCTGCTGTTTTACAGTCTTCAACTGCTTGCTTCACTTCTTCTCTAGGTGGATCGATCATGCCTTGTAACCCAACAAACGTGAGTCTGGACTCAGCCTGCACGCTATGTAGAAGCCGTTCTTCATTTTGGATCGGCTTATAAGCGACGGCAATTGTTCTGAGCGCATTGTTTCCAAATGAAGCAAGTTCTTCGTTGATCTGCTTTTCATAACTCTTTCTTAACGGCGCTTGACGTTCGTTCCATAGTACTGATCCGCATTGTTTTAATACGATATCAGGAGCACCTTTTGCAATGACGTACCGCTTCCCAGCTTGATCTTCTACGATCACACTCATCATTTTTCGGTTCGAATCAAACGGGAATTCCTGAATGATCGTGAATTCTTCTTCGCGTATTTCTTCCGTTAAACCTGCTTTCATTGCAGCCGCGACAAGCGCTCCTTCAGTTGGATCTCCATCAAGGTAATAGTCTCCGTCTTGTTCGAGCACCCTCGCATTGCTACAAATAAGACCAAACGTCAGAAGCTGCTTTAATGATTTTTCGTCATCAGAATAAACTCTTGTGTCCCCTTTGAAGAAGTCTCCGTACGGGGAATAGCCTGAGCCCGTTACGTTCCATGTTTGTCCACCAGCCCATAGCTTCGTTACCATCATTTTGTTTTGAGTCAACGTGCCTGTCTTATCCGAACAGATAACTGTTGCGCATCCAAGCGTTTCAACCGATGGGAGTTTTCGAACGATCGCTCTCCGTTTAATCATCTTCTGCATGCCGATCGCTAATGCGATCGTAACAATTGCCGGAAGACCTTCTGGGATTGCTGCGACGGCTAACGATACTCCTGCAAGGAACATGTCATAAACGTCTCGTCCTTGAAAAATACCTAGTAATACAACGAGCGCGGTTAAAAATAGTGCTGCGGCAATTAATATTTTCCCAAGTTGCTCCAAACGGTGCTGTAACGGAGTTTCAAGCGTATCTGCCGTTTGAATTAAGTGAGCGATCTTGCCCATCTCCGTATTCATACCTGTAGCAGTAACAATTCCGATGCCTTTTCCCTTTGTTACTAGCGTTCCCATGAACCCCATATTCAGTTGATCACCAGGGCCGGCCCCTTCCTCACGAATTGGCTCAGGGTGTTTATTAGAAGGAACCGATTCACCCGTTAATGCTGACTCTTCGATCTGAAGCTCTTGGCATTGAATGATGCGAAGATCTGCTCCAATTCGGTCACCGCTCTCAATTCGTACGATATCACCTACTACGGCATCCCGTGCTGGTATCGACACCCACGAAGAATCACGCAGCACTTTCATGTGTGGAGATGATAACTGTTTTAATGCCTGTAACGATTTTTCAGCTTTTCTTTCCTGCACAAAACCGAGTATCCCATTGACCAAGATAATGAGGATAATCGCAATGGCATCGAGGTATTCACCGAGAAGTCCTGAAATTAATGTTGCTGCAAGCAAGACGACGACCATGAAGTCTTTGAACTGCGATAGAAACATTAATACGACCGATGGCCGCTCTGCTTCTTCTAGCTCATTAAGACCGAACACCTTTTGCCGTTCAGCCGCATCCTCGGTGGTGATACCCGTTTCAACATTCGTTTCTAGTTCTTCAGCCACCTCTGGTTCTGTCATGTTATACCAGCTCATGTTCAACACTCCGATCCTGCACAATGTCACTCTAATAGTCCATCTATATTCAGACAAGCTACAAAAAATGCTATACTATACAAGATGTCTATCGATAGAAATGTAGGTGAACAGTATGTCTTTTGACGGTATGGTTACAAGAGCCGTAGCGCATGAAACAAATGAAGTATTAAAAGGTGGTAGAGTAACAAAAATCTATCAGCCCTATTCGACCGATCTCATCCTCGTCGTGCGTTCAGGAGGGAAGAATCATCAGCTGTTATTATCAGCTAACCCATCTTATTCACGGGTTCATATTACAGAAGAATCTTATGCGAACCCAAAAGAACCTCCGATGTTCTGCATGCTTTTAAGAAAACATCTAGAGGGAAGTATTATTGAGCGGATCAACCAGGTCGATAACGAAAGGATCCTTCATATTACCTTTAGGGCAAGAAATGATCTTGGGGATATGACCACCAGAACGATCGTTGCTGAAATTATGGGACGACATAGTAATGTGATGCTACTAAATGAAGATGGAATGATTTTGGATAGTATCAAACATCTGTCTCCTTCGGTTAACAGACATAGAACGGTAATGCCTGGGCAGGATTATGTAGCTCCACCAGAACAACACAAAGCCTCGCCGTTTAACTTAACTGAAGACGATTTTCTAAAAAGAATCGACTTTAACGCTGGAAAGTTAGGAAACCAGCTTGTTCAATCATTTTCAGGAATCTCCCCTCTTATCGCGAACGAAGTGATTCATAGAGCAGGATTAGCAACAAGATCTACTCTGCCAAAGGCATTTTGTTCTTTAATTGAAGAACTAAAGGATCACAAGTACACGCCGCAGATGGTACTTTCTTCTAAAGAGCATTTTTCAGTCGTCTCTTTGACACACCTTAATGGTGAAAGCAAATCGTTCCACTCAGTAAGCGAACTGCTCGATCGCTTTTATTATGGGAAGGCAGACCGCGATCGCGTAAAGCAACAAACGAATGATCTTGAGCGTTTGCTTACGAATGAACGGAAAAAGAACGAAAAGAAAGTAAAGAAATTATCAAAGACGATTCAAGAAGCAAAATCAGCAGATAAATACCAGCTGCTTGGAGAGCTTTTGACCGCAAACATGCATATGGTGAAGCGTGGAGATGCTGAAGTCGAAGTTCAAAATTATTACGATGAAGAAGGCGGCACGGTGACGATTGAATTAAATCCTCAGAAATCACCTTCTGAAAATGCCCAGCAGTACTTTAAAAAGTACAATAAAGCAAAAAACTCTATCGAAGTACTTGAGGATCAAATCGTGAAGGCTCATGAGGAAATCGCATATCTTGAGCAACTTCTTCAGCAGCTTTCTTCAGCCTCTCCGAGAGATATTGAAGAAATTCGTGAAGAGCTTGAAGAAGAAGGCTATATAAAGAAGCGTTCTAGGAAACAAAAAAAGAAAAAGAGTTCCAAGCCTGAGTTAGATACCTATGAATCAACGGATGGCACCGAAATACTCGTAGGAAAAAACAATAAACAAAATGAGTATTTAACGAACAAACTTGCAGCACGGAGTGAAACGTGGCTTCATACGAAAGACATCCCAGGATCTCACGTTGTGATTCGAAGTCGCGACTATTCTGAACAAACGCTGTTAGAAGCAGCGAACCTTGCAGCTTATTTTAGTAAAGCGCGCGAGTCGGGTTCTGTTCCTGTCGACTATACGGAAGTCCGACATGTAAAGAAACCAAATGGAGCGAAACCTGGCTTCGTCACATACGATCAACAAAACACACTCTATGTGACACCTGACGAAGATCTCGTATACAAAATGAAAAAATAGAAGCGTCACGCCGTTTGGCGTGACGCTTTTCTATACATTACAGACTTTGTTCTTTAACCGCTTCTAATGCGTTCAAATCGATCTTCTTCATTTTCAGCATTTCCTTCATCACTTTCTCGGCAATTGGAGGACCTGCATGTAATAGGTGCGTTAAACGCTCAGGTACGACCTGCCACGAAACCCCAAATTTGTCCTTCAACCAGCCGCATTGCTGTGCGGATTCATCCCCACCTTGAGACAGCTTATCCCAGTAATAGTCCACTTCTTCTTGGGTAGCACATGTGACGATGAATGAAATTGCCTCGTTAAATGTAAAGTGCGGACCCCCATTAAGAGCAACAAACGTTTGTCCATCTAACGCAAATTCGATCGTCATCACACTTCCTTCTTCTTTCCTATGAATCTCCTCGCCTGCTTTCATAAAGCGAGTAATCTTATGGACTTCTGACCGTTCGAATATACTCGTATAAAAGTTCACTGCTTCCTCTGCTTCGCAATCGAACCACAAGTTAGGAATGATCTTTTGAATAGTCGCCATACTACAATCCCCCTTAAGAATATGGATAAGTTCGCTACAACACGTCAAGAGACCCTTCTCTGTAAATTCCCTAAGACCTGGTATTGATTCATATTAAAAGCCCAGAAAGAATACTGTGCTGTACTCTTTCTGAGCTGCTCGACTTTTATAACTGTGCAACCGTAATAATCGCTAATCCATCCAATACCTCAATATGATCCACTTTCTTTGCCCCGAGGGTCTGTAACTTTTCGCTCAATTGCTCTGATGTATAACGATGCCTTTTTGTAGAAACATTCGACCATTTAAGAAGAGACGTTTGTTCGAATCCACTCATTCCATGCTTTTTTGCATATGAAAAAGCAGAAGCCTGGTCCATACGAAGGGAAGGATTCAGCATTACGACTTTTCCTCCGGGTTTTGTAACCCGAATCATTTCTTTCATTCCTTCTTCAGGCTCTGGTAACAGAAACATCACACACGTCGATAACGAGATGTCGAACAGATCATTTTCGAATGAAAGATCACAAGCATCTTCAACTGAAAAGTGTGTTTTGTCCAACCGATTTAAGAAGAAAAAGTTTTGTTTACTTGCTTTCAGCATCTCTGAAGATAGATCCACTCCAGTTAGTAACGATGCTTCTTCGACACCGCGTAACAGCAGTCTTCCTGTACCGCACCCTACATCTAATACCGATTTATCATTCCATGTACCTGATGCAGCTTTCAACTCGTCATGGACTTCACCAAGCCACTTTGTTCGTGCCATATCATCGAAGAATGAAACGAGTGAATCGAATTCTTCTCCTTGCATTTTTCTCATAAGGACCCTCCAACTAATTAACGGAGAGATTTTTCAACTGCTCCATCCACTCTTCTGAAGAAGGATCGTCGCGCCAGTTCAGCAGTGATTGAACCTCTCTTTCCTTAATCATACCTGTTTCTGTTGCACATGTTAATAACTCATCGAAATTCGTTAACGTGTGCCATTCGATTTGGTGTTGAGAGAAATGTTCTTCACCTTTTTTCATCCCATATGTGAAAATTGCAGCAACACCTAGCACCTCAGCTCCCGCATTCTTCAATTGTGATGCCGCATCGATCGCACTTCCTCCTGTTGAAATGAGGTCTTCGATGACAACTACTTTTTCACCTTTTGTTATTTTTCCTTCGATCACATTTCCTTTTCCATGCCCCTTCGCACTGCTTCTCACATAGACCATAGGAAGATTTAACTTCTCGCTCACCCATGCAGCATGAGGAATTCCTGCAGTGGCCGTTCCTGCGATCACGTCCACATCTCTAAAGCGTTCTTTAATCAAGTTTACAAGACCTTCAGCTATCTCCTTTCTAACAGATGGAAAGGATAATGTAAGCCTGTTATCACAATAGATCGGGGATCTCATTCCAGAAGACCATGTAAACGGATCATTTGGCTTTAAGGTTACAGCTTCAATATCGAGTAGTGCTTTAGCGATTGACTTCATGAAGACTCCCCCATTCTTTTTTTAGACGCTCATACGTTGTTAAAGGCCGTTTCGAACCGGTGATACTCCGACCCACAACAATATAATCACTTCCTAGCATCTTAGCTTTCGAAGGCGTGCACACACGATTCTGGTCGCCTGCGAGGTCACCTTCTAATCGGATGCCTGGCGTAACGGTCAAAAATCTCTTACCGCAAGCTTCCTTGATGACAGGTACTTCCATTGCTGAACTAACTACCCCATCGAGTCCGCTTTCTTTCGATAGCTTTGCAAGTGAAACGACACTATCTTTCATATTCATAGAGATGTTTAGCTGTTTTTTGATCATCTCTTCAGATGAACTCGTTAACTGCGTAACACCGATACATAACGGGCGTTTTTTCCCAGAAGGGGTACCCATTTCCAACCCTTCAATAGCGGCTTGCATCATCTTTCTACCACCGCTTGCATGCACGTTGATCAAATCCACGTCGAGCGAAGCTAGTACCTTCATCGACTTACAAACTGTATTTGGAATATCATGTAATTTTAAGTCTAGGAAAATTTTGTGACCCTGACTTTTCAAACGCTCGATCAATCTCGGTCCATAGTTGAAATAGGCTTCCATCCCAACCTTTACGAACAATTGCTCTTGCTTGAATTCTTCTAAAAACGTATCTAGCTCTTCTTTATTCGAGTAGTCTAGCGCGAGGATGATTGAAGTGTCCATTCGGTTTTCCAGCTCCTTCCGATTAATTCATTGATGTGATTTACGCCAAGTTTATCTAATAAAGGAGGGAGATCTTCAATGATTGTAGGGCAACAGAAAGGATCAACGAAATTTGCTGTCCCGACTGCTACTGCGCTTGCGCCAGCTAAGAAGTACTCGACAACGTCTTCAGCCGACTCGATACCTCCCATTCCAATTATCGGAATCGACACTTCTTGACTGACCTGATGAATCATACGAATGGCCACGGGCTTGATTGCAGGTCCTGATAGTCCACCAGCTCCATTCGCAAGAATCGGCTTACCCGTTTTTAAATCGATTCTCATTCCGAGCAGCGTATTGATCATCGTAAGTCCGTCAGCACCTGCTTTTTCAACTGCTTTTGCGATCGATACAATGTCCGTAACATTAGGAGAAAGCTTGACATACACGGGAACACGAGACACTTTTTTAACCTCTTTCGTCACCTCATATGCTGTCTCAGCGACTGTCCCGAATGCTAATCCTCCTTCTTTCACATTCGGACACGAAATATTGAGTTCGAGTGCGTGGACGTTCTCTGCTTTAGAAATCTTTTCTGATACGGCGATATAGTCTTCGATCGTTGACCCTGCAACGTTCGCGATCACGGGAACATCGTATTGGGAAAGCCATGGAAGTTCAGATTGTAAGACATTATCTAAACCTGGGTTTTGAAGCCCGATCGCATTCAGCATCCCAGAAGATGTCTCAGCGACTCGTGGGGTTGGGTTACCGAATCTGGGTTCTTGTGTCGTTGCCTTCACCATGATGGCGCCGAGTTTCTCAAGATTATAAAACTTACTGTATTCACGGCCAAATCCAAAGCATCCTGAAGCTGGCATCACGGGGTTCTTCAACGAAAGCCCCGGTAACTCCATCGTCAATCGACTCATAAGACTACCTCCCCTGCTTCAAACACAGGTCCATCACTGCAAACCTTTCGATAAGCTAGATCTGATCCATGAACATGACACACGCATGCTAAACAAGCACCAATTCCACAGCCCATCCTTTGTTCGAGGGATAAATACACCTTGCCTTTAGATCGATACGCTTCAAGAGCTTGAAGCATCGGTGATGGTCCACATGCAAAAAGATAATCGAATGAAAGGTCAAGCTGACTTGTAACAAACCCACTTTCTCCGTAGCTCCCATCTGCAGTCGTAATCGTGAGAGGCCCTAGTTCCTTAAATTCTTTCTCATAAAAAACACTTTCTTTGGATTGAAACCCATTTACATGATGAACTGCCACGCCTCTTTCTCTTAATTTTTCTGAGAGGTAGTAAAGTGGCGGAACCCCTATACCACCACCTACAAGTACCGCTTTTTGACCACTTTTAACTTCGTCCACTGGAAATCCATTTCCGAGTGGCCCCAGAATATCGATGACCGCTCCTGGCACCTCGTTCTTTAATAAGTTGGTTCCCTTTCCTTCAGCACGGTAGATCATCGTAAGAAGATGCTCCTCTGGATCAACGTGACAGATGCTGATCGGTCGTCTCAATAGCGGATCTGAACCAGCTCCAGCTTTCACATGAACGAATTGACCTGGTTTGAACTGATCATCGATGCTTTCATGATAGAGGACTGCTTCATAGATGGACGCAGCAATCTTCCGCTGGTTCACAAGCTCCGTTTTCAACTGTTTCATGAATGAATCACTTCTTTTTGATGAAATTTAGGCATGCTGATGCTAGAGAACGTCATCGTTTCAAGGACACGAAGGAGCGCTCTTGCAGTGTCTAACGATGTGAAGCATACTACTCCGTTTTCAACAGATTCACGACGAATCCGGAAGCCGTCTCGTGCAGGTTGCTTCCCGCGCGTTAATGTATTGATGACGAACTGCGCTTGCCCTTCACGGATCACGTGTAACAAGTTTGGTTTTTCTGCTCCGATCTTATTGACTGTCGTAACAGGAATTCCGAGCTCACGAATAACATCTGCTGTACCTTCAGTTGCGAGAATATGGTAGCCGATCGCATGGAATCGTTTAACAAGATCTACTCCCTCTTCTTTGTCTTTATCAGCGATCGTGAACAGGACGGATCCATGCGTCGGTATGTTCATCCCTGATGCAACAAGTCCTTTATACAAGGCTTTCTCAAGGGTCGCGTCTCTCCCCATTACTTCTCCGGTCGATTTCATCTCTGGACCTAGTGTGATATCGACACGTCGAAGTTTCGCGAACGAGAATACAGGCACTTTTACAAACACTTCGTCTCGTTCCTCTCCGTAGCCAGTTTCATACCCTAACTGTGCTAGCGTTTGACCGAGGATCACCTTTGTTGCTAAGTTCGCCATCGGTACACCTGTAATCTTACTTAAAAATGGCACCGTACGACTCGATCTTGGATTCACTTCGAGAACATACACGTTGTTTTGTTGGATCACGAACTGGATATTAAGCAAACCTACGATGTTTAATCCTCTCGCCAATTTGATCGTCTGATCGATGAGTGTCTGTTTGATTTCTTCTGATAGACTTTGCGGTGGATATACCGCGATGGAATCACCAGAATGGATGCCAGCTCGTTCAATGTGTTCCATAATTCCAGGGATATAAACGGTGTCGCCATCAGAGATCGCGTCAACTTCAATTTCTTTCCCCATCAAGTAGCGATCGATCAGCACGGGATGCTGGGGATTCACTTTTACCGCGTTCTCCATATAGTGCAGAAGTTCGCTTTCTTTATAGACGATCTCCATTGCTCTTCCACCGAGTACGTAGGATGGACGAACCAGCACTGGATATCCAATAGTAGAAGCGACGGCCACTGCTTCATCGACTGAAGTGGCTGTTTTCCCTTCAGGTTGAGGGATGTCAAGCGTCTTCATGGTGACTTCGAACTTATCTCTGTCCTCTGCTTTATCCATATCTTCTAATCTTGTTCCTAAGATCTTAACGCCCCTCGCAGAAAGCTCATCTGCAAGGTTTATCGCTGTTTGACCTCCAAACTGAACGATAACTCCCGTTGGTTTTTCAAGCTCAATCACATGCATCACGTCTTCGACAGTTAATGGCTCGAAGTACAGTTTGTCTGAGATACTGAAGTCAGTCGATACGGTTTCAGGGTTGTTGTTGATGATAATCGCTTCGTATCCCGCTTCACGGATCGCCCATACGCTGTGAACGGTCGCGTAATCAAATTCGATCCCTTGACCGATTCGGATTGGACCAGACCCTAGTACGAGTACGCTTTCTTTTGATGTTTTAGCAGATTCATTTTCATCTTCGTAAGTAGAATAGTAGTATGGCGTTTCAGATTCAAATTCACCTGCGCACGTATCGACCATCTTATATACTGGTACGATCCCTTCTCTCATACGTAGCGTATAGATCGCTCTTTCTTCTTCATTCCATAATTGTGCGATGAAACTATCTGTAAATCCTTTTTCCTTTGCTTCTCGTAACAGCTCAATGCTCCCTTTATTTTCTGTAAGTGTTTGTTCGAGCGTAATCATCCCTTCTAACTTCGTGAGGAAATAGTAGTCGATCGCACTCCATTCGTGAATTTCTTGTATCGTTTTCCCTCTTCTTAGGGCTTCAGCTATTACAAAGATTCTTTCATCATCAGCATGTCTGATTCGTTCTTCCATTTCTTCGTCACTGATATCACTCATCGAAGGTATCAAAAGATGATCGACGTTCGATTCAAGTGATCGCACGGCTTTCAACAGCGATTCTTCGATCGTTCTTCCAATCGCCATCACTTCGCCTGTTGCTTTCATCTGTGTTCCAAGCCGGCGATTTGCACTTTCAAACTTATCGAATGGCCACCTTGGAATTTTTGTTACGACATAATCGAGCGCTGGTTCGAAGCTTGAATACGTTTTTCCTGTTACAGGATTCTTCATCTCTGAAAGAGACAAGCCGACAGCGATTTTTGCAGCGAGCTTTGCGATTGGATAACCTGTCGCTTTTGAAGCTAATGCGGATGATCTACTAACCCGAGGGTTTACTTCGATGATGTAATATTGAAAGCTATATGGATCAAGAGCTAGTTGGATATTACATCCTCCTTCAATCTGAAGCGCACGAATCACTTTTAAGGCTACGTTTCTAAGCATCTGATAGTCGCGATCAGAAAGCGTTTGACTCGGAGCGACAACGATTGAATCTCCCGTATGAATGCCTACCGGATCGATGTTTTCCATATTACAAACGACGATCGCTTGATCCTGACCATCTCTCATCACTTCATACTCAACTTCTTTAAAGCCAGCGATGCTTTTTTCAACTAAACACTGCGTTACAGGACTATACTTCAGTCCGCTTGATACGATTTCTTCGAGTTCTTCATCGTTATGAACGATTCCTCCTCCAGTGCCTCCAAGCGTATACGCCGGTCGAACGATGACAGGATACCCGATTCGTTTCACAAATGTATAGGCTTCATCAAGGTTATGAACGATGTCACTTTCAGGAACAGGCTCATTTAACTTCCTCATCAACTCCCTAAAGAGATCACGATCTTCAGCCTGTTGGATCGCATTCAGGCTAGTTCCTAAAAGTTCTACATTATATTCGGATAAGACGCCTGCTTCTGATAACTCCATTGCTAGGTTTAACCCCGTTTGTCCCCCAAGCGTTGCAAGAAGCGCGTCAGGACGCTCTTTTCTAATAATTTTACTAACGAATTCTAATGTGAGTGGCTCGATGTACACTTCATCTGCTATCGTCGCATCTGTCATGATCGTAGCTGGATTTGAATTTACTAGTATCACTTCGTAACCTTCTTCTTTCAATGCCTGACAAGCTTGTGTACCAGCATAATCAAACTCTGCTGCCTGACCGATGACGATCGGTCCAGAACCGATCACTAGAATCTTTTGAATATCCGTACGTTTAGGCATATGTTTTTTCCCCCTTATTTGCTGTGATCATCGAAATGAAGTCATCGAACAATTCGTTTGAATCTTCAGGTCCAGGTGATGCTTCTGGATGATACTGCACACTAAAAGCAGAATGCTGTTTATGCTTCACGCCTTCGATCGTGTCGTCATTGATGGCTTTATGAGTAACGACGAGTTCTGTATGAGCAAGCGTAGCAGCGGAAACCGTGTAGCCGTGATTTTGAGACGTGATCGCCACTTTTCCTGTGTTGATCTCCATAACAGGGTGGTTTGAACCTCTATGGCCGAATTTCATTTTTTCAGTATCTGCTCCACAAGCTAGCGCAAATAACTGGTGACCAAGACATATTCCGAACAGTGGAATTTTACCAAGCACACCGTTGATCATCTCGATCGCTTCAGGCACATCCTTTGGATCTCCAGGTCCGTTACTGAGCATGATTCCATCTGGGTTCAACCTTAGGATTTCTTCTGCTGACGTATGGTAAGGAACTACGACAACATCACATTTTCTCTTCGTTAGTTCACGAAGGATGCCATGCTTCATTCCGAAATCAACTAGAACGATTCGGTACCCTCGCCCAGGACTAGCATATGGTGCTTTGATGGAAACTTGTTCAACCTGATTCCGCTTAAGTGGTGTGTTTCTTAAATCTTCAATAATTTTATTCGTATCCACGTCCATCGAACAAAGCTTTCCTTTCATCGTTCCGTTCGCACGAATTAGCTTTGTTAACTTCCTTGTGTCGATGCCTTCGAGGCCAGGGATGCCTTTGATCCTTAAAAGCTCATCGATCGTCATCTCATTTCGCCAATAGTTTGGCGCTTTCGTTGCTTCTTTTACGATCAAGCCGTGTACGGATGGATTGATCGATTCAAAATCATCTCGGTTAATCCCATAGTTTCCAATTAGCGGGTACGTAAGGGTAACGATTTGCGCACAGTAGGATGGGTCAGATAATATTTCCTGATAACCAGTCATGCCAGTGTTAAAAACAACTTCTCCACTTTTTTCGATTTCACTTCCAAACGCTTTGCCAACAAAGATCGAACCATCTTCAAGAATCAACTGTCTTTTCATTCGTGATCGCTCCCTTTCTCAAAAACCTTTTTTCCATTTACAAGTGTCATCGCTGGCCATCCTTTGCATTTCAAGCCTTTGAACGGCGTATTTCTTCCTTTCGAAACAAACGTATCAGGGTCGATCTGCTCTTCTTTATTCAGATCGATCAGCGTAATATCTGCAGCCACCCCTTCTTTAAGAGTGCCATGCGGCAGACCAAAAGCTTCAGCAGGCTTAACGGTTAACCAATCAACAAGCTGTTTTAACGTAAACGTTCCTTTTTCAACAAAGTTCGAGTATAAAAGCGGAAATGCTGTTTCGAGTCCTACGATCCCAAAAGGCGCCTTTTCCATCGATGTTGCTTTTTCATCTTCAGCATGAGGCGCATGGTCCGTTGCAATGAAATCGATCGTGCCATCTAAAAGTCCTTCGATCAGGGCTTTCTGATCTTCCTTGGAACGAAGGGGCGGATTCATTTTGTAATTCGTATCGAGACCAGGAATATCATCTTCACAAAGTAGTAGGTGATGTGGTGTTACTTCTGCAGTAACATGGATGCCTGCTCGCTTCGCGTCACGTACTGTGCGGACAGACTCTTTCGTACTGATATGACACACGTGATAGTGCGCTCCTGCTGCTTCTGCGAGGAGCACATCTCTAGCAATATGTACTGATTCACAAACAGAAGGGATGCCATTCAGGTCATATTGCTCTGAAAACTTGCCTTCATGAACGCTACCTTTGTTTATTAACGTGTTTTCTTCACAGTGTGCTACGATCGATAGGCCAGCTGATGCAGCGCGCTTCATTGCATCTAACATCACGTTTGCGTTTTGTACGCCTACACCATCGTCAGTTAGAGCGAAAGCCCCTGATGCTCGTAAGCCTTCAAAGTTTGTTAACTCCTCCCCAAGCTGCCTCACTGTGATTGAACCATACGGCAGAACACGGACGCTTCCCTTCTCGATTCGCTTCATCAGGTCGGTCATCGTTGATGCTTGGTCAGGCACAGGCCTTGTGTTCGGCATCGCAGCAATCGTTGTGAATCCGCCTTTCGCGGCTGCTTTCGTTCCAGTTTCGATCGTCTCTTTATGCTCACCACCAGGTTCTCTTAGATGAACGTGCAGATCCACAAGCCCAGGAACAAGCAGCATTTCTTTTGCATCGAACTCATTGTGGTCAGTTTCGATCGACTCTGATATCCTCTCAATCTTTCCTTCTTCTGAAATAAGAACGTCACGTTTTTCAAGATTACCAGTTTCATTTACTAGCAAGGCATTTTTTATGATCATTACACATACATTCCTTTCTTATTGGAGTGAAGGACTCGGTTAAGGACAGCCATACGGACATAAACGCCGTTCTCCATTTGCTTAAAGATACGTGAGCGGTCACATTCTACTAATGATGTATCGATTTCAACCCCTCGATTTACAGGAGCAGGATGCATGATAATGCTGTTTCGCTTCATGTTCTTTTCACGCTCTACTGTAAGACCATGATCAGCGAGATAAGAGGCGTTTTCGTTCGTCTGTTGATGATGGCGCTCATTTTGGATTCGAAGGAGCATCACAACGTCAGCTTCTCTTACTGCTTCATCCATCGTGATGTATGGATATGCTCCGATCGAATCATCGCGCCAAGCCTCTGGTCCTGAGAATGAGACGAGGGCACCAAGTCTCGTCAGGACATATGCATTGGACCTTGCCACACGACTATGCTTGATATCACCAGCGATAACAACTCGCAATCCCCTGAACGAACCGAACTCTTGCTTGATCGTCAATAGATCTAGTAGTGATTGTGTAGGATGATGTCCACATCCATCTCCAGCATTAATGATCGATAGTGATGTTCTTTCTAATAAAGACTCGAAATATCTTTCTTTTGGGTGACGGATTACAGCTGCTTTTGCGCCTATTGCTTCTAACGTTTTAATCGTGTCATACAGGCTCTCACCTTTTTGCACGCTCGAGCCCGCAGCTTCAAAGTTTAATGTGTGGCATCCTAGTCGCTTCTGTGCGACTTCAAAACTAAAACGTGTTCTCGTCGATGGTTCAAAGAACAAATTCGCAATAAAAACAGTAGGGTACTCTATGGTTTCTTTACCTAACCGGAAGCGTTCTGCCATATGAAGAAGGTCTTCGATGTCACCCGGTTCGATCGATTGCATATCGAGTAAATGCTTCATCCTATCACTCCTCTATTTTTCTACATAAGTAACTTCACAAAAAAACACCCTGAACAGATTCAGGGTGTAGGAAAGTTGACGCGATAGATCTCGCGCCTTTTTCTCACCC
The DNA here is from genome assembly GCF_056159065.1 of Anaerobacillus sp. ABA4_114. Classification (NCBI taxonomy): domain Bacteria; kingdom Bacillati; phylum Bacillota; class Bacilli; order Caryophanales; family Bacillaceae; genus Anaerobacillus; species Anaerobacillus sp. ABA4_114. The sequence continues at coordinate 2,339,880 of NZ_JBSWUM010000001.1, forward strand.
TTTTAGGTCTCTCTGTACCTTTTTAAAGGATGTAACTATGCAGCTGTATGATCATTTTGCTCTTCAAACATATTCTCAATCGATTCCTGCGTAGTACCACCAGGGAGAATAAGGTTTAAAACGATACCGATGATCGTCGCGAGCGCCATTCCTGCGATTTGTAAGTCTTCAGTTACCTGGATAAACGCTCCTCCAACCCCAATGACCAAGATGACGGATGAGATGATCAAGTTTCGTTTTTCACCTAGATCGATGTTGTTATCGATCAGCATTCTGAGACCAGATGAAGCGATGATCCCGAAGAGTAAGATCGAAACGCCACCCATTACCGCCGTCGGAATGGTAGAGATAAGAGCTGAGACCTTGCCGATAAAGCCGAAGATTAGTGCTAGAACTGCAGCTCCTCCGATAACAAACACGCTGAATACTCGAGTGATCGCAAGAACGCCTATATTTTCACCATATGTTGTATTTGGTGGCCCGCCTAGCAATGAAGCGATGATTGTCGCAACACCATCACCAAGAATCGATCGATGGAGACCTGGTGTTTTCAAGAAATTACGCCCCGCTACTTTACTTAATACCATCTGGTCACCGATGTGCTCAGCGATCGTTACCGTTGCGATCGGAACCATGACGAAGAGAATTTCCCAAGAAAAGACTTGTGCTGGGTTATAATCTGCGAAAGGAATAATGAAGTCTGGCACCTCGAAAAACGATGCTTCTCTTACTGGACTGAAATCAACGAGACCTACAAAATAAGCGAACGTATATCCTGAAACGATACCGATCAAGATTGGAATAAGGCTTAAAAATCCTCTTAGGAAGATCGATGCTAAAATCGTAACACCAAGCGTGACAAGAGCCACTGTGAAGTTAATGCCGCTATAAGCTTCCGTTTCAGGATTGTTCATCGCCATGCTGATGGCAGTACCTGCAAGGCCAAGACCAATCACCATGATGACAGGACCAACGACGATCGGAGGTAGCAGTCTCAAAAGCCAGTTTAAACCTGCTGCTCGAATCGCAATGGCTACGATTCCGTAAACAATACCAGCGAAAAACGTCCCAATCATCGCCCCTTCAGGTCCCCCTAGTGATACGGCTGAAATGATAGGCGCGATGAATGCGAACGATGATCCTAGATATGCTGGGATCTTCCCCCTCGTAATCAGTAGATAAGAGAGGGTTCCAAGACCACTAGATGCGAGTGCTACTGCTGGATCAAGTCCTACTAAGAACGGGACGAGTATCGTAGCACCGAACATTGCGAATAAATGCTGAAGACTTAATGTTACCCACGTTGTTGTTTTTGGTACTTCTCTGATTCCTAATTCATGTTTCATCGTTATTTCCTCCTCGGATGTGCGTCCCGGCTAGAAGGAGGTATAAAAAACCTCCTTGCTTAGCCGCAAGGAGGTACACGCGTGTCCTGATCGAACAGCGTCTCCTCCCTTGGCTGTCTCTCTGGACTACCTTAAAGGGAGCACGTTATTGGTTTTTACTTAGCGTGTTTAATGCTTACTCTATCGAAATCATCTACTTCTGTTAGTGCAACCTCAATAATTTCTTCCTTCGAAGTTGGAACATTCTTTCCCACATAATCCGGTCGGATCGGAAGCTCTCTATGACCACGATCGACTAGAACAGCTAGCTGAATCTGAGAAGGTCTGCCTAGATCCATCAAGGCGTCCATCGCTGCTCGAACAGTTCGCCCTGTGAAAAGAACATCATCGACTAGGATGACTTTTTGATCAGTAACAGCACTCTCAATACTTGTGCCTTTAATCTTCGGATCTTGATTTTCATGTTTTAATGAAAGGTCGTCACGGTACATCGTAATATCGATTTCTCCTACCGGTATGCTCGAGCCTTCGATTTGTTCGATGCGCTCAGCTAAACGCTCCGCTAAATAGATTCCTCTTGTTTTGATCCCAACGAGCATCGCATGTTGGATCCCTTTATTTCGTTCAATGATTTCATGAGCAATTCTTGTTAACGCTCTTCGAATCGCTTGATCATCGAGTAAAACCCTCTTATCTTCCATTCGTCTCTTCCTTTCAGCTTAACTGCTTTAGTCCAACGTCACTAAAAAACCCTTTTGCCATGGAGGCAAAAGGGTTTTGGGCATACGAAACACACGTTACGTACATAGCCGTTTTTCCTTTGTAGCCTCACGGGACCATCGTTAAAGGATTGCTATATTGTCTACATGTAGTATGGCAGAGCCGTGAAAACCTGTCAACCGCTTTTTATCTTCTTAAACGCATTAACAGCTTTTCCATATCTTCAGGAACTTCCCGAGAAAACTCGAGCCACTCTTCAGTCACAGGGTGCTTGAAACCTAATACACCAGCATGTAACGCTTGTCCATCGATCGGCAACGTTTTTTTTCTTGGTCCATATTTAGGATCCCCTGCAACAGGATGATCGATGTATTTCATATGAACACGGATTTGATGAGTACGGCCTGTTTCAAGCTGGCACTCTACGTAAGTATAGTGATCATAACGCTCTAACACTTTAAAATGCGTAACTGCATCTCGGCTATGCTCATCTGTAACGGTCATCTTCTGGCGATCCTGCTTGTCTCGACCGATCGGTGCATCGATGGTACCGACATCGTGCTGAATGTTCCCGTGTACAATGGCTTTATAACGACGATTCACCGTTTTCGCTTGAAGCTGCTTAACGAGTGATTCATGTGCATGATCATTCTTAGCGACCATGAGCAACCCAGAAGTGTCCTTATCGATTCGATGAACGATCCCTGGTCTAATCACGCCGTTGATTCCACTTAAATCACGAACTTGGTGCATCAATCCGTTTACAAGCGTTCCGCTTGGATGTCCTGGTGCAGGATGTACGACCATTCCTCTAGGTTTGTAGACGACTAAAACATCTTGATCTTCATATACGATATCTAAGTCAAGATCTTCAGGTACAACTTCGAGCGTTTCTGGTTCAGGGACGCTCACAACGATTTCATCGTTCTCCGAAACTTTGTAGTTTCCTTTCACAACTTCACCGTTCACCTGAACTTGTTCTTCTTTGATCCAGGTTTGAACCTGGCTACGAGACCAGTCTTGATCGAATGTCGGTATCACTTTATCGATCCTCTGGCCTTTATTTTCAGTACTTACTGTAAAAACGAACTTTTCCATTACTTATCTCCTTCAGCTTGCTTACTTTCAAATATCGTCCCGATAAAGATGAGAATGACCCCTACAACGAGTGAAGCATCCGCAACATTGAAAATCGGAAAGTCATACGAGAAGATATACGTGTTAACAAAATCTACGACTTCTCCTCTAAAGACACGATCGATAAAGTTCCCCACTGCACCGCCTAATATTAAAGCAAGGGTAACACTGACGAACTTGCTGTGTTTATATTGATTCATATAGTATAAAACAGCGACAATCACAATAACCGTAATAATGTAAAAGAAAATCATCTGACCTTGAAGGATGCCAAACGCAGCTCCTCTATTTCGATGTGAAGTCAGATAGAGAAAGTCGTTGATGAGTTTGATCGACTCTCCATATTCCATATTTTTAACAACAAGCCATTTGGTCCATTGATCTAGTATAACTATGCCAATGGCTATTAAATATTTCCACACGTGCGCTCCCCCGATCGAATGATACTTCCTATGAAAGTTTAGCACAGGATTCATTCCTGTACAATGTGAACGTTAACCGTAAACGCTTTGCATGGTGCAAAGTGCTCAGGGTATCGGGAACGCAATAACAGTAGCTGGAGTATAATTTGAGCTGACCGCCATTTCTGTGAATCTGAGCAGGAACCATAAGCCCTTTGCTCATGAATGAATTCAATTAAAAGTAACGTGGTAGCTCAAATAACTGTTCATAAATAAATCAAGCGCTTTGCATTCAGCAAAGCGCTTTTTACTATTAATAATGATTTTTTACAGTTTCAGCACAATCTACGCAAAGAGTAGGATACGTTTCATCTTGTCCTACAGTCTCTGTTACTCTCCAGCAACGTTCACACGTTTCGCCTTCTGCAGGGGAAACCATGATCGCTAGCTCTTCGTAATTCTTTGCTTCCGATGGAGCTTCAGATTTACTTCCTGCAACGGATGCTGCAGAAACGATCAAGAGCTTATCGAGGTTATCGATGCCATCAAGAAGTTCTTTCGCTTCACCATCCGCATAGATATGAAGCTGAGCTGTTAAGGACTTCCCGATTTTCTTTTCGTTACGTGCTTCTTCTAGTGCCTTTAGAACTTCATCACGTAGGTCCATCACGTAATCCCACTTGCTTTCAAGTTCAGAAGTTCCTTCGAAGTTCTTCACTTCAGGCATGTCAGAAAGCTGAACGTACTCTTCTTTTTCACCCGGTACAAACTGCCATACTTCTTCAGCAGTATGTGGGATGATCGGTGATAGTAGCTTCGTCAATGCAACAGCCGTTTGATAAAGGACCGTTTGAATCGCTCGGCGCTTCGGATGGTCTTCGTGCTCGATATATAGCGTATCTTTCGCGATATCAAGATAGAATGAGCTCATCTCTGTAGTAAAGAAGTTATGAATGGTATTGTAAACTGTTAAGAACTGATACTCATCATATGCTTTCTTTACTTTCGTCACAACGTTATTCAACTTCACGAGCATGTATTGATCGAGCTCACTAAGGTTTTCATAGGAAACACTGTTAAGAGCTGGATCAAAGCCTTCTAGGTTTCCGAGCATGAACCTAAACGTGTTACGGATCTTTCTATACACTTCTGCTACTTGCTTGAGAATCTCATTTGAGACACGAACATCAGCCTGATAGTCAGCAGAAGATACCCATAAACGTAAGATGTCTGCACCGAGCTGCTTCATCACGTCGTTTGGAACCATTACGTTTCCAAGTGATTTACTCATCTTTTTACCTTCTCCGTCAAGAACAAACCCGTGACTCAGCACTGCTTTGTAAGGTGCTTTACCCGTTACTGCGACAGAAGTAGAAAGAGAAGAGTTGAACCAGCCTCTGTACTGGTCAGATCCTTCTAGATATAAATCTGCAGGTCGCGCAAGGTCGCTGCGCTCTTCAAGCACTGCTTGATGGGAAGAACCAGAATCAAACCAAACGTCCATAATGTCCATTTCTTTACGGAACGTACCATTCGGGCTGTGTTCAGACGTAAACCCTTCTGGTAATAGCTCTTTCGCATCCCATTCAAACCAGATGTTTGAACCGTGCTGACGGAATAGCTCTGAGACATGCTCGATTGTTTCGTCTGTTAAGATCGGCTCATCGTTCTCACCGTAAAAGACTGGGATCGGAACACCCCATGCGCGCTGGCGAGAAATACACCAATCTTCACGGTCTTTCACCATGTTGTGAAGACGAAGCTCTCCCCAAGTCGGGAACCATTCTACATCCGCAACAGCTTGCAGAAGTTCAGGTCGGAACTGCTTGATTGAAGCAAACCACTGCTCAGTTGCACGGAAGATGATCGGCTTCTTCGTACGCCAGTCGTGTGGATAGGAGTGTGTGAAGAATGAAAGCTTTACTAGAGCTCCAGCTTCTTCAAGCTTTTCAGTGATCGGCTTGTTTGCTTTATCATAGAACAAGCCTTCAAAACCTGGCGCTTCATTCGTGAAAACACCCTTCTCATCTACTGGGCACAAGATATCGAGCTTGTATTTTCTTCCGATTGCATAATCATCTTCACCGTGTCCAGGTGCTGTATGAACGCAACCAGTACCAGCATCAAGCGTGACATGATCACCAATAATGACAAGGGACTCACGATCATATAGAGGATGCTGTGCTGTAACGTATTCAAGCTCGCTTCCTTTTACGCGATTTAGTTCATTCACTGTATTCCATTCAAACTCTTCTTTAAGTTGGTCAACTAATTCTGTAGCGACGATGTACTTGCTTCCATCAGCTTCAACAACACTATACTCAAATGAAGCATTGAGTGCGATCCCAAGGTTTGAAGGAATTGTCCAAGGGGTCGTTGTCCAGATGATGAACTTCTCATCTCCGTTTAGTACGCCTTTTCCATCCTTAACTTGGAAAGCAACATAGATGGATGGAGAGCGTTTGTCCTGGTATTCGATTTCAGCTTCAGCTAGCGCTGATTCTGAAGTAGGAGACCAGTAAACAGTTTTCTTATCTTTGTAGATATATCCACGCTTCGCCATTTCGCCAAACACTTTGATCTGCTGCGCTTCGTACCCTTTGTTCAGTGTGATATAAGGGTTATCCCAGTCTCCGCGAACACCAAGGCGTTTGAACTGCTCACGCTGACGATCAACTTGCTTTAGCGCATATTCTTCACACTTCTTACGGAATTCAGCTACTGTTAACTTCTTTCGATCCACACCTTTTTTCGTAAGTGCTTGCTCGATCGGAAGACCGTGAGTATCCCAACCTGGAACATACGGTGCATGAAATCCGTTCATGGATTTGTAACGAACAATCATGTCTTTCAATACTTTGTTTTCTGCGTGACCGATATGGATGTCTCCATTTGCGTATGGAGGGCCATCATGCAATACAAAAAGAGGACGATCCTTCGTTCTTTCCTGTACTTTCTCATAAAGGTTGTTTTCTTCCCATTCTTTTTGCATATCAGGTTCTTTGTTTGGCAGATTACCGCGCATTGGGAACTTCGTTTTTGGCATCAATAGTGTTTCTTTAAAGCTCATGTCCTTCCTCCTTCAATATCGTACGCTGCATTTCCTTAATAACATAAAAAAACCTTCTCATCCCTATAGGGACGAGAAGGTTTTCCCGTGGTACCACCCAACTTAAGCACACAATGTGCTCACTTTGCATTCGTAACGTGAATGATACGCCGGGGCTTACTTTATGTTCAGCTCGGGACTCAGGGGTGATCTTCACCGGTTGCTTAACGCTAGGCTCACACCACCCCCAGCTCGCTTTGTTAAGTGTAACCAGTTACTCTTCCCATCGCAGTCGTTCTTAATCATTATTTTGTAAGAAACAGCTTAGACCATTTCTTATGTCTATGTGCTTTTGATTGAAGATGTTAATCCAGTTGTAGGACCAACTTCCATTAAAGTATATCAAAAGTATAGTGTATTCAATTTTAATAAGTCAAGAAAATGCGAAATAAATGTTAAAAGTTTACCTTATGCGTTTTCTTGAATATGCTCTTCTTCTTCATCAAAACGAGCAGCCAGCCCGTCCCAGTCTTCATTCGTCAGCATCTCGAGCTGCGCTTCGACAAGCATACGGAAACGTGTGCGGTAAACGGAAGCTTGCTTTTTCAATTCTTCATTTTCGAGTGAGATCTTTCTCGCTTTAGCTAACGAATCATTGATGATGCGGTCAGCGTTCTTTTCCGCTTCTTTTAGGATCAAACGGGATTCTTTCGTTGCACTCTGCTTTACTTCTTCAGCCGTTTCTTGAGCGACAAGAATCGATTTGTTCAATGTTTCCTCAAGGTTTGAGAAGTGTCCTAGTCTTTCTTCTAGGATCTTTACTCTCTCATTTAGCTCTTTCTTTTCTCTGATAACAGTTTCGTAATCTTTAATGACTTGATCTAAAAACTCATTTACCTCATCTTCATCATAACCGCGGAATCCGCGAGTAAATTCTTTGTTATGAATATCTAATGGTGTTAAAGGCAATTCAGCCACCTCCGGTTTGCTCTCTTTTATGTCCCAACTCGTAATTCGACAATCTCTACGGGCAATCCTTCTAAATTTGTCAAATTATTTTCTTTTACTATACGTGATTCGCCATTTTTCTTTCTTTGTTTTACCGTCGATCGAATTCACCTTACTTCTCCCCGAACCCCTTAGGGATAAATAATCTCCCGCTTTTACTTCGGTTGCGGGTTGATCGACGACTTTCCAATTAAGTTTAGCACGCTCATGTTCGATCATAGGAGATACCTTTGACCTAGATAGATTGTATATCTCTGCTAATACAGCATCGAGGCGAAGGCTACTAACGGTACCCGATTGTTCCTCCCACCTTATAGGAGGAACGTCGATCTGTGATGGTGAAATCACCTCTGGCGTGATCGAAGCTTTACCAGCTTGAGTTAGATTCATCTTAATATAATCCGCTACTTCTTTAGCTACGATAAGCTGTGCAAGTCCATCCTGCACAAAAATATCACCAAACTTTTCCCGCTTTAATCCAAGTCCCATCAGCGCACCGAGAAGATCTGGGTGCGATAATGTAACGAATTTTGAGGGATATGTAATGTTTAATGCAGCTATGTCATAATCTTCAGCTGTTGCTGTTATATAAGGTGGAAGAAGCAGTGCACGCTGCCGTTCTGCTCCGTCCACGCCTCCTGAAAAAGATACGCTCACATCGGGATGATTTCCAATTACTTGTGTAACGATATCCTGCTCTCGTGGATCTAGGAAATCAGTGAGTTTCGGAGAGTATCTGTCTTCAACTTCCCCTTGCCACTCTAACACACGATCAACAAACGTTCTTTCTTCAGGACGATAGTGTTCGTATATCGACATGGAATTATAGGATCATTCCAAAGAGAGCAACGATTCCATACTGCGCAAACTGTAGTGCAAAAATAGCTACGATAGGAGAAATATCTAACATTCCACCGATAGGCGGGATGATTTTGCGAAACGGCGCAAGATAAGGTTCTGCAATTCTTGCAATCATTTGTCCAATAGAGGATTCTCTAGCATTTGGAATCCAAGACATGAAGATATAAATGATTAATATCCATGAGTAAATCCGTAAAGCTTGTGCTAATAAATAAGCAATTTCCAAATTCTTCACCTTCCTTAGAAGCTAGTCTTCAAATATTTCATCGGTAATATTGCCGGAGATTTCAACATTATCCGGAGTACACATGAACGTGTCGGGACCGAGTTTCTGAATATCACCGCCAAGAGCATAAACCGTACCACTCAAGAAATCAACGATTCTCTTCGCTTGGTCATGTGGAATCTGTTGCAGATTCATTACGACAGATTTTCGGTTTTTTATATGATCAGCAATATCCTGAGCTTCAGCATACACTCTAGGTTCAACAAGTACAACTCTAGAGTTCTTGTGGATACTTTGAAGACTCACAACATTTTGATTGGATTGATTCGTCTGTTTCTGTTTATTATGGTTCCGACTCACCCTAGAATTCTCCATCTCATCATCCTCAGCATACGTCGTATGAACATCATCCTCGAACTCGATTTGTTCATCATCGAGTTCAAAGAACTGCTTAAACTTTGTTTTAATTCCCATTCCCTGCACCTCCGGGAGAGTTAGTTTTGATATTAACCAACAAGTGACGATCCGATACGAACAAACGTTGCACCTTCTTCAACAGCAATCTCATAATCATTTGACATCCCCATCGAAAGCTCTTTACATGGCGCGTAATCAAACGAACGCTCCTGGATGCTCGTTCTAAGTTCTCTAAGCTTTTCAAAGACAGATCTGATTTCGTCAGGATCCTTAATATGAGGTGCCATCGTCATCAAACCTACTACTTCAATATTTGGATAGTTTTCTAGAGACTCTACGAACGGCATGACTTGTTCAACCGCTAAACCGTGTTTCGATTCTTCTCCAGAAACATTGACTTGTACAAAGCATTTCACTTTCTTTGTTGCTCTCTTATTGATCTCTTTTGCAAGAGAGCGTCGATCGAGGGAATGAATGTAATCTACGTGATCGATGACATCCTTGACTTTACGTGATTGCAACGTCCCGATGAAATGCCATATTGGCTGGTGTTCGAATGCTGCGACTTTTTCCACCAAGCCTTCTTGACGATTTTCCCCAAGATGAGTGATACCAGCTTCGACTGCTTCTTTCGCACGCTCTACACTAACGTATTTCGTAACTGCGATCACGTTCACATCTTCTGAATTTCGATTCGATCGATGTGAAGCGGCTTCGATGTTAGAAATGATTTCTTCTAATTTCGTCTTTACTTCCACTTTCCTGTTAAACCTCCTCAAGACCAATGTAACCCATCATTCTTCCAGTTTTGCCATGTTCGCTTCGATGAGAGAAAAACAGGTCACTGCAGCTTGTACAATAGTCACTCACAAGAATGTTGTCTTCTAATACGCCTGCTTTTAACAATAAGTGTTTATTCACAGCTTTTAAATCCAGCTGATACGTACCTTCGTTATGTGTGAAGAATTGTTCAGAATAGGATGCCACCTCGATTACGTTTTCGATCACCCTGTCATCAACTTCATAACAGCATTTTCCGATCGATGGCCCTATTGCAGTTACGATATCTTTAGGGTCGATACCATCATCTTGCCACCTTTGAATCATCTCTCCAGCAATATCTTTCGTTGTTCCTTTCCAGCCTGCGTGGGCTATTCCAACCCTTTTCGCGGAAGGGGAGTAAAAATATACGGGTACACAATCAGCATACATTGCTGCCAACATCAAACCTTTTTCATCCGTATACATACCGTCCATACCACGTATTGCGGTTTCATGATCAAACGTCCCGCGCCCTAAATCATTCACAGTTATGTGAGCAATATCATTTCCATGAATTTGCTCTGCAACTACCCAATTCTCGAGCGGTGTGCCTATCGCCTTACTAAATATTTTTCTATTGGTCAACACGTCTACTGGATGGTCAGGCACATGATAACCGAGGTTTAGACTAGCGAACGGATCTTTACTTACACCGTTCAACCGAGTCGAAAACCCAGCTTTGACAAGACCTGCATCTCTTCCGAAATGAAGTGCCAAAGTAGTCATGTCAGAAGTATCTAAAAACAGTTCGTTTCCCACAGCTATATCCCTTCATTTCTATACAAGTTTACACTCTATTTTATCATAATATGTTGAGAAGAAGGGATATAGATTGTGAGATATTGGCTACTCATGACTCTTTTTGGAAAGATTCTGAATCTGATGAATCGTAATATTTAACTAATATAACATCGGAACCTATTTTTACGATGTTGCGCCAAGGAATCACGAGATCACTCTCACGCGCAAAAAAACCCATCATTTTTCCTTGACCCGGGATAACGATCGCTTCGATTTTACCTGTCGTCAAGTTTATTTCTAGATCGGCTATATGTCCAAGTTTTTTTCCGTTCGATACATTTACAACATCCTTAACTTGAAATTCAGAGATTTTTATCATCACACCTCCACCTTTCCATTTTATTATATGAAAAGTGGGCAATAGAAAAGACCTGTTTAACAGGTCTCGTTCTAACTTTGTATATTTTTATTCATTTGCTGGATTGCTGCCTTTTCAAGCCGTGATACTTGAGCTTGAGAAATTCCGATCTCATCTGCTACTTCCATCTGCGTCTTCCCTTGAAAGAAACGCATTTGAAGAATCATGTTCTCCCGTTGATTCAGTCTCATCATTGCTTCTTTTAATGCGATGTCTTCTAGCCAATGAAAGTCCTTCTGCTTATCATCGCTAATTTGATCCATTACGAAAATCGGATCTCCACCATCATTGTAAATCGGCTCAAATAACGAGACAGGGTCTTGAATGGCATCAAGAGCGAAGACAACCTCTTCCTTCGTTACACCGAGTTCCTTTGCAATCTCAGTTGGATTCGGCTCTTTGGAGTTTTTCGTCATCAATTTGTCCCTGATCTGGAGGGATTTATAGGCAATATCTCGAAGCGATCTTGAAACCCTGATCGGGTTGTTGTCCCTGAGATATCGTCGTATTTCACCGATAATCATCGGCACTGCGTAAGTTGAGAATTTCACGTTTTGCGATAAATCGAAGTTATCAATGGATTTCATAAGACCAATACATCCGACCTGAAAGAGATCATCAACGTATTCACCACGATTGTTAAACCGTTGAATGACGCTCAAAACGAGACGTAAATTTCCATTTACTAGCTCTTCTCTTGCAGAAATATCACCTTCCTGCATCTGTTTGAAAAGAACTCTCATCTTTTCATTTTTCAGAACCGGAAGTTTGGATGTATCTACTCCACAAATCTCGACTTTGTTTCGTGTCAACTCTTTCCCTCCTCATCGGAGATGCTGTCAAAGTAAAGTATCTCCGAGAGTGGGAAAATTATGCATTTATCATTTTAAGAATGTTAGACCATCTTGTTGAATTCTTTTCGAAGCCTTTTGATGATACGCTTTTCTAGCCTGGAGATGTAAGATTGAGAAATACCGAGAAGATCAGCAACATCTTTCTGTGTTTTCTCTTCATCGCCTGCAAGACCGAACCTTAGTTCCATGATCTGCTTTTCTCGAGGGTTCAATGTTTCAAGAGCTTTCACAAGCAATTTCCGGTCTACTCGTGCGTCGATTCCTTTTGTGATGATATCTTCATCAGTTCCCAATACATCAGATAAGAGCAGTTCGTTTCCATCCCAATCGACATTAAGAGGTTCATCGAATGAAACCTCCGAACGAATTTTATTATTACGACGCAGAAACATCAAGATCTCATTTTCAATACACCTAGAAGCATATGTTGCTAGCTTGATTTTCTTTTCAGGATTGAATGTGTTGACAGCTTTGATCAGCCCGATCGTTCCGATACTGATCAAGTCTTCAATATTAATCCCTGTGTTTTCAAACTTACGTGCGATATAAACAACGAGGCGCAAGTTTCTTTCGATTAAAATCGATCGTGCAGCCTTATCACCACCAGGCAATTTAATCAAAAGATGGGCTTCTTCTTCTTTCGTCAAAGGAGGCGGAAGTGCTTCACTTCCTCCTATGTAATAGATTTCGTCAGGTTTAATTCCGAGTTTGATTAAGATTCTCTGCCACCAGAGTACAACTTTTATCTTTAATTTGCCCATGCAGTAAACCTCCTCAATCTGTTTGTTTCTTATCTTTAAGAAGCATTTGCCTTTTCAGCTAGCATTTTGGGATGAAGGATGCAACTGTACTCTTTCTCCCCTGATAATGACTGGAAACTGAGCCCTACTAGTACTTTTTTGACAACGATCGTTTCTTCATTCGTTGAAATTTCCACTGCGTCAGGCTTTATCGCACATAAAAATTGATGATCTTGTCCGACGGCTCGAAATGGAACGATTCTAAGCCGATGCTCCCACCTGTCCACCTCTCCCTCACTTTGAAAGTCAGTTACATTTTTTGCTTTTTTAAGAAAGTTCTCTGAAAAATGGTTTGCATGGATGGTCATATCGAGAATCATGACGGGGGCTCCTGATAATGGATCCTTTAGTTGATTCCCACTGTCGATAAGTGCTGGTGCAGTCACGATCACATCATCGATCATGATTTTAACGCTGGCTATTTGGTCATAGTGAATTTTTTTCGTCTCGATATCACCTAACCTTTTCTTAGAAAAAAACCATACGGATGGAAAACCAACTAGCACAAACACCCAGCTGACAGGATCTCCAAATCCACTCCCCTGTGTAGCGATCGCTCCGTTATAAACACCTACTTCCTGTTTTAAAAAATAGTGCGCACCAAGCATGCCTCCACCGATAATAAACGTGACAAAATAGAACAGCAGCCAACTTTGAATGAAGCTTCGAAACCTTGTAAACCCAAACGTTATGCTTACGATGATAAACGAATAAAATAATTTCACAATCGGATGGACCATAAACTCCAACCCAGGAATAAAAAGAAAAATGACATATAACGAAGCGAATAGAGCGCCAGCAGCAAGTCGTCTTTTACGAACATGACGCTTAAGCAACAAACTGGTAAGCATCAATAGCATGTAATCAAAGCAAACGTTCAACAGCCATATTACGTCCAGATATACAGCCACCTGCTGGCTCCTCCCTATCGAATTTGAATTCTAGTATAGACTAGTTTGGATTGAAAGACTGTCAAATCGTGCCGCGAATACCGAGGTTATTTTGCATAATTGTCACTATTTTTGTCACCCTTAGCGCAAAAAAAGCCGTCCATCACTGGACGACTAAAGTACGATCACCGTTGCAAAACATCATTCATTCGCTGTACTCCTGTGTTCGTAGGGAAAAGCTCTACGCAATCATATCCCGTTAAATTCGCTTCCATTACTGCTTTTAGTTTCTTAGCTGTCCCTATTGGTGTAAAGATTAACAAAGTTGGACCCGCGCCACTCAAGGCTGCACCATAAGCTCCCCAATCGACAGCTAAACGCTGAACACGTTCAAGATCTGGGACAAAATGTTTTCTGTATGGTTGATGAAATAAATCTTCATTCATCAAAGCTCCTGCTTGTTGCCAATTATTGCTCACTGCAGCTGCTGTAAAGACATTTGCAACACTACTTGCTTTGACTGCTTCTTCAAAGGTCAGACTCTTTGGAAGAACAGAGCGTGAGTCAGTTGTTTTTAATTTTCGTTCTGGTATTAAGGCAACGAATTCAACATTTTCAACGTTTTGAACGACAGAATCAAGGTCACCAAGTCCTGATGCGATGACAAGCCCTCCATATATGGAAGCAGCGACATTATCCGCATGCCCTTCAAACTCAGCAGCATACCTTACTTTTTCCTTAGAAGTAAGCGCAAGCCCCATCGTGATGTCTGCAATTTCCACGCCAGCTACGATTGCTGCCGCGCTACTTCCAAGTCCTCGTTCAAGAGGTAATTCACTCGTCATCGTTACGCGTTGCGGTTCAGGGGTTTTCTGTACCGACACTGCGATCGATTCGATCACTTTGTAAACCAAGTTTTCCTTACCTTGAGGAAACGTTTCTTGAAAACCAATGTAGTAAAAAGCCCACTCAGACGAAGGTTCGAACTTTACATGAAGATAACGATTTATCGCAAGACCGATCGAATCAAACCCCGGGCCAAGATTTGAAGTACTTCCTGGAATTTTTAATGAGACAGGTTGTTTCAATGACTAACACATCCCTTTAACTCCTCGAGAAAACTTCCTTTATCAGCAGCAACCACCCGCGGCTTGACGAGAACAGTATCCATAGCTGTTGACGGATCTTTTAGTCCGTTTCCTGTTAAAACAGCAACGACTGTGCTTCCTTCTTGTATTTCATTTGAAGCCACTTGTTTCAAAACTCCGGCGATTGAAGCACATGATGCTGGTTCTGCAAACACTCCTTCTTTTTTTGCAAGAAGCTGATAAGCATTTAAGATCTCTTCATCTGTAACGCTGTCGATTTTACCACCGGATTCTACGACAGCGTCTTCCGCTAACTGCCAGCTGGCTGGGTTTCCAATCCTGATCGCAGTAGCGATTGTTTCTGGGTTTTGTATGATTTTCTTTTTGACGATGGCTGCAGAACCCTCTGCTTCAAATCCTCTCATCTGAGGCTTTTTCTCATCTGAAAGATATTCTTTAAATCCTTTCCAGTAAGCTGAGATGTTTCCAGCGTTTCCTACTGGAATCGCTAGCACATCAGGGGATTTTCCAAGTTGATCACATACTTCAAAAGCGGCTGTCTTTTGTCCTTCCAAGCGATATGGATTCACTGAATTAACGAGAGTGATCGGTTCAGTCTCTGCAATCGAACGAACCATACGAAGCGCTTCATCAAAATTCCCATCGATTTCAAAGATTTCTGCACCGTAAATCATAGCCTGCGCTAATTTTCCTAATGCGACCTTTCCTTTTGGAATAACGATGATGCAACGTAAGCCAGCTCTTGCTCCGTACGCAGCAGCTGCTGCTGCAGTATTCCCCGTCGAAGCACAAATGATTGCATCGCTACCTTCTTCCTTCGCTTTTGCTACTGCCATTACCATACCTCTATCTTTAAACGATCCTGTTGGGTTCGCTCCTTCAATCTTTACGTGTAGAGAAATTCCAAGCTCTTCTGACAGCGTATTTAATTTAAGTAGAGGGGTATTCCCCTCATTTAAACTTAGTGCAGGAGTATCTTCAGTAATCGGTAAAAAATTCTCATAGTGTTTTAACAACCCGTTCCAGACTGACATCACATTCCCTCCACTCGATACCTGCTTTTCACCTCGACCACCACATCTAAATCATTGAGTTGACTATGAACGTCTTCGAATGCTTGATGATTCGTTTCATGAGTGATGATGACGAGCTCTGCAGTTCCATTATTAATCACTGGTTCTTGGATTAACTTTTCAAGACTGATTCCATGATCCTTAAATAAGTGTGAAATCTTTGAAAATGCTCCAGCTTCATCTTTTACAAACAATCTGATGAAGTATTTGCTCTTAATTTCATCATCTTTCTTCAGCTTACGTTCATGTTGAGGAAGAATGACACTCTTACCATTTACTCCAAGACGCATGTTTTTGATAACGGCGACTAGGTCAGATACAACCGCTGTAGCTGTTGGTAGTTGACCTGCACCAGGACCATAGAACATCGTTTCTCCGACTGCCTCTCCATACACATAAACAGCATTGTACTCATCATTTACAGAAGCAAGCGGATGGCGTGATGGCAATAGAGTTGGCTGAACAGAAAGTTCGATCGATCCGTTTTCTGAACTTGCAATCGATAGTAGTTTGATAGTATACCCTAGTTTTTTACTATAAGAAATATCTTCAGCATCAACTTCAGTGATCCCTTTAATCTTGACGTCATCTAATCCTACTTTCATCGAAAACCCGAGTGTTCCGAGGATGACGACTTTCCGAGCTGCATCTAGCCCTTCCACGTCAGCAGTTGGGTCAGCCTCAGCAAAGCCTAGATCCTGTGCTTCTTTTAATACACTTTCATACGGCACATTGTTTTTAGTCATTTTTGTGAGGATATAGTTTGTCGTGCCGTTCACAATCCCCATCAGCTTTGTGATTCGATCAGAGGATAGACCTTCTACTAAACTTCTAAGAATTGGAATACCACCCGCAACACTAGCTTCATAGAAGAGGTCACTTTCATTTTCAACCGCAGCCGTTAATAACTCTCTTCCATGTAAAGCCATTAAATCCTTGTTGGCTGTTACAACATGTTTTTTATTTTTTAACGAAGCAAGGATATACTCTTTCGCTTGGTCGATACCACCCATTACTTCGATCACTACATCTACTTCAGGATTATTGATCACTTCATCTGGATCCTGTGTTAACAACTCCTCGTTAACATCGACCCCTCTGTTTTTCTCAATATCTCGAACGAGAACCTTTCCTACCTTCACCACACAACCAACGCGCTGTTGAAGCTCCTCCTGATGGGACTCAATCATATGTACCACTCCACTACCAACAGTCCCAAGTCCTAACAGTCCTACAGATACGCTCTCCTTCATATTCTCCACTCCCTTATGTCCTCCTGAAAAGGACGTTTGTTTTTATATAAGGGACATTATACGTGTCATCCTTCACAAACACAACCACCTTTACAGAAAAATTTGAAAAATATAAAGAAAAGCGAAGACGAGCGTTTAGAAACGGAGAAATTGGAGCGCTTTCATGTGAACACGCTTTTTGTGTTCATTTGAAAGAGCGAAATTTCATAGTTTCTGCAAGTCGCAGCTGGACATCTCGAAAAGCGAAGTTTCGCGTTTAGAAACGGAAAGATTGGAGCGCTTTCAATAGACCACGTTCTTTGTGTTCAATTGAAAGAGCGAAATCTTGTAGTTTCTGCGAAACGCAGCTGGACATCAAGAAAAGCGAAGTTTCGCGTTTAGACACGGAGTCATTGGAGCGCTTACAAAAGAACACGGTCTTTGTGTTCATTTGTAAGAGCGAAATGACGCAGTGTCTGCGAAACGCAGCTGGACATCACGAAAAGCGGAAAAAGCCGATTAGGCTCGACAAGCGCTGGAAGCTTTTCGAAGGAACACGCTTTTTGTGTTCATTCGAAAAGGTGAAGCGATCGAGAGCCTGGCTTTTGGAGCTGGACATCCGAAAAGCGAAGTT
Source organism: Anaerobacillus sp. ABA4_114 (assembly GCF_056159065.1). Lineage (NCBI taxonomy): Bacteria > Bacillati > Bacillota > Bacilli > Caryophanales > Bacillaceae > Anaerobacillus > Anaerobacillus sp. ABA4_114. Next base: position 2,357,618 of record NZ_JBSWUM010000001.1, read on the forward strand.
TCGCGTTTAGAAACGGAATATTAAACCCCTTTCAAAACCAATAAAAAAACCAGCTCAAGTATGAGCTGGTTTTAAAACAATTATCTTCTGCGCTTACGGTTACGCAAGAAAGTAGGAATATCTAGTGTATCGTTAGATTCCTCTACGCGAGAACCAAACTTTGAAGGTTCTGGTTGCTGTACTTCTTCCTCTTCTTGTTTCGGCTGCTGAATTGGTGCACCCTGTTTAGACTGAGTAGAAGGGCGAGGAACAGATTTTTTCTTGTTTTCGTTCTCGTCGAATCCAGTCGCGATCACTGTTACAAGGATTTCGTCTTTAAGTTCTTCGTTAATTACTGAACCGAAAATCATGTTCACATTTTCATCTGAAGCTGAAGAAACGATATCAGCTGCTTCGTTTACTTCATAAAGACTCAGGTTAGATCCACCTGTAATGTTCATAAGAACACCTTTAGCGCCATCTATTGACGTTTCAAGCAACGGACTAGAAATCGCTTTTTTCGCAGCTTCAGAAGCACGGTTCTCACCTGTTGCGATTCCGATTCCCATCAATGCAGATCCTCTTTCAGTCATGATCGTTTTCACGTCTGCAAAGTCAAGGTTAATAAGACCTGGTACAGCGATTAAGTCTGAAATACCTTGTACACCTTGGCGAAGTACGTTATCCGCTTCACGGAACGCTTCTAGCATCGGTGTGTTTTTGTCAACGATTTCAAGTAGGCGGTCGTTAGGAATAACGATCAACGTATCGACCTTTTCTTTTAGCATCGCAATTCCAGATACCGCTTGAGTTGAACGCTTTCGGCCTTCAAATGTAAACGGACGCGTAACGACCCCAACAGTTAGAGCGCCGAGTTCTTTAGCGATCTCAGCAATGACCGGAGCTGCTCCAGTTCCAGTTCCGCCTCCCATACCAGCTGTTACGAAGACCATATCTGCTCCACGAAGTGCTTCTTCGATCTGCTCTTTGCTTTCTTCAGCTGCTTTTTTACCGATCTCAGGATTGGCACCTGCACCAAGACCTCTAGTCAATTTGCCACCAATCTGCATTTTCACTTCTGCTTTCGCAAGGTTCAATGCCTGTGCATCCGTATTGACAGCAATGAATTCTACACCTTGAACTCCATTTTCAATCATTCGGTTAACAGCATTGCTTCCGCCACCGCCGACACCGATTACTTTTATTTGTGCTAATTGTTCCATATTCATATCAAACTCTAACATCTCAGGTCCTCCTAATCTTGTAATGCCCTTTATTCAACAAATAAATTAAAGAAGTTCTTAACTTTTTCTTTCATTCCTGGAGAAGACTTTTCCCCCGACTGAGGTTCAGGTTTGCTTTTACGCTTGGGCTTCACTTCATCCTCAGGGTTTAACGAAGCTGCAACTTCTTTGCCCTGAATCTTTACGTTTTTGTACGTAAATTGGATTAGACCAATGCCAGTTGTATATTGAGGTTCACGAACTCCAATATAGTCAGGAACTGCAACGCGTACATTATGTTGAAGTACGTCTCTTGCAAGCTCGAGTATACCATCCATTCCTACCATTCCTCCGGTAAGAACAAATCCACCAGGCAATTCGCGTATTCCCAAACGCCTAATCTCGTCTTCTATCAATTCTAACATCTCTTCAATACGAGGTTCTATAATATGTGCCAATTCGAACTGATTAAATTCTTGTTCTGCTGAACTTCCAATCGTAGACACTGTGAATGCCTCTTCTTCAGAAGCAAGATCAACAAAGGCATTACCATGCTTGATCTTGATCCGTTCAGCTTCTTCAGTCGTTGTTCTTAAACCAATCGAAATGTCTTTCGTTACGTTATCTCCACCGATAGGAAGAACGGAAGTCGCTTTGAGAGAACCCTCTTCAAATATAGAAATTGTCGTCGAACCTGCTCCCATGTTCACAAGTGCCACCCCTAGGTTTTTTTCGTCCTTAGAGAGAGCCATCGCACCACATGCTAGCGGCTGAAGACAAATATCAGCAATTTCAAGGCCTGCTTTCTCAACACATCTCAATAAATTATGTAATACGGTTTTAGAACCTGTAATAATCGTGCCTTCCATTTCAAGACGAACACCGATCATCCCTCTAGGGTCTGTGATGCCATCTAACCCATCCACCACAAATTGACCTGGGATCACATCGATGATCTCACGCTCAGGAGGTATAGAGACTACCTGTGCTGCATCAATTACTCTCGCGACGTCTTCGTCATGAATCTCACGGTCCTCACTTGAAACAGCCACTACTCCATGACATGGCTGAAGCTGAACATGATTTCCATTAATTCCAACGATAACGGAGCGAATCGATAAACCTACCATTCTTTCTGCATTTTCTACTGCCTGTTTAATTGAACGAACAGTTTCATCTATATCCACAATCGATCCTTTACGAATTCCATCGGATGGTGCACTACCTACTCCAAGGATATTCAATGAATCGTTTGTCATCTGGCCAATGATCACTTTCACATTGGATGTACCGATGTCTAGACTCACATATACTTCGTTGCTGTTCATTCTCCTGGCACCTCCTTCGAATTGCTACCTATTTCAGGTATTTGTAAATTCTCTATAATAGGGTCGAATAAACCTCCAACACCTTTATATTCACATTTTTTTCTGTTAGTAAACCTCTTTTTAACAGAAAGGTACTGATCGCCATAAGAATGCGATATAAGGACACTATTCCACAAAACCGTTAATTTCCCTTCTTTTGACCAATATTTTATAAGTTTTTTTAGTCGTTTTACTCAAAAAATAAATTTGGTAGTTTCTAAGTCTTTTGTTACTTTACAGAAAGAACATACGTATAAGTCTACACCAAGTAGAACATGTAGAAAAGACAAGGATTGAGCTCCATACAAAAAGGTTCAATTCGCCTTTTCTAGGATACTAGAGAAGTAAAATTCTCTGAATCATAAAGGTTCGTACAAAAAAGCTCATCCTTGTCCATTAGGAAGATACTCATAGGTAATTTCTCGCTTATGATTCGGATTTTTCTTCAACGACTGTTTCATAAGGTTCAAGCCAGCTTCCTTCATTTAAAAATAGAACGCCTTTTGGTTTGTCCTTAAGTTCCTTAACGATCAATGGGTAATTGTTGATTCGTTCTGCAAAACTTCTGATGCTCGTCCGAACTTCATACCCATCACTCATAAATAACGTGAGGTTGAATGCATTATTTTCTTTTGGTTCGTAGTGAATCTCTGAAATTCGGTTGATCACACTCATTTTTACTTTTGTTAACTCTCCTGCCATCTCTGACAGCTCTGTACTTTCATCCCATTGAAGTAGAATCGGTGCATTGACAGGGGTATCTCCCTTTCCTAAAGCATCGAGGATCGTTCCGGTCTGAAGTATCGGAAAATAGTTAGTGCCTTTTTTCAGATAGGCTACTCGTTCATTCTCAGTTACTTCAATGTTAACCGTAGCAGGAAATTGTCTTGTAACGTCTGCATTTGCTATTTCTTTTGAACTTTCGATTTGGGATGCTACTTCTTTTTTGTTGATGTTCCAAAAGCTAACACTTTGATCAAGACCACTCAACTTCTCAATCTCTTTCGTAGCGATAAAATGATTACCTGAAACTTGTATCGTACGAATATGGCTCAGAGAAGATTGGAAGTAAATAATCAACAAAATTAAAAAGAAGAAGATTGATAAATAGACGATCAGTCTTCTGTTTGCACGCTGTTTACGCTGCGCTTTTAATGTCGGAATCCGATCTTCTATCGTTACTACTTTACGATCTTCCATCCTTTTGCCCCCGTCTTGAAATGTAATTCTTCAAAGTGCTCAATTTCATATCATGGCAACCGCACGGCATGATAAAGAAATACTGCTTATTTTCACCATTATAGCATATTTTTAGGGCTTTTTATTCAGTCATGAAAAATGTTTTCTAAGTCAAATATCGACTAAATTAGCCTTTTGTTAAGTAAAAAAAGAATTTCAATATAAAAACGCTCCATCAATTGGAGCGTCTTAGCTAATTGAAAAACATAAACTTTTGCAATACCTACGCCGAAGAAGTTTGAATCCCTCTTGCTCCTGTCGGCGAACGCCCTTTGAACCACTGGAGTCAAGCAGGGATTCACTCCTACTAGTATATATGAAGTAAAACTTTCCGAACGATTAAGGAAAACCTTCTATGCGTCATTTCAACTTGTTTTAACATCTAAAACTTTGCATACCGGCTGATATTCAACAAGACTCCCATCGCTACTAACATAAGCGTCAATGAGGATCCACCATAGCTTAGAAAAGGAAGCGTGATTCCCGTAACAGGCATTAAGCCAGTTACTACTCCGATGTTGATCATCACTTGAATTGCCACCATCCCGATAATCCCAACAGCGAGTAGGCTACCAAACAAGTCAGGTGCTCTAAGTGCAATTCGGATCCCTCTCCAAAGGAGAAGCGCAAACAATAAGATCACGAAGCTTCCACCAATAAAACCAAGCTCCTCTGACAGAATAGCAAATATGAAATCTGTTTGAGGTTCCGGTAAATAATAAAACTTTTGTCTACTTTGCCCTAGACCAAGACCCATCAATCCTCCTGGTCCGATCGCATAGAGGGATTGAATAATTTGAAATCCGCTACCGAGCGGATCACTCCACGGGTCGAGGTAAGAGGTGATACGAGCGATTCGATAAGGTGCTGAGAGAATCAACCCTATGAAGCCGGCTATCCCGAGTACCCCTAACCATGCAAAATGTGAAATCTTCGCACCTGAAATGAAGATCATGACGACACAGGTACCGACCATAACGGCACCTGTACCGAGATCAGGCTGAAGCATGATCATCGCAAATGCTACTAGTACAAGACCTAGTGATGGCACGAGTCCTTTTTTAAATGATGTGATGCGTTTCTGATTTTCTGAAAGGTATTTCGCTAGAAACGCAATCATCGCTAACTTTGTAAACTCTGAGGGTTGGATCGAAAACGCACCAACACCCAACCAGCTTCTCGCTCCACCTCTTACTAATCCCACCCCTGGGATCAGGACAAGTATTAAAAGAAAGAAGCAGATGATAATTCCTAACTTCGACCACGTTCTCCACGTCCAATATTCCACATTCATTACGAAGAACATTGCAATGACTCCAACCCCTGCAAAAAGAAGCTGTCTTTTTGCGAAGAAGAAGGCGTCATCGAATTTATAAGAAGCCCATACTGCACTCGCACTATAGACCATTACCAATCCGATTGCTAACAGAGCAAGTGTCACAGTTAAAAAGATCAGGTCTGGCGTTGATTTTGTTTTCGGCAATGAGTCCACACCCCGTTATCGTCGATTTACCCACCCTTCTCGGATAAGCATGACAACCTTTCATTAGAGTTTATGCATTGCGTCAATAAAAATGTCTCCACGCTCTTCAAACGTTTTATATTGATCCCAACTTGCACATGCAGGTGACAATAAAATCACTTCACCATCTGTTGAAAGATTGAAAGCTGTAGGAACAGCTTTTTCTACATTATCGACAACTGTTACGTTCTTCAATCCTGCTTTGTTTGCAGTATCTTGAAGTTTTGGTGCTGTTTCGCCAAAAGTTATGAGATGTTTCACTTTTTCTTGAAAATATGGAATAAGATCATCGAAATCATTTCCTCTATCGAGTCCCCCCGCTAACAAGACTACCGGTTGTTGGAACGAATCCAGTGCTTTTTTTGTTGCGATGGAGTTCGTTGCTTTAGAATCGTTGAAGAACTTTCGACCTTTTACTTCTCCAACGAACTGTAAACGGTGTTTAACGCCATGAAAATTCGTAAGTTCTTCATAAATCTTTTCATTCGAAACCCCAGATAGTTTTGCAACTGCAATCGCAGCTAGCGTATTTTCTATATTTTGTTTCATTGAAAGATCAGCGATCTCGATTACTTTCTCACCTTTAAACATGATAAAACCATCGACGATCGTAACACCGTCGACCTGCTTAGTTGCAGAAAACGGAATTAACGTAGCATTTGAAGCGCGAGCAAATTCTGTTACGAGAGGATCGTCAGCATTGTATACGGCGTAATCTTCTTCTTTCTGATTAGCAAATATACGAGCTTTTGCATTTGCATAGGCTTCTTTAGAACCATGGTAATCAAGATGAGCTTCATAAATATTCAGGAGAACTGAGATGTGTGGATGAAATTCCTCCGTACCTTGAAGCTGGAAACTAGAAAGCTCTGTTACGAGCGTTTGATCTGGCGTTGCTTTCGCTGCAACTTCGCAGACAACTGTCCCAATATTACCAGCAACGATTGGATTTGAGCTCGTCCCACTGAGCAACTCACCGATCAACGTCGTCGTCGTCGTTTTCCCGTTCGAACCCGTTATTGCGATGAAAGGTGCTTCAGAGATCTTTCCAGCCACCTCTACCTCAGTAATGATTGGAATGCCTTGTTTTTCAGCTTCCTGCAAAAGTGGGTTATGATATGGAATCCCAGGGTTTTTTACGATTAATTCAGTGCCATCAAGCAATGAAAGCGGATGTCCTCCTCCAACTACGTTAAACCCATCCTCACTAAGTTCCAGTGCTTGTGGGTTTTTTGATACTTCTTCTCGATCATTTACCACTACATTAGCGCCAAGGGAGCGAAGTAGTTTTGCTGCAGCAAACCCACTTTTCGCAATCCCCATCACTAATACTGAACGACCATTGTAAAAATCTTTGTTCTTCATTACAACCACACCTCTAGATAAATGCCTAACGCTGCACAAATTAATCCAACAGTCCAGAATGTTGCAACTACGCGCCATTCTGTCCAACCAGAAAGTTCGTAGTGATGATGAAGAGGACTCATCTTAAACACACGGTTACCGGTCGTTTTAAATGAAGCTACCTGAATGATGACCGATAAGGTCTCGATTACGAATACCCCACCGATTACAACTAAAAGTAACTCGAGCTTCGTCATAATCGCAACAGCTGCTAGCGCACCACCTAATGCTAGAGACCCAGTATCACCCATGAACACTTTTGCCGGATGTGCATTGAAGACTAGAAATCCAAGTACCGCACCGACAACACTTACAGAGAAGATCGCTACATCGTACATATATGTAGCTGCCGCTAGAATCGCGAATGCTCCAAACGCAATGGCTGATGTTCCTGCAACGAGTCCATCTAGACCGTCTGTTAAGTTTACGGCATTCGAAGCACCGACTAGCATAACGAAAAGAAGTACAACATAACCGATGCCAAGGTCAAAGCTCAACTCTGTTCCTGGAACGTGGATAGCTGTGTCAAATCCAATCGTACGTAATCCAAAATAAACAAGAATCGCGATGAAAACTTGACCAAGCAGCTTTTGTTTTGAAGTTAAACCAAGGTTTCGTTTCTTAACAACCTTGATAAAGTCATCTAAGAATCCAATCAAAGCATATCCGACGGTCACGAAGAGCAACAGCCAGATCTCCATAGAGATCTCATCGTACTTCAACGCGATCGCTACTGTACCAATAATGATTGCAAGAATGATAATAAGTCCGCCCATCGTTGGGGTACCTGACTTTTTCTGGTGAGACTTCGGCCCTTCGTCTCGTATACTCTGACCGAATTTCAGTCTCCTTAAGAATGGAATGAATACTGGAGAGACCAGTACTGCAATGATAAATGATGTTAATAAACTAAAAATTAATAAACGTTCAATCAATGTCCTGCCTCCTTAAAAAATTACTTCCCTTTTGCCTTTATAATCGTTTCAAGCCCGAGGCCTCTCGAAGCTTTTAATAGAACTGCTGTCTCTTTATCAAGGCGGTCCTTTAAATATGATGAAGCCTCTTCTTTCGTGGCAAAGGAAACAGCAGGAACACTTACTGCTTCATTCGTTTTCATCTCTTCATAGATCCATTTACCTTTTTCACCAACAGTAACGACTTCTGTTATCGGATTTTTTATCGCAGTTGCGATGTCTCGATGGAGCTGTTCTTCTTGATTACCTAGCTCATACATGTCTCCTAATACCGCAATCTTCTTTTTATAGCCTTCTAACTCGATTAGTGTATTGACCGCAGCTTTCATAGACGTTGGACTTGCGTTATAAGCATCATTAATAACCAATGCTCCGTTGCTAGTTTCATACGTCTCGAGCCTCATGCCTGTTAGTTTCAAGTTGGAAAGCGATGACCTGATCGCGTCGTCCTCTACACCTAGCTTTCTTGCAGCAGCAATACTAAAGAGCGCATTCTTTATATTATGCTTCCCTAACAAACGTATTTCGAACGGTTTATCTTCTTCCAAAAGGCAAAACGCAAAGCCTTTATCAAGTTGAGAGACTTCACTTATCTGAAAATCGTTACCGTCTTCATACCCACAAGAAATTGCACGGCTTTTAACAGGAGCTAATAATGGTTCATCTCCATCGATGATAAGAGAGCCGTTTTCTTTTAATCCATCGACGATTTCCATCTTAGCTTTCGCGATGTTTTCTCGACTTCCAAGTTGAAGAAGATGTGACTCACCAATGTTGGTGATAACGGCCACATCAGGGCGTGCGATTGAAGATAAAAGTGAGATTTCCCCTCTTGAACTCATACCCATTTCTAAAATAAGTACATCAGTATCTTCAGGCATCGAAAGGATCGTCATAGGAAGTCCCCAGTGGTTATTTAAATTCCCCTGCGTTTTATATGTTTTATAGTTTGGGCTAAGAACCGCTTCTAACATATCCTTAACAGTTGTTTTACCATTGCTGCCGGTTACTCCTACCACATAGGGTTTGTGAGCATTCAATACAGCTTTTGCTAAGTTTTGTAACCCTTCAGTGGTGTCGCTCACATAGTAGACAACGATCTGATTCTCTAAATCTTTTGGAAATGGCTTAGAGTCATCCCATAGCGTCCCTGTAGCACCGCTCTCGATTGCTTTATCGATGAAGCGATGTCCATCGTATACTTCTCCTACAATCGGGACAAACAGTTTGTTCGTGCAATCCTTTCGAGTATCTGTTGCAATACCGTCAAACTGTAGCTCTTTATCGAGCGATGCTCTTGCAAAATCGCTTAATAACGTTGAACGAAATTTCATGCTTTCTTCCCCTTTATTGCCTGACGTGCTACTTCACGATCATCAAAATCATAAACATGCTCTCCAATAATTTGATACGTTTCATGACCTTTTCCAGCGATCAATACAACGTCTCCTTCGGTTGCATGATTGATTGCATAAGCGATCGCTTCTGCCCTGTCAGTTATTCTTACGTAGTGTCCATCTACACCGTCGACCATATCGTCTAATATTCGTTCTGGATCTTCACTTCTTGGGTTATCAGAAGTCAGAACGGTTGTGTCAGCAACCTTTGTCGCAATCTTAGCCATGAGAGGGCGTTTTGTTCGATCTCTATCCCCTCCACACCCAACAACAGCATAGACGTTTCCTTTCGCCATTTCCTTAACTGTCGTTAGTACATTTTCTAGACTATCAGGTGTGTGAGCATAATCTACGATCACTGGGAAGTTCTGACCTTCATCTACCAACTCGAAGCGACCTGGAACTCCTTGAATTTCACCTAGACTCTTCAAGGTATCATCTAACGAAATACCAGCAGCATGACAAGCAGCAATCGCAGCTAGCGCATTATACACACTAAACTTGCCTGTAAGTTTTATATTAACTTCTTTAACTCCTTCATGCGTGATGAGTTGAAATTCAGTCCCTGTTGCTGAGAATGAAATATCCACCGCTTTAACATCTGCTTCTTGATCGATACCGTAAGTAAAGATATGAGCAGACGTCATTTTTTCATATTCTAGGCTAGCAGGATCATCGGCATTCAATATGGCTACTTTCTTTTTACCCGTATCATATGTATTGCCTAATTGAGAGAATAAAAGACCCTTCGCCTGGCGATATTCCTCCATCGTCCCATGATAATCTAAGTGATCTTGCGTTAAGTTTGTGAACACAGCAATATCATAGTCGCAGCCACGAACTCTTCCAAGCGTCAACGCATGAGAGGATACCTCCATCACAGCTGTCTTGACTCCATGATCTCTCATGTTAGCAAATTGCTTTTGCAAAAGAAGGGGTTCTGGAGTCGTGTTTTTTGTTTCAAACTCTTCATCACCAATTTTAATATTAATCGTACCGATCAATCCTGTTTTTTGATTCTGATCACGATGAACCTTCTCGATTAAATGTGAAACGGTCGTTTTTCCATTCGTTCCTGTTACTCCGATCAAGTTAAATGCTTGAGTAGGATTTTGATAGTAATGATTAGCTAGTTCTGCTAATGCGCGATGTGTGTCCTTTACTACGATTACAGGGACAGAAAGCTTCATTTCTTTTTGCGCGACAATGGCAGCTGCCCCCTTCTTTACAGCATCTTCTGCAAAATCATGACCATCTACCGTATATCCAGGAATACATACGAAGAGACTTCCTTCAGTCACCGTACGATTGTCGCTTTCTACAGACGTAATTTCAGGATTTTCACTTCCGAGCTTTTTATATGTAAATAGTGCATGAAGTAGATCATCTAATCTCATCTTTGATCACCTTTCTAGTTTGCTGACTTTTTCAGAAAACAAGCCAAGAGCATATGCCTTGGCTTGTTTCATACTTATTGTACTCACAGAGTGGCTATTTGTCACCCATATAAAGTCTGATTTCAGAGCCTGCAGGTAATTTTACACCTGGATCAGGTGCTTGTGCAATAACCGTGTCTCCCTCACCACTCGCTTCAATCTTCAAATTGTACATTGCTTCCCTGATTTCTTCAGAAGTCATCCCTACAAGATTTGGCATCTCGATCGTCTCTTCGTCTAACCACGTTTTCTCTTTCTCAATTTGATCTTCCCTTTTCGGAACATCCATAACCGTCAAACTATCATTTATGATATTTCCAACAATTGGTGCGGCTACTACCCCACCGAATTGAAGTGTATCTTTTGGATTATCGATCGCTGTATAGACGACGATTTGTGGATCATCAGCTGGGGCAATTCCGATAAACGATACGATGTGGTTGTTTTTTAAATATGCACCATTTTTAGCCTTCTGAGCCGTACCGGTTTTTCCACCCACCCTATATCCTTCCACAAATGCGTTCTTACCTGTTCCAAGAGCTACTACGGTTTCAAGAGCGTGCCTTACTTCTTTAGATGTTTCTTCTGAGATTACCTGACGCTTGACCTGTGGCGTATTCTTACTGATTACAGCACCAGTATCAGGATCGATCCATTCTTTTGCGATATAGGGTTCGTATAATGTTCCCCCATTAACTGCTGCTGACACTGCTGTTACCTGTTGAATAGGTGTAACCGAAACTCCTTGACCAAAAGCAGTCGTCGCAAGTTCTAATGGGCCTACATTTTCTACGTCAAAAAGGATTCCACTTGCTTCACCTTGTAAATCGATCCCTGTTTTCTCACCGAATCCAAACTTGTGAATATATGAAAATAGTTTTTCTTTACCAAGTCGTTCTCCAAGCATCACGAAACCTGGGTTACAAGAGTTCTGCACACCTTCTAAAAACGTTTGACTTCCGTGTCCCCCACTTTTCCAGCACTTTAGCTTTCGACCCGCTACTTCAATACTGCCTGGATCATGAAAATGATCCTTCTCTAGATCGACCTTGCCCTCTTCTAACGCGGCTGCAAGTGTGATGATCTTAAACGTTGATCCGGGTTCATATGTGCTCCAAACAGGTTTGTTCTGGTTCCATATGTCTGGTGAGAAATCTTGAAAATTTTCCGGGTCGAAGTCCGGCCTTGAGGACATCCCAAGAATTTCACCTGTGTTCGGATTCATCGCGATTGCAACAGCACCATCAGGATTATAGGTTGCCTCGGCGATATCTAGTTCTCGTTCAATGATTGTTTGCACTTTAGAATCGATCGTCAAACGCAAATCCAATCCATCGATCGGCTTTGTGTAGTCATCAGCAAGCGAAGGCATTCTCTTACCTTTGGCATCCGCATAGTATTCGACCTGCCCCTGCTGACCACTCAATTCTTCATCATAGTAGAGTTCAATTCCTGTAAGTCCCTGATTATCAATACCACTAAACCCAAGTACGTGTGATAAAAAAGCACCGTTGGGATAATGTCTCTTATTGTCTTCAGCAATATAAACACCAGGTAAGTTCATCTTACGAATCTCATTCGCCTTTTCATTCGTCATCTTCTTGCCTTCTGGTCGAATCCATACCATCGATTGTTTTTGAGTAATCGTTTCGTACACTTTCTCTTTACTCGTATTCAATGATGCTGCGATTGCTTCCGCAGTGGAAGCCGGATTTTGCACCTGCCTCGGCACGATCAGCACGGACGGCGCACTTATATTCGTAGCTAATGGAACACCGTTTCGGTCGAGTATTTCTCCTCTATTCGGCTCGAACGGGATGTTTCTGCTCCAAGAGTCTTTCGCTTTTTCACTGAGCCAGCTGCCCATGACCAGTTGAACGTAGCCGAGTCTTGTTACGATCACAGCAAATATAAACAAACCTACGAGTAGTGCGACTACTAACCTTCTACGTACAGTGACATTGGAAACGCGCATAAGCTCATCCTCCCTGATTATGCTCGTTTCACTATATGTCATTGATTAGTCTAATAGACCTGCTAGTCCGTTATCTCTTCCTCTGGCTCTTCCTCTTCTTCACCTTCAGGAGGAGGTGATGGTTTCTTAAGCTCAGCAACGAGATAATCACCTTCTTTAACCGCAGCTCCTTTCGCTATTCCTTGCTTTGCTACGTAGCCAGCACCCATAATGTTCGGTTTAAGTTCCATAAGCTCAACAAGTTTCATCACATCTGTTAGTGACCACCCGGTTATTTCTGGCATCGTTACTTTTCCATCCGTACGTAACAGGATTCGCTCACCTTCAAGAACTTCTGATTCAGGATGAGGAGATTGTTTTACGACCTTCCCTGAACCTCCGAGTACGGTAACGTTGAAGCCTTGCGCTTTAAGGTCTTTTTCAACTTTCTCACTATCTTCTCCAGTGAAGTCTTCGATTTTCCTAACATCATCCGATTCTTCAGACCCTTGTCCTTCAGCTTCTTCTTCTAACGGATCGATGTTTAAATACTGAAGACTATTCTTCATCACTGTATTAAACACTGTCGCAACTGGGTCGCTCCCTAATTCAGGATATTCAAGATCTGGTCGATCGACTGCTACGTACACGAGAAGTTCAGGATCTTCAGCAGGAGCCATTCCTAGAAATGAGAAGATGTTGTTTCCATATCCACTCATATACCCTTTTGCACCCTGCGAGATTTGAGCAGTACCTGTTTTACCAGCGATCGAATACCCTTCGATGTCATAAGGAGTACCTGTACCCTCCGTTACGACCGTGCGAAGGATGTCTCTTGTTTTCTTTGCTGTTTCACTAGAAATCGGCTCACCCGCTACTTCTGGTTCGTGATTAAGTTTAACGTCCTTCGAGTCAGGATCTACGATTTTTTCGATTACATATGGCTTCATCATCTTCCCACCGTTAGCAACTGCAGTGGCAGCTTGAATCTGTTGGATCGGTGTTATCGTTGAACCCTGACCAAAGCCTGTCGAAATTCTTTCTAAGTCCCCACCATAGATGATTCTTGAAGACCCTTCTCCAGGTAGATCTACTCCCGTTTTCTTATCAAAAGCAAATTTTGAAAGGTAGTCTCTGTACGTATCATATCCAAGTTTCTCCTTTACGAGAATGGACATGGCAACGTTTGATGATTTCTGAACACCTTCATCAAAACTAATCTTACCCCAACCTTTTCCATAGTTGTGGTCGGGAACCGTACCTCCAGGAACTGCGTATCTACCAGATTGATAGAGTTCATCTCCATTGTAGACGCCTTCCTCAATCGCTGCTGCAAGAGTGAATACTTTCATCGTAGACCCAGGTTCGAATGGCGAAATAGCCATATTCGTATAATCTTTTATATTCTTTAGGTTAGGATCAAACGTAGGTCTCGTCCCTAAGGCAAGTATCTTACCAGTGTCTGGATCTGCTACAATCGCGGTCATACGTTCGGGATTATAGTTTTCTTGCACATCATCCATCGCTCTTTCAACAAATAATTGGATTTTTTCGTCGATCGTTAAATAAACATCGTTGCCTCTTTTTGAAGGAGAAATGTGGTCGTTCCCATACGGAAGCTTGTACCCTTTTCGATCCGTTTGATACGTCTCTTTTCCTTCTTGAGGTAGAAGATACTTGTTTAATTGTTTCTCAAGACCGAGCAGACCCTCTTGAGTGCCATCATCATTTTCATTCGTGAACCCTAATACATGAGATGCGAACTCATCATTTGGATATAACCTTGTTTTTGATGGGATAAACCCGATGCCTGGAAGATCAAGCTCTTCGATTTGTTCTTTCTCGGACAAACTAAGGTCTTTTCCCTCTGATCCGAACTCGACTTGAAAGAGCCCTTCTTTCGATAGTCTCTCTTTAATCTCACTTTCACTCATATCGAGGACCCCAGCAAGTTCTTTCGCTGTTTTATCAACATCTTCCACGTGTTCTTCATAGCCTTCACTCAAGATTGCTCGAAGTGTGAATGAGGGAATATCCATCGCGAGTGCTTTCTCACCAGTCCGATCATAGATCGTTCCGCGATCAGCGTGAAGAATTTTACTTTTTGTCCATTTTTCTTTCCCGAGTTCAGTTAAGTCGACCTTTTCACCATTTTCTCCAGATACCGCTTGAGTCCATTCAATATAGAAAAATCGTCCAATAAAAGCAAAAAAGAGCAGGACGAAAAGTGCCATCAGTATCCCTGCTCCTCGATTAATATGTGGGTTCTTATTTGTTTCCTTCATTTCAGTGCAAACCTCCGAATTTATGATCCTCTGTTGATCACTTCTACGTTTTGATCATTCAGTTGCATGCCGAGTTTTTCTTCAGCAATATCAATAATTCGATCTGGTGCACTTAATTCTGTCACTTTCACCTGAAGCTCTTCATTTTGTTTCATTTGAGCCTGCTGCTTCGCTTCAATCTGTTGAATACTCGTATTGATATTATAGATAGAAGCATAATTGGAAATCATGATGATCGAAGCTGCTACAACTGCAATACTAAGCATCATCCAGAGCAGCTTTTCTCCTTTCGTGATTCTACCACGTTGAATATAAACTGCTTTCTTTTGTACTTCAACTTGTTCTTTTTGTGAATGCTGCTGTTGATACTTATACGCCAGGTTACTCATTCTTTTCCCCCTAACACTTTCTGTAAGTTTTATTTATCTTTTATTTATCTTTTATTTATCTTTTATTTATCTTTTTTAATCTATATTTTCTCTGCAATTCTAAGCTTTGCTGAGCGTGCACGTCGATTCCCTTCCTGCTCTTCTTCAGAAGGAATGATCGGCTTTCTTGTAATCAGCTTCATTTCAGGTTGGTACTCATCCGGAATGATCGGCATGCCTGGAGGTAACTCTGGCCCTGAAGCCGCTTCTTTCATCGTGGTCTTGCATATCCTGTCTTCGAGTGAATGGAAGGTGATCACACTGATCCGTCCACCTGGGTTTAAGATCGACATCCCATCGATCAAAGCTTTCTCAAACACCTTAAGCTCATCGTTCACAGCGATTCTGATCGCTTGAAATATTCGCTTAGCAGGGTGTCCCCCTTTCCTTCTCGCAGGAGCAGGAATTGCATCCTTAATGATTTCCACGAGTTCGAACGTCGTCTCGATTGGCTTTTGCTCTCTGGCTTTTTCAATCTTTCGAGCGATTTGTTTCGAGAATTTTTCTTCTCCAAATTTAAAAAATATGGATACGAGACGTTCATATTCCCACTCATTCACCACTTCGTACGCCGTTAGATCAGAAGATTGATCCATCCTCATATCGAGCTTTGCATCGAACTGATAGCTGAACCCCCGTTCTCCTTTATCAAGCTGTGGAGATGAAACACCAAGATCAAAAAGAATGCCGTCTACTTTTTCTACTCCAAGATCTAAAAGGGCTTCTTTTATATAACTGAAATTACGTTCTACAACCGTGAGCTTATCTTCATAGCCAGCCAACACCGTTTTCGCATTATCGATCGCCCATTGATCCTGGTCAAATGCATAAAGATGCCCTGTACTCAACTGGTCGAGTATCGCTTTAGAGTGACCTCCGCCACCGAGTGTACAGTCTACGTAAATGCCATCTTCTTTAATGTTTAGTGCATCGACTGCTTCTTCTTTTAATACTGTAATATGTTCAAACATGTTTACACCTTAACCTTCACTGCATATTAACCTTTTACATGTCAAAATCCATCATGCTTTCTGCAATCTCAGAAAAAGATTCTTCTGAGGCATTGAAGTAGTCTTCCCAAACCGGTTTACTCCAAATCTCTAACCTGTTTGAAACTCCAATCACAACGCATTCCTTCTCTAGTTCAGCATATTGTCTAAGCGTCCCAGCAATGTTTACTCTGCCTTGCTTGTCCAATTGACATTCCGTCGCACCTGAGAAAAAGAATCTGGTGAAAGCACGAGCATCTTTCTTTGTAAAAGGGAGTGTTTTCATTTTTTCTTCAAGGGCTTCCCATTCTTTCATAGGATAACCAAAAATACATTTATCAAGCCCACGAGTGAGGACAAATGTGTCACCAAGTTCATCACGGAACTTTGCGGGAATGATCATTCTGCCTTTTTCATCAACAGTGTGCTGATATTCCCCCATGAACATTGGCTTTCCCCACCTTCCCCACTTTCTACCTTTAAGTTACCACAACTCCCCACTTTTCACCACTAGAAAATGTATTCGTGCACCAAAATAAAAATCCTGCTGTGATCAGCAGGATTTTTTAAGAAAACTTCATTGTTTTTTTACAAATACACAACTTTGTGTTTTTCGTTTAGTGACAGCTCTAAGTTCATGAGACGTTCGATAAAATCAGGACCATGCCAGTTCAAGTAATATACAATGTTCCATTTTCTTTCCTGTGGAGCACCATTCGGTTTTAATGCAAGTCCGATCTCATCATATTTTATAAGCGTATGTTCGTGTCGCTCTAAAATCGTTGCCTGCAGTTTTTCTTTAAGAAGATCTAGCTGCCTTTGAATAAATTCCCCATTTTTGTTGGAATATCGCTCTAAACCTTTATCGACATTAGTCGTTAACTGCCTCAGATCGTCATGGATAGCTTCTATCTTCTC
This sequence comes from Anaerobacillus sp. ABA4_114, assembly GCF_056159065.1. Taxonomy (NCBI): domain Bacteria; kingdom Bacillati; phylum Bacillota; class Bacilli; order Caryophanales; family Bacillaceae; genus Anaerobacillus; species Anaerobacillus sp. ABA4_114. The sequence continues at coordinate 2,374,733 of NZ_JBSWUM010000001.1, forward strand.
CCCGGCACTCGAGAACGTTTCTTCTAATCCATAGTGATCGAGGTTTTCAATATAGCGATTTCGGTAAGACATGACACCCTCTTTTACGATGTCATCTATTGATAGTGAGAGCTCTGATGCATATTTTTGAATATGTCGTTCTACAAACGTAAACGTCATTCTCGGAACAATAACCGGCATTTTATAATCAAACACCCGAAATGCCGACTTCAATAATGCCCAATATGCAAGTTCCCCAGGTCCACCAACGAAGGCGAGAACAGGAAACATCGCATCTTGCATAATCGGCCTCGTCACGACATTATTACTCAGCTTATCCGGCTTTTCCTCTGCTAGCTGAAGTAATTCTTCTTCTGTGTATTCTACTTCTCCAGCTTTCCCTCTGAACAGCGACCCTTCTCGTTCGAGTAAAACACGTTCACCTTTCACTTTCACAAATAAGTTCGCCTGATTTTCATCAAGATCAACTTCTACCGGGTAGTTACACTCATGTAGTGAGGCAGCTTGGTCAAGGACGCTCTTATTAATGCGTTCATTGTCTTTAATTATGGTTTTAAACACACTTGATTGAAGACTCCGAAATGCCTCATTCCCTGAGTCGACCAAGACAAGACCGTACTTCGAGAAAAGGGCTGTGATCATATGACAAAAGTGATCGACGAACGTAGCAGAACGATCTGTGATGTTTTCTAACCAGTTTAGAATGTCGTTCGTGTAATCCGTTTCACCAAACTCATGGAGAACGTGGTCCGTCCATTCTTTGATCGCTGCTTGATCGAGCTCAATATCTGAAAGCGCCTGTTTTCGATATTGCTTTTGAGGGACCGCTACTTTCGTTTCTTTCTCACTGAACGTATACACGTGGTTTACTTCATGAAAATCATGATCCTCACCTGCTATCCAAAATACCGGGATAACCGGAACGCCAAGTTGTTTTTCTTTTTCTTCAGCAAGTTTTATTACGGATATTGCCTTGTTTATCGTATAAAGCGGACCGGTCAGTACACCAGCCTGTTGACCGCCAACTACGGTCACAGCATCTTTTCTTTTCAGTCTCTCGATGTTTTTCAATGCCTTCTCATCTGGATGATAAACTCGATTAAACGCCTCGAGGTGGTCTGCTAAAGCTGCACGTTCAAAATCACGCTCCATCAGTTCCTGGTAGCGCTCTTCATAAGACTCATTCGTTTGATATGTATAGTCAAAAAAAGCTGAGATGCTTTTGTTCCTCGCGATGTAATCGGTAGCAATTACATTTGTTCCCGGAAGGAAATTTTCGGTGAGTTTCATTGCTATTTCTTCCTTTCTCGACACAAATACGGTATTCCGCCTGCATAATCCTTAGTTAGTATATCAAACTGACCCCACTGCTACCAAAAAAAAAGCTTATGAGTTACACCGTAGCAATACGGTGCGCTAACCCAATAAGCAATAGTAGAACATATCCAGTTGAAAATACGAGAAAATTGAAGCGCCATGCTCCTTTCATCACTCTTTTAATACTGATATCTTCCTTTGTTTTCCAATGAAGAACAGTGAAACCAACCGCAATCATAATCATAAGAATAAAGATTACCCATAAAAAAGAGCGTTGAAAGAGCTCTACGCATATGAAATGGACGCTTAGAATAAAAAACAACGTGGATAGATCTGTTGCGAGCCGGATTGAATGTTTCTTCTTCTTCGTTACTTTTACAGTAAAAATATAGACGATGTACCAGGCTAGAAGCGGTACCGTCACAGCAGTTGCAACGATGCCAATCAGAACATCTCCCATTACAACCTCTCCCCCAATTTCAATTCCATCCCTTTAACTGCATCAAACACAAACCTTGTGTACGGAACATCGATCCCTTTTAATGAAGCTTCTCTTAACACAAACCCTGAAATTGCATCGATCTCTGTTCTTCGTCCAGCTTTAAGATCTGCCAGCATCGAGGAAGTATTGGCTGCTGTAAGTTGACACACACCTTGCACTCTGTTCAAAGATTCTTCAAATTCAAGATTCAAAGCGGTACTGGACTCTTTTATTAATTCTCTCAAGATCGCAAAATACCTAGGGTTTGTCATCAATTCACCGTTTAAAATTTTGAAGATGGCTGTCAGCGGATTAATTCCACAGTTTATGACAAGCTTCTCAGATAATAACTTGTACCAGTTCTCTACATGCTGAATCGATAGCGTTTCATCGCACAACGTGCTTAAAAGTGACCATTCTCCAGAATAGCTGCAGATTTTCAAACTGCCTTTACCTGTATGGATAACTGAAATATCATCAATTTTTTTCGCTCCATGGTCAAGCGTACCTACAGCAACGTTCTTGTGTAGGGTCTCAAGAAAGCGAACGTGCCCCATTCCATTTTGAATGAATAAGAGTTCAGGCTTTGAACCTTTTTGATATGTATGATTGATCATGTTGATCACTTCTTCAACTTGATAAGACTTTACAGCAACGACGACAATATCTGGATTATCAGGTAAAGAAGTTGAAGCTCGCACCTGATAAACTGCTTCTACACCTTCACTTCTATAACAAATCCCTTTTTCACGGAGCAGATCAGCTTGCTCTTCTCGTCGTGTGACCATCGTTACCATATGCCCAGATAAGGAAAATGAAGCACCAACAAGAAGACCAACTGCCCCAGCTCCGATAATCGTGATGTTCAATTGGATACACCTCTCCATTCTAATAGGCCGAATGCACTACGGCTAGTTTAGCATAGTTTTCCATCCTTTTTAATCAAAAAAACGATGTGCTGTTCAGCCAAGTGGGGCATTTCGTATGTATTGGTAAGAAACTGTTGAAGGGGTGGAAAATGATTGCGATCCATTAGGAAGTGTTTTGTGTTTTTCTTGTTAGCAGTCTTAGTGTTCACTATAGGGTGCTCCACTATTGGAGGAGACAACTTAAAAGAAAACGCTAGTGAGCAAAACGTTCAAACCGTGTTACTAAAGCAGTTTAATGGACCTGATGAAGAACAGGAAGAGCTTATAACCTCCTACGATGGAGATTTAGAAACGTACGCCACTATACTGTCCGAATACAATAAAGAACATTTCAAGCCCTATATGAGTGAACGATATTATGAAAATTATATAGTGAAAAACAACGGCTCATTGATGTTCTTACGCATGGCGCATCCTAATCATGTACTGAAAGTTAGAGAATTAACGATTAAAGAAAATGAAGATAAAGACGCTTTTGATTTTACAGTAAACGTAACTACGGCTACTAATTCCGAAAGTAAACCATTAAGTGTTGAAGGTACAGCTCATACAAATGAAGACGGTAAGATCACGAGTATCCACTACCTCAATATAGAAGATATCCGGACAATTTTAGATGAATAAGTGTACCGCTTACTGCTCTAAATACCGAGAGCGTTCTACATCTGAAAATCCCTTAACGGAAACGTTAAGGGATCTTTTTCTTCTATTACACTGGATAAACAGGGTGTTTCTTATCAGGCGCACTCATCTCTTTTGACTCGTAGTAAGATAATCGATCGACGAGCACTTCTCTTAGTTCATTACCAGGAACGATATCGTCAACGATCAATTCAGACGCAAGTCGGTAAATATCAATGTGTTCCTTATATTCCTGATGCTTTTCTTTCACATATTCAATACGTTCTTTTGGATCTTCAATCGCATTTATTTTATTAGCATAAACCGCGTTCACAGCTGCTTCAGGTCCCATCACTGCAATTTGAGCAGTCGGCAATGCGATACAGCAGTCCGGCTCGAAAGCAGGTCCTGCCATCGCATAAAGTCCTGCTCCGTATGCTTTTCGAACCACAACAGAAATTTTCGGTACCGTTGCAGAACTCATTGCGGCGATTAGTTTTGCACCATGCCTTATGATACCAGCACTCTCTACTTTTGTACCGATCATAAATCCTGGTACATCTGCAAGGAAAACGAGCGGAATGTGGTACGCATCGCAGAGCTGAATAAACTTAGCGCCTTTATCAGCTGAATCTACGAATAAAACCCCACCCTTTACTTTTGGCTGATTCGCGATGAGACCAACAACTTTTCCATCGATTCGAGCGAAACCAGTGATCAACTCAGGAGCGAACAATTTCTTCATTTCGAAAAAACTATCTCCATCTACTAGTGCATCGATTAAATCATACATATTAAAAGGTGCATTTTGGTTTTCTGGAACAATATCTGTAATCGATTTTTCTAATGAAGGCAGCTTCCCTTCTAGTTCAGGCGTTCTTTTATGAAAGTTGCCCGGAAAGTAGCTTAAGTACTGACGACCAAGTTGGATCGCATGCTCTTCATTATCTGCGAGAACATCTCCACATCCGCTCTTGCTGCAGTGCATTTTCGCACCACCCATTTCTTCGAGCGATACTTTTTCACCGATTACCTTTTCAGCCATACGTGGTGAGCCAAGGTACATAGACGCATTTTTATCTACCATCACCACGATGTCACAAAAAGCAGGTATGTAAGCCCCACCAGCAGCTGACGGTCCAAACAACAAGCAGATTTGCGGAACCATGCCAGACATCTTCACTTGATTGTGAAAAATTCTGCCTGCTCCTCTTCGGTTAGGAAACATTTCTAGCTGATCAGTAATTCTTGCACCGGCTGAATCAACAAGATACAAGATCGGCACTTTGAGATTCATCGCTGTTTCTTGAATGCGAATGATCTTTTCTACTGTTCTCGCTCCCCAGGACCCTGCTTTAACGGTAGAGTCGTTCGCCATCACACATACTTTTTCACCGTTTACTTTCCCAATCGCGGTAACGACGCCGTCTGCAGGAAGGTCGCTCGCAAGATTGTTTGCAAATTTACCGTCTTCCGTGTACTGACCATTATCGAACAGTAAATTCAACCTGTCACGTACGAACATTTTGTTCGTTTCTTTCAGTTTTTGGTGGTACTTCTCTGCACCACCAGATTCTATTTCTTTCGATTTATTTTCTAGAAACTCTTCAAGATGATTCATGATGAACCTCCTTCATTTCATTAGATTGAGCGCTCGTTCAGCAATTTGACCTACTTAATTGTAACGAGTACATCGCCTTCGTTTACAAAATCACCGATCGTTACTTTTACTTCTGCCACAGTTCCATCTTCAGAACCTTCAACAGGAATCTCCATCTTCATGGACTCCAACATTACAAGTTCTTGTCCAGACGTAACAGAGTCTCCCTCAGATACCATTACGTTTAAAACTGTACCTGCCATTGATGATTTAATTTCGTTCATAGTTGTCATACCCCTTTTGTTAGTTATTTTTTGTGAGCTAGTTTTTTAGATAAGTATGCTGTTGTGTAGTGACCATTCTGAAAATCAGATTCTTGCAGTAGATTCTCAAACAAAGGTCCATTATGCTTAATCCCTTTAAGTTGGAATTTGCTAAAAAATGTTCTAGCAATCTCCAAAGCTTCCTTACGATTCTCGCCGCTCGCAATGATCTTTGCGATCATCGGATCATAAAAAGGTGATACCGTCGATCCACTTTCGTAGCCACCGTCAATTCTGATTCCATCTACTTCCGGAAATTCGAGCGACTCGATCTTACCTGGTGAAGGCATGAACGTGTTCGGATCTTCAGCATATAAACGGAACTCGATACTATGACCGCTTGGAGAAATCTCTTCTTGTGCTAGAGGTAAAGCTCTACCTTCAGCGATCAATAGCTGCCATTCAACAAGATCGACGCCGTTTGTTTCTTCCGTTATCGGATGTTCAACTTGTAATCTCGTATTCATCTCAAGGAAATAGAAGTTCTCTTCTCCGTCCATGACAAACTCGACTGTACCCGCATTCGTATAGTTAACTTGTTTAGCCGCATTGACCGCCGCTTCTCCGATCTTATTACGCGTTTCAGGTGATATAAATGGAGAAGGCGTTTCCTCAACAACTTTTTGGTTCCTTCTTTGAATCGAGCAATCTCTTTCATAAAGATGTACGATGTTTCCGTGGTGATCACCAACGATTTGGACTTCGATGTGACGTGCTTCATCGATAAACTTCTCTACAAACATCGCACCGTTGCCGAAATAAGCCTTGGCACGATTCTGACTCGAGGAGAATGCTTTTTCTAAGTCACCGTCATTCTCACACCGCTGCATCCCGATTCCACCGCCGCCAGCGGCAGCCTTAAGCATGACGGGATAGCCTACTTCATTCGCATAAGCGATTGCCTTTTCTGCGTCTTCGATTTCCGTGCTCCCAGGTACAACTGGTACACCTGCATCGATCATCGTTTTCCTTGCCGTGATCTTGTCACCCATCGCTTCCACAACGTCAGCTGATGGTCCAATGAACGTGATTCCTTTTTCCTCTATTCTTCTTGCGAATGAGGCATTTTCGGATAAAAATCCATACCCTGGGTGAATGGCATCTACTTTCTCTTCTTCAGCAACTCGAATAATTTCATCTTGATTTAAATATGACTTTGCAGCTGGAGGATCTCCTATTTCATGCGCATGTGTCGCATTTCTTACATATGGCATATCCTTATCAGCACTAGAGTACACAGCGACCGTTTCGATTCCTAGCCTGCTGCATGTTCGAATAATGCGATCTGCAATTTCACCGCGATTTGCTATTAATATCTTTTTCACAATACCTCTCCCTTCCCAGCACAATATACAGGTTGAAAACCCTTACATTAATCATATCATTAATTCACCGTCACGTTTCAACAAATATTCAAATAATTCCTTTTATATTTTGTTTTTCGAAATGAAGAAAAGTTTCGTGTTTTCGGTTATAATTGAGGAAAGAACCTTTTCTTTTAGAAAAAGAGAGGAATTTGTAACTACGACGGAGGGGGCACCATGATGGTAGATTTAACAGTAAGACCACTTGTGATCAATTACAAAACTCTAGAAGAGTTCAAGAAATTTAAAGAGTATGGAATCCAAGAACTATCGATGATGGAAGACTTACAAGACAACATCATCGAAAATGATAGTGAATCACCGTTCTACGGCATCTATTTTGGCGACAAGCTAGTTGCTAGAATGAGCTTATATCGAATCGATGCGAAGTATGACAGATACTTCGATCCACCACAAGATTACTTGGAGCTCTGGAAGCTAGAGGTACTCCCTCAATACCATGATCGGGATTATGGATCAACACTCGTAAATTTCGCAAAAACATTTAACCTACCAGTAAAAACAAACGCAAGACAAGGTTCTAGTCAGTTTTGGGAGAAGATGGGGTTTGAAGCCGTTACGTACAATCCAGAACGTGACCGCGGAGAGAACCCGTATGTTTGGTATCCTGAAGGTGTTACAGAGCAGGATGTATAAAAAATAGGAACAGCCCATCGTGGGCTGTTCCTATTTCTTTACTTTCTCTAGATTGCCATTAGAATCCATTTGAAACCGTATGTTCCCCTGATCCTCATCTTTAAAAACAACCATTTTCCTTGCTCGCTCCATAATCTCCAATAAAGATTGATAGTCCTCTTGAACCATGACATATTCCTTTTCGATTTGTAAGAGCTGTTGTTTTAGCTGTTCATTTTCCATTAATATCTCTTTATAAGATTCTTCTAACCCGCTCACACTAGTAATGCAAGACTTTGTTTGGACAAGGATTCTAATCGCTTCATCAATCATAGCAATGCTATCTTGATCATGATTCCCTTCTGATTCTTTTTTTGGCTCGTTGTAAAGACCACTTCTTTTCTGTTCCTTACGGTGCTTTTTGGCAAGAACGATAGCAGATTCATATTGTTTCCGAATAAGCGAATTCCACCTGAAACCACAAGCTGCAGGCGTCCTTGATAGTTTCTTCCCTACTTCCTCAAACGCAGCAAGCTGTGTACTCGCTTCTCGGATATGCCTTAAGACGACTTCAGCTAGTAATACATCTTCATCCTTTGACCAAGCATCCTGACGAATGGGTACCAAACGCAATCCCCCCTAAAATAAACTTTTTACAGTCATCTTATGCGTCTGATAGAAGTAGTAGAATTTTAGAAGCTATAATTTTTCAGATTTCTTAGAAAGCGCTATCTTTTATTTAGAAATTTTTCTACTGCGAGGTGATGTTCTTCAGACTCCCATAGAGTGGCGCATGCAAGAATTTCCTTTTCGATCCGGCTTGTGATAGAGTTTCGATCCAATGAGTTTAACCAATGCTGTTTATACGTTTCCAATATTTGCGAGGAATGAGGTAAGAGATTTTCAATCACTCCTTGAGCTTCCACTTTCCAATTCTCTTCTTTCATTATGTAAGTTAGAAAACCTAGCTCCTTGGCTTCTTCAGGTGAGTAACGTTTTCCACTCATCAACATTTCCATAGCGACAGTTGAATTCAATCTTTCCATCGCATATACGGATCCACCCCAGCCAGTCGTTATTCCGATTGATCCTTGTATAAACCCAATCGTGACACCGCTACGAGCAATGCGATAATCACACGCAACCGCTAGTTCACACCCTCCACCTACTGCATGACCATTCAATAGTGCAACAGTTGGCTTCTTACAGAAAAACAACTCTTCAAGAACGTCCCCCATCTTTCGCAGCATTGGGTACGCATCATCTTTGGTACGAAGGGAGACAAATGAAGCGACATCTCCTCCACCACAAAATGCTCGATCTCCTGTGCCTGTAATGACAATATATGAAACCGATTGGTCCGATTCAGCATCACGAATCGCATCTCTTAACTCGTCCATGACTTGATGATTGATCGCATTTCGTTGATTCGGTCGATTGATCGTTAGAACGGCTGCACGGTTAACTTTTTCAACTAATAGACTCACAGTGTCACCCCTACTTCTAAAATAAGGTATAAAAAAACAGAGAGATTTCTCTCTCTGTTTCAAACGTGTTGTATGCTTACTTGCTCACAACGTTTTCACCTTTGTAATTTCCACACTCTTTACATACACGGTGAGAAAGTTTGAATTCGCCACAGTTAGGGCATTTCACCATTCCTGGTACTTCAAGTTTATAATGAGTACGACGCTTGTTTTTACGTGTTTTAGAAGTTCTTCTAGCTGGTACTGCCATCGTTTCCACCTCCTTAAAAAGTTAAATAATCTCTTGAAAGTTGTCCGGTCTATTTATCGTTCTTTTCATTAAAGAGATCAGCTAAACCGGCCAAACGAGGATCGATCTTCTCTTCCGTTTCCTCGTGTGTTACAACTTCCCATCCTTTGCCGGATTTGTTTTGCATTTCATCGGATTCCGAACTATGTTTTACAACACGAATAGGAATCTCCAAAAGTATATTTTCCTTAATATACGGAACTAAGTCAACCGTATTTCCCGAAACTTGATGAATTTCTTCATCATCTTCTTCGTAATCCATCCCAGATGTGTTCGGTTCGAGCACGAACGTTTCTAATGGATGAAGTACGAAAGGGAAATCAACATCTTCGAGCGTATTCGCACATGGTAGTACCATCTTGCCTTTTAGGGTAAGATGAAAGGTAACTTTATTACCGTGAAACGAAGTCTCGCCGGTAACGTGCACGGGTGTAATTTCTCGAATCTGTGTTTCTTCATTCTTAAGTTCCTCTACATTAACTAACTCGTCAATTGTAAGTCCTTTCTGTTTGAAGGACTTCAACTGATCTACTGACCATTTCATCTGTCTATCACCTCAAGGCAACAAAAGTATTATAGCTACAAAATAAGCAAATGTCAATATTTTTTCTTTACACCACTTTGTGAGAATCCAAATCTGGTATAATGTTTATCATACCAGAGAAAAAACCTTGAGTTCAACTCTTACATATGGACCGCCTTTCCACTAATAGATGAAAGGAGCTTTATGATGAAAACAGCTGGCGTTATTGTTGAGTACAATCCCTTCCATAATGGCCACCTCTACCATTTGGAAGAAACGAAGAAAACAACGGGTGCCGACATCGTCATTGCAGTGATGAGTGGGTCGTTTCTTCAAAGAGGTGAACCTGCACTAGTTGATAAATGGAGTAGAACGAAGATGGCACTAGAGAACGGAATCGATCTTGTGATCGAACTTCCCTATGTATACTCTACCCAAAAAGCGGAAGTTTTCGCAAAAGGTGCCGTTTCTCTGTTAACCGCAATCGGAGTAGATGAACTATGCTTTGGAAGCGAAGCTGGGCTTATTCAAGACTTTGAGAAAACGATGTCCTTCATAAAAGAAAACGACAAAGACTACAATGAAAAAATACAGCTGTTCATGAGCGAAGGAAATAGCTACCCAAAAGCAGCTTCTCTTGCCTTTCAATCATTAAAAGACCATGAGACAGTTCTAGACTTATCATTACCAAATAATATCCTTGGCTATCAATACGTGAAAGCGATTGACGAGCAAAAGTCGCATATTCAAGCTCAGACCATCTTACGAACAAAAGCAGGTTACCATGAAGAGTCGTTTACAGATAAAAAGATCGCGAGTGCTACTGCTATACGAAAAGAGCTACTATCTGAAGATCTCGGACCCCAAAATGTTAAAGCTTTTGTCCCTGAACCTACATATCATGAACTGGATCGGTTCTATCGATCGCATAACAAGTATCATGGCTGGCATCGACTTTATCCATTTCTTCGATACAAACTCTTAACGAGCTCACAGAAAGAACTTAAGATGATTTACGAAGCTGAGGAAGGCCTTGAGAACCGCCTTGTTTCTGCAGCGAAGGCATCTGCAGATTTTATGTCGTTCATGGAAGCCGTTAAAACAAAACGCTACACGTGGACTCGACTACAGCGATTTGCACTACATATTTTAACGAATACCGTTAAGGACGACATGAAGCCTGCTCTGCACACAGATGCACCCTACCTTAGGTTGCTCGGGATGTCTAGCGCTGGTCGCATGTATTTAAATAAAGTGAAGTCATCACTAACGATTCCGTTAGTTGCAAACATCAACCAATTCAATCATTCTTTTTTAGATATTGAAAAAAAGGTGAGCGAAGTGTACGCGCTAGGTTTCGATAGAAGTGATCAAGAAGCGTTCCTAAAAAAAGAATTTACCTCATCACCTATAATGATCTAGATCACGCTCACATAAGAAGCAAAAAAACCTGTCGAGAATTTCCTTTTCTCGACAGGTTTTTATACAATTTAAAAATCATTTCTTTTCTAGTTGTTTTAAATAATCAGAAGCATCCTTAAATGTTTCAATAGGTACGATTTTCATCTTTGTTTTAATATCCTCTGCTGCCTCTAACGCATCTTCATAATTTGAATGTGCCACAGGCGCGAAGAATATATCGGCTCCTGAACCATCAGCCGCAACCACCTTTTGCTTTATGCCCCCGATCGGGCCTACTTCTCCATCTTCTGTGATCGTCCCTGTTCCAGCGATTTTATGTCCTTTTGTCCAATCTGTTTCTGTAAGTTGGTTATAGATTTCAAGCGAGAACATTAGTCCAGCAGATGGACCTCCGATTTGATCTGTGTTAATGTCGATCGTTGGGTCCGTTTTAATCGTTTTCGCTGTGACGGGGCCTGTGATTCCTATCCCCACTTTTCCATCCTCTGTATTAAATCGTTCAGGAAATGTATCAAACCCTACTTCGACATCACGCTCTTCTTCATCACGTTTGAATGTGATGACGACGGTATCAGATTCGCTGTATTCCGAAAGCATATCTAAAAGTTGTTTCGTCTTTTCTATCTTCTCACCATCTACACCTGTAATGAGGTCTCCAGGCTCTAGCTTTCCATCAGCCGGCATCCCTTCAACGACACCTGTTACGAGAACACCTTGATTGTTGATCGTGATTGAACGATCCGCTGCTAGATACGCTACGATCGTTGCGTTCGTTTGAGAACCAGCCATCACTTCAAGCTGACGTTCATGATATTCCTCATCTGACTCGCCTTCACGCTTGATCATATCTTCAGAGATCAATTCATGATACTGGTTGAACTGTGCCCAGATGTACTGAATGATATTGGCTTCTCCAACCCGTACAGTCGTGAGCATAAACTCCCCTTCATCAGCAGAGCCTCCGTCCACTTTGATCACATCATCGAGCTCTCTTGCTTCCCCAGGTGTAGTGACATAGTACGGCAAATCAATAAACGTAAACGCTGCGACCAAAATGATGATCACAGCCCATACGATGCTAAATCTCTTGGTAGTCCGGTTCATTTATTTTTCTCCTTCCACTCTTCCACCGCGGCATGATAAGCATCGAGGTGGCGAAAAGCTTCTTCCTCTCCAATTTTTATGATGTCCTGTAAATTCGTGAACGACCGTGAATGAAACGATTCAAGTCGTGGTTTAATCATCACATCCGCGTTGATCTCGTGAAGTCGTACCATTTCGTTTTGCATGATGTCGATGCTCTGCATGATCACATCAAAGATCGAGGTGACGTCCGATTCCTTTTTCACATCGGAAACGTCTACTGCAATAACGAGATCTGCTCCCATCTCTCTTGCCACTGAAACAGGAACACGGTCAATGACACCACCATCAACAAGCAATCGATCTCCAATTTTTTCAGGTGTGAAAATTCCTGGGATCGCGATACTTGCACGAACGGCATCAGCAATTGATCCAGTCCGATAGACAACCTTCTCCCCTTTAATTAAGTCCGTTGTTACGACAGCGAGAGGAGGATCTAGATCTTCAAGCTGTTTACCATGCGTAAGTGTTCGAATTAAATTCTTCACTTTGTTCCCAGTAATAAATCCCATTTTTGGCACGGTAAAATCGAGATAGTATTTGCGTTTGAAAAGGGATGCCATCTTCACCATCGTCTCTACCTTATGGCCAGATCCATAGATAGCCCCAACGAGTGATCCCATACTGCTTCCTGCGATATAGTCAATTGGAACACCTTGTTCAACAAGTACTTTTATAACACCTAAATGTGCAAAGCCTCTTGCTCCTCCTGAGCCTAGAGCTAACCCAACCTTAGGACGGTCCATCATGAGATCCTCCCGTCTATACCTGCTTAATCATATGGTCTAATTGTTCCACAAATACGTATATTTTAACTAGCGGACATGTTTTCTTACACATTCATACATACAATACTGTCTCGATGGCCAGTACTGGGGGGATGCTTTAGTGAACACACAAGTGCTTAAAACAATAGTTCTCGCTTCTTCGATGACCATCATTGCACTTTCGATCATCCTCCTGCCGGAACATACGCTCAACGCTTCGAAAAGCGGTCTTTCCATGTGGTGGAACATTGTCTTTCCTTCATTATTACCCTTTTTCATCATATCTGAACTACTGATAGGGATCGGAGTCGTACGGTTTATCGGCGTATTATTAGAGCCATTGATGCGTCCTCTCTTTCGCGTCCCAGGTTCAGGTGCTTTTGTGTGGGCAATGGGGATTGCTTCAGGATTTCCGGCCGGAGCGAAATATACAGCCCACCTTAGACACAATAATGACATTACAGCGATCGAAGGAGAAAGACTCGTTTCGTTTACGAATTGTTCGAACCCATTGTTTATCTTTGCAGCTGTAGCTGTTGGTTTCTTCCATAATCCATCGCTCGGAATTCTACTAGCAGCTGCACATTACATCGGAAATATCCTTGTCGGACTCGTCATGCGTTTCCATAGATCAGAGGATCGATTCACGAAAAGCTATGAACGTTCCCCTTTAGGAAGGCTCCCGAGAGCATTTAAAGCGTTACATGAAACTCGCTTATACGACGACAGACCATTTGGAAAAATGATGGGAGACGCCGTTCATTCATCGATCAAAACATTATTGATGGTAGGTGGGTTCATCATATTATTTTCTGTGATCAATGAACTGCTAAGCGTCATCGGATTTACTTCATTGGTTGCAAGCATTGTGAACGTTATTCTGATAACCCTACACATATCTCCAACCCTTGCTACTCCGCTTTTATCAGGTTTATTTGAGATAACGCTTGGCAGTAGGTTGATTAGCGAAAGTAATGCTCACTTAATGCAGCAAACGATGGTCGCGAGTTTTGTTCTTGCCTTCAATGGCTTCTCTGTTCAAGCCCAGGTCGCTAGTATTCTTGCAGATACTGACATTCGCTTCAAACCGTTTTTCTTTGCTAGGTTACTGCACGGCGTATTTGCGATGGGGCTGACCCTTTTACTCTGGAAGCCAATCTACATAGACTGGTTATCAGAAGGCACTAAAACATTGCCGGTTTTTCACACAGAAAACTCAAGCTCAATCATCGATATACTATACGTTTTTTTCGAACGAACGGGTTCATGGCTCACATTGTTTGCTCTCATTACATTTGTCATCTTATCCATTCGCCGTATGAGAATTCAAATACAGTAATATACTCCTTCAGTAGAAAAAAGCCCCGTTATTCTAACGGGGATCCTGCATATTTTTCTCTTAACGCATCCTGAACAATCTCAGGTACAAGATCGGATACAGGTGCATGGTATTTTGCTATCTCTTTTACAATGCTCGAACTCAAGAAGGAATATTGATTGTTCGTCATCATAAAGAATGTTTCGATCTCGTCTTCTAGCTTTCGATTGATTGAAGCGATCTTCATTTCATATTCAAAATCAGATACGGCACGCAGACCACGAAGGATTGTAGAAGCACCAACTTGTTTTGCATAATCGATCAATAAGCCTTGATACGAATCAACTGTTACATTCTCGATATCTTTTGTTACTTCCTTAATCAATTCTACCCGCTCTTCTACAGAAAACAAAGTTGATTTACTTTGATTGTTAAGAACGACGACTTTGATATTGTCAAAAACTCTTGCACCTCTCTTGATGATATCAAGGTGTCCAAACGTAACGGGGTCAAAACTACCTGGACATACTGCAATCTTACCCATGACTATTCCTCCCTCTCAACATCCGACTGGTTATATGTATAGATTGAAATGGTTGTTTTTCCACTGTATGTTTCTTTTCTAGTAAGCGTTAAATCTGCAAGTTCTTCAGGAAGATCTACTTCTTTAAGATGCTCAACAACAATCGTCGCATTCTCTTCAAGTAGCCCATAAGACGATAACTTATCAAGGTCTTCCACGATCTTCTCCTTATGATATGGAGGATCTAGCAATACGAGGGAGAACGTTACTTCTCTCTTCAAGAGTGCTTTCAAAGCTCTTTTTGAATCGTTACGAAACACTTCAGCTGATTCTGTAAATCCTGTTTGATCAAGGTTCCACTTGATCGTTTCGATCGCTTTACTGTCACGATCAACGAAGATGCATTTTTCTACTCCTCGGCTCAAGGCTTCAATTCCTAAAGCCCCACTTCCACCATATAGATCGAGCGCAAGTCCACCTTCAAAAAAAGGACCCACCATATTGTAGATGGCTTCTCTTACTTTATCAGTTGTAGGTCTAGTATTCATGCCTGGAACGGGCTTTATGTGCCTACCTTTACATGTTCCTGCTATAATTCTCATCTCGTTCACAACCTTATCGTTTCCATATTCCTACCTATCCTACCATAAAAAAAGTGAAAGCTAAAATTAATGTATAAACGCATAGTGGATGGCGATACTAACTATAGCAGCATCTTACCAGGTTAATGATGCTGTCAACCGCGGAGAAGACTTACGTTTCCCCATAAGTTCTTCCTCCGGTTTCTCCTCTCCCATTTGCCTTAACCATTAGGTTTAAGGCACCCGCAGGAATGATTTCCTGCGGGTATTTTTGTGTCACCCCGGATCTAAATCTAGCGGTAAATCGATCGCTTGGATCCCATCCCAATCGTGATGAATCCATTCACCAAACTCATCTTTTGTTAAATTCGTATTTTGAATCACATACTCTTCTACTTCTGATAACGACGAGTTAGATAAAAAGTCAGCTTCTGCACTCGTTATCACACCATGAATGACCAGAGCTGCTAAAATATCAGCAATGATGATTCCTTGGATGAGGTTTTTATCGATGGTTTCTTCTTTAGCGTTTCTACCTTTCCAGTACAAATAGAGCAGTATCCCTATTACAGTCGCAAAGAGCAGAATCGATCCCATGGAAAAACCTCCTTTCTTCTCATTTTAATGGAAACGCTTCATCCTTTCCATCATTTAAATTTCATGCTACATTATGAGAGGATTTCTAAGACAAGGAAAGGAGCAACAAACATGATACAACGTTTCATAGAACTTGGAGAAGGTTATTCTGATATTTATGAGTTAGTTGAACTTGCAAGAACAAATTCCCACAGAGTTCACCGTCTTTTGTTACTACATACAACGAAACATGAGCGAAAGGTCGTCTCTCCCGTCGTCGTATTAAAGTCTGCAGGAGAAGGAAATCTACAGCCTCTTTATATATGTCGTGAAGGCATACCTGCCAAAGAGCCCTCTGTTCAACGCCTTAAGATGTTTGAAGAACTTAGCGAAGAACTCTCACTCCCGATCGTCCCTCTTGAGGTCAAGCCATCGGATGAGTTTAACGAAGTGGAGATCTACTATAATCACATTATCGGAATTCTTCGCATGAACAATCTGATTCCACCTATGCAGTAAAAAGCAGAAACCTGAAAAGATTTCTGCTCTAGGTGTTGATGTTGTCTTAGGAGCTATCTGTGACGGAATAGTAGTGATTTCCGCTCCAGGATGCTCGCTTTCCGCGGGGCGGGCGGTGAGCTTCCTCGTCGCTTACGCTCCTGTGGGATCTCACCTGTCCCGCTGATCCCGCAGGAGTCGAGCATCCTTCCGCTCCAATCCGCGTTATCTTGAGAATTTTCAATTAAAACAAATGACGACAATAAAGATTTGTTAGGATAATAGGTCGGAAAGTTTCACTTGGTTTCTATGTACTCTAGTAGGAGTGAATACCACTTGCCTCCCGTCGTCAAACGGTCGATCGAGGCTCCGAGGGTTTTTGTCCTAACCCAGGCGTTCGTCCACAGGAAAGCAAGAGGTATTCAAACTCCTACGTTATAGGGAGCTAAATTTTATAGTTTTTCAACAAATTTAGCAGAAACCATAAAAGGTTTCTGCTTTTTATGAAGGAACTTCATTCGTTTGATAGACGGTTTGCTTTCGGTTTAAGATCGGTAGTACTCTACGCTTCACATAGACCACGCTTATTAATAATATGATCCCAGCAAATATAAAGAGTCCTCTCGTACCAAAACCAGCAACAATCCACCCACCTGTAATCGGACCAAGAAGGTTACCAAGATAAATGGCACTATTTGAAAAGCTGTACGTTCGGCTCTCCATCCCAGCAGGTGATAACCGTTTTACAAGAGAGTTGACCGATGGCAATAGCCCTCCAATGCAAAGACCTAAAAGGAATCTCAACGCGATCAATTGCCATAGTTCTTGCACGAATGCCTGTGGAATCGAGAAGATCGCTGCTCCGATGAGCGAATAATAAAGTACATATTGCGATCCTTTCTTATCTCCCATCTTTCCAAGCTTTGGAGAAGCTACCATGTTTGCGATACCCATGACAGATGTTGCGATTCCAGCAAACAAAGCAACGTTCTCACCTGAAGCGAGCTTTTGAACAAACAATGGAATCAACGGATTCATGCCGAGTAGAGCAAATTGCACGAGAAACCCTACGATGAATAATGAGAGCATCGGAGAGTGAATCGTAACTCTCTTAAAATCTTTTATCGCATTACTTCTTTCAACTTTCGCTTCAGGATCTGGTTTGGTCTCTTCCTTAACAAGGAACAATACAACTACAGCGGCAAATAAGATACATATTCCTGTTAAGTTAAAGATCATTCTGAACCCAAACGCTTCTGCCATAAGTCCACCAAAAAGCGGGCCGCATATTGCACCTGCAACTGCACCTGAATTAAGTGTACCAAGAGCATAACCAACGTGTTGTTTTGGTGTGTTCGTAGCGACTAACGCGATCGATGCAGGAATAAATCCTGAAACAACTCCATTTAGTAATCGTAATCCAAGCAATTCAAAGGGACCTGTGGCAAACCCGGTCAATATAATGACGACAGCCATACCGAATCCTGAACGAAGCACCATAAGCTTTCGTCCGTGTCGATCTGCCACACGTCCCCAGAATGGGGAAAATAAAAAAGCAGTTAAAAAGTTAGCACCGAAGATGACACCTGACCATATGCTAATTTGCTTCTCACCTTCAACTCCAAGTTCTTGGAGATAAAGAGGAAGAAAAGGCATAATCATCGTCATAGCGCCAAGGACTAGGAATTGACAAATGAACAATATCCAAACGTTTCGTTTCCAGTTATTCATGGTTACACATCCTTTGACTTGACCATTATAAACTTCGACACCCGAAACAATCAATACATCTGCATTTTGTCAAAATAAAAAAGTCACCCATAGGATGACTTTCTACAGACCCATTTTATAATCGTATTGTTTTGCCTTATCAGGCTTTGCATTTTGATATTCGGTGCGTACTTCAGGTCGTTTAGAAGGTTCAACACGCTTGACGAAGTGAAGAGATTGCAACCGCTCCTTCGTGCTTTCGAGCTGATCGTAGTTTATGTATAGCACGACATACTTCTGTTTTGAAGAAACGTAGTGAACATTTCCAAACCTTCTTAACTGCTTCGCGTGCTTTAGCGATTGAATATACACTGCTAAGCCAACTCGTTCTACAAACATAACGTGCTTCCCCTTTGCTTATAAATTCTTGTTATAAATCTAGCATGGATGAGTTCCATCCGCAAGATTGGACATTTTGATGCTAGGTTGGATACTCTATCACTATAGAAAGGATGCGATCATGTGAACCTTAATGAAACATGGAATTCATTTTTAGATCTCTTATCGAATGAAGAAAGTATCACGTACGTTTATAAAGCAACCATCACAGGCATACCTTTCCTTTATATTACAACAAACCATTCTGTGATCAAAGGTACGATTGAAGAATCGATCAAACTATTAGCTGCAAAGGTTATGCGTGGTAAACGACTTCAGATGGAATATTCGTTCGTACGTAGTGATGACACCTTACTCGTCTATCGGGTTCGCTTTCTCGTTCCTCAAGAAAAGATGTTTTGCTGTGGGAACTTGTGCCCTGACTGTATTCGATTTAGAAATTGAAAAACCAGAGCAAATGCTCTGGTCAGCCGCAACCGCAGCTACCGCCTGAACCGCAGCCGCCGCCACATGATTGATTATCGAAGAAAGGATTCCCTGATGGTACTTTAATGGAAGGAGACACCTCACCAGCTAGTAGCGTACACACTTCGACGAGTAAGTTCTCAAGGTTTGTTTCTGCTTTCTTAAACTCAGCAACCGTATCATGAAGATCCATGTCCCGCTTTGCTTCCCTAACCTTCACAGTAATCGTCATATAATCTGGATGATATCTACCGAAACGCTGAACTTCGTCGTAAAGATCCTTCATCTCAGAAAAATGCTTGATCAAGCGCTGTGCCTCTCTATCTTTTTGAAGTGCTCTACGAGCTTCATTATACTCATGAGCAACTTCTGAATCTTTTATCGATAAACCAAGGTCTTCTGCCTTGTCTAAAATCATTACACTATCGAGAGTAGCAATCATCATTACACCTCCGCTTTCATTCTACCACCTATGTGAAGCACATGACCAGTGTTGTCATACAAATCCCTTCAAAGTTTCCTAAAATTAGGTATTGACTTAACCTGTATTAAAATCTATAATTTTCTAGATTTATGTTTTTTCATCTTAGAAAGGAAGATAAAGAACAAGTGAACCTTCTTACATTTAACCCTTTCCGCACGTTAGGGATCCCAGGAGTTTCTTATATTAAACCAGATCATATGTTTAAAAGAATTCAAGACATCAGGGCTTCAGATGTTTTGCTTTTTCCTGAAAACTGGCAAGTCAACTCTCTCGTCTATGGATTACAAAAGAACATTTTCCCTTCCATTCAATCCATCCAACTAGGCTTTGATAAAATAGAAATGACTAGAGCTTTTTGGTCACTCTCACAAGACCTTACACCATATACAGAAATCAGAGGTCGTTCTAAGGAATCGATACAACTCATATTAGATACGTTTCCTTTTCCATTCGTTGCGAAAGAAGCTCGTAGCTCGATGGGGAAAGGTGTATTTTTAATACAAAATGAAAAAGACTTTCTCACTTACTGTGAAAAAAATGAAGTATTATATGTTCAGGAATATTTACCGATCGAAAAAGACTTAAGAGTGGTTTATGTAGGAGATTCAGTCATATCCGCTTATTGGCGGATAGGGGATAATTCATTTCATAATAATGTTGCTCAAGGAGGAAAACTTTCTTTCCATAGCATCCCATCTGAAGCGATTGAACTTGTAGAGAAAACAGCTAAAGCGCTAGGAATCAATCATGCTGGATTCGACTTAGTTCAGGCGAATGGTAAGTTTTATTTCTTAGAATTCAACTGTTTATTTGGAAACCATGCACTCAACCAGCAGGGGATTCGAGTAGAGAACATTATTTATGATTATGTGAAGAGTCAATTCAATCCGGTTGTCCCACCAACAAACCCGTTCAAACAAATATCTTAACAATCATAAGCCTCTTTACGAGGCTTATTTTATTGTTACTTTCAGTTCTTTCAAAGACAAGTAACGCCCTCCATCAGGTCTCATGATGTCTAATCTCAGCATGTGTTTCCCTTCTGGTAAGCCCTGTACGATAAATGCTGCTTTATGTTCCGTTTGATATTTCTTTCCGTTCAAATACACGTCAATATAACCTTTATGCTCACTAGTCTCTTTCCGATCATCAAACGTAAAATTAGGGATCAAGCATTCTACAAATACATTTGAACCTTTCACTTTATGATGCACCACAACCGTTTCCGACTCTTGGTGGTTTTGAGAAGGTTGTTGATACGACTGACCGAAACCAACGACTGGTATACAGCAAAGTACCATTAGTACTATAAAAAGTCCATGTTTCCCATAGTGCACAACAAAATTCAATCGAAACACACTCCTTTGTTTAGAGTGTGCCCAAGTTTAGGCTTTTCATGATAATAAAAAAAACGACCCTACTGATTTTGCTGGGTCATTAAGGCTAACATCGTGTTAACCATATTTAATTGGTTTTGAAACCGATCTACTTTTTGTGGAAACGTTTGACCAAAAAATTGTTTTGAAGCAACCTCACATTCTTTTAACGCATACGGTTCTCTACTAAGTCTGCGATACCAAACTGGCTGATTGCGGATGAAAAAAAGCAGATCGGGTCTTGTCGACAGATATGCTTGCACTTCTTCACGCATGTACGCTCCTCCTAATCATGGCGGAATGGAAACGGAGATTGGTGATGAATGTACGGCGGCGGCTTAGGCTTTGATTGAAATTGAGAAAGGACTTCCTGTATCGAATAGACAGCACCGCTAAATTGCTCGATATTCCTCTGTACCTCATCAAATTTCAGCCCTTTGATCATATTGAGAACATTTCCAATCGTACCTTCAGTTTTTGATGTAGCCTTTTCTTCTGACTCGTTTTTTTCATCGCTTTCTGTATCTAGCCACATCTCGTCGTCTTCACCGAACAATGCCCATTCCTCAAAAAGATCCTGTAACGTTTTCTCACCACTTTTAACCTTTTTAATGACGTGAGGATGCGCTTTGACGAACGATTTAAATTCCTGAACTTTTGGGTTTGGCAGCTTTTTTGCTTCAGGCATATTCGTCCCCTCCCTTTCTTACACGACCTTACTACATCATAATTAGACTTTTCATAAATGTGCGCCTATTTTATTGGTCAGTTGCTCTATTATTGATAAGATAAATAAGTACTTCATATCAAAATAGGAAGGGATGCCGAATGGACAAATTAGATCAACAACTTCAATCACAAATAAATGCGATGATTCAGCATTCTGATAAAGAATCAAAAGAAGCTTTGCTCTCTTTATTAGAAGATGTTCAACGAAAACATGAAGGTCGATACAAAACATATTTGGCTGCTTTTATGGGAATCAGCAGTCGATTGATCGATGAGGATACATATGAAAGCATCATTCCTAACCGAAAACTCGTTCATAATCCGCTCAACATTACACATGGAGGAATAACGGCTTCTCTTATGGATATTGCTATGGGGTCTTTAGTGCATCAATCTCTGCCAGCAGAACAAGCAGCAGTTACATCAGAGATGAAAATTCATTTCCTGTCTAGTGGAACAGGAAATGAACTCAGATGCCAAGCACATGCTATTTTCAAAAGTGATACGAGGTGGGTAGTGAAGGCGAATGTTTATAAAGGCGACCAAAAGATCGTTGCGATGGCCACCGGTACTTTCATCATCGTCTTTAAAAAGGCTTGATGAAGTTTTGGGTATAGTACTCCCTGAATACGCCGACACCTATTTCTGTGAACTCTTTATTTAACAGGGCTTCTCGGTGCCCCTTACTATTTAACCATCCGATCATCGCTGCACCTGCGTCAGGATAGCGAGCAGCGATATTTTCTCCTGCATAGCTATAGAGAACGTCTCCTTTTTTGAGTCGATCTGATAATTCACCTTTCGAAGGTGATGTGTGAGAAAAATAACCGTTGTCATGCATGTCCTTACTATGACCTAATGCGACTGTCGAAACATCATCATTGTATGCGAGTGATGCTACCTCGAACTGATGACGAATGACGTTGGTCATGGCATACACTTGCTTTTCTCTCGCATCCTGTACTTGTACCCACTGTTCTTCTGATAGATCAGCAGCTTCTAACAGCTGCCCTCTATAAGATACAGCGTACGGCCTATGAACAGCTAACACTTGTGGGTTCGCGAGTCTTACAGCTACAAGTTTTCCATTAAACTTATCAAAATAATATTGAGCGTACAGCTCATCGTTGATTTTTATTAGGGGTTTTAATGATTGTTCTTCACTCGTTAATTGAAAGCGATAGACGCTTCCCTTTACGTTCATTGAAACTTCCTCTGTTGGAGAACGGTCTGTAAATACCGTCTCTTTTTGCTCACCGATTGGATAATGTTCTCCTGCTTGAATATCTCCCATAAAAAAGACCGTTACGACCTTCTCTTCTTGTATACCTACTTGAAGGTAAGCTGCATTCGATTGTTCATAAATCCACCAATCATATCCATAAGAGCTAGGGTCGATTCGATCCGGCTCTCCAAGCTCTTGTTTAAGGGAGGACACACCTTCACCCATCCACGTTTCGACCCCTTTAAGCTCGATTGGCTCTTCGTTTACAGGTTTATCAGGCACTGTTTCTTCTAAAACAAATTTTTCTTCGGTAATAAATTGATCAACTTTTGGAAGAACACGATCCCATTCAATCTTATTGTAAGCATCAATCGTGACCACAACTAAAACGATCAATAATACGATGCGAACACCATTTTTTATCATCGTACCGCCTCCAATTTATTGTAATCATTATGCCTCAAACGGTACCTCTTCCGCAATCTTATTGATTTGTGGTCGTCTGAAATAGAAAAGAAGAGCCATATAGGCTCTTCTAATGTTATGCGTTTATATGTTCTTTCAGATTAAAGTATGATACTAGTCCGACAAACTTTTCTTCTTCTACGATTGGAAGTTCAGTTAGACGATGTTCGTTCATAATTCTAGCTGCTTCTTCCGGCTTCATATTAGGAGATAGTGTCATCGGAGGATTCTCCATCACATCTTCAACCTTAGATCCAGGCTCTCCACTCACTGCGATCGCACGATCAGTCACGATTCCAACTAAACGACTGCTCTCATCGACGACAGGTACCATCGTAACGTGCTCGTCTTTCATAATTTTAGCTGCGTTACTCGTGCTATCTTCTTTCTTACAAGGTGTAACGTTTTTTGCAACCTCTGCAACTGAGACCATGCTTTTCTGTAAAGCAGCTCCAAGCTCATCTCGAAGCATATCAAGCTTCTTATAGCACGTGTTCAAAATGTTTTTAGGGAACTCTTCGTCGTACTCAACACCATGTGGATAGTAATGCTTTCCAAGATAAGGCTTACCAAGCTTAATGACAGCATGTGCAGACTCTACTTCGCCCTCGATCGCAACGCCAGGTACTCTTAGATAGTAAACATCACCATTTGTCATATCTTCAAATTTATAATCATATGTAACTCGCTCATAATCCCACTGTCCTGCTAGTACTAAATCGTTTTCATGCATGATGTGGTCCAATATAGAAAATTGAACAATTGTGGACTCAAGTCCTGTCTTATCGAATTTCATTAATGTTTGCCTCCTTTAATAGTTCGCAACCCTTCCACACTTAATAATAGTATAACGGACTGCGTGGTTGCAACGTTTACTTAGCTCTAAGCATTATACCAGATTCTTTATTAGTCTCTCCACACTATTTAAACATTTAATACTTTTTTCAAAAATTTGATAGAAAATCGTGGTATTTTTCACCTTTCTGGTCACACTACCTATTGAAAGGAGATGAAACGATGAAGAGATATTTATCAGTTGCGATGTTCCTCGCACTCTTCTTAACTGCTGGAATCTTCACCCCGGATACAGCCTTTGGTCAAACTACATACACCGTAAAATCCGGAGATACGCTTTGGAAGATTTCTGTACGTTATCGAATCGGACTAAGTGAAATCATCAGCGCGAATCCTCAATTTGAAAACCCGGATTTGATTTACCCTGGAGACAGAGTAAACATCCCTACAGGTAACCCTTCGATCAATGAATCAAAGGACGTAGGACAACAGGTCATGGATTTAACGAACCAGGAGCGCTCCAAATACGGATTAGCTCCACTTAAGTGGGACTGGGAAGTTGCACGTGTAGCGAGGTATAAGTCTGCGGATATGAGAGACAAGAATTATTTTTCTCATACATCTCCGACTTATGGATCACCTTTTCAAATGTTGAAAAATTTCGGTGTTTCTTATCGTAGTGCCGGTGAAAATATCGCCGCTGGTCAATCCACACCACAAGAAGTTGTAACAGCCTGGATGAATAGTGAAGGGCACCGTAAAAACATTTTGAACAAGGGTTATACTCACATCGGAGTAGGTTATGTGTCCGGCGGATCTTACGGTCACTATTGGACACAAATGTTTATCTCGAAATAAATAAAACAAAACCCCCTCATCAGATACTAGCATCAATGCTCAGTATTTGTGAGGGGCTTTTTTATATTTCTTTATCATCTTCCATAATCAATGATGACACGACGATGTTGATGTCATTGACTTGAAAACCTGTCATCTGTTCTACTTCTTGTTTAATCCTTTCTTGAAGCGAAAAACAAACTAGAGGTATGCACTCACCAAACTTTATCCCTATTTCAACACTTAGCGAAAGTCCCTCATTTTCATCCGTCGTCTCGTCTGAATACGACTTACGCTTTCCTACGATTCGCCTCAAGGTTCGCTTTACATTAGACTGAATTTGCTCAACACCATCTGTCTCAGCTACAACTACACCGATGATAACATCGATAACCGTTTCAGAAATAGACAGGGTTCCGTATACTCCAGGTTTCTTCATGATGAAAACTTCCCCCTTTTCGTAAGTCTCTTCTTAATTATATGTGGGTGATAAAACAAATTATGCTCTATGAAAATTCATCTCTCTTACTGGTAAACGATCCCCTTCCGTACTATAATAAAAGAAGATGGTAGGTCTAGAAAGGAGAACAAGATTGCCAAAGTTCCTCTCAAAACGCTTCTTATTAATCGTATTATTTATCGTAATCCTTGCATTGATTACATTCTGGATCTTGCCAGTATCGATTCCCTTAATACTAGCATTCATTACAGCACTTGCTTTAGATCCAGCCGTTCGTTTACTTAAGAAACGAACCAAATTAAAAAGGGCCCTCCCTGTTACGATCGTATTTACTCTCTTCGTAATAATGATTTCACTAATCAGTTACTTTTTAGTGACCAAAGTCGTTACTGAAGGCATTGATATTGTTGAAAATTCTCCCATGTACATACAAAACATTACTCAAATGTGGGAGAGCGTAGAAGCAAATATGTATAGCGTATCTAAGAATTTTCCGCCTGAATTTGTTCAGGAATTCACTTTTCAAATCGAACAATTTCTTGAAAATTTAAAAGTGAAAATTAGTAGTATCGATTACCTTAAAATCATTACAGTGTTTGTAACTGGCATCCCTAATTACCTAGTCAGTATTCTTGTTTATCTTATCGCGCTATTTTTATTCTTAATGGAACTACCTAAATTAAAAAAACAAGCTTATTCATACCTTTCCGAGCAGACAGCTGAAAAGGTTCAATTTATGACGGGTCGTTTGTCATATGTCATCTTTGGCTTTTTCAAAGCTCAATTTTTAGTAAGTATAATCATTTTTGTCGTCAGTTTAATCGGTCTATTGATGATCGCGCCAAAGGTAGCTCTGTTGATGGCATTCATCATTTGGGTGATCGATTTCATTCCAATAATCGGATCGATCGTTATTCTTGGTCCTTGGGCACTGTACTACTTTATATCAGGCGATATTACGATGGGTAGTCAATTAGCTATTCTCGCCATCGTTCTCCTCGTAATAAGACGTACAGTGGAACCTAAAGTAATGGGACAACACATCGGCTTGTCTCCATTATCCACTTTAATTTCGATGTATATCGGGCTTAAACTTTTAGGAATCATGGGCTTTATAATCGGGCCGATCATTCTCATCGCATTTAATTCAGCAAGAGAAGCTGGCTTGATAAAAATCAATTTTAAATTATAGAAACGCGCTTCGTTCGCGTTTCTTTTTTTGTATAAAAAGAAGCTGCTCATTAAATGAGCAGCTTCTTAGTATTACATTTACCAGATCATTCCCATAAGCGCTACAACACACGTACCTGCAACGAATACTCCAAAGAATATTCCCCATGCTGGGTATTGGTGCCCTTTGTGGCTTAAGTGCATGAACATATACAGCTGGAATACCAATTGGATTCCTGCAAGGATCATGATAAAGATAACCGTAAATGAATCTGAAATCGCATCACTTGCAACTGCAACAAATGCAAGCATCGTGATGAAAATCATCATGATGAAAGAGACGATTTGCTGTTTAAATTCCTTTTCATGTGCAATCTTATGGTGAATATCAAGGTGACTCTGATCGTGTTCTGAAACGTGTTCAGTGCTCTCATGAGTACTCATTGAGTTAACCCACCTTTCCCATTAAGTAAACGACTGTAAAGATAAAGATCCACACAACGTCGATAAAGTGCCAATACAATGCGAATAGATAAAACTTAGGTGCAGTGTATAGGTCCATTCCACGACGCATATTACGGAAGATCAAAAGAGCAATCCATATGATACCAGCAGTAACGTGGGCTCCGTGAGTTCCTACTAATGTATAGAACGCAGATCCCCAAGCACTACTTTGCATAGTGTGCCCATATTCGTGTACATAGTGGTTAAATTCATAAATTTCAAGACCTAGGAACGCTAAGCCAAGTAAAGCAGTTACGACAAACCAACCAATCATACGCTTAAAATGATTTGTTTTCAATGCCATCGTTGCAAATACGGACGTTAAACTACTCGTTAGAAGTAGCATTGTGGCAATAAAAACGAGCGGAAGTTCAAATAGTTCATTTGATGTTACTCCACCGTTTGTTGCATTCCTTAGTCCTAAGTATACCCCAAAAAGCGAGGCGAAAAGCACAGTTTCGCCTCCAAGGAAAAACCAGAAGCCAAGAAATTTGTTTTTACCATCAAGTGTCGCCCGTTCTGGATTGGCAGGCAATTTGCTCATTTCTTCAGCTCTCATTTGCCTTTCCCCCCTTCAGCAGGCAGATCTTCTTTGTGAATATGATATCCATGGTAATCAATGACGGAACGTATAACCATACCAACAACCGTAAGTACAAGTCCACCGATCGCAATTACCCACATGGAATAGATTGCAGCTAAACCTGCGATGAACAATCCAAGTGACATGATGAATGGAAGTATCGATGCATCAGGCATATGAATATCATCTAGTGGTTCTGCAGGAACCATTCCTTTATTTCCAGCACGCTTTTCAAGCCACCAAGCGTCAAGACCGCGAATCAATGGTGTTTGAGCAAAGTTGTATTCAGGAGCTGGAGAAGAAATAGCCCACTCTAGCGTTCTTCCATCCCATGGATCGTTTCCTGCTTTTTTACCTTTAATAGCAGTTTGGATGATATTCCAAACCATTATAATCGTTGCAATACCCATCAAAAATGCTCCGATGGACGCCGCGAAGTTTGCTTCATCAAGACTTTGTCCTGATAAGTATGTGTAAACTCGACGTGGCATACCCATTAGACCTAAGAAGTGCATTGGGAAGAATGTTAAATGGAATCCGATAAAGAATAACCAGAAATGAAGCTTTCCTAGGAATTCATTCAACATTGTTCCGAAAATCTTCGGCCACCAGTAGTAGAATCCAGCAAATAGACCAAAGACTACGCCCCCTACGATTACGTAGTGGAAGTGAGCAACTACAAAGTAGCTATCATGATACTGGTAGTCAGCAGGTGGAACACTCAACATTACCCCTGTCATACCACCGAGTACGAATGAAGGAATAAATCCAACTGCGAATAGGTTTGCTGTTGGGAAGCTTACTTTTCCTCCCCACATCGTGAACAACCAGTTAAAGATCTTAACACCGGTTGGAACTGCGATTAACATCGTAGCAACCGCAAAGATTGAGTTAGCGATCGGCCCAAGTCCTACCGTGAACATGTGGTGAACCCAAACCATGAATCCTAAGAAACCGATCAATGCTGTCGCAAATACCATCGCGGAATAACCGAAAAGACGTTTACGAGCAAAAGTAGCAATAATTTCAGAGAACATACCGAATACCGGTAGTACTAGAATATAAACTTCTGGGTGTCCGAAGATCCAGAAAAGATGTTCATAAATAATCGGGTTACCGCCTGCTTCAGCCGCGAAGAACTGAGTACCAAACAAACGATCGAACATAAGAAGAGCAAGACCGATTGTAAGTGCAGGGAAAGCAAATAGAATAAGACCAGAAGTAATAAAGCTTGACCATGTAAATAGCGGCATACGCATAAATGTCATTCCTGGCGCACGCATGTTGATGATGGTTACAAGGAAGTTGATACCACCGATCAATGTACCGATACCAGAAATCTGTAGTCCTAATACATAGAAGTCTACTCCATTACCAGGACTCGTTGTTGACAATGGGGCATATCCTGTCCAACCCGCGTCAGGAGCGCCACCCATAAACCAACCAAGGTTAAGTAGAATTCCTCCGGCAGAAAACAGCCAAAAACCAAGTGAGTTTACGAATGGAAACGCAACATCCCTCGCCCCGATTTGGAGTGGAATGATCGCATTCATAAACCCGAAGATCAGCGGCATGGCCGCCAAGAAAATCATTGTTGTACCGTGCATCGTAAGAAGCTGATTAAATGTTGCAGCGCCTACGAAGTCAAATTCAGGATAAAGCAACTGCACCCTTAATAGGATTGCTTCTAGACCACCGAGGAGAAAGAAGAATGCCCCGGAAACGAGATAGAGAATCCCGATTTTTTTGTGGTCAACGGTAGTAAGCCAATCCCAAATAGGATTTTTCTTTTTATAAGCATGTGCTGACACGAATTAAACCTCCTTATTTCCGTTGACTATTCTTCAACCTTTAAACCATTGAGATATGCAACAAGTGCGTCGAGTTCTTCATCATTCAGCTGATCGCCAAATGCTGGCATATTGTTACCTGGCTTGTACTCGCCAGGTTCAGCAATCCACGCCTTGATGTTCTCGTCTGTATGTTCAAGAATACCCGCGACCATTTCGCGATCGCCAAAGTTTGTTAAGCTTGGTCCAGTGTTACCACCTTCACCACCGACTGCGTGACAGCCGATACAGCTATTTGCAAAAAGTTCTTCACCTTGTTGAGCTTGATCAGTAGCAGCTTGAGATGAAGCGTTCTGCATTTTCTCTGCCCAAGCATCAAAGTCTTCTCTTTCTTGAGCGATAACTTTAAAGTCCATCAACGCATGTGATGGTCCACATAGCTCAGCACACTTTCCATAATATGTACCTGGTTCGTTAGCATTGAGCCACATTTTGTTCACAGTAGCTGTGTTCGTATCCATTTTACCTCCGAGTGTCGGTACCCAGAACGAATGGAGAACGTCTTTGGAAGCGAGTTCAAAATAGACTCTTTCACCAGTAGGCATGTATAGATCTTGTGATGTTTTGATTTCAAGATCAGGATACTCGAATTCCCACCAGTATTGGTGTGCTGTAACTTTGATGACAAGTGCATCTTCAGGAGGGTTATCCGTTCCTTCATCTAATGCAAACGTAGCCATAACTGTTGGAACAGCAAGGATTAAAAGTAAAATAATTGGGACAGTTGTCCATAAAATTTCAAGAACTACATTACCTTCTGTTTGCTCTGGAATCTCATTGTCATCTTCACCACGTCTTCTGAAGCGTAAAAGCACAATCGTATAAATAAGTGCTACTACAACGAAAACCCCAATCATGATGTAAAGACTCAACATCATGAGATTAAATTGCATTTCCGCCCCTTCCCCTTTAGGAAGCAAAGCAGTTAGTTGCTCATTACCGCAACCAGTAAGCGTTAACGCAATTACCGATAAGAGTGGTAAAAAACGCCAAACATTTTTCCAACGTTTCATTTGCACCTTAAACCTCACTTTCTTAATAGCTTTTACTCAAATTGAATTATAGGAAGGCGAGGCGAGAAACTACTTTCTCGCTTCGCCTGACCATACTTAAATCAGTACCTTATTTGTTAATATTCACTGCAATCATTACGATAAACAGAATCGTAATATAATTTAGTGAGTATACAAACATGATTCGTGCCCATTTGATATCATCTTTCATGAAAAAGCCTGCTACTCCAATAGCGAACCATCCAAATCCAAGGATCGATGCTACTGTGATGTAAACCGGACCGAAGCTATATAGTAATAGCGATACCGGTACAAGTGCAGCAGTGTACAGGACGATTTGACGCTTTGTCATTTTGAATCCTGCAACAACAGGAAGCATTGGAATTCCAGCATCACGATAATCGTCAACACGTTTCATAGCTAGTGCTAAGAAGTGCGGTGGCTGCCAAATAAACATGATTAGGAACATTCCCCATGCTATAGGGCTTAAGTTAGGATCGACTGCTGCCCAACCGATAAGAGGTGGTAAAGCACCTGAGAACGATCCTACAACCGTATTTAGAGAAGTTGTTCTCTTTGTCCACATTGTATAAAGGACAACATAGATAACGAGTCCGAGAAGCCCTAGTAGAGCCGCCATCGGTTCTATGATGAGAAGCATGATCGAACCTACGATCGATAGTCCAAGTCCTACAAATAGAACCTGATTCGCAGGAATCTTCCCTGTTACGGATGGACGCGTATTCGTTCTTGCCATTACTTGGTCGATATCACGGTCAATATAGTTATTTAAAGATGTTCCCCCGGCTACAACAAACGCTGTACCTAACATCGTTAAAATCAATACCATTGGGTTTGCGAACAGGTCAAAACCTGTAGCCACAGAAGCAACCCACAACCCTGTAAATGCTGTAATTAAATTATCAAAAACAATTCCAAGCTTTGTAAGTGTTAAGAAGTCTTTCCATGTTCCAGAAGGATTAGCCTCAGAAAGAGGACCTGGCTCCATCACTCGGCTTGATGCCTCGTAAGCAGTTCTAGTCTTACTCATACGATACACCTCCTTTACGTTCGGCCATAACAGCCTGTGCATCATTAATGTTAAACAATCCCAAATTGAGATCGTATAATCTCATTGTGTTGTTAGTCATCACGTCTACTCCCCCAGAATTACCTGCTGTTCAAAAAGTGTTAAGCAATTTTCACAAGTTATTATGATAACACTTCAACAGCTATGGTAAGATAATGTTGGTTTTGTGAGAGGAAGCAGTACCCGCAATCCTTATCCATTATAAACGAATCTACTAGTTTTGTATACGTTGTTTAAAATTAGTTAAAAATGCTTTATTTTGTAGGTAGATAAGTGCCCGCTGCTCTTCTCACATTCATTGTACTATGTTTTAGAGCCAATTTGATAAGAAGGTGGTATTTGTGAATAAATTGTTGAAATTGTTCGGGATCATCACGTCACTTGGTATGCTGCTCGTCCTTTTGATGGGGGCTGTCGTTACCAAAACAGGTTCTGGGGATGGTTGCGGAAATTCATGGCCACTGTGCTATGGAAAAGTATTACCTGAAGCACCAGAACTCGAAACGATCATAGAATTAAGCCATCGATTTGTTTCAGCTATTTTAGGACTACTCGTTATCATACTTGCTGTATGGTGCTGGCGAAAGATCGGCTATATGAAAGAAACAAAGGTTCTTGCGATCGCTTCCGTGTTCCTCATTGTTTTTCAAGGTCTACTAGGAGCTGCTGCAGTTGTGTGGGGACAATCTGATATCGTCCTTGCTTCTCACTTCGGTTTTTCACTTGCAAGCTTTGCGAGTGTCGTCCTTCTCACTCTGCTCGTTTTCGAAGCAGGTTCAACAAAAGTTCCTGTTGTTCCAAAGAAGATCCGAATTCATCTCTATGCAGTTACGATCTATTCTTACATCGTGGTGTATACGGGTGCACTAGTACGCCACACGGGATCGAGTATGGCATGCGCGAACGTACCTTTCTGTAATGACGGTCAACTCCTTGCTTTTTCAGGACAACCTGGCATTCAGATGTTACACCGTACTGCTGCGATGTTGATCTTTGTTTGGATTCTTTACATCATGATCATCGGTTTAAAAGAAATGAAGAATGAAAAAACGATGAGGAGAGGCCTTATCCTCTCATTCGTCTTTGTTTGCTTACAGGCACTAAGTGGTATCCTTGTGGTTGTCACAAAGCTTAATCTTTTCCTCGCTTTGTTCCACGGGTTATTCATATCAGGATTGTTTACGGTTCTCCTCTATCTCGTTATGCTCTCGCTCAGAGGGGCTAGAAATTAAAAAAGCTGCGCATATCGCGCAGCTTTTTAGTTTATTGTAATTCGATCAACAGATCCCCTGATTCGATTCCTTCACCGTTTGAAACGTGAATGTGTTTAACTACACCACTTCTTGGAGCTTGTACAGTAGTCTCCATTTTCATCGCTTCAGTAATCATGAGGTGGTCCCCTTTGTTGACCTTTTCCCCATTTTCTACAAGGACCTTTATTACTGTCCCTGGCATCGTTGCACCGATATGTTCAGGGTTGTCCTTATCTACTTTCGGTTTTGCGGCAATCGAAGTTTTGATGTTTTCATCTTTAATTACCACTTCACGAGGTTGACCGTTCAGTTCGAAATAAATCGTTCGCTTCCCTTCGAGGTTTGCCTCGCCAATCGACACGAGTTTAACGATGAGTGTTTTCCCTTGTTCGATCTCAACTTCGATGGACTCTCCTAATCTCATGCCATAAAGGAATGTCGGTGTATCCAAAACTGATACATCCCCGAACATGTCCTTCACATCCTCATATTCAAGAAATACTTTAGGATAAAGGGCATACGAAATTAAATCATGACTAGTGACTTGTCTATTTAATTTGTGATAGAGCGTTTCTTTGAGATCTGTAAAGTTTACTGGTTCTAATAGCCCACCTGGTCGTGCCGTAACTGGTTCTCTTCCCTTCAGGATGATTTGCTGAAGTTCTTTCGGGAAGCCTTGATACGGTTGGCCGAGATAGCCTTGGAACAATTCGACTACTGAATCTGGAAAATCAAGGGACTCTCCTTTTTCATATATATCATCTTCATTCAAATCGTTCTGGACCATATAAAGAGCCATATCGCCTACAACTTTTGATGATGGGGTTACTTTTACTATGTCACCAAACAGTTTGTTAACTCTACTATACATTTCCTTAACTTCGTCCCAGCGTTCTCCAAGACCTACTCCTTTAGCCTGTTGCTGAAGATTACTATACTGACCGCCTGGCATTTCATGCTGATAGACCTCAGTATGCGGAGCAGACATCCCACTTTCAAATCCGCTGTAGTACTTTCTTGTATCTTCCCAATAGTGTGATAGCTCTTCTAACGCGTTGATATTGATGTCAGGCTGACGATCTGACCCTTCCATCGCGTAGTAGAGAGAGTTCGCACTAGGCTGTGAAGTCAGACCTGCCATTGAGCTGACCGCAACGTCTACAATATCTACGCCGGCTTCAATTGCCTTGGCATACGTATAGACGCCGTTCCCACTCGTATCGTGCGTATGAAGGTGGATGGGAATGGATACTGTTTCTTTCAAGCTCGTAATTAGCTCATAAGCCGCTTGAGGTTTTAATAGACCTGCCATGTCTTTGATACCTAGAATATGGGCACCAGCATCTTCAAGCTCTTTCGCTAATTGCTTGTAATAGGCTAAGTCGTATTTGGTTTTCGTTGGATCAAGAATGTCTCCTGTATAGCAGATCGCAGCTTCAGCGATTTTGTTTGTTTTTCGAACGGCTTCGATTGCTTTTGTCATACCTTCGACCCAGTTCAAGCTATCAAAGATTCGAAACACATCGATTCCTGCGTCTGCAGACTTCTCTACAAACTCATTGATCAAGTTATCTGGGTAGTTCTTATATCCAACGGCATTAGACGCTCTAAGCAACATCTGAAACATGACGTTTGGAACTTTTTCTCTAAGTTTGATCAATCGATCCCATGGATCTTCTTTTAAGAATCGTAGAGATACGTCAAACGTAGCTCCGCCCCACATCTCCATCGAAAAAAGTTCTGGTAGCATTCTTGAAGTCGGTTCAGCAATATGTAATAGGTCAGAAGTACGCACTCGAGTTGCAAGCAGCGATTGATGACCGTCCCTGAACGTCGTATCTGTAAGTAATGGTTTTTTCTGATCCTTCACCCAGTTTACAACGCCTTCTGGTCCATGTTCATCCAGAATTTGTTTCGTCCCTTTCAACGTCTCTTCACTATAGGTTAAGTGAGGAACTCTACGTTTGGGATAAGCTGGCTTCTTCTTTTTATCAAGACCAGGAAAGCCGTTAACCGTGATCGTACCGATATACGAAAGCATTTTTGTTCCTCTGTCTTTACGCTTAGGAAAAACAAAAAGTTCAGGAGTCGTATCGATAAATGACGTATCATAAACCCCAGACTTGAAATTCTCGTGCTTGATCACATTTTCAAGAAATGCGATGTTTGTTTTTATTCCTCTTATACGGAACTCTTTTAAATTCCTAACCATCTTGGCGGATGCATGTTCGAAGCTTAATGCCCACGTAGAAAGCTTTACGAGTAAAGAGTCGTAGTAAGGTGTTATGACTGCTCCCTGATATGCGTTTCCTGCATCGAGTCGAACTCCAAAGCCACCACCTGAGCGATAAGCCATCAGCTTCCCTGTATCAGGCATGAAGTTATTCTCAGGATCTTCAGTCGTTACGCGGCATTGAATCGCCACACCGTGACAGTCGATTTCGTTTTGAAGTGGAATACCGAGACGGCTTCCGTGAAGCTCTTCCCCTTGAGCAATCATGATTTGGGATTGAACGATATCGATGCCTGTGATCATCTCAGTAATCGTATGTTCAACCTGTACTCTAGGGTTTACCTCGATAAAGTAAAAGTTACCCTGTTGATCGACTAGAAACTCTACAGTTCCTGCATTCACATACTTGACGTTTTCCATCAATCGAACAGCTGCTTCACAAATGTCAGTACGGGTTTTCTCATCGAGTGAAACACTTGGTGCTACTTCGACGACTTTCTGATGACGCCTTTGCACAGAGCAATCTCGTTCATAGAGATGAACCGTGTTCCCATGTTTGTCACTCAATATTTGAACTTCGATATGTTTCGGATTCTCAACAAACTTTTCTACGTATATTTCATCACGTCCAAAAGCAGCTTTAGCTTCTGATTTGGCTCTTTCGTAAGAATCAGCAAGAGCTTGTTCAGTGCGGACGATCCTCATTCCTCGTCCACCACCGCCAAGAGCAGCTTTGATCATCAATGGATACCCGTGTTCTTCTGCAAATTGCCTCACTTCATCCAAGCCTTCAACAGGACCATCAGACCCAGGGATAACTGGAAGATCGGCTAACACAGCTTGCTTCCTAGCTTCTACTTTGTCTCCAAACATTCCAAGATGCTCAAGTTCAGGCCCGATAAAGATGATGCCTTCTTCCTGACAACGTTCTGCGAAATGAGTGTTCTCAGATAAAAAGCCATACCCTGGGTGTATTGCATCGATGTGATTTGTTTTCGCAATTTCGATAATGCCTTCAATATCGAGGTACGCATCGATCGGCTTCTTATCCTCGCCTACAAGGTACGCTTCATCAGCTTTGTATCGATGATACGCACCACTATCTTCTTTGGAATAAATCGCGACAGTACGAATATCTAGTTCTGTACATGCACGAAAAATACGAATTGCAATTTCGCCTCTGTTTGCGACGAGTATTTTATTGATTGCTTTCAAGTTCGTTCCTCCTCCGGCTTAATTACATTGAAACGGATTTATCATTTCGATAAAAGTCTGTTTTCTTTGATTTACGGATATTAACGAAGGCTGATACATTGATCAAGATACCAACTGACATCATTAATAAAATCAATGATGAGCCTCCATAACTAATAAATGGTAGAGGGACACCTGTTACTGGGAGCCAACCTGTAATGGCTCCAAGGTTCACCGCGGTTTGTACACCGATCATACCTGCTATACCTATCGCTAATAAGCTTCCGAACGTATCCTTGCATCGTATGCCTATGACGAACCCTTTAAATACGATATACCCAAGGAGTCCGATGACGAATACAACGCCAAAGAGACCTAATTCTTCTGCAACGATCGCCATAATGAAGTCTGTATGAGGTTCTGGCAAGAATCCATATTTCTGGATACTTTGTCCAAAGCCTTGACCAGTGATTCCACCAGAAGCAATCGCGATATAAGAGTTGATCAAATGAAATCCACTATCGGTTGGATCCGAAAATGGGTTATATGCTCCTGTGAATCTGGATAACTGCTCTTCTGATAGAGTCAGCCAAGCTCCTGCAAAAAGGACTACGCCTACTGCTATTAAACTAAATAAATGTTGCCACTTCATTCCAGAACATACGATTACGATTCCTGAAGTTAACGCGATGATCATCGCAGTACCGAGATCTGGCTGCGAAGCTACTAGCGCGAAGATCACGCCGATAACCATGATGGGAGGTAAAGCTCCACGTAAGAAGTTTGAAATATAGGCTTGTTTTTTCGAGTAAATAGCAGCTAGATAAATAATCAATCCCAACTTAACAAATTCAGAAGGTTGGAATCCGATTGGACCTATATAGATCCAACTCTGCGCATTGTTGGTCGTCGAGCCTATTATTTTAACAAGCAGTAACCCGAGTACAGATCCTCCCAATATTGGAATAATGAACTTTCGATAAGCTTTGTAAGGGAACAGCATCGTTCCTAATAACACAAAAAATGACACTGCTAACCAGATGATTTGTCTGTTAAAGAAATAAGCGCTGTTGGTTTCATGTCTCATCACAGCCCAGACCATGCTTGCGCTGTACACCATTACAAGGCCGAAGCCACATAATAGAAGCACACTGATGATGAGAGAATAATCGTAATGCTTAAATAGTTTTTTAATCATAGACGTCATCCTACCTATTTATTTACTCTGGATTGAAGAACCGCACGAATTGAAACAGCTGACTGCAATGCGATTGAAGTATGTATAGCATTCGATGAGTTTTCAGCGAAACCTGCCTGTCCGAAAGAAATTAAGGCTTTTCTCGAAGTACTTTTAAGATCGTCCATCCATCCGACTCTTTTCCAAACAACTTAAAAGGAATCAAGTTAGTAAAACAGAGCCAAAGATTGAAAAATAGTGTCCAGGCTAGGATGTGAAGGGGCAATGGAAGAGCCAGTGTGAGGAGCGCCGCACACAAATTGAATAGCGGCCCACTTAGAGCGATGATGACTTTTCCGCGCGCATGGTCAGGCTGACTACTAATCGTCATACCTCCAGCAAAATAGAAGGCGTTAACAGCTAATTCTCCTCTTGCATGTTTCCAGGTAAATAATCTTGGTCCAACGCCAAGGTGAAGCTTTACACTCGAAGACGTTAATACGTTTGCTGCAAGGGTATGACCTGCCTCATGAACGAGTAAACTAAGAGGGGAAATAACTAGAATCACCATGAGCAAATCATACATTCTTATCTACTCCTATTGTCTAATCTAGCCTTACACTCGTATTCTATCATATTTTTATCTTACGTTCTTAAAGCAAAAGAAAAAGCTCAAACTATAAGAAGTATAGTTTGAGCTTTTGGCTATTACTTAATGCTAGCTTCGTGAAGAGCTGAGAGCTGACGTTCGAGAGACTCAAGCAATTCTTTGCCATCGTCTTCGTTCACTAGCCCTAGTCGAACAGCGAAGTCTATTTCACGTGATAAACCAAACATTTGAGTATCAAGAACCTCTTCATAAAGAGGACATTGAGGCATTGTTAAATTTTCCATCTGAACTTCAATGAGTTTTAGGATCTTGTGCGCATCGGCCTTCAACAGCTCGTATGCTTTTTCACGATGTCCTGTTGCCATCCCAGTTGACAAAACTGATCCCTCCGTTCCCTTTCCCATTCCTCTTATAATCATAAAAGCTTACACGGTAAATTGCAAGAAAAACCAGTATATTGTGTCCTAGAAAATGCTCAATTCATATTGAGATGAAAAGTTTTCAAGCAGCTTTATTCCAGCGATACTATTTCCTTTCGCGTCTAACGGAGGGCTATACACGCCGATTCCCATCTGATTAGGTACTAGACTTAGAATCCCACCCGACACGCCACTCTTTGCAGGTATAGCAACGTTAATCGCAAATTCACCAGAAGCATTATACATCCCGCATGTGACCATAAACGTTTTTACGATACGTGCGATATACTTCGGGATGATCTTACGTTCTGTTTCCGGATCGCGCCCTTCATTTGCAAGGACCATTCCGATTCTTGCGAGGTCTTTACAATTTACTTCGATGGCACATTGCTTTGTATATGCTTCGAGAAGCATTTCCACATCATTATCGATCAAGCCATGCTGCTTCATAAAGTAACATAGAGCTCTGTTAAGGTGGGCCGATTCAAACTCTGAATCGGCCACTTCATAGTTGATACCGATACTAGAATTGTTTGTCATGTCATGTATGAGTTGCAGGATGCGCCCTACCTTCTCATGCGAAGTCTCACCGTGGATTAAATCTGTTACTACGAGGGCACCCGCATTGATCATTGGGTTTAAAGGCTTTGAAGGAACCTGTGACTCAAGCTTTGCAATCGAATTGAAAGGGTCTCCAGTCGGTTCTTTACCGACACGTGAGAAAACGTTATGTTCTCCAGCATCCATGATTGCAAGAGCTAACGTAAGAATTTTCGAGATACTCTGGAGGGTGAACGCTTCGCCAACGTCTCCAGCTGATAAACAACCATCTTCTTTGGAGAAGACAGCGATCGACAGTTTATCGGGATCTGCTTTTTCAAGGGCAGGTATATAATCAGCTACCTTCCCATCTTTAGTAAAAGGCTTACTGCGCCTGACGAGTTCGACTAGTTCTTGTTCTGTAGTACATTTCATTTTTCCGCCACCCCGCTTTGAAGAATAAATTATGTCACCATACTATTCCCCAAATGTGACAAAAGCAAGCATAACCGGTATACTTGTTTTGCAAAAGATATAGATTGCGGGGTGCAGGATATGGAAACGATTATTCCAATCAAAGGGAAGGTCACTTATCCGATCACGCTTGATGCAAGCGTGTGGATTTTTGATGACAGAAAGATCGAACTCGAAGAATTTTTGAAATTCAACAGCAGTTCTGATGAAAATGAGAACGATTACATCAAAGCTCAATCTGAGCGATGGGAACAAGAACGCACAGGTATTAAACCACCTATCAATCAAAGCATTAAACGCTTTGAGAAGGAAAAAATATTGAATGGTAGCTATGTGATTCCCCTCGAGCCGTTTCTTTCTAACGCTGAGCCATTAACGGAAGGAAATCACGTTCAGCTAGAAACGACTGATGACGAACACATCGTCCTATCTATAGATGAAGCATTGAACGGCTTTCTTGGATTTGCAATAAACGGAAAGCCGCTCAAGGACGATGGTCCGGTTCACTTTTATCATGGTGACGGCGCAAACGCCGCAGAACCATTCAAAAACATTTGTGCCATTACAATTATTTAAAGAAGATCGGCCGCAAGCTGGGCTAACTGAGAACGTTCACCTTTCTCAAGCTTTACGTGTCCACTTAGCGGCTGGTCTTTAAATTTCTCTACAACGTAAGTCAGCCCGTTCGTATACTCATCTAAATACGGATGA
Source organism: Anaerobacillus sp. ABA4_114 (assembly GCF_056159065.1). Taxonomy (NCBI): domain Bacteria; kingdom Bacillati; phylum Bacillota; class Bacilli; order Caryophanales; family Bacillaceae; genus Anaerobacillus; species Anaerobacillus sp. ABA4_114. The sequence continues at coordinate 2,414,897 of NZ_JBSWUM010000001.1, forward strand.
TCAATTTGCTGAGGATCTCCAAGGAGTACAATCTTACTCCCTTCCCCTACCCTTGTTAAGATCGTTTTCACTTCATGCTTCGTAAGATTTTGCGCTTCATCGATAATAATGTATTGATCTGGTAAACTCCTACCACGTATATACGTGAGCGCCTCTACTTGTATAGATCCGATACCTGCCAGGATCTTCTCCAATTCACCGGTTTTCTTAACATTAAATAAATACTCTAGATTATCATAGATCGGTTGCATCCATGGCTTCAGTTTTTCATCTTTTTCACCAGGGAGAAACCCGATATCTTTGCCGACTGGAACGATCGGTCTCGCGATAAACAGCTTTTTGTATTGATTCAAATCCTCTGTCTGCATTAACCCAGCTGCAATCGTAAGGAGGGTTTTACCAGTACCCGCCTTTCCAACTAGCGTCACAAGAGGGATGTCCTTTCTAACAAGTAAGTCAAGTGCCATCCTTTGCTGAACATTCCTTGGTCCAATTCCCCACATATACTCTGTTTCCATAGCTGTTTTCTCAATCCGCTTCCCTTTCTTATCGACTTTACCAATTCCAGAAGATGAGGGGTTAGCAGGATCTTTCAGAATGACATATTGATTTGGATACAGGTGTCTTCCTTTTAAAGATTTCATATCGATATAGTGTCTCTCAAAGAAACTGTTCAAGAGTTCACTCTCTATATATCGTTCTTCATAGCCTGTGTAGATTTGGTTAAATTCGACTACGCGATCACTCAAAAAATCTTCTGCTTGAATGCCTAGCGCATCTGCCTTCACCCTGACCAGTGCATCTTTACTTACAAGTATGACGGATCGGCCAGATTTCTGTTTGCCTTCTTCCAAAAACAGGTTGAGTGCCACCGCCAAAATTCGGTTATCATTCGTTTTTTCAACAAATTTATCTTGAAAATATTGAAACGACCGATGATTGAGTTCAATTCTGAGAGTCCCTCCATTTTCTAAAGGAATAGATGAGTGGAGCTTCCCTCTCTCTCTGAATCCATCGATCATGCGTGAGATGTGTCTTGCATTCCTTCCTATTTCATCCATATACCGTTTTTTTGAATCGACTTCCTCCAAAACAACCGCTGGAATTACAATTTCATTCGTTTCAAATGAATAGATGGCATTTGGATCCTGTAATAAGACATTGGTATCCAGGACGTAAACCTTATCCAACGTTTCGCCTCCCGAGTGATTATAGTTGGTGTGACTGGTAGCAAATGACAGTTTGGACTATCTACGTTTTGTATAATCTATGACCCGGTGAATAAAGTTAGACGGTTATTCAGAAAATAATTAGCAAAAGAAGTGAATGAAAGAATCGATCACATACTCGGAGGAATTATTATGAGAAGTAGCAAATGGTTAATGGTAGGGTTCATCCTTCTTGCAGCATGTCAGTCAAATGATGAACCAGTCGCTGAAAAGCAAGAAAAAGTTGAATATGTGAAGCAGTCTGTCCGGACGCCTGAGAACGAAGAGCGATCTGCAACGGAAATTGCAAAACACCTTGTGACGATTGCAAAACAAGTTCCGGATGTTGAGGATGCTACTGCAGTTGTAACTGGAAAATACGCGGTCGTTGGAATCGATGTGAATGAAAAGCTTGACAGATCTCGCGTAAGCTCGATCAAATATACGGTGGCTGAAGCTCTACAAAAAGATCCTTTTGGTGCAAATGCCATCGTCACCGCCGATGCCGATACGACCTATCGTTTAAGGAGAATGGCATCCGAAATTAGAAGAGGACACCCGGTAGGTGGAATCATGGAAGAGCTAGCTGATATCGTCGGTCGACTTGTCCCTGAAGTTCCAGGTGACATTAATAAATCTGAACGTGAACCAACTAGAGCGAACGATAAACAGCTTCCTGCTAATGAGAAGCAGCAGCTGAAAGAACAGCAAGAAAAACAAGATTTAGACAAGTAAAACCGGCTTTCAGCCGGTTTTATCACGTTACACCTGTTTTCTTCAATTCAGCCATAACAGAACGGTCTAGTTTTGCAGCGGCTTCAGGATCGTATGTTTTCTCATAAGCAGGTTCAACAGACATTTTCGCACCATAAAACATGACATCCCGCACTTCTTTGATCGATAGCGTTACCTTTGCAAGCTTCAGTGGTACTGAATTCATCGGTTCTTCATCAATGGTAGCAGTCCCTGAAATGGAATAAGTACTTTCATTTCCAATCAACGTGATGGAAACTTGGTTATTCTCCCTAAGATTCTTAACGATTCTCGATTTTAAATCCACCGCAAAGACAACAGTGCTATTGTCTACAGCGTAAAGCCACGAAATCGCGCTCACATTCGGACCTTTCGTCTCATGATCGATGGTCGATAGGAGAACGTATTGTTCCTTCTTGAGTAATGTGAGTAGTTCACCTGAAAGGGTATTCTCTACCTTATTTGGCATTCTCATCCCTCCATAAATAAAGTTCTAACTGCATTGTACTGCAAAACCTCTCCTCTTTCATGCTATACTAACTACATGAATGAGAGGTGTTAAACGTGCGTGTAAAATGTGTTCTATGTGATAAGATCGAATCTATTGATAGCGGCAGTCCACTCGCCAAAAAACTTCGCAACAGACCTATTCACACTTATATGTGCGACCCGTGTTATGATCGGATCGAAAGCCGCACAAAAGAGAGGAAAGAAAGCGGCGATTTTAAACTTTACCACAAAGAAGAAACTGATGATGAGTGGTAAAGTAAAAGAAGGACTGATCGCAGGTACACTATCTGGCATCATACTAGGATTATTACTGAAAGCAATTCAGTACAAAACGGGTGTCCTTGTGTATACCCTACTACTAAATATCGACTTCATACCGGTAATAGGAGATATTCAGTGGCCTGAAATGATTGAATTTATTTTCCACCTGATCATCTCACTAATCATCGGTATCGTATACACAATCGGAAGCTATCGATACTTCTATAAACGTAAGGTAGCGCAATTACTCTTTTCCTACCTTCTTACGCTTCCAACTGTATTCCTATACTTTCCTTTGACCTATTTAGCTGAGAAGCCAACTCCTCCTTTGAATGATATCGAAGCGATATCGTATTGGACTTTGGGACATGCTGTGTATGCGGCTGCGCTTTTCGCTGTTTATCGGTTTAACGAAAAATGATCGTTGTAAGAAAGACGTGCTCTGAGCACGTCTTTTGTTTATTGGTTATATTTAGGTTCATTTTGAATCGAACGTAACAACGCATCGATCAATTCAATTGGAAATTTCATATTCCTATTGTCATTTTCTTTTACAAAATGAACGATATAATAGGGTTCTTCAATTTCAATATCCAATTCCGATACACCGTGATCCTCTATCAATATTTCCTCAAAAAAAGCTCTTGTATCCTGGGCAGCATGATCGCTTTCTCTCTCATCGGCTACTTTTTTTATGCTTAGCCAATTATACATTGCATCCTGAAGGTTCACTGCTTCCCCCGCTTGTTCTGACGTTAGCCCGCCTCGTTTTCGTTTTTCTTTGATTGATTGAGACGAACCTTATATATGATTAATACGACAGCAGCAGCTACTAATCCTTCCGCTACAGGAAGCCCAATTCCAAAAAAGGTAAGAGGGAAACAACCGACAATTAGCAGAATGTAAATAACAGCATTCTTAAGTACGGGTAATTTCTTCGCGAATCCTAGTCGATATACAACGATCGAAAGAATAACAATGATCGCATACAGCAAATAAAAACCTAATGTCATGTTCTCTTCTATTCCAACTAACTTTGCGAAGAATGATAAATCACCTGATGGAACCACTTCATTGTTCACATTTTACACCTCCAACATCTCCATAAAAAAACGATTCAAAAGGGATGCCCCTTTTGAATCGCACTAGACACCCTTATTGTTGGGCTAATTTTTTCTTTTTAGCTACTCTTTCGCGTTCATTCTTATCAAGGATCTTTTTACGAAGACGGATAGAATCTGGTGTGATCTCGCAATACTCATCCTCATTTAGATACTCAAGAGCTTCTTCAAGAGTCAATACACGAGGCTTCTTCATTGATACCGTTTGGTCTTTGTTTGCTGAACGCATGTTTGTCATCTGTTTTACCTTTACGATGTTTACAGTGATGTCGTTCTCACGAGTGTGCTCACCAACAATCATACCTTCATAAACTTCAGTACCAGGTTCAACGAAAATCGTACCACGATCTTCTACACCCATAATTCCGTATTCAGAAGCTTTTCCTTTTTCCATCGATACGAGAACACCCTGACGGCGTCCACCAACACGGCCGCTAATAAGAGGCATATAAGATTCAAACGTGTGGTTCAAAATCCCATAACCGCGAGTTTGCGTAAGGAATTCAGTTGTATAACCGATCAGTCCACGAGCAGGTACCATGAATTCTAGACGGACTTGGCCTGCTCCGTTGTTCACCATGTTAACCATTTCACCTTTACGCTCACCAAGAGACTCCATGACAGCTCCAGTGTAGTCCTCAGGAACGTCGATTTGAACGCGTTCAACTGGCTCACTTGGAACACCATCGACTTCACGAACAATTACTTCTGGCTTAGAAACCTGTAGCTCGTACCCTTCACGACGCATGTTTTCAATCAAAATCGAAAGGTGAAGCTCACCGCGCCCTGACACGATCCACTCATCTGGAGAATCTGTATTTTCAACACGAAGACTTACGTCTGTTTCTAGCTGTGCTCTCAGACGCTCTTCGATTTTACGACTTGTAATATACTTACCTTCTTTACCAGCGAAAGGACTGTTGTTTACAAGGAACGTCATTTGAAGAGTAGGCTCGTCAATACGAAGAATAGGAAGTTGATCTTGGTGGTCATATGGACAAACCGTTTCACCTACGTTGATCTCTTCCATTCCTGAAACCGCCACAAGGTCTCCAGCTTTTGCTTCTTCAATTTCTACTCGCTTCAGTCCAATGAAACCAAATAGCTTGGTTACACGGAATTGTTTCACAGTTCCATCGATCTTCATCAATGCGACCTGCTGTCCAACTTTCATCGTTCCTCTGAAGATACGACCGATACCAATACGACCAAGGTAGTCGTTGTAATCAAGCAAAGTGATTTGGAACTGAAGAGGTTCGTCACTATTGTCGACAGGTCCTGGGATGTTATCAATGATTGTATCCATTAGAACTTTCATGTTGTCATCTTGCTTATCAGCATCTAAACTTGCTGTTCCGTTGATTGCAGAAGCGTATACAACAGGGAAATCAAGCTGATCTTCATCTGCGCCAAGATCGATAAATAGGTCGATCACTTCATCAACAACCTCTTCTGGTCTAGCAGCTGGGCGGTCGATCTTGTTCAACACAACGATTGGCGTAAGTTTTTGCTCAAGTGCTTTCTTAAGCACGAAACGTGTTTGAGGCATACAGCCTTCATAAGCATCAACAACGAGTAGAACACCATCTACCATCTTCATGATACGCTCTACTTCACCACCGAAGTCTGCGTGTCCAGGAGTATCCATGATGTTGATTCGCTTATCTTCATAATTGATTGCAGTATTTTTAGCTAGGATTGTAATCCCGCGTTCTCTTTCAAGGTCATTCGAGTCCATCGCACGCTCATTTACTTGCTCATTGTCACGAAATGTACCAGATTGATGTAACATTTGATCAACTAGTGTCGTTTTACCGTGGTCAACGTGAGCGATAATCGCGATGTTACGAATATCTTCTCTAATTTGCATTAAACTCTCTCCTCGTATTCTCGTCCTATCCATGACGATAATCTCAATAACTAGTCCATTATAACACAGTAATGGCGTTAGGAGAAATTTATGTCCTTTCAGGAATCTACTCTTTATTGTACACTATAAGTATTAAGGAGGCGTCCGAATGAATAAGCATAACTTTCTATTACTATTAATGGCCATTTTAGCCGTGATTAGCATGTGCGCAATTGGCGTTTCAATAGCAGAACAAAGCGTGATCGGTATATTCCTTTCTTTAGTAGGTGTAGGATTTTTTATGGGAATGGGCTTCCGTATCAAACGAAAAGCGGAGCAATAGAAAAAAGAGTTGTCACTTCGACAACTCTTTTAGTTTGTTGAAAAACCAAACCCATCGTGATCCCTATGCCTCAGAAGTTTGAATCCCTCTAGCTTTCCTGCGGACGAATGCCTGAGCCTCGAACGCCCAGTTACATTTCTTTTTCCTATGAATCAGGAAGAACCATAATCAAGTACTTCTTTCCGTCCTCTTCTTCTATCCCATATTGTTCAAATCCGCATTTTGAAAGAAAGAGACTCCATTCGATGTGCTCATATGGAAGACCAGCAAAGATTACGTTTTGCATCGTTTTCCTATGGGCTTCGATTACCGCTCTTCCAAACCCTTGTTTTCTGCAGCCTGGCTTAACCACAATCGTTCCAATCCAAGGTTTCATGTTTGAACTAGCACTCGGGTGTACACAGCTTATCGCTACAGGCTCATCGTTGTGCATCCATTTCGTCCATTCACAGCCGATACCTACATATGTTTGAATGTAAGAAACTAACTCTTCCTTTGTAGGTTGCCTCCCTATTTCAGTTACCAACCATGACGTATCATCCTTTGTCCAATGATGAAGCAGCGCTGCCTGTCCATCATCAAATGCTTGCTTCTTCAACATTATGTTGAAGGTTTCTTTAAATAATAGTTTTGATCGATCGCAGGCTGAATATAGTGTTCTTGAACCTGTCGATGAAATGATTCGTTCCCGACGAAAAGCGTGGTCTTCTTAAGGATATCGATCGGTTGGTTATCGACTGTCGTGCAGATGCCACCAACTTCTTCAATAAGGATTTTTCCTGCAGCAAAATCCCAAGGAGCCAGCCTTAATGAAACATACCCATCCAATCTGCCTGCCGCTACATAAGCCATTTCGATCGCTGCGCTTCCATACGATCTCGTTCCTCTGATCTTCTTTAAGAGAGGTGAGAACGTTCTCGGATCGATTCGATGGTTCTCAGTCACCCATGTTGCATTAATTGCGAGAAGAGACTCAGATAAGTTCACTGGCTTAAGGGGACTTTGCTTCTGGTCATTAATAAACAACCCTTCTCCTTTTTTACAATGATAGAGCTCGTCCTTCGTCACATCGTATATTAATGCTACCTTTCCTATTCCGTCCTCATAAATTCCAATCGATATTGCAAAGTTGGTTTGTTGGTGAACGAAATTCATCGTACCGTCGATGGGATCAAGGAACCATATCACTCCTTTTACATCTTCAATCTCATCCCCAAAGCCTTCTTCTCCCATAATGCGATGATCAGGATAGTGGTTGTTGATTTTTTCTATAAAAAATTTTTCTGTTTGTTTATCGATATCCGTAACCAGGTCGTTCGGGTTGCTTTTTGTATGAATGTTGAAGGAAGTCTTAAAAGAAGCAACAATTTCTCGACCAGCTTCACGAATCCATTTCTTTGCATCTTGATAAATGTTCTCCATGTTAGTCTGCTTTGTCATGACTCGAACTCCTTTTAGCTTTGTCTACTTCTTATTATGACAGGAAAAAAAGAAAAAACGAACCTTTTTGCAAGGTTCGCCTCCTTATGCTTCGAGTCGAATCATTTCTTTCCTCAATTCTTCTAGCTTTACTTTGCACTTGAGAATTCCGTCCTTGTCACTTGCAATCATCGCATCGTGTAGTGTTGCCAACTCATAATCAATTTCCATTTTCAAAACCGGAATGCGCTTCTCTGCCTCGTTTCTCTGCAAAGACTGAATCACTTGTTTCATGGTAACCTACACCCCTCTCATAGTTTTCATCAAAGCAGTAGTCTGTGGCTCTCAAGGGTACAAGACTGAATATTCTGACTTTTCTGCTTTCAGCTTACTTTATCTTATGCCTCGAAGGCTAAGTATGCAACCTCTTTATTTACTAGTATTTTTCCTCTTTCACCTATCTTTCAAACCTTTAAGTGCGCATCGTTCGTCAAACTTCATACACTTTGTCGTTTTATGGTACACTATTTTCATAAAAAATTGACTTATTGGAGGAAATTATGTCATTTAACGGTTTTACATCAACTGATTTTAAAACGTTTGATATCGAAGGTCTCGAACCGCGGATGGAAGCGATCCAACAACGCATTCAGCCTAAATTCGAGGAAATTAGTAAAGAAGTGAAACGTGACCTTGAAGCACTTGTAGGAAATGAAATGTATCTGCATATTGCCAGACACTTAAGAAGAACAAAAAATCCACCGTCTGACACTTGGATGGCTTTCGCTCATAACAACCGTGGCTATAAGAAACACCCACACTTTCAAATCGGCCTTTTCGACGACCATGTATTTGTGTGGTTAGCTTATATTTATGAGCTTCCTGGCAAAAAAGACATGGCATCTATGATGCTTTCGAACATTGACCGATTGAAAGAGACGATTCCATCTTCTTATATGGTATCGACGGATCATACGAAGAAATCCGCTAGCAAGTCTATTCAAGAAGTAGACCTTGAAGAGGTGCTAACTCGATTTAGAGACGTGAAGAAAGGTGAATTCTTAGTAGGAAGACACTTTAAGAGTGATGATCCCCTTCTACAAGATGGTGAAACGTTCATTGAGACCGTTAAAAACACGTTCGAGACACTCGTGCCGATCTACCACCTTTCGATGAAAGAAGAAATAACAAAGGAGGGGTGATCCCCCTCCTTTACTTATTCATCATGACCTTCTCCCGCTCAGTTTCTCTTGCTTCCTTAACGGTATGGTATGTTGAATAACCTGTATCCTTATCAAACTGCTTAAACATCTGCTTCTCTTCAGATTTAGAAGGTACAACTTCCTTGAAATCTGAATAGGTACTGAGTACCTCTCCTTTACTAACTCCCCTCTCGTATGCTTTCTCAATGGTTTGAAAAAATTGTACGACCTTGATGACTTCCTCTTTACTCCAATCGATTGAAATCGGATATTCTACGTTCATGTGATGACCCCTTTCTGTTCACTCCATTTTTCAACCACTTTACTCGCCTCTTCGTCAAATCGATCAAATAGCTCAGCAACTGTCGGCACATCGTGAATCGATCCGATTACTTGCCCTGCCCAGGCAAATCCATCTTCGTCTTTACCTTCATAAATAAAACGCTTATTCGCTTCACCGCTTATGTAATCTTTCAAACTTTCATAGCCTTCTTGCCTTGTCTCGATTTCTTGGATTCGATCTGCAAATTGATTCCTAATCACTCTTGCAGGCGCACCGAGGCTTCTCTTAATAATAACAGTATCTGTTTCTTTACTCGATATGATTCTATCCTTATATGTTTTATGCGCATGTGTACATTCTTTTGTTGCAATAAATCTCGTTCCCATCTCGATGCCTTCTGCACCTAAAGACAGCGCGGCCATCAGTCCCCTTCCATCTCCAATTCCTCCTGAAGCAATCACGGGAATCGTTAAAGCCTCTACAACCTGAGGAACAAGAACCATCGTGCTGGTATCGTCTTTTCCTAGATGACCTCCACCTTCTTGTCCAACTACCATAACAGCATCTGCACCCAATTCTTCAGCTTTTACAGCTTGCCTTTTACCAGCTGTCAATACGAGGACCTTCGTATTCGTTCCTCTGACCATATCGAACACTGGTTTAGGATTCCCTCCCGTAACCGAAATGATATCGACACCTTCATCAAGTGCAGCCTCAACCATATGTTCAAACGGTCTACCATGCTGTCCGATCGCAAAATTAACGCCGAATGGCTTTGAGGTTTTTCGTTTCGTGAGGTTGATTTCCTTCCTTAATAGTTCCGGAGTATCCATGGACATCGCGGTAAGCTGTCCAAGACCACCCGCATTACTTACTGCTGAAGCAAGTTCATGATACGCTAAATACGCAAGACCTCCCTGAACGATCGGTCTTTCGATTCCTAGTAAATTCGTTATACGAGTATTCCACTTCATGATGATCTCCTCCTTTTCTACATTGTTCTAGAATGTAGCTTAAAACCCTTTAAATACTAGAGGGGGGAGGATACCTATTTAAAATAAAACTTGCAAATATCGAGTGATGTGATTATACTCAGTTTGTTTATGGCATTATTAGTTAGAAATCCTTGTCTGTTTTTCTCAAGGATTCCTTATAGAGTATAGATAAAGAGGTGCTTGCTTTGCAACAAAACGAAACACCATTATTTACTGGTTTATTAAAACACGCCCAAAAAAACCCGATTCAATTTCACATACCCGGCCATAAAAAAGGAACCGGAATGGATCCTGAATTCAGATCGTTTATTGGAGATAACGCGCTTTCGATCGATTTGATCAACATCGGTCCTTTAGATGACCTCCATCACCCGCACGGCATGATTAAAGATGCTCAAGAGCTTGCTGCTGAAGCATTCGGTGCGGACGCTACATTCTTTTCTGTTCAAGGAACGAGCGGCGCGATCATGACGATGGTCATGTCTGTTTGTTCACCAGGTGAGAAAATTATCGTCCCAAGAAACGTGCATAAATCTGTTATGTCAGCAATTATTTTTTCTGGAGCTACACCAGTGTTTATCCATCCGGAAATCGATCCTAAGTTAGGGATCTCCCATGGCATTACTCCTGACGCTGTAAAGAAAGCATTGGCTCAGCATCCGGATGCAAAAGGTGTGCTGGTTATAAATCCTACCTACTTTGGTATTTCTGCGAACCTTGAGGAGATCGTTTCGATCGCACACAGCTATGACGTACCTGTCCTTGTGGATGAAGCGCACGGGGTACACATTCACTTCCATGATCGCCTGCCGTTATCTGCAATGCAAGCTGGTGCAGACATGGCAGCCACTAGTGTCCATAAGTTAGGCGGATCTATGACGCAAAGCTCTGTGTTAAACGTAAAAGAGGGATTAGTATCAGCTAAGCGTGTGCAGACGATCATCAGCATGCTTACGACTACTTCAACATCTTACCTCTTACTCGCATCACTCGACGTTGCACGTAAGCGATTAGTTACTGATGGGTATGAGCTCATCGATCAAGCAATTGAACTGGCTGAAAAAACGCGTAAGCAGATCAATGAAATCACACCGCTTTACTGTGTTGGAAAAGAGATTATCGGGACGAATGCAACGTATGATTACGACCCGACTAAGCTGATCATCTCTGTCCATGACCTTGGAATCACTGGGTACGAAGCTGAAATCTGGTTACGAAAAGAAGCGAACCTTGAAGTAGAACTCTCTGATCTATACAACATACTGTGTATCGTTACCCCAGGAGACAACGAAGAAACAACTTCTGCACTTGTTTATGCTTTAAAAGATATGGTGGAAGCATTTCAAGAAGCAATAGGCTCTAATCCTGAGGTAGTTGCCGTTCATGTTCCTGATATACCAGTATTAGCCGTATCCCCTCGTGATGCGTTCTACGCTGACACAGAGGTTGTCCCGATCAAAGAATCAGCAGGCAGGGTCATCGCTGAATTTATTATGGTGTATCCCCCTGGCATTCCAATCTACATTCCGGGAGAAATTATTACTGAAGAAAACCTAACGTATATAGAAGAAAATATTGAAGCTGGCTTACCAGTTCAAGGCCCTGAAGATGATGAATTAAAAACATTACGAGTGATAAAAGAATACAAAGCAATCAAATAAAAGAAGAGGTGGCGAATGCCACCTCTTCTTTTATTTCTTATTTGCGGTCTTTCTTATTGCATTCTGGACATCTGCTATACAAAGTACTCACTTTATCTTCAATTACATGATCGATTGTTTTTTCACACGTTTGGCATATGATAATTCCCATATCTAACACCCCTCAAAGTAAGTTTTGAAAACGCTTCCGTTTTGCTTATCTCCATAATAGTGTGTCACAATTGTTTTGTCAATACTATATTGTATATCACATTAAGAAAGTTTGTTCCAATTTTTAGTGATATTAGGCGCATACAATTTACACATGTTAGCTATGTAATAATTGTCAGAAAACGATTTGGCAGGTACACTATATTTATATGAGAGGGGGAATTACGTTTGCCGCAAAGTGCCTATGTTGCTCCTAAATCTAAGGAGGATCTTGACTTAAATGTAGTGAAATCGTTTCTAATCTATTATAAGGAGATCACCGAAAAAACAGGGAAACAGCTTTCTTGGGATTATGGAACTTCCGCATTTCCGTATAACATAATGGGTCATGATGAGAATTGGTTTTATTTAAAAGGTACATCGGAAGAATACCGTGGAATCGTTATCGGTATAACAGAAGACGCCCTTCAGATCGTTCTACCAGACTATGCGACACATGGAGATAAAGCTAAAGCAAACGAACTATGTAAATTCCTCGCAAAAAAAATGAACGGTGACCTGACGTTATTTAATGGCAGGACGATGTATACCACAAAAAAATAACCAGCCGGAGTGGCTGGTTATTTTTTATGCTCTATTTAGTTTAGTTCAATTTCGATGGTTTCTGGATCGATCATGCTATACCCTTTGCCTCTTAATCCTTTTACGATATCAGCGAGACCTGCAGCAGTCCACTCACGATCGTGCATCAACAGGTTAGCGCCGTCTTGAAGAAGAGGCGTATTTACCATGATATCTGTAATACCTTCTTTATTTTGATATTCTTTATTCCAATCATATCCATATGTCCAGTTCATCAAGAGCATTCCCTCTTCCTTCACTAATGCTTTTGAAAAGTCCGTGTTGGAACCGAATGGTGCTCTGAAAAACGTTGGACGCTCTCCGATTACTTCTTCGATCATATCACTAAGTTTCACAATTTCCTCACGCTGTTTTTCTTCTGATAATGACTTTAAATCTGCATGACTCATCGTGTGATTTCCAATTTCAAATCCCATTTCATGAATTTCTTTTACAATCGCCTTTTCTTCTTCAGTATCCATAAAATGACCATTCACAAAAAAGATAGCAGGTGCCTCGAGTTCCTTCAACGTCTTTGCCATATCTAGCGCATGCTTGTCAGGTGCATCGTCGATCGTTAGAAGAACAGCTTCTGATGGCGCATCATTAATTGGTTCAAAGCCCCAGAAAGCTGTGTTTAATTTATACTTCTTTACAACTTCCTCCTCTACAACGGGCTCATCTTCTTTTGCTTCTTCATTTTTTTCGTCTTTATCTTCTTCTACTTCATTTCCTTCTGTTTGTTTTGCATCTTCCTCGGTTGCAACTTCTTTGTCTTTATTTTCTGCAGTCTCCTCAGCATTAGAATTTGCATCGGTGGAACATGCAGCAAGAAGAACCAACACAAGAACCGATAAGATTTGAATAGCTTTCCTCATTCTCTCCCTCTCCCCTTCACCTAGTCTTTATCTATCATAAACGAATGTAAAGGAAGTAGAAAGAGAAGAATGTCACATTTAACCAATCGTTCCTTTTTGCTAATTCAATCATTATTCTGACTAATTTTCTGCCATGCCAAAATACTTTACAAGCAAAAAATCAACCCATATACTAGAGAACGTGCCTTTTTTCTGTACGGTAAATTGGCGAGGCAAAATCAGGTGTCGTGGCTAACGTTCGAATATTTTTTTCATCCCGGGGGCAACATTTAGTACACATAGTTTTTATTTTCTTTTACATTACCCGGTAGATTTCCATGTTTGAATAACAATTTAAAAGTGTTGATTGAAAGGTGTGATTTACAATGAGTAAGCTTACGAGAGTATTTATGATCTCTGCAGCTTTGACCCTTATCTTCATTATATGGGGTACGTTCGCTCCAGAGTCTCTCGATTCTTCTACATCCTCACTTCAAACCTTTCTACAGGTGAAGTTTGGATGGTTCTATCTACTAGCAGCTTCTGCATTTCTTATCTTTGCGATCTATCTTATCTTTTCTAAATTCGGTAGAATTCGTCTAGGTAAAGATACTGACCGACCAGAGTACAGTACGATTACATGGTTCGCCATGTTGTTCTCTGCAGGAATGGGTATCGGTCTCGTATTCTGGGGTGTAGCTGAACCTATGTTTCACTACTATACACCGCCAGCTGGCGCTTCACCTGAGTCTGATGAAGCAGCAAGACTTGCATTCCAGTATAGCTTCTTCCACTGGGGCTTACACCCATGGGGGATTTACACAGTAGTTGCTCTTGCTCTTGCCTACTTTAAGTTCAGAAGAGGAGCACCAGGGGTTGTAAGTGCTGTATTCCATCCATTACTCGGTGACCGTGTTTACGGTCCGCTTGGAAAGCTAATCGATGTAATCGCAGTTTTCGCTACAGTATTTGGTGTAGCGACGTCATTAGGTTTTGGGGCATCTCAAATTGGCGGAGGAATTTCGTATTTAACCGACATTGAGAACTCATTTATGACGCAATTGATGATTATTCTAATCGTCACAGTGCTTTATATGATTTCGGCAACAACTGGTATATCTCGAGGCATTAAATATTTGAGTAATACGAACATTGTCCTTGCCATACTGCTAATGTTCTTTTTGCTATTTGCAGGACCAACAAACTTTATTATGGACTTGTTCACTTCAACGTTAGGTTCCTATATTCAAAACCTACCAAGTATGAGCTTGCGCATGCGTCCATTTGAAGGATCTTCTTGGATTCAAAGCTGGACGATCTTCTATTGGGCATGGTGGATTGCATGGGCACCATTTGTTGGTACGTTTATTGCACGTGTTTCCAAAGGTAGAACCATTCGTGAATTTGTATTAGGTGTACTTCTTGTACCGACAATTTTCGGTGGCCTTTGGTTCTCAGTATTCGGCGGTTCTGCCATCTCACTGGATATGGCAGGAACAGGCGTTTACGACATTATTAGTGATCAGGGTATGGAAGTTGCATTATTCGCTGTCCTTGAGCAGTTCCCACTCGGTACATTTATGTCGATCATCGCTATTTTGCTTATCAGTACGTTCTTCATTACATCTGCAGACTCTGCTACGTTCGTTCTTGGTATGCAAACAACAAACGGCAGCTTAAACCCTTCAACTGGTGTTAAGCTTACATGGGGTGTCATCCAGTCGTCCGCTGCGGCAGTATTGCTGTGGTCAGGTGGACTAGGTGCTCTTCAAACAGCATCCATCATTGCTGCATTCCCATTTGCTATCATCATTATCGGGATGATCATATCGCTATTGAAAGCATTTAAGGAAGAAAAACTTCCAGCTCGCGCACCAAAAAAAGATGAATAACATCATCTAAAAAAGTAAAAGAGTACGGATCCTAGAAGGGTCCGTACTCTTTTTTATACTAAAAACGATGTTTAGAGATAGTATGATTTAGAGATTCTCCAATCATTAGCATGCTAGGATTGAAAAACTAGACGGTGTGATAAACCATTTCCATAATTGCAAACAACAATGTTGATGCGAGCGTAATGAGAGCTACCGTTTTCACTTCGGGAATCATTCTAACTGTATATGTAATGATAAAATATAAAAACATGAGGACCATGATCCCTTTAAAGAAAAGTCGATCTTGGGATGATAGGTGCAGAATGACGACTAAAGCACTCCAAGAAGCTACGTGAAATAATAGAACAAACAACATTCTTCCCAAGTCCACTCACCTCCACTTTAGCTATATGCCCTTCGTACAAGCGGTATTCTTATAGTACACGCAGTACTCTTATATTTACTACAAAAAAGCCCTGGGAATTCACTAGGGCTTTTGAAATAATCAAGAAAGCTTTTATAGCTATCTACTAATGGAACAGTGAGATTTCCGTTCCAGGATGCTTATTTTAAGGATAAATCAATTTGAAACGAATTAAAAACCCTGGTGAACTCACCAGGGTTTATGTTCTATCTATTATGCGATGTGAATTGGTGTACCAATCGCTACCTCAGCAGCTTCCATCGTAATCTCACCAAGAGTTGGGTGAGCATGGATTGTAAGAGCGATATCTTCAGCTGTCATTCCAGCTTCGATTGCAAGGCCAAGCTCTGCGATCATGTCAGAAGCATTAGGACCAGCAATTTGTGCACCGATTACAAGACCATCTTCTTTACGAGTGATAAGCTTCATGAAGCCTTCACTATCGTTTAGAGATAGTGCACGGCCGTTAGCGCCGAATGGGAACTTAGATGCTTTCACATCGAAGCCTTCATCTTTTGCTTCTTGCTCTTTGTAACCAACTGAAGCTAGTTCTGGTTCACAGAATACAACTTCAGGAATTGCAAGGTAGTCGATTTCAGCAGCTTCGCCACTGATTGCTTCAGCAGCAACTTTACCTTCGTAAGAAGCTTTGTGTGCAAGTGCTGGACCTTCAACAATATCACCGATTGCGTAGATATTATCGAAGTTTGTACGGCACTGCTTGTCGATCTTAACAAGACCTTTTTCAGTCATTTCGATTCCGAGCTCTTCAAGACCAATTTCTTCAGTGTTCGGCTTACGCCCAACAGTTACAAGAACGTAGTCAGCATCGAATGTCTTCGTTTCGCCTTTGATTTCTGCTGTAACTGTAACACCTTCATCCGTTTCTTCAACGCCTTGAGCCATTGCTTCAGTAATGATGTCTACATTACCTTTCTTCTTAAGGCGACGAGAAACAAGTGTGCTCATCTGCTTTTCGAATGTAGGAAGGATTTGCTTAGAACCTTCAAGGATCGTTACTTCTGTACCGAAGTTCGCATACACAGAACCAAGTTCGATTCCGATATAACCTCCACCGATCACTACCATCTTCTTAGGTACTTCATCAAGTGCTAGAGCACCAGTTGATGAAATGACGCGTTTGCTCCATTTGAAGCTTGGAAGTTCGATCGGACGAGAACCTGTAGCAATAATACAGTTGTTGAACGTGTATGTTTGAGAGTTCTTATCATCCATAATACGAACAGTGTTCTTATCTACGAAGTAAACTTCTCCACTGATTACGTCTACTTTGTTCGCTTTCATCAAGCCTTCAACGCCACCAGTAAGCTTGTTAACAACTGAAGTTTTCCACTCTTGTACTTTCTTCATGTCTACTTTTACGTTTTCAGAAGTGATTCCGATATCTTCGGAATGCTTAGCATCTTCGTATTTGTGTGAAGCATTGATTAGCGCTTTTGAAGGAATACATCCAACGTTTAGGCAAACGCCACCAAGAGTACCCTTGTCTGCGATTGCAACTTTTTGACCAAGCTGTGCAGCACGAATTGCTGCAACATAGCCTCCAGGTCCGGCTCCTACTACAAGTGTGTCTAGTTCGATTGGAAAATCTCCTACTACCATAATTTTACGCCTCCATCATTAAGAGTTGTGGATCGTTCAACAGACGTTTGATGTGGTTAAGTGCCAATTGAGCAGTAACACCATCGATCAATCTGTGGTCGTAACTGATTGATAGAGCAAGTACTGGAGCTGCAACGATTTCACCATCGATAACAACTGGCTTCTCTTCAATACGACCGATTCCAAGAATAGCAGCGTCAGGGTTGTTGATAATTGGCGTGAACCATTGTCCACCAGCAGAACCCAAGTTAGAAATTGTGCACGTGCTACCTTTCATATCGTCCCCTGATAGTTTACCATCACGAGCTTTTTTAGCCAACTCATTAATTTCCGCAGAAACATTAAGGAGTGGTTTACGATCTGCATCTTTCACGACAGGAACAACGAGTCCAGCGTCTGTGTTTGCAGCGATTCCGATGTTGTAGTAATGCTTGTGTACGATTTCATCAGTGGAATCATCAATTGAAGCATTTAGCATTGGGAACTCACGAAGAGCTGAAACAAGTGCTTTTACAACGTATGGAAGATACGTCAACTTAACATCTTTGTCTGCAGCGTACTGCTTAAACTTCTTACGGTGAGCTACAAGATCGCTAACAACGACTTCGTCCATATGCGTTACGTGAGGAGCAGTGTGCTTAGAGTTAACCATCGCTTTAGCGATCGCTTTACGCATACCTTTCATCTTCTCACGAGTTTCAGGCTGAGCTGATGCTGCAGGTGCAGAAGTTGTTGCTGCTGCCTCTTGCTCTTGACCCTTCGCTTCTGTTGTTTCTTCTTTCGCTTCTGGAGCTGCAGCTTCTTGACCGCCGCCACTTAGGTGGTTATCGATATCTTCTTTAAGAACTCGGCCGTTCTTACCAGAACCAGATACTTTAGAAATCTTCACACCGTTTTCGCGAGCATACTTACGTACAGCTGGCATTGCGATCACACGCTTAGTAGGGTCAGCGTCTTCTTCTGTATCTTCAGAAGGTGTTGATTTCGCTTCAGAACTTTCATTTTTCGGAGCTTCTTCTTTAGGCTCTTCTTTTTCTTCAGCTTTAGGCTCTTCTGCAGCTTCTTCTTCGGAACCATCATCATAGCCCTCTGCATCGAACGTGATGACTACATCTCCAACGATTACTGTTGCTCCTTCTTCAGCGTGAACGTCTTTAACTGTTCCGTCTACAGGAGAAGGAATTTCAACAACAGCCTTGTCATTTTGTACTTCTGCAAGGATATCGTCTTCTTTTACTTCGTCACCTTTTTTAACGAACCACTTTACGATCTCACCTTCATGGATACCTTCACCGATATCCGGCATTTTGAATTCATATGCCACAGGACTTCGCCTCCTATTTGTAAAAAATTTGCTTATATAAGGTGTGAAGCGAAGTGCGGATGCACTTCACTTCATTATTTTCTATCAGAGTTAACTTAAATTAGAAGTTAACGACTTGTTTTGCTTTTTCAATGATATCTGAATGATCTGGAAGCCATACATCCTCTGCAGCAGAGAACGCAAACACTGTATCAGGTGCTGCAACACGAAGTACAGGAGCCTCTAAGCTAAGGATCGCGCGGTCGTTAATTTCTGCCACGACATTTGCAGCGATACCAGCTTGTTTTTGTGCTTCTTGTACGACGATCGCACGGTTTGTTTTCTCTACAGATGCGATAATCGTGTCGATGTCTAGCGGGCTAACTGTACGAAGGTCGATTACTTCAGCGTTGATGCCTTCTTTTTCAAGCTCTTCTGCAGCTTTAAGAGAAGCCTGTACCATCGCACCGTACGTTACGATCGTGATATCAGAACCTTCACGTTTCACATCAGCCTTACCAATTTCAATTGTATATTCTTCCTCAGGTACTTCTTGACGGAAAGAACGATACAATTTCATATGCTCAAGGAAAATAACCGGATCGTTATCACGGATCGCAGAAATTAGAAGTCCTTTTGCATCGTAAGGGTTTGAAGGGATAACAACTTTAAGACCAGGCTGTTGAGCCATTAGTCCCTCAAGGCTATCTGCGTGAAGTTCAGGTGTTTTAACTCCGCCACCAAATGGAGAACGAACAGTGATTGGAGCATGGAATGAACCTCCAGAACGGTAACGTAGACGAGCCATTTGTCCAGAAATTGCATCCATCACTTCGTAAACGAAACCGAAGAATTGAATTTCTGGTACAGGTCTGAAGCCAGTAAGTGCAAGTCCGATCGACATACCGCCAATTCCTGATTCTGCTAGTGGAGTATCGAATACACGATCCTCACCAAATTCTTTTTGAAGTCCTTCTGTCGCACGGAATACGCCGCCGTTTTGACCTACGTCTTCACCAAATACGAGTACGTTCTCGTCATTCTTTAATTCGATACGCATCGCATCAGTGATTGCTTGAATCATTGTCATTTGCGCCATAGCTTACTTCGACTCCTTTGCACTATATTCTTCATATTGCTCGCGAAGGTTATGAGGAAGCTCTTCGTACATGATTTCGATAAGATCTGTTACTTTTTGCTTCGGAGTTTTGTCTGCTTGCTTGATGGCAGCTTTGATTTCTTCCTTCGCTTTCTCAACAACTTCATTTTCTTTCTCTTCGTTCCATAGATCTTTGCTTTCTAGATACTTACGGAAACGCACGATTGGATCTTTCTTTTCCCACTCGCTATCAAGATCTTCTGAACGGTAACGAGTTGGATCATCACCAGCCATTGTATGTGGACCATAACGGTACGTCATTGTCTCGATAAGAGTTGGACCTTCACCGTTGATCGCACGCTCACGAGCGTCAGTCACTGCTTTGTAAACAGCTAGAACGTCCATTCCATCTACCTGTACGCCATGAATTCCAACACCGACAGCTTTCTGAGCAATCGTCTTTGCAGCTGATTGCTTTTCAACTGGTACTGAAATTGCGAAGCGGTTGTTTTGAACAACAAAGATAGCAGGAGCGCCATAAGCACCAGCAAAGTTCATTCCTTCATAGAAGTCACCTTGAGACGCACCGCCGTCACCTGTGTAAGTGATCGCTACGTTTTTCTTACCTTTTTTCTTAAGTCCAAGTGCAACACCAGCAGTCTGAGTGATTTGAGCTCCGATAATAATTTGCGGGCTCAGCATGTTCAGGCCATCAGCCTGGTTTCCTACAAAGTGTCCACGAGAGAATAAGAATGCTTTATATAGAGGAAGTCCGTGCCAAATTAACTGTGGAACATCACGGTATCCTGGAAGAATCCAGTCCTCTTTATCAAGTGCAAATTGGCTTCCAAGCTGAGAAGCTTCTTGTCCTGCTGTTGGAGCGTAGAATCCTAGACGTCCTTGACGGTTCAAAGAAATTGAACGCTGATCAAGAATACGTGTATAAACCATGCGGCGCATAAGTTCTTGAAGCTGCTCATCAGTTAGTTCTGGCATAGCCTCTTCATTAATGATCTCGCCGTTTTCATTTAAGATCTGGAACATTTCGAATTGGCCTTCAATGTTTTCGAGGGTTTTTGTCCCCATACCTTTCACCTCATCCTTTCATTCATAAAGAGATAAATTATTTAATTGCAAATGCAATTGTGAGTGGGTCGTTCAGTTTTCAGACATATCTAGCATGTCCATTTAGCCTTTATTAAATGACAGTTTATCTCGATAAAATTTGTGCCACTAAAGACAACACTCAATTTCATACCCTTATTTCTGGAGAAATAATCCCTAGTACTATGTACTACTGCGTTTTGTGAACTGTATCAGTAAAAATAAGGGAGTGTTTCTCTTCATGAGTAAGTTCGTTTTTCAGTTTACAATACAGTGTCTATATAGTCAATTATTAGGTTTCAAAAATAAGCTTTCTCTCCTATATGAAAACCTGTTATAACTATGAATATGAAACTGTATCAATACAAAGGGATTTTGTTTACTAATACAATCAAATAAAAAACCGCTCAATTATTTGAGCGGTTTAGTATTATTCTCCATAGTTAACATTTAATTCTGCAGCTTTATAGAAAGCTTTTTTTGCTTCATTAAACTCTGTTGTGTAAGTATTAAACTTTTCTTTCTGTTCAGAGACTTTCGTATATTGGTCGTTCACGCTTTTGATTTGCTCTTGAAGTTGCTCTAGCGTAAGTTCTTTATCTTGCAGCATACTATAAAGCTTTTTGTCTAATTCGATCGCTGCTTTGTATTCTTTATAAAGCGTTTGGTACGCTTCGTAGCGCTTATCCATCTTTTCGATGAGCGTGTTTGCGCTTTTTTGAACTTCACCTTCTAAGTCTTCACTTAATTCTTTCGTATTCTCGAATTCTTCATAAGCCTTATCGATACTTTCTTTCTCGTTGTTTAAGTATTCTAGTCTCTTTTCCGTTAGCGCTTCCGCTTCTTCTGAAAGAGATTTGATCTTATCGAACTCATCCATGCTAAGTGCAACGATCTCATCATAAAGCCCTTGCTCTTTCTTCTCGGCCTTAGCTAATGGTTCTTGCTGTTCTCTAAATTGATCTTCTAACGCTACTGCTTCTTCTAAATGGTTATACATCTTTTCCTCTGTACTCTCACCGAACTGACATCCAACAAGGATGAGAAAACAGAAAAAAAGAGAAATGATTCCTACTCGGTTCACTCTTGACAACAATAGTCCCCCCACATCTCCAATTAATACCAATGATTTCATATCTTTGATTACTATACCATATTCTATCAGGCAATAGAACAGTCGTTTTATCACAAATTTAAGCTGAAGAGATTATTGGTCATTCCGTAAACGTTACGATTTATTTTATCGCGTTGAGTGGTGTGCTAAACTGATAGTTAGATGATCTAGGTACCCATAAGTAAGTGTCTTCAATATACTTATAACGTGAGAGTCCGTGAAGATAGGAGTGAAAATGTATATGTTAACAATGAAAGACGTACGTAGAGAGGGAGATCCGATCCTTACACAAGTAGCAGAAGAAATCGAACTCCCCGCCACTGAAGCAGAAAAACAAACGCTTCAAGATATGCATCAATTTTTAATCAATAGCCAGGATCCAGAAACAGCTTTAGAATATGAGCTTCGATCAGGTATCGGGATTGCCGCCCCTCAAATCGGCATTAGCAAAAGGATGTTCGCCATCCATGTTACAGATCATAGAGGAACGTTATTCAGCTATGGAATTATGAATCCTAAGATCATCAGTCATTCTGTAGAGAAAACTTATTTAGAAGGCGGTGAAGGATGCCTTTCTGTTGATCGAGATATTCCGGGAGCTGTACCTCGGTATGCGAGAATAACCCTAAAAGGAATTGATACAGATGGCAACCCACTTAAATTAAGACTTAAGGGGCTCCCAGCGATTGTCGCGCAACACGAAATCGATCACCTGGATGGTATCATGTTTTACGATCGAATAAATGAAGAAGAAGCACAGGAGCTGTCACCTCTTCGGTAATAAAAAAGGAATCGCGCAAGTGCGCGATTCCTTTTTATTTCATCGTTACAACAGTCCTGCTTTTATCAATCCATTTCGGATTCCATCTTCATCGACTGGATCCGTCACGAAGTCAGCAGCTTCTTTCGCTTCTTGATAACCATTACCCATCGCAATACCAGTTCCTGCGTATTTGAGCATTTCGATATCATTCAAAGCATCACCGAAGGCAAATGTGTTTTCACGCTTAAACCCTAAGTGTGAAATCATCGCTTCAATTCCTCTTGCTTTTGAACCTCCTGGAGGAATAACGTCCATCGAAAAGTCGTGCCAACGAATAAAATCAAAGTTACCGTATGTTTCGCGGTAGTTCGCTTCTTCTTCACTTTGACAGAAAAGGAGAGCTTGATAGATATCACGATCGTGGTAATACGTAGGATTAAAGCCCGGGTAGTGCATTTTCAGATCATCCATACTCTTCATAATATGAGGATGCTTGTCGTGATTACTCATCATGGCTTCATGGTCTAGAAACACCATAGGATGACCGTTTTCTTTCGCTACTTTCTCAAGCGAAACGATTTCTTCCCTACTTAAAGGATTTGTTTGAACGATATCTTCTTTGTGTTTTACATACTGTCCATTAAAGCTGATAAACGAATCGACAGCTAACTCTTCTCTAAGATCTGCAAACATGAACGGTGCTCTTCCTGTCGCAATCGCAACCGTTACACCTTTCTCTGTCAATTCTTTTAGAGCCTCTCTCGTCGAAGCTGGAACTTTTTTATCATGATCTAACAATGTACCATCTATATCGAAGAAAACAATCTTATCATTCATCATTTCTCTCACCTATCCTTCTATGCAGACTTTTGTAAAAGTCTTTTCTCTGCTTTTGTTGTACGTCCTGATAAATATACGCCTGTAAAGATAAACAATAGTCCAACGACCATTGTAACTGTAACCGCCTCATCAAGGTATGCACTACCCCAGAACAACGCCGTGACTGGAACCAAGTATGTCACTAGCGTCGCATACTCTGCACTCCCCTTTTGAATCATATAAAAGAAGAGAAGATAGGCGATGCCTGATCCAAACACCCCAAGTCCTATTAGCGATATAAGGATATCACGTTCGATGATCGGCGTAAATAATTGTACATCTCCTGAAACAAACATCATGATGAATCCACCTAGTGTTCCAACTGCTAGCGTCATGATCGCCAAGATATCGACAGGAACATCTGAAAGGTTTTTCTTAGTGAATTGTGATGCAAAGCCATAGCAAGCTGTTGCAATGAGCATCGGTACGACCCCAATCCAATCTTCTTTAAAAAATGAACCGAGATTGAATTCGATAAGAAATAATATACCGATAAATCCGATAATAACCCCTGACCACTGTCTCAGCTTGAGAACTCTCGAAAAGAACAATGCTCCTAGAATCCCGGTGAATAAAGGAGTCGTAGCATTTAAGGCAGCTGCTAAACTGCTAGAGATACGCTCTTCACTGAATGCGATCAACCCCCAAGGTATAAGTGCGTTCAACAAACCCACTAAAATCAAGCTTCCCCACGGGAGCCTTTTAAATAGGTAGCTAACTCGCCCTTTTACAATGAGATATATAAAAATCGCCAATGCACCGAACAAACATCTGTAAAATACGACGCCCATCGGTCCAACCACTGGAACGAGTATTTTGATAAACATAAATGACATCCCCCAGATTAAGCTAAGTGATAACAGGGCGAGTAACAGTCTCATGGATTCCCCTCCTCATGCATTTCGTATCATTCTATCTTACATGAACAGGGTCTTCTTGTCTCTTGATTCATTTCCATCTGTTTCCTAACTATTTTTTTGACTATTAACGAATAATAACAACACTAAAACAATAGGAAAGGAATGGATCAAATGTATACGAAAATGAAACGAAAAATCAAAAAATCATTAAAAACCTTCTTTTTCCCTCACTCTCCAACAGTACAAGAATAAGAATTTTTCCTTTCATGGCGCGGTAAATCTCTATTTTTATAATGGAAAATCTATTTGAAACATGAAAAAGAAACCAATTTCCTATATAATAAACGGAGATGCACACAAATTGTCTTGGTTAAGGAGAGATTTAGAATGATTTATAAGGTTTACTATCAAGAAACAAAAAAGGAGGTTCCTGTAAGAGAGCGAACAAACAGCCTGTACGTTGAGGCTAATTCTGAACGGGAAGTTCGCTATAAATTAAAGGAACGCAACTACAATATCGAATTCATTCAAACAGTAGAAGATGAATTTCTAGAATTCGAGCAAAAATCAGAGCACTTTGAATTGGAGAATGTATAAACTATGAAATTTGTTAAAAATCATCAAACAGCCGTTTTTGCACTCGGTGGACTAGGAGAAATCGGCAAAAACATGTACGGTATTCAGTTCCAGGATGAAATTATCCTGGTCGATGCAGGGGTTAAGTTCCCTGAAGAAGAGTTACTAGGAATCGATTATGTAATTCCTGATTATTCTTACCTTGTGAAAAACCAAGATAAGATTAAAGGACTTTTCATCACACATGGTCACGAAGACCATATCGGTGGTATCCCATACTTACTGCGTGAGATTAACGTCCCGATCTTTGGAGGTAAGCTTGCGCTAGGATTCATCCGAAACAAACTTGAAGAACACGGCCTTCTAAGAGGAGCGTCTCTTAACGAAATTACAGAAGATGACATCATCAAGTTTAGAAAAACATCTGTTGCGTTCTTCAGAACAACGCATAGTATTCCAGATTCCTTTGGAGTAGTCGTTAAGACACCACCTGGAAACATCGTTCATACAGGTGACTTCAAGTTTGACTTCACTCCAGTAGGTGAGCCAGCTAACCTTACTAAGATGGCCGAGATCGGGAAAGAAGGCGTATTAGCACTTCTATCTGACTCAACAAACAGTGAAGTTCCTGGCTTTACGATGTCTGAGAGTCGCGTCGGTGAGACGATTCAGGACATTTTTAGAAAAGTAGATGGCCGCGTTATTTTCGCAACGTTCGCATCAAACATCCACCGTCTTCAGCAAGTTGTTGAAGCTGCGGTTGAAAACGGACGTAAGGTCGCGGTATTTGGACGTAGTATGGAAGCGAACATTACGATTGGACAAGAACTCGGATACATTCGTGCGCCGAAAGATACGTTCATCGATGCGCATCAAATCAACAGACTTCCAGAAAATCAAGTAACGATCCTTTGTACAGGAAGTCAAGGAGAGCCGATGGCTGCGCTATCTCGTATCGCTAACGGTACGCACCGTCAAATTCAAATCATCCCTGGTGATACAGTTGTATTCTCCTCTTCGCCGATCCCTGGTAACCAGGTAAGCGTTTCGAGAATTATTAACCAGCTGTCTCGTGCTGGAGCTGAAGTTATCCATCACAAACTAAGTGATATCCATACTTCCGGACACGGTGGGCAAGATGAACAGAAATTGATGCTTCGCCTGATCAAGCCAAAATTCTTCATGCCGATCCACGGTGAATACAGAATGCTTAAGATGCATACGAAGCTCGCTCAGGACTGTGGCATTCCACAAGATCACTCTTTCATCATGGACAATGGTGAAGTGCTAGCTCTAAGCGAAAACGAAGCATCGATCAGCGGTAAAATCCCATCCGGTTCTGTTTACGTTGATGGAAAAGGAATCGGAGACATTGGTAACATCGTTCTTCGTGACCGTAAGATTCTTTCTGAAGAAGGTCTCGTAATCGTTGTTGTCAGCATCAACATGAAAGAATTCAAGATCCTTTCTGGCCCAGATATCATCTCTCGCGGCTTTGTATACATGAGAGAATCTGGAGATCTTATCAACGATGCACAAGATCTTCTATCGAAGCATCTTAATGGTGTCATGGAGAAACGTACGAGTCAGTGGTCTGAGATCAAGAACGAAATCACTGATACGCTTGCACCATTCCTTTACGAGAAAACAAAGCGTCGTCCAATGATCCTACCGATCATCATGGAGATCTAAAAATATCATTAAAGACCGCCTATCACTTCGATAGGCGGTCTTTTTTAGATTGTCGAGTAACGTTAATAGGTAACGATCCATTATGGCTGGGTGGGGTTTCCGCTCCAGGATACTTGCTTTCCGCGGGGCGGGCGGTAAGCCTCCTCGTTCCTGCGGGGTCTTACCTGTCCCGCATATCCCGCAGGAGTCAAGTATCCTTCCACTCCAATCTGCGTTAAATGTATTCTAAAACCTAAAAGAATTGATTTAAAAACAGTAGAACGCTTCTTCATTAGAGCTCAGGATATGAAATATTTCCTTTCCTAAATCTAATTAGAATGTACACGCCTTGCATCAAGAAAAAAAACTTGATTCTCTTTAAACAATCCGTTTTTCTGCGGTATAGACACTACTAGAACGAAGTCATCATTTAAACTGAAAAAACCGCCTGTCACGATGACAGGCGGTCTTTATTAATCTCTATTAAGCAGCTGGCGCTCTAAACGGTTGATGTCTTGATCTGAGCCGATCACGATCAGAATATCTCCCTTGTAGATCTTCTGGTCCGCTTGAGGAGAAACGATGATGTCATCACCATTCTTGATCGCAACGATGTTGGCACCGTACTTTGCTCGGATATCGAGCTCGATAATCGTTTTATTATCCATTCTTGAGTTTGCGATAAGTTCGACGATACTATGTTCATCTGAAAGCTCTAAATAGTCGAGTACACTATTCGATATGATATTATGAGCAATTCTCATCCCCATATCTCTCTCTGGGTGAACGATCTTATCAGCACCGATCTTGTTCAGAACTTTTTCATGATAATCATTTTGAGCTTTTACCGTAATGTTACTTACACCTAGCTCTTTCAAGATCAACGTGGTAAGGATGCTCGACTGGATATTATCTCCGATCGCGACAATCACGTGATCAAAATTTCGTATACCTAGATTTTTTAATACGCTCTCATCCGTTGAATCTGCGATAACAGCGTGCGTTGCTACGGAGGAAAATTCGTTAACTTTGTCTTCATCCATATCGATTGCGAGAACTTCCATTCCCTGTTGACTCAATGATTTGCATATACTACCGCCAAAACGGCCTAGTCCAATAACCGCAAATTGTTTTTTCAACGTACACTCCTCCTACTTATCTCGGAAAGAAACGTGACAGCGATCCGCTGCCACGTTGTTAACTCTATCCTATCACGTTGTACCACCGTGTCAATATGATCTCTTTACGACTTGTTCCCTTTTACATACTCAGCATCAAAGAGGAATAGTCGCATCAATAAGATTAGAGAAGGTACGAGTAAGCATAGTCCAGCTACGAACGCAATTACTAGGTAAACCCCCATCGTTTCATTCGTGTAGCCAGAGTAAATCGTAACGTAGTCGTATAAAATCCACGGGAGGTGTGACACCCCGTAGCCAAAGAACGCAAAAAAGAATTGCAGCATAACAAAGATAAAGGCTGTTCCATAGCGTTTCTTATGAAAGATTAAGTATGTTGCAACTAAGAAACAAAACAGTGATGCAATAAACAGCCACGCATAGTCGAGCGTGCTCGCAAAATGTTCAGGGTTGTGTTGCTGCAGCGCTACGAAGACGAGTATACTAGCTAAAATGGTTGGTGCGCTCCAAAAGAGAGCGTATTTCCTTAGAAGTTCTAGCGCAGGCGTATCATTCGCTCTGCTTGCATAAAACGTAAGAAATGCTGCACTGATGAACAATACAGAAACGATCGCAAGTAACACGACTGACCAAGAATAAAAACTTGTGAAAAGTTCACCTGCGAGAAACGTGACGTTGCCATCCACTTCTTCTATGAAACCACCTTCAGATAAAGTGAGTGCCGTTGAGAGCGAAGCAGGGATCAATAACCCTGTCACTCCATACAAGAAGGTATACACTTTACTCTTTTTTGCACCGTAGTTCCCGAACGCATAAAACGAGCCTCTGATGGCTATGAGAATGATCGCAATGCTTCCAGGCACAAGCAATGCTGTTCCGAAATAATAAGCTGTGTCTGGAAAGAAACCGATCAGACCTACGAAAAAGAATACGAAGAACACATTCGTGACTTCCCAAACCGGAGATAAGTACCGACTGATAATACGGTTGATGATATGATCTCGGCCTGTTAATTCACCATAGTATGCAAAGAAGCCGGCTCCGAAATCGATTGAAGCAGTGATTAGATAGCCATATAGAAATACCCATAACACCGTGATCCCTATAACCTGAATATCCAATTTGACACCCCCCTATCTAGATTTTGCGATTTCCTCTAACTCATTTTCTGCTGGATTCGAGTGGAACATCTTTCTAAGAACGATGACACAAAGCGTCCCGAGGACGATGTATAACAATAAGAACAAGATCAGCATCAAGCCTACGTGATCAGACGTTGTTGCAGCGTGACCTGTTCGGAGAATGTCCCAAAGGATCCAAGGCTGACGCCCCACTTCTGAGAAAATCCATCCAAATTCAATTGCAAGCATCGAAAGCGGTCCTGCAATGACGATAAGCCTTAGTAACCATCTGTTACCCGGGTTGAATCGTTTAACCCTTAAAGCGAGCATATAGAAGAACGTCAGAGCTGCTAAATACATTCCGATTCCTACCATGCCATCAAAAAGGTAATGGATAAAGAGTGGCGGTGTTTCATCTTCTGGTACTTGATCTAAGCCCATCACTTCCGCACTCGGGTTACCGTGAGCAAGGATACTTAAGAAGTTAGGTAACACGAGACCGTATTTAACTTCTTCATTCTCTTCATCTAGAATACCTCCAACAATTAACCCTGCATTCCCAGTTGTTTCAAAATGCCATTCTGCAGCAGCTAGTTTTTCAGGTTGGTATTCCGCAAGAAACTTCCCTGCGAAATCCCCTACCATCGCGGTCCCAATCGCAAAAATAAAACCTGCTGTCATCGTCAGTTTCAACGCTTTTTTGTAATACGTACCAGTCTTGCCCCTGAGCATCATAAATGCTGTGATCGCGGCTAGTACGATTGCCGATGTAAGGTATGCGGACATCACAACATGACCTACTTTAGTTGGCGTCGCGGGATTAAACATCGCAGCAAGCGGTTCTATATCAGTCAATACACCATCGACCATCGTAAAACCTTGTGGAGCATTCATGAACGCATTGACTGTAGAGATAAAGACTGCCGACATGGTTGAACCGATTACGACTGGTATTGAAATCAACCAGTGGTAGATTGGCTTTTTAAATCGATCCCATGTATATAAATAGATTCCTAGAAAGATTGCTTCAAAGAAAAACGCAAACGTTTCTAAGAATAAAGGCAAACTGATTACCTGACCGGCAAGCTGCATAAAGTTTGGCCAGAGTAAAGAAAGCTGTAAGCCAATAGCCGTTCCTGTCACAACCCCTACTGCAACCGTTACAACAAACCCTCTTGACCAGCGCCTTGCTAATAACGTGTAGTAAGGGTCATTGCGCTTGATCCCGATCCATTCTGCTAAACTAATAAGCAAAGGCACACCAACACCGAGAGTTGCAAAGATTATATGAAACCCTAGTGTAAGGCTTGTTAAAAGCCTGCTGAGCATCGCTGAATCCATTTCCACCTACTTCATCCCCTTTTAAATCAACTCAATGTCTTGTAAACAATCTTCCCTTATCAACTTGAACAAAAACTAACAAACATGTGAAGCTTTCTACAAATCTATTATGACTGAACGAGGACTTTGTGACAAGTATCACAATCTAAAATAAAAAAAGAAGTCCGAAAAGGACTTCTTTATTAACCTGCATCCATCATATTAAACTGTGAACGGACTAATTCGTAGTAGGTTCCACCTTTACGCATCAATTCGTTATGATCTCCCTGCTCTAATATACGACCATGATCTAACACGATAATATTGTCTGCTCCACGGATTGTTGACAGCCTATGGGCGATCATAATCGCTGTTCTACCTTCGAGTACGACGTTTAGTGCGTTCTGAATCTTGAGCTCAGTTTCTGTGTCGATACTAGCGGTTGCTTCATCGAGTATCAAAATTCTCGGATCGGCTAATAACGCCCGGGCGAAAGATAACAACTGACGTTCACCCACTGAAAGTACGTTACCCCTCTCTTCAACTTCCGTTTCATACCCATTGCTTAGCCTCTTGATAAACTGATCCGCTCCGACTGCTTCTGCTGCTTCGAGCACTTCTTCATCTGTTGCATCAGGTCGACCGAAACGAATGTTTTCCATAATCGTACCAGAAAAGATAAACGTATCTTGAAGCACGACACTCACTTTTTGGCGCAAACTATCCAATTTAACATCTCGTAAATCGACGCCATCGATTTTTACTGACCCTTTTGTAGGATCATAAAACCTACTGATCAGATTGGCGATCGTTGATTTACCAGAACCAGTGTGCCCAACAAGTGCAACTGTTTCGCCCGCTTTCATTCGTAAACTCATCTGATGAAGTGCTTTTCTTTTCTCATCATAGGAGAATTCAACGTCTTCGAACGTGATTTCACCTTTCATTTCTTTAAATTCTCTTGCGTCCTTTTTCTCAGGAACATTTGGCTTTTCATCTAAAAATTCAAAAATTCGCTCTGATGAAGCCATCGCTACGAGTAGCTGGTTATATACTTGACCTAATCTTGAGATCGGTTCCCAGAACATTCCTAAGTAAAAAGCAAACGTTACGAAGACACCATAATCAAGACCGTTCTGGATTAAATAGACACCAAACCAAATCAGAATCGCTGTTCCAATTGCATTCGACATCTCTACGAAAGGTCGGAACATCGCACTCTTCTTCGTCGCATCCTTCCAACTTGAGTACGTTTCATGGTTTACGCCTTCAAAGAAGTCCATGTTCTCTGTTTCCTGTGTATAAGACTGTGTCACGCGAATACCTTGAATGCTTTCGTTCAAGTGAGAGTTTAGCTTCGCTTGCTTCACCCTAACCTGCTGCCATGATCTCCTGATCCTTCTTCGTAGCCTAGTCGAGATCAAGAACATGAGCGGCAGGATAATCATGATCGCTAGCGTCAACTCTGGACTTAGAATAAACATGACCACGAGGATACCAAGTAACAGAACGATATCCATCAACAAGTTGATAACACCATTTGTAAAAAGTTCTTGCATCGAATTTACATCGTTTATGATTCTTACTAAGATTGAACCTGCTGATCGTTTGTCAAAGAATCCATGCGATAGCTTTTGTATGTGCTTAAATAACCCTTGCCTAATATCATAGATGATGTATTGACCCAGCTGATTCGTCCATTTGATACGGTATGTGTTCGAAATCCATGAAATGACATACAGCACGGCTATACCAATAATGAGCTGAATCAATAGTGTTTCATCTTTATTTTTTATCGCATGATCGAAAAGCAATACCCCGATAAAGATCGGTACGATCAACCTTACAGCTGTTGAAATAAGCATCGTAATGATTGCTTTTGGGAGAAGGGTTTTCTTATATGGTTCCATGTATCCTAGGAGCCTCGTCATCTGCTTCCAGTTAAACTGTTTTTCAATAGCTGAATCCTGAGAATAGTGAAATCGTTGTCTACGATTCTGTTTCATTTCGCTTTTTCACCCCTTTTCAAACCGTCTGTCTACTCATAATCTCTTTTTGGTCTTGATACTGAATATCGTAGATACCTCGGTAGTATCCTTCGTTCTCGATCAGTTCATCATGCTTTCCGCGCTCAACGATTTCTCCTTTATTCAGTACAAGGATTTCATCGGCATGCTTCAATGAAGAAATTCTATGCGCGATGATAAAAGTCGTTCTTCCCTTCATCACTTCTTCGAAAGCTTTTTGAATCTTAAATTCCGTTTGCATATCGACTGCACTCGTAGCATCATCGAGAATCAAAATACTTGGATCTGTCAATATAGCTCGAGCGATTGCAATTCGTTGTTTTTGTCCTCCTGAGAGCCCCATTCCACGCTCTCCAAGAACCGTGTCATACCCTTCAGGCAATTCCATAATGAACTCATGCGCCTGTGCACGTTTCGCTGCATCTTGAATTTTCTCGAACGAAACATCAGGATCGCCATAGGCAATATTATCGCGAATTGTTGATGAAAATAAGAACGTCTCTTGAAGCACTACGCCAATATTTCTCCTAAGAGACTTGAATGTATAGTCATCGATCTTTTTACCATCGATCAAGATCTCTCCACTATCTGGTTCATAAAAACGAGCGATCAACTGCGTAACCGTTGTCTTTCCTGACCCCGTTGCACCTAATAAACCAATTGTTGTACCTTTTGGTGCATCAAAAGAAATATCCTTCAACGCCTCGTCATCTTCAGAAGCATACTTGTGCGTCACATGTTTAAACTCAACATGACCTTCTAAACGGTTCACCTCGATGGCACCTTCTTTATCAGAAATATCTTCAGGTTCATCTAAAATTTCAAGTAGTCGTTCACCTGAAGCTTTTGATTGAGAGAAAGTGTTGATGACGAATCCTAAGTTCATGATCGGCCAGATGATGTACCAAACAAGACTAAAGAAAGCAACGAGTTCTCCAGGTCGAAGCTGGTTTTGGAACACGAGATACCCACCATATGATAGTAGGAACACCACACAGAGATTTCCGATAAACTCCATCATCGGGAAGAACTTCGCCCATATATTCGACGTCGTCAAGTAGTTGTCGCGATAGTCCGTATTGCTGTTTACGAACTTACCGATCTCGAAGTCTTCTCTCGATAGCGATTTGACCGTATTGATCCCGCTAATGTTTTCTTGTACCTTCGTATTTAACCTCGCCATCGATTTCCGGATTCCTCTAAATGCTGGGTGAACGTTTTTATCGAAGCGATAAACTGCGATACTGAGGAAAGGGAGCATTCCTAGCGTTACGAGCGCTAACGGAACAGAATAATTGAACATGACGATCAAACTGAATGTGATCAGTAGTAAAAAGTTGATCACTTGTGCGAATCCAAAAGAAAGGAAAAAGCGAAAACCTTCAACATCAGCAGTTAAGCGTGACATTAAATCTCCGGTCTTCGCATTATCATAGTATCGAAAAGGTAAGTACTGAAGCTTTTTGTAAAGCTCTTCTCTTAGTCGATAGACAGCTGTTACCCCAAAGAGATCCCCTAAGTACTGATGAAAGAATGTAGCGATACCCTTAAACAACATAATGCCTATAAATCCAAATGCGAGATAAGGAACCCATTGATACTCCTGACTCAGAATGACGTCATCGATCGTAAATTGCAGGACCATCGGGTATACCACCGTGATTCCGGTTACAAAAAACAATGAGAACACAGACCATAAGAACAACTTCTTATACGGCCAATAAAAATCTTTTAATCTCTTAAACGTATCCAACGCGACACCACCTTTGACTATAAATGAATTGTAAAATTAGTGACAATATACATAATATATCGGATTTCGAAATAAATAACCACCAATTGAGACTATTAAATAAAAAAAACTCCAAGATTTTCTTCTTGAAGATTTTTTACCACTACTAGCATACAAATTGTTCTTTCTATGAAAACAGAGTGAGCACGACACTTAGGCCATTGCACATGTTACATTACGTATAAACTCTTCTTTTTATGACCGATTTTAGTATGATAGTTTAAATAAAAAAACCTCCAGGATCACCTGGAGGTTTTAGGTTTAATCTATATTATACGTTTAGCGTTTCTTGACCTGGTTTCCAGTTTGCTGGGCAAAGTCCACCAGTTTGAAGTGCTTGAAGCACACGAAGTGTTTCATCAACGTCACGGCCAATGTTGTTATGGTTAACAACTGCGTACTGAAGTTCACCTTCAGGGCTGATGATGAATAGTCCGCGAAGTGCTACACCTTCATCTTCAATAAATACGCCGTATTCTTTAGATACTTTATGGTTTGTATCTGCAGCTAGTGGATAGTTTAAATCACCAAGACCATTTTCGTTACGGTCAGTGTTGATCCAAGCTAAGTGTGTATGAATTGTATCAGTAGATACTCCGATTACTTCTGCATCTAGATCGTCGAACTCATCGTAACGGTCACTTAGTGCAGTGATTTCAGTCGGGCACACGAATGTGAAGTCCATTGGATAGAAGAAAAGAACTGTCCATTTGTCGTTCTTCATGTTCTCTTCAAGACTTACTTTACCGAATTCTTTGTTGTTCATAACTGCTTCCATTTCGAAGCGAGGTGCTTGTTTACCTACCATGCGTTCTGCCATGTGTAAATCCCTCCTAGAAAATATCCTGCGGCTTTCGCCCACGTTTGTCATTATAGTACAACCATTTTTTATAGTCAATATTAAGTAATAATTAATTTAATATAATGAATAGGCAACGTACTTCCCTATATTGCCCGTGTATTCTATTTCATAAACATGACATGATAAGTATAACGAAATATTTTTCTTACGTCTTCTATAACACTTCACTTGAACCTTAACGACATTTTTCGCTATACTTTGTCAGTAAGGTATATACCCGTATTTGGTTAAAGGAGGAGAAACATGGATTTTATTGAAAATATCAGCTGGGCAGAATTGCTCGTTGATACTGGACTACTCATTCTACAACTTATCGCAATCTTTATCGTTTATGCGATCGTGAAATCATTAGGAACTCGTTTTATTGAAAAGTCCTTCACTGAAGTAACCACGAAAAAAAATATGAGTCAAAGCAGAGCAGACACATTAAAGAATTTAACGATGAGCATTTTCGCTTATGTATTGATTTTCATCGTTGTGGCGGTCGTGTTCGATACGTTTGGATTCGATATTAAAGCATTGATCGCTGGTGCTGGTATCATCGGTCTAGCAGTTGGATTTGGTGCTCAAGGACTGGTTAGTGATGTCGTGACAGGATTCTTCATCTTACTTGAAAAGCAGATGGATGTTGGCGACTATGTAACAGCAGCTGGATTCGGTGGAATCGTTGAAGAAGTTGGTCTTCGCACAACTCATATCCGTTCTTTTGACGGAACACTTAACTATGTTCCGAACCGTGAGATCAGCTCACTGAGCAACCATTCTAGAGGAAACATGCGCGCCCTTGTCGATATTGGCATTTCATATGATGACAATATTGACGAAGCGATTCGCGTTCTTCAAGATGTGTGTGAAAAGGTTGCCGAGACGAACGATTCAATCGTTGAAGGTCCTAACGTTCTAGGTGTTCAAAACCTTGGTGATTCTGATGTTGTCATCCGCGTTCTCTGTCAAACAAGGAATATGGAACAGTGGGGCGTTGAGCGTCAACTTCGTAAAGAGATTAAAGAAGCATTCGATGCGAACGGAATCGAAATCCCTTTCCCACATCAAGTTTACCTTGAGAAGAAAGAGCAGTAATCGTTTAAGGGTCACTAGCGCTGGGTAAAGTAATGACAAATCGTTTAAGGAGCGTGACGTCATTGCCTTATGATTCGAGAAGTGACCTGCCAGATAAGGTAAAAGATAATCTTCCATCACATGCACAAGATATCTTTAAGGAAGCCTTTAATTCTGCTTCAGAGCAATACGATAACGAGAAGACAGCTTTTAAAGTAGCTTGGAGTGCAGTGGAAGAAAAATACGAAAAAAACGATAATGGCAATTGGGTAAAAAAAGATGATTAACGAGAACCGCCCCCTTCTAGAAGGGGGCGGTTTCTTTATTGCTGATATCTGCTGTCGACTTGCTGACAAACTTGATCAGCTGTCATGCCATCAGCGTTGATGACACTTCCTTGTGTAGTAGCGTCCTGCATTCCCATAACGTTCTGATCCTGACCTGAGATCACACAGCAATCACAGCCGTTTGCATCAGCTTCCTGCTTAAGGGAAACCACTTCATACCCTTTTGCTTGAAGCGCTTGTGCTACGTCAGAAAGCGTATCTTCTACAGCGATTCTTTTCATGCTTTTCACTCCTTCCCCTCTAATGCATTGCGAGTACTAGCATTAGGATGAACTATTTTCGCTAAACTATTCATTGTTTGAACATAAATCATTAGTTTCCGAAAAGAAATATTCGTACCCATAAAATCATAATGCGACCAGAACTGACATTGACCTCACTTTTCCAATTACCTTTGCATACTATAGTTAATAGTCAATAATAGGACTAGCCTTAAAGGAGTTGAGCACTATTGGGCAATCTAAAAAAAGAAGTGGTAATCAACAAGTTAGTCTCACCTCCACTTCCTTTATACGATTCTAATTTCCCAATCCTATTCTTTTGGAGCCCAAAAGGAGGATGTACTTCACTTGCTAAATGGTATTTTTATCACATAGGACTACTTGAAGCGGCCTCGCAATACGAGTCCATTCACTCATATAGAATGAACGAATTTCAAAATCAACCACATTATGAGAAGAATATACTGAAAGCACTAGCTAACGATGAAAAAGATGTCTACAAGCTTGTTCGAGACCCGTTCACGCGTGCAGTGAGCTCATATTTTGCAACGATAACGAATGAAAGCATTATGAGAGTCATCGCACCACACCTTAAAGATGGTATGTCTTTCAAACAATTTCTGTATATTATAAGAAACATCGGTGTTACAAAAGGCGCGATCAACCTCCATATTGCACAACAATACACTGATGGAGAAGAGTTGCTAATAAAAAACTATATACGACTTGAAAACTTCATGAATGAGTTAAAAACGATAGAAAAACAATATAACCTGCCACACTCTCCCATAGAAACGATCGTAAAGTCTCCTCATCACATAACGGATAAGATGAAGAAATATGATGAGAGGTGCTTTGCTGAAGTGAAGATGTCACAATCCTCCTTAAATAAGCCGGTTCCTGACTATCAAAACTTTTAAAATGAAGAAACTATGCAATTAGTTAAAGAAATTTATAAACATGATTTTGTAACATATCAATACAGTCAAACGCTAAAAACGGTTTAAGGCACAAAAAAAACGCCTCGAGGTGATCCTCGAGGCGTCTTATTATCCAAACGTGCTGTCGATATAGTTTGTAAGAACATCGAACGCGACGTCAATCGCATCTTCATCTGGCTTCAAAGTAGAGGAATGCAGTCCTGATTCTGAATCTACTCCAAGCCAAAACATGAACCCTGGTATATCTCGTAAGAAATACCCAAAGTCTTCGCCCGTCATCGCTTCACGACACTCAATCATAGTTATATCGCTTAACTCTCTAGTAACATTCATAAACCTTTCGACTAGCTGCGCATCATTGAACACCTGATAGTAGTTCGAGCCATAATCGATTTTCGCTTCACATTCAAATGAAGCTTCAATCCCTTTGACGATCGATTCAATACGCCTTTTCACAAGCGTCATAGAATCTGCCGAAAGCGATCTGATCGTCCCTTCAAGACGGGAGGTTTCAGCAATAATGTTTTGCTTCGTCCCCCCTTCAATCTTCCCGATCGTAACGACTGCCGAATCG
Source organism: Anaerobacillus sp. ABA4_114 (assembly GCF_056159065.1). NCBI lineage: Bacteria > Bacillati > Bacillota > Bacilli > Caryophanales > Bacillaceae > Anaerobacillus > Anaerobacillus sp. ABA4_114. The sequence goes on from NZ_JBSWUM010000001.1 coordinate 2,452,823, forward strand.
AGGGGATCGATATTCCTTGCAACGATCGATTGAAGCTGTGTAACAAGATGACTGCCTGCAACGACCATATCGCGTGATTGGTGAGGATAAGCAGCGTGCCCGCCCTTGCCGATCAAGTCGATAAATAGCTCTGAAGTGTTTGCGAAGAGCAAACCTGGCTTCGTTGCGACCGTGCCGACTGGATATTCTGGTGCAATATGAAGAGCAACCATTTCATCAGGCTTCCAAGCGTTAAATTCTTCTGAAGCTAACATTGGAAGAGCTCCACCTGGTCCCTCTTCTGCTGGTTGGAAAATAAACAGCAGGTTATCCTTCACACGTTTTACAGCGTAGTGTTCAAGAAGGGTTAACGCGATCGTCATATGAAAGTCATGACCACAGGCATGCATGTATCCTTCATGCTCTGATTGAAACAGGTACCCAGTTTGCTCTTGTATCGGAAGGCCGTCTATGTCAGTACGGTAACCGACCGTTTTAGTCGGGTTACTTCCTTTTACGAGTACTAAGATTCCTGTTTTCCAAGTTTTCACTTCAAGATGCTCTTCGGGCAGCTGTTCGATGAACTGAAGCAGATACTGCTGTGTCTTATATTCCTGAAATCCTATTTCAGGGATACGATGCAGATCTCGTCTTACTGCTCTTCTATTCATATAAAATCAGTCTGCTTTAAGCTGACGAAGCTCTTTTTTGATCTCAGTTTTAGAACGAGTTTGATCATCGATTTCTTTAAGTACTCGTGCTGGAGTACCACCGACGAGCGTGTATTCAGGAACGTCTTCTGTAACGATCGATCCAGCTGCAATCACTGCGCCTTTTCCAACTTTTACGCCTTCAAGGACAACAGCGTTCGCTCCAACGACAACATCATCTTCAATGATAACTGGTGTTGCAGAAGGTGGCTCAATGACACCAGCAAGAACAGCGCCTGCACCGATGTGACAATTCTTACCAACTGTTGCGCGTCCTCCTAGAACAACGTTCATATCGATCATTGTGCCCTCGCCAACAACAGAACCGATGTTGATCATAGCACCCATCATGATAACTGCGTTGTTTCCGATTTCAACTTGGTCACGAATGATCGCGCCAGGCTCGATTCGTGCTTGAATGCCTTTAAGGTCAAGCATTGGAATTGCAGAGTTTCTGCGATCGTTTTCTACAACGTAATCTTCGATGTTAGAAGCTTCGTTTTCAAGAACATGTTTGATTTCTTTCCATTCACCGAAAAGAACGCCAGTATCACCAGTAATAAACGTCTTCGTGTTACTACCGAAGTCGATACCTTCTAGCTTTCCTTTAATATGTACTTTTACAGGAGTTGATTTCTCACTGTTTTGAATAAAGCTAATAATTTCGTTTGCATCCATCATTTTCATGGTTATTCTTCCTCCTTGATTCCAAATAGCTACACGGCTTTGCCGCATGCTTTTCATTTTATCGTACATGATTGTTTTCGTGAAGTCTAATGATTTCCTATCCGTTGAGGAGTTCGAGGAACTTTTCCACCTGTTTTAATTGAAGTGCGGTATCATTCGTTAATAACCACGTATCTCGTTTCAACGCGTTTCCTTCTTTATCTAAAAGAGGGATGCGATGATATTCACTCACATCTTCTGTAATCGAGATCGATGGGAGGATCGCATAGCCGATGCCGTTCAGCGCCATCTGTTTGCACGTTTCGATTTGGTCCACAACGATCGTTTTCTTTGGTGGAGCAAACGATTGCGTTTGCCACCATTCCTGAATCTCTTGATAGTAAGTCGAATCACTCTTGAACTGTATGAACGGTTTCTCAGTTTGCTGAAGCTCTTCTATCGAACGGATCGCAGTGTCGACTAAATATAGTTCATCAGACAAGAGATAATGACTTCTCCCTCTCCAGTCTGGCTTGCCACGAATGATACCGACATGAATATCATCTTCATATAAATATTTTAAAATCTCACTGCTCCACCCTGTTACGAGCGAAATCTTCACACTCGGATAATTCTCAACGAACCTCTTCAATACAGAAGGGAGCCAGTACTGTCCTATAATCGATGCGACTGCTAGTTTTAACGTTCCGTGAACTTCAGAACTCAGCGACGTTAATGCTTCATACACTTTTTCTTCTCTTCTGAGCGTATCGTTTGCAAAATCGATGATTCGCTCTCCTGCAGGTGTTACCGTCAAGCCTTTTTGAGATCTTAGGAAGATCGGTACACCCCAGGCTTTTTCGATGGATTGGAGCCGCTGACTTAGTGCTGGTTGTGAAACGTATAGCCGCTCTGCGGCTCTCCGCATGTTCTTCTCTTCAGCAAGAATCGAAAGAACCTTGTATTCTGTACTCATCTCATCACTCTCCGACGTTTTGTCTACATATTTCTGATATTCGTAATCATAAGTTTTTCTTATGTATTATCATCATTATTATCTATTTTCATTATCACTCTAACAATAATATACTATGGAAGGAGATTCCAATATGAACGAAAAAGGGTGATTCATTATGGAATGGCTATGGTTATTTGGAATCGGACTCATCGCAACATTTATTGGAACATTATCTGGTAGCGGCGGCTTGATCAACTTGCCTGCTATGATCTTACTAGGGCTACCGATTCATTCGATTATTTCTGCTAACAAATTTTCTAACATGTTAAGTTCATTTTCAAGCTTTTTTGTTTTATTAAGAAGAAAAGAGCTAGCGATGAAAGAGGCATTAAAAACAGGTCCTATTGCTTTAGTTGGAGGAATACTTGGTGGCTTGTTTGCTTCTTCCCTCTCCGACGAGGCTCTCCAGCTATTCGCAGGTTCTCTTCTCGTAGCTGCACTCGGGCTATCATTTTTGAAGAAAAAGCAGTCTAGTACAACGTTAAAACAAGTCCCGAAAAGAGCGCTTCCCTTTGTCGGAGTGATCGGGTGGTACGATGGATCATTTGGTCCTGGACAAGCGACGCTTCAAATGCATTTATTTAGACAGAGCGGGCTTTCGTATCTATTTTCAATCGGATTAACGCGTTTTAATACCTTTTTAAGCTGTACAGGCGCTGTTATCGTTTATTCCTTGAGTGGTCATCTAGATATGACGATCGCCATACCGTTAGCCGTCGGTTCCATTACTGGGGCTCAAATTTCAGTAAGAATAGCCGATAAGCTGTCGCTTTCACAGATCGACTGGCTTCTAAGAACGATGACGATCCTATTAATCTTCCAAGTATGCTACAGCATATTCACAAGTCAATTTTAAGGAGTGTTTTATATGAATATCGACTATCGAAGAGTTCATCACATACAAATCTGTATACCTGTAGGCATGGAGAATGAAGCAAGAATGTTTTATAAAGACGTTCTTGGATTTGTGGAGATCGAAAAACCTGAGGCATTGAAGAAAAACGGTGGGTTTTGGCTCAAAGGTGCAGGCATCGAAATTCATATTGGTGTCGAAAAAGATGTTCATCCAAGTAAACGACACCCTGCTTTTGAAGTAGGAAACATTGATGAAGCTCGTGCTAGATTACAACACTTCAATGTTCAGATAAAGGAAGAAACGCAAATCGCTGGTTTCGATAGGTTTACTTTCTACGATCCTTTTAAGAATAGAATCGAGTTCATTCAACCGAAATCCGTCTCATGATCGAGACGGATTTCTTTTGTTCGAGTGCTTTGGCATAAAGATCACAACTGCAAAACTAACAAGAGCTAGTATGCCGATACCGAAATAAACCCATTTTAGAGAAACGGTCAATCCGTTTTGCAAGATTGCTAGCGTAGCAGCCTCAAGATTATTCCTTTTTTCTTCATCAAGAAGCATATTAGCTGAATTGATATCAAGGTCAACATCACGACTTTCAAGATAGTGCTTCAGGCGGCTATTCAAGATTCCTCCTAGTAGTGCTGCACCTACTGCGCTTCCAAGTGTTCGCATAAATACGTTAGAAGCTGTTGCGATTCCACGCTGCTTCCAGGCAACTGAGCTTTGAATCGCAACGATGAAGGTTGTCGATGTTAACCCCATTCCGACCCCAATAAAAAAGGAACCAGTTCCGGCGAAAAATGGTCCAAGCTCTGGCGTCATCATCATGTAGATCGTGGCGCCAATGAGAAGAGAAATGCCTCCTAGGACTGATGTAATACGAAATCCGATTTTGATCACGAGCTTACCTGCTATCGTAGATGCGATCGGCCATCCGATCGACATCGTCGTGAGTGTGAAGCCCGCAACAATAGGCGATCGCTCCATAACCCCCTGCACAAATGTTGGCAAGAAGCTCGAGACACCGATCAAGATGATACCCGTTGTGAATGTTACTGAGTTTGCGAGGGTAATTAAGGGGTCTCTCCAAATTCCAAGTGGCATGATTGGTTCTTTTGCACGCGTTTCAATAAAAAAGAACAACCCTATTCCAAACATTGTCAAAACGATCAGCCCGAGTATCGGCAAAGAAGTCCATTCCCAGTACGTACCACCTTGAATGAGCACGACCATAAGAGCACTAACTGAAACTAGTAGTACGAGCGCTCCTGGATAATCCACTGGTTTCTTCTCTTTACTGATATTTTCATGTAGAAGCATTAGCACCCCAATAAGAGACAATATCCCAAGTGGGATGTTCATCCAAAAAACCCATGACCAATCGATATATGTAACGAAGAGCCCACCGAGAGCAGGTCCCGCAATGGCTGAAATTCCCCATACACTAGCTAAATACCCTTGTATCTTTGCTCTTTCTTCCATTGAGTACATGTCACCTACGATTGTAAGTGCGATAGGCTGAACAGCCCCAGCACCGATTCCCTGAATCAACCGAAAGAGAATGAGTGCTTCCATCGTCTCTGCAAAACCACAAAGTATCGAACCGATTAAAAACACGATGACTCCGAAAGCGTAGATTGGCTTTCGCCCGAAAAGATCTGATAACTTTCCAAATAATAATACCGTAATGGCGGACATAAGTAAGTATGATGAAAATACCCAGCTAAACTTAGAAAAGCCACCAAGATCAGAAACGATTCCTGGCATCGCTGTTGAAACGATCGTTCCTTCTATTGCAGCCATGAACATTCCGATCACAATAGCTGAAAGTACGAGAGGACGATTTGTTTCTTTCTTTTTCACACTGGTTAGAACTTTCTCCGTTAAACTCTTCATAAAGACATCCCCACTAGTTACATCATTTACTAACATTTTACAAGTTATCTCTCGAGCTGAAAATAGAAAAGCCCGGTATATTCATACCGGGTTTTACGTTTATTATGATTCAGATCGCTTAAATGAAGATTCATGAAGATACCTGTTAACAAACTTTAGAAGTGCTCTACGCGTTAAGATGCCTTTAAAGATGTCCTCATCATCCACGACACATAAAAAGGGATGATCGATCGAAAGCTTTAAGCCTTTGAAAAAACCTTCGTTTTCATTGATACATGGAATGTCAGTATTCATAACATCTTCTACAACATAGTCGCTTAACTTCTCAAACTCAATTCTTTCAATTCCAAGAATTGAATCCAAAATAAGCGGTTGACTGATTAAACCTTTCAGTCTGAACTGAGTATCGAGTACAGGAATGGAAGAATAACCAGACTTAATCAAGATGAGCATGGCGTGTTCCAATGGATTTGTTAATTGAACATGAGCCACTTTCTCAGCCGAGATAATCAAATCTTGTATTCCTGTTTCGTACAAATTTGGCAATTCCATATGCTTAGCCATATATAACTTCCCCTCAAGCATGATTCACCCTGTTAATCTTCTTCTATAATGAAGGGTCTTTGTTTATAGTAACATGAATCGTGATTGTCCGTTAACTGCAAACGCTTTAATGTTCATAGATCATTTTTCTAGTCATCCCACCATCGATCACCAAGTTTTCTCCTGTTATAAAGTCATTATCTGGATGCGATAAATAGAGGCACGCTCTCGCAACATCTGATGGTTTTCCAACCCTTCCAGATGGATGCTGATCATGATCGATATCTCTGAGCCCTTCATAATTTGAAACTTCAATCCAGCCCGGACTAATACTATTTACTGTGATGTGATGCTTCGCAAGAGAAATCGCCAGGGCATGCGTCAGAGCAACGATTCCTCCTTTACTAGCAGCATATGCTTCACTGCCAGGTTCAGACATAGACGCTCTGGTTGATGCGATGTTGATAATCGTTGCTTTTTCGTTTCTTTTCATGATTCGTGAAGCAGCTTGAGAACAGAGGAATACACTCCTAAGGTTTGTATCCAAAATCATATCCCATTCCCTCACATCAAGTTCCTCTAACGGTTTAAAAACAGAGACACCTGCATTATTGACCAACACATCGAGCCTGTCATAAACGTGATCGACGTGATTCATCAAAGCTTCGATGGAAGCAGGGTCACTTACATCTGTACGAATAATTTCCCCTTCATTGCCCTCCATCATTCTTAACGTCTCTTCACACCCTGCAACATCTTTATCAGCTAAAATGACGATGCTTCCCTTTTTAGCATACTGAAGGGCAACGCCACGTCCTATTCCATGCCCTGCTCCTGTTACAATGACGACTTCTTTCATTTATAACGCTCCTTAAAACCAATTTTTCTTTTTGAAATACATCACCATAATTCCCGTAATGATGATCATGATGATCCAAACTGCAGGATAACCCCAAGAAAGACTTAGTTCAGGCATATGCGCAAAGTTCATTCCATATATTCCAGCTATGAATGTTAATGGAATGAAGATGGTCGACACGATCGTGAGCACTTTCATGATCTCATTCATCTTCATGCTTAACGTGGAATAATACACATCTAACAATCCATATAGCTGTCCACGGGATGTTTCGACCATATCATTTGCTTGAACGATGTGATCATGAATATCCTGTAAATAAAAAGAAATCGAATCACTGATGTAAGGAACTTTTCTGTTTATCAGTTTGTTAACAACTTCTCTTACAGGCCACACTGTTTTCTTCAATTGTAGAATTGTATTTTTATATTCATTGATGTCCTGTAACGAATGGTTATCAGGGTCCTCCATAATATTTCCTTCTAAATGTGCGATTCGATCATCCATGTCGTCCATAATGATTAAATACTGATCGAAAATCACGTCCATCAAAGAATAAAATAAGAAGTCAGCACCCGATTTCCTTATTTTCCCTTTGTTTTCTTTTAACATTAGTCTTACGGGATCGAACAGATCTCCCTTTTTTTCTTGAAATGTGATCACAGTATTCTTCAATAGTATAAAGCTAACTTGCTCGATATCTAGTTGATCTTGTTCAAGATTTAGCATCTTTACGATTGCAAGGAGGTGGTTTTCAAAGAAATCGATTTTTGGCCTGTGTTCCGTGTTGAGAATATCTTCTGTTGTTAACGGATGGAGTCCGACCATCTTGCTGATTTTATCAATGATTTCTACATTATGTACCCCATTTACATTGACCCACGTAATCTTTTCAGAATCAATTTTTGGTTTAAGATCATCTAACGAAACGTTATGCTGCTCATTTATTTCATGTTCATCAAATTCGATCGCCGAAACAGTAACTTCTTCCTGATGCTCCTCTCCTACATACACAAGTGAGCCTGGTGGCATCCCTTTTTTTTGTGTTCTGTTCCTCATACGCGGTCGTTTGATTCTTCTCCTTAGTCCCACTGTCTTCACCTCACTTCTTTACTAAAGTACCCAAAACAAGAATAACAGAAACCAACTAGCCTTTTGCCCAAAAATAAAAACCCGCATTTGCGAGTTTGTAGTTCTCAATCTTCACTTTACGTTTTTACATAATCTATGTCACTACAGTGCCTTTTCTTTTTTTATGATTTCTCTATAATCCTCCCATAAAAACTCCATGTCATGTTTTGCAGAATCGACCTTAATTCCTCTCCAAATAATCACCATAAATAACCCCAGACCTAAAAACATCGCAACTAGTCCAAGAATCGTTTCAAACACGTTATCTTCCTCCTCTCCTATAACACAATGTATTCTTGTCCATCATGTGAAATGTCAGAAAAGGCTGTAAATTACTTGATTCTTTTTGGAATCTAAGGTATGGTACGAGAAAGGTATTTTTAGAGGAGGAGTTCCATTTTGGATCGTTCAAATGAACAAATTAAACAGATCGAAGAAAAAGCTAAAGAAGAACAACGACGAGCAGAAGAGGCGAAAAAAGTAGTAAAAGAAGCCCAAAAAGCAGCTAATCCTCAGCGAGAGCATAGCGAATTTAAAAAATAGTTTATCAATAAAAATAAGCCCTAGGTTTGGTAGCTTCTTATCGCTCCCAAACCTAGGGCTCTTTTTCTATTGCTCTGTATTTAGTTCGATTAAATTTCCATCAGGGTCTGCAACAAAAATCTGCGCGAATCCGCTTCTGCTCGTAGGATTTTCATGAAAAGGTACGCTTTTCTTCTTCAACCATTCTACGCAAGCACTATAGTCTTTAACCCGTAGAGCAAAGTGACCTACTTTTGAATCGAGTTCACTCGAATGTCTGAGAGAACTCGAAGATGGATACTCAATTAAGTGAAGCTGTTGATCTCCTATCGCATACCATGCTCCTTTAAAACCAAAATCAGGACGATCAATCTCCTCTAGGCATAATATATCTTTATAAAACTCGTTAGCTTTCTCGAGGTTCGTAACAGAAATGCTTACATGATGAATCGTTACCGCTTCAATCATAGTTTCTCTCCTTTTTCTGACGTCGTTCTTCTATTTCTTGTCGAGCTTGTTTGCTGTCTAAGGGCAAACCGATAACAAATCGAGTTCCGATATTATCTTTACTTGTAACCGTGATCGATCCACCGTGCTCTTCTATTACTTTGTAACTCACCATCAAACCTAGCCCCGTGCCTTTTTCGGCAGTGTTATAGTATGGTTCACCTAACTTATGAATGATTTGATGTGGAATTCCGGTTCCTTCATCAGCAACTTCAATCATGATGTCTTTATCCATAGAGAGCGTCACTAATAATGTTCCTCCATTCACCATGGATTCGATTCCATTTTCAATAATATTGTATAGGGCTTGTCTTATATGTGATTTGATACAAACACAATATATACTGGTATTTGTTCTCGTGATGATTTCAACATGATGTTCCATTGCCTTATTTGAAAGGCTGGAGATGATGCTATCTAGCAGATCGACCATATTTACTTCTTCGTATGAAACCAATTCACGTTTAGATAATAGAAGGAACTCATTGACGAACTCTTCTACTTCTTTCATCTCAGTTCCTACTACGTTTAGAAGATCTTGATTTACTGAATCGTTCCCTTTAAGTAGCTGTAAAAATGCTTTGATCGACGAAAGGGGATTACGTATTTCATGTGCGACTCCTGCTGCAAGTTCTGACAAGACATTGCTTGTTTCTGTCCTTTTAGCAATTTCTTCTGATCGTTTAATCTTTGTTACATCGCGCACGATAACGAGGTGGTGGTTCGGATAGATATTGTAACTCACCGTGAAGCTATAAGTATGGACGCTTTCTGTTACGGGGTTCCATCGCTTGCCTTCGCCATTCCGCCCATTAGCAGCATGATAGTCCCACGTAATATCACAGTCACCCCTTATATCGTCATAGTGAGAACCAACCACATCATCTTTTTCAAAGTTGACCATTTCTACAAAAGCACGATTCACATCTTTAATCAATCCATCATGATGGATGATCGCCATGCCGTCCATCGCCCCTTCAAACAGCCTGCGGAACCGTTCTTCACTTTCCTTAATCTCAGCAATCATTGCTTTCGTTTCAGTAATATCTCTATAGATGGTCATGTAAAGGTCACCGTGAATACTTTTCTTTGAGGTGAACTCCAAAAACTTTTTTTCTCCACCAGCTATCGTAAACTCTAACTCCGCACGAATTTCTCCCTTTTCTTCAAGCTCCTGTTGAAACAATTTTCCTGTAGATACGCTTTTACCTTCTAGGAAATCGAAAATATTGTACTTCCTGATCGTTTCAGACGTTAAGTTAAACATCTTGCATGCAGCAGAGTTCGCATCAACGATCATGCGATCTTTATTCCAAATCAAGATGCCATCGAGGGCATGATCAAAAATACTATTGAACTTTTCTTTGTTTTCCATTAATTCTTCGTATAATGCACGTTCTGAAGATATGTCTCGAATGATCGATAAATTTAAATCCTTGTACGCGCTAGACGTTATCGAAAGTTCGATAAACTTCTCCTTGCCATTTCCCAAAACGATCGGGAACTGGCTTCTAACATATCCAAACCTTTTAAGGTCCGTCATCATCTTCTCAAAGTCATCTTTACATTCAGATCGAATATGATGACCGATCTTCATGTTTAAGATGTCTTCTCTCTCTAGTTCGAAAATGTCACAGCAAGCCTGATTAATTTCGACCAACCCATTATTCTGGTCAAATAACGTGATCCCATCTTTCGAAGAACTAAAAATATGAGATAGTTTTTTGCTCTTTTCAACTAACTCACTTCGAAGATCGCTTTCATTTTGAATCGAGTTTTCACTTGTACTTAGAAAAAACAAATCGTTTCGTCTCATAAGCGTTCCCCTTTTAGTATCTTTGCAACGATTATATCATGCTCCTCTAAAGAGTCGTATAAATAAAAGAATACTCTCCCACGTATTGTGCAAAATAATGGGGATTCGACAAGGGGGATGATTATGAAATTGCTTGTTTCGATGTTAATTTTATTAAGCTTCATTTTACACCCAATCGATCGAACATACGCTATCCCTCCGTTCGACAATAAAGTACAGCTCATCCCTTGGAAAGAAGTAGAGAAAATCATTCCTAGAAAGGCAGTATTTTCGATTACGGATGTAGAAACGGGTAAGTCTTTTGACGTTCAGCGCAGAGCTGGAAGTGATCACGCGGATGTACAACCGTTAACACATAAAGATACAAAGATCATGAAGGCGATTTATCGAAAATGGAGCTGGAAACGGAGAGCTGTCATCGTTACGATCGATGGGAAACAGATCGCTGGCTCAATGAACGGCATGCCTCATGGAGCTGGAGCATTGCAAAATGGATTCAACGGCCACTTCTGTTTACATTTCTTGAACAGTTCCACACACAGATCTTCAGAACCTGATCCAGCTCACCATCTTATGGTCTTAAAAGCAGCAGGTAAGATCGATGACTACCTCGGTAAAAAAAGTCCAGAAGAAATTGTTGATGTCGCGATGATCGCGATTAACAATACGGATAAAACGTTGTTAGAAAAGGTTGTTGTGAATGAGGACAGTAAGAAACTATTTAAGCTGTACGTTACGAATTGGAACATTGAATCGATACAAAAGAATAAGGGTAATCCATTCGTTCGTGAGATAAAAACAAAAGTTGAAGTATACATTTCGGATGCAGGTACAATCACAACAGTAATTAGTCTCAATGCTAAACGAGATCCGCTCACTAGCAAATGGAAGATCGATACGGAGCCTTTACTCAACATGATCGATTAGAAAGGAGAATGTCACATGGATCGTTACGAGAAAGCGTTTGAAACCTACAGGCAGCAAAATGCTGTAGAACAAACCGGAACATACATCTCAGCAGTAAGAAAGAATGAAGATGGTGATCTTATTGCTTTTAAAACAAATACTGGTGAGGAGTTAGATTATATACAAGCACTTGAGGCTGCGAAGAGCGGTAAGTTAAGCGGGGTTGATGTTTTTCATAAATACGGTCGTGATATTATACGTAGTGAGCCAGACGGAATTAAAGAAAACAATTTCGATAATCTACCAGAGTTTTAAGAAAAAAGCGCGACCTCTATGAGGTCGCGCTGGTTAGGTTATGTATGGTGATCCGTACTGGATTTGAACCAGTGACCCCTTGCCTGTCAAGCAAGTGCTCTCCCGCTGAGCTAACGGATCAGTTCTTTAAGGACATTTATAAATATACATGACTGAATAAAGAACTGTCAATACTTTCCGTGAATAAAAGTTGGAGAAGTCCCACATTTGGGACTCCTCTAAAATCAACCGATCCGCTCTTCTTGATCTCTCTTCTCACGCTCTTCTTCGTCCAATGCTTCCTCTCGGTCACGAAGTCTGTGAGCGAGACGACTAGAAGCGTTTGAAGCGATGCTAGCCACTAGGTCATCCAAAAATGTATGAACTCCGTTTCCAGACTTTGTATCGAGCTTCTCAATAATTCCAATCTTTTGTTTATCTAAATGACCATAGGTCGTAACAGCGATACTTCCATATCCGAACACCGCACCTAGCGCAATTGTTTCATCGACTCCGAACAACCCTTCGTCCATTTCGACGATGGACTGCAAAGGCTCTGAAAGTTTCCCCTGTTCAGCAAGCTTATCGAGTTCGATGCCAACGAGTACAGCATGCTGAATTTCACGTTTCATTAGAACCGCTTCTACGCTCTCTATACAGTCTTCCATCGATAGATCATCTACATAAGGAGATTGCATTTTAAACACAATATCAGCAATATCCTGAATCGATACGCCACGCTCTTTTAATAATGCTCTTGTTGCAGCTTCTACTTCACGACTATGTATCCTTTTCTTCATGTTAGTTCTCCTCTCTATGTCCCCCAAAAGCAAGTATGTTAGAATCATTATATCACTACGAAAAATTAGAATGTCAAATAAAACTAACTTTCACTACTGCACAGGAGGCTTTGAAATGAACAGAGGAACATACCAGGACACTTCACTATATAGCGAACATTTACAAGAAGAAATCCCACTCCAAATTTATTTGCCATATAACTATTCTCCACTCTATAAATATTCGTTTTTGATCGCGAATGATGGTAGCGATTACTTTAAGCTAGGCCGCCTTGGTCGAACGGCAGATGAGCTGATCGAAAATGACGAAATCGAAGAACTGATCATTGTAGGAATTCCATACAAAAGCGTTGAAGATCGCAGAAGAAAATATCACCCAGATGGCGAACAAAGTGAAGCCTACCTACGCTTCTTAGTCAATGAATTAGTACCGTTTCTCGATGAAGAATACGCGACCTTCCACTTAGGTTATGGGCGTGCTCTAATAGGAGACTCGCTTGCTGCAACGGTTGCATTACGTGCCGGACTCGAATATCCGAGAACGTTTGGTAAAGCGATTCTTCACTCGCCATACGTTGATGACGAATTGAAAGAGAAAGTCGCAACCTTCAAAGACCCTGAACTTCTTTCGATCTATCATGTGATTGGTACTGAAGAAACAGAAGTACCTACGACTGATGGACAGAAGAAAAATTTCATCGACCCAAACAGAGAATTGAGTAAGATCATTAAAGAAAAAGACTTTGACTATTTCTATGATGAATTCGAAGGTGGCCATCTATGGAAACACTGGCAGCCAGATATGAAACGCGCGCTTCTTCATATGTTCAAGCTGTAAACGACATTACCATTTCTTATTTTTGAATTTTTGGTATAATTAACAGTGGAAATGAATAAGTCACGTCCATAGCAAATTTAATGGGAGGGATTATACTATGAAATACGGCATTGCAATATTCCCGTCAAAGAAACTACAAGACATCGCAAACTCATACAGAAAACGTTACGATCCACATTATGCACTTATCCCGCCACACCTAACGATAAGAGAAGCATTCGAAGCGACAGAGGAAGAAATTAAGGAGATTACACCAGAGCTCCACAGAATTTCTGACGAATCAAAACCTTTTACGATGAACGTTTATAAAATTGGATCGTTTCATCCAGTTAACAATGTGATCTATATGAAGGTAAAAGAAAATGACGTGTTAAATGACCTCTATCGTCAGCTTAACCCAGAGGAAGTCAGGACAGATCGTGAATACAACTTCGTTCCTCACATTACGATCGCTCAAAAGCTTTCTGATGATGAACATTCAGATGTGTACGGCAGCCTACGTATGATGGATGTTGATGAAGAGGAAACCATCGACCGTTTTCAACTTCTTTATCAACTTGAGAATGGGTCTTGGACTGTTTATGAAACATTCCACCTCGGTAAAGTTCGCTAATGCTAATTAAAGCAGCGGAAACAAAGAAAGAGATGGATGATGCTTTCAGCGTAAGACATCGCGTCTTCGTTCAGGAACAGAACGTTCCTGAAGATCTTGAGATCGACCAGCACGAAGACGAAGCTACACATCTTGTAGCTTATGATGAGGACACACCTGTTGCGGCAGGGCGCTACCGTATGGTCGGTGACTTTGTAAAAGTCGAGCGAATTTGTGTTCTAAAGGAAGCAAGAGGAACTGGAATTGGCAGGCTCTTGATGAACGAGCTTGAAAATCAGGTTCGTAAAATTGAAACAGCCGGATTGAAGCTCAATTCACAAGTATCAGCGATCGAATTTTATAAATCATTAGGTTATGAAGTGACGTCTGATGAATTTATGGATGCTGGCATCCCTCATGTAACGATGATCAAAGCACTATGACACCGGTTTAAGTCCGGTGTCTTTTTTTATTCTAAGCAGCCTTGACGAAGGGTATTTTCTGAATGATTCGCACATGCTAAGTACGATGGCGTATTAGGAGGGAATGGTAGAGATGGAATATGGGTCAATCTTTATAGAACTCATCGTAGGCTTTCTCGCACTACTCGTGTTAACCAAAATGCTCGGTAAGACACAGATTACTCAGATCACACCGTTTGATTTCATCTCCTCCCTCGTCCTCGGTGAATTGGTCGGTAATGCGATTTATGACAAAGATATCACATACGTAACGATCATTTACACAGTCACACTATGGGGATTGCTTATCTACGTTATCGAATGGATTACTCAAAAGTTTAGAGGAACGAGGAAGCTATTGGAAGGAAGTCCTTCGATCGTAATTCACCATGGTAGAATCAACCGAAAAAACCTTAAGAAGAATAAATTAGATTTGAACCAACTTCAGAACTTACTTAGACAAAAAGGCATTTTTTCCTTAAGAGAAGTTGAATTTGCCATTCTTGAAACGAATGGAAGTATAAGCGTCTTACAGAAATCAGAGTACTCACAGCCTACGAGAGGCGACTTTGACCTTCGTCCAGTGAAAGAACACCTTTCAACGACCTTCATTTCAGATGGTAAGGTCGATTGGGGCAACTTAAAAGAAGCTGGATTTAATGAAGAATGGCTTAATAAAGTACTAAAGAAGCATCATATCGATCACCCTGAAGAAGTTCTCATTCTCGAATGGAAGCAAGATGAAGGTGTATTCCTGCATCCTGTTAGACATGATGATACATAAAAAAAGAGCAGATGATCATCTGCTCTTAAAACCATGAAAAGCCGCCTTGAGGTTGATCGTCATCTTCAGAATCTTCGTCTTTCCTCTCTTCATCATCACTTTCTACTTCTTCGGCAATTTCTTCAGTAGGTCCAGGACCAAAGAATCCCCATGGATCCCTTCTGTCGTCATCATGACGGTCTTCGTGATCATCGTGGTCGTGATGACGTTTCTTACCGTGGTCTTCGATGATCACTTCATCAGCTTTTATGATCACCTTTTCAACACGTATCACTTTTGGCTTTCGTTTTTTCTTAGACATTTCTTGCCCCCTCTTCATCTAGATGTGGTTTCACATTCTTATCGTATGCAACTGGAAGATCGTGAGAGTGGGCGAAAACTCATTTATTCCAATTCTTAATAGCTGATCGCGATTTGATTCGACGTTTTGATCTTATAATCTTGTTCATAAAAGTATACGAATCCCTCTACAATAAAAGGTTCATGAATCTCCGTTCTTAATGGAATTTGAAAATTCTCGATCCCTATTTTGTTGCCAGGAGAAATGGAAACATCACCAAGAGGTGATACCCAGATCTCGCCTCGCTCTCTTGCTTTCGACATCCAGTCGCTATCCATGAACGTCCACTGTGTACCGTTTGTAGCCCCTCTTGTCTCTGCCTGTTCAACCGTTAGAATCTGACCTTTAATTATGGCTGTTTCTGCTGGACGGAATCGAAAACATACAACTGGGTTCTTCAGCGACGACATCCCTTTGTTCGTAATCTGCAAGTCCCCTCTTATGATGAATGACTTTTTATCATTCACAATGATCGAGTAATTTAAGTACGCTAACGCGTTTAGTTTATCTGTACTTTCAGATGTTTCTGTATCCTTTACATCACTTGGCGTTCGATATTTCATACGTCTTTCATAATCTTTTATTTTTGTTTTGAATTGTTGTATTTGTACTTCTTTCTCATTGATATCATTTTGCATCGATGTAAGAAGCTTTTCGTAATTCTTGATCCTACCTTCTGAAACTGCTCCTTGGTATTTCTTTTCTACAGCTTCAAGCTTCATCTTCAGGTCTGTTGTACTCTTTTGTTCTTTGTCGATTTTAGCCTTTGTTCTCTCAAGCTCACCGATTAACTTACGCCGCTCTTCTTCCAATGCTTCAATCTTTAGGTGAGCTTTGTTTACTTCCTTCTCAAATTCTTTTATTTTCCCTTCTTTGGTTTCGAGTGACGCTCTTTTAGCATCGTTTTCGTATTGTAACTCTTCCATTTTAGTTTCGACCAAATGAAGATGATCTTTTACAAATATCAGTTCTTTTTCAAGTTCTAATGATTTTTCTTGAAAGTATTTTGTTCTTGTAATCAACCTGGAATAGCTTAACGTTTCATCCTGTTTCACTTGGCTCACTCCTCTCCCTATTATATGTATGAACCTCGGTCCCCTCTTCATAACAAAAAGGGAGAGATCTCTCTCCCCCTTCACATCCTTCGATCTTAGTGATGTTTCTTGTACTTTATGTCGTCGAAATTAATGCAGTTGTCGATCGTTAAACCGCCTGTTTCAGCTTCGACTACACCAGAGTTGAATACAGTTTCCCCTCTACGGTCGTACAAATGCACTTCGAATTCATTGCCTTCATCAGTATCTACAACAGCTAGCTTGAATTCACATCTAATTCCGTTTTTCATTCTTCCGGATCCATTGATCATGAATTTAACACCTTCGTCTCCACACGGAACGCAAACGAGTGAATCTTGATCGAATGACTCTGCTGTGAATGAAAAGTCCATTGTGCCATCTTCCATGTTTGAATCATTGAATGTAAATGACATATTGCTTCCAGTCAAGCTGCAATCAGGACAAATATTGAGCTTCATCGAAATATTTCCTTCGTAGTCTCCATTACCAGTAGAACCGCTGGCTTCACCCGCTACAGTACAATCGCAGCTTGGTCTTGGGAAGATATCAGGGCATTGTTCAGGGAACGATACCGGAGGGCACCACTCATCAACATCTTCTGGAGCGATCAGGTCATTATCACGAGGTGAACAGAACTTAGCAAGAACTTCTAGCTTCACCTCTGCTTCAACTTGAATATCTACACAGAAAATAACTTCTAGATCGAATGATTGAGGAACAGGACAGTTTAAGAGAATCGTGCCAGATGGGATGCGTGCGATGATCTTCGTAATGCGGCAATAAAGATCAGTTCCGTCCGGATAGCATAGAACGAAAGATTCTAATACAGATGCATTGCAGCTAACCTCTGTAACTGTCTGACCGTTACGGTCGACTACTCTTACTTTCACATCTGTGGTGAAGAGTAAATCGACGAGTTGTGCGTCCGCATAGCCTCCCCCTGGAAGTACGACGTTCACATCTCGTTTCTCTCCAACCTGTTCGCAAAGAAACTCCTCACAGTGATCGCTATCTGCTAGCGGAAATAATGGTGGCGCTTCAGGCGTTTGTGCAACGATCCTTAGCGGACGGCGACTAGGATCTTCCATTGCAGACTCTATCTGTTCTAACTGATCTTCAGAGAATTGGATGTTCTTTGAAACCATCAGTTGGTCCGTTACCCAGTCGTAAACTTTTTGAACGCGAATACATTCATCTTGCAAACTGTTCGTTGCAGTAGGAATCGTTCGGTTCGGTTTAGGCTTGTGACCCATATAGTTCATTCCTTTCTTCACATTATAGGTTGATTCACTACATATTATGGAATTAGGAGAGAAATGCAACAGTAAAGGCTGCCCAAATTTCTTTTATTGGAAATCTGCTTCTTATTCATTTTAATCCGTCGAAGGAGTGTTTTTATATGGAACAATTCTATTGGAAAGAGAGAGCGATCGCATCCTTAACAAAGAAAGAACGAGAGCACCTTAACCTTCTCTTGCCATACTTTGGTCTATCCATCGATACCGGCTCAAGTA
This sequence comes from Anaerobacillus sp. ABA4_114, assembly GCF_056159065.1. NCBI lineage: Bacteria > Bacillati > Bacillota > Bacilli > Caryophanales > Bacillaceae > Anaerobacillus > Anaerobacillus sp. ABA4_114. The sequence continues at coordinate 2,470,937 of NZ_JBSWUM010000001.1, forward strand.
AAGCGTCTAGCGCGTTCACCGGTAAAGTTGTGTGTATCGAGGGGTTACCTGTTGAGTTGATTGATTCACTAAAAAAAAGTTTATCGCATACGGGAGTTCGGCTAACCACGAATCGACATGAAGCTCAGGACCTACGAATCTTCGTTGAGGTACGTAGTAACGGCTCTCATCCAATTGCACTCAGAATAAATAATATGAACTACTATTTAAAGCCGCTACAGCTCTCAACGAAAAACGTTCAAGAGCACCTTCACAAACACTTATGGCTTCCAACGTTAAGTGCTACATTACGATTTCGATTTCAACCTTACGTTTCACAACAAATTCCTGAATGGCTTAGCTATGCGATCATCCAGTCGTTTTATAGAGAAGAACTTTATCCAATCTCAGCGATCACGTTTCATGAATACCAAACGATCATTAAGAAAGTCCTTCGCCCGATCAATCCTCATTTTGCAAACTACCAATTGCACGAAACTGAAACAGACTGGCCAGACTTACCACCTGAACTTGCTTCTCCCCCTACAAAGAAGCCTATAGAAGCAAAGAAAGGTTTGCTCGAAGAAAAACCGAAATTAAGCCATCAGATCGAACCATTTAAAAACGTAAATGCTAATCAAGACGTCCAAACGTTTAATCCGTTTAAATTCCAAAATAGAGAAAACCGACGATCCATTATAAATCCATTTCAAAAAAAGCGTTAAATGCCTATACTCCGTCCTCCTCTAATGAATAAACTAGATCAAACCATCGATCGTATTTTAATAGGAGGATGACAATGTTAAAGAAAGATATACAGGAATTATTTAATCAAGCGAAACGCCGTCCTCGCGGTAAATCGCAACCGCCAGCACCAAAGAAATCAGGCTGTAAATCATGTGGGAAAGTGACATGGAAACCAAATAGATAAGTAAAGCCACCTACCATGGTTATGGAAGGTGGCTTTTATATGAGCGGCCAAAAAAGAGGGATCAAATAAAGCGTCGTGCACATGACGATGATTTTCACTGGCAAACCAGCTTTCATAAAATCGACGAATCGATACTTTCCTGCTTCATAAACTATTAGGTTCGTTTGATAGCCGAAAGGAGTTAAAAAGCTAGCTGAGGCAGCAATCGCGATCGCAATTGCATATGGATCAACATTGAATCCTAGTTGTTCCGTCATATAGAGTGCGATTGGAAAAACGAGAGCAGCTGCAGCGTTATTCGTAATCATCTCTGTAACGACTGAGGCTAAGATATAGATTGCAACGAGTAAAGGGAAGGGGCCATACTCACTCAATGGTAAGATAAATGTTTCTGTCATCATGAGAGCAGCACCAGACTTTTCAAGTGCCACCGCAATCCCTAGAGCAGATCCAATGATGCTTAACAGCGACCAGGGGATCGATCGGAACGCTTCTTTGATTGTGATCACTCTGAGAATGAGGAAAAGGATACAGGTGATCATTGCCCCGTGAGCCATCGAAATCCACTGCAAACTTACACTAAGAAGCATGGAGAAAAACAAAACATAAATGAGGATTTCTTTTCCCGACATTGTCAGTTTCTTCACCTGAGTTGGAAGTTCTTTTTCTTCATGGTGTATTTCCGGCAGTCGTCGATAGCCGTAAATACTCATGTAGAGAATGACTGCTATCGCGCTTGGTACACCTACTAGGGCTAATTCGAACATTGAAAACCCTTCATACCCATTTTGTACGAGCATGGAATGAATTAAAAGGTTCGTCGAAGTTCCAATCAATGTACACATTCCACCTAGAATAGCTGCATAAGACACTGAGATGAGAAATTTTGATGGATAAGAGTTTTTCGCGATCGACCACTTTTTAACGATTGGGGTGATCAGAAGAACGAGCGGTATATTGTTAAGGAAGCTAGACATTGCGGAAACGATCGCCATAATCTTCATCGTGCTTTTTGATTCATTATCAGCTGACCTCGAAATCATACTTGTTAAGGTTTCCACAACGCTGGTCCTCTGAATGGCAGTGATGATTACGAATAATGCTCCAACTGTGATGACACTCTGGTTAATAAATCCTGATATGGCTTCCATTGGAGAGAGCACTCCGATTAGAAGTAGAATGATGACAACTGAAACAAACGCAATATGAGCCCTTACCCACTCGAACATCAAAATGATAAACATGATGAAAATGATGCTGATCGTGATAAATCCATAGATGCTCATCATTTCAACTAACACACTCTCCTATTAAAAAAAATTCTTGTATGTTCAGCCATCTACAGTCTTCTTCCTTTGATTTCGTCTACAATTTTCCGATTCATGTTTCGAAGATGTCTTTTCCGAACGGTTTGAATTTCTTTTCGAATGGCTGCAGCATGTTTCTTCGTTCCCATTTCATCATGGACTCTATAGCGTACGAGAGGCTGATCTAAATACTTGAAGTCGTATTTTTGCACGATTCTTAACCACAAATCATAATCATGCGTGAAGGGAAGACTTTCATCAAACACTCCGAGTTCTTCGAATAGTGACATCTTAAGCATCACCGTACATCCATTGATCGGGCAGTTCACCTTGATCTTTCTGTAAAAGAGTAGATTAGTTGGAAAGTAAACACCGATTGGGCCAGTGACGACAGCACTCGATTGATTCATCAGGACGTAAGATGAGTAGCTGACTGAGGCATTCGTTCTTTTCATAAACTCAACTTGCTTTCGTACTTTATCGGCTTCATAACAATCATCTGAACTTAACCAGCAAAAATAAGCCCCCGTTGCTGCTTTGATTCCAGCGTTCAGCGCACTTGCAGTTCCACCGTTTTCTTTCTTTATATACGTGATCGAACGCAGATATTTCTTAACTTTTTCTTCATGTTTCGTAGAACCATCGTTCACAACGATGATTTCAATATTTTCATAGGTTTGGTTCAGCGCACTCTGTATCGCCTGATCTACGTATGCGCAGTTATAGAATGGAATGATGATCGAAACCTTTTCCAACGGTCTCCCCCCTGGATTTTCATAGTCATATTAAATTATGCAATTGCTTCCAATTTGTATTGGACATTCCTCTATTTTATGGAGTATGTATGCGATGAACCAAACCTCTTCTTATTCAAAGAGACCAACTTGTAGGTACTGCATAAGATGAAGGTGTGAAAGTATTAGAAAAAAGCAGAGAGGATTTTTGCTTTGACGAATAGAAACCCATTTTTTGCGAACTCCATTGCTAAGAGCGGAACACACTTAATGAAACAACTCCTAGAGGGGCACCCAGAGCTTACGCACAAAGCATTCATCTATCCTGGTCATCTTCAACAACTCGAGGAGCATCGAAAAACGCTTTCCTCACTTCCAATAAACGCATTTGCAAACGGACACCTTTTTCATTCCGATGAGTATGCAGCCCTTTTTAAGGAACTGGAACTAAAACAGCTCTTTTTGTACCGAGACCCTCGAGATATCGTCGTGTCTTACGGTTATTTCTTCATGCAATTTCCCGACCACCCCTATCGAAAATACTTCCAAGATCATAAGTTGTCGATCAAAGAGAGATTTCTAATTTTCATAAACGGAGCAACTAATGATTTGATCAAGAGGCCTAATATTAGAGATTGGTACCAGAAGTTCGTAGGGTGGTTGAATGAACCGAATGTTCTTCCAATCTCTTACGAATCACTTGTAGAATCAAAAGAATCTCAGTTACAGCAATTAGAAAGAATAGTACGCTTCTTTCAGTTAGAACTTCACCAGGACGTAATAAAAACGCGAGTCAATCAGATGCAATCGAATGTAGATCCTAAAAAATCGGTCACATTTCGGAAAGGGCAATCAGGAAATTGGAGGCAAGAGTTTGATAAAGAGGTGAAGGACGCCTTTAAAGCGGTAGCAGGAGATCTTCTCATTCAATTAGGTTACGAGAAAGATAAGAGCTGGTAATGAAAAAAAGGGGGACCTCTCCCCCAATTAGCAAGCGATTATTTCTTAAAAGCGATCAACGCCTGTTCGAACAGATTCACACTTCGCTGCCATGTCCATTTCGCAGCTTCTTTCTGTCCCTCAACCATGAATTTGTTTCGAAGGTTCGGCTGCTGAATCAAGGTCGATACATCTCGAAACAAGTTATTTTCATGCCGGTAAGATAACAGGCAGTTCTCCCCGCTTCTGCAATAGTCCATGTTTCCACCAGAGTAAACCGTTGCAAGTGCCGCACCACACTTCATGGCTTCTAATCCTGGAAGAGAGGCGGTGTCGTAAGTAGACGAGCTCACGAATATGTCCGCTTGATTCAAGAATAGATTGAGCTGTTGATCATTTTGCGGAGTTAACGATTGAAACAGTTGATTTGCATGCATTTGCCTCAACCACCGTGATGAGTTTAATTCTGAAGGTGGTGTGATCAAATTGATTTTCAAATCAGGGTACGTTTGTTTCAACCGAGTGAAAACAGAAATCAAATACTCTTGCTCTCTATGCCAGGAATAGCCTCCTTCTGGGATTCGAAGGATGCCGCTCACCTCTAACTTCTTGTTGTTTCGGATGTTCATATTCCTGAACACATCACTGACTCCGACAGGTACAATTTTGCCTTCAATCCCATGATTTAAGTTGATGAGCTGTTTTTGCCAGTTTGAGAGAACAATAAGGTTCTTACTAATGTGATAGCTTTTAAAAGACGCTTCATGATCATCTAGAAAAACCGGTTCATAGCAGAGGCTAATCCGAACATGAATTCCTTTCCCTTCCTGACTCGCTTGCTGACACACGTTCGTAAGTGTGTAGAAGTTCGAAACGATCACGTCGCTTACTGGAAAATCATCTGATTTGATCCCTGTACCCTTTGTCCTGATAACCGTTACTTTGTTCGGATATTCGATAACGCCGCCAGGAGGCATAACAAAAGAAACGTCATGCCCCTTGTTTGCCAAACCATTGGCTAGTTCAACCAACATCCTTTGTGCCCCTCCCTTACAGAGAGTTAATGCAGCAAATGTAATTTTCATAGCATTGTTTTCCTTTCACTCAATTTGTCTTACAGCTTCTTTAAGCGATCAAAGCACTCTAGAAAACGCGTAAACTCTTTTTTGTTCCCCACTGTTTGAAGTTCTTCATGCAACGCTGCAACTTGTTCTTCACTCAGATGTTTAGGAATCAATTCTGTTAACGGTTCATTAAAAGCACGTCGCTTTCCGATACCTCTCAACATCTCATGAAACACTTTCTTCGTTAGCGAATAATCGTTCGGGTACGTTTCACATAGCTTGTGGTAATCTATCAATATTTGATTCACTTCATGCAAATTGAAAGGAACTGGTAAAAACGTAAGGCTAATGATCATACATTCGATCGACCGATACGTTTCTTGAAATCGGTAGTAGTTCTTTTTTGAATCGTCAGTATTATGAATCGAAACAGGATGTTCCTGGTGATAACTCACAAGCCTTGGATCCGTAACGTATTTAGCGCCTTTTTTATACAGTCTGAAGCCCATCTCGCAATCATCCCACCCATAGCCTGGGTATTCAGAGAACAGCCCTACCCGATCGAGCATTCCTTTAGACACAGAAACATGTCCGGTTCCAAATAACTGCCACGGAATACGGTAGTCTTGTAATTGATAACCGTAATTGTTGATTAAAATACGTTTATAAAATTCTTCGTAATGTGTAGGCATAGTCATGGATTGGTACGATTGATTTATGATATCTGCTCGAGTAATCAACGGTTTTCGTCCTTTGTTCACCTCAAACTCCTTAAACTTTTTTACCAGTGTTGGATTACATTTTGCTAGTTCATAACACTCTTCGATCTGTTCAGGTGTGAAGTCATTAAATAGTACAGAGTACAGTCGCTTTATAAAAATGATCCCTGTTACGACCGCATTTTTATTTTCTTTGTGATAGGTGTGATGGATCGTCAAAAAATCCGGTCTCACTAGTATTTCTGCGTCAAGAAAGATAATAACTTTTCCTTTCGCTTCTATAAGACCTTTATTTCGTGCAGCCGCTCTTCCGATATTTCCCCCACAATCGATGTACTTTAGATCGAATGTAAATGAATGACGATTCATGATTTGAGCTGTTTCATCTGTAGAACCATCATCGATCAAAATCACCTCGACCTTTGATAAATCAAACGTTTGATTCTGGAGGGAGTAAAGCGTGAATAAGTTTTGAGGGAATTTATTATAGGTCGGGATAATGATACTGATTTCTTTCTCAGTCTTGCTGCCATGCATGGAATCACCTCGCTCTCATAACCTTCATGTTTCTAGGATTCTTCTTTGCTCTTCTATAATCAGTTCATCGAGCATTCGTTCATACCGTTTTTTTAATGACGCGATTTCATTTTGTTGTTCATCACTATGGACAACGGATCCCATCTTCCTATGCTTTCGATAGTATAGTAAGGTTTCTTCCATACTTTCGATTCGTGCATATCTTGCCATCCTCATCCACATATCATAATCCTGGGTGTATTTCAGCTTCGGGTTAAACATTCCAGTTTTCTCGAATAACGCTTTCTTAACCAATACCGTACTTCCATTGATTGGACAGCTATTTTGTAAATGCTTTAAAAAGGCGAGCCTTGTTTTTAACCTTGTCCCTACATGCTCTCTAAAAACAACATTGTTCTCATCGATCAAGCTGAAGTTTGTATAGACGAGATCCGCTCCTGAGTGCTTCATATGCGAAACTTGTTTTGCTATCTTGTCTGGTAAAAACAGATCATCTGAGCTTAACCATGCGATGAACTCACCAGTAGCTAAACCGACCCCTCGATTAAGTGCAGTGGCTGTACCCCCGTTTCTTTTATAAACGTATTTTACAAGAGGGAGATAAGGGTCGATCAGCTGTTTGTGCATGGAAGAACCATCGTCTACCACAATGATTTCTATATGTTGATACGTTTGATTCAGTGCACTTTCAATCGCTTGATTAACGTACTCACAGTTATAAAATGGAATGATGATACTAATTTTCGGACGATCACTCACTGGATCCCTCCTCATATTTAAGTCGTTAACGTGTAAACTATCTTACCTATCACTAGTTTATGAATAAGACGAAACGCCGACTAGATACACACCCACAACTTTCCATAAACCAACTAAAAAACGGCACTTGTCTACCATGCCGTTTTCGATTACCAATCTGGAGTTTTTTCATAGCCTAACGATGTTAAAAGGTTACCACTCTCTTTTTTAAATAGACTCTTTAAATCAGAATCGAACTCTCCTTGCCAGCCGCCTATCGTACCTTTTCGGAACGTTGGTGATGTAGAAGGATCGATGTTCTTAAGCATATTTCCTACCATCCAAGAACGCGATTTAGGAACAGAATCGTCTTTCCATAGAAACTTAACGAGATGGTGAAGAACGAGAATTCGATTTCGTTCTGATGAAATTAAGTCTTCAAACCTGATCGTAAAAACATTCGGACGGTCCTTCCATTTTGAAAAACTTGTATACCATTCTTCAATGTTCGGCTGATAAGGCTTTTGAGGCGTAATCGGTTGACCGCCTTCAATTAAGAACTTCATGCGATCACGATGGGTAAATCCTTCTTGGGTAAATGTTTCGTACAGCGGGTGGATTGGTAAAGCCGGAATAAAATACGCATAAGAAACAACAACGTCTCGCGGGTCTCTCATGACAAATATCTTCTTCATATTCAACTTCGTAAAAAACGCATCCCATTCATCCGTACAGAACAAATGACCATTCACAAACTCATTTTTTTCTAGGTTCTCTGTTCTAGAAAGCTGTAGCTTCGGTTGATTATTGAAGTGACCAAACATCCCTTTATCAGGGAAGTGTTTCATTCCAGGGATGCCAAGCAGAATTTGCTTTACCAAATGTGTGCCGCTCTTTGGAATTGAAATCATGATAAAGGGATCCAATTCATTTGATTTAGACAATGTCGTTCCTCACTTTCTCGTAATAAAATACTAAGGCTCACGCCTGCTCATGGTTTCTATAGTACTCTAGAGAATCTTCTAGACTCTGCCGAAGGGAGTATGTCGGATTCCAACCAAGGTTTTTAATGTTCGACACATCCATCGGATTAACCGTTCCTTTCTCACCAAGTTTCTTGTCGACTACGAAATCGGAGACCTCTGTTAACGTCTCAAGCTCCCTCACTACCTCTTGCAGTGCGACAAGCCTTCCAGTAGCAAGATCATAAGTTCGTGTTCTTTCTCCGGTAACGAATAACTTCTCATAAGCACGTACTGCATCACGGACGTCAAGGAAATCCCGTTTCACCTGTAGATCCGAAATAGAAAACGCCTCGGACGTACGTTTTCGTTCCATATCAACGATGTGTTTGGTAAGCAGTGCACATATCCCAGAGGAATTTCCTGGACCTATTAGGTTTGTTGGCTTAGCTAATACAACGTGAAGGTTATACAATTCTGCCAAGTGAAGAGCGACCTGCGACTGCATCGTTTTACTCAGCGCATAGGGGTGGCTGGGTTTTCCATTAGCAGGAACATATTGAAGTGCAGAGCCAACCATCACGACTTTTGTCGAAGGAGTCGTAGTTCGTATCGCATCGAGCAAATAAACCGTCGATAACACATTTGCTTCCAACGTACTCACCGGATTTTCCCATGACGTCTGAACTGCGTTTACCCCTGCGAGGTGGAGCACATATGTTGGCTGTTCTTCTTTTATCAAACGATCGATAGCATTCTTGTCTGTTAAATCACACTGGACCGAACGCAAACCTTCTAAGCAAGTTTTTCGAACGACAGCAGTAACCTTCAGATCAGTCTTAAGAAAGTGTCTGCACGCATGCTGGCCCGTAAAACCAGACGCGCCCGTGATTAGAATGGAGTCATCACTCATCTTCCATCCAATCCTTAAGTTCCTTCAGCATCGTTTCATAATTAGGTGGTGTATAAATAAAGTCTTTCCGCGTATTCACGATCGTACGATCTAGCACGACTTCTTCATCAGGTGTGATGCGTACGTCATCTTTATTAAATGCATCTTTAAACAAGTGTAGGAGCTCGTATTTCGATACCTTCTCACCAACGCATAGGTGATAGAGTCCTGTTACGTTGTTTAAAAGCAAACAATCGATCGCCTTCGCTAGCTCAAGCGTTGTTACGCCATTCCACATCATGTTCTTATACCCTTTTATTTCTCCTTTTTGCTGCATAAACCACAGTAGCAATCCGATACCGTCCTTCTTCAGTTCTGGACCGACAATCGACGTTCGGATCGTTAACGCACTGTCATCGTTCACCTCGCCCATCGCTTTTGTTTTTGCGTAAACAGACGTTCCATCCTTGGAATCAAACTCTGTATAATCACCCTTCTCACCTGAAAATACACAGTCTGTGCTGATATGAACAAGCTTCCCGCCATACCGCTTCGTTAACTTTGCAAGCTGATGAGGGAGTAAGCTGTTGACTTGAAAGGCTTCTGTTTTATTTCGCTCGGCGTGCTGATTCAAAATTCCAATTGCGTTGATCACGATGTCCGGTTTCATCTGGTCGATCAACTCTTCTACCTGGCTCGGTATTAGTACGTCTAAATAGATTCCACCACTATTGCTGTCCCGGCAAGTATAGGAGACATCCCAGCCGTCTTTTCGCTGGAAATAATCCACGATCATATGCCCGGCCATTCCTTTTCCACCTAAGACAAGTAACTTCATGAGATGAATCCACCTTTTTGAAGGAGATTCTTCAACTCATCTCTCGACATCAAATTCTCACTAGAATTATAGTTTTCTAGTTCTACTTGCTTAAAGTCAGCGTAATATTCCTGAAGCCCGTCTACTGTAATTGATGGTAAGATCACGAAGTATTCTTTGTCATAATACACCGTGCTCTGACTTTCATACTCTGAAAATAGGAGCTCGTGCAACTTTTCCCCTGGTCGAATGCCAAGCACTTCGATGTCTACATTCTCCTTACCAGACGCTTCGATCAGCACATCTGCAAGGTCTACAATCTTACATGTAGGCATCTTCATAACGAAAATCTCGCCACCTTTGCTTTCGTACGTTGCTTTAAAAAGAAGCTTGATCGCATCTTCAAGCGTTAAGAAGAATCGTGTCATCCTCATATCTGTTATACCGATTTTACCGTGTTCTTCTATCTGGTTCTTGAATACATGGATAACGCTCCCGTTCGTGCCTAACACGTTCCCGCCACGCACGCATACGAACGTTGTATTCGATTTGAGAACATTCGCATGAATGATCAAACGCTCACCCATCGCTTTTGTGAATCCATAAAAATTCGATGGATTTGCTGCTTTATCCGTCGAAATATAAATCACTTTTTCAACATTATTAAGAATAGCCGCATCGATCACGTTTTGGGTCCCGATGACATTTGTCTTCATCGCTTCTAAAGGCTGATCCTCACATACCGGAACATGCTTAAGAGCTGCAAGATGAAAAACAAAGTCTACCCCTTTCGTTGCCTCGATCAGACCGTCCTTTTCTTTAATATCTCCAATAATAAATTTAAGCTTTTTCTCTTGATGAAAAGCTCGTTTCATCGCGACTTGACTGGACTCATTTCTCGAGAAAACTCTTATTTCGCTCGGCTGTTTTTCAAGCAATTGCTTTACAAGTTCATTTCCCCATGATCCAGTTCCCCCAGTTACCAGTATCGTTTTATTGTGGAACAACATGTAGCCCTCCCATTAAAAATTTCACCACTTTATCTGAAACTGCATCATCTGCATAGCCTTCTGGAAGATCCCATTCCGAAGGTTGATTCACCATCACGTTCACTGCTCGCAAAATATTCATCGCATTTAAACCTGAAACAATGTTGCTTCCACATGCAACGGTTTCTGGACGTTCCGTTGTTTTTCGTATCGTAACTGTAGGAATATAGAACAAACAACATTCTTCCTGGACAGTACCGCTATCTGTTAGAACACACTTTGCATTCTGTTCAAGCTTCACGAAGTCAAAAAATCCGAACGGTTCATGAAATTCAATGAGGGGATCTAATTCGATTCCATTCAATTGTGACAAACGTGATCTCGTACGCGGGTGAACACTACAGATCATCCGTTTACCATGTGTTTTAACAACATGATTCATTCCTTGAAGGATTTCCTTAAGGTTCTCATCATGATCAACGTTTTCAGCTCTATGAGCCGTAACTAGGAAATAATCCTTTTTTGTCAGGTTAAGATCCTCAAGAATCGAGCTTTCATTGATTTTAGTTTGATTATGTTTCAATACTTCATTGATCGGATTTCCAGAAACATAAACCCGATTGGTCGCAATGCCTTCCCGTAAGAGGTTTTCTTTACTTTGAGGCGTATACGGAAGATTGAATGTTGAGATCGCATCGATGACACGTCGGTTTTTCTCTTCAGGTACAGACCAATCAAAGCATCGGTTTCCAGCTTCCATGTGCACGACAGGAATTCCCATCCGCTCTGCTAAAATGGCACTTAACGCACTGTTTGTATCTCCTAACACAAGAACCTTATCAGGCATTTCTTTTTTAAATATGATTTCAAGCTCTCGATACATGGTCGCGAGCTGTTCTCCTAGCGATTGTTGCTGATTGAATAACATATAATCAGGCTCTCTTATACCGAGCTCCTTAAAAAAGATGCTGCTGAGGGTTTTCGTGAAGTTTTGTCCTGTATGGATAAGTACATGCTTATCTGCTAGATGATCGAGCTTATCGATGATCAAGCTCAACCGTATGATTTCAGGTCTAGTACCTAAAACGGTAATGATTTTCATGGTTCCTTCCCCTCCTGCTAGATTTCTAGGACAGCTTACTGATAGGTTATGTAAGTTATTAACAGTTTGATATGGTTAGCACACTATATTTGTAAAAAAACGGCATTCCGATTTGAATATTTATTTAAATAAATTGGAGGCTTGTCTATTCAAATTTTTTCCAAATACATAATATGAGTAATACAAGAAAGCAGGTGATAACTTGATCAAGCAAACAATATATGATTTTAAAAGAAGTATCCCAACTACAGGAAGTGGAACGTTAAATCGAAACATTCCGACGTCTCCTTCTTCAATAAGACTTGCACAATTTGGTTTGTATGTACCTGAACAAGCAGATTATGTTCAGCTTAATGCTACGGTCGGGGTACGAGCTACCGCGTTAAACCCAACTGTTCTATTTAAAGTTTTCAGAGATACAGGCGTAATCTTTTCTACTAGACAATCATTAGACTTAGATCTTTTCGACCTACAAACCGTTTCATTTCAAATCATTGATGATAATCCACCTGCAGGAGCCTATTCGTACTACGTTACTGCTGAACTAGATGAATCGATTGTTCTAGATAGTGCTTCTGTCGTCGGACCAATCACGTTCACTGGCTTTTCAATCGGCAAATCTTAACACAACAAAAAGACGCTGAAGCGGTCCTTACCTTCGCGTCTTTTCTTTATCTATGATCACTTTTTCGATGTGTTCGATCAGCTCATCTGCTCGTTTCGATGTAGAATGATTCGTAATCACCATCTGATGACCTGCTCTTGCTATTTGAAGTCGTTCTTTTTCATGTTTCAAATAATACGAAGCTTTCTGAAGCACATTCTGTTCATTAACAGCCACAAAGGTTTTCCCATCAACGAACCCGAGATCTGTTAATTCTTTCGATGATGAAGCTAAAAGGAGACTATTGCATGCTGGCACTTCAAAATATTTTAGTACTGGATAATGATAGATTGAGTCACACGTAAAAAACATTTTCGCACGATTTAATTCCATTGCGTAAGCTTCCCCTGCTAAATGACCTTTGCCAATTCGTTTATATCCAGGATGTTCATGGTATTTAAAATTCGTCGAAGCCTTCAATTGGTTGTACATACTCGCACGCAGTGGATAAAAGCTTGGAAAGAGTGCACCAAGCATTAAATAATCAGTACTTTTACCTAGCTTATAATCTTTGAAGACCGATGTGTCGACATGATGAGGAAACCAAATGAAGCGGTCCTGAAATTCCGGATACCATTTTAAAAACGCATCTCGATAGTGAGCAAAGATTACAGACACGTTCCCTTTCTCGATAAACCGTTTACGGTGCTGCTTTTTATAATGAAGGTCATGCATAAAGATTCCGACCGGTATGTCTGTTTCATTGATTCCTCTTATATATGGACAATATGTTGGGTGTTGATCATTCAGTAATATAAAATCTGGACGTACTTGAATCTTGGCCAGGATTTCAGGTAACAAGCCATGATCATACCAGAGGATGACGTTTGCTCGTTTTTGTAACTCTTTCACTAAAAAGTAACTGCTTCGCTCTACGTGATTCGATAAGTCTTTTGTAATAAACAGTATCGTTCGTTTACGCCTCATGCTCCCCCACCTTTCTTATAAGTAGAATATAAAAAAGGTTTCACACATGTGAAACCTTCCTTCATGAGAACAGTATTACATTTCGATTGATACAATCTGAGGAGTACAAACTAAAATTTCATTAGCCTGTCCTGAAGCTCCTACAGGAGTGAAGATCACATAGTCTGCACCAATTTCTTTGATTGTCACACCCGCAAGGTCTGGTGTCCCATCCCCGTTTTGAGAATTCTCAACATAAACCATCTCAAGAACTGCATTCGAATTTTTAAGCTGGTAAAGCTTAGAGATAAATGTTCGCATACCATAACTCCTCTCACAATATATTCTAGGTTTATTCAACCTACTTTAATATAAATATGTATCCAAAAAATGGTTGTTTGGACAAATATCATTTTTTATAAAAATTATTTATACAATCTATGAAAACGAGCAGTTAGATAACTATTTTGTAAAAAAATGGTTGTATTGCTCATACACTTTGTACCAACTTCTAATACATTATGGTAAGCCTGAAAAATGTCAGGTTGATCTTTTGATAAGGAGGAAATAATATGAGAAGAAGTCTTTTTGACGATTCTTGTTGTGGTAGCGTAAGACCTACTTCACATTGTAAAGGCTGCGTATGTCATGTATTGCAACGTCTGGCTAATGGCAACAACTGCGACATTTGGGAAGATACAATGACTGAAGTATATCTATTGCCTAAAGGGCAAACAGGATATTTGTTTGTGGATGGTCAAGACGATCCAACACCGTTTACTTTTATGGGGTTCGAATCACATAGTTGTTGTGCAAGGTTCCGATATGCTCCAGCAGACTCTACTATGCCACCTAGAACAATTATCATCGACTGCAGCACGCTTGCTGGTATTTCCCGCGTTACACCAAACGGACAATAATAGATTTTCTTCATCGATGAAGGTTGCTGAAAAGCAGCCTTTTTTAATTGAAAAAAGCCTCTAATCAATAGAAGCTTTTCATTCTTTTCACTCATGTTCGATAAATAGCCTGAATCAACTTGATATACTCCTCTTCTTTCCCAATATCAAACCGTTCACCTGAAGAAATTCTGGCGAGACATCGCTCTTCTGTAAGAATATCCTTTATTGCATCTGTCAGTTGAATTTCGCCCCCTTTACCAGGATTCAGCTTATTCAACTTTTCATAGATGTTCTTGGTAAATATATATCTTCCTGTTACTGCGAGGTTTGAAGGCGGATTGGAAGCAGGTTTTTCTACTAGATCTGAAATCTCGTAAATTCCTTCAGACGTTTGCTTTCCTTTTATTACTCCATAGTCTTTAAGGTGCTGTTCTGCTACCTCTTTCACTGCGATCACATTTGCTCGGCTCTTATTATATACCTCGATCAACTCAGATAGAGCTGGCGTTCCAAGGAAGATGTCATCTGGAAGTAGTACAGCAAATGGGTCTTCACCAGTAAACGACTTTGCGAGAGAGATCGCATCACCCAACCCCTTTGCATGAGACTGCCTTACATATTGGATGGAGACGTTTGGGACCTCCGTTTTCTTTAATAAGTGTGTTTTATTTACACGCTCTAGAAACGCTTCAAGTTCTAATGAGTGATCAAAGTAATCCATGATAAGGTTTTTTGTTCGTGAGATGATGATCAATATTTCTTCTATACCAGAAGCAACTGCTTCTTCTACTACATAGTGGATCGCCGGTTTACCACAGATTGGGAACATCTCTTTTGGTATTACTTTTGTGATCGGTAGGCTTCTTGTACCATAACCGGCTGCAGGAATCACTGCTTTCTTTATCATACGTGCTCCCCTTCCTCTGTTCTCTATTTTAATACTTTATTCAAGGGTTAAATCACAGTAACTTGTCTATTGAAAAACAGGCGAATAAGCATTACGGATGAATGCCTATTTATTACCAACTAATGCAATTTCATCACACCAACGCCTTCAAGCCTAATACGATATAAAGTAATGTGATTGTTATTGGAGGGAACACCGGATGGATATATGTATCGTTGGTGCAGGCTATGTTGGTCTAACGACAGCCGTTTTGCTTGCTGAACTTGGACACAACGTCCATTGCATCGATAAAGATATCGATAAGATCGAGAAATTAAACCAAGGGATTTGCCCTATACACGAGCCGGAGCTCGAGGATTTAATAAAAAAGAACACCAAGAATGGACGATTGATCTTCTCTGATGATCGTGAAGCATGTATGCTTCATTCTCCTACCATACTCATCGCTGTCGGTACCCCGCCGAAACCGAACGGCGATTCTGATTTAACAGCTTTTAAGAAAGTGTTCCAACACATCTCGCAAAAAATCTCCACACACAAAACGATCATTATTAAAAGCACCGTCCCTCCTGGTACAAATGAGTGGGCACACAACTACCTCATCGAGAAAGGAGTCGACCAAAACCTGTTCGATGTCGTCTCAAACCCTGAATTTTTAAGAGAGGGCTCTGCCATTTACGATTCGTTTCATCCGGATAAGATTGTGATCGGCTCACGATCTACAAAAGCAAGAAAACGGGTGAAAGAACTATACGCGCAGTTATCAGCTCCCGTTATCGAGACGACCTTAACAGGAGCAGAGATGATGAAATACGCTTCAAATGCATTTCTTGCTACAAAAATATCGTTCATCAATGAATTCGCAAGAGTTTGCGACAAGTATCACGTCGATGTTACTGACGTAGCCTCGTCACTAGGAATCGATCCGCGAATCGGACCGCACTTTTTACAGTCCGGACTTGGTTATGGCGGTTCGTGTTTTCCGAAAGACCTCGATGCACTTTGTTATGCTGCAAGAAAAAAGCGGATTTCAACTCAGCTATTAAAGGCTGTAAAGCAAGTTAACAGTGAACAAGTCGATTATTACATCAGGAAGTTAGAAAAGAAATTACGAGGACTAGAAGGAAAGCGTATTTCAGTATGGGGGCTTTCTTTTAAACCTAACACAGATGATATTCGTGATTCGCAGTCGATAAAACTCTGCGAAAAACTCATTAAAAGCGGGTGTTCAGTCTTTTCTTTCGATCCAGAAGCACATGCTGAAAACCTATTTATCCATCAAACGAACGATATGTATGATGCGCTATCAGGTTCCGACGCGTTGATCGTCGCAACCGACTGGGCACTATTCAAATCACCTGATTGGGAACGAGTGAGGAATGAATTGAAAGGAAGGATTGTATTGGATGGTCGGAACTTTCTTGATCCAGAAGAAGTAAAACATGCTGGTTTAACTTATCTTGGGGTTGGTCGAGCATGACGATTCTCGTAACGGGTGCTGCTGGCTTTGTTGGCTCGCACCTATGTGAGCAGCTTCTTAATACGTCCGAAACCGACGTGATTGGCATCGACCTCAACATCGAGGGAAATGAAACTAAAATAAGAAACATAAAGCAGCTGCTCAAACGGCCGAAATTCAAGCTCTACGACATTGACCTTTTAAAGCAAGACCTCTCTGGCTTGTTAAAAAATGTGGATGTGATCTACCACCTTGCTGGGATACCTGGTGTAAGATCAAGTTTCGGCAGCGACTTTGAACGCTACATCCTCAACAATGGCCTGGTCACTCAAAAACTACTAGAAGCAAGTAGAAATCACTCAATCACAAAATTCATCTATGTCTCCACCTCCTCAGTCTATGGGGAGAAGGTTGGAAAGGTTTCAGAAGATATGAAAACGGTTCCCCTCTCACCCTACGGAGTAACAAAGCTCACAGGAGAACAGCTTTGTCATATTTATCATCTTTATTTTGGGGTGCCTGTCGTCATTTTGCGTTACTTCACAGTGTATGGCCCAAGACAACGCCCTGATATGGCATTCCATCGATTCATCATGCAAATGCTTCAAAATAAACCGATAACGGTATATGGAGACGGGCTTCAATCAAGAGATTTCACCTATGTGAGCGACTGTGTTCAGGCGACGGCAGCTGTAAAAGATGCAGACAACGTCGTTGGGGAAACGATCAACATAGGTGGAAAAGAACGTGCTACCGTCCTAGATGTGATTTCCATACTAGAAGAACTTCTTTCTAAGGAAGCCAAAATCAATTTCGTACCGAAAGCAACAGGTGAGCCGATGCACACATGGGCTGATATTTCAAAAGCTGAAAACCTGTTAAACTATCGACCAAGCGTGTTGCTAAGGGAAGGGTTAATGAATGAAATTATAGATTTAACCAAGTTATACGGTAGAAAGGATTGAGGATAGTGAATATCGCCTACGTTTGCACAGAAAAACTTCCATCTCCCGCTGTAAAAGGTGGGGCGATTCAGATGATGATCGATGGGGTGCTTCCTTATCTCACAGAACACCACTCCATGACTGTATTCTCTGTTCAAGACCCAGAATTACCTGACTATGAAGAGATAGACTCAGTTACGTATATACGAGTCCCTCGTGAAAATTACAGCGAAAATGTTGCAGAAGTACTTACTGAGATGACACCTTTTGACCTCATCCATGTTTTTAACAGACCCAAAGCTGTCATTCTGTATAAGAGCGTCATGCCAGAAAGCCAGATTGTCCTGAGTCTTCATAACGATATGTTTAAAGAGCGAAAACTAAGTGATGAAGAAGGCATGAAAGCGATCGAGTGCGCATCCCAAATCATGACAGTTAGCAATTATATTAGAGGAACGATATTAAATCGGTTTCCAGAAGCCGATGAGAAGATTCAAGTCGTCTATTCTGGTGTCGATCTAACCCAGTTTCAACCTTCGTGGACGGATGAGGGAAACAAGGTCAAACAAAAGTTAAAACAGAAGTACCAACTAACGAACCGAAAAGTGATCCTGTTCATCGGAAGACTCAGTAAGACAAAAGGACCACATCTTTTGATCAAAGCGATGCCAGCCATTTTAAAAGAACACCCCGACGCGGTACTCGTTATTTGTGGAGGAAAATGGTTTAGCGACAACCGTTTGAATGAATACGTCTCATACCTCTACAAACTTGCTAAACCGTTAGGAGATCATGTGCTCTTTACAAAATACATTCCTCACGAGGACATACCAAGAACCTTCTTAATCGGTGATGTTTTTGTCTGCAGTTCACAGTGGCAAGAGCCCCTCGCTCGTGTCCATTATGAAGCGATGGCTGCTGGTGTTCCACTCATCACAACGAAACGAGGAGGAAACGCTGAGGTTGTAACGCATCTGCACAATGGTCTTGTGGTAGGAGCATACCGGCAGCCCTCATCTTTCGCAAGGGCAGTATGTGACTTGTTAAACCACCCTGAGAAAGCGATAGAATTGAGCTTAAATGGACGTAAAGTAGTAGAAGCGAATCATACGTTTCAACACGTCGCAAACCGCTTAGAACGCGTATATCGTAAGGCATGTCCTTTAGAAACCATTCTACCCGCCATAGAACAATCGCTTGAACCAGTTGAGGAAGTTGAAGATTTTGACGATGACACGTTTATATTTCCCGAACGTTCACCTACCCCGGTACAAGAAACGAGGCAGTCTAAATTAGAGGAACCCTGGATCTTCGATAGAACTTACAGACAAAAAAAGAAATAGAACCGGTCGTGACCGGTTCTATTTCTTTTTACTCGTCTTCTTCGTCCTCTTCGTCAAACTCTTCTTCCTCTTCATCATCAAGGATTTGAGTATCTTCAATAGCTGCTGCTTCCTCTTCTTCCTCTTCTTCCTCTGCTACTTCCTCTTCCTCTTCCTCGTCATCGTCTAAGTCAAACTCGAATGAGAGCTCTTCTCCACTCACCATTTCAAACGCTAGTTCCACTTCTTCGACTTCTCCTCCTGCAAGCATTTCTTGCAGCTTTTTCAATACTTCTTCGTGCTTATCGTGATGCGCCATCATAATTCCCCTTTTTCGTTAATTTGCATTGTATTCTCGTTAAAGAATTCTTTATAGGGTATGAACATTTTGATTTTTTGTATAGGACAAATGGTGCGATTTACCTTCCACTGATGAACCTATTTTTCGATCAAGCTGGTACCCAGATTGAAGAAGCCTTCATTGGGCGATCGATTACTCTCACTTTCTTTACGCATTTTTCATCTTCATCTTCATCTTCGTCCTCTTCATCTTCATCTTCATCTTCATCTTCGTCTTCATCTTCGTCTTCATCTTCTTTAATCACGTGTCCTTCTAATTTGACCTCTTCTTCAATCGGTAACTCATCCTCTACTTCTTCAACCTCTAGCTCATCGGTTACATCTTCAGTCGTTTCCTCAACCTCCAGCACGTCTTCAACTTCTAACTCCTCATCTTCTACAATAGGTTCTTCACAGCCACAATCTTCTTGGAAGAATGATTGCTGATTCATAACTGGGCAACGATATCTGCTTTTACCTAAATTACGAGGTCGACCGATCGTTCTCACCGTAAGTGCATACTTCTCTTCAAGTTCTCCATGTGTCTTTTCTGCTACCGGGGCTTCTTCAACGTTCTGTACAACTTCTTCTATCTCGCTTAATTCCATAGTCGGTTCTTCTATTGGAGCACTACTAGTTTCAGGCTCCTCACTAACACTTTCGGGGCTAAGCTCTTCTGAAGAAACAAGGGGTATGTTGACCGTTCCATCGCCTGGAGGCAATTCTTTCAAGTTTGTCGTTGGAATCGGAGGTGTATGAAGTGAAGATGTGGTGTCTACTTCTAACTCCGCTTGCCCATCAAGGATTTTTTCATATTCTGCATAACTCCACCCCATCGAACCAGGAGGAGAGAATCGAAACTCTTCAAGCTCTAACTTAGGAATCGCTTTCTGCTGTGAAACTTGTTCCATCGCTTATGACACCTCCTTTTATTCCTTTGAAAATTCCATCAAAATTCGATAGAAACTCTTCCTTTGAATTTTCTACAGCGATAATGTTCCGAATGTGCATCAAATATTTTTCATCTGACCAGGATCTTTTCTGACTGAGATAGTATTTATGAGCGATGGCACAGAATAAATGAGGAAATTTCAAATCTGTCCATAGAACCCGATATTGCCCTTCTGTTAGGGGATGGACCTGGTCATAATGGATGAGCATCTCCTCTGCTAGCTCATGATCCCAAACCGCAAGCTTCTTCATTACTTTATTCATCAGAATACGAATATCTCGAGATGGTAAATCAGCATTCACTGAATGAAGATCTCTCATGAAGGCAGCCCCATCTTTCTCGATCAAACGAGCCATCGTGAAATCTTGCTGACAGAACATTTTTGACTCAAAAACTTCATTCGTCCATGAAGAAAAGTTTGGATTGTCTAGTTCAGCTAAAGCTTCTTTTGCACGGGCGAGCATCAAATCGACCTGTTGTAAAAACAGAATTGAGAATTGATCCGTTGTGTAGTCGTTCGCAAGCTTTTTATAGCCTTCTAGCTCTTGAATCTTCCAGCGATATAGCTTATGCCACTTGTCTATTCGACTTCGCTTCTTGCTTCCTTCAGGTTGAACGTATCCTTTCGAGGCATTGTGGAATTGTCCGATAAACGCCATCGTTTTCTTCGTCTGTTCTTTATCGTAATACAGCATCGTTTCGCCTTCTACATCTTCATACAGAACATAAGCATGGTCTTCACCCGCAAGGATCAATCCATTGTTTCGAGTTCGAATCAACTTTGCGATCGGCATGCCTTTTTCTTGGAGATGCCAATGTGCACCTGCAATGTAAAGCATCCGATCGGGTCTGATGAACTCTTGCCTCAACATCATCGTTCCTTGCTTCGTATGCACACGCCATTTTGTTCGTCCTTGTCTACTGAAGATCAAATGAACCGCTGTCGGTTCAACGGGATAATAACGGAGTACTTGGTTCAATTCAGCAAGATTGGCTGTTTCATGCACAAGAGAATAATCTCCGTCGTCAGCTAGATCTTCCATGTCTTCATTCAAATCATCGATCTCTTCACCGTCTATGTCTTCACTTACGTCTTCAGCCTCTTCAGCATGTTCCAAATCTTCTAACTCCTGCTCAAGATTCCTTTCTTCTTCCACGATCGTTTCCCTCTCTTCCTCTACCGTCTAGAAGCAGCTTCATAAACGGATTTTAAGTTAGACGCTACTCGATTCCAGCCAAACTTCTCCTCGACATACGCACGGCCGAATTTACCGTAGCGATCTCGAGTTCCTTCACTTGAAAGAAACTTGCCAATCATATCTGCATAGGCAGTAGGCTCATCAAATTGATGGATCACGTTCCCGTTCTTTCCCTCTACAATCACTTCGGGGTTCCCTCCACGGTCACTTGTTAATACAGGTAATCCAGCAGCCATCGCTTCGTAATGAACGCGTGCGAGCGGCTCTTGCCACTGTGAACAACATACGAAAACATCCGCCATCGAGTAGAGCTTTGGAATGTCCTTCGGCTCAACAAATTTAATGAACGTAATGTTGTCAGGATACATGGCACCTAGTGTATAAAGGTGCTTTACATAGTTGTTTACATCGTTCTCACCAAACCATTTAGATCCAATGAAAACCATGTGTGCATCTGGATGTTGTTCGATAATTTTTGGCAGCGCATGAAGCAGAATATGAGGCCCTTTTACTTTACTCAGTCTTCCAACGAACAAGATGACCTTCTTATTTTCAATATTCAATTGAGACTTGATCGAATTTCGTAGTTCTCTGCCTTTCGATGTCCATCTCGGATGATAGGTGTTTAAGTCCACACCAGAATAAACCGTTTGCACTTTTCCTCGCGCTGAAGGAAAACGATCTGTGATCGTTCGCCCGATATAATCACTCACCGTAACGATTTTCGAAACGAGGGAGATACACGTCTCTCCTTCTTCGTCCTCCATCTTTCCTTGTGCGAACATTTCGTTATGGACGCTCAAGATAAACTTACTCGTAGGTGACGCCTTCTTTAATGGTTCGATCCAAGCTGGACGATTACAAACATGGATAACGTCGAACCTGTTATCACTGATCTCTTGGATAAGCCCTTCTAAATAATCTTCTTGATTGATGCGAATGTACTGCACTCCATTGCTTCTTTCTCTTGATTCCAAATTTGGATCATCAATCGATATGACAGTCACATCATGATGATTTGCTAGAAGTTTTGAAACGGCTTCTAAATAAATTTGAATCGCACCGCCCCGTATTGCTGGAACAGGCAACTTCTCTGTTGCGACTAAGGCAATTTTCATGTTCACCCTCCTTTAATTCTTTAAGACTCCGTATGCGAACGCCGTATGACGTTGATAAATTTTAGAACGTTAAGCAGAATACCACTTAAAATTCTGTTTATAAGCATGATACGGAGGAAAAGGAAGGTTGTGCGAAATCCTATACTTAAAACATAAAAAGGGCTTTACCACCTGTTAAATATACCTATTTTTGAATAGATTGGTCGAAAATGGTGACATGACTATCTCATTCTCCATAACGTATTAGGAACAGATATGATAGGTAGGTGAACTTATGGAAACTTGGCACAATAAAGATGGAGCCTCAGAAGAATTCAGAGGATCCAATCAGGTAGTGTTTCGCTCTTCAGACATTGCCGATGAAAGTGATGTTGAGGTAACCATCGACGCGCCCGTAAGCGATTCGTTTCACAGCATGGATTTAAGCAACCTTGTTGACCCGGAAGAGGAAGAAGCCGGTACAGAACTTACACCAGAAATGCAGGAAAAGCTAACGAAGCTTGCGGAACTTTTACTCCCTAATTGGGAATTTAACGTATTAAGTATCGAAGTCATACAAGGTGGCCAAATGGCTCTTGTATGGAAGTTTATGACTGACGAAGGACCTAAGTGTTTAAAGAGGATACATCGTCCGGAAAAGAAAGCACTCTTTTCCATTCATGCGCAGGATTATTTAGCAAAGAAGGGTATGCGCGTGCCTGGAATTATTCCGAACAAAGATGGCAGTCTTTATACGAAGCATGGTCCATTCCTGTTTGTTGTCTATGAATGGATTGAAGGAAGACCGTTTAACTTGACCGTTCCAGAAGACTTGCAGTGGATGATGAGAGGCCTTGGGGACTATCATACACAGTCAGTTGGCTATGTTCCTCCTCCAGCCACACCAATTTTCTCAAAACTTGGTAAATGGCCTAAGCACTACATTAAGAGATGCCAGCAGATGGAAACTTGGAAACTGATCGCAAAACGTTTTCCAGAAGACCCTTTTTGCCAGCTATATT
Source organism: Anaerobacillus sp. ABA4_114 (assembly GCF_056159065.1). Taxonomy (NCBI): domain Bacteria; kingdom Bacillati; phylum Bacillota; class Bacilli; order Caryophanales; family Bacillaceae; genus Anaerobacillus; species Anaerobacillus sp. ABA4_114. Next base: position 2,494,360 of record NZ_JBSWUM010000001.1, read on the forward strand.
TAGCAGAAATCGATCCATTCATCGTGAAAGGAAGAGAAATTCTAGACCAACTTCGTGCTTCTCATTATCCAGAATGGGTAGCGGCTTGTAAGAAGAGACCAAGTCTTTGTCACCAAGATTATGGAACTGGAAACACACTTCTTTCAGAAGAACAGATCTGGATCATTGACCTTGATACTACTACTTTCGACTTGCCGATTCGTGATTTGCGTAAGGTAATCATTCCCTTGATGGGTGATACGGGTGTATGGGACCATCAGCTGTTTGAACTGATGTTATCCGCTTATGAAGAAGTTGCACCGTTAACGCCAGAACAAAAGAATGTGATGTACATCGACATGCTATTCCCTTATGAACTTTACGAAACGGTCAGCGAGCGGTTTGGAAGAAAGAATGACATTATGCCAGAGGAATTGATGGCAGCGTTTGAATATGAAAAACGCAAAACAGAACAGCTTTCTCAGCTGCTATAAGAAAAACGCCCCGGCATGTGCCGAGGCGTTTCCCTTATGTTGCGATAATGTTGTAGCCGCTATCGACGTGAATCATTTCTCCGGTGATACCACCTGAAAGATCACTCATCAAGAAGAGTGCAGTATTTCCTACATCTTCTTTCGTTACTGTTCGACGAAGAGGTGATTTCTCTTCAATTTCTTTTAAGACAGAGTTGAAGTCTCCTATGCCTTTTGCAGCAAGGGTACGAATTGGTCCAGCTGAAATGGCATTTACGCGAATGCCATCTTTTCCAAGGTCATTCGCAAGGTACTTCATGCTTGCGTCTAGTGAGGCTTTTGCAACACCCATCACATTATAGTTGTTCACGACACGTTCTCCACCAAGATACGTCATCGTTAAGATGCTTCCACCTTCTGTCATCAACGGACGAGCAGCCTTTGATACAGCTGTCAGTGAGTATGAGCTGATGTTGTGAGCAAGCATAAAGCCTTCTCTCGTTGTTTCAAGGTACTCTCCCTTTAGCTCCTCTGTTTTCGCAAACGCAATACAATGCGCTAGTCCATGAATCACACCGACTTCTTCTTTGATCTTTGCAAAAGTCGACTCGATCTCATGATCGTCTGTTATGTCACAAGGTAAAATAACAGAATCATCACGATCAAGCGTAGCAGCAAGATCGCGTACGTTTTTCTCTAAACGGTCGCCAGCATATGTAAAAACAAGTCTTGCTCCAGCGTTACTTAGTGCTTGAGCAATTCCCCAAGCGATGCTGCGTTTATTCGCAACACCCATTACGACGTATGTACGATTTTCAAGAGACAGGTTCATATCCATGCTCCTCCTCGATTTTTTATTATTAGTTCTTAGCACCACGTGCTAATTATAACATGATTGATGGAACCTGTACCATGTAGAATTCATTACCCTTTGCTCGTTTCGATATTTCTTTTTTCATAACCGCAATGAGGGCATACAAAGATAATGTTCTGATTAGATTGAGCGGTAATCGTATGTTCTAGTTCACTCTTCTTATGACAAGCCGGACACACAACTTCAAGTTCAGGGTTCAAATCCATGACCTCCTTCAACTGCTAGTAGTATCACCTCGAAGGAATTTTCTATACGAAAAAAGGCCCCGGCATGATGCCGGGAGCCTTTCCTAATAACTCAATAATGTTCTTACTTCTTCTACACTCTCACTGCTACCTGTTACGATCAAACGATCACCAATCCGTAGTTCCGTGTCTCCGTGTGGTACGATCGAGTCTTTACCGCGGAAAATACGAACGATGATCGTATCTCCTAAGTAAGGGAAGTTGCGGAGTGGCACGCCGTTATATTCAACATTGTTCATATTGATCTGGTAGAGCGCATTTTCTTCTTTAGTGAAGATATTTACGACTCCAGGTGATTCGATCAGAGCTTTGAGTAACGCTTTTGTAGAGAAGAATACTGAGAACACATCGATGTTCAGATCACGTAATTGATCAGCGACTTCAGTTAATTCAATTCTCGCAATGACACGTTCAGTTCCATACTCTCTAGCGAATACAGCGATATCTGCGTTCGTTTCATCGTCACCTGTTGAAATCAATAGGATATCTGCATCGAATACTTCACTGTTTCGGAGCGTATCGATTCGATAATCAGAAAGTTCAGTAACGCTGAAGTGACTACTTTGCTTATCTGAGTCAACCTTCTCTTGCTTCGTATGATAAATCGACGTTTGGTAATTCGCAGGATTCAGCTCTAAGGAAATCGGTAGCGTGATCTGGTTTGCACCAATAATCGCAAGCTTTTTAGCGTTGGATCGTTCTTCAGGTTTCGGCATTACTTTCCTAAACAAGATCGGTGCAACGATACAGCTGATGACGGCTACTAATATCAAAGCAGATGACAATTGTTCATCGATGATATCGATTCGTTCCCCGATTTCTGCTGCTGCGATCACGAGAGAAAGCGTTGACGTTAATAGAATTCCACTTCCGAGGACCGTTTTGATGTCATACCATCTTTTTAGCACTAATACTGGAACTAGCTTTGAAATAAATAGTGCAAGCAATAGTAATGGAATCAAGACAAGTACTCTAGGGTCTTGGAACAATGACCAAACATCTAGCTCGACCCCTACCATCACAAAGAAGATCGGGATCAAAAAGCCATATCCAAATGAGTCGAGCTTTTGTACAAGTTCTGTATTTGGTGATAGAAGCGATACGAGCGCTCCTGCCAAGAATGCACCAAGGATATTTTCCGCTCCAACCGTTTCTGAAATACCAACAAGTACGATGATCAGTGTAAATACTGCTCTCGTACCAATCTGTATCGTCCCTTTTGACATCGTTTCAATAAAGGAAAGATGTCTGAAATAAGCACCCATGAAATACAGAAGGATACCCGCTCCAAAAAGAACTAACAAGAGCCACATGTTTCCTTCTCCACCTGAATGAAGAGAAACAAAGATCGCTAACAAGATCATCGTAGCAAGGTCAGCGATAACAGCTATCAAAAGAATCGTTTGTCCGATACTCGTTTTAAGCACATTTGCATCTTTTAATGTTGGCACAACGACGCCAAGTGAGATCGTCGAGATGATTAACGTCATGAAAAAGGCATTGTCTGTATAGCCGAGTACGACGAATAATATGGATAATCCATACGACACAAGAAATACGAAGACGAAGACGATGAATGAAACCAGAACACGGTTCGGTTCGATTTTTCCAGTCGGCAGCTTCACTTTCTTCTTTTTACTGGCAAACACAGAGAAATCGATCTCAAGTCCACTTAGGAACATTAAAAAGATGAACCCAAGCGTTGAAAGTGTGTCTAGCCAGGTATCAGCTTCGACCAAATTGAATCCACTCTGCCCGATAATGATACCAGCGATAATCTCAGCTACTACCACAGGAAGAATGTTCAACTTAAATCTGTGTAGAATGAATGGAATTAAAAATGCAATAACAACTACAATAACTAAGGATGATACTGATGCGCCGTGTTCCATGTCTTTCCTCCTTCAAACCCCAACGATATCCTACTAAATGAGATAGCTCATAAATGCAGTAGCCATACCAAAGTAGATGAGAATACTGATAATATCGTTGATCGTCGTAATGAACGGCCCTGAGGCCACTGCAGGGTCAATGTTTAATTTATGCATAAGTAGTGGTACAAGCGCACCTGCAAGCGTTGCGACTATCAGAGTACATAATAGCGAAAATCCAACTAAAATTCCAAGAAAAAAGGTTCCTTGCCATAAGAAAATAATAATTGTCACAAGGATCCCGCATGTTGCTCCCGTTATTAATCCTGTACCAGCTTCTCGTAAAATTAAGTTCCATTTACTATGTTCTTCAAAATCCCCTGTTGCAATCCCTCGGACGACAACTGCTAGTGCCTGTGTACCTGTATTTCCCGCCATCCCTGCGATCAACGGGATAAATACGGCAAGGAGAGCCACTTTATCGAGGGTTTCTTCAAATTGTCCGATTAAACTAGCGGTCATCATACCAAGAAACAATAAGATAACGAGCCAGGGCAATCGTTTTCGTGCTGAAGCAAATGGGTTTCGATCAAGCGTCCCATCGTCTGAGATTGCGGCAAGCTTGGAGTAGTCTTCTGAAGCTTCTTCTTCAATAACATCAACGATATCATCGTGCGTGATGATTCCAAGTAGGTGCTGTTGAAAATCCAGTACGGGTAGCGCCAGGAAGTCATAATCTCTCATCAACCTAGCCGCTTCTTCCTGGTCTTCTCCAACTGAAATCGATACAACACGTTCATTCATGATGTCTTCGATCAGGACATCTTCTTCAGCTATGATCAAATCTCTTAAAGATATGACGCCTACCAGCCTTTTTTGCTGGTCCACTACGAATACATAGTAGATGGTTTCTGCCTCGGGGGCTTCACGTCTAAGAATTTGCATCGCACGTTTCACCGTTTGGTGAGCTCGTATCGACACAAATTCAGTCGTCATGATACTTCCGGCAGTCTTCTCTTCATAATGAAGCAGTTCTTTGATCTCGTCAGCTGCATCATCGTCCATGATTGTTAAATAACTTGCAATCTGTTCTGGGTTAAGCTCGTTCAAGACGTCAACAGCATCATCGGCATACATCTCAGCAAGCATTTCAGCAGCATATGGAGGTTCCATTTCAGAAATAAAATCTTCCTGCTCTTCTATTTCAAAGTTTTGAAAGATCTCTGCCATTTCTTTTGGAGACAAATACGTATATACCAATAGTCGAACGTCTTCTTCAACAGTAAGGAAGAATTTTGCCTGGTCATAAGGATGTATATCGAGAAATAGGTCACGAAATGCCTCTATTTTTTCTTCAGATAAAGATTCGATAAGGGCATCGTAAATAAGTTGGATCTCTTGTTCTGGATGTGCCACCAAGCACTCCCTCCTTCCTACTCTTTACTAAGCGCGTCATGCGTTATCGTAATAAAATAGACATAAATTGCATGTGAGGTCTTGTTTATTTCTTTAAGTAGCGTACAATCTCATTTATAATATAATAAGTAAAATTACCTTCCTATCTTAGTCGGAACATAGTAATTTTGTCAAAACAAATTCCTTTTTCAGATTTGCAAAAAGAGTTTTTTCAGATAAGATAGGTGATGTGCTTTGAGCACGTCTCCAACGCTTTTCTTTAGAAAGGATTATATCATGAACAATGACAATCAAACACCTTGGCAGCAGATCGATTATACGCTTCTGTTCTTTATCTTTTTACTGATGTGTGTCAGTACAGTTGCCATTTATTCTGCACAAGCTTCACTTCCTGGAGAGTTAAAAAACGTAAACTTCGCTGGAAAACAGCTAACTTGGTATTTCATTGGAACGTTTGTATTATCACTCACGATGGTCATCGACTTTGATCGCTTCAAACAGCTCTCGTGGTACCTTTACGGTTTCGGTATTTTCCTTTTACTACTGCTCATGATCATGCCAGAATACATAGGAAGCTATCAGATTGCCCCAATTCGAAACGGAGCAAAAAGTTGGTTCGTATTACCTGGGCTTGGAAGCGTGCAGCCATCAGAGTTTATGAAGATCTTTATGATCATCACAATCAGTTCTTCTGTCGTGAAGCACCATGAAAAATACGGAGAAAAAACGATTCAAACCGATTTGATCTTACTAGGTAAAATCTTTGCGATCGCTGCTCTTCCACTTGCGATCGTTATGAAACAGCCCGATCTAGGTACCGCGATGGTTTTTACCGCGATCGTCGTAAGTATTACGCTCGTATCAGGCGTTCGATGGCGTTTGCTCGCATTGCTCACGCTAACGGGAGTTGCAGGTATTGCTGCAGTAGTATTCACATTCTTTAAATTCCCAACCTTTTTCAAAAGTTACATTCTAGATGAATACCAGCTTGCCCGTTTTTATGGCTGGCTCGCACCAGAAGAATATACGGATGCAGGCTATCAAGCAACGAAAGCAATCCTAGCCATCGGGTCAGGAAAGCTTGAAGGAAAAGGCTATGCAGATGGTACCGTCTACTTCCCTGAAGCCCATACCGACTTCATTTTTGCAGTGATCGGTGAAGAGTTTGGTTTCATTGGAGCGAGTATCACCATCTCGATCTTCTTCCTTCTCATTTACCGCATGATTCATACTGCATTAGAAAGCAATGAATCGTTCGGTAGCTATTTATGTGCCGGTGTAATCGGTATGTTGACTTTCCAAGTATTTCAAAACATCGGTATGACCGTACGATTATTACCGATTACTGGAATCCCTCTTCCTTTTGTAAGTTACGGAGGAAGTGCCTTGCTCACATATATGATTGCAGTTGGACTTGTATTGAACGTTAGATCACGAACAAAAACATACATGTTTGAATAACCTGCCCAAGCGGCAGGTTATTTTTACATCACTTTCAAGAATGTGAACCATGAAAGTAGGGAATGGATAATCGCATAAAGGAGGAAGTACAATGTTCGATATTATTGGTGACATACACGGCTGTTATGATGAATTCGTATCCCTTACTCATCAGTTAGGCTACGAATGGAAAAACGAGACCCCTATTCATCCTGAAAACAGAAAGCTTGTCTTCCTCGGAGACCTTACGGATAGAGGTCCACAATCCCTAAACGTTATTGAAGTCGTTGCAAAGCTCGTTGAAAAACGAGAAGCCTATTATTGCCCCGGCAATCATTGTAATAAGCTCTACCGCTACATGATCGGTAGAAACGTCCAGCAAAAGCATGGGTTAGAAACAACCGTAGAGGAACTTTCACAGCTATCAAGTGCAAAGAGAGAAGACATCATCGACAAGTTTACTACTCTCTATGAAGAGTCTCCTCTCTATTTAACACTCGATAATGGAAGTCTCATTGTCGCGCACGCAGGGCTGCCAGAAAAGTATATCGGCCAATCAGGAAAGAAGGTTAAAACCTTTGTCTTATATGGAGATGTGACGGGAGAAACCCACGCGAACGGCATGCCTGTAAGAAGAGATTGGGCAGCTACTTACAAGGCTTCCCCTCTCATCGTGTATGGTCATACGCCTGTCGAGGAGCCACGACGGATCAACAGAACCGTCAATATCGATACAGGTTGCGTGTTTGGAGGTAAGTTAACAGCACTTCAATATCCTGAACTCACAACCGTTTCCGTTCCTTCTTCCTTACCACTTGTTAAAGAGAAGTTCCGCGCATTTCCATAACATTTCTCATATCTTCTTCCAATTCAGCAGTAAACGTAAGTGTTTTTTCAAGAAAGGGGTGATAGAACGCAATGCTCTTACTATGAAGAGCTTGTCGGTTTATCTCTCCTTTTTCTCCGCCGTAAAGATCATCTCCTAATAAAGGATGACCGATCGAAGACAAGTGGACTCGGATTTGATGTGTCCTTCCGGTTAATAACTTGATTTCAAGGAGGCTTTTGGTAGAACTCGCTCGAATCGTTCGATAGTGAGTAACGGCTTTCTGTCCACCCTCTCTTACAGCCCTCTCGATGATGCTGCCTTCTTTTCGACCAATCGGTTGATCGATCACACCCTCTTTTTGTTCAATAACCCCATGAATGATTGCATAATACGTTCGCTTCATCGTTTTGTTTTTTTGTTGTCGCGAAAGCAGGTCGTGCGCGTAGCGATGTTTTGCAAAGAGAACGAGACCGGATGTGTCACGATCGAGTCGATTGACCGCGTGTACGGTTCTGTTTAAATCATGCTTTTGATAGTAAGCGAGTACACCTTGAGCAAGGGAGCTTTCTGAATGCCTAGATGGAATCGTAGGCAGGTTTGACGGCTTATTGATAAGTAAGAAATGGTCATCTTCAAACGTAATCCTTAAATTCATCTCGATAGGCTTCATAGTCTCACTAACCTTTTCTTCTGGAAACGTTAATGAAACGAGATCTCCTGTATGCAAAGTCGTCCGAACATTCCTAATTTCTCCGTTCACCCGAATGCTGCCACCTTTAAACTTAATATCCGTCAGCATACTTCTTGAAAGGCTTTTCTCTCTTAACAAAAATTCTCTCACTAAAGTTCCGTCGTTGCGTTCTTCTACCTTCCAGTTAAACTGTAAGCCGCTCATGATGCACCACCTCCTTTACTAGATAGAAAAGCAGTCCAGCTCTTCAGATGAACTGGACTGCTTCTGTACTTATTCATCATCGACGAACGATTCCTTCACGCGCTTCCAGAATGGGAAAGGTCTAAACCTAGCAAACCGGATCTTTTCTTCTGCAACACGATATTGAATCGATTTGACATCTTTTTGAAGTAAGAAAAGGTGGTCGACCGTAATCTGAAAATCCACGTCATTAACAGGTCTTAATAAACAAGTGTGATGCTGCGGCAAAACGAGCGGTGAGCCAACCGTTCGAAATACCCGATTATTGATCGATGCCATCTCGGAGAGCTGAATCGACGGCAGGGCTGGATGAATAATCGCTCCACCAAGCGCTTTGTTATAAGCTGTGCTCCCTGAAGGAGTAGAAATACAAAGGCCGTCTCCTCTAAATGTTTCAAAAAGATCACCTTTGATATCAACATTCATTACTAGTGAGCCCTCGACGCTTTTTACCGTACATTCGTTCAAAGCGAGATACCTATTTTCTTTCGAGCTATCAAGGTAACGAACCGTTACTTCAAGAAGAGGGTATTCAACGATTTGGAATGGCGTCCTCGCAATATGAATCACAAGTTTCTCAACTTCCTCAGGCACCCAATCTGCATAAAACCCAAGGTGTCCAGTATGTACACCGACAAATGCGGTATCGTCCAATCGATCTTGATAATGATGAAAAGCATGCAGCAACGTACCATCGCCACCAACAGAGATCACGATATCTGGTTCTGCTTCATCGTACTCTAGATCAAAATCACGCAAATAGTTCTTTATGCGCTGCTGTAGCTGATTCGACGTTTGATCCCCTTTCGACTTTATAGCAAATTTCACTTTCGGCACCTCATCTACTTTAGTTTTCTTTCTCTTCCTTTTCTTTCTTTTGCATAAACACTTTTTGGGCTTCTTTTATTTCTCCCCTAATCTCCGACATTTCATCATCTAACCTTGAGGCGGCTTCTGCTGCTCGTTGAAGTCGCCTTTGGATGTTGCTCGGAATCTTCTTATTATATTTGTAGTTAAGGGAGTGCTCGATCGTTGCCCAAAAGTTCATTGCGAGCGTACGGATCTGAATTTCAACGAGAAGCATCTGTTCACCGTGAATCGTTTGAACAGGGTAACGGACAACGACATGATAAGAGCGGTACCCGCTCTCTTTTTGATTCGTTACATAATCACGCTCTTCAACGATTTCAAAATCTTTTCTGTTGCGTAAATGCTGAATCACACGGTTAATATCTTCAACGAACTGACACATCACGCGTAACCCAGCGATATCATGCATCTCTTCCTGTAGCTTATTCGTTGGAATATCTTTTCTTTTCGCTTTATCCATAATACTTGGAATCGGCTTTACTCTTCCTGTAACAAATTCTACAGGCGTATGATCATCCGCCTTTTCAAACTGATCTCTGATGCCTTTAAGCTTCACCTTCAGCTCGTTTACAGCCTGCTTATATGGCGCCAAAAACTCTTCCCAATTCATCCTACCACCACCAACGACAATATCTATGAAGTAGCTGTTAGAAATACGCTCTCAACAGCTTCATTCATTTCATTTCCATAGTTAGAATTCCCTTTGATATTCTCAACTAAATAAGCGAGCTCTTCTTTTATTTCGACAAGCTCGAGCTTATCCCCTGTCTCATCGACTAGCAAAACAGGTAAACCTTTATCTAGAATGCCTTTTAAAGAAGACCACACGTCCTTGTTAAAACGAATATATGTATACCCTTCATCACCATCAAGTAGATAAACAAATGAGAGGTTGTCTGAATCTACAAGCATATTCCCAGTTGCAGAATAACTAGTTAGATCCACTTTCTCATCGATATAAAAGATTGTATTCTCCTCGTTCATTTCTCCTCTTGTTACCTGGTATTGTAATGCCACAAATACCTCTCCTTCCTTGCAAATGCTATATGTACCACCATATAGTTTATCATATTGAATGGGGTGATTTCAGTTGTGTTGTCCTAAAAACCTACTTATGACATAATTTCGATAGATAAGATATTTCCTTAATGGAGGCTCAACAAATGGCTCAAGAAATCGAGATCGAATTTAAAAATATGCTAACTGAAGAAGAATATGACGCATTATTAGCTTCTTATGAGCTATCACATGACGATATAAATACACAAACAAACGATTACTTTGATTCTGATCAATTTATTCTTCGGGACAAAGGCGCAGCCCTACGTGTAAGGAAAAAGAAAAATAGGCTTGTACTTACCTTGAAAGAGCCAGCACAACAGGGATTATTAGAGACACATCAAAATATCACTGAAGAAACATTCCAATCGATCAAAGAAACTGGACAATTACCAAACGGAGACGTGTACCAACAAGTAGCGAAGCTCGGTCTTGCTGAAAACCTTTTCCATCTCGGGTCATTAACGACTCATCGTGCAGAAGTGAAGCTTCCTACTGGCCTCCTCGTTCTAGATCACAGTGAATATCTTGGATGTGAAGATTACGAATTGGAATTTGAAGTGACCGACTTTGAAGAAGGAGAACGTGCTTTCTACCAATTATTAGATAAACATGGAATTGAAATTAGAAAAGCTAAGAACAAAATACAGCGATTCTTCATTGAAAAACAGAAGCAACTGTAGCGCTTCTGTTTTTTTATGGGAATCATTGCAAACCAGATTATTTGCTGTTACATATAGAGGTTGCTAAAATAAAACTGTAATAAGGTTCTAATTTCCAAAGGGGAAGAGCAATATGAAACAAAACATGTATGATTTAATTGGACGTTCAAAGTTAGATGAACTTGTGAACGCGTTCTATAACAGAGTTTCACAACATCCGAAACTTAAACCGATCTTTCCTGCTGACTTGGACGAGACAGCACGAAAGCAAAAACAATTTTTAACACAATTTCTAGGAGGTCCTCCTCTATATTCTGAAGAACATGGGCATCCTATGTTAAGAGCAAGACATCTACCATTTGAAATCACACCAGAACGAGCTACAGCCTGGCTAACTTGTATGGAAGATGCTATGGACGAAGTTGAATTAGAGATTGAACTTAAAGAACATTTATTAAACAGACTTACATTCACAGCCCACCATATGGTCAACACGGGTAATCCGGAAGAGAAAGGAGAATCGAATTGACACCGAAAGAGACAGGTTCCTTTTGCGATTCTTACAATCCAAACGGAGATACCGACACTTGTTCAACGCTATCCCAGAAAAGCAAGCCGATCGAGATCTACTCTTTCGTCGATCCGTTATGCCCTGATTGCTGGGGTCTTGAACCCGTCATAAAAAAGCTCCATCTTGAATATGGACATACATTTCGAATAAGGCACCTTGTGGGTGGTAATGTTGAAACGTTCAATTCCTTTAAAAGGAAAACAGAAGGCATTAAAACCCACGCAGATGTTGCGAAACGCTGGGAGCGCACTGCTACACGATCTGGCATGTCATGCGATGGGGACCTCTGGTTTGAGGATCCGATCGATACACCTTACATCGCTTCGATCGCGATCAAAGCAGCAGAGCTTCAAGGAAAGCTGCAGGGTCTTCGATTCCTTCGTAAAATGAGAGAACTTCTCTTCATCGAAAAGCAGAACATGACGAAAGAAGAGAACCTCGTCAATGCAGCTAAAGATACTGGCCTAGATGTGGAAGAGTTTAAAAAAGACCTCCACTCTCAAGCATCGATCAGAGCCTTTCAATGTGACTTGAAGATATCAGCTGAAATGGAAGTGAATGAACTTCCAACGCTCGTTTTCTTTAACGAAAACATTGAAGAAGAAGGGCTGAAGATTACGGGTCTTTACGATTACGAAGTGTACGTTAGCATTTTACATGAAATGCTGAAAAAAGAACCGGAACCTGAGCCTCTACCTTCCATCGAACATTTCTTGCAGCGTTATCAGTTCGTTGCAACGAAAGAGGTTGCAGTTGTTTATGATTTGAGCCTTGAAGAAGCAAATGCCGAAATGAAAAAACTCGCACTGAAACAAAAAGCCGCACAAGTACCAGTGAAACATGGTTGCTTCTGGCGATCGACTTCTCAATCTTAAGGAACGGGGAAAATTCCCCCGTTCCTTTTTTACGGTCTAAAAACAAAAAGGTTTCATATTTATTTTATTGAGGAGGAGAAAGTATGTCTTATACTGTACTATTCGGTCTGATACTAGTGGCTTTGAGTTTTGGAGTTTTTTTAATGGGGCTTCTTAAGTTCATCCCTTCTATCGTAGGGATTCTTCTTCTGTTCTTCTCAATTTTATTTACAGTAAGCATGTTCAACAAGCGCAACCAATTTAAAGGCTTTCACTAAAAAACCCGCCTGTAGTTAGGCGGGTTTAGTACTGATAAAGTGGGGATTTCCGCTCCAGGATACTCGCTTTCCGCGGGGCGGGAAGTGAGCCTCCTCGGCTTCGCCTGTGGGGTCTCACCTGTCCTGCTGATCCCACAGGAGTCGAGTATCCTTCCGCTCCAATCCTAATATAAATTTTATTGGAAGCGTAAACCTCCTAAAGAAGCCGGAAAGAAAAACCTTTTTTTCACAATAGATTCAAATGTTTCATTCGATTTGAAATTAATTTTGTGAAGTGAATAACTCTTCCTTCATATGATTAACGGAGTTCATCCATAGAAAGACAGACCATAATACACTAGATTTTTGAACAAGCAAAAACCCGCCTGTAGTTAGGCGGGTTTGCATTGTTATGAGAAGAGCAGGTTTTCCATTTCATCTAGGATGGATTCAAACACATCTAAAGCGTCGCTGATCGGTTTTGATGATGTCATATCTACACCAGCTTTTTTCAATACTTCGATCGGATAGTCAGAGCTTCCCGCTTTTAAGAAGTCAATATAGCGTGAAACAGCTGGCTCGCCTTCATCAAGGATTTGCTTTGATAAGGATGCCGCTGCACTAAATCCTGTGGCATATTGGAATACATAATAGTTGTAGTAGAAATGTGGGATCCTTGCCCATTCAAGTGCAATATCTTCATCGATCACTAGGTTTTCACCGAAATACTTTTTGTTCAACTCATAATACAACTTTGAAAGCAGGTCTGGAGTCAATGGCTCGCCTTCTTGAGCTTTCTTATGGATCATGTGCTCGAATTCAGCAAACATCGTTTGACGGAACACAGTTCCACGGAATCCTTCAAGATAATGATTTAACAAATACAGCTTTTCTTGCTTATCTGTTGTATTTTTTAATAAGTAGTCATTCAGAAGAGATTCATTCGTCGTCGACGCCACTTCTGCTACAAAGATCGAATAATTAGCGTATGGATATGGCTGGTTCTCTCTCGTGTAATAAGAGTGTACGGAATGACCAAACTCATGTGCAAGCGTGAAAAGATTGTTCACGTTATCTTGCCAGTTCATCAAAATATATGGTCGCGTACCATAGCTGCCTGATGAATACGCTCCGCTGCGCTTCCCAACGTTTTCTTGAACGTCTACCCAGCGATTTTCAAATCCTTCTTTTAAGATGTTTTCATATTCTTCGCCTAGTGGCGTTAATCCCTTTAGAATATAATCCTTCGCTTCCTCATACTTCACTTCCATCTTTACATCTGGAACTAAAGGTGTATAGAGATCATACATATGAAGTTCATCTAATCCTAACGCTTTTTTACGAATATCTACGTAACGATGCAACAAATCTAAGCGACTATTTACGGTTTTGACGAGATTATCATACACTTCTTCAGGAATATTGTTATTGTCGAGTGCTGCTTGACGAGCAGAATCGTAGTTACGAACGGATGCATAGTAGTTATCACGCTTGACCGTTCCACTCAGCGTACTCGCGAATGTGTTTTTAAATTTATCATACGTATCATAGACGGCTTTAAAGGCATCCTTCCTTACTCTACGGTCACTGCTTTCAAGGAAACGGATCAATCTACCATGAGTGACTTCAACCTCATCACCGTTCTCATCTTCAATCGTAGGGAATTTCATATCAGCATTGTTTAACATCCCGAACGTGTTGCTCGAACTATTCGTAACATCACTAATGCCAGCGAGAATCGCTTCTTCTTCTTTTGAAAGAACATGTGGACGCTGACGGTTAATTTCGTCGAGTGCTTGAGCATACAACTGAAGATCTTTGTTTTCTTTCAAATAAGTTTCGATTTCCTTCTCAGGGATACTTAAGATTTCTGGTACTACGAACGCAAGCGCGCTGCTGACTTGTGTCGCAAGATTTGATGCTCGATCATTCAAACCTTGATACGTTGAGTTTGTCGTATCCTGGTCGTATCTCATGTGTGCGTATGTAAAAAGCTTTCCTAGTTTTTTGGTAATTTCATCTTGCTTTTGTAGTCCAGCATAAAGCGTATCAGCTGATTCGCTCAGTTTCCCTTTATACGTTTCCATCTCAGGGATTAGCGCTTTAATTTCTTTGAATTCTTCTTCCCATTTCTGATCATTCTCATAAATCGCTTCTAAATCCCACGTATCTTCTACCGGAATATCTTCACGTTTTGGTAATGCATTTTTTGTTTTGTTCTCCATCTATCAGACACCTCCATCATATTTTCATATACATTAATTATCCTATCATATTTCTCTTATTATTCTTACATTTTCGCTCGACAATACTCGCATGTTAGCTAAGATTTGAAAGTACTCTTTCATCTGATTTTAAAGCGATTTCGACAGAATGATGCATGGCGGGTTGATGTATTTTTTCATACCGATCTCCTCTTTTTTTGAGGACGGATAACGTGATGAGTTGCGAGAGGTAACCTCTTAAAGAGAGTTCGATCCCTTCTTCGAATGATTGGGTTCGTACTTTGATAATGCCACGAGAAATGAGTTCTTTAAAGGAAGTAGAAAGATGATGAAGTGTAAACGTTGATTTGGGACGTAGGTTTTGAAGGAAAACTAACGAAATCCAAGATTGCCATAAATACGCTGGGGTTTCGATCCAATAATTTGAGGATGAGGGGATGCCTGCTTCTGAAGGGAACAGTCTGAGTGTCCCTCCTTTTTTGTATAAAAGTTTCCTCATATAAAAATAGGCATAACTTTTTTCGCCATGAGGATTCATTCGCCAGATTCGTTTTTGTTTAAGCCAGATCCAATTGAGGTGAGAGTGAGAGAGTGTTGTTACGTGAGGCTGAAAAAGAGAAGTGATCGAAGTGGTTTCAAGAGAGATTACGTGTGAAGTACAAACGATTTTTGTAGGGGTCAAACTATACTGGGGTGCAACGAGGGAAAATAGTTTTTCAAATGGACAGTAATAAAAGAGAACTGGTGTATGGTTTATCAGTTTAACAGCTGCCCACTCCATGGAACTTACCGAGTGGATAAAAGGATACTTACTTCTGAGCCGACTCTTACCTAAGATCCACCATACGTCGAGCCCACTTTGATAATAACTGTCTGAGCGGTGCTGTAAGAGTGTTTCTTCTATGGGAGAGCATTGGTATTCGATAGCAAGATTACGTGACTTTAAAAAGAGATCTGGCCGTTTTCTAGGCTCTGATAAGTATGTTTCTACTTCAACGTCAGCGTGCTCATTTCTTAACCAGCGGTAAAGCTGCTCTTTGCCCGAAAGATGATAGCTAGACTCAACCTCCCACGGATCAACACAAGGGGCATGGGCACGGTGGGCAAAATGCCAAACTTTTTTCTGACCGAGTCTCATGACGACTGATCCATTACAACTTGGGCAGTAAAAGTCAGTAGTCTTACGAAGCTTTATCAGAGAATCTAACCCCTCTTTATTCTCAGCAAAATTCAAGATTGATCCAACGCTTGATACAGCTTTTAACATCTGTTCACCTCGATTTTAATTAGATGCGATAGTATTCTCTTCTCTCTCACAATTTTCCTCTTTTTATAAAAATAAAAAAAGCCGATTTCCTATTGAAATCGGCAATGGTTTATAAGAGTGGGAAGTGAACACGGAGCTGTTCAAGAGCCTGTTCAGAGAGAATTTCCTTACCGTATTCTTGCATCCTGTGAACTGTTAGATCTGACTCATATCCGTACTCTAACAACTGGCTCAAGCGGTTATCCTGATCATCTTCGCTCAATGCTTCGTCAAAAACAACGTGGAGGTAATATCTGTCTTCGAAATTGTACAGCCCGTTTTCAACTCCATCTGCATCAAATCCATGAGCTAAAGAGATAACATCTTCAAAATCTTTAAATCCAATTGTGAAGGTGAGTTCTTCTTCTTCAAGCTGTTCTGCTTCCTCTGTCTCATGACTACTTTGAATCGTGAATTTGTCGTCTAAAATTTTATCAATATTCTCATCGATTGGAAGATCCAATTGTTTATCTTCAGAGATCGGTAATTCAAGTTTAGAGCCGTCGTTAGACATCTGCGCACGTGTAACGATGATTTCCAAACCTTTTTCTAAGGCCTGTACTTGTATCCAGAGCGGACCTTCCAGTGAAAATTGCTCTCGTTGATGCGCTTCATCCATCATTTCCCAGAACAGCTCTTCTCCTCTTTCTCGATCGTACCAAATTTCTTCTCGATCAAATCCTCTATTTTCAATGTCCCTATACGTGATAAAGAATTTTAATGTATTAGCGTTGACTCGTTCTATTTCCATCCGTTTTCTCTCCCTCCTGTTTGTTTAACCGGAAGGCTATTCCCTCTGGGATACTCCTTATTGTTTCATTCCCTCAAGCGATTAAACCAAACCGCTTTTCTCTTGTAATACCATTCTATGATAAAACTTCAAAGAATGGAAATAAAAAAACGTTTGTTTTTCACTCATATTACAGCATATACACGATATAAATATTTATGTGTATAGCTTGCCCCTGTATGCTCCTGTCATGATTGTAAAATTTAACTAAATCCGGGAGTTGGCGCCATTGTTCGAAACAGAAATCATCACTTCGATTTTGTTCATTATCGGTATCGATATCGTACTCGGAGGTGATAATGCAGTCGTCATTGCTCTTGCCTGTCGAAATTTGCCTGAATCCAACAGAGGTAAAGCGATTTTAATCGGTACAGCACTCGCTGTAGGTCTAAGAATAGCACTAACCATTGTTGCCGTCTATTTATTGACTCTTCCTTACTTGTTGATCATCGGAAGTCTGTTCTTACTTCTGATATCACTCAAGCTTCTGAAGGATGATGAGAGTACAGAAACGATCGATTCTAAGTTTTCCTTCTGGGGTGCGATCAGGACGATTGTCATTGCTGACCTGATCATGGGGCTTGATAATGTTCTCGCTATTGCAGGAGCAGCCCACGGAAAGCTGTATCTGGTCGTCTTCGGCTTACTGATCTCTATCCCCATCATCGTATGGGGGAGCAGAATGATTCTACATGCACTAAACCGCTTCCCTTTTCTCATTTACGTTGGAGCAGGGATACTCGCATTAACTGCAGGAAAAATGCTAACGAATGCTCCTGAACTCAAAGCATTTTATTACACGTACCCGTCATTAGAATATCCTACCCACTGGTTATTCTTATTAATAATTATCATCGGAGGATGGTATTATAAAAGGAAAGCTAACAAAACAGTTCGTAACTAAAAAAACTTCTACAGGAATCTCCTGTAGAAGTTTTTATTAATTTACAAGACGCTGTGTAGCTTCTTGAAGTTGAAATGTACGAACTTTACGTGGAAGGAATCGACGAATTTCATCTTCGTTGTAACCCACTTGTAGACGCTTCTCATCTAAGATGATCGGACGACGAAGCAATCCAGGGTATTCACTAATTAGCTCAAACAATTCCTGAAGTGAAACGTTGTCTAAATTCAAGCCCAATTCCTGGAATGTTTTTGAGCGAGTTGATATAATTTCATCTGTTCCGTCCTCAGTCATACGAAGAATTTCTTTAACCTCTTCAATCGTGAGGGGTTCAGCAAATATGTTACGTTCTGTGAATGGAATGTCGTGCTCCTGTAGCCATGCTTTTGCTTTTCGACAAGATGTGCAGCTTGGAGATGTATAGAGTGTTACCATAAGGATTGGCTCCTTTCTATAAATGAACATTATTCTTTATTTAGAAACATTATCTTCTCACAATTTATATTATACTACACTGTGAAAAAAATAACTAGGGTGATGACAAAAGTTACAATTTAGTTGTACAATTCTTATACATGTAATCCTGATTCTATCTTCTACTTCCCCCATCGTTGCCCTTCTAAACATAAATTGTTTCAAAATGTTTTATTTTATTTAAGCACCACACTTTTCCACATGATAGTATTCGTACAAGAGACACTACTTTTGAGGTGAACATAATGAAGAAAGCGATTTATTTAGCAGGAGTGCTTGTACTCACAAGCGCATGTACCACTCCTGAAATAACGAGTACCGAAACAAAGGATCAACCGATCCCTGTAGAGGTTGCAGACGTTAAGAAGACCGAATTATCTGATGAGCTCGAATTAACAGGACAAGCTATCCCTGGCACTACGATTCCACTCGTAGCTCCTTCTCCTTTAGAAATCGTCGAACTGAACGTTAAAGTAGGAAGTTCTGTTGAAAAAGGAGATCTCATCGCAACGTTGGATGATACAGCTGCAAGGCGAAACGTTGCCAACCTTTCAAATGCAGTCGATGAACTTGAAAAAGCAGTTGCTCAAGCAAAACAATTATCAAGTGAAGCAGAGAAAAATGCGAAAGAGTTAAAAGCGATGCAAGAAGAATTGAACGCATCGTTAGAGCGATCTCAAACGCTACTTAACCAAATCGATACGGAAGAAGTAACTGCTTCAGACGTTTTGAAAGAAAGTTTAGAAGTCGCGATTAAGCAAGCGGAGCTATCGCAAGCTGCAGCCTCTCTCCCGTCTATGTCGGCTGGAAACGTCACTCAGCTCGAGTCTCAGCTTGCCGAAACACGCGCAAGTCTGAACCAGGCTAGAGATGTTCTTAATGCCACAACGATCGAGTCACCGATCACAGGCGTTATCTCTCAAATCAACGCAGAGGAAAATGCCACTGCAGTCCCTAACTCTCCACTCGCTGTCGTGGTCAATATGGACCCGGTCGTGGCATCATTTCAAGTAAACAGCTTTCAAATCAGCAAACTTTCTAAAGGGCAGAAAGTCTCCATTACTTTCGATGGAATCGATGGTTCCTTTTCTGGAGAACTTAGCGAAATTCCACCGACAGCAAATGAACAAACCGGCTCGTTTGTGATCGATATCGAACTTGAAAACAAAGACAATAAAATCAAAGGCGGCATGAAAGCAACGGCTTTTATTAAAACGGATGTGGTCGAAGATGCGCTGGTCGTACCAAAAGAATCGATTGTATATGGAGAAGACGACACCTACGTCTTTGTCTCACAAGGAAAGAAAGTGAAAAAAGTTTCGGTCAAATTAGGTGCAGAATCTAATGAGGCTATCCAAATAACAGATGGGCTAACAACTGAAGATGATGTCGTTACGAATGGTAAAGACCGTCTATCCGAATCATCTGAAATACAGGTACAGAATTGAGTTGAAACGAAATGAATATTGCTAAACTTTCTGTTTTTCGTCCGATCGCTATGGGAATGGTCATCGTTTTCATTCTCATCATCGGTACGGTTTCCTTACGAAATATGCCTGTTGACCTTTTTCCGGATTTAACTTTCCCCGTTGCAGCCGTAACGGTTACATATGAAGGCGCAGGACCTGAAGAAGTAGAAAACCTACTCGCATCTCCTTTAGAAAACGTGATGGGTACGCTTCCAAACGTTGAAAGCATCTCATCCATCTCCCGAAACGGCGGCGCATTGATATTGGTCTCGTTTGAATGGGGGACAGATATGGATTTTGCCACCCTCAATATGCGTGAGCAAATCGATGCTGTCCGGGACTCTCTTCCTTCAGATGTTCCGATTCCGAAAGTGTTACGGTTCAATCCTAGTGACATCCCTATCATGCAGTTAGGTGTTGCAGGATCTGAAGAAGAACTAACCGATATCAAACAAACGATTGAAGATCAGATTAAGCCTGCACTCGATTCCGTACCTGGCGTTGCAGCCGTTACGATAGAAGGGCAGTTAGAAAAAGAAATTCGTCTTACAGCTGATCCAGACAGACTCAGTCAATATGGCGTTACGCTAACGAACCTTCAACAGCTCATCGGGTCAGAAAACCTGAATATCCCGAGTGGCTCGATCGAAACTGAGAATAAGAACCTGCCGCTTCGGGTCACCGGGGAATTTGAATCGGTCGATGACTTGAAAAATTTATCGGTCCCAACTGAAAGTGGTCCGGTCAAATTGAATCAACTCGTAACGATTGAAGAAACAATGAAGCCTTCCGCACAGGAAAGCTATTTAAACGGAGAACCAGCGATAGGCTTTTCCATACAGAAACAGTCTGGCTCTAACACGGTTCAAGTTGTTAGTCAGATCAATGAAAAGATAGAGGAAATCGAGCCTTCCCTTCCTTCTGATATGGAGATCAAGACCGTTTTTGACCAGGCAAAATTTATTAATCAATCCATTCGCGCCGTTGTTTGGAACATCATCATCGGGAGTATTCTTGCAGCAGCTGTGCTCTATCTCTTCTTAAGAAACATACGAAGCACGCTGATCATCGGCCTCTCGATTCCAATCTCCATCGTAGGCGCATTCATCTTGATGTATTTTTCAGGTCAAACGATCAACTTACTTACACTCGGTGGATTAGCCCTTGGGGTCGGTATGATGGTGGATAACTCGATCGTCATACTCGAGAATATTTACAGGTTAAGGCAAGAAGGAAAATCGATAAAAGATGCAGCTGTAGAAGGTACGAAAGAAGTAGGAAGTGCGATCATAGCATCAACGACCACCACTGTTGTCGTATTTTTACCGATCGTATTCGTTACTGGCCTAGCAGCGCAGCTCTTTAAGCCATTAGCACTCGCAGTGACGTTCTCTCTTCTTGCGTCGTTGTTTACAGCATTGATCATCGTACCGTTACTATCGTCTCTCTTAATGAACCGAAACTCATCAAAATCAGGGTTTCAACTGAGATTCGAACGATTGAACGGATGGTACAAACGCTTGTTAGATAAATCTCTAAGGCATCCAAAGAAAACTGTTGGGTTAACGATTGGCTTATTGGTCTTATCTACTGCAGGAACACCGTTTATCGGCACAGAATTCTTACCTGCTCAAGACCAGAGCTTCGTGAATATTTCTGCAAAACTACCAGCAGGAAGTTCATTAGATGCGACAACCAATGTGACAGAAGAAATCGATAACGTATTAGAAGAAATACCAGAAGTAAATCTTTCATACCTTACAGCTGGTGGTACAGATAATTTCAGCGTAGGCGCAGGCAGCCAAACGAACCGGGCCACATACAGTGTATTGCTCGTCCCGATCAGTGAACGAAACTCGTCTGACCTCGAGGTTGCTGAAAAGATTCGAACTCAGCTGAAAGACATTCCGAACGCAGAAATTATGGTTTCGGCAAGTGATTCTGGTTTCAATGCGGATCCGATCGCGATCAACATCATCGGACCAGACCTAGATGTCTTGAAAGAACTATCAGAAGATGTCGTCAAGAGTATCTCAGAAGTTGACGGCGTCAGGGAGCCTACCTCTAGTATCGAGTCGAACAACCCTGAAGTACAAATCTTGATCGATCGCGAAAAAGCGGCGAGCTATGGTGTAGGAAGCACTCAAATCTCAACTGCCATTTCGAACGCAACTCAAGGGTTAGTAGCAAGTAACCTTGCAAGAGATGGAAAACAGCTTGATATCCGGTTAACGGTAGAAGAAAAGTATACCGATTCTCTAGATTCGCTTTCGAGCTTATTGATCGAAACGCAAACAGGGCAAAAGATTCCTTTATCTGCAGTGGCTGAGATCAAGCGAGGATTGGGCCCATCTGAAATTACTCGAAGTGATCGGTTACGCCAGGTCGAGATAACGGCAAGCCTCCTAAACCGAGATCTAGGGACCGTAACAGACGAGATCCGGGAGAAGCTAGTCGAAGACGTGCCTCTTCCAAGCAATGCGTACAAAATTACCTTTGGTGGACAGGACGAACAGATGAACGATGCTTTCTTCAAGCTTTCAGGGGCACTAGCGCTCGCCATTTTGCTCGTCTATATGGTAATGGCAGGTCAGTTTGAATCATTCCTTTACCCATTTATCATCATGTTCTCCGTTCCTTTAACGGCAATTGGAATCATCGTAGGCTTGCTCATTACGTTCCAGCCCCTTGGAGTCGGTTCACTCGTCGGAATGCTGATATTAACCGGGATCGTCGTAAACAACGCGATCGTACTAGTGGATTACATCAACCAGCTGCGCGCAACTGGGATGGACACGAAGTCAGCTATCCTAGAAGCTGGTCCTGTTCGACTACGACCGATTCTAATGACGGCTCTCACAACGATACTTGGTCTCGTACCACTCTCTCTTGGATTTGGAGAAGGTACTGAGATTCAACAACCAATGGCGATCGTCATCGTATTTGGATTAACTGTTGCAACATTTATTACATTGATTTTCATACCTGTCGTTTATTACTTGATCGATATGAGAAAACAAAAACGTATTGATAAAAAGCGAGAAATAGCAGAATAATAAAAAAGGAAAGCCGGGTGGCTTTCCTTTTTTGGTGTTCAATTCTTTATCTCTAAATATCAAACTCTCAACCCCAGTTTTGCACTCAAGTCCAATCAAAAACAATTTTTATGATTAGAATATTCTATAATTACTAGTTTATAGTATGAAAAGGGGGTTTTCTGATATGGAAGATACATTCTTAAGAATTCGTCTACTGAACTATTTAGAGGAAAATAATATGTCTGACTTAATTTATCTATTAGATAGTGAAAATAAACTTCAAGAAATTATCCCTCTAATTGAACAGAGAATTTTAAAGGAAAATAAGTTTTATATAGATGTTTTAAAGAGAGCAATAATGTCTAGATTCAATGAGACATTGGTGCAAGAGACTCAATTTTTTAAAGAACGAGCTTTGATGCAGTTTCGCTTTATTATTAATGCAGACAATATTGAAAATCAAAATATGGTTCAAACAGACTGTGGATGTAACTAAACTAAATAGGTGGCGTTAAAATGGGTAATACAAAAGTTAATGTTAATTGTGATAATCAGCAATCTTGTTTAAATAATCAAACAGGTATTTTTTCTAATATCATTCAACCCTGTGATGGTACTACAAGAATATATTATGAAGACCTTTCATCTACTAAAGGTGAATATCAGTTAAGAATTAATAGCAACACTAGTCCTCCTTGCATTATGACTGCAATACTTGAATTTGATAGTGGAGAAATAATTGAACGTGTCATTCCTTTAAATACAGATTACAATATTTTTACAGACGATATCAAAAGAATTTCTATTAGATGTGAAGGAGATTCTGCTGGAACATGCAGAGGTTTTATATCTGGAACTAAGTTCTTTTGCTTTTGTTGCTCTGATAACAATGATAAGAAGAAGTGCAGAAATTGTTCCGATAAGAGTTATGATCCATGCTACAAAAATTGTAAATGTCAAAAATGTAGTTCATCAAGGAGTTTATTTTATTAATCCTTAGGATTAGTAAAATAAATGGAAAATATTACAGGAAGCGAAAAGCAACAATTTACCTCTCAAGATAAACAAGAATCTTTTACTACTTCTCAATCTATTTTTGAAAGTATTTTTGAACCCTGTTCTGTAATACAAGAGCTTACATCGATAATTTCAAAAATGAATAAAGTGAATTTTTGTTAAAAATTATAAATTTTACAAACCTTCCTTGTTTAATGACAGCAATCATTCAGCTACAAGATGGTAATACATTCGAGGGAAAATAGGTGTTAACTCTGAGTGATTCTCGCTCACTTCTATGAAAAAAGACCGAAAGCACTTAGCTTTTCGGTCCTTTCTTTTTATGCAGACGTTTTTGTATTTGAGGCAGGTGACTTTGCAGGACGTGGATTCCATTTATTCACACGTTTTTTCAACATATCCTTAAGCATCTCACGCTTCTTTTTCTTTTTCTTATCCCGGTTTTTCATAGAAGCTTCCTCCTCGTTGAAAAACAGTCTTCTCAGTCCTCTACAAGCTCTTTGTCAACTTTCAAACTTAGTACTTCATCTACTGGCATGTACGATTCGCCGTATAATTGCTTGTCCTTATAAGTATGAATTTCTTGGTACGTATGCTTCATCGCTTCAAATATTTCTTTCTCACCTGCTTCTTCAGGTGACCAGTACAGTATTTCCATTTCATTAATTTCGTTTGTTGCGAGTGAACGTCTCCGGTAACCGATCGATTTAGCGTGTTTAAATCCTTCACGTTTATAAAAGCGCTGTCTTTTCTCTGTATCGGTATCTTCGTAATCTACAGGTTCAACTTCTAGAATAATCGGCTTCTTCTTTTCTTTTAATCCATTGATCAGCTTTTTCCCAAGTCCCTGACCTCTGGCATCACCGGAAACAAAGATATAATCCACAAAGATGAAATCTGGCAAGTTGGCATACATTAGTACGTGATTTGGCCCCTCATCCTTGATGTAAGTGTCGCTTTTTTCTTCAAGCAACAGGTCCATATGTTCCTTTGATTTCATTTCTTGAATTGGAAAATATTGCTTCAATTTCTCATACCAGTTCATTGATCTACTCCTTTTAGTAAATTGATCACTATTAGTATAACATATTTATACAGTTGTGGCTGAGACTTGACAGGGCTTGCAAACAATAATATTCCCTCTTTTCAAAAAACTAAACATTCGCTAAACTGATAGAAACGGGACTTGGAGGGATTGAAATGCCTCTTTTGGTAGAGTTCACATTGTTCGCTTTGTCCATTATTGGATTAACCGCCTTCCTCGCCGTCATCATGCATGCATTCGGAACAAACTTTTCTAAACAAAGCAAATCATTCAGTCAGCACCTGAATAAAAGTAAGAGCACCTGGCGCGGAATCGAACGAGATAACCTTTAAAATGAAACAAGACCGCCAATGTGAGGCGGTCTTGTTTTTATGGTGTGTAATCAACGTTATTCGTATACGTGTTTCCTGCATTCCAAAGCAAGAATTCGTTGATATTGTTCTTTTTAAGTGCTTTTATTTGTGCTTCTACTTCAGCTTTACCATAATTTAAGTAATTTCCGCTTCCAAGGTAACTCGCAGTGAAGTCTTGAATCCATGGTCTGCTCGTAGGTGGTGTGTCTAATGCAGCTAGCACTTTATTCTCCACTTGAGCATACTCATCGATGAGCTTGAATGGCTCTAGGTCCGGTTTAGAAATACCGAAGTATGGACCCCAATGACTCGGATAGATCATGGATGAGATTACGTCAACGTTCTCAGAGATCTTCGAGAAGTTTTGCCCAATGCCAGGCGCTTCTGGAATCGTTGCAGAATAGCCAAAGATATCGACAGACACATCCACTCCATAAGGCTCTAGCTTAGAGTTTGCGTATGCTACGAAGTCTGTAACTGCAGCAACTCGTTTCTGAACGTTTTCCATTTCGAGATCTTTGTAATCGCCCATTGTGTACGTAAGAGAAGTGTCACGCTTTTCGAACCCTTCAGGGAATCGAACATAATCAAACTGAATTTCCTTAAAGCCCATTTTCGCAGCTTCGATCGCGATCTCCACATTGTAATCCCATACCTCTTTACTGAATGGGTTTACGAATGCTTCTCCTCTTCCATTCTTCCAAATAGCGTTACCATCTTTATAGGAGAGCTCCGGACGTGCTTCTGCTAGTACACTATCTTTAAAAACTACTACTCTAGCAATCGGATAGATTTCATTCTTCTCTAGCTCTTCAAGTACCTTACGCGGTTCTTTCATGAAAGGTTTGCCGATATCCAACTTAGCTAGTGGAGAATCTTCCTTTGGTTCATATGTAAGATTACCAAAATCATCTTTAATATCGATAACCATCGAATTCAATTCGGTCGAATTCACAAAATCGATCAGCTTATCGAATTTTGCTCCACCGGCTGAATGTCCTGTAAGATAAATACCTCTTACAGCATCAGGATATTCAAAACTTAATCCTGAATCATACACGAATCGAGGAAGTGTATCTGGAAGCTTCAACACTTTCCCTTCAACTTTGATTCCATCATGATCTTTAGCTTCTAGAGCTGATTCTTCTGCGAGAGCTGGTTGCCCAATAACAGAAAAAATCAAAACCGTTGCCACTAGGTTTCTCAACCCAACTTTGAAAATACGCACAGCTTCTCTCTCCTTTATTGTTATGCCTCCTCTATTATAAGACGTTTATTAACACTTTGAAAGAACTTCCAGTAAATTTCACGAAGTCTTTTTTTGTCTTTTTAGTGAACGGTATCAGTTGCGTTCATTTTGAGTACATGGTATGATTTTTAGAAAAACATTTAGGATAGCGAGGAGGCAGTTAACCATGAGAAACGTTACACTTACAGATATTTTTCAATTACCATTTGCTAGAAAGTACTTGAAAAGAGCTGGACTAGCTCATGCGGTTACAGTCGCTCAAAAGGCTTACGACCTTGCCTGCCAGAAGGGAGTTAATGCAGATTTAGCTACAAAAGCTGCACTTCTACACGATATCGGACATTATACTTGGTATCGAAATGGAGAATGGGACTTTGAGCTTTATAAACAAAATGACATCCATGCGATCAAAGGCGCAGAACGTGCACACAAGATGCTCATTCGATTAGGAGAAGATCCAGAGGCAGCAAAAGAAATTGCAGTTGCAATCTTGTTTCACACGGACTCTTACTTTAAGGGAACTGTACAACGTACTTCTCTTCAAGAAGTGGTCGCAATGGCAGATGAAGCTGATGAAGAACCAAACGGAAATCACCATTACAAAGTTATCTCAGAGGCAGAAGCTGCAGAACGTTTATCAGAATTAGATGATTTGATCGCACAGGATTCTCGCCTTCAGCAAAGTGGCTAACTCATGTATTAATTTGGAAAGGAATCTTCACAATGCTCTCTTCTTTCTTCCTTTCCATCACCTTCCCTCCCCACTTCATCATAAATTCTTCTTGTCTTTCTCCACTAGGAAGCTTCATAATTAAACTTGTCTTTCCTTGTTTTTTTGATGTGCGAACAACGAAATCGTATAGTGCCCACTTCTTTTCATGATGACCATTAAAGTAAAATTCAAAAAGCTCAGCTTGATCATCCTTTATTTCAATCCAAATATAACCAACAGGGGCATCGTTTGCTTCGAGGATATAAATAATCGAATCATTAGATGGTTCACCTGAACACGCTTCTTGATTATGACTTCTTAATGATTGTAATGACTCTTTATCGAACTCGGGATTATACGAATAAAAAATCATCTTCATCCCCCTTTTATCTTTTACATAAGGAGTTTTAAACCATGGCAATAAGACTCATACTGCTAGGCTCTACACTAATACTCATAACAGCGATTTTAATAGACTATTCTACTTCATTGAACTTATCCCTTTTTATTCAAGCAATCCTTTTCGTAACAATTGCGATTTATCTAATCTACATTGTAAAATACAAGATTAAAAACAAAAAATAAAAGGCTGCATTTCAAATGAAATGCAGCCTTTTTCTAATTATACCGTTACGGTTTTCTTTAGTTTGTTGTACTCTTCTTCCGTACAAGCAACCCAGTGGCCATCTGATACCTCACGAAGAATTCTTTCTTCGCCGTTCTCAGGCAAATTCTTCTCTGGATCGTACACCATACGCTGTCTTGAACGCTCATACTCAGGATCCGGTAGTGGAATCGCAGATAGAAGCGATTGCGTATAAGAATGAAGAGGATTACGATAAAGCTCTTCACTCTCTGCCAACTCAACGATTTGTCCACGATACATTACACCGATACGATCACTAATGTATTTAACCATGGAAAGATCGTGTGCGATGAAAAGGTATGTTAAGCCTTTTTCACGCTGAAGCTTTTTCATCAAGTTAACAACCTGTGCCTGAATCGAAACGTCAAGAGCTGAAATCGGCTCATCGGCAATGATAAATTCAGGATCTACGGCTAGTGCGCGAGCGATACCGATACGCTGTCTTTGTCCACCACTAAATTCGTGAGGGTAACGGTTAGCGTGCTCTTTGTTAAGACCTACCGTTTCAAGCAGCTCATGTACTTTATCCATTCTAGCTTGCTTTGATTCTGCTAGGTTATGAATATCGATTCCTTCTGCAATGATATCAGCTACTGTCATTCTTGGGTTAAGTGACGCGTACGGATCTTGGAAGATCATCTGCATCTTACGATTGAATTTCTTCAGATCTTTAGCAGACTTTTTGCCGTGAACGTCTTCCCCTTTAAAGATAACTTCGCCGTCAGTTGCATCATATAGACGGATGATCGTACGACCTGTTGTTGATTTACCACAACCAGACTCTCCAACAAGGCCGAACGTTTCACCTTTTTTAATATCAAATGTTAATCCATCAACAGCTTTCACAGTACTCTTACCCACTTTGAAATGCTGTTTTAGGTTTTTAATTTCGAGTAGTTTTTCTTGGTTAGACATTTCTTTCACCATCTTTCGTGGCAATGATCGGCTCGTCTGGAGCCATGCCGCGTAGGCGTTTCTTAATCGCTGCTGGCGGTTCTACTTTTGGTGCTTTTTCGTGCAACAACCACGTTGCTGCGTAATGAGTATCAGATACTTTGAAAAGAGGTGGCTCCATCTCAGTATCGATTTTCATCGCGTATGGGTTACGAGGAGCGAATGCGTCTCCTTTCGGTGGATCTAGTAAGTCTGGAGGAGACCCAGGAATTGCGATCAAGTCCTCTTCAGTAGCTTCTAGACTTGGCATTGAACCAAGAAGACCCCATGTATATGGATGTTGAGGGTTGTAGAAGATCTCATCTACTGTACCTGTCTCAACGATTTTACCAGCATACATAACTGCTACGCGATCAGCGATGTTTGCTACAACGCCTAGATCGTGAGTGATAAAGATGATAGAAGTTCCCATCTTTTCTTGAAGATCTTTCAAAAGCTCAAGAATTTGAGCTTGAATCGTTACATCAAGTGCCGTAGTAGGCTCATCGGCAATAAGAACTCTTGGGTTACAAGCAAGTGCGATTGCGATAACAACACGCTGACGCATACCACCAGAGAATTGGTGAGGGTACTGTGTTACTCGACCCTCGGCATCTGGGATACCTACTAGTTTCAGTAACTCAATCGCACGTTCCTTTGCTTCAGATTTGTTCATGTTTTGGTGCTTGATCAAACCTTCCATGATCTGCTTACCTACTGTCATCGTAGGATTAAGAGATGTCATCGGATCCTGGAAGATCATCGAAATTTCTGAACCGCGGATCTTTTGCATTTCCCTCTCAGAAAGCTTAGAAAGGTCACGGTCACCGAATTTAATTTCACCTTGCTTAATTCGTCCAGGAGGATCAGGAATCAAACGCATTACGGCTTTTGATGTTACGGACTTACCAGAGCCTGATTCTCCTACAATTGCTAATGTTTCACCTTTATTTAAATGGAAGTTTACTCCTCGAACTGCTTTAACTTCTCCAGCAAACGTATCAAAGGAGACATGCAGATCATTTACGTCTAGAATTCTTTCCATCATAATCCCCCCTATTTACGTAGCTTTGGATCAAATGCATCTCGAAGCCCATCACCTACAAGGTTAAAGGCAATCATGATCAATGAAATGATGATCGATGGCCATAACACTAAGTGAGGATAAATCTGTAGGCTTGAGAAACCGTTGTTAATGATTGAACCTAGTGAAGCTTCTGGTGGTCTGATACCTAGACCGATAAAGCTTAAGAATGCTTCAAAGAATATTGCTCCAGGGATCGTAAACATCGTCGTGATGATAATCTGACCAAGTACGTTTGGAATCAAGTGCTTACCGATAACACGACCACTTGTCGCTCCAAGAGTACGTGAAGCTAGAACGAATTCTTGTGTTTTTAACTTTAGAACCTGTCCACGAACGATACGCGACATTCCGACCCACCCTGTTATCGATAGGGCAACGATGATCGAGAATATGCCAGGCTCAAATATTAGAATCGCTAAGATGATCAAAATCAAGTTTGGAATTCCTACAAGCACCTCGATGATACGCTGTAGAACGTTATCTACTCGTCCACCGTAGTATGCTGAGATACCTCCGTAAGCAACCCCAATTACAAAGTCAATGAATGCTGCCGCTGCAGCAATGAATAGTGAAATACGTGTACCTTGCCAAACACGAGTCCACTGGTCACGACCGAATTCATCCGTACCGAACCAGAAATATTCATTCTCATAGCCTTTCGCTTCATATTGATCAACGCCACGAATATCGACTCCATTTAATCCAAGGAACCCTACATTTTCTAACACGGGTACTTTAGCAGGCAACTTTGCTCTAGTTAGCTCCTGCGTACGATAGTCATGTTCGTTCATATAGGGCCCAAAGATAGCCAAGAAAGTGATTACAAAGATAATTACCAACCCAATGATTGCACCTGGGTTTTTCTTCAAACGTCTCCAAGCATCTTTCCAAAAGCCAGTACTCTCACCGGCAATCAATTCATTCTCAGAATCATCGATATTAGCGGGCTGAAACATGTCATCTGTAAGGTCGTGTAGTTTTTCTTGTTTCATACTCATTACTCTTTCCCTCCCGCTAAACGAATTCGAGGGTCAACAATTCCATATAAGATGTCAACCAACAAGATAACAAGGATAAATAACAAACTAAAGAACAATGTCGTTCCCATGATAATTGGGAAATCATTTGTCAAAATTGAGTTAACAAATTTCTCACCGAGACCAGGAATAACAAAAATCTTCTCAATAACGAGAGTACCTGTCATTAGACCTACAACCAGTGGTCCCATAATTGTAATGATAGGTATTGAAGCATTACGGATTGTATGTCTAATAACAACCGCTGTACTGCTCAAGCCCTTTGCTTTCGCTGTTACGATATAATCTTGCCCAAGAACCTCTAGCATCTCTGTTCTCATGAAACGAGCGATCGTCGCAACAACAATTGAAGCAATCGCAATTGTTGGCATGATGGTATATGCGAAGCCATCCCAGTATGCTACTGGTAGAAGCTGCCATTTAACACCTAACCAATACTGCATAAGGCCAGCGATAACAAAGCTTGGTATTGAGATACCGAGTACTGCTATAACCATTGTTCCATAATCTAAGAATGAATTATGTCTTAGTGCTGCGATTATGCCTAGGAATAATCCAATAATTGTACCAACAACTAACGACTGGAATCCTAAGTATGCTGATGGCCCAATACGTTCACCAATGATAGTAGATACTTGACGGCCGTCCTGCTGGAAGGAGACACCAAGATCACCTTTGAATAAGTTTGTCATGTAAGTAAAGTACTGAACTGCTACAGGGTCATTAAGTCCATATTTTTCATTAAGCTGTACGATTTGTGCATCACTTAGCTTTTCCTGGTTATTAAAAGGTGTACCAGGGAGAAGCTTCATTAGGAAAAACGTTAGTGAAGCAATAATTAGAAAGGTAATGATCATTGAAACTACCCTTCCACCGATATAACGTCCCACTACAACCAACCTCCTCGAGAAATACCTGCTTTTTAATTATAAGTCGAAAAACAGTGAATAACCAGATATTATTTTTATCTTTCTGATAATTTAGCTATCATTCGACATTTTTTTTAATACAGGTAAAAAGAGAGTATATGTCAGGATGACATATACTCTCCTGAAAAGCTTTAATTATTTTTCAATCTTAATCCACTTGTAAGATGCGTCAGCACCGAATGGGTGTACATAGTAGTTCTTAACGTAATCCTGTTGAAGGATTGCAAGACCACGTTGGTAAGTAGGAACGATCGCAACGTCCTCTTCCATTAGTACAGTTTCAGCTTCTTGCATCATTTCCCAACGCTTAGCAGCGTCAGTTTCAGTTTTAGCGTTTGAAACTAGCTCATCATACTTCTCGCTTGAGTAAGCCATACGGTTGTAAGCACCGTCAGTTTCAAACATGTAAAGGAATGTCATTGGATCTGGATAGTCAGGACCCCAACCACCAGTTGAGATATCAAAGTCTCCGCTATCTTCAAGCTCAAGGAATTGCTTCCATGGCTGCTTGTTGATTGTAAGAGTAAGTCCGTCAAGCTTAGACTCATACTGCTCTTTTGCATATTCTGCAATCTTAGAAGCAAGCTCAGAGTCAGTTGTTAAGAATTCAAGTTCTACAGAATCCATACCAAGCTCTTCAAGTCCAGTTTTCCAAGCTTCTTTCGCTTCTTCTTCACCCATGTCAGCGTGGAAACCATCCGGAGCGTGATCACGGAAGTCGTCGCCATTTGGTCCGCTTACAAAGTCTGAAGGTACGAAGTATTTAGCAGCAATTGAACCGTTGTTAAGAAGAACGTTTACAAGTCCTTCACGGTCATATGCAAGGAATAGTGCTTTACGTACGTTTTTGTTAGCAAGAGCTTCGTTCTCCTGGTTCATACGAAGGAAGAACATTGTTGGCTCAAGGATAGTAGAGAAATCTTCTCTATCTTGGAACTGATCTACGAAGTCAGAGCTAAGACCAGCGCGGTCAATCTTTCCAGTTTCATAAAGGTTTACTGCAGTAGCAACGTCTTGTACTACTTTTACAGAGATGTTTTCAAGACTTACAACATCTGCATCCCAGTATTCAGTGTTCTTCTTGTAGTTCCAGCCTTCACCGTGGTTCCACTCAGAGAATACGAATGGTCCGTTGTAAAGCATAGTGTCTGCTTCAAGAGCGTACTTGTCGCCTTGCTCTTCAGCAAAACCTTTAGGTTGTGGATAGAATGTTGCGAATGTTAAAAGAGACTTGAAGTAAGGAGTCTTGCTTTCAACTGTGATTTCAAGAGTTTTTTCGTCAACAGCTTTAGCACCTAGTTCTTCAACCTTACCGTACATAGGATCGCCTTCAGTAACGATAGCGTTACCGTTCTTGATTCCTGCAGTTCCAAACATGGAAGCGTAAGGAGAAAGAGTGTCTGGGTGTAGAGCTTTGTGCCAAGCGTAGATGAAGTCTTCTGCAGTTACTTGAGAACCGTCAGACCATTTTGCATCTTCGCGAAGTGTAAAAGTATAAACAGTTTCACCGTCTTTTTCTTCTACTTCTGGCTCATCAGCCGCAACACCAAGTGTTGGTTCATTGTTTTTGTCTAGGCGGTATAGGCCTTCAAAAACTTGGTTCATTGCTTTGAATGAAGTTGTATCTGTTGCCTGAGTAGTGTCCATTGAAGGAATTTCTGCACTATCAGTTAGATTCAGCTCTTGTTTAGCTGATTCAGATCCGCTGTCGTCTCCTCCAGCATTTCCATTACCTTCGTTTGAGCCGCCACCGCCGCAAGCGGAAAGGAACATGCTCAAAACTAGCACAAGAGATAGGACAAGAGTCCATCTTGATTTCTTCATGCTGTGTGACCTCCCTTAAATTATGTAGCTATAAAAGCCATTTTCTTGTGAAACGAAATTCATCAAATTATCTAAAAATTTGACTCGTTCCTTCCCACAACTCGTATTATACAAGTTTTCTAACTATTTTGCATATGTAATTTTAACGAGAATTTACAAAAACCGCGTCAGCATTACGTTTGCATAACAAAAGATAGTCCAAAAGGCCTAGTATGTAATTGGGGGTTTTGGGTATATATTTGTACTTTTGCATGCTTCTGCATGAAAATCTAACTAGTGCCATGTATCTAAAAGTATGTAGTGCTTTAAAGTGAATAACCTATGCATGAAACATAATTTTCTAACAAATTACTTTTGTGTAATTAACTATAAGTTATTGTTCTTATCGTTTACATTTTTTATACTTATGAATGACAAACAAAGACGGGGGTTCCAATGAAATCACTATTAAAACGTACTGTAGTATTAATCGTAATTGCTTTACTCGCTGCAGTCATCACTTCTATCCTATCCGATGATGGGTTTTCTTTCCAGGGTGCATCTGATATTTTATTTATGATATCTCTCGCGATGCTATTGATCGGTGCTGCACTTCATGTCATACAAACTGGATTTTTTGATGGCATTGTTTATTCCTTCAAGAGGTTTTTAAGAACAACAACGAAACATCAAATGATTGAAGAGGACAATTCAGAGATTTCATATAAGCTAGAATATGATAATCCCATCACGTACCCGATATTGATTGCAGGTGGTTTTTGGATGATCATCACCATTATTATCGCTGTGATTATCACAAGTAGTTGAATTGTTGCATGAGTAGGTATCGTTAAGATATACTTATTGTACGAATAGGATACGGAAAACCGCTATGACAAAGAGTAGTACATTCAGCCGTGATATATAGAGAGCCTGTGGATGGTGTAAACAGGCATCACACTGTTTGGAATGGACTTTCGAGCACCTTTACTGAATGGTTCAGTAGGTAAAGGCGTGAGCATTCACGTTATCACCAGGTTTAATGATTAAACCAACAAGTGATCCATTAATATGGATAAGCAGGGTGGCACCACGGTCCATTCGTCCCTAGCAATAAGGGATGAATGGGCCTTTTTTGTATTCTATCGATAAAGAACTTTTTTGGAGGGAAAACAATGAGCGTTATTTTTTCAGGTATACAACCGAGTGGAACATTAACAATTGGAAACTATCTTGGAGCAATGAAGCATTTCACAGAGTTGCAAGAAGATAACGAATGTTACTTTTGTGTCGTTAACCAGCATGCGATTACAGTACCACAGGAAAAGAAAGCTTTAAAAACAAACACGAAAAGCTTGGCAGCTCTCTACCTAGCATCTGGAATCGATCCAGAAAAATCTACCTTGTTCATTCAATCTGAAGTGCCAGCGCACGCGCAGTTAGGCTGGATGTTACAATGCGTCTCTTATATAGGAGAACTAGAGAGAATGACGCAATTTAAAGATAAATCGTCTGGAAAAGATGCAGTTAGTGCAGGTCTACTCACGTATCCTCCACTTATGGCTGCTGACATTTTGCTTTATGGAACAGAGATCGTACCGGTTGGGGACGATCAAAAGCAGCATATCGAGCTCACACGAAATCTCGCTGAACGATTTAACCGCAAATATAACGATATCTTTGCAATGCCAGAACCACGCATTCCAAAAGTTGGCGCACGGATCATGTCTCTTCAAGACCCAACGAGAAAGATGAGCAAATCTGACGAAAATAAGAATGCATTCATCTCTATGTTGGATGAACCGAATACAATCATTAAGAAAATCAAGCGCGCTGTGAGTGATTCTGATGGTGTCGTTCGATTCGATAAAGAAAATAAACCAGCCATTTCGAACTTGCTGACCATCTACTCCCTATGTTCTGGAAAATCGATCGAAGAAATTGAAACAATGTATGAAGGTAAAGGATACGGAGATTTCAAAGCAGAACTTGGTGAAGTCGTCGCCGAAACACTACGTCCGATCCAAGAACGCTACAACGACTTGATCAGCTCAGAAGAACTGGATAACATCCTCGACCTCGGAGCTGAAAAAGCAAACCGCAAAGCAAATAAAATGCTAGCAAAAGCGGAAAGAGCGATGGGACTGGAAAGAAGAAAGAGGTAGACATGAAAGGCGTAGGTGGCCGGGTAGGCTCGACAAGCGCTGGAAGAAGTATAGATGAACACGCTCTTTGTGTTCAACTATACTTCTGAAGCAACTCGAGAGCCTGGCCACCGCAGCTAGACATGAAAGGCGAAGATGAGCGTTTAGAAACGGCGATATTGGAAGCATTTCAATTGAACACGCTTTTTGTGTTCGGTTGAAATGGTGAAATATCAGAGTTTCTGCGAGCTGCAGCTAGACAAGAAAGGCGGAGGTGGCCGGGTAGGCTCGACAAGCGCTGGAACCATTACGAATGAACACGCTTTTTGTGTTCAATCGTAATGGTAAGCGACTCGAGAGCCTGGCCACCGCTGCTAGACAAGAAAGGCGGAAGTAAGCCGCTCAGAATTCCTTTTCGCAGATATATTCTCATTTTCGCGGATAAGTAGTACAATTTCGCGGATAAATTAAAATTTCCGCGGATATCTAGAACCTTTTCGCGGATATCCATCATCTAGCAACTGAAACAGCCCTCTCCAATACCCGGAGAGGGCTATTTTATTATCCAAAATTCACTTTTATTAGCTAAATTCTTATTTTATTGTCCAAAATAGCTAGTTTATTATCCAAAATCTCATTTTATTGTCTAACAGAAGACTCACATCTACGCAACCACCTCAGCATATCGAAACACAAAAAAGACTGCCTCCCTGGCAGCCTTCTTCTTAATTCACATGAGTACCCTTCTCAAGCTCCCATATCTTTTCAAAATAGGGTTGGCCTTTGATGATTCGTTCGCAGATCTGTTCATGCTTAGGGGACCAGCCTGCTTTTACTTCACGATAAAGCCCTTCCCAGGCCTCGTCCATTTCCATATGTTGAATCGCCATGTATTTCTTTGGCTGGCATTCTGTTAACCAGTATCTGATTTCTGCTGAATTTCCAGTTGTGTAGAGCTGATCGAGTGCCATGAATAAAAGCTGCTTAAGCTGACGTTCTTTCCTGGTCAAGCCTCTCATGACATCAGGACCTGGTGATAGAATGTGATGCTCTTTCACTGGGTTATCTGCTGTAAACGGATAGATCGTTGCTTCTACGTCCGCTACCATTTCGTAGACGGCTTTTTCTTGTCTTGGAATGACTCTGCTTTTTCGAATCGGGATTTTATATCCAAGCGTGTCAATGATGATTACGCCTCTTCCGTCAGTTGCAAGAAAACAATATTCTAATGGAGATCGCTCGTTATTTTTACGAATGTAGCTCTTCTGAAATACGTCACTAAGTAGACTTTCAGGAAGCTCTGCTAGGTCGTTCTCGATGTAGTGATATAAAAGTGATTCTACTCTAATGACTGGGACTTGATCTAATAACTCAATAAAGTCGTCTTTTCTCCATTCGTGAAAATCACAAACGTTATATCCGTTTTCTTCACCTTCAAACCAATTCACCCACACATCTCGCAAATATAACATTCGGTTACCCCTCACTTCGCTACTGTTTGTAAAATCAGTATAGTCAGGAGTAAGTCAAAATATTCCATGATGAGCATATTCTTAAGAAAAGAGTTTTATGACAAAGAAATACCCCCGGTTTCCCGGAGGTATCTTGTTTATTTTACAAATTTCTTGAAGATCAATGTTGCATTGTGTCCACCGAATCCAAGGGAGTTATTTAAGATCGCTTGTACATCTGATTTGCGCGCTTTATTCGGCACATAATCGAGATCACAGTCTGGATCTGGTGTTTCATAATTGATTGTTGGAGGCAGGACGCCTTCTTCAATTGCCTTCGCACAGAAAATACTTTCTACTGCACCAGCAGCTCCTAATAAGTGGCCCGTCATAGACTTCGTAGAGCTTACTGCTAGCTTGTAAGCATGATCTCCAAACACCGATTTGATCGCTGCTGTTTCATACTTATCGTTATATTCCGTACTTGTACCGTGTGCGTTGATGTAGTCGATGTCTTCTGGCTTTAAGCCGGCATCTTCTATCGCTTGCTTCATCGATCTAGCACCGCCTTCACCTTCTGGTGCAGGTTGTGTGACGTGATAAGCATCTCCAGTAGAACCGTATCCAACGATTTCACCGTAGATTTTTGCACCACGAGCTTCAGCAGATTCTAGACTTTCGATTACGAGAATTCCGGCACCTTCTCCGATAACGAAGCCGTTACGGTTCGCATCGAAAGGTCTGCTTGCTGAGCTAGGATCTGGGTTCGTTGATAAAGCCTTCATCGAACTGAAACCTGCAACGCTCATGTTCGTGATCGGTGCTTCAGATCCACCCGTGATCATGACATCTGCATCACCACGCTGAATGACTTTAAACGCATCTCCGATGGAGTTCGTTCCGGAGGCACATGCTGTCACAGTACATGAATTGATGCCTTTAGCGCCAAGCATGATCGATACTTGTCCTGATGCCATATCAGGAATCATCATCGGAACAAAGAATGGGCTGACGCGACGTGCACCTTTACTCATGAACGTACGGAACTGAGACTCGTATGTCTCCATTCCACCGATTCCTGAACCGATCCAAACGCCAACACGTTCAGCATTATCGTCAGTGATCTTAAAGTTTGCATCTTCAACTGCCATTTGAGAAGCAGCTACAGCAAACTGTGTAAAACGGTCCATCTTTCTTGCTTCTTTTCTGTCCATGAACTGTTCTGGATCGAATTCAAGTGCTTCTGCTGAAACTTTCGCAGGAAATTCATTCACGTCTAAACGTTGTAGAGGGTTCACACCAGATACACCGTTTAAAACGTTAGTCCACGTTTCTGAAACAGAATTTCCTAAAGGTGAAATCGTTCCTAAACCAGTTATTACAACTCTTCTATTCATTTCAAACAACTCTCCTTTTCCAAAACTACAAGTTCACTTACTTACCTAATTTAAGTGCTACAGCACCCCAGGTCAATCCTCCGCCGAATCCAACGAGAACGACGATATCATCATCTTTTACACGACCTTCTTGAATCGCTTCAGAAAGTGCGATCGGAATTGTTGAAGAAGACGTGTTTCCATATTTCTTCACCGTCGTCGCCATGTTTTCCTCTGGTAATTCAAGCTTCTGACGAGCAGCTTCCATGATTCTGATGTTTGCCTGGTGCGGAATGAGGTAATCGACGTCTGCTTTTGTGAGACCTGCTTTGTCAATGACGTTAACTGCAGATTGTCCCATTTGCCTTACAGCAAACTTAAATACTTCTCTTCCGTTCATCTCCATAAATCCTTGTGGTTCTTGATATAAGTACTTTGAACCTGAACCATCTGAACCTAATTCAAAGGATAGAATCCCTCTTCCTTCAGAAACAGGACCGATTACGGCAGCTCCTGCACCATCACCGAATAGGACAGCCGTATTACGGTCTTCCCAGTTCGTGATTTTCGAAAGCTTTTCTACACCTACAACTAAGATATTCTTATATGTGTCATTATTAATAAATTGAGACGCTGTAATCATACCATACATAAATCCTGCACACGCAGCACTCACATCCATCGCTGCAGCTTTCGTTGCTCCTAGCTTATCTTGCAGGAGGCAGCCTACAGAAGGGAATGGAAAATCTGGTGTTACAGTAGCGACTAGAATAAGATCGAGATCTTCAGCTTTTATATTTGCATCTTCTAGAGCTTTAATAGATGCTTCATAAGCCATATCGGATGTACTCGTATTATCATCAGCAATTCTTCGCTCTTCGATTCCTGTTCTCGTGCGAATCCATTCGTCTGATGTGTCCACCATCTTTTCTAGATCATGGTTCGTTAAAATACGTTCTGGTACATAATGGCCAATACCCATTAAACCTGCATTCATATTAATTGCTCCTTTATAGGAAATTTTCTAACCTGGATTACCACCAATCTTTAGTAGCTGGTACTAATTTTAATTGAAACTCACCGATTTGTCTACACTATTGCTCGACCGTTTCAACACCAATCATGAGTTGCTACATAAAATAATCATAACGAATGAGTGAAGGAGGTCTATGGATGTATAATCCGTATCAACAGCCGTATCAACATCAGTACTACCCTCAACAGCAAGCTCCCTACCAGTCGTTTCAACAACCTATGGCTCCAGGATACCAACCATACTATTCCCAGCAATCTCCTGCCCCTCAACATTTTTCTGGGTATCCCGGAAGCTCGCCATATCCTAGTCAACCTGGTTACCATAGTCAATTTGGATATCAAGGGCCACCCGGTTATCATGGACACCCCGGCTTCCCTGGAGCACCGCCTTACCCTGGATATCCTGGAGGGCCTGGAGGATTTTTAAATAAGTATAAGAAACCTAATGGAAATTATGATATGCCTAAGATGATTAATTCTGCCAACCAGGTGATGAACACCTTCAAACAAGTTAGTCCGATGGTAAAACAGATGGGTTCTCTCATGAATTTATTTATTAAATAATGGAAAAGACGTGAATCATCACGTCTTTTCATGTTATTTAGAGTACAACAGCAAGCTTCCCACCGTAACGACTAAAAGGACACCGGAAATGACCATAAGACCAAAACTTCCTATTAAGATCCCCAATAATAGTCCAATCAGCGGGATGAACCAGATCCAGTACGATTTCTTGGTCATTTCGCTCTCTCCCTTATTCCTGTGCGTCCTGCTTTCCTAGCTCGTATGCATCTTCCATCGCTTTTAAGAATAGTTCGAGCAGCGGTTGCATCTTTTCTAGATCTAACTCGATATCTTGTTCGCTAAGAGACTGCTTCGCCTCTGGAAAATACTTCATTGCAATCTGCATAAATCTCATGTTTTGTTCCAATACATTCACCCCTATTATTCTTTCGCCTCATTAGGCTCGTTTCTATTATAACGACAAATAGGGTGTATTGAAATGCTCCCATTGTTCTCGCTGCCCCGAAACCATCTTAAGTACCATTGCAGCCTGTCCTCTATGGTAGGCTTCGTGATCGATGAGGTGGCTGATCACCCATTCGGGAGAATAAGCATGGACCTCACCGTTTATTTCAACCGGAGGACCAGGCTTCCGGTAATCGACATCCGATAAATTGTTATAAAATTTACGGCTCATCTCTCTCACTTCTGCGAGTCTTGCTAGAAACCAGGATAGCTCCTTATTCTCTGGTGCTGTAATCACCTGTTCTTCTTTAAAGTAAAACCGTTCCTTCTCATCCTTTGTTACTTCCTCACCCATCAGAGCATTCTTAACCCACCATAGTTCGATCTGTGCAATGTGAAGCAGGTAGCCAGCCACTGTTGGGAACTTTGAATAATGGTAATGAAGCTCTTGATCTTCAATTTTACTAACCATATAAAGCAATTTCTCTCTCGTTTCTTTCAGAGCCTTCATACCGTGTGAAGAATCATGAACATCATAATTTCCTAGCGTTTTTTCCAACATATCGATCGCCCCTTCCTACTCATTCAAGCTGCTGTGAATAATAATCAGGATAAAGCTGCTGTAATTTCATAAAGTGATTGCGCTGCTCTTCTAGCCCTTTTTCAATCGGGGTAAGTTTAGTGAACGAGAGCTTCTTGACACTTTCCTTATTCGACACAGTACAGGTTAATACTGACCCTTTACGTACATCCACTTTATCTCCTATTAACCATTCGACTCCTTTTTGCCATTCTCCTTCTCTTCCACTAGACAGATTAAATGTTTCAGAGCGTTCCTTCCTCTCAGCTGCTTTCACTAGGGCTTCACATACGTCTTTTACATAAAGGGCGTCAAAATGAAACCTTTCTCCTTCTAACAAAAACGAGTTCGTCAGTGCTCCGGTTTGCAAATAATGTTGGAAAACATGACGATCACGTTGCCAAGGGCCATATACAAGAGGCAATCGTATCTTCTTTACGATCGTGGTTTCATCAGAGCAATCAAGGACGACTTCTTCAGCTGCCTTTAACTTTCCT
Source organism: Anaerobacillus sp. ABA4_114 (assembly GCF_056159065.1). Taxonomy (NCBI): domain Bacteria; kingdom Bacillati; phylum Bacillota; class Bacilli; order Caryophanales; family Bacillaceae; genus Anaerobacillus; species Anaerobacillus sp. ABA4_114. Next base: position 2,535,763 of record NZ_JBSWUM010000001.1, read on the forward strand.
ATTACAGTAGACGGATTCAAAGGTGTGCGTTCTGTAATCCTCCCATAGCGTCTCCCGAATACTTCAAACGAAGACGTGTAGATCAGCCGCTTTCCAGAACACGCAGAGAGCAGTTTTTTTGTTATCAACGTACCTTCTTCAAGAACTCGAGCAGATCGCTGCCCTTCAATATTAGAAGGAACACTCAGATGAAATACCGCATCGCATTCACTCACTAACGAATCGAGCGAAGCGTCGTCGATTCGTTCGTCTACAAACGTATAGTTTGCGTTTCTAGCGAAAAAAAGCTCTTTCTCGCTGTATTCAACTTTACGACTGTCGTCGACCTTTCCATCGACTGCCACAACTTCAATTCCTTCATCTAACAGTAATTCGCTCAAGTGAAACCCAATGAATCCAAGTGCACCGGTAATAAGCACTTTCTTCATATTCCTCATCCTCCAAACCTGAATAATTGACACAATCAGAACGCAGTCTAAGAAAACCAACTTAAAACGGAAGGAAAATGGACTATGGACCTTCACAATGGGAAACCATTTTGGCCAACATTACAACAGCATAAAACACTCTTTCCTAAGCTAAAATCTTCTATCTCATGTGATGTGTTGATCATCGGTGGCGGTATTGCGGGTACCATCATGGCTCGCATGCTTTCAGACTATCAATTGAAGACAGTGTTACTTGAAAAAGATGAAATCGGCTCTGGTAGTACTGCTGCTAACACAGGTTTATTGCAATTTTCGAATGATGAGTTTCTTGTTGACCTTATCGACTCCATCGGAGAAGAAAAAGCCGTTTATTTTTATAAACTTTGCTTAAAGGCCCTTGATGAACTCGATAAGTACCATTCCTACTTACCATCGCCTGCAGATTTCAATCGGGTGGACAGCCTTTACTATGCGAGTTCTGATCGACATGCTAAAAAACTTAAAAATGAGTTCGAAGCGTTACAAAAACACGGATTTGCTGCGGATTTTTTAGATCAACGAGCGATTGAGAGTCTATATTCCTTTCGTGCTCCATGTGGCATCTATACGAAAAATGAAGTGGAGGTCAACCCGTATAAATTTGCTCATGCTCTTGCAGCCCATTCACATGATCTAGGTGTTGATCTTTACGAACACACGGAAGTGTTATCACATAGATTTACTGACAACGAGCTTTATTTTGAGACAGAATATGGACAGGTCAAAGCGAAACACGTTATCTATGCAACAGGTTATGCAACTCAAGAGTTTGCAAAAACAAAAGGCGCTCTACTTGAGCGCACTTATACAATTGCGACTGAACCTATTGAAAGCTTTGATGGTTGGCACAATCGTTCTTTAATATGGGAAACCAATCGTCCTTACTACTACTTACGCACCACAGCAGACAGAAGAATTCTGATTGGAGGTCTCGATACCTCATTCAATAAGGAGGATATGCTCGAAACGACTAGTACGAAGTTGCTAGATAAGCTTCATTCGATGTTTCCAAACATCCCGACTTCGATCGCCTATGAATGGAGCTCCGTCTTTGCCTCTAGTAAAGATGGTTTGCCATTTATTGGACAACACCCAAAATACAAGGGCGTGTATTTCATGCTAGGATACGGAGGCAATGGAACCGTTTATAATATGGTGGCGGCTGACATCTTGAAGGACCTCATTCTGTACAACTACCATCCTGCGATGATGATCACTTCATTAAAACGGTAAGGTTAAAGACTACTTTCTTCCGACTGAAAAAACTGAACGATCTTTCTACCCAATGATTGATAACTATCACTTAACAATGTTAGTTGTATTGGAGAGCCAGCAGTTTCTTGCAACTGCTCATACTTTCTGATCTGTTCGAGCGAGTAGGGACTTTTGATGGAATGATGCCATATCTTAACTGGACAACGAGCGATCGCAATTTCTTTCCCATCTAGAGTTTCTAATACATCTTCACGCTCGACTCCATATGCAAGACCGATTTCTTTTATCAATCGTTTATAAAACAATTTGTGCTTCTGTTCTTGCAAAATGAGATCTTTCACATTTAAACACGGATTCAAGTAAGCAGCTGAACGAATACGGCTGCTTTTATTATGTTGAAAGGCGTTTGCTGCAAGCACTCCCATTCCTTCAGCTAAAATATGAATTTTCCCATTCAAAATTTCCTGTTTATGAACGAGCTTATAAATCCGCTCTGCTAATCTAACAGCTTTATCTGAACCCCAGTGGCGCCGATATAAATTGCTCGTATAAACGGTATAGCCTGCATTCAGGAGTTCTTCAACGATACTCGCTCTTGTATAGTTTTGAAGCCAAAAACTTGTATCGGCATCAACAAAATGTGAGACGTCTCCGAAAATGAACACGCCGAATCCGTTAGGCTTTTCAGGGACAAGAACGATCGTCCACTCCCCGTCTAATCGATAGACTCGTTTACGAATACACATACTCTCCCCTCGCCCTTTTACATCTTTCTGTATACACTATGCAGGATAAGCTTAGAAGAAAGGGAGATGTGCCTATTTTATAGTCTTTTTCTATGGAGTGAACCACTATTTTCAAACGATGCCCCCTTACAACATCGTATGCCACCCCGAATCGATTCATGATAGAGCTTATTATTACAACAAAAAGGGTAAAAGGTTTGTGGTGGTGATAATATGAAAAAATCAACAGTAATAGTATTTTTTTCTACATATGGATTATTTAGCCTTTCAGGGTTTCTGTTTCCTTACGACGCAGATTGGTACACCAGTCTTGCGAAACCTGAATGGACACCAAACGGAGCATTGATCGGTGGAATATGGGCAGTATTATTCGGTCTTATCTCCCTTTCCGTTGCTATCGTTTATCAGACGAACGGGTTTGGAAGACCAAATAGTGAATACCTTTCCCTCTTATCGATAAACTATTTATTGAACCAAGCGTTCAGCTTTTTTCAATTTCAACAGCATCAGCTGTTCACATCATTTCTCGATGCATTTTTTTTAGCATTAACATCCCTAGCTCTGATTTTTCTTGCCGGTAGACAGAACAAGCTTGCAGGCTGGCTACTCGTTCCGTATTTCTTATGGACGAGCTTTGCAACCTATCTTTCATGGATTATTTATGTCATGAATCGTTAAAATTGATAGGTGTCGAAAGCCTGTCTTTATGGTATGATGTTCGGTAGAATACGTTTACAAATGGGGTGAAATACTGTGCGCTATATCTGGGCAATTATTTGGGGATTCCTGCTTAGCAACATGATCTTCTACGTACTTGCATCCATGCAGGGCGGCCAATTCAATTTTGCGGCTGCAATTATCTTTGGGCTTATCATCTCAGCAGCTTCGATCGTTTTAGGTGATGGACTCATCACTGATTCAGCTGAACAATAGAAACAAGCGCCTGCCTGGCGCTTGTTTTTTTAGTGGTGTGGTTTTGGCTCACGTGCCCACTTACGATTTTGATTCGAACATTGAGGGAAAGCCTCACCAGCTTTGAGTTCAATCTGTTTAGGGTCTTTTACCATCGTTCCGGTCTCACCTATTTCAATATATACCCCATTGTTCGGAGCTTTTTGCCCTGGCGTATATTGACGATTTTCTCCACCCATCTGACAGCCTCCTTCCTCTTATTCACACCGCCCCCTTTAACAGCATTCAACACCGAATAGTTTTTTATGTAGAAACAAGGTCTTTACAAAACTGGAAAGCCTGGTGTTTAATGGATACATGTGTCAGATAGACGTTTAATTATTGGAGGAAAGAAATCATGGAATTGTGGGTACTTCTAAAGTACGCATTACTTGGACTGCTTCAAGGTTTCACGGAACCGATTCCAATCTCTTCGAGCGGTCACTTAGTTATTGCAAAAGAATATTTCAACTTAGAAACAAAGGGGTTAAGCTTTGAGGTTCTTATGAACTTCGCTTCTCTCATCGCAGTACTGATCATTTACCGACGTGACCTTATAAGGTTAACGACGAATGGCTTGAGTTACATGACGTCAAAGAACAAAGCCGCGAAAGACGACTTTATGTTCATCGTGTACTTGGTCATCGGTACGATTCCTGCTGCTGTACTCGGAATTCTGTTTGGGGACCTGATCGGTGAAAACTTAAGTCATTACAAAACGGTTGGCGTCACTCTCTTGATCACAGGTGTTGCGCTCTGGTTAATTAGAAACCTTCGTGGAGGAAAAGGAGATCAAGATCTTAACTTAAAGGATGCACTCATCGTTGGTTTCGCTCAAGCAATCGCACTTATTCCTGGAATCAGCCGCTCTGGAGCAACGATCGTTGCCGCAATGGGTGTTGGGATGAAGCAAGAGACTGCATTACGTTTCTCATTTTTGTTGTTCATTCCGGTTAGTGTAGGAACGATGGTCTTTGGTATCGGTGACATTCTAGCCGACCAGCGTCTACGTTTAGATGATCTGCTCATCCCGTATATCGTCGCTTTCCTGCTTTCCTTAATCGCTTCTTATTTCTCCTTAAAATGGTTCATGAATATCATGGCAAGAGGAAACCTCATTTATTTTGCGATCTACTGTTTTATTGCAGGTGCACTTGTACTTATTTTCTAAAACAAAAACACCCATTTAGGGTGTTCAGCTATCGAGAAACCTATATCTTTATTCGGTTCTCGCTATGCCGTAGTCGATGACGATCGCATGCTTTCCGCGGACGAACGTCCAAGCCCGAGGTGAAACCCACACCCCGGTCTCGGCCGCCCGTTCTACCGCAGGAGTCCGCGATCGTCTCTCCTACTTGATAAGAATTAGTCCAAAACGAACTTTCCGCCCCAATGGTTTAGAAATATGGGGTTTATGACCTTTCGTTGTTAACGTTAGTACGAACGGTAATGACTAACTATTTTCATCGTAACATGTAGACTTTCACTACACTCAAAACACCCAGTTCGGGTGTTTTTTTATTATCCTCCGCTAACTGGAGGAATAAATGCGATTACGTCATTCTTCTCCATTAAACGGTTCTCTTCTTCTTCATATTCCTCGTTGACCGCTGTCATTGTACGGTCAAGTGCTAAAGCAGGGTATTTCTCCTCTAAATAGGTCTTAACAGCGTGGATGTTCATCCCTTCACCATCAAACTCCAATTGATCTTTTCCCACTTTTTCTCGTTGATCTGCAAAAAACAATACCTTAATCATGCCGTTCCTCCTCTGGTCGACCGTTTGGATAAGAGGTTTGTTCGAGTTGATCACCGATCCACTCTTCCCCATCAACCCAGTATTCTTTCTTCCAAATAGGTACGATTTCTTTTATACGCTCAATCGCATACCGACTCGCTTCATAACTTTCTGCTCTATGTGGAGAAGCGACGGCGATGACGACGGCTATATCGCTAATCGCAAGCTTACCTGTTCGGTGGACGATCGATGTTTTTACACCAGGCCATCGATCAGAAATTTCACTCCCTATTCTACAAAGCTGCTTCTCTGCCATAGATGGATAAGCTTCATATTGTAAGGAGACAGTCTGTTTTTGACCAGTAAACTCACGAACAGTTCCAATAAACGTATTCACAGCACCTGACTCAGGGTGAATGACGCTTGAAACAACTTCATTAACGTCGATTTCTTGAGATGTGATTTTATAATACTCCATTTTGTAACTCCTCTAGTAAATGATCGATGCATTTATTGATATCTTGCACGTGATAGCTTTGAGTGTTAGGTAATTGCGACCCCTGTGTGACAATAGCTTTTATCATAGAACCAACGAGCAATCCATCATCACGATGGTCTCTTAGCATCACGACGCGTGGAAAGTGATGGCGTTTGTATCCTTCGATCATAATGAGGTCGAGCTCAAAAGAAGAATAAAGGGATATGATTTTTTCAAGCTCCCACTCCTTTTCGTTCATAGCATTGATCGACAAAAGCCCATCTCCACTTACACCTGTTACAACTGCTCCTGCATGTCGGTGTCGGCCGGTGTCCTTTTTACGATCATATACGTCCGGCTTTCCATGACCGTGGTGTTTGATGACGCCTATCTTTAGCCCTCGGTTCTTTGCTTCTTTAATGAAGGTTTCAATAAAAAGCGTTTTACCACTGTTTTGGTACCCAACGACTTGTAGAATCGCAGCACTCATGAATGGCTGGATCCTCCCTCACGAAGATGGAGGATTTCGACTACATCTCCTGCTTTAAACCCTCGTGTCCCACCAGGGAGAACGGTAAGCGCGTTTGCTTCAGCAAGCGATGTGACGCTACCGGATTTATCTAAACCGGTTGGTTTCACATGGACGGTTCCTTCTACTTCTTCTGTTTTACTGCGAACAAACCTTGTAAAAGGGTTCGGTTTAGGGAAATCCTTTTGTAGCACTGCTTTGCTTCTTAGACGGTATGGTGTATTCGACAGAAGTGCTCGCTTAAGAATCGGTCTTACGAACAGTTCGAATCCAACGAAACAAGCTGAAGGATTTCCAGATAGTCCGAATAAAATTTTCCCGTTCCACTCGGCAACCGTCGTTACGCTGCCGGGTCTCATGCCTACTTTATTAAAGAGAACCGTCGCTCCTAACTTCTCATAGATAGCCGGTAAATAATCATAGTCCCCTACAGATACTCCGCCTGTTGTTATAAGAATATCAACTTCTTCAAGAACTCTCTTCACGGAAGAGAAACATTTCTCAAAGTCATCTGCTAGCACCCCATAATATGTTGGTAGCCCGCCTGCAACTTTGATCTGTCCTTCGACCATCGGGGCGTTGCTGTTTCTGATTTTTCCAGGCTGTAATGCTTCATTCGGATCAAGGAGCTCAGTACCCGTTGCATAAATCCCTACTTCAGGCTTTTTTACTACCGGTACGTCTGCATAACCGAACGTAGCGAGTAGTGCTTTAACACCAGGAGATATGACTGTTCCACGTTCTAAAAGTACTTCTCCCTTCGATGCATCTTCACCTTGTTTAGATATGTTATCGCCTTTGTTAACGTTTCGCTTTATGTAAATGTACGGGGCATCTTCACGAACGAGTTCGAACATGATCACTGCTGTAGCACCGTTCGGTATCGGTGCACCCGTCATGATTCGAATTGCTTCACCACGATTAAGAGTTTTCTTCGCAACTGTTCCTGCACCGATCTCTTCGACCACTTTTAATCGAACAGGATTTTCCTGACTCGCTTCATTGGTATCCTCAGCTCGAATGGCAAAACCATCGTAGGGAGAGCGATCGAACGGAGGCACATCATGATCTGCCTTTAAATCAACACCTAGATGCCTTGCGTCACTCTCAGAAAGGGGGACCGTCTCAATTTGACTTTCGTAAGATAAAGCCATGACTTTTTCTATGGCATCTTGTACTGGTAGTGGTTTTCTTCTTTCAACCATCTTGATCTCCACTCCTTTATTATCAATTGATTTCATTGTAACAAAGAACTCATCCATCCATTGGAATAAACGTTGAATGATTGCCCATCGAACTGAATAGAGTGATAGTGATGCTACTTATATGTGAATGGAAAGGAGTGATGAATATGCCTGAGAGCCACTATATGGTTAAGCCCGGCGATACGTTGTTGTCGATTGCTGATTCTCATAATCGGCCCGTGAGTGAAATTAAAGAACGTAACGGACTTCCTTCGAACATCATTTACGTCGGACAGATGCTCCGGATTCCTACAGATTCTACGCCGTATGAAGTCCAAAGAGGAGACACACTTTTAACAATCGCCGATCGATTCAGCGTCCCTGTCGACGAAATCAAGCAAGAAAACCAGCTACGAACCAATATTATTTATGTTGGTCAGCAGCTTGACATTCCTGAAGGACGCAGCCGCTCATACCGATTGGATTATACGGTGAAAGCTGGAGATAGCCTCTACCAGATTGCGAACGAATACAATACGACGGTGAAAAGTCTCCTTACATTAAATAACCTTGAAGCGGATTCATTGACCATTGGCCAAAAGTTGAAGATTCCTATGTATACCGAAGTTGTTACACGAACTGATCGTGCAAATGTAAGAACGGGACCTGGGAAAGGGTATAACGTCATTACTCAAATGCGTTCTGGCGCAAGACTTGCTGTTAACGGGATTCGTGACAAGTGGTACAAAGTTGAGCTTTATGATGGGACGGAAGGTTGGATTTCTGATGGTGTCGTTGAGTTTAAAGTGTATGGCGATGATAAGCCAGTCTCTCGTATCATAGGCTATTATACACTTGAAGAAGGTCCTCAGCTTCCTTCTTCTTATAAATCGTTTGTGTCTCATCGTCCTTCCCTATCTCAACTCGCGCTGTTTCTGTTTCGAATCAGTCAGGAAAACCCAACGAAGATAGAAAAGTTTGGTAAGTTCACAGATAAAGAAATCGCTAAACTCGTGCAGCTCGCTCATGAGCAAAACATTAAGATCATGCCCGTCGTTCATAATCTTCTATATAAAAAGGGAGATACTGAACCGAGTAAAAAAGTGGTTCAGAAGCTCGTTGCAAGCGAAGAAAATAGAAGAGCTTTTGCGCTAAATCTCGTAAAGCTTGTGGAAAAATATAACTTTGATGGTGTTGACATCGATATTGAAGATGTGTACATCGAAGACTCAGAAAAGCTTTCACTTCTTTATAAAACGATCGGAGAGGAGATGAATAAGAAAGGCTACTTCTTCTCAGCGAGCGTACCTTCACGCGCATCTGACGAACCTGCAAATCCATTCTCTGACCCGTTCGATTATGCGGAGATCGGAAGTGCTGTTGACCAATTTATCGTTATGCTCTATAACGAATTCGGATGGCCAGGAAGTCCTGCTGGACCTGCGGTAACTGCAGGATGGATGGATAAAGTGATGAAGTATGCCAAAACGAGAATTCCTCCTGAAAAACTCGTGGCTGCAGTTTCTGTATTTGGATTTGACTTTAATCTTGATAAAGATAAAAGCACTTATGTAACGTATGATATGGCAATGAAATTAAAGAAGAAATATAATGCAGAATTAAAGTTTGATGAGGAGCGTAAAACGCCTTACTTCACATATACGGACGATGAAGGGAATAAGCATGAGGTGTGGTTTGAAAACGAAGAAAGCATCAGGGCGAAGATTAATCTCGCAGACCAACTCGGCATTCAAGGAGTAGCGCTTTGGAGACTCGGCATGGAGGATCCGGCGATGTGGACGATGGTCAGCGATGAAGTCGTTGTAGAAAGAACTGAATAAATAAAGGAAGAGGGTGAGCCCTCTTCCTTCTTCATGTTATCACGTAATGCCAAGTGCAATCTTAGCATAACGGGACATTTTGTCTTTTGTCCAAGGTGGATTCCACACGATATCAACCTCTGCGTCATTCACTTCTTCAACATCTGAAAGACAACGTTTTACGTCGTTGACAATCGTACCTGCTAGTGGGCATCCCATTGCAGTCAACGTCATCGTAACGTGCGCATTGCCTTCTTCATCTAAATCTACATCGTAGACGAGACCTAGATTTACAATATCAATTCCAAGCTCAGGGTCGATTACGTTCTCAAGAGCTTCGAGCAATTTATCTTTCGTTGCTTGATCTGCCATCTTCATTCTCCTTTCATACGTCATCCACATACTATTATAACAAACTGAGTTTTAACTTAAACCGAAAAGCACTTATTGCTACAAATGAGTTTTAAACCACTCCACTAATTCGAGCACAGCTTCGCGCGAAACTTTATGACCAGAAGTTTCATCTTTTACAAACTTTAAGTTTTGCTCGTTGCCCTCGTAATGCGTTTTAATTTGATGATAGAAATCATACGTAAGGGTGTAAGGCACTACTTTGTCCACTGTACTATGCCACATCAATAGCGGGCGACCACGCAATGTTTCTTCTTTTAGAGAAAGGTCATATTCTTGCAGTCCTTCGATCTGTCTCTTCATCTCTTCTTCAGAAATCGGGAGACTGAACCCTTCTTCTTTCAAATAATGAATCTGTGCATTTGCTAACTTAAAATAAGAAGGTGACCCCATCAATGAAACAGCTGCTTTAATCCAGGAGTACTGTGTCAAAGCACCAAAGGTAAGGATTCCTCCCATGGATGTACCTGACATACCGATTCTCTCTTCTTGTACGAGGTTTCGGCTAATGAGATGCTGCCTTATGTAATCGAGTTCATTCAAACTCTGAATAACAATATCCCAAAATACATACTGCCTCTTTTCTTCTGAGAGGTTTTTTTCACGTTCTCCGTGATGGACAGCATCAGGAAGTACGACCCTGAACCCTTCCTCAGCTAACAAGTATGCAATGTGGAGATTGTGTTCCTTTGCACTTGTAAAACCGTGCTGAAACATCACGAGCGGCAGCTTTTCTTTAGAGAGTTTCGCATCGACTATATGTAACACTGGGATATTTTCCATCAACTCATTTTGTATCGTAATCATGTACATAGCCCCTTTATCGTTCATCTCTATTAATCCTACCATTCAAGGAAAGTATTAGTAAATTTTTTGCTCCATTTTCAAAAAAAAACACGCAGGCATTTGCCTGCATGTTCAATCTTATTTATTGAGTTGCTTTTCGTTGCTCTCTTCTACCGATTTCATGTTTTCAAGTTTGTTGTAGTACTGCGTAGGAAACTGGGACCCTTCATAAACCATCTTGCTATCTCCACTATCGTATGCTTTATCTGGAGGCGTTGGATTTCCTGCTTTTTCAACAGGAAGACCATCACTGAATTTTTTGGATACTTGATGGCGAATATCTTTGGCTTTCGTTTTCAACTTTGCTCTCTTCTCCTTATCTTTCAATAAGTAAGAAGAAATGCCGATTGTACTAGCTGCTGCAATACTTGAAAGAAGTAACGTTTGTTTTTTCGTCATAATCGACTGCACCTCCAATAAAATGTTAGTAATGGTTTACCCTCGTAATTCTATTCTCAAACAGGCATACCCTTCTTTTTAATTTATTGTAAATTTTGTAATATAGTTAGACACTTGTTTTGGAGCGATGTACAATATTCAGTATAGCCAGAAAGGCTTAAACTAACGACACTTTTCAAAGGAGCTTCTATGACAACAAAACCGCATCTTATCGCCATTGATCTTGATGGAACGTTGTTAAACGGAGAGAAAAACATTTCTGAACGCTCAAAAGCGGCGATCCGCGAAGCACGAAACCAGGGACATCACGTTGCCATCGCAACGGGAAGACCGTATCGAGCTAGCGCCCGCTATTACGATGAGCTTTCACTCGATAGCCCGATGATTAACTTTAATGGTGCATTTGTTCATCACCCGCTCGATTCATCATTCGGTACGTATCACACACCGCTTGATCTCAAGACTGCGCATTCGATCGTTTCTTCTTGCAATGAAATAAAGGTGAAAAATATTATGGCAGAAGTAATCGACGATGTATATCTTCATCAGCATGATGATCAAATCATTCAAAATATGATAATGAATGAGTCCTCCATCGTTACTGGAGAGATTCTTAAGAATTTAAATCATGATCCAACGTCTCTTCTGATTCTGCCTCACGATGAGCAGCTCACACAGCTTAGAGAAACGTTACACACTCATCATGCAGAAGCAATTGAGCATCGTGTTTGGGGAGCACCGTGGAACGTGATCGAAATCGTACGCATAGGACTTAACAAAGCGGTTGGCCTAAAGCGACTTGCCGAACACTTCAATGTCCCTCAAGAGCGCGTTATCGCATTCGGTGATGAAGATAACGATTTTGAGATGATCGAATATGCCGGGACAGGTGTTGCCATGGGCAATGCAATCGATTCACTTAAAAATATTGCGAATGAAATCACCGTAACAAATGAAGAAGACGGAATCGCGGTCTATCTAGAAGAACGTCTCAACTTATCTTCACACCGTACAGGACAGCTTTTATAAAAGCTGTCTTTTTTTATGCTCTATATCAAGAAATCACGCAGGTGATGACTGCATAATTACTACAAAAAGGACTCATCCTAGTGACAAAGGGAGGGATTTCTTTTGGGTAAGAACAGCAAACAAAAGCAAAGAATGGCAAGAGCAGGAGCAGATCGAGCGGTTGCACATGACGACCAGCGTGATCTGACGAGCATGAGCAGTCAGGAACGTAAAAAGGTAGAACAAGAACGTCTATCGGGTGGTGAGTAAATGGGCAACCGATACTTTCAACTTGCTAGAGAAGCAGTTGAAAACGCTGAGCAGCTTGCATCAAGCGGTCAACAAGGTCTCCAGCAGCAAATCGAAGTAGCCAAAAATAATTTATCTGCTGCTTTCCATCAATCGACATCAGCAGAGAAAGAACAGCTTACTGCATACCAACAAACCATTCAAGAACTTAGTCAAGAATCTTCCAACAAACCCTTTTAAAAGCAAAAAGAACCCGGCTGCTGCCGGGTTTTCTTCGTTAAAATAATTTCAGCGCTCTCCTAAAAGAAGATCGAACGCCTAGTGCTTTATACAGTTCACTCGTTAACAGCTTATATCCTTTTCTGTTTAACTGAACACCGTCTTTCTCATACAGGGATTCCTGCGCTTTGTGTTCTTTCATGATCGACCATAGATCGATGTGTTTCGTATTAAACTTTTGTGAAAGGGACTTAATCTTATCTGCGTATCCTTCGATCTTATGATTGGTCACAGAAGCGTTCTCCTCTTCTTGAATCGGTGAAGGCGATATCAGAATGACGCGCTCTCTCGGCAAATTGTTCAGCATATACCCGATGTTTTTCTCATATTCAAGGAGATTACTTTCCTTATTTATGCAAGCTTCCTGTGTTCCAAAGAAGATCGTGACAAAATCAGGCTGATAGCTTAATACATCTGTTTGAAATCGTGAAACTCCTTCTCGAGTCGTTGAAGAAGAACCAGCATTGATCACGATCCATTCCTCTAATTCGTTTCTTATGAGAGATGTAAGCCGTTCATTTCCTTTTTCATCAACTTCCCTTGCTGTTAAACAGTCCCCAAAACAGACGAGTACTGGCAATGATACCGCCCCTTTCTTTATTGATTTTTAATCTTACTCCCCTTGAAGTCGTGCAGTTATGTATGGATCGTTGTCGATCATGCCTTCAATCGAAAACGATACCGCATTTGCAAAGATCGGTCCATCATATACAAACGTATGAAATTCCCCATTTTCACCGCAAGGATCAACTTCATCACACAAACTAGAAAGAAAGGTGTGATCGAAAGGTCTCCCTATCCAAATGGGATCTATCTTCGTATGATCTACTGTAGTGATAACCGCTTTAAATCCGCTCTCTATAAAACGTTCTGCCGTATCTATGGTTGAATTTCGCCATAAAGGGAACACCCCCATTAGGCCACTTTTCTTTAAAAGCTGTTCCCGATAGTTTCGGATCTCTTCTACATATAGATCAGCGTATGCAATCCCTTCGATTCCCCTATGGATAAACCGCTCGAAGGATTGCTTCATGATCATTTCATACTGGTTGTTTGAACAATTATCTGGTAGATTTGTAATCGTTAGTGGAAGTTGTAGCGCTTCGGCCTGTTTCTTTAGTAAATTCACAGGTACCCCATGAAACGAGATCATTTCTTTTGGAGCAGTGATCGTGGTCCACAGGCCATCAAGATGGATCTTTTCATTTGTCATGATGTCATAAAGAGCTAATGCGCTATCTTTTCCAGAACTCCAAGAAAAAAGAAGATTCATTCGTCATTCTCCTTTCCTCTATATAGACGAATGAGAATGCCATAATGTTTCAATTATTTAGAAATTATTAGAAATAATATTAATTTACTTTAACAAGGGTTCTTCCATGAAAGAGTCGAAACAATTACACGGAGGTGGAGCGGGAATGAACGTTTACCAGTTGTCTAGCCAAGTCGAGGATGATGTGATCGAAAAAGTAGCGAAACTACTCATGAAGCAGATCACGCATGCCGATCGCGAAGGAAGTTATGAGAAATTAATCAAAGGAGCAAAACTTGCGATAAGCGAAGATACGGCTTCTAGAATCGTCGTTGCAGAAGATGATAACGAGATACTTGGCGTTGCGTTTTTTAATATGGGAGTGAGTGTCGCAAATGGCGGTCCTTACTTATGGTTGAATGAATTATTCGTGGATCCAGAAGCAAGAAATCAGGGTATCGGTCGAAGGCTTTTATTACATGTGATCTACTGGGCTGAACGCGAAGGAATCACGGGCATTGAACTTGAAACCGGAATAAATAATGCTGTTACGAAACATCTTTATAATTCACTTGGGTTTCACGATATTATTTCTAAGCGATATGGTTTCACTTTCTCGTCATAATTGATTTATGCTAAGAGAGAATTTTGGTACACTAGTAGAAGTTAAGAAAAGGAGGCTTATTATGCAATTACGAGTAGATCATACACCAAACCCAAATGCGATTAAAATCACAGCTGACAAGAACCTTTTTGAAGGCTCATCCAGTCATTCTTTTAAGAAGAATGATACTCCTGATCATCCAGTAGCTGCTGAACTACTGAAATTAGATGGTGTCGACAATGTATTTGGCTATCAAGATTTCATCACGATCAACAAAATGCCTGAGGCAGAATGGGACAGCTTGCTTCCAGAAGTAAAAGAAATCATTACGAATAACGCATAAAGAAATTCCCCGGGACATCCCGGGGAATTTTATTTAGTCGTCTTTTCGGAAAAAACCAAAAATACCTGCAGTATTGACAATGTTCGTAAACGCATGAGGGTCGATATCATTAATGATATGTTCGAGATCATAAAGTTCATAACGTGTAACGACCATCATAAGCATTTCTTTATCTTCGCCTCGATAAGCGCCTTTTGCAGGAAGCTTTGTGATTCCTCGTACAAGCCTGTCATGGATTGCTTTTTGCAACTCATTCCCTTTAGAAGTGACGATCATCGCCGTTAGTTTTTCATGACGAGTATGGATGACATCGATCACACGAGAAGAAACATACAAGGTAACGAGCGTATAGAGTGCTTTCTCCCAACCATACAGCATACCTGCTGTTAAAATGATCAAAGCATTCAAACTAAAAAAGTAAGTACCGATTGGACGGTCGTTCATTCTAGAAAGAATCATAGCGACGATATCCATTCCCCCGGTCGAAGCACCCCACTTTAACGTAAAGCCGATTCCGATCGCGGCTAGCGCTCCTCCGAATACTGCGTTAAGAAGAATGTCTTCTGATAGAGCTTGAACAGGAATAATTTCAAGAAACAATGTTGTAAGGCCAACACTGATCAAACTGTATAGCGTAAACGCTTTTCCTACCTTCTTCCAACCTAGAATGCCAACAGGAATATTTAATAAGAATAGCAAGATACCCGTTGAGATATGGATCGGCGTATAATCGTTCAACACGCTCGAAATCAACTGGGCAAGACCGGTAAAACCACTAGCATATACGTTTGCTGGGATAAGAAATAAATTTAGTGATACTGCTCCTAGAATTGCTCCTAATAAGATAATAATTATTTTCTTTACTTCTTCCATGTTAACACCCTTTTCTGTAACTGCCTCTTCTTGATGAAAAAGGACGATTGATTTTATTTCATTAGCAAGATTTATTGTAAGGCTTTCGGCACAGTTCGACAACATCAAATTTAAGTGTTATTCAAGTAAAGCCGATCAAGCACTTACTTTACGATATAATCATTGATTTTAAACGATTCTAGGGATAAACTTTAAGAAACTAGCCTGTATCATAATTATGAAAGGACGGTTCTTAATGAGTGTACAAATCATTACAGATAGTGCCTCTGATCTTCCAGAGGAGTTAGTGCAAAAGCACAACCTCGAAATCATGCCTCTCATTGTTATTTTAGAAGAGAAAGAGTATTTCGACCGCGAAGAAATCAAATCGAAAGAGCTATACACTGCGTTACGAGATGGAAAATTAGCGAAGACCTCTCAAATCCCTCCGGCTCGCATCAAAGAAACATTTACAAAGTTCGCGAATGAAGGTCAACCGTTCATCTATATCGGCCTCTCATCAGGTATATCTGGAACGTACCAATCAGCAGCCGTAATCAAAAATGAAGTTCAAGAAGAATACCCTGATGTCAAAATGGAAGTCGTTGACTCAAGAGGCGCATCTCTTGGATATGGGCTGATGGCGATCCACGCTTCAGAACTTTCAGCACAAGGAAAGAACGTTGAAGAGATACTCGAAAGCCTTAACGAATCATACATCGATCATATGGAACACATCTTTACTGTAGATGATCTCGACTTCCTACAAAGAGGTGGCAGAGTGAGTAAAGCATCTGCTTTCTTTGGCGGCATGTTAAAAATAAAGCCGATCCTCCATGTGGAAGATGGAAAACTCGTTCCGATCGAAAAAGTCCGTGGAAAGAGCAAGGTGTACAAGCGGATGGTTGAAATCATGGAAGAACGCGGTGTGAACCTTCAATCTCAGGTGATCGGTATCTCACATGGTGATGACCTTGAAAGTGCTGAAAAACTAAAAGAAGCGATTCAAGAAAAGTACGGCGGACAAGACTTCATCATCACTGAAGTTGGTGCCACGATCGGTTCTCACTCAGGCCCAGGTACACTTGCCTTATTTTTCCTAAATAAGTAAATTGTATGCTACATAGTATCTCCTTCAACTGTGTACCCTAAAAGTAGTGATTTAAACTATGGGTCCAGGGAGGGAATATCGTGCCTAATACGACAGACAATAATAAAAAGCCAGTGGATCATAATGCGAAGCGAATGCTGAAAAATGATCAAAAAGAAATAAACCGTGAAAAAGGGAAACATCAGTATTCAAAGAGCAGTGATCATCTATAAAAATCAAGCAGGCTGAACGATCAGCCTGCTTTTTTTGATCAAAAAAACAAAACTGCCATTGCTCGGCAGTTTTGTTTTTCATTCTGAATTTCTCACATCTGTAATTTCATATGTGGGGACTTCTAACCCTAACCAGACCATGGTCACTACTCCTAGGACGATGTACAGAACAAACAGTCCATCGAATTTTGATAAGCTGGTCTCATAATAATACGTTCGTTTTCCATTGTGGAACTGCTTCGATTCCATCGCCACTGCTATTCGATGTGCTCTCCGAATACTTTGGGATAAAAGCGGTACAGCATACAACGTGATGGATTGCGTAATCCTTTTCCACCCTTTCTCTTTCTTTACTCCACGAACTAACAGCGCATTCTTAAGCTGTTGAAACTCTTCCACCATCATCGGTAGGATTCGAACTGCCGCCATAAAGCTATATGCAAACCGAGGCGGGACTTTCAGCTGCTGAGTCAATGAGTAAAATAGCAGGACAGGTCTTGTCGTAAGAGCAAAGATCAAACCGAGCAATGCAAAGTTAAGTGCTCGGAATCCAATATGAAGACCTCTGTAAAAGCTCTCTTCCGTAATATGAATGAGTCCCCACTTCCACCACGTCGTCGTACCCTGTCCAAAAAAGATCATGCTTGATGAGCTAGATACAAACAAAAGAAGAAACGGAATCATCAAAATCAACAATAGCTTTCTTTTATGTCCTGTAAAGAACGCCACAAGAATGAGCGGGAGCAGCGTTACATACGTGATGATGTTCGGATTATGAATAAACAACAGCCCTAAAAACAAGAAAAGGAAAAAGACGAGCTTAAACGCAGGATTCATGCGATGTAACCACGTTTCATTGTAATCAAGAGTCAACTGCATGAACGACAGCCTCCTCTCCTCGATTCACGTTACGATCAGATACCCTTCTCCCTTTCGAGATGATCCACTCTCTCGTCGCGTACGTTTCTACGATGTTTTGGTCATGAGTAACCATCATGATGGTGATCCCTTTTGACCGTAAATCCTCGAAATACTCCAGTAGTTTGAAGGTATTCTTTGCATCCTGTCCAAAGGTTGGCTCGTCTAACAATAGGACCCGTTGATTTCCAAACAATGCCGTTCCAACACTCAGCTTGCGCTTTTGTCCCGTCGAGAGCTGATAAGGATGCTGATGTTGATGGTTTAACAACTCATAGTTCTGAAGCCAGGTCGTGACTCGATTCTGTACGTCCTCAGACATCGAGTATGCTAACTCATCGTATACCGAATTCGTAACAAATTGAAATTCTGGATTTTGAAATACAAACGCTAGTTTTTCTCTAGCTTCTTTTATAGATTGCAACGCTTTACCGTCAACATGTACATCTCCTGTTGTTTTCAACACTTGCATGATACTTAGGAGAAGGGAACTTTTCCCGGCTCCATTCTCGCCAGTGACGACGATCCACTCACCTTCATGGATCACGGCTTCAGGAAGTTCAACAAGACACTTCTTCCCTTTGAAGCCTTTTAAATCCTTAATGGTCATAACAGAGAGGGCGTTTTTCGTCTCCCTTTTCAAGCCATGCTCGTGTTCTTTCCAAATACCAGGGTACCAAATTCCGAATTCCTTCATCTTATGTTTATAAAAAGAAAGAATCGTTTCAGGGTCACTATCTGCAAGTATCGTTCCGCTATCGTCGAAAAGAACAACGCGATCTACAAAATCGATGACATGATCAACCTTATGTTCTACGATTACCATCGTTTGATGCTGTTCGATCTTTTTTATCGTCTCCCATACGTCCTTCGTCCCTTCAGGATCTAGAAGAGCGGTAGGCTCATCCAAATAAAGGACATCTGGTTCTAAAGATAAAACGGATGCAATAGCAAGCCTTTGCTTCATTCCTTGAGAGAGCGTAGCGATTTCAACATGAGGATCATCAAAATGTAACCCAACCTTATCGAGGTACGTATTGATCAATCCCTTCATCTCGCTTCTAGGGATAGCACGGTTCTCTAAAACAAAAGCCATTTCCTCATCAACGTAAGGCATACAAAATTGTGCGTCAGGATCTTGAAACACATACCCTGTCGATTCAGGAATCATCTTCTCCTCCACTTTCATTGGGACTGGTACTGCCGCTGGGATGAGTCCCGATAATACTTGAAGCAACGTTGATTTTCCACAGCCACTAGGACCTAGTAAAAGCACCTTTTCCCCTTTTTCGATATGAAGTGTAAGGTCATTAAAAAGGAGCTCAGATGCTCCTGCATATTTCACTCTAAGATTCGTCACTCCTACTCTCATAAGCTGCCTCCTTACTTATCCAATGCTTTGAAGTCCTCATGACTAGCAGGTCTTACAAGGCTTGTCACCCCTGTTTTTTCAAGAGCTTCCACAAGGAAGTAAGCAAAGATTCCGGCGATCAGTATACCACCAAGAACTCGAGCTGAGATCAATAATAGCAAGTTCCACAGTGCGAGATCTAAAATGTAACCGTAAGCTACATCCATGATCAAGGAACCTGCAGCTGCTGCAATTCCACTAAGAGCAGCTACAAATGCCGTGTAGCGCTTATATCTAAACAGCGCAAAGACAAGTTCAGTTCCAAGACCTTGAACGATTCCATATAGAAGAACAGAGAGACCATACTCTGAGCCGACTAGAAATTCACCTGAAGCCGCTGCTGTTTCGGCAAGCAGTGCTACACCTGGCTTTCGTAAGATCAACATTGCGACTGTTCCTGCTATAAACCACATGCCATATACAATGTCCCCAACATGAAGGCCAAATGGTTTCACAAGGTTATAAACGGGGCCCCAGAGTTTATAAATGATACCAAAAACAAGTGCGATGACGATGGTGATCAGAATATCTGAAAGTTTCAACCTTTTCATATCCGCTCCTCCTCCAGGATTGGAACAGGCCACTGTTCAATCGTATATGCCATCTCCCAAAAACCATACTCAAGTTGACAGCTTTGAATATAAAGGTCTCTCATCCTCTTAAGCTCAGCCTCCGTAGCTGATTTAGCTCTTTCGTCCACAATTTCCCTCAGCTGATCTGTTACGGACACCATCTCTTTTTCACCGTAAAATGTGATCCAATCGTAAAATGGATGATCTTTCCTTGGAGAAAGGTCTTCAATCAGTCGCTGTCCAATCTCTTGATACGTCCATGGACAAGGAAGTAGAGCAGCAGCAATATCACCTAATGATCCAGAATGAGCTGCATCGAGCATGTGTCTCGTATAATGATGGGCAGTTGGGGCGAGCGGAAATCCTTGCAATTCATCGTACGTCACGCCTGCCACGTTACAGAAGTTCGTATGAGGGTGGACTTCACTGTTTAAGACAAATGAGATTTGTTCATTGAAGAATTCCATCTCCTCTCTCTTTTCACATTTCGATAGTGCAATCCCATAAATACGAGCAAACGTATTCAAGTACTCGAAATCCTGCTTCACATAATGAATAAGCTGCTCTTTTCCCAACTTGCCTTCAGCGATGCCTCTCACGAACGGATGTTGGTAAATGGCCTCAAAAATTGGTTCTGCTTCTCTTCTAATTTGATCAGTAAACAACATAAAAAACTCCTTTCCGCTTATCATCCGCCTGATGAAGAGGAAAGGAGCTCACATGCACGAACATCAACATTTTTGAAGCAAAACAAAAACCGCTCCAAAAATGGAGCGGTTGCGTTATGCATCCGTCTCCACTTTCCTCCGCTGGCGCTAACCAGATCAGGTTCAAAGGGTCCAGGTATTCCTGTCTCAGTCATGTGAATGACTCCCCTAGTGGACTATAAGCATTTCATATTATAATCTTAAAGCTACTATTCATTTCTTCCTCTGTCAACAATTTTCTGGTAGTTTAATTACGAATGTTGTTTCATCTTCATTGGAACGTACAGAGATGGTTCCATTGTGTTTTTCAATAATTTGTTTACAAACCGAGAGCCCAAGGCCTGTTCCGAGCTCCTTCGTACTAATAAAAGGCTCAAATATACTTTCAACGAGATGAGAAGGGATCGGCTCGCCGTTGTTCGTAATTTGAGTGATAACCCACTCACCCTCCTTAAACCCCTCGACCACTATCTTTCGTGACTCTTGATCGTTCTCACTCAATTCTTCTATCGAGTTTATCATGATATTTAGAACAACTTGTTTAAGCTGTTCCTCAACGCCGCAAACGAACAATTCTTTAGAAACCGTTGTGATCACTTCAATATTAGATTCAAGGAACCTCGGGTATAACACTTCGACAGAGTACTCGAGCAAACTAGTCATGTTCACCTTCGACGGCGTATCGTCAATTCCACGCATCTTTGAAAGGAATAAAAATTGACGAACTTTTTCTTCAAGATTGTTCATTTCTTCATTGATAATTTCAAAATAGTGGTTCCTCAGCGTCTCATGCTGCTGTCCTTCTAAAAGTTTGAGAAACCCTTTTATCGATGTGAGAGGGTTACGAAATTCATGAGCGAAGCTAGCCCCTAACTGTCCAAGAATCGTAAGTCGATCGCTGTGCATCTCTTTAATAAACAAATTCTTATCTTGAATGATACTATCTTTTTGCTTCGTATATTCGGTCACTGAATGGTAAAGGTAAGAATTAAAATAATCATTGACCTTATCTAATGCTCTCGATAGATCATCGCGATTGAATTCCGATTCATTCAATACAGAAATCACCACTGAACGACCTGAATTAATATTCGCTACGAATTCACCTATATTCACATTCGCTTGAATACGCTCCGTTGCGATTTTCTTGGTTAGCGTGACGATCCAACTTTCATCTTCTGTCAAAATAAAATGAGAAATCAATTCTACCGTTCGTTTCCCGTTGTTTATGATTTCTTCATAGTAAGGATCTTCTTTCGAGAGCTTTGCGATGTTTAGCCACTTTTGAACAATTTTTGGCTGGCTATCTTTTAAAAATCCTGCGAGTTGTTGTTCAAACTGTTTATCATTTTCCATGGCGTTCCCTCACTGACTACTTATGCTTGTTCTAGTTTATCATGAAATACTGATTCCTACATGATAGAAGCAATGTTTGAAAACTAACAGGAATGGTAATCACTACCATAGGTAAAATTATTCTTGAGGAGATGATCTGATTATGCGACCAGATTTTAAACAAACGGATGGTCAACCAGCTCAACATCAAAACCATCAACCAGGCTCACAAGAAGAAATGAATCCAAAGCCATTGATTGAAAACTGGGATTACAAAGGGTCTGGCAAGCTTACGAATAAAGTTGCTCTCATTACGGGTGGTGACAGTGGGATCGGTGAAGCTGCCGCTCTCGCCTATGCGAAAGAAGGAGCTAAACTCGCAATCGTTTACTTAGATGAAGAAGAAGATGCTCAAAACACGAAAAAACTCATCGAGGAGCATGGCGCTGAATGCCTCCTGCTCTCGGGTGATATCGGTGATGAAGCATTTTGTCAAAGCGTGGTCAACCAAGTGATCGAAGCTTATGGCACCCTTGATATCCTGATAAACAACGCAGCCGAACAGCATCCTCAGAAAGGGTTAGAGGATATTACTGCAGAACAGCTTGAGAAAACGTACCGAACGAACGTGTTTTCCATGTTCCATCTAACAAAAGCCGCTCTCCCTCATTTGAAAAAGGGTAGTGCAATCATCAACACGTCTTCCATAACAGCTTACGAAGGAAACGAACAGCTGATAGACTATGCGAGTACGAAAGGTGCGATCACGTCCTTTACAAGGAGCATGGCAAAATCGCTCGTAGGAAAAGGTATCCGTGTGAATAGCGTTGCTCCCGGGCCAATTTGGACACCATTGATTCCATCCACTTTTTCAGCAGATAAGGTGAAGAACTTTGGAACGAATACACCGATGGGACGCCCTGGACAGCCAGAAGAACTCGCTGCTGCTTATGTGCTTCTTGGTTCCGACGACTCTTCCTATATGACGGGGCAAACCATCCACATTAACGGCGGACAGTATATGACTTCATAGTTCCAAACCAATCCTCCCTTTTTTGGGAGGTTTTTTCTTTCGCTAATAAAAAGGATATTCGGACAATAAAACGAGATTCTGGACAATAAAAAGGATTTTTGGCTAATAAATTTGTCTTTTAGACAATAAAGCTCTCTTACGGGCAAATCCCACTCCTCTTTCTCTCCAAATGATGCCCGATCACCTCCTTTTCTCTGCATGCTTTATCGTTCATGAGACATTCTAACAGTATAGAGAAGCTGAAAGGATTGAATATCATGCATACGATGTGGAAAGGCTCGATAAGCTTCGGTTTGGTTAATATTCCGATAAAGCTATATTCCGCTACAGAAAATAAAGATATCAAAATGCGCTACCTTCACGAGAAGTGTCATACGCCGATCAAATATGAGAAAACATGTCCTCACTGTGAAGAAGCACTTGAATCAGATGAAATCGTGAGAGGCTACGAGTATGAAGACGGTAAGTTCGTGATCATCGAAAGAGACGAGATCGAAGCGCTCGCTCAAGAAAAAAACAAGTCTGTCGAAATTGTGGACTTTGTTGAACTAGATGACATCGACCCTGTGTATTTCAACCGCTCCTATTTTATAGGACCGAACGAAAATGGCAGCAAGCCCTATACTCTACTGAAAAAAGCAATGGAAGCGTCGGGAAGAATCGGTATTGCAAAAATTACGATACGTTCAAAGGAACACCTCGCTGCCGTTCGTGTATACAAAAATGGATTGATGATGGAAACGATGTATTTTCCTGATGAAGTGCGTGAATTAGATCATGTACCTGATTTACCAGAAGAAATGGATTTAAGTAAGAAAGAATTAACGATGGCGCAGCAGTTAATCGAACAGCTAACAACTGAATTCGATCCTTCTCAATACAAAGACGAGCGACGAGAAGCTATCATGGCTCTGATTCAGAGTAAGATATCTGGTGATGATATTAAAGTCGTGAAAGAAAAACCAAAGAAGAATGTTGTTGATCTGATGGATGCCCTTCAGGCTAGTTTAGAGCCGGCGGATACTGGCTCAAAGGCAAAGTCAGAGCAAAAGAAGAAAAAAGTATCTGTGAAGAAAAAGAAAGAAAAAGAAGCGAACTAGCATGCTCGCATAGGCACGTGAAATGAGGACTTAAAATGAAACCGATCAAACCATTTGAACCAGTATCTTCTACCACGATTCCACCTTCTTATCTTGCTCAGGTGAAGTGGGATGGCGTGCGGGTTTTAGCCTATTTCGAACAAGAGTTAACGCTTTTTAACCGCTCTCTTAACGAACGTACTAATACGTACCCCGAGCTACACGATCTGCCGGATTTAGTAAAGGCGAAGTCATTTATTTTTGATGGTGAAATCGTAGCTCTAAACGAAAAAGGTGAACCTTCTTTTCATGATGTCATGCGCAGAGACCGACTAAAAAAAGACCACCAAATCGCAAGAGGTGTTGTATCGAACCCGATCTTCTATATGATTTTTGATGTTGTCTATTGGGATGGTGAATGGGTTAACGAACGTCCATTGTTTGAACGGCTCGCTCTTTTAAAGAATGGTCTCGAAGAAAACAATTCGATAAGAATCGTTCAAAATCACGAGGATGGTAACAAGCTCTACGAGGTGATCAAAGAAAAAGGAATGGAAGGCATCGTATGTAAAGATGTTAACAGCCCTTATGTAATCAATGGAAAAAGTGCAAATTGGATGAAGATCAAGAATTACAAAGACATTTATGCTCTTGTGTGCGGTGTCACGTTTCGAGGGAAATCAGTCAATACGTTGTTGTTGTGTTTGTACGACTCTGATAAGAAATTACGCTATATCGGAAGTGCTGGGACGGGGAAGCTGAAGAGCGATGAGATCGCAGACTTTTCTTCAACAATCGAATCACTACAAGAAGCGACGCCACAAGTTATTGATGGCCCTCAACAATCAGGTGTCACTTGGGTTTCTCCTAAGATCATTGTAAAAGTTACCTACCTTGAATGGACGAGTGATCATCGCCTGCGTCAACCTGTCGTTCAAACAATTGTCGAAGGTGATCCTACTGATTGTACGCTTCAACAAACTTAGGAGGGGCGTTAATGGAACAGGTATTGAAGGAAACCCTCTCTCATGGTGGTAGAGGAGTCGTTATTGTTACTGGGTATCACGAGATACGCGCGGAATTTATCGCATCGATTATGAAAGATGATGTGGTTACATTCATCGGATTTTTTTCGCAAGGTCTTACGAAACAAGAGTTTGAGAGCTTGCTTAAGACCATCGAATCAAACCAATCGCACCGTGATGGAGAAAGCATTTCAGTAGCTCCTGGAATATGCGTTGAACTTTCTTTCAAGGGTATGAAAAATGGCGAACTCACCGATACTTCATTTCTTTCTTTTACACTCGACACTGATTATCAAACGTGTACGATCGAGAAACTGATCCTAGACAACTTGCCTCATAGAGAAGACGTTTCCATCACACACCCTTCGAAACAATACTGGTCTCATGTAACGAAGAGTGATTATATTTCTTATCTAATGCATGTCTCCCCTTTTCTACTACCGATGCTGAAAGAGAAGCAATTGACTGTTATCCGTTACCCTGACGGTGTGGATGGAGAGTCGTTCTATCAAAAGAACTGTCCTGACTATGCTCCCGACTTTATTCAAACAAGTAGACATGATGACATCGACTACATTGTGTGCAATGATTTATCAACGTTAGTTTGGCTAGGAAATCAGGGGACCATTGAGTTTCATATCCCCTTCCACACACGCAGGTCATCGAAGCCCGTTGAAATTGTGTTTGATTTAGATCCACCTGACGAAGAATCCTTTCATCTCGTCATTTTAGCTGCGAAGGAGATCCATGCTATCCTCTCCTCTTTAAAAATCGTGAGTTTTCCTAAGCTCACAGGAAGCAAAGGCATACAGATCCACATTCCGATAAAAGGGTTAACCTATGAGGAAACAAGGGTGTTCACTTCGTTTGTCGCAGATTACCTTGTCGAAGAGCACCCTTCCTCATTTACTGTGGAACGGTTGAAACGAAACCGTCATGGAAGACTGTACGTAGACTTCCTTCAGCATGCGGAAGGTAAAACGATGATCTGTCCTTATTCAACAAGAGGAAAACAAAACCCAACCGTCGCAGCACCTCTTTTTTGGGAGGAGGTTACTGATTCTTTATCTCCTACTTCGTTTACTATCGAGACTGTCCTTGAACGAATACAGGAGAAGCCTTGTCCATTTGATAAGTACTATGGTGAAAAGAACGAACCACTTAACGTGATCATCGATAAACTCCGTGAACGATAAAAAAACCTGCTGAGAAATTCTCAGCAGGCTTCGTAACCTAAAGCGTTTTTACAGACCATCGTTCAACGAGCTTATGCGGGACACAAACACGCTTGTTGCTCGACTCTGCATCTTCAATCTTTTCAAGTAAACAAGTAACAGCCTGATAGCCTAGTTGAAAAATATTAATATCAACTGACGTTAGTGGCGGACTTGCATATTCTGCAAGCATCACATTATTAAAGCTGATGATGGAAATATCATCTGGGACCGATAGTCCGATCTCATCTAACTTGCTCATGATTCCAAGCGCCATTAAATCATCCGCTACGACTAGTGCCGTTGGAGGCTCTTCAAGTGAGCACAGTTCCATCACGGCTTCATGTCCGCCTTCCTTCAGAAACTCCACATGCACGATATACTCATCGCGGTACGTTAAATTTGCCTCACGCAATGCTTTTTCATAGCCACTCAACCGATCTACCGTCACAACTAAGTCGAGCTGGCCACCTACGAACGCTACTCGTTCATGCCCTCTTTCGATCAGATGTTCCGTCACGTCTTTTGCGGCCCTGAAGTTGTCGTTATCCACATGTGTTACTTCGTCAGGATACTTGAACGGCTTTCCAATCACTGTAAACGGAAACTGTTCCTCTTTTAAAAACTTCATGATCGAGTCATCGATTCTAGAATAAAGTAAGACGATTCCATCTACTCTTCTTCCATGAACCATCCCTTTCACAGCATCCAGAATCTCTTCTTCCTTGGAACCGGTCGACATGTAAAGCGTAAATTCATTTTCATGTGCTTTTGTGCTGATTCCCCTTAAGACTTCTGGAAAGAAAGGGTTTTGAAACACTTTATCTGCTGAACTAGGCATGACGACACCTAGCGTTTGTGTGCTTCTGTTCGCTAAGCTACGAGCGTTATAGTTCGGGTGATAACCGAGTTCTTCCATCGCTTCACGAACGCGGCGCTTTGTTTTTTCACTGATTCTCGGATTATTTGCAATGACACGAGAAACAGTGGATGGGGCGACATTTGCTAACTTTGCTACATCTTTAATCGTTACTGCCACTGGTTTCCCTCCTGAACAACAGGCAAGTCGCTGCCAGTCACACCGGTCAAGCTTCTTCCGTTGTTTGTTACTTTCTTATTGTAAACGATTCCACTTTTAAAGTACAAAATGAATTAAGAAAGGAGAAAGAAGATGGCATTCACCTAATTCCTCTTCCCCCTTTATGACTTACCCTTTTGTTCCTCCTGCTGTTAGACCGGAGATAAAGTAACGCTGTAGCGATAGGAATAGAATGGAGATCGGGATTGCAATGAGAACAGAGCCCGCTGCGAAGGTTGTAAACTCATTTCCGAACTGATCAGAAATCATTCGATATAATCCCACTGCTAGTGTAAATTTCTCTTCACTTCTCAAAATAATCTGTGCAAGGATAAAATCAGTAAATGGTGTGATGAAGCTAAATAGTGCTACAACTGCTAGGATCGGCTTTGCAAGTGGCAAGATGATCTGCCAAAAAATTCGGAAGTGTCCTGCACCGTCGATACGAGCCGACTCATCGAGCTCTTTCGGAATCGTATCGAGATACCCTTTCGCAAGCCACGTATTCATCGGCAACAAGCCACCAGCATAAACAAGGATCAACGCAAAGTGTGTATCAAGGAATCCTGTGATATAAGCAAGGACATAGATCGCGATTAATGCTGCGAAGTTAGGAATCATCTGCAAGATCAAGAATGTCATCAGACCATTTTTACGTCCAACGAAACGATAGCGTGAAAACGCATATGCCATGCAAGAAATCATAGCGACCGCAATGACCATCGTTATGATACAGATCTTCAGTGTATTCCAATACCAAAGTAAGTAATCACTTTCAGCAGTATTGAAAAGATCTTTGTAGTGCTGAAGCGTTGCATTTTCAGGAATGATCGATGAACCAGACAAACTATCACCCGGATTGAAGGAAGAACCGACAATCCATGCTACTGGGTATAGGATGATGATACAAGCGATAGCAATAACAATATAGGACAGTGTTAAACGGATGGTGTTCTGCATTTTTGTACTCATATTACATCATATCCTCTTCTTGGAATGATTTCGTTCTTCTAAACTGCCACAATGCAACCGCGATAACGATCACGGAAAGGATCATGGTAATTGCTGCAGCTTTACCATACTGTGCTGAAGTAAACGTCAATTTATAGATCCATGAGATCAAAATATCAGTCGAACCAGCAGTTTGACCTGAAACAGCAGGTCCACCTCCATTGAACAGATAGATCACGTTAAAGTTGTTAAAGTTAAACGTATACTGTGTGATCAGAATCGGTGCGATCGCGAAAAGAATCATTGGGAGCGTAATCGCTCTGAACTTTTGCCAGATCGAAGCACCATCGACTGTTGCAGCTTCGTATAATTCGTTTGGAATCGACTGAAGTACACCCGTAACCATCGCAAAGATGAACGGGAAGCCTAACCAAAATTGTATGAGTATTAAAGCTACTTTGGTCCAGAAAGGATCCGTTAACCACGGAATACTATCTACTCCAAATGCAGCTAAGATGTCATTGTTGATGGCACCGAACGTTTCGTTGAACATTCCTGCAAAAACAAGGATCGATACGAAAGCCGGT
This sequence comes from Anaerobacillus sp. ABA4_114, assembly GCF_056159065.1. Classification (NCBI taxonomy): domain Bacteria; kingdom Bacillati; phylum Bacillota; class Bacilli; order Caryophanales; family Bacillaceae; genus Anaerobacillus; species Anaerobacillus sp. ABA4_114. The sequence continues at coordinate 2,564,366 of NZ_JBSWUM010000001.1, forward strand.
ACTGCCCATGGCAAAATGAAAATTGTTCGAATGATGCCTTTGAATTTAAGGTCTTTCTGGTTCATCAAGACGGCTAGGAAAATACCGATTGCGATTTGACCAGTTGTTGCGACGAACGTCCAGACGATCGTCCATGAGAATACGTCTAAGAACGTATTACGCCAAATATCCATACTAAAGATGTCGATGTAGTTTTGGATGCCAATCCAGTCTACTAGATTAGCAGGTGGCGAGTGATAAAGATCATAGTTTGTAAACGATAGTAGAATTACGAAAAGAATTGGAAAAATAACAACAAAGATTAATAGAAAGAATCCAGGTGCAAGCATTAAATAAGGAAAACCTTGCTCAGAAACATTTCGATACTGTTCTCTTACTGAGTTAAGTGGAATGCCAAGGTCACGATTTCTTCCGTTCAAGTAAGCATCCCGAAGGTTCAAGAAGTAGATCAACAACCCGATCGCAATGACGAGAATCGCGATGATCCCTTGCGTTAAAAGGAAAATGGAGTGATCTCTTGGTAACTTTTCTCCTAGCGTAACGATTCCCCATAGGCCGATATTGATTAGATCAGCAAAAGCAACCGCAAATGAAATGGTTAGAATAAAGAACATTAACCCTTTCAAAAGCTGCTTGTTATAAAATTGACCCAACCCTGGTATGAGGGACAATGCTAATGCAATTTTTCGATGTTTAGTTTGACTTCCATTTGCCTCCATCGTGATGGCAATCCCCTTTCTCCCCTCACTTTGTCACCCTTTAAAGTGAGAAGCAGCACTCCGTTTCCGGAGTACCGCTTTTAGTTTTCTTTACCTTAATTGCTGTGGTTTTGTTCGATTTGAGACTTGATTGTTTTCGTAGCTTCTTCAAGTGCAGGCTTAGGATCTTGTTTTCCAGTCGCTACTAATTGAAGTGCAGATGCTGCTGGTCCCCAAACTTCTGCCATTTCAGGAATGTTAGGCATTGGAGTACCATACTGAGATTGAATTGCAACTGCGCTAGCAGCTTCATTGTCAGCGATTACAGGATCTTCGATAAGAGATTTAACTGGAGGAATTTCACCAGTTTCTTCATAACGAATCTTACCGTTTTCTGCATTTGCTACCCATTCGACTAGCTTAGTAGCCCACTCTTTGTTCTCAGAGAAGTTACTTACATGCCAGCCTTTAACACCGATAAACGTCTTGAAGTTTTCACCGTTAGGAAGTTTAGGCATCGGTGCTACACCGATCTCGATTCCAGCATCTTTGTATCCTTGGAAGGACCATGGACCGTTCATTACAGATGCAGCTTTTCCTTCGTTAAAGAGACCATCCATCGTAGATCCACCGTTTTCACCGATAAGACCTTTAGGGAACAGACCTTCTGTGTACCATTTCTCGATATATTCTGTACCTTCAACAGCACCTTCGTTTGCTAAACCAATATCTTCTGGGTTCAGACCTTCATCAGAACGATCGAATACATAACCGCCGTATCCAGCTAGGACTGCGTTTGCGAAGTAGAAGTTATCCCAAAGTGCAAGGAAACCATACTGCTTGTCCTTTGTGTAATCTTTTGCGAAAGTGTAAACATCATCCATTGTTTCTGGAGCTTCGTCCATGATTGCTTTGTTATAAATAAATACTGGTGTTTCAGTCGCTTTTGGAAGTCCATAAAGCTTACCATCGTATGTTTGTGCTTGAATAGAAGATTCAGTGTAACGATCAACAACTTCTTGATCCACTTCGATTGGTGAGATCAATCCTTCTACAGCAACTTGTCCAATTTGGTCATGAGGTAGAGTTAGAACGTCTGGACCAGTACCCGCTGGGCCATCAAGACGAATTTGCTCTCTGATTTCATCAGCCATTCCTAGTTCTTTAAATTCAACTTTAATACCATATTCTTCTTCGAAACTCTTAATTGCTGGTTCAAGCGCAATGCCTTTATCTTTATCTTCCCATACAACTAGTTTCTCAGGTTTGTTAGCATCAGCGTCTCCTTCAGAACCTCCGCCTTCGTTCGTAGAAGCGCTTTCATTGTTTTGCGGACCACAAGCAGCGAGTACGCCGATTGCTAAGACCAGTGTTAGAAATAAGGCAAAAAACCTTTTCATTTCCTAAACCCCCTCTAATTTTTACGATAGTTATGCTGAACCGTGAAAACGATTGCACTAACTTTCTATAACTAATTATACATGTAGCGGAATTTTTAGCAACCGTTTGCACAAACTTTTTTGAAATTTTTTTATTCTACATTTCTTTCGTTTATAAAGGGATTTGACTAGTTCTCTATAATCTTCTACATTTAATCTAAGAGTGCGTATCAGACTTCGTTTCGTTCGATAGGTACTTTTATACTAACAATTCATGCAAGCGATTGCATTCAGGAGGGGACAATTTGCAAAAAGAAGCGATCTATCATCGACCTAAAAACAACTTCGCTTATCCTTATGACGATGAAACGCTACACATCAAACTACAAACGAAGAAAAATGATGTAACAGCTGTATCACTCATACATGGGGATCCTTATGATTGGAAACAAGATGGCTGGCAATCTAAGAAGCAACCTATGACCCTATCAGGTTCAGACGCTCTCTATGATTATTGGGATGTTGCGATCAAGCCTCCATATCGCAGGCTTCGATATGGGTTTCACTTAGAGGACGATCAAGAATCTTTCGTCTTCACTGAAAAAGGTTTTTACACAGAACAACCAGCTGATACGAACGATTACTTCAGCTTTCCCTTCTTGAATAGTAAAGACGTATTCCGTGCACCTGAATGGGTCAAGGACACGATCTGGTATCAAATCTTCCCTGAGCGGTTTGCGAATGGAGATCCTTCCATCGACCCAGATGACAGTTTACCGTGGGGAGAAGCCGCACCAACACCAACAAACTTTTTTGGCGGAGATTTTCAAGGCATCATCGATCACCTCGATCACCTTGTTGAACTTGGCATTAACGGGATCTACTTCACCCCTATCTTTAAAGCTCAATCTAATCACAAGTACGATACAATCGATTACATGGAGATCGATCCACAGTTTGGTGATAAAGAAACGTTTAAAGAACTAGTAAGACTCTGTCACGAAAAAGGAATAAAAATTATGCTCGATGCCGTATTCAACCACAGCGGCTATTACTTTGAACCGTTTCAAGACTTACTGAAGAACGGAGAAAAATCCCGCTATCGTGATTGGTTTCACGTTCGCTCGTTCCCAATCGAAACAGATCCGTTACCTTCATATGATACGTTTGCATTTCAACCAGCGATGCCTAAACTCAATACGGAGAACCCGGAAGTACGTGACTACCTTTTACAAGTTGGTCGTTACTGGGTTGAAGAATTCGACATCGATGGATGGCGTCTTGATGTTGCGAATGAAGTGGACCATGCTTTTTGGCGTGAGTTTAGAAACGAAGTGAAAAAAGTGAAGCCAGAACTCTATATATTAGGTGAAATTTGGCATGATTCGATGCCATGGCTCCAGGGGGATCAGTTCGATGCTGTCATGAATTATCCTTTCACGGCTGCAATTCTTGATCATTTTGCACATCAAAAAATTTCAGCTACAACGATGGCAAACAGACTCACTTCACTGATTCATTCTTATCCAGCGAATGTGAATGACGTTGCATTCAACCTTCTTGGGAGCCATGACACTCCGAGGTTGTTAACGCTCGCGGGTGAAAACAAAGACCTCGTAAAGCTCATGTATTTGATGCAGCTATCGTTCCCCGGTACACCTTGTATCTACTATGGAGACGAAGTCGGTATGACGGGAGGGGCTGACCCTGGCTGCCGATACTGTATGGTATGGGATGAAAAAACACAAGACAAAGATCTATTTGTATTCCTTCAAAAGCTCATCTCTTTAAGGAAAACGCACGATGCATTCGGGAGTGCTGGGTCATTTGAGTTGTTAACAGATCATGAGAAGATTACGCAATATGTGAAGCGAACAGAAAAAGAAACGTTACTGTTCCTATTGAACAATGACGACTCTTCTTCTACCCTTTCCACTTCAAACTTTGGTAGCCATGCGAAGAGTTTGTTAAGTCATGAAGAAATCGATGTGAATCATGTAGAGCTCAAACCTTATGGCTATGAGATCATCTCACTAACCTAATCGCAAAAAGCTTCTGGATTTTATTCCAGGAGCTTTTTTGTGTTCAAAAAACACTTCCATATTGTGAAAGCGCAACCACCTATACCCAGCCTGCACTTATACGAATTTAGAATTCCATCCATGTCAGATTATCTTACAGAGTATTTTAAATTTTCTAAAAATAAGCTTGAACTTATACGCTGTTCAGCATAATATAAGCATATAGAAAAATTAGTTTGTTAGATTAACTCACATGGAGGTGCCGAAAAGGTGAAAAAAATCGAAGCGATTATTCGTCCTGAATCATTTCAGGACTTAAGAGATCGGTTACGTGATGAAGGGATTACAGGGATGACTGTTTCAGAAGTAGCGGGTTGTGGTCTCCAAAAAAAGCAAACTGGATTATTCAGAGGAAGTCATTTCGAAGTCGATCTCCAGCCGAAAGTGAAAGTTGAACTTATTTTTGAAGATTATCTTCTCGATCATGTTGTCAAAACAATTCGCGATGTTTGTTCCACTGGACAGGTAGGAGACGGAAAGATCTTCGTTTATCCCGTAGAAGATGTCATTCGTATCCGGTCTGGTGAACACGGTCTAACTGCTTTTAAATAAAACAGTAAAGGATGGTTACGTCATGAAAAAAGTATCAGTTCTCTTTGCAGCTATTATTCTCTTATCGAGTGGAAAGGCTTTTGCTGCCACAGATGCATCTGCGGTTACAGCACTCAGTCAGTCCATCGACACGGTTTGGGTTATGATCGCAGCATTCCTCGTGTTTTTCATGCATGCAGGGTTTGCGATGGTAGAAACAGGTTTCACCCGCTCGAAAAACGCACTGAATATTTTGATGAAAAACTTGATGACGATGTCGATCGGAGCAGTATTATACTTTGTAATCGGATATGCATTTATGTTCGGTGAATCTGCTTCTGGCTTTATTGGCAGTAATGGATTCTTTCTCGCCGGTCAGTCTGATCAAATTGGGTTCTTCGTTTTCCAGGCCGTGTTTGCTGCAACGTGTGCGACGATCATATCAGGTGCTGTTGCTGAACGTATGAAGCTTATAAGCTATATTGCGATCACCGTTGCAATGGTAGGCTTCGTTTACCCAGTAGTTGGTCACTGGATCTGGGGTGGCGGATGGTTAGCAGAACTCGGATTTACTGATTTTGCAGGATCAACGGTCGTCCACCTTACAGGCGCGCTTGGTGCAGTCGTAGCGGTCACGTTCCTAGGTGGACGTATTGGGAAATATTCAAACGGTAAAGTAAACGTTATTCAAGGTCACAATATTCCACTTGGTGCTCTAGGCGTATTTATTCTTTGGTTCGGATGGTTTGGCTTCAATGCTGGTAGTACATTATCTGCTAGTGACGCACTCATTCCTTCTATCGTCGCAACGACTCTATTAGCCGCTTCTGGTGGCGTTATCTCAAGTGCCCTTTATTCCTATATCAAATACAAACAGATCGATGCTTCACTAACGCTTAACGGTGCACTGGCAGGTCTTGTTGGTATCACTGCTGGTACCGCGAGCGTTTCACCGATCGGAGCGATTGCAATCGGTCTTATCGCAGGGGTTATCTTGATCGAAGCTGTTCAGTTGATCGACCGTCGTGTGAAGCTCGATGATCCAGTTGGTGCCATCGCGGTTCACGGTGTATGTGGTGTGTGGGGTACGCTCGCAGTTGGGCTCTTCGCAATAGACGGCGGCCTCTTCTATGCAGGCGGCGCAGCTCTTCTAGGTGTTCAAGCAATTGGAATTCTAGCTGTTATGGCATGGACGTTCTCTACAGTTGGATTGTTCCTCTTCGTTTACACACGCTTCTCATCGATCCGCGTTTCAAGAGAAGAAGAAATTCAAGGACTCGACTTCTCAGAGCATGGATCAACAGCTTATGAAGTTCGTGGAGCGATCAACTCAAGCAATAGTCTTTCCACTGGCGCTGGCTTTGGCCATGGACTTGTCGATCGATTGAACCGGTTAGAATCTCCGAAAGTAAAAGAGTCTCAAACCCAATAAAGTAGGAAAACCGCTCGTAACCTGAGCGGTTTTTTCTTTTTATGATGAGGCCGTACTTGAATAATAGTCCACTTTGGAAGGCATCACACTCAAAACTATCAGTGGAAGCGATAAGAGGAACATGACAACCGAGCCTCCAACAACAGCAAACTGAATTGAAATCACTTCTGCCGTTAGTCCAACTATTCCCATCACGATAATAATGAGAAGTGATTCGATAAAACCAAATAAACTCCCGATTCTTCCCATTATTTCGACTGGAACGTTCGTTTGATAAAATGTATCGAACCCTGTGTTTGCAAAAGCAAGTGCGAACGATAACGTAAAGAACCCAACACTCGCCATACCAAAGCCATCTGATAAAGCATAGACGATATAGCCTATCGAGAGAACGACCGTCCCCCCTCCTAATAACCATGATGTTGTTAGCTTTTTGATGAGAAGGGTATTAACGGTCGCACCGATTAGGATTCCTACGCCTGAAATACTTACAAGATAACCATACGTACTATTCGTTAAGTGCAACACTTCTTTTGAAAACGCAGCTTCTAGTGAATCCGTCCCCCACGTCATGATCGTGACTGCACTGAACAAGAAATAGATCGCGACAATGTAAGATGCCTTCCTAGAATAGTTAAAAACAACCTTCCAATCTTCCACCATCACACGGAATGACAGGTTTAGCTTTGCCTTAACACTTCGTTCAACATCAGGGAGGGCCATCATAATGACAGCAGAAACTGCGAGGGCAAGAGCGTTTATATAGATCGCATACGTAGGCGTTCCTACGATAAACAGAAATCCCGCTATAGCCGGCCCAATAATAAAGGCACCAGAATCAACGAGACTTCTGATCGAATTGAAAGCCTTCCTATTTTTAGCCGGAATGAACTTTGTAAGGTATACCATCGATGTTGGCTGATAAATGGAACCTGTCATGTTGATTAAAAGAACCATACAGAAGATCCAACCAATCGAACTTAGTGAAGGTAGAAATCCTATAACGACAGATTGAAAAAGAGCTAATCCAATCATTAACGCTCGTTTGTTCAAGCGGTCGATCAAGGTACCACACCATCCGTTCGTAAGAAGCGATGCGAGCGGCTTTAAAGTATATAGAGCTGTGATTGCTAGCACTGATTTTGTCATGTCGAGGATGATCAAGTTAAGTGCGATATGATAAATCCACCCTCCAACGTTGGATAATCCGATGCTGACCAATAAGATAACATGATCCTTAGTAATTCCCTTCATCATACCCACCCCGTTACATATTTTTTATTGAAACAATAAAAAAATCTCACCCCCAAGACTTTTGTCTTGAGGGCGAGAAGTATCGCGGTGCCACCTCAGTTTATCGATATGTCACCATACCAAACTTATCAGGTACGGCAATTTAACATTGCGTATACCCTATCTCGATAACGGGAGCTCCCGTTACACCATCACCAGTCGGATCCGATGTAAAGCTCAGAGGTTTGGTTCGATCACGTATCCTTCCTCCTTTTCAGCAACCGGAGTTCTCTGTAAAAAGATAGCATGATCTACTCTTCTCTTCATCGCAGCTTATTTGTGAAGATATTACCAAATCTCTTAACAATTGTAAATCACTATTTTTCACTTATTGATTTAAGTCAATGTGTGAAATACATTCGTTCAGTTATGATAGGTGTAAAGTAAGGAGGCTTATTATGAAACGTGTAAACACTCAAGAAGTGAACCCGCGACCAGCCATGATTGCTGGAGTCAGCTTAATCGTTATGACGCTAGCCGCTTTCTTTTCATATGGATTTGCTCATACTTCTTTGGTAATGAATGATGATGCAATGGGTACTTTGAATAAGTTACAAAGCTCTCTTTTGTTATTTCATTTTGAACTTGTGGGATGGGGAATCATTATCCTCACTGACATCATCGTTTCATGGGCATTTTACATGGTTTTAAAACCCGTCCACCGTTCATTTGCACTAGTCGCTGGGGGGATTCGGCTTTTATATACCTCGATTCTTGCCGTAGCAGTTTTTCAGTTAGGTAGAGTCACCACCCTCATACAGAACGATTCGACTGTAACACGAGATCTAGCAGCACAAGTCATGGGACAGATTGAAAGTTTTGAAACAACGTGGTCCATTGGATTAATCGTATTTGGTATTCACTTATTGGCCGTAGGTACTGTTGCGATGAAGGCGGCATTTATTCCGAAGGTGATCAGTTTATTGTTACTTATCGCTGGAGGAAGCTACATGCTGATTCACTCGATGTATAACCTCACTCCTCAATATGAAGAGATCACAGGTACGATCGAGATGTTCCTTAGTCTGCCTATGATAATCGGTGAATTAGGGTTCGGTATGTGGCTATTGTTTAAAGGAATCAAACCAAAAGTTAACCGCTCATCCCTTCAAACTCCCTAATCGTTTTTTTATTCTACTAAATGATTCAGGCGTCATTCCTAGATAACTAGCAAGCTGATGCTGTGGAATCCTTTTTAAAAGCTCCGGCCTTTTCGCAAGGAGAGCTTTGTACCGCTCTGCAGGAGAAGAAGACATAAAACTAGCAAATTCATCATGCATTTCTCCTAAGTCACCTTGAACCATATTTAGGATCATCGCTTCAAGACCAGGATTCTCTTCATATGCAGCACGCTCTTCTGAAAGGTCTCCAACAACAAGGACACAATCCTCCACACATTCTAAACGATACCGTGATGACTTGTCCGCTGCATGCTGATTAAAGATGGTTACGCTTTGCTCCTCTGTGTAAAGATTGAAAGTCGTTTCTTTTCCACATTCACTAACTGAATATTTACGAATACAGCCTTTTAAAATAAAGTAACATTTCTCAGGAATTTCTCCTTGCTGTAGCAAAACGGTCCCTTTTGAAAACTCTTCAATAGGCACATTGGATGCAATTTTGTTCAATTCTTCTTCAGTACGATCAGAGTATCTTTTCATATAGTTGATAAGGATGTGTTTCATAAGAGTCCTCCCTTCAGTCTCTTAGCAATGGATCACGATTCTACTGAAGGAGATCCATTACCTTCTACAAATTGTTTCTCTGAAATGACTGTAAAACCGTTTCGTTTTAATAGCGCAGACGTAACGCCGTCCCCTACAACCTTTTTGCCGTTAAATTCCCCATTATAAATCATTGAACTTCCACAGGATGGACTATTCTCTTTCAAAATTATGGTAGTGGCACCTACTCGCTTCGCTATTTCCAATGCCTGTTCCGCACCTTCAATATATGAAGCGGTCACATCCTTTCCTGTTTTATCAACGACTCTAGCATTACCGTCTAAAACGTCTTCTCCGCTCCCTCCTATGATTTCAGCGGGCTCTCTTGGCGTTCCGAACCCGCCTAGTAATTCAGGACATACTGTAACGGCTTTCTTATGTTCTACTAATCTCCTGACTTTTGAATGTAAACTATGGTTTCCATCATATCTTACTTCTAACCCAGCTAAACAAGAACTCACTAGGATCATCAGCTGCACCTCTTCCGTTTTTTCGCTGCTCGACGCATCTATAGAACACTTTCTTTTATTACTTTATCATTTTTCGATTCTTCGCATATCAGAATTTTGTTGGTAGTAAGAATCATGAAGAAACCACACCTGTTCTCAAAGGTGTGGTTTCAATGATGTTATTCTGAGCGATCAATCGACAAGATTAATCTTATTATGCTCTAACCAAAAATTAATCTGTGCAAGATGGGCGATGAGCTGCGGCCCTGCCATAAGCTGGCCAAACCATGGAACTTTGAAAGCTTTTCCATCCGTATCTAAGATATCCTGAACGACTTTTCGGTCGATCAGATCGAGGATTGGCGCCTGTTTATCTGCAAGCGTCTCTGTTAGCCACGTCTTCACCGCTTTCGTGTAAGCAGGGTTATACGTTTTTGGGTAGGGACTTTTTTTACGATAAAGGACGTCATGTGACAATGCTCCTGTCATCGCTTTTCTAAGAAGACCTTTCTCTCTTCCATCGAGCATCTTCATTTCCCAGGGAACGTTCCACACATACTCGATGATTCTGTGATCAGAAAAAGGTACACGCACCTCAAGACTTGCGCCCATACTCATTCTGTCTTTTCTTTCGAGGAGAGTGGTCATGAACCAATTCAAATTCAAATAGAAGAGTGCTCTTCGTTTCGCCTCAAGTTCACTTTCACCATCGAGCGTTGGCGTTTCTTTGACCGTATCTCTGTACCGTTCAGTAACATAGCTTTCGAGCTTTAACTTGTTTCTAATATCTTCTTTTAAAATTGCCTGGCGTTCAAGAGTAGAACGCATCCAAGGAAACTGTTCTTGGTCGAGCAGCTCTGGCTTATGAAACCATGGATACCCGCCAAAGATTTCATCTGCACACTCACCGGATAACGCAACCGTTGCTTGCTGTTTGATTTGTTTTGAAAACCATAATAACGATGAATCAACATCAGCCATACCAGGCAGGTCACGGCAGATGACCGCTTCTTTTAAATGGTGCACGAGCTGATCGGTATCGATGACGCAGTTACTATGGTCCGTACCAAGCTCCGATGAAACTTTCCGAATCCAAGGCGCGTCTGAATTCGGCTGAAACTCACTGCTTTTAAAGTATTTATCGTTATCTACATAATCGACAGAAAATGAACGAAGGATGCCTTTTCCGTCATCTTTAAACGCCGATTGCGCGACAGACGTTATCGCACTCGAGTCAACTCCACCTGATAAGAATGTACATACGGGGACATCGGCGACAAGCTGGCGTTTTATGGAGTCCTTTAAGAGATTCCCAACCGTTTCGACGGTTGTATCAAGGTCATCAGTATGTTCCGCACTCTTAACGTCCCAATAGCGCCACGTTTTCAACCCGCTTTGATTAAAGACCATGGCAAATCCAGGTCGAAGCTCATTGATTCCACGAAAGACGCCGTGGCCAGGGGTACGCGATGGTCCGAGTCCAAATATTTCTTGTAACCCTTCTCGATCGATTTCTGTTTTCACATCTGGGTGCGCAAGAATCGCTTTAAGCTCTGAACCAAACTGTAAGGATGGTCCGCTAGATCGATAGAAAAGAGGTTTTACCCCAAGACGGTCTCTTGCAAGGAACAGTTGTTTTCTAAGTTCATCCCAAATGGCGAATGCGAAGATTCCGTTCAAATGATCGACACAGTCTTCACCCCATTCGATATAGGATGTTAATAACACTTCTGTATCAGAATGAGAGCGAAACGTATAGCCTTTTGTAAGCAATACACTGCGTAAATCTTCTGTGTTATAAAGCTCTCCATTATAACAAATCGTATATTTCTGATTAAGATGTTCCCGTGACATCGGCTGGCTTCCGCCGGACGGGTCTACTACGATAAGACGCGTGTGACCGAAACCACAGTGTCTATTCACGAAACAGTTCGTATCGTCTGGTCCACGCTTTGACAGGGTGCTAGCCATCTGTTGAAGTACGCTTTCTTTATGTGTCAGGTCCTGCTTCCAATCTACCCACCCGGTTATTCCACACAAAGGCTTCCCCTCCAATCCATACTCTCTTTAACGTATGCTGGAGCCCAGGTTTTGTGATTGAAAATCATAAAAAAAGAAACCCTCTACAGGGTTCCCTTATGACGCTTTTTGGAACGTTAAACAGTACCAAGCCCCTTCTTTCACGATCGGTTTCATGTGCTTCAGTCCAAAACCAGCACGCGCTGCCATCTCGATCATTTCGGTGCTAGTTGGGAGCTGGTGTAAGTTACTATGAGCACTCATAAAACTATTGAATGCTGCTGAGAAAGCATGCCCGTGATCTGATTCATGAAGAGGTGAAATAATGATAAGCGATCCGCTATCATTCGTGACCTCACTTGCTTTTTGAAAGAGATGAGACCTTTCATCTGGTGCAAAGTAGTATAGAAGATTATTCATCATCGCAACGTCAAAACGTTCGCCATCCCATTTCCAACTCATCATATCTTCAGGATAAAGATCGATCGATGATTTTAATCGGTACGGAATATGTGATTCAGCATCTAAACACACTTGCCGATTCTTCTCGATTCCTACGAGTCTCATATTTTCTTCTTTAGCACCGATTCTAGAAAGGTAGCCTGCATACCCAGCTCCGAAATCAACGACAGACTTTGCATCTACCTTTTGTAGCCATTGATAAACCTTCGGAAATGCGAAACGTTCGATAAAGCTTGAAGTAGCCGCTACTGTGCCTGCGTAATCATCGTCTTTGTATGAAGCATAGTCATCTCCTATCAATAGATCAGAGTAAGAGAGGAGAATCGGAATATGTAACTCCATCATCTCTTTTAACAATACGCCAACATCCTGGTCACTGCTTTTCGACATGGATTCAACCATGTTTTTCTTTGAGCGAATCGTGCCATCTTTCTCTTTCTTCAAGTGTCCGATCGCAACTCCTACTTCTGCCCATCTCGTTAGAAGCAGCTCGTTCATACCACGGTTCCTCGCTACGTCTCTGACTGTAGCGCCATGTTCGAATTCATCGAAAAGATCATGCACATAGCCTACGTGCGCATGCCAGGCGTAAAGGAAAGGCTCGTTGCTTTTCATCCATTTTCTTGCACGCCAGATCTTTTTAATTTCATTCATCCTATCTCCTCCTCATTCATTAACCAACGTTCCATGGATAATCATCTTTTTTGTTAAAAATCACGCTATGTTCCTTGGCTGAAATTTTCTTCGTATTGCTCCTAGCCGGAAGGAGACCAGCTTGCTTCATCCGATCCCAAATAGTAAACTTCCAAATTCCTAAGCCAGAAGTATTGAGCATCTGCTTGTAGTGTAGAACGGACGAATGTTCCGTTTGCTGCACGCCTTTTATTCTAAGCCTTTGCCATGTGCGGTACGGAAATGAATATAGTAATGCCGCCTGATGGCTGAGACGAGAAACAAATTCCGCTCTTGGCTTTCTTACTTTTTCGTACCATTCAAGGTGCTTCCAATCCGTTTGGTTCGTCTTAAACATCCAGCAAAGGAGCTCCCCAAGAACGTCAGAGTCTTGAATAGCAAGGTTCATTCCTTCACCAGCCATAGGATGAACACTATGCGCGGCGTCTCCAGTCAAAATAATATTCTCTTTCACATACTGTGAGACATTGTGTCTTACTGGGATCATGAGCTGTATCTTTTTCCAAGAATCGATCTGTTGCACATACCCATCTAATTCAGGGATGAGTTCACAATATGCACGATAAAACGAATCGAGCCCTTCTTTACGCATCGTCTTAAACTCCCCGGGCTTTATCAACAATACGCTGCGCACCTCGTTATTGGGTAAAGGAAATAGCCCAAGGAAACGATTCTGCGTCGTAATGATCGTCGATTGATCAAGGCTATCTGGACGAGGAAACGATACCGTTAGAAATTGATGGTTGTAGGTTGTTTTCTTCATCTCTACGTTCATGGCAGTTCTGGTCGGTGACGCTCTTCCTTCAGCACCTATATAAAATTTCGCTTGAACTTCAAGACTGCCCTCTTTCGTCTCGATCAGCGCTTTTTTCTTTTCAGGATCCTCATCTGTAAATCCTGTAAACTTAGCTGGTTGAATGTGCTCGACCGAGTCGTACTTCGATGCCTCTTCAAACAAAAGCTCCTTTAACTTTTCATGCGGGATCATCAAGGAAGTGTTATAAGGTGAATCGATCACGTCATAGCGAAATTCATTTTCACTTAACTTCTTAAGAGAAGAATCATCGAGTCGTTCAAATTCATGAAATTGAATGGATGGAAGAACAACTCCGTTTGCTTTCACCTTCTCAAGCAGGCCGATTCGATCTAAGATATCAAGACTCTTCGGCTGTAAAAGTTCTCCTTTATAAATCAAGCCGCTTTTCTTATCTTTTTCTACGAGCAGGGTCTTCACATTGCTCTGACCAAGTTTCACAGCAAGGGTCAGGCCTGCGATTCCTCCTCCAATAATCAAGACATCGTATCGCATCTCTATCACCTCGTTAATACCCTTCTCTTCCCTTCAATTGAGGGGAATAAACAGCTTGAGGCTCTTGTGTGCGTTAACATAAAAAACCACCTATTGAACCAATTCGATTCAATAGGTGGTTAGATTCCGTTACGTTGCGAGCGGGAATTTACGAGACGTAAGTAATTTCTCAAAGTGTTCTTTGTTTAAAGGTTTACTATAAAAGAACCCTTGCGCGAAATTACATCCAAATCGTTTGACGATTTCGCCCTGTTCCTCTGTTTCGATCCCTTCCGCGACGATCGATAAATTCAGCCCTTCACACATTGTGATCACCGCTTTTACAATCGCTGCGTCCGCACTATTTTCCTTCAAGTTGCGAATAAACGATTGATCGATCTTTAAAATATCGAGCGGAAAGTCCTTTAGATAACTAAGTGAAGAGTAGCCAGTGCCAAAGTCATCGATCGAGACTTTGATCCCCATCTTCCTCAACTGCTTTAGCATCGAAATACTATAGTCTGTGTTCACGAGCGTTGTGCTTTCCGTTACTTCTAAATGTAGTGAATGAGGCGATAGCTGAGACTTGTTAAGCGCGTCACGAACAGATTCCACAAATTGTTCGCTCTGGAATTGCCTACCGGAGACGTTCACAGAGATCGAAAGGTGCTCATATCCGAGATCCTGCCACATTTTCGTTTGCATACAAGCTTCATTTAATACCCAGATACCGATCTCTTCAATAAGACCCGTATCTTCAGCAAGCGGGATGAACTGTGCAGGTGATACTAAGCCCAACTTTGGATGATTCCACCTGATCAAGGCTTCACAGGCATAAATCTTCTGTTCATCTAAATTCACTTGAGGCTGATAGAATAGCGTGAGTTCTTCCTTCTCGATGGCTCTGCGTAAATAGCTTTCTAGCTCCAGCCTCTCAAACGCCTGGTCATTCATCTCATCTGTGTAAAATTCAATATGATTTGCGCCCTGCTTTTTCGCTCGGTCTAATGCGATATAAGCATTTCGCATCAATTCATCCATATCGACACCATCATGAGGGAACATACTTATTCCGATTCCTACCGTCATGAAGTATTCCACATCGTTAAACACGATCGGCTCTTTAAGTTCATCGATGATTTTCTTTGCTAAACACAAGGCTTCATTCTCGGCTTTTATACCTGAAAGAATCAACGTGAATTCATCGCCACCGAACCGTGCTAACACGGCATCATCTTGAACGGCTTCTTTCAACTTCGCTGTAAAGAGTTTTAATATGTGGTCTCCTTGGTGGTGACCAAGACTATCATTGATAAGCTTGAAACGATCTAAATCTACAAACATAACAGCTACCATCTCATCAGGTGCTTTAAGAGATTCTTGTAATAGATTCTCAAATAAGAGACGATTAGGTAGTTCGGTAAGGACATCATAATAAGCAAGGTGTGCGATTTTTTCTTCTGCTCTAAGCTGCCTCATGATATTTTTACCGATTCCATATGCGCCAACGACTTCCCCATTCTCGATAATAGGAATATTCGTTATGGTAAAAAGAACGCTTTCGCCAGACTTGTGGATTAAATGCACATCATATGACTGAGCATTTCCGTTCAAAGCGAGTTCAAACTTTTCTCTTGTTTTTGAATAATCATTTTGACTTACGAAATCTAGAGAGTATTTGCTCATCACCTCATCGGGCCTATAGCCTAACAATGGTTTAAGAGCAGGGTTCACGCTGGTAATCTTACCGAAAACATCAACAGAATAAACGAGGTTCGGATTTTGTTCAAATAAGGAGTTATAACGTTGCTCAGACTGCTGCAAACTCGCTGCCAACGATTCCAACTCTTCTGTTGATGCCTTTATCAAGTGAGATAATGCCTTTGTTCCTCCATCCAATTCGTTCATCTCCTGCATGTTAAATGATAGTATACGTTCGATTTCCGTCTCTATGTAAAATAATGACGTTTAGTTACGTCCATAATAACAAAAAGTATAGGGGCCCGAATACCTTTAAAGCAAAAATATGTCTATTACCCTATTCCTTATATCGGAAGAAAAAACCATTTGTTTAATAAAAAAACCGCCGTATTGGCGGTTTTTGTCTACAGCTGATATAGATGTAGTACAGAATACCCATAAAAAAAGACAAGAAAGAATGCAAATAGAAATTGCAGCCAAAACGGCCAGATCGATTTCCCCTTCTTTCCTCTTACGAGTATCATTTCCATAGATGAAAGCAACCAGATCGCTAGGACTGCTTTTACGATGGAAGGTCCCCAAAAATTATATCCAGAAACTAGTATAATTCCGGAGATCAATGTTAAGACGTACAACGTTCGGAGCACCATATGAGTGATCTTTTGCCCTTTCGCCTTCCCTTTTCTCATAAGAAAGTAGCTAATGATAAAGACCAATAGCGTTAATCCGAATGCAGTATAATGAGCATGAAGCATAGTGATGTTCCTCCTCAGAATGATTACAACGCTTCTATCTTATCATGAAGATGGATTCTCTTGGAAACTATCAGATTATTTTGACTCAAACGATATGAAGGATGCGATTTCATTGTTATAATAATGGAGTGTGACATGAATAAATAGACGGGAGTGACGGAGTATCATGGTACAAACACAAGACATTATTCAAATGACAGAGCAATACGGAGCTAATAACTATCATCCATTACCAATCGTCATCGCAGAAGCAGAGGGAGTTTGGGTTAAGGATCCAGAAGGGAATCGCTACATGGATATGCTCAGTGCGTATTCAGCAGTGAACCAGGGGCATAGACACCCTAAGATCATCCAGGCTCTTAAAGACCAAGCCGATCGCGTCACATTAACTTCTAGAGCATTTCACAATGACCAGCTCGGACCATTTTATCGTAAGATTTCAGAATTTACGAACAAGGACATGGTGTTGCCGATGAATACAGGTGCTGAAGCTGTAGAAACAGCTGTGAAAGCGATGCGCCGCTGGGCTTACGAAGTAAAAGGTGTAGAAAAGGACAAAGCAGAAATTATCGCTTGCGAAGGAAACTTCCACGGTCGTACGATGACAGCTGTTTCTCTATCTTCTGAAGAAGAATATCAGCGCGGATATGGACCGATGCTTCCTGGTATCAAACTCGTTCCATACGGAGACATCGAAGCATTGAAGAAAGCGATCACACCGAATACGGCTGGTTTCTTATTTGAACCGATTCAAGGTGAAGCAGGGATCAACATCCCGCCTGAAGGTTTCCTAAAAGAAGCTTATGAATATTGTAAAAAACATGACGTTCTCTTCGTTGCTGATGAGATTCAAGCGGGCCTTTGCCGCTCAGGGAAAAAGTTCGCTTGTGATTGGGATGACGTAGAGCCTGATATGTACATCCTTGGTAAAGCACTTGGAGGCGGGGTCTTCCCTATTTCTTGTGTTGCAGCAAACAGTAACGTCCTCGGTGTATTCACTCCGGGATCTCACGGTTCTACGTTTGGAGGTAATCCTCTAGCTTGTGCTGTTTCAATCGCTTCGATCGAAGTGCTTGAAAATGAAAAGCTTGCCGATTGCTCTCTTGAGCTCGGAAACTATTTTCAACAGAAACTAAAAGAAATCAATAATCCGGTGATCAAAGAAGTTCGTGGCCGTGGCCTGTTCATAGGCGTTGAACTTCATGAAGCTGCACGCCCTTACTGTGAAAAGTTGAAAGAAAGAGGCCTTCTCTGTAAAGAGACGCATGAGACGGTAATCCGTTTCGCACCTCCTCTTATCATCAGTGAAGAAGACCTAAACTGGGCGATCGATCAAATTAAAGACGTACTTTCAGCATAAAATTAAAGCCCCGCTTAGCCAGCGGGGCTTTTTTCAATGTTATAATCCGATTGAAACATATTTTGTTTCTAGATACGCTTCGATTCCCTCATGTCCACCTTCACGTCCAAGTCCACTTTGTTTCATTCCACCGAACGGTGCTTGCGCAGCAGACGGAACGCCGTCATTCCATCCAACGATTCCATAATCGAGACCGTTAACGACCGCATTGCCTCTTCGCACGCTTTCACTGAATACGTAAGCTGCAAGTCCAAAAGGTGTTTGATTTGCATACTTGATCGCTTCTTCATCAGTAGACACTTTTTGAATCGGCGCCACTGGACCAAACGTTTCTTCGTTCATGATCAGCATACCAGGTTTAACGTCCTTCAAGATCGTAGGTCGATAGAAGTAGCATCCGTTCTCTTCGTATCCTTCGCCTCCAAGTGCAACTGTTGCTCCCTGGCTCGTAGCGTTCTTCACATGTTTATCAACTTTGTCATATCCATCTTTATCGATCATCGGTCCGATATCAGTTCCAGATTCAAGACCATTACCGACTTTTAACGCTTTCGTTTTCTCTACGAACCGTTCGACGAACTCGTCGTGAATCTTTTCTTGTACATAAACCCTGTTACCACAAATACACGTTTGCCCACCGTTTCTAAATTTTGAAGCGATGACACCGTCAACAGCTTTTTCGATATCAGCATCATCGAGTACGATGATCGGCGCATGGCCACCAAGCTCGAGCGAAATGTTTTTAACCGTTTCAGAAGCTTGCTCCATCAGCTTCTTCCCGACTTCAGTTGAACCTGTGAACGTCATCTTTCTCACGTGAGGATTACTCATCAGTTCTCCAGCAACTTCTGAAGATTTCCCTGAAACAAGGTTCACAACGCCTTTTGGAATTCCTGCCTCTTCACAAAGTTCAACGAGTCGAACTGCAGTTAGCGGCGTTGCAGAAGGTGGCTTGACCACAAACGTACACCCTGCAGCAAGCGCCGGTGCAAGCTTTCTCGCGATCATCGCTGCTGGAAAATTCCACGGTGTGATCGCACCGACAACACCGACAGGCTGCTTTCGGACTTCCATCATTCTACCTTCTTTATGTGGAGGGATCGTGCGCCCATATACGCGCTTCCCTTCTTCTGCAAACCATTCGACGAATGAAGCCGAATAAGCGACTTCACCCTTCGATTCATGAAGAGGTTTCCCCATCTCCTTCGTCATTAGTTCTGCTAACTCTTCTTCATGCTCCATCATGAGAGCGTGAAGTTTCTTTAAGTATGAAGCTCGTTCGTATGCAGTAAGATTAGACCATGCAGGAAAAGCATCATGTGCAGCTTCGATTGCTTTTTTCGTTTCAGACTTCCCACCGAGTGGAACTGATCCAACCACTTCATTTGTTGCTGGGTTTCTTACTTCGATCTTTTCTAAATCGTGACCTGTCCATTCTCCGTTAATGTAATGCAACTTCTCCATTTGCTAACCCTCCTGATAAACTGGAATCTCGCCATACATTTCCTTTTTTAACGAGCTGTTAAACGCTCACCCTATACTTATTTCATTTTGAAGGGAACCAATTCCTTCAATAGTAATCGTAATCTTATCCCCATCTCTTAAGAACTTAGGAGGTTTGAACCCTTTTCCAACCCCCGAAGGCGTCCCCGTTGCGATAATGTCACCTGCTTCGAGCGTCATTCCTTTTGAAAGTACAGATATGAGCTCTGGAATATCAAAGATAAGATCGCTTGTATTTCCGTTTTGCCTCACCTCATCATTAATCGCTGTAAGGATATTCAGCTGATGAGGGTCTTCGATCGTACTTCGGTGAAGAATGGCTGGTCCCATCGGACATGACTGATCAAGACTTTTACCGATAAAGAACTGTCCGTGTTTTTTCTGAAGATCACGAGCCGTGATGTCATTCACGATGGTATATCCGAAGACATGCTCCATCGCATCTTCACGAGAAATCCTCTTTCCATCCTTTCCAATAACAATCGCTAGTTCACCTTCATAATCTAGCTGCTCCGAAACGTCTTGTGAGAAAGACAACACCTCATTCGGATTCGAGATGGTTGTCGGTGCTTTTGTAAAAATCATAGGGTCAGATGGAATATCCTTTTCACTGCCCATCTCGATCGCATGGTCTCTGTAGTTTTTTCCGACACACAACACATTCTTATTCACCTTCGGGATTGGAGCCAAAAGTGTAATCGCGTTTATTGAGATGCTATACTGATCATTTTTTTCAAGAAGGTTTATCATCTCATCATGCATATCGTTCTTGATCAAATCGACTAAGGTTGAAATGTGTTTTCCTTTATCTTTGAAATACTGGAAGCAATCGATAACCTTTTCCTCTTCTTCTAACCAAACACCAAACCGCTGTTGTTCCTCATAATGAAATGATACGTATTTCAAATTTTCATTCTCCCTTCGCGATATGTTTAAAAAAGACCTGCAGGTTGCAGGTCTTCTCTCTATCCTTTTGTTTCAGGATCGTTTTCTTTTTTCTCAGATAGTAGCTCAGTAAACTCTTCTCTTGGTCGTTTTAACACGTTCTCTTCAACATTAAGACCAGCTAACACTTCAACTGCGTTTTCTTTACTTCTTCCAGTTTCAATCGTTCTTAGCTCGAGCTTATCCTTTTCTACGACAACTACATACGATTTATCATCTTTCATGATGATGCTCTCCTCAGGAACGACCGGGGCATCTACGTTTTGATGAAGCGGTACTTCTATCATTACGTGCGTGCCTGCTTTCATTTCGTTTGTTCCTTCCATCAAGACAGTAAAGTTAAAATAGCTAGATCCCTCTTCGATGGCGTAAGGACGGTTTTCAATCAGTGTGATACGCCCAGTTAGTGATTGGCCAGGATACGCAGGCGCTTTGATCGTCACTTCTTGATCGACAGATAGTAAGGGAAGATCGAGTTCAGAAACAGACCCTTGAACAGCAAGCTCGTTCGACAATACTTTCGCTACAGCTTCTCCATTTTCAGGTGTTCGGTTTAACTCAGCAACAGTCCCTTTAAGAGATGACTCTACTTCTCGTTCAACGTCACTGCTCTCGGCTTCCTGGATTTTACGATCGAGCTCTTTCCCTTCTAACTCTGCTAAACGCTTTTTATACTCGGTCTCTCGTATTTGTTCATCGATCCCGAGTAGGAGTTGAATCCTTTCTTCCTCATTCAACTCAGAATTAAGTTGTATGGTTGAAGCCTGTGAAGAAAGGTCATCAAGTTGATCATCCAACACATCGATCTCTGTTTCTACTTTGTTTTCTTCTGCTTTAAGATCTGATACATTCACATCGTTCTCTGCTTCATATTCAAACAGTGCGGTTCCTACTGAAACTTCTTCTCCTTCACTTACCAAAAATGCTGAGATATCGCCCTTCGACTTTTCATAGTAGACTACTTCTTCATCTTGGGGAACAAGGAGACCTTCATAGCTATGTAAATCTTCAAACGTTTCTTTTTTGACCGATACCGTTTCGAGCTTCTTCTCACCTGCAAGAACACGATGGATAACAAAAGTGTTTACAGTTACGAAGATCACAAGAAGCAGACCGACACTTATACTGACTAAGACCGACTTACGGTTCAAGACGAAATCCACCTCTCATTTAAAATGCCGTTCGTATATATGCCATCGCGAAAGCAAGCACAATGTCTAGAATGATGATCCAGGTAACAATGTATCCTCTTCTTCGAGAGGTCGATTGGTATATGGCAGCATACTGTACGATGATGAGCCATACAAAAAACAACGATAGACTATAGCTAAAATAGAGCCAGAATGAATCATCCACGAAAAGATCGATATAAACACCGATACTAAAAGGTGAGATATATGAAGGTTCATGGAGAAACATAATAAATGGCAGCTGCAAGATCATGCCGATCAACAAAATAAACACGCCATAACTATGTATAAACGCTAATCTTTTATACCCCACATCCTGAAAGAACGGCCAAAACAAGAGAGCGCCTACAAGAATGATAGATAAAAAGACAAGTATTGCTAAAATGCCGTCTGAGATCACTTCACTCAATACGAATAGCAGCTTCTCACTTGAGGCTAGCCCCGCATACTCTGGCAGCTCACCAGCGTATTTGATATTCAAAAATGTTGTCGCTGCCGTTACGAGAAACGCAAGTAACGCAAGTAAAAAAAGACGCCACCACGAGCCTTTTAAACGGTAAGCCGAACGTAATGTTCGAAAGTGAGTAAAAGGTCTCACAATTCCTTTTCCTAATTTCATAGAGTGCAACATCCATGTTCCTCCTACATTAATTACCTCAACTACTAATCATATTTTTACATAAAATGCGTTAATTTGACAGTCTCTTTCTTCAATTCTTTACATTTATTGTCTCTGTCTAAACAACAAGCCGCCAAGAATACTCTCAGCAGCTCGCTTAACCTTATAAAGTTTCTAGTTCGATTCTACTTCCTTTACCTGAAGGCTCAGACGGGGTGACGATCAGCTTCCTAGGAAGTCTCGCTCGTAATTCAGGTACATGACTGATCACGCCAACTGAAAGGCTTTCTGTTTGCAGCTTCTCAAGCGATGTGATCACCGTATCGAGTAAGCCTTCATCAAGCGTACCGAACCCTTCATCCAGAAAGAAGAACTGTAGCGGATGTGCGCCTCTCAACTGAATTTGACCCGATAATGCGAGGGCTAATGAAAGTGAGGTTAAAAATGTTTCTCCACCTGATAGCGTTGAAACAGGTCTCTTTACTCCTCCGTTCGCATCATCTCTGATCAGGAATCCACCAGAAGAATCAACTTCAAGCGCATACCGTTGACCCGTTAAATCTCCTAGTTTCTGTGAAGCGTCGAGGCTTACCTGCTCGAGCTGTTCTGATGCGATAAACTCTACAAAGCTATTGCCTCGGAATACAGCTTGAAGTTTGCCTAGCTTTTCAAGCTCATTACTCGTTTTCTTTCGATCGCTTTCTAACTCCATGAAGCGTTCATGGCGCTTCGTAACATCGTCTAGATGATGTCGACTTGCCGCCACATGCGAGTGGGCATCGTCCCTCGCTTTCTGCTTTTGCTTCAGAACATCCTCCGCTTCTTTCCATTCTTCTTCTGTAATCTTCTCTCCACCGAGTCTTGCTTCGAGTTCTTCAATTCCATGGATCACGCGATTCCATTCTCTATCGTGCGATTCCACCTCTTCTTCCCACTTTTCTCGAGAGTGTTTCGAAACGTCTGCTTCTCTCACACTCTCGCGATCTTGGAAGATCGATTCCTTTTGTTCTTCCTCGTAAGCAGATCTCGCTTTTTCCAAACGTTCACGTACGTCCTTAACATAGTGGTCATCAGATGCAGCCTGTCTTTCTGCGCTTTGGTAGTGTTCACTCTTTTTCGTTAATTCTTCTTGAGCCGCCTTTTCTGCAGCACGTAGATCCGTTAATCTCTGTTCAACTTGAATATAAGAATCATGCGCTGATCCTTCACCTACTAGTTCTTGAAGGTCGCGTTCAAGTCTTTCTAACTGTTCTTTATTTTGCTGAAGTGTACTCTTGATTTCCGCTTTTTGAATAGAGAGAGCTTGAACGTTTTCTTGTAAACTAGCAAAGCGTTCTTCTTTCTTCTCGATGTATGGAATGCTTTTTGAAAGGCGTTCTCGAATGACTTCGGCTTCGCCATCCATCTGCTGAAGCTTTGTTACTTTCTCTTCAACATCATCAATCGTAAGGGAAAGCTCTTCTATCATGCGTTTCTTTATTTCATCCGCTCTTACAGAAAGCGTATGCTTCTTTTCTAAGATGGCGGACAGGTTATGATTGACCTGATCGAGTCTGTAGGTATTTTTTGATACAGCCGTGTTGTACTCCTGAAGTTCTTTCCCTAGTTTTCTGATGTACTCTTCAAGCTCACGTACATCTTGAGTGAATGATTTCATTTCGGTGAGGAGATCGTCCGACAACTCGACAGGCTGATCGGAAGTGATTTCTTTCACACCCTCATCAAGGTCGAGCATTTGATCAGAGAGCTGTTCGAGCTTGTATTGCAACTGCTTTCCATGTAAAAGGCTATCCTTAAAAGCCTCTCTCTGCTGCTCCGTTTGCTCGATTTTATGCTGCCATTCAAGTGTCTCATCTTCTCCATCTGCAAGTTCCATATGCTCGGTTGCTCCACAAACAGGGCACGCATCTCCATCCTGCAGTTCTGAAGCAAGCTTGATCGCGATCGCATGAGTCCGACTGTTCTCAAGCTTTTGATAAGCGTCATGAATCTCTTTACTCAATCTTGCTATACGTTGGTCTACCGCTGTTTTGCATGCAGATACACCTTCATAGCTTCTCAACACCCTTTTGAAAAAGGTACGATAGCTTTCTTTCGCTTTTGTGAGCTTCATATTCATATCTGACTGCGAAGCTTCTAAAGAGTTTTTTTCTTCGATGATTTTCCGTTCTTCCTCTATCACTTCATCGATCTGCTTCTTAGCACCTTCGTACTCATGCTTTAATTGCTGTGCTGTCGAAAGACGCTTTCGTTCATCATTCGGAACCTGAAGACCGTCGAGCTTGCGATTTAAATCCTCTTGTAAGTTTCTCGCAACGTTTAAATCGTGCTCAGCCTGTGTCATGGCTTTGTTCGTTTCGTCATCGTCTTCTTTGATCTTGTTCCATTTTACAAGATTTCTTTCTCGTATCGTTTTAAGCTCATCTACTTCTTTCTCAAGCTTTATTCCACGTTCGAGGTCATTCAACCTTTTAATCAGTTGTGGTTCTTCACTTTGTTGTCTTGCTCTACTATCATCATGCTTTTTCTTCGCATCTTCATAGTACGTTTTCGCTTCAGTTAAAATTGCTTTCGTACGCTCGTAACGGAGACGCGCTTCTTTTTCTTCCTTTTCGGTCGATTCTAGCGTATCCAGATATGGCTTTAGTGCGGAAGCCGCAAACGACCGCTTGATCTTCTTCTTAAGACGATCCATTTCTTCACTTTTCAATAGGAGTTTCGATTTCTTATTCGATAATTCCGTATGTTCTTTCTGAAGTGACCAAGTTCTCTCTGCATCGTTTCTTTGTTTCTTCGATGCCTCAAGCTCTTCATTCGCTTTTTCAGCTGCTAGCTCAGCGCTTTTTAACGATTCCTTCGCTTCCTTCAGATGCTCTTTAGAAGCATCTCCAAGACCCGTTTGCTCTGCTGTAAGCTCATTCAACACGCTTTTTTCTTTATCGACTCGGGCCTTCAGTCTGCGGTTGAACTGATCGCCATATTTCTCTAACTGAAACAGCCTCTGAAGCATCTGACGCCTTTCAGTACCTTTTAACGAAAGAAACTCGGCAAATTTCCCCTGTGGTAAAACGACGGCACGAGTAAAATCATCGATCGTCAATCCAAGAATTTCTTGAATTCTTTGAGATACATCGCGATCTTTATCTGCCAAAACGCTTTCTTCATCAGTGATTTCTACTAAGCGAGAGGTCGTTGAGCGTACGGATATGTCTCCAGAACGCTTGTAGCTCCGCTCGACACGGTAATGAACCCCTTCACTGAGTTCAAAGGTAAATGACACGGACAGCGTATCTTCTGCATGATTCATGATTCCCTGCGTATTGTTCGTCGCACGTTCAACCTTCCCGTACAATGCGAGCGTCATCGCATCGAGCAAGGAAGATTTTCCACTTCCAGTCGGGCCAAAAATACCAAAAACGCCTCCTTGACAGAGCGCTTCAAAATCTACAACCTGTGGTTCTCTAAAACTATGAAGACCTGATACAGATAATCGTAATGGTTTCACAAGTGGTTTCCTCCTTTCCTACTCATCTTCATCACCGTGAGAAAGCTCTAAAAACAAGCGAACGAGCTCATCATCCGGCTCGCCTCCATCCGTTTGCTGTTCATAAAACCGTTTGAACAGTTCATCGATCGGAAGACTTGATTTTGCCGCAGTATCCTTCTTTTCACTTTTATTAAAAACGGGACGAATATGAATGAACCCGTCATGCTTGCTCCGAAGCCTATGAATTTCCTCGATCGAAAGCGTATCGTTTAAATGCACTTCAAGATCGACCCAGGCATCCTGATCTTTTCCTTCTTCAAGCCAGGTATAGACCTGCTCGATGCCTTGATCTGCAACCCATTTCACAAGAGGTTTCCCTGCATTAAGAGGAACTTCCTCAATATGTGCGAGCCCACCAGGCTCCACCTCGACTAACGTAACCGACTTCGCATGACTTGCTTCAGAAAAGCTGTAAGCAAGAGGTGAACCAGCGTAACGAGCAAGAGCAGAACCTCTTGTAATGGTTTGAGGACGGTGGAGATGTCCAAGTGCAACGTACTGCGCCTCCTTCGGTAACGAGTTCGCAGAGACGGTGTAAGCCCCTCCTACTTGAATTGGCCTTTCTGAATCCGTTTCTCTACTTCCTGCAACATAGATATGACTCATCGCAATGTGAACTGCATCGTCAGGAACATCTGAGGAAAGGTCATTAAACAACTTCTCCACCCGATCGTCGTAAGCGAGCTGAAGGACGCCTTCTTCCTGGCTTTCTGTTAAGCATTCGTTTAATCGTGATTCTGAAGGGTACGGAAGAGCAGCGATCGAAAGCGTTTGTCCATTACGCACTGTTAATTGAAGGCGTTCTGCTGTTGGAAAACCGATGATCGTGATCCCATTTCGATCAGCAAGTGGGCGAGATGCCGCTAGACGATCTGGACTATCATGATTACCTGAAATAATGATAAGCGGACGTTCGCCGTTTTGTGTGAGCTTAACAGCCGCATCGTAAAATAACGTTTCTGCAGCTGCTGGAGGATTGACCGTATCGAAGACGTCTCCTGCCATCAAGATCGCATCCACCTCTTCGTCATCAGCGATGGTGATGAGCTCATCAAGAAATGCTTTTTGTTCAGGTAATCTGCTTCGTCCTTCAAGCGTTTTTCCTAAATGCCAATCTGCCGTATGAAGCAACTTCATCGTTTTCACTCCTCTGCTAGTTGATTATGTATGTTTGAATAAATAAGCTAGCCGGACATGAGCCCGGCCAGCATGTTAATCGATCGTAATCGATCGTCCACCATCGAAAAAGTAAAGTACTTTTTCTTTACAAGGGAGATTCCATATTTCATCGATTGCTTTTTCGTATAATTTCAACTGTGTTGAATAGCGATTTTTCATGGTCGTTTCGACTTGTTCTTCTGAACTAAATCGGTTTTGAATCACATCTGTCTTATAATCGACTAGGATTAGGCCATCTTCTTCTTCGATGATACAGTCGATGACACCTTGTAAGACGACCGTCTCCTCTTCACCTTCAAAATCAGCATAAATCCAAGTGGAATCAACACCAAGGCTGAAAGGAACTTCCTTGTGAATCGCTTTTGCGTGTCTCATTTTCTTACCTAGAGATGACTGCGTGAACTGCAAAATCTGGTTTGCATCGATCGCATCTGTTTGTTCAGATGTTAATAATTCCTTTTGTTCTAGTCGAGCGATCAAATCTCTTACTGCATCTTCATCCGTTACATTCGTAACATTCAAGTGTTGCATCACAACATGCATCGCCGTTCCTCGTTCAGCCGGTGTGAGCTTTTTACTTTGTAGGAAGCGAGGGCGCTCTTTTAGCGACTGTTTAAACCCACTTACGATCGTTGAGTCACTCCGCTCATCAGAAAACACTTCCCTCTGCCTCTTCACTTCAGTGACAGACTGCTTGGATTTCGTTTCAGTCGCTGCCGTGTGGGGGTACGTCCAACTGAGTCGTTTTACGACTTCATCTCGATGTGTACTACGTTCAGGAATCGTCTCTTTTGACTGAAGTAATTTCTCATACTCTTCTTGCCTCGCAACATCTTCAGATTCCACTTCTGCAAAATCGGCTGCAGAGTGAATCGCTAGGTCCCACCTTGACGTATGATTAAAGACAGGAGTTGGCTTCTTAATATCTGCCACGTCATCAACGATTTGTGCTAAATCTCGATGACGAAGTAGCGAAGGGCCAATCCAGCTCAAGTATGATTTTCCTTTCGAACGTTCAAAATCAGAAAGCAACCATTCTTCTGTTGAAGCGCCTGTCCAGGATAAGAGCTCTTTTTCCCACTCTTTTACGGTACCGATCAAATAGAGCTTCTCCTTTGCTCTCGTCAATGCAACATACAACACACGCATTTCTTCAGCAAGCATCTCGAGTCGCATTCTCTTTTGAAGAGTGAAATACGGTAGCGTTGGATATGTGATGCGATTGATAGGGTCGATGAATTTGGAAGCTACCCCAAGCTCTTTATGCATCAGCATCGGATTGACCATATCTCTCAAATTGAACTGTTTTGCAATCCCAGCCACAAAAACGATCGGAAACTCAAGTCCCTTACTTTTATGGATGGTCATCACTCTCACAACGTCTTCCTGTTCACCGAGCGCTCTAGCAGTCCCAAGATCGCCACCTTGCTCTTTCATACGATCGATAAAGCGTAGAAATCGGAATAAACCTCGAAACGACGTTGCTTCATACTGTCTCGCACGATCGTAAAGTGCTCTCAGGTTCGCCTGACGCTGAAGGCCCGCTGGCATTCCCCCTACAAACTCATAATAATTCGTTTCACGGTACAACTGCCAAATCAACTCTCCAAGAGAAGACTGTCTCGCTTGATCCCGCCATTGATTTAGCTTCTCGAGAAATTCTGAAAGCTTGTCTGAAAGCTCATCTGACTCATCGTCTGCATACGTTTGTAATGCTTCAAAGTAATTCCCATTTTTCTCATGAATTCGAATCTGAGCCAGCTCTTCCTCTGTTAGACCGAAAATAGGAGAACGAAGCACGGATGCGAGCGGAATATCTTGATACGGGTTATCGATCACGTTAAGTAAGCTCATCATGACAGCTACTTCTGTCGCTTCAAAATAACCTGTTGCTAAATCGGAGTATGCAGGAATCCCTGCCTGTTTTAACTCTTCAAGGATGACCGGAGCCCAGCTCGCCGTCGCGCGAAGCAGGATGACCATATCTCTGTACTCAACTGGTCTCATGCGCTCTTCTTTTCGGTCGTATACTCTCGCACGCTCTCTTTCGCCTTTCCCCATCATCGTCTTGATGCGAGATGCCATCAATCGTGCTTCAAGCTGCACCTTCTCTACATCTTCCTCCTGATCTTCTCCTTCTGAACTCTGGTCGATCAGATGAACTTCTGGAACGACTGCTTCTGAAGAAGGGTAGCTGGCACCAGGAATCAACTCAGCAGCTTCATCGTACTCGATTTCACCAACACGCTCATCCATAATTTGCTTAAAGATGTAGTTCGTCCCGTTCAAAACTTCTTCACGGCTTCTAAAGTTACGTGCAAGATCGATTCGTTTTGAAGGGTCATCTGATGAACGCCCGAACGTCTTATATTTAGAGAGAAATAAACCTGGCTCTGCTAATCGAAAGCGATAGATACTTTGCTTCACATCGCCTACCATAAAACGGTTCCCCGCTTCTTCACCACTTCGACTGATCGCATTCAAAATCGTTTCTTGAACTGAATTCGTATCCTGATACTCATCGATCAACACTTCAGCAAACTGCGTTTGATATTCACGAGCTGCATTCGAAGGGATCGGATTTTCCGGCGTAGAATCCTTGTCGAGTAGTACGGCAAGACAATAATGTTCGAGGTCACTATAGTCGACGAGCCCTTTTTCTTTTTTCAGAAGCGTATACCGTTCTCTGAACTGCTTAACGAGCTCAGATAACGTCCCTAGAACAGGCGCTAACTGTTCAAGATCTTCCACGTACTCTTCAGAAGTTCTCTGGAACAACTCTTCCTGCAAACTCTGAATCGTCTTCTTAACTTTGTCCCTCATCCCTTTGACCGCATCGATTTTGGCAGGATCATACTGATCGCCTTTACATGGTTTCAACCGACCGAAATGAAAAGCTTCAAAGCTCGATGCTAATGACGACCAGGTTGCTTGAGCTGAGGATAAGGCATCAAGCACCATCTTATGCTCAGACTGTAACGTTTCGAGGTACGGTTCAGGACCATCTGATGAAGATGCGAGCTCGATCGATTTTTCTTGGAGCTCCTTCATACCTTCGAGCTGAAGAATGACATCTTTCTTTAATTCCTTCACCCAAACGAGTTCATCAAATGCCACTTTCCCGGCATTTTCATACTGAGCAACACTCTCATACAACCATTGATCTGGCCATGGATGACTCGAGGAGAAGTGATACAGCTTTTCAACGAGCTGTTGAAGGTCAACATCGCTTCGATCGCTGCTGTACCTGTCGACTAGGTCAAAGAACGCTTCGTTCTCACCGCTATACTGTTCTTCGAATAACTCCTCCATCGCTTCCTCTCGAAGAAGAGCGGCTTCCGTTTGATCAGCTACCCGAAAAGCAGGATCAAGATCGATTTCATAATAATAGCGGCGAAGTACTTCCATGCAGAAAGAATGGAGCGTTGAGATGGAAGCTCTGTTAAGCATGGATAGCTGTCTTCGTAAATAGAGCGAAGAGGGATCTTCTTTTAACCTCGCTTCGAGTGCTTCACCGATGCGGTGTCTCATTTCAGCTGCAGCAGCATTCGTGAATGTCACGACAAGAATCCGATCTACCTCTGCTGGGTCTTTCTCATCCGCGAGTCTTCGAATGATGCGTTCAACTAATACCGCTGTTTTTCCAGAGCCTGCAGCTGCTGCAACAAGCACATCCTGGTTTCTAGCCGCGATGGCATCCCACTGTGCATCTGTCCAGTGGGAACCTTCTGGCTTTTTAATGTCCTCCGTCATCCGTGTCTCCTCCTTTCTCTCTCATATTTCTTAAAATCGTTTCATCGTCTTTTACAGGAATCACTTTGTACGAATTATCTTCCATCGCCTGGTCAAACTGACAGAACGATCGGTATGAACAGAACGTACACGGAATCTTATCTTTCATTTTGTACGGATCGATATCGATTTTACCGTCCGAAATATCTGTTCCAATTCTTTGGATCGTCTTTCTCGTATATGCCCTAAGCGCATCAAAATCTTCCGATGAAAGGACAGATGAGTTCTTTGTAAAGTTCCCATCCTTTTTCAGCGCTGCAGGTACGATATCCGATTTATCTCTTTCAATCGTATCGTCCATCAAGCTGACAACGTCTTTATCTGCAAGTAACAAGCCTTTCATCTTAAACTTTTTGAAAAGCTCCCTTTGTATGGCTGATTGTGCTGGTGAAGACGTTTGAAGCATCGGATTATGGACATGGAAATAAAGCATACCAGCTGCTGCCGCTTCTCTTCCTAGCCATAGATGAGAATAAGAAATCACGACATCTAAATATGTGAGCATCTGTAGTGCAAGGCCAAAGTACACTTCTGACAGATCGAGCGAAGTTCCGCTCGATTTGTAATCGATGACCCTCAAGAGGAGCTGATCTTCTTTGAACGCCTGATCGACTCGATCGATCCGTCCGATGAGCTGCAGCGTAACGCCGTTCTTAAGTTTAAATTGAATCGGTGGTATCGCTTCTCCAGGACCAAAAGCAAGTTCAAGCCCCGCAGGCTGAAATCCGCTTCGCTTTGCCTGCTGTCCGAGTACAGACGAAGCTCTCCCAACGACTTGCTTTAACTTCCTCATAATATAGTGATAGCGATTCGAGCTAAGCAGAATTTCATTTTGAAGCCTTGGCGCGAGCTGTTCGACGATTTCTCCTGAAAGCTCATAGTATTGATTCGTCGAAAGCTTACTCCAATCCCAGTCTCGCTGCTTGATTGTTTCAGCAAGCATGTTTAGTGATGCATGAAAAAGCTGACCGATATCCGGCGCTTCTAGTTTAAAGGTGGAGCGCTCTTTTAACTTAAGGCCATGTGAAGCAAATTGAGAGAATGCACATGACTGATACCGCTCCATTCTTGAGACACTCGCCTGGATTTTCGAACCGTACAGCTCACGGCTCGTTTCACGAGAAAGGTTAGTCGCTTTGTTTCGATAAAACAAGCTTTCTACCAATCTCAGTTTACTACTCTCGCGATCGCTGTTTTCAACGAACCAGTTATACGCATCCCACCAGATCGCATCGATCGGATAGCCCCTGTGCCACTGTCTCAGTTGGCCAGTAAGCCTTCCGATCGTTTTTAGCGGATTCGTTATGAATGAGAGTTCGTCATCTGCTTCCTCGCCAGGTTCAGCAAACTTCAGTCCAATCGATAGATCTCTGAACATTTCCTGCATTCGATTCATAACGATCGAAGGCTGTAGGCCTTTCCCTTCGCCGTCCGCAAGTGGACAGCTCACCCATAAATTCTCTGATGGTGTTGAAAGGGCGTGATAGATTAGGAATTCTTCATCTAGTAATCGCCGCTTCAAGCCTGGAGCAAGCTGAATCCCTTGTTCTTCAAGCTTTTCTCGATCTTGTTCACTTAAAAGTCCATCATCCTGAAGTTTTGCTGGTAACACCCCGTCGTTCACGCCGAGCAGAAATCCACACTTTACATTTGTAAAACGGGTCCGGTCGATGCTTCCGATCACCACTTGGTCGAGAGAAGCGGGAACAAGAGCAAACTTCATACTTTCGATACCAGCTTCTAATAGTTTCGTAAACTGTTCGATCGATAACTCCTGGTCACCAATCAATTCGACCGTTTCATCGAGAAGAGCGATGACTGCATCCCAAACTTGATCATGCTCTCTCGCCTTCGTTAATTGTCCCGCTTTCTCAGCGTGTTCTTTTAGCCGATCTACTTTTTCAGCAGCATTACAGTTTTCAAGGAAATAGTATAGAACTTCACACTTCTCTCGTACTGTCTTTGCTTGTTTCATCTTACGCTCGAATTTTTCTAAAGGATTCGAAACCCATTCTTTTGTTTCGTTCAATCGTTCTTCCATTCGCTCGATTTCATCAGACGTTACGGTTTCTTTATCCTCTAGTTGACGATAGATATTCGCCTTCCACCGTTCTCCTGATCTCCACCGGTATCCTTTGATCCCTTTTGCAATCACATAATTTTCGAGCTCATCCATTCGATTTCTAAGATCTGCTTTACTATTCTCCGTGTCGTCAGGGAACAGAAGCTCTGTTTTCACACAGCGGAAAACAGCTTCATATCTCCAGTGATACTGAATGATATCGAGACTCGATCGTATAAGCTCGATCAAAGGATGATGGAGCATCGTCCGTTTTTGGTCAGAGAAGATAGGGATTCCATGATCTGTAAAAATCGTTTCAACAAGCTCGTAATACGTTGACATATCCCGGACCATCACAGAGATATCTTTGTATCGATAGCCTTCGTCTCGAACAAGCCTGAGCGTCTCTCTTGCTGCAGCTTCAACTTCTGATCGAATATTCACCGCATGATTGACTTTTAAATGCTGAAGCTCTCCTGCATAAAGGACAGGAGGGCGTTCTCCGTAATTTGCTTCTAAATGACGAAGCTCGTTGTTTTGGTACCTCTTTTGGTTGGTTAGTAGCTCTGGGGCCTTTACGTCGATCCCTTCTTCATTCGCCATTTGGAGAAGCGTCTGGTACGTTGTCGCAGGCTCGTGAAAAAGGTCTAGTTCATGGACAGAAGCTGGATTCATCTCGGTGTCCATCGTGATGGTAAACGTGATATCCGCACCTTTTTTCATCAAAGCTTGTAAAACGAGAAGCTCCTGAGGTGTAAAGCTATGGAACCCATCCACCCAAATCGCGGCATTCTCTAGATACTGTGATTCAGAGATTTTCTCAGCTAGCAGCTGAAGGTAATCTTCCGAATCTAAATAATGACCGATCATCGCTCGTTGAAATGCTTCGTATACAAGGTGAAGGTCATAGAGCTTGTCTCGTAGAAGACTTCGATCGTCGGTTGTATAATAATCATCAGCGTAACTTTTTATATGATCTGGCTCGAGGCAGTAGCGCTTAAATTCAGTGACCATATCATTCAACTGATCAATATAGCCTGTTTTGTCTGACGAGCGTTGATAAATTCTCAGTTGTGCTTTATTTTCTTCAATAATATGTCTAAGCATCATACTCGTACCGACAGACGTTAAATGCGGCCTCGCCATACCACCTGTCTCTTGAAGGACTTTCCATGCAAGACGTGTAAAACTGAACACTTGAGCACGAATCATGCCTTTTAAATTACGGTTATGTACGAGCTCATACTCTGACTGAAACGTCATCTGTTCTGGAACTAAGTAGATCATCGTCTCCCCAAGAGGACGTTCGGTCAACTCACGCTGAATGTCAGTAAGACAGTGATCGGTTTTTCCGCTCCCCGATCGACCTATAATAAATTGAACTCCCATTCGTTTCTCCTCCCGTACACGTGTACTAACTATCCCATTATCTCACGTTTTTTCGCAATTTAATAGACTTCATAAGAAGATACGTTCGCATTCTAGTTTCCAATTATTGAGTGATCGTCTCAGTAGGTTTCAGGGAAAACTGTAAGGGTATAGAGTACTAAGCACAACTTTTGAAAAGGAGTTTTGGACATGGAAAATAAAGAGATGGATACATTTAAATGGGAGCTCAACCGGATTACGAGAGATATGACAGAATTTGTGCATAGTTACGAAAAGCTCGATGAATCACAGAAAACGAGTGTACACAGCAACTACCCGTTCGAATTAGACCTTCACGACTTAAAAAACGCATTAGCAAAATGGAATGACACCGTAAACAAAATGTAAGCCAGCCGAGCACCTCCAATGAGTGGAGGTGCTTTTTTCATGGAGTGAACATCTTTTATAAGGAAAAAACATACATCTAGTAAGGTAGCCAATCGAATTTTTAGGAGGGGAACGATGTACACCAATAGGAAATATTACGAACCTTATATTAGCCCCTTTGACCCGTGTAAGCCGATTCGAGTGAAATCATACTCTACGCCTCCAAACCTTTACTTAGGTTTCCAACCTCCAGGACTCGAGCAGTTTTCGCCACGAGAAGCGCTCGCAGCAGGAACGCTCTGGAAAGTGTTCTATGACCCTTACGAAAAGAATAAGGAGGGCTAACGATGAAGCACAAACAGCTACCGAACGAGTATTACGAGTTACTCGAAGAGCTTCAGGCTACTGACTTTGTGCTGTTAGAACTAACGCTCTACCTCGACACCCACCCGAATGACATCGATGCGATCAAGCAGTTCAATGAGTTTGCAAAATTGAGGAAGCAATTAAGGAAGAGGTATGAAAAAGATTACGGACCTCTTCTACAGTACGGATTAAGCTACAGCAGCTATCCGTGGAACTGGAATGATACCCCATGGCCGTGGCAAGTTTAATTTGGAAAGGATGAGTGCTTTTGTGGGTTTATGAAAAGAAACTGCAATATCCAGTAAAGGTAAGCACATGTAATCCGATGCTTGCGAAGTTTCTAATCGAGCAATACGGAGGCGCAGATGGCGAACTCGCCGCTGCGCTCCGATACTTAAATCAACGATACACGATCCCAGACAAAGTCGTAGGACTTCTAACCGATATCGGTACAGAAGAATTCGCTCATCTCGAAATGATTGCAACGATGGTTTATAAACTAACGAAAGATGCAACACCTGACCAAATGAAAGAAGCTGGACTCGGCGCGCACTACGCAAACCACGACAGAGCACTCTTTTATCAAAACGCAGCCGGCGTCCCATGGACAGCAAGCTACATCGCAGCAAAAGGCGACCCGATCGCTGACCTTTACGAAGACATCGCCGCCGAAGAAAAAGCCCGAGCCACCTACCAATGGATTATCGACCTCTCCGACGACCCAGACCTAAACGACTCCCTCGCCTTCCTAAGAGAACGAGAAATCGTCCACTCCCAAAGGTTTAGAGAAGCTGTGGAGATTCTGAAGGAAGAGAGGGATAAGAAGAAGTACTTTTAGTGCGAAAAGCGGAGGTGGCCCGTTTAAATACGCAGGGAGTTGGAAGAGGAGCGAATGAGACGCTTTTTGTCTCAATCGCTCCTCTGAAACTACCGGAGTATTTGGCCACCGCAGCTGGACATACCGAAAAGCGGAGGTGGCCCGTTTAGGCTCGACAAGCGCTGGAAGCGTTGTGGATGAACACGCTTTTTGTGTTCAACCACAATGCTGAAGCGTCTCGAGAGCCTGGCCACCGCAGCTGGACATCGAAAAGCGGAGACGAGCGGGTAGAAACGGAGCTATTGGAACTCTTGAAATTGAACACGTTCTTTGTGTTCAGTTGAAAGAGTGAAATAGCGTAGTTTCTGCGAGGCGCGGCCTGTAAACCTCAGTTCGCCGATAAAATCCTCATTTTCGCTGATATATTTTAAAAAGCGCTGATATATCAGAAATTTCGCTGATATCCGTCCAATTATCGCTGATATCTTTACCAAAGCTCCCTGCGAAATAAGCAGTACACCCTAAAACAAACCTGTTATTGTCCAAAATCTCAATTTATTAGCTAAAATCACATTTTATTGTCCAAATTCAGATTTTATTAGCCAAAATCGCATTTTATTAGCCAGATTACCACCCTAAAACCAAAACAAAAGCCATGCCGCTACCGGCATGGCTTATCTTGATTGATCTTCCATTCTTGTTTTTCTTGGTCGCTGATTCAGCTTGAGCTCGATGATCTTCCCAGCACCCCATAATAAACCGATGGCGAGGACGATCAGCACCAATTGCAGTGGTTGATGGATTAACGAAAACACGTCATGTCCGATGAATGAAACGATGGCGATCATGACCATTTTTCCAAGAAGAACAGCTAGTACAAAACTTCTGATACTCATATTTGAAAGTCCAGCGACAACGTTGATGAGGGCTGATGGTGTGAATGGAAAGCACAGTAAGAGGAACACCATGCCAAACCCATGTCGCTCGATCCACCTTAGCGTCTTATCGATCTTCTTATGCCTTGTGATCAAACCCATGAACCGCTGTCTTGCAAGTTTTCTTACGACAATAAAAACGAGCAATGCACCTAGGGATGCACCTAACCATGAAAGAAGTGACCCGTACCAAAAACCGTAGGCTGCAGCATTACCGGCCACAAAAAGAAACAATGGCAATATCGGAAGCACTGCTTCTAGCATCGGTAGCAGGATGCCTGGCAATGGACCAAGTGCAGCATACTGGTTAAGCCATTCTTTTATCGTCTCTTCGTTTAAAGAATCAATAATCATTCCCCACTCCATATGGGAATCAACCTCGTTTCATGATGCGAGTGTCATTTAATGTGACAGCACGAATTGCATTTCTTACTCTATATTAAAGCATAAATAAAGATCGATAGAAAGTTGGAAGCTATTTCATCAGAGCTGTATAGACCTCAAGATCCAGCGCTTCTGCTTTATCTTTGTTGTATGTTTTTTCAAATCGTGGGTCTGCCGTAATTTTGGCTCCCCAGAACATAGACTCGATCACCTGCTCAACTTCAACGTTGATTTTAGCAAGTTTTAATGAAACGCCGCTCATCGCCTCTTCTAAAATGGATGCGTTCCCTTGAATAGAATATACCGTTTCTAAGCCGATGATGGATAGTACGACACCCTTGTTACCTTTTACATTTTCCACTGTTCTAGAGTTACTCGTCACGGAAAAACGTATATTCTTCTTATCCAACGCTTTCACCCAGGAAATAGCTGAAACATTCGGAGTGCTTGTTTCATAGTCGATCGTCGATAGCATGACGAGTTTTTCGCCATTAAGAAACGATGCTAAGTCTTCTGTCAATTCGGTAACTTTATCTTTCTTTGCCATTCGCTTCATCCTTTCACTTCTATCTCTACTCTTTCCTAAAAGATTAGCACGAATACTTCATTATGGAAACGCTTCAGAATAAGGAGGTTAACAAAAAAATTGCCGCACTCGAAGAGTACGGCAAAAAGGGGGAAAATCAATGTGAAACATCATTACTTAGGGGGTTTGATACTAACTATACCCGGTTTTCTAGTTTCAAAACCTTAAAATTTATTTTTTTAACAATTTTAATGAGGCGCTTACCTCTTCCCTTACACGCACAATGTCAGGAAGGTAAGATAGCTTAACGGTTACTGGAGATAACGATGTGGCATGGCCCATATCGAGGTTTATGAGAAAACCTGTATCTGACTCTTCAATATCATAGATGAGGATATCATCGCCATTCCGATCTTTAATGGTAAGAGTGATGAAATCTTCTTTATATGGAAACTGACTGATCTCGTTTTCATTAATCATATGTAGCATTCGAATGACATCGTGTTCAACGGAATCTTGTGCCTCTAAAGAAAGAGCAAGAGCGTGCGACGATCCTCTCGCTCTCATACTGATCCCATAAGAGACTCCACCATAATTACCTGCTTCTACAACACCGCCATCTTTTAGCTTCGTTAACTCTTCAGAACTTAATGTTGATTCAACCGAGCCAGTTTTATCCCTAAGAATTCCCGCTATTTCAAGATTCAACTTCTCTTGTAACTCTTGAAAAGGTTGCATCGTTATTGAGAAACGATCACCTTCATTTTCGACTTTGTACCGATTTTGAAAGGTATGGTCTCCAACCTGCTCATTAACTAAGATGTAGGAGAGATCATTTAAGTCTGATTCAAAATACAGCTTATTTTTTGTGTAGGAAGCTGTAAATTTTTCGAACTCAATGGTCCCATCTCCCACTTGCAACGCTTGATCTAAATCGGCTTCTGCAAAAGGTGTTCCTTTATAACCCTTTTCCACCTTTAACGTCACATCGTTCAGTGTTTTTTTCTTTTCACCATGGCTTACTACGATGTCTTTTAACGTTAATTCCTCCAAATTGAGTAAGTCCATTTCTTCTTCAGTAATAAAATTCAGGTTGCTTTCAGGGGTCAAGATAACGGCTTGATATAAACGGTATTCATTTACTATCGGTTTCTGTGATTGAATGAGATGTTGCTCCACATACTCTGATTTTTTTGCGCCTGATCCATCTCTATAGCTAATACTTCCAATGGAAAGCCGCGGGAGGTCGAACGGCATGTCTTCTTCTTTAAGCGAAAAGGAATAAGATAGGTAGATTCCACCGTATGCTACCACCATCGCTTCGTGTATGATCAACTCTCGATCCAAGTCGAGAATCGGAATAGATTTATTGTATGTATTGATAAGGTCGAGCTCTTTCGCTAATTTGAATTGGGGGATCATTTGATTCATGTGATCATCAAGTGCTTCTGCAGACTCAACGACATTAAATGCTTTTGAGTTCACTTCAAAATTCGGCTCTCTATTTTGCAGAAAGTTGAAGATCACCAGAAACAATCCGAATGTAATTAATATTCCGACTATTTTATATAGATTAAGTTTCTTCATTCCTATCCCCCTATGTGTTGTTCCTTCTAGTTTAGCATACGTTTTGAATTCAACTAAAAAAAAACAGCAGATGTTCTGCTGTTTTTAAGGTTGAATTTCAACAGGAATACGGAATACGAACTGTTCCTTTTCCCCTTCGTATTCGATTGGAACTGCGACTTCAATTTGGTATACACCGGGATCGAGTTCTGGCGTTAGCTGTGCTTGTCCTTCAATCACTTCTTTTGGTGTTACGTCGACTGTATCCGTTGGTTCTTCAGAGCCAAAAGGGATCACAACTTCATCCGTTTTATGCTTTGTAATTTGATAATTCAACATCTCACCATTGATCACTTTAAACGAACCATCTTTTTCACCGCTGTATCGAAGTTTAGCGACTAAAGAAACTTGGTTATCGATCAGCTTACTATTTAGTAATCCCCCTACTGGGATTTTTGGTTGTGTTTCAGATCGAGATACGACATCCTTTTGATCTTCACTTAGAACATACTCACTCGTGTTCATTTTGCCGTCACTCATCAAAACGTTTGTGGCTCCGACGATAACAAATACGATAAAGAAAACAATGATAAACGTTGTACCGTTAAACTTGATTCGTTTCATGCTGACATCCTTCCATCCCTTAACTCAATGCTATTAGTATAGCATTTTCTTTCTCTTGTTGGATGAAGAATCACACAAACTTTCTAAACAGTTTGTTACACTAAAAGGAAACCTTCACCTGAAAGGATGTCACACATGCTATCGATTGTAATGGACGTATTGATTGCTATCGGACTTTTTTTCTTTTTACTGTTTGGATTGTACTTAGTCGATGTGTTTCGTCGCAAGAAGTAAATTAAGCTTCTGGCCCAGCCTTATATAACACTGATGGTGCCGGATCCACCACGGATGCGTCGAATTCTGTTTGAATTTTTGTTGGCGGAATTTCTTTTATTGCCCTTACAAGTTCCTCTTCATCAGGGCTATACCCTTTGTTTGATAAATACTCCATGATTTCATGAGTAGAAACTGGTTCTTCAACATTTCTTAGAAATTCAAGAATTGCGTTCTGCATATCAAGTCCCCTTCCTTGTCATTTTAACTCTATGGTTGATTATTATCTCCATAGGTTCATTACCCATTCAATAAGTAATGTAACCGTATAACAAGGTAAACCCTTTCCATTTCATCTAATTTTCGCTAAACTTAAACATACTAGCACATGTATAGAGGCATGTGTAAGGAGGGAGAAAGATCAGTGCGTCACATTATTCTTTTACTTACAATTGTGATCGCTTTCGTTATCTCTGGCTGTCAGAACAATGCCGAGCCAACAGATACAAATGGGGGTGAAGAAGTGTCTGAGGAGATTGATTTTGAAATCGTCCAAATGAATAATGCACCAAACGATATACAGACCACTTTGCAACAAAAATGGATTGAAAGAGCGACCTTCGCCGTTCCTTCAGGAGATCACCTTTATATCATTATTACGCGAGGTGAAATGCCAACAGGAGGGTACTCGGTCACAATCGATAATATAACTAAAGAAGGAAACAAGTTGCTCGTTACATACTATACAACGGACCCTAAAAAAGATGACATGGTGACCCAGGCTATTACGAAACCTTTCACAATCGCTAAGATCGACCATACGAATGCACGTATTAACTTTCAGGAAATCAAAAAAAGCTCCCCTAACTAGGCGGAGCTTTCTAAACCTTTCGAAAGGATGAGTGGATGATCGTCTATGAACATAATGACTGCTTTGTCATGATCAGGCAGCACGAACATGCGCTTCTATCAGGACAGCTTGCCAAGAAGCTAAACCGAACGTACTGGCCAGACCTTTCATATCAATATGATGTTCTCTATGCGATTCACCATCACGATCGTGGATGGAAAACGCTGGATTCGGTTCCAATATGGAATGACGATGAAAAGTTCCCATTCTCTTTCATGGACTACCCTCTTTCGATCAAGCTCGATTACTACCAAAAGGGAATCGAAGAGGTTTTAAACTACAGCTCATACGCTGCATACCTTTGCAGTAAACATTATCAATCCTTCTTCAAACAAGCTACTTCGCGAAGAGGGGTCAGCTTTTACAATCATGAAAGCAAACGCCAAAAAGATTTGCTACATGACTTCGAGGTCCAGGAAGACCTCTTTACATTTCACTTTCAGCTCCTTCAATTTTTCGACGATCTTTCCTTATATGTATGCTTTCAAGAACCAGGTGTCACGAAAGAAAACGAACTTACGTGGTTTAAAGAAGGCTTTTCACAGTCGTTTTATTTTCTTGAAAAGGACGAACGCATACTCGCTAATTGGAAGGATGACCATACGATTCAATTATCACATCCACTGATTCCAACAGACGAGCGTTTTTCAATTCAAATAAAGCGCGTTCCAAAAGAGCTTGTTCAAAAAGATGGGATCGCATCAGCTTATGAAG
Organism: Anaerobacillus sp. ABA4_114; assembly: GCF_056159065.1. Classification (NCBI taxonomy): domain Bacteria; kingdom Bacillati; phylum Bacillota; class Bacilli; order Caryophanales; family Bacillaceae; genus Anaerobacillus; species Anaerobacillus sp. ABA4_114. The sequence continues at coordinate 2,605,878 of NZ_JBSWUM010000001.1, forward strand.
CAACGTCTGTTGAACACCGCACATTTCAATTTTCACCCCCAAAAAGTTAAAATCTAATGAAAAACAGAGAAAACCGACGCATATTTAAGTATTATAAGCATGAGTTCGCTTACACGGCACTATTAGGGGCTCGTCACATTCCTATTTCCTGCGTATAATTCACCTTGTTTTGTCCGGTTCACCTTTCCGGGGAGGAAAGGAATACGCAGAAAAAGGAAGTGTATTATTTGTCAATTCAACAATTAAAAAGTGAATGGTTTGGGAACGTCCGTGGTGACGTGATGGCAGGCCTAGTCGTAGCGCTTGCTCTTATCCCGGAAGCCATTGCTTTCTCTATAATGGCAGGAGTCGATCCAATGGTTGGATTGTACGCCTCATTCTCTATCGCCGTCGTCATTTCGTTTACTGGTGGAAGACCTGGAATGATCTCTGCAGCAACAGGTGCAATGGCTGTATTGATGGTTACTCTTGTCGCCGATCACGGACTGCAGTATTTATTTGCAGCAACGATCTTAACTGGTATCTTGCAGATTGCTATGGGAGTCTTGAAAGTCGGTAAATTTATGAAGTTCATTCCTCGTTCGGTTATGGTAGGCTTTGTAAATGCCCTGGCTATCCTGATCTTTAGCTCACAGCTGCCACATTTCGTTGGAGAATCTTGGCCGATGTATCTCATGGTCGCTGGAGCTCTTGCAATCATTTACCTTTTACCAAGGTTTACAAAAGCTGTCCCTTCCCCACTCATTGCCATAATTGTGATTACGATCATCGCAATTATGTCAGGAAGCGGAGTACGTACAGTTGGAGACATGGGTGAGCTTACCCAAGCACTCCCAGCATTCTTTATCCCTTCTGTTCCATTTAACCTTGAAACACTAATGATCATCTTCCCTTACTCATTAGCGCTTGCTCTTGTAGGACTTCTCGAGTCGTTCCTAACAGCATCGATCGTTGATGATATGACGGATACAGATAGTAACAAGAACCGTGAAGCAAAAGGGCAAGGTGTTGCAAACATCGTAACAGGTTTCTTTGGCGGTATGGCTGGTTGCGCAATGATTGGACAATCTGTCATCAACGTTAAGTCTGGTGGTAAAGGCCGTCTTTCTGCACTAGTTGCCGGTTCGTTCTTAATGTTCTTGATCCTTGTGATGGGAGATATCGTGAGTCAGATTCCACTAGCGGCTCTTGTTGGGGTTATGATCATGGTATCAGTCGGAACGTTTGACTGGTCATCACTTACAAACTTACACCGCCTGCCAAAAACAGATGCAGCGGTAATGGTCGTGACGGTATTAACCGTATTATTCACGCACAACCTTGCAAACGGCGTACTTGCTGGAATCCTCTTGAGCGCTATTTTCTTTGCTGCAAAAATCTCTAAGATTCATGTTAACAGCACACTTGATGATGCGAATAATCGCAGAATCTATGAAGTTTCTGGTCAAATCTTCTTCGCTTCGGTCACTGATCTCGTGAAAGCATTTAACTATAAAGAAAACATCGACCGTGTTGAGATCTCACTATCAGATGCTCACCTCTGGGATGATTCAGCAGTTGGTGCGATCGATAAGATTCATGCAAAATTTGTTCAAAACGGCATTTCTGTTAAGTTCGTTGGCTTGAATGAAGCAAGTACAACATTGATGAACAAACTATCCGATAATAATTCAGATAAAGTTGCGTCTTAAATGGAAAGGCACTTCCCCTTTTTGAGGAAGTGCCTTTTTTATATACAATTTCTACAATAAGTATGTGATGCCATAAATCAGTACTGCAAGAGTTGCGATTGAATAATTAAAAAGGCGATTGTCTTCTTTCCAATTCTCAGCGTTGAACTTTTCAAAGGCAAGGAGTCGGTATTTCGTCTCGCTTCTCACTCTCAACACATCCTTTTATTTAACTATTCAGAAAATATCTTTCTTATATTGTAAGCGCTTACTTTATGTTTGTAAAGAATTCTTCTCATATAAATAAGCGCCCGCATGGACGCTTATTTGTGCAGCTCTATTGGTAGTTTGATGCAGACGGTTGTTCCGATCCCTTCTTCACTTTCAAACGTAAGCTCACCTTGATGGTTTTGAATAATTCTTCTACAGATCATGAGTCCAAGTCCATTCCCTTTTTTCTTGGTTGTGTAGAACGGTTCGCCTACATGAGGTAATTGATGATCTGGTATGCCTGTGCCGTTATCTTTCACTTCAATCATAATATCTTTAGAGTCCACATAAACGGATACAACGATTTCCCCACCGTCTGGCATGGCTTCTATCGCATTTTTCATCACATTGATCAAGACTTGCTTGATTTGATTTTCACTGCATGTAATGGATGGGGCTGTATTAATAAGCCGTGTGTAGATTTGTACATTGTTTAAGATCGCCTGTGTTTCAATTAATGTCAGCACATTCTCAATAAGATCGAGAATATTTGCTTTTTCAAAAGAAACGGCTTGAGGCCTTGCCAATACCATAAATTCGTTTACGATCATGTTGATTCGATCGAGCTCAGACATCATGATCTTAATAAATTCTTGATCACTTTCATCAGAAAGCCTAGATTTAAGAATTTGTGTAAACCCCTTCAATGATGTGAGTGGATTTCTGATTTCATGAGCGACTCCAGCCGCAAGTTCACCAATGACCGAGAGTTTATCAGATGTTCTTAGGAATTCTTCGGTTTGTTTTCGATTCGTTATGTCTTTTCGAATATAAACATATTGATAGGGTTCTCCTTTATCATCTAGAAAAGGGACCACTGTCGTATCGACCCAAAAGATTTCTCCATCTTTCTTTTGATTGTTTATTTCACCTTTCCAAACTTCTCCATTGGCGATCTTCTTCTCCATCTCATGGAAAAAAGCAGGGGGATGATACCCTGAATCTAATATCTTATGTTCTTTACCCATCAGTTCCTCTTTTGAATAGCCAGAGGTTTTACAAAACCGGTTATTGACAGATGTAATTCTTCCTTGCTTATCTGTAATCGATACGAGCGCACTTTCGTCTAACGCATACTTCATATCCTTCAGCTGTTTAAGGGTCTGCTTTAATTCTCGCTCCGCTTCTTTTTTCTCTGTAATATCTCTTGTTACGACAACGAGTGTTCTCTCACTGTCCACTCCTGCAGGAATAAGGGTTGCCCGATCCTCAAGACATAGCCACGATCCATCGGCATGTTTTCTTCGAAATTCTACAACAGCTGGTGAGTGATCAAGTGGATCATCCTTTAATAAATCAACGATACTTCTCTGGTCATCAGGATACACATCGAGTTCGATGGATTCACCCAGGTAATAATGTGGTGGATGACCAAGAATTGTTTCGTGGGAGGGAGATGCGTAGATCACACGATCACTCTCAACATTCACTAAACTTATGAGCTCTGAAGTATGTTCAGCAATAAGTCTGTATTTCTCCTGGCTTTCTCTTAGAGCTACGGCTGTCTCTCTTTCTGACGTAATATCTCGTACGATACTAAATGCACCATCAATTTTATTATCTATGTAGACTGGAATCGTAATGATCTCCACATCTACTGTAACTCTTACTTCGTGTAAGAGGGTCGTTTGAATTTGAGTGATCTGTCCTGCTAGCGTCTCTCTAAATGCTTTGTCGACTTCCTCTCGATCTTGATGAATAATAAATTCTGTATAATGTTTGTTAATAACAGTTTCACCACTTTTGTGAGCAAACTGTTCACCAAACTTATTCATATTTTTGACGAGTCCATCGAGGTTTAGAGAATAGATCATACCAGGATAATGGGTAAAGAGAGACAGATACTTCTCGTATTCTCGATGTAGCTCATGAAGCTGGTGTTTTTCTATGAGAATATTCTCTGACTGTTTGACCATTATTTCCTCCCCAATTTATGGTAAAATCATTATCTTCCTACACTTTTCTACAAGATTAGGTTTTTATCCTGCTTTTCTTAAAAAAATCCAACAAAAAAAGCCGTGTCTAATTAACGGCTTTTGCATTCGTTAAGTGGATCAACTTCGTCTTTCCACATTTGTTCATTTCGAAGAGCATACAACGTCCAATCATCGTTCCCATTATAATTAATATCATTGCATTCTCGAAATTGTACGATGGATTGAAAGATACTGCCTTCGATCGATTCTATTAATTGATTTCGCTTAGGGTGTTCTTGTATCCAATCAAACAACTCTTCGTTTAGAATTGCTTTAAGGTCAATTTTCATGATGATTTCCTCCTTAATTAACCCACACAGGAAGAAAAATATTTACCTCTAATTTCTCTAACCCGCTTATTACGTAGTCCGGCGTTGCATAAGAGCATTTAACAACCGGTCTAACTCCTGACTGCAGCGAATCGTTTTTTCAGAAGCAAATCCATACCGTCCAGCTATATCGAACATTTCTTTTCGTTTCTTCTCGATGATTGCTTCATACTCATACATTCTGCATTCCTCCTCAATCGAACACATAACCATTATGCCCAATAGTGAGTGGAATCAAAACGCATTCGACTAAACTTCTAATTACTTTGCATATAGTGCATAAATTAGACAAGCTTCGCCGCAACCTATTTATCAAGAATGTTATAAGAAAGTCATTTAAATTACTTATTTGTCTTATTCCCCAAAAAACAGGAATCCATGCATTTTGAAGTATAGAATTGCTTTATATGAACAAAACACATCAATCTTACTATATTATGAATACCTTCCTGATCATAAAAAAAGAACCAGGTGTGTTGGTTCTTTAGAGTGCCGAGAAAACTTTATTAGCTATCTACCGATAATGAGATTTCTCAAATACGCGTTGTATTAAGAGAAACATCAACTTGAAATGACGGCAAGTAAGGTTTGGTAGGGTAATCGTTCGGAAAGTTTATCTCATTTAACTGTATTCTAGTAGGAGTGAATACCGCTTGAATCCCCCGGAAGAACGGGCGTCAGAGACCCCGGACCGGACGTTCTTTGTCCGGGAGGAGGCTCGTCCGCAGGAAAGCAAGCGGTATTCAAACTCCTACGGTATAGGGAACAAAGTGACACGAGTTCAAGACACTGATCCTCTAGATCCTAGAAGCTCTCGATTACTGTTCAAATAGCTGATACAGCGAAACATCATGCTCATGATCTGGTCGATCTGTTTCATGAATTCTCGCTGTTTCCTTCTGCTCGTTTACGCTAGTCAACCAGACTGGGTTTCCGTTATGAAGGACTTGAATCTCTTCTTTTGAAGCTAATATTTGCTTGGCTCTCATTGCATCCACTAAAAACATCCTCTCGTCTTTTGTTTTCAGTTTGTACTAGTAAGAGTCAATTATTCATCCTTTTCCTTCCCACTCGTTATAAAATTGATCAAGAAATGCCTCCATAAATTTGTGGCGCTCTTCTGCTAGCTCTTTTCCTTTTTTCGTGTTCATCGTGCCTTTTAGCTTTAACAGCTTTTCATAAAAATGATTGATTGCTGTAGAACGTCCTTTCCGATAACTTGATACCGACATGGCTTCTCTAGGTGGAAGGTGCGGGTCATACATCTGATCCCCCTTGGATCCAGCGTACACGAACGTTCGTGCAATTCCGATCGCTCCGATAGCGTCCAACCGATCTGCATCCTGCACAACTTTTGCTTCAAGGCTCTCAACTGGCGGCATCCCTCCTCCCTTAAAAGAGATGGTGGAGATGATGTTTAAGATATGATCTGTTTCTTTAGTGCTAACTTTCTTTAAAAGATGTTCGACTTCTCGTATCCCTTCTTCAGGATCACCAAGCTTATCATCAACAAGATCATGAACGAGTGCGGCCACTTCACAAACGAATCCATCGGCACCCTCTGCTTCAGCAATCGTCTTTGCATACTTTGTTACACGATCGATATGTGACCAGTCATGGCCGCTCCCTTCATTTTCAAGCTTTTGTTGAACATACGCACGAATTTCTATAATTACATTCTCCACTTCATTACCTCCTGCTTCATAAAAAAAGGTCAGCTTGTTGGCTGACCTAGATCATCTCTTCTATTTCTGCTTTTTCTTTCAGCTCTTCTCTAAGCTCTTGAACTTCTTTTTGCAGCTTTGTTTCTTCAAGGTAGCTCTTGATTCGGTCTTTCATTTCATCATAAGATGGCGGGTTGTCCGCGTCCTTTGTAAACTGCTCATCGTAAAATGCCTTCATTTCTTCTTCAGTGACTTCTGGCGTGTTAATTTTCTCTTCTACATATTTATCGACTACAACAATGTTTTCATATTGAGTTTCAAGCTGTTCAAGTGTTAGCCCTTGCTTTTTCAAAGCTTCTTGTAACTGCTCTTCACTTTGAAACTGTGACTTCACTTGTTCAAGCTCTGTTTCTACTTCCTTATCAGATGCTTTATAGCCTTCTTCTTTAGCTTGTTGCAATAGAAGTTCCTGACCGATCAGGTTGTCCATCACTTCATTCTTAATCGTCTCGGCAGTTTCACTTTCAGAAGGGTCTTTTCCTTCCATCGTATAGCGTAGTTGCGTTTGCATCAACATTGAATTGTAGTCTTTCCCTTTAATTTCTTCACCGTTAACAGTCGCAACTATTTTATCTTCTTCAACCTTCATTGCTTCGAGTTGTTTTTGCGTTTCTTCCATAGACACCGTATCATTCTCGGAAGTTTCTTTCTCTTGCGTGTCCCCTTCATTGTTTGAACAAGCAGCTAGTAAGAGGGCTGCTAACAGGACTAGCATACTTATTTGTTTTTTCATGCTGTGTCGTTCTCCCTTCACGTTTGGCAATTTTCCTATGTAAATGGTATCACACATTCAATGACTTTTACGACATAGAAAAGAGTATTTTGGTAATTTTTTGATACTTTTCTCTAAAGAAAATCCCTGCTAATGCAGGGATTTAGTTCACATAATAATACCGCTTCTCTAGCAATTCTTGTATGAATGACACGGCGACACAAACACCCCAATAAATGAAGGCAACCAAAATATAAAGTGTCATGAAATCAAACTCGCGCCCTCCGACTCTTTGAGCATGATGGAGCAGCTCTGGCACTGTAATAACGGCCGCTAGAGAGGATGCCTTGATCAAATCTAGCATCACGTTCGATAATGGAGGGATCGCAATCCTGGTTGCTTGAGGTAGAATGACCTCTTTCATCGTTCGCCAGTAGGACATTCCGAGCGCTGTTGAGGCTTCCCATTGTCCTTTTTCAATCGAAGAAAGCGCAGAACGCTGAATCTCAGCCATGTAAGCTGCACTGTTCAAACTGAATCCGATCAACGCAGCTGTTATGGCCGAAAACTCAATTCCTGCCATCGGAAGTCCAAAGTACAATATATAGAGAAACACTAGAATCGGTGTCCCCCTCATGAACGAAATGTACAACCGAGCTGGCCACCGTAACATTTTGACCTTCGACATTCGACCGAGAGCTAGAAACAAGCCGAGGATCAGGCCGACGATCATTCCGACGACCGAAATCAACATGGTTAACCCTAGGCCTTGAATCACATAGGGAAACGATCTTATCGCAAGATCTGCATCAAATAGGTTTTCAGGTTGAAAATTCCCCATTTGTTACAACACCCTTCTACTGCTCAAAATCAACATCAGGCTCTACTGAAACATCTGCACCGTTGAAGAACTCTGCAGAGATCTCTTTCAGCGTACCGTCTTCTTTCATTTCCTTGATCGTTTCATTAACCTTTTCTAAAAGCTCGTCATTTCCTTTATTCATCACGATCGCTTGATTGTTTGGTAGATACTTGATGTCGGGGTGAATCGTGATATTTAGTTCAGGAAATGCAGCTAAAGCGAGCGTTTGAAGGTAATAATCATTTAAAATGATATCCGTACGACCTGTAGAAACGTCTCGTAAATATTGTTCGTTGGTAGCATTTGAATAGATTTTCTCTTCAGCACCATTCTCTCGAGCGATCTCCATATAAACTGTGGTAGATGCGCCTGCAGCGATCTTCCCTTCAAGATCGTCTAGTGATTCGATGCCTGACAGATCATCTTTACGAACGATCGCTGTTCCATAAGAATATTTTACAGGCTCAGAGAAAGTAAACTTTTCTTTACGTTCTTCCGTATCTGTAATGTCATTCGCTGCAAGGTCGACTTGACCTGACTTTAGACTTGTCAGCATGCCATCGAAGCCCATTTCCTTAAATTCAACTTCAAGCTCAAGGCGCTTTGCCATTTCCTTTACAACTTCTACTTCATACCCAGTGATCTCATCAGAACCTTCTTTATAATACGAAGTTGGGTAAAGCGTTCCTGAAGTTGCAACGACAAGTTTGCCCTCTTCCTTGATCTCATCCCACTTTGAAGTCGTTTCTTCGCTTTGTTCGTCATTCGAACAAGCACTTATCGCTAACACGAGTAGTCCTACAACAAACATAGGTACCAATCGTTTTATGTACGTAGACATACTAGTAATCCCCCTTTAATATACTAAACAGTTAAAAATATATCATTTTTTTACGACAAAATGCAACAAATTGTACAACTTCCTGCAACATACTAAGTATTCGCTTTTTTCACAAAATAAAAAGCACGACCGTTTTCTGGAAGTGCTTTCTTAGCTTAACTCTAATGATGACGCATTTGCTCATCGATCTTGTCATGAAGATATGCGGTAGCTTCGTCAAGGTGCTTGATCGCCTCACCAGGAAAGCGGTCGATCTCTTTCGCTCTCTTCACATGACCATATAGTACAAGATCTTGTGAGTTCATAATGATTTCAAGAACTTCACTACCGATCTCATCCTTCCTTTGATCCATATGAATCGCTGTTTTGTATTCTCGAATTACTTCAGCAAGTATTTGCAAACGTTGAATATCCATACACTCAAACTCCTTACCTTTAGTCCTATTAAAAAGGTTACCACGATTGGTAACCTTTTTACATCATCTTACTTCATAAATCGGAGAAGATCGCCGTAAATCACGCGATCAGAATAATCTAGCTCATCTTGTACGTGTTCGAAGTGTCTTGCACATTTGTTTCGATTCGTTTTCTCTCCCGTTTCTTTGTTGTAGCATGTGTTCTTCGTATACACATAATCCTGGGTCACAAAACTTCCGTCACGTAAGATCACAAGGTTTTTTCGATCAGGTGCTAAGAGACTTCTACCAAAATTCAAGCCATTCTCCTCTTCAACACCCAGGAGTTCAAGGATAGTCGGCTTAAGGTCGATCTGCCCTCCAACGGTGTCAAATACTTTTCCCTCTTGACCTGGAATATGGATGATCAACGGTACTTTTTGAAGCTGAATGTGCTCTACTGGACCGATTTCTTTACCGAGGTATTCACCGATCGCGTTATTGTACGTTTCAGATAACCCGTAATGATCCCCGTACAGAACAAAGATTGAGTCTTCATAAAGCCCTTCTGCTTTTAAGTCTTCAAAGAACTTTTTGATCGATTCATCCTCATACCGAACAGTTGCAAAATAGCGATTCACAACACTTTGGCTCGTCTCTGGTAATGGGATATACGTGTCTTCTTCTTCTAGCAAGAATGGGAAATGATTTGTGAGCGTGAGAAATTTTGCTGAGAAAGGTTCTTCAAGCTCTTTCAGATAAGGAATAGACTGTTCAAAGAAGGGGATATCCTTCAGTCCATAGTTGATTGAATTCTCATCTGTAACATCGTAATCTTTCTTTGAATAAAAACGATCATAACCTAGTGTTTCATACATTTCTTCACGATTCCAAAACTGGCGGTCATTGCCATGGAATGATGTCGTCGTATACCCTTCCTCCTTCAATACTAGCGGAAGAGAATGAAAGTTGTTTTCTGGTTTCCTAACGAAGACTGAACCTCCTGCAAGAGGATACAAACTATTATCGATCATAAATTCAGCATCTGACGTTTTTCCTTGTGCAGTCTGGTGATAGAAATTCGGAAAGTAAAAACTCTCATCTTTTAAGCTGTTCAAGAATGGCATAACTTCTTTGCCCTCAACTTCTTCTTCCATCATAAATGCTTGAGTGGACTCAAGTGAAATAAGAATAATGTTCTTATCTTCTGCAACACCGAAGAAAGAAGACCGGTCTACACTGTTCTTATCTACAAAGTCCTGTATTTCAGATATATCTGTATCGTCCGCGAAAACGCTATTTAAAGATGTGATCGATTGGTAAGCTACGTCGTACACGTGATAGGTATAAGCTCCTAACGACTTCACGAATAGCTCACGGTCGTAGGATTTCTCAAATAGTAATGGATGGAGCATAATCGCAAACACAGCTGTCACGAGAAACATTCCCGATGCAAGATAAGCTGTTCGCTTCTTTAGCTTGCTAGATAAGGAAGTCCCATGAATCTTCCACTTTTTCAATAGCCAAAACAATACGAATGAATCTAAGACAAGTAAAGGATCATACCAGTTGATCAGTTCGACCGTACTTTGACTCAATCCACCTACGTTACCAAACTGGAAAAGAACAGGCACCGTTATAAAATCTATGTAAAACCGGTAATAGAGCACATTTGCATATAAAATCACAGATAACAAAAAATAAACTGCTAACATCAGCCCTGGTTTTGAATGTTTCTTAAAAAGGCCGATCCCAAGCAGCAAAGAAATTGCTCCTAGTGAATTGATAAACAACAGCAGCTCTTCTCCAATACCGGTCATCGTTAATGAAAACTCAAAGCGGTAGACAACATATGTTTTCACAAATAACAGTGCTACTAATATAAAATAGAATTGCCATATTCGCTCTTTCCTTTTCTCTACTTCCATCTACTCCAACCCCTTACGTCTCCCTGTATCGTTCTATTCTATACATTAATACCACTAATAGAGGGAGACCAAACGGCTACCCTTGTTTTCACATTACTAGTTAAACGAATGATCTGCTGAGAAGGTTTCGTTTTAGTATGAAAAAACAAGTGCGATCACACCAAGTACGATGAGGATTAAGCCAGTAAACACACAAAAGAGCGTCACGATCCACCATGGTATCGCATCGAGTGCTTTCGTCTCAAGAAAGAACAGGATACTTTCTCCTCGATCAGAGTTTCTAGATGCTCTTGAATGATTGGCTGTATCTGATTTCTTTAATTCAAGTTTATGGAACAATACCCTTGGACTTGCAACGAACAATATTCCAAATGCCCAAAGAAGCATAGCAATCGTCCAACCCATCACCAATCCGCCTTTCATTACTCTATATGTATCGTAGTATGAGCCGATACACACAAGAACATGCGAAACAGATAGAAAAACGCTCAGAATTTACTCTGAGCGTAGCTTGATTCGGTCGGCTCTCGTATAAACGTTAAATCCGCCTCGTCTAATAAATCCGACTGTTGTAATCTCTAAATCTTCTGCAAGACGTAAAGCGAGATCTGTAGGTGCAGATTTAGATAAGAGAACTCCGATTCCCATTTTGGATAGTTTTATTACGACCTCTGACGAAATCCGTCCGCTGAAGGCTACTGCTAATTGAGACGGTGGCACCTCATTCTGAAGCATATATCCATATATTTTATCTAACGCATTGTGACGACCGATGTCTGTTCGAATCGCAATCATTTCTTCACGGTTAAAAAGAGCAGCATTATGAACACCACCAGTGGAATGAAAGGTCGAAGATTCATCTTGTAACGTGCTCATGTACTTTATACAATCTTCAGCCGACAAAGTAGGCGCGTTCATGATCGTTCTAGCAGTTTTCGAATCACTTTCAAAATAAAAATGTCGACTCTTTCCGCAACATGAACTGATTTTTCTTTTTGTATATGCCTTTGTTTCAAGCGAAACGTTCGTTTTAGCTTTCACATTCACTATTCCTTGTCCATCGTTGAAAAGCATTTCTTCAATCATTTTATGAGATGTCACAACACCTTCTGAAGCAAGAAAACCAATGACCAATTCCTCAAGATCATCAGGAGTACACACAACCGTTGCAAACTCCAAACCGTTCACTCTAATCGTAAGCGGCTTTTCTAACGCAATCGTATCTTCTTTCTCAACAAACGTTCCATCCTGATAGCTTACGATTCTTCTCTTGCTACTGTTCATCTCTTTTACCCACCTATGAAGGACATTTCGATCTTTTCTCGCTTTTCGACTCCTTCTTCCGTTCGTTCATCAGAATAGCGGTCGTCTCGTCCCTTCCAAACGGAATGGAGAAGATCTGCCATCTGACTGTCAGTCGCACCGTTTCGCAATGGATTTCGAAGACTTGTCCCCTTGGATGAAAATAAACAGGTATAAAGAGCTCCATCCGCTGATAATCTCGCACGCGTGCAATTCGCACAAAATGAATCACTTACAGAAGAAATCACACCGATTTCACCAGCTCCATCGAGGTATGTGAAACGATTCGCAACTTCTCCATAATAAGCAGGTTCAACCTCTTCCAAAGGGTACAGGTCAGAAATAACATCTACGATCTCTTTTTTGCTTACGACATGGTCAAATTTCCACCCGTTTGAATTTCCCACATCCATATACTCAATGAACCTCACGACATGTCCGCTGTGTCGAAAGTACGCTGCCATCGGGATGATCTCGTGGTCATTCACACCTTTTTGTACGACCATATTAATCTTTACTCCGAGGCCAGCATCCGTTGCTGCCTGTATCCCATCGAGGACCGGCTTGATCTTCGTTCCTCTTCCATTCATCTTCCCGAACGTTTCATCATGAATCGCATCGAGGCTTACGTTGACACGATCTAAGCCCGCTTCTTTTAAGCTCACAGCATGCTTCTTTAGTAAAGATGCATTCGTTGTAAGAGCAATATCTTTTATTCCATCGATCGATGAAAGCATATGTACTAAAACAGATAAGTCTTTTCGAAGGAGGGGTTCTCCTCCAGTAAGTCTGATCTTCTCGACTCCCATTCCCACAAATACCTTCGCAAGTCTTGTGATTTCCTCAAAACTCAATAAACTTGCTTTTGGTAAAAATTCGTAATCTGGACCAAACGTTTCCTCTGGCATACAATAGCGACAGCGAAAATTACATCGATCGGTTACAGAGATTCGTAAATCTCGTAGCGGACGCTGATAGCGATCATAAACCTTTTGCTCACGAGCCATAACCTCACTCCTTTCACAATGTGGTAGTAAGGTTAATGTTAAAGGGTTCGTGCATATTTTTCCAGCCATAACCCCAAATTTATCAGGATTGTCCAAAGAAAAAAACTGGCATGGCCAGTTTAACTTATGGATTTCGTATATCGATCAGCAACACTGCTCGCTCCATATGAGTACGGTTTAATACGGGCAATGTACCCTACTGCTGTTACCCAACCAACAACCTCTTGGATGATCTTACGCGTTTCACCTTGTTTTCCTACATCAAGATGAATTTCGATCGGCCATTTCTTTAAAAGTTCAGCGATTCCTTCTTCCTTTAACGATTCCATAAGCTCGAGACTCATTTCAGTTTCTTTATAGATACGATGTCGCAATTCATGAATGGGTTTGTGTTTTTCTCTTCGGTAGAAGATTCTTGCTCCTTTTCCTACCCGGTGGATGATCAAGGCAGTTACGAATTGCGTCGTTTTACGTGTTGTTTGAGAATCAGTACCTATAACAATGCGATAAGTCGCTTTAGGGTCTTCTTTCGTATATGACTCGATTAATCCGGTAACTTGTTCGACCGTCACTCTTCCAGCTGAGGGACTAATAAAATCCATCGCAGTTCCCTTCTTTCATCTAAAAGTAGTAGTTAGTACTACTATATTTATTCAAAAGCTGAAAAATATGTACGCCCGAACGAAATTTACTAGTCATTATAGAGGCTTTTATCCTCGATTTCACCGTCTAACTTATGGATGATAAGCTCTGAGGGTCTATTAGAATCACAAAGCTCTCTTCCAAACTGATAGGCCTCTTCTTTTGTAGAAAACGTTTTGGTAGCTTGTTCAGCTCCTTCTCGTTTCACTTGCCACTTCTCATCACGATGGCTCTGAACGTGATAAATCGTCTTCAATTAGAACCACCTCCTTTTTGAAAAGTTAATACCACTTCCGGCCCTTTTTTAAACGCTCTGCTTTCGCTTCGTGAATAAGAGAATTTCTGCAGGCGCTTTCTCTACTTTTATTACGAGCGTCTTATACCCTTCTTTTTCTTTAGCTTGAAAGGTTTTCCGCGTGATCGGACGCCTTGCCGACCATTGGATAGAAGAAGGATTTTGCCAGGAATCATGAGTAATGAGCTCCTGTTTATAATAATAGTGATTTCCGCTTTGATACTGTTCGCAAATATAACGAACGGTTTGCTTTGTGTGCATGCAATTCACTCCTAATATTGGATAGAAAGAACCGCAGCGGAATCGCTGCGGTCGCGTGTTAATTACCGTCTTTTACAAGAACAACGTTCAAACTAGGTTCATCTTCTAGGAAACCTACTGCTATCGCAGTATAATTCTGCCCACTTTCAACAGGAATATTCGGTAAATCTAAAACGGATTGACTACTCCCTGCAGGTCTAATCTCAAGATCATACGTCCCTGGGTCAACGGTCTTGTAGTCGGAAGATTTACCGAACGACAGATCGCTGATGATTGCATCTCCATCTTTTACAGCGATATCGACAGCCGGCGCGTCTGGCGAAGCATGAACAGCGCGGATACCCGCTTTCTCTGAAGTCGCTGTCTCATCCTCTAAAACAAGCAATGAAAGGTCAGAAAGCTTTCCTAAAGCAACAACAGAATAGTCTTTGCCGCTGCCGATCGTTAATGTTTTCTCGAGGACTGCATCCCCTTTTCCTCCCGCAGATGAAGGAAACACTTGTATTTTCCTTTCACCAGGTGTTACGGATGCATAGTCCGTTGCTGCTTGGAACGTCGCTCCTTCAAAAGCAGGTTTCCCGTCCACATAGACATCTACCTCTGGCGCATCTGGAGAAGCATGAATCACTCTTACGTTTGATTGTTCGCCAGCTTGAGTGATCTGGGTTAATCCCATTACCATACATGCGGTTAAGAGTAATGAGGCGATCATCTTCATACAAACACATCCTTTTTCTTCTATTATCTGACGAGACTATTTTTTATCAGAAGGAAGTCAAATATTCAAAGAAGAAACGATCTTTATTAAATATGCTGATGACCCTTCGATACAAGAGGATGGATCCGCCCAATCACTTGTCTGAACATCAGCCCGTTTTATCGCATACAGTAACAAGAGACGTTAGAAAAGGATGTGAAATCATGCCGGCATTAGTTGGAGCAATCAAAGTAAACAGCATCGGTAGTAGCGGAGTATTTCATGTCGGTGACGTGTTTATCGTATCTCCTATCAGCACAGCGAAAACATTTGCTGGTGCAGGTTCATTTAATACAGGAAACGGACTTAACGTAAGTAGTTCCTACAGCGTAACGACAGTAAACGATTCCGATGTTGCAGATCAGAACGTGGTTGCAAATATCTAAAATAGGGCGAACACCTATTATCGGTTACAGCATAGACTGAAGTAAGATTCCTATACGGGAGAGGATTGTCTATGTATCCAAACGATAACTTATACGCGATACTGCAACGGATGCAAGAAACTATTGCCCAACAAGACAATCGAATCAGCAAGCTTGAAAAAAAGATCAAGCGGCTCGAGTTAAAAATGCAAGAGCAAGCGCAATCTCCTAAAACAAATATTGAAAAAGTTGAATATAAATTTGACCAACTTAAAATAGAAAGGTTGGATGGTACCCTCAACATCGGACTGACGCCAGGCGCAAATGGAGAAATGTTAGAAGACTTTACGGTCAATGGTCAGCCACAAGGACCAAATGCTCCAGCAGCTTCACCAGAAGCCATTCAAGCCATTCAACAGAACGTCCAATCTTATATGCAGAGGGATGCGTTGCCTCAACTAATGGAATTGGAAAAACAATATAATTACCCTCTCGACGATCCTTATCGTCATTTTATATTAAACGATATACAAAAACAGCTCGATCAAAGAATCAATCATTATTTGAACGATTCGAGCACTCGTTCTTCTTCAGCAACGAATGAAAAAGTGACGGAAGAAATCGTAACAAAAATCAAGCGGGATGTCGTAAAGGGAATGGAAGCTTTCATTAAAAACTTACCGAAGGGGATGGAACCACAGTGAAGTACACCGTCATAAATAGAGGACTTTCAGTAGGTCAGCTTTCGATCATGGCCGTAGCGAGCTCATCAGTCGTATTGATTGGAGATACGCAAACTGTCGCATGCTCATCAATATTCGATACACCTCCCGAATCATTAATCGTCACAAGACCATTTGTGCCGATTACGACATGATCCCTTCTAGAGCTTCACTCGTTAACTGGATTCGCGTCGCGTCAGTAGACCTTGCTGCAACAGTGCAGATTGGGGATAGCAATCAAGTTACTCCTGAATCGCAGGTATACGCCGTGCAAAGAGAGTACCCCATCTTTAAAGGCGATGAAGCAAAGGATTTATCCGAATTTCCTATTTATTCTCAAGAGATTCCTCTCCCTGTAATTACGGAGTGTGTGGAACAAATAACGATACAAGAAAACCCTGTAATCAAAGTAGGCGGAATAGATATTATCGGTGTTGCAGCTTCTTCTGTTCTACACGTAGGTTCCACGCAATTCATTCGAAGCGAAGCGAGAGTAAAGAACGTTCGTGAATTCTTCTCTGATCCTGAAGAGGATAAGTCGAACATATCCCTAGATTAGACATAGTATACGGTATAACTATCACTGCAAAGGATGTTTATCCATGCCTTCTATTGTAGGTCCAGTAAAAATCAACAGCGCAGGGGGAGTCGTAAACTTCGGGGACAGCTTCAATACAACACCTAAATCGACTTCGAAAACATACGCAGGTTCAGGAGGGTTTAATACTGGAGATTTTCATGTTGTAAACAACGGATTCAGTATGACGAACTCATTTGATCCTGACATCGCTGACCAAGATATCACCGCAAATAATTAGGGAGCTGAAGAGCCTTGAATTTCTTTGTAAACCA
This sequence comes from Anaerobacillus sp. ABA4_114, assembly GCF_056159065.1. Lineage (NCBI taxonomy): Bacteria > Bacillati > Bacillota > Bacilli > Caryophanales > Bacillaceae > Anaerobacillus > Anaerobacillus sp. ABA4_114. Next base: position 2,622,788 of record NZ_JBSWUM010000001.1, read on the forward strand.
AAACATCGTCATTCATCAGCTTAGAGTCGAAGGAATTTCAAACTCTTCAGTTCTTCAAATTGGTAGTGCAGGTGTCATCAAGCCACTTTCTAACCTTTACAATACTGGAGCGTATACAGAGCCAGCTCCAGAGTTTGAATCTCAACAGTTTCAGTCTGAATTCAGCCCATATGTACCGTTAGCTCCTCCATCTTAATACCGCCAAAGTGGCGGTATTTTACATATGAAAAACAACTAAACCTCCAGATGTAATCTGGAGGTTTTCAACATTAGCCGTTAGAAGACTGCTTCGTATTTTCAGTTGAGTCATCGTTTGATTCTTCATCCTCTTCATCAGTTTTAGAGCTTCCGTTTCCCGGTTCTGCTGAACCCTCTTCATTTCGAGTGTTTCCTGAATCTGAGTCATCAGTTTCTTCTTCACTTCCGGAGTCTCCTGATCCTGAGCCAGCACCTTCTTCACTTCCAGAGTCTCCTGATCCTGATCCATCACCTTCTTCACTTCCGGAGTCTCCTGATCCTGAGCCAGCACCTTCTTCACTTCCAGAGTCTCCTGATCCTGATCCATCACCTTCTTCACTTCCGGATTCTCCTGTTCCAGAGCCAGCACCTTCTTCACTTCCAGAGTCTCCTGATCCTGAGCCATCACCTTCTTCACTTCCGGATTCTCCTGATCCTGAGCCAGCACCTTCTTCACTTCCAGAGTCTCCTGATCCTGAACCATCTTCATCTCCGGAGTCTCCTGTTCCTGAGCCATCTTCACCTCCGGAGTCTCCTGTTCCTGAGCCATCTTCACCTCCAGAGTCTCCTGTTCCTGAGCCATCTTCACCTCCAGAGTCTCCTGTTCCTGAGCCATCTTCACCTCCAGAGTCTCCTGACCCTGATCCTTCTTCACTTCCGGAATCTCCTGATTCAGAACTCTCGGTGTCTTCTTCACTTTCGGTCTCTTCTGAACCTTGTTCACCGCTGTTCTCTTCGTTTGCATCTTCAGAAGAATTACTCTCATCTGTTTCAGAGGACTCTTCAGGTTCATTCGTTTCTTTGTCTTTTTCTGCTTCCTTTTTATCGCTATTGTTAGGAGGAGCTGGTTTCTTTTTCTCTTCTTTTTTCGGTTTTGGTTCAGGCAGCTTTGCTTTTTCTGGTTCCTCACCCTTGAAGAATAGTTCTGTAATCGTTTCTGAACTAGGAGTCTTTGAGTTTGCTCGCAAGCCTGAATTCTTGTCGATCTTTAACTCTACAACAGAATCTGGTTTCTCAAAAGCTGCTGTTTCTACATCGGTCGATACTGTTGCCATCACATGCTTAAACAACAATTTTGCGATGTCGTCATCCTTCTTTTTTATAAACGTTTCTGCCGTTGTTTGATCATAACCCGTCCATACTGCTGCCGTAAAATTAGTCGTATAACCTGAGAACCACGAATCTGAAGTTCCTTCAGCATTGATTTCTTCTGGTAAGTTCGTCGTACCAGTTTTTCCAGCTACGTCAAGACCTGGAATGCTCGCTTGCATACCCGTCCCATCTTTTACTACGGTGCGAAGCATATCTGTGATCATGTAAGCTGTTCCTTCACTCATGGCACGGCTTCCCTCAGATGCTAGATTCAACTCTTTCCCATTTGGATACACGACTTTCTCTACGCTATAAGGTTCATGAAAAACTCCTCCAGAGCCAAAGGATGCGTATGCTCCAGCAAGTTCTAATGGAGATATCCCTTTATTGAACCCTCCAATCGCATATGAAGGATAAGTATGGTCGATCGAGATTCCTAGATTTTCAGCGAATGCTTTCGCTTCTTCCCCACCGACTTCCATGAATGCCTTGATGGCTGGGATATTATATGACCACTGTAATGCAGTCCTAATGGATACACTGCCATGGTACTCATCGTTCCAATTGCTAAATTCTTTTCCATTTAGTTCAAGCTCTTCATCCACGAACTGTTTGTTCGTAGACCACTTTTGTTTTTCAATACCAGGAGCATAATCTAATATAGGTTTAATCGTCGATCCAGGCTGACGCTCTAATTGTGTTGCATAGTTGAACCCTTTTTGAACATCTTTCTTCTCAGAGTTACGATTTCCACCTATAGCTCTGACCTTACCTGTTTGTGTATCGATCAACGCAATACCAGCTTTAAACTTCTCATCTGGATACGCTACTGCCTTATCCGTTGTGAGGGCATCATCAACAACTTGCTGTGCATTTTGATCGAGTGTCGTATGGATCTCCAAGCCGCCTGTAAAAAGTGCTGTCTCAGGTATTCCTGCTTTCTTCAAATCTACGATCACTTGATCAATAAACACGTCATTGGTCGTAGAAGGTGCTTTCTTCTCGACAATCAAGTCAGATACTGCTACAGATTCTGCTTCTTTTCGTTCCTCTTTACTAATGAAACCGTGTTTCTCCATCAGATAGAGGACGGTTCCTCTTCTCTCTTCAGCAAGATCTTCATGTTTGTATGGATCATATCCAGAAGGTCTTTGTGGTAATCCGGCCAATAGAGCAACTTCACCAGTCGTTAATTCATCCAAATTCTTATCAAAGTATGTATCAGCTGCGGTTGCGACACCGTATGCTCCATTACCAAAATAGATTTTGTTCACATACATTTCGAAGATTTCTTCTTTCGAATACTCTTCTTCTAACTCAATTGCAAGATAAGCTTCTTGGACTTTTCGCTTCATCGTTTTCTCAGGTTCAAGAAGCATGTTCTTCACGACTTGCTGTGTGATCGTACTCGCGCCTTCTGCGCCGAAACCTTCTTTGATATTCGCAAGAATCGCACCGCCTATTCGTTTCACGTCGACGCCGCTATGATCCCAGAACCTCACATCTTCTACTGCGATAAACGCGTTCACGACGTGGTCTGGAATGTCTTCAAATGCTACTGTTTTTCTATGCTCCTTACCGATAAGATCTTTTATCTTATTTCCATCTCGATCGTAAATCGTTGAAGACTGAGCAAGGTTTAACTCTTTCTCATCAAGTTTAGGTGCATCATTGATATAAGCATACGTATTATAGCCACCAAAAGATAATACAAATATCATGATAAACACCATGCTCAATGCTATGTATCTTAAGAAAGTACGTTTTCTAGGCTGCTTCGTCCCCTTATTCGTGCTTTTCCCCATTATAATCCCACCTTAAAGGTCTTAGTCTATAAGGAGGAATACCCACATACTACTTGTAAAAAACATTAAATTTTGATGATAAAAGTTCTATTCCCTTTCATATAGTAATAACGGCAAGTAAAGGAGGATGAAATATGGACAGTTCCACACCTGATGAGCTATTGATATGGGGAAATCATTTTTACGAAAAGATTATGAACAATGAGCGGTACGAATCACTCATCCCGTTAACAGAAAATTGGTTAAGGGATTTAGAATATCATGTAGAGCTCCAGGACCCATCTCCTAACAATTCTCTTTATATAAGAGCCGCAGAGCTATACAACGAATGGAGAGCGATTCGCCGTGAGAGTGTACCGATCGGTGGTCATACACTGCCTCCTCTGCCTTATGCGTACGATGCATTAGAACCTTATATCTCTGCACGTATTATGAAGCTTCACCATGATAAACATCACCAGAGCTATGTAGATGGCTTAAACCAAGCAGAAACGGAGCTCGAAAAGGCTAGAAAAAAAGGAAAATACGAGCTCATCAAACACTGGGAGAGGGAGCTAGCTTTTAACGGTGCAGGGCACTATCTACACACGATCTTCTGGAAAGTGATGACGCCACACGGAGGAAAACCTTCTGGTGTATTGCTTGATGAAATCAATAAGAGTTTTGGCAGCTTCAAGCAATTTAAAGAACAGTTTACGAACGCTGCAAATAAAGTCGAAGGTTCAGGGTGGGCGATTCTCGTATGGTCACCCGTTTCGAGACGATTAGAAATTCTCCAAGCCGAAAAGCATCAGAACCTGAGTCAATGGGATGTGATCCCTCTTCTTGTTCTCGATGTATGGGAGCACGCCTACTACCTTCAGTATGAGAATAATCGGAAAGAGTATATTGATAACTGGTGGAATGTTGTAAACTGGCTTGAGGTCACCCATCGCCTTGAAACAGCACAACTTGTGAAATGGGAATCGTTTTAAATAAAAGAATCAAAGACCATGGTCTTTGATTCTTTCTTATCGAGAAGCTTATATCATTATTCGGTGTTCCCGATGCCGTAGTCGATGACGATCGCATGCTTTCCGCGGACGAACGGCCAAGCCCGAGGTGAAACCCACACCCCGGTCTAGGCCGACCGTTCAACCGCAGGAGTCCGCGATCGTCTCTCCTACTTAATAAGAGTAATTACATAACGAACATTCCGTCTCAATGGTTTAACATATGGGGGTTGTGACCTTCCAATCATCACCCAAGTTAATTGGAGTGGAAATAATTGATTAATCTTATCGCAACACTTAAACTCCCTTAACACTCTAAAGAAGCAAAGACAGCGTCTTTGCTTCTTTACTTATCTATAAGAACCTTGCCAGTATGGTGAACTATACTGACTTCCATATCCTCCGTAACCACCTGGGTATCCCCCGCTTTGGTAGCCTGCTCCATATTGTCCTGGGTAGTTTTGATATCCATACGGCGGATAGCCATAACCTCCACCGTAATAAGGAGGCCTTGGACCAGGATAGCCGTATCCGGGTGCTATGGCACTTCCGATAAATCCTCCAGCAAGCCCACCTGCCAAACCGCCGAGAAAAGGATATCCAAGGCCAAACTGTCTCATTTGATGATTGTATCTCGTGTGTAGACGCGGATCATAACAATTCATATGATGTCCCATATACCTCACATGTCATCTCCCTTTCCATTACCGTTCGATTGCCTACAGTATAGGTTATGGAAAGTGCTCGATTATGAAAGGGACATTAGCGGAGATATTGGGATTTCACACATTAAAACTTAGGCCAATATACACTTACCCAAATCACAATGATTCCAGATGCAAATAAAAACATCTCCGGTCGTCGTGATACATATTGTAAATATTCTAAAACAGTGTGACCGATGATAATAAAGTTTAGTTCGAGTATTAAAGTAACGCCACCTGCGACAGAGAGACCAAAGCCAACTAGAAAAATGAAAAAACGAAAGATCATGTCACATAGGCAAACGTCTTTTTCATTCCTGCCTGTCCCTCCCAACGTTTTTATTACCCATCATATTAACTTGTCCTTCTAATTATGAGTGTTAGAGCATATATCTTTTCATCTGTTGGCATAAATGATAAAACGGAATGGGGATATTACATACGAAAGGAGGAGAAAAAGTTGATCGAAAAAGTTGAACAAGCAGTAAGGCAAAACTGGGTTCCATCGTTTCGATACGAAAAGAACGAAACTACACCTTTCACACCTTTTACAAAAGATCTAAGTAATGCAAAAGGTGCTATCATCACAACAGGTGGGGTTTATGTAAAAGGACAAACACCTTTTACCGATCATTTCGGATTAGGTGATCCTTCTTACCGAGAAATACCTGCAACAACACCAAATAAAGATCTATCTTTCTCTCATGAACATTATGACCAAACGAACGTGAGGCAGGACCCTAACGTCCTCTTCCCGCTCGAAAGAATGAATGAACTGGTGGAGGAAGGAAGAATTGGGGGGCTCGCAGATACCCACTATAGTTTTATGGGCTATATCCCAACTCCTCATCCACTAAAACAGGTTACTGCACCTGAAGTAGCACAAAAACTACTTCAGCAAAACGTTGATTTCGCATTGTTGGTTCCTTCCTGACCAATTTGCCAACAGTCGGCCGGTCTGGTCGCTCGCATATTGGAAGAACACGGAATTCCAACCGTTACACTCTCGATGTCAAAAGAAATTGCAGACTATGTGAAAATCCCCCGCACGCTATATAGCAGATTTCCTTTTGGTAGTGCTGTAGGACAACCTGGTAATAAAGAACAACAACAACAGGTTCTTCATAAAGCACTCGATTGCTTGAAAGAGGTAACTGAAGGCGGAACGATCGTGGAGTCTAACATAAAGTTCAAGTAACGAAAAAACCGGCTGAAATCAGCCGGTTTTTACTTTAATTCGTCGAAAACTGTTCTTCTTCTGTTGACCCTTTGAGAGCTGTCGTGGAAGAAGTTCCTCCTGTAATCACTTGAGAAACCGCATCAAAGTAACCAGTCCCTACTTCCCTTTGATGCCTTGTCGCAGTGTAGCCATCCGCTTCGCTTGCAAACTCAGCTTGTTGAAGCCTCGAATAGGCAGCCATTCCATGATCTTTGTAATCCCGAGCAAGCTCGAACATGCTATGGTTGAGCGCGTGGAATCCAGCAAGTGTTACAAACTGGAACTTATAGCCCATCTTCCCTAATTCTTTTTGGAATTTCGCAATGGTTTCGTCATCAAGCTTCTTCTTCCAGTTGAACGATGGAGAACAATTGTATGCAAGAAGTTTTCCAGGGAATTTCTCATGAATCGCTTCTGCAAATCGTTTCGCTTCTTCAAGGTTTGGTTCAGATGTTTCACACCAGATCAAATCAGCATAAGGTGCGTATGCAAGCCCTCGAGCGATCGCTTGATCGAGTCCAGCCTTCGTGTAAAAGAAGCCTTCCGGTGTTCGTTCGCCTGTTAAAAACTCTCGGTCATAGCTGTCTACATCGCTTGTGATCAAGTTAGCAGCGTTCGCATCTGTTCTAGCGATGATCACGGTTGGTACACCCATCACGTCAGCCGCTAGTCTTGCGGAGATAAGGTTCCGCACAGCTTGCTGCGTTGGAAGCAGCACTTTCCCTCCGAGGTGCCCACACTTTTTCTCTGAAGATAGCTGATCTTCGAAGTGAACACCTGCAGCACCTGCTTCAATCATGGACTTCATCAGTTCAAATACATTCAGTGCACCACCGAATCCAGCTTCAGCATCTGCTACGATCGGAACAAACCAATCACGATTAAAGCTACCTTCTGAATGCTCAATTTGATCTGCTCTTTGAAGAGCCTGGTTGATTCGTTTTACAACTTGCGGCACGCTGTTCACTGGATATAGACTTTGATCGGGATACATTTGCCCTGAAACGTTTGCGTCAGCAGCTACCTGCCATCCGCTTAAGTATATAGCCTTCAAGCCCGCTTTTACTTGTTGAACGGCTTGATTTCCTGTCAATGCACCGAGCGCATTCACAAAGTCTTCTTCGTTTATGGATTTCCAGAGCCTTTCAGCACCTCTACGTGCTAATGTATATTCGATCTGAACCGATCCTCTTAACTTCATTACGTCTTCAGGTGAGTACGGTCGCTCAACACCTGTAAAACGGTCTGATTTCCAGCTATCCAGTAACTTTTTTCCTTCATTCATCATTAATTCCTCCCCTAATGTAAGTTAACAAGTGATTCCTTTTCGTTTCTTCCATAACTGATTTGCTTCTGGCATAATATGATTCCAAATGGTTACCATACTTTCGATGGCTGTATGATTGCTAATACTAATTCCGTCAAATCCAGTTATCGCTTCTGATTCGGCTGCTTTCTCGGTGAACGTTCGCTCTTTAAGTGCGATGACATGAGTACCTCGCGCATGGCCGATCGCAATGGTGTTTTGTACGATCTCGCTATCAACGTGTCGATCATCAGTCACCACCCTAAGACCAGCACAATGGTCTTTAAACTCATAAAGAATGTGTTCGCAGTCGGTATAATTCACAGCGTCAATTTCAACCGCCACTTTGACAGTACCTCTTATAAGTGATAGTTCAGCTTCAGCGAAGGAGATAAGCTTTCTCCATACCCTCGCCATCTCACAAGAAGCAATCCCTCTTAGTGAAAAATATGGTGCTGACCGCCTATGTAATAAGGCTTCAGCATTTTGAAACAAATACTTTCCAACGATTAAGACCGATTCCTTTTCGTTTGCTTTTACATCGCACATTATCGCTGGAATTTGGCTCCTGCTTCTCGTTGCTTCTTCGATAGCGCTTTGAATATAGCTAAATGAGGAATGACGATCTGATGAGTCTAAAAAGTCGACCGTAATCACCTTCGCCCTCGATTCAAGGCATCTCTTCATTTCTGAATGATGTCTTACGATCAAACCGACTCTTTGATCTTGCAGATCTTTTCTCACCGGCTTAACGTGCCAGTTGCTGTCGATACGATTTACGTTTGTGTTCAATCCGCTGTTTCTTGGCTCATGGATCTGGGAGCGTTCTACATCGAATGTATGAATGAGCCTCGATAGGAACTTTGCTTCTTCATCTGACCGTGTTAGTGATACAGTTTTTACATTCACCGTTCCCATTTGTAGCCCCCTTTCAATTAATCCAAACGTCCGTTGCCACTGCAGCGGTGGCATCCAACACAGCCTTCTCCGCGACAATGCTTGCATTGTTCAGCCGTTCTTTCCTTACCGTGACAATGAGGACAAGAAAGTTCACCATTTCCAGAACACGTATAACAATTCATTATTTACTTCCTCCTATCTGTTATAGTACAACTAACTGAATATGTTAGTATTATATAACAATAAAACAAAAAGGTTCAACCTATTTTTCAGAAAAATAAAAAATATTATAAACACCCAAATTTCAAAGAGTTTATCGAGTGATTTTTGTGTGATAACACAGAAAAGCACAGCATCCTGCGGGATGCTGTGCGCTGTTTTCTTATTTTCGTGTTATGATACAGAACTTCCCTCCTAGCTGTGAACCCGAAAAGCCTTAACCTTTTATAAGAGTCGTGATTCTCTCGATACTTGAAGCAAAGGAATCCATGTTAACAAATCGTGCTTCTCGGATCGTTTCTTTTCCCTCCACATATAAGAGGAGAACAGGAATCGTAAACACGGAGAACTCACCTGCCGCTTCAGGAACCTCATGTACGTTTAATTTTCCACACTGTATTTCTGGATACTGCTTCATCACTTCTTCTACCTGTGGTAGTAATGCATGGCAAACTGAACAGTTCGTTCCATACAGGTATAAAAAGAACAATGTTTCATCCTGTATCGCTACTTGTGCATCTTTCAACGAAATCTCTTTCAAACATTCCACCTACCTATGAAGAAACGGTTACTCTCCTATTCTTCGCCTTTACAAACATAAATAATCCATATGCGATGAAACCGAGAGCAACAATAGCTAATAGAACTGTACCATATGGCTGCTGTGACAATTCTGAAAGGGCGCCATCGAGTCCTTTTGTTTTATCAGGATCTGCTGTGATCGCTGTTTGAATAAAGAAGATTCCCATCAAAGCGAACACAACACCTCGAGCACTCAAGCCAAATTGACCGAAGCGCTTGCCCCACCACTGTTCCTGGTCATGCATATTGTGATTTTTTAAACTCTTCATAAACGACTTCTTATATGCTCGAACAACTTGAGAAATGCCGAATATGATGAACCCAACGCCAATTAATGCGATGATCCATTGTCCAAAAGGCTTACTTAATAACATAGCAGACCATGACTGTTTTCCGCCAGAAGAAGAACTCCCAGCTCTTGAGATGATCTGAACAGCGTTGTAGGCTAAAAATACATGAACGATCCCACTTCCGACAAATCCAACGCGTAAGAAGATTTCCTTCGTCCCATTTCCCTTTTTCTCAGGATCTTTAATGCCTTGAATACACTTCCACATCGCATACCCAAGCAATCCAACAGCTAAGACCCAAAGAAGTGCTTCTCCAAACGGTTTTGAGGCGACCGCTGCGAAAGCTCCCTTCGAATCAGTCGTTTTTCCTCCCGTACCAATTGCGGCTTGAAAGGCCAGAACACCAATAATCAAATACACAACGCCTTTTGCAATATAGCCCATCCTTGCCAGTCCTCTGATCCAGGGCTTTACATCGTTTTTTGCTTGCTGAGCCTTCACTCTTGATTCTGTACCTACATCCATCTCGATTTCTCCTCTCAATCAATTCCATTCCACAGGTATATTCCCTATGAAATTTCATTTCAATCTAAAAATAAAAAAAGAAATAGCCATCCTAACGAATCCAGCATTCGTTAGGATGGCCCTTCAATTGAGGAGATAGACCCGTGGGTACAGTCTATCGATATGAACTTACTATACTATAAGTCTCTAAATTTTCATATAGTTTCGAATCATTTCTTCTATAATTTATCGCGTTAAATGGATTATGAGTGCTGTGTAGATATCGACCTTCTAGCAAGCACCTTACCTAAGAGTCCATGTTTCGGAGATAAAATAAACGTAAGACCAAAGATCAAACCAGCGATCGAAGCCATAGAACCTGAAATCGAAATGTTCCATGCAAGCGCCGCGTAATAGCCTCCGACTGCAGAAGCGACCCCGATTACAGCACTGATACAAAGCATGATGATCAATCGATCTGTTAACAAGTACGCAGTGGCACCAGGTACGATCAACATCGCAACAACTAAGATCGCACCAACACTATCGAAAGATGCTACCGTCGTAATGGATACCATCGACATCAAAAGGTAGTGGATGAAGATGACCGGAATCCCGATCGCTGTTGCCATAGCAGGGTCGAATGAGCTGATCTTAATTTCTTTATAAAAGAAAAAGATTAAGATAAGGTTCAGTATCAGGACAAAACCAAGCATCCATACAGCAGATGGTCCAAGATCCATTCCATTGATCGTTAACGTATCCCATGGAATGAATGTAATTTCACCCATCAATGCATGGTTGACGTCAAGGTGAACTTTTCCTGCAAAAGCTGATAATAAGATAACTCCAAGAGCAAACAACGATGTGAACACAACGCCGATCGCTGCATCAGATTGAACGCCAGACGTATCGAGGACCTGTACTAAGAAGGCCGTCAAAAGTCCGATTATTCCAGCCCCTACAAGCATATATATTCCTTCGAGGGAGTGACTTACAAGGTATGCAAGTACGATTCCTAATAAGACGGTGTGACTGATCGCATCAGCTAACATCGCCATCTTCCTCAATATTAGAAAACAACCAACGATTCCACATGATACTCCTACGAGTGAGCCTGTTAGGATAATCCATGCGCCATAGCTCATGATCAGTTCACCTCCCTTTTCTGCTCATCATGATTTCCAAAAGTCGCAAATAACTCTGGATCTAATTTTGGCGTTCGGTCGTGAACTGCCATGTATCCCTTAAGTTCGTTTAACGTTTCCGCTGGAAGTTCTTTATAATTCCATGAATCGTTTGCGGCTAGTTGAAGATGTGCGAACTTCATTTCATACATCAAGTACGTTTCGAACAATCGATTGTTTAATGTGATTTCATAGCTCTCTACCGCACCGTTAGATGTTAATTTCCATTTGTCTCCCGAATTGACAACCAAGCCTTCTTTTTCAAGTGATAAAAGATTCGCTTGAAGTTTTCGATCACTCATCGGTCTGCGTTCAGCAATCGCTTGCGGTGTAAATTCGATTTCTCCACCGCTCGTGGTTGTCGACTCCGTTAAATCATAAAGCGTTTGGAGAACCGTTTCACGAGCGACCTCCTTACGTAGTTTATATAGCTTCACACCTTTTGAAACCAAACCGCGTTTTGGAGCGAAGACGAGTGAAAAAAGAAACATCAATGTCGCAGCAATGACGATGACTGGACCAGTCGGAAGACTATTCGCCATCGAACTCAAAATCGTGCCGAGAGTTCCTGATAGCGCTCCGATTCCTCCTGCAATGATAACCATGCGATCAAGACGATCCGTCCAATAGCGAGCGGATATTGCTGGCGTAATCAGCATCGCAGCCATCAAGATAACACCTACTGCTTGAAGACCGATTACAACAGCACTAACGATCAACGTCATCAATAGAGCGTTCAACAGCCCTGTCGGTAATCCGATTCCTTTTGCGAATTGACGGTCGAACGTAAACAGTTTTAGTTCTTTAAACAAGAGATACGTGATGATCAGTAGTACAATTGCGACACTAGAGATGACCTTTACATCATTTCCAACTAATGATGCCGCCTGCCCAAAAATAAAATCATCTAGACCACTTTGATTTCCGTTTTCCGATTGTGCAATTTTCGTTAAAAGTACGATACCAAAACCAAAGAACACGGAGAGCACTAGACCGATCGCCGTGTCTTCTTTGATTCTTGAATGATGGATGATCGATTGTATGAAATAGGTCGCTAACAAACCTGATAGCGCGGCACCAATAAGAAACCAACCGATCGACTTCGTACCGTATAGGAGAAAAGCGATACAGATCCCCGGCAATGCCGCGTGGGCCATCGCATCTCCGATCAAGCTTTGTTTACGAAGCAGCGCAAAACTACCGAGCACGCCGCTCGCTATACCGAGAAGTATGGATCCAAAGAGGACCCATTGTGTATTAGCATCCTGTAGAGTCAGGAGTATCTCATTCCACATTGCCGGTCCTCCTTATCACTGTTGAACGAACGGTTGATTCACTTGCTGATCTAGAAACGCAAGTCTTCCTCCGTACGTTTTCTGTAAATTATCGATCGTAAATACTTCTTCAGTCGGCCCAAGTGCTACCTGCCTTTTATTCAATAGAAGGGTCCAATCAAAATATTCTTTGACTGTTTGGAGGTCGTGATGGACCACCAACACCGTTTTACCCTGGGCTTTCAACTCGTTCAATAGCGCGATGATCGCTTTTTCTGTAGCAGCATCTACCCCAACGAACGGTTCATCCATAAAATAAACGGTTGCATCTTGAGCGAGAGCTCTTGCAAGAAACACGCGCTGTTGCTGTCCACCTGAAAGCTGGCTAATCTGTCTATCCGCATACTCTTTCATTCCAACTTTATCGAGTGCCTGCATTGCGATTTTAGTATCCTTCTTACCAGGTCTCTTAAACCATCCGATGTGGCCATATCTCCCCATCAGAACGACATCAAGCGCATTCGTTGGAAAATCCCAATCGACAGAGCCTCTTTGAGGAACGTATCCAACGAGTTTTCTCTGTGCCTTGTAGGGTTTGCCGTATATCTGAACAGTGCCAGAAGCTGTTGGAACCAGCCCTAAGATCGCTTTGATCAATGTAGATTTGCCTGCACCGTTAGGACCTACGATTCCAATAAGCTTTCCTTCAGGGACATTGAATGTCACTTCCTGAAGAACTGGCTTTCTGTCATATGCAACTGTTACGTTAGATATATCAACGGGATTCATTCCTGAAACTCCTTTCGACTTCTTACATCCTTATTTTAACGAATTCGTGATCGTATCGATGTTGTGTCGGTACATTCCTGTGTACGTACCTTCTGGCGTTCCCTTTTCTCCCATTGCATCTGAGAACAATTCACCGCCAATTTTCACATCGTGACCCTTTTCTTTTGCACCTTCGACTACTGCATTGATCGAGCGTTCTGAGATACTCGTCTCGATAAATACTGCTTTAATGTTTCTGTCAACAAGAACGTTCACAAGGTCTTGCACATCGCGCAAGCCGTATTCTGAATCCGTGCTTAGTCCTTGAAGCCCTTTTACTTCCATTCCATATGCCTGACCGAAATACTGAAATGCATCGTGTGCAGTTACTAGCACGCGGCTTTCTTCAGGAATCTCGTTGATCTTCTCCTGAGCTTCTGCCTGTACTTCTTCTAATTCCTTAATATAAGCTTCCGTATTCTTCATATATTCTTCTTTATTCTCAGGATCGTATTCGATCAAACCATCGCGCACTTCTTCAACTGCATATTTCCATAGATCGATGTTAAACCAAACGTGTGGATCGATTGCAGATGCGTCAGCTTGATCTTGAAGAAGTTTTTCTTCCGGAATGGCTTCAGCAATCGGATATGTTGGCTTATCTTTCTTCATTTTTGCGAAGATGTCTCCCATCTTTCCTTCAAGATGAAGACCGTTGTAAAAGATAATATCAGCTTTTGAAAGTTTATTGATGTCTCCCTGTGAAGCATTGTATAAGTGAGGGTCAATACCTGGTCCCATTAGTCCATCCACTTCTACGTGCTCTCCACCTACATTTTCAACGATATCTGCAATCTGACCGATCGTAGTTGTAACAACGATCTTTTCGTTCTCGCTCCCTGCATCTGTGCTGCCACAAGCTGAAAGAACGACCGCAAGTACCGCCCCTAGAAATAGTCCTATAAATTTCTTCATGATTTGTTCCTCACTTTCGATTAGTTAAAATAGTATTCTTCGGTTGTGATATTGTGCATAGCGGAAAAAAAGGTGGCTTGGTGCATTTGTGACAAGTAATCTTGGCCACGTTTATATTTGTTTCCCCCGGGCAAAACTTGGTTAAAAAAAAGGAAGTCAGTTATGACTTTCAACTTTTTATCACACTATGCATTCACACACAAATGTTTCCTTAGTACAAAACTATCGCGTTCTGCCATCTTTGTCAACATTATTTTATTCATTTTATAGCCGTTTAGAATCATATGCGTGATGAATGTCACAGTTTTCTTTCAAATCAGTCTATACAATAGCACTATAAACTGCTACTCGATAGGCAAATGCCCGCAATAAAAATTTGATAGGAGGAAGAGAAAATGAATGGATTATCTGAAATTATCCGAAGACATAGACTTGAAAAAGGGATGACGATTGAAGAGCTTGCCATGAAAGTCCGCATTGGAAAAGGTGTGATGAAGGCGATCGAAGAAAACCGCAAATCTCCTGACGGGCAAACGCTTTTAAAAATTTCGACCGCTTTGGATATTCCCGCTTCAGAATTCAAAGGATTTGATCATCCCCATCTCGAGCAGCCGACGAAAAATGGAAGTTAGATCGCACAAGCGTTACGCCCTGGAACCGATTTTTGGTCAAATAATAAAGAAATGTAATATGTTTCTACAATAGGAAAAGCGCTGACAACTGTCAGCGCTTTAATTGACTATTATTAGATTTTCTTCAACAGAAGGCAAGACGACTTCGACAGTGGTTCCTTTTCCCTCACTACTTGTCAGCTGAAGCGTACCACCATGATTCTCGATGATGTTGAAGCTTACCATCATCCCTAGACCCGTACCGTTTTCCTTCAACGTGTAGAACGGTTCACCGATCCGTTTCAGCTGTTCATCTGAAATCCCCACACCTTGATCTGTTATACTAACTAACGCTTCGTTCTCCTCATTCAGCAAAACCTTCACCGTGATGATTCCGCCATCAGGCATCGCCTCGATCGCATTCTTAATAAGGTTAACAAATACTTGTTTGATCTGGTTCTCTTCACATGTGATCAGGAGACGATCAAATTCGTAATGCGTTCGAATCACAACGTCATTTAAAATTGCTTGTGTTTTTAGCAATGTAACCACATGCCTTAGGAGTGAGATCAGGTCACATCGAGCGAACTCTTTATCGTGAGGTCTAGCGAGGAGCATGAACTCACTAACGATCACATTGATCCGATCGATCTCAGAGAGCATGATCTGTAAAAACTCTTTCGACTTCACGTCTGTCGTAGAAGTTGAAAGGATGTTTGCAAAACCTTTTAACGATGTGAGTGGATTACGAATCTCATGTCCTACACCAGCAGCTAATTCACCTACTGCAGTTAATTTCTCAGATTTTCTGAGAAGCTCTTCTGTTTCTTTTATCTCAGTGATATCTTCTACAATGACGATAACCCCTTTAATGCTAGCATCGATCACATGAGGAATCATTATCAACCTAACTTTGACAGAGTGTCCCATCTTGTGCAGGATCGCTGACTCACATTTTTGTGAAACTCCTCTCTTTACTTCTATAAAGCACTTCATAGTTCTTTTTTTCGTTCCACCTGAAAGGATGTTATAACAGTTGAGATTTGTTGCCTCTTTTAAAGTATAGCCTGATATTTTCTCTAAAGCAGGATTGATGTTGATGATCATTCCCTCAAGATCAACGAGCATGATGCCATCTGGGTTGTTTTCTACAAGAGAAAGATAGCGTCGTTCACTTTCCCGCAGCTGAGCTGTCTTTAATGCTAACTTTCGATCTCTAACGACACTAATTAGAAGAAGGACCGTTACGATAAAAACAGCAGTTAAAACAAGATATTGCATCATAGAGTTTTCACTGTAGTTTTCAAGGTTAAACGATGTTGATGAAGAAGCATAAGAAATCGAGAAGTAATGAACAGATGCGATCCCTAACCCTATTACTAGAGCACCGACTAAGTTATTAATAAACTGACGCTTTTCATTCCTCATACCGTATACGATCCAAAAGCTACTAAACGATGAAAATAAAGCAATAAAAGCAGTCACGACCAATTGCCAGACGTTACCTAAACTATAAGATATGCCTAAAATATAAACAGAGCTCAAAAGCTGAAGAGCTAGCAAAGTCATCGTTAAAGAGATACTGCACAACAAAACAGTAATAAAACGACCGAGCTTTAATGAAAGTAAAAAAAACGTCGCGATCGAACCGAGCAACGGTAGCATAAAAGAAAGCATAATGAAACGCGGTGTATCGAACTGTGATGTAATATTGCTCGAGTACCCATGCAAGCCTATATAATAAAGAATCCAAATACCAGAACCAAGCGTAATCGAACTTCCGATCACCCATAGCCTCTTCGCTCTGTAAGTAGCATTTAATGATCGCTCATGAAAGTCGAATGCCGTATAGGCATAGCTCACCACCATGAAGATAGACAGTGCAACAATAAAGAAGTGAAATGTATAGGTGAAATTCCCCATAGAATACCCCGCTCAAATTGTGGATGATTGCAACACAATGTAAAAATAGAATTGTTATGTAATCTATTAGACATTTCTTTGTAATACCCTTCCATCTTTCAGCAAAATATCCTAAATTTCTCAAAGCAGCGCATCCATTTATAGGCACGACTTCTTGAGTGTTTTATAATAACAGTACCATCATAGAAGAGGAGGCTTCTCATGGATCAACTACTATTCAAAGTACAGAGAGTCATACGACTCGAAAACTATCATATACCAGGCACGCTTGAAGCGGAGGTAGAAGTAGAGTTGATCGATCGCAAATCAGGAGATTTGCTCAAACAAGCTGTCCTACCAGTCCGCTTCAATGAACATGGTGCCTTTCCTTCGATTTCACACGTTCGCTCATTTACAAGCGATAAAAAAACGCAGACGAAGCTATTGTTTGATATTAGAAGATACATTAGAAAACTTCGTCCATTCTTAGAACCTGATCAAGATTGATTCACATCATAAAGGTATTTATAGATGTTGCATGCGACCTGAATATTTAATAAATCCCCAGGTGAGTTAAAATCAACAGATAAGATTTCTTGTATTCTTTGTATGCGATAGTTCATCGTATTGACGTGGATATGAAGTAATTCAGATGCTCTTCTTAAATCCTGTCCAGTAGAAAGATAGATGAAGAGTGTATGAAAAAGGTCGCCTTTCCTACGTTTCTCGTACGTCAATAGTGGACTTAGATAGTCGAGGGTGTAATCGGAAAGCTCTTTTTCATTATTGTTCAGCAACAACCTTAGTGCTCCGATATCTGCATATGAAGCAACACTTCCCTCAAAGGCGAACCTTCGTAAAAACAGTACGGTTTTCTTGGCTTCTTTAAACGTTTCAAACAGCTGCTGCATTCCTTTAACAGTTTTTCCTATTCCGATTCTGTATTGCGGGTCATCGATCACTGTGTTCAGTAGCGATGTTAGCTTTTTAACAAAAGTGTCGACTTTCTCTATTGCATCGTGACGCTCTATCTCCTTGTCAAAATAGAAGAGCAGAACGATTTGCCTTCCCCACTCCGTAACGTGGATGTTTTTACATTGAGATTGAGAAATAGAATACTGAATCGCAGCATGAACACACTGCCTCAACCACTCTTCCTTATCTGGACCCGTTTCCTTAGGAAGATCGATAAGTGAGATCGTATATAAGCCGTCTTCACTCGTATGTAGTCGCGTGGCAAGATAGTCAACATCAGCATCCTCACCTTCGACTGACATCATGTTGATCAATAGCTCATTCGTAAGCCGATGCTTTTCCTTCTCATCCCCTTCTTTCTTCATTAACTGCAATCCAGCAACGGTACAAGAATGCCAAATAGCAGAGTGTTCAAACCTTGTTAGTTGAGTGCCGTTCGATAAGATCGCTAGATAGCCTGTTGGAAACGTTAACCTTCCTAAAGCGAACAGCATAAAGCCGTCTCCGTGGAACATACTCTTTCCAATGCTTCTCTCAGTAGAACGTATATTACAATGAATGGCTTCCCTTATTTCTTCAACGTGAGGAAACTCCTCTATGCTCGTTGCTTGAACATCTCCAAAAGCACTAAACAACACGACTGGACGGTCGATTGAATTTGCTAGGAAGGTACAGATATTCTGAAAAGAGTTCTCTTCCATCCCAAAATCAGAGAGAGATTGATGCGTTTCAACCGATTTTGATAGATTTTCGTTTTGTTCAACGACTGTTTTATTAAACGTCTTTAATTTCTCGATCGAAGCTTTTTTATTTTCATAAAGCCCTGCATTTTCAATAGCGATTGCAGCTTGTGAAGAGATCGCTTCAACGAGCTTGATATCCTCCTCTTCAAACTGCTTCATCTCATTAAAATTATCGAGTACGATCACACCTGTACAAGAAGATTCTTTCTTGATCGGAACACAAACTGTACTCATCGGTAAGCGGATTGCCGACTCATGATACAGCTCCTTATTACGTGAGGTCATCGTGCTCATCGCCTCGGCTGCTTTTTCACTCGTAGGAAAATGCATTGTCTTCTTTCTTTCAAACGAAAGCCCCGTCATCGATTCTCCAGGATACAAAACGACTTCATTCAGGCTCGTTTTATTGAACCCTGTTGAAGCAGCGACTTTCAGCCCCTCCTCGTTTTCGTCTAACAGAAAAAGAATGCCTCCTTCAGCGGCATCGATCGCAGAAACTGCCTCTTCAATCACCGACTGTATAACAGAGTAAAAATTTAAAGATGAATTTAAAATCGTGGAAACTTCCATGAGTAGATGAAGTTGACGTTTACTTAGTTCAGCTTCATTGTTTAGTAACCCTTTCGACATACGTCCACTCCCAATCCGTGTAAACTCTCTCTATCTATGAGTCTTCTCTAAATATTTTAATGTAACATCACAAAGCGTTTTCGCTGCGATCAGCATCGCTTTCTCATCGATATCGAACATCGGATGATGATGCGGATAAACGGCATTTATTTCTTCACTTCTTGCTCCAGTTAAAAAGAATGTGCCTGGGACTTGCTGTAAGTAGTATGATACATCTTCCCCTACCATCAATGCGTCTGTTTCAATCGTTTCGTTCACATCATCAATCTTTTCTGCAACTGATGCGAGCAGCTTTGTTTCCTCTTCATGAGTAACGACAGGAGGATACCCTCTTTTATATGTGAAGGAATAGTCGGCTCCAACTGCGTCACAAGCTGCTTTGATCATTCTTTCCATTCTTTTTACGATGTCTTCACGCACTTCCATATCAAAGGTTCGAACAGTCCCTGTTAACGTAGCCGATTCAGATATGACGTTGTACGCAGAGCCAGCATGAAATGACCCAACAGAAAGGACTGCTGTTTTAGAAGGGTCGATCGAACGGCTGACGATTTGCTGTAGACTTCCGACGAGCTGACTCGCGATGACGATGGAATCGATCGCCTCATGCGGAATACCGCCATGGCCACCTTTACCTTTTATGACGATTTCAAATGAGTCTGCTGCTGCCATCAGTTCGCCCGCTCTGTGAGCGATCGTGCCTGTAGGAAATCCAGACCAAAGGTGCGTTCCAAATAAAGCATCTACTCCGTCGAGGCAACCGTCTTCTATCATCGGTTTTGCTCCGCCTGGTGCAAGCTCTTCAGCAAACTGATGGATGAAAACGATCGTTCCTGTCAGGTTCTCTCTCTGCTCATAAAACGCTTGGGCTAAATAAAGCAATGTTGAGGTGTGGCCATCGTGTCCACAAGCGTGCATGACGCCTGGAACCGTAGACTTATACGGAACTTCTTTTTGATCATGAATCGGAAGAGCATCGAAATCTGCTCGAAGCGCGACGGTTTTTCCGGGTTCTCTTCCTTTCAGCGTCGCCACGACCCCTCTTCCTCCTACTTTGGTTCGCACTTCCATCCCGAGACTTTCGTAAAAGGATGCGATCAATTCAGGAGTTCGAATTTCTTCGAATGAAAGTTCTGGATGCTGGTGAAGATCTCTTCTGAGTGACACCATATCTGGGTATAGTTCTTCGAGTCTGTTATGTAACGTTTCCTTCATGTCGTTAACCCCTCTCCTGTGTTCAAAGTTGATTAGACTTATGAGTAGTTTAACAAAAAAGACTGGTAAAAAAAGGCTAATTACAATAATTTTCTGTTAAAATCGCAAATTTTCTAACAGTTTACCATAACGATTCGAACGATGCGCGTCGTTTGTTACGGGAAGTCGGTTGCATTGCAATCATAATGGAACTTTTCTAAAATAATGGAAGAGTACAAGGAGGTTTATACGATGCACATTTTACTATTAGGTAGCACTGGGAGAGTCGGAAGTCACGTACTAAGATCAGCAGTCGAAGACGGACATGATGTGACCGTCCTCGTCCGTTCTAAAGAGAGGCTACAAATGAAGGAAGGGCTTACGATTATCGAAGGTGATGTGCTCGATGCATCGAAACTCGATGAAGCTGCACGTAATGCTGACGTGATCGTTAGTGCTCTTAGTACAGATAAGACAACAACGTTATCTGAAAGCGCTCCGCTCATCATCGATACGATGAAGAGGCATGATATTAAGAGGATCGTTACTGTTGGAACAGCAGGAATACTGAATAGCCGGACAAACCCGGAGCTGTTCCGATATGAATCACCAGAATCAAAAAGGAAAACGACGAGAGCAGCTGAAGAACACCGGAGCGTCTACGAAGTATTAAAAGAAACGGACCTAGACTGGACGATTGTTTGTCCAACTTACTTACCTGACGGTGAAGCTCTTGGACATTACCGTACGGAACAAGATGTTTTACCTGAAGACGGCAAGAAAATTACTGTAGGAGATACTGCGGACTTTGTTTACAAAGAACTCTTTGAAAGAAACCATCTTCATAAGCGAGTTGGGATTTGCTACTGATCATTGCATCATTCCAGTGTCCTTCACTTTCACATCGACCGATAACGTGATCGGTGTCGTTTGAAGGATACTGTCTTTATCTAACGCTTTCCATTCCTTAAAGGATAATGAATTTCGCACATACTGCTTTAACCCAAGGCTGTCTGTGCGATTCTCTTTTAAAATGGAAAGAACTTTTTCTCCATTCTGTGTGATATAGTCTTCTGTTAGCTTTTCAATCTTTTTACTTTCTTCAGGAGAGGAGATCACGCCCTCTTTTGTATCTTCAAGGACCGAGCCTTTTAAATCGATCTTAATCTCGATTCCAGTGATGTCCTTTCCCTTCTTCTTCACCTTAACGTCTCGATCACTTTCATTATAGTTAAAGTTAATATAGCGCATATGCTCTCCGTCTAGCATCTTCACCGTTAACTCACTCGAATTCACTTTGCCGTATAGTGTTAAGAAGATTCGAGATAACTCTGAATTCAAACTGCCTACATACCGATCGTCCTTAAATAACGCTGTCCCCTTTAGATTAGCTCTCCCCTCTGTCAGTCCTATTAAAGGCGTTACAGGGTCAATCCCATCATCGAGGAGATCTCTGTAAAAAATGTGGATGTCTGAATTAGGAACTAAATATTCCTCGGCAGCTTTCTTAATCATTTTTTCCATATAATCACCGATGTTTTCAACACCTGTTGACTTTAAGATGGCTACAGCTTCGCCCTCTGCAACCATCGCCTTCACACGTGAACCTATTTCTTGCTCCCTTTCCATCGCTTGAATGATATCCTTGATTCCCTTAGATGCTAAATCTTCTCCGAATATCACAGAACGAATTTGCCCATTCACTAATTTTTGGCGCGTCTGATTCGCCAATTTCTCTTCAGCTTCTTTCATAAGGCTTGCTTCTGCCTCAAGTATTTCTTGTTCTGATGTTGCTTCGATGGAGTAATCAGGAATCACAGCCGTTACTTTCATCTTGTGCTCTTCCGATTCACTAATATCGTCATAACTGATTAAACTAACGATCCCAAGTTGTTCGATGATTTTTTGGTCATTACAACCTGTCAGCAGTATGAAGGCAAGGATGACCACACAGCTCATTTTACGCACGATTTCTCCTCCTTATTTTCAGAATGCCTAACACTGTAAGCAAGATGAGAGGTAATGCTATTGCGATGCTAGCTCCTATCAGGCCAAATATATTCAACCACTCTCCTATCTCATACTCCAAGTTTGCATTAAAAGTAATGGCTAGTCCTGAGAAAATAAGAATGAGGGTTACCCATTTATCCGGAACGACTGGGAGAGCTCTCTTAAATAGGAGTTTTGCAACCCAAATATACATCACGATCGACACCACAATTTTCATCAAAAACAGCGTGAAGATAAAGCTTTCTATTCGCTCGATCAACTCTATTTCTATGAAAGCAATTAAGTTTAGGACGGGAAAACTCGTTAACTTTAGCTGCTCAAGTGAAAAGAACATATAGGAGACGATCGATATCGCTAAATAAATGAAGGTTGTGATCATATTTCCGATATAAACACTTCGAAACCACTTTTTCTTCGACCGATCGATATAAGGAAAGAGGAAGACCACAAGTTCAAAACCAAGAAATGCTGTGAAGAGATTGATAAATCCTAAGAGAAAGTTCTCTCCTTCTGCTAAAAAGAATGGCGTCATTCTTGTAAAAGACATATATGGAAAGTGATAGAACATAAGTAATGTCATCCAAACCGTAAAAACAAAAAACACAGCAGTCACCTTTGTAATGGTATACACGTCTTTACTTACTAGATAAATGACTAGAAGCAGCATGATGATGATAAAGTAATATGCGTTTGTATTTTGGAATGAAAGCACCTGTGTGATCACAACATAATCTTTTCCGATAAGAATGACTAACACGGAATAGATAAATGCGAGTAGAAGATAAAAAGGTGCCATAACACCTCGAGGAATCAGCGCTTCCATGATGTCGAACAGGTCCTTCCCTTCACCAATTCGATTCACAAGACCGATTAGAAAGATGTTACAACACGCAACGAATGAAACGAGGATGACCATGATCCATCCATTCGTTCCAAAATCAACAGCAAGCAAACGAGGTAGTTTTGTAAGCGTTACTCCCGATTGGATCATATAGATTAAGATAGCTAGATGAAAAGGAGCAATCTTTTCAGACATTCTCATCCCTCAGTTCCCTATGCGTTTCGTTATACACTCATCGTTTTTGTGAGCTCTTTGAAATTGTCGGCTTCGTTTTCATTGAAGAAAAAGGAGCTCTGATCAAAAAGTCTCTCCAGTCCTTTTTAAAAAAAGGAGATAGAGGTGCAGTATAAGGAGCACCAGCACTAGTTAACCCACAAATATGAATGATTAGAACAGTAAGTCCGACCATAATCCCAAAATTCCCAAGAATTCCAGCAAGAATAATTAAACCAAACCTCGTTAACCGAATACTTGCACTCATCACATAGCTCGGAATGACAAAAGAGGAGATCGCTGAACTTGCAACTACAATGATAAGAACGTTACTCGTAAAACCAGCTTGTACAGCAGCTTGTCCGATCACGATACCCCCTACGATTCCGATCGTCTGTCCGATTTTCGTAGGTAATCTCGCTCCAGCTTCCCTAAGAAGTTCAAGGGTAATCTCCATCATCAACGCTTCATAAATCGGTGCAAACGGTACGCGGCTCCGTGACTCAACGAGCGTCTGCAGAAGAGATTCAGGTATCATTTCATATTGATACGTTGTGACTGATACGTATAGAGCAGTTAATAAAATGGTGATAAGAAATGCTGCAAAACGTAATAGTCTTGTCGCTGAACCTGTAAGCCAGCGCTGGTAGTAATCATCACCAGCTTGGAAAAAATCAAAAAACGTAGACGGCGTGATGATGACAGACGGACTGCCATCAAAAAGGATGGCGACCTTCCCCTCAACGAGCTCAGCCGTTACTGAATCCGGTTTTTCGTTTAACACATGTTGAGGAAAGAGCGAGTATGGATGATCTTCAATTAACTGTGAAAGCATATGAGAATCATACACACCATCGATCTTGATCGACTGAACACGAGTTTTAAGTCTCTCGACGAGCTCCTCGTTCGCGATTCCTTGAATATAGAGTAAGGTAACCGTCCCGTTCGTAACTTCCCCAACAGAAACATCCAAAGCCTTTAAATCTGAACTCTTCAATCTTCTTCTAATCAGGGAGAGGTTCGTAGAACTGCTTTCAACAAAAGCATCATGTGGGCCGTTTATCGTTCCCTCAGTCTCAGACGGTTCAATGCTTCTCTCTTTTGGACCGTAGAGATCGATCAAATACACCTTGTCTTGAAACAAGATACCGGCATAACCGTTTAAAATCTTTTGAGTGATCTCATGTATGTCGTCGGAAGCCATGTATGTAAAGCGATTAAAGACGGTCAACATCTCATCTTCTCTAACCTGATAAAGAGGTTTTAACAATTCTGTTTGAAACATCTCGTCATCAAGTAAATGTTGAAAATAAAATAGATGCAGCTGTAAATCAGGCAAAAACCTCTTAGAGAGATCTGCACATCCTTCAAACTGATGCTCAATTTGCTCTAGAAGAGTTGCTTCATTGGTAAGATCCTTTTCTTCTGATTCTTGTAATTTTCTTCTTCGCTTTATCGACCTTCTAACCATAACGAATCCTCCAACTGTTAGCTCTTCTTAGCATGACGCTAAACAATAAGAATATGCGTTGGACGTTGTGAGCCATAAAAAAAGAGGCTGTCGTTTGGACAGCCTCTTACGATGTATTATTTTTTTAACGATGCTTCAAGCGCAATGACCATCATATCTTTGAACGTCGTTTGACGTTCTTCAGAAGTTGTTTCTTCTCCTGTCACGATATGGTCGCTTACCGTCAATACAGTAAGTGCGTTCACGCCGTATTTCGCTGCGATCGTGTAAAGAGCAGAAGTTTCCATCTCTACACCTAGCACTTGATAATCAGATAACTTCTGGAAGATCTCTGGGTTGTCACGATAGAATGAATCACTAGTGAACACATTCCCAACATGTACGCTCATTTCTTTTTCTGCTGCAGCGTCATACGCATTCTTCAGTAGGTTGAAATCTGCAGTCGGTGCAAAGTCCATGCCGTCGAACTGAAGACGGTTCACGCCAGAATCAGTCGTTGCACTCATCGCTAGGATGACGTCTCTCACGTTTACTTCCTTCTTCAACGCACCGCAAGTCCCAACACGGATAAGATTTTTAACGCCATAGCTCTGGATCAATTCGTTTACGTAAATCGAGATTGACGGTACACCCATTCCTGTTCCCATTACAGAAACTCGTTCGCCTTTGTATGTACCCGTAAACCCGAGCATTCCTCTTACTTCATTAAAACAAACCACATCGTCAAGAAACGTCTCTGCGATGAATTTTGCTCTAAGTGGATCTCCTGGTAGTAAAATCGTTTCAGCGATATCGCCTTGTTTTGCTCCAATATGTACGCTCATTTGTGTTTCCTCCTTGAGTTTCATTCACTATCAAAAGTAGCATAAGATGACAAGACAATCCAGTATGAATCGCCTTTTGTTACGTTTCCATATTTTACAGAATGGTATGCGGATTTTGGGTAGTTTCCGCTAATAAAATTTGAAGTTTGGACAATAAAAAGCGATTTTAGCTAATAAATCTTGAATTTAGCTAATAACGTGTGCGGTTTGGACAATAAGTTGCGCTGAGGTGATGTATTGGAAATGCGGATTAGCAGATATCAGCGAAATGCAACTGGATATCAGCGAAAAATTCATTATATCGGCGATTTTTCAAATATATCAGCGAAAATCACATACTTATCAGCGATATTCCACTTTTATCGGCGAAACCGCCTCGACCACCCTCTCCCAAACAAAAAAAGCGCTCGAGTCAGCGCTTTTTTAATAATACGGAGAGATCATCAAGTAGACGATCACACCAGTCAGGCTGACATACAGCCAGATCGGCATGGTCCACCGTGCGATCTTACGATGTTTCTCGACTTGCATGTTCAAACCACGCGCTACGGTGATCAGCGCCAGCGGCACGATCGCTGCAGCAAGAATGATATGACTGATGAGAATGAAGAAATAGATCGAACGGATGATTCCTTCTCCACCGAACGAAGTCGATTCAGATAAACCGTGATACGTCACATAGGATAGTAAAAATAATGCCGTCGTCGTAAAGGCTGCAAAGATAAAGCGTCGATGCACTTTCACGTTTTTCTGTAAAATAAAAATCAGGGCAGCTAGTAAAAACACAAACGTGAAGCTATTTAAAATCGCGTTTAATAATGGAAGGATCGTAATATCAAATCCTACTTCACCGTTGTATTCTGGTAGTAAAAACAGAACGACAACGAGCACGTTGACAGCGATCGATAGCCCTACAATCCATGGTGTATAGTTACGTTGTTTTACTTCATTCATTGGGATTCTACTCCTTATCACTGAGATGTACATACTAAGGATAAGAAAGTTTACCTTATTGAGCAACTACTTGCAGTCAACTGTAGAAAGATATTTTCCTCTCCATTCACGTTTTGTTCACATTACGGCGTCCATTGATCGTGAACGATCGCGACTAAGTGCGGCTCACCTTCATAATCGCTAAAAACGAGTTTGAGACTTTTCCAGTCCATCCCTTCATACTCTTCAGATCCAGGAACAAAATATTCCACATACGTACTTTCCGGGAATGCTTCATGGATGTTCTCGACACTGTTTGTCTGTTTGTACATCCCGTCTTGTGTTACAAAATCTGTTTCTAGAAATTCAACATCATATACATATTGATCAAAATACTCACGTGGGGTCAACCGAATCGGATCTCCTTTCCCAGCACTCACACCCCACTCAAACTGTTTTTCAAACTCCAAGAGCTTTTCGACCTGGCCTTTCATGAAGACTTGCGCTCTCTTCTTGTCGATCGTCGTATAAGGTGAGAACAGCAATCCTTTCGTCGGATGAACGACGTTCGAAAGTGCCTCCATTTCTTCGTTCTTTATTGCGGAAAGGACGTTGTACGACCGCTCCATCACACTAACAGGTTTCTCTGCTTCCACAGGCTTTTCCTCAACGTGTCCGTTCGTACAGCCTACCAATAATACTGCAAGGAACAAACAGATGACTCCTTTACGCATCGTCAATCATCCCCCTTTTGTTAAGCTGATTCGTTGTTAACTATATTCGCCGTTCGAGCCCACAATCATTCATATCGTCTAAAAGACGGGAATTTTCCAAATAAATTTTATTCGTTCTGTCATCGCTTACATCTCTATGATAATAGGTTCAAACGGGTAACTAGAGAGTAATCCTCAATCTCACAATTTGATTTTAGTAGGAAAAAGCTATAAAATTTTTACTTGGGAACCCGATAACTCATAAGTTATGGGATCGTCGCACTAATCATTCGAATCAAATTGTAGTGTCTGTTTCGTGATTAACGATACAAATGTCGCACTGTTCCGTTTGAATCCGTTCCCTCTGGAACAGCAATAATGAAAAGTGAGGTCAGAAAGATGAATCAACCATCCAAAAAGGCTTCTGTTATCGTCATATTTGGAGCTACGGGAGATCTAGCAAAACGTAAACTTTTCCCTTCGTTGTATAACTTATATTGCAAAGGTGAACTTGAAGAAGATTTTGCTGTTGTTGGTGTAGCTCGCAGAAAGCTTTCAAATGAAGAATTTCGTTCTCGTGTACATGATGCAGTGATCGATACGGCATGCATGGACAAGGATGATAAGCATAAACAATTCAGCGATCACTTTTTCTATCAACCTTTCGATGTGACAAAAAGTGAATCGTATCAAGATTTAAAAGCGTTGACTGAATCGCTTGATACAGAATTCAATATTCCAGGAAACCGTATTTTCTACATGGCGATGGCGCCAGAGTTCTTCGGAACGATTGCACTTAACCTTGATGCTGAAGGATTGATCGAAGGCGATGGCTGGAATCGTCTTGTGATCGAAAAGCCATTCGGTCATAACTTCTCCTCTGCTCAAAAGCTTAACGATGAAATTCGCCAAGTGTTCTCAGAGGATGAAATCTATCGTATCGACCATTATCTAGGAAAAGAAATGGTACAAAACATCGAAGCGATTCGTTTTGCGAACGCACTGTTCGAACCGCTTTGGAACAATCGTTACATATCAAATATCCAGATCACCTCTAGCGAAACGGTTGGCGTTGAAAACAGAGGCGGCTATTACGAAAAATCAGGTGCCTTACGAGACATGGTGCAAAACCATATGCTTCAGATGGTGTCCTTGCTCGCTATGGAGCCACCAGCTAGTTTATCGACAGAAGAAATTCGTAGTGAGAAAGTAAAAGTTTTACGTGCTCTTAGAGCCGTTATACCTGAAGAGGTTAGCAAATACTTCGTTCGCGGTCAGTACGATGCTGGTGAAGTGAACGGTACCCATTTACAAGGCTACCGTGAAGAAGAAAACGTCGATGAAGCATCGAATACAGAAACATTTGTTGGCGCGAAACTGATGATCGATAACTTCCGCTGGGCTGGCGTACCGTTCTATATCAGAACTGGTAAACGTATGACGAGTAAATCTACTAAAATCGTCATCGAGTTCAAAGATATGCCGATGAACCTCTACAAGGAACAGAGCGGAAAGCTCGGTCCAAATCTTCTTGTGATTCACATTCAACCTGAAGAAGGCATGACTCTTCACTTGAATGCGAAAGACACAGGAGATATGCGTAAAACGACGCCAATTCAATTAAACTTTAACAACAAACAGGAGAACTACATCAACTCTCCTGAAGCATACGAGCGCCTGCTACACGATGTGATGCGAGGAGATGCAACAAACTTTACTCGCTGGGATGAAGTAGCGCTTTCTTGGAAGTTCATCGACCCGATCTCGATCGCTTGGGCAAATGAGAAGGAGCCTACCTTCCCTAATTACGCTTCAGGATCGATGGGGCCACAGGCATCTGATGACTTGCTTGAAAAAGACGGCTTCCACTGGTGGCCGTTACCAGAAAACAAATAAGAATAGAAAAAGATACGTGCACAGCGTATCTTTTTCTTTCTCATATTCACTACTATGAAAGGAAGTGCAATGCGATGAAAATGTATGATGTAAGCGCACCAATTTTTAAAGGAATGGCAGTTTATAAGAACAAAGAAGAAAAGCAGCCAGAAATCGAAACGAAGACGAATGGTCATGTTACGGAATCTCGCCTTTCACTTGACGTTCATACTGGTACACACGTTGATGCTCCTCTTCACATGATGAACGATGGTGCAACGTTTGAAACGATCAATCAAGAAGACCTCGTCGGTACGGTAAAGGTGATCGACGTTACAAACGTTAAAGGGGCAATCACAAAATCTGATATCGAGTCTGAAGATATTCAAAAAGATGATTTCATTCTATTCAAGTCACAGAACTCGTTTGAAGAAGAATTTAACTTCGAGTTTGTATTCGTAGGTGAAGATGCAGCACGTCACCTTGCAGAATGCGGTATTAAAGGTGTAGGTGTCGATGGTCTTGGAATCGAAAGAAGCCAGCCGGATCACCCAACGCACCGTTCCCTCTTCGAGAAAGATATCATCATCATGGAAGGTCTTCGCCTGAAAGATGTCGATGCTGGTCAGTATTTCATGGTTGCAGCACCACTGAAACTTCAAGGCACGGATGCATCACCTGCACGTGTGCTATTGTTCGAAGGCTTAAAAGAAGCATAATAAAAAGCCGGGGATACTTCCCCGGCTTATTCTTTTACCTCAAGCGCCATCTTTAAATACTCGATGAACATGATCGACTGCTCTTTTAGCTTGATATCTTCTCGGTCTAGGATCGCGTAATCGAGCGCAAGTCCATCAACGAATGAAATGATTGACCGCGCGATCATCTCACTGTCGAACTTCGAGCTGAACTCACCACTCTCCTGTCCTTTCTTAATCACGTCATGATAAATGCTTAACCCATAAAAGTAGCGCTCTTTTCCATACTTCCTTCGTCGTTCATCGTTACGACCCGTGATGAAGAATTCAAGATTCGATGGTGCCATCGGATCCATCTCATCTAGCTCTTGCTCTTCTCCGAATAACCGTTTCATAAGAAGTGCCCAGTGAGTGAGCTCCTCTTTCTTAAGAACTTCCTCAGTGTCCTCCATAGCCGTTTCTAGGCCTTCTTTTAGAATTGCCTCATAAACATCCTCTTTACTAGAGAAGTACTGATAGAGACCCCCTCTGCTTACATTCGCTTCTTCCATGATGTGTTTCATCGTTGCACGCTCATAGCCACGTTCTATGAAAACAGTTTTAGCCGCCTCTAACAACTCAGCTCGACGCTGCTCCTTGTGCTCCTTGCTCACCTTTGGAGACATCGTTCTCACTCCGTTCTATTTTTGATCTAAACAGCAGTCCTACTAATGACATGATAACAAGTAATGATGCAGTTGTGATAAACATTGGGATCACCCCGAATACCGTTACGAGAATTCCGCCTAATAATGGACCGATAATCGTAGCTGTTGTTGTTGTGCTATTGATCACCCCAAATACTCTTCCCGTTATGTGTACCGGTGTATCCGTTTGAACAGCAGCTTGGAAAGGAATAAATACGATCCCAGCCGAGAAACCGGCTACGAGTCCAAGACCAGGTCCCCATAAAATTGAGTGTGCGAGGTCCATACCAGTAAAGACTGCTAATAAACCAAAGCTTACGCCCATTCCAAAAACACCAAACAGCATGAGGAGAATCGGTTTATAGTCTGTCTTTTTTGAGAGGATCCAACCGGAGAAAAACATTCCGAGACCAGAACCTGTCACAATGATACCGAACAAGTCAGGAGATGCGTTGGTTAACTCTCTGATCAAGACGATGATTTGTGAATCCGATAGTTGCAAAATAAGGAGGCTGATCGTGAGAATCGAAAGGCCGACTAACAAGAACTGATTCCCTTTCATGAAATTCACACCTTCTACAAAATCCTTTCTAAACGATGAGCTCTTACTCTTTTCACTTTCTAAAGGTTCAGCCAATGCGCTAGCAGGCAACGTGATGAGAAGGATTGCGGATAAGATAAAAGTTGCTGAATCGATGACGAATACAGGTGTAGAACCAAAAGCTGTTACGAGCAATCCACTGAGTAGTGGTCCAAGCACTTTCGTTCCAGAATCGATCATCGATGTAATCGACATCGCACTCTTCATTTGATGATTAGGAACTAGTTCTTTTAACTTTCCATTTTTTGCAGGGATGAAGAGTGCAGCAAACAACCCGATACCAAATAAACAAATGTAAACCATCCAAATCGTTGTAGCAAAGATCAGCATGATGACGAGGCCTGCTCTAACGAGATCCGAAACCACCATCAATGTTTTTCGGTTGAATCGATCAGCAAATGTACCAGCAAACGGCCCAAACAACGCCATTGGCACAGCAAGACAAAGGATGATAAGTGATACTTCGATCGGTGATGCGTTCCACTTTAATCCAACCATCGTGATGATGGCAACGATACTTAACCAGTCGCCGATGCTTGAGATGAGTTGTGCAACCATAAGCGTAATGTACCCTTTGTTACGTAGTAGTGATCCTTCCATACGAACGCCTCCTCAAAACGACACTAGTGTCTTTTTTGTTACTCTCATTATAACGACACCCGTGTCTTTTTTCAACCCTCTTTTTCAGAACATAAAAAACACGCCTGACCTTAGTAGGTCAAGCGTGTTATTTCGATTACGATTAATCTTCAAGCCACTCTGTGTGGAAGACGCCTTCTTTGTCGATACGCTGATACGTATGAGCACCGAAGTAGTCGCGCTGTGCTTGTAGTAAGTTCGCTGGCAATGTTTCGCTACGGTAGCTATCGTAGTAAGCAAGTGCACTAGATAGACCAGGAACTGGGATCCCACGCTGTACAGCAAGTGATACAACGTCACGTGCAGCGCTCTGGTACGATTCAACGATCTCTTTGAAGTAAGGATCTAGTAGTAGGTTCGTTAAGCCAGCTTCACGGTCATAAGCTTCTTTGATGTTTTGTAGGAAGCCTGCACGGATGATGCAACCACCACGGAAGATCATAGCGATGCTGCCGTAGTCGAGGTTCCAATCGTACTCATCTGAAGCAGATCGCATTTGAGCAAAACCTTGTGCATACGAACAGATTTTACTTAGGTAAAGGGCTTTACGGATCTTTTCGATCAACTCTTTCTTATCGCCATCAAATGGTTTTACATCAGGACCACTCAGAATCTTGCTTGCTTTCACACGCTCGTCTTTCATTGCAGAAATAAAGCGGGAGAATACAGATTCTGTGATAATCGATAGAGGAACACCTAGGTCAAGCGCACTTTGACTCGTCCATTTACCAGTTCCTTTTTGACCAGCAGTATCAAGGATTACATCTACAAGCGCTTTGCCTGTTTCAGGATCTTTCTTTGTAAAGATGTCAGCAGTGATCTCGATCAGGTAGCTATCGAGTTCGCCTTCATTCCACTCTTTGAACACTTCATGAAGCTCGTCAGTTGATAGTCCTAGCACGTGCTTCATCATATAGTAAGCTTCACAGATCAACTGCATATCACCATACTCGATACCATTATGCACCATTTTCACATAGTGACCCGCTCCGTCTGGACCGATATACGTGGTACACGCTTCGCCGTCTACTTTTGCAGCGATATCTGTAAAGATATTTTCAACTTCACGGAAAGCATCAGGCTGTCCACCAGGCATGATCGATGGGCCGTTAAGCGCCCCCTCTTCTCCACCTGAAACACCTGCTCCGATGAAACGGATGCCTTTTTCCTTCAATTGCTCAGAGCGAGCTTGCGTATCCTTGAAGAATGCATTTCCTCCGTCAATGATGATGTCATCTTTATCAAGATGAGGAATAAGCTGTTCGATCGTTCCGTCTGTTGGTCCGCCTGCTTTGACCATCAGCAAGATTCTTCTTGGTTTTTCTAGTGATTGAACGAATTCTTCAATGCTATATGTATCTTGGAAGTTACGTCCTTCAACTTCACTCATCATTTCTTTTGTTTTACCTTCTGAACGGTTATAGACAGAAACAGAATAACCGCGACTTTCGATATTCATGGCAAGGTTCTTTCCCATTACGGCAAGACCGATTACACCGATTTGTTGTTTTGACATGTTTTACCCTCCAACTTTATACTGTAATACTCTACTCGGGTGACTGCACTTGAAAGTATACCATAAACAGTGTTTTATAGTATGCACGCCTTACGGTTACTCATACAGCCTGACAGTATGCATTATACGTCTTTCATGCTTTTGGTGCAAAGGTTACAACCTCAGGGTGAGTAATTTTAGAATGAATGGGAAAATAAAAGAAGGTAACAAAAAAGGAGTGACTAGAGTGAATGAGAAAAAAGTAGCTGGTGAGCGTGCTGCTCACCTCGTTCAAGATGGAATGGTCGTCGGTCTCGGAACGGGGAGTACTGTTCATTATACAATATTGGAGCTTGCATCAATGGTAAAGGATGGCCTTTCGATCACAGGTATCCCAACATCTAAACAAACAGAATTATTAGCTCGTGAGCATGGCATTCCACTCGTCACGTTAGGTGAGGTAGAGAAGATCGACTTAACGATCGATGGTGCTGATGAACTGGATGGACAGCTAACGCTTATTAAAGGTGGCGGTGGCGCACTACTCCGTGAGAAAATGATCGCCTATCACTCAAAGAAGATGATCGTCGTTGCAGATTCAAATAAACTTGTGAGACAGCTTGGAGCATTTCCCCTTCCCGTCGAGGTAGTTCCGTTTGGCTATCAGAAGACGATGGACGCTCTTTCAAGACTTGGCTGCAGAACTAAGCTACGAATGAACAGAGAAGAAATATTCATTACAGACAACGAGAATATGATCGTGGATTGTTCGTTCGACAGTATTCCTTCTCCTCCTAAGCTCCATGAGTGGCTCAACGCCATTCCAGGTGTCGTTGAAAACGGGCTATTCATCGGAATGGCTGAACAAGCCTTTATCGGTCGCGATGGCGGGGTCACGGTTATCGAATAAAAGAAATCCCGGCTGATGAGCCGGGATTTCCTATTTAATGACGAGTACAGGGCAGTTTGCTCTCTGTAAGACGTTATGACTTACACTACCAAGGAAGATCTCTTTGATTCCACTGAGCCCTCTGCTCCCCATCACGATAAGATCACATTCATTTTCCTCTGCATACTTGACGATCTCTTCGCCAGGATTTCCTTCAAGCACCATCGTACTTAAATCATCCTGTGGAATTCGCTTTTTCACGCTTTTACTTACTTCGTCCAACATCTCAACAGCATCTCTCCTTAATTCGTTCAATACGCTCGCATAAATGACCGCTGAACTGATTTGAGCTGTAGGATTAAGAGCCGTTACGATGTTGAGATGAAGCTCTGGGTTCTCCTGAGCCATCTTAATGGATTCTTCGAGTGCTTTTACGCTCAATTCAGATCCGTCAAAAGCAACCAGGACTCTACTATATTGTTTCATACGTCATTCTCCTTTCCTGATCTGCTTATAACATACCAAGTCTTACGTCCGGAGTCTGTGACAATGATCACAATAGGCAACCCTTTATGCTTATTTCTTATACAACACTTGCTCAGTGACGATCGCAGTGATCGAACCTAATATTAAACCATTATTTAAGATTGACGCCATGATAGGCGGCGTGTTTTGAAAGGCTTCTGGCGGTATGAACATCGTACCGATACCAACCATAAAGGAAATGCCTATTATAAATGCTTTTCCCTCTGAAGTGTCCTTATTAAACTCATTGAAAGCAATTCCCACCATTTTCACAAAAACTAGAAAGATAACGGCATATCCTACAGGTTCAGGAAGAGCCGCAAAAAAGGCCATCACGGCTGGAAAGAGACTGATGAGCACGATCAATGCACTCCCAATTATAAGCGGAAGCCGCTTTTTAATGCCTGTTGTGATAATAAATCCAGCAGCACCTGATATTGGAACACTTCCTACTGCTGAGAATACGCCACCAAGGAGCTGGTTGATTCCTGAAATGAACCCTGCTTGCTTATACCGAGACTTCGGCCGCTCGTTATTCAGATTACTCAATACCTCTTCGACTACCCTGATGCTCGCGATCATGTTCGTAAGAAGCAATAGCGTGACGAGCGCTGCTGTTACGATCATACCGGAGTCCCAAATCGGCATACCAAAAGCAAAGATTTCAGGTAGCTTTAAGAGTGACTTTTCTGATAAAACGACCGGTTTAGCTAAGCCTAACAAAGCAAAAATCGCCCACCCTACCATCATAAGGATCAGGATGGAATATTGCTGAATAACGGGTGGCATTCTGCGTGAGAACCAAATCGATAGAATCACAAGGACGAGTGACAAACCTGCAATTCTTAGATCGAGCCCTTCTTTTAAATAGCCAACTCCCATCATGCCGTTTAGAAAAGACCCGCTGAGCTGTGCTACAAGAAGTAATAGGTACACCCCCGTTACAACAGGTGTAA
Source organism: Anaerobacillus sp. ABA4_114 (assembly GCF_056159065.1). Lineage (NCBI taxonomy): Bacteria > Bacillati > Bacillota > Bacilli > Caryophanales > Bacillaceae > Anaerobacillus > Anaerobacillus sp. ABA4_114. Next base: position 2,658,266 of record NZ_JBSWUM010000001.1, read on the forward strand.
AAAGTTTTGATAGTTTCTCAACTAGTCCTAGCCCGCTCAATAGAATAAAAAGAATTCCACTTGCAATCATGGCTAGTTCAAGTGCTTGTAGTGTTTCGATTTCAGAACCAAACAACGTTCCGCTTAATCCTGCATACAGAACAAATACTCCCCACCATAATCCAGCAGGTCCTTCGTTAATTGGCAGGCGATGTCCGACGGTAACTTGTAAAATTCCGGCTACACCTAGGACAAACATTGTTCGCTGTACAAATCCCGCTGCTGCAGTGGGATCTAAATGAAACAAACTCGCAATCGCAACTGGTGCAACAATCGATCCTGCAATCATAAAGACAGCCCATTGAAGAGCAGATAACGTGTTTCTCATCATATTGAATCCTCATTTCTTGGTGATACGTTCCAAACTTCCTTTTCCATCATAACAAACGGTACTTGAGCGGTCATTACGAATTTTTCCACTGGGCAACGTACCTTCCCTCTGTTATACTGTTTTCTTGGTGATTTGATTTTTTATCAAAGTCACGGGTGGGAGAGGGATAAAAAAGTAAGAAGGGAATATAGTGAAAACGAAAATTAATTTTGATTTTCAAGCTCACGATACTTCACTGAAAAAGGAGATACTCGCAGGTTTAACATCGTTCTTTACGATCGTTTACATCGCAGCTGTCAACGCTTCGATCCTCGCAGATGCAGGCATTCCGTTTGAAGCTGGGATGATCGCAACGGTCATCACCTCGGTCTTTGGGTGTTTGCTCGTTGGTCTATATGCAAACGCACCGATCATACTCGTTCCAGGAATGGGCGTAAATGCGTTCTTCACGTTCACGATGGTACAGTCGATGGGCTTAAGCTGGGAAGTTGCGCTTGCCTCCGTGTTTATTGCAGGAATTCTGTTTGCGATCACGGCATTCACACCACTAGCAGGGTTACTTTCAAAAGCAATTCCAGTTTCACTTAAAGAAGCAATTACAGTTGGTATAGGACTTTTCCTTACCTTCATCGGTCTTCAAAAAGGTGGAATCGTGGTGTCGAGTGACTCAACGTTCGTTGCACTCGGAGATATAGGATCAGCCCACGTTCTTGCAACGCTTGCAACATTAGCAATCGCAGCCTTGCTTTTCATTCGAAACATTAAAGGTCATTTCTTGATCAGCATGCTGATCGGTACTGCTATCGCATGGAGCATGGGATTGATCGAAACAGGTCAACAACAGGAAGGCTTCTCGTTCAGTTCATATGCATCGGTTTTCGCAGCGATGTCTTTTGAAGACTTCTTAGTATTACCGTTCTGGATCGCAACGTTTTCGATGGCGATGATCCTCGTTTTTGAAAACATGGGTCTTCTTCATGGACTGCTTCCAGATCAGTCTAAGTTCTCAAAAGCCTACAAAGCGAACTCGATCTCTGCTATATCAGCTGGACTCTTCGGAACAAGCCCGACTGTATCGACAGTAGAGAGTGCTTCTGGAATCGCAGCAGGCGGTCGAACAGGCATGACGTCCGTGACAACAGGACTACTGTTCTTAACCTCGCTGTTTTTCATACCTGTCTTCAAGATGATTCCTGATTCAGCGATTGCACCAGTGCTCATTATCATTGGTGGCTTGATGATTACGTCGATTCAAAACATTTCGCTGCAGGATTTCTCAGAAGGCTTTCCAGCATTCTTAATCATCGTGATGATACCACTTACGTACAGTATCGTTGACGGAATTGCGTTCGGTTTCATCGCTTATCCTTTCATGAAGCTAGCGCTTGGTAAAGGAAAAGATGTACCGGTTCCAATGTATGTAATCGCGAGCTTGTTTTTCATCAACTTCTTCCTCCACGGAATTTAACAAAAACGTCCCCACCGGGGGCGTTTTTTTGTCTAACGTTTCCTAAAAACCTGTGATATTCTGGTAAATAGGTGATGATATTGAAAAAAATGACTTTCGCTTTGCTTTGTTTCTTGCTTGTTGGCTGTGAGCAGGAAAACGTTGTATTCCATTCCAATATCGAAAATACGATCCCTAATGAGAAAGAGCTCCCGATACGTTCAACACTAAAAGATAAAGAAACGATCCTCTCCTCCTTCATCAATAAAACGCCTAACGAATGGGGAGAACATGTGACGGGTGTGAAATCGTCCTTTCAAACGAATGATCGTGAACTTGCGCTAACGTTCGATGCATGCGGAGGTCCATTCGGAAGTGACATCGACCACGAGCTTCTCTCTTATTTGAAGGATGAACGGGTTCCAGCAACCCTTTTTGTGAACAGCCGTTGGATTGAAGAAAACAAGCAGGAGTTTCTAGAATTAGCAGAAGATCCACTTTTCCAAATTGAAAACCATGGGACTGACCACAAACCGCTATCCGTTACAGGGCAAACTGCCTGGGGTATTCATGGTACCTCTTCCGTTGAAGAAGCTTTTGATGAAATCGCAAAAAACCATGAAAAAATCACTGAGCTAACAGGACGGTCTCCAAACATGTTTCGCTCAGGGACTGCTTATTATGATGAAGTGGCAGTTGAAATCGCAGATGACTTGGGGATTAGCGTTGTGAACTACTCTATTCTTGGAGATGCCGGTGCGACCTATTCGAGTCATCAAGTAAAGACCGCTTTGTTGAGTGCTTCACCTGGCGATATTGCCCTATTACATATGAATCAGCCGAATAGCGGAACAGCTCAAGGTGTGATTGAAGCGGTACCGCTTCTTAGAGAAAAGGGCTTCTCGTTCGTCCAGCTTTCTAACCATAAATTACGTTAATAAAAGCAAGGTCCTCTGGCTATGTTAATTATCATCAACTGAAAAGGGGTGATGATGAGATGAGTCAATCAAAAGGACAGCGCGAGCGTCAATTCCGAAAACGGAAAGAAGCACAGAATCCTCACGGCAAGATCAAGTCTCTTGAGCAGCTATCTAACGAAACGGATTCTAAAAAAACACCATAAACCAATCTAGCCGATTAAACTCCACTCATATCGGGTAACTACGCAAAGAGTGAACAATTTGAAGGGAGTTTATCCATATGAACGAAATTAAAGTGTCAGTAGCCGGCATGAAGGGCGAGGACTGTATACAAGAAATCGAACAAGCTCTACTTTCTCTTAGTGGAGTGGAAAGAGCTCTAGCTGATTTAAAGGAAGAGATGGTATCGATCGAATATGATGAAGAGGCGATCGACGTATCCGTGATCATCAATACAATCGAAGGAATCGGCTTCGAGCCTGCACAATAGCCTGCATCCATGCAGGCTATTTTTTTCCATCAAAAAAGAGTAGGCAAGTGCCTACTCTTCAGAATACCAGTACCCCTAAACATCTAAAGAACTTCCATCATTAGGAGCACTTACACCAATTTTTCGCTTATGGATTAGGGCATTGATTTCTCCTCCAACAAGAAGGATGAGTCCCGTTAAGTAAAACCAAAGCATTAAGATGATGACGCCCCCAAGACTTCCATATGTTGCAGAATAGTTCCCAAAATTACTTACATAGAAAGAGAAAGCGAGTGAAATCACCTGCCATCCAATTGTAGCGACGATCGATCCGATGAACACTTCTTTAAAGGGAAAATGTTTGTTTGGAGCATAGCGATACAACACAGAGAGCACTAATGCCATAACGGCTACTGCTATGACCCAGCGAAGAACTCGAAACAAAATTTCCGTTGATTCAGGTAAATACAAGGACCTCGTTACAGTGTCGATGATGAGATCACCGAATACAGGTAAAACGAGTGTGACAACAAACGCTAAGATAAGTCCGATCGTAAGAAGAATGGAAAGTAGGCGAGCTTTAATGAATGACCTCGTTTCTTCCACATCGTACGCCAAATTCAATGCTCGTATAAGCGCCATAATTCCGTTTGAGGCAGACCAAATCGTACCAAGAATACCGACCGTCAACAGTCCTCCCTGTGGTTCACTAATAATCGATACAACATTATCCTGCAGGATGCCTCCGATCTCTCCTGGGGCAAATTTCGTGATAAAGTCAACCGCCTCCTGCTTTTCTATCGATAAGTATGGAAGGATTGAGATGACCAATATGAGCAGAGGAAAGATGGATAGCATAAAGTAGTAGGCAAGTTCAGCTGCTAGACTTGTTACCCGATCTTCTCCAATTTCTTTTCCGAGTTTCTTAACAAAAGACATCATGTCGCTTTTCCCCTTTCTCTCAGTCTTTAATTTTCATACCCTCATTGATCGCTATGTAATCTTTCAAAAGAAAAAGAGCAGGCTGAATGCCTGCTTTATACTGTAGAGAAAGGTATAAGAACTATTTACTAAAATATGGGGAGAGTTTTAGCCCACGCCACGTTTCATTAAGGTTATTATATTTCAAAGATAAAAATTATCTAAAATGATCAAGCGCCAAGAAAGATTTGTTAGCATAATCGGTCGGAAAGTTTTATTTGATTTAAATGTATTCTAGTAGGAGTGAATACCTCTTGACTCCGTGGTCCAACGGGCGTTCGAGACTCGGAGTGGACGGTTTTTGTCCACTTTGAGGCTCGGGCGTTCGTCCACAGGAAAGCAAGAGGTATTCAAACTCCTGCGGCATAGGGACCACATCATCTTGGTTTTGTTAACAGCAAAAGAGCAGGCTATTTACCTGCTCCTTTTCGATCAGAGATCAACTGTGACCTTCTTTATCTTCCCCATCTTGATGTTCGATCGCATTTAAGCTATCGTTCGCCCCTTCAATATTCAAATGATCCCTTAACTCCATTCTTGCATTACTTAGCGTTGGTTCATCTAATTTTAAATAGTATGTGGAGCCAGGTTGATAATTTTCACCTGAAAGCTGAATCTTATCGATCGAATCAAGGTTTGAAATAAACGGATAAAGGCTTAGTGCTTCTTTAAACGTCATGCTCATCGTGAGGTTTTCACCTATTCGCTCGAGTACGCCACCGTACTTTGGAATCGACGAAAGCGAACTTAGTTTATCGATCGAAGACGTAATAACTTCCATCTGTCGCTGTCCACGCATAAGATCAGAATCCGCTTTACGAGTTCTTGCGAATGCCAAAGCCTCTTTTCCATCGAGCGTATTTTGCCCGACTTTTAAGGCCACCTCACCTTTTGATTCTTTATATAATTGATCCACTATACTTTGTTTCTCGATCGCAACATCGATACCACCGATCTCATCGATGACCGTTTTGAACGCATCGAAGTTGACTCGGACCACTTCATCGATCGGAATGCCGAGCATCCCTTCAACCGTTTGGATCGTTAAATCGATGCCACCATATGCATGAGCATGTGTGATTTTATCCATCCCCTGCCCTGGTATCTCAACATATGAGTCTCGAGGGATACTCAATAACTTCATCGACTTATCATCCTGGTTAAACGTAGCGACCATCATCGCATCGCTTCTCCCATCAGATGATGCTTCTCGATCATCCACACCAAGAAGCAGAACAGAGAAATGGTCTTTCCCGATGTCCACATCCTCTTCTCTTAAAGTGGATTGTGCCCCTCTATCCGGCTCCATCACAGACTGTTTTGAAACCGTTGAAACTTTATAAAATAAGTAACCCCCGTAGCCGGTGACTCCGATTAAGAGCAGTGATAATACGAGGATAACGCTTCTTTTTAATCTTCTCTTTCTTCTACGCTTTCCATATCGGTTGTTCATTGTTCTAAATTCCCCTTTAAAACAGTCTCATTTCGAAACATTTAGATCATTCGAAAGTAGCAGGTGAAAAAAGACGGTACACGCTCTAAATGTTGAGATCACTAAGTTTTTTGTGTTTCACGCTTTATAGCTGTAAAATACATAAGTAGGCCAAATAGAAGGGATGGAGCGCAGTGGAGATAAAAATTAAATATGTACCGTGGATTATTATTGGAAGCTATTTCGTATTCGGTTCTCTATGGATCCTGCTCTCCGACACCATCCTTTATCAGATTACAGATAATTTCATGGTCAGTAAACAGATCGGATTGTATAAAGGCTGGTTTTTTGTCTTAATCACCTGTCTTCTACTTTACTTTCTATTGAAACAACTTCTTTCCATAAATAAAAGCACGCAGGATCGATTGACTGAAAGTGAAGAACGATACAGAAGACTTGTAGAATCGTCTCCTTACGCGATCGTACTCTATCAGGAGGGGAAAATCGTTTATTCGAATCAAGCGGGACTAGATTTGGTTGGCGTTCGATCGAAGGATGTATTAGATGACCCAACTCATCCGCGAGTCGTTGACCCTGTCGATCTTATACATATAAGAGAGATCCTAAAACGGTTGCAGGAAAAGGATTTTGGTGTCGCAGAAAGCTTTGAATACCAAATTTTTAAGGACGAAGGATATGTAATCGATGTGGAATCAACGTTCACCCCTATTTCTTTTAAAGATAAGAATGCGGTTATCATTCAGACAAAAGATATCACAGAACATAAATCAGCTTTGAAGGAACTGTGGGAAGCAAAGCAAATGATTCAAGCCATCATATCCGCTTCACCGATCGCGATCGTGACGCTCGATTTAAACTCGACCATCCGTTCTTGGAACCCTGCCGCTGAAAAGATTTTTGGCTGGAGTAGTTTTGAAATCATCGGAAAACCGAACCCCATCGTTCCAAAAGATGAAAAAGATATTACGATCGCTGAAATCGTTCAGCATGGCCATATCGTAAATAAAGAAGTGAAACGAAAAAGAAAAGATGGCTCGATTGTCTACACCGTTTTATCAACTGCTCCTATCGAAGACGAAATGGGAGAGATCAACGGAATCATGGCTGCTTTTATGGATGTGACCGATACGAAGAAAACCGAAGAAGCCTTGTTGAAGACGGAGAAGCTTTCTGCTGTTGGGCAGCTCGCTGCAAGTGTTGCTCACGAAATACGGAACCCGCTCACTTCTGTAAAAGGATTCATTCAATTACTACAGCGTGATGAAGAGATTGCAAAGAATGCGCCATATCTCAGTATCATTCTATCTGAAATCGATCGGATGGATAATATCATTAAAGATCTTTTAGTCCTTGCAAAGCCTCAGGCTGAACGTTATACGACTCTCTCGATAAACGATTTACTCTCATACGTCGTCCAGCTATTGAACAGTCAGGCTTCCCTATATAACATCTCTTTCAAGATGGAGTTAACAGATGAGTGTCTATGTATTTACGGAGAAGAAAATCAATTGAAGCAAGTATTCATCAACTTGATCAAAAATGCGATCGAAGCAATGCCGACTGGCGGGACGGTAACACTTGAAACAAATCATGTTGATGACGAGGTAACGATAACGATTCAAGACGAAGGAGTAGGCATTCCTGCTCATAAAATCAAAACACTCGGTGAACCCTTTTATACAACGAAAGATGACGGTACAGGCCTTGGCCTTCTATCTAGCTTCCGTATCGTAGAAAATCACAAAGGATCTCTATTTTTTGATAGCACAGAAGGCATCGGTACAAGGGTAACAGTAAAGCTGCCCCTCGCTGAATCGGCGTGTGAGTAGCCCAAACTAGTCGTTTCAATTTGAATTTTTTTGTCCTTCCTTCCCAATCTATGCTAAAATATCTTTCGTCTCTTATGTTCGAATAAGGTTCACCTGAAGGAGGAAGCAACATTGGATAAAATCAAACGTAATGATCCGTGTCCTTGTGGAAGCGGAAAAAAATATAAAAAGTGCTGTATGGGATCAGAAGCAGCACAAGGTCAAATCGAGGAACAGCTCTACACACAGGAGCTCTACACGATTCAAGCACAGCTTGTTGAATACGCGATGAGCGAACATGATTATAAGATGGTCACACTTGCAAATGAACTATTCATTCGCTATAACATACCAAAAGAGTTAGAAGAAACGTACATGCACGGCATTTTCCCATGGGCGATCTTCCATCAATCTGTTAATCAGTGGAATAAAACGATCGTAAAAGAATACATTCAGCGCTACGCTAGCACGTTTTCAACTGATACAGTTAGAGAAGCTGTTCAAAATTGGCGCGATGCTTACATGTCTGTCTATCTAGTTGAAGAAACAACAGGGAACACGGCAGTGGTAAAAGAATACAGTGCTTCACAGCCATTTAGTATCTTACTTCCAGATGGCGCAGATCTTACAAGAGGAGAAATCGTAGCAGGTATCATGCTACCTGTAAAAGGCGGAGCAATGCCATTCATCGAGCTACTTAAGATTTCAAACGAAGCGATGAAGACGATCATCATGAAACTTGAGCAAGATCAGCAAACGATCCGCACGCTCATGCATACTGCATTCCCTGAAGTTTTGAGCAACATTGTAAAACTGAAAAGCGGTAGCAAAGAGAACGAAAAAACAGAGCTTCAATGGGCACGAGAAGAAGATCAGGAAGTGGCATCCCTCTTTACTAAGCTAAGCGATGAAATAAGTACTGATCAGCGAGATGAAATTCTCTCATTCTGGAAGAGATACAGTGAAACAGAATCTCCTGCAATTAGAAAACCTGCGATTTTCGCAGCTGCACTCGAGTATTTAGCAGCGAAACAATACGGCATTTCAGTAAGCCAAAGCGCACTTGCTAAAAAATATGAAACGTCAGCATCTAGTATTTCAAGTAAGTATAAAGCGATGGCAAAAGAATTTGAGCTTGTACCACAGTAATAAAAGGCTGCCAACCGGCGGCCTTTTTTATTGCCAATGAATCATATTTGTAACATTATCGAAGATTTTGTAATGGTTATCGAAAATAACACATAAAGACCAAATCCTCTTCCCTCCCCTGCTATACTGATATCAATCCAGTTAACCTTTCTCTCAACCCGGAAAGGAACTGGTGTTGATAGGAGAAGTAAGTAAGTGCATCCCTTTCCCCCCGGAAAAAACCTCCTTATTCTTAAAGCTAGAAAGAGGCGCGTCGCGAGACGCGCCTCTTTCGTATTTGTAGAAGGCTCGTTCCGTAAACATTTTCTCTTGCAACAAAGATTCCCCTTTCTATTTCCTGTATGATAGACATTAGGAGGGTGATGAAGATGCTTACGGCAGAACATATTTATTCCACTTTCGAACCACTTAGAAATCGTGAAAATGCAGAGAAAATGGAGAAATACATGCGGAACCTCTTTCCTTTTCTGGGTGTTAAAACTCCTGAAAGAAAACAGGCTTATCGATCTGTCTTAAAAGAATATGGCGCACCTGCTAAAGAAGAGATCATTCCGATTGTAAAGGAACTATGGCATGCAGAAGAACGAGAATACCAATACGTAGCTCAAGAACTACTTGCTCGTAAAAAACAGCTCGAGGTAGATGACGATGAACTGATCGAATTTCTTGTTACGACAAAATCATGGTGGGATACGGTCGATGGACTTGCTTCCAACACAGCCGGTACATATTTTATGCAATACCCAAAACGGACAGAAGAGCTTACGGGAAAATGGATTCATCATGAAAACATGTGGCTGAATCGAACAGCTATCCTTTTTCAATTAAAGTATAAAGAGAAAACAGATTTTGAACTTTTAAAAGACTACTGTTTAATTCACGCTGAATCAAAAGAGTTTTTTCTACAGAAAGCGATCGGATGGGCGTTGAGAGAATATTCAAAGACAGACCCTGGTGCTGTCGAGCTGTTTATTGAACAGTATGAACTCGCTCCACTAAGCAAGCGTGAGGGGCTGAAAGTGATTAAGAAACAAGCTACTATTAACAGATAAAAAAAGGCTGTTGAGAACATTGTCTCAACAGCCTCTTCTATGCAAATCGTTATTTTCCGATAAATTGTTGCGTCCAGATGTTTCCTTCTTCAACATAACCTACACCGATATGAGTAAAGCTTTCATTCATAATGTTCTTACGGTGTCCTTCACTGTTCATCCAAGCATTTACAACTTCTTCAGGAGTTTGCTGTCCTTTCGCAATGTTCTCTCCTGCTGTTCGATACTCAACGCCAAACTGGTCCATCATGTCAAATGGAGAACCGTAAGTTGGGCTGTTATGCGCAAAATAGTTGTTCGCTTTCATGTCTTCAGACTTCGCTTGCGCTACTTTACTAAGTTCAGTATCAACTTCTAGTGCTGGCAAACCAGCTTTCTGTCTTTCAGCGTTCGTCAACTCGACTACTTCTTGTTCAAATTGAGAAAGCTCATTTCCTTGCTTTGATTCGTTGTTTTGAGATTTGTTGTTTTGAGCTTCATTCTTTGAAGCTGACTCACTCGGTGCCTGCGGTGTAGCTTTTTCTTCATTCTGCTTCGGAGCAGGCTTTTGCTCTACTTTTCCATTTGAAAAGTTGATTGAATCCTGGATCGATATATTATATTGGTTTTCGAATCGCTCGATGAACGACTGAAAATCCTTCATGTTATCAAATTGATAAGACTGTGTCTTCACGTCGATGTTGGAGTTTTGTTCAGCTCCTGTACTCGCTGAACTTGTTGCTGGGTTTGCTGCCAACAGAGCTGCTGCCGCTGTGACACTTAGCAAAATTGATTTCTTCAATGGTATTCCTCCTTGTTTTGGTGAAAATGTCTTGCACATTGAACGTACCATATGAAAACGAGCATGTAAGACCGTAAAAAATTCCTGCGAGGGAAATCTCTGGTAAAGACTATTAAACTCATAAATACGAAAAAACCCCTTAACATCAAGGGTTCAATCCATTTCTCGGCCATTTTATAGCGAACGTTACTTGGAATTCATTCCATATTATAGGATATAACTAGCCATTAACTATTCTTTTCAACTATTTCAAAATCGTAACAAAAAAGAGAGACCTGTAACAGCATCTCTCTTAAGCACTCAATTTGTTGACCTAAAGTCAGTGAACGGATACCAAACCATCTCCGCTCGCCCTACTACATCATCCGTTGCAATCTTACCGAGACCGTTTCGACTATCCATGCTTCTAAGCCGGTTATCACCCATGACAAACAATTGGCCTTCTGGTATTTCGATAGGTCCGAAATCTTCAGTTAACTGCATTCCCATCGTTTCCGCTTTATTTCGGTTCGTCGTAAGATAAGGTTCCTCTAATTCTTTTCCGTTCACTAAGAGGCTATCATTCTTCATTTCTACCGTATCACCAGGCAAGCCGATTACTCGTTTGACATAGTGTTTGTCTTTCTCAGGATCTTCTATAATGACGATATCACCTCTTGCAGGTTCGTCTTGTACATATGAAATCAATTTATTTACTAATAGACGATCACCGTCATGCAAGGTTGGATCCATCGAAGCACCTTCCACGATATAGGGGGCTACGATAAACATTTTCAACACAAAGGCTAGAGCGACCGCAAATAATAAAGGACTTGCCCACTCTTTTACCCATTTTGTTTGAGATTCTTTCTCCATGTGATCCTCCTAGTATGCATAATATCCTAACCTTATGAGATTCCCAGTATATTCTAGCATGATTTTCCTATAATTTTCTAGTCTATGCCACCGTCTAACTGCCTATTTTTTGAGCATTAGATTTCATTTTTACACCAGTTTATGATGAACTTAACGTATCACACGTTTAGGAGGATATCTATGGATACTAGCAAAGCATTCGTTTTCGATGCTTATGGAACGTTATTTGATGTATTCTCAGTCATAGAGAAATGTGAAGAGCTTTTCCCTAAGAGTGGAGAGGCAATAAGCCAAACATGGCGGAAAAAGCAGCTAGAGTACAGTTATTTAAGACAGATGATGGGAAAGTATCGGCCTTTTTCTGAAGTCACGAGGGATGCGCTTCGCTACGCCGTTGCAGAAGCTGGTCAGGAGTTAACGCATCAAAATGAACAAGCGCTATTGGATGCATACAAAGAGCTTCATGTATACGAAGAAGTAGCTGAAGTATTAAAAGAGCTTAAAGCACATAACGCAACGATTGCAATATTCTCCAATGGGTCCCATGATATGTTAGACCCTCTCGTAGAACAGTCGCCTCTTTCTGAATATATCGATCATATTATTAGCGCTGATGACGTCAAACAGTATAAGCCAACCCCAGCATCATACACTCATGTGATCGATACTTTAGGGATTAAAAGGGACGACGTTTTATTCATGTCTTCAAATGGTTGGGATATTTCTGGTGCAGCGAACTTCGGCTTCCACACAGCCTGGATCAACCGAAAAGAACAGCCAGTCGAAGAACTGAGCCTTCCACCTACATCGATCTATCATGATTTAACTGGATTAAAGAAATGAATGTAAACGACAATCCTATATAGGAATACGAAACTGCCGAGAGAAAACATCGGCAGTTTTTTGATGACTTTTTTCATTCTTAATTGCCCAAACCATTTATAACTTCTTACATACAATACTATTACAGATCAACAAAAGCTTGTTAAAGGAGGTGACTAGAATGGGTTACGGCTATGGCCAAGGATTCGCGCTTATCGTAGTTCTTTTCATTCTGCTTATCATTGTAGGTGCTGCTTTCGTTTATTAATCTGTGCTAAAAGAAGAGGGAAACTCCCTCTTCTTTTTATTACTTCTCACGTTGCATCATTATAGTAACATAGGTTCTCCAAAAAGAACGGGTCTTTAGACCTAAATGGGACGAGCTAACTTCCCATTTTATACCCATTGATTCTTTCACCTCTTAGCCTTATAATCTTCGCATAGTACAAGTTTTGATGAAACGTGGTAAGGAGGGATGGGTATGATGCAAGAAAACGGTTTATTCAAAAGCGAAATCATTCGTTATCAGGAACATTTGAAACAATATCGAATTTCTTTTCAACAGCTAAGTGTTCACACACCCGTAGAACCATCTGTACGAAACTGGTGCAAAGGCGTGGCATACAAGCTGATCGAACTTCCTAAGCTTTCAGACCGCGTCATCCAAACACGAAAGCTCCCATACCGAGAGCTTGTGCAGCACTATTTATTTAATAAATCGACCCTTAAGCGCTATCATAAATACATCTTAGCCATTTTCTTATTAAAGCACGGTAACTACGAACACTTAAGTGGCTATCTTACCTTTTCATTATAAAATTTCATGTATGGCTTGGTGCAAATGGGCGTATGTTTTAACGCGATCAAAATCCAGCCCCAAGCTCACCGTTGTTTGTGCAATCTCTGGTCGAATTCCCGTGACCGTTGCATCGATACCTGATAGCTCTAGTATCTTAATCAGCTGAAAGATTTCATTCGCTACCATCGTGTCCATGATCGGGACGCCGGATAAGTCGATTACTAAGTGAGAAAGACCAAGCTCAGCACTTTTCTCAATTCCTCTTCGTTGAATGAGAGACGCACGGTACGTATCGATTGTCCCAATCAAGGGGAGTACAGCAACGTTTTTTGATAGTGGAATAATCGGAACGCTCAATTCTGAAATTTTCGTATCCTGTGCATTCATCCTCTCTTCATTAAGCTGATTCGTATAAACCGTCACTTTATGAAGAAGTAGGTCAAAGGACTTGTTCATGAAGCTGCCCCATTCAGCCAGTTGGCTCGCTTGGATATTTTCTGTTGTTTCTTGACTAAATTCAACCATAACATCCCATAGAATCTGTCTTAAATACGTAAGACTCGCGACAGATTGTTGCAAGGAAAACGTATGGTTCACAAATATTTCTACAATCCGACTCGCCCACTGCATAACATCACGTTCATTTGATTCGAGGAAAATCATTTGACGCACAAAATCTGAGCAAAACGCTTCGATTTCTCTTTTAAGCTCTACATCATCGATGACTCCCGTATCAGTCGCCTCATTTTCGTTAACAAGCAAATGAAGTCTTGCAATCCACTTTTCACCGATTTCTCCTATGTGATCTTGGAAGAAATCTACATACCTTCGTTCAACTTTGTTCATGATCTCTTCTCCCATTTTTTAGAATTTATTGTTAGTACATTGATTCCCCCTTTTTTCATTTTATACACTTTACTATCATGAAGAATGTGCCATTTTTTTAAAGGTATTAGCCTATTAAAGTGGAATAGTATAAGGTGGAGAGTTTATTTCATATCGATACGTTTAGTAATTGCAAGCAAAGGGAAACAGTATTTTGACATGATAATCGGAAGTCAACGGCTCTTGCCCTGTATCATACATTCTCCCGGAGGTGCCACATGCTAAAAGAAAAACTATTAACGAAAGAGGAACTTCGACGAATCGTACGTGACCTTCAAGGAAAAGGTGTTAAAGCACAGCTCTGCTACAGAAAAGCATAGGACACTCTGAGCGATCTTCCAAAAGGTCGTTTTTTTTTGTCCTAAAATAGACACAAACGGCGTATTTGAACTCTTCCACTTCCTCAATATTCCTCATTTGCTTCGGTGAAACATGCCATTTGAGACCTTTATCTCGATCAAACATTCTGTTTACTAAGGTGAAGATCAAATTGAAATACACTAAAGTTGCCTTACCGACGGAATTTGAAAAGGGTGCACCCTCACTGGAGAAGTATAGGTGGAAGATCATGAATTCGAAGTGCTCGTTACGCAATACACGCCTCTCATAAAAAGTCAGATTGCTAAACTGCGTCTTACGAAAAACTATGCGTACTATGAACAGATGGCTATGATCGCTTTATGGGAGTGCGCAACTCGGTATGACGCATCAAAAGGCAGTTTTTCATCATTTGCTTATGTAAAAATACGAGGGGCATTGATCGATGAGATAAGAAGAGAAGCAACGCGATCTACCCGATTCGTTAGTTCTGATGATATCACTGAGTTTCCTTCTGCCGAAGCTTCTGTTCGCTCTGAGTATGAATTGTCCCACTACCTTACTTTATTAACGCCGAATCAGCGGAAGTGGATCGAACTGTCACTTGTCGAAGAACTTTCCGTTAGCGACATTGCAATGAAAGAAGGCGTGACGGTTGAAGCGGTAAAATCGTGGCGAAAGCGTGCGATCATGAAACTGAGGAAAGCACTAAAGTAAAAAAACACCCCGTGGGAACGGGGTGTTTTCATGTTTAGCGGTTGTATTTCTTCTTAAACTTCTCAACACGACCACCAGCATCGTTAAAGCGCTGCTGACCAGTGTAGAACGGGTGAGACTCAGAACTGATATCAACTTTGATTAGTGGATATTCGTTACCGTCTTCCCACTCGATTGTTTCGTTTGATCCTTGAGTAGAACCAGTTAGAAACTTAAATCCGCTACTTACATCTAGAAAAACAACTTTTTGGTATTCAGGATGAATTCCTTGCTTCATTAGTAGACCTCCTTTATCGATCGAATCATCATTTACGTTTAAATGAAGGGTATAACTTAAGAGATTTTGACTTCAACATACGATGAGTTCAAAACCCGTCCTTCCTAGTATATAATCTTTGAGCAATTTGTTCAAACATTGAATCACAGATTTTTAATAAAAATTTATTTTATGGTATGTAACGATCTTATCAACTCGTGTATACGGACGACACCTTCTAATAAAAACCGTATGAAAAAATCGATAGAGATTCAATGGAATAGTTATGATAAGCTTATCGTGGAGGTTGTTGAGCGACGTAGCTCTAGAAGTAGAAGTGATTGTGTATAACGCGTCTTGATGAATAGAAGAACCGATATCTATCGAACTGCTTCTTTCTGTTGAAACTGAAATCTTTGATAAGACGTTAACAAACTATCTAACTCTTGACTACACTGTAACGTTTCCTCATGCGATATTCCTTTTTTTACCCCGATCTCAATCATTTCCTCCTGTTTACGTTTTATCCAATCAAGCAAAACTTCCCTAGCATCATAGTCAACATACAACAATCCAGGTCCCTCCTTCAATTTGTACAAACTCTATTATCCAAATTTTCACTCGACTTGTGAACCCTTTCGCCAAAACTAGACAAAAACTCCTGCTGTGTTTAATCTCTATACATTCATTCGCACAAACTTCCAATTTACGACCATATTTTTGAAATAAAAAACAGCTTCAAAATGAGAAGCTGTTAAGAACTAACCTTAGAATTTAACACCTGAAGCGTTTCTTTAGTAAGCGACAAGTAGTAATAAAATAATTCTGTAGTAGAACATTCGTATAATTGCTTATGCTTTATCTTGTATATTCCCTTTTCTAATAAAAGGGAGATAAGCTCATCTTTCGAGCGTGTAACCTTTGCCACGTTCATTCCTCCAACTACTAGGTATCAGGTTTAGCATCATCAAAATAATCAAGTGTCAGCCTTCCATCAGAGTGCAATTGCGCTAAATAGACCTCTTCTATGCTGACTTCTTTCTCTTTAAGTTTTGCATGTAACCATTCTTCCGATTTTCCAATATTAGCAAGCACTTCTGTCATGACGTCTCCGTCCATGATCAATGACTTCGGCTCCTTTTCTTTAGGAAGGTGTAGCCATAATTCTGACGGTCGTACTGGACGATAGTCCCGTTTCAAGAGAATGCTGAGCTCACCGTCTGCTTCTAGTAATGCAAACTCAACTTCACTTGCTGAAAAAACATCTTTCTTACGTAACATCTCTAATAGTTCATCTGTAGAGATGCGCTCCTTCCTTAAGTTCTTCTCAAGAATCTTTCCATCCTTGATGAACACAGTTGCTTTCCCTTCAACGATATCTCGAAACTTTTTGTTTTTTAGGGAGATGATACTGATCACAACAGATGCTCCTGCCCAAATAAACAGACTCGTTAGTCCATTGAACAGGTTCGCTTCTTTACTCATCGTCAACGTACCTGCGATATCACCGATAATGATACCGACGATGTATTCAAAATAAGACAGTTTTGAGAGCTGCTTTTTACCAAGAAATTTTGTTAATAAAAATAAGACGATCAGCGTAAAAAATGACCTTCCAACGATTTCTAACCAATCACTCATCTCATTTTCCCCTTTTTTTCAACTTGAAACATCTCATTAACATTTTCTACTAGTTTGCATATCTGAATTAGAATTTATGTGTCCTGTACAGCTACCGTGGTGTACGATAAGATAAAAGTTGTCCGATCTGACAGAAAGGAAGATACCATGCTCGATCAAGCAAAAAGTCAGCTGAAACATTATTTTGGATATAATGAGTTCCGATCCGGTCAAACGAACATCATCAAAAGTATTCTTACAAAACAAAACACCCTAGGAATCATGCCAACTGGTGGAGGTAAATCCATCTGTTATCAAATCCCCGCTCTTATGAACGATGGGTTAACGATTGTGATTTCACCGTTGATTTCTTTGATGAAAGACCAGGTAGATGCGCTATCTGGTTATGGTATCGATGCTGCCTATATAAACAGTTCATTAACAGAAACAGAAATACGAGCGACAATGCAAGAAGCAGAATACGGTGAGATAAAACTTCTTTATATCGCACCTGAACGATTAGAAGCACCTTCTTTCCAACAAATGTTGAATCGAACGTCGGTTTCATTGATCGCAGTTGATGAAGCGCACTGTATCTCTCAGTGGGGACATGATTTCCGTCCTAGCTATATGAAGATCAGCCACATGATGAACGCCTTTTCTGAACGCCCTCCGATCATCGCGCTAACCGCAACCGCTACTCCAGAAGTCGTTCATGATATTCAGCGCATCCTTAACATTACAGAAGAACAGACGTTTATCTCTGGCTTCGAGAGAGAAAATCTGCATTTTTCCGTTGTAAAAGGAGAAAAGAAAAAAAGCTTCATTACCTCGTACTTGAAACAAAATGCTTCTCAATCGGGCATCATCTACACGGCCACTCGAAAGGAAGCAGATCAGCTGCATTCCTCACTTGAGAAGCTTGGAATAAAGGTTGGCAAATATCACGCTGGATTATCAGAAACCGAGCGAAAGGCCGCTCAAGAAGCGTTTTTATTCGATGATATTGTGGTAATGGTTGCTACGAACGCCTTTGGTATGGGGATCGATAAATCCAACGTGCGATTTGTCATACACCATAACCTTCCTAAGAACATGGAGTCTTATTATCAAGAAGCGGGACGTGCTGGAAGAGATGGGGAGGAAAGTGACTGTTTTCTTTTATTTTCACCAGGAGACATTCATATTCAGAAATTCCTCATTCAAGAAAACCAGCATGACGCTGTAAGAAAGTCAGCGGATCTTGCAAAATTAAAAGCGATGGTGGATTACTGCCATACTGAAAAATGTCTGCAAGGCGCGATCCTACACTATTTCGGTGATGAGCGTCCGAACTATCGCTGTGGAAAATGCAGCAACTGTGTTGATGAGCGAGAAGCTGTCGATATTACGAAAGAAGCACAAATGATCTTCTCTACGATAAAGCGAGTGAACGAACGGTTCGGGAAAACAATCATCGCACAGATTCTAAAAGGCTCTAGATCAAAACGAATAAAAGAACTTCAGCTTGATCAAGTTACGACGTTCGGTCTCCTTGCACGTCGAACGCAACAGGACATCATTGATATGATTGATTTTCTCACGGCTGAGCAATTCATCACGTTAACAGATAGTAAATACCCTACACTCATTCTCCAAGAGAAAACCTTGCCCGTGCTTAAAGGACAAACCGCTATCCATAAGAAAGTATCGAGAACGCCTGAAGCGATCGAAGGAAACGATGAGCTGTTTGAAAAACTCAGAATGCTCCGGAAGCAAATTGCTGACCGAGACGGCGTTCCACCGTATGTCGTTTTTGCTGATAGTACGTTAAGAGAATTAAGCGAGGTGCTCCCTACATCACGTGACGAGATGCTGAAGGTCAAAGGTGTTGGGGAAATGAAGTATGAAAAATACGGAAAAGCATTTCTTGACCTATTAGACTCTCTCTCTTCTCGTCATCAAGATGAAAAGCCCAGCCACCTCGCAACGTTCGAACTATTTCAAGATGGAGAAAAGATTCCGATGATCGCTGCTTCAAGAGGACTAAGTGAATCAACCGTCGAAGGTCACCTTTTAAAAGCAATCGAAGAAGGGTTGTTGGAAATCGATCGATTAGTAGCTCCTGAAACGGAAGAACTCATCTTGAATGAAGCAGATCGAATTGGAGTAGAGAAACTCAAGCCATTGAAGGAAGCACTGCCAGAAGAAATCACCTATACGCAAATTAAAGCTGTATTGACGAAAAAGAGAAAAGTAACGAAATAAAAAGAGGAAGAGCGATTTGCTCTTCCTCAGCTTGTCGAGAACCTATTTCATTATTCGGTGCTCCCGATACCGTAGTCGATGACGATCGCATGCTTTCCGCGGACGAACGTCCAAGCCCGAGGTGAAAGCCACACCCCGGTCTCGGCCGCCCGTACGACCGCAGGAGCCCTCGATCGTCTCTCCTACTTGATGAGAATTTATCCAAAACGAACGTTCCGTCCAATGGGTTTAACAGGCGGATATTCACTATCCATCAACATAATTAGAATGGAAATAATCATCTACTTTCATCTACCTTGGAGACTTTCTCTACACTCTGAGGAAGAGCAGAGGTGCTCTTCCTTTGCTATATATAAAATCACATCTGAAACACAGCAAAAAAAAGGAAGAGCAAATCGCTCTTCCTCTTTCATTACCTTTATTCATAACGCAACGAATCAATCGGATCGAGTCGTGACGCTTTGTTTGCTGGTAAGATGCCAAAGACGATACCGATCAGCATCGAGAACACGAGGGCTCCTACGACAACTTGCCATGAGATGAGTGATGGCCAGTTCGCAAAAAACGATACGAGGTATGCCGTACCTGCACCAAGCAAAATTCCGATCGTGCCACCGATCAACGTCAAGATGATCGACTCCACGAGAAACTGAAGCAGAATCTGCTGTCTCGTTGCGCCGAGTGATTTTCTTATTCCGATTTCTCTTGTTCGCTCCGTAACGGAAACGAGCATGATATTCATGACTCCGATTCCTCCAACGAGCAGCGAGATACCTGCAATACTACCGATGATCGTTGTCATGATCGTCGTGACCTGACCGATACCTGCAGCGATTTCCTCCATGTTCATTACTTGATAGGAATCCTCAGTATCATGCAACCGATTCAAAACTTCTGTCGCCTGCTCTCCTGTCGGCTTAAGGTCATCTGTATCTCCTACTTGCAACGTTACCTGACTATAACTATTCGTTCCAAACATGTTCCGCATTGCAGACCATGGGAGATACGTATCGACAGATCCAAATGCAAACAATCCAGTAGGCTTTTCAAGTACACCGATGATTTCGACCGGCTGAACACCTACGCGAATGATTTCTCCGATAGGCGATTTTCCTTCAAAAAGTTCTTCCTTCATGGCAGCACTAACTACCGTCACTCTTCTCCCGCCAAGGAAATCAGCAGAAGTAAACCCACGCCCTTCTGCAATATCAAGTTTATTGACGTCCATGTACGCCTGGTTGATGCCGATGATCGATGTATCGGTCGATTCTTCTCGGAGCCGAACAGTGGAGTATTCTGAAGTCGATGCTACGACCTTCGTTACTTTTTCAATCTTTTCAAGCTCTCTGATATCATCGTTAGTAAATGGGTTCTGCTCCCAGTCGCCACGCTGCATCTCTTCTTCTGAAGGCTGATAAAAGACTTCGATCGTATTTCCATCTCCAGCGATTTGAGACTTTAGCATCGCTTCGCCACCCTGACCGATTGCAACGACGACGATGACAGCGGCTACACCGATGATGATGCCGAGCATCGTCAAAATCGATCGCATTTTGTGAGCCTTAACGGACATCAGAGCCATCTTAATATTTTCTAAGAGACTCATGAAGGGAAACCTCCAGTCGTAGGCTGTTTTCCGAGCAAACCATCTCGAACGTAGATCACACGATTCGCATACGCCGCTACTTCTGGTTCATGTGTTACGACGATGATCGTTGTACCTTCCTTGTTCAGTTCAACGAAAAGTTCCATGATCGCGACACTCGTTGCCGTATCGAGGGCACCTGTAGGCTCATCCGCAAGAATGAGAGATGGATCATTAACAAGCGCTCTTGCAATCGCGACACGCTGCTTCTGCCCACCAGATAACTCGTTTGGAAGATGCCCCATTCGATCTCTAAGGCCAACGCGTGTCAATGAATCACTAGCACGTTCTTCTCGCTCTTTCTTCGAAGCCCCTGCATAGACCATTGGAAGTTCAACATTCTTTAAAGCGGTCAACCTCGGCAGAAGCTGAAACTGCTGAAAAACGAATCCAATCGATTTATTACGGACCTTCGCAAGTTCAGGATCAGAGTGTTTCGAAACATCTTCTCCTTCTAAATAATAGGATCCAGCCGTCGGACGGTCTAGGCATCCGATGATATTCATCAACGTTGATTTTCCTGAACCAGACGGCCCCATGATCGCAACAAACTCACCTTTCTCAATATCAACGGAAATTCCTTTTAATACTTCGACCGTTTCTTTACCTAGCGCGTAGCTTTTGACGATTTTTTCTAGTTGGATCATTTAACACTCACATCCATCCCATCCTTAAGTTTACCAGGAGGGTCGATGACAACCTGATCATCCTTCGTAACGCCGCTTGTTACTTCGATTCGTTCAGCGGTAGAAGAACCTGTTTTGATGTCTTTTCGAACAGCTTTTCCACCTTCAACAGCGTAGACATACTGATTATCACCGTCCTGAAGGACTGAACTAAACGGCAGCGTCATTGCTTGATGTGATTCGGTTTCGATTTCTACAATCATTTGAAAGCCCGGTTTAAGGTTAAGCTTTTGCCCATCATCGATTGTAACCGTGACAGGGAACTGAACAGCAGAAGATCCGCTCTCTGTTGCAGTGGTTTCCGGTAAATAAGCGACTTCAGAAACTTTTCCTTTCCATTCCTGATCTGGAACCGCATCTGACGTAAGTGTTACACTCTGGCCATCATCCACGCTCAACGTGTCATATTCAGAAAGCTTGCCTTTTACAACAAGATCGTTTATACTCCCGAGTCGAATGAGCGGCTTCTCACCCTGAGTCGTTGGCGAGCTACTTTCGTTCACTTCAATCACGACACCATCGATTTCGCTCGTCACTGTTAATTCAGACATGCGTTCTTTCAGACGATCACGCTGCAGCAACGCTTGACGAAGGTCAAGGTTTGCCATGCGAATATCCATTTGTATTTGGTCGAGCTCAGCTTCCATCGTCTCTTCTGCTTCTTCTCTTCCTACGTCGTCTGCTAGTTCATCTTCTTTTTCTTGTAATCTCGTTTTTTGTTTGTCGAGTGAATTAATGCGAAGGTAGAGCGATTCGATGTTAATATCGTTCTGCTCTTTCTCCATCTTAAGATCAGGATTCTCGTACGTTAATACGTTATCACCCTTCTTAACAGCGTCTCCCTCTTCTACATGGACCGTCGTTAGTTCACCTTTCGATGGGTCTTCAAACAAAAGACTTTCATTTGCGAGGGTCAATGTTCCTGGAGTCATGACCGTCGTATTGATGTTTTCACTTACTAATGTTCCTGTTTCAACCTCAGCTGATTTACTAGCTGACGTTCTGTATACGTTAAATCCTATTATCAGAACTAATACTGCTACTACAGAAATCGAAATCCATACTTTCTTCTTCATTTGATTACATACCTGCCATGCTGTTCATAATCGCACCGATCGCTGCGAAACCGATACCGATCAAGAAGAAGATGATTGGAATGATCCATGCAAGTGCTTTTGGCCATCCAGCTGTAATTCTAAGACCGATTACCGTTAGGATTGTTGTCCAGATTCCGAAGATTTCAAAACCATTCAAGATGCCGCCTGCAGCTCCATCTGCATTTACTAGACTACCGATACTCGTATACATCGAATCGATGGATCCGCCTAGTAATGCCATCAAACCACCGTTCAATAAAAGTCCGATCGTACCAACAAAAGTAATGAATAAGTTCATAGAAAATAACTGCTTGAATGTCACTTCAGAAGGTGTGGCTTTTGAAATCAACCAGTAAATAAAGCTTCCGATCAATACACCGAATATTGGGGAGAGACCGATCGAAATCGCAGTTGATATCTTAATGAAAGTCAGCATGCCTTCCATGCCTTCCATACCTTCTGCGCCGTTCATGTTACCAGCCATCATTTCTTGTTCAAAGTCAGGACTCATCACCATCAACCAGCCCGCAAAAAGTGAAGCGAGCACTACGATCAGAAGTGGTACCCATACCTTTGGCTTTTCGCGGATCCTCTCAAATTGTTCACCTGGGCTAAAGATCATCCCTAGGATTGATGGATTTGTTGAGTTCTCGTTCATCTCGTCACAACCTTTCTAATTTACTCACCTGTATATACGCACAAGGATTTTGAAAGGTTCCCAAAAATTATAAAAAAATGTTTTGATTTTCCTTCACTCTTTCTCATATTCGGCATCTTTTAGAACACGTTCATACTTCCTGACCGCGTTAAAGATAAATCCAGCAACACTCAATAGTGTGAGCGATAGAACTCTTTTCATGAGATGCTCTCCTTTAGATATGATTCCTTCATCGTATGATGGCATCGATGTTCAGTTACATGTTAAAAAAAGACGCTCAACTTAGAGCGTCTTCCTAAAAAGTTAAGAAAGTACCAGTGTTGTGGATTAAATTAACGTTGAAGGACAGATGGAAAGTCAGAACTCCCATATTCGTCCGTTATACCATTGGGACGGAATGTTCGTTTTGGATTCGTTCTCCTCAAGTAGGAGAGACGATCGCGGGCTCGTCGTACGGGCGGCCGAGATCGGGGTGTGGGTTTCACCTCGGGCTTGGACGTTCGTCCGCGGAAAGCGTGCAATCGACTACGGCATAGGGAGCACCAAATAATGACTTAGGTTTCTCGACAAGCTGAGAATCTTTAACTAAGAGCGTCTTCCTTCTGATGATTTAGTACAGTCAATAGTTCATCGTAGCGTTCAAAGAGCTGTTCTTTTGAAAGAGGTAGAACTCTTGTAAGGTCTTCCACAACACGCTCATCTGACCTTAACCATGCGTGATACTGTCTCTTAACGTATCGTTCTGCGTCATCGAACGTATGGAACGTGCAGTCTTCCACTTCACCTTGTCTTACTACCTCAAATGTCTCATCGACTTGTCGAATAAAAATGATGTCACCTTCATGATTTTCATAGAATGAACCACTTTCACCATCTCTTTGGTTTAAACGATTACGATCAGCATCGCTTTTTAACGGTTTTAATTGAAATGGTTTTGCGATAAAGATTTCGAATGTCTCTTCTGTTAGTTCGCATCCAGAAGCTTTTGGATGGCCACCGCCTCCGAATCGACCGGCAAACTCCGAAGCATCCACTTCATCATGAATTGTTCGAAAACCAAGACGCTTGCTTCCAATGTTGATGATCGTGATGAGGTCGAGATGAGGATGGCGTTTGTTCAGTTCGTTTCCTAACTCAGAATGATAAGATTCAGCATGCACCATTCCTACGCAATATTCGTCTATGAACGTTTGTACGATTTGAAAGTTCTTCTTATGAATATACCGACTGATCTTTCGCTCTTCTAAATCGAGAATCATTTCTTCTGATTCGCTCAATGAAAATGAGTCCGGATCACGAGTCAAACGTCTTATCATTTCTGCTTTGAACGTTTCTCTCCCTAATATCGAAAACAAATCGTTCAGGCGTTTGGCATCCGTATCATCGTCTTCTTCCCATTCCCACGTATCATATTTACGTACGAGTTCTAGGAAAAGTTCTAATCCCTCACTTCGTTCAATCTTTTCACGGTCTACTAAGTATTGATAAAACAATGTAGCTGCGCACGTTTTTTTTTCATCACCAGGCTCTACATATCCCCATTCGTACTCATTAAAATGCATAGCGCTCGCATGATGATCGATCATTTGTACATGTTTGCCTTCTTGAAAACGCTTCTCCAACAGTTGTTCGATCTCTTCGTTCACAGAGAGGTCTGTAATAAAAAGTGGACTTTCATCGTTTTTCTCTAGAAAAGATTCTACGCGTTCATTTAAGTTTCGATATGTACAATGTGTAATGTCAGCACTTTTCTCAAACGCAAGTTCTGCAATGAGTGCACATGCTGATCCATCTAGGTCACTATCTGTAAAAAGTTTTATCATCGCCCACTCCTCCTATTCCACGTTAGTATGTGCTTGGTGTTTAAAATCATTACGAAAATCCACCTCATAAAAAAAAGCGAGCACGGTAGCTCGCTTTTTCTGACAACCTGACAACCCGTTAAATTATACATCTGAACGGTTTATGACACAACAGGTGGTCATGCGTTAGTTTTTGTTTCAAAACGTTCACGGAGCATGAACTTTTGAATCTTCCCACTTGCATTCCTCGGTAGTTCATCAACAAAAATATATTTCCTTGGTCTCTTATAAGTCGCTAGATTAGGACTTTCTTGACAGTGACGATCGAGATCTTCTTCAGTGATAGATGCGTCTTTTTTCACGACGATCGCCGTTACGACCTCGCCCCACTTTTCATCTGGCTGCCCAAGCACCGCTACATCTAAGACACCATCATGGGCATGCAAAACGTCTTCGATCTCTCTTGGGTAAACGTTCTCACCACCAGAAATCACCATATCATCTACTCGATCGGAGACGTATAGATAGCCTTCAGCGTCCATATAACCAAGGTCTCCAGAGTGGTACCACCCTTTATAAAGGGCCTGTTCTGTCGCATCCGGACGGTTAAAGTAGCCGATCATCATACATGGTCCCTTCACGATGATTTCTCCTACTTCTCCCGGCGGAAGAATGGCTTCTGGATCTGATGGTCCTTCTTCAGAAGGGCGCACGACTCGCACCTCATGGTTGATCGCGGCTCGCCCAGCTGAACCAACTTTAGATAACTGTTCATGCTGATCAAGGAACGTCACTGCAGGTCCCATCTCTGTCATGCCATAAGCCTGAAGGAGATTGATACCGAGTCGTTCTTTAATGATCTTCACCATCGCCGGCGCCATTGGGGCAGCACCATATAGCCCTATTCGAAGGCTGCTAATATCATACAAAGCAAGGTCTTCTTGAAGAATCATGTTCCACATCGTAGGTGCACCAAAGAAGATGCTTACTTTTTCTTCTTGAATCGTTTCTAACACTTTCTTTGGTTCGAAATGATGAAGGATGACGTTAACCGCTCCAAAATGTACACGAGGCAAGAAATTACAATGAAGTTCCGCACAATGAAACATCGGAGCAGCGACAAGTCCAATGTCATGATCTTTCACATGTAAGCTAGCTCCACATATTAAACTTTGCTCCACCATGCTTCTATGCTTATGAAGCACGCCTTTAGGTCTTCCTGTCGTTCCGCTCGTATACATGATGGCATACGTATCGTTTTCGTCTACCTCGATTGTTGGCTCTTCTACAGACGAAAGGCGTACAAGCTTTTCATAGCTTTCAGAAAACGCTTGTGGCTCTCCTTCTGTTAACCAGAACGAGACGTTAGGAAAATTCTCTTGCACAGCTGTTATGACAGGTTCAAGCATCTTTTCATAAACAACTACGGAAGGCTCAGCGTCTTTCAAAATGTAAGCGACTTCATTTGGCTTCAACCTAAAGTTGATCGGGTTAAGAACGGCACCGATCTTAGCACAAGCGAAAAACAGACAAGCGAGCTCAGTATTGTTAAACAGCAGTGTAGAAACACGGTCACCCTTTTTTACACCTGCATCCAAAAGCGCATTCGACACTCGATTTACTTCGACATTCCATTGCTCATATGTCCACCGTATCCCCTTTGTCTTATCGACAAGAGCTTCCTTAGGACCGAACTTTCTTACCGTTTGCATAAATAGAGAACCGATCGTTACGTACATGTACATCCTCCTCATTTGAATAGTGTGACGATGATTGGTCTCGTATGTATGTGTCCACTGTGTATAGTTCCGTTTTCTTTGCTAAAAATCCTTCTTATATCTGAAAATTCTGATATAAATGGAGCCTAAGACTGTCGAAAAGACTTTTGAGACCCATGACAGAATAGAGAGGATTTTCCCTGAGACCGCATCAACAAATTAAAAAGACTGTCGTAAATCGACAGTCTCAATAGTTATATTCGATCGGTCAGGTCGTCCTGACTCCACTTGTTCATCTTAGGTACATGATGATGCTTGATCATCTCTAGTAATTGAACGGGGTCTTCGTGTGAAAGGAGAGGTTCCATATATTGTTTCGCTAGGAAGCCTTCGCTTACCATGTGTTCTAGCATGGAATGATAAGGCGCGTAGTAATTTTTTGTATTTAACAACGCGATCGGCTTGTTATGGTATTCGAGCTGGTACCAAGTGAATATTTCTGTTAGCTCTTCTAATGTACCGATCCCACCAGGCAGTGCTAGGAACGCATCACCGTGATCATACATTTTTGCTTTCCGTTCATGCATCGTTTCTACGATGATCAGTTCCGATAACTCTATGTGTGCAACGTTATCATAGATTTTTCTCGGAATGATGCCAGTTACTTTCCCACCGTGTTTAATCACCGTACGAGCTAGTGCTCCCATCAGCCCGACGTTTCCACCGCCATAAATAACTTCGATTCCTTGGCGTGCTAGTTGCTCTCCAAGTTTTTCGACAGCCTCATAGTAGAGCCTGTCTACATTCTCACTAGAACCACAAAATACAGTAATACGATTTAAGTTCGTCATTCACAGCGCCCCTTTCGTAAGATTTTCCCAACTACATCGTAATCGTACTATTTTATATGAAAGAAAAATAGAGGAAATACTCACAAAAAAAGTGATGCCTAATAATCCAAAAGAAGAGACTGCCAACGTTGGCAGTCTCCCCATTACCCTTTCTCTTCTGCTAGCTCTGTTAATACATCTTTGATTTTCCGATTGATGACGAGATCAGCCATCGTATCATATTTTGTTTCTTCATCGTTAACGATGATCACTCTGGCACCATGGCGCTTCGCTTCTACCGGAAACAAGTTTGCTGGTGAAACACTTAAGGATGAACCTAGCACAATGAAAAGATCCGCTTTCCTTGTTTCTTGCTTCGCTAAGTGGATCGCGCTCATAGGCAACGGCTCTCCGAACAACACCACTCCCGGTCGTTTAAATCCCCCACACTCGCAAATATTGTCATCGTTTAAGAAATGAGCGTTTTCGAACGATTCACCACAATCGTCACAATACACTTCACATAATGTGCCGTGCATTTCTGCGACGTTTTTACTACCAGCTTTTTTGTGAAAACCATCAACATTTTGAGTTAGTATCGAGCTAATATGACCGCTTTTCTCCCATTCTGATAAATAGTAATACCCTTCATGAGGCATTGCAGATTGTAATTTTTCAATTCGATTTTTATAAAAACGAACGAACAGATCGCGTTCATATGTCATGGCATCTCGACTAGCAAAGAGCAATGGATCATACTCATTCCACATGCCATCGAGTGCCGACCTAAAATCAGCTAAGCCACTCTCAGTGCTCATCCCAGCACCTGTCAGCACAACAGTATGTTTCGCTTCATAAAACCATTTTGCAAGCATTATCATTCACCTGCCTTAGAAGTACGAATAATTAACCATTCACATATTTTCGATTGTTCAAACCTTTTTCCCCATATTTTGTTATTTCTTTGTAATAAAAAAAACAATGAGGCGAGTGTGCCTCATTGTTTTGTCAAATGTTACGATTTTGCAGGAGATGGGTCTTCTGAAACCTTTTGATCTCGCTTCTTATCCTTTTTCGGCTTAGGACTTTTGGCAACAAGATGCTTCTCTTTCGTTATCGCCTTATAGAAGGAGACGGTCATGAGAATCATAATGATTGAGAACGGCATCGCAGCGAGGATGAGTACATTCTGCAGTGCCTGTAACCCGCCACTATAAAGCAACACGGCTGCCATAGCTGACTGCGTTATTCCCCATGTGAGCTTTACACTAGTACCAGGATTGAGTGACCCATACGTTGTCTGCATTCCAAGAACAAATGTTGCAGAGTCTGCAGACGTTACGAAGAATGTTCCGATCAATGTAATCGCTATGATGGAAAGTACTACACCAAACGGATAGTTCTGAAACGTTCCGAATAACGCTTCTTCTGTCGCAAGGGACGCGATATCTGCTGTTCCATTTTGTTGAAGGTTAATCGCAGAAACACCAAAAGTTGAGAACCAAAGGAAACCTACGATAGAAGGAACTAACAATACCCCAACAAGAAATTCTCTGATGGATCTTCCGCGAGAAACACGCGCGATGAAGATTCCAACGAACGGAGACCACGAAATCCACCATGCCCAGTAGAAGATGGTCCAGTTGTTGATCCACTCTCTATTCTCAGGGTTTAGCGGAGCAATGCGGAAACTCATTGCTAAAAGGTTTGTTAAGTACGATCCGATCGTATCTGTAAACATGTTCAAAATGTAAATCGTTGGTCCTAGGATGAACATTGCGAGGAATAAAAATCCAGCAAGACCAATGTTCGCATTACTTAAGTACTTAATTCCTTTACTGATGCCTGTCCATGCTGAAATCATGAATAGCACAGTTACGACTGCAATGATAATTAATTGAGAGGTAAAATTGTTAGGAACGCCTGTTAAGTAAGAAAGTCCACCGTTAATTTGGACTGCACCAAAACCAAGTGTTGTTGCTACCCCAACGATCGTAGCAAAGACAGCTAACGTATCGATTACTTTACCAAGCAGACCGTTTACGCGATCACCAAAGATCGGGTAAAGTGTCGCACTGATCAACCCTGGCTTATCATGTCTAAATTTAAAATAAGCGAGCACGAGTGCAACGATCGCATAGATTGCCCAAGCATGAACTCCCCAGTGGAAGTACACATACTGCATGGATTCCTTTACTGCTGCTGGTGTTCCTGTTTCAGCTGTTGGAGCATTCACAGCATAATGATAGATCGGTTCTGCTGCTCCCCAGAAAACAAGTCCGATCCCCATACCAGCACTGAACAGCATGGCAAACCAACTTAGTGTTGTAAACTCCGGCTTTTCATCCGGCTTACCAAGCTTGATCTTACCGTACGGTGTAAAAATGATAAATACACAAAAAATGACGAGAAGCGTTACTAATATTAAGTAGTACCAACCAAACTTATTCGAAATAAACGTTTGGGCACTGGCCGACATGGACTCGAGACTGCCAGGAGAAATCGATCCCCATACGACCATCAATAAACTGATAACCAGCGTACTCCAAAACACTGATGAAATTTTTCCTGTCACAGTAGTCACCTCAACTTCATTTAATTTTTCTGTTTATAACAGAATATAGTACGTTTTTACCTCTATCTATCTATACCACTACAAAATAGGTCGAAACACCGAATTTCAAGTTAAGGCGATCTCTTTTACCCACTATTTACTAAAAACCCTAATAACATGCGACCTATAGCGGGACTATTTTTTTCTATTTTTTTCGTTCGATTTCGACACTTTGACTCGTTTTGTGGGAGGTTGTTTTTTTATCCACTTTAAAAACCGTCGAATTTGGTCGTCCTCTTTTAACTTTTTTATCGTATTGAGTCTAATTGCTAACTCTTGATTTGTGTATAACGCATGAATTTGCTTGTGACATGCAGGACATAAATTTGCAGTTGGTCCAAAGGTCCCTCCCTCTTCTTTTGGTGTTAAATGATGAACCGTACTAGATACTCCTTTTCGCCCGCACAGTTCGCATTCCATTCCTAACCACCTCTCAACTCTTCGTTATTATTTGTTCTTTGTTATTACGTATACCACTTAATCAAAAGAAAAAAGCCTTCCGAGTTTCGGAAGGCTTCTTGCGCTATATACTTAAAATCTCTTTAATTTCTTCCTCAGACAGGCTTGAGATCATCGTTTCACCAGGCTGTATGACTTTTTGAATCAACTCTTTCTTCTTTTGCTGGAGCTCATATATTTTCTCCTCGATCGTTCCTTGCGTGATCAACCTCAGAACTTGAACAACTTTCTTCTGACCGATTCGATGTGCTCTTCCAGCTGCCTGCTCTTCAACGGCTGGGTTCCACCATAGGTCATATAAGATAACAGTGTCGGCACCCGTTAAGTTGAGTCCAGTTCCTCCAGCTTTTAATGAAATAAGAAAGATTTCCTTTTCTCCGTCGTTAAATCGTTCCGTCATCTCAACTCGCTCTTTAGACGGTGTTTGACCATCTAAATAAAACACTTCGTGTCCCGCGGCCGTAAGATGATCCTGAATGATACGCAGCATGCTTGCAAATTGAGAGAAGATCAGTATCCTCTGCTTGTTTTGAATAGACGTTGCTACGATATCCATAAGCTGTTCTAGCTTACCTGAGTACCCATCATAATTTTCAAGAAACAATGACGGGTGACAGCATAGTTGACGCAGTCTTGTCAGTCCTGCAAGAATCTTCATTCGGTTGCGTTGGAAGCCTTCTCCTCTGAGACTCTCCTTTGTTTCCTCCTGAATTCGATGCAAGTAACCGAGATAAAGTTCTTTTTGCTGCTTTGTTAATTCAGAAACTTGAACAGTCTCGATTTTGTCTGGCAGTTCTTTCAACACATCCTGCTTCACACGTCTCAAGATGAATGGGCGAACCATTCTAGATATTTGTTCATGTGGTAGCTTTTTAAAAGAACTTAAGTCTTGAAAGAATCCCGGCATGATCGAATGGAACAATGCCCACAGTTCATCTAATGAATTTTCGATCGGCGTACCACTGAGCGCAAACCTTTTTCTTGCTCTCAACTGCCTAACGGCTTGGGACGTTTTTGTAGCAGGATTCTTAATCGCCTGCGCTTCATCTAGAATCACTGAATCAAACTCCATCGCTTCATAATGAGAAATATCCTGCCTAAGCGTTGGGTAAGATGTAATCCACACATCTGGCTCCGATTGAGACAACAATTCTCTCCGTTCAGGAGGTGCGCCGGCATTGACAGCTACTTCCATGCCAGGTGCGAATTTCTCAAATTCTTTCTTCCAGTTATAGATGAGCGAAGCAGGTGCGATAACAAGTGCTTTTGCATTCGGATTTTCTTCCTTCTCTGAAAGGAGATACGAAATGCTCTGCAGCGTTTTTCCTAGCCCCATATCGTCAGCAAGAATACCGCCTAAATGATAATATCCAAGCGCCTTCAACCACTGAAAGCCCGTCAGTTGATAGGAACGCAATTCAGCATCCAGCCCTTCTGGCAAACTGAACTGAAGGTCTTCAGGATGTTTCAGTCTCGATAACAGTTCACGAAACGCTTTTCCATAACGCGAGCTTCGCTTCTCTTTCCCCATCGTCTCATCGATTTGCAAGCCACGATAGAGTGGAAGCTTGATATCTCCACGACTGATTTCACTTTCTTTAATGTTCAATTCGTCCAAAAGCTTACCAACGTGCTGGAATTCTTCATCTTCAATTGAAACGAATGAGCCGTTTTCAAGCCTGTAATACCTTTTCCTCTCTATCATTGCTTTCAGAACATTAGAGATTTCTCCCTCATCAATGCCCTTCATATCAAAACTAACATCGAGCCACGTTCCTGTACCATCCACGTCAACGGACGTCACGGGAACAGACTCTTCATCAAGTAACCATTTCTTTGCAGAATCTGTTAAAAGCACTTCTGCAAGTTCGTCAAGCCGAGGAAGCGTCCAATATAGGAAATCAAAGATTAATGCTTCATCGTCTACGTACAGTTCTCGGCCATTGAATTTTAAAGATGCTTGCTCGACTAGCGCCATGATCTGCTGTTCTTTTTCACTATCTCTTAAGATGATCCCTCCATCCTTGTTCTCAATACGCGAAGCGCTGTCGAACGGATCGATTCGATCTTCCCCATATTTGTACGTGACGTTAACGAGAAGACGCTCACCCTCTGCATTCACATAGACCTTCCCTCGAAGCGCTGGACTTTCGATCTTCTCTGAAATATCTTCTGATAACGTGACGTCCCCTAGTTTCTTTAAACGCGGGACGACCTGAGATAGGAATGGTTCGATCTGGTCACCAGAAATCGATACAGAACTTGCAGCTGAATTTCGAAAGGGAGCTAACTCTCTTAGAAGTTTCTGCTGCCTTTGGCTCACTTTGTAAAGCGATTCATCGTGAAACACCCATCCGTATGTTCCAAATACAGCAGCTTCTTCAAATCCATTCAAGTGTAAAACATAGTCAGACTCTACTTGCTCAACAGCAAAATCAAAAGGATGCTTATCTTTATAAAGCGTAACACCTTCAAATAATTCACGATTAAATTCAAAACGTAGCGAACGGTCCTGTCTATAAAGCTCTTCTAAAAACTCGTTCGCCGTCAAAGGAGGCAGGATCAACTCTCTGTTATCTGTAAATCTTCCCCAGTTATCCGGAATGCTTAAATATACTTTCTCGTTACTTCGAACAGCTAGCAACAGCTCGATAAAGGGGTAATCTCGCTCATCGAATTCTTGTTCATGAGGCTCATAACTAAACTTTTTAGTAAAATATAGCGATTCTTCTGCTAGCACTGCATCTAGGAATGCTCGAATATCCTTTACAATATATAAGCGATCGACCCCAACTTTCATCTCAATCGTCCACGGGGCATCTCCCCTCGATCGTCTAAGCGATGGATAGGAGGTTCCTTTAATCGTAAACTCCACCTGCAGGCGATCTTTTTTGGATGAAGGGATATCAGACAAATCCACATCATAGTCGCTCAAAGCCCTGATCAACTGATCAGTTTCATCGTAGTTCTTGGGTGGCGCAGTGCTTTTTTCTTTCTTCTCTTCTTGATCCGGTGGATGAGAGTCGCTGATCGCGATTAGAACAGCGGCGATATGCTTACACGTTCCATACGTATCGAATGCGGCACATTCGCACGAGCCGAACCAGTTATCGCTCAAAAGCTCGATAACGACTTCATAATCATCCGTTCCGTGTACGTGTGCCGTATACGATTTTTTCTCTGTATCATAGTTCAGGACATGCACGCGACCGTCCTGATAGTAAGTGAGGCCTCTTTGATAGAAGCTCACCGGAAACCGTTCTTTTATTTCACTCTTCGAAAACATTGAGTATTGGTTCATCTCGATATCACTTCAATTCTCAGCGTAGTAGTACCCTTCATTATACAATCTTCTATGCATTCCACAAAATCTTAACCGCTTCTTCAGATATTTTTTCATGCATCACTTCTATTTTTCTACTTTGGGACATGTATTTAATTAGAGACATGCCAAAAAGGAGAATGCTATCGATGCTAGAAACTGTGGTAGGTCATATCATTCTTGGTTTATCGATTGCAGCACCGATCGGTCCTATTAATATTGAGATCATGAAGCAAGGAATACATAAAGGATTCTGGTCTTCCCTTCTCGTAGGCGGAGGCGGGATGAGTGCAGATCTCATCCTGATGTGTTTGATGTACTTTGGAATCGCTGCTTTTGTGAAAATATCTTATGTACAAATAGCTTTACTCGTACTCGGGTGTGTGATTCTTACATTATCTGGTCTTCAGGGTTGCTTGTCTTCTGTCAGTATTGATGAGGCGAGAGACAAAGATAAGTCGGGACTTTTCAACTCATATGCAACAGGCTTCATGATCGCTGCCTTCAATCCGATGAACCTTCTATTTTGGCTTGGGATTTACGGTTCAGTTCTCAGTCAATCCTTGCAGCGCCCTGACAAATGGGAAGCATTCTTTCTTTCCACACTCGTTTTCGTCGGGATCGGTCTTTGGAACTTGAATATGTCGTTGACCGTCCATTTCGGCAAGACACTTATGAAACCAGCAACGCTAAGAGGAATAAGCGTTGTTGCAAGCCTTGTCTTACTCTTCTTCGGTCTTCGATTTGGTTACCTCGCTGCAGAAATGCTATTTGTAGCTTCAAAATAAAAAGAGCAGCTTTAGCCGCTCTTAAATCATGTACACATAAATTGCGATTCCTGCAACAGCTAATATACTCACTACAACATAAATAGAAAAAATCGTAATGCTAGTATTTTTCGCTTTCTTATCGTACCCACTATCACTTTTTCCTGCTACCATAAGCGTACCGATCAAAATTAACACGATAAAAAATATGATTAAACCAGTTGCTACCTGTATCATATCTTTCCCCCCTCTTCTTTATCATACATTGGATTGGAGATATGATGGAACAAGGAATTTATCGATTTTCTTACAAAATCCCCGGGCATTTTTCAGCCTTACAACTTGAGCACAAAATTTAATTATTTTTTTAACGTATTTGATTCCGGATTTATGACAACACTTTTTTATACAGTCGGTCATTATCTTTCATTACAATGAAGATGCTGTCAGATGGCCGGCCGTACCACAAGCAAGTCCCTTGAAAAGCCCCTCTACTTAGAGGGGCTTGTTCCATTGTCTAAAACGAAGTCTGCATGGAGAACGGGGTCTACTTTTTCAAAATAGTAGTCTTCAGCTTTCCAATAACGATCATAAAACTTTTTAAGGTTCTTTTTCGTTTCCTCACTCTCTCTTTCAAACCTCGCTCTACGAGAACATTCAAGATAAATAACGTAATCGAGATATCCTCTCCACTCTTCCCGCTGAATGAAAACTCCTTCAATAAGGACAAGTGCATTTTCTGGAATCTGTTGAACGTAAGAGGTGTGAGTATCACTCTTTTCATCATAACGCTGAAGGGTTAATTCAGAATTCTGTTTAACCTTATCAAACAAGTGATCTCGTAAGTAGGAAACATCCCATTGAAGATAGTAATATTCGAACCACTCCTCATAGCCTGTTCCATATCGTTTATTCCTTGACACGATAAAGTCATCAATGTGGATCACGATGACTTCTCGTTCAGTAACCCTCTCACACATGTTATTCACAAAAGTCGTTTTCCCTGATCGACTCAATCCATCGATGCCTACTACCACCCTGTTTTGTTTTGGAAACTTTGATAAAATATCGTCCATTACTTCCTTCACGCTTCACTCACCTCATAAATTTTGCTAATTTTCAACATTTTTCACAAATTCTATTGCTTTCCAACAAGGCAATGGATAAACTGATAGTACATTCGATAAAAAGAACAGTTTAGGGGGATTGAACGAATGCATAAAACCAAAACGCTGCCAGAAGACTGGCTACCTCTGGTGGAAGAAGCGATGAATTCATCCACTACGAAAGAAGAATTTGCTGCTTACTTAAAAGAAATAGAGACTTCACTTAAAAAGTCTTCATAAATAAGAAACCCCAACGGAAAGACGCTGGGGATTTTATAGAAACAAATGAAGAATGGACATAGGCCCTGATCTGCCTTCTTTCTTTTTACCTAAATCCACATATCCTTGTTCAAGGTAGATCGATCGAGCCACTCCGTTTTTCACATTAACGGCTAATACCACTTCATCAATTTCAGGGAAGTTAGATTTTACATAGTCTTTAACAAGAAACATGGCATGTTTTCCATACCCTTTTCCCTGCTCCTTCTGATCGATACTGAGCGCTCTTAACAGCATAGCGTTTTTGTTTGAAGTGTATTCCTTCGCACCTTCACCACTATGTAATACAAAAAAACCAACGACTCTCTCTCCTGATAAAATGACGACTGGATGCCGTTCATGATCTTTCATACACGTTTCAAATGCTGGCATCGGCAGAGAAGTGTACCTCATCTGATCATCTGAAAGAGTGAATTTCCGTAGTGCTTCAAGGTGAAATCCTTGTGTTCTTGCTAGTTTTAGTTGATCTGTAGCCTGCTTTGTCATCACTTCTCTCTCCTTTCGCACCATACTCATTCTATTTAACATATCGAAAAACCTTCTTCTAATAAAAAAAGCAGCATACGAGATGTATGCTGCCAACATGTTATTTCTCTCTTCTTGCAAAATCAACGAACCGAAATTTATCTAACCTGTGACGAGATTCGGTATACTCGATTAAAGTCGTGTCGTTTAAATACACATAGTTACGCACGACAACGACGTGCTCATAATGTTTTAAATCTAGATAGCGCCTGTCATCTTCGTGTGCATCCTCAACAATGATTTCTTTCTTCGCATAGCTGATCGATAATCCAAGATCGTTTTCCAAATAATCATAGATCGAGTTCTCACAGATCTGTTTTGTTAATTCGGGAACGGATTGTACAGGAAAATAATCTCGATCCAAAATGATTTTTTCTCCGTCTATTTCTCTTGCTCTGACTACATGCCACACAGAATCGCCACTACGAAGACCAAGTTGCTCTCTCACCCATTCTGTGGGCTGTTCTTTTTCCAGGTAATGAACGATTGTTTTAGACGTTTTGCTCATTCGCTTAGATACTTCTTTAAAACTGACGAGACCCGAAACAGGAAACTCATATCGATTGACATCGATCACAACGGAACCTCTCGCTTTGATTTTTTGAATCAATCCATTTTGTGAGAGGAGGTTCAATGCCTTTCGAATCGTTTCTCGAGATGTTCCATACGCTTCTGCTAGTTCGTGTTCAGAAGGTAGTTTACTGTTCGGTTTGTACGTCCCATCTTGGATTTTCTCTGATAGCTCTTGATAAATCTGAGCATATTTCGTTTGTTTCATTCCACCATCACCTATGACTTTTTGACATAGTACACGACGGATTCAAATGGTCTTAGCACCTTACCATCGATCTCCTCATGTGGATCTTCGGAGTAATTTGAAAGCAAGCGTTCGAACCCGTCAACCTCTACATGATCAGGAAGTTCAACCGTCGCTTCAGTTTCATAAAAGTTGTTAATAACAAGCAGCTTTTCTCGATCGGTTTCACGTACGTAAGCGAAAATCTGTGGATCTTTCGCTAAGATGAGTTCATAGCTACCTTCCGTTACAACCTCAACGGTCTTACGTAGCTCGATCAGCTTCTGATAATGTTCAAAGATCGAATTCTCTTCTTGAAGCGTATCTTCTACGTTGATTTGCTCATAGTTTTTTGCGACCGGTATCCAAGGTTCACCTGTCGTGAATCCTGCTTGAGAATCTGAGTTCCATTGTACAGGCGTACGAGAATTATCTCTCGACTTGTGTCGTAAAATCTCAAGGATTTCTTCTTCACTATACCCTTTTTCCTGAAGAATGGAATAGATGTTCAACGATTCAACGTCACGATAAGAAGAAATATCGTCGAACTTCGGATTGGTCATTCCGATCTCTTCGCCTTGATAAATGTACGGCGTTCCTTGCATCATGTGCATCGTCGTAGCCAGCATTTTTGCTGACTCTTTTCTGTACTCACCATCGTTCCCATAACGGGAAACGATTCTTGGCTGGTCATGGTTGCACCAGAATAGCGCGTTCCAGCCTCCTCCTTCATGCATCTCTTTCTGCCATGTCGACAGGATGTTTTTTAATTTGAGGAAATCAAAGTCTGCGACCGACCACTTCTCACCGTTAGGATAATCCACTTTCAAATGGTGGAAGTTAAACGTCATGCTTAGCTCATTACGTTCTGGATTAGAATACTTAATGCAATCCTCTATCGTTGTTGACGACATCTCACCGACTGTCATCGGATTGTACTTCATAAACACTTCTCGATTCATTTCGTTCATGAATTCATGAGCACGAGGTCCATCTGTGTAAAATTTACGCCCATCTCCAGGGGCAACCGATCCATCATCGTTTGGAAAATCTTGATCTTTCGAAATCAGGTTGATGACGTCGAGACGGAACCCATCAACACCTTTTTCAAACCAGAACGTCATCATGTTATAGACTTCATCACGTACTTTTTCATTTTCCCAGTTCAAATCAGCCTGTGTCACATCGAATAGATGAAGATAATACTGTCCTGTTTCCTCATCAAATTGCCATGCCGAGCCACCAAATTTGGATTGCCAGTTCGTAGGTTCCTCACCGTCCACAGGATCTTTCCAAATATAATAATCACGGTATGGATTATCCTTTGATTTACGTGATTCAACAAACCACTGATGCTCTGTCGACGTATGGTTTACAACGATATCCATGATGATTTTAATGTCACGTGCGTGAGCTTCCTCAAGCAAACGATCGAAGTCTTCCATCGTCCCATATTCTTCATAGATACTGAAATAATCACGGATATCATATCCATTATCATTTTGAGGGGAATCATAGATCGGCGTTAACCACACTACGTCCACACCTAGTGTTTTTAAATAGTCTAACTTCTCAATGATTCCGTTGATATCTCCTGTACCATTTCCTGTCGTGTCATTAAAACTCTTTGGATAGATTTGATACACGACTGACTTTTTCCACCATGCTTGCACGCAACTCAACTCCCTAATTCAATTTCAATGATTTCAATACGAAAAAACGATATCACCGGAACTGTCATATGAACCGGTAGACATTCCAGGTGATATCGTACGTCCTAATTAATTCTCTACTTTTCTTATCTTCCCATACATGAGTGTAAGAAGGAATGGTAGAACAAGAACGATTGCCATTCCTAGGAAGAATGCTCCCCAATATTCTTTAAAGATCGATAAGAATCCAGGAACGCCCCCAACTCCGATCGACTGTGCTTCTACTCCCATTACCGTAATAACGAGTCCTGCGATGGCAGAACCGATAATTGCTGCAAAGAATGGGAAACGATAGCGAAGGTTTACACCGAAAAGTGCTGGCTCGGTTACACCTAGGAATGCAGAAACTGCAGATGTTCCTGCGAGACCTTTCGTTTTCTCCTGCTTCGTAACGAGCATCATCGCAAGTGCTGCTGCACCTTGAGCGATGTTAGAAAGAGCTAGCATCGGCCACAAGAACGTGCTTCCTGTACTTCCGATCAATTGAAGATCGACTGCTAGGAATGTGTGATGCATACCAGTAATAACGAGAGGAGCATACAGTGCACCATATACAAGACCGCCGATCGCTGGTACTGCATCGAACAAGCCAATAAATCCATCAGTCAAGAGGTTTGCAATCCAGAACGTAACAGGTCCGATCAACGTGAACGCAAGGAATCCAGTTACGAGCAATGCGACTGGTGCAACAACAAGCATCTGTATGGAATCATGCACCCGTTTATTTAAGAACGTTTCAATTTTCGCTAATATATACGCGGATACAAGAACTGGTAAGACCTGCCCTTGGTAACCGATTTTTTCAATTTCAAGACCAAACAAGTTCCAAGTTGGAATGTCATCTGCCTGACCATACGTCCAAGCGTTAAGTAGATCAGGATGGACTAAGATAAGACCAAGAACGATTCCGAGTAACGGACTACCACCAAACTGTTTCGCTGCTGACCAACCGATCAGTCCGGGTAAGAACACAAAGGCGGTGTTCGCGATCAAGTTGATGATACTTGCAAGGTCAGCCCACTGAGGATATACCTCAACGAGTGGTGCGCTGAAGAAGATATCTTCAGCAGTTAGAATGTTGTTGATACCGAGTAACAAACCTGCAGTTACGATGGCAGGTAAAATTGGGATAAAAATATCTGCTAGCGTCTTAACAGCACGTTGTAACATATTTTGTTTCTGTGCTGCAGCGTTCTTTACATCCTGTTTGGATGCGCTCTCAATTTCTGTAATTTCAGCGAAGATCTTAAACACTTTATCAACAGTTCCTTGCCCGATGACGACCTGAAACTGACCGTTAGCCGAGAAAGAACCTTTTACGAGATCATTTTGTTCAAGTGCTTCCTGATCGACTTTGCTTTCATCATGTAATACGAGTCGTAGTCTTGTTACGCAGTGTGTAGCAGTTGATACGTTTTCTTTACCACCGATCGCTTCAACGATCTGCTCGACAGACTTTCTGTCAATAGCCATGCTTCTTCCCCCTATTCATAACCAACAGGTCGCCTACGAACGACCTGTTGTCATTCATCAATTACTTCTTAACCTTTGTATGCATAATTTCGACTTCACCACGAGTAGCGCCATCTGTATAAGACTTCTCAACATTCTCAAGAATATCTGCATTCGTGATGATGACAGGCGTGATCGTGCTTGCTGCTTTTTCCTTCACAAGATCAAGGTCTACTGAGATCAATGGGTCGCCGACCTTAACTTTGTCGCCTTCCTTCACGTGTCCTTCAAAACCTTCTCCACCCATACCAACTGTTTCTAAACCAACATGGATGAGTAGTTCTAGTCCAGATTCAGACTCGATGCCGACAGCATGTTTCGTGTGGAAGAACTGAATGATCTTTCCGTTTACTGGTGAAACAACTTCACCATCAGTCGGTTCGATCGCAACACCATCACCCATCATTTTTTGTGCGAACGTCGGATCCGGTACGTTTTCAAGTTCAACGACCTTTCCGTTCATCGGAGCAAGAATTTTCTCCTCTGTAGGCGTTTCCTTCTTACCGAATAATTTCTTAAGCATCATGTATTCTCCTTTCAACCGCTTTCATTTATTGTTTAACTTGTCTATACATGTTCAATACAATTCGTAGTTTACCTTGTATATACAAGTTAGTCAACTGGAACGTTTTTTAATCGATAATCGGGGGAAGAAGCAATTTCCAATGAAATCAATAATCCTTTTCCCTTTTATCCTCCTGCTAAACGAAAAGATGTTTTATGTTGTGTGAAATCGTTTAATATATGTATTAGACATGAAGGAGGGATAATGAATGAACAAAGTGGATGTTGAAACGCTCTATTTAAAGGAGAATGGGGACATACCGAACAACCCAGATCTTCCTCTTATCCTTTATCGTGGAAGTTTAGTAGATCTTGAAAACCAATGCGTGGATCAATTCAAAAGGAACAACTGGACGAACAGCTGGCAAAACGGCGTATTCGATTACCATCATTATCACAGCAATACGCACGAAGTCCTTGGTGTTGTAAGTGGAGAAGCTACCATCACGTTCGGTGGCGAAAACGGTGAAAAAGTAGACGTTAAAAAGGGCGATGCAGTCGTTATTCCTGCAGGCGTCGGACATAAAAGAGAAAGCGCATCTTCAGATTTCCAGGTCGTTGGTGCGTACCCGAATGGAGTAGATCACGACTTGAAAACCGGTGATCCGAACGAACGAGATGCTCTTGAAACAATCCAGCACGTTCCGTTTCCAGAGACAGATCCGATCTTCGGTGGCGATGGTCCGCTTATAGAGATATGGTCGAATGTAAATAGAGGGTCGTAAGGAAGCCCGTTCAATAGACGTACACAAAAACCGACCAGTGGCAAATGCCTCTGGTCGGTTTTGTTGTTATAGAGTCATGTTATTTCAAATACGTCTACCCTTTTCTTTCCGGGACCGTTTCATCATAAAAAGGTTTATGGTCCGGATGATGAGCAAGCCTGCTATCTTCATTGCAAGCATCGATCTTCTTCATTTGTTCAGATGTTAAGTTAAAATCGAACAAGTCAGCGTTTTCTTTTATCCGCTCGGGCTTTGATGACTTTACGTTCACAACAACATCGTGGTTTAGACACCACCTCAATACAACTTGAGCCGGTGACTTTCCAACACTCTTACTGATCTCTTTGATCGCCCTGTTCGATAATACCTTGCCTCGTTTCAGAGGAGACCATGCCGCCACTTGAATATTTTTCGCATCGCAATAGGCTCTAAGGTCTTCTTGAATCAGTTCAGGATGAAACTCGATCTGGTTCATGACAGGCGTCACACTTGAATTCTTAAGGATCGTTTCGAGGTGATGCTTCTCGAAGTTACTTACACCGATCGCGCAAACTTTCCCTTCATGATACAGCTTCTCTAGAGCCTGCCATGTCTCTTGGTACAGCTCAGGAAC
This sequence comes from Anaerobacillus sp. ABA4_114, assembly GCF_056159065.1. Lineage (NCBI taxonomy): Bacteria > Bacillati > Bacillota > Bacilli > Caryophanales > Bacillaceae > Anaerobacillus > Anaerobacillus sp. ABA4_114. Next base: position 2,700,645 of record NZ_JBSWUM010000001.1, read on the forward strand.
GGGCCAATGGATTAGATAAAGATCTAGATAATCAGTACCGAGCCGCTCGAGTGATCGGTCGAACGCGTTTAGTGTTTCATTATAGCCCTGCTCATCGTTCCAAACTTTTGAGGTTATAAAGAGTTCTTCACGAGGAATCCCTGATTGCTTGATCGCCTCGCCAACTGCTTCTTCGTTTCCGTAGTAAGAAGCGGTATCGATACCTCGGTATCCGAACTGAAGCGCTTCGGTTACAGCTTGAACAGCTTCGTTTCCATTTAGCTTAAAAACACCAAAACAAACCTGTGGCATCTTCACACCGTTTGAGAGTGTTACGCGTGCTATTCCCATCCCCTCTTCATCCTCCCCCTATGGTTAAATCAACTTCTTATATTCTTCAACAAACGAACGAGGATCTTCTTTTATCATAAAAGAGATGACGCCTCTGTTTGTGTGGAGATAAAGAAAACCAAAGCTTTCCGATGTGAAGCGATACGATACATCGAACACATCGTTCAACCGATAATACTGAGACGTGGAGCGAATGCTATCTTCATAGAGCTCTAATTCATATTTTTCTTCTACCGTATGCTGACCGGTCCGCTCGATCTTACGAACCATCTCTATAAACGGATGAGAAGTGATAAATGTCATGTTCGTCACTGCTTTCTTTACATAATCTCAGTTACTACTATATGCCTGTTATACCATGTTTTAATCCTGCAGTAAAAATCCACTTCTACACCGTGCCCTCTAGCTCCTTCTTTTGGAACACATGTAACACGGTTTCGCTGATATAAGGTAGATTTCGCCGATAAAATTCATTTTTCGCCGATATCCACCCATGTTTCGCTGATAAAAAGCAAAAACCGCTGATATTCTTTCGTTTTTCACCGATATGTCTGTTATTCCCTTATTTTCCGTCATTGAAAACCCACGATAACAAAGAAAGAGCGAATCTCGAGGATTCGCTCTCCATATATGCTTATGCTTCTAATGCTTCGACGACTTTATTTGCTGCGCTAGCACTTGATTGAGGGTTTTGCCCTGTTACGAGCTTGCCGTCACGAACTGCATAGTCAGCCCAGTTGTCTTTAGAAGTGAAATCTGCGCCCTTAAGACGGAGCGTGGATTCAAGCAAGAACGGCATCTTTTCGACTAGCTGCATCTCTTCTTCTTCAGAATCTGTAAATGCAGTCACTTGCTTACCTTGTACGAGTGGTGAGCCGTCTTTGTACGTTACATTTACGAGTCCAGCTGGACCGTGGCAAACAGCTCCAATGACCTTGTCATTCTCTGCTTGTTCCTGAAGAACGTGAAGAAGCGTTTCGCTATCTGGGAAGTCGAACATCGTACCGTGTCCACCAGGCAGGAATACTGCATCGAACTGATTCGCATCTTCATTCGATAATTGCGTCGTATTCGTTAGCTTCTCCTGCGCTTCCTCCCACTCTGCTGGGTTCTCTTCAGGAATACTGTTTGGATCCAGTTCTACTCGTCCACCTTTTATTGACGTTACCTTAATATCGTAACCTTTTTCTTTGAAGATATTGTAAGGAACTGCAAACTCTTCAAGCCAAAGGCCTGTTTTATTTTCTGCATCGATTTCTGTATGGTTCGTTACGACCATTAGTACTTTTTTACTCAATGAAATCCTCTCCTTTATCTTCTATGATCTAACCACTTTTGTATATTACCCGATGATATTATTTTTAATCATACGAAGTGGCTAGACTAATACAGTACCTTTGGAATGATAAAGAACATATAAAAAACATTCAAGAAAACTGCTCCGAAGACGAGTAACGTGTTTTGCTTTTTCACTTGTATGATGTACAAAACAAGCCAAATGAGCAAAAGCCCGATCGGAATCAAGCTGTACACGTTATCCGATCTTAAGACAATAACGCCGATCAACTCGAGTATCGAGTAAGGAACGATGATGATTCCAAGAATTCCGTTTATAATATGTATCCATTTCTTTTCAAGCGGCTTCAATACTAATTCTCCTTTCGCTATCCCTACTATTCTCCTTTTCTAGTATATAACAATGCGTCACCTTCTTTGTAAAACCATTTTCTGGTCGTTCTCTGGTTAAAAGGTAGTGTTTTCCTCCTCGATTGTCGTTACATAGCGAACATTGCCGAATACCTTTCTGTGAATACAATTGCAGAAAGTGAGGAAACATGATGTTTCGTAAATCAAAAATAATCATGATGTTCGTAGTTGCTGCATTCGTAATGATGGCAACGCCTGCGCTTGCATCGGCCGAGCTTGGGGATCGAACATTAAACAAAGGAGACAGAGGTTCTGATGTTGTGGAACTCCAAAACTATCTCCTAACAAAAGGTGTGTTTCCGTATCATACGGCAACAGGGTACTATGGAGAGATCACTAAGAATGCAGTGAAAGAATTTCAAGAATCTCGTAATCTGAAAGTAGATGGCATCGCTGGACCGAACACGAACAGTAAAATCAAAGTGCTTCGCTATGGTGATATCGGAAAGCAAGTCATACATATCCAGAGTCAGCTTGAAAAAACAGGCTATCACACGTCAGGCCTTGACGGAGTTTATGGAAGTGGAACGAAATCTTCTGTGAAGAGCTTCCAAAAAGCAAAAGGGCTTACAGTCGATGGAATCGCTGGACCAAGCACCCGCTCAGCTCTTGATCAAGCTGCTTCAAAAAGTACAGCTGCTGGAAAAGAACTTACCGTAGAAAGCACAGCTTATACAGCTCATTGTGACGGCTGCTCAGGCGTAACGCGTATGGGTGTGAACTTAAAGAAATACCCTGAAGCAAACCTGATCGCCGTTGACCCTGAAGTGATTCCAATGGGATCGATCGTTGAAGTAGAGGGCTACGGCCGTGCGATTGCTGCTGACACAGGCGGCGCGATCAACGGAAAGAAAATCGATGTCTTTATTGAAGATCAAGACGATGCAATGGCTTGGGGTCGTAAAGACGTAAAGATAAAAGTAATCAAGTAACCATAAACCGTACCGCTTCTGGAAGTAGAGGCGGTACGGTTTTTTATATGTGCTATTAGAAGCTGTATATCCACTAAATTTTTCTAATGATTGTAATGTTCATTAGCATTAGGCTGTTTCAATTGAATTCTTTGATTGATCACATAAAACCCATAGAAACATAGACCGTACATTCCCCAGCTGATCAAATTTTCTAAAACAACACCTTCATCAAATGCTTCTACACCATAATTTAAAATCAACCAAGCTTTTGTACCCGCTAATATTCCGCTTCTAAGCCCAAAACCTAATGTAATGAATTGAAAGATCCTGAAAATGTCTCTTTGGTAAAACCTCAATTTAGTATTAGTCCTATTAAATCCTTGTAATTCTGCAAAATCTAACGAAAAAAATAACACGATCGGTTTCTTTATCAAAATAGAACTAATAAAAAATATTGCTAATGCTATTTGATAATAAACATTATTCCAAAGGAGCTTTATCCCTGTTCCTGACAATAGATCAACCAATGTACTTATGGTTAGGGTCGACAGAATGAACACTCCAAAAAAATTAATCCGTTTTGTTTTGATTGTTCGATATACTGTATACAAGAAACCTGGTACAGCAGATAGTAACATTGCATGGTAGATCCCTATAGGCTCTTTAACAAGGTTCCAAATTGCTACCGGAAAGATAAAGTAAAAAAGAACATCCAACAAAACAAGGTTCTTCATTCGTTCCTCCCCGTTATTAGTTTGTTAACTTCTTTCAGTAGGTTCATATTCACTTTCATATGCTCAATACCATTTTGAAGAATTAGATGGTACATTGACGATTCAAATTCATCATCAAAGCCCTTATCTACACCTAACCCATCTTCCCATTTTGAAATAACAGTGTGTAACTCTTCGATATGTTCCGAAATATATTCTTTAGCATCTTTTGGAGCAAGGTCTTTTATGAAAGATAAACTAGCATATAATTCTGAAGGTACGTTCTTGGTTGGTTGCTTTATTGACGCCTCTAATAACGTATTAAATCCACGTTCACCTTCTTCAGTTATCGTATAAACGACTCTTACTCTTTTTCCAGCCGTTTCTTTACGCAACTCTTCAATTAACCCTTCTTTCTCCATTTGCCTTAACGCATGGTAGATTGAATTTGTTTGAATCGTTGTCCATAGATCTACTTGACTATCATGTAAAATTTGTTGAATTTCATATCCGTGCATCGGTTTTTTGTGTATTAATCCTAGAATGATTAACCTATACATGTTATCCCTCAATTATATACTTAAATTTAAGTATATAATATTAAATATAATCTTGATTTTCAAGTATTTTCATGAATTTTCTTACAATTAAATACGGTCTTTACATCTATCAAGTAGTTTCTATCCCTGGGCAACCATATAAAAAAGCGATTATTCAATTTAATAATCGCTAAATATTTTGTTATGTAGGTGCGCTTTTTACGGTCCCATTATCCAAAAGAAATCACTATAAAACGCTGACACCATCACGAAGATTAAAAAGATTAGTTGACTTATCGTAAACAGGTAATCTTTTCGATTCGCTGCATACTTCCATTCCATGTAAGCTGTAAACGATTCAGAAATAATTATTAATAACATTAATAAAAACCAAGGTTCGAGAAACCATACCCACTCTTCTCTAGCTCTTGTAATATTATAGAAGGTCCCAAAAAGGATAAGGACGATTGCTACCCCTCTCATAACCCGATCCACTTTCTTATGCGTGCCATTCACAATGGTATTGGAGTAAAGCTTCTTCTTTTCAACCTTTAGCAACCTTCTCATAATCGCATTGAAAGATGTGATTAAGAAAACTAAGATTATCAGCACAATCAGTAACTTCAGCCAAAAATATGGTTCCACGCCATACAATTAAAACCAATCCTTTCCCCCGCAAACCAGCTTATCTTCTCTTCTTTTCTGGAAAATCCTGATAAGACAAGCTTATCATAGAATTTCTCTTTCATAACGATCATTCAGTATTCCATACAAACAACGCCCGGTTTCCACCGGGCGTTTTCGCTAAACTATCTTATTTTCCATACCAGTTCTTATTTGTTTCAATTTGGTCGTCATGTTCTTGATCCCAGTAGTCGACGCTATAAGCATAATCGTAGTTCATGATGCACTTAATGCCGCTTCCTTGCGGGTCATGACCTAGGCCATAGTTATGAGAGAATTCATGCTGAGCTGCATGCCATGTGTTTTCTGCACCTTGGTCAAGGTTTACTGAAACTGCGCTCTGGTATGGGTCGTTGGAGTACACATATGCGATTCCACCAGAGTTGAAGTTCGCATCGCGCGTGAATCCTACTAAGAAATCTTCGCCATTTCCATTCCAGTCGCGGTCAAGGTCTTGAAGAATTTCAGAAGCGTTCGCACCTTCTGAGTTCCATTGTGCGAATGTCTTCACTTGAAAATCAATATCGTGGTCACGAGTAAATCCGTTATCTGCGTTTTCAATAATGTTTTGAGTATACGTTTGCCAGTCACTGTGTGCTGCACGGTATTCTTCGTCAGCTGCAACGATGACCGTTACGACGCGCGTTCCGTTATCTCCTGAACCCGTATCGCCATCGTCGTCAGATCCACCTCCGCCGCCACAGAACAAGCAGATAAGCTCTCCTTCTTTCTTGTTCTTAGCAACATTTTTATCTTCTTTCTTTTGTTTCACGTTCTTTTTGATTTTCTTTTCTCCGATTTTCTCGCCTTGCTCGTTCACGATCTCTGCAACGGAATCATTCTCTACTTCAGCAGCTTCAGTGAATTCTTTTTTCCCTTTGTTCTTCGCTTTTGGAAGTGATTCGATCATGACTTTATTTCCTGCAGAATCGATCGTAGTTTCCCCTTCATGCGCATCATGTGTTGAAAACCCTGGCGCGATCGCTAGCGTAAGTGCTAGAGATAGTGCAACAAACCCTTTACGTTTCATGTGATGTTTCCCCCAAGTTTTTTTATTTTAGATTCGAACAACTATTAATCTAGCACAACTAAACACACGATTTCAGGGGGCTATTGGTCGAATCTTGTATGTTTATGTCTAAGAACAAAGAACTGTTTTTTTTAATAAAATCATAACAATAGGCTAAAATTTAATAGAAAAAACTCTCCTATATCGGAGAGTTTTTGTTTAACTACCGCTATGTTTGCCGCGCTGCTGGAGCTTTATGAGTCTATAGGTATGGGTAGCGATCACTTTTAGAACGGCATAGGTCGGAATGGCTAGAATGAGTCCGAGAAACCCAGCTAGACTACTAGCAACGAGTAATAATAAAATGATCGTCAGAGGATGAATATCGAGTCTTCTCCCCATCACCTGAGGTGAGATCAAATTACTCTCAATTTGTTGTATCACGATGACACCTAAGACGACGTAAAGCGCAGTTAATGGAGATTGAATAAACCCGACGATCACACCTGGGGCTGTCCCGATGATCGGACCAATAAACGGTACAACGTTTAAGAATAGCGCTATGAATGCTAGGATCAGCGCATAGTCGAGGCCGATGATCACATACCAGATATAGACGAACGTTCCTATAAATAGGCTTACGATCAGCTGTCCTTGAATGAACCCACTGAGTGCATCATCCATATCCTCAAGAATTTTCGCACCTTCCTTACGGTGAGCACGAGGCACAACGCGTAACAAAGAAGGCATAAGCTTTTTTCCATCCTTCAACATGTAATAGAGGATAAAAGGTAGAAGGACAATTCCTATTACAACATCCGTCACGATGGTTAAGAACGATAGTAAGTAGTTACCGAACGATGAACTGATCTCTCCGATCGATCCTGATATCCGTTCTGTCAATCCATCGACCGACACCATCTCACTTTGTAAAAGATTCGCTATGTAAGGATTGCTTTCCCACTCTGTTAGTGCGTCTTGCAGATCAGATACAAGTGCAGGCGCACCTTGAGCAAGACTATTAAACTGCTCTGTCAGTATGGGTCCGATGCTCAGCACGAGACCTGTAATCCCACCAGCAAGAGCGAGATATACGATCAATATTCCAAGCGGTCTCGGAACCTTCCCCTTTTCTAGTAAAGCGATGATTGGGCGCAATAAATAGTAGAACACTCCAGCAGCAATGATAGGGAATGCGAGTGTCGTAATTAAAATCCCGATCGGCCGAAATAGGAATTCGATCTTACTTCCGACCCATATCACTGTAAAAATCAATAGAAGCCATATGAGGAAACGAAACAAACGCGACCGTTCGATCATAACCATCCCTCACTTTCCTTTGTTAAATTTGATGATCCCTTTTCGATATAATCTGATGACCGTTTCTACAATCCATGCTGGCACTTTCTTCGGAAAATAAGAATTGCAGTAAATCGTATCGTACGCTGTCTTCAGATCATCCCAATGGCTGCATTCTTTCGTCTGGCGAAAACGAACAACGTCGATCACACGCACTTCTCCATTTTTAAGCAACATAACGTTTTGAAGATGTGTATCATTTGGATTCAACCCTTTCGTTCTAGCGTAATTGAGGGCTTCATCAACGACCTCTACCATTTCCCTAGTGATTTCGACCCCTTCGATCAAGCAATCATAAAACGTGATGCCATCCAAATATTCCAGAATGAGATAGCCCTCCCCAACTTCGTAGAGCTTCGGATAGTAGACGTCATTATCAAGTTCTTTATAAATTTCTGCTTCTTGAACTGCTAGGTTATGAAATTCAGGATAAAAGACTTTCACTACCTTCTCTTCACCAGAAAGTTTAAATACCGCTGCACTCCTCCCTTTCCCTATCGGATGGAGTCCGTCTGGATACGCAGCGATGGATGCCCCTTCAAAACGAATGCTGTTAACGAGATCGACTGCTGTTGTCATAGGGTCTCTTCCTCTCCTGATCCTGCCGTTATCTCTATTATATACGAAAGAACCACTACCACTATGGTAACGGTTCACGAGCAGTACCATATACATTTCTTACGATTTTTCTATACTAAAAGTTTCATAGCTAGAATGAGTCTCCTGTCATAATCTCCATGAAATATCGATAAAAGTTGAAATAGTCCAGTTTTATCGCAACGTTTTGTACCGGCCTACCATCAAATTCTTCCTGCTCAAAACTTTGCCTGAAATCACCGATACTGAGCCCTCGTGCCACACCATCGATTTCAACCGCAACTGGCGTCTCAAAAAACGTAAACAATTCGGGATGGACGACCGCCATAATCGTTGCCGCATCATGAACAGGTGATCCGCCTAAACCAGGTACCTTTTTCTGATAAAATTCAAAGTAGTAGTAATCAAGAAGTGGTTTGATCAAATCAGACTTACCTTTCGAATCGATATAATCGACCATCCCAGGCGTAATGATCGCGCTTTGTGTCACGTTTAACGGAAAAAGATTCACATTTTGAGCGTATCGCATCACGATGTTCGCTGCGACCGGATCTGCATGGAAATTGGCCTCTGCACTCGGTGTCACATTACCAGGTACATTAAACGCACCACCCATTACGTAAAAAGCATTGATTCTCTCCATCTTCTCAGGATACAACAAAAACAGCGTCGCAAGTGACGTCATTCTCCCCACGTTCACGATTACGAGATCATCATACTTTTCAATTAACGGAATCACCTGAAAAAAGTTTTCCAGCGGTGGAGAATGATTCGTTGGTGGTGTGATGGGCCCGAGTCCTTCTGGTCCATGAACGTCGGGATAGAAAACAGGAACTTCACCGGTCATAGGTTTTTCGGCACCACCCATCACGGGAATGTCCGTACGCCCCACTTCCTTTAAAAGGTAACGAACGTTATTCGCAGTTTGTTGTTTCGGAACATTTCCATAACAGGCAACGATCCCAATCACATCGATTTCATTCGATAAGTAAGCATATAGAAGTGCAATCGTATCATCGATCCCTACGTCTCCAAAAAACAGTACCTTCTGTCCCATAGATCCACCTCATCCAATTTCATCCTTAAGGGAATTTATTCAATGAGCGTGGCATATAGACGTATTCGAAAAGAATCGTAGAACCGGAGTCTTGTAAAACCTGCTTAGTCATTACATTCATACAAGAAAAAGAGCAGTTCTCACCTACTGCTCTTTCACAAAAATCGTTAGCTCATTGTGCAAGGCTTTCGCGCTGAACGGAAGGGGAAAGCCTTCATCTCCATCGATGTTTACGACGAGGTCCACCGAGGATTTTACTTCAAGGTTTGAAGCTGGGAAATACTCGATCTGCTCGTTACTCTGCAGCTTGCCATTGAAGAGGTCTGGAATCAATTTGATCACATGCGGAATCGAAAGTTTCTTAAGAATGAACACATGAAAATACCCATCGTTCACTTCAGCATGTGATGCGAACGACTCGATGCCACCAACTGAATTTGTTAACGCTACAAGCATCAGATACCCTTCACCGCGCCACTCTTTGTCATCGTATGTAACCTTGAGATCAAAAGGCGTTTTGTCTCTGAGCGCTTTTCCTCCTTCGATGAAATAAGCGAGTGGACCAAAACGTGACTTTTCTTCAGGTGTTACATCATACACCGCTTCAGCAATGGCTCCGACAGCAAGAACGTTCATGAAATATTGATCGTTGATCTTTCCGATATCGACCGATTTCGTATGACGATCTCTTAAGATGTCGAGAGCTTTTTCCGGCTGCATCGGTATGCCGAGTGCTCTCGCAAAATCATTGACCGTTCCAAGTGGGATAAATCCAAAGTCAGGTCTGTCTTCTCTTTCAGCAAGGCCATTGATACTTTCATTGATCGTCCCGTCTCCACCTAGGGAAATGAGCGTTTGGTATGGTCCTTCACACGCTTCCACCGCAAACCTTGTGGCGTCTCCTTCTTTCTCAGTAAAGCGTACGGTCACCTCATCGTGATTCTCTTTCAATATCGCTACAACTTCTTCTTCAAATTCCACTGCCTTCTCTTTACCGGAAGAAGGATTCACGATCAACATCGCTTTTTTCATACAACATCCCCATTTCTCTTACTAATTGATAGGTAGAAAGCTATGGTTCTTTTCCCATTATGGAAATTGATGAAACAACGTGATCAAGGAGTATCGATCATCTTATATGAAACTTTCTCTTTCCTTCATCCGTATACGTAATGTACCTCATAATTGAAAGGATGATCTCATTGTTTAAAAAGGTTGCCTCAGACGTATTAGGACTAAGTGATGTAGGAAGTGTCATCAAACCCGCTGATTACGACAAGGTAGATGCAGATGATTACGTACTTCACGAAGATGGAGAAAAGATTTATTTCTTGATTAAATCGAAAGCTGATGAATATTGCTTCACAAATCTCGCTTTAATTCATGTCGATGGTAAGAGCGCAACGAGCAGCAAGCGTACGTTAAGACGCTATGAATACAGCCACAACACGTTCAAGAACGTAGCTCTTGAAACAGCTGGTACAGTCGATCTTGACGTTGAAATCAAGTTTCAGCTAGGGAATGAAGTGTTTTCGATCGATGTACATAAGAAGTTTATTGAGGAGCTGAAAGATCTCTATAAGTCTCTCATCCGAATCGCTGAACTATCTAGAGAAAACGAAACGTATCACGAATTCTCAAGAAAAAGTCTAGATTTAGCTTCCTCTACTTTGACGAGTATGCGCCACAGCAACACAAACCTTCATGAAGAGTTCAAGCAGATCAACGAGATTGCATTCAACTGGCTCGAACAATCAAAGAAACAATACACGATCAAAGACTTTGGAGATGTGTTCGAACGCTACATCAACAATTAATGAACAATGGGTCAGGCAAAACGCCTGACCCTTTATTTTATCTTTGACTTTCTAACGTCAATCCTTCTCTCGCTAGTGCAAAATGAATGCCATGACGTAACGTTGAAAAACACGTAAGTCCTTCAAGTTCTGCCCTTGATTGAACAACTTGTATACTAAGCTTAGGGGAAATCCCAACCAACAAGCATGTTACGCCTAATAATTCTGACGCTTTTACCATGCTATGCAGTAAGTCGATGGTCACGTTATCGACATCATTGATTCCAGTTAAATCGAGAATCAACGTATTCGCTTTGTAGTCTGGAAGCTGTTTAAGTGTTTTTGTCATCAACTCATCGATTCGAGTTTCATCGTATTTCCCTATGAGTGGAATGACGAGAATATGATCCAATACCGGAATGATCGGTGCCGATATCTCCTTGATCATCTGCTGCAGCTCATTGGTACGCTCTGATACTTTTTTCTCTAGGTCCACAAGTTCAAGCCGCTTCTTCTCCTGAATCATATCCGTAATGTGTTCTTTAGGCGTTATGGATGATGGCGCGAATTCATACTCTGAATAGCTGTCGCCTTTAATTTGGCTTTTCCTAACGTTATACCAAACTTTCTCTTTGAACAAGCCGCTGAAAACTCCTGCCCAATGTCCTGGAATAAACGTTCCTTCCTCATGTTTCCCTTGTTCTCTATTAACCTTGTATTCCCAGCTGTTCTTCACACGAACAATAGCTTTGTTTCTTGCTTGGTCAATGTCAAGTATCGTCGTAATGCCCCAACCAGCTGTGTTGTACGTTTTAGGTAAACTATTTACAATGAGGTCGAGCTCTCCAATCGATTCATGATAAAAATCGCTTACGATTTCTCCGGTTCGATAGCCTGCCGTTTCTAACACGAGTGCCGCCTCGTCTTCCCCTGCTATTTCTTCAATGGAATCCAGAAAAACTTTAAACGCGGTATTAATCCAGAAGATTAATGCCCCATCTCCTTCATACGTAAAACTTCCTTCGTCTGTATCCCACTCGAACTTCGAGCCGTTCACATCTAGATAGTGGTGATTCGTGCTTAAATCATTCCCCATCGGTAAACCTCCTAAAATGGGGTCAGGCACGCGCCTGACCCCATTGATATGCATATCCAGAGAAATAAACATCTTCATTATCTTTAAATGTATAAACAACTTCTTCTTGCTCAGGATGAAAGTAGACAATTAGATAGTCTCCACTCTGATCTTTCATACGCTTACCACAATTATACAATGGATACTCGTTAATTTGTAGAGAATCGCAATTTAATTCTGTCCTGATCCACTCCATCACCGCTTCATTCTCACCCATAACTTCCCCCTAAGATGTAGCTTATTAACACTACGTTTCCACATATCGGGGGTTCCAAAACCATTAATTGTTAAATTTCAATTTCCTTTGCGTCTGCATCTAGGCTGTGTACTTTTTGTAAGTAATGAGTGATATTCTTCTCTACTTCATGTGGGCATTCAAAACCTAGCTCATTACCAACGTGTCTACAAAGATCCATGAAAAGGTCATTCATATTGAAAAGCGCGTTCCAATTATCCTCAATATCTGCCCCTGCATACGTTTCCTCAAGCTTTTCCCACGTTTCAGAATCAAGATAGCGCTTAAACCAGCGCCCGCATTTATTAGGGTTAACTTCCCAGTTAAACTGGACCCCTAATGACCATTCAAGGATTCTTTGTAAGTAGTTAAACCGCATCACATTGTCGAGCATGTATTTTGCAAAAAAGAGTTCATCACGCCACAAGCTTTTGGCCACATACGTCGTATCCCACCAATAACTATTGACGAGTTCTTGAAATTCGTCTTGTGTTGGCTTTTTCACCTGAAATGCTTTGTTACTAGGCGTCACCATATCCTCAACGATCTGATCTTTATCTAATAAAACCTTATAACCCAGGTCATAGTGAGGTGGCAGTTCTTGTAACTGTGCGATTTCTTTCAACGTCGCTGTACTTGAGATTTGGAAATCGATCCGAGTACCATCCATATACATGACGAGCCTCGTCACCCACCCATCACTTTCCCTTGGGACTAGCGGGACAGTCGTCAAACGATCACCAAACCGATTCAGCCATGTGTCGTCTTCAAGGAATCGGTCCAAGCTGTCTGTAAATACTTCGATATCATAGTCTGTAAACACATCACGAAATGCATGAGGATTTGCACGAGAGCTCGTCATCAATAACGCTCGAACATGTTCATCTGCGGTTCCCCATTCCATCAAGTCCATCAACATTCTTTTTTGATCCTTCACTTCTGCTTCACCCGCTCCCCCTATTCTTTTGCGAACACTTATGTATAAATTCCGAAGCTCTTGCTTCGGAATTTAAAACAGCACTCCTGCAATCGCTCCTAGCACGCCAAGAATGATGATGAGGATTACCCAGAAGATCGCAAAGATAACGATGATCCAACCGATAAACTTTCTACCTGTTTGGATGAAGTAGATCCCTAGTACGAGCGGACCGATGAAGAACCCAAGTATCGCCCAGATAATAGCACTTTTGTCTCGTTTCTTCGCATCAACATATAAATAAATAGCGATTACGATATTAATCAATAAACTCAATGATAGCTCCATGAACTCACCTCACTTCTCTGTTGGTAAAATGATACCCTATTGAATTTTTAAATAAACAGATTAAATCATTGGCTGACTCCGCTTAAACGTCAACTTGCAGCGTATCGTAAGCAAATGACATGTTCTTTCCTTTTAGCTTAAGCTTTTCTTCAACTTTTAATAAGTCGTCGTATCCTAACCCGTCTGGTTCTTCTATATGTGTAATCAGAACACGGTTCACATTCAACTTCGAAATGATGTCTAACGTTTGTTCGAAGGTTGCTTCTTCAGAAAGAACAGGGTGCTCTTCTAGGATTTGTCTCTTACCTGTTAATGGATTGAACTCAAACACGCCTGATGGAATAACAGCGAGATCAAGTTCTCCTAAGTCTGGTGGATTCCAGCCATATAGCTCGTCTGGGGCAATCAAGACCCTTTTATCTCCTTCAAATAAAAAGGCATACACATAGTCCTCTGATAAACGGAATGGTGTGATCGTCACCCCATTTTGTGTGATCGATTCACCATCCGTAAGATGATGAATTGCTATGTAGTTTTGACTTTCAAAGAAGGAAAGGTGCTCACCGGAACCTAATCTCGTTTTAAAATCGATGCCTACTTGTTCAGGTAAATACACATCCATCGTCGTTCCATTCGGTGGGTAGTTGATCCAATCTGCATTCATCGTCTCTAGTACCCTTCTTCCCATCACATGGTCAGGATGCCAGTGAGAATACAAAACACCATCGATCTTCTGAACGGATGAGCGATTCAATTGCATGTAGCTATCTTCTGGTGTATCAATCAAGACGTTCGGACCATGAACAAAAACACTTGGGCCAGACCTACTATATGGAACCCCTTTCTCTCTCGCTTCATTACATACATGACAGTGACAAAGCGGACGCGGTGCAGCCATCGCTCCGCCTGTTCCTAAGAACTCAATCTTCATAACTCCACTCCTCTCTTGCAATAAGTCTACAGAAGTTCGTTATGGAAAAAAAGAGAAATAGTAGTAAAGTTTTACTTAAAATACACAACGGATTCCTCAGTTTAGTTCTCACTGTCGGTGGAAGATTTGCTATAGAATCAATTAAAGGAGGATGTTAGCTCTATGCCTGAAACGGAAACGACTTATCAACTGCCAAGGATTGGTTCACCAGCACCTGCCTTTACAGCAACAAGTACACATGGAAAGATTTCTCTTGAAGACTATAATGACAAGTGGTTCATTCTCTTTTCTCACCCTGCAGACTTTACACCTGTTTGCACGACTGAGTTCGTCGCTTTTCAGGAGGTTTATCCTGAGCTTCGAGACTATGGGGTCGAGCTTATCGGATTGAGCGTTGACAGCGTATCTTCTCACCTTGCATGGATCCGAAACATCGAGAAGAATTTTAACAAAGAGATCGAGTTTCCAGTCATCGCCGACCTTGACCGTGAAGTCGCAACAAAATACGGCATGATCATGCCTGGAGAGAGTCAAACTGAAACGAGTCGAGCAGTTTTCGTCGTCGATGATAAGCAGGTCGTCAGATCGATCATCTATTATCCATTAACAACCGGAAGAAACATGAAGGAAATTTTGAGACTCGTGAAAGCATTAAAAACAACGGATGATAAAGGAGTCCCAACTCCTGCAAATTGGGAACCTGGAGATAAGGTCCTCGTCTCTCCACCTAAAACGGTTAAAGCGATGAACGAACGGAAGATGGATCCAAACCTCGAGTGCATCGACTGGTACCTTTGTCAAAAAGAACTGAAAGAATAACAAGTGCACGGCTGCTCAAATGAGCGGCCGTTTTGTATGTCCAATCCATTCCTGAAATTTCATCTTATGGCATATTCCTGCGACGATTGCACACAGTAAAGCTATATACGTAAAAAAAGCGAGGTGATGGCGATGTTCAATAAGAAAAAGTCTTTTCATAAACGGATCGAGAACATAAAGCAGACGTTCGGACAACCTGATGACTTAATCATTCATATTGTCCAAAAAGAATCGATCGCTATTGCCATCATCTACTTTAAAAGCCTTGTAGAACAAGATGCCTTAAAAAGGGAAGTCGTCAAGAAGATTCAGCTTTCTTCCGTTGATGAAGACTTTCTAGAAAACTACATGAATGTCGTGACGTCACCCGCTTCACTTAAGGAGCAGGACGAAATATTTGATGACCTTTTAGAAGGCATGGCGGTTGTGGTCGTGAGTCATTCAGACGCATACGTCATGTGTGATGTTGCATCGACTGAAGGAAGAGATATCGTCCCTTCAGAAACTGAGATCAATATTAGAGGTCCTCATGAAGCATTTACAGAAAGACTCGACAAGAATTTAGGATTACTTCGTATGCGACTACGAAATCCTAATCTACGTCTAGTCAGCCTTCAACTAGGAAACGTAACCAAAACAAAAGTCGTCGTGTGTTATATCGAAGGTACGACTCCTTCTGAAATCGTGGAAGAAGTATTCAGTCGTCTGAAGCATATTGATGTCGATATCATTCTAGAATCTCAAATGATCGAAGAAGCAATCATTGATCAACAGGTTGCTTTATTTCCAACCATCTCCAATACAGAGCTTCCTGCAAAAGTAGCATCTAGACTGATCGAAGGGCGAGTGGCGATCCTCACTGAAGGTACGCCATTCGTTTTAACAGTTCCATCACTTTTCACAGAGTTCTTTCAAGCTCCTGAAGATTATTATCAACGTTGGGACATTGCGACGTTGCTTCGAATGTTACGGTTTACAACCTTCATATGGGGTACGCTCGTTCCAGGACTGTTTGTAGCTCTCACCACTTATCACCAGGAAATGATCCCAGGACATCTTTTATACAGCTTTGCAGCACAGCGTGAGGGTCTCCCTTATCCATCGCTTGTTGAAGTTCTCATCATGGAGTTTATCTTTGAAGTTCTCCGTGAAGCTGGGGTTCGAATGCCGGTTGCGATTGGTTCTGCCATCTCGATCGTTGGAGCACTCGTTCTCGGCCAAGCTGCAGTGCAAGCAGGATTGATTTCAGCTGCGGTTGTAATCGTCGTATCCCTTACAGCAGTCGCAAACTTCGTTAGTCCTGCTTACAACTTCGGTGTAACCGGAAGGATCCTTCGATTCGGCTTCCTTTTAGCAGGTGGATTTTTAGGTTTTTATGGCATGTTCTTCTTGTTTTTAATCGTCCTAGTTCACGCAGCATCCCTTCAATCATTTGGAGTCTCGTATCTCACTCCATTCGCACCGTTAAATTTGAGGGATTTACGAGATTCGTTTGTTCGTCTACCTGAAAACTGGGTGAAGAACCAAATTCCTAAAGGGATCGGAAGAAAGGAGTAGGAAGATGAAAAAGACTATTGCTCTCTTGCTTACCCTCCTTCTCCTTACTGGATGCTGGGATCAAGGTGATATTTCAGAGCTCGTGATCGTGGACATGATGGGGATTGAAAAAGATAAAACCTCAGATGAATTCATTGTTTACTTTCAAGTTGTCAATCCCACATCGTTCGCAACGCAAGATAGAAGAATTGATTCAAGCCCTGTTTATACGTATGTCAGTAAACACAAGTCATTAAAAGCTGCGGTAGATAAAGCGAGCCTTAAAGTTCCAAGACACATGTTTTTTGCAAAAACCAAAGTTCTTCTGTTATCAAATGAGTTAGAAGTATCAGATATCATAGAGATCTTTAACTTTTTGGATCGAAATAGTGAAACAAGAGCGCCAATTCAAACTGCCGTCTCTCTCCAGCCGCTTACAGAAACGATGTTCCGCCTAACAAAGATGAATTTTATACCAGGACAATGGCTCTATGATAACTTTGAAGCATCACAGAAGCATTATACGGCTACGCACATGAAGTATCGGATAAGAGATAGCGTAGAGAAATACTACAGAGACGGAAATCTCTTGTTTCCTGCAGTTGTCTTTTTAGATCAAGAAGCAGAAAACCTCGAGTTTCTTCAAGAAGTCGACACGAGTTCTGGTCATGCTCAATTTATAGGGGGAATCGCATATCAGAAAAAAGCTGATCCAGTCTCACTATCAAACGAGGAGATGGCACTGTACCATCTTTTAGTGAATGAATTGAATCAGATGCCGATTACGATTACTGAAGATGAGAAAGATGCTCACTTCTTAGATATCAATCGTTGCGAAACGAAGCACAAAACCACGAAAAAACACCCTTTTGCATTTACATTCGACGTTAAATGCAAAGCAGATTTTCTTAACAGTAAAGTTTCTGAGTCGTTAACGATGAAAACAATAAACAACATAGAAAAGGTTGCCAACAAAACTCTTGAGGAAAAGCTTCATGAACTGACTGAAAAGCTTCAAGAGGAAGAACTAGACATACTTGGACTTTTCTCAAGATATCCTTCGATGACTAACGAAGAGAAAAGAGCAGCATTAAAGAATGCTACCATTTCGTATAACGTGAAAATAGAAATAAATGACGTTGGGAACATCATTAACCCATACAACGACTAGGAGGAATAGAGATGAAGGATTCGAGCGTCAATCATTTAACAACGTGGCAATTCTTCTTACTTGCGACGAACTATTTGATCGGACCGACCTATTTCGTGCAAATGAGCGGGTTGATCGGCACAACGAACCAATGGTCATGGATTCCCCCTATACTCGCATTCATCATGAGCCTTGGCGTCATTTGGTTATGGCTGCACCTTCTAAAACGACATCCGGGGAAAGACCTTGCGGAAATTACGGTTAACCTACTTGGTCAAAAAATAGGCTTCGTCATCTCCCTCATCTTTATTTACTTCTTCATTTTGATCGCTTCACTCGCTACAAGAAACGTCGGTGATGTGATCACCACTGTTGCAATGGACTTTACACCAACAGTGGTGTTTAACCTTCTTACCATTGCGGTCGCTATCTACCTTCTTTCAAAAGGTATACGGACGTTAGGTCGTACGGTAGAAATCTTAACTCCGTTTATCTTTATCATTTTCTGGGGTTCACTTTTCCTCGTTATCGGAGAATGGGACACGGAACGCCTTATTCCACTTCCTGGCTCATTCGATATGAAAGCAATTGGAAGCATGACGATCGCTTTTTTCAGTTTCCCTTATCTTGAATTCCTTCCAATTCTCATGCTGATTCCACTAACAAGAAATAATAAACGAACAAGAAAGAGTGTGTACTTAGCAAGTATCGTCACGACCGTTTCCACGATCGGCGTCATCTTTCTCCTAATAGGAACGATCGGATGTATGCGAATTTCAAACCTAACGTATCCTACCATGGCTTCTGCTCAAGAAATCAGTTTATTCAAAACGATTGAAAACCTTGACGTATTCGTTTCTTCTATTTTAATAACAACTGTGTTGATCAAAGTATCCATTCTCCTTTATGCAGCGTTTATCTTTATTAAATGCGTCTTTCGTTTTCCATACAAGATTCCGATTCTCTTTATCCTACTATTTATAACAACGGCTTTTTCAATGGGCACCCACACTAACATCGTTGAAAATATCGAATACGCTAAAACACTCGTCCCGATCTATTCCGTTGTACTTGGCATCATTTTGCCTGTATTACTGCTGATCATTTCGTATGTAAGGAAGGAGGCACAGTCATGAATGTGTTCATGTTTTTGCCATTTCTTGCTTTTCTTCTCATCACTACAATCTTTCTTATCGCAAAGAAAGATCGAGCTAACCTCATCAAGTTTTTCTTAATGTCACTCGTGACTGGGTGGATTTGGTGGACGTGGTCAATGGACAACCTCATCGATCCACTCTATCCAGTAAAGATGCTTGCAAAAGGACTTCAAAACCTTTGAGAAAAAATAAAAATAACCCCAGGCAACATGCCAGGGGTTGAAATTAAACGCTTACAATATCACTTTCAGAACAGCATCAATTTTTGCATGATCTTCAGGTGACGAATCAACATGGTGCCAGATTAACTTTCCGTTTTCTGAATATACATAAGTCCCACCTTGGATATACACGTCTGCTTTCTTCATTGAAGTTAAGACAACATTCTTCTGACGCTCATCTTTTGGAATAAAGTTTTTCACCTTTCCAAATAAGAAGCCGAATGCGGCTTGTGATAGTAGCTTCCATTTCGGTGATGTTTTATGCCCTAGCTGATAATATGCTTCCTTATTCGGATCACCTAGAATTGGGTATGGAAAAGGTCCAAATGCCTCTATAAATTTGCTAATGAACACTGCATTCGACGGCGCGATTACATAAACAGTAACACCTTTATCATGAAATTCATCAATTCGCTCACGCAACTGCGTGAGATATTCTCGACAGATTGGTCAACCGAGGTGACGAACAAAGACAACGACAGTCGGATTTTTCTCTTCGATGATCTCATCAAATGAAATGAAATTGGTAGATTGTGTTTCAAAGAATATATTATTCATTTTAGATCCCTCCAATCTTACTAATTGTATCGATGTTCACATCATGTTATCAAGAAAAAGCCACCTAACTCCATCCATATATTGGTCCTTCTACTTTTATTATTTAAGTTGACACTTAATTAAGTGAATGCTACATTATAGGCATGATAGAAAAAGCGATCCACTCACTATCCGCACCAACACGTCGTGAAATATTGCATGTTCTACAAGATCATGAGCTGACATCAAGTGACATCGCACAACATTTTGACATGTCAGCACCAGCGATCTCGCAACACCTGAAAGTCTTGGAGCAGTCGGGACTTCTTGCTTTACGAAAGGAAGGGACGAAACGCTACTATCGAATAAGAAGGGAAGGTTTTGCAGAATTAAAGGCATTCATCGATCAGTTCTGGGACAACAGCTTACTACGACTTAAAGAAGCTGCTGAAGAAGAGGAAAGGAGTAATCATGAAGCAAAAGACCGAGAACCTTAGAAAAGAATTATTTATCGAATGTCGCCCCGAGACACTCTTCCCGTTCTTCATCAACCCAGAAAAAATGATTCGTTGGATGGGAAAACAAGTAATGTTAGAGCCTGTGCTTGGCGGGAAATACCGCATCGCTATCAACGAAGGTAATGTCGCGATCGGAGAGTATAAGGAAATCGTTGAGAATAAAAAAGTCGTAATGACCTGGGGGTGGGAAGGTTCAGACATCATGCCGCCTGGATCTAGTACAGTAGAGTTTATATTAGAAGGTCAGGACACAGGTACACTGCTTGTACTCACTCATTATGATATCCCAGTCGAAAAAGTCCCTTCGAACAAAAAGGGATGGACACACTATATGGAGCGGATGAAGCTTCTAGGTGAAGGACACGATTTAGGAGCCGATCCATGGTCACTACTAACTAAAGAGGAGGAAAATAAGAAATGAACAACATTCATGAAGAAATCAGATTTGATGCAAAGGCAGAAGCACTTTACAATGTGCTTCTTGATTCTAAGCAGTTTAGCGAAATGACAGGTGGCGCACCTGCAGACATTACTCCAGAAGCAGGTGGCTCATTTTCATGCTTTGGTGGAATGATTGAAGGAAGAACGATCGAACTTATCCCTAACGAACGGATCGTCCAAGCGTGGCGTGCAGGAAATTGGGATTCAGGAGTCTACTCCATCGTCAATTTCGAATTTAAGCAAGTAGGTAATGAAACAGAGCTCATCTTTGATCATACCGGATTCCCTGAAGGACAAGGCGAACACTTGAAGAACGGTTGGGAAGAAAACTATTGGAAACCACTAAAGAATTATTTAAGTTTATAAATAGTAAAGAGCTTGAATCATCAAGCTCTTTTTTACTTTCACGAAACTTTTTGACCCAGTAACTCGTATACAAGCCAATCCCATCACTTAGGAGGAATATATGTTCAAAGTAGGCAGTATTTTCATTCCTGTAACTGATCTCAACAAAGCGGTAAAGTGGTACGAAGTCAACCTCGGTGTGACGAAGATTGACAGCTGGGATGGCGGTGTTGGATTTTATTTTCCAAACGATGATACACAGCTCGCCTTAATTCAAGTAGGTGAGTCACAGTCAACTGAATTCACAATTTCGACTGATTCAAAGAACGGGTATTATAATTTTCTCGTCGATGATATTGAAGAAGCTTATGAGAAGTTACACGAAAATGGCGTCGTGACAACTGAAATCGAAGCATTTGGTGGCATGAAGGGATTTGATTTCTATGATTTAGACGGCAATACGTTCAGCGTAGTAAATGAAGTGAAGGACTCTCCATATCATCGTGATGAGGTACGGAAAGAACAGAACAAGCTCTAACATAAAAGCGCCCTCGCTTGGGCGCTTTTAGTTATTCAGTCCTGGACGATCGCGTATACTTTTAAGTCACGGTGTATGCCTTTTACAAGCATTGCTTTTCTCGTTATTCCTTCATAGGACATCCCTAATTTCTTCATAACCTTTTCGGATCCGATATTATCTAAAAAACACCTAGCCTGAATACGCACTAGATTCATGCTCTCGAAACCAAACCTTATTACCGCGCTACCTGCTTCGGTGATGATTCCCTCTCCCCAATGTTCATGAGAAAGAACATAACCAAGTTCTGCGCTTTTATCGTTAGGGTCCCACCAGACGAAGTGAACGGTACCGATCAATCTTCCAGTTTGTTTGAGTTCGATTCCCCACGGAGCATCATATCGAGGTAAAAATGTATGAATAAATTCGATACTGTCCTCCAATGCTTCGTGAGTATGCCACGTTACGAGACGAGTTACGTCTTCATTCGAAGCATAATGATACACATCCTCTGCATCATCGAGCGTTATTTTCCTTAGGATGAGTCGTTCTGTTTCAATCGTTGGGATGTCGCCAAACCGTTCAGCTATCTTCATACACCACCTCTCATAGTTCATAAATCCTTGCTTCATGAGGTCTAAGAGAAGTGCCCTTTAATACATCGTCCGCAGTAACATCACGGTAGTTTGCAAGAATTAATCGCTTGCTGTTCTCATCGATCATTACATCGGTATGAAAAATCGTATGATCGTCGCTATAGTTTAAGATGATGAGCCAGCGGGACTCACCGTACTCCCTCGTATATAAATAAAGCCTTTGTTGTCCTTTTGATAAATCTTTATAATCACCGTAAATCATAACCGGATGCTCTTTTCGTAGTGCTATGAGCTCCTGATAATAACCAAAGATCGAGTCCTCTTCAGAAAGGTCACGCTTGACGTTGATCTGTTTATAGTTTGGGTTTACCTTGATCCATGGTTCACCTTCTGTAAAGCCAGCTTGTTCTGTTTCATCCCACTGTATAGGTGTCCTCGAATTATCCCGACTCAAAGGCAATAAGGTTTCAAATACCTCAACAGGGTTTCGGCCCTTTTCAACTTCTTCTCTAAATTTATTTTTCATCGCGATATCGTTGTAATCTTCGATCGAATCGAATCGAACACCCGTCATGCCAATTTCTTCCCCTTGAAAAACATAGGGTATTCCTGGAAGTGTTTGAATCATCGTGGCAAGAAGCTTGGACGATTCTTTTCGATAACGATTGTCATTCCCGTATCTCGTTACCTGACGTGTGTGGTCATGATTATTCAAAAACTGTGAATTCCACCCTTTTCCATAAAAAGTCTCGTGCCACTTCTCCTGAATTTCCTTATACCGGACCATATCCCAAGTCGGCATATCGTCAGCTACCTCAAAATGAAAGAGCGTCTTTAACTCTCCTCGGTCTTCTGCTACGTACTTTAAGCCTTCCTCAGGTGTAACGAACGGAATCTCTCCAACTGTCAAAATGTCATAATGAGAGAGAACCTTTTCGTTCATCTCTTTCAAATACTCATGGATGCCTGGATTATTTGCAAGGTAATCAGTGTAGTCGGGATTTTCAGCATTCGGAAAACCTTCGACCTTCGCTAGAAGGTTAATGACGTCCATTCGAAACCCATCGATCCCCTTCTCAAGCCAGAAGCGCATCATCTCATAAATTGCCTCTCTCACTTCTTCGTTCTCCCAGTTCAGATCTGGCTGCTCAACTGCGAAGGAATGAAAATAATATTGTCCTGTGCCTTCGTCAAACTCCCAGGTTGATGGGGTAAAATAGGAGCGCCAGTTATTTGGTTCTTTTCCATCCACAGGGTCTCTCCATATGTACCAATCTCTCTTCGGATGCTCTTTCGAGGACTTTGATTGTGTAAACCAGTCATGTTGGTCCGAAGTATGGTTCACCACGAGATCCATGATGACCTTTAGGTCCCTTTTGTGCGCTTCATGTAACAGTTCCTCAAAGTCCTCCATCGTACCGGCCTTCTCCATCACTGAGTAATAATCAGAAATATCATACCCATTGTCACGATCGGGTGATTCGTAAAAGGGATTGAGCCAAACGACAGATACCCCAAGCTTCTTGATATAATCTAACTTTTCGATCACGCCTCTTAAGTCGCCATATCCATCTCCATCACTATCATAGAAACTGCGCCAGTAAACTTGATATACGACTGCTTCTTTCCACCATGTTCGTTCCATCCCGCTTCTCTCCTTTTAAACCCATCTCTGTGTAATGACGCTAATAACATACTCCGGCTGATCCCAGTGGAGCATATGTGTACTATATGGAACAAGTTCCACGATCGCCCTCGCTTCTTTTTCAAATACACTCGCCATCCTCGAACGCTCACTCTCCCGCTCCTCCGGGAGAGTAGCGCGCAGTAAAATGATTTCTGCTGGGAGCGCTTTATAAATATCCATAATCTCATGCTTGTGCATGGCTTTTACAATACTACTTCCCGTTTTCCCTCTCGCGTGCCAGAAATACTTACCACCTTTCATCAGTAGCAGATCTTCTGCTGCGAGATCTAAAGATGGAGTTCTCCTCGTAACCGCTCCATACGCAGCATGCTCTCTAAACGATTCCCACGATTCCATATAATCTTCAAAATCGATTTCATACGAAGCGGCTTCTTCTTCCATCGAAAGCTGTGACTCTCGTTTACTTTGATAACCTCCATCTAGTAAGAGTGAACCTTTTACCTTTTCTCTGTTTTCCTTCAAATAAAAGAGTGTAACAAAACTTCCCCATGAATGGGATAAAAAGTAAAATGCGTGAATGTTCAAGCGATCGAGCACACGGTTCAACCACTCTACCATTTTTGGCATCTCATAGTCTTCTTCTCGATCGAAAGATTCCGATTTCCCATGACCAGGGGCGTCAACCGCGATGATGTGGTATCGCTCTTTTAATCCTTCAGCAATTTCGATAAAGCTAAGGCTCGTACTCCCAAGTCCGTGCAAACAGAAAATAGTCGGTTTATCCTCATTTCCCCACTCCGTAACACGGACGTTCTTTTCATTTACATTTATGTAAAATCGATTCAATTACTTATCCTCCCGTAAAAATGATCCGCACAACGCTTCTATTAGTGTAACAGACTGACAATTCAGAAAGGGGACCGCCTGTCGATTTAGAGAAACCAAAAAAATTGAGCGTCAATCAATTGCGCGCTCAATTTTGTCAGGTGTTTATTCTATTAACTCTTCTTCATCGAAGATAAACACGTCTTCTATCCGTGACTCTAGCTGTTTTGCAATTTTCGCAGCAAGCTTAAGAGAAGGATTGTACTCCCCTTTTTCCAAAAAAACGATCGTTTCTCTTCGCACGTTAACCCGCTTTGCAAGATCTGCTTGTGTTAACTTGCGGATTGCGCGCAGCTCTTTCATTCTTGTTATCATTACTGAAACCCTTTCCTTCTAACAAACAGCCAGTTAATTCCGAAGCTTAAGATCATGAAAGCGAGCCCTACCATGAGGAGGTCATCTTTTTGGAGATAAGAATGGAAGGCAAATAGGACAAGCCAAATGATAAGAGATGAAAAATACGCATAGCCAGCGGCAAACATCTTCACCTTTTTTGAGAGCTCATCATCATGAGGTATTCCAGCCTTCACATCTTTTCTTAGATTTAAGAGTACTGGGATTAAGATCACCATCACTACAACGGTTGCAGCAGTTAGCAGCAGCTGTGCTGACGTCATGTTATCACTACTTAACAGCGAGTACAGTTGAAAAAGGAGTCCACCGACAAGGGAAACTGACAGAATAGAAAAGAGCATCAACGCCGTTTTTGATTTCAATTCTTTCACTCCTTTTGTTAGAAATAATTAACTTTATGTTATAAATATATAACATTATAACTGATTTGTGCAAATTTTTTTCTAAAAATAAAAAAAGCATGAAATCGATACGATTTCATGCTCTTCTGAATTAATTTATTGTTCCACCTGCTTGAATGTACCGTGCGTTGAATTCCTGTACAAATTGGTTCGTAATTGCATCATCATGAATGATCAGCATGTTTTCGTCATTCACGTCGTTACCGTTTGTGCTCCAGTTCGTTGAACCTACAATGACGGTTGGATCACTGTTCGTTTCTGCATCCACTAGCATCGTTTTACTATGAAGCTTACGGGATTCAGCATCCTTGTATACTGGAGCAGCATTCGCCCAGCGAATATTCGGGTTGTTTTGACTTCCCGTTACCGTGCGGCCCGTCATTTCGATACTCGCTGACCACCACTGATTCCAGAAATCACTTGAGAATACGCCTTTTACATCGAAGCCAGTAAGTGTTCCTTGCTGGTCCTGGTAAGAACCTTCCCACTTGTACTTCAGCTCATCGACTAGAGTCTGATCACTCCAAGCGAAGATCGTGAAATACGTGTTGAGATCAGCTTCAGTTTTGATTAGTTCAGCCATACGACCGACCGCATCATCTCCAGCGGAGAAGTAAACCTCAACTGTTTTCCCACCTATCGTTACTTGATGTGGTGTGTTATCCGTTTTACGAGAGCCAAAGTTAGCATTCGCTGTGCTTGGTGTTAATGTTGATGTTCCCCACATTTCGTTGAATTCAGTTTCATAGATTGATGCTAATTCCGAAGAATTCACTTCCACAACGTGCTGCTGGTTACCATCAAGAACGCCGTTCGCCATGTTTTCTTCAGACCCATAAAGACCTGTCACTGTAAAGTTCCAGCTTCCAGTAAACACCCACTGGTCATCAACGAGTGCAAATTTATTGTGCATTTGATCGTCAGGAGAATAATACGTCCCGTCAGTTTGCTGTTCCGCTTCAACGAATAAATAGCCTGTCATTTCAGTGTTCCCGATCATAACCGTACGCTGTGGGAAATCATCTGGTGAAGAAGGTAGGTTATGGTCCGCACGTAGATTTGTGTCTTCAACTGCAAGCATTGGAGAATCAGAGAATACGTGAATATCGTCTGCCGTTCCGACAACCATATCTTTTCCACGCACCATTTCTTCAACATAAAGTCTCATTGTCTTGAAGCGGTCTACGTAGTGAGGATCTGTCGCGTCTTTCGAGTCTGCGATCACACGTACGTCTACACCTTCAGATGCCTTTTGGATTAGAGCATCAACGATTTTAGGAAGATTGATCTCATATGTCGCGAAATCGATGCTTGTCGTTGCTGCATTAATACGCTTTAAGAGACGATCTTCAAGATTTACATTGTAGTTTGCTTCGTTACCTGCATCAGCATATTGAGCCATCGCACATTTATTGAAATAAACGTTGATTGCGTCAGGTGCTTCAGAAACTTGATTGAGGTGCTCTGTTGTATCTGTACAAGCTCCCCCAGAACCGCCTGAGCCGCCGCTCGTATTCGATGAAGCAGGCGTTCCTTTACCTTCAGTGTATGAACCAGTAGAAGTAACCCAGTTAGAAGCATCTGTGCCTGCTACTCCAGGGTCTACTCGTTCCATCGTCGCCTTCGTGTCGTTATCACCCGCATGCCATGCGTCAACGCTGTCGATCAATGCGCCGCTACCATCGCGAAGTTCGAAGTTTTCGCCAGAGTTGCTAAGTGCCCCGCTGTAAATATGATCAGCCGGAACGCCAGATATTGTATTATCATCTGTTCTTTCAAGTATGTAATAACCGTCTGCTGGGATACTGCCAGTCAAGTTGATAGAAGGACTGCCATCTGTTGCGTTTAGCGTCCAGCCATCTAGTGAAATTGCGCTGCCCGTATTGTTGTAAAGCTCGATCCACTCATCGTTGTAATCAACTGTCGTCCCCATCCATGCTAATTCATTGACAACAACATCGCCATTCGTTGCTGCATGAACCTCATTTGGTGTCATCGATGGCGTAACAACAGTTAGTGCCATACTGATCGACGCAATAATCATTCCCAATTTCTTCATCGTGTTTCCCTCCCTAAGATGTCCTTTATGTAACTCGTTCCACACTATCCTACAATTTTCGACGAATTTTTAATATACTTTTAATGAAAATATTTTGTAAATTATAAATTTACATACTATGCACTAGTTCTAATAGCCTGAATAAAAGGTAAGCGCTTACATAATTGCCAATGAAAGCTGAGTGTTGCCTATGAATGTTGATGAACAAAAAGACCGTCGAAACGGTTCCGACGGTCTTTACGCCTTTTGCAAGTGCGTGATTTTAAAGTCTTCTGTAGATTTCAAGCCATAGCCGATCATCCTATCCATGCCGATATGAGCGGTCCAAATGAGTCCGATGGCTACAAAAAGGGGCTGATCGATCATCAGACTTATCAAGATCATGATTAACGGTAGACTATAGGAATGGAAGACGTTATAGCAATAAGCTCCTACTTTCTTACCCATCGCATAACCGAACATCGCGACATCCGGCGCGAATAATAAAAGAAGAAACGTCCACCAGCTTACGTCCATTGTCGAGAAAAAGTATAGAGATAGAATTAAGATTACGAAACCTTCTATATGCAAGAGTGGTTTAGTCACTTTGGTATCACCTCTGATTGAAAAGCTGAAGGTACGGTATAGCAATGACTCGCATTGCAGAGCTTTTGAGACTGACTGTTATAGGAAAGCACTTCTCGACTTTGCTTTCTACTAAACTCTTTCATACCTTCAGAAGTTTGGAGGACGATCGCATAATCTCCTTCTTTACTCTGACTGCTTTTTGATGAGTTTCGTATTGCTTCCAAGAACTCCTCTGCCCCTAAAACCGCAATCGTTTCACCCTCATGTTCTACAAAGACTTGGTCCATTACGCCGAATTCTGTTCCAAACATTTGGTTGATCTCGACCTCGATGTTTGATTTAAGAGGAGAGGGGTCGCCACATCCTGTTAGAACAAAAAGAAATAAGAGAGTAAGCAGCTTTCGATTCACTCACTTGTCACTCCATCGGAAAAACCGTGATGCAAGAATCGTAGATACGACGGAAATACCGAGCAACACCCCTACTTCAAGACCATAATCGGTAATCGGACCAACGTTCCACGTTCCGCGAAGCAATTCTACTACGTAGTAAAGCGGAAGAACTTTTGCAGCATTTTGGAGGATAGTCGGCATGAATTCAAGCGGAAAAGCAGCTCCCGATAAGAAGAGCATCACGTTCAAACATAATGAGCTGATCGCTGCGGCTGCCTGCGAATTTTTTGCAAGCGACGTCAGAAACAATGCAAACGGGAAAAACGCTAGAATGCTAACAAGAAGGGCTAGCAACGTGCTTCCCATATATACTGGTAACGTGAGATCATACATCAACATTCCGAAGACCATAAGCAATAATGCGGAGATAACGAAGATGACGGAACCTTGAAACGTATGTGCAGCAAGAATCATCCATGATCGAATCGGTGTGGATTGGTACCTCCTTAGAACCCCAGTCTCTCGATAGTTCGTTAAAACTGTTCCTAGGGTAAAGAAGGAAATCGTCACGATGTTTACACCAATCCAAGAAGGAACGAACATTTCTGCGAAAGAAAGTCCGTTCAGATTGCTATCTCCAAACATCGAGCCGAACATCCAAATCATGAGAACAGGAAAAAGAAATGTCCAGAACACGCTCAGACGATCTCGGAAAAACATTTTTGTTTCTAAACTAGCTAGCTTCACCATCGCGGTCATGCGGACGCCTCCTTTTCAAGGAAATGGACGAAGAGATCATCGAGTGATCCCTTTTCGAACCTAAAGTCTTGAATCAGAATCTCGTTATCATAACAATATTTAAAAATGTAATACGCAGTCGTTTGCTGATCATCGCTTAACACCTTGTATGATTGGTTCTCGTTTTCAACGCTTACTACGCTTGGTAAGGAGATGAGGAAATCGTACAGTAGCTCTTCACTATCAAACGTAAGGTAGTGAGCAGGAATCTGATTTAAGAGCTGTTGAGGAGTACCTAGTGCTCTTAGTTGACCGCTATAGATCATCGCAACGCGATCACAAAGCTTTTCTGCTTCTTCCATATAGTGAGTTGTAAGAACGATCGTGCACCCTTGTTCTTTCAGTGCATTGATCAAGCCCCACAGTTCTCGCCTAGCGTGAGGATCAAGCCCCATACTAGGTTCATCGAGGAATAAGATTTCCGGTTTATGAAGGGTAGCGAGTGCAAGCGTAACGCGCTGCTTCCACCCACCAGACAAGTCATCGAACATCACACCTAGTTTTTCATGAAGCCCCAAAAGATCGATAAGATGATCTTTTTGAGTAGTTGGATAAAATGATGCGAATAGATCGATCGCCTCTTTTACCTTCATCTTCTTCTGAATGGCCGTTGCCTGAAACTGAACACCAATTTTCTTGTTCAACTCTCGCAGCTGTTTATGAGGCGTTAGGCCAAGAACCGAAAGTTCTCCACCGTCAGGCTTTCGTATGCCTTCAAGCATTTCGATGGTCGTTGTTTTACCCGCACCATTCGGTCCGATGATGCCAAAGATCTCTCCCTTATTAACTGTAAGTGAAATGTCTTTTACTGCCTGAATACTACCGTATGACTTTACTAGATGGTCAGCTTTGATCACTTCTCCCATTCCTAGTCCCCCTTGCTTAATTTTCACGGATACCTGCTAATTGATATGATAGTCTTCAACTTCTAATACGTTAATCCTTCAGAATAGTTTCAAAACAATTAAAATATCAGGAAGATTACCATAAGGGGCTATGGAAACCTATTTAGGCACAAATACCATATGCCAGAGTAGCCTCCTCAAGAGGTTTATCGGCGATCGTTAGCATATATCAGCGATATTCTGTTTTTATCAGCGAAATAGAAGTTTATATCAGCGAAAAGTGCTGTTTTATCAGCGATATTTCCTTTTTATCAGCGAAACCGTATTGGTTCAGACAGCATAAAAAAGCCACCGAGATTACCTCGGTAGCTATGTTCTAACTCAATTCATCGTAGTGCTTTTTGATTAGGTTGAATAGGGATGAGCCTTCTTCAATGCCTGTGTAAGTTGTGATGGCATTTGACAGGCCATTCGTTTGGATAGCTTCTTGGATTTGGACAGCTTCTTCGTCACCTTTTGGATCGAAAAGAAGTGCCGCCGCAATTCCTTTTGCTAAGTACGTTGGCTCTTTACCGATCTTCATCAGCTGACTTGCCGGCCCGGTTAATCGATCGTTCGGACCGAGTTTACGAATTGGTGCACGACCGACTCGTGTAACTTCGTCTACAAGATGAGGATTCTCGAATCTCGCAAGAATCTTCTCGATATACGCACTGTGAACTTCTGCGTCAAAGCTGTATTTATGCTCTAGCAATGCACCCGTTTCTTCTAGTGCACGTTTCACATCTGCATAGAGCGCTTCATTTTCAAGAGCGTCTTTAATCGTTTCTGCACCAGCAAGGTAACCTAGATACGCCGTCATTGCATGACCCGTGTTCACAGTAAACAGCTTGCGCTCGATGTAAGGAGCGAGATCGTCAACGTACGTAATTCCCTTAATTTCCGGGACTTCTCCCACCATCATCGTCTTGTCGACAGCCCACTCATAAAACGGTTCGACCGCTACTGTTAAAGGATCGTCATGCGTTTGGTTGGGTACGATACGATCGACCGCTGCATCTGGAAAACCAGCATACTGTTCGAGTGAACCGTCTCCGCCCATTTGCTCCTGAATCGCTTCTTTCAACATCGTACTTCCGCCGATCATGTTTTCACATGCGATGATGTTAACGGGAGCTTTCCCTCTTTCGATGCGCTTTTCGATGCCTTTTTTTATACTACTAGAAATCATTTTTAGCACGGTTGGACCAACCGCTGTCGTGATGAGGTCAGCTTTACTAATCGCCTCAACGACCTCTTCAGGATTTGCTTTACTGTTGATCCCCCGTACGTTATCCACCTTGATTTCTTTACGCTCTTGGCCAAGAATTTCTACAGTGTATTGATTCTTTTCATTCAGTTCATCGATTACCGTTTCATTGATATCAACAAAACAAACCTCATAGCCTGATTGTGATAGCAGCTTACCGATGAACCCTCTCCCGATATTCCCAGCTCCGAAATGTATAGCTAGCATGATTAGTTCACCTCGTTAAACATAGAGATAAATGTTTCTTTATCTTCTGCTTGAATGAGCTTCTCCACATTTTCTTCTTCTGAACATACGATTGCAATTTGAGATAGAATTTCAAGATGCTCGTTATCTTTTCCAGCTATTCCGATAATAAGCTTCGCGATATTACCATCACCAAAATCAACGCCTTCACGAAGCTGTACGATGGAAAGACCTGAATGATTTACTGATTTCTTCGCATCTTCCGTACCATGAGGGATCGCTACGTAGTTCCCCATATAAGTTGTCGTGATCTTCTCACGTTCAAACATTTGGTCGATATAGCTTTCTTCAACGTACCCTTTCTCCACAAGAATGTTTCCTACAAGACGGATCGCGTCTTCCTTCGTTGCTGCAGTTTCGTTCAATACGATATTTTCTTTCGTTAAAATGCCGTTAGCCATATTAGTTCTCTCCCTTTGATTTTAATTTTTCAGTGATGAATCCTTTAAAACGCTCTGCTAAGAAGAGCTTGATTCGTTCCTCATCTTCCTGTTCAAACAAAGCGAGTGTTTCACCACTTTCGATAATGATGGTACTGATGAAGCTCATCACTTCAATTTGTTCTAGCGTTGCTTCTTCTGGTGCAAGCTGTAACAGAATCGTTTTCATATCGATTTCTGTTCCATCCATCGCGCTTCGCTTAACCGGATTTTCCAACCTGATCATTGAAAATGTCGGCTTAAGAACCTCTTTTGTACGCGCATGAAACAACGCAAGAGAAGATTCCGGTATTCCAACGCCGCCTAATTCCTCGCGTTTTAGAACTGCTTCCGTAACTGAAGCTGAACTCGTAATGGTATTACCCTTTTGCAGTCGGCTGCATTCGTTTATTAACATATCTTCTAGTTGATCTGATTTAGCTTGTGTTAGAAGGAAATGGTCCATAATGGAAGCTGCAGCCTCGCTGTATGAGGCTGTTTGCGTAAACCAGGATACAGCTTCTCTTCCTGACTGAAAGGCGCTTTCTTTACGTTCAAGTACTCTTTTACTTGATCCAGTCGATCGTTGAAGCGCTGTTCGGATGCCAGTTGCCTCTTTTTCAGATAAAAACGGACTCACTTCAATATAGTCTGCATCCAACTCCGTTAAAGGGATCGTCGACACGATAAGGTCGAACGCATGGATATCTTCTTTTTCTAGTTGGAAGAGCGAAACGCTCTTCACATCATGTATCTCATGAAATTCTTGCTTAAGCCTTGTAGCGAGCATCTTAGACGTTCCGATTCCGCTAGAACAAACGGCAAGAATTCTTAGGTCGTTCTTCTTATTTCGACCTTCAAGCGCAGAACCAAAGTGAAGGACTAGAAATCCAACTTCTTCATCAGGAACGGAAAGGCCTTTGAAGACAGTTTCAACAGCCTCCGAGATGATAACGAAAAGTTCTTGATAATCTTCTTTGATTTTCGTTAAAAGTGGATTATGAATGCTCATTTTCTGATTGAGACGATGCATCGCTGGACCTAAGTGTGTCACAAGCCCTTGAAATAGAGAATCATTCGACACAAGATCCACGTTCGTCTTATCACTAACTTCTCTAATCAGCTGTTTCGCCTTTACAGTGATCGGATAATTCGACTCTTCTAAATAATAACTGCTTGAATTCCGAAGCTTTGCTCCTCTGAGGTGCATCGTGATATACCCGACCTCAGCTTCAGGGATCGGAACAGAGAAATAATCTTCCATTCGCTTGCTGATCGTTTCTGCAATCGTGAATTCTTTTGTTTCTTTCATAGTGGAAAGAAAATCTCTTTCCATCTCGATTTTTTCACCTTGCTGAATTCGTTCGATCGCAAGTGTTAAATGAACGATGAGACCAATGTAGGCACTGTCTGCCATCATGTGAGATAGGTCATTATTTACTTCCCTAACGATCGTTTCGACTTGATGCAGCTTTTCGTGATCAACAAGCCCAAGAAGCTGCTTTGAAGCAGACTCCATCACGTCACCTTTTGATTTGTTTTGAATCGAACGCTGCAATAATGTAAAGAAGTCGGAGTCGTTATACTCTGTCGCAAGCAGAGAACTGATCGCATGTCTCTTCAATGCTTCTGCACCCTTTACCTGAACACCATACCCGCGCTTTCTGATTAAAGAAAGCTGCATATGCTGTAGCCATTCTTCTACTCTGTTCAAGTCGTTGCTGATCGTTGCCACGGTGACCCTGAGATCATGCGCAAGACTGACGAGTTTAATAGGCTCATGGGATTCTAAAAGTTTACAGAGTATCAATGTTTCTCTTTCATCTTGTGTGTACTCGGTAATGTTTAAATTGTACAAGTACCGTTTGAGCTCTTCACGCTGAGAGGGATGTCCATCGAATTGGACACCCACCCCTGCCTTTTTTATTAATGTCAATCCGTAGTGATTCACAACATCTTCTATTCCCGCTAAATCTCTATGAACGGTCCGTTCACTAACACTGAGTTGCTTAGCTATTTCTTTCACCGTAAAGAAATCGTCTGTTTCAAGCAAAAGTTGTAGAATACTTCTTTCCCTTGCTGATATAAAGATGTGAGTTCACCTCTATCCTTTTGTTAACGGTCTTTTAGCATGTTAACAAGTTCATCGTACTTAGGACTATTCATGAAGTTCGCCACTGAAATGTGCTCAGCGTCTGGACGCTTCGCTTTTGCACGATCCGTTAAGTCTTTGTGGGTCACGATTAAGTCTGCATCATCTGGTAGATTGTTGATGGATGTGTTCGATACATCGATCTCTTCAAGTCCTGCTTTCTTGAACTTGTTTCGTAAAACAGATGCCCCCATCGCACTGGATCCCATTCCAGCATCACATGCAAACACGACTTTTTGAATGTTTTTTGCAGCCACTTCAGTGTCCTTCGCGCTAGTTGTTTCTTCCTCCTGCTTATCCCCTGAAAGATCACTTACAAGCTCATCATATTTCGGACTGTTCATGAAGTTTGTTACTGAAATGTGATGCGCCTTTGGAAGCTTCGCTTTTGCACGATCTGTTAAGTCTTTATGAGTGACAACAAGATCTGCATCGTTCGGAAGATTGCTGATCGATGTGTTGATCACTTCGATATGCTCAAGACCTGCTTTTTTAAATTTATTTCTCAACACGGACGCACCCATTGCACTTGAGCCCATACCTGCGTCACATGCGAATACAACTTTTTTGATGTCTTTGTAGTTAACAGTTGCGTCGGATGACGTTTCTTCTTTCGCGCCTAGCGATGACCTTACGCTACTCTTCTTCCCTTTCATCGCTTCCATCTTTTCTGCTGCTTCTTCAAGATTTTCATCAGAGTCACTTGATCGCTTAAGGATGAAGGATGCAACTAGGAATGAAACGAGTGTAGCGACAACAACACCTGCGATAACCCCAAGGTATCCTCCACGCGGTGTCATGATCATGAGTGCAAAGATACTACCTGGTGAAGGTGGTGCGATCAATCCTGCATTTAGAATACCGAATGTGAATACGCCGCTCATTCCCCCAAGGATCACTGCGATGATCAATGCTGGTTTCATCAAGATGTACGGGAAGTAAATTTCATGAATACCACCGAAGAAGTGGATGATCGCAGCACCTGGTGCTGATTGCTTTGCTGAACCTTTTCCTGCAAACCAGAAAGCAAGAAGAATTCCAAGTCCAGGTCCAGGGTTCGTTTCTAATAGGAACAGAATCGATTTTCCTGCGCTAGCTGCCTGATCGATTCCTAGCGGGCTTAAGATCCCGTGGTTGATCGCGTTGTTCAAGAACAATACTTTGGCTGGCTCAACTAGAATACTAGCTAGTGGTAACAGTCCAGCATCTACGATGACTTCTACTCCAGCTGCAAGTGCTTTGTTTAAACCTAGTACAACTGGTCCGATCGCTAGTGAAGCGAGGATCGTCAGAATACCACCGATGATACCTGCTGAGAAGTTGTTAACTAGCATTTCAAAACCGGATTTGACTTTGCCTTTGATTGCTTCGTCGAATTTCTTAATCGCATAACCACCGAGTGGTCCCATCGCCATCGCACCTAGGAACATCGGAATATCCGCTCCGACGATCACACCCATCGTCGCTGTCGCACCGACTACTCCGCCTCGTGCGCCGTAAACAATTTTACCACCAGTGTAACCGATTAAGAGTGGTAATAAGTAGTTGATCATTGGACCAACAAGTGATGCTAATTGTTCATTTGGAATCCAACCATCTGGAATAAATAATGCTGTAATAAGTCCCCATGCAATAAATGCACCGATGTTCGGCATGATCATGCCGCTTAGATAGCTACCAAACCGTTGAATCTTCACTTTGAAACCGGATTTTTCTTGGTCGCTCATGATAGTTCCTCCTCTTCTTTCGCAGGGAAGACTTGTTGACATGTTTTATTAGATCCTGTCAAAAACGTTGTCGTTAGCTTTCCTTGCGAAATGTTTTACTTGTTAATTCCAATAGTAAGGCCATAAGAAAGCGTTCGCAATGAATTCCAAACTCAAATTCGGCAGATGACTTGTTGACATTTTTAAATAATGGACAAATTCACCCAATAAATTGTAATGCAAAGTGAATATGAAGGTACTGGTTGGAGATAACTGAAATCGTGAATAAAAGGAGGGAGCTTTATGGATGAAAAGAAGAAAAAACCGCAGGACGAGACGTTAACAAACCAGCAGGGACATCCTGTCACGAACAACCAGAATGTCCGAACAGTAGGGAGTCGCGGGCCAACCACTCTTGAGAACTACGATTTCCTTGAGAAAATCAGTCATTTCGACAGAGAGCGAATCCCTGAACGCGTCGTTCACGCACGAGGGGCAGGTGCGCATGGGTATTTTGAATCGTATGGAAAAGTAGGAGACGAACCGATTTCGACGTATACACGTGCAAAAGTGTTTACGGAAGCTAAGAAAACGCCTGTTTTTGTAAGGTTCTCAACAGTCGTGCACGGCACACATTCACCAGAAACGCTGCGAGACCCTAGAGGATTTGCAGTTAAGTTTTATACAGAAGACGGAAACTGGGACCTTGTAGGAAATAACTTAAAAGTATTCTTCATCCGTGACCCTCTGAAGTTTCCTGATATGGTGCACTCCTTCAAGCCTGACCCTGTAACGAACATACAGGATATGGAGAGAATGTTTGATTTCCTTTGCCAATCTCCTGAATCGATGCACATGGTTACCTTCCTGTTCTCTCCTTGGGGCATTCCAGCAAACTTTCGACATATGCAAGGATCTGGTGTCCATGCATACAAATGGGTGAACGAAGAAGGAAAAGCTGTACTTGTAAAGTATCACTGGGAACCCGTCCAAGGAATTCGCAACCTTTCACAAGATGAAGCGGATCACATACAGTCGATGAACTTTAACCATGCGACGGCTGACTTGTATCAAGCGATTGAAGATGGAGACTATCCAGAATGGGAGCTCTATGTACAGATCATGGAGGATGACGAGCATCCAGAACTAGATTTCGACCCCCTCGATCCAACGAAGCTTTGGTACAAAGAGGATTTTCCTTGGCATAAGGTTGGGAAGATGACGCTCAACAAAAACCCTGAGAACTATTTTGCTGAAGTGGAACAAGCAGCATTTGGTACTGGGGTATTGGTCGATGGGCTCGACTTCTCTGATGACAAGCTTCTGCAAGGCAGGACGTATTCCTACTCTGATACGCAGCGATACCGCGTTGGTTC
Organism: Anaerobacillus sp. ABA4_114; assembly: GCF_056159065.1. Classification (NCBI taxonomy): domain Bacteria; kingdom Bacillati; phylum Bacillota; class Bacilli; order Caryophanales; family Bacillaceae; genus Anaerobacillus; species Anaerobacillus sp. ABA4_114. The sequence goes on from NZ_JBSWUM010000001.1 coordinate 2,737,909, forward strand.
AAACTACTTACAACTTCCGATCAATAAGCCGAAGAAACATGTTTCGACGAACCAGAGCGGCGGCCAGATGGACAACCGTACTGATTATGGGAAAGATGAAAACCCACATATCAACTATGAACCTTCTTTGATCGGCGGGTTGAAAGAAGCAGCGAATCCAGGTGTGGAACATGAACCATTTGTTGAAGGAAATTTATCGAGAAAAAGCATTCCTCGTGAAAACAACTACGGTCAAGCGGGAGAAACGTATCGCAGACTAAACGACTGGGAGCAAGAGGAACTGATTTCAAACCTCGTCAGTGCACTCATGGACTGCCGAGAAGAGATTCAAGAGAAGATGATCGAACACTTTACTCAGTGTGATAAAGAATACGGGGAACGAGTCATGAACGGATTGAAGGAAATGAAGAAGTCTACCGGCTCTGTACTCGATGAAGCTGTATGTGAGGCTGAGGACAAGAGTCATCCATCAGATCCGTATTAAACAGTTGAAAAAAGCTTGGCATCGTTGCCAAGCTTTTTTATATAGCGTTTAAACTCAATTTATGATTCGTATTTACCTTTATAGCAGCTTCCCCATATAATACTCATCTACATATGTATCATCCATCAGCAACGAATGTCGCTTCAATCCTTCTACTTCAAAGCCGAATTTCTTGTATAGCGCAAGCCCTCCTTCGTTCGGGGTCGCGACGTTCAGCTCCAACCTATGTACGTTTTTACTCTCCGCCCAATCCTCTAATATGTTAAAAAGGGCCGTTCCGACTCCTGTGCCTTGAGCCTTTTCGAGTACACCGATGACGAGGTAAACTGCATGACGCTTTTTCTTTGCATCACTTCCAACAGCGACTAAATAACCTACCAATTCCTCATCTTGTTCAGCGACAAAGATCGTAGACGTTTCATTTCTCAACATCGACGCAATCTTCGTCTTTTCTTCCTCTACATCGACTTTTCGCTCATCAGCACCAAACAGCATGTATCGTGACTCCGCGTCGACCTGATTTCTAATCTTACAGAACCCTTCAACGTCTTCTGCTTTTATCTCTCTAACCTTCATCCTCTTCCAACTCCTTTAAAAGTTCCTATTAAAGCTCGCACTTTACATTCCAATTCATTCCGAGAAAGTCCTTCTCTATCTTCGCTTCCCCGTTTGCTTTTAAACAGCTATCTACAGTAGATTGCAGACTGAAGTTATTTGAATAAAAAGCAATGCCGAGAATTAAGGTGATGACCACCCCAACTGTCGTTTTTCTCACGATCGATCCTCCTTTATATAAAGCAAAAAGGGATGAATCACATCATCCCTTCTTACCTTTCACCACATTCTATTCTGAAGCATCTTTTTCCTTCAGCGGCTCACCGATGACCCTTACTTCACGTTCTAGATCGACCGAAAACTTTTCTTTTACAGTGTTCTGCACGTGATGGATCACGTTCAGATAATCTGTTGCAGTGGCATTGTCGATGTTAACGATAAAGCCTGCATGCTTTTTGGAAACTTCCGCTCCACCGATTCTTGTTCCCTGCAAGCCTGAATCTTGAATGAGCTTTCCAGCGAATAAGCCTGGCGGGCGCTTGAACACACTTCCACAAGAAGGATATTCGAGCGGCTGCTTGCTTTCGCGTTTAAACGTTAGATCATCCATAATCGCTTTGATGTCGTCATAGTTTCCTTTTTTCAACTGAAATGTTGCTTCAAGTACGAGGAACCCTGTTTCATCCACGTTACTATGACGATACGATAAGTCGAGCTCTTCTGCTTTTCGACGAACAAGCTTGCCGTCTTTTGTTACCCCTAGCACACTTTCGAGGCAGTCTGCTACTTCGCCGCCGTACGCGCCAGCGTTCATATATACAGCACCACCAACGGAACCAGGAATGCCACATGCAAATTCTAGTCCTGATAAATGTTCTTTCAAGGCGAATTGTGATACTTCGATGATACGAGCGCCTGCTTCTGCTACGACCGCATCTTCCGTTCGTTCAATTTTGTCAAGCGTCGAGATATTCAACACGATTCCTCGGATTCCACCATCCTGGATGATGACATTCGATCCTTTACCGAGAATGGTTAGCGGTAAATCATGCTTGTTGGCATACTCCACCACTGCTCTTGCATCTTCCGCACCACCTGGAAAAACAAACACATCTGCTTCTCCACCCATCTGTGTGTACGTATGCACATTCAGTGGTTCATTCAATCTGACATCTGCTGTAGGCAAACTATTTCTCAGGTCGTTAAACACACGTTGATTATCCATTACTTACCTCACTTATGAACATGTTCGATTGTGTAATCGTACTCGAACCTTTTATTTTTATTATAGTTATAATCAAAACTGTTCGTGTCTAAAATCTTTATTATTACGGCATACCGCAAAAAACAGCTTTACACAATCATTTATTTTACCATTAATGGGCAAATACTTCATCTCTAATACAAACTCTCATTACGATTATCTACTACTTTTCCTTTAATGAATCATTCAATTGAGAAAGAATGTCTTTTCTAAGTTCGATCAGTTCAGGAAATTGATAAAAGAAAGCTATTTTCTGCTCAGCGGTCGTATCACCTTCTGGCTTCGTAGAAAAGATAAAATGTGTCCACGCTTCTGCGATATCTTCTTCAGGATGTGTCGCTGCATAGTCGGTTGAAAAGTGATCCGCATAATCATCATAAAACGCGACCTGCGCTTCTTCGTTCCATTCAACTTCCTTATCGAGCCACTCCTCATAATAATCGGACCAAAACGTTTGGAAGAAGGCGTTCATATACGAATTTTCCTTACTACACCCATTGAATGCAAAGTAATCATCACATGCCATGAAGGCTTCTTCTACTTCATCTTCATCCTCTAAATTCGTCGCATTCACCTGATCATCTTTCAAAGTCAGAAGATGACCATATTCGTGCACGAGCGTATAATAGAAATCCTTCTCGTTCGTTGTAACTTCATAATCGATCGCGAGACGCCACTCTTTCGAATTGTCTAGTGGTTCCACATACCCGAGGACTTCATCCTTCCCATCCGTAAAGATCAAAAACTCCTTTACCATACTTCGGTCTTCCGAAGGGATCAAGTCAGCAAATAACTTCCAAAGCGCCTCATGTGCTTCGTGTTGCTTAGTATATTCTAGATACTCTTCTTCTTCTGTTAGAACATTACGATTCTCTATGTGATTTCCGACGATATCGTATGAAACAACTTGTGTTTCTACAGCTTCTCTTTCTTCTTCTAAAGACTCAGGGATATCTAGAAAATCCCCTTTTAGCGCATTGATTTCGCTTAAATACCGATCTCCTTCTTCAATTTCAGGTACATCTGACATCGAAGTGGTGCTCGGTTGTTCCACATCCACCGCGCAACCGGTCAATAACAACATGACAAAACAAGCAATGATCCACTTTTTCATCGTGTACCCTCACTTTCTAGTTTAAAAAGCAACTACATCTAATGATACATTATGTTGCTACGTAGATAATGACTTTTGTTACTAGAAAGAATAGGTAAAAAGCTAACAAACCTACTACGGCAGCCCTTCCTTTTTTCATTGCTAGTTTAATGAAGTAAACGACTGCTATCCCAACGATGATCACGACTATTGAAAACATTGTCGTGAGTATAGGAGATTTTGAGATTTCAGCTTCAAAGAAGGATAGGATTCCGAAAACGAAATAGGAGCTTATCAAGATGGTTACAAACAACTTGTGTGCTAGTTGCTTACGGTATAAAGTCGAGCTTTCCAACGGATCACCTCACATGTTGATAGTTGATTCGATGAGCAACGTGAAAATCCTCCATAAAAAAAGGATGCCTAAGCATCCTCACCTGTTTCTTTGTTTGAGATTTGTATCACACCGCCGCAGTGGGAGAAATCGTGAAATACGAGTTTACACGATCCTTCTAACTCCGCTTTTAGTTCATCAAAAGCAAAGTAAAATTCATCATCATCCCAGTGATGAAGGTTTTCGCTTCGACACGCTTCTAATTTCCTGCGATTTTCAAACGCCACATCACCGATCAAAATCTTTCCGTTTTCTGATAGCTGTGGAAGGAGTTCTTTAATGAATGCAACCTTCTCACGATCAGAAATATGGTGCAAAGCGTATGTGCTGATAATAACGTCATACTGCTTTTTCTTAAAATGTTCAGGAAGTCCGTGTGTAAGATCCCATTCGATCAGCTGCGCATATGGCATTTTCAACTGAGCGATCCGAATCATTTCGTTCGAAAAGTCGATACCGTTTATGTCGTGACCGGCTTCGTACAACCTGCTCGCAAGAACACCTGTCCCAAATCCGATATCGAGGATGTTTGCCTTTTCGGTCGACATGACCTCGTTATAGATGGCATTCAAGATTTCCTTATAGCCAGCGAATGGATAAGAATCGCTTTCTTCACTTACCTGTACAGAATGATCGTACTCATTCGCCCATAGATCAAATCCTTGTTTACTTAGCATCAAAATCCTCCTACATTTATGTGTCTATCTATTACGTTTGAAGTTCGACTTATCTAAATACTAACACATTTCAGTTTTCTCCCGCTCGTTCCTCGACCTTAATCTTCAAAAGTAGGACAACATGTTCATCATGAATCATTTCTTTGATGCCTTCTTCCGTTTGCATATCGACCGACCTGATCATATTATCTTGCTCACTTTCATAGTACGCTCCAATCACTTTTGTATCTCCAGAATCAAGCGTGATCTCCTCTTCCAGCGTATATCCGTATCCGTGTGGTTTGTCTGTATTTATGGGGTTATTTGGTATCGCTCCAGGACCTGTTGTGGCACCTGGTGCATACAGAGAAACTAACTCTTCTCCTTCTTCAGGTTGGATGATGCCGAACCCAACGCTCCCTTCTTGTTCTTCCTCTTGACTAAACCCATAAGAGAGCTCAGTTAGACGTGACGGTGTCATCGGCTCTCCATCTCGGTAGCCCTCGACCCAAACTGTGACCCACGTTTTATCCGCTTTTGTAAGCTTAAGATCATAGTTTAATATGATCCCCATATTCATCTCTTCAAACATCTTTTCATGGTCGTTTCCCACCTGGTGAGAAAGGTAAGCAAGGTGCTCATCTTCCATCGAAAACTCAACACTGCAGCCTCCTAGAAGGAACATAACTAACAATAACCAGATCCCTTTTTTCACAACACTTCTCCTCTCACCTGTAAAAATTTTACCAGTTACTCCCTAAAAATAGGTCTAAAGACTTTTATTTCCATGTTATAATTTACCTTGCACTCCTAATTTTTTATAACTTTGAGGTGTAGATATGAAACGTTTGGTTATTCTAGTAAGTTTGTTGCTCGTCGTTGGTGTGCTGAGTCTAGTAGCTGTAAATCCTTTCAACCAATCAGAAGCAGTCAACTCTTCTAACGTTCATTCAGAGATTTCAAGAGATCTTTCGAAAGAGCTTATAGGAAAATCGTCTAGTTATGAGATTACAGTCGTAGGGGACACGATGTTCGACTGGTCGATCAAAGAAGCGATGAGCTCGAAGGGGGCAAACTTTCCACTTCAACATATTTCCCCAATCATCAAGGATTCTGACCTCGCCATCATGAACTTAGAAACAGCGATTGGAACAGCAGGGATAAAAGAGAACAAGCTGTACACGTTTCAATCCCCACCCGCTTCAGCCAAAGCAATTAAAGACGCTGGCTTTGACGTCGTCTCACTCGCAAACAATCACGCAATGGACTTCGGTCGAGAAGGCTTACATGAGACGATCGATCTACTGAAAAAAGCAGACCTGAACTATGTCGGAGCTGGTACGAACGAAAGTGAGGCGTACCGTGCTCACTCGCAAACGATCAATGATCACAAAGTCGATATTCTTGGTTTTTCGCAAGTTCTGCCAACCATCTCATGGTACGCAAATGAAAATGGAGGACTCGCTAGCGGGTACCAGCAAGACCGAGTGATCGAGCATATCAAACAATCTGCAGCCACCTGTGATACGACGATCGTGTATATCCACTGGGGAGCTGAACGGACGATCCAGCCTAGCGATAGTCAACGAAACTTTGCACACAGCATGATCGACGCGGGGGCCGACATCATCATTGGTGCACACCCTCATGTGCTGCAAGGGATGGAGTACTATGATGGGAAGCCGATCTTATACTCACTCGGCAACTTTTTATTCCCAGACTACGTTGAGGGTGATACCGCTGACACGGTTATCGCTAAGATCGACGTCACTGTGGACAACTATGAAGTTACCTTTATCCCTGCAGTCATCCATGACAGCACTGTTACTCTCGCCGATAAACAAAACGCCACTCGCATCACAGATAAGATGATTTATCGTTCTAGCTTAATCTCGCAAACTACTGATTTTGCTGTATCTGAAGGAAGCGCACAATCACTAATGATTGCAAAAGCAGGCGAATGATAGAAAGCGCTTCCTTAGAACACCTTTGCGTAAATACACGTATCCGATAATCCAGATCCATCTAACGAAACATCATCGTTTCGTAAAGTCGCTTCAAGCACGTAATCGAGTCGTTCAGGTACTGCACGGCTCTTTTTGTTTTTCAGGTCACATTGAATCTCGATTCGTTTCATGCCGAGTTCTTTCTCCGCAAAGTTTGTCAGTTCACCAACAGCTTCTGTTATGTAACCGCGTCCGCCAAACTCCGTGTTAATCCAATACCCAACTTCCGTCTTCGGCACATCCCAATCAAGATTATGAAGACCCGTTGTGCCAACATATTCACCTGTCTTCTTCTCAAATATCAGAAACCTGAACCCTATTCGCTTTAAAAACTTGATATGTGCCTCTCTAACATTGATCTCTGTATCCTCAACCGTTGGATTTTCTCTTGCGAATCCTACCCATGGAGATAGTTCCTTCATTGAAAAGTGAATCGCTTCGTTTATGACTTTACCATCACCTGGTTGAGGCATACATAGAAGTAATCGTTCCGTTTCTAGCTCAGTGCGTACATCCATTAAAATCGGGTTCATCTGCTTCTTTAGCTCCTTCTGGTAAATGTAATAGCTCTATTATAGACATAGTAGATTTTGGAAATAAAGGGGAATATTTTAAAAAGTCACTATCTTTATACAATAAAAAAAGACGAGGCGTTTGCCTCGTCTTCAAAGTGAGAAGCCAATTCGCTCCTCATCGTTCCACCTCAATTATTATCAGCCTAACAATCGTTAACGATCATTCACTATCTTTATGTCCACTTTCAGGCAGCGTATCCCAGAACGATGTATCTTGAGACTCGATCGATCCATCCGCTATCGCTTTGATTACGGCTTTCATCCCGGTAACAGCCTGATTGATCAAATAACCGTTACTTTTTTGACCAAGAATATATGGCTCGTAATAGTGATCTGCCATTCCTCTCATCTCAAAAAGAAGCGTAGAGATGCCATACTCGACCGCAAGACCATTTCGACTGATCGTAGGGGCTGTTCCCCCTACGTACTTGGACAAGGTCCCGTATCCTTTTGCTTCGATCGCATTATACAACACGCCACCAAGCTGTTTAGATTTTTCGCGCACCTCAGCATCTACGTTTTCATTCGTTGGGTAAAGAATCGAACCGGATACAAGTTCATCAGTATCCCCTAGCGTCGTTTCGGTACCTTGATGGTGAAGGTCCACCATGTATTCCGGCTCATATTTCTGTAGAACATTCTCATGCAATGCCTTTGTTTCTGGCTGATTTCGTTCAACATGATCGCGATTCAAATCTACGCCGTTTGCATTGTATCGTGTATGTGTACCAGCTGCGTAATCTTCAAGGGAAAAGTTCACGTCCCCTTCAGCACCATCTACATTTAATCGCGGTGCGATGAGTACGTTCACGTTTTGGAGAAGCTCTCTCACTTCCTTATTGTTCGTACTCAAATACTTGATAACCTTTAACGCACCTTCTGTTGTGAGCGTTTCGTTTCCATGCTGCTGAGTTAAAAAGAGAATCGTAGGGTTTTCTTCGTTCTCTCCAAACTTAGCAAGGTAAAGGTCCCTGTCTTTAACAGATTGACCATAAACCTCAAGCTCAAGTGCATCAGACTGCTTATCGATCCTTTCGAGCAGTTTTACCATTTCCTCATAGCTATGTAATCGCTCATTCTTCACCGTTTCATTACCGTTATACCCCGGACCATTTCCAGTAGCTCCCACGGTAGCACCGTTTAACAGTCCTCCAGAAACGACCAACATCCCTGAAACGACAATCGGAATCATTTTTTTCTTCATCATAAGTCCTCCAGTTTTTATAAGATTCCTGTCACGTTTTCGCTATTATTTTTTCCTTTCCTGTAAAATAATAGGATTTGATTCGTTAGACCTGTTCGGTTTCGAAAAAATGGAAGAAGAAGATTGTTTAGCTGGATTTTTAGTACAATACTCATGATCAATGAGCGCAACCATCATTCACATAAGAGAATAGAATCACCTTTCGCCATACTTCTCCTAGAAAAATGAGGCTAACGATAGAAAAAAGAGCAAGCTCGTATTGAGCTTGCTCTTACTTTCTTTCTAATTCGCTTTTGCAACGGACTGTACGTTCTTCTTTTTCGACGTTAATTTGTCGACAAGACCTGATAGTGCTCCGTCTCCCGTAACGTTCGTTGCTGTACCAAAGCTATCTTGTGCAAGATAGAGTGCGATCATAAGAGATACCATCGTTGCATCGAATCCTAGCATGCTCTCAAGAAGTCCGATCGCGGCCATCACCGCTCCACCCGGTACACCAGGTGCTGCGATCATCGTGATTCCTAGCATCAAGACGAAAGGAATGATAGAAGCGAACGTTGGGTCCTGTCCATTTAATAGCATCACAGCCATCGCACAGGAGACGATTGTGATTGTACTTCCTGAGAGATGAATCGTTGCTAGAAGCGGGATACTGAAGTCCGCCACTTTTTCGCGTACGCCGTTCTTCTTTGTCTGCCTAAGCGTAACCGGTATGGTAGAGGCAGATGACTGAGTACCGAGAGCTGTGAAATACGCTGGAATCATCCCTTTTAATAATGTAAAAGGATTTCGCGATGTAGCAGCACCCGTCACGCTATATTGAATCAACAGCATCGTTAGATGAAGTAGAATGATCATGACAAAAACTTTTGCAAACACGCTTAAGATCGTTTGCACCTGACCAGCACTCGTCATATTCGCGAATATACCAAGGATGTGCAGTGGCAGTAACGGAATGATCACGTAGCTGATCACTTTTTCGATGATCGTTCTAAATTCAACCATAACGCCTTTAAGCTTATTTTCTTTCATCGCAGCCATTCCTAAACCGAGCGTAAACGCTAGTACAAGAGCTGTCATAACGCCCATCATCGGCGGGATTTCCACCTGGAAAAATGGCTCTAGAAGTGATTCTTCAGGGTTTTCCATCTCTGAAGCTGCGCCGCCAGTTGTAAGAAAAATAGGATAAAGGTTACGAGCTGCAAAGAATGCGAGTAATCCTGCTAGAAAAGTAGAAAGGTACGCAACCGTCGTCGTGACCCCGATCAGCTTTCCAGCACCTTTACCAATTTCACCTATTCCTGGTGCGATGAATCCAATAATGATCAGCGGAATAGCGAATCCAAGGAAGTTACCGAATATACCGTTGAATGTCGCGAATAATCTTACTGTCCATTCTGGTAGAAACGCTCCAATTAATACACCTAAAGCAATTGCGATAAGAATTCGTGGTAGTAGTCCAATCTTCTTCATAGTGTCCTCCAAACAAAAACATTTGTCCATCTGAGATGTAATCTACGGAGTACTTTACAAGATAATCGAGGTTCTAGCAAGCTTTTAACGCAAAAAAGGATTAAAAACTTTTTCCAATAAAAAATCACCGCCCTTTCACAATTGAAAAGGCGGTGTTTTTCATGCGTTCAACGCTTCGTTATGAACTTTTTCAAAAAAAGCTTCAAGCGGAGCCGTATCTTTCAGGTACTCATTACACAAGACGCTGTCTACACACATATAGTGACCGACCGTGTGGTAGTCTTTATGATCATAGACCCGGGAAGATACATGCGCAACTTCACCATACCGACCGCATAAGTAACAGGTTGTCCTCTGATTTAATACCGTATAAGATCCTTCCACGCCGAGGAGGTCGCCTTTATATGGATAAATAAGATACTTTCGTTTTGATTGTATATCATTCCAACCAAGATAGGTGATCGTTCTAGGATAAGAATAGGGAAGCTTTACTTTTTTACTTTTACGAAAGAGCTTCTCTATTTCGTTCTGCGCTAGCTCTGGGAAAGGAATAACGACTTTTTGTGCTCTTTCAAGAAAGTGTTCGATTTCAGAAACGTCCAAGTAACGGATTTCGTCGATGAAGGCATGTTGTTCTATTGAAAGGGTAGGAAAGAGAGCGAGTAGTTTATCTGCGATCGTATGCTGCACGGCAGCTTTCACGTCGGCATCAACGAGATGACTAACGTTGTATAATAAAACATCGATTTGTTCTCTAATGACATTCAGATGGTGATTATACAAAAACGGCTGAAGCATAAAAGCACCCCTCCTTGTGTTTTCTTTATACCACAATCAGAGTGTTCCATCTACACAAAAAGCCGGCTATGCCGGCTTTAAAACGCGAGATCAATCGCTACCTGTTACGAAGTCATCTTCTTTCATCGATGCAAGAATGACGCCAGACGTCACGCGATCGTTTTCTTGTACGTGTAGTTCAGAGATTTGCCCACTTACGTTGAGCGTGACATCCTCAACGTTGCCCTGTCCATCGCGAATGACAAACATCGGCTCCCATTCGTACACACGGGATGAATGGTTCACATAAACTTTTTCAACAATCCCTTCACATGGACAGACCACTGTGCGATTCATGTTATTGTGCCCCTTTCTGACATGTATTGTTCCTCGAATGAGGACGAAAGTCAGTTTACTATCATGATATGTTTCACATGGCCAAGTATGATGTGAAACATTTACTGAAAAACCTCGCGTCTATTTTACCGGCATTTGAAAGAATCGCAACCCCGAAACTAAAATCCATACATTTCAGAAAAATGCAACCGAATTCAACGTAAAAAACGAGCACCTTATGGATACTCGCTTACGGCTTCCCTTCATCAATTTTGTTTTTCGTTTCGAGGTCGATGAGTTTTCTGACCTGTTTCATTAAAGGGTGATCGAGCTCATACTCTTTCCCATAAGTAAGGTTGAACTCGTAGTCGAACCCTGGTGGATTCGTTCCTTGAGTATGCTGAATGATTGTTTCAATCTTATCGAGTGCCTTTACAAACTTTGCTTCGCTCGTTTCTCCTTTGTTATATTCCTTACATAACGCTAAGATCGCGCTTTGGTTTTCTTCTGGCAAAGCATCCGTTAACCGCTCGACACCTTTTTCCTCTTTTTTGATCTTTTTATCATGATTCACCTTCACCGTTGCTGAAATGTCTCCATCATACGCCTCTCCAAGATCGTGAACGAGGCACATCTGAATCACTTTATTCATGTCGAGCCCTTCTAGCTCATCCTTTAGTGCAAGTGCAAACATCGCAAGCCTCCAAGAATGCTCAGCAACGCTCTCTCGTCTTCCCTTCTTCGTATACGCAGATCTCGTCGTTTCCTTCAGTCTCTCTAACTCCTTAATGAACGTGACGATTTCCTTCGCATCCACCGTAGCTAACCCCCTCTGTTTGGTGCCCTGTTTGGTGCCTGTCACCACCCGTTTCATGTCGAATGTCGAACGTTTTTCAACTGCTGCTCTTTTTCGTTTAGGCGTCCCTTTATCTTCTCACACTTATCGTGATGTTTCTTCAATGTAGCTCTTCGCACTTCGATCATTCTCTTTACTTCAGTAGGGTTGGGACCTCCTCTTACACTTCTCCTGCGAACAAATTCTTCAGGACAAACGATCCCTTTCCACTCTTTATCTGAAAGAGCCACTGTCATCTTTATTTGCGCTTTCAACAAATCGTTTACTTCTCCTACGTTCCAATCAGCTAACTCACAATTTTCAACAACACATTTTCTAGCTAAATGACTCGCAGCCTTATGAGCCTCACGATAGGATACACCCTTTTCTCTCGTCAATACATCTGCGAGCTCTGTAATCGTAATACAGTGTTGAGACGCTTCGGAACGCGCTCGTTGTTTATTTACTTCCATCGTCCTAATAACGGCATTCATCAAGCGATACACTCGTGAGGCTTTATCGAATCCGCGGTAAAGATGGGGCTGTAAGTCATCTTCCGTATCGACGATATCTCCATACGGCGTATTGTGAATCATCTGAATCACACTTAGCGCCTCACCTACAGCACTACTAGCAATCGCGCGAGCATGCTCGATCGATACAGGATTTCGTTTTTGCGGCATGATGCTGCTTACTTGCACGTAAGGTGCTGCAACGTGTAAGATCCCAACTTCAACCGTAGCAAGCCTTAGGAAGTCTTGTATCCAGCGACCGGTATTCGTCATCGATGTTAGAATGGCAGTAGCAGGATCGAGTAAATAATCAACGCCGCCGATTGCATCGTATGAGTTCTCCATCACACCTTCGAAACCTAACAATTCACTAACCCGCTCACGGTTGATGGGAAAGCCAGTCGTCGTAATCGCCGCTGCTCCCATAGGTGAATGGTTTATGGTATGGAATGCATCCCAAAACCGATTCAAATCACGCTCAAGAACATCGTACACTGCTACTAGATAATGCCCGAGGGTTGTTGGCTGTGCGGGCTGTGTATGCGTATGAGCAGTCATTACTGTATCGATGTGGTCACCTGCTTGCTGGATAATACCTTCCTTAATCGAAATCAAGTCAGCGATGAGCGAAAGAACGTGATCACGCAGCACAATACGGTACATCGTTTCACCCATATCGTTTCGACTCCTCGCAATATGCATCGCGCTTGCTAAATCCGGACCAATTTCCTTACTTATCATCGATTCCATCATGAAGAACAGATCCTCAAACTCTGGGGAATAGGATAGTGAACGTACATCCATCTCTTCAAGACGATTCACGCAGTCAAGGATCACCTTGGCATTTTTCTTCTTGATGATTCCCTGTTCAGAGAGCATCACAACATGAGCCCTGTGGATTTGAAACATCGCATGAAATAAATAATCACGCTGATCTTCGAACACATATGTCAATAGCGCCTCAACATACGTCTTACCAGGAAAGACGCTACCTTCTTTTTTAGTGAATTCTTCTTTGTTCATTTGGTGCCTGTCACCACCCGTTTTTACTCATCATATGTCGAAAGAATAAAAACGGGCATTGAGCTGTTCGCTCAATTGCCCGTTTTGTTGTAGTTTTCTTTTTTCCATACATAATACGCTTCGTGATCCACTTCCCTTACCCAAAGGCTGTGTTTTGGCACAACGCGATCAGACACTTTGTACCATACGCCCCCTCTTAACCTTCTGTAGAGCTTAAATCGTGACAAGAACTTTTCATTAAGTGAAGGCAGTAATTTCTTAAGAAACTTCAGCATACCTCCACGCACCTCCTTCATAATAGGTCAACAGAACACAATATGTAAGAAGGAGTGAAAAGATGTTAAAAAAAGGCCTTCGACTACCTTACAATTTCACATTGCGCCTCACATCGAGATAACAAGAATTACCAACCGTTTTTTTGCAACAATTTCCTCATATTAGGAACAATGAAGGTAGGAAAAAAGGAGTGAATGAAAAATGAATCTCAACGATCCAACACAATACCAAGCGGGAGATATCGTTTATGTGATGTATCGAAATCCACATACATACGACGTGGCTAACATCCAACAAGCAGCAGTCGTAAATGATCCCGACCACCCTGGTGAACTTGCACTCTTTCTGTATGAAACCTATTATCCATTGAATTCAGATATTGCGATTTACCAATCAGAAACAGAGGCACAGCAAGCTTTCGATATGTACTTCGGATAATAAAACCATTTAAGGAAGGAGGAACTGTATTGGTTAAACCGTTTGTTCCACAGCTCGTTTATATAGAACCCCGCGCTACCGAATATCCCCTCGGTCGCCAGTTAAAAGAAAAATTCACGAAGATGGGCATCGAAATACGTGAGACAACTTCTCATAACCAAGTAAGAAATCTACCGGGTGATAACCATTTCCAGCAGTATCGAGTGGCAAAGTCAACGCTTGTCGTTGGAGTTAGGAAAACGCTGAAGTTCGATACTTCGAAGCCTTCTGCAGAATACGCGATTCCTTTTGCTACAGGCTGTATGGGTCATTGTCACTATTGCTATTTACAAACGACGATGGGAAGCAAACCTTACATACGAACGTATGTGAATACGGATGAAATTTTCGATGCGGCTGAGAAGTATATGCAGGAACGTGCTCCAGAGCAAACGAGATTTGAGGCATCTTGTACATCTGACATCGTAGGGATCGATCATCTTACGCACACTTTAAAGAGCGCGATCGAGTACTTTGGGAAATCAGAATACGGAAAACTTCGTTTTGTAACGAAATTCGCGCATGTTGATCACCTTCTTGACGCGGAGCATAACAAGAAAACAAGGTTTCGTTTCAGCATGAACGCAGACTATGTGATTAAGTTTCTTGAGCCTGGTACTTCAAGGCTCGATGAGAGGATTGAAGCAGCAGCGAAAGTCGCTGAAGCAGGATACCCACTCGGTTTCATCGTTGCACCGATCTACCTTTATGATGATTGGAAACAGGGCTACCTCGAGTTGTTTGAACAACTCGAAGAAAAACTACCGAAGAAGGCTACAAAGGACTTAACGTTCGAACTTATCCAACATCGCTTTACGAAACCAGCCAAGCGCGTTATTCAAAAGAACTATCCGATGTCAAAGCTTGAGATGGAAGAAGAAAAACGCCAATGGAAATGGGGTAAATACGGAATCGGTAAGTATGTCTACCAAAAAGAGCAGCAAGAAGACATGAAAGAAACACTTGGAGGCTATATCGATAAGTTCTTCCCGGATGCAAAACTCGAATACTTTACGTAAAGACGGTGCCTGTCACCACCCGGTTTAGGTCGAATGGCGTCGAAAGCAACGTGCCATTTGCATTTCATTCCGTAACACCTTAAAATATGAGTGTACTCATTTATGAGCGTACTCATATTTTTATTTAGGAGGAATCTTACATGAGTGGATTACGTGAACAGAAGAAGCAGGAGACAAGAAGGAGAATTATTGAATCTGCGAAAAAGCTCTTCCTACAGCATGGGTTTGATCATACGTCGACAGAGCAAATCGCAAAGCATGCTGAAATAGGCTCTGGGACAGTATTTAATTATTTTCCAACGAAGTCGGATATCCTGATCGAAGTGATGAAAGATGATTTTATCCGTAGTGGTGACCACTCTACACCTCCTTATCATATGAAGGAAACAGCTGAAGAGACGGTTCAATCCTATCTATTCCACCGTCTTGAAACCATCAGTTTACTCGATAAACGGCTGTTTCGTGAAGTGCTCACAGCCTCAATGAATGCCTATCAAAAGAGACCAGAGTTCCTATCGAGCCTGATGGAATTAGATTTCATGTTCATCGATGAATTGGTCGAACTACTTGAGGAGTTAAAAAACACAAACAAACTAGAGAACCAGTTTGACTCTTCAACAGCAGCTGAAGTGATCTATAGCTCAGTGATGTATGAAGCCCTCCTCTTTCTTTATATCGAGGAAAAAAAGATTTCAGAAACGACAGAACGAATTCGGGAAAAGATTAAATTTATTTTTAAGTGAGGCGAATAAAATGGACGTTTGCATTGTTGGGGGAGGAATTGCAGGTTTGACGTTAGCTTATTGGCTAAGTGAAAAAGGAGACAACGTAACGGTCCTAGAGAAATCATCATCCTTAAGAACAGAAGGCTATATGATCGATTTCTTTGGCCCAGGTTATGAAGTAGCTGAAAAAATGGGCTTGATGAATGAACTTCGTAACATCCACTATCCGATCGACTCGCTTGTATTCATGAAGAACGACGGAGAGAAAAAATATGACATCCCTTATCCAAAACTACGAAAACTGATGGACGATAAACACTTTAACTTCATGAGAGGTGACCTCGAAAGTGTTTTATATAAGCAGGTTAAAAACCGAGTAAACGTGAAGTTCGATTCCTCGCCAGTTTCAATCGACCAAGATGACGATCATGTATACGTCACCTTGGCTGACGAGTCCACACTAACATTTGATCTTCTAGTCGGTGCAGATGGAATGCGTTCTTCCGTTCGCTCCCTAGCATTCAATGAAACTTTCAACGATTCGATTCGTTACATCGGCTATTACACTGCAGCGTATATCATCGATGATCCCGCCGTTCTATCAAAAACTGGACGAAGCTTTTATACGTATTCTGAGCCAGGCGCTCAAGTATCTGTTTACCCGATTCGAGGTAACAAAGTAGCGACATTCTTTTTATATACCTACCCTGAACAACAAGGACATGTAACCCAGGAAAGAGCCTTTCATCAACTGCATGAGCGATTCGGTCATATGAATTGGATCGTTCCGGATTTACTAAAAGCAAGTGTAGAAGCGGATGATTTCTATTTTGATGAAGTGTCACAGGTAGAACTGCCAGAATGGAGAAACGGGAGAATTACGTTTGTCGGGGATTCGTGCCAATGCGTTTCATTACTTGCCGGACAAGGGGCTTCAATGGCGATGGCGGGTGCTTACACTCTCGCAAAATCTTTAGAAAACCAAACTGACATGTCAAAAGCCCTCGCTCACTATGAACAGTCTTTACACAGTGATATCGAAGCTTTACAGCGCTCCGCCAGAAAGTTCGCAAACTATTTCCTACCTGACTCATGGTGGCGCATTTATGTAAGAGATGTGCTTACTCGAGCTTCAGTTTTGCCTGGAATCAGGAAGTTTGTAAACTTTAAAACAGTACGGCTACCGCAATAGTTCAAAAGGGGGCATCTCGCCCCCTTCTTCTACTAAACTTGTATCGCTATTTGATCTTGATCCACACTTTTTACACCTTCATTGAACACAAGACGTGTTGAAAACTTGTAAGATGTACGCTTTTCAGTTTCAGGTATATTTTCAGGAATTCGGAAAGAAAATGGGATCGTAACGCGTTGCTCTTTCCGTACATCTTTTACCGTTAAAATTGTGACAGAATCAACGATCCGAGACGTTTTTTCAGCATGATTAATGTAAACGAGATCACATTCTACACGTTTGACTCGTTGCTCGATCGTCCCACCGGTGATCTCAAAAATACCCGTCACGAGTTCACCTCGCTTGAAGCTTAGCTTCTCAAGGACAAGATCGATTTTAGCTGCTCCAATTCCTAATAAACACATCGATTTTCTTAGGAGCACGTGCTACTTCCCTCCTTTAACAACCGATTTTCGGTGAAAACGATCATACTTTTCATCAAGCTGACGATCGATACGGTCCATTTCTTTCTTGTCATGCATCAAATCTTCTTTATTTTGTTTAACAAGTTCTTTAAATGAAAGTGATTTATTTTGTGAGTATAAGTTTTTCCTCATAATGATCTCCCTTGCTTCATTTTTATTTTGGTTGGAGAAACAACTTATCATCCAATAAAAAATGACCTTTACCACTGTGGTAAAGGCCAAACAATAGACCTTTACCGTCTGGTAAAGGTCTTGCTAACAGCTGGTTGCTGCCAATAAAGCCGAGAGCATCGAGCTCTGTCTTGACGACTTTATTGTAAAAGCTACTCCCCTTTAGGAGAAACGATAAATTGTTATCTTAATATTATAGAATTCATGAAATAGTGTCAATAGTCAAAATCATATTTCTCTTTTAATTCTGCTGGTGCATGTTTCACGATTTGGTGAAGAATGAATGTCAGAATCATAACATCATCCACCATTCCAAAGATACTGAGAAAATCTGGTATCAAATCGAACGGAAGAATAACGTAACCAAGGATTGCGAGTAGCGAGAGCCATTTCCTCCTACCACCATGGCGCGTAAAGTACTCATACAAAAACGGGATAAACTTCTTCACTTTGAAGAACAATCTTGCTCGTTTTACGATTGCAGTCATATTTTCACCCCTTTCAATCGTACTGCCAAATCAAAAATAACCTCTGCCATATCTGGCAAAGGTTATTCATGAGGAGCCCTTTACCACATAGACGGTAAAGGTCTTGCTAACAGCTATTCGCTGCCAATAAAGCCGAGAGCACCGTGCTCTGAAATGACGACTTTACTGTAAAAGCTACTCCCCTTCGAACGTTCGTTTGTAACTTTAACTTTAGATCAGCATGATCGATTCGTCAAGTAAAAAGTGTTGAGCGTTAAAACAGCAGTCTGCTGACAGAAATAACACCGGTTACGGTCACCATGCTGAAAACAGTGGACGCGAGTACGATTTGAGCAGACAGCTCCGGTTCGTTTCGATATTCCTGTGCGATGATGGCGCTGTTGACCGCTGTTGGCATCGCAGATGATATTAAGAGCGCTTGTGCGGTCACCCCTTCCATACCAAGAGCGTAGATCAGCACGATCGCGATAGCTGGACCTAGGATCAAACGAATAAACAAACTCACGTACACAACAGAAAGGTTTTTTGAAAATTTAAGCTGTGCGACCTGAGCACCAAGTGTTACTAGCGCGATCGCAACCATGGAATCTGCAATGTAATCAGCTGGAATCAAGATGAATTCCGGCACATCTACGTTCGTTACATTTAGGCTTATTCCAAAAACCATCGCATAAAGAACAGGCATTTTGAAATATCCGATAACCGCACTCAGCTTGTTGCCATCGACGGCTTTTAACGTGAAGATTCCCCATGAAAACGTTAAGATGTTTTGAAAAGTAAGGATGATGACCTGAATCGACATTGCGAACGGGTCATGTTTAAAGACAAGGTCGTTTACTGGTACACCGTAGTTTCCAGAGTTATAAAACAAAATGCTGTTCGTGAAGGATGCCCGTACACTCTTACTGTACCGAAACACTTTACTAACGATCAAAGAGATCACATAAAGGAGCACAACGAAAAATGAAAAGAACGATAGAACAGAGATGAACAGCGAAAGAGAAAACGTTGTTTCGTAGAGCTTTAAGAAGATAAAGCCAGGAACGATGAAATAAATGTTCACTTTCGCTAACGTGTAGAGATCTAACCGAAAGATCCGGTGAAGCAATACACCGATTCCGATCAAAATAAATACTGGTACAATAATATCGATAAAAACACCAATCATGCTAAATCCTCAAATCTATACGATGTGAATTTCTGTAAAGGTTAATAATAACAGAAACACGTATAGAATTCTTCGCACACGCTTGTTCACACTTGAACAAAAACGTGTAAGCTTAGCGTTGACTCACGCCATCAACGCCTTTGCCTCTCTCACCAGCTTATTCACAGCTTTTCGGTTTTCCCAAAGCATCTTTTGAAGTTCCTCTATCGATACGAACGTTTCTTCCTTATCACAATAGGTCTCTCCCTTTCCATGTACGGAATAGGTCGCTTCATCATATTTCATCATCGTCCATTGGCCATTCCGATCGTTGTCATCAAAAACAATATAATGCTTCTCCCCGGTTGGATCATAGTTTGCCACTTTGTTAAAGTTCAAGAGCAGCTCTTCGATATCTTTCTTACTTCTGATTACATTCATTCCTCTCTCTCCTTTGTTCCCAGTAGGTTTAGATAATAATTCCCTTTAAAGGTAAAAATCCCTTCTTTACCACAGAAAAAGCAGCTGTCTCCAGCTGCTACTCGTTAAAACTCTTCTACATCATCGAAATAAACGTCGATCAGTTCTTTCTTTTTATCATTTACGAGTACGTATACACGAACATTTTTCTTTACCCCATTCGATTTTAAGGTGAAGTCGAAATTATATTGATGCCTTTCATCAGAAATAAACACCTTGCCATCATACGTATATTCCGTAACACTTTCCTCAGGATACTGCTTCTTCGTTTCTTGAATGGCAATCTTTCCCCATTCCGCATAAGAAGGTTGCTGTGCACTTGCAAAAGGTCCTTGAATCAATAGTGCGAGACCTAACATGAGGCTCAGGCACCAGGTAACTTTCTTGAACATAAGGTGTACCCCCACTCTTTATTGGTATGGAGATAGTATTTAATACTTTGGCGTCATTCATACATTCGTGACACATGCATCAGGTTGCTCGTCCAAGCAAGTTTCACTCCCTGGACATACTCTATAAGTAAGGTAGATGGTTCCCCTTTCTTTCAATAATCTGGTGGAACGAATTTATAAAACACGCTAGAGCGTTCTAGTGTGTTCCTTTTTGTTCTTGATCAGGCAATTTACTAATGAATTGTAAAAGACAACGGATAATGACAAAAAATACATAAACACTTATAAAGGTGTAGTACCATTTCCACGTATTGTACTGAACTAAATCTGTAAATTTTTCAAGTAAAACTTCAGTAATGGTTAGGATCGACGTATACATAAACCCTTTTAGAAGGTAACCTTTAAACGAATAATGATACGTTGTTTGATAATAATGAAGACTTAATACAGGAAACAGTACGAGTTCAAACAGAGGGCTGCTATCAAAATAGGGAAAGATCGTTACGGGATAGGACAGCATGCCGCTTTCCACGACCATGACTCCGAGAATCAGTGCAAAATATCCTGTAATAAAGAAGGCGAGTAGCCAATCCTTTATCGGGGGCTTGCGCAAACTATAGAAAAAGAACAAGAGTCCACCTACAAACATGACATAAAGGATGACTTTTTCGGCTCCCATTTTTTCACCTACTTTACCAGCTAAGATTAAGATTGATGATTCACGTCTTACTTTTTCCGGAATGCGCTCCTTTTATCCATTCTTAACACTTGTCGTTAAACGTGGGCGAAGTGAGTATCACATT
This sequence comes from Anaerobacillus sp. ABA4_114, assembly GCF_056159065.1. NCBI lineage: Bacteria > Bacillati > Bacillota > Bacilli > Caryophanales > Bacillaceae > Anaerobacillus > Anaerobacillus sp. ABA4_114. The sequence goes on from NZ_JBSWUM010000001.1 coordinate 2,758,730, forward strand.
TGCACGTTTATGTAAAATAAATAAAAAAAGAATTCAAGTTTTACCATTGTGTACCAAGGGAAAAACGCTATAGACATCGGTAGAAGGGAGTCGCAGTCATGTTCAAAAAATTCTTACCCTGGCAGCTGCGCAAATATTTTGATATGCCGAGGAGTGTGCGAAAGCATGAGCTTCAATCCACCCTTTGGTATATGCCAGCTATCTATATTATCTGTGCAATCTTATTCTCAGGACTCACTCTATATCTCGATTTAAAAGTTAATCTTTCGCAATTCACTCCTGAGCTCATGCATGCAAGCACACAACCGACGAGATTGCTCGTAAGCTCGCTGATCGGTGGAATCTTAACACTAAGTGCTTTCACCTTAAACTCCGTTCTCGTTGTGTTGACAACATTTAGTGGACAGTTTTCACCGCGGATGCTTCTTAATTTCGTTGCAGATCGAACCACACAACACTTTGTCGGGATTTTCCACGGAAGCTTTGTGTACGTACTTATTACGTTCCTATTCCTCACTAGCCAGTCTGAAGAAAATTTTGTTGTCATACCTGCAGTTACATTTATGCTGGCATTCATTACCGTGATGACGTTTATCTTGTTCATCAACCATGCGACGAGCTGGATGCAGGTACATAACATCGCGACCAACATGAAGAAAGAATCCATCTCGATCGTGAGAACGTCATTATCAGATGAGCTCGAAGAATTCAGAAGTGAAACACCCGTTCATTTTGATAAAGAAGAAAGAATCAATGAAAAAGAAGCGTGTTCCCTTGAATCAGGCTACATTCAATTGATTGACTTTCGAAGTATGATTGAAGAAGCAAGAAAAGACCGCATTGTAATACAGTTGCAGAAAAAAGTTGGAGATTATGTATTAAGAGGCACTTCCCTTTTTACATTTTGGGGCGAAGGTGCAAAAGACATCAACGTGAAAAAGTATCATAAATTTCTTGAAATCGGTTATAAAGAAACTGAGATCCAAGATATTAAGATGGGTATGACGAAGCTCTCTGAGATCGGAGTAAAGTCACTTGGTAACGATGACCCTAAGACGGCAATCACCATCATTCACCAGATGGCTGACCTATTGCTTGAAGTCGAAAATGATATCACGTTCACTCCATACCTCGCTGATTCTGATGGATGTGTACGTGTTATCATGGAGTCTGAAAGCTTTAGCTATTACTTATACCGCGGCTACGGTTACATTCGTCACTACGCTGGTGAAAATTATCTTATCATCTCAGAAATTATCCTTGCACTCAGTCTTGTTGCACAATCGATTTCTAAGGACAAGTTGAAGGAAGTTTGGGAATTTGGTAAGAATACCATGGATCACATCGATGAAAAACTTATCTATGATCTGGATAGAGATTATTTACTTGAAAAACTGTATAGCCTCGCCTATTACACGGGTCACGAAGATGATTTCCACCAAATTGAGAAACGGTTTGGTGAGAGCGGTTCAGAGGGCCATAAAATGGAAAATTAAGAATATGAAAAAGCCTGCCAACATTATGGCAGGCTTTACTTATTGAGAAGCATGTGATCCATAACACGTCTGTAACCCTTTTGCTTTCCGGTCCTCGAACGCCAGTCTGACCAGGAAAGACTACAGCGGTTTCGCTGATATAATTATAAACTCGCTGATAACTCGGAGGATTTCGCCGATAAATTCAGATTTCCGCTGATATAAGCTTTATTCCACGTGCCGCTAGCGGCTACAAAACAAAATAAGCCTGCCAACATGATGGCAGGCTCTGCTTCTCATTTAACGAAAAGCCGCTATTTTGCTTTCGATCTCATCTTCCATCTGCAATTCTTCGAACGAATAAATCCGTTCTACAAAAATTTGATGCCAAAGCATGAAGACTAGGACGGTCCAAATCTTTCGAGAATAGTCCCCCTTCTTCTGAACATGAGCTTCCAATAAGTCCGCCACGATTTTCTTATCGATGAGATAATCCGTCTCACTGACGTGGATCAGCTGCTTTGCCCAATCATAGAGTTCGTTCCGAAGCCAGTGTCGAATCGGAACTGGAAAACCAAGCTTTTTACGGTCGAGTACATGGTCAGGAACGATGCCACGAGCTGCTTTTCTAAGAATTGATTTTGTCGTTCCGTTAGCGATTTTTTCATGCACGGGAATTTCACTCGCTACTTTAAAGACTTCTTTATCTAAGAAGGGCACGCGCAGCTCAAGCGCATTTGCCATCGTCATCTTGTCAGCTTTAAGAAGAATATCCCCACGCAGCCATGTTTGAATATCGATATATTGCATCTGATTTACCGGATGATCGGATCGCACGTTTTGATAAAACGGTTTTGTGATCTGCTGATACGTTTCTTTCGGATAATAGGTTTGAAGCAAATTCTCTTTCTCTTTTTCCTCAAACATCTTCGCGTTTCCGATATAGCGCTCGGAAAGTGCCGTTGAACCTCGTTCTAAGAAGCTCTTGCCTTTCATTCCTTCAGGTAACACGGTCGCGACTTTGTTGATCATCTTTTTCAAACTGGTCGGAACAGGTTGGAACATGCGAAGCGCTTCCGGTTCACGGTAGATGTTATACCCACCGAATAACTCATCAGCTCCTTCTCCTGAAAGGACGACGGTTACATGCTTACGAGCTTCTCTCGCGACGAAATATAATGGAACGCACGCCGGATCAGCGAGAGGATCATCCATGTGAAACATGATCTTCGGGAGCTTTTGAATGTATTCTTTGGCAGATATCATGTAGGAATAATTGTCTACATTCAACTTGTTTGCCGTTTCCTTCGCAACATCTACTTCTGAATACCCATCTCTTTCAAACCCAACAGAAAACGTCTTGATGTTCGGATTAACTCGTTTCGCCAGTGACACAATAATGGAAGAGTCGATACCACCAGAAAGGAACGAACCTACTGGCACATCACTTCTCATATGTACATTCACCGAATCGATGAGGACATCTTGAATACGTTTCGTCCACTCTTTCTCATCCGTGTTGAGAATTGGGTTGAATGTCGCATGAAAATAGCGATGAAACTGAAGAGGTCTATTCAATTCTTTTACGAAATAATGACCTGGCTCGACCTTCTTTATTCCGTCGGTGAGTGTCATTGGCTCCGGAGAGTACTGAAAACTTAAATAGTGTTGAAGTGCTATTGGATCCACTTCTTCAAATTCTTGAAGAAGCGTTATGCTTTTCTTTTCAGAAGCAAAGATTACATCATGATCCTTTTCTTTATAGTAAAGAGGTTTTATTCCAAACGGATCTCTGGCACCAAAAAGGGTATCTTCATGTTTGTCCCATATCAATATAGAGAACATTCCGCGCAAATCAGCGAACGAATCTACACCTTTTTCTGAGAATAACGCGATGATTACTTCTGTATCAGATTCCGTTTGAAACGTTTTGCCTTGCTTTTTTAACTGCTCACGAAGCTCTACATAGTTGTAGATCTCCCCGTTAAAAACCATCCAATACCGTTCGTTTTCGTAGTGATAAGGCTGATGTCCAGATTCAATATCGATGATGCTTAGTCTCCTGAACCCTAACGAAACATGGTCATCGGTATAATAGCCTTCATCATCAGGGCCTCTATGAGTAATGACCTGGTTCATTTTAACTAGATCAGATTGTGATTGATATTTTGATTTTTCTGGTTCCGTACGTAGAACACCTATAAAACCACACATAACTATAGCCACACTTTCTTTGGGATAGTAATACAATTGTAACATTTAAGTAATAGTTACGTAACAGTTGAGTGAATATTTTGGTAAAGCAGTTCTATTTATACTGTAGAATCGATTGCGTCATAACAGCACATAATCAAAGAGGTGTATGTAATAGAATAATCGTTGTTTGAAGATTGCTGCATCTTTCAATTCCAATTTCAGTAATGATTATCCATTGATATTCCAACTATTACTTCTATTAAAGCACATTCGAGCCGTAAATTGTCCCTACTTTTGACCCAAACCACAGTATTAGGAAGATAGTCTTATCTAATCCGTTCGATCTTTTCACACTCTCTTCACATAATAAAACGAAAAAAGCAGCAAAATAGTTCGCTACTTTTATTGTTGACCAATATTTTGTGTTGTGATCGTTATTCCCTCTTGACCAGGCGTCCAATTTGCAGGGACACCTTTTCCCGTTTTTTTATGGTACTGAAGAGCATGAATAAGTCTTACTAACTCGAATGAATTCCGGCCTACCTCTGGAGGATAGACCATTTTCGAACGAATCATACCAACAGGATCGATGATCACTGTTCCACGTAAAGCTGTTCCTGTCTGTTCTTCTAAAACGCGATATGATTTGCTTATTTGATGATTCCGGTCACTGACAAGGGGATATCGGACTTTTGCCGCTAAAGGAGAAACTTCTGTAAAAACTTTGTGAGAATAAACACTATCGGTACTAATTCCTAGTACATTCGTGTTGATCGCTTTTAATTCAGGATAACTAGCAGCGACCGCTGCTAACTCTGTTGGTCAAACAAATGTGAAATCACTGGGATAGAAAAATAGGATGACCCAGCTACCGCGATAATCTTCTAGACTAACCTGTACGATTTCTTTTTTGATGGGATCGTAAGCAGTTGCTCGAAATAATGGCGCAACATCGTTCGTTTGTGCGCAAAACGGCAGGCTCTCCTCTGACATATCCACTCTCCACCTCTTTTCACATGCCCTATATCATATGAGAACCTTACTTAAATCATTCGTTTCTTTGAATGATCAAAGAGATTGTGATTGACAATAATATCCTGCTTTTTTTAAGAGTAAAATCTTTTTCTCTGGTGATATTAAGAATCGATTCCATCAAATTTAAGGAGGAAAAGATATGAAGAAGAAAGCATTAGTATTAACGATGGTAGCTGCTCTTTCTACAGGCTCATTAGCAGCTTGTACGCCAGAGCAAGACGATATGAATCAACAGCCTGAAGATGTGAATTACGATCCAGTTCGTTACGACAACAACAGAGATGACGACATGGACAGACGCCACATTCGTCAGCCGGGCGAACGTGATACTCCAAACAATATGGATGAAGAAGAGCCAGATTTGGATGAAGAACCGTCCGAGCAAAGACGCCAGGACAGACGTGACCGTAACTACTAGAACTCACAGCAGCTTCTGTACATGAGTGCAGAAGCTTTTGCATGTTATTTTTCTACATAAAAAGCCCCTCTAAACGAGGGGGGAGAGAATAGGCTATTGTTCATTATATGATCGGTGTGATCTATGTATTCCTCTAAAAGATGCAAGCGCTATCTAACCTGTCATTATCAATAAAGGGTAATTTTCCCTGATTATTAGGAATGCGAAATAATTTATGTTATCATAGTATCTACTCTAAATGGAAAAGAGGGGTTTTACGTGGAGGTAGAGAACGATATTATACTCCCAGAAATCGGTAGTGACGTACAAATAGGTAGCCGTAAAGCTAAGGTTATCAGCATCTTAAACAACACGATCGTAGCCGAATGGCATGAAGTATCTGAAGACGAAGAAAAACGTGTTGTTGCGAAGCACGACGAATATACGATTCTCTAAATTCTAAAAGGACAGGCTCTGCCTGTCCTTTCAGTTTGTCCTGTCAGCGTCCTCTTTCAGCTCTTCATACGCTTTTTCAAATTCTAGATACGTACTCTTCCCATAGGCATTCTGGTCGTTATCGAACAGTTCCTTAAATGTGAATGCTTTTGCTTCGTCTATCGTGAACCCCCTGGCATTCATCACTAGGTTGAAATAAGATACGAAATAATGCTTTCTCATCTTTCCTGCATTTTTAGTGATCATCGTTTCCTCCGGTACCTTTACGATTAAATTCGAAGGGTTCGAATTTAATCCCCTCTTCTATAAATAAAATACCCGGTCATCCTTATCTCCACACGAAGAAAAGCCATTTACTTATCACCAGTAAATGACATCTTTTTCACGTTAGCTTAACAAAGAGGTAACGTAATGGTAAACGTTGTTTCATCTTGATCTGATTTACATGAGATCTGACCGTTATGGTTCTGAATGATCTTTTGACAAACATAGAGACCGATTCCTGTGCCAAGCTCCTTCGTCGTATAAAACGGCTCAAAGATCGTATCGAGTTTTTTCTCAGGGATCGCTGGTCCGTTGTTGGAAATATGAAGCTTCATCTCACCCTTTAGCTTCTCACCGAAAAGATTGATCTTCCGGTTTCTTTGGATTTCCTTAAGCGCATCGATTGAGTTCATTACGATATTTAAAAGAACTTGACGGATCTTATCTTTTTGCCCGAAAATCCGTAACCCTTTAGGTATGTTATTCGAAATGTGAACATCCACGTCCACTACGCTTGGGTAAATGAAGTCGATCATATCATTGAAGACTTCCCCCACTTCAAACTCTTCCTCTTCCACCCCATCGATTTCCTTCTTCGATACGTGGAGGAACTGAGAAATGCGAAAGTTCAGCTGTTTCAATTCATGCTCAATCACATCAAGATACTTCATTTCGGGATTTTCTTTCCTAAGGATGGCCACGAAACCCATGATCGCTGTTAATGGATTTCTAAATTCATGAACAAAACTTGAAGACATCTGTCCCAAAATCGATAGCTTTTCTTGATGAGTTTCATCTATGTATGAAATCTTCTCCTGTAACTCATCACTTTTGATCTTCGTATATTCCGTTACCGCATGATAGGCAAACGTGTCGAACAAGTCATTAAACGACTGAAGGATCGGCTGAAGATCATCAGAAGAAACTTCCGATCGCGTCATATGGTCAAATAACACACTTCTCCCTAAGTTTACATTATAAATAAAATCCCCGATGTTGATATTCGCTTCAACTCGTTCCCTCGCTATTTGCTTCGCAAGTTCAGCGATTTTATTTTCATCGATCGGATCAACGATATTGGTTCTAACAAGTTGATACATTAATTTTCCATTCGCGACTACCTTATCCTTATAAATATCATCGTCAGAGATTCTAACTCGACGTTTCCAGCTATTAAGATATTCGTCTAGGTTTTGGTCGAGGTAGTCTACTAATTGACTTTGTGCAATCATAACCTCATCCCTCATTTATTTATAGTAAAAGACGAAAATATACAGAACTTTCTTACTAGTATAACAATGATACCGAAATGTTGAAATGATCAACTCAACTTAGGCTTTTAATACGATCATGAACATCATTTTGTACACAAAAGCATTTTCGCCTCAGCTTACACGATACTCTTACTATTCGTAAAAGCTCATTCAACCCCAGACCATGTTTAGCCTAACACTTCTGTATACCATAACAATCGTCTGGAATAAAAAACGATGTCATTACTGAAGTTATTACAATCGACAAGCTATCATAATAAGTTTACATTAATTCTGAAAAGAAATCTGTGCATTTCCGAAAATTTTATTCGCGAACGTACCAGCCGTGATTCAGAAAGTCATACTCCCTGATTCCCTAGAATATATTTTAAAATAACATTCCCCTTCTCCTTAAGGATGGAAGGAGGTCGTATTATGGATAAAAAGGGAAGGTTTGAAGCGATTGCGTTCTTCCGCAGCCAGTATGCAAGCCAGAAGATGAGGAAAGCTCGCATGAGTCAGTTGAACCATTTATCAAATGAAGAAAAGAAAGAATTGCAAACTTCACTCGAAACCATTTACAGAAAGATCGCTAGTCTAACGTCGATTCCCCCACATTCGATCGAAACACAGAGCATCATCGATGAATGGTATCATTTCTTATGCGATTATTTTAACGGTTCGTATACTCTTGAGGAATTCTATCGACTTGGAGATCTTTATGTGAAGGACGCTCGATTCAAACGTAACATCGACAAATATGGAGCAGGCCTCGCTGAGTATATGCGTAAAGGGATCGCATGTTATATCGGCGTTGAACCAAATGAAACAACGGGATAATCCGTTGTTTCATTTTGCGTTATGGAATTTAAAGTGTGAGCAATGCATTCACAGGAATAGGATCTTTCGAACTGACGTGTATACGACTCTCCGTTCTCTTCCCTTTCTTAATGAGGAGATATTCCACATCTCGTAGCTCGTGAGGCACAAAGTTAACCGTGTACGTACGTAGAAACTCTTGAGAAACGACTAGGCAAGACATTTGTTTAATCCGAACGACGGACATATGGTGTTCGATCGACGTCGATGTGTCTGGCCTCAACAAATGACTAATGTGTTCAGTCTTCTCTTTCAGCTTAATGTGCCCTTTCCCTTTCAAGATGATCAGTGAATAATCATTGAAAGATGGATATGGCTTCTCTTCCCCACATGATCGTCCAAGTTTTTTTGCAAGAAGCGGCAAGCTCTTATACAGCACTTCGTTATGACTACCTTGAAAGATGTGTTTATCACCTTCGAGCGAAAACACGCTACTCAGCGTCGCATTTCCATCTCCAAGCTCTGTTTTCAACGAATTCGTCACTTCTCCATCTATCCAGATATCAGGTGAATCAGACGGTTCAACTTCCAAATACCGTATGGTTTCTTCACCGATGCCTCCGATCAGTGTGATTGGAATATGTCTTTTCTTCATCACTTCTCTCTTATTGTTTAAGCCATCAAGGAAGTTGTTCTTCGTATTCATCGTTTGATATGGGACGACACCAAATTCTCCATCGTTATTTTTCATAAAAAGGTAATTCCCGTAAGCAGCCCCTGGCGTAATATCTTTCAATCCTTTAAAAAATTCATGAATCGCATCAACTCTACTCATGTTGGTCACCCTCGGTAGAAGCCAGAGGTAAGCATCCATATAAAGGCGGACAAGGTTAACTTTCTCCCCTGATTCGCCAGGTAATGACCCACCGGTCCAATAACTAAAATTAGGAGGTGAGCCAGCATTCGGTGTACACATCATGATAAGCTGACTTACATCGAATTTGTAGTAGTTGCTTTCGACATAGGAGCGACTCACTAATCCGCCCATACTATGACTTATGATGACAACCTTTTTCTTGCCCGTTATTTTCTTCGCATGCTGGATCGTATCGTATAAATACCGCCTCGCTGAATGCTCGATCGGTTTCCGCCAATCGTAATAGGAGACGAAGAAATTTTCTCCTTCTTTTAGACCAAGTTCTCTTTCAAGTAACTTTACGAAAGGTTTGTACACAATTCCTGCGAGGCCAAAGTGCCAGTCTCCTGTGCCTGGAATGATCTCGTCACCCATCGAACCAAATAACCCAGGTACAAACACTACCGGAAAATCACCTATCGACTGCTGTTGAATAGCCGTCCTCTCCCTTCAAGCAGGACTCGTAGCGAATACTAGTAAACTATATTCGGTTTGGACGAGAATAATAACTTGCCTCTAGAGCTTTTTATAAAATCCCGTTGCACTTCCTACAAACCCACACCGCTCATAAAACGCATGAGCATCGATTCGTTCAGGACGGTTACCGCTATTCAACGTAACCAACGATGCTCCGTTCTCTTCCGCCCAAGATTCTGCAAAGTGTAGAAGGGATTTTCCGATACCTTTTCCTCGAGCATGTGAGTCCACGACAAAACCGTTTATCCTAATATACGAGTCGCTACTTTCATACCGATAGCAATGCATAAAACCGATCATCCCTACTACCACATCACCATCAACATAAACATAAGTCTGGTAGTACTGGTTCTCAAAGATAATGCACATTCTTTTTTCCATTTCCTCAACACTCGTCGGATACCCGAGTTCTCCCATCAAATGTGCGAGTCCTTTCACATCACGACTGTTTGCTTCTCTAATCACAATAATTCCTCCAATCGTTGAAATAAGTTTTGACATGGAAACCTTTGTCATGTACATTAAGTAATAGACGAACAATATTTTAACACTATCAAAGATTATTCGTATTTAGGGGTGTGTATTATGGAAAACGTGTTTGATTATGAAGATATTCAATTAATTCCTGCTAAATGTGTGGTTAACAGTCGCTCTGAATGTGACACAACGATCACACTAGGTGAGCATTCTTTTAAGCTTCCAGTCGTTCCTGCCAACATGCAGACGATCATAGATGAAAAAATCGCTACTTATTTAGCCACAAATGGCTATTTTTATATCATGCATCGCTTTCAACCGGAGCGACGCCTTTCCTTCGTGAGTGATATGAAGAAGCAAGGTCTTATCTCTTCGATCAGTATCGGAGTGAAAGAAGAAGAATACCGTTTTGTTGAGCAGCTTGCAGAAGAAAACCTGACCCCTGACTATATCACGATCGATATTGCACACGGACATTCTGAAGCCGTGATCGATATGATTAAACACATCAAAAAGAACTTGCCACACAGTTTCCTCATCGCTGGAAACGTTGGTACACCAGAAGCAGTCAGAGAGCTCGAGCATGCTGGTGCTGATGCAACGAAGGTAGGAATTGGACCAGGTAAAGTATGTATTACGAAAATCAAAACTGGATTTGGTACAGGCGGATGGCAACTAGCCGCTCTTCGCTGGTGTGCGAAAGCTGCAAGCAAACCGGTCATCGCTGACGGTGGAATCCGTACTCATGGTGATATTGCAAAATCCATTCGCTTTGGAGCATCGATGGTCATGATCGGCTCACTTTTCGCTGGACACGAAGAATCCCCTGGTGAAACGACAGAACGTGATGGAAAGCTCGTCAAAGAGTACTTTGGATCTGCATCTGAATTCCAAAAAGGTGAGAAGAAAAACGTTGAAGGCAAGAAAATGTTCGTAGAACATAAAGGTTCCCTTCAGGACACCCTCATTGAAATGGAACAAGATCTGCAGTCTGCGATCTCTTATGCAGGTGGTAAGAACCTTGATGCTCTCCGCCACGTTGATTATGTGGTTGTGAAGAACTCCATTTTTAATGGTGACAAAGTATACTAAACAGTGAAAGCCACACGATAAGGTGTGGCTTTTTTCATGTTTCAGATGAATGGTATCTTTATGCCGCTGGCTTCATCCTAACTTCCCTAAAACAAAAAAGGCGTTTCGTTCACCCAAATCTTCCATTCTTCATACTCTTCTAGTTCCGTGACAATTTGATAGTTGCTAGAGTCTTCGACGCTACTCTCGTCAATGTCACCTTTTACATAACCAACGCTATATCCATCGTCTTTGCTAAGAAACATTCTTTTAAACGTTCCTATGTCATCAGATGGTTCTTTCATATTCGTGATCGACCGTACGCTCCACAAATTTTTGTCATGAACAAAGTGAACTTCTGCAAGCCATATTGCTTCTTCTGTATACGTTCCTTTCAGAAAAACTAACGCTAGCTCGTCATTCACTTTATAGGTTTCATAAAAACGTTCATCTTCTATTCGGTCGTATGTTTTCACAGCTTCTTCAGGCGTATTCTGGCCTCCTTCTTCCCACTGAATGCAAGCAGGCAGCGTGAAAAGTACAACCGCAATAAGGATCATCCGAATATGCATGGTTGTGCCCTCCCCTTGTAGCATTTACTAAGGTATACGATTCCCGCTCCCATAAAGTTCCATTTATTCTAAAAGGAGCTCTTTAGTTAGTGCAATATACCCACCTTTCTCAATACCATTTTCATTCATTCTCACATCTTCTAGATATATGTCGATATACCGGTCATTTCAATCCAATAGACCTATCAAAAACTTTTTTAAACTAGTGATATCGTTTCTTGTTGTATTGATGGAATATTCATACAGTTAGAATATGAAATAAAGTAATTAGGAGGGTTTTATGAAAAAAAGACTGATTCCGTTACTTGTTTTCCTTCTCTTTTTTGCCCCGCCCCTCGCAAACGATGCATACGCAGGAATTCTTGGGAAAGGTGATGCTACTGGGACACCTGGTGAATGGTACATAGGAGATGAGCCACTTTCAACGCGGTCAGGGTCGCTTCCAATCGTGTTCGTACATGGGTTGAACAGCTCTTCTAACACATGGATCGACGAGAACGATATGGATGAAATAACATACAACAAGAACTATCAAACCGCATTCATCGACCTTTACCCGACGAAAAACATGTGGGACAACGGTCAGCTCCTTTCCACTAAACTATCAGAGATGTACACCTATTTTGGTAAAGAAATGATTCTCGTCACTCATAGTAAAGGCGGCATCGATGCACAGTCCGCGCTCGTTCATTCTAATGCACATCAGTATGTTGATAAGGTCATCACGCTTTCAACCCCACACCATGGCTCACAACTCGCAGACCTTGCCTACAGCAGTTGGGCCGGATGGCTATCTGCAATCATCGGTACCAAAAACGATGCAACCTATTCTCTTCAAACCGGATATATGAGCTACTTTCGTTCGATCACAGATTCAAATTCAAAAACAATGCTAACGCCCTACTACACATTCGGTGGTACAGATTGGGGTAGCTTCGGTGGCTCGCTTTACTGGGGTGGTCTTTACTTAAGACAATACGGAGCAAATGATGGAGCAGTTACGGTCAAAAGTTCTAGACTGCCATATGGAAATGAAATTCGAGTTGGGGAGTGGGATCACGGAACAATAAAGAACGGAAACGCTACATTCAACTTGTTCGAGCCTTACCTCACTCAGTCTGTTCCTGCCTTTACATCACACCGATCGTTCAATGGTACTAATGAAGAAACTGAAACAGGGAATGTACTAGTTAGGGGCGGCGAATTTACAGGAACAAAGGTTGAAACCTTCGAAGTTGAACAAGGAGTTAAGAGCATTGCGTTCGATTGGATGAGTCAAAACAAAGACTCTGACGTCATCATTGAAAGTCCTGAAGGCAAAAGATTTACAACCTTGAAAGCAACCAAAGACAACGGAATCTTTCAAGGTGCCTATCACCATCAAGTAAAAGTAGAGTCACCACGTTCAGGTGAATGGAAGGCCATCGTTAAACAGCGGATGAAGGAAAGCTATTTGATGCAAGTAACCTACGATAGTGAGCTTAATGATGGTATTACAGTCGATGAACAGAAATCTAGCGAAGTAAAATTAGTAGTTGATTCTTCTGCAATCAAGACAGAATCTCTAAAAGGAGACATCGTGATTCAATATAGTAAAAATGGCAAAGTAAAACAAAAGAAGATCAGCTCAAAGAAATTTCATGCACTAGAATCTTTCCCTATTAAAAAGGCGGGTGAAGGAATCTATCACATCATGATCGATGTTGAGGGTGATACTAAGAAAGGAAAACAATTCGAGCGAACCATTCTTTATACGATCTATGTTGATAAAAACGGGAAGGTTTATAGGCCATAGTGAAAAGACCCGAAGCGATGTGCTTCGGGTCTTTTCTTATTTCTTATCATTAATAGAATGAATGTGATCGAGTAGCTGTTGAAAACCAGTCAACGCTTTCTTAAACTCCTCTTTTGACAAACCGCTGTTAGCAGCCATCGCATCCGGAATAATCGAAGCTTCTTCCCTTAGTTCTTCTCCTTTGGTTGTTAACCTTACCATCACTCTTCGTTCGTCCTCTTTAGAGCGTTCGCGCTTAACAAGGTCTGCCTCTTCCATCCTTTTAAGCAGTGGCGTCAACGTTCCAGAATCCAAATAAAGTTCTGCACCTAGAGCTGTGACGGTTGTTTCGTGATGTTCCCACAGAACGAGTAACACAAGGTATTGAGGATACGTAATTCCAAGCTTATCTAAGTATGGACGATACATCTTTGTAATTTCTCTTGAACAGGCATAAACAGAAAAACAAAGCTGATTTTCTAATTTTAATTGATCATTTTGTTCGATCTTTAACACCTTCTTTTACAAAAGTTGTGCACAATCAATTTATCTTGAAGAGCCAAGGAAGTCAACTTTAAATCGTTGACAAAGTGAAAGATGTGCCGTATATTATATTTTGTAAAATTAAATTGTGCACAACTTAAATAACAGGAGGAGATTAGAATGAAACCATTATACACAGCAAAAGCATTCGCTCACGGTGGTCGTCAAGGGAAGGTTGAGTCCTCAGACGGTGTGATCAATATGGCTCTTCGTATGCCTAAGGAGCTTGGTGGACAAGGTGGAGAAGCTACGAACCCAGAGCAGCTTTTTGCAGCTGGCTATGCAGCATGTTTCGATAGCGCACTCAATATGGTCGCAAGAATGAAGCGAGTTAAACTAAACGATACCTCTGTTGAAGCCCATGTCTCCATCGGAAAAGAAGAAGATGGTGCATTTGGACTCAGTGCGAAATTAACGGTTACGATTCCAGACATCGACCAACAAACTGCAGAAGAATTAGTAAAAGCCGCTCACGAAACATGCCCTTATTCAAGAGCAACTCGCGGCAATATGGAAGTTGAACTAAATACGATTACGAAATAGATGGACGATAGAGCTGCCGATTCGGCGGCTCTTTTTTGGGGTGAAAAATTCTACTATTCTATCGATCAGAGTGTTTGTCACGAGGTTGAATAAGGAGTATAATTTGATAATTGATTGCAGTTAAACTAGTAAACGAAACTCTTAAATTAACAACGGTCTACTAGAAAGGAGGAGTTTAAATGACGACCACTCAACCTTATAATAAATTACTGATCGCTGCCTTATTACTCGCAGGATCGTTTATTACGATATTGAACCAAACCCTTATGATCACTGCCATTCCGCCTATTATGGAAGAAATGAATATCACAGCCAATACCGGTCAATGGCTGACGACCGTTTTTATGCTAGTGAATGGAATTATGATTCCAGTTAGTGCTTTTTTACTCGAACGATTTACGACTAGACAGCTATTTATTACCGCGATGGGAATCTTCTCAGTCGGAACCGTTGTCGGTGGATTAGCTCCTAACTTTGGCATGTTGCTGATGGGCAGGGTGATTCAATCCGCTGGTGCGGGTGTGATGCTCCCATTGATGCAAACTGTCTTCTTAATGATTTTTCCAGTTAATAAACGAGGGACCGCAATGGGATATATCGGGCTCGTCATTTCGTTCGCTCCGGCGATCGGGCCAGCACTTTCCGGATGGTTGACGGCTAACTATTCGTGGCGCTTATTATTCTGGTCGATCTTACCACTCTCCATCATGATCATCATCATCGCATACTTCATCATGAAGAATGTGACAGAGCTTTCACGTCCTAAGGTGGATCCAGTTTCAATCACCTTATCTTCCATCGGTTTCGGTGGTTTACTTTATGCATTCACAAGCGCAGGAAACAATGGATGGGATAGCCCAATTACGCTTATCGTCCTAGCGATCGGTGTCGTTACGCTCGCGATCTTCATCACCAGACAGTTACGCATGTCTCATCCGATGCTAGAATTCAGAGTGTTTAAAGATAAAATTTTCACCATCACAACCATAATCGGAATGATCATGTTCCTTGGCTTGATCGGTGCAGAAACCTTAATTCCACTCTACATGCAGAACATGAGAGACTTTACAGCTTTTGAATCAGGATTAGTCCTTTTACCTGGAGCGGTCATCGTTGCGTTCATGTCTCCGATCACTGGTCGAATCTTTGATAAGTTCGGTGCGAGATTACTTGCTATTGTGGGGCTAACGATCGTTACCGCTTCAACAGTCGGTTTTGTATTCATCGATCCAACGACTACCATCACCTACCTTACCGTTATGTATGCGATCCGCATGTTCGGGCTTTCCATGGTGATGATGCCTGTTACGACCGCAGGACTCAATCAGATGCCAAAACGACTCATCCCGCATGGTGCAGCGATGAATAATACGATGCGGCAGATCGCAGCGTCTGTTGGAACAGCCATCCTCGTAACGGTCATGACGACAACAGCACAAACCGCACAGCAAGGTTCTACTGCTAACCCAGATATTTATGGTGTAAAAGTCGCGTTCATCGTCATTGTCGCACTCACCTTTATTGGGCTCTTGCTCTCTTTCTTTATCAACAAGAAAAGCCCTGAAGAAATGGCCAAAGAGCAAGAAGCAGCGGAACCAAAATCAGTGAATATGTAAAAACTCGTCCACATCGGACGAGTTTTCTTTATGATTTGCGTAATTCGCTCCACACATCGAACACGTTTCCGTCAGGGTCTTTGAACACAAAGTTATTACCTGCATGCCCGCGATCTTCCACTTCCCCTACATTCACACCGGTTTCATGTAATTCAGCGCGCAGATCTCGCAGTGAGTTCACACCATCCACTTCAAACGTTACACAAAAATGCTGATTTCCTTTATAATCGATAAACCCTAATCGTTCCCCTTCTTTCGCTCTTACGAGAAAAAAGCTTTGGTCAGCAAAATCGATGATCGCTTTGTCATGATCCACATAATTTACAACAGCACCTAGAACATTTTGGTACCATTTTGAAGAATCCTTAGGATTTGCAACTGGAATATAGGTCGTGCCGACTCGCTTTAATAAAGAACTCAACCTGCTCCCTCCTGTTATCCCAAAATCGTTCGCATTAGTTCCGCTTCCATCTCTTTGTTCAGGTACTCGTAAAACCCTAGGCGATTTCCCCATGGATCCGTGAAGGTCCCCCATTTTACTGGAACTTTTTCTCTCGAGTGTATTTCGAAATGAGCAACGTTTAGTTTCTTCATAACTCTTTCTCGCTCTGCTGAAATGTCTTCTACCCCTAATCTTAGCGGACCTCTTCCTTCCGTCGGTGTTCCTTCAGCAAGCTGCAGCCAACTTCCGGGCAGCATCTCCCATTCAACGAAACCTTCGTGAGGAACAAAATCAGGATCACGCTGAAAAAGTTCTTTGTACCAAGCCAAACCTTCTTCCATATCAGATACACGTAGTTGAATCGTCATTTCAAACATTGCTCGATCGCCTCCTAAATTATGTATTCAAAACTCTCTTTTATCTTACCAGAACATTTGTTCCTTCGATAGTTATTTTTTAATTATTCAGTTTACTTCAGATCAAAATAATCCATTAGTGCATACGATGAGTTCGAATGCTTCCGTGTAAGGGGATGAAAGTATGAACTGTAAAAACCGATTTGCTTGTGTTGACCCATATCTTCTGAACCGCTTATACGCTACCCTAGGAAAAGCGTTACTCATCCAAACGAGGAAAGACACGCTTCGAGGAAGTCTTATTCACGTTCAGCCTGATCACATCGTGCTCTATGAATCTGGGTGTGAAAAGATCGTACACACTGAACAAATCGTTTTGATTATGCCAGAATAAAAAAAGGAAGCACGTTACGTGCTTCCCCTCTTAACTAAACCTCGACAGTACATTGCGAGATCAACTCTTTTAAAACATCCTCTGCAGATCGAATCGCTTCTCCTCCACCTTGCGCAAAATCTTTCTTTCCGCCGCCTTTCCCGTTGATCACAGGTAAGACTTCCTTTAGGACAAGGTTCATATCCACGTTAACCTCTGCCCCTCTACCACAGACGATTTGAATTTTCTCTCCTACCTCGCTAACGAGGAGTACGATAACGGAAGAGTTTTCATTCAGCATCATCTTCGCGAGCTTCTGAAGCTCCTTCATTCCATATTCATTTGTGATGAGCTGAACTACGTTATAATCTCCAACAGGAAGTGGCGAATTCACGAGCGCTTCAGCTTCAAAAGCTAAGAGCTTTTCACGTAAATCGTCCATCGCTTTCTCCTGCTCTTTCGTTTGTTGAACCAAACGCTGTGCCGCTTCCGCTACGTTTTCTTGAGGAACGCTAAGCGTTTTCGTCAACCTCTCCATCACTTTTTGCTTTTGATAAAGCTCATCGATGATTCTCTTCCCACATACGAACGTTACTCTAACAAGCTTCTTCTGTTTTTCCCATTTTAAAATGCTGATGCCGCCTACTTCCCCAGTAGAAGCGGGGTGCGTTCCACCACATCCGCTGTAATCAACATCTGGAATCATGACGAGACGAATGTTCTCCGTAACAGAAAGCTTCTTTCTGAGTGGAAACTGTTTAGCTTCATCTGGAGCTACCCATTTTGCAACGATCTCTTTGTTTGTTAGGATCACATTGTTCGAAAAATCCTCAGCACGCTTCGCTTCCTCTTCAACGAGGTTTGAAATGTCGAGATCGATCGTACATGTATCCTTTCCAAGGTGAAAGCTGATCGTTTTATACCCGAACAGATCTTCAAACGCTGCAGACAAGATATGCTGGCCAGCGTGCTGCTGCATGTGATCGAAGCGACGGTTCCAATCAACTTCACCTCTCACTTTCTCTTGGCCACTGAGAGGTGATTCAAGATAGTGACGAACTTCTCCATCCACTTCTTCAACATTTTTTACAACAACACCATCGATCGTTCCCACATCATGAGGCTGCCCGCCTCCTGTCGGATAAAAGGCTGTTGATGTCAGAACAACATAGTTACCGTTCTCCTCCGTTTGCTCTTTTTCTACCGTTGATTCAAACGTGCGTATGTATGGATCTTCATAATAATATTTTTCCGTCAATCGATACCCTTCTTTCTACATAATAGTTTTATCGTATCACGTCCAGTGCACGCCCTGCACCTTTTCTCTCCAAACAAAAAGCTTGAGGCAACGAATCCTCAAGCCTTTCCCTCACTTCTTCTTTGTAAACTTTGAAAGCAAAATGGCAATTATCAAAAACAAAATTCCAAACGCCATGATGTTATCTGAAATAATATCCATAGTGTACAACTACCTTTCACAATTTGTTACCGATAGTAAAAGGATACCACATCAAAGAAAGGTACCGATAATCCTCACTCAATCTTCAACCGGAATAATGGCTGTCCTTTTCGCCTTTCTTAAATTGCCAGAGGATGATATACATGATCAAACTACCGATACAAAATAACGTGATGAAAGGCCAGCTTATTCGCTCACCTTTCAGTAGATCCACTAAAGAGATCGCTACGATACATCCGATCGCAAACGGAACCCAATGCCTCAATAAATATGCGATCACCTTTCATCACCTACCCGCCTCATTTTCTTCGTAACGTATAGACCTTATTTCTCGATATTTCACGACAGCCGTTCGCTTTAAACGTTTGTATCATTGGAATGTTTCGAAGACTCGTATTTCCTACATAAGATTTGGCACCAAAATCGTCTCGAAGAAAGCGCAAGCCTTGTATATGAATCTCTTTACTTTTTCCTTTAGCTCTCTCAGAAGGTACTAATCCAAAATAAAACAGCCTTCCTTCTGTTTCTGTTCCGGGTTCGATATGAGGCATCATGACGCCGATTGCTTTTTCACCTTCGTAAACGGTCAGGCAGCTCTTTCTCCATCCCTCTCCAAGCTCACATTCAACGCTTTTCAGATGATCCTCGATCGTAAGAGAAGACTTGGAATTGAATGAACCAGACATCGCATTAGCCCATACATCTTTGAATACATCTTCTTCTCCGTCGTATAGCGAGACGAACGTAAAAGGGGATGATTCTGCAATTTCCATCTGAAGATCATGTGTCACCTGGACCGTCTCATCATGTAGAACAAATCCCTCCTCCACGAGGAAACTGCATATCTCTTCTCCGCTGCATACAATGTTCAGCGTTTCTTTTTCTTTAAAAGCAGGATCGCTCAGGACATTTGCAACAAGCTCTTCCACCTCATTTTCGGATGCGTGATCAAGCTCCTCGATCGTTACAAACTTCTCACCTGTTACAATTTTCACCTTCTCATAAAGATCATACCTTCGTGAAAGAGCCAGATAGCCAGGTGACCGGAGTACCTCCGCCATAAACAATGCTTTTTCATTACGATATGCTTCCATCTCTTTCCCATGAAAAGTAGATTTTAATGAATTATATTTCGTCGTTAGACTCGGGTTTTCCTTGAAATAACCAGTGACTTTCAAAAAGTGATCGACCTCAGAATGCTTCAGCGTCAATTGTAGCCCGAGCGGTAACACTTCATCATTCTTTTCATAAGCTCCAAAAAATGATGTTTGACTACTTCCTTCATTCAGAGCGTATGCTTTGTCTAAGAACGTCCTCGCATGTTCAAATCCAGTTTCATCTACACGAACCTGGAGATCCACATCACCTTTCGTTAAAGATCCTTTTACGGCTGTACTGCCAACATGATAAACTTCAGCACCCGGAATCGCTCGTGTGATGATCTCTTTATGTTTGCGATAGACGTTCTCTGCGCTCTCCCGTAAAGTTTCCTCATATACAAATTCAACGATTTCTCTCATACCGATACTCCTCATCTGTTTCTCTCACTTGTACCCTTCATAGGTACCATCCTTAATCTAGCATTTACATTCGTCCTACTATCTTCCATTCAAAGTGGGAGAAACCCTTTCCAAAAATACTTTAAAAAGACATGGAGGTTTTTGTCGGCTTCAATGTACGCTTACCGTTCAAGACTTTCCACCAAAATCATTCGACTTCCTGCAATCATTTCCCTGGAAATCTCCTATAAGCAGACATTGGAATTCTGCTAGATTAGACAGTAAAAATTTTTCCGACTCGACACCGATAGCCCTTTCTTTTACTAGGGTTTATGTATAATAAGTCCAAATCTATTGTTCGGGAGGAATCTTATGCGACCTTTGCGCCTCATGTTCTTATTCCTTTCTCTCATGCTAACCGCTTCTTGTAACCTTCTTCCTGGAAAGGATGCCTCGAAGGAAAGTGAAGCTGAAAAGCCAACTGAAGCAGTAGAAGTCGGTACAACACCATCTTGGACAGAGGGAACGTACAAGTGGGAAGAAAACGGAAATATCATGGGAACTCTTGATATTACTGATCCAAGCGGAGATTCGTTTGCCTTTTCGTTATTTGCATACGATGGACAAGATGTCGGTGAATTAGCTGGGAATTCGAGCGGAAATGATCAAGGAGTCTATACACACCCTGATAATGAAGAATGTACGGTCACGTTCACGAAGGAAAAAGAAGCGGTCGCAGTAGCAGCAACGGAGGGATGTCAAAACGTCGCTGATGTATCGTTTAACGGTATTTATACGTTTATTCCTATTGGTACAGAAACAACAGAAGAGTCTTCATCTTCTGAAGAAGCTTCATCTGAAGAAGAACCTTCAGATGATGCAGAAGCCACGACCGAAGAAGCTGACGAACAAGAGGACATCTCACACTGGAAAGAAGCCCTTTACATCGATGGGAGCTTCGACACCGGTAACTTAAGCGTGTATAACGTAACACCTGATTCATTTATGTTCTCATTTGACGTAAGCAACGGAGCACATGTTGGACAGCTTACTGGAAAGGCGAAAGCAAACGGAAACAAAGCGATCTTCCAGGATAATGATCAACAAGAATGCAAAGGAACGTTCGAAATAAATGACAACGTCATCACCTTTAAAGAAGAGTCATGCCTTTATTATCACGGTGCTGCCGTTGAATTCTCTGGTGACTTCACTATGACTGATGATCCTCCAAAACTTCCAACAGCAAAAGCAGATAAGAGCTGTTCATCTGAACCATTTCATTCTGGACTCTTATCCTTTGCAGAGAAAGGACACTTAAAGAACGCTACAATCTTTCTCGGAATGACGGAAGACGAATTAAAAGCTTCAAATCCTTCCCTTCAATATGATGATTGGTATTTTGAAGGAATTCCTGCTTTCTTTGATAATACGTATGCCTACATGACGGTAGACGATAAAGTCTTCAATATGCGCTACAACGCATTATCTGAAGGTCCTGCGATCCCTTATGAACTGTTGACCTGTCAGTTCGGTGAGCCAGATGAAGTTTTCTTAAACGAGCTTAGAGGAGAATATTACCATGTGTATCATGCAGGCGATAATATGATTTCTTTCATTTCAACAGAAGAAAATGGCTCGATCAGCGCTGTCGAACTAGAGTCTCAGGATGATAAGCTGCAAGAGCATAAAGATTCCCATTAACAGTGACCCCCGGCGCACATTGTGCACGGGGGTTCTTGACGGATAATAGCTACTGACCCCTTCATTCGGTGCTAAAAAAAGAATACGCTTCCACATAATTTCCTATTGCATACAAGGCTTTTATTGTGTAAAGTGGTCAAGTATGTTTTATAGGAGGTTACATCATGAATCAAACACAGCAAGTTCAAATTAAAGTAGCTGACCCTTCCGCAATCGGGTTATTTGGATTAGCGATGGTGACACTCGTCGCTTCATCCGCAAAACTCGGATTGACGGACGGCGTTTCGTTCATATTACCATGGGCAATCTTTCTTGGAGGAATCGCACAACTTTTCGCTAGCGTGTTAGACGCAAAGCACAACAATACGTTTGGCACAACTGCTTTTGGCGCATTCGGACTTTTTTGGATGGGTGTCGGCACTTCGTGGTTGATCCAATTTGGAGTCTTTGGAGATGCGGCTGCAAGCGCAGTTGATCCGAACCAGCTAGGAATCGCCTACATCGGGTACTTGATCTTCAGCTTATTCATGACGATCGGTGCCATGGAAACACATAAAGTGCTATTCATCATTTTCGTTCTCATCGATTTTCTTTTCATCGGACTATCTCTATCAACGCTAGGAATCGCTCCTGAAGCGATGCACTTAGTCGCAGCGATTGCTGAGTTCCTCATCGCGATCTTTAGTTTCTATGGATCTGCTGCAAGTGTGCTCAACACGCATTTCGGAAAAGTAACGATACCAGTAGGAAAGCCATTTGGGGTATTTAAATAGCATGACAGAGGGACCTTTTAGGTCTCTTTTTTTTCGCAAAGCCACACAAAAAAAAGAAGGACCTCTAGAGAGGTCCTTCTGTGTATTAAAACTCAAGTGGTCTTAACTTCTCTTCGATTTCAGCACGCTTTGGCTCAAGAAATGGCGGAAGAGCTAACACTTCACCCATCGTCTCTAACGGTTCATCCGTCGCAAATCCAGGTCCATCAGTGGATAACTCAAATAAAATGCCATTCGGCTCCCTAAAGTAAAGCGCTTTGAAATAATATCGCTCAACCTTACCAGAGTTTGGTAATCTAAATTGATTCAAGCGATCAGCCCATTTATCGTACTCTTTTTCATTTGGAACACGAAATGCTACGTGGTGGACGCCACCTCTTCCAAGTCGAGCTTTAGGAAGATCAGGGCGAACTTCGATATGGACTTCAGCTCCACTTCCACCTTCCCCCGTTGAATAAACGAGAATATCTTTCTTATTTTCTGGTGCGGGATACGTTCCATCTTCTCTAAAACCCATCACTTCTGTTAACACTTGTACTGTAGGTTTAGGATCGTCAACTGTTAATGTCACAGGTCCGAGTCCTACAATGCTGTGTTCTGTTGGAATATCCTCCCGCTCCCAAGGCGTTCCGGCTCTTACACCTTCTTCACCATCGTCAGCAACAAGAATCAGTCTCGTGCCATCAAAGTCTTCAAAACCGAGCGATTGACGACCTGCTCGCTTCTGTATGTCTTCATGCTTCACATTGTAAGTTTCAAAACGCTCTTTCCAGAAGTGAAGTGCTTCCGTAGTTTTTACTCGCAATGAAACATACGAAATATCTGATGTTCCTCTATATGATTTCCCTAACCCTGGAATATCGAAAAATGTAATGTCTGTACCCGGTGTACCTTTCCCATCCGCATAAAATAGATGGTAAGATTCTGTATTGTCTTGATTCACTGTTTTTTTAACTAATCTCATACCAAGAATCTTTGTGAAAAACTCATAATTTCGTTCTGCTTTTCCAGTCAAAATGGACACGTGATGTAGTCCTAATAAGTGCATCGTGATCCCTCCTTTGTGTTCACCACTAGTATAAACCAAAATTATCTCGAATTCAATATACTTGATTTCGAACTAACTGTTACATCCCCATCCATATACTTTCATTTCTCCAATCACTTTGAAGCCAGCACTTTCGTAAATACCAAATCCGTCCGGGGATGCTTGCAAGAAACAGGCGTCCTTCTCGTACTTACTTGCTTCAGAAAGCAGATAACGAAACATGGCAGTACCGTACCCTTTTCCACGTTCTTCAACCGATGTTCTCATATCATAAATGCCAACACTATCTGAGCTAACGATTATTGAACCGGTCGTGACGGGTTTTCCTCCTGCTATCCCTATGTACAACGTCAAATCCGAAGACTTCATGCTGAGAGAAGCGACGTCATCGTAATATGACTTGACCGCTTTCCCTTCTAGTGATTCTCCAAAAAATGAAGAAATCAACGCTCCGAACAAGACGATGTCTTCAGGTGACTCATTTCTTTTAATCTCAAAACCTTTTGGAAGTACCGGTTCATTCTCGGTATCATCCATTTCCTTAACCATTGCAACATTGGTCTCTGTCTCAACCAATCCAAGTTTTTTAAAATCGTTCTTACGTGTACTTTCCTCATTCCAACACCATACGCTCAAAGGATACTCTTTCTTTTTAAACCTAGATATTGCTTCTAAGAAGACTTCTTCTGAGAGAGTTTGACGAATCGCAATAACATTAAACGTATCTGAAGGGTAACCAGAGTCAACAATCGTCGCGTGACTGGTTTCGATCACTTCCATCGTTTTTAGGCGTTTCGCAAAGTAAGAAACTTTATTAACAAAATTATCTACTAACCGTGTTTTGTATGTCAAAACGTTCCCCCTCTTCTCTATTGGATATAAATCCGCGTCAGCGTTAGTGATACCCTTTTCTCCAAACTATGTTACGATAAAATTATACAGTAATCTGAAGAAGGGAGCGAAAGATGAAGATGACGCAAACCCCTGCATACAATAGCATTCATGACGCAGCAAAAGATGTACTAGATCTAATCAGCAAGTTTATCGACGTGAATACGTTTTTCGTCGCTAGAAACGATAAACAAGACGTTGATATCCTCGAAGCGTTTAATCGAAATGAAATTCTACTCGAATCAGGTTTCGAAACGTTATATCGTGATTCTTACTGACAATTCATCGTACGAGCTGGTCGTGAACCGCTCATCATTGAAGATCTAACGACAAATGATTTTACAAAAGAAATGGATGTTACAAAAAGTCTTGGTGGAGGCTCATTGATCGGAGTACCGATCAATTTTAGAAGCGGCGAAAACTTCGGAACACTTTGCGGGATGGACAGTCGTCCTCATCATTTTAGCGAAGACCATGTTGCGCTTATGAAATCGATGGCAAATTTATTAGGAAACGTATTAGAACTAGATCGCGCACAGACGAACATCGAAACGCTATCTGTACCGCTCGTTCCCATCTCAAGTGAAGTAGCGATTCTACCGATAATCGGAGACGTCGATAACGAACGCACAGAGCGAATTATCGAAACTACCTTAGCACACAGTGTGAAGAAAAATCTCGAATACATATTACTCGACCTCTCGGGTCTTATTGATATTGATGAGAGCAATATGAGCAACCTATTGAAAATCAGCAAGTCCCTCGACCTTGTGGGTGTTCATATGATCATAACCGGCATTCGGCCTCAGCTTGCCTTGAGAGCCATTCAATCGGATAGTGATCTTGAAGACATTACTGTACGATCTAACTTGGAGCAAGCCTTAGATTATATCGGATACAAACTCGTAAAAGAAACTTAAACAGACCAGGGACGCTCCTGGTCTGTTTTTGATTACAGCGCTTCTTTAATAACCTGTTTATAGTACTTAATCGAAAGCAGCCCAAAGACCGAATAGAGTATCGTGTATATCACCATCACGATGATCATCGGAGTCCATAATTCGGTTCCAAACAAGAACCAACCAGATCGAACAGCGAAATAGCTATGCAGCAAGCCAACGATAAGCGGGATACCAAAGTTAAACACCTGCTTACCAGCAACCCCTCTTACTAAATCACGTTTCGAATATCCTAGCTTCCGTAAAATACGATAGCTAGGCTTTTCTTCCTCACTTTCATCCATCTGTTTAAAGTAAAGGATGCAGCCGGATGTTATGAGGAAAGTGAGACCAAGGTAACCAACGATAAACATCACCAAGCCCATGTTTTGCTTTTGGTTAGTCTTAACATACAGTTGTGATTGGTGCGTTTCTTGAAGACCGAGATCAAGAAAGACCTGATCTGCCTTCTTTAGATTACCTTCTTCTACATTGATGCCTATATAGAAATCGTTCGATTCCTCACTCAAAAGCTTATTGAAGTGTTCTTCGTCTATAACCGCCGTTGGTAATCCTCCACCTGATACACGCGCACTAACAATCGATTCGTCTCTCAACCCAATATAGTTCAGTTCAAGGGGAGAACTCTCACCATGTATGACTAGTTTCCCTTTTTCCTTAAGAGGCATGATTTTCTCTACCATTCTGCTATATCCTGTGAAAAGGATTTCGTTTTTCTCGACTGAGATTCCTTCAACATCTTTCTCGTTTGTGATGAGCATGGAGACATTCTCAAGGTCCAGCGTAACTTCCTCGAGAGAAGGATCCATAACAGATGAAAGGTCTACCTCTTCTCTAAAAGTTTCGATCTTCTTTTCTTCATACGAGATCGCTTTCTGACTCATCGCTTCCATAAACCGATCCGCATCAGTTTCATCTGTAAAGGCAAAATGATCAGGAATATTTAGTTCAGCGTTTTTCTCTGCTGAATAATAGGAGATATAGCTCAAGGATAATAGCCCGATTGCGACTGCTGAAACCGTTGTGATCACCGTTAACATGAATGCATTCGATTTCATCCGAAACATGATTGATGAAAGAGACAGCACTGCATTGATATCGAGGTATCCATTTTTCTTTCGTCTGATCAGATTCGTAATGAACCGAACAGATCCTTTATAAAAAAGATACGTTCCAGTAATAACAGATGCTAGGATTGAAATCATGGCGATCATCATCTGAGTGAGAGAGGTGAAATCCCCATCAAATAGTTTAGAAGATACGTAGTATCCGATAAGAATCAGAACGATTCCGGAGATTCCCATGATGATTTCCCACACAGAAATACTTTTTACTCGATCTTCTGTCGTTGTTGAAACGCTAAATAACATTAAGATCGTTCTTCTCTTAACGAATACATAGTTCCGTACTGTGATAAGAAGGTAGATAACCCCAAACACCAAAACCGTTAACCAAAAAGCTTCCACGGAAAAGTAGAGACTAGCCGTCTTCTCTATACCAACTATTTTGAAAAAAAACATTAGGATCAGCTTGGATAGCGCAAATCCAACGAATGTTCCGAGCATGACGGAAACGAGAAACACGATCGCATTCTCTATGCTAACAATAGAAAAGATGCGATTCTTCGTCATCCCGATCAGCTGAAATAGCCCGATTTCCTTGCTTTTTCGTTTGATGAAGATGTTATTCGCATATAGAAGAAAGACGCCTATAATGACGATCAAAAAGATCGATGTTGTTCGGATAGCTGCTGTTGCATTGATCGAACTGTCATTGCTAAGGGCCGGGGCAAATTGCAAAGTAACAAACGTAAAGTAAAGCGAGACAGTGAAGACGAGTGCAAAAATGTAGAGATAATAGTTTCTTACGTTCTTCTGAAGGTTACGGAATATGAGCTGTTTAGTACTCATACGTCACACCGCCAAGCACACCTTGCGTTTTCATGATGTCCTTTAGAAATGCCTGTCTCGACTGCTCTCCTTTATTCAACTGGGTGTAGATGCTTCCATCTTTAATAAAGATTACCCGTGAGCTGAAACTTGCCGTCACAGGATCATGCGTGACCATCATGATCGTTGCTTTTCGTTTCTCATTCATATCACTCAATTTGGTTAACAGGTCTGAAGCAGATTTCGAATCAAGGGCACCTGTTGGTTCATCAGCAAATATGATACTCGGTTCATGGATGAATGCACGTGCTGCAGATGTGCGTTGCTTTTGTCCTCCAGAGATTTCATTTGGGTAGCTATCACTGATACTCTCGATGTTCAATTCTCCCGCAACTTCTTTAAACTTTTCATTCGCTTCTTTTTTCGATACCTTCTTGATTGATAGCGGCAGAAGAATGTTCTCTTTCACTGTAAGGGTATCGAGCAGGTTATACTCCTGAAAGATAAAGCCCAGCTCATGCTTTCGATAGTTTGCTAGCTCCTTTTCTTTTAATTTTGATATTTCTTTTCCTTGTACCTTAATCGATCCATGACTGATTCGATCGATTGATGAGAGAACGTTTAACAACGTTGTTTTACCAGACCCAGATGCCCCCATGATACTGACGAACTCCCCTTGCTCGATCTGTAAATCGATCCCTTTTAACACTTCATGTTTTGTGAACTTATTTCCATAGCTTTTATGTAATTTTGCTGCTTCTAATACGATCATGTGAAGACCTCCCCTTACTTGATGTCTTAAGTGTAAATGAGGTGAGAACGGGTTTCCTTTCAATCACCTAACAAAACACAAAAGCATGTGACACTTTTGTCACACGCCTCTTAACGATTCAACTTTATTCGCATTTGGGAAGATCACCTTAACAGTCGTCCCAACACCAGCCTCTGACTCCACTTCTAGTTTACTATGTAGCGCATCTGCAACTTTCCTCGCAAGGTAAAGACCCATTCCAGTCGCAGCATGATCGGAATGCCTCGTTGTCGAGGTGAACCCTTTATCGAAAATACGAGGCAAGTCTTGCGAGTCGATTCCTCGTCCATAGTCAGTAATAATAAGAACAGCTTGATCCTGAATCATCGTACTCGTAATATTCAAATCGGATGAATCACTATATTTCACAGCATTCGATAATAGCTGTCTTATGATAAAAGCAAGCCACTTCGCATCACTCAACACTTCCTCTACATCAAGATCGATTTCAAATCCGATTCCTTTTCGGATACACCACGATCGCAGTGTTTTAATTTCACCGAAAAGAATTGACTCAAGATTTACCCGCTCGATGTACACGTCGGTTTCAATAAATGAAATGCGCTTTTGATGAAGCTGTTGATCTAATAAAAGGTGAATCCGAAGCCACTCGTAGGTTAACTGAGCTTTTGCCTCTTTATCCTCGAGGCGCTCGATCATTAACGACATGACAGTAAGAGGTGTTTTCACTTCATGAATCCACGAGAGCATATCATCCTTTTCTTGTTCGATCGCCACCTGTTTTCTTGATACTTCTTCTTGAAGCTTTTCGATTTCTGAAACTAAATTACGTTCAACAATTTGCTCAAAGGGACTGTTTGCCTCAGGAACACTCCATCTTTCAAGGTCGTTTTCCCTCTGTTCTAATTCTCCGTAAAATGTTGTTTCGTTTCGATATCTCATGACAAGAAAAATCGTCATGATGAGCGTAGAAAGAAAGACAACGTACAGAATCGACGAGAACGAAATCGACTGATCAACGTACGAGGTTAGGAGCAGCAAAAACTGCAGAAAAAGAAAGAGACCGATCCAACTTCTTCGTTCGATAAGAAAGGCTTTAATCATTACACGCGCTCCACAGCCATGTATCCCTGACCGACCTTCGTGACGATCGAATCTCCAAGTCCAAGCTCCGTTAGCTTCTTTCGTAATCGGTTCACATTGACCGTTAGCGTATTGTCACTCACAAACCGTTCATCTTCCCATAGCACCGTGATGATTTCATCCCGACTAATGATCTTATTCTTCTGCTCGATCAAGATTTTTAGAATATAGATTTCGTTTTTTGTTAAATCGATCGTGCCCTGTTCATTCGATAAGCGATTCCGCTCATAATCTACCGTCGCTCCAAGCCACGTCTTCACGCCAGTCTCTTCGGTGTTGTAATTGTATACACGTCTTAAGATCGCTTGAATCTTAGCAACGAGAACATCAAAATGAAACGGCTTTTGAATGAAATCATCTGCCCCAAGATTCATGGACATCACCATATCTGTCGGATGGTCTCGAGACGATAAGAAGATGATCGGAACGTTTGAATGTTCTCGAATCATCCGGCACCAGTGAAAGCCATCAAACTTAGGAAGCTGGATATCGATGATCACTAACTCCGGCTTCAGCTCCAAAAATTCCTTAAAAACATGATTAAAATCACTCACCCCATGTACATCATACGACCACTGGGTTAAGCGTTTTTTCATCTCACTAAACAGTGACTGATCATCTTCGATCAGAAAAACCTTAAACACAATACTTCACCACGCTCATCTGTCATTTTTACCCAACTACTATCCTACCACACATTCGCTCGACTCCTCTATCTTCCATACCAGCTTCGATCGAATGAAAGCCCTAACGATTCACCGTACTGAAAAGCAAAGTCAACATAAGATGAACCCCTTGCTGTAATAATCTGCCCATCTACCAGTAGCGGTTTATCACAGAAATAGTCTTCATCGAAGGTTGCTAGAAACATGCGCTGCTCGCGCGTCAGGCCCGTCGTGTATCGTTTGTTCTCCAACAATCCACTCATCGCTAAGAAATATGGAGCACTTGAAATCGCCCCGATCAACAAATCTTCTTCCTTCAAGCTCTTTAAGAATGCTTTTAATTCATCGTGCTCAACAAGATGTTCGAAATCATCAACCCCAGGAAGAACGAGACTATCTACCTTTGATCGGTCGACCTGATTGATACTAAACTGTGGATAACAAGGCATCCCAGCTTCTCCTGAAACAAGTCCGTGATCGAGTCCTATAAAAACGACCGGCTTCTTTCCTTGCTTAAGCACAGAAACAAGAACCGATAATTCATACTCACTGAATCCATGGTATAAGAGAATACCCGTATACATGACTCACGCTCCTTCATTTTAATGACAATGTAGAAAAGAGACACGAAACTATTTTTGGTTCAACTTTCCCAAACACTAGTATCTTTTCTGCAACGTTATCACGTTTTCCTTTCTTCTTACCTTCAAATGGAGCACCTTCTACTAGAATAGGATTAATAGAACTGAGTTTTGTCTATACTGGATACCACTAAGAATTCGTATAGGGGAGAACGATATGTCTAATTTGGATATTACATTACACATCATTTATTTTATTTTAATGATCGCTGCCGCTATCTACTTCTTCATCCTAAGTCGGAAGCCAAAGAACGTGCCGCTTTATGAATACGTCATCCCAATCATCATCACCGCCTGGTCTGGGACAGCTTACCTCTCGATCGCTTTAGGACAAGGCGTTGTTGAACGTGCGGATCGAACGATCTATTTCGCACGTTACCTTGACTGGGTTGTCACGACCCCGCTGCTCCTATTATCGCTCGCCTTGACCGCTATGTTTTATGAGAGAAAGAAAAACAAAGGACTTCTCATCGGCTTAGTTTCTGCTGACGTGTTTATGATTTTAACCGGGCTGATCGCTGACTTTTCTCCTGAAAGAACCAAATACATCTGGTATGCGTTCGGAATCATTGCACTCGTCATCGTCTTATTCATCCTATGGATGCCTTTACGAAAACTAGCGCGAGCTGGTGGTAAGCGACTTTACCGCCATTACAACATAACCGCTCTTTACTTAACATCCTTCTGGGTGCTCTATCCAACAGCATGGCTGCTTGGCTCCACAGGCTTAAATATAACCCAGGAAATGGTCAGTGCCCTTTCCTTTATCATCCTGCCCCTGTTCTCAAAAATAGGATTTGGTATGATCGACTTGCACGGATTGAGGAGACTTCATCAATAGAAAAAACCAGTATCTATGCAGACGATACTGGTTTTTTCTATGTATGTTCTCTCTCCACGATTCTTACCCCAATCCTTCCATAAATACCTTAACGACTAAAGGACCTAAGATGACGATAAATATTGGAGGGAAGATAAATAAAATCATCGGTATAAGCATCTTCACAGGTGCTTTCATCGCTTGTTCCCTTGCGATCTCACGTCTCTGCTCTCTTAACCTCGTCGTTAAACTCACGATAACTCTAGTCATTCCCACGCCTAGGTGATCAGCTTGAATAATCGATGTCATCACGCTTCTAAAACTATCAGAAGGCACCCTTCTTTTCATATCGTAGAAAGCTTCACGCCTCGATTTCCCTCGTTTCATCTCATCTAACGTTTTCTTAAATTCAGAAGATAGCGGTCCTTTCATACGGTCACATACATCCGTGATCGCTCCTTCTAGACCAACACCAGCTTCTAGTAGTAAGCTCACCATATCGAAAAAGTCAGAAAGTTCTCTGTTAATAAGCTTTATCCGTTGCGTTCTCTTCTTAGCTATATAAAAGATGGGATAGCGATAAAACAAGAAAGATACTGCGATCGCAAAAAATAAAGTAGATAGGCCATCAGAGGTCGGTCCAATCAGCAATAGCGTAAGAAAACCACCGGTAACACACGCAAGAATTTGGATCAGACGAAATTCGATAGGTGATAGTTTTTCATAGCCACTTTCCCGAATCATCAGCTCTAGCTTTCGATGATCCTTTCGCTCAAGCAACCTTCCTAGACGCGCAACACTTATATTCCACAATTTACGAAATAGCGTTTGAGTAATTCCATTCGATGTCTTTTTGGTCCGTTTCTCACCACCTTCAGATTTACCAAAATAGACATCTGCACGGGATTCAATCGCTAGATCTCGTTGATAAATTGTAGAAAACACCGCAGTGAAAAAGAGCATGAAGAAAACGACGGAAGAGATCACAAACAACATGCTGATCATATGCTACACCTCAATTCGTACGATCTTTTGAATGATGAACCACCCAAGCATAAGGGAAATTGAACCTATGCCAAGCAATACCCACCCTATTGGATAATCGATCATCGGTTGAAAGTAGTCAGGGCTTACAAAATAAAGGTACAACGTTAAAACGATTGGTAGTGCTGTAATGACCCACGATGATAGCTTCCCTTGTGCAGTTAATGTATTGAGCTCTTCTAGTATCCGGATTCTTCCCCGAACGGTCTCCTCCATATTATCCATGAGCTTTGCTAGATTTCCTCCGCTCTTACGCTGTGCTAAAATCGCTTGGATGACAACTTCAAGTTCTTTATTTGGAACACGAGCGATCAGGCTTTCAAACACTTCTTCCATCGGAATCCCCATCCCAATTTCCCTAACCGCACGCTCGAACTCAGGACCGATTGGATCTGGCATTTCTTTTCCGATCAATTTCATCGTTTGAACAAAGCTAAACCCTGCTCTAAGAGAGTTCGACATTGTTGCTAAGGCTTCTACTAGCTGGTAAGACAGCTGTTTGTTTCGTTTTCTTGCTTTATTGACCATATATCGTTCAGGCAGAATATACCCGATTCCAATCGCTAAAAGACAGAAGTACCATGGAACCGTGAGAAGAAAAAGTGCGATAGGAGTTGCAGCAGCGACAAGAAGTCGTACGACAAAAAACTCCTCGACCTTTAATGTACTTCCTGCCTGCTGAAGCTTTATTTCCGTATCCTTGCTAAACTTCACTCCATTAAAAAGGTTGGAAAGTTTAATGATCAGTGGCCTCAGTAGTTCCTTCTTATCCTCGCTCTTCTTTTCAACGACCGACGGACCAGCTGGTACGAACTCTTTGATTCTCGTATTGGCCTTCTTCCTTTTCTTCCAACTCATCGTAATGAAGTAAAATGTCAAAGAGAAAGCCAAAAATATCAGTATCAATAGAACGATCTCATTCATCTCACCACTCCTCTTTGAACCATGAAGCTGGAATCGTAAATTCATTTTGTTTGAGCACTTCGGCAAACCCTGGTCTTACCCCAGTCGATACGAAGCGACCCTCGATTTTCCCTTTGCTATTACGCCCATCTTCTTTAAAAACGAATAGATCTTGAAGTACGATCGTTTCTCCTTCCATACCAAGAACTTCAGTGATCTTTACCATCTTTCTTGAACCATCCTTCAAGCGAACTTGATGAACGATAAGATCGAGTGCATTTGCAATCTGCTCACGAATCGCACGAAGCGGCAGATCGAACCCTGCCATTAAGACCATCGTTTCCAAACGAGACAGCATATCACGAGGAGAATTGGCGTGTCCTGAACTTAAGCTTCCATCGTGACCCGTATTCATCGCCTGTAGCATGTCGAGCGCTTCTGCACCACGAACCTCCCCTACGACGATACGATCTGGACGCATACGTAGGGCATTTCTAACGAGGTCACGAATGGTGATCGCTCCTGTTCCTTCTATATTGGAGGGACGCGATTCGAGTGCAACGATGTGATCCTGCGAAAGCTGAAGTTCGGCAGCATCTTCGATCGTTACGATTCGCTCATCGTTTGGAATGAACGATGATAATACGTTCAACGAGGATGTCTTCCCTGAACCTGTTCCGCCACTAATGAAGATGTTTAACCGTGATTTAACACACATACTTAGGAAATCTGCCATTTCGGTACTGAGCGTATTGTAATCGATCAAATCATAGATTTGGAAAGGAGTCGCTGAGAATTTTCGAATCGTTAAAGACGGACCCCGGAGTGCTAGAGGAGGAATAACCGCATTGACACGAGAGCCATCTGGTAATCTCGCATCTACCATCGGCGAACTCTCATCGATTCGACGCCCAAGGGGTGATACGATCCGCTCGATTACACGCTCAACATGTGCATCATCACGAAACGATGATTCACTTTTTAAGATTTTCCCTTGATGTTCGTAATAAATATCGAATGGGCCATTCACCATGATCTCAGAAACCGTAGAGTCTTCTAGTAGAGGAGTGATGGGTCCATACCCTAAAAGCTCATGCTCGACCGTTCCAAGGAGACTCTTCTTCTCTTCGAACGTTAACCGCTCACCTTCTTTGTCGATGAACGCCTTACCAAGTTCACGAATCTTTCTCGTTTCTTCATCACGATCAAACTGCTTTTTCTTTAATTCTTCTAATAAATAGTTTTGGAGTTTTGTTTCCATCACAATGTATTCATTCGTCTTAACAGGAACTTTTACCTTGCCTTCGCCAGCATCTACAGGTTGAACATCTACATAACGTTTGAAAAGAGACACTCGATTCCCTCCCTTACCTACTCAATAAAGGCCAGCGCATAGACTTGATCGATTTTAATCCAGATTGAACGGACTCCTCTTCTTCCGGCAACAGTTGCTTTGAAAGCGAAAAGATCGCTTTTGATAGAGCGTTTTTCGCATCTTTTAATACGAGCGGATACCCTTCGTTTATTGAAGTTGCAACAGGTCCTGGTTGGTCTGGAAGCATAGAGATGATCGATTTCTGAAGAATCTCTTCTAAACGCTTCTGATCGATCGTCGTTTTTCTAGAATCTCTGTTCAAAATAACGCTTACCTTCTCGATTAACTTCAGTGGTTCAAGCGTTTCCATGTAGAGCTTCGTATTACGCACAGCAGGTATGTCGCTCGTCATCAGCAATAAGATATCATCAGAAAGAACGAGGCTCTTCAGATGGATTTCTGAAATCGTAGAAGTTGTATCAACTAAAATCACATCGTAATCTTTCCTAAGTTCGGTGATCGCCATCTCGATGTGATGCTCGGTAATGATCTCAAAAAACTCTGGTCGAGGTGGTGGAGCTAGAATCGCAACACCAGAATCGTGTTTTGTTAAATAATGCGTGACTGAAAATCTCCCTTTGTCGTACCCTTCCTTCACCCATTCATAAATCGTATTTTTCGGTTTCACGTCAAAGTACATTGTGACGTCTCCGAATTGAATGTTCGTGTCGAGCACAGCGACCATTTTTCCTTCTCTAGCGAAGCTCGCAGCTAAATTCACGGTAGTTACCGTTCGTCCTATTCCACCGCGAGGACTACAAACGGAAATCACACGACTGTCGTTCTTTGGTTCATGATTCTCTTTTACACCTTGCTGTTCAGCGCGATAATTCATGTAACGGTGAGCTTGTGTCACAACATCGACGAGCTCTTCTGTTTTAATCGGGAGTGTCAATAAGTTCGATGCACCAGAATGCATCGCTTTCTTTGTATTTTCATTCGTTTCTTCAGAGATGATGATGATGTAGATATGTGGGTGCTTGATCGAAATCTCTTCGCTAAGTTCATAGACATTGTAAACATTGTTTGGCTGTAAAAAGAGAGTAGCATTAGAGGTATCCTCAAGACGTGACTGCAGGTCTGTAAGAGTTTGAAAACACGTTAAATGTTGTCCTCTCTTCAAAAGGAACGTCTCAATTTTTTCTGCTCGGCCGTTTGAGTCGCAATAAAAGTACCACTCTACACTCATTTCGCAACAACTCCTTCAACAACCTGTCTTGTTTCTTTCAGTTCTGCCTTCTCGATCGCTTTGTCGGTTTCATTTCGTAACATTAAGTAAAAACCGTTCGCATCCGTTGAAGCTAGACTTATTTGAACACCTTGTTTTGCATCTACTTCTAATGTGACAGTTTCATACAGAAGTGACTCTTCACCAGCATCCGAAGCTTTTCCGGAGCCTAGGACTTTAACATTTTGGAGAACAACCTTCGCTGATCGAAGCTCTTCTTTCTTTTCTTCGTTCACAGATGTCTCAAACGCCACAACATCTACGAATGATCCTGGTACAACATAACCCGATACCCCTTGTTCAAGCGTTACTTTTATTGAAATGGCTCGCTTTCCTTCACTGACCTCGAGCATTTCATTGCTCATTTCCCTTTCGATGACCGTCGGGGCAGCTTCTGCGACCTCAACAACCTCTGGCATCTCTTCCACATCTGAGTCAGAACCTGTTGAGGCAACGATCCCTATGTTTGAGAAAAGTGCTACGTAGACGATACACGTTGCAATCACTCCGAAGACGAGAGACCACATCCAGATTCGCTTCGTTTTCATATGCTCCTCCTTACCTTTTCCTGTCTTTACTTGATAAGTTTCACGCCGTAAACGTTCCCAGTTTGTGACCCATCGATTTCCCCAGATGTGATCATCTTCTTGAACTTTCCAACAATACGCTTTGGTTCGTCGATGCGATCGACCCAGTAAGAAGCAAATCCTACAATTTCAACCGTCGATTTCCCATTCACTCCGTCCCAAGACTTGATTAACGGGATAATGATCATCCGATCGCACGATGCGTCTGCTGATGTCGCACTTTGACAATGAGCTTTTCCTGCGTCGTTATTGATTAGCGTCTGAAACGCACTCTTAACCGGTCCCCACTTTTGCCCTGGCTCAGTTTGTACGGTTTTAGTACCTTTTGGTATCTCTACACCGTTTATAATGTTGTTCGCAAGTCCCTTTGCACCATTGCTGCCAATATCAAGATAGCCGCAGTTTCCGTTTTTTTCACCTGGGTTGCTACACTTCAATTCCGTTTGATGTGGTACTGCTGTATACTCTAGTGCAATTGGCGTGATCCCCTTTGTTGGCCAAACAGGTCCAACTTTTGCTTTTGCAGAGGCACTTACCTTCGCATCCTTAATGCCGAGTACTTTCGCAAACGTCATCGGCACATTTGTAGCCTGAGAAACATGAATCGTGTCAGCTCCTGTCCGTACATCGCAGTAAGAAACCGGATAACCATTTTTATTCGCATAGCTTCCAGCAACCAGCGTTGCTTTACTTCTGCTAGTGAGCAGCTCTTGAGCCCCTGCAAGGGCTGCTGCATCAACTGCGTTCTGCAATGTACTCTTTTCATGATAGAGGCGCCCTACGTCAACTACCATCGCCGCTGCACCGAGTAAAACTGTAATACTGACCGCAACCATCACCATGGTACCGCCGCTTTCATTTAATAGTAGCTTAACTATTCTTTTCATCACTCCACCCTCATCGCCGTTGTACTCGTCAGATCGATCGGACCAGTTAATGAGGCGATCACAGGAGTGAGGAAATCAATGTTGTGACTGATGGTGATCCTAACTTCGCTGCCTGATGTTTTCTTTCCACCAGGAGAGATCGATACTTGAGAGCCAGAAAGATTGATACTCGTTGCATTATCAACTGCTACTGCCCGAATCGTCGCATCGTCTTCTCCAACGCTTGCTGAACGAGCAGCTTCTCGACTTGCATGATCGATGGTGAGGTAGGCATGGAAGATTCGCCCAAAATCAACGATCCCGAACAATAATACAATGAGCACAGGAAGAACCAATGCAAATTCAACCATCGATTGACCTTTTTCAGATTTCACATCATCCCTCCTAAGAAAGACGCACACAACGTCCCAACTGTAATGGCTACTCCATATGGAAAGGTGATTTTGGATTTATCGTTTTGAGATGAAGTGCTTTTTATTGAAAAAAAGAAAGAAAATAGATAGAGGGGAGAAAGTCGTTTGAGTTCTACTTTTCTTATAAGTAAGATAAGCCCGATCAATCCACCAATTAGTACCGTGTAGATAAATGACTGAAAGACGAAGGTTACGCCTGTAAGGGCTCCTATTGCTCCAAGTAGCTTCACGTCACCCGCTCCCATTCCTCCTAATAAGTAAGGAATGAAAAGGAGCAATAAACCTACTAATAAACCAGCTCCACTGAATAACAATCCATCAAGCCCTTGTGTCACCGTATGGTAAACCAGACCAACCAGCATGGCTGGGAATGTGACGATGTTCAAGATCTTCCTACTTCTTATATCCGTATAGAAAGATAGGAGTAACGTAACGACCAAGATACTAAAAATCATCCCTATGCATCTCCTTTTAAAATTAGCCCCACCTATGAAAGTGGGGCTAGAGAAAGAAGGTATTCGTTCGGATTATTTAAGTTTAGCTGTTACCTTATCGATCAACGTATCAACCTGACCACCAAGAAGATTAAACGCTCCTACTGCTACAACAGCAACACCAGCAAGAATCAACCCATACTCCGCCATACCTTGACCTTCTTCTTCTCGAACGAACGATGCCATCTTCTTTAACATTTCATTTCCTCCCTATTTGGATGTTTTTATTTAGTGAGATACTTATGGCTACAAATGAAACGGATTTCAGTAAGTATGCTTTAGAGACCTTGAAAGAAAGTAATAACATAGCAAGACGAAACAGTTACGCTATCCTCATTTCAAACCCCCTTTTACTAGTGAACGTCAGTATACGTTTACGATCGTTCATTATAGTGTTCGATTCTGAGTTTTTGTTCTTTTTAAAGAACTATCTGTACTTTTATTGTAGTTCTCAATAACGAATTTGTAAACCTATTTTTTTATTTTAATTGTAAATGTTTGAGAATAATAGAAAGTCGTTACATACAGTTGTGAATGTTAATCCCTTGTTATATAGTAAATACAACGATATCACTAGGAGGTATGAAGAACATGAGAGAACCCTCTGGATGTATGATATATAGAACACTCCCTCATTCGATTACGTTCGCTGACTCATTCGCAACACGGTTTAGAGGATTGATGTTTCGTAAAAGACCCCTCGACTTAGAAGGACTGCTGATCACACCCTGTAACGCCATCCATATGTGCTTCATGACCTTTTCCATCGATGCTGTTTTCCTTAACAGCGAAAATAAAGTGATTAAACTTATACCTAATTTAACTCCGTGGCGTTTTACGATGCCGGTTAAAGAAGCACGCTCAGTTCTTGAACTTCCCGCAGGATCCATATCAAAGTATAAACTCAAGGTGAACGATCATCTTAAGTTCTAGTTTAACGATAAAAAGATCGGTATAGCGCTCTGCACTACACCGATCTTCCTCACTCACTAATCTCTCGCATCTGCCTCAGACGATACAACTCATATATGTTTTTGATGATTACTTTTAAGACAGAGTAAAACGGAATCGCAATCAGCATTCCGATAAATCCATAAAGCGCTCCCGCCACGATCAATAGCAGAATGATGGTTAATGGATGGATGTTCAACCTGCTGCCTAATACGAGCGGTGCGACTAAGTTCCCTTCAAGCTGCTGCACGATAACGAGTGCCACGAGCACTGAAAAAGCCATCATCGGGTCTTGTGTTAGAGCGATAACAAGTGCCGGGATAACGCCAATGATCGGCCCGAAGAATGGCACGACTGCTGTAAGCGTAACAAACATTCCAAGTATAAGCGCATAAGGAAGCCCGAGTATGAGATAGGCGATATACATAAGTACACCATCGACGACTGCCACGATCACTTGACCTGTAATGTAAGCTGCCACCGTATCATCGATGTTCTGTAAAATTTTCTTCCCTTCTTCTTGGTGATGGCCAGGAACAAACTTCAATAAGTATGGAATCAACTTATGATCATCTTTTAGAAAATAAAAGAGAACGAAAGGTACGACGATCAGTACTGTTGTCGCACTAGTAAGAGTCGAAACGATTTGCGTGATGTTATCTCCGAAATTTTGTGTAACGTCTCCTAGAAAACTTGTTGCTTTATGCCTCAGGTTTCCAACTGAAACCATGCCCATATCGTTTTTCTCAATTGCTTTTTGTGCCTCTTCAGCTGATTTCTCAAGCTTCTTCGGAAGATCCTTCATAATACTAGTCGCCTGATCCGCAATCGTTTGAGCTAAGAGCTTGAATCCGATATATAAAAGCCCTCCGATCGACGCAAAGACGATCAGGATCGCCGCAAGATTTGGAACGAACGGGATCTTTCGAACAAGTCGAACGACCGGTTTAAGAATGTAATAGAAAAATCCTGCGATCAGCACTGGGTAAAAAAGCGTGCTGATGATTGTGATGACCGGTTTTACAAATTCTAATTCAGCAAGAAAAAAGAATAAGATAAGTACGAGTATCGCACCAGTCATATATTTAAAAAAATTGTGTTTCATCCACATCGTCATAACTCCTCTACGTAAAAGTGATAGCTTTTACTATATTCCACAACAAGGAGTCTTCATAACAGGGAATTTAAATTTTTCCATAAGTAACGTCTAGAAGAGGCCATTTAGAAATCCAGTTTTTCTTACGGAGTCGTTCTTCATAAATCCAACTACGCTCGTTATTTAAGAAAGCTGGAGTTGGACGCAGCTTCATTTGAAGGACATCATCTAGCCCATGAGGGGCAGCAATGATTAAGCGGTCTTGTTCGTCTAGCTTTACCCCAAGCGAAGTAGCTGTCTCAGGAAATTTTGAGATGGCATCCACTGAAGAATGGTAGGGTGCCATGTCGTTTAACACGTGCATTCTTGCTTGGTTTTTCACCGACCAAGGCATGTCTTTAAAGACCTTGTAAAGCTGTTTTTCTAGCATTACTTCTTCACCCTCGTCGATAAGATCCTTGTCAAAATAAATGACGTCCACATCTGGCAACTTCGTAGGTTTTTCATAGCCGTGCTGAACATCCCAAATTTTTGACCGCACAAACCCAGCACATACCCACCAATCTGGAAGGTTTAGTGACTTTGCTGCTCTCAAAATTTCCATCATCTTAGAGTCTTTTGTTACACTAGTCAGCAAGTCTTCTTCAGTATGTAACATCTTGATTCCCCTCTCGCTAATTGCAGCCTGTCTTTTTTGCTAAACCAATTATTTCAAAACATGGAAGGAACCACAATCGAAAATAAAAAGCACTCTCAAACGAGAGTGCGTAAGTTTAATATGGTGGAACGCTTTGTTGAAAGCGAAACACGTTTAAAGGATCCACTTCTGTCTTGATCTTTCGTAACCTGTGAACGTTTTCCCCATAGTAAGCCTGTTGCCAATCCCTAATCGTTTCATCTGGCCAGTTTACATAGTCACCTTCCGTAAAGCGTCTCATTTGTTTCCTTAACGCGACTACCCATTGAACGTTATCCCTAGCTTCTTCTTCATTCGTCCACGTTGTGTTATATTCTTGTGCGATCTTCGCATCACGGTGAAAAAAAGCAGTGTCTGAAGGCGGAACTTCAGAAACAGCGCCACCTAGTGACTGGTGCCAGATCACCGCATCTTCATTCGGCGCGTGTTCGAGGAATCGTTTCATAATCGAAATGCCTCGCTCCGGAATAGGCTTATACACGAAAGACCCAGACCTTTTAAAGAATGACGGCTTATTTCCTGAAGGCTCATTGAAATAATTGAACGCCTTATTAAAAGGAAGGGATCCAACCTGGACTTTACTTGGCTTATTGTCCTTTAGCAACGGTTTGATCAGTTCGATCAATCGTTTCTTCGACCCCAAGAACTGACCTTCAGAGCGGATGATGTTCTTACTTTTCGCATGAAGTTCTAGCGTCGAGGTAAGCTTATGATCAGTGAACGGAGCCCAGTTTTGCCACGTTTCGAATACATCTTCGAGCTGATCGAACTCCCACTCGATATTGAAAACGGAGACGTTGTCGATTTGATGTGTTCGAAAAGTAAACGATGTAACGACACCGAAATTCCCGCCGCCTCCACCGCAGCAAGCCCAGAACAAATCGCTATTTTCATCTTTCGTTGCCTCAATGATTCCGGCACCTTTCTCACCTTTTGGGACGACGATTCTCATGCTTTGAACATGGTCACACGTTAATCCGAATTCTCTCGACAAATACCCGATGCCGCCACCTAGCGTTACACCCGAGACACCTACACTGAACTCTGTTCCTCCAGGTAGTGCGAGGCCATATTTCCATAGCGTGTTATACACTTTTCCTAAATCCGCTCCAGCACATACCTTCGCTGTCTTGGTTGGCACAGATACCGATATCTCGTTCATCTCACTAATGTCGATCACTAATCCTCCATCTAGGTTCGAAAAGTTTTGATAGCTATGTCTTCCGCTCCTCACTCGAAAAGGAAGACCTTTTTCACGAGCAAATGTTAAGGCATGTAAGACATCCTTCTCCTCCTGACAAAATACGATCGCTCCAGGAAACTTCGATTGATACAGATTCAGATTTTCCCTTGCTTTGTCATACGCTGGATCACCAGGTAACACGACCCGTCCGGTTAATTCAGTCGCCATCCTCTCGCCCACCTTTTCTTATTCATACAGCAGTGTATGTGGGCGGAGGACGTTGGGTAGCTTCTGTATATAAAAAAGTGATAAAAAAAGACCCGCCTATTCGGACGGGTCTTAACGTTTATTCCTCTGGCAGTAGAACGATCTTCCCTAACTTACCAGCATTCTTAAAGTACGTCTGTGCTTCTCTCGCTGCATCAAGTGGGAACGTTCGATCGATGACAGGTTGGACCTTCCCTTCTGAAATGGCAGTTAACATCTTCTCAAACTCAGCGCGCGTTCCGAGTACAGATCCGTAAAGAGTAATATGTTTTAAATAGAGCGTACGAAAATCGAGCTCAGTCTTCTGTCCACCAGCAGAACCTGACGTACAAAACT
This sequence comes from Anaerobacillus sp. ABA4_114, assembly GCF_056159065.1. Taxonomy (NCBI): domain Bacteria; kingdom Bacillati; phylum Bacillota; class Bacilli; order Caryophanales; family Bacillaceae; genus Anaerobacillus; species Anaerobacillus sp. ABA4_114. The sequence continues at coordinate 2,801,506 of NZ_JBSWUM010000001.1, forward strand.
TTCCGCCTTTTTTCAATACTTGTAAAGAGGTTGCGAAGAGCGCGTCTCCAACAACGTCTAGAACAGCGTCGATCGGGCCGCCATTCGCATCGAGAATGTCTTGTGCAAGGGTTTCAGACTTATAAGAAAGCACGTGCGTCGCTCCAAGCTCCTTCATGCGTTCTTCTAGTTCAAGATCACCGACGATCGCTACGACATTTGCACCAAATACGTTCGCTGCAATCTGCACGTTTAACGATCCTACTCCACCGTTCGCACCTGTAACCATGATCGTCTCGCCAGGCTTCGGCTGGATTTGTTCAACCATGTGCCACGCGGTCATCCCACTTACGGAGAACACGGCACTTTCAATATAGTTCGATAGCGGCATATCAAAACAAAGATCTGCTGGCCAAACAACGTATTCCGCATAGCCGCCATCGTATCCCGATCCGATGAAGGACATGTCTTCAGAAATATGTTCAGCGCCTTCTTCCCCACTCGAGGTAAAAGGAAAGAGAACGACGTTCCTACCTTTCATCGCCCCATCGACACTCGCTCCAACTTTTACAACCTGACCCGTAATATCCGACCCTGGCGTACGCGGGAATTGTACCCCTTCAGGACGCCAGCCGGACTTTGATCCCGTTCCATATGCACCTTCTCGCATCCAGATCTCTGTATTGTTGATCGCGCAAGCTTTTACTTTTACTAACACTTCATGATCCTTTGGTTCTGGGATCGGTACCTCCGCAACCTGTAGCTTATCAACATCACCGTACCCTGTTACTTGAACAGCTTTCATTTCTTCCTCACCTTTCGCGTTATGTAGTCTTGTTACAAATAAAAAAAGAGCCTTAGCTCTTCATAGTCTTTCACAGTGTGAATCATTATATCATTCGTTTTCTTTATTAACACGAAAGTTGCTTTAAGCAGACAAATGTTAAGCCTGGTATTGCTTCGACGTTATAAATTCTTCTTCCATCAGCACGTACGGGTGGGTTTCCATGAGAATATCGATGAGATAATCTGGCATCCGTTCATCTTCATATGCACAGATGAGCGGAAACGAATATTCATGAACGGCGCGATCAACAATTCTCTCGAAATCTTCTATAATATGCAGCGGTTCGTCCATCGAGGCCCATTCGACATGCGCCCAAGACCTGAACGAAACATTATTCTCTACAAAAGGTTCCACGGATTTTTGAAAATGCTCTACAATCGCTGGAGGATGATAGCTGCCGCTTGAAAAGTAAAAATCAAAGTTGTTGATCCGGTGGACGTATGATCTATCTTCTTCTGTTAACAGTCTGGAAAGTTCTTTCTCGATAAGACGATAAACAGGCTCGTTTTCAATCAGGATTACATGTTCACCCGCTTTGATACCATCTTGGATAAAACCGAGCACTTGTTTAACATAATTCGATCTTCCCTGGTAGGCATAGAGCACATGAACGCACCGTTTGTCCTCAAACAACCGATTCATTTCACTTTTCAATACATCACCCCTCTAGTTTATTTAAGACTTTCTTACTACGAGGACGTTGCTCACTTAAAGTATTAGACAAAAAAAGAGCGAATCCTTTATTTGATTTGCTCTTTTCCTAAATTGCTACCTTTTAACTATGCAATTTGCCTTTTTCGCATGACGTTAATCGTCATAAATGCAAACACGAGCCCAAGAACACACATCCACAAAATGGCGGCGAACGGATAGAGAATGGGTTGTCCAAAGGCATTGATCGCATTGAATTTTTTTATATCCAAGGCATAAAAAAGGAACTCCCTTTAAGAAGTTTCGTTAACCAATTTCTTAAGAAAGCTTATGTAACCACGCTAACACATCGTTAACCATTTCACCCGTGAATTCATGACCAACACCAGGGTAGCGGCGGAATTCTGCATGACTTCGATTCTCTTCCATCACTTTGCGAAAGTAATCTTCCTGCCCACATATCGGAACGATCACATCGCATTCACCATGAAGAAGTAGCGTAGGCGTTAACGAGCACGACTGCTCAACAGGATCATAATTTTTCAACCCTTTTAAAAGGTTATTCGGGATCTCTCCTCGGCGATCACGCTTTCGGAATAAGGTTTCAGACCGTACGAATGAACCTGAGCTATTCACACTTATTAGCCCTCCTACCGAGTGCTTACTTGCAATCCCATTCGCAATAAAGCCACCCATCGAACTTCCAAGGAGAACGACGTCTTCCATTTTTTCATCGATCGACTGAAGAAGCTTTGGAAATTCGTCAATGCTATGGAAGATCGTTTTCCAAAAGTACGACTGCATGATGTCCGGTTGAAAATGATTGGCAAAGGGTCCTCGAGAATCGTGGTAGATCAACTCCGGAATCACGACTGAAAAGCCTTCCTCAAAAAGGGTTTCTGCTACATCCAGCGAGCCTTCCACCTTGCTCCCCCAGCCGTGATACAAGACGATTGTTTTGGAAGCTTTCGATTTTATAGTTGCTATATGATAAGGCAAATGTATAGTCTCAATGCGTTTCACCATATTTTCACTCCATTATGCAAAAACGACGCTGAACATATAGATCACCTGATTTTAAACGGTCACTCTTGCTTGCTTTCAAACATTTTAATGATCGAACGATTTTGGATGGAATAAACCATTAGGGATACAATTACCCCAATAACTAGAGCTTTTCCTACATGGCCGAAAATTGATGGAATAGATCGGCTGCCGTAATCTCCGAATAGTAGAGATAAAATAAACGGATAGCCGAACCACTTACTAGAAAGAATTTTTCTCAAAAACTCCCCTCCAGAATTGAACACTATGATAAGTGCTTGATGCAATTGAATAGTGGGTTGTGCCAACCTTGACCCGCTCTTTCGATGATTGAAAGTGACGTGTTGTCGATCAACGCATGAGTGTACTCTTCAGGAAATAAATGTTCGAGCGTGATTCCGATCCAAGCCCCGTGGCTCACGACGAGAACTCTTTTTCCTTGATGATCCTTCGCTACCTCTTCTAAAAATGCGTTACCTCTGATCGCTACATCAGATCGCTCTTCCATTCCGAGGTCATGATCACGCCAATTCTCACCCCATTTTTCCACCCTTTCATCCTCTGTCGTTCCTTCGATATCACCACAATTTATTTCTCGAATCCACTCTTGCTCGATCAGTGGCGTGTTCAGCTTCGAAGCGATTATCTCCGCCGTTTCCTTCGCCCTCATAAGGTCACTCGTGATGATAACATCCCATGGTTCTTCCTGTGAGAGTCTCTCAGCGAGCGCTAATGCCTGCTTTCTTCCTTCCTCGTTCAAAGGCACATTCGCATGGCCTTGTGCTTTTCCTAACGTATTCCATTCTGTAACGCCGTGTCTTACTAGTCCTACTGTCGGCATAGTATCCCCTATCCTTTCTGTTTATGTATCCCCTTTATCTATTAAACGCATCTGCTACAAGATTACTAAACTCTTTTAAATAGTATAAGTAGTTTTCACCACCATAGTTATACCGCTTGTTGTACATCTTCGCGACAACGACATCGTATTCAGGAATGACGAGAAGCGTCGGTCCTGTTACACCAAGAATTTGATAAGACCCGCTAGGAACACGACTGCCAAGCTCACTCCGTTCACGCGGAACGTCTTGAACATACCAGAAGAAGCCGTTCTGCGGTAGCTCCTTATCAGCGTAAGGTAGATTTTGAATCGTCGTTACCAGATCAATTACCTCTTCTGGAACGATTTGTTTCCCATTTGCCTTTCCCCTGTTTAGAAAAAGATTACCCCACTCTGCAAACTCTCTTGTATTTACGAAGAGATTTTTATCTAGACCATCTTCAACTGTTCCTAATGCACGTTCCCCTTCTTGATTAGGATCTACGCTCACCCTGACGAGGTCCTCTGCATCCGAAACCTCCCACCATGACTTCGTAAAATTAAGTGGTTCAAAGACTCGTTCTTTTAAAAGTTCAGGGAAGGATCTACCGTAAAGACGATGGATGAGCTTTGTCATCATGACAACATTGATGTTTCGATAAGCCCAGTTTTCTCCAGGTTCGAACTCTCTGTATACGTTACCATCTGCGTCCTCATCTAGGCCATGTGAATGTGTAACGAGATGCCGAATGGTTGTCGCCCCGAGCAACTCAGGATCTATTTCTGAGAAGTAATCGCTCGCAAGATCATCTAAACTCGTAATCTTTCCTTCATAGACAGCAAACGCAACAGCAAGACCAAGATAGCTTTTCCTTGCAGATGCGACGTTGAACCGTGAATGCTGATCGACCTTACGAGCACCCTTCGTGTTATTGTGTGTGCCACTATAATGTTCGAATAGAATATCGTTGTTTTTCATAATAAGAAGTGAAGCAGCTGAACTAGCATTTTTGTTCTTAATGTCTTCTACCCATGAAAGAAGCTCATTCATGGTACCTGTCTCGTTCATGGTACCTGTCACCACCCGTTTTTTACGATATATTGTCGAAGAATCCCCACCATAAGTTTAGCATAAAATTCCAAATGCAACTCTCGATTCTCAAAGAAAAGAAGGAGGTATCTTCCCTCCTTCTTGCTTAAAGCGATCGTTTAGATTAATTCAAACTCTTTACCATATTGGATCAGCCCTTCGTACGGATCACCTTCAATTCCAAGCAACCTACAAAAAGCTGGTTCTGTTTTGTGTCCTTGTTTTTTAAGTTCGACCACACGTTCCTTCAAACCCGGTTGTTTCTTCATGAGCTCATACTCGATCACCATGTGAAGAAACGCATACTGGTTATGAACTGGTTCCGCTTGTCCGAACAGTTCAAATTCAAACCCTTGAAACCAAAAATTAGCTTTAATGATGGTTCTCCCTCTGATCATCGTTCTCTTTAATCTGAACTCATCTTTCGTCCCATATAATTCTGTAACCTTCCGATCAAACTCTTCAGCATCGTTCACTTCCATCACGATATCAAGATCTGAACTATCGAGATCGATCCCGATTGGAATGGTTCCGCAAAGTACTGGATGATACGTTTTTAGATCCTTCATAATCCCTAATACATCGATTGCACGATAAGCGCTCTTTTGCTTCTCACTGCCAAATTTCATCGAGGAAAAAAAGCTGCGGCCGATCGATTCTGGACTACACATTCGCAGATCCTAGCGTCATGCCCCCATCCACCACAATTTCAGTTCCTGTGCAATAAGAGCTTTCATCTGAAGCAAGGAAGGCAACAGCTCTTGCGATCTCGATCGGCTGGCCGATTCGACCGAGAGGAACCGATTCATAGAAAGATGGTACACCTTGCCCCTGTGTTGCCATTTCGGTCTCCACTCCACCTGGGTGGATCATGTTCACCCGAATTCCTTTAGGTCCCACTTCGATGGCTGCTGCTTTTGACATGGCTACAACAGCCGCTTTTGTCGCAGCATAGGCAGTGGACTTCCCGATCGGTGCAAACGCAGAGATCGAGACGTTGTTGATGATCGATCCTTTCTGCTGTTTTTCCATCAAAGGTAGAACTGCCTGCATGCCGAGGAATACACCGAGCTGGTTTACGTTGATGAGCTCCTGGTAGTCTTCAACGGTTATTTCTTGAAACGCTTTTCGTTTTAGGACGCCAGCATTGTTCACGAGAGCATCTAACTTCCCGAACTTCTCTTCTAACTCAGCTATAGCCTTCTGCCATTGTTGTTCACTCGTAACATCTAGCTGCATCGGGTAAGCTCGTTCGTCACCTAGCTCATCACAAACGGCCACTGCACTTTCAAAGTTTCGGGCTGCGACAACAACTGTTGCTCCGAGCGTGACGAGGTGCTCCGCAATCGCTCGCCCCTGACCTCTGTTAGCGCCGGTGATAAGTATAATTTGGTTCTTTAAATCTGGCATAGTACCCCTCTTTCTTTCATGGTGCCTGTCACCGCCCGCTATTTGTCGAACGGTGTGGCACCTCTCTTATCTTCTTCGCTGGATTGCCTCCAACGACTACGTTATCTGGTATACTCTTTGTGACAACTGCTCCGGAAGCGATGACAACATTATCTCCAACCGTCACTCCTGGATTAATGATTGCACCTCCTCCAATCCACACGTTATCACCGAAGATGATTGGTTTCCCGTATTCTTTTCCAGAATTACGTTCAACTGGATCTAGAGGGTGCGTCGCACCATAAATATGAACCCCTGGACCTAACATACAATTATCCCCAAAACGCACCTCACAAATATCGAGGATCACACAATCAAAGTTCATAAAGAAGTTTTCTCCAACGTGTATATTGTACCCATAATCACATTTAAACGTTGGTTCGATGCCCACGTTTTCCTTCGTAGAACCAAATAGTTCTTTTATTAACCGTGATCGCTCTTTGTGATCTGTTTCGATCGTTTGATTATACAATCTCGTCATTCGTCGAGCACGAAGGCGATCAATGATTAGTTCTTCGTCACCTGGATTATACAGTTCTCCGTCTAGCATCTTTTGTTTTTCGGTTTTCATCATTTTTCATCCCCATTCATCAAACGAATACAATGGGAGCTTACCACTCAACTGGTAGACTCCAACAGATTGCGATTCTTTTTATCTACTCGATCCAAAAATGCTGTTAACATCTCTGTATACAAGGAAGGTTGCTCACTATGGACAAGGTGAGAAGCAAACGGCAGGACACTAACATGAACATTTTCATGCATCCGCTGGTATTTTGAAGCAGATTTCACTTCATCATGATTTCCTTCACCGACCATAAACAATACAGGTACATGGACACCATCGATATCTGAAGTAAGTTCAAACGGATACCAATTCACATCGCGAGCCATATAGATAAACTGCTTCCAATCACCACTATGAAGCTGATCAAGTTGAGCAACAACTTCCTGGTTTTGAAGAAGTTCTGTTTGAAACGTCACTTCTTTTGCATGAGATTCGTTCCAATGATCCGGTCGATCAGCTGTTATCCCTGATAACGTTACACTCAGCAGTCGATTCGAAAACGTTTTGGCAAATAGCAAAGCAACTAGTCCACCTAACGAACAACCGACTAAGTGAATCTGATTTAGATGCAAATGGTCTATCGTATCTCTCAAATCCTCTGCAGCGTCTTTGAAATAATTGGAAAAATCATCATTCACTGATTTCCCATGGCCTCTTAGATCCGGCACTATAACCTTTCTGCTTTGCTGTAATGAATTTCTTTGTTCGATGAAGTCAGTTTCTCCATTTTGTAATCCTGAGTGCAATAAAACAACAGGTTCGCCTTCTCCGTATGTTTTTGTATGTAAAATCATTTCATCTCCTCCTGTTGATCTCATTCATTAGCATGACAAAGAATATTGAGCATCTTTCCAAAAGGATCTCTTACGAAAAAACGCCTGACTCCCCATGGCTCATCTATTGGACCATGCTCAAACTCTCGCTTCTTTCATCACCCAAAGCGCTTCCTCTAGATCATCCACTTCAATAGAAAGATCAGGAGTAGGAATATTGGAACCTCCATCTATAGCTGCATTGATTTGCGCCGTCCGCTGAACCATACGTCGCGATCCAACTAAGATTCATCAATTCTTCAATGCCAAATATATCTGTAAAGCGCCTTTGCTTTCGCCAAATCATCCGCTTCAATGTTGGCTACAATCTCCGTTTAACTTTCATTTCCCCCTACTCCTTTTTACTCCCAGAAACAAACCTGCATTCGATTTCCATCAATGTCATAAAGGTCGAAGAACGTATTCACGTCATCACGCTGCAGCTCGCTTACCTCAACACCACGGCTCTTAAACGTCTCATAAGTCTCAGCAATCGCTGATGTGAAGAAGATCGGATAGTTCTGGTGCTTAGATTTAGATGGTTCACCTTCCTCAATCGTGATTGGAACGCTACTATCACCCACACTTAAAATGCGATACCCATCATCACGAAAGGTCTCTTTCAAACCTAGATTCTTTTGATACCACTCACTCGCTCGCTCAACATCACGCACTCTTAAACAAAACGTATCGATTCGTTCGAGCATCACATGCCCTCCTTATAGTTAATCAAACTCTTAACTCTTGGTCGAAAATATTCTCTCACTGCTGAAAGTTCGCTTTTCTCAAACGAACGCTCTTTCATACCTGCATAATTTTCGTAAGCCTTTTCGATCGTTTTACCAATTACTCCAGTAAACTCTTTCCTGCCCCAGTCCCCTGCTTCTTGTTTTGATGAAATCACTCCATCGAGTAAGTACAGATAAACGCGTACGATGTTTAGCACACAGTACACTGGATTCTCCTCTATATCATCTAGACAGTCATCATAATCATATAGAATAGAAGCAACATAGTCTTTGTACGGAATCATAGGGAAAAGCTCTTTGATCGGAGGTCCCTCAATGCAGACCCCTCTAGAGTTTAAGATTGTGAGGTGTGCTGCGAGATCAGGGTCTTCTCCTTTCAAATCTGCGATGTACTGGATATCTTCATTTTGTATTGCAAGCTCATATCGCTCACGCCAGTCTTCACTATAGTGAAACTCATAAAAACACGGATGCTTCCATGCTTGTAAATGCTCTAGTGTGAGAATACTAATTTCAATTGGATATGGGTTGTTTGAAGCCTTAAGGAGGTATGTTGCCAGCTTCTCGTTCTCCTCACTCGTTAACTCCCTTTTGGCTACAACGATCATGTCGATATCACTTCTCGAAGGATTAAATCCACCCATCGAAAGAGACCCATGAAGATAAAAGCCAACAAAACCTTCCTTCAGAATGGCTTTCATCTCGTCTACTGCATTTTGTACAAACTCTTTTATTTCGTTTGAACAGTTATACCAGCTACTACTCATGACACAACTCCTATTTCATTACTCATTTCCTCACCTATATCACGTTCAACATAATCACCAAAAAACCTGCCCGCTCTCGTTCGACAAACATCGAGCAAAAACGGGCGGTACCAGGCACCTTCTCTTTACCAATCGGCAGCGGGCTTATTCACCTGTGGCTGAAACCCTAGCTCCTTCGCTGCAGCAAAAATCATTTCCTTCCTGAAGTAGAAGCTACGATGGTAGACGACCTTATTATTTTCAACTTCTTGATACTGGATATCATGAATCTTTGCTCCTTCTTCATCTTCATAAAAGACCACGATAACCGGCTTCTCCCAAAGCACCAACGGCTCCGCTCGGAAGCCAGGTAACCCAAACTGCATAGACCCGGAACGCATCTCGTTCTTTGAATATTCTTGAAACCCTAGACCTACATCGTTTTGCGCCTCTTCACTAAAGAGGCTTAATACAGCATCCACGTCTCCATCGCTTAACGCCTTCAAGTATTTCTTAATTACTGGATTGTTATGGTCAACGCTTTCCTTACTGCGCTCTTCTAAGCTGGTTTCACGCAGCTTTTCTTTCATCCGTCTTACGCTCGCATACACAGCTCCTGGCGTTGTGCGAACGATCCCCGCAACTTCTTTCGCGCTGAAAGAGAAAACTTCTTTTAGTAAGAAGGTAGCAGACTCTCTTGGTGTGAATAGATTTGCTAGATGCGTCAACGCCTCTTCTGCATCTAATCGATCTGAAAACTCCTCAGTAGGCATGTCCCCTTCTTCTAACGTTCCGACGATCCGCTTTTGCTTCCGACAGTGGTCGATCCAGGTGGTTGTTGCGACACGGTAAAGGTATGACTTAGGATTTGTCGGATGCCATCTTTGATAAAGTCCACCGAACGCCTTCAGAATGGTTTCTTGAAATAAATCTTCTCCATCCCACGGTGACCCTGTGATATAACGGCAGTAGTTCCATAGATCTTGTTTGTACTCTTCGATCAATCCATCGAATTCAGACTTTAAATCACGGTTCTTCTCAGTAAAGGTCTGTAGATCCTTTTCCTTCTGATACCTCTCCATCGAATCCTCCTTAGAATGTTTTCATTATGTATAACGTATGAGCACACGAAAATTATACAGAAATCTGTGCCTGGTACCGCCCGGAATTTGTCGAATGCATGAAGACAACGACTTTCGAACTATTTCCAATTAATTGGTGTCTAAATTTTCAAAATAAATTGACAGCGCTTCCATAAAGGACTACTTTAAATATAACGCGTAATACATAAACCGTGAAAAAAATCTCATATAAGGAGATGGGGAAATGGCTACTTACTCAGAGTGTGAAGGTTGGAATCCTAGTGAAATGAAAAAACATCAGCTAAAAGGATTACAGAACACCGTAAAGCGTGCATTTCAAAACGTCCCGTTTTACCGCGATTCATTCATGGAAGCTCATATCACCCCAGAAGAGATCAACACCTTAGACGATCTCCGCCGACTCCCATTCACGCAAAAACATCACCTTAGAGAAAACTATCCTTTTAATCTACTAGCAAGTCCGATGGAAGACATCATCCGAATTCATGCTTCTTCAGGCACAAGTGGTAAGCCGACCGTTGTCGCTTATACGAAGAACGATCTAGAGAGCTGGGGCGAAATCGTCGCTCGAGCAATCGCGTTAGCAGGCGGTCGAAAAGGCGATATTCTTCATAATGCTTATGGGTATGGACTCTTTACGGGTGGCCTCGGATTGCATGTCGGATCAGAAAAACTAGGCTGTGCGACCGTTCCCGTATCTGGTGGAAACACCGTAAAGCAGATCTCCCTCATACAGGACTTTAAACCGAGGATCATATGTTGTACGCCATCCTATTTATTAAGTATCGGAGAAGCAATGATCCAACAAGGAATCGACCCTGCTTCAACTTCGCTAGAAATCGCAATACTAGGGGCCGAACCCTGGTCAGAAGGGATGAGGAGTCAGATCGAGCGGATGTTCGACCTTAAAGCGACCGACATTTATGGTCTCAGTGAAGTGATCGGTCCAGGCGTTGCACAAGAATGCGTAGATTGTCAGGATGGTCTTCACATCGCTGATGACCACTTTCTCGTTGAAGTGATCGACCCTAATACGCTTGAGCCTGTTGAAGACGGACAAGACGGTGAGCTTGTGTTTACCAGCCTTACAAAAGAAGCGTTACCCACTATCCGTTACCGGACAGGAGATATCGCTTCGATAACCCGTGAGCCTTGTGAATGTGGTAGGAAGACGACGAGAATGAGCCGGGTAAAAGGCAGGATCGATGACATGCTGATCATCCGTGGGGTGAACGTGTTTCCTTCTGAAATCGAACGATTCATCTGCAACTTAGATGAACTGGTACCTCATTATCAAATCCACCTTCATAAGAAAGGCCCTATGGATCACGTGGAACTCCATGTGGAGGTATCAGAAGAATTTTATAAGTCTCTTAATGATCAAACCTTCAGCCATCCAGCTGCACAGGAGCTAACGTCAAGAATCGCGTTGATGGTGAAAACCGAAGCACTCGTCTCGATGGAAGTCTTCTTAAAAGAACCGTCCGCCCTTCCCCGCTCTGAAGGAAAAGCAAAGCGAGTCTTTGACCACCGCACCGCTACGGTGACAGGTACCACCCGGATTAGCTCGAAAGCTGTCGAACAGAACTAGGTACACAAAAAGACGTCTGCTCATAAAGCAGGCGTCTTTTGCAACACAGTCACTTCCTCCAAAAACTCGTATATTCCGCTTTATCCCGAATATTAAACGAGATCATCTTCTCAAGCAGCCCATAATTCACCGGTTTGTTCCACGGAATTCGCACGAGCTCTTTTGTGGCATCATATCCAGCTGCATCGATATCATCAGCGAAACGCTCCATCACGACCCGCTCTGGTGCGACCGACATGTGCTTCTTCGCCTTACTAAAAGCGATAATAAATGTGCCATGATCGGTATACATCGGTTGGTTCCATGCAATCCTTCGCTCTAAGTTTGGATACTTCTCCTCAACCCAATCGAACACTTCCTCCATTCGAGCGCGGTGCTCAGGCTCTTCGATTTTGCTAAGATAGTCTTCAAACGTTTCCACTCCATTCCCTCCTCTACTAAGCACAGTCCTAGCCTCTCAGCTGATTCTTAAAGAACAGAACTGTTTCCAATTCATCTTCACGGTTCTCAAACAGATCTAGCTGTTTTGCGACTGCTACCGCAAATTCTATGTACGCATTTCCTTCAGCGGTAATCAAGTTTTCACAAACCGTTACGTCCGCTTTGCTTTTGTTTGCAACCTCAAAGATCGTCGGAAACTCTTCTGTTTCAATTGAAGTCGAATACTCCCTTTCACCTAATACTGAACTCGCGGCGAGGAATGTTGAAGCTCCACATATCGCCGCGATCCACTTCTTTTTCTCATCAAAACTCTGGATAAGGTTCAAAAACTTCTCTTCCTCTAATAGTAGCTCTGGGTCACCACCCGGGATAACTAAAATATTATAGTCGTCTGGTGAACACTCGCTCACGGTCTTGCTCACACGTATATTGAACTTCCCGCTATTCGTCACTTCACGGTATAGAGCGGTGGTCTCGATATCGACGTCCGTTTCACTAAAAATATAGCTAAGCGTACTGATTTCCCATTCTACATAGCCGTCATACAGTAAAAATAATGCCTTCATCCCTTCAATCCTTTCTATTTCTTCTCTCATACCACTCTACGATTCTCGCCTCACCAATCATGTAGAGTAGCAGTCTTAACAATGCATAACAGGTTAAGAACCCAGTAACAATTGAAATGAATAGCATGACAGCAAACCCTTTTACTGCGCCAACGCCAAAGATAAACAGTCCACAAGCAGCAATTGCGGTCGTTATTTGTGCATCCCCAATCGTTATAAACGAACGGTTAGAGGCTTCCATCACGAGCGTTTCGAACGAAGCTCCCCTTCTCTTGATTTCCCGCAAACGCTCAAACGTTAGGATCGACGCATCGACCGCCATCCCGAGGCCAAGAATAAACGCTGCCAATCCTGTTAGCGTGAGCACACCTTCTAAGAATACAAAGATGGCGAACGTCAAATAGAGGTAGCATACCATGCAAAGAACCGAAATCATCCCCAGATAACGGTAATTCCAAACCATATACAAAAAGATCAATAGTATCGCGATTCCGCATGACAACATCGTATTGTTCAGTGCCTTCTCACCGAGCTGACTTCCAACTGAGCGCGAGTAAATCTCTTCGATCGGAGCAGGTAAGTCACCCGTACTAAGTACTTTCGCAAGTTTATTCGCCTCTTCGTTCGTAAAATCACTTGAGAGCGCTACCCCGTCGTAAGACCACGTCATCGACACAGGACCATCAAAAATAACGTTAGGGTGAGACGCGCTGTAAGATTCTCCTTTTACATAATCGAGCCAAAGGACAAGCGTCTCGCCCAGGTACTTCTCTGTAATGCGCTGCATATCTACATCTTCACGAAACTCGATGGTGACCTGAGGTGGTGCACCCCCTGGTACCTCTACGATTTTAATAGAAGAAAACTCTTCTGAAGATAAGATAAGATCGTTATCCGTATCCCGTATCGTGATGTTCCCTCCGATCGATAAGATATCACGCGCCTCGTTCTGATCCTGCACGCCAGGGAGCTGAACGCGAATGCGTTCTTCATCTTCGACTTGGATTATCGGTTCACTTATCCCTAATAGATTGATGCGATCTCGCATGATCGATGCGGTCTGCTTTACTAGTTTCTCTTTTTCAATGCCTCTTCCTTCATACGGGTCTTGAACTTCATAAAGAATTTCAAATCCACCTTGCAGATCGAGGCCAAGTTTCAGTTCTTCTGCGATCGGTTTCCAAGTAGCAAGAATGGATGAGAAGATCAGGACAATAGTAAGACACGTTGAGATCACCCAGCTTTTCTTCATTTAAATAGCCGCTCCATACTATCGTCCCTTAAAACTCCGCTCCATAAAAATAAAGCCTATGAAGCTAAGCAGGCGGACTTTATCTCTTTCAGATAGCCGATTTGAAACCTCAACGATATCATTGTCCATATCTTTAAAAATCTTTGTATACTCATGCGGAAATCGCCCATTGTAAAAATATGCCCACCGATGTCCATCCTCATCTTTTAAATGAAAATCTCCAGAGAACCCAGCAACTTTCACCGGTAAAATGACTGATCCATTCTCATCCTTTAATTCTCCGTTCAGATTAACCAAACTCTTAAACTCTTCTTGTTCATATGTACCGATCACCTGATCTTCATGATCATAAATCGTGACCTTTGTTTTCTTGAATCCTTCCCGCCTGAAAGAGAATACCTTTTTACCTTCGTTCGATAAAAAAGCGACCCGATGCGGAATGAGAGAAAGCATAGAAGACTGAAAAAGAGCGATGGGGTAAAGCCACCACTTAACATCGACCAACTGATACCTTCCAACAAAACTTCCATCTTTCTCAAACGAAAGAAGCCTAGGCATCATAGCAGCATCTTGTTTTAGAATAAGGTGATCACACGCGAGAAGGGATGAATGCGATTGAGGAAAATCAACTCCTTTCACCTCGTTATATTTCTTACGACTGATTAATGCGATGAAGGCGAGAAATAGAATCGGAAGCAGCAGCACGATCATTTCTGCCCACTCACCGTTTGTCTTTGGCAAATTAAAAGCAAGAAAAACACCGCTAAAAACGGTGACGACAATCAAACCTAAATACGCGTATTTTTCTCTACGCTTAAACATCTCTGCAATCAATAAAACACCTCCGGTCACAGCTTTCTGTTGATCAACACATACACGCTCGTTAAGAGAAGCACCTTCGCACTTCCAATCACAATCCCCTCATAAGGATAGTCTATAAAACTATGTAAAATGAAGATGAGACCTATCGGGAGAAGTAACCATCCTCCTACTACCATTCCTAGCAGCGACTTGTCCCTTATGTGTTTTTCGTTAAACCCTGAAGGTATGTTTGCTTCTTCACTCCGACCAAATTTGAAAAGAATAAAAAGCCTAATCCGATCACGAGCAGCTCCACTAAACCACCTCCAAAAGTAGCGCTACTACTATGTACGAATTTGAAAAGCATGAAGTTCCATTTTTTCTCATAAAGGCATTACCTACAAATAATAATATCCGCTATTCCAATCATGGAATAACCGCGGTCGGTTGTACTCTTTCGTATACCCGATTGCAGAAAGCGCGGCACCAGCTGTTTGTCCATAGCTTCCGATCGCGATCAGCTGCTGTCCTACCTTATCTTTTCCTTTCGTTATATACACGAGGCCAATCGCCTCGATCGCAACAGAGATCGATTGCACCCTCTGGCCTGCTGCAATCAGAGCCGCATAATCTGAATCTAGCAGACTAGAACTTTGAGCTTCGAAGCTCGCACCGATCGATTGGATGACGTCACCAAGAATATCAATGCTCAGTCCTTCCTCCACATCGTCATTGAGTACGATCGTTCCGCCGACTACGTTTGCAATATTCCCAGCAGCCTGAAACCAGTCTCCTACAATCCCGAGCGTTTCTTCTTCACTTTCCTGAATTTTCGTTTGACCGACCGCTTGGAGGGAATTTCCCGTCGCTTCGACTGCGTTACCTAGGATATAAAGTTCGCTGCTGACTCGTTCATCTTCTTCGCTTCTATCCATAGCAGCAATCGTGTTCCCGATCGCAGCCACCGCTGCCCCGATCGTTTGAATCCATGCTCCTGAGACGATTAATCCTTCGCCGTTCCCCTCCATTCTACACACGCTCCTCACCTTCTTTATCTTATTCTAGAAAAACGAACGCGTAACAGCTTTCCCCCATCTCATAAAAAAGGTGACAGACGCTGATGTCTGCCACCTTCTCCCTATTCCTCTAACAATCCATTTTCCACAAGCCAATCGTGCGCAACGATCGAAACAGGGTTTCCTTCAATATCCACTTTGTAGTTCAACTCACGCATGATATCGCTGTTTAATTCTTCAGCTAGTGGTGCAGTAATTTCCTCGATCTCTGGGTATTTTTCATAGATTTCTTTATTGATCGTTAGAGCTGCTCGGTACGGCGGGAAGAAGTTCTTATCATCTTCTAATGTAACCAAGCCGTATTTTACGATCGTTGGATCCGTTTCATAAGCAACCGAGAGATCAACCTGACCATTATCCAGCGCTCGTTGCGTTAATCCGATGTCCATCTGCTTGATTTGACTCGAATCAAATTCAAAGCCATACGTTTTTTCTACGCCAGGAATACCGTCCGGTCGGTTTGCGAACTCTGCATCTGAAGCGATCGAAAGCTCTCCTGGGTTCTCATTGATATACGCTGCGAGATCACTGATCGATTCGATTCCGAGTTTCTTTGCCTTCTCTTCTTTCATCGCAATCGCGTACGTATTGTTCACGTTAGACATGTTCATCCAGTCGATATCATTCTTCTTATCGAGTTCTTTTACTTTTTCGAACGCCTTAACTGGATCAGAGATCTTATCTTGTCCCATGTACGTGATCAGAGCTGTTCCGGTATATTCCCACATCAAATCAACCTGTTCGTTTTCGAGTGCTTTTCGAACAACCGAGCTTCCAAGGTTGTTCATCTGCTTCACATCAAACCCCTCTTTCTCCAAAAGAAACGTCGTCATTTCAGAAAGAAGGTACTGTTCAGTAAAGTTCTTACCCCCAACAGAAACTTGCTTCCCACCGATTCCGAGCGTGGAGCATGAGGTCAGCATCGAAATGATCGCGACGAGAAGGACGCCGCTCATAAATTTTCTCTTCATAAAAACACCTCCTGTCATTACCGTTACAATTCTTGCGGTGGACGAGACCCTTCTGGCACGATCCGTCGCTCGAGTAGACGCAGTAAGTAGTCAACAAAAATGGCGAGTAGCGTGACAGGGATCGCCCCTGATATTAAGTAGCCGTTATCGAAAAGTTGAATTCCAGTGAAGATCCAAACGCCAAGACCTCCGCCTCCAACAACATAGGCAAGGGCTGCCGTACCGATGTTCAATACGATCGCCGTTCGTACTCCAGCTAAAATCGAGTACGCAGCATTCGGAAGTTCGATTCTTAAAAGAATTTGAAGGGGCTTCATCCCCATCCCTCTCGCAGCGTCAATTAAATTCTCATCGATCGAGTCGATGCCAGCTACCGTATTTCGATACATCGGTAACAGTGAATAAACGAACAGGGCGAAAACCGCTGTCTGAAATCCGATACCAAGGATACTGATCATCAAAGCGAGTACAGCGAGACTCGGAATCGTCTGACCGAGGTTCACCGTATTCGAGACGATCCACTCAGCTCGTCGAAAGCTTTTCCTCGTAACAAGAATGCCAACAGGGATCGCTACGATCAAAGCGAGTCCAGAAGAGAGTAAGA
Source organism: Anaerobacillus sp. ABA4_114 (assembly GCF_056159065.1). Taxonomy (NCBI): domain Bacteria; kingdom Bacillati; phylum Bacillota; class Bacilli; order Caryophanales; family Bacillaceae; genus Anaerobacillus; species Anaerobacillus sp. ABA4_114. The sequence continues at coordinate 2,818,666 of NZ_JBSWUM010000001.1, forward strand.
CAAGCTGCATATGCTGCTTCACAAGTAATAGAAACGTCGATGTTTCACTGAAAATATAGCCGAAATAATTGTTACTGATCGCGTAGAAAAAGAACAAAGCGACCAGTCCATAAACAGAATAGCGAACGATTTGACTAATAACCTTCTTCTTATTCATACCATCACCCTTTCTCTACCAGGGTCGGCTTCGCTTTGATTTCGAAGTGTAGATACTTCTGCACGATATCGATCGTAATCGCACCGAGCTTATCTCCTTCATCATCGACAACGATCACCTGATCGGCTTCCTGGTTTAATAGCATCGAGAGCGTATTACGTAGGTCATGGTTTACATTGATCGTGATCGTATCTGTGATGCCCTCATCAAACTCCGCAAGCCCGATGATGTCTTGCAGCTCACGGATGGTATGGAGGCTCAAGCTCTTGATCGCACGGTCCTTCCCAAAAAATTCTCGCACGAATTCACTCTTCGGTCGAACGAGCATTTCGGATGGCGTGTCGTACTGCATTAGCTCGCCTCCACGTAGTAGCACGATTTTATCCGCCATTCTGATCGCTTCATCGATATCATGACTAACGAACAGAATCGTTTTCTTCACTTCTTTTTGAATCTGTAGAAATTCATCTTGAATCTTTTCACGAATGATCGGATCGAGCGCACCGAACGGTTCATCCATGAGCATAACGGGAGGATCTGCAGCGAGCGCACGGATGACGCCGATTCGCTGCTGCTGACCACCAGAAAGTTCATGCGGGTAGCGCTTACCGAATTTCTCACTATCCATGCTGATCATGTTCATCAACTTTTTGAATCGTTCTTTCTTATCCTTTTTGCTCCATCCTAGAAGATCTGGAACGATCATGACGTTTTCTTCGATCGTCATGTTCGGAAACAATCCGTTACTTTGAATCACGTACCCGATCTTTCTTCGTAATTCGATCGAATCTAGTGACATCGAATCTTCCCCATCGATCATGATCTTCCCATCAGATATCGATTCCAGACGGTTTACCATCCGGAGCAGCGTCGTTTTCCCACACCCAGATGGTCCGAGCAACACAACAATTTCTCCTTTTTCAACTGTAAAATCCACACCTTTAACAGCAGTGACGCCGCCATCGTATGTTTTCGTCGTTTTATCGAAAGTTATCATCTCTGCACCTCACTCTTTAATTCGCAATGCTTTTTGGTGTGTACCTTTTTTGAATCCACATCAAGAATCCATCTGCGATCATTGCTAATATTGCTACTGCAACAGACCCAGTTATGATTAAGTAATTATCTCCACGCGTGATTCCCTGCGTGATCAGAACGCCGAGACCACCTGCACCGATATAAGCTGCGATTACACCGATTCCGATGTTGATTACGACTGCCGTTCGAATACCCGCCATAATGACTGGGAAAGCATTCGGTATTTCGACGCGAAACAGCCTCTGAATCGGTTTCATTCCAAGCCCGATCGCTGCATCCCTCATCTCGGGATCCACGTTACGGATTGCGGTATATGTATTCCGTATAATGGGTAGCTGCGCGTATAACACAAGCGCAACGAATGCTGGCACGAATCCAATACCAAGATTCACAATCGAAAAGATCGGAATCATGACGCCGAATAGCGCGATACTCGGTATGGTTAACATGACTGACGCGATTTGAAGGACCGTCTCAGCCAGATAATCATTCGTTGTTAAATAAATGCCAAGAGGAACTCCGATCAATAGTGCAACAAGGATCGCTGCTCCGACCAAGATGGCATGTTCTATCGTTAAATCAAAGATTCGCGGTGCATTAATCTCAAGAAACTTAAACCATTTATCCAATATAATCCCTCCTTAACCTTTAATTCCCTATAATTACAACAGGTACCATGTTAACATAATAACTGTAATTCGTCTTCTTTCCCAAGAATACGCTCTTTAGAGAACGTAAAAGAGCACATTCCTCAGCTTGGAATGTGCTTTCCTAATCAACTTGTTAAATCTCTTAATAACACGATCAAAAGAGAAGAGGTTACTCTTCTTCACCCTGACTCATGTCCCACTTTTGTCCGGACTTCCCCATGTAATAAAGGAAGCCTGCAGATGATAGGATCGTTAAAAGTGCAATGATGAATCCCACCGCACTCCCTCCTTTCATGCATTGTTTACCATAAATTTTACCACATTCTGGGATTAACATAAACTTCTTAAACTTTCGTCGCGTTCTCTCTATTAAAAACATCGACTCCTAATTCACCTAGGACGTCGATCGCTTCTTTTACAGGAAGATTATTGAGGTGAAACTCTTTCTCCATCACTTCCTTAACTTCTTCAGGCGTAGTTAGCATTACTTCTTCCACACGCTGGTCGTCATACTTGATCGACAGCTTGTTGTTGATGAGAGAAAGCGTCCGGTTTTGTTCTAACTGATAGTGGTGACAGCGCAAATGAGTAAGAAAGAAAGCACCTGGTTTATTGGATTGCTCAACCGTTTCAGTGAACTCTCCAAACTCCTTCCCTTCATCCGGCTTGAAGTCCCAGTCATCTTTCACAACCTTGCCATCTCGATAGCGTACGAAGCGATAAAAGCCTTCTTGGTTAGGGTCCGGAATAATTCTTATTTCCTCGATATCATATGCGGTGAGATTATCATGGTCTTTCTCAAAGTTAACCGGCTTGAAAAAAGGAGAGGCAGAACCAAAATCTGCATACCACCTTTCTCCATCGAGCTCGATGATAATGCCGATATGAGAAGACCCTAACTGTACGTGATAGCCTTTGAATCTTAACTCTTTTAATAGAGTCAATGCATGAGAGTTGTTTGTGTAACATGTGCCGCCATAATCGAACTGAAACATGTTTTCTACGTATACGTCGATCGGCGGAATATGAAAGCCATTCTTCTCAAAATCTCTCAAATACAGAAGCTTACTAATGTTTTCAAAGGGGACAGCGTTTAGGTGTGCTCGACACACTTTTTCAAGAAAAGATAATGTTGGCGGCTCCTGTTCGATCCCTAATCGCTCTAGATATCTCTGTGCCCAATACGGTAATGTCATCGTGTTCCTCCTCTCTGTCTTCTATCTTATTTCAAAAAGACTCATTGTTCAGCCTTCTAAAGGAGGAAATTCATCTTAGACTTTGTATCTAGACATTTCACTTTCCGAGCTCCCGCTTAGCGACCATTTTATTATCATCATGAACACCACTCATAAAATTGAAGAACGTAAACTTCTCCTTCATGTGTTCTCGTAATCCATCATCTTCATTTGGTAGTTGTTGAAGGTAGTGCTTCGTAAAGTCGAGGCGGCTCTCCATTTCACGCTTCTCTTCCGTTGTTCGACCGTGTCCTGGCACATGCAGCTTGATATCGTATCGAGAAAAAATCATCTCAGCTTTCTCGATCGTCCGAACATAATCGAGATAGCTCCCTGTTATGAAAGGAAATTCGACGTCTGATAAGTAATCACCCGAAAGAAAGATGCCATACGGTTCGACGACGGTGAAGATCCCATCGTCTGTGTGTCCCGGCGCTTTGTAAAACGTTAACGTGACGTCTCCCACTTCAAGCTTCTGTTCATCATGTGTTACGACCACATCGACTTCAGGATAAACATGCTCATACGAGCGTTCTAAATAACGCGCTTCATCAAACTCTCGGTTTTCTTGAACGATTTTCTCTTTATCTGGATACGTAGCGAACGTTTCAGAAGCGATTACAACCGCATTAGGAAAGGCACCCGCTCCAATGATATGGTCATAGTCGTTATGTGTGTAGATGATATAAAGTTGCTTGCTGCCGAGAATACTTTCAACGTATTTCTTAATCCCCTCTACCTCAACCGGTAGCCAGTTCGGATCCGTCATGATCACGGCATCATCTGTCTCGATCACTGCTGAGGTCGTCATATATAACGAACTTTGAAACACGGTTACATTCTTCTTCTGGAATTGAATCATACCTTCACGCTCCTATAACTAACATTTCTCTTTCCTATTCCACATTCCCTTCGACAAAAAACGGGTGGTACCTGTGAAAGATACCACCCTTTTCTTCATTACTTCGAACGATTCAATATATCCATTACACTTTCACCATCAAGCTCTTTATACGTCCCTACCCCTGGCTTGATGAACGTCTTTTCTACGATCGTTTCGAACTCACTGTCATCGATGTCATAATCACCTAACGTGCTCGGTGCTCCGATCGAGTTCCAGAACGCTCGAAGTTTGCGCGCTCCTTCACGTGCAACCTCTTCATCGCTCTTGCCTGATGGATCGACATCCAACACGTTAACCGCAAGCTGCTTCACACGAGATGGATCTTCTTCAAGCACATGCTCGAGCCAGTTTGGGAATAGGATCGCAAGTCCTCCACCGTGCGGGATATCGTACACGGCTGAAATCGCATGCTCGATGCGGTGTGTCGCCCAGTCCCCACCGTCAGTACCGTTCATCAGCGTACCATTAAATGCTGTCGTACTGATGTACATCATCGTTTCTCGATGCTCATACGAGTGAAGCTCGTTTACGAGCTTCGGCCCAGTTTCGATCGCAGTACGTAAAAGAGATTCGATGAACCCATCGATCATCGGCGTGTTCTCCGTTCGATGGAAGTAGTGCTCGAGTGCATGAGACATGCTGTCGACAATACCGTACACCGTCTGATTTTCTGGTACTGAGAATGTATTCTCTGGGTCTAGAATCGAAAACGTAGGATAAACAAGCACAGATCCCCAGCCGAGCTTATCTTTCGTTTCCCAGTTGGTGATTACTGATACGGAGTTCATTTCTGAACCTGTAGCGGCTAGCGTAAGTACCGTTCCGATTGGTAGTGCATCCTCAATCGGCGCTTTTTGCGTGATGAGCTCCCATACATCACCATCATACTTCGCACCGATTGCGATTGCCTTCGTGCAATCGATCACGCTACCTCCACCTACTGCTAAAAGAAAATCGATTCCTTCATTTTTACAGATCTCGACCCCTTTACGAACTGTGGTTAACCGCGGGTTTGGCTCTACGCCTGATAGCTCATGAATCTCTGCACCTACAGAATAGAGCTGCTCCATCACTTTATCGTAAACACCGTTTTTCTTAATGCTTCCGCCTCCGTATACGACGAGCACGTTCGATTGCTTTTTGATTTCAGATGATAGCTGCTCCATCTGACCTTTACCAAAATAAAGCTTTGTTGGATTGTATTGTAGAAATGTATTCATTGTTGCACCTCAGTTTTAAGTTTGATTACGTTAGTTAGTTTATCATATTGAAACAGAAAGGAGTCAGGCACGTGCCTGACTCCCTCTTTTGAATCCTTTCCAAGCTTCGTATGCGTTGATCCCAACCACCACAATCGCAGTGATGATGAGAGTACGTTCTAGATAACTTTCCGGTAATGGAAAATAAGTTGCGATCTTGGAATGAATAATGTTGTTATTAAAAATGATCAAGAGGAAGACGGTTGTCGAAAAGGCAAGTTGAAGCGTATTTAGAATCGCCATTCGCTTCGTCCAAACCCCAGCCACTAGCTTATACGCTGCGAGGAGAACCTCACCGATCAAAGCAGCTACGACAAGCGGCCAATATGAAAGCAACACATCGTTATTGAATAGAGGTGCGGCCATTTCTCCATTTTGGATTACACCGATCAGACTCGATGCATTGAAATAAAGTGCCGCAAGTACAGCCGTCCAAAAAAGATCCCAAAAGATCTCCATCTTCTTAACAGCTTTCTCAGTTAAATAACTCGGTGATTTTTTCAAGTCGTCAGGTGACCATTTCTTTATCGTTTCCTTTTTATGCTCTGTTCTTTCGAAAATCACAAACCCAAGCGTCACCCAGAAGAGGACCTGGAGCGTAACATCAAAGAAGACAGCGAACGCATTTCCTATCGCCATCCAGAAGATCTCGATTACCGAGATGACTCCGGAATGCTCGATGAAATCCACGGTTAATAACGAAAGAAAAGAGATGAGGAGGACGATTGGCAGAAGAATTTTCAGTAGCGAAACGTACGACTCAAAATACTTCGGCCCAATAAGATGCATGGGCCAATTTTTATAACCGTTCGCCAACATAAACGGACTTCCAAGTTCACGTAATGCAGCCTTCTCCTCTTCTTCACTGTAATCTTCAGGCAGCGTATCATAGATCGTTGACCTTAGTTCTAGGGCGATATCTTCCCGCTCCTTTTCTGGCAGCCTTCTCGTCACTTCTCCAATATACGCTTCAATCAACTTCACGTGATTCGTCTCCTTTCAGAAGGGAGTGAAGTTCCGCAGAAGTCTTCTCCCACTCTTCCTTTAATTGGCCATAAATTTCTGTTCCAAATTCACTCAGTACATAATACTTTCTTGGTCTCTTCTCCGTCGTATCCCAACTGCTCGTGACAAGCTCTTGCTTTTCTAGCCTTCGTAGAAGTGGATATAACGTGCTTTGTTCGATCGTGACCCCTGACTTTTCAAGAGACTGAACGAGTGAATACCCATACTGCGGAGATCTCAACTGACTGAGCACAGCAAGGGTTAATGTCCCCCTTCTAAGCTCGGTTACTAAAGAATTCAACAACGTCATACCATCACTGCTTTCTATTACTGTATGTCGTACACTATCTATACTATGTATCATACAGTAATGTGTGAGAAACAGCAATAAAAAAAAGAAAGGATCAGGCACGCGCCTGACCCCTTACGATGATTGTTTCGTCTGATTGTTTGTCTGATTGCTCTTCGACTCTTCCTGGTCTCCTAATGAAGAATGCTAACAGCAGTGCGACACCCGCTATAAATGTTGCGACGAAGAAAGCAAAGTTAATCCCTTCAAGCATCGCTTTCATCATGATCTGCTGCTCACTAACTCCCGATACAGCTAGCTCTGAAGCTGTTGATTCGGTTCGAGTCGACATCACCGTAACGAGTAGTGCTGTACCGATCGCACCAGAAACCTGATTCAACGTGTTGTTCATCGCTGTGCCGTGCGGATAGAACTTCGCTGGCAGCTGATTCAGCCCATTCGTTGAGACAGGCATCATCACCATCGACATTCCAAACATTCGTACGGCATGAAGAATCATTAAATACGTGTAGGTCGTTTCGAACGATAGCGTGCTAAATAAGTAAGTAGTCGCTACCGTAATCGTTAGACCGGTCATCGCTAGGATGCGACCACCGTATTTATCAAAAAGTTTACCGGTTATCGGTGACATGAGTGCCATCACGAGCGCACCTGGTAACATCATGAGGCCAGCATCAAACGGCGAGATACCACGAATGGTCTGAACATAAATCGGCAATAGCAGCATGCCGGAAAACAGTGCCATATTGATCACCATCGTAATCGAAGACGATAAGGCGAACATTGGATATTTAAAAATCGTAAAGTTCAGCATCGGTCGTTCTAGTTTCGACTGTCTGACGATAAAGGTAACGAGTGAAATCACGCCTACTGCAAGTGTGACCGTCACGTGCGGGCTTTCCCAGCCTTTGCTGCCTGCAGAACTGAATCCATATAGAATGCCTCCGAAACCTGCACTCGATAGAACGAGTGACAGAAGATCGAGCTTTAACGTTACTTTCTCTTTTTTATCCTTTAATAAGAAGAAACCTAACAGTAACACACTGATTGCGATCGGAGTGACGAAGTGAAACAGCATTCTCCAGTCGTAATGTTCGATGATCCACCCTGATAGCGTTGGGCCGATTGCTGGTGCTGCCATCAAGATTAAGCCGAAAACCCCCATCGCTGCGCCGCGCTTTTCTATCGGAAAGCTAACAAGCATTACGTTCATCAGTAGCGGCATCATGATTGCTGATCCTGACGCTTGCAGCATTCTTCCTCCTAACAGAACAGGAAATACATCTGCCATCCCAGCAATAATCGTTCCAATTGAGAACAATCCCATCGCTACTAGAAACAAGCGTCGTACAGAAAATTTTTCAATTAAAAAAGCTGTGGCAGGAATCAGGATTCCATTCACGAGCATAAATCCAGTCGTCAGCCACTGAACGGTAGCTGTACCGATTTGTAAATCCGCCATAATGGACGGAAGTGCGATATTCAAAAGTGTATTATTTAAAAATGCAATGAACGCTCCGACGATGAGTACAGCAAGAACGCCATACTGTGGACGAGGTGTTTCATTAACTGCTGCATTCATGTTGATCCTCTCCTATACTACCAGTTCATTTTTTATACTACAAGTTCACTACAACTATTTTATACCATCGGTTCATTTTAATCAACACCTTTGTATCTCCTTCTACAAAGGCATTTGTTCTTTATCAGAAAATGATGTATTATCAAATTTATACAGGTAGTACATTAATACACAGGGTGATGATACAGTGAACGATCGAAAACAACAGGTAATCATTAAATCTCATGAACTTTTCATCGACAGAGGCTTTCACGCAACGTCGATTCAAGATATTCTCGACTATACAGGTATTTCAAAAGGAACGTTCTATAACTACTTTTCATCAAAGAACGAGCTTTTGATCGCGCTCTTCAAAACGTTATTGAATGAAATGGAGGCAAAGCGCGATCGCTTATTAACTGGAAAAGATTCTGCAAATATCGAAGTTTTTAAGAAGCAGATCGAAACACAAATGAACACGAATCGAAAGAACCGCCTTCTCACGCTTTTTGAAGAAGTTGTTCTATCACCAGATGAAGAGATTAAAGAGTACATCAAGGAAAGTCAGGCGAGGATGCTGCAGTGGGTTTATCATCGTTTTGAGGACTTGTTCAGCGTGGATGCTAAACCTTACTTACTTGATTGTGCGATTATGTTTCTAGGCATTCTTCATCACAACACAAAATATTACGCGCGTACCCACGGTTCTACCGTGAACATTCAGCTCGTCGTGAACTACACGGTTAACCGAATTGAGAGAATCGTGAAAGAAGTAACTGAGAGCGGTGAACAGTTGATTGAACCAGATGATCTCAAAAACTGGCTTCCTGATGCAGAGCTTAAAGACCAATCTCGGAAAGAGTTACTGAACGACGCGATCCTTTGTATGAAGAAGAAGCTAAAATCTTCAGATGATTATGCGCAGTACAGTGAGCTTCTTGAATTTATTAGAGACGAATTCACGCAGTCGAAAGACCCTCGTCATCACTTGATGAAGAGCGCCCTCACAACACTTCAATCTTCTATTCCCTCCTCTGTTTCTCGCGACCTTGAGAAAGTAGAAAAGATTATTATAGGGAGTCAGGCACGCGCCTAACTTCCTTTTACTATTTAATGTTTGCACTTCTCCATTTTCTTCAGTAACATGAGAAGGAATGATGCAATCTTTTGACGAATGCACGCTCATTTTGTCTTCTATTGAATGATATACCACTGTACATCTAGACCTAAGGTTAAATCAGATACGAGATCGAGAAGGTTTGAGAGGAGAAAATGATATGCAACGGAATATAGAGCTCCATGATTTTCTGTTAAGTAAAGCAGAGCAGCTAAACGAAGAATGGTACCAATCACTTGATAAATCAGATCCAGAGGGCGTTTACTCATCAAATGATCCGAAGGTGATCGAGAACCTTAAAGCTCAGAACATGGCGTTTCATCACCATCTTTGCAAAATATTTGTGATGGAAAAAGAACAGTTTTTCAAAGAATTCGATGAATGGATCATGGAGATTGCTACGGATGCAGAGCACATTAAAACCCCTACCCATTTGATTATGAGGGAGTTTTTAAGGGTTCGTGAGCAGTACCTTACGTACATACAAGAATTTATCAACCAGCAAGACTACCCGATTCCACAAGAAAAGATCGATCTTTGGAAAACGGTGATCTATGACTCGTTTGATATCGTCATGATGCGTGTGTTTGAAGGAAAGGCGGAGCATCTCAACAAGAGAATTGAAGAGCAGCAGAAAACGATCAACGATCTAAGCTCTCCATTGATTTCTCTACAAAAAGGACATGCACTTCTACCAATTATCGGCGACATCGACGATGAACGCGCTTCAGCCATCATCGATAACACGCTGACAGGCTGTATTGAAAAAGGCGTCAATCATTTGTTCTTAGATCTGTCAGGCGTCTACATGGTCGACACGATGGTCGCTCAACAAATCTTCCAATTGCTCACAGGTCTCAAGCTCATCGGTGTATCAACTACACTTTCAGGTATTCGCCCTGAGATCGCTCAAACCGCCGTACAGCTCGGTATCGACTTCGGATCAGTGAACATCACATCGAACCTTGCTCAGGCAATGACAAATAGTACAGAGATGGAAAATGAAGAATAATATTAGGCTGTAGAGAACATCTCTACAGCCTTTCTTGTTACGTTCCACTTTCAACTTTTGCTAGTCCCATCGCAAAATGTTCCCATAAGATCTTCTCTACTTTTTCACTAATGGAAGGCTCACACTCTACGATCAAAATCAAATCCGCTTGTTTCCCCCTCACTCTTTTCTTCCCCTTCTCTGTTTGCCAAAAGATGATTAACCTGATGATAACGCCTAATACGAAACCTGCCCCCGCTCCGATTAGGCCCCAATAGATCGGTCCCCATGCTAACTCAAATCCGATGCTTGCAGTAATGACGGAAAATGCAGTAGCTAACGGTAAGCCAATGTCGATAAGGGATATACCATCAGAGCTGTGAAGTGTATCAAAAAGCTTTTTCGTTTCTGCTCGTTTGTCAAGCGGCACTGCGTATATTTTTTCACTTGGGATGCCCTGCTTTTCAAGGTTTGTAATTGCAATTTCAAGGTAGGAATGATTTTCGAACGTGGAGAATAGTTGCACACGCTTCATGACATCTTCGTTCCTTTCTTAATAATGAAACTTGGAGACTGATACGTATTTAGGAGATATCTCCTTTGTTCTTTTTTATAAAGCTTATTATTTTCAACGGTATTTATATATGCATCGAAAATCGCAAAGCCATAAAGAGAAGGAAGCATCAACAGCCAATCAGGCTTTATTACTGAAGTCGCTTTACTCGTTTCACCTAAGAAAAGTAAGGAGACAGCCTCAAGAGCTTGTGAATAGTAGAAAAACGTTACCCCCCATACAACAATAAAAAAGGCTGTGAAAATGCGGTGTATATACAACTGCCCTAGGCCAGGCATTAAGAAAGACCATAATGCAGCCATGATTGGACTCCGTTTATCCAAATAGTTCACCTCAAACGCACCCATACTAAATGTATTGATTCGATGATCCTCCATATCAGCTAAAATATACACTTTATTCATATCTACGGTCGTTCGGTAAGTATCCCATATCGCAAAAAGGTAGACTGGTATGTAGATAAGTAACCACCTTGTATCCAATACTTCCTTCGCCTGCTGTATTTCACCTTGAAATGAATAAATCATAGCGGTATTGACATGAGCATTCATATTTACGATAACTTCCCAAGCAAATAACATGAACCCTCGTATATATTTTGAAAGCAGCAAATGACCAAACCCGGGAAACGCTGCTGACCACCATGCCATTACATACGGATTCCGCAAATGAAGTTGTGTGGTTCCCCACGTACTCACATGTGCCCTATAGCGCCTTGCTGTATTGTCGTTCGAATAACTGTCCATGTTTTAAACACCTTCTACTTATCAGTCATTCTTTATTTTACTTATATTAGAAAATACTATCCATTTCATAAAAAAAAAACGCCAGCACCGAAGCACTGGCAGTTTTCCTTAAATCTGAGCAAGTTTAGGACTTGAACCGTACTTGTTTTCATCCTCACTATCGAGTACTAGGAAAACGATCAAAATGATCGAACCAATGATCGGGATGAGTGAAATCAGTACCCACCAACCACTTTTACCGGTATCATGCAAGCGTCTAACGGTGACGGCTAACGATGGCAGGAAAACGGCGAGTGTATAGATAGAAGTGAGCGCAACCCCCATATCCGCTGCAGTTTGAATCCATGAAAGAAGAACACAAATGATGACGTGAACAAGAAAAAACATCCAATACTCTTTCCGTCGAGCTCTTCCTTTAAAATTCACATAATCCTTTAGCACCTTCAAATACCAGCTCATCGCGATTCCTCCTCTGTCTCACATTGATGATTTGCAAGCTACAACTAAATGTATATTCGGACAGAGAGGAATGTACGACTTTTTTGTGCTAACAATAGACCGGATTATTTGAGTAGTGACTGATACACCGTCCCATCCTTTCCATTTGTTTCTGAAGCCTCGAAAGCGATACGGGGACTTCTAGCTTTAAACCACTATGAAAATGGACCATCGACGAATTCTTAGTTAGTGATGTCATGTTCCTCACATGGTGATAGAAGATCCAGGAACACTCAAGATTATCAGGGGATTCAGTAGGAAAGGCGCATATTCCGTTTGAGGTAGAGATGACGATTGGCGTTTGGTGCTCATATTTCAGATGATATACCATCGCTTTTCGTCGTCCTTCATATGTAGATCCCCCTTCAAGGCAAGCATCTCGAATCAAATCGATCTGAGTTCGTTTCGATAAATAAACGCCTGATCGATCGTAGATTCTCGTTTCGTTCACAAGTTCTTTTGCCGGTAGCAACGCTTCCGTTGTACGGCTGATTTCGTACTCTAAAACCATTTCTTCGCATAAAATTGTCATTCTCTTTTTATCCCCTTCAGTATATTGTTCAGGAACACCCATTTCAGTTCCACTTATGGTTAAGAAGCGGTATACTTATGAAAGTTGGTTTCTTAAACCAGCGACGCCTCTGAATGTACTCTTACCAGGAACTGCATTCAGAGGTCTCTTATGTACCAGTCCATCCTCCTATCGACATCAAAAATTGCACACTTCAAAACCCTCATGCGAACACGAGGACTGCCAACTCCTTTTTCAATTTCTGGAATATTTTCACACCTCCTAATCCGATTATAATGAACTATCTGAAATTTAGGAATACTTTTTAGGTAGATTTTACCTATTTTATTTTCAGTGTAAAATAAAACAGCTGATAACCGTTCAAAGGTTACCAACATTAAGACTTTCTCTCGATTCATGAATGATTTCTTGGTACACGGCATTCCATTTCGGATAGTAGGCACTTACTTTTTCCGGGGAGATGAAGCGCCTTTCACTTGATTCATACTCACCGCCAAAAGGATGAACGTCCGTGATTTCCATGCTGTAGAACACTTGATAACCTACTTTAGGATAGCGGCTCGACTCATTCCACTGTTCATTTTCACTGTGATCAACGACGATGGAGCCGAGCAGCGTACAGTTTCCAGACACATACCCCTCTTCAAAAGCTTCTCGTCGAAAACATGTCTCAGCTGTTTCTCCCTCTTCAATGTGCCCGCCCGGGAAATCCCATCCTCTATCATTCAGATTCACAAGAAGAAGCTCACCATCCTTAAAACAAAAGCCGTGTACGCTCGTAATGAGCTCACGTTCGGGAAGCTCACTGCCCGGTCTCCACGTTAACGTTAGACGTGACTCTCCCCATGTTACGACCGTAGATGTTAACACCTCATCACCATCCTCTTATCTCGAATCCCGCTTCCCTATCCCAACCGCTAATCCAATGAAAATATACGCATACGAAAGAATGATCATCTCAAGAAATCCAATTCCGAAGAGCATCGGTCCTTCATTATGGCCATCGGTGTAATAACCACCACCAATCATATACATGCCAACAAGAAGATAAATCATTACAGAAATCGAGATGAGAATCTTCCCAGAAAGCGCGAACCGGTATTTCATCACGACCGTCGAAAATACAACAAGGTAACCGATTCCTAACAAAAGCAACAAAATAGGAATATACATTGGCTCATATACATCATTCATACTGTTTCTTCACTCCATCCAAGTTTGGCAATTCCCACTTTATTATTCCAAACTTATCCAACTAGAGCAACAGAATAATAGATTATCGCACATCACACTTGAAAAACAGGATTTTTAAGAGACGGTGTGTAATTGTAAGAATGCAGGAAAGTATTTTCTTTTGATAATCCATAACCGATTCGAGGAGGAACACATGTTACAACACATTGAATCCACTGAGTTACGAAATCATTTGCGAAAGTCTTATAGAGACGTAAGAGAGATGACGATGAAACTCGTTCAACCACTCGAAACAGAAGATTATGTGATCCAGTCGCACCCTGATGTCAGCCCTCCTAAGTGGCATATGGCACATACGACATGGTTTTTTGAAACATTTATTTTAAAAGACTACCGTGAAAACTACGTTTCCTTTCATGAGGAGTTTGAGTATTTGTTCAACTCCTACTACGAAAGCGTCGGCAGCTTCTTTCCGAGACATTCAAGAGGACTATTAAGTCGACCAGGCGTTGAAAAGGTAAAGCAGTATCGGTCTGATATCGATTCCGAGATTTCTCTTTTGATCGAAGAACTCGACGAAAAGAAATTACGTGAAGTAGCGAATTTAATTGAAATCGGACTGCATCATGAGCAGCAGCATCAGGAACTTCTTATGACGGATGTTAAATACAATTTCTCGATCAATCCGTTAAAGCCAGTTTACCTTGAACTCGAAACGACCACAAAAGACGTAGCACCTCCGCTCGAATGGGCACGTTTTGAAGGTGGACTCTTTGAGATCGGAATCGATGAAGGAGAGCGTTTTTCGTTCGATAACGAACGGCCAGTACATAAGGTTTGGCTAAACCCGTTTGAACTAGCGACAAGAACGGTTACGAACGGAGAGTTCCTTGCTTTTATAGAAGACGGCGGGTATGAACGAGCTGAATTCTGGCTGTCAGACGGCTGGGCAACGGTGAAGAATCAACAATGGAAGGCACCGCTTCATTGGGAAGAGCGAAATGGAGAATGGTACACGTTCACACTGCATGGCTTCGTTCCCCTTAACAAAGAAGATCCCGTCACACACGTCAGCTACTATGAAGCAGAAGCATTCGCAAGCTGGGCAGGGAAACGTCTTCCAACTGAAGCGGAATGGGAGGTTGCCGTCCGAGATCAACCGATTTCAGGAAACTTTGTTGAAGACGGTATCTATCATCCTGTCGCTTCTATCAAAGACGACGAAGGCCAGATCAAAAAAGCGTTCGGCGACGTGTGGGAGTGGACGAAAAGTCCATACATGGCGTACCCAGGGAACAAGCCTCTAGATGGCGCGCTCGGTGAATACAACGCAAAGTTCATGAGCAGTCAGATGGTCTTACGCGGCGGGTCTTGCGTTACGTCTGCGTCTCATATACGACCAACGTACCGAAACTTCTTCGGACCTGACAAACGCTGGCAGTTTACAGGTATTCGCCTTGCAGGAGACGAGTCATGATTAAGGCCGGCCTCACAATCATCGACCAGCTCACTACACAGCCCGATCGTTTTCATGAAGCTCTTGAAGGCTTAACAGCACAAAAGAAAACCCTGCATCCTAAGTTTCTCTATGACCAGACGGGATCAGAGTTGTTCGAGGAGATCACGAAACTCGAAGAATATTATCCGACTCGAACAGAACTCTCAATTATGGAAGAATCGCTCGATGAGATGATGTGTCTCATCGGAAGGGGACAATCATCGAGTTTGGTAGCGGCGCAAGTCGAAAGATCCGTCTGTTGCTCGAGTCTGGTATGATTTCTGAATACGTACCGATTGACATCGCAAAATCGTTCCTTAAGGAATCTTCAGAGCAGCTTGCTTCTGATTATCCTAACGTCGACATTACCGGAATCGTGGCCGACTATACCGGAGAGCTGAAGCTCCCTAAAGAAATCCTTGATCCTTCAAAGAAAAAAACCGTCTTCTTTCCAGGTTCGACGATCGGAAACTTTGAGAAAAAAGAAGCGGAAAGCTTTCTATCAACTATCGCGAATCTACTATTGCCAGGAGATGGGTTATTGATCGGAGTCGATACAAAGAAAGATCCTTCCGTTCTCCATGATGCTTATAATGATAGAAAAGGTGTGACATCACGTTTTAACCTCAATATGCTTGAACACGTAAACCGGGAGCTCGACGCCGATTTTAACCTCGATACGTTTAAACACTATGCGTATTACAACGCGCCGATGGGACGGGTCGAGATGCATCTCGTCAGCATGATCGAGCAGATCATTACGATTGGAGACGAAACGATTTCTTTCAAAGAGCATGAGACGATTCATACCGAGAACTCCTATAAATATAGCATCGATGAGTTTAAGAAACTCGCATTGCGTTCAGGGTTCCTGTCTGAAGCGATCTGGACAGATGACGATCAATTGTTCAGCATCCACTATCTTAAGGTTGAATAACTTCTCAATCTAGTAAAAGAGAGCGAATCACATCGATTCGCTCTCTTTTCTCTATAACATAAATCGTTCCTTTATCATTCGTGCAACTTCTTCTGGTTTCAGGTTTTCATTATTGATCCGTAGATAGTGTTGCTGATCGATCTCACCTTCAAACGAATTTAACCTGTTTGTTTTCAACGTTTCAAGCAGGTTATGCTCAGACTGTTCGATGTTTCTTTTCGTAGGCTTTTGTTCAAGACGATACGGAGTACGGTTACGTTTTAACCGCTCGTCAACATTCGCTTCTAATTCTACGAAGTAGAGCTCTGCGCCTTCTGAGGTAAAAAACCCACACATCTTCTCCACGCTATCCCAATCCTTCTTCTCATCGAAGGCCCATACGTATGTAAAGATCATGCCATATTGCTCGCTGCGCGCGAACGTTTTAAATATCTCTTCGCGAAACAATGAGGAGAGTTGCCACATTTCTGAACTGAACCCAAATAGCGGCGCGAGTGGATCGATGGTCATGTGATTATGAAAAAGCTTCAGTCCCGTTTGTTTTGCTAACTCAGCACCGACCGTCATTTTCCCAACGGCCTGCGGTCCGAATATCAAGACAAATTTCATGCGCCTCCTCCCTTCTTTCTTACATACGTTTCAATGTAATGACGGTACTCATTCGTTAAACCATCTGGGAGATTCTCTACGTAAAAATAGCGCATGTCTAAGGACTCCGACTCATCCATCGTGATCGTACCCTTAACATCCCTCGTTACATAAACCGCGGTGACCGAATACAGTTCATCACCGTTTGAAACCTTGAGGTAATAATCCGATCCCGAAAAGACATCCACGAGCTGCAGACTCCCTACCGTTAATCCGGTCTCTTCTTTCACTTCTCTTCTTGCAGTATCTTCAAGACTCTCACCGAGTTCCATGATGCCACCAGGCAGTCCCCATCCTCCATCTGTTCGATGCTGAAGCAGCAGTTCATCCTTATCATTCAGGATAATCACAACAGACCCAGGTAAGATGAGCGGTCTATGACCTACAAGCTCTCTTAATTCTTTTACATAATCCAATGATTCACCTCCTTCCGCGACTCCATTCCTTATTCAAGATCGCATACAAATATTCGCTTCCCCACTCACCTTTAAACCAGATGTTTTGAACAAAGTGACCTTCTCTTCTCATTCCGAGGTTTTCTAATAACCTTACCGACCCTTCATTTTTCACATCCGTAACAGCGAATGCGCGGTGCTTCTTAAGGTCTACAAATAAATAGTCTAAAAGCGTTGTTAACGCTTCGTAAGCATACCCTTTTCCTTGAAACTTGCGTGCTAGTGTAAATCCGATCTCAACCTGACGTGGATCTTCTGCTAAAGGATGCACAACGCAATCTCCGATCAAATCATTCGTTTCCATGAGCTCGAATGCAATTTGATAATACTCACCGGGTGCATCAAAACGAGCATTCGCCATCTCTTCAAAGAACGCGATGCCATCTTCTTTCGTATAATCGTCCCACGATTGATATCGCGCGACGTCAGGATCAGCGCGGTACGCGACGAACTCATCGAGATCGGACTCTTTGAACGGTCTTAATGCCAATCGTGCACTTTGGATCGGACTAAATTCTTTCATACTCTCACCTCACACCTTCATTTTACACTACATACAAAACTATCATAATTTTCTCTCAAATACATGAACTTTTTTCCTTTTTCTAGTAACCTAGTACGTAGAGTGAAAAAAGGGGGATTATCGTTGGAACATACATTAACAAAACAATGGGATTTAGACAGTATTTATCCAGATGGAAAACACTCAGACAAACTACACCAGCACTTCAATGAACTAGAGAGCGAGATACCAGTTTTAATCGATCAGATGCATTGGCCCCTCCCTACAAAAGAGATTGAGCAGCTTTTACAAAAGGTTCAACACATCATCTTGAAGGCTTTTCAAATCGATGAGTACTGCATTTGCCTCTCCTCACAAGATACACAGGATCAAGAATCGATGAAATTAACGGAGCGAAGCACGAAGCTTCAAACGAACGTGAAAACGTTAAAAGCGGAGCTTGATGGCTTGTTCTCGAAACTAAATGAAGAAGAATGGCATCAATTATTGGAATGTGAATCGCTTCAATCCGTTAAGCCTTACCTTTTACAGAAAAAACAAAGCAAAAAGCTGCCACAGTCAATTGAAAATGCGATCAACACGCTCTCGATCAACGGCATTCATGGTTGGGAAAATCATTTCGAACAGCTTTTATACAAGCTAGAAGTGCCTCTTTCTGAAGGAGATGAAACGAAGAATCTATCACTATACGAAGCATTCATCCAATCTCATTTTGATCAAAACCGGGACAAAAGGAGGTCTGCTAGTAAAGCGATCCGTCAGGTGCTCGAGCAACAAAAAGATACATTTGCGTCGATCTTCAATCACTTTGCTGGGTTTCGCCTCGATACATACGCTTTAAAAGGCTGCGAAAAGACGCAAGCTGAATTCTATGAAAAGAATCGGATCGGCGAAGAAGCGATCACAAGCATGATGAATGCTCTTCGAGAACACAATGAGAAGGAACAGCGTTTTTTACAAAGAAAAGCGGAGCTTATGGGCGTTGAGAAACTCAGTTACTACGATATAGACGTCCCGTACTTTTCTTCGAAAGCAAGCATCGACTATGAACAAGCGGCAGAAATCGTGAAAAAACAGTTTCATCTGTTTAGTGAGGATATGGGGAGGTTCGCAGAGCGTGCGTTTGATGAACAGTGGATCGATGCCGAGAAGAGGAAGATGAAACAGTTCGGTGCATTCTGTGCGTCGATGCCGCTTGAAAATCAAAGTCGTATCCTGCTTTCTTTTAACGGTGATTATCAAGATGTCGTAACGCTAGCACACGAACTTGGGCATGCTTATCACAATTCGATTCTACAAATGGAAGAAGCATTTTCACAAGAAACCGGGTCTGCCCTTGCCGAGAGCGCGTCAACGTTCGCTGAAAACCTTGTTCTAGACGCTGCCATCCAACATGCCGTGACAGTAGAAGATCAACTGTCACTTCTCGAAATGAAGATTACGAATGGAAATAAATACATCTCTAACATCCCTTACACATTCGACTTTGAAAAGCAGTTTTATGAAAAGCGCAAATCAAACAAGCTCAGTGCTGACGAGCTTTCAGACCTTATGGTTGAAACGGAAAAGCGCTGGACGAATCATGCGTTAGCTGAATACAATCCATACAACTGGATGACGATTTCACATTACTACTCTCCTGAAAAGCCGTTCTACACCCTTTCGTATACGGTAGGATACCTTTTCAGCAACGGAATCTACGTACAATCGAAGCAAGAGAGCGAAGGTTTTTCCGACGAGTATGTAGAGCTTCTTCGACACACAGGTAAAATGTCGATCGAAGAGCTAGGCGCAACGTTTCTTAACGAGGATCTTACTAAAAGTGAATTCTGGAAACAGTCTCTTCAACCGATCAACAACGCAATCGATCAGTTTATCGAACTAACAGATAAGTATGTGAAGGAGTAACTCCGGCAAAAGAAGCCCCTATGCGAGGGGCTTCTTTCATTCTATTTACGGCGTACTTTCTTATCATAGAGCGATACACCCCATAGAGAGGCAATCCCAATGAAAAAAATACCTAACCCTACAAAAAATGCACCGATGTATAACAAGCCCATCTACTCAACCTCCTATTGGAGTAGCTTTTTTAATAAACGTGCAAATGAAAAGCAGTTCGCAAAGGATACCGCGTACGATATACCTTTTCTGAACTGCTTAGAATTTATCGATGCTGATCGAGAAGAATTGGGTTTCCATCAGGATCTTCAAGGGTGATGCTTGCAGGACCTTCACCAGATTCATCCGCTTCAGAAATCAATTCGATGCCGCTTTCTTTCAGATGCTTCTGCAACTCGCGGATATCTGTGAAGGAATCCAAGTTCTCCGCATTTTCATCCCATCCTGGATTGAACGTGAGGATATTCTTATCGAACATGCCCTGAAATAAGCCGATGATGCAATTACCATTCTTCATGATGAGGTAATTATGAGACATATCTCCGCCCATGTCACTAAAGCCAAGTTTCTCATAAAATGCCTTTGACTTCTCAAGGTCTTTTACCGTTAAACTGATCGAGAATGCTCCTAAATTCATAGTTCCTCCTTATGTAATACGTATTTTAACGATGGTTCACTTCCACTTATTCAATAAAAAGACCGCTACTCCTTCTTGTATTTAGACATGCACCTATACTTCCACTTTCAATAAGATGATGTGAAGGAGTGTTGCGTATGCCTTGGCATCAGAAGATTCAATATTTAATCGGTCACCCTGTTGGCGTCTCATTAACGAATGGACAGGGGACGTCTGGCGTGTTATGCGGTACGTCACAAGGTAAAGTGTTAGTGATGGAATATTTGTATCAAGCTCAATTCGCCCTGAAACAATACGATTTTTCGATGATTCAGGATATCAATGGTTTTCCACCTTGTCAGAACCAACAGCCGTTATATTAACTGGATGCCTCTTGATTGAGAGGCTCCTTTTGTATGTTTAGGCTCAATTCCTTTTTAATAAACTTCGCTGCGATCTGATGCTGCGGCAAAGGCGGACTACACAGATACCCCTGATACTCATGGCATTTACTTTCAATGATCCGATTCAACTGCTCAGGAGTTTCGATACCTTCCGCAATCACATTCAAACCAAGCTTCAGAGCCATATGCACGATTGTCTCCACAACAGCTTTGTCCCTTTGACTCTCATGAATGGCTTGCGTGAACGATCGGTCGATTTTCAACGTATCTAATGGAAAGTCTTTTAAATAACTAAGAGAAGAATAACCAGTTCCAAAATCATCAAGTGATAGCTTGACGCCCATCATTTTCAAACGATGCATGGTAGGAATTGCGCGTTCAGGTTCTTGGACACTACTTTCTGTTAGTTCAAGCTCCAAATAAGATGGATCTAAATTGGTTTCTTTCAAAGTCGCCTTGACGATGTCAGGAAAGTTTGGTTGTTTAAACTGGATGGCTGAAATGTTCACTGAAATATGAGTCAATGTATGATCATCATCTACCCATTCCTTAAATTTAATGCAAGCTTCCCGTAAGATCCACTCTCCCATCGGAATGATTAAGTTTGCTTCTTCAGCGAGAGGAATAAATTCTCCTGGTGAGACGAGACCAAGCACAGGATGATTCCAGCGAACGAGTGCTTCAAATCCTATAACCTTCTGTGTGGCCACATTGACCTGCGGTTGATAATAGACTTCCAGTTCTTCTCGTTCGATCGCCTTACGAAGGCCTGTTTCAATCATCATTTTCCTTGAAATCACTTGGTCGAGCTCGTTCGTAAAAAAGGAATACTGATTCCCGCCTTCCTTCTTCGCTTCATACATAGCGGTATCCGCATGCTTTAACAACGTGTCCGCATCCGTCCCGTCCTTCGGATATAAGCTGATGCCAACAGATGTTGATGTATAGAGTTCTAAATTATCGATAAAGAAAGGTTCAGCGATTGCTTGAATGATTTCCTTCGCAACGTTTCTAACCTGATCCTCACTCGTTTCCGTTAATACGATCACAAATTCATCTCCGCTTTGTCTTGCTAATAAATCGTTTGAAGTGAGGCAAGACTGCGTTCGTCTCGCAACCTTTTTTAAAAAATGATCCCCAACGCGGTGACCGTAAACATCATTTATTTGCTTAAAACGGTCTAAATCTAAAAACATAACAGCGATGGTTTGAGCACGATCAGCTGCTTCTTCAATACATGAAGATAAGTGATCATACAGCATCCTTCTGTTTGGCAAATGCGTTAAGTCGTCACGATAGACGAGCTCTTCAATTCGCTTTTGGCTTTCGATTCGTTCCGTGATATTTCGAATGATACCTGTAAAGTAAACATTCGCTCCATCTTTGATCGTTGATAAAGAAAGTTCGATTGGAAATGCGCGGCCTGATTTATGTATGCCTTCTAGTTCTACGGTTTGACCTGTTCGTTCATCGTTTCCCTCTCCCTGATCCTGGTGCGCATTTTGAAAACCAGTTGGCAAGATTTTCTCAAGAGGTGCCTCGATGACTTCCTTCGAATGATACCCAAAAATTCTCTCCGCAGCTTTATTCCAAGATAAGATGTTCCCATCATGGTCAGCAGTTATGACGGCATCATTCGCGGATTCGATGATCGAACGATGCATACGGTCAATAATCGCGAAACGATGATTGCTATCTTCAATCCTTGCCTGGTATTTAATGACGATGACCGTAAACGCCATGATTAATAAAACGCCACCAACGACTAGATAGCCTAATGTATCTTGGTCGATGCTTGAATCCATTTGAGGAAGAATAGCTACGCTCATTCCGTCAAAGGAAGCCGCTGCCATCCCTGTATAATGCATCCCTGTGATCGCGACTCCCATGACGCACGCACTTGTCCATAGCCTCCACTTGCAACTAGCTGTTTGAGCATAAGAAAGAAAAAGTTTTAACGCAGTATAAGAAGCAATAAATGCAATACAGACAGAGAGCGCTACTAACTTCCCATTGTATGTAATGGCTGCTGGCATCTGCATCGCAGCCATCCCAATATAGTGCATCGAAATGATCCCCATTCCGATAAGACCAGAACCAAGTATATAGGTACTCGTTTTATTAACCTCTAAACTGATCACGTAAAACGCTATCGCACTTGAGACGATGGAGAAAAGAATACTGATAGACATCAATAACGGGTCGTAGGTTACCGTCATGTGGGTGTCATAAGCGAGCATTCCAACGAAATGCATGGACCAAATCCCAGCACCCAGCGTAAAACTCCCTATCGATACCCAAACGATACGATCGTTCCCTTTCGAACCTAGCAAGCGGCTCGCAATATGTAACGATGTAAAAGCAGATAGGACCGCAATTGCGAAAGACAATGATACCAACCAAACATTATACTGACTAAACTGATCCCCCATCATCCATCTCTCCCTAATCCCTAACGACGTTGTTCGATATGTTGTAACCAACCTAACTCCCTTATAAGATGGATGAACGTTCTCCCCTTGTAGGTTGCTAGTAGTTAATATTATCATTAGTTTTGTATAACGACTATTTTGTAGGTGAAGCAAATGTGTTTTCATGTGTTGACGAATCTTCCAATACAAACAATTGGAACGGACTTTATCAAAAACACTCACCAACCCATATTCTACCATACTAAAGCATACAAAAATGCCCTGTATTGATATACAGGACATTTTACATACGTACGCTAAACCCTTTCGCGACGGGGTTCGACATCAATCGAGCTAAACCGGGTGGTACCTGTCACCTGAAGTATAGCGCAACCGATGTCACGATAAGTCCAAATGCAAACATAATTCCTCCAGCGACTATGAAGTTGTTGATGAAGCCCTGGACAGCAATATGGTAATACTCCATATTTGCCCCTCCTTCTTCAGCTAACCAGTTCTCAGCTATCTCTGTACCGAAATCCACACTAAAGAAAAGCATGATGATGCCAATCAATCCTATTAATGGACCTAAAATCAAGGCAGCTCGAAGCTTATCTTGATCCATCGTATACCTCCTAACTTGTCATCGATCACATACCCGAACCCTAGAGTGAATGCTGTATAACGTCCTTAATGTCATTGATGCTCCCAACCAACGTTAAAGTAGGAAATAGCATAAATGCCCCTGCCTGAAGCAAGCTCCTTTTAAGGGAACGCCTTCTAAAAAAGTCGATTCCTGCCCAAAAAATTGCCACGGTCACCGATGTGAAGAAAAAGAAATAGTCTTGTGGCAGTTGATCGATTCGCTCACTCAGGAAAGTAATCTTCCACTCATTTTCTTCTTCCGGGCGGTAGGTGATCTCTTCATCTTTCATTCCCATTATTGTATAAGTTTGTAGGGTCGCTTTGTCTTCTGTTGATTCTATCAATTCGTAACCATTAGGTGCGAACCCAACCGGATATGCAATAAAATAAGACACTGAAACCGCAATAATTAAAAATCCTATGTAGAAAAGAACAAGCCTGATTTTCTTTAAGACATCTTCACTCATGTTTCACCTCACATGCTATCTTACTCACAACGACACTCATACTCTTTGAATGTAAATTCTCTATGAAACGTGATGTTTTTAAAATCACTCGTCTCTGACTCATACACTCTTACAAGTGGTGCAACATCTTGCTTCGAGAAATCCTTTACCTGAGCTTCCATTTCTGATGACGAATGAATAGGATACTGATTCATATCTACAAACAAATCATTATGTTCACAAACATCATAGGTCACAGCAATGTAATACTTTTTCATAATGTTTCTTCCTCATTTTTAATAGTTTTGTAGACCGCATCACTGTTTTCACACCACAGTTCGCGAACCTTGTCATCACAAAAATAAAATAGGTCCCCTCTTCGTTTAAGGCTGCAATTTCATTAACGCTCCGAAATGCTGTTGAGCAGTGGTGAAGCAGATAAACGCGAAGAGCTCGCTTATCTCTTCCTCAGAAAAAGACTCCTTTAATACATTGATTATGGAGGAAGACACATCTCCGTTTTGTTTTAAGTATACTTCAGCAAAGCCGGCCGCAAGAGAGGTTTTCTCATCGAAAAGGGATGGATCTGGTTCCCCTTTCGCTTTACAATATTCACAGCCATTCTGTTGAGCCAACGTTCTTCTTACTTGTTCTTTTAACGTTGAAGTAAGGACACCATCTTTTTCAAGTACATCTCCTAACGATGACCATGCCTTCATCACATCAGGATTATGTCCTAGAAGCTTTTGGAACGGTGTGTTCCCTACATCAGATTTTTGTATGATCGCCATCTTCATCACCTATAAGTTCAATTTATCTTCCAACCACATTTTACCATAATCAAGGATTCTTTTATGAATAAAATAGGAAGTAACCATTAGCAATCTACCAAACTCAAAAAATTACCCTGTGCTAATGCACAGGGCAATAAAACTAGTCGACACCAATCGAGCTAAACCGTGTGGTACCTGTCACCACTACTTCCTCATTTGTTCCTCGATGGCTGTTAGGTCGATGAATGGCATGATGGCATTCACCTCTTTTATGCCTCCATTCGCTATAGCTTCTAACGCAATATGATTTAACAGCTCTTTCTTCAAGAATGGGGCGATTGCTGTGATGGAGTCCACTCCATTTGTTTCAACGCTCCTCTTCGCAAGCTCACTCAAAGCTGATTCACTCATAAATGGTGCGAGTGCCGGTAAGTGTTGTACGCCGCGAAATTCGTATTCCCTTCTAGCGCACTCGTCGATAAACTCTTTGTTTAAAAATGCGGCGACCGTTGATAATGTCTTTATCCCTTTATGCTCAAGTTCTTTCCCTGCTAATTCCTCAAGGACCTCCAGACTTACAAATGGGACGATTGAAGTGATCGATTGAAGACCATCCTGTTCAAAACCCTTTACGGCAATGTAATCAATCGTTTCATCACTTAAATAAGGCGCAACAGAAGACAACCCTTCAAGACCACTAGATTCCATATGCTTCTTTACGAGCGTATCGATAGACGCCTGGCTAATATAAGGGGCGATATGAGAGATATCATCTATTGAAAATTCACTGTTTAGCTGCTGATACACACGCTCTGCTTGATCTGTCGTAAGAAGGGGTGCTGCGTTCAACAACTCTTCTTTTTCCACCGAGTGTATGATGAGGGTGTCATTTTCAGAAATAGTCTTAACTAGTTCCGTTCCAATATCCCCTTGCAAAATGTGATCGATCGAAACACCAAACTCACTAGCCAGCTCCGGAAGTTTTGCGATATCAGGCATCGTTAGCCCTCGCTCCCAGTTACTGATCGCTTGGTAACTTACTCCTAACCTGTCTGCTAGTGCCATCTGTGTGATGTTGCTTTCTTTCCTTAAAAACGCAATTTGCTTTCCTACCTTCTTCATGTCGAACATGTGAATCACCTCTTTGATTAGTATAGATTCATCGTATCGTTTTCATAGAGGTCTGCCTATCAACTTCTGCTTGAGTGATAGACGGTACATAACTCAACTAGAAATTGAGTAGTATTGAAAAAGAGACGATGGAAACAAATATGGAGGCTCTCAAGATGAGAACCTCCTTCAATCCGACATTCTTTGACTAAAACCGTTTGGTACCTGTCACCCTAAGAACACGGCGCCATATACAAGCGAGCCCACGATTACGAAGGCAGGGTGTACCTTCATCCGTTCCATCAGTATGAAGCTGGCGGCGATCAGAAAGATCGTTTGCAATAAGCCCGCTCCTTCGTAAGAGCTAGCAAAAAACTGAAATGCCATAACGCCGAGTAGGATGGCAATCGTAGGTCTGATGAGCGCTGTCATCAGCTTGACCTTCGGTGAATCCTTAAATTTATAGAGAATGCTCAATAAGACGACCATTAAGATGAGCGACGGAGCGACCGTTGCGAATACGCCTACGAACGCACCGAGAACGCCTCCCTGTTGAAAACCGATATAACCTGCCATCTTCGTCGCGATTGGCCCTGGTAATGCATTCGCCATCGCGAGCATCTCACTGAACTCGTTTACACTCATCCAACCGAAGCGTCCGACTACTTCATTTTCGACGAGAGGGATCGATGCAGGGCCTCCCCCATAGCCAAGAATCCCTGGTATGAAAAAGGCGACGAAGATTTCCCAATAAATCATGACTCCTCCCCTCCTTTTTCATCCTTTTTTGAAGGCTTAAGAAGCGCATAAAGCAACAACACCCCGATGACGATTCCAGGGTGAACGCCTGCGATTTCGATTACTACAAACGAAACGAACGTCATCACTAACGTAAGGACCCACCCCAATTTCCCCTGTGCTTTACGAAAGAAGTCATACGTTAATACGGCAAGCATCACACCGACAACAGGAACAACTGCCTGCGTCATTCCCTGAACCCAGGCTTTGTCACGGAAACTGGACAAAAAGGTTAAGAGGACGATCATGATCGTGATCGTTGGTACGATCGTTGCCAGAACGGCATTCATCATTCCAGTGATTCCGGCAACGCGGTGACCGATGTAGCCGGCCATCTTCGTTGCGATCGGCCCAGGTAGCGAATTACCTAGAGCTAGAATATCCGCAAACTCATCATCACTAAGCCATTTATACTTTTCGACCACTTCTTTATGCACAAGAGGAATAGAAGATGGCCCGCCTCCATATCCAAGCATCCCCACTCTAAAAAAGGCTAGGAATAGCTGCCACTGTTTCATGAAGTACCACCTTTCTACTTCTCGCGTTAGTAAGCTGCGATTGAACCATCTGTTCGAGATTCGGTTCCACCGTACAGTGTACCAGTTTGGTGGTCGCGCCAAATAATTTGCCCTCTTCCAAACGCACCTTTTTCGAGCTGAACTTCAATCTCATGTCCTTTTCTGCTGAGTGATTCCGCAAGGTATGGTGGGAATGTAGATTCAACCCATACCTTCTTCCCCTCGGTCCATTGCCACCTCGGGGCATCGAGTGCAGCCTGTGGATTTAAATGAAAGTCGATTAGATTTGAAACGACCTGTACATGACCTTGCGGCTGCATAAAGCCACCCATGACACCAAACGGTCCGACGGCATTCCCATCCTTCGTAAGAAATCCTGGGATAATCGTGTGGTACGTACGCTTACCGCCTTTAAGCGCGTTGTCGTGGTCTTGATCCATAGAAAAATTATGCCCTCGATTTTGCAGAGCAATTCCTGTACCTGGCACGACCAACCCTGAACCGAAGCCCATATAGTTACTTTGAATGAAGGACACCATATTGCCTTCTGAATCAGCCGTCGATAAATAAACCGTTCCTCCTTTTGGCGGCTCTCCTGGTGCTGGCATCAGCGCTTCGTCAGAGATGAGCTTCCTACGTTCATCACCATACTTCTTTGATAACAACCCTTGAACTGAAACCGACATCTCACTTTGTTCTGTGATATATTTCTGTCCATCAGCAAACCCAAGCTTCAGCGCTTCGATCTGCTTATGGTATGTTTCCACCGAGTCTTTATAATTGAACTCGAATCCGTTCAAGATATTAAGTGCAGATAGTGCGATCAACCCTTGGCCGTTTGGAGGGATTTCCCACACATCATAGCCCTTATAGTTAACAGAAATCGGGTCAACCCATTCTGGTTTATAGGAAGCGAGATCATCCTTCGTGAGGTATCCATCATATTCTTTTGAAAAAGATGCGATCTTATCAGCTAGTTCACCTTTATAAAACGATTCCGCATTCGTTTCGCCAATTTTTCGTAAAGTGTCTGCGTGTCCTTGAGACCTCCACACATCACCTACTTCAGGTGCTCTACCATTCGGCGCAAACGTTTCGAACCAATGCTCGAACTCTTTATCTGTCAGCGCTTCTCGAAACTGTTCGAACGCATTCTTCCAGAACTTCGCTAGTATCGGCGATAACGGATATCCTTCTTCTGCATAGCGTACTGCAGGTTCGAGCGTCTCTTTAAGAGAGAGCTTTCCGAACTCGCGAGATAGCTCAGCCCATGTTCCCGGAGCTCCCGGAACGGTGACAGGCACCCATCCATGCTTTGGAATTTCATCGTAACCTCTACTTTTTAAGGAATCGATTGAAATCGATGCTGGCGCAGGACCACTCCCGTTCAGACCGTAAAGTTTTCCTTTCGTCCAAACAAGCGCAAAAGCGTCACCACCGATTCCGTTCGATGTCGGTTCAACAACAGTAAGCGTTGCAGCCGTTGCAATCGCAGCATCGATCGCATTGCCCCCTTTTTTCAAAATATCCAGACCCGCTTGAGCTGCAAGAGGCTGAGACGTTGCGACCATGCCTTTGTTGGCGACGGTCGTCATTCGTTGAGATGTATAAGGATGGTGAAGATAGTCGGTAGTCATCGTTAATAAGCTCCTTTCATTCTCTGTTTGCTCATTCACTTATTTTCAATTTGATTATAGTTGTTCATATATCTATACTTTTTGTTAATCAAATATGTTATTTTAATTAACAAACGGATACTCCAATTATAGATGAAATGTTTTGAAAATTGAATCCTTTTTATAAAATGGTCGTTACAAAAATCGAGTTAGGATGTGAAACGATGAAAGAGGACGGTAAGCTCAAGATCGATGACATCGATAAGCAAATCATCGAGCTGCTCGTTGAGGATGGCCGTATGTCTTACGCGGACATCGGAAAAGAATTAGACCTCTCCCGGGTCTCGGTGAGGTCTCGTGTGAATCAGCTAATGGAATGTGGGGTGATCGAGAAATTTTCATGTGTGGTAAACAGTGAAAAAGTAGGTAAAGGGGTGTCAGCCTTTTTCGAAGTGGATTGTGAACCGAGGGCGCTCGTTGAGGTGGCAGAAAACCTGGCAAACAATCCATATGTTGCGAGCTGTTACCAGATGACTGGACCAAGCACCCTTCATATGCACGTACTCGTTGAAGATTTTATTGAATTGGAGTCGTTTGTAAACAATGAATTATATGCACTTGAGGGAATCACAAGAGTGGAATCGCATATCTTGCTGAGAAGGTTTAAGAGCAGGAGTGGATTAAAGTTATAGTTTAAGCCTTTAAACAGTAACTGTTTTTTTGTTATCATCTCTTTTTAAACAAATCTCTATGTAAAGATGAGTCATCGCGTAAGAAAGTGTTTTCTTACTCAAAAGGATATCAGGCGATCTCCATATCGTTCGATAAAAATCTGTTATCGTTGCCTCGATTACCGCCTCATCGAATCCCATGTTTACGGCGATTCGATAGAGATGGGTATCATATTGATCATAGAGGAGTGTCAGTGCGTCCTTCTCCTTATTCATGATGCGACTGATCAGATTAAGATCTGAAATCATTTTTACTCCTCCTAGGTACCGAATACTATGATAAATTCCCTATTCCGAAAAACTCAAACTAAAGATATTTGAATTCAAGATTTTTTTATATAAAAAGAGGGCGCCACTGGCACCCTCTTTTTGTACGGACCTTTTTGTATGTTTGGTCCGATTCTTCCGGCGATTAGTAGCCGTATCCGCCACCGTATCCGCAGCCTTTTCCATATGCAGGCGCTACATTGTTACATCCATAAGCACCGCCAAGTGCAGCTGCACCTACGATGATTAGAAGGATAAACAATACAACGATCAAAGCAAAGCCTTTTCCAGCTCCACCTCTGTAAGCTCCTTGAACATCACACTTTTCACTCATTCTGATTCCCCCCTTTTCATTTCTTTACAGCGTATGAAATGGGTGAATGGTTTGTTCGGGCACTCAGCAAATTTATATTTTTAATTGAATACCGGCTACCCGTCCATGCGAATGATGGCTTGGTTACATAAACTAGTACCGAATACTACGAATTATAGAAGAGGTGAAATTATGTCTTATCAAGATCATTTCGGTAGTAACGTTGGCAGATGCGTAGAAATTCGCTGTCATGATGGAAATGTCCACCGTGGGTATGTTGATCACTGCGACAACAACCACGTCTACCTTCGTCCATTAGACGGTGGAGACAGTGGTCCAGGGTATGGAAGCTACTTTTTCTTCGGTGCTGCGCTTATCGCAGTAGCATTCGCTTCGATCGCTGCTTTTAGCTACGGACCTTTCTTCTGGTAATCTAGAAGTAGCCTTTAGTAGATTAGATAGTCCTATTCGTCGCACCCCTCACCTCCCGGATCAGCATCCGAGAGGTTTCTTTTTTTATTAAACTAGTTTTAGCTTGTCTTCACATCTTTCAAACTTCTACATAATCTAGTAGTAAGAGAGGGAATTTCCTCTTATTTAGGATTTGGGAGGGATATTCATGTCAGGATACAACAAAAACTTCGCGTTGATCGTGGTATTGTTCATTTTGTTGATCATCGTTGGTACTGCTTACTGTAAATGGTAAGATTTCATAAAGTGAAGGCACCTAAATAGGTGCCTTCATTCGTATTGGATAGTGGGGAATTTTGTTTCGCGGATATAATTTGATATTCGCGGATAAATAGCGAAAAGCGCGGATATATCCTGGTTATCGCGGATATCATGAATTTTTCGCGGATATCCCTATCATTTACACTAGCGTTGATCCATTCCACTGATCACAATGGCTGAAAACTCCTCATCATCGATCACAAAACGCACGTTATTCGGCACGATTTCAACGAGCTGCATGCGATACATAACTGGACTAGAAAAATGATTGCAATCGCAGTTGTTAAAGACAATCGGTTCGATCGTCTTCGTACTCGGAACATCAGTCGGAATAATTTCAGCACCCTCGAACTGCCATTCTTCGAGTACGGTCGTCTTCTTTGTGGCTTTCGGTGTTCTTACCAACTGGAAACGGAGGCTAATAATAGGCTCAACACCCTCAGTAACGAACCTTATATTCAACGAATAATTCAACAGCACGCAAGGAGACGAAACGGTGCGAGGATTCACCACAACTTTAGCGAGCGTGATCGGTGGATTTTTTCTCGAGAGCTCAGAAGGAATCTTTTTCTTAAGAATCTCACCGCACGCTAATGTTGGAATGCCAAATTCCTTCATATCCTTTCATCCTCCCTTTTAATCGGGGCAGGAAAAACGAGTCCCGTCATGCTCTTGTTCGTAATATCGTAAAAGGATGATTTCGATACATTTGCTTTTACAAGAAAAAGTGTATACGTACACGTCCTCATCGGCGGATTCTCATCACAAAAATTGTAGACGAGCGGCTCCTTTATATCAGTAGGAGATGGCAGCTGCCTTTGAAACGAATACTCTCTTAACGGTACTTTCATTGAGGAACATTCACGGACGAGACGAAACACAAGGTTGTTGAATGCCCCCGCTTCTCTTAGAGCTGATGTGATAAAACATGAGAAATTAATAAGAACATTTGTAGGTAGCGAACTCTTCACCGTGATCGATACACGCGTTAATGGTACAGGTCGATCATCTTGAGAAAGTTCAAAAGGTAACACTGGATTAAATACTTTCCCGCACGCAATAAAAGGGTTTACGTATCGTTGCTCTTCGGACTCCACGCTTGGGACAGGCTTATACGACTTAACAACGGAAGGACGCTTTTTTCTCATCGAGCTCCCTTCCTTTCATGCTGAGACTCACCTGTGATGGCAGTCGCAGTAAAGCTTTGATTTTGAAGACGATAGCTCCGAACGCCATTCGTCTCAATCTCAACGATTTGAATGTGATATGCGAGCTTTCTTCTCCCCTTCTTCAAGCAATCACAGTTATTGAGAACCGTCGGTTGTATCGCATTTATATCTCCGAATCCCACTCGATCGGTAGCATCGTATAAAAACTCCCATTCTTGTAAAATTTGTGCGTCTCTAACCCCTTTTCTAATCAGTCGGTAACAAATACGCAGCTTCGGATTCAATCCGAATAGCGTAAACTGGATAAACTCTGAATACTTCGTTAGCACACATGGGGTTTGTATCGATTTCAAATCGACTAAAACTTCTGCTATGGTGATCGGAGGCTCACTTCGATCAAGCTGCTCTGGCAAATCCGGAGCGAACGTTTTTCCGCAAGTTAATAAAGGTAGTCCACTTTTCAATAAAATTCCCACCCTTCATCGATACGCTATTACTATCAGCCTATGCGAAAGGTTAAGGGCTTTACGACTATATTGATGCAAATAAAAAGAACTTCCCTAACGAGGCAAGTTCTGATTTGTACGGTGGATTCGATTTCGTCTAACTGCGAAGACGATCGCAGTGATCTGACTCGCGAGTGCCATTAGCCAACCAATCACGATTGAAAAAGGAAAAACGTCACTTAATGCCATACCACCTGCGATGAAGGCAGGTGCGAGCATGAGGAAGAAAATTGTATAGTTACGGTTCTTACTTACCGTCATGTGAAACAGCCTCCATTCAAATTTAGCTTTTCAAATACGCACACGCAACTATCCGCTGTGTCTGCTCTAATACTATCCAGTGTTTCCACCGTTAGCCCCAGCACTCATAACGCATCTTCAGAAATTCATATGTACTCCCATTCGTATCCTGCATATACGTTTCTACATCTTGAAAGCCTAGCTTTCGATACAACGAAATCGCTCGCTGATTAAAGGTGGCTACAGCAAGCGTGATGTATTTTGGTTCATATGTAGATTTTACGTAAGAAATGCCAGCCTGCAAAAACGCTTTTCCATGCCCTCTTCCAGTAAGATCCGGCCTCATCCCTAATCCGATGTCGGTCGTGTCAGCAATCTGGTTCGCACTAAAGAACCCGATCAGCTCATCGTTATTCGTCACAGCGTACATCGATTCTCCCCGCGCATTTGGATCAAGGAATTCAGCAAGATCCTCTTTATCTGCTGCCATATCATAAAAGGCGTACTGCCCATCATAATGCCAGTTGCGCGCGATTTCCTCAGCTTGATTTTGTGTCATCACGTTAAATTCGTATTTCATTTGTGAACTTCTCCTTTTTAAACGTTACATGATCCAACTTGCGATGACTTGAACCAATCCAAATCCTACAGCAATCACACCACCGAACAATAGACCGGTCAACAGCGACTTTATCATACTAAAAACAAGGTTTGATGGTTGTTCTTCACTTGCCTCTTCCATCTTCCCTAATCGATGGTTTATTTCTTTCAATTCTTCTAGAATCTTTTCGTCTGTGTTCATTCTGCTCAACGTTCCTCCTAAGGCGTAAAACATACTCTACTCCTAATTATTCCAAACTATTCCATATGCCGCAATACTGTTATCGAAAGACGATCAACTTACATAGCATTAGCTATGACCATTTACTTTTCATGGAGATAACTTCTCATCACTTTGATAGATAACATACAGTAACACACAACAAAGCAACATGTTGTATAAAGGCGTTAAAGATTCTAAGGTCGTCACCACAATAAAAGTGATAATGAATAATCCGCTACTTAAGAGACTTTTGATAGATACACACTCTCCTTATCGATCGTAACGATTATCTTAATGTTGGTCGCATGTATAAAGAAAAGGCGTCGAACGAATTCGACGCGCTTACCGTTACTCTTTCTGTTCTTTCTCTAATTCTTCTTCATACGCAGAAGCGACTTCACTTTCATACTGCTTTTGCTCACGCTCGTGCGCTTCAGCATCTTCAGCTTCTTCCGTTTCTTCTGCTTCAGACTTCTTCTCCTCTGAAGCGAAACTATTATAGTTTCCTCTCGATACGAAGCTTTCAAGCATGGCTTTTAAGTCCATACCTGTCGACTCTTTAAGACTCGCTTGAAGTCCCGTCATCGTTTTCGTTACGTTATCGGTGATCTTCGCAGAGCCATTGCTGCTTCCTCCGCCCATATCGATCACTTTCATGTCTGAGATTTGAGAAAGCGGCTGAGAAATTTCATGCGCATACTTCGGCAGCATCTCTACGACCATTTCGATGATCGCTGCTTCTCCGTATTTCTCCATCGCTTGAGCCATGAGTTCTTTTGCTTCTGCTTCGGCTTTACCACGTTCGCGAATAACCTCAGCTTCTGCAAGCCCTTTTTGCTTCTCGATTTCTGCTTTTGTCTCACCATCGATGCGATCTTTCTCAGCTTCCGCCTCTGCTCTCGCACGGATATCGTATGCGTCCGCATCAGCTTGTGCTCGTCTACGCTTCTGTTCCTCAAGCTCTAGTTCAACCTGACGCTTACGCTCGATGTATTGAACCTGCATCTCTTCTTCTTTTACCTTCTGGTTAAGCGTAGCTTGCTCGAGGTTGTAAGACTGCTCAGAACGCGCACGTCCACGTTCAACCTCTGCTTTGTATTCCGCTTCTTTCACATCTTTATCTTTTTGAGATTGCGCGATGTCGATCTGGCGTCTGATCTCATCTTCTTCTGCTTCTTGGTCTGTTTTTGCTTTATGCATACGCGTTTCACGTCTCGCGTTCGCTTCAGCGATGTCCGCATCTTTACGTGCTTCTGCGATTCTTGGACGTCCTAGCGCTTCAAGATAGCCGTTCTCTTCGTCATCATCTTTTAGTTCCTTCAGCGCGAACGATGTGATCTCAAAACCTAGGTTCTTCAGATCTTCTTCTGCGATGTTTTTAACCTTTTTGTTTACTGAATTAAAATCTTTGTAGATTTCATCGACGGTAAGGGAAGAAATGATCGCACGAAGGTGACCTTCTAGAACTTCCTTCAGCTCACGTTCTTTTTCCTTCTGTTCCTTACCGAGAAATTTCTCTGCATAGTTCGCAACGATCTCGAGCTTGCTTCCGATACTGATCTCCGCAACACTCGTCGCTTTAATCGGTACCCCTTCAGACGTGTATGCTTTTGGTGAAGCGATCTCGAGCTGGAACGACGTAAGGTCGATCGGCGTACTCGTTTGGAACATCTTGAGGCGAATACCGCCACCTCGCACGATCTTCATGCTTCTGCCGTTGTCATCGACGAAAATGCGATTGTCTTTTTCTGCATCTCCAAGTTTTGGCCCCGTGATAATCAGCGCTTGATTGGAGCTTGCCGTCTTATACCGCTTTTTGAAAATAAAAAAGCCGATTCCGGCTGCGATCAATAAGAAAAACAAAATGACCGCTGAAATAATCAGTCCGATAAATTCCATCATATCCCGTTCATCATCCTCTCTTGGTTTGCAATCTATGTAATTGCCTTACCTTATCTACGGACTAGAACAAAAAAAGTTTCAGATTTTACCGAATTACCCAGAAAAAAGGAAAGTGATCAATCATTCAATCCTTTTCCTTCAAGAATATGCGGAACGTATTTCTCAATGCGAGAAACCCTCGTCTTCGATTGTTTCGCTTTTGAAAAGTAAAAGCCATACGCGCGCTGACGTCCTGGCGTCAGTTCTTCAAACGCTTTTTTCAATTGTGGACTCTCATTAAATTTTTGCTGAAGCTCTTCAGGAATTTGAATATCTTTGTTCATTTCAACCTTCAGTCCTGCTTTCTCCACCTCGATCGCTTCCTTAATATAGTCTTTCAGTATCGGCGCTAATTCTACAATTTCGTTCACGTTCGTAAACCGAACCTGACGTGCAGCCTGCACATTTTCCGTCTGCTGAATGAGGATGCCATGAGGATCCTTAAGTAACGCACCTTTGTGAAAAAGGATCGCGCAGTACTCATTGAATCCGTGGATCAGAACGATATTCTTATCATCATACATGTAGCAAGGGTGCATCCATTTCATGTCTTCTGTTAAGCCGCAGTCTAAAATGATCTCTCGCAACGTCTCAAATTCTTCTTTCCACTGCTTCGCTTTCTTAAGAAAACCATCTACTTTTCGACTTCTACCATCCATTTGAACACACTCCTTTTTAGATCGTGCACCTCTTCACGTCTCACTACTACTATTTCTCATCTTCATCCATACTCCTTCTTCAATCTCGTATGATTTTCTGTAAGCACATCCGAATGTTTCCTAGTTAACTAAAAAAGGAAATTTAGGAGATAACTTAGTACAAGGACTAATTATAGGAGGTGTTGAAATGGAAACGCTCGATTATTGGATTTATCTCATACTATCACTTTTAAAATTGTTTCTATTTAGTTTGTATACGAACACAGCGTTTCAGTTTGATTTCCTCCTTGTAAATGTAGCAGGCATGGTGATGATCTCCTTCTGGACCCTTTTCTTAAAACCGAAAAAAAGACGATGGATTCTGTTCATCCTTCTCTTCTTACATAGTACGCTCATTCTCTCTGACCTCTGGTACTACCGCTACTTCGACGACCTGTTGTCGGTCGCTTTGATCTCACAGATGCTTCAGATGAGTGACGTTGGTGGCGCATTTATGGAACTCATCATGGTAAAAGATTTTCTCATCTTCACCGATCTCATTATCTTTGGAATCGCGATTTTTCTATTACGTCATAAAGAAAATCCGCTACCGAAAAAGAAAAAGCGCTTGATCGCTGGCATTTCGTTATCCGTGGCAATCATTATTTTCGCGACACCGCTCGTTATGAGTTTCGTTAACAAAGAAAAATGGCTGATGGATGAATCGATTTCGAACATGCGCGAGTATTACCAGCTTGGATTTTGGGGCTATCATGGACTGGATGTTGTTACTGAAGTAAAGCGGCAAATCGACGACGAACCGAACGTTTCGAGCGAAGTAAAATCAGATATTAAAAAGTCTCTCAACAAAGAGACAGACCCTAAAAAGGTAACTGATAAGCCAAACATCATTCTTGTGCAACTCGAATCGTTTCAGGATTCTGTCATCGACCAATTCGTGAACGACCAGGTGTTAACACCGAATCTAAACGAGTTGAAAAAAGAATCACTTTACTTTCCATCTTTCTATCACCAAACCCATGAAGGGCGAACATCGGATTCTGAGTTCACGACAATAACATCACTTTACCCGCTGAAATCAGGGTCCGTATACACGCGCTTTCCAACGAACGAATACAAAGCGCTTCCTGACCTTCTTAAGAACTACGGCTATGAAACGGCAGCGATGCATGCCTTTAAGGAAGGGTTTTGGAACCGGGATGATGTGTATGAGAACGTTGGATTTGATCACTTTTACAGTGAAAAAGATTATCCAGACG
Source organism: Anaerobacillus sp. ABA4_114 (assembly GCF_056159065.1). Classification (NCBI taxonomy): domain Bacteria; kingdom Bacillati; phylum Bacillota; class Bacilli; order Caryophanales; family Bacillaceae; genus Anaerobacillus; species Anaerobacillus sp. ABA4_114. The sequence continues at coordinate 2,856,374 of NZ_JBSWUM010000001.1, forward strand.
GAGATAAAGTGGGGATGGCGTTGAACGACCAGACCTTCTTCACCTCATCGATCGATAAGATGGAAAAGTTGAAAAAGCCTTTTTTCGCTTTCATGGTCGCTCTCTCTAGTCATACGCCGTATGATATCCCGAAAGATAAGCGAGAATTAAACCTTGAAGGATATGAAGACGAGCAGCTGAAGAAATATTATCAAACGGTTCATTTTGTCGATAAAGCAGTCGGGGTGATGATCGAGGAGCTGAAGCAGAAGAATATGTGGAACGATGCACTCGTGATCTTTTATGGAGACCACGACAGCGGCCTTACGATGCCAGGCGATGAAATGGCAGAAGAAGCAAACGTTGAGAACGATATCGATGCGTTCGAACTCGACCGTCAAGTGCCGTTATTCATCAAGCTACCGAATGAAGACGGAGGAAAAGTGATGGAAGGAAACGGAGGACAGATCGATATTGCACCTACGATTCTGGATGTATTAGACATCGAACCAACATTCATGCTTGGAAACTCATTACTCGATGACAAAGAAAACATGACCGTTTTCAGAGATGGCTCGTTCCGTTATCAAGACCTTTATTACAAAGCCAATTTAACGGAAGCGTCTGGAGAAGGAACATGTTACTCTGTTTCCGCTGAAAAAGAAGTTTCCCATAGTAAGTGTGAGGAACAAATTGAGAAGTCCGCGGAGCAACTGCGCTTATCAGATGCTATCATCGAGAATAATGCGCTTGAGTAAATGAAACATATACCGTAAAATCGCAAAAATAACGGTCAGCTGGCCAAATGCCTCTGATCGTTATTTTTATATAGGTTTTTAGCTCTTTTTTCTAAAACGGTTAAGGGAAGGTTTAGTTTAGACGTTGCTCCAACGATTCGATTGCTAGTTTAAGCGCTGTTAAACGGCGCTCATTTATTGTTTTTTGCGCACTACCTTTTTTTGCTCGTTCAATCTGTTTTTCAATAGATGGAATAATACCTTTTAGAACGTCTTTAGAATTCCTTATTGGTTCTTCGTCATAAAAGAACCCCTCACTGTTCCAATTGTCTTTTAAACTTTTTATTCCGTTCTCTACGGCGTTAAGTCTCTTTAAGACGAGCGTCGTATTTGAACCTTTTTCGCTTATGCTTTTGTAAGCATTTGAAAGTTTATTGTAAGTGGACTCCAGCGATTTAATGGACATCTCTTTGGTTTCTGGGCTAGTCATCAAATACAAGTCACCTTTCTTTAATCATAGAATTCCATATGTGTTTTTTCTTTTCTATAATAATCTAATCTGTCCTTCATCGTTCCTGAATGAAATTCAAATTTATGGCCATCTGGATCAGTGAAATAAATCGATTTCTTATCTTCATTCGCTCTTGGACGGCCAGGTAAAATCGTCACTTCAAGATCGACTAGTTTAGTAACCATATCTTCGAAGTCGCCTTCATCTACCGAAAAGGCAATGTGTGTATAGGATTGCGTTATTTCATTTCGAGGAATGTCCTTTTCTTCATTGAGAGCAAGCCATATTCCATTTAGATCAAAGTATGCTGTTGTTTTACCTTTCACTAACAATTTAGCGTTAAATACGTTCTTGTAAAACGTAATAGAATGTTCCAAGTTAGAAACCGAAAATAAAAGATGATTTATACCCGTTATAGACATCCTACCACCCTAACCTTAATAACGATCTCAGCTTCATTTTACTACGCTTTTTTTAATCTGTATTGAAACAAACCGATAAACAAAATACGAAACACCGCTTAATCCTAAGATACCAGTGATCGTTAATAGTGGCATCTCATTTAAGAAAGACATGCTCACGACAAACAATAAAAAGAAAAAGACGACCCCTACCCCATTCAATACGTTCTCATTGTTTTTCATCGTTCGATCTCTTCCAAAATAGATTCCGATAAACGTCTGCTCAGAATTTCACCTGGTAATCCGTCTATTTCACAAACTTTTTCTGATACGAACTGCTGATTGACCAATATTTTTCTAGAAGCTATATTATTTTGATCAATCGTCGCCATGAGCTTTTTCACATCTGTTTGTTCAGCAAGCTCGATCAGCATTCTTACCAGTTCAGTTCCATATCCTCTCCCCCAAAATGGCGGCAGCAGCATATAACCGATTTCAGCTTCGTAAGCTTCTTTCAACGTGACGTGACCAAGACCTAGGAATTGGTCCTCACTCATGATCTTATAAGAGCCTAGTAAATCACTACCCTTGTTACTCAATAATATCTTCTCATAATTCGACCGCGCTTCTTCTAACGGAATCGCACGCTCGGTGATTTGAGCCATCACGCTTTCATTGGAAACAAGTCGATAATAGTCTTCAAAATCATCCTTTTGAAACTTCACTAAATTCAATTTAGATATGATCTTTCACCTCTCATTGGTCAGAATCGCTTGTACCCACTCTAAATCCCGTTACCTAAAGGCACATCCAGTAACGGCTCATACTTACGCTCATCGGCATTTAGCTCATAAATCCGAATGAACGTCACGTCAAACGTAGGATAAGGCGTCAGTTCTCCCTTAACTTTTTTCTCCATTTCCTTAAGATCAGATCTTGAGACACCTTTAGAAATACCGCCACCATACGTCTCTTTTGCTAGCGTTAAGTGTGGGACAAAATCCTCACCTTCAAAATACTGCTTGATCATCTCGTTTGATGGAGAAACCGCCCTCACAAGCTGATGGTGCAGTTGGATCAATTCATGTGAACGAACTTGTAAGTATAAAACGATATCTCCAAAATACGCAGGACCCTCGAGCGTTAGTTGAAACGGCGTACTTTTCGAACACACTTCCTTCACTTTTTCGATCCACTCTCGATCACCAGTTAAGCCACCTTGCGCTTTTAACGTAACGTGAGGCTCAACACCTGTATGTTCATTCCACTTTTGCTGGAAATGCTGTATTCTTTTTAAATAATCTTCCGGCGGTACGATGCCGATAAAGTAAGCTCTCTCCATGCTACCCCTCTATTCATCACATAGTTTCTTTACTAATAACACTCGATCTTTTCCTTCTCCATCATAGTTTGAATGAACCGGTACCCGATCGACCAATCGATCCCCTTTAACGATCTCGAAACCCATCTTCGTATGATAAGCGATGGAAGCTTTGTTTACCGGGGACGTCACCGCTCTTACAGTATCTCGATTTTCGATTGTTACTGCTTTAAAAAATCGCTCGTAAAGCGAACTACCCACCCCGTCTTCCCTAAATTCCGGATGGACGCCAACAAAGTGTATGTATGCTTCCTTTAAGTTCGATTGAGAAAGAAATCCGATGAGGAAGCCGATGATATTATTCTCTTTTTCTATTACAAAACTAGTAGGTTGAAAATGATCAAAAAACAGTTTTGGTAAAAGGTCAGACATCTGCCTGCCACCCCACCACTCGTTGATCAAAGGGGCAAGCCGGTCATAATCTGAACTTCTCACATTCCGCACGTGCAACGTGATCTCCTCCTTTCAAAACTCGAGCGCAAAATCGCACTTGTTTTTTATATTGATAGATTAGCGATTCCACGACCTATCAAACTCACTTCTCAACATCCCATACACTTCAGCATCTTCATATGTTCCTAACACGATTCGATCCTCTCTCAGGACGCCTTCTCGTACCATCCCTGCATGCTGCAGCACCTTGATCGATCCTTTGTTCCGAGTGATCGCTGTTGCCCACACCTTGTTTAGTTCAAGGTCAGTAAATCCAAATGTGATCATTCGTTTGACGGCTTCTGTCGCAAAACCCTCTCCCCAGTATGACCTTCCGATCCAATACCCGAGCTCACCTCGATTGTTTTTCTGATCGATCCGTATACAGATCGTCCCAATCAGTTCATCGTGATCCTTAGAGTACATAACGAGCGGGTACTCTGCGCGGCTTCGAATCAATTCCGGCTGAATCTTGATCCACTCCTCCGCATGCTCCAAGCGATACGGATAAGGTAAGCCAATGATGTTCGCCACATCTTTATGGTTGGCTAACTGCTGGATGCGAGGTGCATCTTCCATTTCAAATGGTCTTAATGTGATTCGATCTGAATCTAGTGGCTGCATCACGGTCCCCCCTTTCGCTAACATAAAAAAAATCCCGCCCCTCGCTTTGGGACGAGATTATCTGTGAAGCTGCACGCCATCATTTTTTAAAAATTCTAACACGATTAGAAATTCTTGTAAACGAAGTTACTTCCACGCATGCCCATGGTTTATAATAAACGCGATTTCTTCCTTGTAATGTGTGACATGCCCCTCCTCGATCATTTTTTGAAACGCCTTGTCACCTTCTGACGCTTTTCTCGTAATGGTCTGACAGAGACCTTCTAATCGATCCACCACAACCTCTACCCAATCGTCTTCAAACGTTTCGCCATACGCTTCGAAGAACATGGAGACCCGCCTCTTGATCTCAGAACCTTCCTTAACCATGAACCTGCTCAAAGGTACGCACGTGTAAAGGGTATAAGCGATATCCCAGATTCTTGGACCTGGTGCCGCCATATCGAAATCGATGATTCCAACTGGTTCTTTATCGTGAAAAATAATGTTATAGATGGCAAAATCATTGTGACAGATCACTTCATGATGTGGAGGTGTATGATCTAACGGTGGCCAGTCGGGATCATAGGCGTAGTCACTCACAGCATCATGATACGTGCGAAGCATCCTCGCGATCTCGACGAGTGCATCTTCTGAAAGCATGTACTCTTTTAGAGGGTAGTTTCCCGCCTCTCCCTTAATAAAAGTCAGCACTTCTCTCCCTTGCTCATCGATACATAGGAACCTCGGTGAATGAAGATATCCCTTACGTTCGAGGTGATCGAGCAGTGCATGAATTCTGTAGCTGCCTTCCTTCAATTCTCGTCTCACCGTTTGACCTGATCGATAGACGTTCGACACGTTTCCACCTTCTAAAACTTCTTCTTGGTCTCGCATAAGCTCTCTCCTTTCTACTACTGCGAAACAAACAATCCAGTAGATTTCGTAATCGGTATCGCACCGCCATTCGCTTCCTTTTGTTTTTGTAAATACTCTAGAAAACCAGCCACTTCTTCCTCACCGAATCGGTGTACATTCGTTGAGTGCAAATAGTCGATGATGGCGTGCTCATCGGTGATGCTGAGATCACCCGGAAAATCGATGAGATCGACGTTATCAAAGAAACATCTCAATTGATCCGATCCATTTTCTAATCCAAACTCCTTTGCGTGTACGGTGGCGGATGGATAATCCAGTTGAGGAGAGAACCCTTTTAAAAGGTCTCCAAATCCCCTCATGTGCTCTTCTCCAATTGTAGAAGAAAAAAACGTACCACCATCCTTCAACACTCTCCGCACTTCAGATAACGCTTTGTTCCGATCAGGTACGTGGTAAAGCATATGATTCGCAATGACGACATCAAAAAGGTTCTCTTCATAAGGAATGTTTTCGATCTTCATTTGCTCCACAGAAATGTTTGCCAGCCTGCTCACGTTCGTTTTTGCTGCCTCCACCATACCTCTTGAAAAGTCAGACAGTGTGATGCTCCATCGCTCTGATACCCGCTCGCGATTTTTCACCCAGAATGTTGCATCTCCACATCCGATTTCTAGAATGCGCAATCTTTCATCAGGAAGGTTGTATCGGTCGAAGAGCCATCGATGCCAATCTTCTTTGTTTGTGCTGAATCGCTCGTGAATACTGATGCGTGTACGTAAGTTCGTCGATTTCTTATACTGCTCCTCTATGTTGTTCACGCCTGTCCCTCCAATTGATTAACTAATCTATTCAGAAACTCGTGATGCTCATCGATACGTAACGCAACTCTCGTATAAGACTTTTGGATCCCGAAGAGGTGCGTGGCCTTACAAGGATTTTTTAGTTCTAAAATTAGTTCTGGCTTTACTTCTTCAAAATCTTTTGCGATGAATGCGATGGTTGTCTTCTTGTCGATCACGCTATCCAAAGAAGCACGATCAACCGTAATTGACTCAATTTCATCCAACGAAACGATCATTCGTTTCGTTAAACCAAGAGATAAGTAAAGTCTTTCACCTTCTAATCTTGCTGGGTTTAAGCGAATCGCCTGGATTTCTCCAACGAGGAAGGCGATGGAATACACATTTAAGATGAGTAACACGAGAGAAATGCTCGCTGACTGCTCATGTAACCAATAGTGAAGTCCGATCGTTTCGATCGCGATCGCGTGGATCGTCATGATGTGAATCATGATAAGACTTGATTTTTTATGTAACGTAAAGTTCGTTTCATCCGCACTCTTTTTCCATGAGAAAAACGCATAATAGAACATGAGGATTTCTGAGACGAGGATGCGGATAACGGAATGATCACGAACGTTTTGTTCCATAGCAACTGGAAAAGAAAATAAAAAGGTTTCTTTACTTTGTTTCACTCCTCTAACAATAGAAGGAACATAGCGGATCAGCGCGATAAGCAACCCGATTTCAAGCGCGAAAGCAAGGACTCCTAACACCATATCGATTTGAGACATGTTAAAAACTGAAGAAAGGTATTCTAGAGGAATAACCCACCTGACGAGAAGGAGTCCACCTGCCATCGTGAGGAGCAGCCGCTTCACAGAAAACATTCCTACGATCGCTAGTATGAAAATAGGCGTGACGATGGCTAGGTCAACGATCGAAGCCATCACGAGCAGCTGGGCCTCTCGAGGAACGGGCTGCGAAACTGGTAACCTGTAGACAAGGAAATTTGCTGCGAGCACAAAAACAAGAAGCATCGATAATACGTAATGTTTTGTATCAAAACGCCATGCCACCATGACTCCACCTCATTTTTCCATATTTAGCTATCTACTCTATGTTATTCTCCTCGAAAGTCCGACAATCCTCTAGCCTTTCTCTATCTAAATTCCTCTCTTCCTTCTATAAAAAGTGACTCCCTGTTAAGTTTCGAGATAATTCGACATGATAAGATAAAGATAAAAACTTGTAACGGAGGAATCGTAGAAGAATGGTCTATCCTTTACTCGCCGACTCAATTATCCAATATGCGAAAGCAATTGCTTTACCACTATCCGAAATCACTATTTTTTACAAACAAACGAACGTGTTCACAAAACAATTCGACACAAATGGCGGTGCGACTACCAAGATTGAGAATGACCGCTATACGATCGTGATCAAAGCAGAACAAGAATCCTCTGACCTCACCGAATTCGTCAAAAAGCAAAGCGAGCTCATGTCCACGACGGTAGGAGTTGAACAAAAAGGCAAGGATCTCCTCCTAAACCTTTCAAGAACGCTCGCGCTCTATCAACGGCTCGATGAAATCCTGAGAAGAATCATGGACATGGCGATGGAAGTTCTCCCACTATCCGATTCATGCAGTCTATACATATATGATGCCAAGGAAGATACCCTGATTCCACGGGTGACGCGAGGTTTTAAATGGAAGCATCTGCAGCATATCCGTTTTAAGCCGGGCGAATCGTTAACAGGGTTCACGTTTCAATCGAAGCGTCCGCAGATCTTCCATCACACTGATGAGGTGTACCAAGGGATGGAGTCGATGTCGAAGGAAAACTGGAAGCACTTCGAGGAGTCGACGCCGATCGAAGGCGGCGAACGAATGAAAGCACAAAGCGCGATGTGTTGTCCTCTTATGATTCAAAACGACTGTATCGGTGTCGTGAGCATCAATTCGTTCCGCCAGACAGGACATTTCACAGATGAAGACCTCGATCTCTTAAAAGCGATTTGTAACCAGGCAGCGTTCGCTGTTCATCGAGGGTACCTCTTCACTGAACTAGAAAACCAAGCCGATAAATTGATGAAGCTGAATCATGACATCCAGCTAAAAAACCAGACGCTCGAACAGACGCAGCACAATCATAATGAATTGATGAAGATCGCGATCGACCAGCAGGGAATGGATCCGATCATCGCTTTCCTAAGCGAACGGTTGAATGCCTCGGTATTTATGTACGATGAGTTCAGACAGCTCGTGTCGTCGTATGAAAAAGACGGTGTTCTGTTCGAAGCTGCGATCCCACCATTTCTAGATACGTTGACGCCTGACTTGTTGAAGCCGGTTCATCTAGATACCTACGACGTCGTCGTCATTCCGATTATCACAAGAAGGGAACCTAGAGGTTTCCTCGCAATCTCAAACAAGGAGCTTCCTCTCGACCATCTTGAAAAAATGCTTATCGAAGAAGCGCAGAACATCATTTCCATCGAGCTTTTAAAACAAGAAGCGGTTTACGAAACGAAACAGCGAATTCAGGGAGAGTTTCTAGAGGATATTCAAGGAAAAGTGGACATCAGCGTATTGATCGATCAGGCAAAGCTTCTCGGTTTAAGTGATCGAGAAAACTACCTGTTCTTCGGACTTCATATCGATCAACAGCAGAACGAATGGAGCGTCAAAGAAACGAAGAGTCTTCACCACATCGTTGAGAAGTTTATCGCACACTACTACAACAGCAACATCATCTTCAAACGAAACAACGGCCTCCGAGGCATCATCGGATTTCCACCTGATACAACTGAAGAGTCTGTACGAAGTCAGATGGATACGTTCATCGATCAGCTAGACCTGTATATCCGTAGACATTTCGAGAAAAGAACGTTTTCCTATGCGTTAGGAAGATTAACCTCCCTAGAAGAAATCAGGACGTCCTATAAAGATGTGTGGTACTGCATCGAGATTTTTAACCGGCATAAACGCCCCAATCAGCGGATGACGTATCGAGAAGTCGGCGTTGCGAAGATGATGATGAACAGTTCGGAAGAAGAGCTCTACCAATTTGTCATCGATCAAGTGAAGCCGCTGATGGATTACACGAAGCAGAATAAGCGCGAGCTACTCGATACACTCGAACACTACTTATTCAATCATCAGCATTTAAAAGAAGTTGCGGATGCATTACACCTTCATAGCAATACGCTCAACTATCGACTAAGACGAATCAGCGATATTCTATCCGTCGATATCCGAGATGCCGAGGTCATCTTCCACCTCCGTATGGCGTGGAACATTATGAATTTATTAGGAACAAAAGAAGAGTGGCTCTTCTGTTCTTAACACCTATTTGTTTAAAATTCAGTAAAATTATTATTTTTTTGTTGAAACACACAATAAAAAGAAAGCGCATGTCCGATACAATGGTTTTAAATATTCAAAAAACATTATAAAAATAAGGAGTGCGTGAGATGAAACGATTACTTGTTTTACTATTAACTCTAACTGTTTTCCTCGGTGCATGTGGAAGCGGCAGCGATTCTGCTTCTAATTCAGGAGACGGAAGTTTTGAAGAAAGAACGTGGAAAGTTGGCTTTAACACAGTTGAAGGCTCTGTCCGCGATGTCGCTGCTAAGAAGTTTAAAGAAGTTGTAGAAGAAGAAACAGACGGCGCAGTCACAGTTGAAATCTACCCTAACGAAGAGCTCGGCAGCGCGCAAGAAATGATCGAATCGGTACAAGTCGGTGCACTAGACATGCAGATCGCTGGTGCCAACATGATGGCGAACACGATTCCTGAATACGCGACGCTATCGCTTCCTTTCTTAGTTAAAAACTTCGATGAAGCACATGCAGTACTTGAAAGTGAAACTGGCGATAAATTGAAAGAACTCGGTTCTGAGCAAGGATTGAAAGTATTGTCTGATGTTGAACTTGGCTTTGCTCAAATCACGAACAACGATCACCCGATCAATACTCCAGAAGATCTAGAAGGCTTAAAGATGCGTTCACCGAACGACGTAACGTTGATCGAAACATTCAAGACACTAGGAAGCTCTGTTTCAACGATGCCGTTTACTGAAGTTTACCTTGCCCTATCCCAAGGAGTAGTCGATGGTCAGTTCAACCCTCTCGATGCGATTTATGAAACCAAGTTCCATGAAGTACAAGATCACCTTGCGATCCTGAACTTCACTTACTACTATTCATACTTCATCATGAACCAGGGCACGTTTGACGGCCTTGAGCCCGAGCTTCAAGAAATCGTACAAAAAGCATCGAATGCAGCACGTGATGCATCTTATGAGTTCACAGCAAGCAAAGATAAAGAAATGTTAGATAAAATGCAAGATTCTTTCGTGGAAATCACTGAACCTGACGTAGAACCATTCCAAAAAGCAGTAGAGCCTGTTTACGGAAAAATGGAAGAAAGAATGTCACCTGAAATCATGAACGAGGTTCAAACATTCCTAGAAGAATACCGCTCTGAACAATAACACATCATTCAGCGAGCAGGTCTTCTGCTCGCTGAATTTTCATTATAGGAGAAAGTTGGTGAACGAAATGCTAGAAAAAATCACATCGAGGTTTGTGAAGGTTACTGAAATCATCGCAAGTATCCTTATGGTTCTGCTTACCCTCGTCGTGTTTGCAGAAGTCCTATCAAGATATGTTTTCGACTATCCTATTTCATCTTCTACTGAGTTGACGCAAATCTTCTTCCCTTGGATGATCTTCCTCGGAACGATCGCCGTTACGAAGAATGAAGATCATTTGAAAATTACCGTTTTACAAGAGAAATTCGGCCGAGGCGTTCAGTGGGTGCTACAGATATTCGCAAAAGTCATCATGCTCCTGTTCTCGGTTTATATGGTTTATGCAAGTTACTTACTAGCAGATGCTGTTCGCATGCAGCCTCTACCGATGCTGCAGATTTCAAAGTCGTGGCTATACATCTCTGTAACCGTATCGTTTGCTTTAGTTGCAATCCTTTTAATTCTTCAAATCAGTTTACTTATTCGAAATAAAAGTACGTGGATGGAAGGAGGAGAAACCCAATGATCGCCATAATGATTATCAGCTTTTTCGTTATGCTCTTACTCGGAGTCCCAATTGCGTTCTCCATGGGTATGTCGGCCGTTCTTTTCTTTATCGTCGACGGTATTCCGATGGAACTAGCAGCTCAGCGTTTCTTTTCAAACACGCAATCATTCGCATTCCTAGCGATTCCATTCTTTATTTTTGCCGGAAACTTAATGATCCATGGTAATATCGCTCAACGAATCATCAAAGTCGCAGATTCGATGGTTCGCCAACTGCCAGGTGGTCTTGGCTGCGTATCCGTCATCACGAGTATGGGAATGGCAGGCGTTTCTGGTTCTTCTGTCGCAGACGCCGCTTCAACAGGTAGTGTGTTGATTCCTTCTATGAAAAAGAAAGGATACTCTTCTTCCTTCTCAGCTGCGATCAACGCATCGAGCTCTGTAGTTGGAATCATCATCCCACCGAGTAGCACGATGATCATCATCGCATGGCTAGCAAACCTTTCTGTTGCAGAAATGTTCCTAGCAGGTGTGATCCCAGGAATTTTAATCGGGTTAACGTATCTCATCACGACAGTCATCATTTCCGTTAAACGTGGTTATCCGCGTGAATCGATGCCTTCTTTTAAGGAGTTTTTCGTAAGTCTTTTCAAAGCTTTCTGGGCACTCGTCCTTCCTATCTTCTTGATCGGAGCCATCGTATTCGGAATCGCAACCGTTACAGAAGCAGCTGCCCTAGCGGCGATCTACGCGTTCCTTATCGGGAAATTCGTCTATCGCTCGCTATCGTTCAAAGGGGTTTATGAATCATTAAAAGAAACCGTGTACGGTACAACGGTCGTGATGCTCATGATCTGTACGTCGATGATCTTCACTTATGCGCTGATCTCAGAAGGCATTCCAAACTTGATTTCAAACTGGATTTTAGGTCTTGGCCTTTCTGATGGACTCGTGATCTTACTGTTGATCGTCATCATGCTTGGTGCTGGAATGGTGATGGAACTTGTTCCAAACTTGTTTATCTTTATTCCGGTATTTTTCCCGATCGCAACTGGTGTCGGAATGGACCCTACCCACTTCTCAATCGTGATGCTTTGTTCATTCGCATTGGGACTATTCACACCACCAGTAGGCTCTACCCTATTCATCTCGTGCCACATCGCTCGAGTTAAAATTGAAAATACAATTAAAGATATATTTCCATTCTTCATCACTGGAATCATCGCAATCCTACTGATCGCATACATTCCAAGTTTGACGCTATGGATTCCAAGTCTATTTGATTAAAGAAAGGACGCTGTTCATGTACGGAAAAATGATCGAACAACTAGAAACAGAATACCCACAAATGGTCGAATGGCGCCGTTACTTCCATGAAAATCCAGAGCTTTCGTTTCAAGAAGTCGAAACACCTAAGAAAATTGCAGGTTTTTTACGAGACATCGGGATCGAAGAAATCGAAGAAGGCGTAGGTGGACGAGGAATCGTCGCGAAGATTCACGGAGGTCTTCCCGGTAAAACGATCGCACTTCGAGCAGATTTCGATGCTCTCCCCATTCAGGATGCTAAAGACGTACCGTATAAATCAAAAGTGGATGGTGTTTCGCATGCCTGCGGACACGACGCTCATACGTCGACGCTGCTTCATACAGCAAAAGTTCTTCACGATAATCGCGAACACCTTAACGGAACGATCGTTCTGATCCATCAGTTCGCTGAAGAACAAACACCAGGCGGTGCAAAGCCTATGATCGAAGCAGGATGCCTCGAAGGTGTCGATGAAGTGTACGGAACTCACTTATGGTCGATGTTCCCAGTAGGATCTGTTTTCACGAAAAGCGGTCCATTGATGGCATCGTCCGATCGATTCACGATTGAAATCGACGGAAAAGGCGGGCATGGTGCTCTTCCTCACGAAACGATCGATCCGATCGTCTGTGGATCTGCCGTTGTTCAAAATCTCCAGCAGGTTGTTAGTCGAAACGTCAATCCACTAGAGTCAGCAGTGGTTTCACTAGGCGCATTTGAGTCAGGTGGCCCCTTCAACGTCATTCCGTCTCACGCGAGTATTTTAGGAACGGTTCGTACGTTTTCACGAGACGTTCAGGTTTCCGTGAAAAAGCGGATGGCTGAAATCGTAGAACATACAGGAAAAGCATACGGCGCTACGTGTTCTCTCAACTATGAAGAAGGCTATCCAGCCCTATTCAACCATGAGAAAGAAACGACGTATGTAAAGCGCGCTGCTGAAGACTTATTTGGAGCTGAACACTCACTGGAGATGGATCCTATGATGGGTGGAGAAGATTTCGCTTATTATTTGTTAGATAAACCAGGTGCGTTCTTCTTTACAGGAGCAGGTCATAAAGACGCTTATCCCCACCACCATCCGAACTTCGATATTGAAGAAAAAGCGATGCTACAAGCGAGTAAGATGTTCATCAAATTGATCGAAGTTAGTCATGAGGAGGGTGTTTCAGATGGATAACCGAGTCAGACGATGGAAGGAGGAATATAAGCCTCTGCCTCGTCACACCCACTTACCTATGAATCATTTCATCACCTATTTCGATGCCGTCAATAGTATTGGAGCAACGGAAGCCGGCGGCAATAGCCGCTTCCCCTATACTTCTGAATACAGAGAAGCGATCGAATGGGTTAAGAAATGGATGAGGGAAATCGGAATGTCCGTTCAGGAGGACGCGATGGGCAATGTTTATGGAAAAATTAAAGGCATCCATACACATAAAAGCCTCATGCTAGGCTCTCACATCGATACCGTTCCGAACGGTGGCATGTTCGATGGCCTGTTGGGCGTGCTATCCGCTTTAACAGCAGTTGAATCGTTCATCGAACGAAACGGAATGCCAAAGTGGTCGATCGAAGTCGCTGTTTTTGCCGACGAAGAAGGATCACGCTTCAACCATGGCTTGTTAGGAAGCCGTGCGATGATCGGTGAAATCGACGAAGAAGCGCTCCACACATACCGTGATGATGAAGGTACGACGCTCAGTGAAGCGATGACAGCGGACGGTTTGAATCCTGATGGATTAAAAAGCGCAGAACGAGACATGGACGAATTTATCGGCTACCTCGAGCTCCACATCGAACAAGGTCTTGTGTTAGAAACAAACAAGCAACAGATCGGTGTTGTAGAAGGAATCGCGGGTCCTGCCAGAGAAACGTTTACGTTTATCGGAAGCGCAGATCACGCTGGAAATACTCCGATGAACATGAGGCAAGATGCCCTGATCGGCGCAAGTGAACTCATCACGTCGATCGAACAGCTTCCTGCCAAATACAGCGACACCGCCGTTGCAACAGTTGGAAAGATCACCAACTCTCCAAATGGAACGAACGTCATCGCAGGAAAAACAACGGTAACGGTTGATATTCGAGACATCGACCGAGACGCAAGAGAAAACCTGATCGATGCGATTAAAGAGCGTGCATCTTCTATCGCAAAAACAAGAGGACTCCGACTTGAAACGTCAAACAGCATCCGCGTTGAGCCTGTTCATATGAACGATGAGATGACGAATATGATTGAAGAATCAACGAACGAATTAAACTTAACGTATCGTAGAATGCCAAGCGGCGCTGGACATGATGCCATGCTTGTCGGCAAAAAAATTCCTACAGGTATGATTTTTGTTCCGAGTAAGAACGGGAAAAGTCATACCCCTGAAGAATGGACATCGTTAACAGAATGCTTAGACGGCATTCTTGTGATGGAACGAACGATTGGGAAGATTTTATCAGGTTATAAAGAAAGCTAAAGCTCCACAACCATGCGAGCCCATCACTATTGTGGTGGGCTCGCATTTATTTATGATCATCGCTATTCGCTTATCGATCGTATGCATAACAAAAGGTCGATTCAAGTATTGAATCGACCTAACAATATTCCGTAATTAACGATTTCCGTTCTTAACCCACTCCGCTACAGATGCTGTACGTTTTGCTTGATGCTTCACAGCGGGTTCGACGTTTTCCTGCATCTTCCCGTCTTGACCAACTGTAACGCTCGTACCATAAGGATTCCCTCCAGCAGCGAAGATCGAGTCGTCTGTATATCCTGGACTCGCTACGATCGCTCCCCAGTGGAACATGGTCGTGTAGAGCGATAGAATAGTTTGCTCCTGACCACCGTGTGCATTGCTCGCTGAAGACATCGCACTTACAACCTTATTCGCAAGCTTACCATTAAACCACAGTCCGCCCGTTGTATCGAGGAACTGCTTCACTTGACCAGGCAAGTTACCAAAACGAGTCGGAATACTAAAGATATACGCATCTGCCCACTCCAAATCATCAAGCGTCACTTCAGGCACATCCTTCGTTTCTTCCAAATGCGCTTTCCACGCATCGTTCGATTCGATCGCTTCCTTTGGAGCTAGTTCCGGCACTTTAAGTACCTTTACTTCAGCACCGGTATCTTTCAAGCCCTCCTCTGCCCACTTAGCCATCTTATAATTTGTACCTGTAGAACTGTAATAAATAATTGCGACTTTAACGTTTTCCATTTTATTTTGCTCCTTTTCAGGTGATTTCCCAAAGATTTTTTCTAAAAAGCCCATTCTTGCACCTTACCTTCCCAATGTGAACTGCTACTATTATTTACTCGAAAACTTTTTTTATCAGACGAACGCTACTTTTAAATACATCCGATTTCCAGAAGGATCTTCTGTTCTTACAATCGCACCTTCTTCAACAACCTCTGCTCCGACCTTTCTTAAGTTAAAAGCAGTTTCTTGAAGCTTTTCGTTACTTGGATAAATCAATTCGAACGATTGCAACCCAACACTTGTTTCTGAAGGCTTTGAGCCGCCAAGGCTATTCCACGTATTGAGACCGATATGATGATGGTAGCTTTCTGTTGATAGAAAAAGCGCTTGATTTCCAAACCGATTGACAACTTCAAACCCTAGACCTTCAGTGTAAAATGTTTCAACTTCTCTTAATTCACTAACTTGCAGGTGGATATGCCCCATTACAGTGTCCTTTGGCAGCTCATTCCACGCTTCCCCTCTTCCTTCTTCTAATACCGCCTTCGTATCGAGCGGATCTACGGACATCTTTACCTGTTCACCTTGCCACGTCCAAGTAGAAGAAGGTTTATCGTAGTAAATCTCAATACCATTTCCATCAGGATCATTTAAATAGATCGCTTCACTCACGAGATGATCTGAAGAACCGATCGGGACCCTCTTTTCTGCAAGATGATTGAGAACCCTTCCTAAATCAGCTCGTTTCGGCAATAAGAGTGCAAAGTGAAACAAACCTGTCGTATGCATTTGCTTAGGCTGTGCTTCTTCAGGTTGGTACAACGTAAGTAATGGTGTTACACCATCCGCCGTAAGCTCTACCGCCCTTGAACGATGATTCAAAACTTGAAAACCGATCATTTCTTTATAAAATTGGAGTGATCGGTCAATGTCCATGACGTTCAATGTGACCCCTCCAACATACGTGCTCGGTGCTTTATGAAACATCTGATCGCACTCCTTTATTCGAGAACAGCATGTGATCTAGTGAAAGATCGACCGGTTTTCTCGTAACGAAATAAAATGATAGGACAAGTAATAAAAGATCTAATTCATAGCCCGCCGTTTCACCGCCTAAAAATCCAGCACTTAACTTCACTGTAAAAATTGCTCCGATCATGATGATTGCGAATAACCCTGCAACTATTCTTGTTCCGAGTCCGAGTATGATTGCAATTCCACCTATTAATTCGATGAGTGCTACGACATACGCTGTAAACCCCGGTAAACCGACCGATTGGAAAAATCCAACGGTATTCTCAATTCCTCCTTGAAACTTTGCGAACCCGTGAATCATAAATGTTGTGCCTAAGACGATCCTTAGTAAGAGCACGCCAATTTTTTCTAAGACCATTCTCTGCAACTCCCCTTTAATTATTTTTATTAATTAAGTTACTTTATGTAACTAACTATAAACAAGTAACTTTATTACGTCAAGTAAATAATTTATTATTAATTATTATGTGTGGTATACTATTATTGGAAAGGAGGAGTTTAAAGTGAATCAATCAGAGATATGTCCGAGGTTTGAAAAAGCCATTACGATTCTTAGTCAACGATGGACAGGACTGATCATCTATCAACTACTGTCCGGTCCCCAGCGAAACTGCACGATTAAAGAATCGATCGGAATAAGCGGCAGACTCCTTTCAGAACGGTTGAAAGACCTTGAAGAAGAAGGCATCGTTAAACGCCACGTCTATCCAGAAACCCCTGTTAGAATCGAGTATGCGCTATCTGATAAAGGGTATGCTCTTGAACCCTTAATGAAAAATATTGAAGACTGGTCTCAGAACTGGTTAGAAAAAGAATAAAAAAAGCATGGATTCCGCATCCATGCTTTTTTACTTTCAATTTTTTAAAACTCATCCTGTTAACAGGTCCTCATTCGGATAGCGAATGCGAGATCGATCAGGCTGAGCAAGTGAGAACGCAAGGGTAAGCGGTCCAATTTTTCCTAGAAACATGAGAAAAATAATTACGATCCTCCCGACTTGCGAAAGATCACCCGTTAAGCCCATCGATAAACCGACCGTGCCAAACGCAGAAACTGCTTCAAAGATAATCGCATTCACATCTGCGTTTTCTGTTTGAACCAAAATGAAGATGGACAGATAAACCAAGAGGATACTCATGATCGAGATGGTTAAGGATTTCAGAACAACTTCCTTCCGAATGGTGCGACCATACAACACAGGATCGCTTTTTCTCTTAAGGAACGTGAATGCGGCAAGAATGATCACAACCGCTGTCGTTAGTTTAATCCCTCCGCCAGTAGAAGTACTCCCCGCTCCTACAAACATTAAAACAAACATAAGAAAAGCGGTCCCTGTTCCTATCGCACCAATATCCACCGAGTTAAACCCCGCCGTTCTTGTCGTTACGCCTTGAAAATACGAGCTCCACAGCTTTTCTGACATCGTTAAGTCTCCGAGTGTATTCGGGTTATGAAATTCAAGGAAAAGAAAGCCAAACATCGCAACTACATTGATAACGAGCGTCCCTATGAGCATGATCTTCGAGTGAAGCGCGAGCGAACGCAGCCGCTTTGTTCTAACAAGGTCGTCTAATACCGTAAATCCGATCCCTCCCACAATAAAAAGGGCAGAGATAACAATGTTTACGACAGGATCTCCAACATAGCCCATCAAGCTATCAGACCAGATGGAGAACCCCGCATTGTTGAAAGCTGAGATCGAATGAAAGAAGCTCGCGTAAAGGCCATCTTTCACTCCTAATTCTGGTACCCATCTGAATGCGAGAATGATCATGCCGATCGCCTCGACCGTTAAAGAAAAAAGGAAGATTGTCTTTACTAATCGAATGACGCCTCCAGGTGAATTCTGGTTTGTGGCTTGCTGCACAAGAAGCCTCTGCTTCATCCCAATCTTTTTTCCTAACATCATGAACGTGATGACCGCAAACGTCATGATTCCAAGTCCACCGAGTTGAATGAGGGAGGCGATAACAAGTTCTCCAAACAGCGTGAATGCCTGACCGGTGTCTACCACAACGAGTCCCGTCACCGTCATCGCAGAAGTTGAGGTAAACAAAGCATCGATCCAGCCTATTTCTTCCGTTGTTGCGAAAGGAAGCTTCAATAACGCTGCTCCAATTAAAATAAAACAGCCAAACACAAGAATGAGCATCTGTGGAGGTTCTAGCCGTTTAAACCGTTTTGACCGAATCGTCATTTTATTACACTCCAATTTTTTTAAAAAATCGAACACAAAAAGACCACAGGTAACTAAACCTGTGGCCGATTGCTAGATCACAAGTTTCACCGTCCTCTCCCATAACGCTTACGGACTTAGCTGTCGGATTCGGGCCATAGAAGTAGCCCTACCTGTTAATCAGGATTCACCCCTAGCAGTAAATGTACTGCATCAATCATTGGGTCGTCCGCTCCGATTGGATTAAGCGATTTCGAATGAGAAACTTTTAAACTGATATCTTAATGAGACATAGTCTACTCCTCGGTGTCACGTTTGTAAACAATTAAAAAACCCCGTATCGATTCAAATTTTGCAATATACGACAAAAACTTCGCAATCATATTGCTTTTTGATTAGCTAGGACCTCCTTACTCCTGTTTTCACAGCTTCTCTCGTTCCCCTCAGAGGTTAGTACTACTAAGCTAGTCATCTTCAATCCTTTACAGTAGACTAGTAACAAGACTTGATCATGAGGAGTGATGAAATGAATGAATTCATGATCCAATTAGACCGCGATCGGTCCATCCCACTCTACTTACAACTATACGATGAAGTTAAAAAACAAATCCTAAAAGGTACGTTGCCTAAAGATAGTAAGATGCCTTCCGTTCGACTCCTTTCATCGAACTTAGCGATCAGTAGAAATACTGTGGAGACAGCTTATGAGCGGCTACTTTCAGAAGGGTACATTTATAGCAAGGCGAGAAGCGGTTATTTTATTCAAGATCTCGCTACAGATGTGATGAGAGAAATCGCAAAAGAAAATCCAACACGTAACAGCGAGATTGAAAACCATCCGTCATCCATTACATACGACTTTAGAGGCAATCGAGTCGATACGACGAATTTCCCCCTATCCACTTGGAGGAAGATTACGAACCAAAGCATGAAAGATCAAGTCGATGAACTGTTTCACTTTGGTCATCCTCAGGGAGAAATCGGCTTACGAAAGGAAATTGCGCATTACTTGCAGCAAGCTCGTGGTGTCACATGTTCTGAAGAACAAATCATCATCGGTCCTCATTCGCAGTACCTTCTCAACCTGTTATGCCAGATGATCGGCTTGAATGGGCAAACCATCGCTTTTGAAAATCCCGGCTATTACGCTGCAAGGGAAGTGTTTCGTCTCCTTGGCTACAAAATTGACTCCATTCCTGTCGATAAGAACGGGATCGACCTTAATCACCTACATAAAAGTTCAGCAGTGATGGCATATGTGACCCCTTCCCATCAAATTCCGTTAGGGTACATCATGCCCGTCCAACAAAGGCTAAAATTGATCGAATGGGCCGTAGAGGGAAATCGTTACATCATCGAAGACGATTTAAACAGCGAGTTTCGGTATAGTGGCGACCCTATCCCAGCTCTACAGCATCTTGATCATCATGGAAGAATCATCTATATGGGAACATTCTTCAAATCGCTCTTGCCAAGTATCCGACTCAACTATATGGTTCTGCCGCCTGGTCTTTTAGAAATCTATCAAAAAGAGCTGATCATCTATCAACAAACCACCTCAAGGGTGTTGCAGAAGACCGTTGAGATATTCATGAAAGAAGGCTACTGGATCCGTCACTTACGCAGGATGAGGAAAATTTACAAAAAGAAATTTGAGTGGACAAAGAAATGCATCCAGCGTTATATGGGAGATCATGTCACGATTCTCGGAGATCACGCGGGACATCATGTTGTGATCAAACTAAACGAACCTGACAAGGATATCGATTATCACTCCCTCGCTTCTGATAGCGGAATCGCTCTAGACTCTGTTGAACTGTTCCTTGATAAAACTCATCCCGCCAATTTTCACCACATCTATATGCTTTGCTTCACCGCGTTGAGTGAGGAACAGATCGAAGAAGGAATTGAATCACTTCGAAACGTCTGGTTCCACAACTAATCTGCCCCCTATAAAATTTCTAAATCTGCCCCTTTTAAGAGGGACAGATTTTCTTTATGATAATAAAAATTCAGAAAATTAAAACGGAAGGGGACAACACGATGGCGCTACCTAATCCTTCGCCTGAGAAGGGAAACGTAAGTACAAAAAAGAAAACAGTAACTCAAAAGTTTTTAGATCTGATCGAACGAGGAGGCAATAAGTTTCCAGATGTTCTCACGCTTTTTGCCATCATTACAGCCATCATCCTCATTTCGTCTTGGATCGCTTCGACATTAGGAGTCAGTGCGATCAATCCTGCAACGAATGAACGGCTCGATGCTGTTAATCTCCTGAACGGAGATGGCATTCGGAGAATCATGACAGAAATGGTTAATAACTTCGTCTCCTTCCCACCACTCGGTTTAGTGCTCGTCGTCATGCTAGGTGTCGGTCTAGCAGAATCAACAGGACTCGTATCGAGCTTCATGAGAAGAATCGTCTTTGCCGCACCTCAGAAATTGATACTACCTACGATCGTCTTGATCGCGATTCTTGGAAACGCTGCTGCAGACGCTGCAGTAATCGTACTTCCTCCGATCGCAGCCTTGATTTACTACACTCTCGGTAAGAACCCTATCGTAGGACTCGTCGCTGCATACGCGGCAGTTGCTGGAGGGTTCAGTGCTAACTTGATTATCACCTCCCTCGATGTTCTCTTAGCAGGGTTTACTGAATCAAGTGCTCAGATCATCGATCCATCTTATAAAGCGAATCCAGCGATGAACTTCTACTTCGTCTTTGCATCCACGTTCGTTTTATTACCGATTACGGTTTGGATTACAAACAAAGTTGTTGAACCAAGATTAGGAGCACTACCAGTTTCAACCGTCATGGATGACCAGAAAACAGAACTTTCTCGTGCAGAGAAAAAAGGCCTGCGTTTTGCAACGATCACTGTTGCTGTCTTCTCCATACTCATCGCCCTAACGATCATCCCTGAGAACGGGATCTTAAGGAACCAGGAGACTGGTGCCATCATGGACTCTCCTTTCATGAGTTCACTCGTTGCCATCATGTTCTTATTCTTCTTCCTTCCGGCGTTAGCGTATGGAATCGGAGCGAAGACGATCAAGTCAGATAAAGATGTCGCTAGTCACCTTACAAAAGCGATGTCTGGAATGGGATACTACATCGTCCTTACGTTCATCGCCGCGCAAATGATCACATACTTTGCATGGAGTAACCTTGGAGCCATCCTCTCGATCAAAGGCGCTGAGTGGTTACAAAATATTGGACTAGTCGGGTTACCACTTCTGATTGGCTTTATCTTACTTTCAGCATTAATCAATCTACTCGTCGCAAGTTCATCCGCAAAATGGGCAATCCTCGGGCCTGTATTTGTTCCGATGCTCATGATCTTAGGATTCAGCCCAGAATTTACACAGCTCGCTTACCGCATTGGAGACTCGATCACGAACATGATCACGCCGATGCTTGCATACTTTGCGATCATTTTAACCTTTGCGAAAAAATACGATCCGAAGATGGGTGTTGGAACGTTAATTTCAGCGTTACTGCCTTACTCGCTAGCATTCATGGTCTTCTGGATCCTACTTTTCACCGTGTGGTATCTTCTAGGGCTACCAATTGGCCCAGATGCTTATATAAGACTTAACTAATTGAAAAGGAGTTTTGCATGATGAAAATTAAAGCTGTACTCGAAAACCTTTACGACGAAATGGTGGAAGTAAGGCGTCACCTTCATATGAACCCTGAACTATCCTTTGAAGAAGTTGAAACCCCGAAGTTCATTGCAGAATACCACCGGAATCTTGGACATGAAGTCCGAGAACAGGTTGGTGGACGAGGAGTTGTCGCGATTCTTAATGGCGCAAAGCCCGGCAAAACGGTTGGGTTGAGAGCTGACTTCGACGCCCTTCCGATTCAAGAACAAAACGATGTGGATTATAAATCAAAAGTGGACGGAGTCATGCACGCCTGTGGCCACGATGGTCATACCGCAACCCTTTTAGGAGTAGCGAAAGCATTGAATAGCATCAAGGACGAATTAGAAGGTCGCGTCGTATTTATCCACCAGCATGCGGAAGAAATGCAGCCGGGTGGGGCGATCGCTATGATCGAGGATGGCTGTTTGGAGGGTGTCGACGTAATCTATGGTACGCACCTATGGGCTACTGAAAAACTAGGAGAAATTCTATACAAAGAAGGTCCGTTAACGGCTGCAGCAGACCGCTTCGAATTGGTCATCCAAGGAAAAGGAGGTCACGGCGCTCAACCGCACTTAACAAAGGATTCCATCGTAATCGCTTCACAGGTAGTCGTAAATCTTCAACAGATCGTCTCAAGACGCGTAGATCCACTCGATCAAGCTGTCGTGTCAATCGGCTCATTCGATGCAACGAATGCCTTCAATGTTATTGCAGATAAAGTCGTTCTGAAAGGAACGGTACGCACGTTCAAAAAGGAAGTACAGCAAATGATTAAGGAAGAATTGGAGCGCATTATTAAAGGAACATGTCTTGCAGCGGATGCTGGTTATACGCTCAATTATGTCGACGGATACCCTGCTACTATAAATCATGCGAAAGAAACGCATCAGTTGGCAAACGTCGCGACTCAAGTCGAAGAAGCGACTACGATCAGAGAATATAAAGAGCAGATGGGCGGAGAAGATTTCTCCTATTACTTAGAGCACGTCCCTGGCACGTTCTTCTTTACTGGAGCGATGGTGGAAGACGAAGCGAACGCCTATCCCCATCACCACCCGAAGTTTAACTTTGATGAGAGAGCGATGGTGATCGCGGCGAAAACACTTGCACTTGTGACGCTGGATTTTCTTGAAGGCAATAAAACTTCCACTCGTGAGGAAATCGCACAAGGGAACAGCTAATGGTTGACCTAGCGCAGTATGTAAGACCTAGCTAAACGAAAAGAGCTCGGGATCACTTGTCCCAAGCTCTTTCCTTATTTTATGTATACCTCAAAACAACGGTTTCGCTGATAAAATCGACGTTTAGCCGATAAATCAATACCTTTCGCTGATATAACTAAAAACTCGCTAATATACTTTCCAAATTCGCCGATAAATGCCAAATTATCGCTGAATATATATTAAATTCCAACTCACTCAGCTTCCATTACACTGATTGGTAAACACTAAATCTTATAGAATACCATAATACATTACACTTTTTCGGTAATCACCAAATTGTTTAAATAGTTTTTTTATTTAGACTTTTATTAAAAAATAAACATTATCATTTAGCGTTGAATTCAAATAATTACCGTGGTATTTTACTGTCTATGGAGGCTTTGCTCCTCTCCTTTTACTCACTGTAGGGGGATGAAAGGAGCCGATAGGCTAATGAGAACACATGCTTTCTAACAGATATAATATTGTTCTATATCAAATAAGAGTAGCAATCGACAACTCAAACCATCAAAATTCTGACAAGCTCAACATACGAAGATTATCAGTAATAACTGGCTTCTCTGAGGAAACAATTATAGAAGCTTTGGAGTTTGGCGGTCCTCACAACAAGCACGATCGGCAGATTTAGATCACCACTACTTTAAAGTTATGGGTATAAGGGGAGGGGAACCTCCTACATTTAATTATGTATATTATTTGAAAATAGATTCTCTGAACCTGTTCATCACTTCGGTTAGGCTATAAAAACAAAAAAATGTCCTAACCTCAACGTTAAGATAGGATAGGATGAACAGTTGTTATTAAATTATTTAAAGAGAACTCTCCTCTTCTTCCATCATGACATTAAGAAGAGGCTATCTTTGATTGTAATTGATTTGAAGATTGGTTTGCAGTATGTTTTCCAAATTCAAGAGATTCAAGGATGGATTCTTCTGAGAAACCGGTAACAGCAGATAACTTTTCAATCTTTATTTTTCCCGTTGATTCTCGCTGCAAACTTTCAATTGCAATTCTAGTTTGATATAAGATTATGCTATATTTACTAAATAGCATCAATCAATATGCTCCTTTCTTTCCATTCTATGTTTGGAGAAGAGGAGCAATTCTCTTATTCTTCACCCTACCACGTTCTTCCCTGATTTAATACGTATTTGCTAGAATATGTAGGAAAAATGGTAGAATAATCGCACTAAGCACATTTTACTAAACTAATATTATCCATAAATTCAAAATCGAACTATTTTATACAGGTAATTACCTATGAGCTGTTCTAGCATGTATACATTAAGGTTGAAGTGGCGTTATGATAAATATTCCAAAGATGATTATGATTCCAAGCAATAGTAATGATAGAAATAAGCCAATTGCAGCCAGAAGGTTTTTTTCATTTCTTTTAAATAGTGTAATCCCTATAAGAATAAATGCAATGAGAGTACCAATAGGTGTTAGATAGATTGTTACCATTGAACCTTTAGGTATGATGTACACTAGAAGGATTACGATTACTGGAAGCCCTAAGGAAAGATAACTAAGCCACGTATATTGTTTGTTACCTACTCCACGCCCCCGATACCAAGCAAGAATTACAAGTAACGTTCCAATTATGAAAAGAACAAGAAATAGTTGATTCAAAGGATCCCCCCTTTTCCCTGTTTCTAACTACGAAGAACTAATCTGAGTGAATGAACGGTTCCTGCGCTATTGAGTTAATTTAATTTCTTTTATATAAAAGGATAAATACTCCTACACTACCTAATAAAATGATAGATAACCCTATGCTTATGAATGTGTCACTAAACAAAAACGAACATAACACTGTCCAAATGACCGCGCCTACTGCAAAAGAGACTCTTGGATAATACATTCTTATTTCTACTAAATAAAATATCATTAGAAAAATTGCCATGGTTATCCCTATGTAACCCCATAACTCGATGCTTTTTATGTCATAGATTAAAAAAGATAGAAAAAGTGGAAACACCGAGATAACGATTAACTTGCTCATTTTATCTTTTGTCATGTCTTTCCCCCTAAAACAATGGTTTATCTTTTACCTGCTTGATGGATCCAGCCCAAGGAAGTAACTTCTAATCTCTTCAGGTAACTCTTCAACTGCAAGCACTTTTAATTGTTCTGTACCTGGGGAAGTCATGACTAAAAATGTTCTGTTTTCATATTCCAATAGAGTAACTTGACTAACTCGGTTCATAGTTGGGCCTAGTTCTTGTAATGAAACAAAATCCTCTTCTTTGAAGTTGGCTTCATACCCTTCTAAAACAAGACTTTGTACTGCCTCATAATCCTCTGAGAATGAAATGGTCTCGTACAACTCCACTGAGTTTTTAGGAGACATAAAAACAAAATAATAGAAGAATACACCTGCTAACAACAAGTACAACAGATAGAAATGCAAATCTCTCAGTGAAAATGGTTTATCTTTTCTTTTAAGAAATACCCCCATTTACATTCCCCTTCCCTGTAAAATATGCTTTCTATCACTACTATTTCATAATACTTAAATGATACGCTCTTACACTCCCTGACTAAGAGTTCCAACAATGTGATATGCAATTGGGAAAATGAATAATACGAGATTGAATATGATCCCAATTCGAGACAGAAGGTCTTTATTCATTCGATAACCCATAACCCCAAGTGCAGCTCCTATTGGACATAAGATAAATGGCAGTACGATGGGCAACCCTTGAATCTTTAACGGAATACCATTAAATAAAAAGTTTAGAATCAACACTGACAATACGGTTGGAACGAGGATCGATAGGACACTTAAGATTTTCTTCATCAGAAACCTCCCTTGAGTAACAAACAGTTGTTGCTTTACCTAGCATTCTATAAATAAGGTTTCAAGGTTGTTGAAAACCAAACATAGCTATTATGCACCCGCTGCACCTTTCTCCATGAAAATTCCAGCCTAATAGACTACCGTTTTAGAGCGTTAGCTTTTTTAAAATCATACACGCCGAACATCCCACAAACGAAAACACCGATGATCAAGGTTCCTGTAAGAATCCAATTTGATCCCCAGCTGCTGATCATACTAATGAAACAAGAGAGCGCAACCGCTAATGCTCCATATTTTTCTCTCCATCTCGATAATTTAGAAGAATGACTGGCCATTCTTTCACCTCCAACTTAGAACAACCCTTCACTACCAATTATTTCAAATAAAACACTGAGAATCTATCATAATATTTTTTTCGATAAAACTTCGCGACATTCAATTAAAAAACCACCAACATCACAATGTTGGTGGCATATTCAAAAATCACAAGCTAGACCTCTTTCCTCGTTACAAAAACAGCTAACACGACAGCACTCATTCCCCCGACCAATTTTCCAACGATCATGGCAAAAACGATTTCCTTATTCACTCCTGCTACAAACCCTAAATGGCTTCCCAATACGAATGCCCCACTTACAGCGAATGCG
Organism: Anaerobacillus sp. ABA4_114; assembly: GCF_056159065.1. Classification (NCBI taxonomy): domain Bacteria; kingdom Bacillati; phylum Bacillota; class Bacilli; order Caryophanales; family Bacillaceae; genus Anaerobacillus; species Anaerobacillus sp. ABA4_114. Next base: position 2,883,172 of record NZ_JBSWUM010000001.1, read on the forward strand.
ACGTTCATGACTTTTCCTCTTGGGTTCATCTCTTTAAGTAACGATAACATTGGGATGTTATGTGCCAAGCTTGCGATCATCGCGGCAGTTGATACGTCGTTTATCCCCATCGATTTCCCTATTTTATTCAGTGGTTTTTTTAAGATGAAAGAGATAAATGTGACTAACGGAAATGCACCCGCAAGAAAAACTGCGATCTTGGACACAATTTCAACAGCTTCAATCAGTGGCGTCATATTCGGAATCATAACGAAACCCGTAAACGTTTCAACACTGATCGCAGCTAGCCCGATGATCGCTACTACCTGTATGCCTTTCGCAAACACAGCGAATCCAGCAATCATCTTATTCGTATATTTAAATAAGCCGATTGAAATAAGAACAGACAAAATGATCGTAGGTATCAAGTTTGCCACAATAACGAGGAGATCCAGACCCGCAACGATTCCACCTACTAAGCAGCCAATAGGAACAGTGATTAACCCTAATAATATCCCTTTAGCGAAATACGGATGATCTTCTTTTGTAATAATGCTTAATGCTACGGGAATCGTAAATGCTAACGTCGGTCCCATCATCGTTCCTAAAAATACCCATGCAAAAAGTTCAGCATCCTTGCTTTCTGCCATCTCTGTTGCTAGCGAGTAGCCTCCCATATCAAGAGCTAACAAGGTATTCGCAAATGAAGCAGGGTCTGCTCCAACCAACCCGTAAATTGGAGCTACTATTGGGGTCAAGATACTTGCTAGAACAGGAGCCAATGAAATGATTCCCACCATCGCAAGTGTTAGGGACCCCATCGTCATAAATCCCTCTGTAAACTTTTCACCAAACCCCCATCGATTTCCCATTATTTTGTCGATCGCACCTATACATAAAAAGGCGATTACGATATAGACAATGATGTCGTTGATTCCCAACCTTCTATCCCCCATCTTCAATCACTTAGATCACTATTCTTCTATGCAGTGACAACTGCCATTTATGGTAACACGGAAAGTTCGGTTTGGTGTGAGTGATCGCGTAATTTTTAATCACGCCATACATATGACGGGTTCCTTTAGAGATAATACAACAGATGAATAACATAGGAGGGAAGAAGATGAATCATCAACAAAATCAAATGAATATGCCAAACGTCCAACAACCTCCGCCAGACACAGGGGAAACAGCACATACTAATCATGGCGGTCACGAGTTGTACGACGCCCATGAAATCATATCAAGCATGATCAATTTGCTCGATCAGTATCAGATGTATGACCAGCATATACAAGATCCTGAATTAAAAGGAATTCTACATCATCAAACGAACTTCATCACGACTATGTACAATTCAATCGTCCAAAGTTTTCAAACCGGACAAGATCCAGTGAACCCTACAGGAAACTATACGATGCAACAGTCGAATGAGGTTGTGTATGGGATCAAGCCTAGCCCACCTAAGAAACCAAATCAGTCAGTCCGTGACTTATCTGATCAAGGATTGTCAGCTTATATGTTAGGTCACACGAAGTCGTTAGCGTCCTTATTTACAATGACTGCACTTGAAATGACGAACCCCGTATTACGTCGAGTTGTCAGTGACAGTGTGCCGAACCTGATCGAATTAAGCTATGAAATCTTTCTTTATCAGAACAAGCATAGCTACTACCAAGTTCCACAACTTTCAGGCCAGGATATGAACCTCATGCTGCAAAGCTATACTCCTGTCTCTGATCAGGGAACGCTTCAATAATGACGAAAGCTGAACGGATAAAATCGTTCAGCTTTTTATATCCAAATACATTCGTTTAACGTTGTTCCATCAAAATGGCAGTGCTCGACCATTGAAAGTACTAACCGCTTAAACAATACCGTTATCAATAAGAAAACACTTAAACAAACGAGCCCCATGTTCATATGAGAGGTCGTTGTCTGAGATTGAAAAGATGTGCAACCCGTGACCTTTAACAGATACCCAATTCCCCACCTTACTCACAGATCGATACAGCTTTGGATCATACTCCTCTACAAAGACATCCCATACAGCTTCTTTCTCCCTTTTATAAGCGATCACTTCATAATCATAGCCGTCTTCGTAATAGCCTATATGAAGGTGCTGGCTAGCGTCATACATGATCCGACCTCCTTCTCTTTGAACCGTCTTATCTTAAAAACGGATGCTCCTCTTTTAACTCCTCTATCATCCTTCGAATCTCTTCATTATCATCGTTTGTTAGATTGCTTACAGCTTTGTTTATATGATTAAATGAAGCTTCAGGTAACTCATGGATATATTCATCCATACTCGTTTCAAGCACACTGACCACCGCTTCTCTCACGAGTAAACTCGAATGCTTGCTGAGCTGCGAAAGTTTCGTCACAACCCAATCGAGATCACCTGCATGCTGCATATAAAAGAGAACCTCTTGAATAAGAGATTCGTCCTTACTTGAGAAGATCACCTCAGCTTCTTCTCTTGTCCACGAAAGTTCCTCATCACCTTCGGGAAAACCGACACTCAGCTTCGTCAGAAATTCATCAAAACTAGAAGCCACCTTTATCACTTCATTGCTTTCTCCTTCGATGTAGATGATCGCAGGCGACTCAGTGGAATAATCAAAGGCAAACCAATCGTTCCCCTCTCCACTGAAAAGGATGATGTTGTCTTTAAGTCCCCACTCTTTAATGAGGTCTGGACTATCGAGTAAACCAGGACGACCGATACCATAGATATGGTCTATTGCTAGATAGGTTTCATCAGCAATTTTCACTGCATTTTGCTTGATGTATCCACCATTCTGCTTCAGCACGAGCTCCTTATAACTCTCTGGCAATGTACGGTTTATTTTCTTCTCATACCTATTTATTGTACGTTCAGTCATAGGTTTTACTTTATACATGCTTCCTCTTTGGTCATCCCATACTTCCAAAAACGTTCCTCCTCGTTGAAAAAGCTTACTCTATTAGTATACCTCCCTTCCATATGATGGCAATATACTATGGTAGAATAGTAGAAGTCGATTGCAAGGGAGGAATAGGATTGAAACGTTTTTTACTACTATGTCTTTCAATTCTGGTAGTAGCCTCGTGTCAAGCGGACGGCAGCGGTGAACAACAATTTGAAAGTTATGACGGACCACCGTTAACCATCGCTATTGTTGGAAAAAAACCAACGATTAAAGAAGAGCGGTCGATCACATTCGTTCCGATGGATTTCGAAGGTTTAAAGAAGATCGACCCATTCGATTTTGACGCGGTATTCATTATGAAAAAGCACTTACAAAAGGCTGCGGTAAGGGAATATGCCGAACTATACAAAACAACGGACCTTCCTTTCTTTTTCATAGGATCAGAAAAAATACCCTACGCTTACTATAATGCGGATTCAACTTACGAAAGTGCTCCAAGTCTAAGTAATTCAGAATATGCGGTAGGTTATTTCGCTCAAGAAGATGGTCATCTCCATTGGGGTTACGGTCTCTATAATCAGGAAATGTCTCAAGAAAACATACTAGACGTCTATAATAGAATGTTCACCACAATCTCAGAATTACAACGTAAAAAAGACTCGTCATCGACGAGTCTCTCTCCTACTATTCAAACGATTAAAGCGCAGATGAAACGGGCTCATGCTTCGAACGATGCTTGTTAAAAAATTCTAACGAAGCAGCATTGAACTCTTTTGGCTTTTCAACGTTACATACGTGGCCACATTCTTCTAATACCAAATGACGGGCGAGTTTGTCGCTCTTCGTGTCTTCTAGCAATGGTTCTACAAAGAGGTGGTCTTCTTCTCCAGAAATGTATAGCTTCGGAACGTTCTTTCCTTTCTTTTGAACATCCGCATACGTTTCTTTCACGGTAAACGCTAAATTATACCAAGCTAAAAAATCTTGACGATTCATTTTAACAGCTTCTCTAATGAACACTTTTCTTGCCGTTGCATGATTTGCTTTCGGCATCATGATGTAAGCAAACAGCTTGTACAACCACATGTAAGGCACAAACCGTTTTACCGCTGTACCAGCCAATAAGAGAAAAGTTGCGAGTGGGGTGAACCGTGTAATTGCCCCTCCAAGTACTGCACTTTTCACTTTCTCTGGTGCACGTTGTAGCATGTGATGAGCAACTACAGATCCTAGTGAAATTCCTACCACATGAGCCTTGTCTATTTTAAGTTCATCTAGAGTATGCAGAAGTTTATCGACAACTAAGTCACTGGTAAATGGTTTATCATAAGTAGAAGTCCCAGGTGATTTTCCATGTCCAGGTAAATTGATCGCTAATACATGAAACTGTTTTTTAAACGTTGCGATCTGTTTACTGAAGATACCATAGTTGCCTCCAAGACCGTGTAGCAAAACGATCGTTTCATTATTTTTGTCGTTACATTTGTAGTATTTATAATCAAGCATGGTGATACAATCCTCTCTATAAAAAAGGGGTGTTGTGTCCTTCTTCTAAAGAACAAGTATAACCTTAAAAGGGTGAAGAAATAAATAACCAAACGCGACAAATGTGCTCTTTTTGTCGGATTTTGCGTGGTTCGTCACACTTTTTTAAAAAATTCTACCTTTTTAAGGCAAAAAAACCTCTTACTTGCAGTTAGAAGGCTTCTCTTAAATCGTACGAGTTATCATACTCTACCCTTAACGCAATCAAATCTAAAGCCGCCTTACCCCCTCGGCAATGCGTTTCTCATCCTGCACATCGACCAATGAAACGTCGTTTGTTGAATCGCATCATGCATCTCCCATAAGTCATGTGTGATCCGAAGTTCAACGCCGTACGAAAACAGTTCTTGAAACAAATCATCGATCTTGTGTTTAGCAATCGGTATTTGCGCTTCCTCACTTATGTAGTACCCAGCGTTCTCATCGAAACTTTGAAAAGACGTCGGGGCAAATTCATACAAAACTAACGTCGTGTTCATCATGGCTTCTAGCCACTTTTGTTCGATGACGACCACATGATGATGCTGCTGTGGTGAAAGGTAAAGCTGTTTATCGTTGTCGGTCGTCTCCCTTCCAACGTGATAACAAACCCTCGGGCAATCTCGCGGTGTTAAGAAATTCGGTAAGCACCTCTCTTCAACCGCCCACACGAGCCCTTTTGTTTGATCAAGATCCTTACGTGTTGGAATTCTTGGTTCAAACACTTCTATGTCACTTTCTTCGCTAACATGAAATAACCTCACTGAAGATCTCTCCCTCATTAATTCTTTCTACAAATAAAAACGCGAAGCTACATTGGATAGAATACCTTAGTCTGTGAATACTAACAGATAGCTTATGTTCGGAGTGATTCTGACATGAAAATAAGACGACATTCAAACAAACAACAAGATTCTTCAAAAGAAAGCAAAAGCATTAAAGAACGAATCATGGACGATTTTCATCATAGCAGTGATCTCCACTGCAAGTCTTTTGAAGTGCCAGAGATCGAGATCACAATTTTGTTTATCGCAGATATCACCAATCGAAAAACGATTCAAAAACTGATCATAGCGCCACTTCTGTTTCTAGCACAAGAAAATGAACCCATTACCCCATTTTCGATCACTGGCAAATTACCAGTAGAATCGATGGAAGTTGTAAAGAACTACGATAAGATCAACACCTACTTGATGGATGGCTTTACGATCATCATAGCAAAAGGAGAAACAGAAGTCGTCTATGCGATTGAAACGTGTAATTTCGTAAAACGTAAAACGAATGAACCCGTTAATGAACCAACGATCAGTGGACCACGTGATGGGTTTGTTGAATCGATTCAAGATAACAAATCACTGATTCGGATGCACCTTCATTCGAATGATTTAGTTTTTGAACGGTTTGCTGTAGGGACGGAAGTCAAAACGTATGTTGAATTAGCTTATATAAAAGGGAAAGCCTCGGAAGAGTTAATAACAGAAGCTAGAGAGCGAATTCAATCTGTTGAGGCAGAATACTTAGGAGACGCTGGATTGCTCGAGCAAGCGATTGGGAAAAACAAGTTCTCAGCATTCCCAGAATTAACGAATACGCAGTTCCCTCTCAAAGTAACCAATGCTTTGATGGAAGGGAAAATTACCATTTTGACAGATGGATCGCCTACAGCACTCATTGCACCGACCACACTAAACATGTTGCTTCAAACCCCTGATGACTATTATTTCAAATGGATTCCGGCTTCTCTTACACGAATCCTTACTTATTTTGCTGCAATCATCTCGTTCGTCTTGCCTGCTGTTTATATTTCGCTCATTTCCTTTCATCACGGTCTCATTCCAACGGACCTCGCCATCTCTTTATCAAAAACAAGAGAGGGCGTGCCGTTTCCATCGGTAATCGAAGCGTTTTTAATGGAACTTACAATCGAAATTTTACGAGAAGCTGGTATACGCCTTCCGAAGCCAATTGGCTCGACGGTGAGTATCGTCGGAGCGATCGTTATTGGTGAAACGGCTGTGAGTGCAGGAATCGTAAGCCCCATGATGGTGATGGTAATTTCATTTACAGCGATCTGTTCATTCACTGTACCGAATTATCAGCTGAGCCTTGCACTACGTTCGATTCGGTTTTTCCTGTTGTTTTTTGCTGCGATACTCGGCATCTATGGAATCCTAATCGCGCTATTTATTCTTTCAACACATCTGGTTTCACTCAGAAGCTTTAACGTTCCATACATGGAACCTTTTGCACCAATTCGATTCAGACAACTCAAAGACTCAGTAATTCGTTTGTTTTTCAGACTAGGTAAAAAGGATGGGAAGCTACATGAATGACAAACAACTGTCGAACTTTCCCATCATTGTGTTCGTCATCTCGACGATCATCGGTGTCGGAATCGTAACGTTACCACGTGAAGCTGCTAATGTTATCGATCAACCGAATATGTGGGTCAGTGTTGTATTAGGTGCTGCGATTGCTTTTCTGAATGGGCTTTTGATCTTTTCTGTCATCAAGCGCTACCCTGAACAGACGATCTATGATATTGGACCACACGTCGTAGGTAGACTTCTCGGGAGTGTATTCAACATCATATTCGTTTTATACGCGATCTGCATTTCAGCTTTTATTATGAGAATGATGGCTGAGATCGTGAATTATTATCTGCTTGACTTAACACCTAGATTGGTCGTCATCTTCGTTCTAATCGTCGCGTGTGTCTACCTTGTTTCAACTGGAATCACGAATATTATGGATTTTTTCCAGCTCTACTTCCCCATCATTTTGCTGATGTTCCTGTTGTTGACCATCCTTAGTGTCCGAAACATTGAAGTTACCAACTTACGTCCAGTTTTCGTAAATGACATTGTTCCTCTCATCATAGGTGCAAAAACGACGTTCTTCTCTTTTGTTGGATATGAACTGATCATGGTTCTATCGAATCGGAAGTCAATATCGGGTTGGAAATCGATGTCGACTATCTTGTTAGTAAGCCTTGGTACTGTATGTACGATCTACGTTCTCTTTTTTATTTTGAACATTGGGATTCTTAGCCTCGAAGAACTGAAGGTGACCACGTTTCCAACCATCGAGATGGCAAAGTCGATCGAATTTCAAGGGTTCTTTTTTGAACGCTTCGAGCTATTGTTTCTGTTCGGATGGATCATTACCATCTTCACGACTGTCGTTGCCTACTACTACGCAGCCCTGGTAGGTATATGCACGACGTTAAACTGCAAGAAAAACATTTACCTCAACATTCTGATTGGTGCATCTATTATTGTTCTTGCGAAATTACCAGATGGAATAACGGAACTGTTTTCGTATGGAACTTACATCAACTATTTGTCTTATGCGTCACTTATTGGTATTCCTTTCATCCTCTTACTCATTTCATCCATTAGGAGGTCTTTACGATGAAAAGAAAGATGGTGTTTACCATTTGTTGTTTAATCTTTCTTTCAGCCTGCTGGGATAGTAATGAAATTGAAGATGTTGGCTTGATCATTGGAATTGGACTTGATTTTGGTGAGGATGAAAAGTTTTCAATGACACACCAATATGTCGTGCCAAATAACATCCAAGGATCCCAAGGCAGTCAGGCATCCGGAAAACCATTTCAAAACCTTACACTCGAAGGAGCATCGTTTTTTGAAATCATAAGAGAAAATTCTCTTGAAACCGATCGTCCACCAAACTTTACACATTTAAAATCACTTATTCTTTCAGAGAAACTTATTGAAGAAGAATCTGTTCGGAAACTGATCAGCTTCTTTTTACGAGATCATGAATTCCGAAGAACAGTCGCCGTATTTGTTACGAAAGAAAAAGTGGAAGATATCATGAGCGTTGAGCCAACAAAGGAAATCTTCCCTGCGGTCCAAATTAAGGAACTTACACAAAATAATGATAAAAGTTTGGAGATTTTAGAGAACACCAAGTTCAGCGAGCTTTCAAGTTATATTTCAGAAGATGTGAGCTTCGTTATCCCTGAAATTGAAATCAACCAGAACCGTATTCGATTATCAGGAGCAGCTGTCATTTCAGATCAAGATTTCAAACTTGCAGGTTGGCTAAACCGTGAGCAAGTGGAAGGTCTCAAGTGGCTTACCGACACCGTAAAAGGCGGTTTAGTGTCCTTAACTGACCAAAAAGAAAAGAATTCAGAAGACCATGTAGTTCTCGAAATTATTAAATCTGGTACAGAGATCCATCCTAAGGTAGAAGACGGAAAGCTAAAGATAGGAGTTATGGTTAAGACGACTGTCCGTCTAGGAGAAGATTGGAACATTGAAAGAGATGTGTTTGAGCAAGGTTGGGATGATAAGATAACAAAGGATGCGGAGAACCACATTGAAAGGTCCATACAAAAAGTCATTGAACCAGCTCAAAACGAATATGAGTTAGATTTTCTTGGTTTATCTAAATGGGTAAAGATCAAAGAACCTGCCTTCTACAAGTCTCATAAAAAGAACTGGAACGAGACGTTTAGAGATGTCCCCATTTCTGTAGACGTTAAGGTTGATGTCGATGGATATGGAACGCAGGATCTACAATAAGCTCCTCTTACCATCATGAGAGGAGCTTTTTTCTAGCGCATCGTATCTGATAAAAGCTTTAATATAAAAGGAGAAACCGCATGAAGGTACATCTTCCTTTCTAAAACGCCGCTTTTTATAGGTACGAACGTAACGCCTTTATGTTCAATCGCATCAGCCATCATCTTTGGAAGATAAGCGATTCCGATCCCGATCGATACAAGTCCAACCATGCCGAGGTAGTGGGTTTCAAGCACGTCTATTTCAATGTCCTTTTCCTGCATCATGTTCGTAACTTGTTCTGAAAGGCTCCCTTCTGGGGGAAGGATCTGCTTATAAGCAAAACATTCCTCCATCGTTACCTCTTTTCTTGAAGACAGTGCGTAAGAAACCGGAATCGCTGCCACGAAGGGTTCTTGAAATAACAACGTTGAATATATCCCTTCGATCCAGGGCGTATCTTGAACGATTGCAGCGTCGATGTCGTGCGCTTTTAATAATGGAACGAGATCACGGCTGTCATTCTGAACAACAGTTACGTGCAGGTTCGTATATTGTAGCTTTTCATAATAACTCGGTAAAAAGTACGAACTTAACAGTGGCGTAGAACCAAACCGGATATGATCAAACTGCTTATAGTGATGAACAGTTTGATCGATTTTTGAAAACAATGGAGAGAGATCTTCATAGAGCGACCTTCCTTTTCTCGTTAGCTCCACTCCTCTGACCGAACGATTGAACAGCGCAAAACCTAGCTCCTCCTCAAGGAGTTTCATCTGTTTACTAAGCGCGGGCTGCGAAACAAAACAAACTTCGGCCGCCTTTGTAAAACTTCTTTTATCTGCAATTTCAATAAAATACTTCAGTTTATTCAGTAGCATGTCCCCACGGCCTCCATAACTTCACATTATTAAAACGTAACAACCACTTCTTAAAATCACTATGCTTTCCACTTTATCATAACCTGAAGTTATCATTTAATGCATTTTATGTATTACCACACTTCTACTCACACCCGTTATTCTAGAAATATGAAACCAGCGCATTCAAAAGGAGACTTCATTATGAAACATTCCGTTCTACTCATTGTCGCGATTCTGTTTGAAGTGATCGGCGCAACGTTTATGAAATTTGCAGACGGGTTTACGAACGCAGGTTATAGCGTCATCGTTTTTCTGAGCTATGCCTTAGCACTCACCTTCTATATCATTCTAACAAGAGACCACGATCTTGGGATCATCAATGCACTCTGGTCAGGTGGCGGGACGGTTACGATCGCCGTCATCGGAATCACACTCTTCGACGAAGCAACGACCGTTACAAAACTAATCGGCATCACACTCATCGTGATCGGTATCGTTGGGTTGAACACACCAAGTAAACATGCTGGAAGAGGAGGACAACCAACATGATGTTTTTAACCATCTCACTTATCTGCTCGGTGTTAGGAAGTATCAGTGTCAAACTGTCGAAAGGATTTAAAAAGCACATCCCAAGCGTGATGTCGTTCCTACTGTTTGGCTTTTGTATCTATTTTCTCACACTCGCTGTTCAAACGATCGATGTCGGAATCGCCTACGCCGTTTGGTCCGGTGTATCCATCGCTGGTACTACACTTGCTGGCATCTTACTTTTTAATGAAAAAGCAAACAAAAGAAAGTTTCTATCAATCGCCGTCATAATCGCTGGCGTCGTTATTCTATAAAAAAAGCCGATCGTGGCGTGCACGATCGGCTTCCTTACATTTACGTTAATTTCTTTAATGCTTCCTTATCGAATGGAAGTAGATCATCCGCTCTTCCATCACGAACTTTCTTCACCCACTCAGGGTCCATCAATAGAGAACGTCCGATTGCGACAAGGTCGAATTCACCTTGATCTAATCGGTCTACAAGGCCATCAAGGCTCGTCGTGTTTGCACCTTCAAAGCTCGTGAACTCACCGTCAAGTCCAACAGAACCAACGGAAATAACAGGCTTACCTGTTAGCTTCTTCGTCCATCCAGCAAGGTTCAGATCAGACCCTTCGAACTCTGGCTCCCAGAAACGACGCGTTGAGCAGTGGAAGATATCTACGCCAGCTTCAACGAGCGGCTGTAAGAAACGCTCTAGTTCTTCTGGTGTTTCCGCTAACTTCGCATCAAAGTTGAACATCTTCCATTGTGAAAAACGGAAAATGATCGGGAAGTCCGGTCCAACTGCACGTCGACACGCTTCGATGATCTCAGCTGCGAATCGCGTTCTACCAACAAGGTCACCGCCGTATCGGTCACTACGCTTGTTCGTTCTTTCCCAGAAGAATTGGTCGATCAAGTAACCATGTGCGCCGTGCAGTTCGATGCCATCAAAGCCAATACGTTTCGCGTCAGCTGCAGCTTGCGCATATGCTTCTACTAGTTCTTCTACTTCTTTTTCAGTAAGTGGTTCGTTCACCTTTTCTCCTGACAGATCAAGACCAGATGGGCCAACTGGCTGTGCTTCCTCATTTGGTAGGTCGCCTGCTTTACGTGTCATTCCAACATGCCAAAGCTGTGGCACGATTTTTCCGCCTGCTTCGTGTACTTCTTTCACAACATTTTCCCAACCGCTCAGTGCCTTTTCTCCGTGAAAGACAGGGATACTCGCACCAGAAACAGAGGCAGGATGATTGATTCCAGTTCCTTCTGTCACGATAAGACCAACACCGTTTTCCGCACGTCTACGATAATACGCTGCAACATCCTCTCCAGGCACGTTAGCAGGAGAAAAGCCGCGCGTCATCGGGGCCATCACCGTGCGGTTTTCTAAGTTTAGGTTTTCACTTGTAAATGATTCGAATAGTGGTTTTAATGAACTCGTTGTTTTACTCAATGGTTTCCTCTCCTTCCATTAATGCAATTTTTATTATTACAGATTCATTATTGGAAAGAAAGTAATCTGTTTGTAGGTAGAGGTTGGCCGGTTGCCCTCACCTCTCCTCTTTCTGAGAAAGCAGCTGGTCGACCTTCTGCTCCAGGCGATCCAGTCTAGATTTTCTTCCCTTTAATACCAATACCAGCACAATTATAAGGGTAGGAATGGATAACAGCATCATAAATGCGAAGAGCTGATAAAGAATATCTCCAATATTTACGTTCATACAGTTGCTCCTTTTTAATAGCTTTTCTCTATCGTTAATACTTTCATGCCAAACGTTGATCCGTAAAAACTTTCTGTTCATCCTTTCTTACCCAACGAAAAAACCCTTTTCACAGGGTTTTTTGTCTACCGTTTATTTTGCGTTCTCATCCGGTTGATGAACACCGAAAATATTCCCTTCAGTATCCATGTAATAGGCCTGCCAAGCCATGCCTGGGAGCGCGTATTTTGCAAGGGCAACTCTTCCGCCATTCGCTAGAATGACCTTTTCCGTCGCATCGATGTCTTCTGATCCCATCGTACATGCATACCCGTTCATCGCGCTGTTCACTTCTGGAGGAGGCGTTTGTCGCTGCATCAACGCGCCGTTGATTCCAAGCTCGTTCGAATCGCCCGTGACGACTCCAAAGTAAGGCATCCCAGCGTATTCGCTCCAGTCTTCAAACGTCCATCCAAACACTTCTCCATAAAACTTTTTTGCACGTTCCATGTCGTCAACATGAACTTCGAAATGAATGACTCTACCCATAAAAACCTCCCGAATCGTTAATGTTTGCCGTAGTGTACAACTAACTATATTCGCTTACTCGGTACATTCTCCTTCTTCAATTTTACGGTTCATCCGTTATGTAAAGTTGAGCGACAACTGCGTACTCTGCATCTTTCACTGAATCAGGAAGGGTTTTATAATCATCAAGCCCTCCTATATCCATGTGGTTCTCACTCGACCCCTTTACGTATGCGAGGTAAACTGTTTCTCCACTTTTTAGCGTGACTTCTCCTTCGAGCTGTTCAAACCCATAGCCTTGAAGATCACGAGGCATTTCGGTCGAACCTTTGCTGTAGCCAGTCGGTGATCCCATCGTGTAAAAAGCGGTGCCTTCTTCCATGTGAAGTTGAAAGGAATGCAGCGCTTTTTTAAACGTTTGATCGTCACCATACGTTTGGAATTGTTCCTTCCCACCGTCACCATTTTGAAAAACAACGATTGAACTAACTAAATGCTCACCATCCGCTAGTTCACCATCAACGGTAAAAAACGTTTTGTAATCGATGCCGATTTGATCGATGATCCTTTGCTCACGCTCAGTTAATGATGCTGACTTAATCGTCAACGTTGAATCGCTTTTTGCTGAAGTCTTCTCCTCTGTACCGGTCGTCTCTTCATTCGTGCATGCTACTAAAACGAGCACCAAGAGCAGCGTCAATAGTTGCTTCATCCCGTTCTCTCCTTACTGAATCTCCCTCCAAAAACGCTTCTAATAATGGTCACCACTAACATCAGGATTCCATTTAGAAGTAGACCGATCGCGCAATAAGCCGTGACGAACGCCGCTCCTTGGCTGTGCAACATCCCTGATACAAGTAAACCAACAATATGGAAGATGACTGCTGAAGCCATCGCTACGAAACTGAGAAGATAGTGATTTATACTCTTCTTAACGTAAAGAGTCCAGCTTCCAATTAATAAGCCGATCGTGACAATGTAAAACCCCAATATCCTTCCTCCTTACCTACGCTACGGAAGCTCACACTTCAAGGTTATTACGCTTTTTCTGAGCTCTTAACGTTTGAATCAAACATGGCACGCCGGCCATCATACTGACAATAAAGCTCCACATCACATACCGCCATTCACCTGTTAAGGATGCCACGATAATGAAGAACACAAGCTGCCCAACCAATGCAAACCAAGTCGCAATCCACGCAAGTGTTAAGTTTTCTTTCATTCCTTTACCTCCCCCCATACTAAGGTTCGCCCCTTCCAATTATTTCAAATTTTCTTAAAAAGAACAATCTCCTTTATTAAAAAGAGGTATAACTTTAGGAATATGCATATAAAAACTTACACCTTGACAGTAAACCGACCGGTATGGTTACATACTTGGTAGTAAGTATACCGATCGGTTTATTTTTTGATAAAATAAAGGAGTGGTAAGATGCTTTCGAAACGGCTAAGCATTATAGCAGCAGTAGGCTTTGTCATCATGTGGAGCTCGGGGTTTGTTGGCGCACGATTAGGGACAGCGGAAGCGAGTTCCATGACGATCTTGATGTGGCGATTTATAGTCGCATCAGGTATTCTCTCGATTTGGTGGTTATGGAAACAACGGAAGAAGCTTTCTGTGAAGAGCGTTGCAACGCAGGCACTCATCGGACTTTTTGCTCAAAGCGGCTACCTTTACTGTGTGTTTCTCTCAGTTGAAAATGGGGTTTCTGCGGGGACATCAAACTTAATCACGACACTTCAGCCAATCGTCGCCGCTGCACTCGCAGGTCCCATTCTTAACGAGTCGACTTCAAAGAAGCAATGGGGTGGATTAGTTCTCGGGATCCTCGGTGTGTTATTCGTCGTTTACGGAGATCTTGGAAGTTCTACTTCCGTTCCTTTATGGGCATATGCGCTATCATTCATGGCGATGATTAGCCTCGTTTTTGCGACGCTTTATGAAAAAACGCTGAAGAGTTCCATCTCCATTACAGATGCACTGCCGATTCAAACGTTGATCAGTGCACTATTCTTTACGATCATCGCCGTGAACACTGGCCAAGCGACACCGCCAGCAACAACTAGTTTCTGGATCGCAGTCGCTTGGGTAGCTGGCTTATCTACGATTGGAGGATATGGATTTTATTGGTTGAACCTTAAGCTAGGAAGCATCACGAGAGTCAGCAGTCTCTTGTATCTGACGCCACCCGTGACGATGGTGTGGTCGTATGTGATGTTCGGGGATAGAATTGGTTTCTTAACGATTGTCGGAATGGTAGTATGTTCACTAGGAGTATGGGTGATCAGTAGAGATCGTTCATCGAATTTGAAAAAACGTGAATTTAAGAAAGAGGTTGTGTAATAGATGGATGAAAACATCAAAATGACGCCTGCAGCGCTTCGCATTCTAGAAACAGCATCAGATTTGTTTTACTGGAAAGGGATCCATATGATTGGGGTCGAAACGATCGCGAGTGAAGCAGGCGTTACGAAAAAGACATTGTACGACCGCTTCGGTTCAAAAGATCAGCTGATCGTAGCTTATTTGAAAAATAGGGACGAACTGTATAAAGCGCACCTGACTTCCTATTTAGACCGTGTTTCAGATGACGAGCCTTATGAAAAAATCCAAAGCATCTTTGACGCACTAGAAAACTGGTTAGAAACGCACAACAAAAGAGGCTGCGCGTTCGTAAACGCATTAGCCGAACTTCCAGAAGAGTCTCACCCTGGAAGGGAAGTCATCATCGAAGAAAAAAGATGGCTGAAACAGCTTTTCACAACGTACCTCGAAGAGCTAGAAATCAAGAACGCTGAACAGCTCGGTGAACGTCTTCTCGTACTGCACGAAGGGGTAACCGTAACGTTTTCCATGAACCTTTATGAAGACGGCATTTCTTCAGTCAAAGAGACAGCAGCACTGCTCATTAATGCGAATCGATAAAAAAGAAGGGCCGCAGCCCTTCTTTTTAGTGCTTTTTAAACGATAATCCATTGTTCGCAAGAGCTTCCTTTAGCTTTGGAATCGAGGAAGGTCCCAGCCCATGAAACGTTAGCGGCTCTTTCTCGCTATAAGTCGAGAGCGTTTCTAACGTTGTGATTCCATTATTTTCGAGAGCTCTTCTCGCTGGTGCTGAAAGTAATAAAAGAAACCCGCTTTCAGGCTTTCGTTCCTGTTCGCAGATCGGGCAAGTTGGACAGTCACTGCTTTTGAAATAAGAGTGTCCCTTTTCACAAATCCGTTTCGTTTTTGAAGACATGAGCAGCTCCTTTCAAGCACCGTTCAGCTATTGATCCTCTTTGCTTGAGCAACGATCGACATAATGATTTTAGACGCTGATTCTTGGCGGCTTAATCGAGGACTTTGCCCCGACCAGAGAGACATGAATTCGGGATTATGTTGTTTTGCGGCTTCTTTTCGAATACCTTTTGTTAACGCGTTTTGTAAGGGATAAGCCAACAGCTCGTGTTCATGACCTTCCATTCTATCGATAAAGGTGTTTCGAATGCCTCTCGCTGGCTTCCCGCTAAAGGAAGAAGTCAGTACGGTTTCTGTTTCTTTCGTATGTACGATCGCTTCTTTATGATGTGGGTTCGCTCCACTTTCATCACAGGTGACAAACGCGGTCCCGAGCTGCGCGCCATCTGCCCCTAGAACCATGGAAGCACAAACCCCTCTTCCGTCCATGATGCCACCCGCTGCGATGACAGGAATCTTCACTGCATCTGCGACTTGAGGGATGAGTGACATCGTCCCAATGCCTTCGTTCGTCGCTAAAAACGTTCCACGATGACCGCCAGCTTCACTACCCTGTGCGACGACAGCATCCATACCAGATTTCTCATTCACGATCGCTTCTTCCACGGAAGTCGCTGTGCCAATCAAGATGATTCCTTCACCCTTAAGGTCTTGAATGACCTCTTTATCCGGTAGTCCAAATGTAAAACTTACAATAGGAACGTTCAGCTCCTTGATCACCTCAATTTGGTTTTCAAAAAGTGATTTATCTATCTCTGGAGAGGATTCTTCCGCTAGTCCTAGTTCGTCTCGAAAAGGGTTCAAAAGCTCGTTTGCATGCTTCATTTCTCGCTCTGTAGCCTTAGGGTATTCAGGGACAAACACATTCACAGCAAACGGCCTGTTGGTTAACGTCTGAATCTCTTCAATCGCCTCTTTCATCGCCTCTGGTGTCATGTACCCAGCCCCTAGCGTACCGAGTGCTCCTGCATTCGAAACGGTAGCAACGAGCGCTGGCGTCGTAACGCCTCCAGCCATTCCTGCTTGTATGATCGGATGTTCAAGTTTCAGAAATTCAAGTAACCGGCTATGCTTCCACATGCAATCTTCTCCTTCCGTAACCTTTTTTTACAGTTTACCACGATTACGGAGCATACTGACGTAGGAAAAGAAAGCTAGTACCTTTCTCTATTAAAAAAACGTCTCTATCTGAAACCTAGTCAAATATCGCTTCATATCTTCCACGTCCTCACCCACAAAACCGATATAACCGTCTGGACGAACGAGGTATAGCGCGCTTTCCTGCAATCCCGCAGCTTCCACGGAAGAGTCCCACTCATATGCATGCACAGGTATCGAGACAGAAGATAGTTCATCTCTCACCTGTTGTTTTACGGTTCCATAAACATGAATCTGCCAATCAAACGATTGCAACGCTTCATAATTATTGTGGTTTTGTACCCATGGCAGCCGATCGCCTCCTCGACGTTTTCCGGCTGTGCCTACACTCAGCATACTTTCATGATAATGAATGCGCGTTTGCGAGATCGTTTTGAATACGCCTTTACGTGTTGATGGGAATCGCAATAGAAATGGTAGAACATAAGGAAAGAAAAAGGTTCGTAACACTTTCCCTCTCCGATGCTGACCGATGATGTTTGTAAACGCACGGTCCGTCGTTGAAACGAGACTGTTCGCAAACGCACGGCGTTCCTGTTCATACGTCTCTAATAGATCACGTGACGCTTTTCCTTTTACCACGCTCGCTAGTTTCCAAGCTAGATTAACTGCATCTCCAATCCCTGTATTCATCCCTTGCCCTCCTGCTGGGCTATGAATATGAGCCGCATCACCTGCAAGGAACACCCTTCCTTCTCTAAATTTCTCACTGACTCGATGATGAACTTTATAAGTAGAAAACCAGTTTACTTGAGATACAGTAAGATCAAGCTTTTTCTGAACGACCGGGTAAATCTCCCAGAAGTCGATCGCACGAACGTCCTCCGGTACAATTCCGATCAGACGGATGATCCCCTTTTTTCTCACCGGCATAAAAACAAAAAAGCCGTTCGCTTCCATGTTCATATACATGTCACCTAGTACGAGAGAGTCACTCTCTGCTTCAACATCTGCGACAAAAAACTGCTGGTCATACGTTCCACCAGGAAAATCGGTTTCCATCCCGTGGCGAACCGTACTATGTGCGCCGTCACAGCCACAAATATAATCGAACTGACACTCCTCATGACCATCCTGTTTGAGAATAACTTTGACTCCGTCCTCCTGATTTGTGAACGAAACGAGCTCTGTATTCCACTCGATCTCAACTCCCGCATTCTCCAACTCTTTCACTAGCAATCTTTCATGAACATCTTGAGGCAGACTCAGCACATAAGGGAACGGGCTTAACGCGCCCCCTATGTCCTTAAGTTTCAGTTCCGCTTTGTCTTCCCCTCCATTTCTAATGTGAACAGCAGTAAGTGGAATCCCTTCTTTCACGAACTTATCAGAAACACCTAGCTGCTGGTAATGTTCGAGGATACGAGCTTGGGTTACTAAAGCACGCGATGTTTCACCTGGCCCTTTATTTTTCTCAATGATGCGAAACGGTACGCCAAGCTTGCTAAGGGTTAACGCCATCGCTAGACCAGTTGGCCCTGCTCCTACGATCAATACGGTTGCTTTCATCCTCCCAACTCCTCTTTAAAAAAGTTCCCCTTACACCAATTCTTGTTTTTGTACGGAAGCCCCTTCTTTCATCTCGACAGATGACCGTTTAAAACGTGAAGAAAAAAGGACAACGAGGCTTCCAACAGCAATCCAAACGAGCGCAGACGTAGGTTCATTCCATTCCAAGGCTTTATCAAAGTAAAATAAATCTCTCAAACCTTCTGTCATGAAGCGCATCGGCATCCACGGGTAAATCCAATCATGATAAAAAGAAGTCATAAATTCGGTTGGAATCGTTAAGAGTGGCGCTCCAAAGAATAGTAACAGCGCGAAGATTCCTATTCCTTTTATCCCAATCCACGATAACACTGCAGAGATCATCACAAAGAAGCTGAAGTAGACGAGCGATAAGAAGAAAGCCATATCTACAAAGTTCGGAATCGTTAAACCGACCATCACTTCAGCTAACCAGGTTAATCCAAAGCCTGCCGTTAGTGCGAGAACAAGACCTAGCACTAGCTGAATCCCTCTTGCTTTTAAATCTTGCTTACGCGAACGTTTCTGAAGAAAGAAGAACGTTAGCGCAGCACCCGCCATACAGGCCATCCAAAGAGGTTGAAACAGTGAAACAGGCGCATTACCGTTCGCACTATTTTCACCAACCTCATTTACCTGAATGTCTTGTTTTGTAATCGGTGTTGCGAGCTGTTCAGCCTGACTAGGTGAAAGGGTCATCCCTTGCTGTTCAAAACCAGTGATCACTTGCTTCCGAACGTTTTCGTTCAGGTTGGTAACCACTTGATCCAACATCGATTGTGCGACCATCGTCGCCATTCTGTTCATTCCTTCATTGGTATACACGTCTAACTGAGGTGAAGTAGGATTTGGTGACCGTAATGAACCTTGATTCATGCTAAAGGTTTCTGGAATAACCAATCCAGCATAGTAGTTTTGGTCATCGAACCCTTTCATCATTTCCTCAACGCTACTGAGTTCCACCAACTGAACTGGCGGTTCCTCCGCTGATGCTGCCATCTTTTGCATCGATTCTACGATGGTATTCCCTGCATTTAGTTTCCCCTGCTCGGGGATCTCTGCTCCCTCATCCAAATTCACGACGGCTACCGGTATGTTTTTCGGTGTCTGGTTAACAGATGGAATAAGTGTCAGCGAAAAAATAGCTAGAATAAGCAATACGATTACAGGTAAAACCACCCACATTTTGCGATCTGTCATGATCCTTCCCCCTTATCTATTTAATGAACACTTTGTTGATTAACGTTCACACTGTATATTATAATTTGTTTACAAGTGATTACAATGCACAATACTAGTCGAGATGAACAGTACTTAACACAACTGTAGAAAGTGTTGATTAAAAGGAAGCGAGGAAGCACCGATGGACAGAGATACGACCGATCGACGAATTCTACGTACAAAGCGGATGCTGCGTCAGGCTTTAACTGAGCTTATGGAAGAAAAGGGATTTGAAGCATTAACGGTAAGCAGTTTAACGGAAAGAGCGGACATCAATCGTGGTACTTTCTATATTCACTATCAAGATAAATATGACCTGTTGGATAAATGCGAGGATGAAATCCTGAAAGAGTTCGAACGAATTGTACGTGAAGGTTTCCCAACTCAGCAGAATGACTTTAGAAAGCTCGTTCAGACAGACCCCCTTCCACACATCCTCAAACTAGTAGAATACCTTAGTGATAACTCTGCCTTCTTAAAGACCATCTTAGGCCCAAAAGGTGATCCATCTTTTCAGGAGAAGCTGAAAAATCTCATGAAGAAGAACCTCACCGTGCTCATCGAACAACGGTTAAGCGACTCTCCTATTCCTACTGATTATTTGATCGCATACGTGAGTTCCGCCAATTTAGGCGTGATCCAGCACTGGCTGAAATCTGGGATGAACGAGTCGCCACGAGAAATTGCCCTTATCCTATCTCGTCTTACTATTCTCGGACCAGGGATCGAAGCTGGATTGAACTAGCCTATTCCATGCAAAACCCGCCACTCTTTTAAAGAATGGCGGGTTTCTGCCGTTATAGAAATTTCCCCATCAAAATATCATCAACATACTCGTTTGGACCGAGCTTCCCTTGCCTTACTCGTCTACCTTCTACAGTAAACCCAAACTTAGAGTATAAGTGAAAGGCTCTCGGATTGTTTGAAAATACTTCGAGAGATGCTTTTTCTACTTCGTTTTCTTTCGCCCAGTCCAATAGTTCCGTTAGTAATGAACTGCCGATGCCGTTATCCGAAAATTGTTCTTGTACACTCATTCCGAACATTCCTTGATGACAGAACTTTTTCCTAGTGGAACGACGAAAGTTAAGCATGCCTATGATTTCACTATTTACTTCCGCAACTAACACTAAACCGTTTGAATCGTGAGCGTTGATCCATTCTTCTTCTTCCTCAACCGTTGTCGTAAACTCTTCTAAAGTAGAACTTAAAAAGTGAGCGTTCTCGCTCAACACCTTTTTTGTATGCTCGATCAGTTGAACTGCGTCATTTTTGTGAGCTTTTCTGATTGTCACCGAATCTTTCATCGGGATCCACCTCACATTCATTTAAGAACAGCAAATCCATTACGCGCTTAAGAAACCCTTCTTGAACATCTCATACCATTCATGAAGCGCGTCTCCTTCTAACACGCCTAACGTTCGTAAAATATCTCTTGAAAATTCGACTGCGCCACTTCCATTAGCGGTGATCAAACCTCCGTCACTAACCGACTGTTTCTCTATGTAGTTCTCTTCACCTTTGTAGTGAGGTGCACTTTCTTTTAAATAAGGTAATGAATTGCCTGTATGCTTATAGTGATCGAGAAAGCCATGAATGCCGAGGAACGTAGTCGCATCACAGATTGCTGCAACAGGAATGTCGTTCTTAAAGCACGCTGCAACGAGCTCTTTTACCACTTGATTCTTTTCTTCTCTCCACCCTGTTCCACCAGGAATGATCACCATCGCTAAATCTGATGCAACCGAGTAGTCTTGTAAACTATAATCAGGAAGAACAGTGAACCCGCCCATCGATGTTTTAGGATCTTTGTCGATCGCAATCGATTGAACATAGTAGCCCGTACCTGACTTATTCAATTCTGGCGTGACGTAACTTGCTTCCCAATCAGCAAAACCATCCGTGAGCACAACTAATACTTTTTTCATTTCAAAACGCTCCCTTTTCCAAAAAATAGTGTAACACGCTACCCTTTGTAGCTCGTATCCCCTGTCTCAACTAATTCTTTTAGTCCTCTAAACATTAAATCCCATCCATGTTCTGTTGCGTCATGGTACTCAGATAGCGCTTTTTCCATATCAGCGTCTGTCCAACTTTCTTCTCGCTCAACGTGAATAAGCTGAGTAAACGTCATCTGTGCTCCGCTAACATTCTCAATAATCTCAACCTTGATCTTATCTTCTAACTCACTAAACTGCGGCATTTTGAATGTGAAGACCAATTGGTTTGGAGCGTTGAGTTCGAGGTACTCCCCTACCGCTCGGTAATCGACGCCCTCTCGATGGTCGATGATTTCCCAATTGCCTCCGACCTTCGGATCATTGTGGACGAGCTTGTTCGTTCCTTCTAACGTGAATAACCACTTTCTCATCATGTCTGGATTCACCCATGCTTCATAAACCGTTTCAGGCTTTTCCTTGAACGTTCTCTCCATGGTTAATGGTACCGTTGAGACATTATCCATCGTGTCATCTCCTTTACTATTCTAGATTCTTATCAGCGAACCACTTCTGTTCCAGCGATCCAGTCATAGAGATTCTTCCTTTTCTTATTCGTAAAAGGAAGAAGTAAACTTGAAGAGTCGTAGTCTATACCTTTATTCAGCAGCCTTGTCTTTCTCTTTTCTTTTATTTTTCTCTATCGTATAAGTTACGTAAATGAGGAAAACAAATCCGATTCCGCTCATGGTTAACGCGATAATATGATGTGCAGAACCTTCAAATGGAAAGAACATCGTAATAAAACTAATTCCGACGATCGCAAGTATTATCCAGTGTAAGTATTTACTTATGAGTTGCCTCATGATTGCCTCCTCTATATGAAATTCCCAATGCTCGGTTCATTCCTTATCATCAAAATGTAACAGAGCTAAACAGATCATTCCGATCGATAAGAACGTAATCGGACTGCTTGCTTTGATAGCCCCTTGCATCACTAAGCTAATCGTTGCGATCCCAATTCCTAACGGCGTGGTTCTTAATATCATTTTAATCCATTTCTTTAGCATTTCTGCCTCCAAACGTTTTAAAGAGTTTACCTTTTTCAATACCTTCCCTGTTATGCTGATGTTAGAAAAGTCCTCAGCTCACTTAACGATAATTCTCTATTCCAATGAACGTAATGACCACCTTTTACTGGATGATAGGTAATCGGAAGGTCATGCTGCTTTATTTTTCGTATGTATTGAGCGGTGCTTCTGCACTCTTTCTCGTTCATATCTTCAAACGTACCGTAAACTAAATAAGTCGGCACCTCTACCTTTTTAAGCAGGTTAGCAATATTCAAACCTTCATTACCAGTAAAACCACCGGCAGGGAGGAGGATTGCTGGTTCACCTTGCCCTACTTTTTCAACATAATAATCACGAATGAGATTGTCCTCCTTTAACTCTATGAAAACCTCCTTCTAACATAATTCCATATTGAATGAGACAAACCTCTCCATAACCCAAAATTATCCACCCATTCCAAATACGATTATTTCATTTAAAATGTAAAAGCAGTTCAGTTCGGAACAATACGCTCCAATCTGAACTGCTCATAGATACTATTTCAATAACGAACCAAAGATTATAGGTACAAAATAGTACACTATGATTACTGAAAAAATGATGCAACTAAGGTTCAACCAAATTCCTGTCATCGCCATTTTCCCCATCCTGATATACCCAGTCGCGAACACAATTGCGTTTGGTGGGGCTGCTACTGGGAACATAAATGCGAACGTTGCCCCCATACAAGCCGCAACCATTAAGATAATCGGATCTGTTCCAAGCGCCGCTGCACCCGCAGCAACGATCGGATACACCATCGTGGATGTCGCTGTATTCGACGTGAACTCTGTAAGTAACGTGATCACTGCGATGATCAAGCCTACCATGAGAAAGAATGGCACATCACTAAAGTTAACGAGTTGGTTCCCGATCCACTTATCTAGACCAGAACTTACGATACCCGCCGCTAGTGCAAGACCACCTCCAAATAGCCAGAGAATTCCCCAAGGCAACTTCAAAACCGTCTCCCAATCTAGGATACTGCCACTCTTGTTTTTAGCGGGGATCAAGAAAAGTAGAAATGCACCAAACAAAGCGATTAGCGTATCATCGATTCCTGGGATAAACTTCTGCAAGAAAAGACTTCTAGTAATCCATGCTAAAGCCGTAATGGAAAATACCGTCAACACAATCTTTTCTTCGTAACTCATCTTACCAAGCTCTTTTAGCTCTTTCTTAATGATGCTTCTTCCACCAGGAATATTCTTAACGTTCATCGGATAAGCGATCTTAACAAGATAGAGCCAAATCAAAGGAATGAGTAACACGACCATCGGAACGCCGAATAACATCCATCTTGCAAAGGAAATATCGATACCGTATAAATTATTAACTGTTGCTGCTAAGATCGTGTTTGCAGGAGCACCGATCAGTGTCCCAAACCCTCCGATCGTTGCTGCATACGCTGTTCCTAGCATGATCGCCGTTCCAAAAGGGAAGTTTCCAGGTGATGTATCTGTACCACTATTATCTTTGAAAGAATTCGCTACATGTTTTGTTACGGCTAAACTGATCGGTACCATCATCATCGTACTCGCAGTGTTTGAAATCCACATCGACAAAAATCCAGTAGCCGTCATAAAGCCAAGAATGATCATGTTTGGACTGCTTCCAATAAAAGCAATGATGGCTAGTGCAATTCGCTTATGAAGGTTCCATTTTTCCATCGTTAAGGCGATCATGAAACTTCCTGCAAACAAAAAGATTAGAGGATCTCCATATGAAGAAGAAACGTCGCCTGTTTCCATAACACCTGTAATCGGAAACAACAGTAGTGGAAGCAACGAAGTGATTGGGATCGGTAGTGCTTCAGTTACCCACCACGTCGCAATCCACGAAATTAAACCTAGCATTTGGACTGCCTCTCCGCTCATTCCTTCAGGACTTAGAAGTAAGGTGATCAAAAAATAAAGAAATGGTCCTAGAAAAAGTCCAACTCGCTGAGGAAACGTATACTTTCCTGGCTCAGGTGGTTTGTCACCCACTTCACCGTTCGATTCGTCGACATCTTGTTTCATCGCTGCACTGCCTGAACTCTTAATAAATGATAAAGACACCATACTCCGAAAGTCTTTCCTGATCTTATGATCCCATCGCCATAATTGCTGCCATACGGAATGTATGTACATTCACCTATCATCCTTCCTTCAGTTTGATAACGCTTTCATATTCGAATCATACTTTACGTATACATTAAAGTCAATGTTTTCTGATAATTTATTATAAAAGTGCTGTTTTGTATTATTTAATTGACATTTACGTATACGTTATTTAATATTTAGAATAGTTAATAAAATTCTACCCTAATAGGAGGAACGATGTATGGAAAATAAGAAACATTTTCGATTAGCTGTTATCCCTGGTGATGGAATTGGTCAAGAAGTTATCAGCGAAGGTCTTCGTGTGGTAGAACACCTCTCTAAGATGTCTAACAAGTTCACTTTTGAAAGCGATTACTTCCCTTGGGGATGTGAGTACTATTTAGAAGAAGGAAAGATGATGGCGGAAGATGGATTAGAACAAATTAAGAATCACGACGCGATTTACTTTGGTGCTGTCGGCTACCCTACTGTACCAGATCACATCAGTCTTTGGGGCCTGCGCCTAGCGATTTGTCAAGGATTCGATCAGTGGGCAAACATTCGACCAGTTGAATTCCTCCCTGGTGTTGAAGGCAAACTGAACCACCCTAATAAAGAAAAGTTAAACTGGATTCTAGTAAGAGAAAATACAGAAGGTGAATACTCAGGCGTTGGCGGACGCAACTTTACAGGTAGAGGTCCTGGGAAAGAAGTAGCCGTTCAATCCTCTGTCTTTACTGAAGAAGGCTGCGAGCGAATCATTCGCCACGCATTTGAACTGGCCATGAAACGGGATCGAAAGAAAGTAACAAGCGTTACGAAAAGCAATGCACAGCAGTACGGTATGGTCCTATGGGACGATGTGTTTAAGCGCGTAAGTAAGGAATATCCTGAGGTAGAAACCGATCAGTGGTTAGTCGATGCGATGGCAGCCCGCTTCGTCCTTCATCCAGAAGAACTAGAAGTGGTCGTTGCTTCGAACTTGCATGCAGATATTCTATCTGATCTTGGGAGTGCACTTGCTGGAAGTCTTGGTATCGCTCCAAGTGCGAACCTTCATCTCGATGGTCGTTTCCCAAGCATGTTTGAATCCGTACATGGATCCGCTCCTGATATCGCTGGACAAGGGATCGCAAACCCGATTGGAACAATCGGCAGTGCAGCATTGATGTTAGAACATTTAGGTTTAGCAGAAGAAGCGAACCTCATTAATGAAGCGATTCGCTCTACGACAAGAGACGGTATCCTAACAGCGGATATAGGTGGAACAAGTACAACAAGGGAAGTGACCGATTCAATTATCTCTCACCTTTCCAGCCTTTACGCAAAGGTTTAAATGTCTGAAGGATTTGGGAGGGACTGCCCTCCTTTTCTCTTCCTGTTATAATTGGTAGAAAGACCAAAGGTGACGTGATGCATAATGACAAATCAACATGTGATGAACACAGAAGGATCAATCGATATTGTAAAGGTCCAACAAGAATTAGAGCCGATCTTCTCAACTGTAACGGAACGAAAGCTTCCACAGCGCGCCTATCAAATTCTTAGATTAGCGATTAGGGAGCTCAAACTCTTACCTGGTAATACGATCTTGGAAAGAGAGATTGCTGAAGTTCTCGGCATGAGCCGTACTCCTGTCAGAGAAGCGCTAATTCGTCTTCAAGCTGAAGGGAAGGTGAACCTAATACCTAGAAAGGGCTTTGAAGTCGAACCGATTTCAGCGAAAGACTTGCGTGAAATCTATGAAGTTGTAGAGATGCTCGAAGGCTTAGCTGCTAAGCTCTCTACCGAAACGATCACTTCTGAAGAACTGAAAAAATTAGAGACTTTAATCGAACTTCAAGAAAAAGCAATCGATGAAAATAATCTTAGTGAATGGGCAAAGCTTGATAATCTTTTCCACTTTAACATTATTCAATATGCCCAAAACAAAAGGCTTTCAAGTGTGATTGAAGTTCACGATGATCAACTGTATCGCGCTAGATTAATCACAATAAACAATCGACCACTCCCCTACCAATCGATCATCGAGCATCGCGCAATCATCGCTTGTATGCGGGCAAACGATGGTGGGGCAGCACAAATGTCCATGCAATCTCACCGTCAACGTGCTAGAAATGAAATTTTAAAAGCTTTATAAATGATGCCCAGAAAGGAAAAGGTATATGAAATGTATCCTGGCTCCTGACTCTTTTAAAGGGAGTTTGTCTGCTTTAGAAGTAGCACAAAGTATGGAAAGAGGCATTAAAAAAGTCTTTCCAACAAGCGAAATCAAAACACTTCCTTTAGCTGACGGCGGCGAAGGAACAGTTGATTCGCTCGTAACGATTACAAACGGAAGATCTTTCAGGCATGAAGTCAATGGCCCCCTCGGTAAGAAAGTAAATGCAAAGTGGGGAATATTAGGAGATGGGAAGACCGCGGTCATCGAAATGGCGGAAGCTTCAGGAATAACACTGCTGTCAGAAGCTGAACTCAATCCACTGCGTACCTCCACATATGGAACAGGAGAACTGATTACAAATGCGCTCGATCATGGATGCAGTAAAATCATTTTAGGGATCGGAGGAAGTGCGACAAACGATGGAGGTGCTGGTATGGCCTCCGCTCTAGGGGTCACGTTCTTAGATAACAAAGGTACCCTTCTTCCTCCTGGCGGTCAGGCTCTCAAACACCTGCATACGATCGATGTTGAGAATTTAGATCCAAGAGTTCACGCTACAGAAATCATCGTCGCGTGCGATGTAACAAATCCGCTATGTGGACCAGAAGGCGCGTCAACCATCTTCGGTCCCCAAAAAGGTGCTACCCCTGAAATGGTAAAGGAACTTGATGAAAGCTTAGCGAACTATGGTCAGAAAATCGAGGTCTTCCTTCATAAGAAAATCATGGATGAAAAAGGCGCTGGCGCTGCCGGAGGTTTAGGCGGCGGACTAATGGCATTTCTTGATGCAACGCTACAGCCAGGCATCGATCTTATTCTAGATCTTATTCAGTTTGAAGATGAATTAACGAATGCGGACCTCGTTCTTGTCGGAGAAGGCAAAACCGATAACCAAACAGCTTATGGAAAAGCACCGATGGGAGTCGGGCTTAGAGCGAAAAAGCACGGCATACCAGTCTTCTGCATATCCGGCAGTCTGAGCGAAGGCTATACGGTATTAGAAGAACATGGAATAAACGCTTTTTTTAGTATCGCAAACTCCCCTGCCTCTCTGAAAGAATTGAGAGACAACGCAAGTGAGCTTGTAGAAGAAGCGGTTAAAAACGTGATGAGAGTATACAAAAGCAACGCTTCATAAAAAGGTCTTTCCTAATGGGAAGACCTTTCTTCGTTTTCATTCAAGATATGACGCTCTACAATTTCCTTCAATCGATGATTGTTTTCAGACGCCACATTTTCGGACAACCTCGCCCCAGCGATAATCGGCGCCCACTGAAACACCTCGTCCAAGGAGAAGCCGCTACGATCACATGCTAGTTTTACATATCGCTCAGCCCACTCCATAGAAAACCCCGCATACAACAAGTATGTTCGATACACATCCGCACGAGGATCACCTGCACTCGAATCCACCCAGTCGATGACGGTCACATCGTTATTCGATTGGATTAAATTAAATAAGTGGTAATCACCGTGACAAAGCTTATTCTCTACGTTCATCCGATCAAGTTTTCTAAGAAGCGCAAGCTTTTGTCGATCTTCTAACAACGAAGCTGATTGAATCTGTCGTTTTAATTTCTCATTCATAGGTTCAAGCGAATCCGTCGTAATGTCATGGACCCCGGACTGGATATCGATTGATAGCTTCATGTAGTCTTCCGCTTTCTCCATATTTTCAAGAGCAAGATCACCAAGCGTTTTGCCTTTGATGTACGCCATGACGATCGCCTGTTTTCCATTGACCTTCGTTACGTCGTAAATTTTCGGGACAGGTAGACCACAAGCATATGCGTGCTTTTGTTTATCTGCTTCAGTGACAGCTTCAGAACTTGGTAAATGCTCCTTAAACACTTTGATCACGCGATCATCCTGCAGATAGATGGTCGCAGTATTTCCTTCTGCGATCTGAACAGCTTCCTTCACTCACGCCACTCCTTTAAATCACGGGAACTACACGTTCATTCGCCGTGCCAATATGTAAGAAATTTGAATCTATTACTACTATAGCAATCTTTTAAGAAAGGACTGAGTAGTATGAGCTTATTCGAGCAACAGCCTTGCGGAATACCTTCACACAAGAAATGTACGAGCAGCATCTGTAAGAGGTTAAGCAGGCTCCAACCAGGTACATCTGTCGCATTAAGAGTGTCTGGCGTCAGAGTACCTGGAAGTGGCACGTTGATTTTACAAAGCTTCGACCATACCGACTGCTGTGCAACATTTGATGCCGGTGGCGGCGCGAGTCCCTTTGTTATCGACTGTCACCGTATCGATGGGTTTACGATCAATGCCTAATCACCCTCAAGTAGAGGGTGTTTTTCACTTAGATCTCTAAAAGAAAAAATTGCCGGCGCTTAGTATCGCAGCAAAAATGGCTAAGCTCATCGCAACTTTATAAATCGTCTTCTCCCTTTCTTCCTTCTTCTTATCAAAAGAGATGTTGGCCATTGAGAATGCGATTGTAATACTTAATAAAAGTGGAAAAAGTTCTGACTGTCTCGTGAACCCAGCCCAAACCATCGCACTCATGGACACTAAGGTTAAAATGATTAACGTTACTCTTAATTTCATTGTGTATACTCCTTATGTAATTGTGTTGTACGCACTCCTACCAATTATTTCAAAATGAGCAGACGAACTCAATACTTTATTCCATGAAAAAAGGAGCCTACTAAAAGTAAGCTCC
The DNA here is from genome assembly GCF_056159065.1 of Anaerobacillus sp. ABA4_114. NCBI lineage: Bacteria > Bacillati > Bacillota > Bacilli > Caryophanales > Bacillaceae > Anaerobacillus > Anaerobacillus sp. ABA4_114. The sequence goes on from NZ_JBSWUM010000001.1 coordinate 2,912,879, forward strand.
TTTGCTCATTATTGCATTTTCCTAGTAAGCACCTTCTGAATAGGTTAGCTCATAGCTATGTGTATAGATCTCAAAAATGTTACCGAATGGATCTTCTACATACACCATTTTAAATGGTTTTTCACCAGGGTAGTATTCACGGATCGGCATGCGCTGTTTACCACCGTGTGCTTTGATCTTCTCAACCATTCCTTCAATATCAGGATCCTGAATACAGAAATGGAAGATACCTGTTTTCCAATACTCGAAGTTGTTTTCAGGCTGTTCGTTCTCTAGGAATTCAAATAGTTCGACACCGATCTTATCGCCCGTTGAAAGGTGAGCGATTCGGAATTTCTCCCAGTCGTTACCGAACACATCACGGCACATTTGGCCGATCGGTGTATCGTCATTTTCTACATCGGAAGGCTCCATAATGACGTACCAACCGAATACTTCTGTATAAAATTTAACCGCGTCTTCAACGTTTGGGACAGATAGTCCAATATGAGAAAAGTTTCTTGGATATGTTACCATAGTAGTAATTCCTCCTTAGAAATTGTAATTTAATTGATTACAGAACACATTATATAATGAGTTTTTATACATGAGAAGAACGCACTTTTATGTGAGACACTAACCTAAAAGTAAGTAAAGGACTGAAAAAAGATGGACGCACCGATCAATCAAGATGGAAAACTAAACTGTTCGATCGAATACACATTGAAGAAAATCGGCGGGAAATGGAAAACGGTCATTCTCTGGCACCTCGGAGTCGATGGGAATTTTAGATATAACGAGTTACGCAGGTTATTACCAGGCGTTACGCATAAAGTCCTCAGTGAGCAGTTAAAAGAATTAGAAGATGACGGGTTCATCGACCGGAAACAGTTCAACACAATCCCGCCAAAAGTGGAATACTCGATGACGGAAAAAGGAAAAACGATTTTGCCCATTCTCGAACAAATGCACAAATGGGGAACCGAACAGATGGACAATCAATAGATTTTCCTAAACAAACGGTTTTATGCGAAAAAGAGCGCCATTCTCGATCGAGAATGGCGCTCATTTGACTTTACTGAACTTCTTTCAACAACTCGTACGCTTCTTCATCAGATTTCACTTCAAGCAGCTTCTCTCGATACTCATCATCCATAAGTTTCCTTGAAAGCATCTGAAGAATCTTTAAGTGTGCGTCTCCTTCGCTCTCTTTCGGTACCGCGATCATGAAGATCAGTCTCGCTTCTGTACCGTCAAGGCTGTTCCAATCGATGCCATCGCGCTTGATTCCAAACACGACCCGAGGTTCGCGTACAGCCGTCGACTTCCCATGAGGAATGGCGATGTTCATGCCGATTCCAGTTGAGCTTTCATTTTCTCTCGCAATGATCGCTTCCTTAAAGTTCTCTTTTGAATCGAGCACATCTTCCATTTCAAGCATGTCGATCATTTCATCGATCACGTCGTCTCTCTTAGATCCTTTTAACGAAATGTTCACCAATCGTTCGTTCGTAATGTCTGTTAGTTTCGTTACCTCTGTGACCCTTGATACCGTCTGTTCCTCTGCTGGTGCCGCTTCGGCCTGTACATCAGTGCCTGCGACTTCCATCGCAGCTACGTCTTTTTTCAATGTGTTAACAAGAAGCGCAGTCACGAGTGCACCTGCAATAACTGCCACGAAGAACATGAGCACATTATCCACAGCACCTAAAACTGCTACGATCGGTCCACCGTGTGCGACTCGGTCTCCGACGTTCCCCATCATTGCGATGACAGAACCTGTAATCGAACCTACCATAATACTCGGGATAACGCGGAGTGGATCTTGAGCTGCGAACGGAATTGCACCTTCCGTGATTCCGAATAGCCCCATCGTAAACGACGCTTTTCCAGTTTCAATCTCAGCTTCTTGATACTTCCGTTTCTTAAGAAATGTTGCTAAGCCCATTCCGATCGGTGGAATACAGATCGCAGCTGCGATCGGCCCCATGATCTCATAGTTTCCTTCTCCGATCATGGCAGCTCCGAATAAGAACGCAACCTTGTTTACTGGGCCACCCATATCGAAGGAAATCATCGCCCCAAGGATGACCGCAAGAAGGATTGAACTCGTTCCCTGCATGCCTGCAAGCCAGTTCGTTAACGTTTCAAATACCTGTGCGACAGGCGCACCGATGATAAAGACAAATGCGAGTCCAACGATCAGTGATGCGAGAACCGGGATAATGATGATCGGCATGATCGGCTGAACAGATTTTGGAACCTTGATCTTCTTAATCGCAAGTGCAACGTATCCTGCCAAGAAACCAGCGATAATCCCGCCGATGAACCCAGCTCCGGCTTCACTTCCATAAAAGCTGCCGTTTGCTGCGATGAACCCTCCGATCACACCAGGTGCGAGTCCAGGACGATCCGCGATACTGTAGGCAATGAATCCGGCAAGAATCGGGATCATGAACGTGAACGACGCTCCGCCTAGCTGTTCGATCGTCTTCCAGAAGGAACCTTCTGGAATCACTAGACCGTTCTCTGTTGGCTCTCCGCCGATCGTTAGTGCAATCGCAATCAATAGCCCTCCGACCACAATAAACGGGATCATATACGAAACGCCGTTCATAAGGTGTTTGTAGATCGGATTTTCTTTTCCTTTCTTATCATCCTTCGCCGTTTCTGCTTCACTGCTGCGAAATTCAGGTACGTCACCGTTTTGATGCTTTTTTATCAACCCTTCAGGATTACGAATTCCTTCTTGAACACCAACGCTAAGTACCTTTTTACCGTGAAAGCGATCTTTCACTACCGTTTTATCGGCTGCAATGATGATGCCATCGGCTTCTTGAATGTCTTTCTCTGTAAACTCGTTCTCAACGCCGATGGATCCTTGCGTTTCTACCTTTAGCTCGACGCCTAATTTCTCTGCAGCTTTTTGTAAATTCTCAGCTGCCATATACGTATGAGCGATCCCGTTCGGACAGGATGTAATCGCTAACAACTTCATGTGCTTCCCCCTCTTTCTTTGATATCGCTTACACATATCGTATCTTATAAAGAATAGGGAAAAAGAAAGAAAGTTTACCGGAACTTCCGGAAATATGACTATTTATTGTGATGAACGGTTTCCACCAAGAATGTCGATTACGGATTCAGGGTCACTCTTACTCACAATTTTCCTAAGCAAATGCGGGTTTTCACTCAGAGAGGAGATCTCCCTAAACAGTGCTCTCGTAGCCTCACTATTATCGTTCTTTACCGCTAATAGAAAGACGAGGCTCACGTTTTCTTTCTCCCATTCGATAGGCTCTTTCATGATTCCTACCGCAATCGCTGACTTATGAATAAGCTTAGGATCACCATGTGGAATCGCAATACCAGACCCGATGCTTGTGGATGAAGCTCGCTCTCTTTCCAGCGCACGCGTCGCATACTCCTTCGCCACATTCCCGCTCCGAGAGAGTGCGTTCGACAGTTCTTCAATAACGGCGAATTGATGAACAGGTTCTTCATAAATAAACACAAATTCAGGCTTTACATAGTCTGTAAATATCGCGCTGCTTTGATCGATATCCTGAATAAATGCCTCTAGTTTACTTTCTTCTTCGATGTTCAGTAACGGCGAAATCACGATCGATGGAACAGCCTGTACGGTCTTAAGCTCGACCGTTGAGATAACGAGATCGACTTCTTCTTTTTTCAAAAATGAAGGAAGTTCTACCTGGGAAATACAGTCCAAAATCGTAAGCGATGCGAACTTCCGCTCAAGCTTTGTTCGTAAAAGCTGGGACATTCCTACACCGAGATGACACACGATGACGGCTCTTTTTTGCTTTCCTCTATTTGAATGAAGCCGTTCAACAGCCGCTTCAAAATGAAGCGTTAAATAGGCGACTTCATCTTCTGGAATCATCACCCCATGCTTTTCACTAAATTCTGTAGAAAGTCCGATGAGAAGATCGAATAAATACGGATACATCTGCTTAATTTCTTGAAGCATCGGATTTGTGACAGACAGGCCGTATGTAATCCGGTTAAGAGCAGCATACAAATGAACGCGCAGTCCTTCTAGCAAAGCGTCGTCATCATAAAAAGAAAGAGACGTCAGTTCCGACATCCTACGAACAAGGTCTGTTGCGATGGGATCGATTTCTAGCTCATCTTCCTTCATACCTCGTCGTTTCGCACCGATAAAATGAAGCGCGAGATAGGCGATTTCTTCTTGTGGAAAATGCACAACAAACACAAACTCAAGCTTCTTTAACAGGCTTTTCGCCCACTGATATTCCGCAGTTGACGTCACTCTCTCAACATCTTCTTCACGAAGTGTAACCACGTGTCTTTGCTTCACCCGTTTGATCGTAAACAACGTATGCATGAGAAGATTTTCATACGCTTCATCTGTATACGAAATATCATGCTCGGCTTGATGCGTGCGTAATTCAGTTTCGACGAGACTGATTTCATAAGGTGAAAACTGCTTTTTAAAGAAGGATTGTACAAGAGTGTCATCATGTACAAACTCCCGTAAACGAGCGAGTGCCCTCCTTTTTGCCATCTCCTCTCCATCTACCAACACACCAACTTTTTGCTTAAAATGAAGGACAAGTTCAAACTCTTCTAACCAGGTGCGGATATCCTCAAGGTCTTTTCGGATAACGAGTCGATTCACGTAATAGCGCTCTGAAAGACCCTGAATTGAAACTGGATCCTTCGTCATCAGCAGCTCATAGAAGATTTCAACTTTTCGCTGCCGTTCGATGACTTCTTCTTTCTTCGTATCTACTGAGCTGAACGTTTGATAAAGCCTCGAACGTTCGTATTCACCCACCTGTATGTAAACCCCTAGCCCCGGCTTCTTAACAAGCTCACCGTTCGTTTCGTTCTCTACGTATTCTTTTATCGTCCCAAGGTCGTTCCGGACAGTCTTCTCAGAACAAGAAAGATGATCCGCAAGTTTGCTCACTCGTTCTGTTTCTTTGCTTTCTAGTAACATAAGCAACAGTTTCTGTTGTCTACGATTCATGCTATCCACCTACTTCATTGCTTTCCTAAATATAGGTAGTATATCAAAAGTATTGGTTCAAAAGGAATAGAAAGATGAGCCTTACTGATGAATGAAGTTGAGGTTGTAGTGTTGTAATTGCACTACTTCTAATAGATGAAAGGAATTTTATGTAAATAGGAGAAGTAGTAGACAGATAGACTATTGGAGGGGTTCAATGAAAAAGTTTTTATTGTTTTCAGGTTTGTGTTTACTACTGCTTATTGCTGTCTTTCGTTTGAATTCTAGTATCGGTGCCTGGATTTCTTTTAAAGATGAACCTGAACTAACCGATGTTACTACAAACTACGAGATAAACGTCGAGGTTTTTCCGGATACTAAAACAGGGACTGGAACCATGACCATTCATACAAAAAATGATACTGGTCAAGCCCAAGATCGAATCTTCTTCCAAGTGTTAGCCAATAAGTTTCTAGACTCAGATGCACTTGATAGAGATGAGTGGAAAGCTATGCTGGGACCATTCTATGAATCAGGCGGACTTGAATTTAAAGAAGTACAAGTTGATGGGAAGGATATTGAGTACACCATAAAAGATACAATGCTCGAAATCCCACTGGAAAAATGGGATGTTGATGAAGTGATTAACGTCTCCATGGACTTTCAATTTAAGGTTCCTTACAATGACGGGATCTTTTCTTATAACAACAATAGTATTTACTTCGGGAGCTGGCTACCGACTCGAGCCGTCTACAATGAAAATGGCTGGTACATAAATGAGTTTCCGCCGATTGGGGATCCATCTTACAATGATGTTGCAGATTATTCAGTAACCGTCACTGTCCCAAAAGACCATCATCTAGCAAGTACCGGACAGGAAACGGCAGAACCAGAAGTTAGCGAAGATAAAAAGACTTATTCCATACATGCAGAGAAGGTAAGAGAATTTGCAATGAGTGTATTGGATGAGACCTTCAAGGTGCACAGCGAGAAAGTAGACGGAATCACTCTACGCACTTGGTATACACCCGAATCTGAATTTCACTATTCGAGCTTTCATGAAACAGCAAAGAATGCCATTCAGTATTTCAATGCATCATTTGGTGAATATCCATATAAAGAGTTTGATATCGTACCAGGAGCAAAATCTTTCTTAGGGATGGAATACCCCGGTATGACAGTTCTGAATGATCGATTATATCACTCCCACCCGGAGCATCTTCTTAAAACCATCGCACATGAAGTCGCACATCAATGGTGGTATGCAGTAGTTGGAAATAACACGATTGACGATGCATGGCTCGACGAAAGTTTGACTTCATATTCAACGCTTCAATTTTTATCAGAGTACTATCCAAACCATGCTAAAGACGATTTGAAGACTTACGAGAAAAAAACCGATCATCTAGATGAACTTACGAAGAACGGACAATCCATTACTTCTTCCACAACCGAATACTCAAATTCTAGAGAATATGCAGATCTTGTATATGCTGTCGGACCTCACATGTTTTATAAGTTGGAAGAAGAAGTTGGAAAAGAAAAAATGAACGAAGCATTGACTCATTATTATAGAGCTAACCAGTATCAATTTGCTGAAAAAGAAGACTTGATTGAAGCATTCAAAATGGCGATTGGACCTGAGACTGAAACGTACTTCAATGAGTGGTTGGATAATCGTCCTGTAACATTGGATGAAGTTCGCTAAAAGATATGAAAAGGCTGTAGAAAAGTATCTTAAGTCAAGAAAATCAGAACGAATGCAGTATTCTAAAGAATTCCGCATTCGTTCTGATTTTTTTCTTCTTGTCTATCACCCTTCACTGTTCTTTGTTGAAGGTGAATTTCTTTCTTCCTATCCATATACCAACCATAAGCTTCTTTTACCCATAAAGAAGGAGCATCTCTCATCGTAGTATGTCTGACCGGATTTGCTCGATTGACCACGTTCAATGTGGCTACACCGAACACCTTCTGTAAGAATGTTCGGGATGCCTCCATCTCAATGATCTTCTCACGTTTCGATAGATAAGTCGTAAGAGTAAATCCTCCCGTTTGCATCTGGACAAACTCCTTGTTCATCGCGTATTTTGTTTGAAGATAATCTAAAACCCGAGACGTTACAACTAGCAGTAACAAGACAAGTGAGAGCCCCCACCATGCCCAAGTAAAGTTAAATGGATCCGGTTTTAGCCAATAAAGAGCTCCGGTCGTAATCATCAAAAACCAGCTAGGCTTCAACAGACGAAGGTAGAGTGCTTTTCTAGGTAACCGTTCCATTTCTCCAATCAAACGATATTGAGGCAGCATTTCCTCTACGATTGAAATCGCACGCTTGATCGGAAGAAAAGGGTATAGGGTACTCACTTCAGATTCCCCCATACTTCCACCTGCAGAAACTAATGTTACAGAAGCTAATCCAAGCATTCGTTTCAAGAGGGTCTGTTCGATTAAAATCGCTTGAACCTTATCTTTCTCTATTGAAAAGTTGCTTTCCTCCGCTATTCCTTTCGTAATGATAACCTTCTCATCGGTTGAAGCAATCTCATATTTTCCATACTTCACGACTGTCCTTACTATTCCTATACCGATCGAAATAAGGATTAAGAAAATGAAAACGATGCTCATCGTCCATGTCGATCCAACGATACTAGATAATATCCCATTCATCTTGTTTTCTAAATGAAAGTCTTCTACTTTCGAAATGAGCGACCCAGCGATTGGAATGATTGCTAAAAAGCTAAGAGACGTAAAGGTTGCCTTTAGTATATCTTTTTTCGTAGGCGTAAAATGGACGGTCTTTGAAGAGTCGGGTTTCGCTTTGCCTTCAGGTTCACTAGTTTCGTTTACTTCTATAGGTGAAACCTTTGTAGCCGATGAGTCTTCTTCTCTCAATTCGTTAGGACTTCTTCTCGCTTCAATTTTCCCCTCAATCTCTTCTGCTTCATCTACCTTTATGACAGGAAGAACAATTGAACTTTCTTCACCCGTTATACTCGTCTCTAGTATGAGTGAAGTGACACCAAAGAATCGATGAAACCAATACGTTTTACGGTTAACATGTTGAACCTTAGAAAAAGGCACAGTTTGTTTCGTAGTCGTAATTCTGCGTCTTGTGAGTTGAATCGCTGTTTCATTCACCGCATAGGTACGGGAATACCATTTGTATGGAATCGCAAGTAAACTCACTATGAAGAGGACAACCAAAGCATACTGACCATAAACGATATACCAGGCTTCAGACCCAGCATGTATAACAAATAGCAAGATAAAAAAGAACACGCTATTTTTCAAGAGCTTTCCTAGCTCATGCAGCATCATCAAAGGGTGATTTCGTCTTCGCATGCTCATCATTACACTTCCTCTACTTTTGCATAAAACGCGATCTGATTCCTTAAATGCATTGCGGTGGATTCCGGCAATGCTGGTATTTTATGTACAGAGCCCGTTGTATTCACTTCAATTGAATACAAGTTGTATTTCTTTAACAGTGGCCCTTGATGAGTTGATACGGACTGAATTTTCGTCATAGGAATCAATTGATGTGCTTCATGTAGAGCTCCGGACTTAATCTGAAGGAAGTCTTCACTGATGTCATAACGCCAATGTTTGTACAGCAAAGAAACCTTGAAGAAAGCCCATACCGTTCCAACGATAGAAAGAATCGTTAACCCTACTAATACCCACCCGATCCATGGCTTCCAGCCAAAGTATCCGTCCGCAATGAACAGTCCACCAAGAATAAGAAATCCAGCCACATTCATCATGGTTTCACTAATCAACCAAACTTTCACACTATCTTTTGATAATCGTTTTGTTGGAGATTCAATAAACGTACTCAATCACTATACACTCCTTGTATACACAACTTTGCTCACTATCATTTACGATACTAATTGGAAATCGTTTCAAAAAATCCCAAAAAAGCCTCCTCCCTTTTTTAGGGACGAGACTTATAAATAAAGTTTACCTTAAGATTCCTATCAGCTTTCGTAGACACCAACAAATTATTGTATATGCATTCCGATTTGGACGAAAAAGCTCCGTTTTCTTAATTGAATCGACAAGACTTCCATTTTTCACGAACAAGCAGAAAGAAGCGTGATGAAACATAATACAACGATATAAAATCCTTTGTTTCTAGTCATCAACTGTTGCTCCTTTTTATCATGTCATTGCCTTCTCAATACAGGTCGTAAGGACACCTTCGTCCTCACCTGTTTCTTTTTTCTCGATAGTAAAATGCACGCGGAGACGATGAGAATCCCTCCAGAAATCGTAAGTAGATCTGGCACTTCTGCCCAGAACAGAAAGCCCCAGAGGATGTTGAAGACAATTCCTATGTATCGCGCGATTTCAACGACGACCACACTTTCATGAGTAAAGGCCTTCGTTAAAAACACTTGTCCGAGTAAGGAGACGACCCCAATTCCGACAAGGATCGTTAAGTCTGCGGCAGTTGGCAGCACAAAGTTATTCCACATCAAAGGAATGGAGACGAGTGTCCCAGTTGCGAGAAAATAAAAGACGATTTCAAACGAGTGATGTGTTTTACTTAAGAATCGGATACTCGTTGCCGCCGCACCCGCAAACAGTGCACTCACGACTCCCACGAGCGCATAAAGTGAGTATGATGAAAACGCACCAGGCTTTGCTAACAGCACGATTCCAACAAGAACAAGCGGCAGGATGAGCAAAACTTGCTTAGACACCCGCTCTTTTAAGAACATGTATGAAAAGAACACCGCAAAGAAAGGTGATAGATGCGCGAGAATACTCGCATCCGCTAGCGGTATCTTAGAAATCGTGTAGAAATATGCGAGCAAATACAGCGCTCCAAGCGCACCTCGCAGCATCAGAAACGGAATTCCTTTTCTCGAGAAAGAAACCTTTCTGCTCCTCATAAAGAAGAAAATCAGGACAGTTCCTATGAAACTTCTAAAAAACACGATTTCAGAAGTCGGCACCGTGTCACTTATACTTTTCACGAGGGCGTTCATGATACTGAAGATTAAGGAAGATAGTATTGCAAGCAGGACGCCATTTTTCATCGAATCTCCCTTTCTGCAAGTCTCTGAAACCCTCTTACCGGCTCACCCTTCAAGCTTTGCCATTCGTGGACTTTTTGCTCGAAAGATTGAATCAAGCGAAACATTTCTGGTAATCTGATTCCTCTTTCAAACCCAAGGCGGTGCATTTGCTTTAAATTCATATAATCTTCGAATGGAATTCTAGGAACGGACCATTCCCCAGAAGGCGTCCTTGAAATTTGTTGAAAAGGGACTTTCGAGAAATCAAAGTATGCACCGTTTTTATCAGGTTGTGAAAAGGGGTCGATCAAAATCGACGCATAGCGAATGTAGAGTAAATACTCCTGTTTCACAGCTTCGAACTCTTGAAAGCCATCAAGATCAGAACGGGACAGCGACTCCTCGTGTACAGGGTAGTTATCATCGTTAAGAAACTGAAGTAAATTGATCGGTTCCCCTCCTAGTTTCTCAGTTAGCGCTGAGATCTCTTTCCACAGGTTCACCATGACCATGATCGTTTCTTTCGTGATTGGTCCTTCAGGATAAAGCTTGTACAGGGACTTCAAGGATTTCTTCTCTGAAAAGATCTCATTCAATGAAAAAGGATTGATGAAGAATGCAGGATGCACATAGGTCGTGATGTTCCGACATTCCGCATCGATCGGGTTTTCTTTTACAACGGTCTCAACCCCAGCTTCTTGTAATAACCATTCGATTTCATTTAGAGATCCTTCTTTACTCGTAGCTAAGTAAACCCGTTTTTTTACCGCCTTCGTAAACGCAACAAGGTCGCCCTCAGGCACGAATTTAGTTGCGGCATAATAATTTGAAAGGCTAATTACTTCAATGCTCTTACCTGTTTCAGAAACGATCTCTCTTACAAGTTCGTTCGATCCGATTACGGGTGACAGCAAAATAATCTTGTTAAGTTTTGTTAACCTTCCAATCCCAATCGATTGAAGGACATCTTCATAACTGTAGCTTGGAACACAGACGATCATCGTGTCGAACCGATCCTCAACGCTCTCTAAGCCATTGTAGAAACGAGAAATTTCTACTTTTCCAGAAAGAGAAGGCCAATTCGGGGCGATTGCCGTGATCACATGCTGAGTATTCTTTAGTTGATTTTGCACGCGTCCTGAATAGGATCCATTACGATTTACAATCGATACGTCTCCCTTCCAGCTCTTCTTAACAGCAACTGCTGTTTGGATGGCCGCAGGACCAGCACCGACAATCAATGTATGCCTTCCACTCATGAAATCACCTGAGTCTTTTTCTCAAGAACGAGTGTTTCGTAGATTCTGTCAGTGTTTTCAGTGTGAATGTACGTCTGAATCCAGTTTCCTGTGATGATGTTATCGATTGGGTAATTAAAGATCGACTTCAAGCCGTTCCCGAATCGTACGATAACTTTTGTACCTTCCCATACCTTCTCCTTAAGCACCTCGATGACTTCATGTTTGTCTTTCACAAGCGAAGCAATAAAAACATGTGTGATGCCCTCGAAGCTATGGTGAGCGTGGATGTCACCGTGGAAAAATGAGATCTTCTCTTCTAGTCCTGAAGCGCGCGCCACTTCTCGAGATAAGGCAATCGCTTCTTGATCGATGTCCAAACAAATCACCGCAGCACCCGTCTCTTTCGCGATCGTTAAAGCTGTCGTTGGAAATGCACCAGAGCCAATAAATAAAACGTTTGAATCACTATGTATACCGAAGTTGTTGTACTCATCCCTTACCGTTTTCGCTAACGAAGATAAATATTGTCCGACGGGAAGTCCCACCTGCTGAGCGCGAATGGACTGGTATTTCTCTACGTCACATAGCGCATTGACTGATGTTTCGCGGAGTTGATTCGAAAGAACTTGAACTTCTTCGATCGCGCCCCATTGGTCCCATTTTTGATCGTTCTCTTTACTCGTGATGAACGTACACAAATCATCCAACTTGCTCTTTAAGAGATCATAGCAACCATCGAATTCCTTTGCATACCTGGCGAGTTCTGCAATTTCGACTTCGATTACTTTCAACGAACAAAGTAGTTCATATTTTTCTTTCAATAAGTTCACCTCACAATAATAGTTATCACAAATCGAAATCGTTTCGATTTATAAACTATAGTATAGGTAAACCCTTTTGCTCTGTAAATTCTTTTTTTCATTTTCTATACAAATGAGCCAATAGTCTTTGTAACATTGACTGCATCAAAAACACCCACGTTATCATTCTCAATCGTGGGTGTTGGCGTGTTCTATACATTTCTTTTATTACTGATTAAAAGGTGATGAACAGGTCAAAATACCTATTCACGACTTGTTGCCGATCGTATGTACACAGAATAGAAAAAAAGGACCGCCAAAAACGGCACTTCTCATTAATTCATCCTATAAACGACTTACATTTCTTCCTTCTACTTTTATTATAATCCTGAATTCAGAAAATTTATAGACTACTTTTTTTAAAATTTTCCCTTATACTCTTACTTACAAATCAAATGAGAGAGGTGCATTCGAATGAATGATAAAGATGTGTTGGATAACGGCCCTTTCTTTCATGGAACGAAAGCGAAACTCAACATCGGTGACCAATTGAAGCCGCAGCATTTATCAAATTATCAGGACAAAAAATCGAACCACATTTATTTTACCGCGACGTTAAATGCTGCAAAATGGGGTGCTGAACTAGCGAAATCAACCGAAAAAGAAAGGATTTACATCGTTGAACCACTAGGTGAGTTTGAAAACGATCCAAATCTAACGGACAAAAGATTTCCAGGAAACCCAACACGTTCGTATCGCTCGAAATCACCTTTGAAGATCATAGCGGAGTTAAAGTCATGGGAAAGGCACTCAGATGAAGAAATCAACCAAATGCTTACTTCACTGAAAAAATTGCGTGAAGAAGGAAAAGACGTAATCTATGACTGATTCTTTGTACTAAAAAAAGAGTCTTAATAAAACCTTGGCAGTTCAGTTTTGGAGTACAGAATGACAGTTTGCACTCTAAATTGAACTGCTTTTTTTCATATGAATTTGTGTACTTTTATGCACCCTAATTCGCATGTTGAATTGCTACCATATCTGTCAGCCTGATTGGAAGAATTATGGTAAAATGAAGTTTGAGAATTGCTCCAATAAAGCGGAGCGAACGAGACACAAATAGTGCTACGCAAAAGCTATTGTTAAAATAGTTCATTCACAAACCAAATATGACTAACACAGTTTTAAAACTATGGGTGAGGTGAATTATGAGTGAAAAAGTTTTGAGGAAAACAAGGCGTTTCCTTGTATATATTGGGCTTCTAATGATTGCATTTGTCTTGTCTTATCTAATCACCTATCCTCTCAAATATACACCGCTCGGTTACGAAGGGATAGAAGTAAAAGAGGACAAATTAGTTCTACAATCCTATAACGTCATTGGACTTGAAGAAGATCGAACCACCTATAATCCGCAAATAGGGCAAGAGTGGAAGGTTGAATTACTTAAGGATCTGGTTAATCAACAACAGACTCTATACCTCTTCTTCTTCACCGCAATAATGTTGGCGATATTTTGGGGAGGGTTTGATCTCCTTAGAAAAAAATCATGGAAGAGAGTTCTGTTTCAAGGGTTTATTTACGCTTTCGTTCCGGGAGTGTCATTAGTTAGACACTTGAATGATATAAAAGCGATTTTGCAAAGTTCTGTGTGAAATGGATGTTACGCTGCAGTTTCCTGTACATAATGTGCTAACAAGAGATAGGAACTCCAGCATATCAATAAAAAAGAGTATCAAATTCAACTGCAATTTGATACTCAAATAGTTATGCACCTCTGTACCAGCAACTACTCTGCTCTCTCCCCAACAGCAAAATAATTCTCTTCTAAATCCGAAAAGTTAAAGACGCGGTTAGTTCCCATCTTCACGATTTCCCCAACTTTCACGCCTTTCAGTTTGAGGTCTTCATGCAGATGATCGAGCTCTTTTGTAACAAACATGAGTGAAGGCGTATCGAGATTCATATCTGGCTGCATTTTTGCGATAACGTCTTTGTTATGAAGAACGATGCTCGTTTCTGCAGATGTAGACGGTGCTACTTCGATCCAACGCATCCCCTTATTTTCTTCTGAGATGACGTCAAACCCCATTTTCTCTGTCCAAAACGTGACGGCTTGATCTTGATCCTTCACATACACCATTACCTGTCCAAGCTTTACGATCATGGATTTTCCTCCTCGTTTCCTTCAATTCTTTCTTGCGCCTTTTCTTTTCTCTAAGCGCTTAAAGATATCCTTTAAATGTCGAAATGATGAGAGGAAAGTCGGTAGGAAAATAAGCCCGATTAATGCTCAATAGGAGGAGCATCATTCGTTTGAAGATCTTTCTTTGAAACGGAAAGCTCTCCCTGGCCCGTAACACCAGCATAAAAGATCTCACTTACGTCGCCTACTCCAGTCGTATGTAGTTCATTCAATAGCCATTGCTCTGTCTTGCCGATTCGCTTAAGCAAATCCCTCTGCACCTTGCCATCTAAAATCACAGGAATTTCATAGTCGTTCCCAGCTTTGTAAATCTGCATATCTTCCCGCAAAATGCCTTCTTTACCAGGATAGAGTTTTACACTCAGCTGTCCGTTCGCTTCAACAATCGCAAGCTCAACGTCACTCGTATGGAACACATCTTTTTCTCGTAACATCTGCAGGATGTTGTCAACTGAATACTGAATGCGTTTCATATTTTTCTTTAGAAACATACCTTGGTACATCACAACGGTTGGCTCGAAAGTAAAAAGCTTCCCTAGCTTTGGGTTCTTTAGTTTCACTTTAATAATCAACTTTTGTAAAAGCGCAATCGCAATCATCGCGATGACCGTATGAACATGGTCGATCTTAGGATCTGCGATATCCGCTCCGACAACAGCACCGAATACGAGTACGACGAGAAAATCAAAAACTGGGAGCTCTCCGATCGAGCGCTTCCCCATATATAGTCCGATCGCAAGCATGAGCGGAAGAATCGTCGCAATACGAAAGATAACCTTCAAGGAGTCCATTAAAATGTCCATGATGAGCACCTCTTTCATTCTTTACGCTCATCATTCCCAAACTCTCCTTAATCCATTAAACGCTTTTAATGACTCTCGACACAACGTAAGCGATTGCTACACTGAGTAAGAGTAAGATGAATGAGACGCTGCTTTCTCCAAATTGCACCGTTTGAAGGAACGTGAACTCATCAGCACCCGGTGTATGTAACGCCGTTAAGAGTAATCCTGAGCCCCATTGCAAAAGAAAAAACACTACGATAAAACTTGCGATAAATATGACAAATCTTTTCATACAATCACCCCGTAGTAGTGTTTACGATACAGAACGGCTTTCGTTTCACTCGATATGCTACGATGTGCTCGCTTAAGCATGATTGCAAACTAGATGGGTAATCATAGGTAGATACGTAGAAATCAGAGACCAGATAGGATGATGACATATTCAAAAAACAATACTTTTCAGCTCTCTGTTTCTAGCTCATGCACTTCTTTTTATTAGCTTCGTCTACTTTCCAATCATGTTTTGGCCTGTTTTCTCTGTAACGCTTGCGATCTTAATCGTGATCAGCATCACGACCGGCAAGCTGGTGTTTAAGAAGATTACAGGAACGGACCTCATATACATCATCGTCAGTGCACTCTTCCTGTACGGATTAAGCTATGTAGGGATCGAACTCATCATATGGGCGACTCCCTCTCTATTTGATAACATGGAACAGTTTTATGATATCGTGCAGCCTGTTAAACCGTGGCATTTCATCAGTCTTATTCTCATCGTGATTCCAGGTGAGGAGATTTACTGGAGAGGCTACGTCCAGCAGCAGTTTAAAAAATACAAAAGTGGGGATACCATCGTTCTCGCAACGCTTCTCTATGCAGTCGCTCACCTTTATTCAGGTGCCCCGCTTCTCATTGTCGCCGCTCTTGTCGGCGGGATTGTGTGGGGATGGATTTATGAGAAACGGAAGAATTTCTGGGTGCCCCTCCTCTCTCATATTTTGTTCGACCTGCTCATCCTCGTCTTCATTCCACTGCTTTAGTTATAAAAAAAAGAGCTTGCTAACGCAAGCTCCTTAGAGTGTGGAGATAGTCTCGATGTTTAGATGAAAGTAGTTGATCATTTCCATACTAAATATTGTTGTTAGTTAGTGAAATATCGGTCTGTCAAACCATTGGACGGAACGTTCGTTTTGGATAATATCTCATCAAGTAGGAGAGACGATCGCGGACTCCTGCGGTCGTACGGGCGGCCGAGACCGGGGTGTGGGTTTCACCTCGGGCTTGGACGTTCGTCCGCGGAAAGCATGCGATCGTCATCGACTACGGTATCGGGAGCACCGAATAGTGAGATAGGTTTCTCGACAGAACGAGAAACTTGCCAAGGCAAGCTCCTTTTTACACAGTAACAAATTCCCTCGTTGTCTTTATTCGAACAAGAGGAACTTCCTTTCGAATTCCCATCAACGCTGCTTCATACGACTCCATTTCGTACGCTTTTAGAATCGCTCGAATTTCCTTCCGTTCAAGCATATCAGAGGAAAACATAATATCGTTCCCTTTGCTTTCTTGCTCGATTCTTGAAGCCATGTTGACGGTATGACCGAAGTAATCCAGTTGGTTGTTCGCCGTTACCGCGATCGCGGGACCTGTATACATGCCGAGTTTAATCGTTAAGTTCGTTCCATGCTCGGCATTGAAGTCGCCGATCGAATGTTGAATATCGAGCGCCGCTTTTACCGCATTCTCTTGTACATAAAAAGCTGCCATCACAGAGTCGCCGATCGTTTTAATGATCGTTCCCTTATGGTTCTTAAATTTCTCTGATAGAAACTGAAAGTGATCGTTCACCTGGCGATAAGCGCGCGCATCTCCTGCTGATTCATAAAGGGAAGTTGAGCCTCGCAAGTCACTAAAAACGATCGTCACATTTTCAACGCCGATCTCCTGGCCTTCTGCTAGTACCTCAGACGAAAAGAGTCGTCGAAACTTTGTCATCGTCGTTACGTTAGCAGCGGTCACAACGTTCGGATCGCGCTCGACTTCTTCAACCACCGCTACGATATCGCGGCTGCTCTCATTTTGAAGGGTGCAGCCTTGAAGTGAAAAATGATCGCGATCAAATCCATCATCACGATACGTTAGCGCCACCCCCTCACCAACACGTTGAGAAACGAGATGACTCCTTGTTAAAATGCGGAGCCTCACGTCTTTTTCTGAATGAATCGCAGGGAGTTCACTTGAAGTCCCAGAACGGATGCGTTTCTGCAAAAGGATATGCGGCGTAATATTTGGCCCTCCGATACAATAAGTCTGTGAGACGGCTTTTCGAACCGCCGGGTGGACCGTAAATCGCAGTTCGATCGTTTCATCGAACGTCATGTCGTACGTTATGCCACACAGGTCACAGTGCACCTCGTTCTTCACATCTCGAAGGGACGACTCGCTCTCTTTTGCGACACGACACGTCGGACACATCAAACTCCAGGATAAGGTTAGGACGCCAGCTTTTGTTGCTTCAAGAAACAGCACTAACACATCTTCGCGATCGATTCCCCATTGATCTGCAAGTTTATATGGCTGCATCTCAACAAGCGCTTGATCATGAGACTGAATGATGTGCTGCATGAGGATCTTTTTTGCTTTCGAAGGTTCGAGCTTGTCCATCGCATAGGAAAGGGCTTGTTTGTTTGTGGATGAAAGGTGTTTTGGTGGAGGCAACACAACGATTCGTGAGTCGAGCGCTATGTATTTTTCAATATAGGCGATCGTTTTTTTCATACCAGGAATCGCAATTGCAGGGATCGCGAGTTTTCCGATAATGTTTGCCGGGCGTAACATTGAAAAAACCTCTACTTCTGTCATTGGGTTCTCATCGACCGAAACATCCCTCATTTTGATTCCTGCATAAAATTCAGCGAGTGGACCAGCTGTGTACAGCCTTTGCACGGAATACTGTTCTCCCTTCACCCATTCGAACGGATACTCCTTCCATTCAAGCGAGACGCCACCTAGCTTCGCCTTTGCAGGGCGGTAAAAAAGAGATTCATCGAATCGCGCATCTGAAAATTCTACTGGAAACAAACCGATGAGCCTGTTCAAATGATCGTTCGTTGCGAGAATGTCCCACGCTTCTTCTTTCCGTATTGGAAATTGCTTCACGAGTGAAAAGTGACGTTCCTTCATCTAGTAACCTCCCAGACATTATAAAATCGATACGATGATCGCAATAACGATAAGATGAAACACTTGGTCTGTGATTACTTTCAACCACCCTACAGAATCATCAACATCCCTCATTACAGTCCTCGTCCACCATGTAACGAACGTTCGCCGGTCGAGGATGACATGAGTGATGAAGATGAAGCCGAGCTGTAACATCGAAAGGCCTCCGAATCCGAACCAGGCAACGATACCTAGCACGCCTGTATAGATTGAGACGTGAGATAGCAGTGGAAGCCACCTGTTATGTTTATACTCAGCCATCCATTTCGTCTGAAAAAGAAAATCTCCAATCAAATGGGCGATAAATAAATATTCAAACGGAGTCATGTTTTGCCTTCCTTTACCTACCGCTTTATTACATCAGCGTGTATGATAGAATTATCCTACAAATCCTTATTTTTCTTATCATACCATTTTTTATAGAAAGAAATAGAACGAATAGACTAGAATCCCAAATAGGTAGACGAGGAGGTCTCGACCTGTGGAATCGAATCGGTATCATAAAAGTGAATTAAATTCAGAAGAACTTCTCGAAATCATATTCGATTATGCTGCACAGATCACGACCGAAAACAGCCTCGATCGTTTGCTGATGTTGATGGCAGATATGGGACGAAAGATGACCTTAGCGGATCGGTGTACACTATGGCTTTATGATGAAGCAAAAAATGAGCTTTGGGCACGGGTCGCCCATGGAATGGAAGAAGTTCGCGTGCCTTCATCAGCAGGTCTCGCGGGACACGTTTTCCAATCTGGGGAACCTCTCGTAATCGATGATGCATATCAAGATGAGAGATTTCATTCTGTTATCGATATACAGACCGGGTATCGAACGAAATCCGTCATGGTGATCCCTGTGAAGAACAAACTCAATAAAACGATCGGTGTTTATCAGGTGATCAATAAGCTAACGGAAGAGTCTATTTTTCATCCGAATGACTTGAAGTACTTAAGTCTTGCAGCCTCCTATACGGGTCAAGCGCTAGAAGCGATGCTCGTCAACATCGAAATCGAAGAAACGCAAAAAGAAATTCTCTTCAAGATGGGAGAGATCGGAGAAGGACGATCGAAGGAAACGGGAGCACATGTAAAACGTGTCGCTGAGTATGCGAAACTCCTCGCATTAAAGGCAGGGTTCGATGAAGATGAAGCTGAGCTGATCAAAGTTGCTTCTCCCATGCACGATATCGGGAAAGTCGGCATTCCTGACGTTATACTGAATAAACCAGGAAAGCTCTCTAAGGAAGAATTTCAAGTGATCAAAAGCCACTCAAAGATTGGATACGACTTATTGAAAAGCTCGAAAAGATCGATTCTTCAAGCCGCTGCGATCATCGCAGAGCAACACCATGAGCGCTGGGATGGCAAGGGTTATCCTGATGGCCGGAGCGGAGAAGACATCCACCTATATGGCAGGATCGTTGCAGTCGTTGATGTCTTTGATGCCCTTGCATCACACCGTCCGTATAAAGAAGCATGGGAGCTTGAACGCATCCTTACATACTTTAGAGAAGAAAGAGGCAAACACTTTGATCCGATGTTAGTTGATGTGTTACTTCGGAATGTTGAAGAGTTTGTGAGGATTAAAGAGCAGTATTCGTAAGGAAGAATGATGTGTATAAAAATAACAAACTAGCCAACTTTAAGTACTGACCGAAAAAAAAATAGTGGCGAGGTAATATGGAAATGGCAGCTCCTTCATGGGAATCAATTACATCAATCAGAGAGTCTTTTCAAGTACAATATTGGAACCATTGGTTACATGATGATTTGTTTACGTTAGGTTGGTGGTTAGTCCTAATCATCAATCTGATCTTTCTATATGTAGCATTCAAACTCATTGATCGCAAACGTCTATTTGAATTATTGACTGTAGGTGGAATCGTCATCGCCATCAGTACGTTGATGGATGTTATCCTTATACAATATGGCTTTACAGCCTATCCAACCAGTATAACCCCTTTAAGCCCATCGTTTTTTGTTTCAACCTACATCGTGTTACCAGTCATCTTTATGCTGTTATATCAATACTTTTTCACTTGGAAGAGCTATATGCTGGCTATGATTATCACATCGTTACTACTCGCTTTCATTGTAGAAAACCTTCTTCGCTGGGTGAACGTGTACGAATATATCAAATGGAATAATGTTTATTCCATGATTGCTTATTTATTGATCGGTCTCATCGTGAAAGTTCAGATGACTATCTTTAATAAAGCATCGATCCGCTCGTAAGAAAACCATCTGCTAAAGTATGAAAAGATGCGCCTTCACAACCAATAAAAAAAGCGTTCCATAAACGAAACGCTCTTTTCCACTGGTTTTATAGGGGCATGTCCGATGCCCAGCAGCTCATTTTAGTAGAAGCCGCCTCCGAAACCACCGTAGTTTCCGCCGTAATTGCCTCCAACATTACAACAACGGCCTCTTCCGCCTGCGTAGCCAGCAGCACCAACGATAATTAATAGAATAAATAGAACCACAACTAAAGCAAATAGTCTGCCATCATCGCGGCGTCCACGTCTATTGTCAGCACCCATCTTCTCAACCTCCCTATTCTAGTTTCTATACAGTGTATGTCCAAGCTAGCATGACTGGATAGGCAGGAATTGAAGTTACGTAAAAAAAGGCATCTACCTCTAGGACTGTCTACCATATTTTTATGAAGGCTATGAAAAGGCACAAAAAAGACGGAGCTCATAGAGTCCGCCTTTTATAAAATCACGCCCATCTTTTTAACTTTGGTAAAACGTCTTTCATCATGTCTCGCGCCTCGGGTTCCTTCATGCCTTCCTCGACGAGATGAGGAACACAGATGTTCACCATTTCGTTCATCGTAACATTCGCAGTGAAAGCTCCATTTTCATAACAATAGACGCAGTATTCTTCGTTTTTGGACCCATCTTGATTTGTACCAAAAAGCTTTTCATCTTCCATCGGCATTGCACAACTTTGACATACTGGTTTGTTCATTTTGACTCCTCCTTAATAAGTAAAATCTAACCTTATTATAAGAAAGGAAAACGACACCGTTATGTCGTAATTACAGATATTTTTTTAACGTTTTCTCCGCACGATCTTTGATGATCGATCGAATATGGTTTGGTTCGATCACTTCCACCTGATCTCCAAAATGGAGAATCATCCCATATACCCATTCATCTTCAGGATAATATTCCGAAACATAAATGAAGCCATCTTCATGAAACGCCAAGCGATCGAGCTCGAAATAATCCTCCAACTGATTGAGCGCTTGTCTATTGAACTTTAATCGAACAAGTACTCGTTCACGTTCATCCTCTGTAAAATCGAATGGCGGAACCTCTCTTTTTTGATCGATGGTTCTTTCTGTCGTCTGCACCTCATACATCCTGCCTAATTTAAACAATCTAAAATCATTTCGCAGGTTACAGAACGCATATAGATACCATTTGTTGATTTTTAAAATTAAGGAGACCGGCTCAGCTTCACGAGACGTACCATTCCCGTTAATATCGATGTATTGAAAATGAATGGCCTTTTGCTGATCAATCGCTTTTTGTATCACATTCACTTTCTCTTGCTTTTTAAATTCCGGTCCCCAAGCACTGAAATCGAGAATAAGAGACCGATTAGTTGGAACGGGTTGGCTCATTTTTATCGTTGCAAGTTTTTCAATGATGTTCTTTAAGTTCTTATCGTCATATGTTTTATATACACCATCCAGCGCCGTCATTAAGAGTTGATGTTCAACGTCATTAAAGTAGCCGTTATGAATCTTGAACGTTTCCAAAATAGCGTACCCACCGTTCACACCTTTTTCAGAAACGATCGGAATACCCGCTAGTTCAATGGACTCCATATCACGTTGGATCGTTCGAACGGACACTTCGAAATAATCCGCTAGTTCTTTTGCCGTCATCTTCTTTTGATTCAAGAGCTTAATCACAATGGCGAGTAAACGCTCTGTCTTCATCAATCAACACCCCACCGTCTGCACTAAACTCCTACCTCTTCACTTCTTCTTTCGAATAGAATCACATTTCGCCATCGCCCATCTTGCATGCGTCCCACCCTTTTCCGAATTCCTAGTTTTTCAAAACCATTCTTCTTATGTAACGTAATACTACCGATATTTTCAGGAAAGATCCCAGCACTTAGCGTCCAAAAGCCCGCTTCTTCAGAGCTTTTGATCAACGCTTGCAGCAACAAATTCCCGATCCCCTTCCCCTTTTCACGAGGATGAACATAGACGCTCACCTCTCCTACTCCGCGATACACGTACCGACTCGACGATCGATTGCATTTACACCACCCCTGTACACTGCCTTCGTCCACTGCGACCAAGGTACATTCATTAACAGCGTTCGAGATGAACGCTTCGTAGGTAGGTGTGCGATGCTCAAATGTTGCGTTACCCGTCTCGATTCCGAACCGATAGATTTCTTTCACTTCGTCCCAGTCTTCCCTCGTCATTTCTCGAATGTTGGTCATTACTAAGCTCCTTACTTGATCGACTAGCGGTATTTATACGACGTAATGTAAGATAAGAAAACTTCCTAGCCAGAAGAAGATCGTCAATTGCGTAAGAACTGACATCGTTGATTCAAAAAATGTTAACTTCCGCTCTTGCTTTAATTTCGTTAAGTGTCGAACGAAGATCAATGAGCAAAGAAGCAGTATCGCAATCGACAATTCATAAATGCTTTCTAGAAGTACGATCAATCAAAACCTCCTCCTTCCCTATCAAACGTGTTTCTCCAAGAGAGAAACTATTTTAAATGCTCCCTCTTTCCCATAAATAGAATACTCCAAATGCAAGAACGACCATAAATGCCGCTAACCACTCATGGTAATGTGCTTTACTCGTTGGATCTTGAAGATAATCCTCCACTCCACGATTGATGGATATGAGAAAGGCCATGATCATCGATGGCATTAACATCACGATCGCTGGGGAATTTGGTCTCTCAACGATGAATTCAAATGAGATAAAAATGAAGGCAAGCACAATCACAACATCGATGATCATCGAAACTTTATACCGCTCATCATGGAAAATCCATCTACTACGCTCTTTAATACCTAGCATTCGCTTCATGTAAATTTCGCTTACGAAGAGATAGATGACGGTTAAAACGATTAAATAGAAGAACAACACAGTACCGCCTCCTCTACAATCTACTGTTCTTGCCTATACTCCTTTGAATTCCATGCCCAAGAGAAAAACATATGAATGAGCATCGCTAAAAACGACACCATAAAATATTCCCCCCACGTGAAGGGGCTTCCGTTGAAGGTATCTACAGTAAGATGACCTAAAAACAAACTAGCAAAAGTAACAAAAAACCTGCTTTTTTTCTTATTCGCCTCTTCTTTCATTCTTAGAACCTCGCTAACGTTTTATCTAAACTATAGTACTGCTTCCCTTCGTACACCCGCTCATCATAAACTTCAAACCCAAGAGAACGCCAAAAACGTAACGCGTATGTATTTTCCGCATGGACAGCGATTTGAATGAGATCGGCGCCTTTTTCAACCATCTTCCTCTCATAAAGACCGTACACTTTCCTAGCATAGCCTTGCCCCTGGTATTGCCCATCGATTATCAGCAAACTTAACCACGGCTTTCGAGATCGAGGGCTCTCCATGCCGTATTCAATGACCCCTAGAACGCGATCATTCTCTTTCACCAAGTACCGTTCAGTATGAAACTCCTTCACATCACGGTACTGCTCTTGTAGATCTGAGTCATCTAGCGTTTCTTTATCAAATGCGATCACATTATAAGCAGGGTTACGATTGAAAATCTCCTTCTCTACTTCGAGCTGCGTGCCATCACATGGTACAAATGTAATCATTCTCCTCTCCTTTTATCAGAAAAATCGCATGATCATGCGTGGAATGGACATGAGGATATTTGCGATGATCTCGAGAAACGTATATTCTCCAAGTTCTCGTAGAAACCCTTTTTCTTTCCGCTTTCTCACCGTTCCTCACCGCTTCCATAAAACTTCTTCATCCATTTCTCTAGTACATTCTCGATCGCAGTCATCGTTTCTTCTGCCTCATGATGAAATTTTAGTCTGAAATAACAACTTTTAAGAAAGCCTAATACGTTCGCTTTCGTATGGGAAAACGCGGCGCTAAATCCTTCTTGGTCAAACGAAGAAGTGAGCTCATCGTCAACACGTTTCACCCATGATGCGAGGACATTATCTTTTAACCCTTTTAGAAGAAGTGCCTCTGTCGCCATCAGTAACCGCTCGTCTTCATCGTCAACGTATACACCTTTTTTAAAGAGACAGCCCGCAATCGTATTCAGACAAGAATCGATCTGTTTTATACGAAACGCATCATGACGAATCGCTTCATCAAGTGCATCAGCACCGTGCGCGATACTGTGCGCCCAGCCCTTCCCCTTCACATAACCTCTTATATCACACTCTTCCTGAAGGTAGCGCAGGACTGCTTCAGTTGTATCTTGAATCAGTTCATCTGGTAAAAAAGAGGATTCACGGTCTTTATGTAAAATCAATGCGATGACTAGTACAGAAAATGAGCGAGTAAAAACAGCATCACCTTTTTCCTCAACTATTTTATAAAAAAGATGCTGATCATCAAGACACGTCTTCAACGTTTCGATCAACTGCTTTTTACTTAAATGATTCTCCATCACGAGATGACAAAACGTGCGATAGATTAACTCATCCCGGAGCACCGGATCCGTTGTCCCGATTTCACTTAGCATCTCTTGAAGAAGCGCATCCATGTCAACGGCTTCACAATCTAACTCTCGTAACGCCTTCTCTAGCGTTTCAACACTCACTGACAACACCCCTTTTTCCATAGTTTAACAGGTTTATTACGAATGTCAGACTTAATCTAACAACCGATGAATCGAAGACCATCCATAGTTTACCGTGACAAGAGGAAGGCCGTTGATAAGATCGGTCTGCTCACTGAAAACCTCCCCATCCAATCGGTCATAAAAAGCTCTGGCAGCTTCGTTCGCTTTAAAAGTCCCGATAAACATCGACTCTACATGATGGTTCAAGAAATGCTGAACCGCAATTTGGATTAGCTCTTTCCCTATTCCAGCACGCTGATATTCCTCTGTTACATAGAGCATCTTGATTTCACCTTTATGACCTTTTGGAGGATGTAACGCGAACGTTCCAAGAACAAATCCTACGATTTTCTCATCGCATATTTTTACGAAGGAAAAAGGACGTCGAACATCACTTTGGAAGATGCGCTCAAATCGATCGAGAACCGTTTTATATGTAACTGTTTCTAAGAAATCTCGTGGTAGAATGGCTGCGTGACTTGATAGAAATACTTCTATATAGATATCCACCAACTCTGGTAGATCTTCTGATGTCATCTTTCTGATCAACGTTATCCCCCTCTCATTACCTTATTGCCTGCGTTAACACATACATGAGCAGCAGCGCACCGATTCCAGCAGCGCGTATCCCGTAGAGCTTTTTCTCACTAACCTCTTCTCCTTTCATCCTTAACCAAGCAGGATAAAAGAACCCGATTACCGGCGCAAGTATGAGTCCGATCGACATCAGTACAACTGCAATAACATCCATATTTAACACGTCCTTACTCAAGAGCTTTGTCTCTCGCCATATCCCCGAGTTCATTAATTACGATTGCTGCAACGATTAACAGCACCCCTATCCACTGTAAAAACGAAACGGCTTCCGACAGCACGATCATAGCCGAAATAATGGCAACAGGGAGTTCGATGGAACTTAGTACGTTCGCGAGTCTTCCTGAAATGAGCGGAGCGCCCTTTGCAAAGAACAGCGTGGGAATAACACCTCCAACGAGCGCAAGCCCTACCCCTAATAACCACAAACGACCGTCTATCACAGCGATCGTTGGGATGTCTCTGATGAACACAATTAGGACGAGAACGAGAGAACCAGCCACCATCAGCATACTGCGTACAATTGGATTGGACTCTGTTGCGACTTGCCCACTAAAGAAAATAAAACCGGCATAAGATGCACCTGCGAGAAACCCTAATAATAAGCCGAGGGGATGAAGTGACGACACCCCGCTAACGATGATGTTCGATGCGAACACAACTCCTGTCAACGTGATGAGCAATGAGAGGAAATTCATTCTGGTCGGCTTGACCTTGCTGAAGATCCACTCGTAGATCATGCCGATCCAAACGAATTGAAAGAGCATGATGATGGCTAATGATGCGCTCAAATACAACATGGCACCGTAATAGAAGATGCTCGTTAGTCCCATCGCCGTCCCTGTCATCATGATTTTTATCAAATCATTTTTCGACTGGTTAACTCTTAACCCTTGTAACAGGCATAAACCGAGCAATAATAAAAAGGCGAGTAGCATCTGAACAAGATTGACCTGCCCTAATGTGTACTCATAGCCAAAGGCTGTCTTCACAAAGATCGGTGTGAACCCAAAGCTTCCTGCCCCGATTAGGACATAGGTGATTCCTTTTATCTTCATACAGTTACCTCCTTCCCTAAACAAAAAGACGCACCCCTACTTAGGAGTTACGCCTTTGTCATACCGTTGCTGCTTGAAAAACAATACATCGAAGAACGAGATCCCAACTGCAATCCCGAACGACGTGAAGAAATCAAGGGGACGTATATCCGTTGACGTGATCAACGAGACCGCAACATCCATTACGGTCAGACCTCCAAACCAAGCTAAAAACTTAAGGAGCCTCCCCTTCTTTTCATCTCGGTCCATTCCAAACAATTTCACGATTGCAAGGATGGCAAGATAGAAAACATAGAGAAACAGGAACACCAAACCAGCTATCACGAATCCTATTCCTAGGTTGCTGTTTATGTCTCTGTAGACGATTAGCATCATGAGCATTAAGCTGATCAGTAATAAGCTAAACAACGTGACATTTACTTTATGTAGTCTTTTCAACGTAATTGCTCCTTTTGCGGGACAAGGGGACAGGTTCACTGTCCCTCTCACGTGAATATCAATTAGTTTAATTGGGACATGGAACCTGTCCCTACGTCCCTCTCTCCTTCCATAGTTTAACAGATTGCAAGACAAGGGGACAGGTCCTCTGTCCCTCAAGTCTTATGGAGAAACCCTCTTAACAAACCATAGTTCCGCTCCATAAATGACCGATTTCTTTCAATCCCTCTCCTTTTGCACCAGCCAATCGAGTTGAAAGCATCTACGAATGCATAAAAAGGTAAAACTTTTTCTAGATCGATGAGTGGGCGAACCGTTCGATACCCTTCCTGAAAGGCTTCTAACGTTCCGGGAAAGACGCTGAAGATATCACGATTAATCTTTGTAAAGTCGATTTCTGTTGAACCGATTCTGACACTTTCAAAATCAATAATCCCTGCAACGCGATTCTCATAAACCAAAATATTTCCTGGACGAAAATCCATATGTATAAAACTCGGACCATCTTTAGGTGGAAGAGAATGCTGGAGCTGGTGAAAATGGTGAAGTGATCGCTCATACAACCTGTGATCGATGACTTCCTTCACATCCTCCGCAAATGAATAAAACTGTCGTTCAATGAACTGAGACCAATCGTCATACTCGTTCGAAACGGCACTCTCGAAATCCGATTTCTCTGGAACGATGGCATGTAGTTTGGCATGATGAACACCGATATCATACGCCAAAGCGGGGTCAACTTTTTCAGAAAGAGGAACCCCATCGATTGCAGATAATAATAGTGCTCCAGTGATGTCATCATCACCTTCCCAGTAATCTAGCAGTTTCGGCACAGGCAGTTCGTTATGTAAACGCTTGAGAACCGTTACTTCACGATCCCGTTTGACCTTGGTGTATGGAATTTTAATATATACAAGCTGTTGATCACTGAGTTTCACCTTGTATACAGTCGAACTAAATGACTCTGGAACATTCTCGACTGCTAGCACGTTCAATTTGAAGGTGTCGATTACTTTCTGTAACTCATTCATGGGCATACCTCTTTTCTGGGACACAGGGACAGGTTCACTGTCCCGCTCACCTGATATGTCACTGGGACAAGGAACCTGTCCCTTCGTCCCTCACCCAAACACGTCTCTTAAAGCGATTCCTAAATTCTGATAAAAGGCTGCTTGAATGTTCTCGTCATGCGATTTACTCCACTCGATTGCGACAGAGGAACGAATACCCGTGATGATGACGTTCGTACCGATAAGAGAAACTGTTTTCACTAGCTTTTGAATGTTAGCGAGAAGAACTGGATCAATAGTTCCAATCGAGGAAAGGTCGAGGATCAATTTATTAACCCTGAGCTCCGAAACTCTTTCAACCCCTTTATCGATGATGTGGTTAAACTCATTTTCATCTAACGTGGATTGCAGAGGAAGTACTGCGATTCCTTCACTAAGAGGAATGACGTTCACTGACAAGCTTTCAACTCGACTTACGAGCTGCAATTGTTTTTTATAGAGATCCGTGACATCTGTAAACTCAACCATTGCACCAACGACGATGTCATCTTCTCGAAGCAATCTCGTTTGAATCGAGAGGAATGTATCGTATTTCCCATATTGATAAGGCATCACATCGATGTGATATTCTTTATGAGTTTTAACCGTCCTCTCTACATGCCGAACCTCTTCAGGAGCATCAGGGAACACCTCATACATGTCTTTCCCCAGCACTTCTTCAGGTGATAATTCTAGTAAACTTGCTCCGGATTTATTAAGTAACGTGATGCGATATTCCGTGTCGATGGCTAAGACTCCGTAAGAAACGTGATCTAGCACTGCACGAGAAAGGTCGTTCACATTCATTCCCCCTTCACTACTTGAGTGATTCTTGATTTGATGCCGAACTTTAGTAATAGGAGCTATTCTCTATTAATTCGTCATCGTTCGTCATGTCTCCTTTTTTTGGGGGACAGGGTGGGACAGAGGGACAGGTTCACTGTCCTTCTCACCACAGGGAACACGGAACATGCTTGAAGCGATCCATCTACTAAACATATAGCGTGTCAGACTTTGTCGGGCTGACACGCTATGACTTATTTATTCATAGAAAGCCCAGGTCATCGACGATATGACCTGGGCTTTCGTTTAAATTCCGGTCCTTTGCAATTCAGTTTTAACCTGAGTGCTTGAATCACTCTCTTTTCCTTCAATCGGTTTCTTCGACCAAATCGTAGCAAGAATCGGCCCTGATATATTATGCCATACTGCTGCGATGACATTTGGAAGTGCCGCTAGTGGACCGAAGTGAGCCGTTGCGAGGGCAACACCGAGTCCTGAGTTTTGCATCCCAACTTCTATCGAAATCGCACGGCGCTTACTTTCATCTAACTTCATCACTAATGCTGTAACGTAGCCGAGCGAGAGTCCTAATAGATTATGAACCATCACAGCTGAGAAGATCAACAAACCTGACGTTGTAATACTTTCAACGTTTGCTGAAACAACAGCAGCCACGATGACAATGATCGCCATGACTGAGATTAGCGGGATAACGGCAGAACTTTTATCAACCGCGGTTGGAAACACTTTTCGAACGAGTACCCCTAACGTAATCGGGACGATGATGACTTGTACGATCGATAGAAACATAGCGATGGGATCCACTGGTAACCATTGCCCTGCTAGTGC
Organism: Anaerobacillus sp. ABA4_114; assembly: GCF_056159065.1. Classification (NCBI taxonomy): domain Bacteria; kingdom Bacillati; phylum Bacillota; class Bacilli; order Caryophanales; family Bacillaceae; genus Anaerobacillus; species Anaerobacillus sp. ABA4_114. The sequence goes on from NZ_JBSWUM010000001.1 coordinate 2,942,738, forward strand.
TAACAATATGAGTGGAGTTACGATCGGTGCGAGCATAGTAGACAACGATGTCATCGCAACAGAAAGAGCAAGATTCCCTTTTGCTAAATAAACCATCACGTTCGACGATGTTCCACCAGGTACGGATCCGAGCAATACAAGTCCAGCAGCTAATTCAGCGGGCAGCTGAAAGACGATGGCTAGAAGCAAGGCGATCAAAGGCATGATGATGAATTGAGCCGCAACTCCTATGATGACAGGAACAGGCTTTTTTAGAACCAATTTAAAGTCTACTGGCTTTAGTGTAAGTCCCATCCCAAACATCACGACTCCTAATAGAATCGTAATGTAACTTCCTAACCCTAAGAACGGTGTTGGAATGAAGTAAGCAATTAGCGCTACTCCAATCACCCATAGAGCGAAGTATTTTCCTGCAAGATTACTGATTGATTCTAAGATTTTCATAGACTACACTCCCTTATGCCAGTGGTTTCGACAGGTAAATCGACGGATCAAATGCTCACCTCGTATGACAAGTCGAATAGCTAATGAATCGAATTATACACAATAATCTAAATATTTCAACAGGAACAGTACAATTCTTTGGGACAAAGGGACAGGTTCACTGTCCCGCTCACCTGTTATCTCAACTGGGACATGGAACCTGTCCCTACGTCCCTCCTTGTACTCTTCCAATGTCATCGGTAGAATAATAGTAAGACAATTCAGTCAGGAAGTGTATGCAACTAAATGAATAGAATGAAATCACTTTCTCTTCAAACTAAATTATCATTAATGATATTGGCACTCTTATTTACAGTTTTGTTTAGTATTGGACTGATTTTTACACATTTATATTCAACAAGTGTTGAGGAGCAGATGGGAGAGCGTGCGTTAAATGTAGCGCAATCTGTCGCGATGATGCCAGCGGTGATCGAAGCGATGAAGTCAGAGAATCCATCGGAAATCATTCAACCGATCGCTGAAGATCTTCGTTCTAAAACAGAAGCTGAATTTATTGTGGTTGGCGATAAAGATGGCATCCGTGTAGCCCACCCTGTACTTGATCGGATTGGAAAACCGATGGTAGGTGGAGATAGCCAGCAAGCTTTGGTGGGCGGGGAATCCTACGTCTCAAAAGCAGAAGGATCTCTTGGGTCCTCCTTAAGAGGAAAGACTCCAATCTTTGAAGATGGAGAGATTATCGGCATCGTCTCCGTAGGCTTTCTAATAGAGGATATTGAACAGAAAGTCGATCGATTCGAGTTAAAAGTGATGAGTTTAATAGGAACAATCTTGTTACTCGGTTTAGCAGGTGGTTTTTTCATTGCAAAAAACGTAAAGCGGTCTATTTTTGGTCTCGAACCTTCCGAAATCGGAGCAATGTTTTTAGAGCGAAATACCATTCTTCAAACGATTCGAGAAGGCATTATTGCGGTTGATAAGAAGGGTGAAATCACACTTGCCAATCAAGAGGCGCATCGCATGCTGAATCGAGATGAAAATGAAAGTTTAGAAGGACAACATATTTTGTCCGTTTTACCAAACACAAGAATGCCAGATGTTTTACATTCCGGAAAAGCAGAATATGATCAAGAAAGTATCATAGGGGAAGATCATGTCATTGTGAACCGAATTCCAATCATTCAAAAAGGTGAAGTTACGGGCGTTGTTTCTAGTTTTAGAAGAAAAACTGAAATCGAAGCGCTATCACGAGAACTCTCTCAAGTCCAAAGCTACGCGAATGTGCTTCGCTCTCAAACACACGAATACGCCAATAAGCTGTATACCATTTTAGGATTGATTCAGTTAGGTGCATATGATGAAGCCATCGACTTAATACATAAGGAAGCGATTGGATATCAGGAGGTTGTTCAGCTATTAGTGAAGGCTGTGCCAAACCCTATTATCTCAGCGCTAATACTGGGTAAGTACCATCGAGCTCATGAGCTGCATATTCAGTTTTCAATCGATGAAGAAAGCAATATGAGTGACCTTCCTGAATGGCTGGAGCAAGAAAAAATCGTTACGATCGTTGGAAACTTAATCGATAATGCCATGGATGCTGTCCTTGAGAAAAAGGAAGATGAGAGAATGATTCACCTCTTCATGACTGATATTGGAAGAGACTTGATCTTTGAAATAGAAGACTCGGGGAACGGCATACATGATGATGAAATGGAACAGATCTTTATAAGAGGATTTAGTCGTAAGGATGGAAAAGATCGAGGAATCGGACTTTCTCTCGTGAAAAATGCACTCGATTATCTCGGCGGATATGTCACAATATCCAAAAGCCGTTACGGTGGCGCTGCTTTCACAGTTGTGATTCCTAAGGAGGATGATACCAATGTCTGAAATTGAAGTATTGATTGTTGAGGATGATCAGCGAATTGCTCGAATCAACCAGAAGTTCACGGAAAACGTCCCTGGTTACACTGTTATTGGAGTTGCTTCAAGCATTACCGAAGGAAAAGAACTTCTTGAAATTCTAGAGCCAGACCTCGTTCTACTCGATATCTTTTTTCCAGAAGAAAGCGGACTGGAATTGCTGTGGCACATTCGTGAACATTACAAAGAAACGGACGTCATGATGATAACCGCAGCAAAAGAAATAGAAGCTGTTCAAGAAGCGCTTCGTGGCGGTGCGATCGATTACATCATTAAACCGGTTATCTTTGATCGTTTTAAGCAAACCCTTGAAAAATTCAAGCAAACTCGTGGAGAAATGAACCGTCAGAAAATCGTGAGTCAGGAAGAAGTAGATCACTTGTTTACGAGACATGGCGCTCAAAGGGCTACCGTAACCGAAGCCGCTCCAAAGGGAATCGATCCTTTAACACTTTCGAAATTGAAAGAAGTTCTGCTAGAGCACACGCCTCAAGGCATGACGGCAGAAGAAGTTGGCAGTGTGATGGGATGTAGTCGAACAACTGCGAGAAGATACTTAGAATACATGGTTTCGCTAGGAAATGTGGATGCTGATCTGTCCTATGGATCGGTAGGCCGACCTGAACGACGCTATCATCCAGTATAACTACAAATGTAAAGAGCCGCTTTCAAACTATCGTGAAAGCGGCTCTCTCTCTTTTAAGATGCTAAATGCTCCTTCTCCTCTTCTTCTTTCTTTTTACTTAGCTTGCTTTTGATAAAAGGCAGCGTGAGAGAAAGAACTGAAAGAACAAGAAGAACGACAGTTACCGTGCTATCAAAAAACGTCATGTAGCTTCCGTTTGAAATCGTAAGTGCTTGCCTAAAGGATTGTTCCATCATTCCTCCTAGAATAAATGCAAGAATGAGTGGCGCTGCTGGAAAGTTTATGAGTCTCATAATAAACCCGATTATCCCAAATGCTAGTAGAAGATAAAGATCAAACGTGCTGAAGCTAACCCCATACACTCCGATCATACAGAAAATAATCACAAGCGAGATCAACAGCGCTTTTGGAATATAGAGAATACGCGCGATAAACGGAATGAGCGGCAAATTCAGGACAAGTAAGAAAATGTTACCGAGATACATACTTGCAATCACACCCCAAAATACATCTGGGTGATCAGTTAGCATCAATGGTCCAGGTTGAACACCAACAACGAGGAGAGCCCCAAGAAGAACTGCAGTGGTCCCAGAGCCAGGAATCCCTAATGTTAAAAGTGGAACGAAAGCCCCGCTCGTTGCAGCATTATTCGACGTCTCGGGTGCAGCTAGTCCTTTGATGTTCCCTTTTCCAAACGAAGAAGGGTCCTTTGAAATCTTCTTCTCTGTTATATACGACATGAACGAAGCGATCGTTGCACCAGCACCTGGGAGCACTCCAAGGATAAATCCGAGCACAGAGTGCCTCGCAATCGGTCCCGAGATGTCTTTTGCTTCTTTTTTCGTGATCTTCAACGAGCCAACGTTCGTATTTCCGCCCATCATTTTCGATTTCCTAGACAGAATTAATGAGCATACTTCAGCAAGTGCAAAAAGTCCAAGTGCAATGATTAAAAAGTCGATACCTTCAAGAAGATTCGGGCTACCAAACGTGAAACGCTGTGTCCCTGTCTGCTGATCGACGCCAATCGTAGCGATGATCAATCCAATTGTGGCGGATATCAATGCTTTTACAGTTGAGCCTTCCGACAAGCTCGCAATGGCTGTTAACCCGAGCAGCATGAGAGCAAAGTATTCAGTTGGTCCGAACGAGACCGCAAAGCTTGCCATCAGGGGAGCAACTAACATGAGGGCAACAACACTCACTGTCCCACCCGCAAATGAGGAGATGGCGGCAATGGCTAGTGCTTTCCCTGCCATTCCTTGCTTCGCGAGCGGGTACCCGTCGAAGGAGGTTGCAACGGTCCCCGATATTCCCGGTGCGTTTAATAAAATGGATGATGTTGAACCGCCAAAAACGGCCCCGTAGTAAACTCCAGCCATGAGAATAAGAGCAGAAGCTGGATCCATGCCATAACTTAACGGAATCATGATTGCAATCGCTGAGATAGGACCAAGTCCAGGGAGCATTCCGATCAGTGTCCCAGCAAGAACGCCGATAAAGACAAACAGGATATTTTGGAACGTTAAAACAACTTGAAAGCCATACAACATATTTGAAATCGTATCCATCATCTTTCCTCCTTTCTAAAAGGGTAGGATCCCCTGAGGTAAATAGATTTGTAGTAAATAATTAAAGGAAAAATAGAGCACAAGCGTAAAGCCAACCGCGACGGCAATCAACGACTTCCATTTTGTATAACCTAATAATCGCGACGTAACGAGTAAGAAAAGAATCGTGACCACAACAAATCCAAGTAGCTCAAATAAAAGAATATAGACGAATATGAGGCCAGCAACTGCAAGCAACATCAGCACTTCATCTTTTTTCATATTACTTTTCTTTCTGTCATGAACAGGATTTTGAATAAACAATAGAATTGAAAGTGCCGCGAGTAAAAACCCGAGTCCTTTCGGAAGCGCATCAGCATCGACGATGGCATACGGAAATGTTGGTAGGTTAAAAGTAAAGACGAGATATGCAAACGAAAATACGAACAAAAACAAAGCTACTTTTCGTTCAACACTAGCGAGCATAGCGTGTCACCTGCCTTTTATGTAATACGAAAGGTCAGCATGTGCTAACCTTTCGTTCCCTTCTTATTTTGCTAGACCGACTTCCTTCAAAAGTGATTCCATCGTTTCTTTTTCTTGATCAAGGAACGCTTGGAATTCTTCACCTGACATAAAGTTATCATTCCAACCAAAGTTATCGCGCTGAGCTTTCCACTCGTCCGTTTCCATCATGTCTTTCACAGCTTGCTCATAGAATGCTCTCGCTTCAGGACTCATATCTTTTGGTCCCATAATCCCTCTCCAAACAATGAATTCGTCATCGATTCCCTGTTCTTTTAGCGTTGGAAATTCTGATACCGTTTCACCTTCAAGCGGCTCAGGAGACGTCACGGCAAGCACTTTCACTTTACCAGCGCGTGCCTGTTCCGTTGCTTCAGCGAGACCAGTTGAGTAAACATCGACTTTGTTACCAAGCAGCATGCTCATCCCACTGCCATCTTGAGCTGACACGTATTTCAGCTGCTTAATATCAACACCTGCTGCTTTTACCGCTTTAACGAAAGCCATGTGATCCATACTACCAGGAGAAGAATCCCCTACAACCGAAACGGAAGTTGGATCTTCTTTTAGAGCTTCAACAAGATCGTTCATAGAGTCGTACGGTGAATTAGCAGGGACTGTAAAAGCTGAATAGTCTGCGATAACACCAGCGATCGGCGTAAAATCATTATGACCAAGATCAGATTGACCGTTTAATGGAACGAACAAGATCGGCGGTGATGTGACGAAAAGGGTGTGGTCGCCGCCTTTCTTATCCACATAAGACCAACCGACGGCTCCTCCACCACCAGGTTTATTGGCAACAGCCATACGCTTATCGATCACGTTTTCTTTTTCCATCACTTTTGAGATGGTTCGAGCCGTGGTATCCCAACCACCACCAGCTCCAGCTGGTGCGATCATCTCAATCGGTTTTGTTGGACTCCATTCACCACCATCTGCTGATGAACTACTAGAACTTTCACTACTACCACACGCGCTTAAGACAAGTGCGCTTCCTAACAATAGTGACATGAACATGCTTTTTCTTTTTTTCATCTTGATAACCCTCCTATTTTGTAATCGCTTACATTTCCGATAACCAAACTATATCTAATCTTTTGTAAGATTTTAATAAAACGGAAATAAGAAAGGTTTGTTTCTTTTTGAGCATTTTGTTCATAAAGTTCATCAGGGACAGAGGGACAGGTTCACTGTCCCTCTCACCTCGAAAGCTAAACGAAAACAGGAGTGTATGCATTCGCATACACTCCTGTTTTTGTTGGGACATGGGGACAGGTTTACTGTCCCTTTTCCCCGATACATCAACTGGGACAAGGAACCTGTCCCTCCGTCCCCCCGTCCCTCACTCCTCCCAAAACAAATCATCCAGCGTCTTTCCGAGCGCTTTACAGATTGCCAAACAAAGTTGAAGCGTAGGGTTATACTTTCCGAGTTCGATCAGTCCGATCGTTTGCCTTGAGACACCTACCTTTTTCGCAAGCTCTTGCTGCGATAAGTCATGTTCGACTCTGGCCATTTTCAGCTTTTTATTTTTCAACGTTGATCACCGCACATCCTGTTCATCTTCATCGTCCATGTCCTCGAGCTCTTCCTCGTTCGCTTTATCACTCCGGTACTTCGCCATCGCGTAAGGAAGGACAAGAATGGCAAACATAAATGGAATATAAATCATCATACACACGAAAAAGATAACGAAGAAGAACTCAATCGTCTCTGCTCTCGTTTCACCATAACGCTGTGAATTGATCGTTGCGAACGTTAACGAAATCCCCAGTCCAACAAGCACGCTGATAACCATATTTTTCGTATTCATCTTCCACTTACTCGACCGATCATGCATCTCAACCTCATCCGTGAAAATGCCAAGCATGGACGAACGAAGAAGATAATAGGCGCCGCCCCCAATAATGATCACGAGCTCAAGCCAGACTTTCCCAAAACTAATGTCTCCAAAGAACTGCTCATAGAAAATCGACAGTCCACAAAGCCCTACCACAATGGCATATAGTTCGCTGAAAATACCATTTTGAAGCGCTGTTACCCGCTCATCCAACACTTTTCGTTTAAACAATCCCATGCCTCTTCCCTCCTATCAATAATCGACCTTAGGTAGTTTTACAAAAGCAAACGCGAACAAGCCGAGCGACACAAACACCGTTATCATCATATCGTACCCCTCCATCGCAAGAAAGCCAATGTTATTCGGCAGCGTATACAGAGGAAGATGACCGATGAACTCTCTCGCAAAAGCAGGCAAACTTTCAACCATTTGGACCATACCGAGGATGCCTGGTAGAACGAGAATCGTCACAAGCGCAATAATCATGATGTTCATCGTCTTTTGATAAAACATCGAGATGACGAAAAACAGCAGCGTGAAAAACAATCCAAATAGCACGTAATGAAGAATAGCCGCCCCAACGTCACTCCAGCTAAAAGCCTGCCCGTTCAGCACATGGTTCACATAGAGAAGGGCTCCGCAACATATTCCGAACAGCGTCGATACAGCCCCCATCACGACAAGCCTTGAAACCAAGTACGTTATACGGTCACTAGTAGAAGAAAAAAGCAGGTAGATCGTTCCATGATGAAGATCAGCGACAACTACCTTTGCAGAGTAGATGCCAAGTGCAACCATCGCGATTGTCGCATATAGACCCGCAACGTTCCTTGGCTGAAATGGTCCACCTAGTTCATGGATTGAATAAATGATGCCGCTCCCAAGTGCAAATGAAAGTACGATCGATAAAAATAACGGAAGACTGATCACATTTCGTTTTAATTCAAGTGCTAGGAATTTCCCAACGTTCATGTCGCTTCACTCTCCATCTGTTCAAAATAAAAGTCCTCTAACGTTGCCTGCTTTTTCTCGACGTTTTCTGGATAAATTCCTTCCTCAGCAAGCTCCTTCAACACACTTTTCACATCCTCCGACAGGACACTTACCTCTGCTCCGTTATGCGTCACATCCCAGCGCTGACTTAAAATGGCGACCGCCTTCTGTCGATCTTGCGTAGATAGCGTGATGCTCAAGATGCGCTCAACTTGCTTACCGGTATACTCGCTGATGATCGCCCCGTTTTTAATCACATAAACACGGTCACTGATGTTCTCAACATCCTCTAAGATGTGACTCGAGATCAGCAACCCGATGTTCCTCTCCTCCACAAGACGTTTGAGGTAGCTTAAGATATTCCGTATCCCATCAGGATCCATCCCGTTCGTCGGCTCATCTAAAATGAGATAGTCCGGATTCGAGACGAGCGCAAGCGCAATTCCCAATCGCTGCTTCATACCGAGCGAGTAATGCTTTACTTTCTTTTTTAAATAAGGAGCCATTCCAAGTGACTGAACGACTTCATCAACCTGTTCTGTGCTAGCTCCATACAGTGCACAAAAGTACTTGATGTTGTACGCCCCACTCTTACTTGGAAAAAACTTTGGTTTCTCGATCAAGCTTCCGACTTTCACCGAATCGTGAACGAACTCGCCATCATACGTGACGATCAGTCCTGATAACACTTTCATCAATGTCGTCTTCCCCGCTCCGTTCGGCCCAACTAACCCAACGATTTCTCCCTGCTGAAGCGTAAAGTCGATCTTAGACAGGGCAAACTCACCCTTCTTGAACGACTTTGAAAGACGTTTCAATTCCATATTCATTTCCCCACCCCACAAATTGTTAATTACTACCTTCTTTTTCCATTATATAATAAGAATGTCTTTTTGCAACATATATATGTCATTTAGATTATTATATTAATTAAAATCCCTTGATGTTCCAGTGTTTAAGCAAATAAAAAAGAGCCTGGAGGCAGTCTTGCCTTCCAAGCTCTCATGGTCAAACTCTCTCAAATGTCCCTCTTCTACGTATCGTCTTAAATCCCAACTCTTCATAAAGCTGGATCGCACCTGGATTATTTTGATTAACATGGAGCACGACCGAGTTCTTTCCATCTTGACGAAACGCCTCTAAACAGCAGCAAGTTAACTCGGCAGCAACCCCCTTACGACGCCACTTCGGGATAACCCCAACTTGAACAATATACCCTTTCTCATCTGGAAACTCCTCGTCAGCATCGGCTGCAATAAACCCGACTCGTTCATCTTCAACAGTTGCGAGGTACGATCGTTTAGGAAGAAAGGTCGGACTCGACGAGATCCACTCCACCCATTTCTCCATCGACCACCCTGGGAATCCTGGCCGATCTTTGAACGACGCAGTATACACATCGTAAAAGTCTTTTTCAGAAGATGCTGTCCAACTTTTAAGTGTCAAAGGAACTGAGTGGACCAGTTTAGGAATCTCTGACAAGTCATGTTCCATCACATATTCCATAAATACTAATTCGTATCCCTCTTGCAAATACGATTGAACCGCGTCATCCGTGATGTTTTCACTTTTTACTTGATCAACCATCTGCTCTCCTCTTTTCAAGATGCCTTCAGTTAGAGCGAATGAGCATTCTCTTCTTCATCCTGGTTTGAATGCTCCTCAGACAAGTTCATTAAAGCAGTAGCCACCACTTTTACAATCAGAATAAACATGAACACTAGCACAGCATCCCCTATATACGAAACGACCCAAATGAACGTAAAGGGATCGTAATCTGACTGCATGTTGAGAGACGAATTGATAACACTCGTAATCACGTAGAGAAAATAATAGATTGGTGTGTAAATTGCGAGCTTCTTCCCTGCTTCAAAGGCTGGAGAGCTCTCTTTAAAATACTTCGCCATCGTGGCGTACACGTTCCATAATCCGTATAGATTGTAAAACGGGATCATCACGCGTGCTAGCGCTCCACCTGGAGTGATTGGGTACGAGGCATTCATTTCTCGTAAATCGTTATGTACTTTGTAAAGCCATACAAGGTACAGCACGATACAAGTTAGAAAATTAATGCTCAAAATAACTGTGACGGCGGAATCATAGTACAAGAAAGATTCACTAACACCAATCGTTCTCACTATAAAAATATTGATTAATAAAATCGTCGATAGGACAATATCCACCCATAGAAACTTTGTTAGTACGCCTCCTAGTTTTTTCGATCGTAAATTCATCTGCATTCCTCTTTTCAACTAAAATTCATAGAAGTGAACCATTTTACCGATCAAGAAACGAATGACCTCGTTCGATCCTCATTCTAAAATGATTCATGATTCGCATCTGGTCCTCAGTAAGCTTCTCTTTATTCCAGTACATGTGCATCAGGCTGTACTCAAAGATTTCTTTTAACTTGATAAATAGAGGAAGCTTCTCCACCATCTCAGATGAAAGTTCATTCTCCTCTTCGTACCCTTCGAGGATTGCACGCGTAATCTCACGTCCAAAGTCCACGATGTTGCCACCACCTGTGAACGTATACTCGATCGCACTATAAATCGGTACGGCTAGGTCAAAAATATAAAAATGCTTCTCGCAATCTTGAAAATCGATAAACGTCATATCCCCATCATCATCAACAACGGTGTTTTCTAGCCAGATATCGCCGTGCAGTAATCCATAATTCTCATCTGTTCTCGGTATGTTCTTAATCGTTGTATGAACGTCTTCCGCAATTGCTCGAATCGCACGTTCTTCCTCTGGAATATGAGCAAGAAAGTCATATTCCCCGCTAGCATACCAGTCATCGATGTGCTCGGTCGGATGCGTTTGTTCAAACTTTTTAGAAGCAAGATGCAAGCGTCCAATCTGACGCCCCAGCTCTTTTAACACATCTGCATTCCATTCACTCCTCGGCAGGTGTTTGCCAGGCGCAGCTTCGTACAGCACCGTTAACACATCTTTATCTGGAAGCGAAAGGGTTTCAACAACGTTCCCATTTCGTGACGCCATTGCAGGAGATGTGCCTATTCCTTCATTTCGTAGAAATTCCGTATAGCGAACTTCCTCTGCCTGCTCATGGAAACTCTTGTAATTCGTAACTCTCGCATAGTACGTTCCATCTTCAGCATGACACCGATACATCTCGTTTGTGACGGCTTCTACATGATTTAGATCAACTGCGTACAATTCAATTAGTCGTTCACGTATCGTCTCTTCCAATGTCTTTCATCCCTTCATCAAGTCTACTATTCTCTCAAAACTTTCATTGCGAGACTCGCTAGTAAGAAGGAGCTCCCCACCATTACCGGTAATACGAAAAGGAGTCCAATCAGATCAGTCTTATAATGAAATGGTATGTACTTATTCCAAAGCCACCCTACCACTCTCCACTCGATCAGAAAGATACAGAGTGTCATCATTAAGTAGATGGCTTTCCTTACTAGATTCTTCAAACGTCTCCCTCCATAAGGAATTAGGTAGTTCGCGGCAATTGTCCTCCTTGAGTATCCCTACCAATTATTTCAAAACAGGGTAGTTTCCGCAATTGTTGTTTCCATGAAAAAAGAAGCTTACCATGAATAAGCTTCTTATCGAATGGTAGGTAAATGGATATGGTAGATATCTTTTTCTCCTATCTTATTGGCTACATATAGAAAAGCGGCAGTAAATAGAACCACTACGTAGATCTCCATATTGATTGCTCCCTTTTATTTTTGGTTTAGCGTAAACCCTAACTTCACTAAGCGACGTACGATAAAATTCTTTCCTTCATTCCACCAATGTTGGTAAATAAGATGTACGTATCTTTTGTTGTCTTGATCACGACCGTATCCGTGCTTGCATAAGGGTTGCCAACCCGGATAGCCGATTTCACTTTCCCACCAAACGTATTGTCATAATTGACTTCAACGATTTCCGATAATGGAATCTCAATCTTACTTAGCTGCCATTTAATCACAAGGTTTTCATCTTTCTTCGTCACATTAACCTCAAATAAGTGCATGTGATTCACTCCCGTCATCTTAGTAATAGATACGATTGGCGGGGTGAAAAGTTTCAATTAATTTCCATGTAGGGTGTAATTCGACAGGTACCTGTCACCTGTCGAACCTGTCGTGGTGCCTGGTACCTGTCGAATTAGCTCAAAAAAAAGAACTTCTTGAGTAATCAAGAAGTTCCCTCTATCAATCTTCCTAAATTTGAAAGAGTAATAAACTTACACCCGTTGCAAAAACACAACGCCGGCAGTCAAAAAGAACCCGGAACGGTTTACGCTTTTGATCCGATTCGAAAGACCAGCTAGTAGATTAAGCGCACCACTTTAACAAACTTCCATGAAAAAGACTTTCCTGTTTGGAATACATCGACAAGTGCCAGGCACCTGTCGAAAGCCTCTTGTCGAACGGGGCGCTGCTATTTACATTCTCTTTAACCACCCATATACTGATTCCTGAAAAGAAATTATTAACAAAAGGATGATTGAGATGTTATTCAAGAAGAAAACAGCCAAGTGTAGTAACTGTAAAAAAGAGATAACAGGCGGTGAAGAAATATACTTACGCCTGCGATATCCAGACTACGATGGTACTGTAAGAATCAAAAAATTCATAGAAAATGATTGTACAGTCATTTGTTCGTCGTGCTATAGCAAGGATTAACTAATTTTTGCTATTCTTTTCTTTATTGACGGATGAGTGGCAAATAAACTATAGCTTTTCTCATCTACTAAATTATTCTCTTTTAATTTCATTAACGTTTCATTTGCAACCGTTTGGCCTACATAAGAACTAGCGAACTGATCAGCAAAATATTCACGACGTTGAGATAAGACAAAATGCAAAATAAACGAAGTAACATATGCGACGAATGCAAAGATTAAAATAGGAACAATCGGAATTGTTGACCCCATCATTGAAGTTATAATCAGTAGAACAATAGGAACACCAGACAAAACAAAGATAAAAGATAGTACGTTTTTAATCAAATGATGATGTTTAATATGATAGTATTCGTGGGCGATTAGAAAAGTTAAATGCCGTTCATTAAGGCTGTTTAATAGTTTCTCCCCGCACACAATCACCATCGAATTCTTACTATATAAAGCAGCAGCGTTATTTTTCAGATACTTTTCAGATACATAAATGGATGTCTGGTTATCTGGGTCGATCTTATTTAAAATATCATTCAGGAAACTTTCCTTGCGGATATCCATTCTTTTCAGCTTTGCATATGAAACAAGTGGAAATATCACACTGAAAATGGTTAGCATCAAACTAGCATTAAAGAGATAATGGACAACATTTTCATTAAGATTGATCGAAATCATGTTCACTTTTACTAAGGCTAACAGAATGAAACTGATGCCTGATATAAGTTGTAAAGCTCTCATTCTACGTTCTCCTTCACAAAAAGATTGGGCTAACAAAAGTTTCAAGGAAGGCTGCGAAACAGATAATGATTACGCCTGCACCTAATAACATCAGGTTAAATTTCTTTTGATTCAGGAAATTTTTCTTTCCCAAAATCACTAAATAAGCTGCAATAATAAAACCCATTACTTCTGGAATACCATGGACTAATAATGGAGGTAGAATATCGAGCAACTTTTCCGAGGAGATTCCCCCAAGAAAATAACCTAACATCCCCCCATTTGATACCAAGTTCAAATATGTAGGTATTTTCAATAGAAAAAAACCAGTTAGAATGATACAGAAAACCTTCATGTTTGTTAACAGTATTTCAAAAAATGTACCTAACGAAATATGATCAGGTTTTACAGCACCAGAAGAATAGGCAAACTCAACACTTAATAAACGACTAATAAGTAGAGCGATTAACAGTGCTCCTACATAGGTACTTGTTGCCAGTATTAGAGGTTTCCTTCTAATTTTATTCATAACTTCACTACCTTGAAAAGAGTATAAAGAGGGTATTTATCACATACCAGCTCACAACCAATAGAAGTATGGTCGATCGCTTCTTCTTAAACGTATAGCAATATAATAATGATGCAGTTAAAACGCCAAGAAACTTAAATGGATCTATTTCTTGAGTTAGAGTTATCAATGTTTGGTTCTCTGGACGGAAAATCCCATACGCAGTCGTATAGCCAAACTCTGAAGCCCCAAAGGAAAAGGTCAAAAGAAAATTTATTACTGATCCAATGAAAATTGGTAAATATGCGATGATCGAGATAGAGAATAATTTGCCTTTAATCGAATCATCTTCAACAACTTGCACCAACGATACTACATACATAAAAATAAAATATGAAAAGATTATACCTAATGGAGCAAAAAGTCCAAGGGAAAATGAAACGATTTGCAAAACTAAACTCTTTTGCCCTGGAACAAGTTCTTGAATCATTTCACTATTGATTAACGTACTTCCCCATGTAATAACGCCACTCAGAATACAAAGTTGTATTAGAATAGCAATTCTTTTAAATTTATTAGTGTTGATCATGTACACAAGCTTTTCTTTGCTTTTTTCAATACTTAGAAGCAAGGAATAATAATAAAGCAAGTTATAATTCTTAAGCAACATCATTCACCACTTTCACAAAAAAATAATAAGGAGAGTCTAGAAATAAAACTCTCCTTATCCTTTCTACAAGTTATACACCTGCAGATCCTGCTGCTACAACTGCAGCTGCTAGCCAGAATGGGACTGTTACACCTAATGCTCCGATTAGAAAATGTTGAGCACCGTATACGCTACCAATACTTGTTAAAGAATTACCAACCCAAGTTGGAACGTCGTACCCATTACTTTCCAAAATCATCAAAATGTCTGCAAGTTCAAATGGAGAACCTAGAACACCAAGAATAGCAAGTGCCGCTGCTGGAAGAATAAGTTTTTTCATCACATTCACCTCCGAAATATTTTTTATGTACATGCACAATTAGTAAATTACTACCTAATCATCCTTTTTTCAACATAAAATTCCAATTTACGTAAATGTATAGGTACGAACGTCATCTTAAGATAAAGAACCCTGTTTATTTTTGTCGAATCAATAGTCTTATTTACTAGTAAAAAAGAATTATGCGCGAACAGAACATTATTCCTATAAGTTTAAAAAAGTTACCTAAATAAGCAATAAATTGAGTTTTGCTTCTGAGATCTTTTTGTTAGCTGTTTTGGTAGTTATTTTTTACCAGAATAGGTGACCTTGTCGAAAATTAACGATAACGGTGACAAAAGTTCTATTTTTTATTAAGAGAAATAGATTTCTTCAAAATTCAAGGTGTTTTCTCTAGTATTTTGAGAAATACTGTAAAAATGTTAGTAGTATTTCACTTTCTTTTAAGTAACCACCCATAGAAATCATGTCTACTTGATAATGCGCGTAAAAAAAAAGGAACCTCTTGAAAACCAAGAAGTTCCTTTTATAAATCGCACCATTATTAAAAGAGTAATAAACTTACGCCCGTAGCAAGAATCACAACGCCTGCAGTCGAAAAGAATAACCCCGAACGGTTTTCGCCTTTGATTCGATTCGAAAGACCAGCTAGTAGATTCAATGCCCCAAATGTGATCAAGCTTCCAAGCAGAAGACTTTCCTGTTCAGGATACATAAGGTACATCAGTGGTAGGAAGAGAATCGAGGTAGCAAGAACCACCTGAACAATACTTAATGAGAATAATAGTTTGGACTGTGCTTCTGTACTCATATCTTTCCCTCTTTCCTATCATGACTTCTAACCTAATTATATCAGGACTCTAGGGGAATAAGTTTGACAGTGCTGTGACGTTTGGTCCTTTTCCTAATTAAAGAAAACGGCACGATTTACTGTCGAAGCTGTTTGAAAGACTCGCTAACGAACTAAACCGAAAGTCCCGCGCGGACTTACGGTTTTTATGAGCGCTCCCTAGGGTGCTCGGAGCACTCCAAGGAGCACATATCGGCGATCTTTTCATTTTATCAGCGAAATAAGAGAGCATATCAGCGATTTCACTACTTTTATCGGCGAAAAATCAATTTTATCAGCGAAACCGCGATTTTATCGGCGAAACCAGAATCCACGCTCCGTTTTTATAGCCCCAAAAACAAAAAAAGAACCATGAGCACCACCCCATGATTCCACTTTCCCTATCGATAAACCGTTCCATGTCCGTGGTGGTACCCATACCACGGGGAATAGCCGCTTTGTCCGTGATGATAGCCGTATCCAGGAGTATATCCGCCTTGACCATGGTGATAGCCGTACCCTGGTACATACGTGCCGTGTCCATGATGATACCCGTAGCCTGGGATATAGGTGCCATGCCCGTGATGATACCCATACCCAGGAATATAGCCGCCGTGACCAGTATGGTACACGGGTCTTCCATACGCTCGATACACCAAAAGCCCCCCTCATTCGTTCCTACACGATAGTCTATGTGGTGTGGCGGAGAGGCGATTGGGCGGTTGCCTAGAAAGTGCTCAGCGCTAGCTAGTCACAACAGTTGACCGCAAGTTCTGTAGCGTGGTCGTAAATGGAGCCTGCATGACACCTTTTTCCGTGATGATGCCAGTGATCAGCTCGTTCGGCGTGATATCGAAGGATGGATAAAGAGCATCCGTTCCTTCAGGTGCGATCGGTCGATTTTGAAACGACGTAACCTCTGATGCATCTCGAAACTCGACTTCAATATCCCGGCCAGTTTCCACCTCATGATCGATCGTATGACTCGACGTCGCTGTGTAAAAAGGAATACCGTTCGCTTTTGCGGCTAGTGCATGCATATACGTGCCAACTTTGTTCGCCAAATCCCCGTTCCCAGCAACCCGATCTGAGCCAACGACAACCTTCTGTACTTTTCCTCGACTCATCAAATAGCCAGACATATTATCGGTGATGAGCGTGTGCGGGATACCGAATTTCTTCAGTTCGTACGCGGTGATCCTCGCTCCTTGTAAATAAGGGCGCGTTTCACACGTATAGACGTGAATATGCTTCCCTTGTTCATGCGCTTTTCGAATCACGGATAGCGCCCGTCCTCCGTAGCCCGAGCCTGCCAGTGCACCTGAATGACAGTGCGTGAGGATCGCATCACCATCTTCGATCATCTCAGCTCCAAACGTTCCGAGCTCATGTTCAAATGCTAACTGTCTTTCAAGAATCTCGATCGCTTTCAACTCAATTCGATCGATGAGGTCAGTCCCTTCACCCGAAGCGACAGATAGCATCTCATCAACGGTTTTCATCAAGTTCACAGCTGTCGGACGCGTTTGCTTCAGCAGTGATCCAGTCTCAAGCACCCTTCGCAAGTTTCCATTCGACTGAAGCGCTGCAAGATAGATCCCCCACGCACCGCACGTGCCGATCGCACCAGATCCTCTAATCGTCATATTCTTAATCGCTAGAGCGAGATCGTTCACGTTTGTCGTCGCGTACACCTCTGATTTAAACGGAAGCTTTTTTTGATCGATGAAGTGAAGCTTCCCATTCTCAAACCAAATCGGTAAAAGAAGTTCTTGCTCTTGAAACGATTCAACCAACTTTTCTATTCGCTTCATATCTCCCACCCCTTTTTATGAATTTGTCACAGCCACTGGCGTGGTAGCTTTCAACTGCTGAACGATAAACGATTGCTTTGCGGTATCTTCTACGAGCGTCGCGATGTTATACGCTTTTTCAAGAGAATCGCCAACGGCACAAATTCCGTGCTCTTCCATCAAACATGCTTTAATCGTCGGATACGACTCAAAAACGCTCGTTACATTTTCCGCTAACGCTAAAGAGCCTGAAGGTGCCGTCCCAGCGACTGGCACATGTTCTAGAATTTTTCTAGCTGTAACGGTAGGAAGTGGTAGCTCTTGACCGAGACACGCGTAGCCGATCGAATAGTTTGGATGACAGTGGACGACCGCATTCACATCGGGGCGAGCGCGATAGATGCCGAGGTGAAAGCGAAATTCTTTCGAAGGGGTTCCAAATCCCTCGATCACCTCACCATCCATCGATAGAATCAGTGCATCCTCAGCCGTCACTTCTCCAAGACTCACGCCTGACCGCTTGATCAAGATCGCATCTCGATCTGGCAGGCGCACACTGATGTTTCCGCCAGTTGCCTGCGTTAACCCTCGTTCATACACTTTATGAGATATGTAAGCGAGTTCCTTTTTCATCAGCATCTCATTCATACATGCTCTCCTCTCACTTTTTATTGGACATGACCTGCTCGAAATAAGGTCTCAACTTTTCAGCGCGAACCAGCGGCTCCTGACAACGCTCCATTATGTCTTCAAGACAGTCGCTTACTTTTCGAACCACCTTCTCCTCATCGATCGTCATGAGTTTTCCGTCCCTCACCGTCCATTTTCCGTTAACCATGACAGACTTAACTGAACGACCATTTTCCTGGTGAACAAGCTGAGACACCACATCGCTTAGAGGAGACAGCAAGGTTGTCCTTCCATCTAGCAAAACCACATCCGCAAGATCGTTTTCTATGATCCTCCCAAGCTCATTTTCTTTCCCTAAAACGGCCGCACCCGACGTCGTCCCCATGTGAAACACATCTTCCGCACTGAGCCAGGAGCTGTAGTCATGATCCACTCGATGGATCAATGCGGTCAACCGTATCGCTTCAAACAAACTCTGATTCGACCCGCAGTTTGATCCATCCGTTCCAATCGCAACGTTCGCACCTTGTTTCATCAAAGAAGGAATCGGTGCGATCCCACTTCCAAGTAAAAGATTACTAGCAGGATTATGAACAACGGAGACCCCGCGACTTTGTAAAAGCTCGATCTCTGAAGGATTCAACCATACCCCATGTGCGACAGATAATGTTTCATTGAGTAAACCCGCTCGGTCTAGATGGCCGACTATCCCTCCGTCAAACGCGAAATCTCCCTGCAAACGCTGCGTCTTCGTTTCTAATAGATGCGTGTGCACACGAAGACCCTCCATCTCACTCAGTTCCCGACAAACCTTAAGCATCTCAGACGTACACCGCTGCGGCGCATTCGGCCCAAGTTGAAGCTCGATTCTTCCATCACGCTTATGATAGTTTGAAAGCAGCGATTGATAAAAGCTCTTCATCTCAGATGGGGTAGCACTTTGGGATTGAATTTTTAGCGAATCTGGCAAACCAATTTCAAAAAACTCCTCGTCCGGAACATCATGCATCATCGGTGCGAACGCGACCCGCATGCCTGACTCCTCATAGGCTGAAAGAGCCGCTTCTGATTTGCCGATATGCGGAAAATGATCGAGACAGCTCGTCACGCCAGACTTCATCATCTCGATACTTCCGAGCAATACGGAAAGGCGGATATCTTCCTCTTCAAGCGCATGACCGTACGCAACGGTATAGAGCGTCCATAGTTCGAGAGGAAGATCGTTCACCGTACCCTTCAATACGTTCGTATAGGAATGGTAATGACTATTCACCATCCCTGGGATGAGGATTTGACCTTCCGCTTCGATGACGTCATCTGCTATCTTTACAAGCTCTGCTAGGTAACTCGTTTCCTGTTCTGAGATCACCTTCTTAATCCGATTACCTTCTATTAAAATAGATCCTTTTCTGTTACCAAAAGAAGGATCATTCGAAACGATGAACGGGTGTTTAATGAGTGTTGTATGAGACATGACTTATGAATTCGCGACCGTAGCGCGCTCGTATGCTTCAGGACATGAACAGCTCTCCCGTTCCCCTGCAGCTTTGATCGCTTCTAGCATGAGTTCTTTCACTTTCTCCCGCTTACTCTCACTCACCGCTTTATGTGCTTTTAGTGATGGCTTTGCTTCTGTAACACCTGGGGCCATGTTCGTCGCGAGGGTCACGACCGCATAGCATATCCCGAGTTCACGTGCGAGCGAGGCTTCTGTCGCATTCGTCATGCCGACAACGTCCATCCCCCATGCTCCGAACAGCTGAACTTCGGCTTTTGTCTCATACCTCGGTCCGTCTACACAGATGAGCTTCGTCTCTTCACGAAGAGGCTCATCGATCGCAATGGCCGATTTTCGATACGCACCCTGTAGCTCTGGACAGAACGGTTCAGTAATATCAACGGAAAACTTCCCGTACGTTTTCGGGCGAGTCGTAAAGTCAACGAACTGATCAAGGAGTGATAGACTTCCGACCCCGATTTCAGGATTGATCGCACCGACCGCTGAAAAAGCGAGCACGCGCTGAATTCCGAGTTCTTTTAACGCCATCATGTTCGCACGGTAGTTAACGAACGGTGCGAGCGTATCGTGATGCTTTCCGTGTCTCGGAAGAAAGGTCACGTCTTTCCCTTCATAAACCGATTGAAACACTGTCACATCTCCATACTCCGTGCTAACTGTTTTCTCTTGCATCCCATCGAGTAAGTTGTAAAATCCAGTTCCACCGATGATTCCGATCTTCATTTTCAAAAACCTCCCTAATATTAGTGCGCTGCTAAACGCGCGTTCTGATATGGAACGGTACAAGCACAGTCCTGATTTCGCTCAAGGTCACTGAGCGTTTGCAACACGAGATCCTTCATCTTCCCCTTGTTTTCTTCCGCTACTTTTCGGTGTGCTTCGAGGTTCGGAGGCGTTTCGGCAAATCCCGTCGCCATATCAGTCGAAAGGGTGATCACTGAAAAGCAAAGTCCGAGCTCTCGTGCGAGCGCAGCCTCCGTCGTGTTTGTCATTCCAACAACGTCCATTCCCCATGAACGGAAAAGCTTTAGCTCATGCCGCGTCTCATAGATTGGTCCATCCACTCCGACGAGCGTCACGTCTTCATGGATACATAACCCGAGTCCTCTCGCCGCACTAAGAATGGAAGCTTTCATCTCGTTACAAAAAGGCTCGGTCATGTCGGCAGAAAACTCACCGAACGTCTGCTGTCTCCTCTTTGTCATATCAACGAATTGATCCAGGAGGGAAACAGCTCCAACCTGTATATCAGGATTGACCGATCCAACGGCAGATACCGCTAAAACGCGCTCGACACCGACCATTTTGAGTGCCATCATATTCGCTCGATAGTTCACGTCAGGTGCCAATACCCCATGCGTCGTCCCGTGTCTCGGCAGGAAATAGACTTCCTTCTCACCATGCTCTCCTTTAAAAAGTGTCACTTCTCCATATGGAGTTGTCATGGTCATATCCTCTAACGTGCCGAACAGGTCATAAAAACCTGTCCCGCCGATTAATCCTACTTTCACCCGATCTCCTCCTTAACTCGTTAATTTCTCCATCAAAAACGTTAACCCGTATGCGCCAAGCCATACCCCGAAGATTGCAATCACCCCTGAAAGAACAGGTGGCGCAGGAATCGGAAGTCGAATCACCTTGAAGATGATGCCGATCAACACCCCAGCTAAAAGTGCTAGCAACATCTCCTTCATGACTTAGCTCCTAAAACGGATTCCTTCTTCTCTTGCTTTTTCACCTCAGGAACCGGAAGCATGAAATCGAAGTCACACCCTTCATCCGCTTGAAGCACGCTACGACGATAAAGAAGCGGGTAACCACGGTTATAGTCTTCAAACACTGGAGGCGTCCAACGACTCTTTCTTTCCTTGAGCTCTTCCTCTGATACGTGCAGCTCTAGTTTTCGATTATCGACATCGAGCTCGATCCAATCGCCGTCTTGAATCAACCCGATCGGTCCTCCAACAGCAGCCTCCGGCGCAACGTGTAACAATACCGTTCCGAACGCTGTTCCACTCATGCGGCAATCCGATAAGCGAACCATATCCCGAACCCCCTGCTTCAACAGCTTATCTGGAATCGGAATCATACCCGCTTCTGGCATACCGGGTGCTCCAACCGGTCCAGCGTTTTGTAGCACGAGTACGCTGTCTGGTGTTACATCGAGATCTGGATCGTTGATGCGTTCTGCCATATCGGTAAGCGACGTGAAGACGACCGCTTTTCCTTTATGCTTAAGCAGTTCTTCTGTCGCGGCTTTTGGTTTAATGATCGCACCATTCGGCGCTAAGTTTCCTTTCAATACCGCAATACCGCCTTCTTTATGGAGGGGGTCATCGAGTGGACGGATGATATCACGATACACCTCGTCGATCTCAACGTCTGCTAAGTTTTCACCGAGCGTTTTTCCTGTAACCGTCAGTTCTTCCGTGTCAAGAATCGGCGCAAGCTCTTTTAGTACAGCAGGAACGCCGCCCGCATAGTAAAGATCTTGCATCTGATATTTCCCAGCCGGTCGCATATTCGCGATAAACGGTGTCGTCCGGCTATGTTGTTCAAAGTCATCCAAGCTTAATTGGAATCCGAGGCGCCTTGCGATCGCAATCAAGTGGATCACCGCATTCGTCGATCCGCCAACTGCCATCAACGTTTTGATCGCATTATGGAACGACGCTTCGGTCATGATGTCTGATGGCTTGATCCCAGCCTTCACAAGGCGAACAATCGCACGGCCCGTTTCCTGGGCAAGCCGCATCCGCTCGTTTTCAGTCGCAGGCGTTGCCGCTCCTCCAGGAAGCATCATCCCCATCGCTTCCGCGCACGCTGCGATCGTACTCGCTGAGCCCATCACCATACAGTGACCAGCCGTCGGTGCAAGACGTTCATTGATCTCACCAATCTCTTCTTCATCGACTGTACCTGCTTTGTATTCCTGCCAGAAGAAGCGGCAATCTGAACAAGCACCGAGCGTTCTTCCTTTGTAATGACCGTTGTTCATCGGACCACCGGTGAAGAGAATCGCAGGTTTATCCGCACTCGCTGCACCCATGAGCTGAGCAGGAGCCATCTTGTCACACCCACCGATCATCACGGTTCCATCGATTGGCTGTGCGGTGATCATCTCTTCTGTGTCCATCGCAACAAGGTTACGGTAGAGCATCGTCGTCGGACTCGTGAACATCTCACCAACTGAGATCGTCGGAAACTCAAGCGGCGTACCACCTTCCATGATGACCCCCCGCTTGATCGCTTCCACCATCGGCTTCACGTGACTGTGACAGCGATTGATCTCACTGAACGTATTACAAATGCCGATCACCGGCTTGTTGTAATCTTCCTTCTCATGACCGAGATGACGACTGAACGCCATCCTGATAAATTCACTGAACCCTGCATCTCCGTAAGAAGTTTGTGACTTCGTCAATTGTCTCCACCTGCGCTTTCTTTGAAATAGTCTAGTTCCCCGTCTTCTGTAAAAGCGATCGCTTCTGGTTCTGATACAACATCAATTTGCTCTCCCGCTTCTTCAATCACATTTTCTGAAAGATAAAGCGTCTCAAGGTCGAGCGTATTTTCAATAAAAGCAATCCGTAACGTGGAAGGATCTTCCACTGCTAAACTATCGATCGCCGTCTTCACGAGCTCCTCATCCGTCTCGAGTATCATCGGTATCATCGCACGCTGAACGTACGTACTCGTCAAACAGTTTAAATACGTTTTCTGTCGATCTACTTTTTGAAAAAGCCGCTCCGTTGTCAGATCTGCGAGTCCGATTCCAGTCGCGTTACCGTGTGAGGAATCATCGAGATCAAGAACCCCGATCCGTTTAAACGAAGGTGAATCGGGCTCTGGCACCCCAACTATTTTAGTCCTGCCAAGAACGTTTGTATCCATCCCAGTACCGCTGAAGTTCTTGCCCATCTTCTTTACGACTAAAAGATCCAACTTCTCGATCGGAATGGTAGGAAAATACGCTTTTGATTTCAGCAGCAGCTTCCGCTCACGTTCGAGAATCGCTTCTGGACGAATCACTTCTAAATGAGCTGTTTCATCATAGCTGTTCTCCACGATCGCGATGCCCGCAAGAATCTTACCAGAGTCGATCATACCGCTTCCGACTTCTTGAACCGTTTTCGACATGTTCGGGGGACCCTGGCGGTGCAGTTGGTTCGCGCCTTTCGCTTTTCCAAGACCTACCGTGATCATCTTTAGTAAGCCACTTTCATTCGGACCGCGGAAGGCTGTATGTAACTTCACCCGGTTCATCACGATGATGCCGTCTGACTCCCAGGCTGATTCATCGCAATAAAGAGTGAATCCACTTTCAGTTTCGCCGACTTCTAAAACCGTTGAAGAAGTGCGGACGGGACACCCAATCGCTTCTTCCGTGAACCCAAGACTTTCGAGCACATCCATCTGCCCTTCAGGCGTCCCACCGCCATGACTACCCATCGCACCGATGATAAAAGGTTTCGCGCCATGTTCTTTCAAATAATCGACGACCGTTTTCACGATACAAACACGATTCGAAATTCCCCGGCTTCCTACCGTAATGGCGATGTTGTCGCCACTCTGAACAGCAGGGAGCTGATTTCTCAGCTCCTCTGTGAGATGTTGCTCGATGTTTTCGATTTTTCCAGAAGGAAAACGCTGTTTCACCTTCACCATCTTTGGAGATGTCATGATTATGACTCCTTCTTACAGTTTGTCTGAAAGGGCGACGGATACGTACTTCATCTCAAGATATTCCTTGATTCCTTCGTGGCCGCCCTCTTTTCCGAGACCTGATTCCTTAATTCCACCGAACGGCGCTTCTGCCGTACCTGGGAACACATCGTTGATACCGATGATGCCGTACTCAAGCTTCTCCATCACCTTAATCGCTCTGTTCAAGCTGTTTGTGAACAGGAAGGAAGCGAGGCCGTAGTCCGTATCGTTCGCTGCTGCGATCGCTTCTTCATCGCGGTCGAACGTTTGGATCGGAACGACTGGTCCGAACGTCTCTTCTGACATGATTTTCATGTCGTTCGTAACGTTCGATAGAATCGTAGGTTCAAAGAAATACCCGCCTGGTCCATCCCACTGCTTTCCTCCAGTGAGAAGCATCGCTCCTTTTGATAGCGCGTCTTCCACTTGATCTTTTACTTTATCGAGACCGCTGTTGTCGATGAGTGGTCCAACATCGACGGACTCATCACTACCGTCTCCGACCTGTAGCTCGCGCACCTTCTTCTCGAGCTTCTCAACGAACACATCGCGTACGCTCGAATGAACGTAGAGGCGGTTCGTACAAATACACGTCTGACCGCAGTTTCGATACTTACTCTCAATCGCCTGATCGACGGCAAGATCGAGGTCAGCGTCTTCAAACACGATAAGAGGTGCGTGTCCCCCGAGCTCGAGCGCGAGCTTTTTCACCGTCTGAGCGCTATTTTCCATCAGTAGCTTTCCGACTTCAGTTGACCCAGTGAATGTCACGAGTCTGACCGCTGAGCTATCCATGATCTCTTTTCCAATCTCAGCCGCGTCACCGACAACGAGGTTCAACACGCCCTTCGGCAGCCCGACTTCTTCAAAAATCTTCACGATCTCGATCGCCGTAAGCGGCGTTTGCTCCGCTGGTTTCAAGACGACCGTACACCCAGCAGCAAGCGCTGGACCTACTTTTCTCGTAATCATCCCCGCTGGAAAGTTCCACGGTGTGATCGCTGCTACGACACCGATCGCTTTTGGCACGACCCAGAGACGCTTGTTTTTCTTAGACGATGGAATCATTTCTCCGTATACGCGGTTTGCTTCTTCTGCGTACCAGAGAAGGAAGCTTGCCGCGAATTCGATTTCTCCGCGGGCTTCCTTTAAGGGCTTTCCTTGCTCTTCCGTTAACAGGCGTGCGAGCTTTTCCTTACGCTCGAGCATGAGATGATACGCTTTATAAAGGTAAGTCGAACGTTCCCTGGCCGTTAACTCGGCCCAGGGTTCGAACGCTTCTTCAGCGGATTGAATCGCTAGCTGTGCTTCTTTCGTACCACCTGAAGGGATTTCAGTAATCTTTTCTCTAGTCGCAGGATTAAATACTTCGAGCGTCGTGTCTGACGTGATCCATTCACCGTTAATGAACATGCCTTTTTTTGTATCGACTTCGATCATTTAGAATTCCTCCTTACCCTTTTACTGTTTCTGTCATGGATGGGAACCAGTAGTCCTTCTTACGTTCTTTCTTCAGCTGATCCCACTCTGCTAGAATCTGAACCGCTAGATTTGCAACGCGGATACTTTTTTCAACGCCGCCGTACGAGAACTCATCGCGAATACGGTTCGCAACGACCGTACAAACCGATCCTGCTCGTAAGCCGTAAAGCCCAGCAAGGGTGAAGATTGTAGCCGCTTCCATTTCAAAGTTCATGACGCCTGCTTTGTTTAGGTCCTGTACTTTATCTTTAAAGAACGATTGTTCATAGCCGTTCAAACCAGTCCGGCCTTGTCCGCAGTACCAGGATGCCGTTGAGCACGAAACTCCAACGTGGTATGTATAACCGAGACGCTCAGCGGCTTCAACTAGTGCTGCCGTCGCTTCATAGTGAGCGCTCGCTGGGTAGCGATCGTCAACGTAGAACTGACTCGTTCCATCGTGTCGAACAGCTCCTGAAGAAATGATGATATCACCCGGATCGATATGTTCTTGAATCGCTGCTGTTGTTCCGACTCTTAGGAACGTATCCCCACCTAGTGCTGCTAGTTCTTCAAATGCACTCGCCGTTGATCCACCACCAGCACCTGTTGAACAAGCGGTGATGCCGACATCGCCAACTTTTCCGCTGAACGTACGGTGCTCACGATAGTTTGCGATTTTACGAGATTCCGTCCACTCTTCCCCGATCATATCGACGCGATCAGGATCTCCTGGTAAAAGCACGTACTTTTCAACGTCTCCTTCTTTACAGCGGATGTGATATTGTAAGCCTTCGTCCATTACCGGTTTCGATGCGTTTGATTTCCAATTTGTCATTTGTAAACCACCTCTTTTAAATTTTTGACTACGATTGAGCTGTTTTCATTGAACTCTAAAACTGGTGCCAAATCTGATAGATTTTCAACAGAACATAGTTTGATATCTTCCTTGCATCCGATTCGTCTCATCGTTTCCCCACTACCAGAGTCCTCGAATGCTTCGACAGTTCCTGGGTACCTTTTTAAAAGATGACTGCTGATCTTCCCGGAATCCTTCACAAGTGGAACACGGTCTAGCGCTTCTGCTGCTCGTTTTCCATACTCAAGCAAGACTCCAGCAGTGTACGCATCATCGAGCGCCGCAATCTGGCCGTTCTCTCGTCCAGCACAGACGATGACGACACCTACTCCTAACTCATCTGCCATTCGGACCGCTTTGTCCATCACGGCTTTTGCATTTCTTAGTGAACCGACGAGCACGTTCTGGTTACCCGAATTCCAAAGCGTGAATCCAGCGAGCGTACCATTCGTCGTTTTTAAGATGACGCGTTTGTCCTTAAGATCCATCTCATTGATGGAAATGAGCGACGGACTGAACTGTGCATGTGCGGACACATTGCCGTAGACATCTTCTGCACAGACGAGTGTTTCGCGATCAACGCCTTCTTCAAGCAGCGTCCGCTTTTCATCATCAGTCAAAATAATCTCTGAACACCCCTGGTCAAGCATCGTCACCATCGCGGTCGTTGCCCTTAACACATCCACGAGGACACACACTTGAGGAACGTCTTCCTTCACTTCTTTTGGCATGTAAGCCACTTCAAACTTCAATTCATTATCATCCATCCATAAATCTCCCCCTTCAAAGTAGTTTCATAGATAGTAATGCTACCGTCAGCGCACACCAGGCAGCTCCGAATGTGATCCCTTTCGCGTTGTAGTTGATCGTACGGATATACGTCCGGTCCTGGTAAGCACCGTATCCTTTTGCTTCCATCGTGTTTGCCGTCGTTCTGACGCGTCTAATCGCTCCCATGAGAAGGGGCAGCGTGAATCGCTTCAAATTCTCGGCTTTGTTCTTTAGTCCTTTTTGCTTTCCTACCCCTCGGATCGTTTGCGCAGCTTCGATGACTTTCGCTTCTTGCTCAAGCGTCGGAACGAAACGTAGTGCAACGAAGATCGAATACGCATAGCGATAAGGGACCTTCATTTTTTGCGTTAAGGAAATGACGATATCACGCGGATCGCTCGTCGCTACGAAGATGAGTGACGTTGTGAAGATCGTTAGAATGCGAATCGTAATCGCTAGTGCGAAATCGAGTGATTCGGAATAAATCGCGATCGGACCTAAGTTGTAGAGCAGTGTTTCACCAGGAACAAGGATCACCTGTAAGACGAAGAACCCGATACTGAACAGCAGCATGATCCAGATGCCTCGAAACACAAAACCAAGACTTAATTTCGCAAAAATCAATGCGACCGTGAGAATGGCTGCGAATAACAGGAGCTGCGGAACGGCCGTCTCGTAAATGAATACAAGGATCGAGATACAGACCATCCAGACGAGCTTTGTGACTGGGTCAAGAGAATGCATGAATGATTTCTTCTCATAAAATTGGAACGCTAAGCTCATAAGACTTGTTTCACCCTCTCTTCAGTTTGTAGAAAGTCATCGATCGTGATTACCGCTTCATCCGTTAGGGATGGCACCAATCGTTTCGCAAGGAGTGAGATCGGCGGTTCGATCAACGAGGCTTTCGTCAGCACGTCTTCATTCATAAAGAGTCGCTTCACATCGCCGTCATAAATCAGTTCACCCTGGTGCATGACGAGCGCCGAATCGGCCCACTTACATACGAGGCGAATGTCGTGCGTGATCATGATGACCGTCTTTCCTTGCTTTTGAAGATCTTTACAAAGCTCAAGGAGCTTCGTTGCACTCGCATAATCTTGTCCTGTCGTAGGCTCATCGAGAATAACGATGTCCTGACCTAAAATCAGAGAGGCGATTACACTGAGACGTCGCTTTTCGCCCCCACTCAGCATGAATGGATGTTTGTCTTTTTGATCGAGCAAGTTTACGTCCATAAGCGCTCGGACACCTTGTTCTTTAATCTCATCAGGCAGTTCGTCGTCGCTTTCGATACCGTGCTTTACTTTCAAACTGTAGATCGCTTCTTCGAACACATTGTCCGCTACGAATTGGTGTTCAGGATTCTGGAACACGTACCCGATATCATCGGTCATCGAAAGAAGATCACGCTTGAACGTATCGTTTCCTTTCAAGAAAACTTTGCCTTTCGGCGGGCGGATGATGCCCATCAGATGCTTCACGAGCGTCGTTTTACCTGATCCGTTCGTCCCGAGGATCGTGACGAAATCGCCTTTTCGAATGGAAAAGTCCACGTTCTTTAATGCCTGTGTCCCGTTCGGGTAGTGATAGTCAAGGTTCTTCACTCTCAACACCTCAGGCTGTATTTGAGGCACATCGCTTGAAGTAAGCGTTGAATGTTCCGAATGCCACCTTCCTTCAAGTTCCTCGACAGCATCCTCAACTGAAATCGGAAAGCGACCGAACGTCATCCCTCTTTCCTTCAACTGAATGGCGAGCTCTGAAATCTCCGGCACCCATACGCCCATGTCCGTCAGCTGGTCAATCGATGTTTCTAACACTTCCTGCGGCGTTCCGGATTGGATGATCGTCCCGTCATCCATCACGACGACGCGATCGACAAGATGCATGATGTCATCGATTTTGTTTTCGACTACAATAATCGTGTGGCCGAAATCTTTATGAAGCACTTGTAATAGGTCGAAGATGTCTTTTGTCGCCTGCGGATCTAGGTTCGCTGTTGCGTTATCGAGTACTAAGATCTGCGGCTCCATCGCAAGGACGGAGGCGATCCCAACCTTTTGTTTTTGCCCGCCAGATAGCTCGAACACTTTTCGATGCTCAAAGCCTGTCATCCCAACTTTTTCAAGACAATCCTGGATACGTCCACGGATTTCAACAGGATCAACCTTTAAGTTTTCAGGAGCAAACGCTACTTCATCTTCCACGTAGATGTTACAAAGCTGCGCGTCGGGGTCCTGGAACACAAGTCCCATGCTCGTGGATAAGTCTTTAAGATCGAGCTCTAGGACGTTTTTCTGATCGACGTTAATTTCTCCACCGATCCTTCCCTCCATCACGTTCGGGATGATGCCGTTGAACGTCTGGCAAAGGGTACTCTTTCCGCAACCGCTCGGCCCTACGATCAAGACGAACTCACCTTCATTGATTTCAAGGGAGCAGTCTTTTAAGACCGGCTCCGTCTCATCTTCATAAATGTAAGTGACGTCCTTAAGCTGAATGATGGGTTTCATTCACATCCACTCCCTTCTTCTTCTGCTGTTTATGAATGTTGAATCCTTTCAAAATATCTGTACGTACGAGCAAATCACCGATCATTTTACTCAACCAGCCTGACAAGATCACACCGCTTAGGCAGCGAACCGCAAATGCGATGAGCAAGATCGCCATGCCCCACTTGTAATAACCGAACCAGAAGGCTGCGATGATGAACCAAAGCGGTACAGCGAGAAGTCCTGCAACTCCAGTACTGAGCCAATCCCAACGCTTGTAGCGGAACATCATGAATCCTAACTCGACACCCAGGCCGTCTGTCATCGCTGCCGTCATGGAAATCAGGCCGTTCGGATTTCCAGAGATGATCTGAACCACACCAGCGAGTGTTAACGTGAAGAACGCTGCTCCGGGCTTTCGAATGATATACGCTGCAAGAACTCCCGAGATACTATAAAGTCCTAATGTGATCGACGTTAAAACTGGACCACCTAGTGCAGTTAGAAGCTGATTTAACATAGCGAGGTACGTCATTGCGACTCCGTTTACGATTGCGAGGATCGCCATCAATACGATATCGACCGTTGTAAGCCCTTTCATTTTTCGGCTAGTGGAAACAGCTTGTACTACTTTACTCATTCAATCTTCCTCCCTTTTTTTGTAAATGTACGTACGAACGTGACGACTGAGTATGTACCCCCCTTTATCCTCTTTTTCGAATGGCATTGAATTCAAAGTTGTCGCTTAAATAGTAACTGTCCGAATATAAGACAGGTTGTCCAGTATTGGAATAGTGCGTCTGCTTCAGTAAAAGAAGTGCACATTGTTCTTTAAGATCTAATTTGGATGCAATTTTGTCGTCGCTGATGACGGCTTTGATGGAACAGACTGAAAAGGATACGGTGAGGTCAAAGTTCTCTAGGAAGTCGAGGAGAGATTCATAATAAATCTCCTGGTATTCATTCTCCATCCCTAATCGGTATGGGACGTAATCTTCTACGTAGACGACAGGATCATCGTTCGCCGTACGTACTCGTTCGATGTAGAAGATGTTTTCTTCATCTTCTTTTAAGGAAAGAATTTTCTTTATTTCTTGTGAAACAGGCTGAACAGAAGACTCGACGTTCACTGTTCCAGGATTGTACCCGTGTGCTTTGATGATGTTCGTCGAACTTTCTAATGTAGAGATGTTTGTTTTCAAGCTGTTCTTCGATCCGATCACGAACGTTCCAACACCTTGTCGACTGAACAAGAAGCCTTCTTGCTCTAACGTACGGATCGCTTCACGGATTGTATTTCGACTAACTCCCAACTCTTTCGATAGCTTTTGCTCGGAAGGGATCTTGTCCATCGGTTCTAAACTGTCATTGATCAAGTCATAAATCATGTCTCTGGCTTGTAAATATAATGATCTGGTTGCCAATTTCATCAAAATCACCACTTTTTGTAAATTGGAACAACCTCCAACGTCGGTCGTCCTACAAGTATTATAATCACAATTTTCTAACGATTACAACACGAAGTTTCAAATTTATCTGATTTTTTAAAATATAATAACAACTTATTCCAGAACTCTGTCAGATGTTGATAATATTTGGAAGATAAAAGCCCGATGAACCCTGACCTCACAACGTTTACCACTATTTGTTATTTTTTCGAGAAACAAAAAAAATGACCCCCTATTCAGGAGTCATTCTTCAACATAAGGAATCGTGAGCGGTCCGAGCGGCAGCACCGCGACCGACATGTCTTCCCCATACGTATTCTTTAATTCTTCTAACGTCTCTTCCATGTTGTGGATCGGCTTCAACATAGCACCCTTCACCTGTTCTTCTGTAAGCTTCGAGTACACGTGTACATCTGCCCACACTTGAATCACCGCTTGCTTCTGTACCTGCCACTGATCGAACATCTTGAATTCCGGGTTGTTGATCATGTCGAGCAGCTCTTGTGGACTGTCTGCCATTTCGAAGATCTTCGAATAGTTTCCGTGACTCGGTAAGCCATCCGAACACTCAGACGCGACGAGAATCGAGCCGCCTTCTTTTACGATCTTATGCGCGGCACTCATACCTTTTACAGCTTGGTATAAGTTTTGGTCGAGCGGATAACCGGAGTTCGACGTGATAACAACATCGAACCGTTCATCGCACTTGACCATCGCATGCTCCTTCGCATACTCACAGCCTCTGTCATGCGCTTCATAAAGTTCTCCTGCGAACACTTCTGTAATTTCTTTTTCTTTATTTAACGTCACGTTCAGCATGAAATCTGCTTTACACATCGCATTGATCTCTCTCGTCATATCTTGAACAGGATTATCGACCATGTTTCCCCAGGTCGCGAGCGGGTCACCGATCATACGCGCGTTATGAAACGTCATGATCGTTTCGATTCCGGCGATACCAGGCATGATGCCCTTTGGACCTCCTGAAAACCCTGCGAAGAAATGCGGTTCGATGAATCCCGTCACAATTTTGAAATCTGAGTTCACATATTCTTTGTTCAAATACACATCGCAGCCAAACTTACTTTCACCGAGGTTCACGAGCGTCTCCTTGTCGTGACACTGGTTGTTTATGATGCGGATGTTATCGACAACCCATTCCCCTAGCATCCCGACGAACTCTTCACGCGTCTGATCACGGTGAGTACCAGTTCCGTTGATGATCACGAAGTTTTCAAGCGGAACGTGACTTAGTTCTTCAATCAAAAGTGGAACTAATATGTGGTTCGGCGTTGGTCGCGTGATGTCGCTGATGACGATCGCGACCGTATCGGACTCCTTCACCATCTCTTTTAGAGGCGGTGTGCCGATCGGATTCTTAAACGCTTCTTTAATGCTTTCCTTTTCGTCATCAAGTGGCTTCAAATTCTTTGGTTCGACCATGAATGCGTTTTCAGGCAAATCGATGGTCAAGTTCTCTTTTCCATAAAGTAATGTCGTTTCCAAGTTCGCTCCCTCTCTTTCTCTAACAAAGATTACTCGTTGTATACCCTAAAAGGCGCTTACTACGCAGATTCAACCGCCTTACGTTCAGCTGTTTTCTTTTGTTCAGTCTGTTCAGCCGTTCCGTCGATGCCTTTATTTCGCTGATAACGATCGACGAGGATGACGGCGATCGGACATAGGATCGCTGTTGTAAGTGTCGCGATGGATATTTGTGCTGTCGCAATCGCAGCGATACTTTGAAACGACGCCGCTTCCCCAGCGGACATCATGCCTGAACCTGCAGAAACGGACGCGGCTGCTGCGATCGCGGCTGGAGTTGCCGCTGCGTTACCTGCCGTTGACGCTTCTGAAACCGGTGCAATGTAACTTTTTTCTTTGAATAGTTTAAAGACAAGAATTCCTGTACCACCTGTCAGAACGGTCGTTAGGATACCGATCGTTAGACCTGCTGCTACAACTTCTGGGTTAAAGAAGTTTGCAAGGTTCATTCCAGCCCCTAATGCGAATGCGAAGAATGGAACGGGAAGAATTTCTCCAGGCTTTAAAAACTCTCTGATCTCACTGTCTAGGTTACCAAGCAGCATTCCGATCGCAATCGGTAGAAGCACAGCAATAAAGGCGATGATTGGAAAGCTTGAACCTAATAATCCTAGCGCAAGAAGCGTTAAAAATGGACCATCGTTTAACGATAGAATCGCGACAGCACCAACATCTGAACGGTTTCCATATTGACTCGTCAATGCGGCGTACATTCCACCGTTTCCATTCGTCATCCCTGCGATGATCGCAAGCGTGGATAGTCCGAATAAGCCTGACATCGGATCGAAGAAATATCCGAACAATAGACCAACAGATAGCCCTGTAAGATACTTCGTCGTCGTGAGCAGCACACCTTTTTTCAGTGCGGATCCGCCAATACGTAAGTTCATCTGACTACCAGCCGAGAAAAGGAAAAGTGCGATCAACACGAGTGCACCGTTTTTGAAGAGTGCTTCAGAAAAGCCACCGATACGAAGCATTTCGTAATACCCTTCTTCAGTTGGAGAAACGCCGAGCGCTTCTAACGCATTCATGATAAAAGGAAGGTGCATCTGGTCGATCGTGTTGATCAAGGCACCAAACATCAATGGGACAACCATCAAACCACCAGGAACTTTTTCAATCGTCTGCTTAATTCTCATAAAACAAGACCCCCTTGTTTGTTTTGAACATGACTATGGAAAAACGATCGAACGACTTGTTCTGTACTGCTTTCTAATAAACGTGACGCTTCCTTCATCGCGGCATCTAACGTCATCGGCCGGTTCACCATACTATGTACGCCTATGACGCCATAAGGGTAAAGAGCTTCGATTCCGTCCCCAACAGAACCAGCGATAACGACCGTCGGAATACCAAGGTCATTCGCTGCTTGCGCAACACCCATCGGCGTTTTACCGGATGCGGTCTGTGAATCGACCTGTCCTTCACCGGTTATGGCGAGTTCCGCGCCGACGAGCTTTTCCTCAAGATCCGTATAGGCGATCACAACGTCGATCCCTCGTTCCATCCTAGAAGGGAAGAACGCTTGAAACGCACCGCCTATTCCTCCTGCTGCACCTGCGCCAGGCTTGTCATGAAGTCTAACGCCTGTTGTGCGCTCAACTTCGTCTGCCCAGTGCTCGAGGTGTTGATCTAATACCTCTACACCTTCAGCACTCGCACCTTTTTGAGGACCAAATACGTAAGAAGCACCAGATGGTCCGATCAGGGGATTTTCAACATCCGAAGCGATGAGAAACGTGCTGTCTGCAACTCTCTCGTCAAATCCCTCCAGGTCGATTTTACGAACGTGTTTTAGATTACCGCCTCCAAAGCCTACTGAGCCACCTAATTCATTTAGAAGACGAGCACCCAATGCCTGCAGCATACCGGCACCGCCATCGTTCGTCGCAGATCCTCCGATCGCAAGAATGAATTTCCGGTATCCGTCATCAAGCGCCTCAGCGATCAGTTCACCTGTACCGTATGTCGTCGCGAGAAATGGGTTTAACTCCCCCTTCGGCACGAGGCCGATTCCTGAAGCACTCGCCATCTCGATCACACACGTTTCACCATCACCAAGAATGCCGTACATCGCTTCCACGTCATCACCAAGCGGTCCCATCACGGTAACGCTTCTCGTAAAACCGCCTGTTGCGACGACAAGCGTCTCTAACGTTCCTTCGCCGCCATCTGCGATCGGAACCATCGTCGCGTCGCTTTCAGGGAGAGCCTTCTTCACTCCCCGCTCGATTGCTTCAGCAGCTTCAACGGCCGATAAACTCCCTTTAAATGAGTCTGGAGCAATAACAATCTTCATGTCTGCACCTCCTAGAAAACGCTTTCATCTTACAACCAATTATACGTCCCTTGACGAATGAATGCGTTGTCTATAATGTATAAAAAAGATACAGATTCATCTAAATATTTTGTCAATAGTAACTAAAAGGAGGTTCGTCACCTATGTTAACGAGAGAAATCGCCAAAACGATTGTCATTGAGACCTCACTCCGCCTGAACCGAAACGTGAACATCATGAACGAAAAAGGCGTCATCATCGGTTCTGGGGATGCTGAGAGAATCGACCAGATCCATGAAGGTGCCCTCGAAGTACTGAATTCAAAAGAGCCTTTAGCGATCTACAAAAATGATGATGGAAAATGGCGTGGCACCCAACCTGGTCTCAACCTTCCCATCTCATTCCAAAACCAAGTGGTCGGTGTCATCGGAATCACCGGAAATCCTGATGAAATGAACGATGTTGGCGGCCTCGTAAAAATGACGACGGAACTCATGATCAAACAGGAATTTATCGCACGGCAGCTAGAATGGAAGCAGCGAACGAAAGAGATGATCATCGAGGAACTGTTGAGGTCCACCCCTTCCTACGAACAAATTGAACGTGGGATGAAATTGATCGAACTCAACCTCCCTTCTCCCTATACGATTTTAGTCGTTCAGATTGGCAACCGCTCCATGCCGAATCATGAGTTGATTCAACGGATCGAACGTGGTATCCCGCAACACGATGCGCTCGTTGGCTTTATCAATGTGAACACGTTGTTTATTAGCCTCTGTGGCGTAGGGGATGAGAAAAAGCCTCTTGACCAAATTTCTTTAGAACTGAACCGGCTGTCTCTCGATTATCGACTTGCCGTTAGTAATGTGATTAACACGTTCGATGACTTCAGCCAGGCCTACCAGGACTGTAAGCTCGCACTCGAGATCGTCACTGATCAACAGCTTATTTTTTATGCAGACATTGAACCACAGGCCCTTCTTCATCAAACGAATTCCGCAGAAGCCGTTCGGTTTCGAAAAAGAATCGTCACGAACACCGTCGAGAAGTATGCAAGTACCTTAACAGCCTTTTTTGAAAACAACCTCAACATCCAACAAACGTCTGAAGCGATGTTCATCCACCGAAATACGCTCGTATACCGCTTAAATAAAATCACAAAAGACACGGGCTACGACCCGAGAGAATTTCGAGATGCGCTGACCCTTCAGATGGCGCTGTGGATGCCGGAGAGCAGTGATTAACAAATGATACGCTATAGAAAAAGCACCTGTTGAACAGATGCTTTTTTTGTGCTTAAAATGGTTTCCTACCACACGCTATACATGTAATAAACCCCAAACACTACGCTGACAAGTCCTGCGAATCGCGTCAGGTTGTAGTGAATGCTCTTTGATTTACTCAGCAGAAATGGTACCGCGAGAACTGTCGTGAAAAAGAGCATTCCAACAACGGTCCCAAGTCCGAACATAAGAATGTACAACGCGCCTTCCCAGATGTGATCGACGGATGACATCGTGAGAAGAACGAGCGCACCGCTTCCCGCTAACCCATGAATACTCCCGATTACGACTGACTTCAAATACGGAGATTTCTGATCGTGTTCGTGACCTGCTTTCTGCTTCCTAGCAAGTACGATACTCTTAAATCCAAGATAAACGAGCATCACACCGACGATCACTTCCATCCAAAGTGACCATCCCTCAGGTATCGTGCCTTTCAGCGCGATGACCATGATGCCGACGATAAAAAGCGTCGCTGTGTGACCCATCCCCCAGAAAATTCCCGCCAATGAGGAACGCCACCATTTCTTCGTATTGCTCGCAACGGTCGAAACCGCAATCACGTGATCTGGTTCGATCGCATGTTTGATACCAAGGATAAGTCCAACGAATAAGACCGACATTAAGCTGCTGACCATATCTTCCCTCTTTTCTTCAAGTCTAGCGTACCGACTACTATCAACTCTCCACTTTCGTAGGAGCTAATTCAGACGCAATCCTAATCGCTTCTTTTAACGATTTTTCATCGGCGATATTCTTCCCAGCGATATCGAACGCAGTCCCGTGGTCTACGCTTGTTCGAATCGTTGGAAGTCCGACCGTGATGTTAACCCCAGACTCAAGTCCCAACACCTTGATAGGTCCATGACCCTGATCATGATATTGCGCAACAATGATATCAAAATCTCCTCGTCTTGCCCTGAAGAATAGTGTATCTGCTGGGAGCGGTCCCACTACATCGATTCCTTCCATTTGCGCTTTTTCAGCAGCAGGGATAATCTTCTCTTCTTCTTCACCGTTTCCAAAAAGTCCGTTCTCACCAGCATGAGGGTTAATGCCGCAAACGGCGATCTTTGGGTTTTTGATCCCTGCTTTTTGTAAGGTTTCGTGAGCGAGTTTGATCACCGTGTATTGACGCTCTACGTCGATTTTGTTAACTGCATCGATGAGACCGATGTGCGTCGTTACGTGAATGACACGTAACCCAGGAGCTGAAAGCATCATCGCAAAGTCTTTCGTATTCGTGAGCTCTGCTAGAATTTCCGTATGTCCAGGATAGATGTGACCCGCCTTATGAAGCGCTTCTTTATTGAGCGGTGCCGTACAGATCCCTTGAATGACGTTATTGTTCGCAAGTGAGATCGCTTTTTCTAAATAGCGAAAGGCAGCATTCCCTGCATCCGCTGATACTTCACCCCATGGCAAGTCTTGTTGTACAAGATCAAGGTCGATAACATCGATTGTTCCATATGTGAAAGATGCTTCATCAGGGGTTGAAATGCTTCTCACTTGAAGATCGACCCCCGTTACGTCGATTGCCCTCGTGAGCATCTTCTTATCTCCTATTACGAAAAGCTCGCAGTTCTTATGGATCGTTTTATCGTCAAATGATTTCACGATAATCTCAGGTCCTACACCGGACGGGTCGCCCATCGTAACCGCGATCAGTGGTTTCGTCATCATCATGTCCTCCCTTTTCCTACTCTTTCATTCAATAAATGAAGTGGCTGTCACCGAATCATGTTTTAAAAGTTCGATTGCCTTCACGAGTGCATGTTCACTTCCGAACGAGCCTGCTTTGGTCACAAGGGGCAACCCCTCGTATCTTCCGCCAAGTAATTCTCCGTAAGGGAGGCCATCTTCAACTTCCCCTATAATCCGGATGCCTTTACCATTGAGTACATGACACGCAGCACCCGCGATATCTCCTCCAGTTAAAATGGCACCTTGAAGGGATTTTTGATCGATTAACTGACCAGCAATTTCTCCAAGCGCACCTGCGATCCAACTTCCAACGTCTCGATTTGTGATGGCGAGAGACTGCTGCACCTCTCTTACCTTACTGACTGCTTCCTTGTCTCGTTTCGTGGAGACGATCACGTCACCCTGCTCCAGATAGTTGGTTCCAAGCGCTACCGCTCGATCGATTTCTTCATGTCGTGTGAGTTCACTTAGAAACTTCTCTGGAGAAATAATGATTTCTTGAATCGCTGTTTTCTCCTTCAGTTCCTCCACTTGTCGATGTGTCGTCGCACTAATACTTCCTGCAATGACTAAAACAGGACGATTAGAACCGTGAATTCCCTCCATACTTTTATGCTTTTGAATCGACTGACAAAGGTGATAAGCTATTCCAGCCGACCCAACACAAAGGACATCTTCACTAAGACGATTCATCGCTTCAACGATCGTTCGCATTTCTCCATCTGTCTCAGCATCAACGACCACGATCTTCGATTTCCCATCAGAAGCCACTTCTCTCATCGTTTCAAAAAGTGAATGTTGCCCTTTTCGAACATCCTCTTTCCGGATGAGTTCGATCTTCCTACGACTCTGCTCTTGCAACAGGTCTGGTAAGTAACTCTTCTTCACTGGACACGTTGGATCGTTCGCTGTTTCTGTTTCTGCGAGCGGAACACCGTCTACATAATGGACACCATCGATTGTGGTTCGCTTGCTTTTCGGAAAAGCCGGGACGACGAAAGCGATAGAAAATCCATACACATCCATCACTGCATCAATTTCTACGCCAATGTTTCCTCTCATCGTAGAATCAATCTTCTTGAATACAGAGCCGACGCCTAACTCATTCAGTTGCTTCGAGAGGTTCGTTACGATCTTGTACGCCTCCTCAGCTGCCAGTGCTCGACTGTTTGAATTCAATAAGGTAACATCACCATCAAGATACCTCGGCTGCAACTCTGTATCAGGAAACAACACGGTCGTGTCCAAGCCCTGCTTCGCAAATTGAACGCCTGTATCGTTCGCACCCGTTAAATCATCTGCGATCACCGCTAATCTCAAACCCAATTTCCCCCTTCCCTCAATCATCGTGTTTCTCTCTAAAAGCTTCTAACCAAAGCATGTTTTATTATCAAACAAATAAAACGTTTACAAGTTCGATAGTAAAACAAGCTGTTGCATTTAACAATACACTTTTCGAATAAATCAGATATATTAAAAAAATATTCGATTATCACAATCTATCAAGCTGTTTTCAGTTGCATTTCGCAACATTTTCTTGCGATAAAAAAAGACGCTAGCATTTATTTAAGCTTGCGCCATAGTGTAGATCGATTAATACCAAGACGATTTGCAGCCTTTGATTGATTCATTTCCTCTTCTTCTAGTATTTTCTCAATGATCCTTCTCTCCATCTCTTTTAAAGAACCTCTGACCTCAATGGTTCGATCACCTTTTCTTACCTTCGGAGGATGGTTTAGTCGTCCGATCAACGACTGGACCTCTTCTATCTCGACATAGAAGGAGTTTGAATGGAGAACGAGCTGTTCGACCACTTGCTTCAATTGATCAACATTTCTTGGCCAGTCATATTTCATCAGTTCATCCATCGCGTCCTGTCTGACTCCAACAATCTGCTTGCCATACATTGAATGAAATTCGGAAATGAAGACGGGGATTAAATTCTCAATATCCTGTTTCCGTTCTCTAAGTGGCGGTAAGTAGATGATCAATCGCGCAAGGTGCGTGAATAAATCATGGTCGATCGTTGCACCGTCATCATCGATCCAAAGCTCATCCTTTGATGAAAGAATCAACCTCGGCAGATGGCGACTTTCTTTTTGGAGATAGTGATAAAGCTTCTTTTGTGATGGAAGATCTAATCGGTCGATCCTCTTTAAGTAAATGATTCCTTCTGGATGGTTTGCGAAGATTTGTTCATCAATCAATCTTGTAAGATCCCCGTCCTCTAGCAAATCGCAGCGGATCGTGATGAACGGTTCGTTGTTTCGCTTACTTTTTAAATAGATAGACTGCGCAACAGAATCTTTTCCAGTACCCGTTTCCCCGATTACCCAGAGCGGCTGTTCCATTCGACTATACGTATCGACCTGCTTGATTACTTCCTGCATCTGTTTGCTCTTCCCAGTCAGTAGGAAGTGCGGAACAGCTGTCACCACATCGATCGCATATTCCTTCTCTTTTTCATGCCCACCTACTGATCGACCTTGAAAAGCTTCCTCTAAATGCAGGATTATCCGGTCCTTCGCAACGTTTGACGTTACATGCCAGAGCTTCTTATCTAGGGTCACTACCTTTTTCTGACCCTCTCCTAGTTCTGTCTGTTTTACTAGATTCATAACGACAGCTGACCCCTCTACTTCATCTATAGAGAATGTGCGATCAAAACGTTCATTGGAACATATTAGTTTCCCTTCCCTGTCCATCACACCGATCAATCTCTCATCAGCGTCGATGATCGACTGATAGAGGGATACTTCTTTATGTAATTTTGAAAAGAGACCGAACACTCGTCGCGCCTCCTCTAATGCTTCCATCACGGCTTCCTTCCCAGACGTAATCAGTACGCCGTTCATCTCAAGCCGCTTCGCGGTTCTGACTGTGACCACATCACCGATGACAACCTCAAATCCTTCGCTTTTCAAACCCTGCAGCTTCTCCTCAACTTCACTTTCATTTTCAATCGACAGGGATTTGATATCAAGATCAAGAAGATTGCAAATCGTCGAAGCTCCTTGAGAGATATTCGGAAAGCCTACGATGGCAGCTTTTCCAGAAAAACCCTTCACGAGGGTCAATAGACGAAGGATGTCATAGCCGGTCACCTGAATATCAATGACCGGAATCGACACGACATCTTGAACGAGTGAAGCGGTCCCCCCACGACTAATGATGATGTCGAACCCACTCTTCTCATACTGTTTTGCGACCTCTACCCCATCATCCATGTTCCCGAGCGCGGTATGGATTTCAAAATCCTCAACGTCTATGTCACGCATGATTTCAATAAGCCCCTCGTAAGGAGCAATTACTAATGCTTTAATCATATCGTTTCACCTTCTGATTAAAATTCCTACTCCTGATGACGAAGTTCCTCCCATACGACGCGGTATACTTCTTTGATCGGAATGCCAAATTTCTCAGCGATCGCTTTGCAATCCTCGTATTCAGGAGCGCTCTCGACGGCTTCTCCACAATGGACGCCTCGTTTAATCGTCACAGCTCCCCACTCGGTCTCGATTTTATCGAACGATCGCTCAAGGCGATGAACGGAGATCGGATAGTAACGAATCCCAAACGTCGTCGTTTCTTCGAAGAGAACACGTTTAATGTCATCTAACTTCTCCCTGTCACATAGTAATTGAAGCAAAATGGCAGGACGGTTTTTCTTCATATAGATCGACGAATAAAATACGTCGTTCGCACCATGATCGAACAACTTTTCCATCACATACCCAAGCCACTCGCCCGGCATGTCATCGAGGTTCACTTCGACCTTTAGCATCTCGTCGTCGATATGTTCCTCCTTATGCGAAAAAGGTTGAGACATCAAAACCGACCTCCTTTCTTAACTGCCTAGAACCGCTCGGAGAACGTTCGGGTGATCCGGGAAATCC
Organism: Anaerobacillus sp. ABA4_114; assembly: GCF_056159065.1. Taxonomy (NCBI): domain Bacteria; kingdom Bacillati; phylum Bacillota; class Bacilli; order Caryophanales; family Bacillaceae; genus Anaerobacillus; species Anaerobacillus sp. ABA4_114. Next base: position 2,984,751 of record NZ_JBSWUM010000001.1, read on the forward strand.
TTCGTACCCGCTCCATATCCGACTGATTCAACAACAAACGAAGGCATCGGACCAAAATCGTTCGCAAGCGCTGCTAAAATGCCGCCTCCTGTCGGCGTTGTCACTTCCCCTTTGATCGCCGTCTCTTGAATCGGAATTCCTTTCAGTAACTCTAACGTCGCAGGCGCCGGTACTGGATAAATCCCGTGCGCAATGCGGATACGCCCGTTGCCTACTGGAACAGGAGAAGAAACGATCCTCGTCACGTTGAGAGAATCGATCAAGATACACGCACCAACAATATCCACAATCGAATCAACCGCTCCCACTTCGTGAAAATGTACTTTTTCAAACGGCATGTTGTGAATTTTCGCTTCAGCTCGGCCGATTTTTTCAAAAACAGAAAGCGCCATCTTCGTCACGTTTTCATTCAGTTCAGCACGATTGATCATGTCAACGATGTCCGTGTAGTGGCGATGGTGGTGATCGTGACTATGATCGTGATCGTGGCCATGATGATAACCGTGGTCGTGGTCATGACTATGTTCGTGACCGTGATCATGATGATGGTCTTCCTCATTTGTAAGGAGCACATCAAACTTCGTTGCAGAAACACCCTGCTTCACCACGTTATACGTTTTCAACTTGTATTCTGATTCAATATTAAGCTTCGCGATGTCGCGCTCAAGTACGGAGTAGTCCGCACCTAGATCGAGGAGCGCTCCGATCGTCATATCGCCGCTGATTCCTGAGAAACAATCAAGGTATAGTGTTTTCATCTTCTTCCCCCAGTTAATCGATTATCGTATCACGATGATTTTTATGAATTAATGTCGCATAGTATCCTGCTCCAAAGCCGTTGTCGATGTTCATCACGCTGATACCAGGTGAGCAGGCGTTTAGCATGGAAAGAAGAGAGGAGAGCCCCTGGAAGTTTGCTCCGTACCCGATGCTTGTTGGCACGGCTACGATCGGATTGCTGATCAAGCCGCCAACAACGCTCGTTAACGCACCTTCCATCCCAGCGACCGTGATCGCGACCGTCGCGTTCTCGATCTCGTCAAGGTGATGGAAAAGGCGATGGATGCCTGCTACACCAACGTCGTAAATCCGTTTGACTGATGCACCGAACGCTTCAACCGTGACAGCCGCTTCTTCTGCAACAGGAAGATCGGACGTCCCTGCGCACACGACGGCGATGTACCCGCCATAGAGCACCTCTGGTTCGTCTGGATGCTTCCAGTACAGCGTTCGAGCTGCTTCATTGTACGTAAGATCTTCAACTTGTTCCATTACAAAAGCCGCCTTGTCAGTTGAGATCCTCGTTGCGAGAACGCGGTTTGTATGGCGCTTCAGAGAACTTAAGATCTCCACCATATGTTCAGGCGTCTTTCCCTCTCCGTACACGACTTCAGGAAATCCCGTCCGCTCTTCTCTCTGATGGTCGACTTTTGCAAACCCGATATCTTCAAACTTCGAGAGAAGGCTCTTCGCATCTTCAACTCCTAGACTCCCATCCTTCACTCGCTGTAAAACGTCATCTACGTTTCTCTCTCTCATCGTGAAACACCTCTTTGTTTATATAGTAGATTGTTCAACTTCTAACACCTTGTTCATGCTGCCGCTCTTGTATCCTTCAAGATCGATCGTGACGTATTTATACCCGAACGACTGCAGTTTTTTAGAGATGCTACGATGGTTGTCCATCACAACCTGCATATCCTGAGGTTCTACTTCAATTCGCGCCATATCCCCATGTGTCCGAACACGAACTTGTTTAATACCTAGACTCTTCACATACGCCTCAGACTTATCAACCTTTGTCAGTTTCTCCTGTGTGATCTCTTCACCGTACGCAATTCGAGAAGATAAACAAGCGAACGATGGCTTTTCCCAAGTTGGAAGACCTAGCTCTTTTGAAAGCGTACGAATATCCTCTTTGTAAAACTCAGCTTCCTGAAGTGGCCCACGCACGTTATGTTCTTTAGCTGCTCGTGCACCTGGTCGGTATTCACTCATGTCGTCTGAAATCAAGCCATATACGACATTCTGGAATCCTTTCTCTTTCATGATCGGCATCACTTCTTCAAACAGACCATTCTTACAGAAATAGCACCGGTTCTCATCGTTTTGCGTATATCCAGGAATCGCTAACTCTGACGTCTCAATCACCTGATGATGCGCCCCAATTAAAGCGGCAAGCTCCTTCGCTTCTTGTAGTTCACTGGTAGGATACGTTTCAGAATCCGCCGTTACTGCAAGGACATTCTCTTTTCCAAGCTCGTCGATGGCTACTTTTAAAAGAAACGTACTGTCCACGCCACCAGAAAATGCTACGACCACACTTTTCATTTCTCGTAAAATTTCCTTCAAACGAACATATTTATTTTCTAACACCCGTTCATCACCTCTCCGACTTATGTATTGTTTAAACCCTATAATGTAATCGCTTCCATTCAAGCCTTTTAAAAACGTTGCAAAATAAGTCGGTTCGATTTCAATGTAAATATAAAATTCTAACTATTATGCATTTTGCAACACTTTCATTATAAACCACTCATTCTTGAAAGTAAAAGGATGGCTTTCTCTACATGCAAAGAGCAATTTTACTAATTTAATAGAGAGGACTATACTACTTGCGAATTTCAACCGATAAAAAGTTTAACTTCAAATGAGAGGAAGAATTCTTCATGATACGTTGGCTGCTCGGTTTTTCAATCGCCTTGATGTGTTTCCCTATTCATTCAACTGCGACGGCTAATACCCATACCGATGCTCGGTACGGATCCTGGATGTGGGATGCCTACTATGTGTACAACCAGGACCAAACATTTTTCAGTGAGTTAGACGCGCTCGAGATCGATACGGCAATCATGAACGTCGGGTATGACCCGAACCTAAAGGCGCACGTGCTACAGTCAAAACCTGAAAGCTATGATTCTTTTATCCAGACGCTGCATGAACAAGGGCGAGAAGTCGAAGCGCTTTACGGCAATTCCGACTGGGCGCTAGATGCCTACTACTGGCACTTAAGAAAGAACGTACAAATCGTGCTCGATTACAACCGTGACTACTCCAACCGGTTCGATGCGCTCCATCTCGATATCGAGCCTCATACGTTTCCAGACTGGGAGCAAAACAAAGAATCGTACTTAACACAGTACTTGGCGAATTTGAGAAAGGTAAGGAATCTGATCGATCAGCACAACATCGCTGCTTCAGACTCGCTTCGCTTGGTCGTCGTTGTGCCATACTGGCTTCACGACTACAAGTTTTCAGACGGACACAAGTTCCTTCCGAAGCTTTTTGGCATCGTCGATGAAGTTACGGTCATGAATTACACGAGGTTTAACAGTGTGTATATCGAGGCTGGGGTAGAATTTTTGAAGGCAGCTGAGGCTGCAGGTAAGCAAGTTTCAATAGGTTCCGAGTTTCTAAGTGGTACGCCTGAGCTCGACTGGATCTCTCTATCTTCCTTCACGCGCGCTGAATTAAACGATTACCTGAACAATGCGTACAGCGTTTTTCACACCTATGATAGCTTCAAGCAGTTTAACGTTCATACCTTTGAAGCTTACAAGGAGTATATCGAGACGCACCCTGTCAGTGATCCTGAACCACAGTAAAACCGATTAACAGGACCTTCATTGTGAAGGTTCTTTTTATGTTCTAGACGCCTACGATGTTTTCATAGACAAGTAGACGCTCTCCACTTCATGTTAAACTAGACCTAGAACATAGGTTTTCTTCCATTTTAGAGAGAGAACCTTAGTTTTGATTAGTAAAAAGGAGCTGTTGACTATGAGCGAAAAAGGCTGTATCAAATGCGGAAGTACCGATGCTGGGGAGAAAGAAGTGGCGATGACCGGAGCAGGCGTTGCCAAGTTTCTCGATGTACAAAACAATAAATTCAAGGTCGTATACTGCAAGAACTGTGGATACTCTGAATTCTACTCGAAGGACGCCTCGAAAGCTGGAAATGTGTTAGACTTTTTCTTCGGCGGTTAAGTCTTTGTAATGCCTCACCTAGAGTGCTCTACTAACGACCATAACAAACTGTGAGGTGATTTCTCTGATCGACTTCTTTAAACGGTACATCACTTCAAATACTGCCGGAAGATTACATATTATCTATGAGGTCACGCTTGCTTCACTCGTGATCTATTCCATTATTGTGGATACGAACTACAGCTTAGACTGGTTTATCTGGGGAATCTTTGTGATTGATTACTTCACGCGTCTTATCATTAGTGATAACAAGGTTGAATTCGTGAAATCGAATGTGTTGGAGTTGATCGCTATCATCCCTCTAGGCGAGATCTTCCAATCCGCAAGATTAATTCGCCTCTTCCGAGTGATTAGACTGCTTGCGATCATCAAGAAGCGGAAGTCGTCCTTGAACGAAGTGTTCAGTCGATTGAACATCGACCGCTACATCATACTTCTCATCGCATCGATGTTCATCGCATCACTCCCGATGGTGTGGTTAGAACCTGCCTTCGAACATTACGGGGATGCATTATGGTGGGTGATCGTAACGACCACGACTGTCGGGTATGGTGACCTTTATCCTGTAACAGGCATCGGTCGAATCATCGCGATCTTCTATATGCTTGTCGGAATTTCATTGATAGGGATCGTAACGGGTACCGTCGCTTCCTTAATCACGAAACAGAAGAAGACGACGCTACCGCCTGAACTCGAATACGTTCATAACAAGATCGAGGAGTATCCGGTGCTGACGGATGAAGATTACGATGAGATGGTAAAGCAAATCAAGAAAATGAAAGAAGGACCTTGAAAGGTCCTTCTTTTTTCATTTTCATTATCCTTTTTTAATCCAGAATTTCAGTACGCCGTCTTCTTCGGTATCTTGAAGAAGCTCATGACCACCGGATTTCACCCATGCTGCGATATCACTTTTTGCGCCTTTGTCAGTTGCATGGACTTCAAGTACGTCACCAGAGTTTAGTTCCTGGATGCTTTTCTTTGTCTTCACGATTGGCATCGGGCATGCGAGGCCCTTTGCATCAAGCGTTTTTGTCGCTTCCAGATTCATGCTGAAATCCTCCTTATTTTTCTACGTCTTCTTTCCACTCGAGCATACCGCCCGTCATGTTCTGCACATTGTAGCCCTTCTCTTCAAGGAACTGATATGCTTTTCCGCTTCGTCCTCCAGAACGGCAAACCATGATGTGCTCTCTAGACTGATCGATTTCATCCAAGCGATCTTCTAGTTCTCCTAATGGAATGTGCGTTGCACCAGCTATCTTACCTTGAGCAACCTCTTCGTCCTCACGCACATCGATGATGCTTACGTCCTCATTGTTCTTCACTTTCTTCGCTACTTCTTCTGGTTTAATTTCCTTCATCATTTGTACCTCCTTGAATTCGTATTATTGCCATTTCACTACTACCCTAAGTGGTATTCATTCAACTAAAATTTAACCAACCCTGCGGAAGATTACAGCGCCATTATATACCCTATAGGGTATATTGTCAAACAGAGATACTAGTACTATTTAAGTGATTCATCACTGATTTCAATAATGCGATAACCCGTATAGGTACTGGATAAACGTCATTTATTAAAAAAGCTCAAAGCCTTTTGCTTTGAGCCTTGGTAAAGACGCCATGTCTTAAAAGCAGCTACAAGTAGTGAACATTGGCAGCTGCCTTTATTCATGAACGCTTCTATCCGTTTTTACCTTTTCAAATAAATCACCATAAGACAATCCAGTTATGTTTTCGAAGCTTTGTTCAAAATCACCCGACTCACTCGTTGCGTCGATGATCTCTTTTATCACTTCTTCCCCATTTTCTTCAATCACGTACGTAACGGTGAAGTAGCTCTGCCTGTACACGTCCGTCATTTCTCTGGCCCCTGCTTCCTCCCACTGTTCGTGCGTGATGAGCTGATCGAAGGGGACGAGTTCATAGTCCCACGTCTCCACGTTACTTCCTTTGTTCGCTACATAATCCGCTACGCCTTCTTGGAACCAAAGTGGATAGAAATGCAGCCCAGCGTTCGTCACTTCGACTTTACGATCTAACGCATAATGCGTGTATTCGTGCTTAATCTTACGTTGAAAATGATAAAGCGTTTTTTCATCACCTTCTACTACGCCCTGTTTATTATCAACGAGCACACCAATCATCATCGAAAAGCGATCATAGAAACCTTCCACGTGACTCAATTCACTCAATCCATTAAATTCTTCTTCATTCGTAAACAGAATAAGGTCGACGTTTCTCTCATCCACTTCACCGATTAACGATTTTGTTGTCGTTCTTGCTTGCTTGAGTGTATCTTTTACGAGTGGAAAGAGATCTGTATCTTCACCTTCTACATAAATCGTGACGTCCCGATCCACCATTTCGTCCCTCGACTGCTTTGCTTCCTTCTCCAACTCCCCATCGAAGTTTAACGTAACGATCGCTTCAACGGCATGATAGTAGGACACAGTCTCACCGGCACTCTCTTCAATGAAACTATGAATGAAGAAAACGGCAGCTCCTACGAGTAGCAGCGTGAGTGTAAGAACACTTGAGATAACAATCATCACGATTTTTACTGTTGAATTCATGTGACACCTCACGTCTTTAATACATCTCTAGTAATTCTATCACACTTACAATTTACAATTTGTCCTTATCCTAGGATAACTAATAGATTAGACCTTCACGATAGAGCAATATCGATGGCAAGCCTTTCACCTTTTTCAGCACAATGAATAGTATATACAAGCAGTATTTGAAAATATATGAAGGGGAGAAAAGGATGGCTTCTCGGAAAAAGCATTATAAAGAGGCTTCTACACATAAACACTGTAGTCGCTGTGCACCGAAGAACTGCTGTTGCAAAGATTCCTTGCTTGGTCTTTGCAAATTCTGCGGATGTAAAAGGTGCAGGTGTAAACCAAAGTGCAAAGAGAAATGCGAGTTTGAGTTATTAAACTTAGATGCATCGAAGGATGTTACGGTAACACAAGGAGATTTAGAGCTAGGAATCGAACAGGGGGACGTGTCCCAAAACAACTCACAAGGGCAATCTGGATCGAACCTTGGGCCACAAACCCAAACTAATTCACAAGGTCAAAGTGGATCCACGCTAGGAGATCTTACCCAAAACCCTACTGAATCTCAAACGCAAAACATGGCTGAACAGACGCAAAACCCTACTGAAACGCAGAGTTTAACGATGGAAGGACAAACCTTGACTGGCCCTACTCAAACACATACAAATGGGTCTCAGACGACAGGTGCTCAAACGCTTCAAGCGAATCCAACAAACAACAGTTCCGCCGACGTGACGCAAACAGTTAGTGGTGTAACTGTCAATGTTCCAGTCACGTTAGAAGTTAGCTGTGGATGTGACAAGAAGAAACACGGTCATAAAGGGTGCGGCAAGGATGTCGACTGTTGCGCCAAATCGATGGGAGATATCCTGAACCAAGTCCGAATCTTACAACCAACATTTCTTGAAACAATCGACATTTATTTAACCGACTCACCTTCACTAGAAGAAAATCCAATTCCGAATCAAACCATTACGAATGTGGATGATTGTGCAACTGTTTCATATGCTACAGGCCCAGTCGTGACAACACCTTCTTCAACAGCACAACTTTGCAAGGTCGCAGGTTTTTCTGCAATCGACAACGGCGCAAGTCCGAACTTGTATCAATTCTTAACGAATTACGCTGCGACTTGTACAACCAATACTTCGAGCTCAGACTGTGGATGTTACGAAAAAGACTGCTATAGCTGCAGCCGCTCATCATGTAAATGCAACGCTTGTGCAAATGGGATAGGCGACCAGCTTAGACCACGAATTGGTACAAATGTAAACTTAACCATCGACGGCGCACCAGATGAAATAACAGACGTGACTGTATTAAATATATGCGATTGCCTTGGTTTCTTCACCAGTGAAACAACCAATACGATTTATGTCTTCTCTCTATGTGCAATCACCCAGTTCACTCCTGTTGAGAGTGCAACTCCACCAGCAGCTCCTCCATCAACGAATTTCACACAGCGAACAACCAACATTTGCAATTCACTTTTTGACTAATCAGCTTAGGGTACTCGTTTGAGTGCTCTATTATTTTTTGTCGTGTTTCTTCTGTGCCTTCGCAATTTGTTCCCATACACTTTTCTGAATCTGCTCACTCAGCTTTTTTCCATCGATATCAGAATTGTTTGATTCAGTCCGGTCTGTGACAACCTCTCCATCAACAACTTTGTAATGGTGTGACGTCGTAATGGTCTTATTCGTCGTTTGGTTAAACGTACCATTTGTCATATTTTCTTTGTTTACGGTTAGTAGGTTATCAAGCTCTTTTTTGAAAGATGCTTTCAATTCATTCAGCTCTTCTTCAAATTGGGAAAGCAACTCTTCTCTCAACCTTGCAAACTCCACCTCTAACTCTTTCGCATCCACTCTCATCACCTCAACATCTCATGTATTCACCTACCCTATCGTATGAATGATTAGCTGTAACGTTCATCTTTTCTGGAGGGACATGGGGACAGGTTCCTTGTCCCTCTCACCTGTTACATCAACTGGGACATGGAACCTGTCCCTCCGTCCCTACACACAAAAAGAGGATGCAATCTGCACCCCCTTTCACATTGATTCTATCTATATCCTACTTCGCGTACGTCTCCTTAATCACCGGTACTGACAACGCCCCAAGAACAAGCAAGATTCCTGAGATCAAAATCATGAACGGCATGGAAGAACCGATTAGTGGGAATAAAACGAAGCTTAATAGTGAAGCGATAATTTGCGGCAAGCAAATGCTTCCGTTAAACAGGCCAAGGTATGTACCCATGTTGCTTCCCTTCAAGGCGTTCGTTAAGATCGTGAACGGGAACGTCATCATCGCTGCCCAAGCGATCCCAATCAGTGTGAACGAAATAACCAATGCCCATTGATCTTGAATGAAGAAGACCGAGCCGAATCCGATTCCACCTAACAACAAGCTGATCGAGTAATACGGCTTTCTCTGATTGTTCGGAATGCGAGACAACACGAGTGACCAAACAACTGCGCCGATCGATTGAACCGCTGTCATAATACCGAACCAGTTCCCTGCATCCTGGTAAGCAGGGCTTGACGGATCACTTGTATTCCACACGTTAAGCGCAATAGCGCCTGTTCCATACGTCCATAAATACTGGAATCCCATCCAGCAGAACAATTGAACGAGTGTAACGGTCCAGAATACTTTTGGAGCGCTTCCAAGTAATTTGAAAAAGCTTACTTTTTCCTTCGTCGATTCCTTCGTAATGCCATGATACATCGCATATTCGTCTGGATCATACTCACGCACTTTGATAACCGTAATCAAACTACATACGATGAGAATTACCGCACCAGCGTAAAATGAAATGACAACGGATTGAGGCACGACTCCTTTTGGTGCACTATTCGATACACCAAGGAGCGTTAATCCGAACGGGAAAATACTCGCAAGTACGGCACCACTGTTCGATAGAAAACTTTGAATCGAATACGCAAATCCTTTTTGTTCCTTGTTGACCATGTCTCCAACCATCATCTTAAACGGCTGCATCGCCATGTTTGACGAGAGGTCCATAAACAGGATTGCAATCGCACCGAACGTCATCGCCGTAACAGCACTAAATCCAAAACTACCGGAGTTCGGCAATAAACACATTACGATGACCGCAACTACCGCTCCAACTAAAAGATACGGAATCCGTCGACCGAGCCTCGGCATCCATGTACGATCCGAAAAGTACCCGACTAGCGGTTGAACGATTAATCCAGCCAGCGGTGGCAGGATAAAGAAGATTCCTAAATTATGCGGGTCCGCACCAATCGTTTGGAAGATACGCCCCATGTTGGCACTTTGCAGTGAGAATGCCATCTGTACGCCTAGAAACCCGAAGCTGATCAACCAGATCGTCGTGATCGGGAGAAACGGCAGTTCTTTTTGATACCTTTGGTCATTTGTTTGTTCTACTGTCTCTTGTAGCATGATTTCCTCCTATACGTGCACGAACAGCTGCGAAACGAAATGTGTTTATTATAGATTTGTGCAATCGCTTGCATTAAAGATTAAAAAAGTAGGCTGATTCCACATTGATCGACTGACTGCGTGCAATGAATCTATCCTTTTACGTCACTGGAAAATTATACTTTCACAGTATATACCAAAGTAGTGCAGTTAAGCAACCGTTTGCACAAAATCATAAAAAATTATTTAAAACGATTTCTTTTTAGATGAAAGTGAGGTTTTATAAGCTTTGTGACTTTTGCTTCAATACCTAATACTTAATTTCGCTTCATGTACCTCTTTTCTCATCATTACTTACTTATTATTAGTATTTATGGGTAAAACCATAAACAACACACTAAAAGGAGGTGGAATCATGACAAACTACTATTTAAATCCACAAAAGAAAATTAGTCACTTATTCGAGAGAAAGCGTATAGATTTTTCTAAGCCAAAGAAAAACTTAAAAGCGGGTGATAGAATATTAATCTATATTACTGGGTCTAAAGAAATTGCAGGAGAAATTGTAATTGCAAATACTCCTACCTACCGTCCAGAGTTACAAACATCCCCGGATCATCAGGAATTCGCATGGTTTTCAGAAATAAGTGATGGAGAAATTTTTGAGAACCCTATGAATCTTGGAGATCCTGCTGTTCGAAATGAGCTTGAAGAGTTGAAGGGTAAAAATAAAGATAAGTGGTCGTGGATTGTGGCCTTAGGGACAAAAAGGATTTCGCAAAACGATTACCTTCTTCTTTCCGGTAAATACACCCCTTTAGAATCTGAAACAAAAATGAATGCTAAAGAGATATGCAATCAGCTAGATGAAATGATTTTAGAAGATGTGCTCCAAAAAACAGATTCACATGAATTAGATCAACTCAATCCGGAAGCAACGATTGAAACTAAAAACGCCTTCATTAAGGTTAGAAAAGCTAGCCAAAAAACGATTAAGACACTCAAGAACATGTACACTCATACATGCCAAATCTGCAAAAGCAATTATAACAACCCTTATGGAGTTAACCTCTCAGAAGCCCATCACATAGAGCCGTTCTCAACTTCTCTTAATCATCACCCTTCTAACATCGTCATTCTTTGCCCTAACCATCATAGATTAATGCATCAAGCCAACGCCAAATTTGATCGGGATCGACAATTATTTGTCTATGAGAATGGTTATAAAGAACATCTATCCATTAATTATCATTTATAAAAGAAAAATAAAGTGACCAGGCTGAAAGTTGACCAGCCTGGTCATTAGGTAGTAGTACCTTTTCAATCTCTATAGAATAAGAAATATCCACTAGTTTACATCAGAGCTTATTTCAATCACAGCTCTACTTCTTCCCCATACCCCATAACAAGAACCTTCGTATTCGTTCCCGCCAACTCATGCGCAAGCTCATCATCTCTCCCCATCATGCTTTGAACAACAGGAAATGCATCTAGCAATTTATCTAGTGTTTCAGGTTGAGCAGCTGTTTCTTTCGTAGGAAAGGTATGACTCGGAATAACCGTTTCCACATTCAATAGGTTTTTCACCGCGTACGCCGCTTCCCTAGGTCCCATGGTAAACTGACCGGAAGATGACAGAATTGCGATGTTCGGTTCATACACATCCTGGATTAGCTTCATATCCATCATGAGCGCGGTATCTCCTGAATGATAGACGGTATGGTCATCTGTAAAAGTAAACACATAACCTGCCGACTCCCCCGCATAGATCGGCGTCCCTTCTGTTTCCTTGTAGCTCGAAGTATGCTTCGCCTGTACCATCGTTGCTGCCACATCATCTAGCTGAAGCGTTCCACCGAAATTGAGTGGGTAGGCATTCTGAACACCGTCTTGCATCAAAATCATCGCTAGTTCATACTGCGCGACAACAGTACATTCCGGATTATGTACAAGCAATTTCTCAAGCCCGCTTGCATGATCGAAATGCCCATGCGTCAAAAACACCGTATCGATACTTTTCATAAATTCTTCAGTTTGATAGTCATCCGGACACCCAGGGTTCATATCAAAGAATGGATCGACCAAATACCGCTTTCCACCTTTACTTGTGAACAAGTACATCGCATGACCAAGACGAGTGAGTTTCATACGAATTCCTCCTTTGATTAATACCTTCAGACTGAAAATCCTTTTTTGGACTCGGGGACAGTTTCATTGTCCCTCCCACCTATTGTATCAACCGGGACATGGAAGCTGTCCCTACTTCCAAAGTTAATCAGGCTTTTGTTGAAAGCACCACAAACCCACATCGCAGAAATAACACCGAGGTTACAACTTCTTTTTGAGCACGTCAAACAAGAGTATAAGAAAGTAAGATTGGAGAAGAAGGTAGAGATACAGTGCAAATTTTGTTGAATGGAAGAAAAGGAGAATAAGAGATAAACTAAAATGACCTTCTTATCATAGAGAAGATCATTTTAGTTTCTTTATTTATAAAATTAGTTATTTTCTTGGTCACATGTAGAAAACGTTACACATAATTAATCAGCACAGTTCTAAAACCATTTTATAATGAGGCTTGTAGCAAGTGATTCTTCGTTGCTTTCACTAAATCTTTATTATTATTATTTTTACCTTTTGCAATTCTATCTAATTCTTCCATCTTCCTTTCGTATTGTTCCACTGTCATAATGCCTTCCTGTAAGGCCATTTTTAATGAGATTTTATGCAGGAGTAATTGATCATCTTTAACCACTTTTATCAACTCCTTTTTTATCCTTATATATAATTTAATATAGTATATGATTTATGCGAAACAAACTTTATTAATTTTTAGTGAACCTTATGACTCATCGCTAGATACTGAAACCTCGCTATAAGAAGATGTTCCCATCATTGCTATACCTCTCATGTGAACCTCCATAGCACCTTGTATGAGGGTTGCATATAGCTCCCCAATTGCAATAACTTCTTGCTTCATAGGATTTAATGCATCAATTGTGAGTACTCCCCATTCAGCAATAGGAATACAAATTATTGCCTTACATTCACTCCTACTGTCTTCATTTGGCTTCCAATCATCGTCCTCACTTACATCATCACGGATTATTGTAATCCCTTTTCTAAATGATTTACCCGCTATAGACCAATTCAAATCTAAGCGTCTTGTTCCTATATAATCTTCAGGAAATTCTGATGACCCTTTCAACAATACTAAACCAGATTCATCTTCTATCCATAACCCACACCTATGTCTATCTCCAGGTTTAAATTTAACATCACTAGATAGACCATCAATTATCCTCTGAAGAAAACCATTAATTTTACTATCTATGTCTTGAGTGTCATCAATTCTCATCGAATTTAGATCTAACATATACTTTTTAATATTTTGAAGAGCTGTGGTAACTTGGGATGCTATGTTTCTGGATTGTTCTTCACTTTTTTCCATTTCTCTTAGATTATCTTGTAAACATATTAGCCGGTTCTCTTTTCCCAATGCATCTGAGAACCTTTTTGCACCAAGTACAATCCACCATACCATAATCCCCATACCCACTAGCATGATTAAAGAGGCAGTTGTAAAGAACCATGATGGTAAATTTTCAAAAAGCTCTTTTGGAAACATAAGAATACCTCTCAAACAATACTTATTTTGTTCAAGATATTACTTCTATATAATCCCCCAATCACCTTCCATTATTTTGAAAAAATTTTTTGTTTTTTTAAGCGAAAAGATCCCAAATAAGCCACTTTCTGAAAGATGGATTAGATTATTTTATTAGTTTTTCAGTGAAAAATCCTCTTAACCCTTGCTCTAATTCTATTTCTGCAAAATAAAAACTTACTTCCGATTAGTTGTTCATCTTCAACCTCACTTTAAACCCAACATTTCTAAATAGACATCAAATGTTCCATGAAGTCGTGCTTCCATATGTTCACTTTTACCAGCTTGATTTATTCATTTATAAATAGTCTACATCCCACTGAAAACTTCTCTGAGTTCTTCTTCTGACACCCAAAATTCTTAACAACTCTTTTTAAACCGTTCAAATAGCACTGAATTATTATGCTATGTTCGCACAATTGCTTAATCCGAGGGTAAATTTTAGATTATTTTCTTCATGGAACTAGTGGATGTTGGGACGGGATCATTGTGCCTCACCTATTGTATCAGCTGGGACATGGAACCTGTCCCTACGTCCCACGTTGTACTTCGATCTAACCCTTCCATCAAGTCATAATAAAAAACGCTCAAATGTCTGAGCGTTCCTGGATCGTCCTTTAGTAATTTGTTTGTTCCATTAAGTATGAATATGAACTACCACAACTACTTCTTCTTCCTCCTAAAACTACTGAACGCTAAAAAGAGTACAAAGAAAACAGCAATCCAGAAAGCAGTATCCACGCTACCCCACCTTTTAATCGTTGATTTACTTTATATACGATTGAAAAAGGATTTTGTTTCACCACTTCATCAGCTTCTCAAAAAATCACACCATCTCTACTAATAAGAAGACTTCTTTGATTCTTTTAAGTAAAATAAGTATGACAAGTATTTATAAAAGAAATGAAAAAACCTACTGAAAAGGGGGATTACCATTGCAATACGAGGTAGACACACCAGAACAATATTTCGAAGCGCTAGAAGACGATTGGAGAAAAGACAAGCTGCTGAAGATCAGACAGTTCATTTTACAAAGCGGACCTGAACTTCAAGAAGGCATTCAATACAAAATGCTTTGTTACGGCGATGAGTCATTCAATCTCTTTCATCTAAACGCACAGAAATCTTACGTTAGTCTGTATGTAGGTAATGTAGAGAAAATCGAGAATGCCAAACAGCTCCTTAACGGGTTGGACTATGGTAAGGGCTGTGTGCGTATCAAAAAATCTGTGACGTTAGATGACAGCGGGCTTGAGGATTTTGTGAAGAAAACGATTGAAACATGGAAGGCCGGCAAAGACACTTCTTGTTAATGTGGTAAACGACAAAATCTGAAGAGCCCGGAATGGCACCATGCCTCCAGGCTCTTCTTTTTTCTATCTTCTATTCACTCTCCATCACAACCTCATCCATCACCAACTCATCACCCACTCCGAAATCGTTACCGGCAACTTTCCTTTGTACTCTGGATCGTTCGAGTGATAACGAATCACATCAGAATCCGTCACAGCAGCATAAACATACTGCTCGTTGATCATGATGATTCCGCCATTTGAAGCCGCGATTCCTCTCACAAAGCCTTTTATCACTTTTGTTTCAAGTCCATCGTGATCTTCAACTTCCATATAGACATTGAAATTATTTAAATACAGCTCATAGTCGTTCCCAACCACATCTTTAAAAAGTTGATCTTCTGATTCAGAGAGAACGCCTTGCTCGATGAGATCTGTCTCGATCTTCACATCCCCTCGCTCATACTCTCCGTTGAAGAACGTTCCGACACCACCCCAGATCATGCATTCATCACTTTGTTCGATCGTGATGAGGTCCTCTGAAAAATGAAACGTAAGCTCACAATCGATTTCAGACGTCTTGAATGTTGCACTGTCCCCTGAAATCACCGCCTCCCCTTCCATACCCCCAACATTCGCACCTGCGATGACATTCAGCGTGAATCGAAAACGCTCTTCCGTTACGTCTAGTATGTTGAGATGTCCCGTGTAATGGAGGATGTTCCTAGTCCATTTGCCTGTTAAGTCACCTGGCTTCACTTCAACAGCTGGTTCTAAGGTTTCCTCTTCCACTCGCTCATTTTCCTCGACCTCAGACACCGCAGGTACTGATTCATCATCTAAAAACTGATCAACCACAAACCCTCCCACTCCAACTAGTAAAACAATAAGCAAAACAACGAGCGTTTTTTTCAACGACCACTTCCTCCTTCCACCATAGCTCTATTAAAGCTATGTACCTCACCAACGAAAATGCAGGTCTCATGGATTCCAAGGATAAAATAGTTCTTTATACCTTTCACCTCCATTACCTGTTTTACAAGTACCAGTAGGTTTTGTAAGATGAAAGCTACTTCAATCGCAAAAAAGATGGTCCAGCACAATGCCAGACCATCTAGTTCCTATTCCCTAACTTATGAATTGCTCTCTCTCTAAACGGACGATCTTCCACCATCGCCTTCAAGAAATCATGAAAAACATTCCGAATCCACAACAACTCATACCGCTTCTCATCTTGAACGAACACTGAAAGCGCGACAGAATCTTCACCATCACGTTGATACATCGCCGACGTAAGCGTAAACGCCGTGGATCCTCCCTTAAACCAGCGTCGCTTTCCGCTCTCGCTTGCTCCTCCTAGGATGCGGTCAATTAATCCCTTGTCATCGACCGATAAATCATCCGAATCCCCTACTCGCATCATGAAGGTTGCGTATTGCTCGGTTGTAGAAGAAGGCAACTTGTCCATCAGAACGCGCTGAATGGTCATGTCGTTGATGGTCGATAATTCCTTGAGATAAGGTGCCGCCTTTTCGTTCAACACGTTATGTAACATCGTATTGGCTAAGCTCTCGAATTCATGCTGCTCCATCTCTTTCATTGCCTGGGCAATCTGACCTTTCTTCCATCCATGCTCAACCTTTAAATAAGCAGGAACCAACATCGCTGAACTGATCGCATAGATCGGTGAATGAGGATTGAGCTCGTACTTCGTAAGCGTGTGATTGATACGATTAGCTCCTAACGTATGAAAAAGAAAATCCGTACATGCATTCGAGCTAAACTGCATCATCCCCTGTGCGATTTGAAACAGGGTAACTTCTTCTCCAATGTTATGCTCTTTCTTCCATTTTGGATGAGCTCCTCCATCCGTATTCTCGAAATAGAGGGCGTTTAGATCCTCTACTTTAACCTTCTCATCAAGCATCACTTTCTTTTCTCTTACCGCTTCAACGAACGTTAGAAGGTAGATTAACTTAACGGTACTCGCTAGCGGCATTTCTTTCTTTTCGTTGAAGGTGAGCAGCTTACGCTTGTTTTCTAGTAACGTTACTGAGCAGGCGTCTCTGTGCTCCTCGATGTAGGTGAGGAGGTCTTCTTTTGTTTTTGATGCGTTTTTCTTTTTTACGAAAAGTAGCATGAAAATAGGGGTAATGATCAAGAGGATCAGCACCCCTACAATAAGTGTGAATAGTAGTTTCATAATAAACTCCTTTTTATCTGAGAACATAAATCAGAATGTTATTAGTTTATAGTTGGGTTAGTAACGAAGCCATTCCCTTAAAGACTCGGTGCGCTTTACAAAAAGTGGGTGTCTCGGTGCTCCGCTCTTGGTTGTTCCGAGGCACCACAACCGAGCATCTTCTTGATGAGCTAACCGAATAAAGTGGTCTACTCGTTTCTTCCTTGCATTCACTCCCCAAGCACATATGATATCTTTGTGTTCTAGTAATAGGTTCATTAAGTAGTCATCATTTTCAAGCCCAATCGGGTCATTGTGAACCCATAACTCTCTTGGCTTTGTCGCTCGCAGTGCATATAAATTTGCAACTTTTATTCCAGCATTCCCCAATCTCTACCAAATGTTATACAACGTCGAATCGTTGGGTCATCTTTTTCTGCATCTGCGGTTGAAGAGTTTAACATAATAAAAAGTGCTGGACCGAATTGAGGCTGTTCTACTTCAGAAGGTCTTTCAAGAACATATCGATAACTTCCACACGAACTTATAATTGCTCCCATTTTTAAGCCTCCCTATGAGAATGTACGCAACCTCTTCCATCATGCTTTGCTCACCTTTCCTATTCCCCTCTTTTTCTCTTTGAGTGGCACCCCTCTCTCAGTACTTGATGTTACGTTTCACAATGGATCCTTTTCTCAGTCACATTGTTTAGTAACCCCAACCCAACTCCCACCATTTTACAATCCCTGTCAATATAGTAATTTCACATCTATTTGAAAATCCCTTTGCTCTTTTATGAAATGTCGGTAAACAGTGATAAATAAAAAAAGCCTAGTATGGAAACCTACCACACTAAGCTCCAATCAAGAATCGAATAGCAGGGTGCTAATGGGACTCTTAAAGAAGTTTTTTAAATTGAGCTACAACATTTTCAACTGTGAAACCATATTCTTCGATAAGTTTGTCTCCAGGTGCGGATGCGCCAAATTGATCAATCGCTAACACGGACCCGTTGTCACCGACATAGTGACTCCAGCCTAATGAAGCACCCATCTCAATACCAAGGCGTGCCTGCACATGCTTTGGAATAACGCTTTCTTTATATTCTGGTGATTGCGTTTCAAAACGGTCCCAGGAAGGCATACTCACAACGGAAACATGAATGGATTCTAGTGCCAACATTTTTTGCGCCTCAACCGCTAATGAAACTTCAGATCCAGAAGCTAAAAGAAGACCAGCGATTTCACCTTTCCCTTCCGAAATCACATATGCACCTCTTTTCAAACCTTCATAAGCCTTTTCCTCAGCAGCAAGCGTGGGTAATCCCTGTCTCGTAAGAATGAGAGCAGTTGGCTGATCCTTACTTTCTACAGCAAGCTTCCATGCTGCAGTTGTTTCATTTCCATCCGCTGGTCTGATTGTACATAGTCCCGGCAAGGCACGTAATGATGCTAACTGTTCGATAGGTTCATGCGTTGGGCCATCTTCACCGACCGCAATACTATCATGCGTAAACACATACGTAACAGGCAGTTTCATTAAAGCTGAAAGACGGATCGCTGGACGAAGATAGTCTGAGAATACAAAAAATGTTGCTCCGAAGACTTTTACTCCTCCGTGTAAAGCCATCCCATTGAGCGCTGCACCCATACCGAATTCACGAACGCCAAACCAGATGTTTCGCCCACGATAATTCGCATGAGTAAAATCAACTTCTTCTTTAATAAGCGTCTTATTAGATGAAGCTAAGTCTGCCGAGCCTCCAAATAGCTGAGGAGTATGTTTCGCTATCGCATTCAATGCTTCACCACTTGAAGCGCGCGTAGCCAGCGTATCTTCCCCAACCTTATAAGAAGGAACAGCAGCATCCCATCCCTCTGGAAGCTCACCATTCATAGCGGTTATTAATTCTTTTGCAAGATCTGGATAAGCTTTTTCATAATGAGAAAAGATTTCATTCCACGATTTTTCCTTTGCTTCCTGGGATTTTTTCAATTCTGCAAAAAATGATCTTACTTCTTCTGGAATATAAAACTCTTCCTCATACGGCCATTTGTAATGTTCTTTTACTAATTGAATTTCATCTTTTCCAAGTGGAGCACCATGTGAAGATGACTTTCCGCTTTTATTGGGAGAACCATAGCCGATCATGGTTTTCACTTCAATTAAAGTCGGTTGTTTCGTATTCGCTTTCGCTTCTGTAATCGCATTCTCGATCGCTTCTAAATCATTTCCATCTTCCACTCGGATGACCTGCCAATTATAAGCCTTGAAGCGTTCTTCTACACTTTCACTAAATGACCGATCAAGGTCGCCATCAAGGGAGATATCGTTTGAGTCATACATCACAATCAGTTTGCCTAACTTTAGATGACCTGCCAATGAAGCTGCTTCAGCTGAAACACCTTCCATCAAATCCCCGTCTCCGCAAATGCTGTAGGTATAGTGATCGATCAAATTAAACGCTTCACGATTATATGTTGCTGCGAGGTGTTCTTCTGCCATCGCCATTCCGACTGCCATCGCAATCCCTTGTCCTAATGGTCCCGTTGTTGCATCGACGCCTGGTGTATGATCAAATTCAGGATGTCCAGGCGTCTTGCTTCCCCACTGGCGGAATTCTTTCAAGTCATCCATCGAAACGTCATAACCAGTTAAATGCAGCAAGCTATAGAGGAGCATAGAACCATGGCCAGCTGACAATACAAAGCGATCACGATTAAACCAATTCGGGTTACTAGGATTATAATTCATAAACTTCGTCCAGAGGGTATACGCCATTGGCGCGGCCCCCATCGGCATACCGGGGTGTCCGGAACCTGCATGTTCAATTGCATCGATTGAAAGAGTTCTAATGGTATGAATGGATAGCTGGTCAATAGTTACTGGTGATTCGATCATCATCATTCCTCCTAATAGTCTGGGTTTTATATGATTATCTAGTAAACTGCTAGGGTCTTTTAACTAGTGATCGTTATCACTACAACAAACTTACATTTCGCTTGTAATAAATTGCATGTTCATTTCATTCTTGAAGGATGAAACGAGTGAATGTGTCTCCAATTTCCCATTTGCTTTTTTCTC
The DNA here is from genome assembly GCF_056159065.1 of Anaerobacillus sp. ABA4_114. Taxonomy (NCBI): domain Bacteria; kingdom Bacillati; phylum Bacillota; class Bacilli; order Caryophanales; family Bacillaceae; genus Anaerobacillus; species Anaerobacillus sp. ABA4_114. Next base: position 3,004,947 of record NZ_JBSWUM010000001.1, read on the forward strand.
TACACCTTTTAACAAATGACCATTTGTGATACCTGTTCCAACAAAAAAGCAATTTTCCGTTTTGACGAGATCATCGAGTCTTAGTGCTACTTCTGGATTTGTAATCCCCATTTTTATACAACGATCAATCTCTCCTTGGTTTTGAGGAACGAGCCTCGCTTGAAAATCTCCGCCAAGGCATTTTAACGCAACCGCTGCTATAACCCCTTCTGGTGCTCCGCCAGTGCCAACCAAAAGGTCGACATTCTGATGGTCGATTGCTGTTGAGATAGCACCCGTTATATCTACGTCGGAGAATAATTTTACTCGGGCTCCTGACTCGAATACCTGTTTCATTAAGTACTCATGCCTAGGTCGATCCTGGATCATGACTGTTAGGTCTCTCATATCTTTTCCTAATGCCCTTGCGACTGCTGCCATATTTTCTGTTAACGGAGCATTAATATCGATACAGCCTTTTGCTTTCGGACCTACCGCAATTTTTTCCATATACATATCAGGAGCATGAAGTAAGCTGCCTTTTTCTGCTGCAGCGATAACAACTAATGAATGATCCTGACCGGTTGCCATCAATGTTGTCCCTTCAACAGGATCGACTGCTATATCGATGTCAGGACCATATCCTGTTCCTACGTCTTCCCCGATATACAACATTGGTGCTTCATCCATTTCCCCTTCACCGATTACAATTTGGGCGTTCATCGGAATCGTGTTTAATTGATTCCGCATTGCTTCCGTTGCGGCTCCGTCCGATTCGATTTTATTCCCTCTTCCGATCCACGGATAGCAAGCAACGGCTGCTTTCTGTGTCACGAGAAGAAATTCATCTGTTAAGAGCTGAATCGCATTCACCTTTTGGTTATTCATAATAGCCATCAAAATCCCTCCAGATTTTCAGATTACATGTCACTCTATTTCAATGAATGAAAACACCAACATTGCTCATTTAGGTTAAAAAACTTGATGAGAGGCTGTAGTGGAAATCTAACTTTCGATTATTTTCATTTTATTATATTTAATATTATAATTCTACACTTTTCTTTTAATTATTTTCATTTATTTTTATTTGTTTGCTTTCGATAGTTACAAAATGCTAAAAAAAGCTTTCAGTTGGAATCGCACCAACCTGAAAGCTTTTTATCTTTACCTTTTTTTAGAAACGCTAAGGTTTTCTACATATATTCAATATTGAACTCTTTCAATTTCTCAGCAGCTTCTTTAGGAATATCATCATCTGTAATAATCATGTGTATGTCGTGTAGAGCTGCGAATGAAGCGATAGACTTCTTGTTAAACTTCGTATGATCAAGGAGCGCAACAACACGATTTGAAGCATTCACCATCATTTTCTTCAACTCGACTTCATACATGTTAAAATCCGTAAGTCCATTTTCAAAGTCAAAGCCGCTGGCGGAAGTAAACATCGTATCGATATTAATCTTGTTTAATAGATCTCCGGAGATTGTACTTTCTAACGCACTTGAACCCGCTCTTAAGACTCCGCCGATTACAATGACGATAAAGTCTGGATTATCACGAAGTTCTAATGCTGTATAAATGCCATTCGTTACGATTGTTAAACGTTTTGGCGAATGTTTTATTTTTCTCGCAAGCTCAAGTCCAGTCGAACTTGCATCAATTAAGATGCACTGATTTTCCTCGATTAATTGCTCCGCCTTCGTACTGATGTAATGCTTTTCTGCTTTGTTAACTTTCTCTCTAACTGAAAAATTAACCTTATTATCCTCTAGATCATTTAATACAGCCCCACCGTGCGTCCGCTTTAAGAAACCGCCTTTCTCCATATCCTTTAAATCATTTCTTAGGGTAGCCTCAGATACCTCTAATTCTTTCGATAATTCCTTAACCGTTATTCTTTGTTGATTTCCTAGCAGCTCAAGAATTTTGTTCCGTCTTTCTTCCATAAACAACTTCACCGTAGTACCACCTTCTTAACGTTTTCATTACCTCATAGTACCACAAAGCCATCTGTTTATGAAAGTAAATAAAAACAAACGAAAGAAATTCCGAAAACCCTTCGTTTAAATCCTTATGAATCGATCATGCGCTATCCTTAATGCACGACGTTTAAAAGCACCGTTATAGTAAAGACACTTACCACGGTAGACACCAAGGTAATACTTGAGACCAAATTTGGTTCTGTCTTATATTGTAATGCGAATAACACCGTCGTTGCAGCGGAAGGCATTGCACTAGCAACGATTAGGACCTTTCTTAATAAGGGGTCTAAGTCCATGATAAATACGGTGATCACATAGGCAGCAATCGGTGAAAGGATCATACGCATTGTAATTCCATATGAAATTTCAGACCATTGAAATTCCTTAAGCTTAAGGTTAGCTAGCTGCATTCCCAGTACCACCATAACAAGTGGGATTGCAGCATCCCCCACTAGCGCAATAACAGATAGTAAGTTTTCACCAATCGTGATATTACTTATGTTTAATATTAAAGCAGCGAATAAAGCATACGTCGGCGGCATTTCAAATACTGATTTAATCGCCGTCAAGATTCCCTCTTTCCCTTTAGCCGCATAGTAAACTCCAAAAAAGTTCATGATGATTTGTTGGAGAACCATAAAGATAACCGCTAAGGCAAACGCTTCTTCTCCAAACGCAAAAAGAATGATTGGAGTACCATAATTTCCAGCGTTCATAAATGCCGTTGATAAAATTAAGCCATTTTCCATTGAGGCTGTATGTCTTTTGATACGGGCATAAACTTTATTAATAAGCACGAGTGTTGCTAATAAAATAAATGAAAAAACAACCATTTGAAAATACGTTTTATCCAAGTTCGCTTTATAAATTGTATTAAAAACCAAACATGGAATTAAAACATATAAGGCAACAGTTGAGATCGAGGTAATATCTAAATTTTTCCACTTTTGAATCACATACCCAAACCCAAATATAAGTAAAACCGGTAGCATCACACTAATAAAGATCTGCATATCCTACTCCTTTTCGCGAAAAAGCTTTAAAAAAGCAATGTACAGCAGAAAACGAAGCTGTACATTGCTCGAAATGGCTTGTGGCAATTATGCCTGTTGTGTTTGGAGCATCTTCTTTAACACATTATCTAATTCTTCCTTCTCAAATACATCTTTCCAATCCGATCTGAAAATCTTTTCCTTTCCATAATCAATCGCAATTTGACATGCATCTGAAAATGGATTTGTTCCACGGAAGGCTACCGCTAAGCCAATTTGGATATGGCCTAGAAGAAATGATCTTGCGGCGGGCTCTGGAATACCCATTTTTACTACTTCATCTAGCGTTTCTTTTAAGATAACAGCTGTCGTACATGCTACAACTTCTGCTGCTGTCGGCTCAAGTATCGCCATTTGTTCAACTGTAATACGATGACAAGTTTCAACAGGCGCATACATATCAATTGCAACCTGCTCACCGATGCTGTACTTCTCTTCTTCTCCATGGAATAATGCAGCCACGATATCTTGTTTTGCTGCAACGCCACCAAATGCATCTTCATGCTCTTCCCGAGTGAATTTTTCTACAAATACAGAAGGGTGGCATGGGTGTGCAACTACATAAGTTATCTCGTTTTTCAATTCTAATTCATTCGCGTACGCAGCAGCAGGGTCTAGTGTTAAAAGAACTGCGCCGCTTTTCATATTCGGAACAACATCTCGAGAGATTCTTCCTAATAATACATCAGGAACTGCAAGAATAACGACGTCACTTTGCTTCACTGCTTCTTCTGTATCCGCAACCTCAAAACCCCGTTCTTGAATCGACTGAATTCCAGTTTCGGATTTTTCACAGAACAACAAGTTGTATTCTTTATGTTTTGCAAGGTTATTTGTGACTCTTGTACCCATCTTTCCGCCTGCACCAATTACTGAAACTGTTAAGCTCACTATATATTCCTCCTCAAGTAGTCCATGCTCATTTTTATCCACTCTTTTTCGGTCTGGATCGTCTTCTCAATTGTTTCGTCGAAATTAACCCATAGTTCAATAATCGTATTAAATTCTTTCTTACTCTTACGAAGAACACTACGATACATATAATCGAAATCTAATAAACCTTCTCCTAATGGAGCGCCGCTATAATAAAACCCAACCCATCCCTCGTTACGTTTGAAGGCAAAATCCTTAACATGAAGATTCACTACGTATGAAGCCGTTTTATCAATGACGTCTTTAGGAAGTTCTAATGCAGCTACAGTATTAGCTGGATCTAAGCAAATACCTATGTATGAACTATCAATTCGTTTAATCAAATCAACCAATTGATCTGTTTTGATTTGTTCATACGTTTCAAGCCCAAGCGTCACCCCTGCTGTTTGAAAGTCTTCTAACACTTCTTCAATCCACTGAACAGCTTGATCAAGATTAGCAGGTGTGAAATCCTTACTGAAATACATTGATCGCAGCAATGTAACATTTAATTTTTTGGCAAGGGCAAGGTACTTTTTCAATATAGCCGGATGAATGCCTCGCGTCCCAAGCTCGAGCTCGAGCCCGAGCGACCTTGCATAGGAAGCAATGTCAGCTAACTCTTCATCGTTCATTTCTTCGATCGGTGGATAATCACAGATTTGAAAGACATCTCCACCATACTTCTTTGTTTCTTTCAGCATGTCTTTTAACGACACCTTCTTATCAGCTAACTCTGACCATTGCCAGAAAAAAGCATAAGTACTTAATCCGATTTTCATGAAACTCTCCTCTTCTATTCACAGGTTCGTAATGTCACGACTTATAGAAAAAGCATGGTTAGCTGAGGAATAAAGCTGATCAATAACAAGTCAACAATCAGAACCACAAAGAACCAAATTAATGCTTTCGCGAGCTTTTCTAACTTAACATTTGCAATTTGAGCTGCGATAAATAAGTTAACCCCTACTGGCGGTGTACACATACCTAGTGCAAGGTTCACAACCATGATAATTCCAAAATGGACAGGATCAATTCCCATGCTAATTGCAACTGGTGTTAGGATTGGAGCTAAGATAATAATAGAAGCGCTCGTTTCCATAAACATTCCAACGATAATCAACAACAGGTTAATTAATAGAAGGAATACGATTGGATTACTACTGAGTTCTACGAAGAAATCGGTGACTTGCGCTGGAATTCCTTCTCGACTAAGAATCAACCCAAACAAACCTGCAAACGCAATGATGCTCATCACGATTGATGTTGTTATGGCCGCTTCACTTAATGCCTTCATCAGCACTTTAGGCGTAATTTTCCGATAAACAAAAACACCGATAATAAAAGCATAAACAACAGCCACCGCAGCAGCTTCCGTTGGAGTAAAGATGCCGCCATAGATTCCGCCAAGTATAATCACAGGCATCAATAGGGCTAGCCCAGCACTCTTGAATCCGTCCCATCTTTCTTTAAATGTTGCTTTGTCGTCACTAGGATAGCCTCTGCGTACGGCAATAAAGTAAACCAGTATTAGTAAACTGACGGCTATTAAGACACCCGGTAATATACCGGCTATAAATAAATCGCCAATTGATGTTCCAGTCGCAACACCAAAAACGATTAAAGGAACACTCGGTGGAATAATGACACCTAGTTCGCCTGAAACCGCAGAAATGGATCCAGCAAAGTTACGATCGTAGCCCTTTTTGATCATCGCTGGAATCAAAATTCCACCAATTGCAGCTGTTGTTGCTGCACTCGAACCTGAGATTGCCGAGAAAAACATGGCTGTAACAACAGCGACCATCCCAAGACCGCCTTTAAAATGCCCCGTTAAGGTATTAGCAAACCTTATTAATCTCTCAGAAATGCCTCCGACTTCCATTAATTTACCGGCTAGAACAAAGAATGGTACAGCCATTAACGGAAAGGAGTCAATTGAAGTAAACGCTCTCTGAACCAATATTAATAGTGGAATATCCCCAGTCCACCAAACAGCTGCAGCCGAAGCTAACCCTAAGGCAATCGCAATCGGAACGCCGAGCAGAAAAAATACTAGGAGAGAACCAAATAACAAACTAGCCATTTCGATTCACCCCTTTGAACAATTCGATTACTACGACACCTGCGTTAAGTGCCATTAACAATGCGCCTATTGGAATGGATGCATATGGAATGGACATCGGGATTTGCATGGCAGGTGAATTCTGGATTTGAACTTTATCGATCATCTCCATCCCTACAAAAATTAACATGACAGAGAAAACAATACAGATGAGATTCACGATTATTTTCAGCCACTTTGTTAATGCCCCTGGGATAAATTCATGGATCACTTCAACAGAAATCAACCCTTGATGTCGTAATGCAACTGCTGCACCTAGAAATACCGCATAGATCGATAAATATCTAGCTAACTCTTCAGACCATGATAATGAGGTACTCAAGACAAACCTCGAAAAAACCTGAGCGATAATGACAGCAGCCATGACCCCTGTCAATAATCCGATTATAATTAAGATGACTTTATTAATCTGGTCCATTACTTTAACGAAAGATAGCATACATCACCTTCTTACTAAAGGGTAGAGAAGCTCTACCCTTTCATTGATAGCCAAGATCATTAGTTACTTTCAACAATCTGGTTGTATAAGTCTTCTACATCTTTCTTGTGTTTGTCCACTACTGGTTGAACAGCTTCCTTAAATGGTGCCTTATCTACTTCGTTAAACTTCATTCCAGCTTCTTTAAGTTCCTCGATATATTTCTCTTCGTTTTCATCACCAACCGTATAATTCTCTTCTTGTGCTGCTTTCGCTGCATCAAGAAGAATCTGCTGGTCTTCTTCAGACAGTCCATTCCAAATACCTTGATTGATCATCATGGCTGTTGGAGAATAAACGTGCCCAGTAAGAGATACATAATCTTGTACTTCATTAAGTTTTGAAGAGTAAATGATAGAAGTAGGGTTTTCCTGTCCATCAATCACACCCTGTTGAAGAGATGTGAACACCTCTCCCCATGCCATTGGCGTCGCATCTGCTCCAAGTTTATTAAACGCTTCCTGGTGAGATTTCACTTCCATCGTTCTGATCTTTAGCCCTTCTAAATCCTCAGGTGTTTCAATCGGATGCTGACTGTTCGTAATATGACGGAAACCATTTTCTCCCCATGTAAGAAGTTTAAAGTTTTGATCACTTAACTTATCAGCTAATTCTTCACCAACAAGTCCATTCATCACACTTCGAGCATGCTCTTTATCTTCGAAAATAAATGGTAAGTCGACTACCGATACTTCAGGAACAAAGTTAGCGATGACACCAGTCGAAGTCCAAACACCTTCTAGCGTGCCGATGTTTACTGCCTCAACCATCTCTCGTTCTCCACCCATCTCACTGTTAAAGTGCAGATGTACTTCTACATTGTCTGTATTGGCTTCAACTTCCTCTTTGAATTTATTTAATGCAGCTGCAAATACAGAGTCTTCCGTTTGAGTTGTTCCCATATTTATCGTGGTAGCATCAGAACTGCCGGATCCTGATTCACCTTCATCAGAAGAGGCCTCGTTTGCTCCTCCTCCGCATGCAGCCAATACCATTAAACTGAAAACTATTAAAAACATTAATTTAAAAGATTTAATCATCTGTCTACCCCCTGTAAATTAGTTAGAATACGTTCAAAAGACCGAAAATTAAAACTTTAGTGCTTACGAACAACACTGGTTAACTGTGAAAGACGCTCACAAAAGTGAATCACACGTTTTAAGAATCTTCTCAAATGAAGTCATGTCCCATGCTGCTCGTCCAATAAATAAACCGTTTACATTTTTGTCTTCAAAATAGGAAAGGTAATTGTCTAGATTCACACTGCCCCCATATAAAATCGGTACCTGGCTGCCTGTTTCCTCAAACAAATCCACTAAGATCTTACGGATTTCACCGTGGATGTAGGAGACATAATCGGAATCTGCAGGGATGCCATTTTCCCCTATTGCCCAAACTGGTTCATATGCTAAGAGCACGTGTGATAGTTGTTCTTTGTTTAGACCTTTTAGAGTCAGCTTGATTTGTTTAGACAATGTTTCTACTGAAATGTTATTTTCTTTCTCGTCTAGCTTTTCGCCAATACAGATAAGCGGTTTCATATTTGCATTTAGCGCAGCATGGACTTTCTTATTAATCGCTTCATCCGTTTCATTGAAATACGCTCTTCGTTCAGAATGACCGAGCTCAATGATATCCATGCCGATCTCTTCGAGCATCAATGGTGAAACCTCACCTGTATAAGCTCCTCGTTCCTCCCAGTGCATATTTTGTGCACCGATTTTGATTGGTGAATCTTCAATTTCACTCTTAATCGGGATGAGTGAGGTATGAGAAGGAATAATAAACAATTCTAGCTTCGAATGATCCAGCTGCTCGCTGACCTTTTTCAATTCCCTCGTGTATGACAGTCCTTCTTCTAAGGTTTTGGTCATTTTCCAGTTTGTGCCGATGTAGAACTTCTTCATACTACTGCATACTCCTGAATCCAATCGTGCATTGCGTTAAAAATGATCCAAACTGAAGTAGCGCCAGCGTCTTGATGCCCAATCGCTCGTTCACCAAGTGATTTAGCTCTCCCAAGTCTACCAAGGTAGCCTTTCGTAGCTTCGACTCCTTCTTTCGCGCCTTCAGCCGCATTCGCGAGACCTTTTAAAAGTGTGTGATTTGCATTTGCACTATCTCGTAATCTCTCTACTGCCGGAGTCAGACCATCAACCATTGTTTTATCTCCAAGCTGTGCTTTCCCTCGCTTTTTAATGGCTTCTAACGAGGTCTCAAACGCATCCGCAAGTGTCTCAATCGTTAATTCTGTAACATCTTGGTACTTATTAAAACCGCTTAGGAACATTGTCCCAAATATAACGCCAGAAGCGCCGCCCATCGTCATAATCATCGCTTTACCAGTTTCTGTAAAGACTTGATTCACCGTTTGAAATTCCTGATTATTTAATTCATTGATTGCCGCTTTGAAGCCAATCTCCATCCCAATTCCATGATCGCCGTCACCAATCGCACTATCGATCTCAGTTAAAAATGGTTTGCTATCAATAATTTGCTGTCCAATGTATTTAAGCATGTCGACCGTCTCGTTTACGGTTAAATAATTTTCCATTGTTGCTCCCCTTTCATAGTCAATTTGAACTTATTTCTTCATATAGTAAGGGGAATACGCAGGCTGATCATAATACTCTTTCAATTCATCATCTAAGAGTAAGAGAGAAATCGATACTCCTCCCATTTCCTGTGAGGTACAATAGCTGTTCACATCATTATGATGAATCTTAATTCCCTTTTGTTGTAACACTTCATTCACTCGACGGTTCACAATCATCAGTTCTAATTGGGTAGTAGCCCCCAGCCCATTAACTAACACACAAACTTCGTCGCCTTCTTGATAATGGAAATCGTTCAATAAAGATTCTAGCATACGGTCTGTTAACTCATCCGCTTTCATCATTTTGGTTCGTTCAATTCCAGGCTCACCATGAATTCCCATACCGAATTCGATCTCATCATCAGCCAAATGAAACGTTGGTTTTTCAAGGCCTGGGATCATCCCTGGACTTAACGCAACACCGATTGAACGGGTGTTGTCGGCAGCCTTTTGCGTCACCCTCGCTACCTCATCAAGAGACAAGCCCTGATCTGCTGCGGCTCCAGCAACCTTGATGACGAACACATCTCCCGCAATCCCGCGACGATCTTCATACCGTTCTAACGGAGCAGATGCGACATCATCACGAACCAAAACGGATTTGCATGTGATTCCTTCCATTTCAGCTAATTCACTAGCCATATCAAAGTTCAAAATGTCACCTGCATAATTTCCGTATACATGTAAAACACCCTTACCGGAATCAATTGCTTTCGTCACTTCTAGCACATTGTATGGAGGCGGAGCTGCAAACACATTCCCCACTGCAGCCCCATCAGCAAGACCTTCTCCAACAAAGCCTAGAAAAAGTGGTTCATGTCCACTTCCCCCGCCAATTAGAATGCCAACCTTCTCCTTCTTTTCCTTCAAGACGATGCCGTTTGTCGTTTCTAGCTTCTTGTACATCTCACCGTGCGCATTCATAAATCCTTCAAGCATTTCCTGTATGAGGTTTTCATTATTATTGATAATTTTCTTCAAGCTACTTTCCCCCTAACAACCTGGCATTAGCACTCATGAAACTTAAAAGATCCATTACCTTATAGCTTCGCGTTGTGAATTTCATTTTCTTTATCAATAATTTGCTGAACCTTATGACTCGACTTAAATTGAACATCCAAATAAGCACGGACAATTTTCTTCCCAGCTTCTGGACCAATAACTTGAGAACCCATCGTTAGAATTTGAGCATTGTTACTCAGCTGTGCTCGTTCTGCTGAATACACGTCATGACAAGTTGCTGCGCGAATACCTGGTATTTTATTCGCAGCGATTGCGACACCAAGACCCGTACCGCAAATAATAATGCCACGGTCTACTTCGCCATTGTTGATCGCACTCCCAACTTCAAATGCGACTGCTGGATAATCGACTGCATCACAACTATGACAACCAAAATCTACCACCTCAACTTCAAGGGTGTTTTCAAGATATTTCTTAATTTCTTCCTTGAATTCAAAACCATTATGGTCAGCACCTAATCCAACTTTCATCATTCGTACCCCTCCATTACCTAGTAAAATTTAACGATGGAACCCTAAATTCTAAAAAAAAGAACACCACTTATTGTAGACATTCAAAAATGTAAGGGTTATCATAACGTTAGTATACAACTGGCATGCCACTTTTGGCAATAGGTAATTTTATAATTTTCACACAATACGAGCAGATGACGCTTGCCAGCACATCTTACATTAGGAGGGCTTTATTAGTCGTTGATACCGTTTCTAGAAACATGTTCAGGATTAAACCAAAACATGAGAATACTTCTATAAAAGAGGTAGTTAAGTGTTAAGATGAAGATATCTTAACGTAATAGCAGTCATAAAATCTATAAGCGCAGTTTTAAAAGGAGAGATTGACTTGAGCCAATTAACATTAAAGGAAAGAGCCTATCAGGAAGTACGAAGGCTGATTATAACAGGGGAAATAAAACCCGGTGACTTCTTATCCGAACGTTCCTTGGTGGAAAGGTTGGAAATGAGCCGCACTCCAATTCGTTCAGCATTGGACCGGTTGGAGATTGAGGGGTTTATTAGACAAGCGCCTAAACAAGGAGTAGTTGTACAGGAAATATCAATAAACAGAGCATTTGATATATATGAATTACGTATTGCCATTGAATCTCATGTCGTCAATAAACTATCGCAGCAATCGATTCAGGACGATGAAGAAAAACGAATTGAAGAAATTCTAAAACAGCAAAAAGCATTAATCGATAACGAGATTTATAATAACGCTTCATTTCTTGCATTCCTCTCCCTCGATTTTGAATTCCATAACGAATTAATCAAAATTGTCGATAACAAAGAATTCATTCAAATTATGGATCAGATACAGGACAAACTACTATTGATCGCAAGTAACGTGTTCCGAAAACAAGAGAATCGCATGCTGGTTTCCTATGAAGACCACTTACGAATTTTTAACTATATCATGAGTGGACAAAATAAAGAAGCCGTTGAAGAGATGGTGAAGCACTTAGAGTATGGAAAGCAAATCTTGATGGCATAGTTAATTCCTTTTCACAAACAAAAGGAGCATTCATTACCTAAAAAATGAATGCTCCTTTTAACTAATTATCTTTACCCTGCATCATGAGAACCGTGCCCGCGATTCTTGTTAAGACGATAGCTTCCGAGCTAAGGGTTCTCCTACTTTATCTCCAAAACTCATTCTCCCTACCTTTGGGATATACATCGACAAGAATAATGACCTCCCGAAACTGAACAGAACGAAGCTTAACCAGATCCCCGTATTCCCTAGGATTGGCACCGTCAGCCAGATTGTCGGCAGGAACAGTAGCAAGGCGAGTAGAATCGAGTCTCGAACTGGTGCCGCTTGGGTTGCGCCTGAGAATAGCCCTTCAAGCTGTAGACCCCAAAAGCCGAGAATGGGGAAAATGACGATCCACATAAGCTGGTCATTTGCTGCCGTCTGCACTTCCCCTATCGTTGTAAAGAGGTTCACGATTTCCTGGCCCCATAGCACCATCAAGAGGGAGAGAAAAACAGCAGATCCCATTCCCCATTGTGCTGATAAGTGATAGGCACGCGTGTAAAGCAGTCGATTTCTACTTCCAATCGACCTTCCGACGAGGATGCTTGATGCATTAGCAAAACCTCCAAACAAATAAGCCATCATATAATGGATTTGCAAAAGGATGGCATTGCCCGCGAGGATTACTTCGCCTAAACTCGCTCCTTTTGAGGTGAAGATGATCGTCATCGTCAGGAGGCATACTGTACGGAGAAACAAGTCTCTGTTCACCTTGAACATCTTTTGAAGCGGTTCAAGCTCAGACAGCATCCTCAACCGCATTTCCTTAAGTCCAGGTTTGATCGAGCGATAGATGACAATCGCACCAAACATGACGGCGGTTATTTCAGAAATCAGTGTTGCGGTAGCTACTCCGACTACGCCCATTCCAAATCCGAGTACAAAGACAATGTCCAGAATGATATTTAGAACATTCATCAGCACTTGGGTCGCGAGTGCGAGCCGGACTTTACCCATTCCGATCAGCCAGCCGATGATTACATAGCTTGCGAGAATGAAAGGTGCCCCCCAGATCCTAATGGAAAAGTAAGATGCAGCAATGTCTGAAACGGCTTCACTTCCTCCCATGATCGTTAAGGAGAGATGCAGGATTGGCGCCTGCAGCACGAGAAAAAGGAAACCGAACAGAATGGCAATGATCATCGGTCTGAAAAAGGTTAACAGCATCTCTCTTTGATCCTTAAGTCCTTCTGCCTGTGATGTAAAGCCGCTCGTGCTAACCCTCAAGAATCCTAGTAGCCAGTACATCGTATTAAAGATAACTGCCCCGATCGCTACGCCCCCAATGGAAACCGGATCCGGCATCCGTCCGACAACTGCCGTGTCCACCGCACCGAGTAGCGGCGTCGAGATCCCAGAAATGACGAGCGGAATGGCTAATAGGAGATATTCCTTATGACTGCAGGCTTTTTTTATTTCTACCGATGGTGATAATAGATTCATAGCATGTTCCTTCTTTCACAATTCTTCCCGTCCTGCACCGTCACTCCAACGATGCGGCGTCTAGCAAAGCCTTTGTATAAGGATTTCTTTCTGGTTCATAAAGATCCCCTAGCTCAAACTGGTCAACCTTGGATCCTTCCTTTAGAACGATGATTCTTTCACACAGATAGGTCACCGCTCGAATATCATGCGAGATAAAGAGGATCGTGATGTTTAATTGCTGCTGTAATTCTTTTAACAGAGTAAGAATCTGAACTTGAACCGTAACATCGAGACTCGCAGTTGGTTCATCGCAAATGAGGAGGGAAGGCTGGAGGCTGATCGCCCTTGCGATACTCACCCTTTGCTTTTGACCTCCGCTCAGTTCGCCTGGGTACCGATCGGCTAAGCTACTTTCGAGACCAACCAGTCCTAGTAGTTTCCCTGCTATGTCTTTATCTGAAAGACCCTCGACTTCGATGAAAGAAGGTGTGAATTCTTTGTAATTCTTCAGCGGTTCTAGGAGGCTTTTCCAGATTGGAAGCTTGGGGTTTAAGGCACTAGCGGCGTCCTGGAAAATCATCTGGACATTCTTGCGGTAGTCTCGCTTAGAGGCACGCTTCTTAGGAGCGATCGGACTTCCTTGAAAGGTAACCTCACCCTCCTGATACGCTTCAAGACCAACTAAAATTTTGGCTAATGTACTTTTTCCGCTTCCACTCTCACCGACGATCCCAAGAGACTCGCCTTCTTTTAGCGAAAAAGAAAGCTGCTTCAAAGCCTGCAGATTCTTTGAATACTGTTTTGATAGATTGTCAACTACGAGAATACTCATACGGAATAGACTCCTTCAGCGGTCGATACTTGTCGTTCCTCTGGTAGTGACAATAACGAGGAACATAGCTTTTTTGTGTACGGGTGTTGAGGATGGAAACGAATCTGCTCTGATGGTTGCTCTTCCACAATCACTCCCTCGTACATCACGTGAATTCGGTCAGACCACTTATACGCTTGTGCAAGATCATGAGTGATCATCAGGACGGCACAGTCCGTTTCTCTGCGTGCTTTATCAATATACTTCAGCACCTTTTCACCATTCATCAGATCTAATGCAGTCGTCACTTCATCACAAATGAGAAGGTTCGGCCTAAGAGCGAGTGTCATCGAGATGGCTGCACGCTGCACTTGTCCACCGCTCAATTGAAAGGGATAGCTAGTAAAGACCCGCTCAGCATCCAAACCGGTTTCCTCCAGAACAAGAAGAGCTGCTTCTTTCGCTGCCTTTTTGGAGATGCGCTGATGCGTTCGAATGGTTTCGATCATTTGCTTTCCGATTTTGATATATGGGGTAAAGCTTCCTCGGTAGTCCTGAAATATTAGTCCGATCTCTTTACCAAGGAGTTGGTGATGCTCTTTCGCACTCAGCTTCAACAAGTCTCGTCCCTTATACAAAATCTCTCCGTCCACTTTCATCTCTTCTGGTAGAATTCCGAGGATCGCTCTCGCGGTCAAACTTTTCCCGCTTCCACTTTCCCCGATCAAAGCAGCTACTTCCCCCTCCTCAATTTCCATATTGATGCCTTTCAGTAAGGGTTCGCCGCTTCTTTCAATGGTTAAGTTGTGAACCGTTATGAAACTGTTCCTCACGTTCGGCCCCTCCCTTTACGAATATCAAAATGATCCTTCAGACCATCTCCTAAAAGGTTAAAACAAAGCACTGTTAACATGATCGCAATCCCAGGATACACCATTAACGATGGCTTCACCTGAAAGTAACTTCTGCCGTCATTGAGCATTGCTCCCCATTCTGGAATCGGCGGCTGTGCGCCTAAACCGATATAGGAAAAAGCAGAAACGAGAAGGATTACTTTTCCAACATCAATGGCTGCCATAACAATGATATCGGGGATAACCTGAGGTAGAATGTGCATGCGGATCGTCTTCAACGCACTCGAATTCGACGTTTGCGACACGAGAACATACTCCTTCTGTTTTTCCGAGAGAACAAGTCCACGGACAACACGCGCATACACAATCCATCTGACGAGTACGATTGCAATCAGGAGATTCGTCAGATTTGGTCCAAGGATACCCGCAATCGCAATCGCCAGGATGAAATCAGGAAATGATAAAATTCCATCTACGATTCTCATAAGAATAGCATCCACTTTTCCACCTATGTACCCGGAGATGAGACCAACTGGTACGCCAATCAGAATGGCTACGACGATCGCAACGGTACCTAGTCCGATGGTCAGCTTCGCACCATAGACAATTCGAGCAAGGATATCCCGGCCAAGCTGATCCGTACCAAGCCAATGGGTCGAAGAAGATGATTGCAGTCTATTCCCCATATCGACTAGAAAAGGATCATGAGGGACAAGCGACCCACCGATCAGCGTCACACATGTGATGATGACGGCGAGTCCAATACCAAGGATTAAATTGATGTTTCCAAGAGACCATGACGTTCGGATAGCTGCTGTTTTCATCACACTGACTCCTTTCCTTTCGTTAGTTGAGGGTTGATGATCATGTACATGAAATCCACCACCAAATTGGATAGAACAACAAGAAAGCCAATGATCAGAATATAGCCCTGGATCACAGGATAATCCCGCTGCATCACTGCGTTAACGATCAACTCCCCCATCCCGGGCCATGAGAAGAGGATCTCGATAACGGTGACACCGCCAAGTAGACTTCCGATGCTTAACCCGAACATCGTAACAAGCGGAATTAAACTCCCCCTTAACGCATGAGAAAAAATGATTCGTTTCTTCCCTAACCCCCGTGCTTTAGCGGCTTCAATGTACGGGCTTTGCAAGGTAGCGATTAAACGCTCACGTAACAGCCTGATATAAATCGGAGCCATGGCAATCCCAAGTGTGACAGAAGGAAGAATGAAATGAGCGAGTGTTGCCTTCCCCATAACAGGCAGAATATTGAATTGCACAGAGAAAACGTAAATCAACATGAGGCCAAGCCAAAAACTAGGAATAGAAGCCCCCGTCAAAGCGGTCCACCTGCTTATATGATCCGGCCAACGCCCTTCGTAAATCGCTCCAAGCATCCCCATCGGCACGGCGATGAGAAAGAGCACGACCAAACCCCCGATCGATAAAGAAAGCGTTGCAGGCAGCTTTTCCATAATCAGGTCCAAAACTGGTCGTTTGGAAATCAAGGATTCACCGAGATCCAGCTGAAGAACTCCCATGACCCACTCGCCATACTGCTCAAGGATCGGCCTGTCAAACTTGTATTCCTTCATCAAACGTTCCTCATCTGCTTTTGTCGCAGCAATGTCGTCCACGTTCAACATCGTCCTGATCGGATCACCAGGCGTAATCTTCATTAATAGAAAGGTTATAAAAGAGAGAACCAACACCATAATCATCAATTGAAGCATTCTCGACCCGATAATGAGTAGAAATTGTTTCATACTGTTCACCTCAAAACAATGAATGATCGTTGTACGAGAAAAGTGAAAGCATCAAAAGATACTTTCACTCTTCTTTTATTCAACATCCATTTCATTTGTAATCAAATAATACTCTTCTGATCCCGGCTTCCAATTCTTCACCCGATCATTCACACCGACAATAATATGAGGATGAAGGATAAAGGACTGCGGTACTTCTTCTTGAACGATTTCAACCGCTCGTTTCTGCAAGTCATTTCGTTGTTCAGGATCAGCTTCCTTGTTCAGCTGCTTCGTTAAGTTATTCACCTCAGGGATGTTAATCTGACCTGGATTTAAAGAACCGTCAGGCAAATAAGATACATTTAGAAAATAGCCACCGTCTCCTCGAGGCGCCGTTAAATTGGAATACGTAACCATATCCCATTCTTGCTGCTTCTCCCAAAGGTAACTATCAATGTTTTCAACGGTCATGACGTTGACCTTGATCCCAAGATTAGCAGCCTCTGACTGGAAGTATTGCGCCATCATTGGAAGTTCAGGTCTCCCTTGATACGTTGCTAACGTCAATTCGAGCTGCTTTCCATCCTTCTCAAGTTTTCCTTCCGCATTCTTCTCATAGCCTGCTTCTTTTAACAGCTTCTCTGCTTTCAGAGGATCATGGGCTGCAGGCTCTTTCTCACTCGCAAACTCGAAATCTGGGTTAAATGGTCCACTGGCAGCTGTAGCGTGACCATTCATGATTTCCTCAACAGCGACCGGCCGATTCACTAACAGATCAAGCGCATGTCGCACCTTCACATCCTGCAGCTCAGGTTTGGCTGAATTATAGAGAAAGAAATGAACTCGTAAACTAGCAACCGACTCGACGCGCAAGTCATTCTGACTCTCGATGGGCTCCAATGATTCTGGAGGCAAGTGGTATGCGATATCCGCTTCCCCTGATTGAAGCGCTAGCGCCCGAACGTTTCCATCGGAGTTGAACGTGATGTTGACTTGATTCAAGTTCGCCTCTCCATCCCAATACTCCGGATATTTCGTTAGTTGGATTTTTTCTTCAGAGGAAAAGCTCTCTACTTGGAAAGCACCCGTAGCAATCGGCTTCTCACCGATATTCTCAGCATCTGTCTTTATGATCGATGCATTGGTGTGAACGAGCTCTGATAAGAAAGCAGGATACTCTTCTGTTGTCTTAAACGTGATTTGCTGTCCATCCGCTTCCATCTCCTCGATCTTCAAAGCGGAAGCTAGCGATTCATTCACTTCAATCGCACGCTCAAACGAAGCCTTGACCGCTTCTCCGTCCATTTTGGAGCCATCATGAAACGTCACATCATCTCGTAACGTAAATACCCATGTTGTTTCGTCCTTCTGCTCCCACGATTCTGCAAGCCATGGCTGAATCTCAAGATTCTCATCGATCTTAACAAGCGTTTCCGCGATTCCGGCACGTACCCCCATCCAGTCTTGATGCGGATCGATCGTTTCTGAGGCAAAGCTGTATAGCAGCGTTAATGATTTATCTTCTGGGGTTGACTCACCTTTCTCTTCTCCCTCAGTCCCTACCTCATTGTTGCAAGCTGTGATAACCAATAGCAGAGCCAGTAGCAGGCCCCCTAAAACCTTCTTTTTTTTCATCAATGCACTCTCCTTCAGAATGAACTTCTTATGTAGCACCCGTCACGATTCAGTGAACGAATCAAACCAAAATGATTACGATTTAAAAAACAAAAAAGTCCCCCCACACTTAATGAACAAGTCCCTCTCACAAATCGTAATCTTTACTATTTACATTAAACTACTATACTTCTCTGATACCCTTCCGTCAATAACTAGTTTTGCTTTTCTATTTAAACAGCGGCTTTTTCTTTGTTAGTTGTAATTGAGAAGCGTCTTCTAGATTCGTTAAGTACATGCCGGCACATATAAAAAGCATAGCTTTTGAAGGCTATGCTTTTTAGTAAGTGGTTAAAAACCATCATCTATATAATTCGTTACTTCCTTAAACACATGAGTAGGATTTTGAGTTAACCATTTTAGTTCAATTTTACTAACTCCACTTTGATGTTCAATAACGACCAACTCATTACCCCTATCAATCCGGAGCCTTACATCTTTCATCCGATAACTAGTAATCCCACTAGCACGATCCAAATGAGTACTGTCTAACTCTGTTGAAACCTTATTTGAGAACCTCCGCAACATCCTCCAAAGCGTTACTTCTTCCTTTGTTTTCATAAATAACTCTGGAAGTTCTCTTGCATTTTCTAATGTATTGAGCGAAGTAAGCGTATAAACAGAGATTCCATACCCAACTGGGCGTATCACTTTATCTAGCATGTTCCATGCTTCTACTTCAAACCGAACATATTCTTCTGAACTAGTTTTAGGAAGTTCTCTAATCTCAGATCGTTTCAAAAAGTTTACGTTCACGATCTTCCCATAACAGGTGACACCATTCTCTTTAGCTGCACCTTTTTTTGGATAGAGCGCAACATACTTTGCTTCTTGCCACCCTTTTTTAAGTTGCTTAACAGGGACATGATAAAACCGATGCTGGATATGAGCATTATAATTTTTCTCCCTAGGCACCATGCCAACTAATACTTTCTCGTCTAGAGAAGAATGCCATTCTTCTAATGAGCCACGCGGTAGAATTCCCTCTTGCTGAATTTCTTCAGGACTTTTCTCTATGAGATTTTCAATAAATTGCTCGACCAATTGCGTAGATTGAGGCAAGAATGGCAATCCACCAATGTTTACTTTATTGATACTCTTATAAAAATCGTGCTCTACATAGATCTCCTCATCAAACCATGGGAACAAGACATATGCACCGAATGCATACCGTTCATACGGCCCCTCTTCTTGCACGACAAGCGCATCACGATAACGGTGCATTGTGTTAATATCGTCTTCTAATGGGCCTGGCGACTTATAATTCCGCTCATAGTAGCTTCCATTCACCGCAAAGTCTACTCTATATTTCGCATCAAAAATGTAATGGTACTTGTGATTCTTACCCTTCTTCTCAATCTTAAGAACCGTATCTGGCATTTGCGTTACGGTTGGCAATTTGCCGTCTTTCATTTGAAACTCTAGAATGATCTTCTCGTTCGTTAACGGATGCTTGAATTCTCTACTTGCTGACTTATCTTTCACTAGATTTACAAATAAACCATCACGATTTACTTTAATAATATCTTGTTTAACTGGTATGTACTTCTTACTCAATATCTGCCCAATCTTCAAGAATGTCCAGTATTCATAAAGTAGCGCAACATCTTTTACAGACATTTGATAGAACTTACCATCAAGCGCTAATCCCCGAGATAAGATTAAGAAGATTTTATATGAATCGCGATAACCAGGTGCCATTTGCATGACTAAACTCATAACCGACCGATCTAGCTCTCCTATCTCTCGCCAAAAAAGGGTGCGGAGCTTTCTCTCTAACTCCCTTTTCATCGCATCGACTTGTCCTAATAACTCCTCATCAATCTCAACATTTCTCCAACCTGGGTCAGCAACTTTCTTCCGTAAATCGTCTAACTTGTTTAGTAGACGATTCATCATCCATTTCACAAAACGGTTTTCATGAGTGTCATACGATAGAACCTTCTTAGTGCCTATCCCTTTCGTTGGCATATACGACTTCCTACCAATCTCAATTCCGTTAGGGACTTCCTGCAGGAGATGAGGTCTTTTTCGCAAGTAGCTTCTACCTCTAGAATCAACTCGTCGCAACCGATCCCCTCGAACGTGCTCATGAATCGTCTTCAATTCATGATGAGGCTGAGTTTCAATCCGTTTAAGCGCATGAAGAAAATCTTGAAAATGCGATTGAATTAGGCGATAAAACTCGGCTAACGTAGGCTTTTCCTCTACCTTTGTCACTGCACCCACATACGTCTTTTTTACAAAATGATAAGCAAGATTATAAACTTCATCGTTCACTTCTTTGAGTAACTTTGTATAATCTTCCTTATAATTCAGCTTTGATGGGAAGACTTCAATCGTGACTTCTACTAGCTTATTATCACCATCATAAATCTCAAATGTAGAATACCCTACTTCATTTTTAAACTGGAGGTTCCCCATCAGAATGGGATCTCTACCAGCCTTCACCATACTAATCGCTCGCCTCAAAGCCGGGTGTTCATGATGGAAACGGAGAGACTTTCCATGCTTTGAAAAAGCAACGAGCTGATAAACGACGTTTTCAAAAAATATCGGTGCATGCTCATCCTTTTCAACTAATTCACCGCGCTGAACATCAAACACTTGAACAGACTGAAGGTTCTTTGCCGTTACCTCTAGCTCCATCTTTTCATCTTGATAATAAGAGCGCTTGTGATACTGCATGAGCGTTTCATATCGTTCATGATAAGGTTTTCCTTTTAAATAAAGAGTAAGATAGTCTGTTTCAATGACAACAAGCTCAACTTCTTCACGATTAAGTCCAGAAGGAAGTGAAGCCATCTTCACGGAACCTCCTTATCATTTCAAGCAGCTTTTGTTCTGACTTTGGATAACTAGGCTTTTCTGATCCAACCAACAGATGATCAAGTTGGTCATCAGAAACCCGTTTACCTGAAAGCAAAGTATAAAGATCTTCTAAAACATGAAGGACTCTCGCATCACTACCTGCTAGACGTGGTAGGATCTTCTGAAGCACTTGATAATCAAATGCGTTTTCGAACGACATTAAGCCTCCTTGCTCATTATAAATGCAGTAGAAACAAACCTCATCTCGTACTCGATAACCAACGTGTGCCCCAATTCGCTCTAGGAGTTTGTTAATGTCGACAAGCAGATCTGTCGCTTTATGGACAATGTCTTTATTGTCTTCATAAGCATCCTTCAAATGTAAGTACTTCCCACTAAGCAATTCAGTTTGAACCTCAAGCTGCTCAATCTCTTCTACAGTTTCTAAGAATGAAAAGTTATTTAAATTCACTCGATTAAACTCAATCGTATTTGCCCGATCCAACACTTTCTTACTAAAAGGATGTGTCGTCTCATCCATATTCACCGTACCTACAACAAACAAGTTTTCTGGAATACCTAAATGCTCTCCTAACGTTTCTTCTGGTAGCACAGAAGTGGTAACAAGTCTCCCATTCTCCCACCGTCGACTTTCCATAACGCTAAGAATATCACTGAAATAATACTCGACTCGCGCAAGGTTCATTTCATCTAACAATACAAAGTAAGGCTTTTCTCTATTATTAGCCGCTTCTCGTATCACTCTAGTTAAAGGTCCTTCTTGAAATTCACCCTTAATGTCAACATAACCTAATAGATCTGATCCGTCGCTCCAGTCTGGACGCACAGGAATTAGAGTGAATTGACCATTCTCTTCGGTTGCTCCTACGCTTTCTGCGAACCACTGAACGATTTTTGTTTTACCAGTTCCCGAGATTCCAGATAAGATGACGAATGGCTTAGTTTTTAGAGATAGGAAGAGGTTTTCTACTTCTTCTTTTTCGTAGTGGAAGCCTTTGCTGGATATGTAAGAGTTAATATGTGAAACTAGTTCTTGATTAGTGTAGTTAGGACTATCACCAATTGGCAAGTCACTATCCTTAGTTCCTTTAATATTTATGTAACTCTCGTAGTACCCTACCATCTTTCTTAGATCCTTAGTTAACTTTTCCTCTGATGGTAAATCACTAAATGAGTATGAAATATATGCTGCAGTAGATTCTACATAATCTCTGGCTTTCTTACTTTCACCTAAGTAATAATTATTCCCTTTTGAGACCTCTTCCATTGAAATATGTTTCTGAATCTCCCTATTTATTCTTTGCATGTCTTCTTTTGAAGTTTCTGTTACTCCTTGCGCTAAAGTTAAATAGACATGCTTCATGTCTTCACTAAATAAGTAGACAATGTAATATCCTTTTTGTGTTGTCTTTGTCACTCTGTTATTCATGATGGCTAGCCATGGTACTGTTGCCCAGTTACCTTGTCCCACAGATCCTTTAACCGTATATGTATCCTCATCGAGAAATGGTAGTTTATAGATTGCTTCTACTAAATCATTCCTCACAACCTTACCTAGTGGGTGGTTTGCAAATTTACTACTTCTTGCATCGACATAATTTTGCATAATTTCATTCAAGAGAGGTCTAATGCGCTCTTCCATTACTGTATTCAACTCCTCATCTAGTAGTCCAGCTGTTTCCATCCAAGACAACATGTATCTTGTTCGTGTATCAGCAACCGATTCTACCATCAGATTATCGCCTCTTGAATTTTGAACAATTAGCATCCCTAATTCCTTAATCGCTCTTATTTTCTCATCCTTAGTGACTTGAGAAATATTAGACAGGAGCTTTAGTACCAGATTGAAATAATTATGTTCTTTCATCTGATTTCTCAATATCGCTTTTCTAGCATTGCTATCGCGATATTCTTGGATAAGCTTTTCATTAGCTTTGTAATTATTATTTAGAAAACCTAACAGTTTGAGTCCTTGTCTTGCTCTCGATTTTAATCGTTTCGTTTTATCCTCTGTAAAATGATTGTTAAGCTGTTGGGGATTTACTTCACCAACAGAAATTTCTTTTAGTAGAGTTAAGGATTGATCTAAACTTGCTTCTGGGAGTTGATCTGTAAAGTAATTCTCCAAAGCAATTGCTAGCTTGCCTTCTTTTTTAGTCTTTTTAACGAAAGGCAATTGAGAAAAAAGAGCCATAATGAAAGCAGACCGGCCTTTAGCTTTAATAAAATCATTTGAGGCTGCCACCCTTGCTCTCTTAAATTCCTCCCATGCTTCTAAAATGAAAGCTGTTGATATTAGTTCCCAAGGTTTTTCTTTTATTCCATTTTCGAATTTTTCTTTTGAAGCTCTAGTTTCAATATAAAATCCTTTTTCATCTACTTGTGTGATTCTATTAATTTGTGCTGTTCCTAGAGTTTCAACAACTTTGACTTCGCTTAACTTTTTAAGCACTATTTTTTCAAGCATCTTTTCACCTTCTTATTACTTTTCCATATTGTAACAGACATTTAGAAACTATCCTAAGACCCTAGATTTAATAAGCTTTTTGTAACCTACATTATCCCATAACGATAAAAACTTCGCTTTCCTAATAAAGAAAAGCGAAGTTAAAAAGAAGTTGGTAGTATTGTCCGGCTTAGTAACTGTACCATTATTGATTGATTAGAATTGATTTATTTTCAACACTCTGTTCTTTTTCTCGTTTTTCGATTATTTTATTGAAATACTCTGTATACTCAGAACGACCACTGTAAGAAATCATCAAATACTCAATCGCTCTTGTCATTCCAATATACATCAGAGCTGCTTCTCGATTTTTATCCTCTTCAAGAGCGAAAGGCATATTATCTGCATTGACAATGAACACTGCTTGGAAATCAAGTCCTTTACTACTATCAAAGGTTGATAACTTAACAGTTCCGTCGTCTTTTTGATACAACCGTTTGGATTCTTTACTTTCTGTTATCCATGTATAAGGTATTTCTTGCTCAGAGAAGATACGTTTTAGAGTATCTACTATCTCAACTTTATAAGTGCGCTTCACTCTATACAAAACAAGCATCTCTTCATAAGGAACCTTCTTTTCCACATGTAATTTTCGCATTGTCTTTGCAACATACCTGGCTTCGTCTTGCCAGTTTGATAGTCGAACTAATGCTGGTTCTGGTCCTTTCCTGCGTGTACTTTGAGGTGGAATAATCTCCTGACCTTCTAACTGACCTGAGACAACTTTTTTTGATTCTGCATGTGTTTGAAAGAATTCCCAAGCAAATTGAATAATTTGTGATGTATTTCGATAGTTGATTTGTAGGATCTTTGATCGTCCTCTAAAATCAAGCCCAATATTTTGCAAATAATTGCGCCCCCGTTGATAGATGGTTTGAGCACGATCTTCTACTAATAACATAGAAGAGGTTTCATCATTTAATAAAAGACTAACAAGCTTTAGCCAATCGGCTTCAAAGTCCTGACCTTCATCAATCAAAATAGCATCATATTTAGGTAATATGGATTCTCCCTTTTCAAGTTTCTCAATTATTATCGGGAGCTTAGCTTCAGAGATTCGCAGATCTTTCTTTAACCATTCATGAAAATTCCTTACATTAATTCCTTCAAAGCGATCTTCCGTTTCCATTGCTGCTTCAAATAAATCTGTTGGTTCTTCCATTTTCGCACGAACCATCGCTTCAATTGATCTGGATAGAGAAATATTGTAGCAGAGAATTAGAATCTTCCAGTCTGGATGTTGTTGCTTAATTAATCTAGCTCGACTCGCAAGAATAAGTGTCTTTCCACTACCAGCAACTCCACGTATAAGCCGATTACCTTCACCTATTTGTTTCGCTAGCTTTTCTTGGTGAAGATCCATAGTTTCTAAATTATGTAGAGATAGTAACAACTGATCTCGATATGGAGCAGGTTGTTTAAACTCTCGGCTAATCCGTACTTCTGGAAACAAGTGATAGCGTATTCCTTTTATTTCCTCTTCTGATAGTGGTTCTTTTAATCGAAATGAAATGGTAAACATATTTAATAATTTCTCAACTAATTGCTCTTCATTAAATTCGTCTTGATCTGGATCAATCTCACCTCTTGTTAATAAAAAGGTTGGATCAATCACTTCATATAGATCTGATTTAATACATTGGGTTTGTGTCAAACGAGTAAACACTGTCCCGTAACCGCAAGGGAATTTAAGATTACCTTGATACTTCCCTTCTTGTTGAGTAAGGTTACTATCCTTTTTTAGTAGATTTTGAATTGTAAACATGTAATCTCTCGCCTGTTTTAGGGGAGACTTCACCGTAACCATGCCATCATTACTACTATTAATAACCCATTCATCATGTGTTAGGCGATGAAGAGTACTTAACGTATAATCCTTAACTTCTAATACAAGTAGTCCTAAATAAGGTCCAATTATCAAAAAATCTGGGCGTTTCCCTTTTATTTCAGGTTCATAATAAACAATATAATCATCATCCAAGTATTCCTTTAATGTGTTGAAGAGCACACGTTCTCCTCTAGTGGCAGTTGTCCGTATTGTATCAGGTACAGTGATGGCCAAATCTTTTCTCCCTCCACGAAAGCAATAGGTATAATATGGTATTATACCACTTTTTTCATGAACCTTGACCTAGATAATGGAAAAAGAAGGCAGAGAGTTCTCTGCCTTCTTTTTCTTTTGTATATTAGCTAAGCTGTATGATTCTAATTAAGCTCTGATAGATCTCCGACCACCTTTCATTTAAATGAATACTCTTTATTTCTATTGAGATATTCTCACTCCACTCATAAACTTCATCAACTACTCTACCGTTATAAGGATAAAGCAATATCCCCCGTAACTTTTGGTTCTTAGACTGATGCATTAAATAAGTAAACAACTGATACATATGCCCACTTCTGAATGAGCTTTTATTATAGTAGGTCTGAAAGATCTCTCGATAAAACTTAGCATCGATAATAACCTTCTCTTTTCCATTCTTATGAGTCATTGATACATCTGTCCTCATCCCTGGAAGAAGAGCAGTGTTACCTTTGAGTTTCCATTGCAACTTTTCCGATTGAACATGATATTCATTTTGTTCTAATTGATAAAAGCGAAGCAAGAACTCCTCGAAGATCCGATTCAAATCTGAATCTTGCAAGCTGGCAGTGAATAGAGACCATTCACCACTCTTATGAGATAGCAGCTGTAATTCATATAACATCTTTGCAAGGTGAATCATGGGTTTGTAATACAAGTTATTTCGATTAGATATTAGATTACTAAAGATTTTCTTATTCAAATGAATGGTTGATACTTCAGGTAGCCGCTCCCAAATAAGGTAGCTTTCTTTTCTAGTAGTCTCTTGAACGAGACGGTTCTCAAACAACCCCTGAAGTGTTTGCTTCATTATTTGGTTACTGATGATATCCCTTGAATAATCATCTTTTTCACAAACGACCATCGGCTTCTTTTCCAAAATATTAGCCATGGACTCTGTGAGTAGAAGTCTTCCACCTAGTCGATTTGTTTCTTCGACGTGACTGATATAACCCTTACTTAATCCTCTTCGGATTAGTGCTTTCGCTTCTTTGTTAAATCGCTCTGCCAAAAAGTCATAATTTATGATTTCTTCATCGACATCATTCATACTCTGGATTAATTCTGGCATGTTGTTGGCGTAGCTCAGCATACAGAACAAATTTCTTATTGGAACCTTGAATTCTTTGTTCACTTAAATTCCCTCGATCAATGACTCTACTTCTTCAGGACGATCAAAATAATATTCTTCTAATAGAGGTAGAATCTCAAACTGTATAATTGTTTGGAACCAATGCTCTTCGTCTCTACTATTTAATGTAGAAGTGAAAAAGGAGTGCCCAATTTCATATCCTCTTCCCAGTTGGAAATCACTAGCGATCTTAGCGTTTAATTTCTGTGCAGCTGAAGCGATTCGTTCCACCATTTCTTTAGAAACACCTTTTTTCTCCATATACGTTTTCCACTTTTCATTAAAAGCTGGAGTAAGCGTATAGAACGCAAACCTTCTTCTTAACGCAACCTCTAACTGGGCAAGCGACCGATCAGCTGTATTCATTGTCCCAATTAAATACACATTAGCTGGAACCGTAAATTTCTCTTTGGAGTAACCCATTGTGACATATTCTTCTCGTTTGTCGCGTTCAATCAACATAAACAACTCACCAAATATCTTAGATAAGTTACCTCGATTAATTTCATCAATGATGAAGTAGTAATCTTTCTCAGGATTTTCCTCAGCTCGTTTACAAAAATCATAAAAAACACCGTACTCTAGAGAAAAGCCCTTATCTCCAGGGCGGTACCCCATCACAAAATCTTCGTAAGAATAAGTCTGGTGAAACTGAATCATCTCTACTCTCGAATCATCTTTCTCTTCCATAAGAGAATATGCTAGACGCTTTGACACAAACGTCTTTCCTACACCAGGAGGTCCCTGTAAGATGATGTTCTTCTTGTAATTTAATAAGTTTGCTAGCTTGTCATAAGCCTTCTCTTCCATAAATACTTCATTGAGGAAATCATGCTTCGTATAGGACTCGTCCTCTGTTTCTTCATACTTCATCTCAATCGCCTGCTGAAGCGAATCTTTCAAACTCCACTTGTACTGTTGCAGATCTGTATACTCACCCGTGAAAAGTACTCGTTGGTATTCCTCTTCATTGATATGATCACTAGATATAGGTGTACCCAGTTCTTTAAGAATCCGTTTGCTGAGAGAGACCATCTGAGTAGTAAACGAAGTAGGGTGAATACCAAGAGATAAGGAAAGGTCCTTCGAAGAACCCTCTCCCCCTAATTCATGCATTTTAAAAAGGTAAGTAAAATCGCTTTTCTTAAAAACTTCGTGAACATTCATGAGTTCAATCCATTTTTCTTTATTAAGCTCAATGTCACGAATATTAGATGTTACATCAGATGTCTCTTCATTTAATATAGTAGATACTTCAACTAACTTTTGCTTAAAGTCTTCATACGTAAATTGAGTGACATCTTTAATCGTATCAATCTCATGTTCTCCTGCTCGTGCATGCTCTGATCCAAACATTAAACCATAACTTAACCCTTGGTCTCCGGAGATGCTCAAAAATAACTGAGGAGCTATTTTGTGATTATTGTACTTCTCTTCATAAACTGCAATCCAACAGCGCGAGCCTCCAAAATTTTGATTCCAGCTAAAGTCGTTCAACACTTTTCCAGGAGTAAACGTAAATCCGCTGAGTTCTTCAAAATGAGTAGTACACTCATGAACCTTCCGCAACTCTTCCTTCACCTTTTCTTTTATTTTTATGTTATATAGTTGAAACATGATGGTGAAGTTATTCCAGGAATTAAGAATGTTAGTATCGTATTGCTCATTAACTTCTGTTTTTATTCTTTCTAAATCAGCTATAGTAACATCCTTGTTATTAAGTATTGCTTCAACCAGTAGGTACTTAATTCTATTAATCTTCTCTCCATTAAGGTAAATCTTCCTTAGGCTTTCCATTGACTCTCTATCGAATTGTTTAATCGTCTCTAATAGAGATGCAGGTTCTTTCTTAAAGTGATGGAGATTCTGAGCGACTCCGTAAACATACTCCACAGCAGATTCAAGAACGATTTTGTCATACTGGGTACTACAAAAGAAAAAGTCTTGAACATCAAGCATAGTAAGACTGGAATAGTTTTCTTGTAACTTCTCTAGTACCTCATTACAAAATGTTAGGTATTCTACATAGTTCTTACTAACCGTTCCAAATTTACTTTCAATGCCATAAGCCTTCTTTATGTCTTTAAAAACTTCTTCTTTATAGATGGGGTACATTGTGAAATCATAAGCAGCCAGGAGATAACCGAACAAAGGCGCACCTAATGAAATTGTTGGTTTAAATGCTTTTCCTTTTTCACGAAATTGATCTATTCTGTCTGTTAACGGCATGGAAATATCATAGAGTCCGTTCCAAAGAGTCGCCACTTCTTCAGGCTTTGCGTCAGCATACTCCGTCAGGTCTGCTGTGTTACTCCAGTGGACAAAGCTTCCTGTCGTGGGATTTTCCTTTTGTAATTTTCGTGCGATATCTCCGACCGATTGAGGTGTAATTTCAATGTTTCTGATGTATTCATTTAGTTCTGATAGGATTTCGAATTTATAGGACTCATCATAAGTGGCTGTTTGTTTAAAGGATAAGTATCTTTTGTAAGCTATTTCGGTGTAGTTATTTGTTGAAAATAAGGTTTGGTTTAAATTCATCTCGACTCTCCTTAAACATTTTATATAAATTGACCTTTTCCAAGTTATGTAACTAGTTTAACATGTTTATGGGAATACCAATTCTCTTCATTCAGCCAGTATACTACTATATCTGTTCCCTAAAATGCTGGCATTGCTTTTTTAGATTAATCACAAACACCGTCCCCTTGATTTCCGTGACTATTCAAACAGTACCTGTCACCACCTGGTAGATGTTTGGGGAAGGGCCATTTTACTCTAGAACAGCTTTTCAAAGAACAATGCATCCAGAACCGTAGAGTTTTTTTCAATTCTCTTGATAAAAGTTTCACTCTCCTCCACTATAGAGAAAAAAGATCAACCCGTGGCTGATCTTTTTCCATACTACCTTATGCTCTAATCTGATATTAAAAGACAAAGCGGCTTCGAACTCTCCTTCACGGCTTTTAGAAATCTTCCTTCTTCCCCCAACCGTGATTGCAAACTCAATATAGGCTTAGCTTTCAGTGAATGATCAATCACAAAAGATACATATTTCATTCGCCAAATTTTGAATCTAGACGTCTGATTATGAGTACTCATCATTCACCTCTGTTCATGATAATTCCAATCTAAAAAACTATAAACCTACGATGCTGTAGCTAAACGAGCGCCCAACTGTACTCCGAGTGGAATCGATGCCCTGGTGATTAAAATAGATAAAAACAAATACATCCCACGAGCTTTTCCACGAAAAATGAACAGACCGACTAGAAATCCCAGCGCCCAGATAAGGAGAATCACAAAAAACTCGGGTGCAACCCACGTTTTATCAGTATAGTTCTCGGCAATCGCCCCACCAGCAAAAAAGGTAGAGATCAGCACTGCTATCACGCCGCTAATAATCGAATTGATGATGTAAATGATGTTTATTTTCATCAAGACCACACCCTTTCTTCTTCGGATCGATTTCCAAAAGATGTTACAAAAATATTAACATAAATATCCAGTTAGGATTGCTGGCGATGAGACACAGGGACAGGTGTTTCGTCTATATGCATTGGATCGAATCATGCGCTTCATTTGTAAATAGAATTAACGTGGTAAGCAGGTTAGTAACACTCACCAATAAATTCCATCATTTTTAGACTTTTGAGTGGGACAAGCAACCTGTCCCCATGTCTTTGAGTCGGAATCACAAAAACCGCATTTTCCAGGTGTTTACTAAAGCGGGAAGTTTGCTCTCCCACTTTTTTCATATGGGGAAAGACTTCGTCCTTAACAATCGTAAACATGTCTTCCGCTTTTTCTTCTTTAAAATTTGTCCACCGTAAACGCTCTTGTTCTTTTGTATAAATAAGGTTTTCCACTCGTTTTCCTGTAATTAAGGCTTGTCTTTCTTTCCGTTGTTGGGTATCATCTAACCCTTTGATAAATAGTAAGTAAGTAAACTGTTCAATTACAGTTAAAGGATTAGTTATTCCTCCTGTCCAAAAATGTTCCCATATTTTATCAATTTTATTTTTTTATTTCCCCTGTAATCATCGAGTTGCTCCTCCTAAGATGTATTCAATACACTAACACTAAAAAATACTCTATTAGTTCTATTTTACCATTACATACCAGTTTTCTAGTAGTAGAAAGATTTAACTTTTCACTAACTCAATAAATTACATGAGATAAGGGTTGAATACCACTCCAGTCCTTCCCTTATCTCTTGGCAATCTATAGACTATAATTCCTCTTCCTGTAATCCTCCTAGATTTTCTATCATTGGGATGAGTATAGGAGAAATCATTCGGGTGATTTCCTCCACTTTATTAGTTGGATCCTCATTATCCTCTTCCGTTTCCGTACTATTGATAATTCCTAGCCCAATCAAGACCATCCCATATTTGTATTTATTCTTGATTAATTCAACATCTTGAGACCTTGATTTTAGTTCCGTTGTGAGATGGATATTATCCATGTTGATGTGGAAGTCATAGCCACTTTCTCCATTGTTTTCGACTTTCAGGGCAGATTCGTTATTAAAATTTTTCTTCTCCCACTCTTCACGAGTAATTTCGAAGATATTAGGTAAAGCAAGCTTCGATTGCTCCTCCCTATTCTTTTGGTCATTAGAACCTGACCCCTTCTTTCGTTTACCTTTCCCGCCATTACTTGTGTTTTTCTTATCTTCTTCAGCAACTAGTTTGAATATTTCTCGGAAAGGTTCGTATCTACTTTCATCCGTAACTACCAGGGTGTAGGTGTATTCTTCATTCACCTTTGCATCGTCTGGAAGCCTCACATTCAACGTAGCAACTCCATCGTGCAAATTAATATTATACGTGCCTACTCTCTCGCCATTCAGTAGCAAAGTGGCTTCTCCTGGTTGTCTGCTACGATCAAAATAATCATTAGTTGAATCGGTTTCAAAAGGTATTCTTGCTCTAACATTCTTCGGTACTGTTCTGGTATAAAATTTATTTCCTTTTTGTCTCAGCTTGAAAAAGGTTGGAAATTGTTTTCCCTGGTAGTCTTCCGATTCACCAGTTTTCTCTAAGTTGAAAGGGTTTGATAGTCTTTGACCCGAAATGAAGAGCTTTGATAAGGTCGGAGATTTTTTCATAATATCATCAAGAAGGTTAGTTAATGGTTTGTCATCACTCAGTTTGTTTGCCAAAGCTTCTTTCCTTCTCTCTTCACGAAGTGATTTCAACATCGCATGATTTTTCACTAAATGGCTCAACTCATCTTCAATCAACTTGCGAAGCTCCCCTTCTCTTAATCTATCACGACTATTCATAAACAGGTCTTCTCTGGAACGACCATCCAATTGTGTACAATCCACAATGATCAATAAAGAATTGGCGAGTGCCCCCATTCCGACGGATTTCCTAGTAAAAAACGCTTTTGGAATATCCCCATGCGTTTGACCATTGACTGTAAATATAATGCCTTCACCTTTTTTATACTTCTCTTCCTTACCTTCTTTGAAGGCAATAATTGAAAGTTTCATTTCTTGCCCTTTAATAGTTATTCTAGATGAGAGCGGAAACCCTTCTTCAATGTTGCTTCTCTTATCCTCTGTTAACCGGACATTCAAACCGGATAAAGTGGTTTCCAATGTATGCCCTTTATAATCTCTTCTTTCATAAAAACGAATGGGCATAGCTAGTGTTGGCATTAGCATCGATAACCTGTTGTAAAGGTCAAAGAGAATATTCGTAGTAAGACCTGGAACCTTATATTCAAACAGCTTAATAAATGTTCCATATTCCATCGCTTCTCCAAATGCGCTATCTTTAGAGGGGAGCAGCTCTAATTCGTTTGCTTTAAACCCTAAAATATTACCTCCTGGAGCAAGGTACGTGTAGACAGAGCTCCTTTTCCCCTTAGTAGGAGGTTCCCTTCTAACAACAGTTACTCCCCACTCTTGAGAAGAATCATCTTTATTTAGTTGTGGGTGTCTCTTTGAAATGACCAATTGCAGGTTATTGTCCCCGCAAAACTGCAATACGCCAGAACCACCCATATTGAACTTTCCTTGCACAAATGGGATCCTCAATTTATTAGATTTATTTAGAGAAAGAATAGTATTAGGAAGGCTTTTTGGAGATTGCCCCTCGCCTTTGTCAATAATCGTGTAATTCGGTTTGGATTTCTTACCCGTAGCCACAAAATTGATATTTTCCGCTAGCTTGGTTCTTTCTCTACTATCCAGGTTAGAGAGTTTTCCTTCGGGGATTTCAAAGAAAGTCGATAGAGCTGCGTCCACATCTTTGGGAGCAAAGTCCGATGTAGGGTCTACTACATTAATAAAACATTCTTTCATTAATACAGCATCTACGGAGTTGATCAACTTTTCCACCAAAGCAGCATCCGGAGAGCTCTGTTGGTTCCCTATGACGGAAAAGTTGTTTTCATTATCGCCATAACTCCTCCAGTGTTTGCTACCCCATAAATCCATTTCCTTCAAAAAATCAATTACTTCTTTTTCGGACTCGCATTTCGCTAAATGAATCGCCATAGTCTTAATGTCAGTATCCGTCTTTGTAATCATATTAATTCCTCCCCCTAAATTGCAGATTACTTTTCTTGTTCAAATGCTACAGAAATTTCCATATCCCGATACAATTGATGATAATCCTGCACCCTTTTTTCCTCAGCTTCCTTTAATGCTAGCTTATAGGCCTTATCCGTGTTTTCAAATGATTCCCCAATTTGCTTTTGCTTTTCATAAGGTAGCGCTGGAACCAGTACATCTGCGATTTCTTTTATACTGATCACTTTTACAGCAGTTCCCTTTTGTGAAGAATTCAAGTAGTATTGACCGACCGGGCTCTCCAAGTAAGCCTTCAAAAACTGAGGATGCGTATTGTCCATCGGTCGTAGGCCAATGAAGTTATGAGACAGAATAGCACCCTCTTTTACTACGGAGACTACTGCAATCTTAATCGCCGCACCTCGTGCTGAAACGAGAATATCTCCCTTCTGGACAGAGTATTGTTCGGCTTTTCTTCTATCATTTAAAGGTACTTTTTGTAACTGATCCCACAATATATCTCCATCTTGAACGTCTGTAAGTTGTATCACTTTATATCTTGTGCCTTCTTCCTCTTGTTTTGCCTTCGATGGCATATTCATCCCTCGATAAATTTCAGCTACATCGTGTAATGCTTTCTTTGGCAACTCAGATTTCAGAAAACTTTTCCTATTCACCGTGACTTTTCCGATAAGAGAATCTACATCATCTATATCGAAGTATCTATGAATATTCAAAGAACCTTCTCGGATATCGGAATTACTAACAAACTTACTATATCCCGGGATTTCCTTCCCACTAATAAAAGTTTCTATAATTTTTTTTGTATCTTGATCCCGTAAATAATTGCGGCCTCGCTCTTTCTTGAATTCTGCGGAAGCATCGATAAAGAAAATGTTCTCCTTCCTCTCTTCTGTTTTAGCTTTATTTACAATCAACAAAGCCAGAGGAATGGCCGTAAAGGAAAATAAATTGGAAGGTAAACTGATAACCCCTTCAATCAAATCGTTCCGAATTAATTCTTCTCGAATTTTCCCTTCTGCTCCACCGCGGAATAATACTCCATGAGGAACAATGAACGCTGCTTTACCTTGTTCTTTCAAAGACGCAATAGCATGTAAGATGAACGCCATATCTCCACTTTTTTTAGGAGGAAGCCCATACACGAAACGACCATAAAGTTCGTTTTTTACTAACTCGGGCTTCCAAGTCAAACCGAATGGAAAATTCATGGTTACATAATCAAATGCTTTCAAACCGTACTCATCTGTGAATCTTGGTTCTGTTAATGTGTCTCCTACCTCGTACTCAAAACTCTGAACCTGATGCATAAACAAATTCATTTTACCAATGGCTGCCATATCTTCATTAACATCTTGGGCATACACGGTTACATTTTCTCCAGCTTGTTTTGCCTGTTTATAAGCCTCCAACAGTAACAACCCCGTTCCAGCTGTACCGTCATATACACTCTCTTTTTGTACACCTAACAACTTTGAAAGTAATTCATTGATGGACCGTGGAGCAATCAATTGCTCCGCTTTAGAGCGCTGTTCTTCCAGAAAATGATACAAGAAGTTTTCAGTAATTCGTGCAATACCTTCTGCTTCAGGATCATGGTATTTATTCAGGACACTTACAAACTGAAACAACACCCCTTCATCTAATTTCTGAATAATTTCCATGTTGAAGGTCCCTTGAAGAACAGGAAAAGTGTGCTGGGCAATTTCCATAGCTTTGATTAAACGGGGCTTTATGTTGTAACCACTTCGAGTAACTTGCGACCAGGATTCATGCTCACTGACCTCCTCCCGGTGAAGCTTTTCAATCACAATGAGTGTCAAAGATCCCATTGTCATATGAACACTTTCTTCCAACGTCAACTCTTCATTTTGTAGAATATCCATCCCTTGCCATACAGCCTTTTGAAAATTCATTTCTTTCATGGTTTTTCCTCCAATATTTTTTCGAGTAATTTGATTACCTCTTAATTCAAGACGAAAATTGTCTTTTAATCCCTTTCACCTCGGCAAATGCCTGTTGCAAAGCACCTATGGCAGCTTGACCACGACTATATACAATAGAAGTTTTTTGCTTTTCAGCAAACATTTTGTCTTCCCATGTATTCTTTTGAGAGCAAGCATCTACTGACAAAATAATGCAAATACATATTTTCAAAGAAGGGAAGTATTCGTTTTCTTTCTTAATCTCCAACTGGTGAATCACTTCAATGTTCATTTACTTACTTTTTTTATTCAAAGACTTGTTGTTATTGCCAACTATCAATAATACTTTATTCAATATAAACTCTCACCCTTTCAACAATAAAAGTAATTACATTACTTTAGGTAACAATTTAAAAAATATCACCGACATTTTTTGGTTACTTGAAGTATAATCGAAAACCCTAATAAAGTCAACTACTTTTTAAGGTAATTAAATTACTTTATTTAGGGACCTGTTTGCTAGCCGGAGTTTTCGCTGATTAGTGACATTAGTTTTGCTTATGGAAATATAAATAGCCTGCCATAGTAAGTCACAGGCTTAGCATCAAATAAAACTAAAGCTATGATTACAAAACGTACATAAGGGTCCATAACTTTCAAATTCTACCCCTTCAGAAACGCCGCATTTAGGACACATAAGATGAGACACAGGGACAGGTTCATCGTCCCAATAATTATCTAGAGGGACAAAGGGACAGGTTCATCGTCCCAGCTTTCCTACTTTCCCCCACGCCCCTAACGAACACCATAACCATCCTTCATATCTAGATGTATTGCCCCATCTTGTTGCACCTCTGCATAGAAAACTTCGGATGGTGAAGTAACTCCCGCTCGATCCATTTGTTCAGTCAACCACTTCTCATCCAGATTCAACAGAAATAAGTTCTTAAAGTTAACGACACCATCTGAGATGACTTCCGTCGCAATAGGAAACTGCTTTGGTTTACTTGAAACATTCATGTCGTTTCTCGTTACGAACTGATGAGGATTGGTTTTTAAAACAGACAGCTTTCCATTCGTTTCAAATATCGCAAGATCAACCTCAGATAATTGGAAGACATCTTTTTCTCTTAGAAGCGTTCGTAGTGTATCAATATCCAATCGGGTTTTGCGAAGAGCATGTTCCATGATCTTGCCTTCTCTAATGACGATGATCGGCTCCCCTGTCGTCACCTTACGTGCACCTTTAAATTTGATATCGATAAACCCAATCAGTATCGGGATCGCAAGCCATGCCACAAGCACAATTACCCCTTGGAATAAACTTAGTTCCTTATTCACCACGATATCCGCAGCAAGAGATCCAATTGCGACAGATGATACCCAATTAAAGAACGTCATCTGACTGATTTCTTTCCTGCCGGCTATTCTCGCAAGCGCAAATAGCACAACGAATGTAACTCCTAATCGAAGTAATAACTCTGACATACTCATAGTAAATCACCCTTCTATCGTGAACCGTCCACACCCTGGATAGATTGAATAATATCTATAGGTACTATCTGCTATATTCTAGCTGACTATTCAAACAGTGCCTGTCACTACCCGGTTTGACTTAAACATTGTCGATGAAATGCAATAACATTAAACCAAATAAAAAAACAACAAAAACCCCGCTCCATCTAAATGGAACGGGGCACAAACACTCTATATCCTACACCTTCTCTTCCAACTTCCTAATAGACTCCTCTTTCACATCCTTAAACGCCCTCAACATCACAGAAACCCCAATAATGCCTACATAATCAGCACCTTTATTGAATGCCTTCTGTGCACTTTCCGCATCTCCAGCAACCGTTCCAATTCTATAATTGCTCTCTTTAGCTGTCTCATACAACCGCTCCACAACCTTCTGCACGTCCGGATGCTTTGGTCCTTCTTCTTTATAATTCATATTCACTGAAAGATCCGTCGTCCCGAGGAATGCAAGGTCGATTCCTTCTACATCCATAATCTCCTTGAAGTTCTCTGCAGCTTCCTTCGTTTCGATATGAGGGATTACCAGAATGTTATCGTCGGATTCGTCGAGAAAAGCTTTACCTTTATCCATCCCAAAACGTGCTGCGCGGTGGGAGTAAGCTGCACCTCTTATACCGAGGGGTGGAAACTTTGCCATCTCGACTGCTCGCTCGGCGTCTTCTTTTGTGTTGATCATCGGAACCTGTATGCCAAGAGCACCACGATCCAGTGCTTTTTGTATGCTTGAAGGGTCATAGGAGACTCTGACGATTGGGACGAGATTGACAGAATCAGCTGTTCGAATCATGTTTTCGAGCTCGGAAGTGCTGAACGCGCCGTGTTCGTCGTCAATCACGACAAAGTCATACTCACTGTACCCGATCATTTCAACAATGTTCGGAGCGTACATCCCGATAAAACATCCTATGACACGTTCTCCACGCTTTAGCTTGTCTTTTACCGCATTGGTCATACCATCCCTCCTTTCGTTTCGTCTTTCAGCCAGTCTCTCATCGCTCGAGTTACTTCTTCAGGTGCTTCCATGCTGCTCAAGTGTCCACAGTTTTCAATTGTGACGAGTGATGATTCTTGAATAAGTTCATGCATTTCCTTATGAAAGTCAGGTGGGCATACAGCATCACCTTCACCAACGAGCAAGAGCTTTGGACACGTTACGAGCTTTAGCCGCTCTCTCGCATCCGTTCTCGTTCCAACTGCTTTCAGCTGACGAATATAAGCCTCCGGGCCAATGTCCTCTGCCATCTGAATGATCGTATTTGTTAGTTCACGGTTTGTGAGTGAAGTTGGATGGATCAGGTTAGGGAGTAGATCTTGTACGATCTCCCTAAACGCTCCATCCTCTACTCTTGTGATCAGCTTTTCCCATGACGCTAGTTGAGCTTCCGTTGGTGCGTACGGATTCGAATCTAGCAGTGCGAGTTTTCTAATCCGCTCTGGAGCAATCCGAATAATCTCCATCGCTACGATTCCACCTAGCGAGAGGCCTGCGAGCGCAAATTGTTCTGGGGCTTCCTCTAGTACAGATTCCGCTAGGTCCGTAATCGTTTCATACTGTGTTAGGTCAGGGATCGTGATGCTTGCGGTCACATCGGTAAGGTGCTCCTTCTGATGAGCAAAAAGTCGTTCATCACAAAGCGTTCCTGGTAGGAGAACAAGATGTTCCATCGATTTATTTCTCACCAGCTCGAAGCTTTTCTGCCATCTGTTTTTCGAGCTCTTCATAATGATTAGGCTTGATCATTTTTCCTTTTTCATCAGCGTTGAAGCCATGCTTCGCTGCGTTTTTGATTACCTGCGGGGACCAATATGGGTCTTTCCCATCGAAGACTTCGTGCTGTTCTAGAATTCCCAAGCACCACGCGTCTTCATCGCTTACGTTTTCAAACCCACGCCATAAGCCTGGAGGGAGTGAAATGAGGTCCCATTCTTCAATGATGGTTTCACCTTCGATTTCGTCTTCACTATTTCCCCAGTAGAAGCGCCACTTTCCGTTCAGCGGCATGAACGCCTCGATGTAGTCATGAGAGTGAAACGCTGGTCCATTACCAGGAGGAGCTTTGACCATCCCGATTTGAAAGCCGTGTGGTTCCGTGATTTCAGGCTCATACTTATCGTTTTCACTCGCCGTATCGCCGATGAGCGCATAGTTCAAACGGTTGTGTCCTGGGATAATGCTATCGATAAACATCAGTGGTATCGCTTTTGATTTTAGTTCATCAAACCGTACGATCCAGTTGTTCTCCATGTCTTCATTCGATACGCCTTTCTTCACCTTTGGTTGCTGCGTTTGCATTGTAAAACCATCCTTTCAAGATTTAAGAGTTTTATAGTTTAAACGAGACTAGCTTTAGTTCCGTCATCTCTTCAACAGAGTACTTGATGCCTTCTCTTCCGCTACCGCTGTTTTTCACACCGCCGTAAGGCATTTGATCAACGCGGAACGTTGGGATATCGTTCACCATGACGCCACCGACTTCAATATCCTGCGCTGCCTGGAAGGCTTGCTGGATAGACGTTGTGATGACACCTGCTTGGAGACCATACTCTGAATCATTGACGAGCGCGATTGCGTCATCGAACGACTCGTAAGGCGTGATGTTCACAATCGGTGCGAATGCTTCCTTACAGCTCACGGATAATTTCTCAGAACCATTTACAATAACGGTTGGTTCCATGATGCCGCCATTTCGTGTTCCGCCTAACGCAATTTGTGCGCCTTTTGATTCTGCTTCTTCCAACCAGGAAGAGATGCGTTCTGCTTCACGCTCAGAAATGAGTGCTGATACATCTGTTGCTTCATCCAACGGATCACCGATAAGGAGGGAATTCGCATGAGTGATGAACTTTTCAAGAAACGTCTCGTACAACGCTTCGTTCACATAAATCCGTTGAATAGAGATACACACCTGACCGGCATACGCGAAGGCTCCTTGAACACATCGCTTCACAACGTCATCTAAGTCATCAGTGCTCTCAACGATAACAGCGGAGTTCGATCCAAGTTCAAGTGTGACTTTCTTTAACCCAGCTTTTTCTTTTAGCGATAATCCGACTTCATAGCTTCCGGTGAACGTTACCATCTTGATGCGGTGATCTGTCACGAGGACGTCTCCAATCACGCTACCTTTTCCTGGCACAACGTTAAGTGCTCCAACTGGGAGACCTGCTTCTTCAAATAGCTTTGCGGTAAAAAGTGCGCTGAGTGGCGTTTGGTTTGCAGGTTTTAACACAACCGCGTTTCCAGCCGCAATCGCAGGGCCTAGTTTATGTGCAACAAGGTTAAACGGAAAGTTGAACGGTGTGATTGCAGCGATGACCCCAAGCGGTTCACGGATCGTGAACGCAACGCGCCCCTTCCCGCTTTTCGCCGCATCCATCGGAATTGTTTCGCCACTGATGCGCTTCGCTTCTTCAGCCGCAAATTTATACGTTTCAACCGTTCGCTCGACTTCTGCTCTTGCTGCTTTCAAAGGTTTAGCCGCTTCACTCGCAAGGATGCGAGCGGCTTCTTCGGAACGTTCCTTGAATAAAACGGAGACCTTTTCTAGAATCTCCGCGCGTTCAAGGGACGTGAGCTTCTTCATTCTCTTCGCTCCTCGTTCCGCACTATCGATTGCTTTAAGAACCTCTTCACGGTTCGCTTGGGGAACGGTTGCGATCACCTGTCCGGAATATGGAGATCGAAGCTCAACCGTTTCTTCACTGTCGATCCACTTTCCATCAACGTAAGCCTGCTGAACGGAATAGGTATTAATCACGGTTACTCACTCCTTCGTACGCGTTCATATAGATTGAGAGAATCGCCTCTTCGCTCAAGTTGTAGGGCGTATTTGAGAGAAGGCGATCAATGTTTGATGCTTGATTTGCGAGGTTAGGTAAGTCTTCCTTTGAAATACCAAGCTCAGAAAGCGAGGTTGGTAGATTGAGTTTACCTAGTAATCGGTACAAGTAAGACACGACAGCTTGTAGCGCATCATGAGGGTTCTTGGATAAGTCACCGAGCTGTAAAAAGGACGCCACATCGACTATTTCGTCCATGCACGTTTCTCCCGTGACTTCAAAAACGAACGGCATAAGTAGCGCATTCGCAACGCCATGTTCGATGTGATACTTCCCACCGAGTGGATAGGCGAGTGCATGAACGGCTCCAACCCCAGCATTCGCAAGCGAAACCCCCGCAAGCATACTCACCCAGCTCATGCCAATTCGTCCTTCAAGGTTTTTCCCGTTATGAACGGCGGTTGCGATGTTAGGTGTGAATAGCTTCATCGCTTTTTCGGCATACATCTTCGTGAGTGGTGTAGCATTCACAGCGACGTAGGATTCGATCGCATGTGTGAACGCATCAACCCCTGATGCTGCCGTTACTCTTGAAGGACAGGACAGTGTGAGCGCTGGGTCCACGATCGCCACGTCTGGTAAAAAGCTCGGGCTCACTAATCCGCGCTTCACTTCTTTTTCCGTATCTTCAAAGATCGCGTTCTTCGTAACTTCTGCACCTGTACCAGATGTGGTTGGAAGAAGCACACAGGAAATTGTTCTTTGCTGCACGGTTTTCTCACCGCTGAAATAAGCTGAAAGATCATCTTCATCCGCAAGTGCTGCAGTCGCTTTTGCGACGTCGAGGGCACTACCGCCTCCGATGCCAACAATCGCATCGCACCCTTCTTCTTTTACATGCGCGATCGCTTGTGCGAGAAGATCAAACGTCGGTTCACCTGCTATTTCAGTAAAAGTCGTTGTGCCGACCCCAATCAATCGCACAACCTCGACTGTACGATCCACTAGCCCTACTTTCTCAAGTCCTTTGTCACTGATTACCGCAACCTTCGACACGCCAAGCTTTTCAAGTTCATCACCGAGTGACGCGAACGCATTCACACCGAAGCGTACATTTCCAGGCATCATAAAGTCCTTGTATGCCGCGTTCGCCATCTGTTTCTGGAGTAAGTAAGTCGTCATGAGTTATCCTCCTTTATTTTGAATCCGCATTCAGAAAGTATCGTTGAAGATCTATGCTTCGCACTCTTCCCCTGAGTGGAGATAGATTTGACGAAGAACATCAAGTCCATCGAACGTAATCCATTCTTCTACTACTTCTTCATTTCGTACTTTTAGATGAGAGATGCCTTGAATCGTGACCGGGGCACCACTCGGTTGCCCGAAATACCCAATGCCTTCATGAAGTCCTTGAAGCGTCCACCTTACCGCAACGTCCCACTCACCTTCTAGCTCACCATCGTTACACGTAACCCGCTCAACGATGACCTTCGACGTTGGAAACGAAGCGAATAAGCTGATGAGCATACTTTGGATCTGCTGGTGACCGATTAGGTCCTGATCACAGATTGCATGAACAACCGCGGTTTCACTGTAAAACTGTGTTACTTCATTAAAACGGCGTCGTTCATAGATGCTGTTGAAGAACTTCAGTATGAAATCGCCAATTTCAAATCCTTCTTCATCTGACGTATACACGTTAGGTGAAAACTGCCCATTCATCGCTTCACTTGCACTCGGTAAGGACGTTTTCTTTGATTGAGAAGCGAGCTTCTTCGCGACGTCAACCGGGTCATACCCTAGCTGCTTCACGATCGACAAGTTATCTCGAACGAGCCATTCCTCTACGATGCGATTGGAATGAACAAAACAATCTACCACTGTTCTAAAAAAGACGCGTTTTCCTGTCGCAAGACCAAACGATGAATCACCGAGGTTCGTTGCGTTTGACGCAATGCGATGCGATGATAAAAACCCTTCTCGATCATTCCCTGACCAGATGACGTTCTCCCCAATGAGCTTCCGGTCCGGAAACGCATGAAGCGTTTGAAGGGTACCTGAAACCACAGCATTAATCCCCTGTACTGTCACCGACCCAGTATGCATGGACACGTTGTTGTGATACGTATCATAAATCACCCCGATTCCTTTCTCTTCCCAAATGCGGTGAGTAATTTTAAGGATGTAATCAACAAAATCTCGATAGTCGCTGTCGAACCCTTCCATGCTCTGACTTCGTTTTTCATTCTTAGAAAATTCATTGTAATCGGAGTAGCCAACGCGTGTTACTTCACTTGAATCACCATAGTGAACGATACCTTTAACACCTTTTTGAGGCTTTTCTTTTGTTACGTGATCCACATCATTCATCAATCAAACTCCTTTCTTCCTTCTTTTCTGAATCCGCATTCAAAACAGTCGTTAGATGGCAGTCCATCCTCCGTCCACCTTCAACGTTTCACCTGTTACGAAGTTCGCCATGTCCGATGCGAGATACACGACAGCTCCTGTTACATCGGACGGCTGTGCTAGTTTCCCTAGCGGAATGCGATTCATCACATCTTGATGAAACGCTTCATCTTCAAACATCTTTGAGGTGAGTTCCGTTTCGATAAACGTTGGCGCGACGGCATTGACCTTCACATTATGCGGCGCCCATTCAACCGCAAGAGCTTTCGTCATCTGTACGGCCCCACCTTTACTTGAACAATATGCGGCACGTTTTACGTATCCGACGAAGGCCATTTGCGACACGATCGTGATGATCTTTCCTTGTTTTTTCGGTACCATGTGATGACCTGCTCGCTGTGCACAGAAAAAGCTTCCCTTAAGGTTCGTATCAATCACCGCGTCCCAGTCTTCCTCTGTCACTTCAAGCGCTGGTTTTGCGATATTCACACCCGCATTGTTTATAAGTACATCGATTCCATCCATCATCTCGACCGCTTGATCGACCATATCGCGAGCGTGAGAAGGTTGCTTCACATCCGCAACAACGTAGTGACAATTTGAATGGTACTCACGAAGCTCGTTCACACACTCTTTTAGCGTGTTTTCATTTCTCCCTGTTACGACGACGACGGATCCTAGTTTCGCAAACG
Organism: Anaerobacillus sp. ABA4_114; assembly: GCF_056159065.1. Lineage (NCBI taxonomy): Bacteria > Bacillati > Bacillota > Bacilli > Caryophanales > Bacillaceae > Anaerobacillus > Anaerobacillus sp. ABA4_114. The sequence continues at coordinate 3,048,598 of NZ_JBSWUM010000001.1, forward strand.
TTAGTGCGATATCTTTCCCAATACCCTTGCTTCCACCCGTTACGAGTACCTTCTTACCTTTTAAATCATCTAGCATATAACGCCTCCTCTACGTTTGACATGTACCTGTCGTTTTTCTTGGAATAAGCTCTGGTTCTAATACAATCTGAAATGGAGATGTTACATCAGTACGTTCTTCGATGAGACCCATTAGCTTGTCTAATGTGAGCTTCGCCATCTTTTCCTTTGGCTGGGTGATGGTGGATAACCCGATGTAGCGATTCTTCGCAAGGTCGATATCATCGAACCCGATGACGGATAGCTCTTCAGGAACTTGAATGTTCTCGCTTGCAGCTGCATCCAGAATCGCGAGTGCCATCTGATCAGAAGCAGAGAAAAACGATGTTGGCCGCTTCTTTTTATTCAGCAGCTTTTTCGTAAACTGATACACTTCATCGTACGAGAACTCCTGGGTGTACATATACTCTTCACGAAGCGGTAAACCGTATTGTTTTAGCGCATCTTTAAATCCTTCATTTCGTAAATGGGTTGTCAGGTATTTTGACGGGCCAGCGATATAGCTGATCTCTCTATGGTTAAGGTGATAGAGATGTTCAACCGCGAGCTGTGCCCCGCGGTAGTTGTTCACCGCGATGTAGTTGACGTGATCGTGCTCCATCATACTGTTGTAGAGGACGATCGGAAACCCATTGTCATAAAGCTCTTTGATCTTCACGTTATCTTTGTCGGCTGAAGCGATGATGATGCCATCGACCCTTTTTCCAACGAGCGTTTGAATGTATTTATTCAAGTTTTCTTCATTGTGATTTGTGTTACAAAGAATCACATCGTACTCCATTTCTTGTGCCTTTGTTGTGATGACTTTCGCAGATTCCGAGAAAAACGGATTTGTTATATCACCTACGATGAGTCCGATCGTTCGGGTCTTTTTACTCGCAAGACTTCGAGCGATTTCGTCTCTCGTAAATCCTAGCTCGTTAATGGCAGTCAGGACTTTTTCTTTTGTAGCGCTTTTGATATAGGGATAATTATTTAAAACTCGCGAGACGGTGGACTGCGAGACGCCTGCTTTTTTTGCTACATCGTACGCACTAATTCTACCTTCCATGGCTTCATAACCCTTTCGTCTACAAGGAATAGGCCGTTTCCTATCTCTTGCGTTAGTATGTCTCTTCTTATGATGTTATCTAAATTTTCAAACAAATACAAATGCAAGAATCACAGCTGGATGACGAACAAGATGATTGTTTGAACAACGAAAAATCCAATCAATGCATACGAATAGCGATCCATCGTTCCAGGTAAAATCGATACGCCGTTCTCATCTTTATCTGCACCTTCAGCTAGGAGCTTTGCACGTTGCCCGAAAAGCGTAAATTCCTCAAAGTTTACTTTTTGTTTCCTAAAGAGCAGGCTTGCACCATAGCCGATCACAAGTGTTAACGCACACCCGATCGGATAGTTCCACAGCCAGTTGACGACACCCATTTTTCCGATGTACGCCGTGAGGGCAATACCTAGCACAAACCCAATTGCAACACCTTTGTCAGTCGCCCTTTTCGTTAGCATCGCAAGTAAGAACATCGCTAAGATTGAACCTGAGAAGTAAGAAAGATAGCTTCCTACAACTTTTAAAATGGAAGCTGACGTTCCACCGAATGCGAGAAGCGTAAAGACGATCAGCAAGAGCCCGAACACAAATGTGAAAATCATGGAAACGCGAAGCGAGGCCTCTTCTCCCTTAGTGACGAACTTCTCGTAAATGTCTTTTACAAATACCGTTGTAACCGAGTTTAAAACAGAGTCAATACTCGACATTGCTGCCGCAAAAATTCCTGCCATCAGTAATCCTAATACCCCGACTGGAATTTGACCCGCTATGAACGTGATCATCACATTATTGGAGTTCGCAAATTCTTTTCCGTCGTATGCGATGTAAAGAAGCACACCGACGATCATGAACACGAAGAACATGATGTTCATCACAAACCCACTGATGCAGATCGAACGCTTAACTTCCGTAACGGATTTAGCAGCTAGCATACGTTGCGTTTGTGTCTGATCTGTCGCGTAGTACTTCAGCCAGAGGAAGAAACCACCGATCAGCGCTACCCAAACACCGTTTTCAAGCTGAAGATCAAGGGAAAAATCAAGCGCGTCTAACCTACCATCCGCTTTCGCCTGCCCCATCGCTTCAAAGAAACCAATATCAAGGTTTGCGAGAATGATCCCAATCGTAGCGATTAATCCTCCCCACAGCACGACCATCTGAATTGCATCTGTCCAGATAACGGCTTTAATCCCACCAAGTAGGGTGTACAAAATCGATACCGTTACAACGATTGGCACGACGGTCGTGAGGGACCAACCCGTGAACTTCTGAATGATGAGCGCAGGAATAAATAGAAACGATCCTACTTGAATGATGTTCGAAAGCACAAAACCGATAACAGCAAGTAACCGACTGATTCCTCCGAGACGTAGCTCAATGTATTCGTAAATCGATGTGACATTCAAGTTATAAAAGAATGGTAGAAACACCGAGAGCGCAACGGCGAGCACGAGCGGAATACTAAAGTTCAGCATGAATGCGATCAAACCTGAATCGTATGCCCACCCTGGTCCACCGATAAAACCGTTCGCACTAACGGTGGTTGCTGCGATCGATAGTGCGATCGGCAAGGTTGCTACGGATCTTCCACCAATAAAATAATCTGCCTGTGTGTCAATGTTTCGACTTAATCGAAAACCCATGTAGATCAGACCGAGCATGTAAATAACGACGATCGCTATATCTATGGGATTCATGTATGTACCACCGCTTCCTTAGGTTGATTGTAGTGACTACCGGATGAGATACTGTCTTTTCGTTAAGCGATCAAAGATGTCGATATCGAGCTGCAGTAAATAGTCCACGATGTCGATGAGCACCCAGTTTTCAACAAGGAGATCACCATCTCTCCGCCACCAGTCCATCACACGCATAGAGACTTTCTTATTCGGTGCAGGGATCCCAAGCCAACCTGCCCCTGTATGTGTTGCTTCAACACTCGGCCAGCCTGTTGATGCGACATACGTCTCATCAGCGAATCGTGCTGCGTGATTATGCCCTCCAACGCGGTCGGGTAGTGCTTTTACAAAAGGACCTTGATGAAACTCTTTAAAGCCGCTTATCCCTTTTGTTGAGCCAATTCCCGCAGGTCCATACCACATGAAATCATCTGCCCAGAACGCTTCTAATCCTTGTTTCTCAAGACCTGAGGAAGCTTTCTTAAGACCTTTGAAGATCATATCCTCTACGAGCTGAAGCGACTTCTGACTCTCCTCTTCATCGGACTTTCCTAGTAAAACCCCATCGTACGTCGATGGACCTGGCACTGTGATTTCAGGTGCTAGTGTTGGAATAAACCGGAACCCAGCCTGCCTCATCACATCGAGCATATCGACCAGCATGCGCGTTTCCACAATCTTGCCATCTTTGATTTTGTGAAATTCACCAAATCGGACCCACGTCGCGCCTAAGTGTGGCGGAATGTCCACCCACTCTTTCGTAAACGTGCCGACCATGTTTCCAGTCGTGCTCACCCATGCGTTTCCTTCGTATTCCCCGGCCATGACGATGTACGGCTGCTTTTGTAAATCTGGAAACGCTGTGACTAATGGCTTGTAAAAGACCTCACTGATTTCTTCTATACCTGTGAGTTTGTTGAACGGATGGTTCGTATGCATAACGGCGTCTTCGTGGTAGTAGGTTCTGAGGATGTCTGGGATGGTTTCTGGAGTTGCTTTGTAAAGGTGCTTTGAAAACTCGTGAATCAGCTGTTTGTTTTGTACGTCAGTAACACTCATGCACTCACTCTCCTATAAAACTATTTTGAATGCGCATTCAATAATGATTAGGTTCTTTTCGATTATGGAGGGTCATATCATATTTTACGCTCTTGAACGTTTTGAATGCGGATTCAATATATTGCAAAAAATTAACGCCTTTCATCAAGAGCGATTCATTAATTGGAATTATAAAGGATTCAAATATAGGAGTAAACCTTTTTGTTAGAATTTTTTAAATATTAGGTACAATGGTAGGGACAGAGGGACAGGTTCCATGTCCCATTAGGTTTACAGTTCGTCTTGATCCATAAAATTATGTTACCATCGAATAAATAACAAGATTAAAGCGTATTCATTTTACGTTACATACATAAACTATCATTTAAAACATATTCCTTACGATGTTACTATCACCGGTCAATTTGGAAAGGAGCCTACCCATGTACAACATGTACCGATCAAAGATGACGACCTGGAAATCATATCTCTTCTTAATCATAAGCCTGTTAACAACACTCGCGATGTTCCTGATCGATCCAATCGCAAACAACTCAGGTGAAGCCCTTGCCCTCAATGTCCTCATCTTTATCTTTGTTGGTTGTGCGCTTTCTATTCTGTTCGCTTTTATCGTTTTTCGATCGAGTGATGAGAAAAAAGGACTGGCGAGTATTGCGCTTCTTTTTACAATCTTCAACGTCGTCATCACGCTTTACTTTATATGGGTTGGGATTAGCGCAGCCTAATCCTTCTCTCTTTCTCCCTCCCCATTCTCTACTTCAAGACGCAAAATATCACTTCCAACACATATGCTTTTAGAAAGCAGTGTTTTGGAAGGAGTGGCACATATGCTCGAACAGTTTGTGGATCGCCTCCCCATCATGCCAGTGATTCAACCTCTATCGTTTAAAAATCAGATTCCCTTTTATGAAGTGACGATGAAAGAAAGCTTACTGAAGCTTCATCGTGATTTGCCTCCGACGCGGGTCTGGGGGTATAACGGTCTGTTTCCAGGTCCTACTTTTCATGTATTTCGTGATCATCCTGTACGTGTTCTTTGGAAAAGCGATCTCCCCAAGAAGCACTTTCTTCCAATCGATACGACGGTTCACGGGGCGGATCATGGTGCTCCTGAAGTTCGTACGGTTGTCCACTTACATGGCGGGGTGACGCCTGATACGAGCGACGGGTATCCTGAAGCATGGTTTACGCCGGGATTTCAACAGGTTGGTCCCTATTTCACAAATGTGGTATATGAGTATCCGAACGGTCAGGCTGCGACGAACCTCTGGTACCATGACCATGCGATGGGCATCACACGATTGAACATCTATGCTGGGCTTGCTGGGATGTATATTGTACATGATGAGGTAGAACTCTCTCTCTCGTTTCCACGCGGAAAGTATGATATCCCGCTCGTTATACAAGATCGGTCTTTTCACGATGATGGGTCTTTGTATTACCCTTCAGAACCTACTCCTCCAGTGGAAGGCGTTGATCCGTCTGTTATTCCTGACTTTTTTGGTAAAACGAATCTTGTTAATGGGAAGGTTTGGCCTTATCTTGAAGTGGAACCTCGGAAGTATCGCTTTCGAATATTGAACGGGGCGAATGCAAGGTTTTATGGGTTATCGCTTTCGAACGATCTTCCTTTTGTTCAGGTTGGGACGGATCAAGGGTTGTTGGAACACCCTGTGACAGTTCCCTACTTACTGCTTGCTCCAGCTGAACGTGCGGATGTGGTGATTGATTTTAGTTCGTCTGCTGGTGAAGAAATCGTGATGAAGAATGATGCGGCTTCTCCTTTTCCTCAAGGAAAAAAGCCAAACCCGAAAACAACTGGTGTTGTGATGCAGTTTCGTGTTAAGAAAGAGCTCGCTTCAAAGGACCAGGGCAGTGTTCCTTACGTTTTATCAAACTATCAAGTGATGAGCGAGAAGCAGGCAAACAATGAAAGAAGCCTTACATTAGGCATGAGGCCAGATCAATATGGACGTGAAATCCACCTTTTAAACGATGACCTTTGGATAGATCCGATTACGGAAAAGCCAGGGTTAGGTGATACGGAGATCTGGAGTCTCGTGAATGTATCGAAAGCGACGCACCCGATCCACCTTCATCTCGTGAAGTTTCAAATTCTCGATCGGCAGCCGTTTGATGGGGATGTGTATGAGAAAGAAGGAAGAATCGAAACGACTGGGCCTAGGGTTAAGCCTGATTTAAACGAGCGAGGATGGAAAGATACAGTAAGAGCGAACCCAAAAGAAATTACGCGAATCATTATGAAGTTCACACCCTATGCCGGTTTGTTCGTCTGGCACTGTCATATATTAGAGCATGAAGATTATGAGATGATGCGGCCGTATCAAGTGGTTTTGAAGGGTAACTGATTGGTACCTGATCACGGTGCCTGTCACCACCCGAATGAGCTCATAAAATGCCGAAAAAAATAGATTGACTATTCCATCAAAACCGCATATGATTATCTTACAGTTACCGAGTAAAAACTGTGCTCACTAAGAGCTTATACCACTCCAAAGGGGAGTAGCTTACAGTTATGTCGACATTACGTGATGATACATCACCGGCTTAACTGGCAACAGAAATGTTGTTTGCGAGACCTTTGCCAATTTTGGTAAAGGGATAGATACGTACATCCAAACCTTTACCACATTTGTTGGTGAAGGTTTTTTATTTGGTCAAAATTCGATTAAGGGAGAATGTTAAATGGATTTAGCGCTAGTAATGGAGTACGGATGGGTATTGCTTATCCTGATTGGTTTGGAAGGGATCCTAGCAGCGGATAACGCGCTTGTGATTGCTACAATGGTAAAGCACCTTCCTGAAAACAAGCGTAAAAAAGCTTTATTCTACGGACTCGCTGGTGCTTTTGTTTTTCGATTCGGTTCACTCTTCATCATTTCCTACCTTGTTCACATCTGGCAAGTGCAGGCGATCGGAGCACTTTACCTATTTGGTATCGCTGCGTATCACCTTCTTAAGAAGCACGTATTAAAACCTAAGCTTGAAAAAGCTGTAAAGAAATCAAAGGGTTCTGGCTTCTGGGTAACGGTTATTAAAGTTGAGCTTGCTGACATCGCTTTTGCCATCGACGCAATCCTTGCAGCTGTAGCTCTTGCTGTAACACTATCTCCAACAACTCTTCCTGAAATCGGTGGATTAGATGGAGGTCACTTCGCGATCATCCTTACTGGTGGAATCATCGGCCTTGTGATCATGAGATTCGCTGCTGGTTATTTTGTTGGTATCCTTGATAAAAGACCTGGACTTGAAACGGCTGCATACCTTGTCGTTGCCTGGGTTGGTGTGAAATTAGCAGTCTACACACTCGCTCACCCTGAACTTGCGATTTTATCCGAAAGCTTTCCTAAGAGCGCAACGTGGAAAATCATCTTCTGGACAGTTCTTCTCTCCATCGGTGTAGGTGGTTGGTTGATGTCTAAAGAAAAGAAAGAAGAAGTAAAATCGAATCAAACGGTTGAAGCGAACTAATGAAGAAAAAGGACCGTTCGAGTACTGCTTGATGTACACAACCACAATTGTTCATGTGAATGGCTATCTAATCAGCAATTCAAAAAACTAGAAAACCACCAAACAAAAACGGTTAGCGGCAGTAGCCACTAACCGTTTTTTTATATGGACGTGTTTAATTAACGCTCTCATTCACCCGAGTACCTTTAAAACGGCTTCAGATAGTCTGTGCCTTAATACCTTGTCTAGCTAAACGGATGGCAGACAAAAAAACAGCGCCCCGCATCGCAGGACACTGCTCTCATTTCTTATCCGAATACCTTTGCCAATTCTTTTTTATCCTGATTAAGCCAGAAACGCATAAGGCGCTTAGCACCTTCTAAGTCATGAAGTTTAGCCTGGCCACACTGTTTTTCGTTCGCTGCAGGAATGTCAGTGATTTCGATGGCATCTTTCAGTGTGTCTTCTATAAGATCGATGATTTCTTCAACTTTCGCCTCACCGCTTACTACCAGATAGTAGCCTGTCTGGCAGCCCATTGGCGAAATGTCGATGATCTCAAAGTGATCATACTTTTCTGCATGCGTGCGGATATTGAAGGCAAGCAGATGCTCAAGTGTGTGGATTACGTCTGGCTTCATCGCCTGTTTATTCGGCTGGCAGAAGCGAATATCAAATTTGTTAACAAGTCCGTCTGTTCCAATTTTATGAACGCCGCAATGTCTCACATATGGGGCAACAACTGCATTATGATCAAGCTCAAAACTTTCTACTGATGGCATAGTACCACTCCTTTTATTACGTCTAATTTCATCATACACTCAATTCCGATAAATTTCATCAGTTTTGTCTGAATAAGTGCTTTCGAATTTGCTTTTTCTTACAAAAAAACGCCGTCTGAAAAAGCGCTAATCGTTTTCTTTCTTCAATCGCGTTGCCTAATTTTTCTCCAGAATAACAAGTGAAGAAATCAATGGCACCAATCCAACTGGACTCTGAGAAACAACCTTCCATCCCTCTTGAAGAAGTTGATTTAACTCATCTACGTTATTGTTTTTATCGGATTGATATTTCACAGTGATGGCCTTTTGCATCATACACCTCCAATTTGTAATACGTAATCGTCTAACTCTTTTTGTAGTAATACCACATTGCGTTTTCAGATTAACCTGCTCTTTAACTAATGAATTACTTCCTATATTTCACCATACTCATTTAGTTTCCTTCATTGTCTGGTAGTTTAGATGGTCTCTCATTTAGCACACCAGAAATAGGAGCACCAATTCCAATGGGGTTTGATGCTCCATTTTATACGAGATTTTAGGTTTTGTGCTCAAGAACGCATTTGTTCACGCAGTCCAATTTACGTGGAGGCTGCCTCCCCCACTTCTATTTCACGATCAATACCGGATAATTCGCTCTATACTCTCGCTCACTCCGAACTTGCGATTTTATCCGAGAGCTTTCCTAAGAGCGTAACTTGGAAAATCATCTTCAGGACAGTTCTTCTCTTCATTGGTGTTCTTTATTCTGCTTAGCTTCTAATCCAACCCTTTTAATCTCTTCTGTCTGTTCCTTGATGGTGGTATTGATCTTTAGTAACGCACCGTATATCGCAAAAATCCCAACAATCACTAAAATGATAAACAAAGTCCCCATATCTTCCACTTCCAATCATTTGTCTTTTTTTACACGATCGCCATTATTCCAGAAATTACTGGAAATCTCAAATCAATCTTCTTTTATAGAAAAAGACGGCGCGTTCACGCTGTCTTCCATCACGCACCAGCCCATACGTCCTTCGCATATCGACCTTCACGCTCTAGTTCTTCTAACCACTCAATTGCTTCTTCTTCTGTAGTCCCGTAGAGGGAAGCAAAGCTCATGATAAGCGCTTGTTCTACTTCTGGCGCCATCTTGCTTCCATCACCACAGATGTACAAGCGTCCGCCTTCTTTTAATAGTGGTAAAATTTCAGGAGCATTTTCAGGCAAACGATGCTGCACATACGTTTTTGGCTGATCAGGACAACGCGAAAATGCCGTATGAAGCGTGATAAGTCCTTCATTTTCCGCCTGCTTCAATTCGTCTTCATACAAAAAGTCGTGTTCAGGATTGCGGCAGCCGAAGTAAAGATGAGCTTCACCTAGCGTGGCACCCTCTCTCTTCATTTCTCGTCGTGCTTGCACGAAGCCTCTGAACGGAGCGACACCTGTTCCTGGTCCAATAAGGACGATCGGAGTTTCTGAATTCTCTGGGAGCTGGAAGTTCGACTGCGGTGTGTTGATAAAACACGCGACTTTATCGCCAAACTCTCGCGTTGCAAGGTAGTTAGACGCCACTCCTTTGTACTCACCCTTTCCGTTCCAAGCGTTGTCACGTACGACACTCACCGTGATGCTCGCTTCTCGTTCGCGATGCTTCGGTGAACTTGAAATCGAATAGTAGCGTGCTTTTAGCGGTGGCAGCAGTGCGATGAACCGCTCGAATGGCATTTCACACGCCATGTAGTGCTCCACGAGTTCAAGCATCGTTACACGCTTTTCGAGCACTTCTTTTTTATAGGTTTCATCTTCAAGCAATTGCTCGAGTTCCACAACGTGTGGCGGACACACCGTGTGTTTTGCGAGCGCACGAATTTGCGAGCGTGTCGCAGGTTCTTGAAGCTCGACGTAAGACGATAGCAATTCCTGCAACTTCACCGGTTTATCGGTTGGAAGGTGCGCTGCTTTTCCGAGATCTCCAGTCAACAGCACGTGGTCTTCACCGTTTAAAGAGAAACGATCAAGAACGCGGTTCACCATCTCGTCTCGGTTTTGAGGAAGGATGCCGACATGATCGCCCTCCTCGTAAGATACCCCATCAGGAAGCATGAGTTCGATATGACGCGTGCTGCGACCACTATCGGTATGCTGGAGCTCCACGTTTCGATTGATGATCGCCGTGAACGCATGATGCGTCCTTGCTACCGGCGTATCACTCACACCACTCACGAAGCTCATCGAGATCGCGCTGTTCTCTTCGTTGTTTTCGTGAAGTTCAATGTTCATCGCATCTGCGAGGGGTTCCCACAATGTGGATTCCCATTTCTCAAAGTCGCCTTCAAAGTCATCGCTCGCATCACCGAATCCTGCTTCTGTGATACGCTTCGCTCCTTTTTGTGAGAGCTCTTCATCGATGAGTGAAGGAATACGCTGATACGTGTTCGCCCAGTTCCGATCCCCGCATCCGAACACCGCATATTGAACGCCAGCGAACGCACCTTGTTCAGCTTCATCGAGCCATGTAACGAACTCATCTGCATTATCAGGTGGATTTCCATTGTACGATGCCGACACGATGAGAACCGCGCCTTCTGTTGGAAGCTCGTTCACATAGTCATTCAATGGTGCCACTTCAGAATGAAAGCCAAGCTTCCTGCCGCTTTCAGCTAGGTCGCGTGCGATTCCTTCAGCACTTCCTAAGTTCGAACCATACAAAACGAGAAGTGGCGTGCCGTGTGCGTTTTCAGGCAGCGTTGACGCCTCGTTCTTTTCTTTTTCAGGCTCTGTCGCTTGCACCGCAAAGGAAAGTGATTCTTTTCTCGGATTCACCTTCATCTTAAAGCCGTCCGGTTTTAACGTGAGCGTTTCTTTTACCTCTAGCTCATAGTTCTTGTGATCGATCAGGTCGAAATGCTGAACGACCATTCCGAGTACAAGCGTTGCTTCATGTAAGGAAAACTGCTGACCAATGCAGGCACGCTGGCCGTTTCCAAACGGCTTGTACGCATGCTGCGGGATGGCGGATGGATCTTCAAACCGCTCTGGAACGAAGGATTCTACGTCCTCTCCCCAGATCGATCGGTCGCGGTGAAGTTCAGGAAGAAGCAGCGTAAAGACGTCTCCCTTCTCGACATCATACTCTCCACCAAGAGTTGTATCTTCTTTCGCATAAAGCGAAAATGCTGGTGCTGTCGGCCATAAGCGAAGCGTCTCGTTCAGAATCATGCGCACATACTTTAGCTGCTTCACCTGTTTGTAATCAGGAATGCTGTCCCCTGCAACACGGTCCACTTCTTCCTGCGCTTTCCTGAGCTTATTAGGGTTGTTCATTAAATAATAAAGCGCAAACGATAGCAGCCCACTCGTCGTTTCATGCCCAGCGATCAGGAACGTGATGATTTGGAAGCGGATGTTTTCGTCATCAAGCGCTTCACCCGTTTCAGGGTCTACTCCTTTTAGCATGAGTGAAAGAAGATCGCCTTCGTTTCCATCGCCGTTCTTCTTACGATCTGCGATGAGATCATCAACAAGTGAAAACATATACTGAATGTCATCTCGAAACTGCTTCTTCGACTTCACCATGAGTTTATCTTGAACACCGAGGCGCTGTGATTGCGACATCGCTTCATCCATCGCACGGACCATCGCGTCGATGAATTCATGGTTGTTTTCACGGTAGAAGCTGTTGAAACGGAAATTAAAGCCGCAAAGCCCGATCGTATCGAGCGTTAAGCGCGTCATGTCTTCTGCCACGTCAACTTCCTCATCAGGGTTTAACCGTGCCCACTTTTGAACGAGCTGTGTCGCGAGGTCGACCATCTTCGTATGATAGTTTTTCATCGCCTGCTGGCTGAAGCTAGGCAGAAGGATATTATGCGCCTTCTGCCAGTTCGGCTCTTCGGTTTCACTTGTAAACAAGCCGTCGCCACCGAAGGCACGAACTTTTTGAAGAACTGGGCCTACTTTTTTATCAAAACGCGTTTGATCGCTGATTTCTTCTACAAGCGCTGCGCTCGAAACGAACGTACTCGTACGAGATGGAAACTGAAATTGATAGATTGGTCCAAACTCTTTTGCGAGTTTCATAAACGATTGAATCGGTTTTTCTTTATCAATAAGAGGAAGGCTTCCTAACGGGCCGTATGTCTTCGGTTGTGGAATCGATTTCTTAGCTAACATGAATGGATCACCTCATCTATAAGTTGTGCGGAATGAACGTTCATTCATTCCATATTATGAAGAGCAGCTGCTCTTCAATTATGACGGCGAACGGAATCCCAAAGGCTTTCTTCTACTCCAGATAAAAGTTCAGGAGATGTTTCAAGCTCGCCTGCTCGAATAAGGTTTTGAAGCTCAAGGAATGCGCCATACAAAATGGCGATCAGCGCTTTTGAAGGCAAGTTCCGAATCTCGTTCTTCTCTTTTCCTTCATCAAAAAACGTACTGAATAACTCCAAAAGCTGTGTGAAGTCTTCCCGGCTCTGTTCATCAAGAAAATGGCCGGCACTATGTTTTCGAATAAAATAAAGCGCATGCTCATGTTGATTCGTAAATAGAATCATATTTTTAAAAAGATGATGAAACTGGTCACGAATGGACTCATGGTATGGAAAGCCCTCTTCGATCGTCTTCATAAACGTTACAACGTATTCTTGAAAAAGGGTGTTCACGAGCACCTCTTTGTTTTCAAAATATCTGTAGATCGTTCCGGCTCCAACATTGGCAGAAGTCGCAATCATAGGAACCGTCGTCGCATCAAAGCCACGTTCAGCGAAGAGTTCGAGCGCGCTGCTGACGATCGTATCTCGTTTGTTTAGGGTCGTCACAGTCATCCCCCTTTCATTTCGAAATCATGCGGAATGAACATTCATTCCTATCTTTATTTTACCTACCAAGGAAAACATTAACAATGAAGCAGAAGTACTAGAAAGCGTGAAGAGTTTGTAAACGAATCGGTTTTAGTGGAATAGTTGAAACCTTTCTATCGTACAATCGTACGTGTACATAACAGCGTTCTAAGTCTTTGGGCTTAGGGAAATGGAAAACGTTTGAAGTCCATTTTAAGTGAAGACATCTTGGGGGAGAAAATTGAAAACAGGGGGGAAAATACGATGCAAGCGATCACGAATTGGGCGTTTCGAAACAAAGCTGCGATGGGGTTGTTCATCGTCATTACGATGCTTGTCGGAACCGTGAGCTACTTCATGCTGCCGATGGAGTTTTTGCCTGAAGCAGACAACCCGCAAGTAACCGTCGTCACGTTTGGGCAAGGATACGATGCTGGGTCCATGACGTCATCTGTCACGGAACCGATCGAGCAAGCCGTCGCATCGATCGAAGGAAAAACGAGTGTCCTATCCACCACGGGTGAAGGGTACTCACAGATTGTCATCAACTTTGACTCGAGTACGGTGATGAAAGACGCAAAGAACAATGTGAGCGATGCGATCGCATCAATCTCGCTTCCTGAAGGTGTTTCAGCACCTCAAGTCTCTCAGTTGAACACCTCGATGATTCCAGTCGGTCAAGTGTCGGTCACGTTTGAAGACGGATTGACGAAAGAAAACACGGAGCTTGTAAAAGACGAGATCCGACCGATGTTCGAGAATACCGATGTGATTTCTCAAGCGAGCGTGATGGGCGAAAACACGTCTCGCGTTCAGATCAACCTTGATAATGATAAGATGACCGAACTCGGGATCCCGGTGAATGCGGTGATGGGTGTCCTCCAAGGACAAAGCATCTCAGCATCGGCTGGAACGAGTAACATCGATGGTCAGAAAAGCACGATCAACGTAACGGATGACCTTGATTCATTAGAAGGAATCGAGAACCTTGCACTGCCGCTTCAGATCCCTGATGCGCCTGCCGTTAAGCTTTCGGACGTTGCGTCTGTTGAAAAAGTAAAATCAGACAGCATGGTCACAAGAGTGAACGGAAAAGAAGCTCTCGCCGTTATTCTTTTTAAAGAAACCGACGCGAGTGCGGTGACGGCTGGGAATCAGGTCGTCGATACCGTTGAAGAGATCAACAGCACGTATGGGAACGTAGAAGCACAGACACTTTTTACAACGGGGGATATGGTAAAGAGCTCCGTCAACAGCATGGTGCGTGAAGTTGGACTAGGCGCCCTGTTCGCAACGCTCGTAATCCTGCTCTTTTTACGAAAACTAAAGCCAACGATTGTGACAGCGATCTCGATCCCGCTCTCACTCGGCATCACGCTACTCCTTCTCTGGCTGTCGGGCGTCACGCTCAACATCCTAACGCTTGGTGGGATTGCGGTAGCCGTCGGGCGACTCGTGGATGACAGCATCGTTGTCGTCGAAAACATTTTTAGAAAAAGTCAGAACGAACGATTATCAAAAGCAACCGTCATCGACGCAACAAAAGAAGTATCACGAGCGATCACGTCTTCAACACTGATCACCGTTGCCGTGTTCCTTCCGATGGGACTTGTGAACGGATCGCTAAAAGCCTTCCTCCTTCCGTTCGCGCTAACGGTTTCGTACTCGCTGCTCGCATCACTTCTTGTTGCGCTAACCGTCGTACCGGTCTTAAGCCGCGCGATGCTGAAGAACACGACCCTTCCACCACACAGGAGACCAGAAGGCTACTTGCGCGTATTGAAATGGTCACTGAACCATAAGTTCGTACCGATTCTTGTCGCAGTCGTCGTCCTGTTCGGTTCGATTGGCCTTTACGTAAGCATGCCAAAAGCGGCGACTGGTGCGAGCGACGCTTCTATCGTAGTTGTCGACATGGTCTTCCCGAGCGACACACCGGAGGATGAAATCAAAGAACGCATGTTGTCGTTTGAAGAAGAACTCACGGGCATCGAAGGCTATGAGCATTTCATCACCCAGTATGGCTCGAGTACAGAAGCCGCTCAGTACGGCGAAGTAAGCGACCCTGATACGGTCATGTACACCTTCATCATGGAAGAAGGTGCTGATGCGGAAGCCTTCATTGAAGACGTGAATGAAGCGAAAAAAGATGAAAAGAACGTGGAGATCGAAGCGTACCCGACGTCCATGTTCGGCGGATCTTCCAACTCCTCCATCACGTATGATGTCGTTGGAAACGACACGAAAGACATATTGAACACATCTGAAACACTCATGGAAAAGATCGAAGGCGTTGACGGTGTCCAGAAAGTATCGAGCAACCAGGATAAAACGACTCCTGTCTACACAGTCGAGATCGATACTGAAAAAGCGAACACTCAGCAAGCAGCGATGCAGATCAGAAGCCTCCTGAACCCGCAGCCGCTCGGTACGGTCACTCTCGATGAGCAAACGACACCAGTCTTTCTAAATGCTGGCGTTACTCCGGATACACTAGGCGATCTAGAAGAGCTATCGATCACAACGAACGCTGGAGTCGTACCACTTTCTGACGTCGCATCGATCACGCAAGAAGAAAAGCCAAGTACGGTTCTTCATAAAGATGGTGACCTGTATGCGAGGGTTACTGCAGAAGTGACGCCTGAAGAGCTTTCTGTCGTCTCAAAAGATATTCAGCAAATCATCAATGATCTCGACTTACCAGAAGGCATGAGCATCGATACCGGAGGCGCTTCCCAGCAGCAGGCGAGCGACTTCCAGGATCTTGGACTCACTATGCTTGCGTCCATACTGATCGTATACCTTGTGATGGTGCTGACGTTTAAAACGCTTCGTGCACCGCTCGCAATCCTTGTTACCCTTCCGCTCGCATCGATCGGTGCCGTTCTCGGACTTCTCATCTCAGGAGTTCCAGCGGACGCAACCGCCTTGATCGGAGCGCTGATGCTGATCGGAATCGTCGTCACGAATGCGATCGTCTTGATCGACCGCGTGAAGCAAAACGAAGAAACGATGATCATCCGCGACGCCATCATCGAAGCATGTGGAACGCGCCTTCGCCCGGTTATCATGACCGCGATCGCAACGATCTGTGCGATGATCCCGCTCCTCTTCGGTCACGCAGGAGACGGAAATCTCGTTTCTCAGTCACTCGCTGTAGTAGTCATCGGTGGCCTTGCCGTTGCGACTGTACTGACGCTTGTAATTGTTCCTGTTTTTTATGAGTTGCTTTATTTTAGGAAGTCGAAGAAGCAGCGAATTGCGCAGGTAGATGTGAAACAAGAAACAATCGCGAATTAAAATAAGAGCTTGGACGTGGCGACTGCCGCTCCAGGCTCTTCTTATCTATCAAGCTCGTTCTTCATCCACCCACTCATACAAAAGATCAGGAAGATTCTCCTCGTTCTCATGTCCTCGACCGATGATCCTAAACCCGTGCTTTTCATAAAAACGCTGTGCGTTCGTATTCACTTCAAATGTATAGAGTGTAAGTCTTTCAGACTGTGCTTTCGCTTTATGTAGAAGTGCACTTCCAATCCCGAGCCCTTGGTAATCTTCATGAATATACAGCTGATTGATTTCATTTTGATTGTACGCAATCATTCCAACAACCTTATCATTCAGCAGCGCAATTTCGATCACATACTGCTTATTAAGAACATGATTAAGGAAATGGAGATGGTTCTCAAACGTATGCATTTCTTTCTGACCTAACGCTCGTTCCTTACTTTGCCTCCACATTGAAACCGTTTGTTCGCCGTACGTGGGGTGGTATGGAGCTAGGATGACGTCTTCCTTAAAACGATTTATCATTACCGCTTCCTTTCACAACCCGATGGATTACTGTATAACGTTACATCCATCCTATCATACACCTCTTCAGAAAGAGGCAGCACACTCGCCGCGCAAAACCGATCTAGTTCCCTAATAAATCACACCTTACATTTTCTGGCTAATAACCTTATGATTAATCTATCAACCTATATTTCTGGAGGTGCTCTCACCATTGCTCGTTGAAAATCGAATTAAAGAAGTAAGAAGACAGCACAACGTTTCACAACTAGATTTGGCAGAAGAAATACAAGTGACGAAGAGAACCATCATTGCACTCGAAGAAAATAAGTATCACCCTAGTTTGGAGCTAGCTTTAAAGATCAGTACATATCTCAATACATCAGTTGAAGAATTATTTCATTTTGATGAGAGTAAGCAAAAGGAGAAGAAAAAGAGTAAGGCTGTTCCCTTTACCGTAGTTGGATTTGTCCTTCTGTTAAGTATCGCTTACTTTACTGGAAGCTTAGACTACTTCTTTCCTATATTGGCTGGAATAATTGGTTCACTTATTGGAATAGGAATATCAAACTACAAGACTAAACAGGAAAAACCGAAGCATCCTAGGCGTGATGAACGAGTAGATGCGAGGGTAAGCAAATTCACAACCATTTTCTTAACGGTCGCAATCGGTATCTTTACAATCAATGGAATCACCCTTGATTACTTTGGCCACGAAACAATTTCTGTTCTGTTTTTCTTTCAATTTATGATGGCTGCTATCATTTTGTTGGCAATAGGTTCGAATATTGCCGGAAGGATGTAGAAACTAGCATACACACAAAAAAAGTAGCGCCCCTTCCATAAGAGGCGCTACTTTCTTTATCGTTTAGCCGTGTTTCTTCGCGATCGATGCTAGTTCTTCTTTCGTACGGAAGCCAACTGCGTTATCAACGAGTTCGCCGTCTTTAAAGAATAGTAGCGTCGGGATACTCATTACGTCGTACTTGCGTGCTGTTTCAGGGTTTGAATCGACGTCGAGCTGGACGACTTTTAGGTCTTTTTCTTCTTCATCAAGTTCATCGAGAACGGGTGCGATCATTTTACAAGGGCCACACCAAGGTGCACCTAGATCTGCTAAAACGAGTCCTTCTTTTGTTTCTGCTTCAAAGTTATGGTCTGTTACTTGTTGTACTGCCATGTTATCTCTCCTCTATTTAAAATCTAACTACTAAAAATTTATTTAGTGGTTAGGATAATACATTATGTTATAATCGTTGTCAAAGATAACGCAAAAGGTGTGTCTCACAATGAATCCACAAACGAATTTTCCACATTTCTCAGATCACCTCTTCATCAACTTGATGAACACGATAAAGATGCATGAAAATAGTCCGACAGATCTGTTAGCAACGGAAGCGGATGGATTGGAATGGATCGAGTTGATGAGGGAAAAGGGATTACTAACAACTAGACAGGTAGAGCGGATCAATGAAGGTCCTCTCCATATGAACGATCTTAGAAACTTTCGTGATCAGTGTCGCGCGTACTTTGCTGAGGAAGATGAAAACGTGATCGGCGTGCTGAGCACGATGACGGAAACAGCACCGCTTTCCTTTATCATAGAAGACGGAAGCCTAACTCCACTCCCTTCACAAGGTGGTACGAACGGACTTCTCTCGATCATCGCGCTTTCAATGCTGGAGCTTCAGGAAAGCGGGACATTAACAAAAGTTAAGGCGTGCGAAAATGACGAATGCCTCGCTTTTTTCGTGAATCAAAAAGGAAAGCGAAAATGGTGTTCCATGGAGGTTTGCGGAAACCGAACGAAGGCGAAGAAGCATTATCAAAAAACAAAAATGTCCCAAAACAAAGGATGAGGCCCCTTGGGACCTCATCCTTATTTTCTCTAGAGGAGTGAAACGATGCTCACAATCAAGCAAATCACCCCGTCTGATCTATACCCTTCTATGCTAGACACGTTTAATAGAAACCAAGAAACAACGCGCGTGCTCGCGAACGAGAAAGGAAGTCTCGTCGAAAAAGAAGATCACTTTAAAGACGAATGGTCCCTAACCCGTAAGCGAGAAATCGTCCAGCACTTTCGAGAAGTGACTGAAGGCGGTGGCGCAGTGATCATTGCGAATATGGATACGACCGTTGTCGGATTTGCCGTCATCGAACCGGAAGTATTCGGAGAACGTTACTCCTACCGGGAGCTATCCTACATTCACGTCTCTTCAGAACATCGCGGGAATGGTATTGGCAGGAAGCTTTTCAACGTCGTTACCAACGTCGCAAAGCAGCTAGGTGCTGAGAAATTGTACATAGGCGCACACCCGTCGATCGAAACGCAGCGCTTCTATTTCAGTATGGGGTGTGTGCTCGCGGAAGAAATGAACGAAGAGATTTACAACCGTGAACCGCTGGATATTCAGTTAGAATATATGTTGTGACCATTTTATAAAGCCGATCACTATCTCTAAAAGCTTCAGCTTTTGGATGCTTTATTGATAATTGATATTAAACCTGACGTATAAATCGGCACACTTAACTTTCTTCATTCTTTTTGACATAGAAATTAATAATATAATTTATAATGGACAATAAGTATTATACGATTAAAATGTGGTGTTAAAACAACTAACTTTTTAAGAATTGAATACACTGACCATTTTAGTTGAATCAAAATGCGACATAGGGGTGAAGTGATGAAACGATTTGTTATACCGATTTTAAAGGCAGTTGCAACAGAGCTTTTAGATGCTAAGAAAGAAGAACCTATGTTTAGCATTAAATGCTTAAACTGTGGGTGTATTAGAGAATTAGAATATCGTTTTTCTAAAAGATCTGGGGATATAGAGGTTGCTAATGATGAAGACATTATAAATGCTGATGAAATCATAGTATCAATTAAATGCAACGAATGTGGAAATAGCTTAGATAGCTCAGAATATTAATGCACAGTTCAAAAATGCTGTTTAGCATGGAAAACCGAAAGACTGAATTAAGGTTACCAATCTTCTTCAACTTAAGAATGCTATAGCTCAATAAGACCGGTTAATTTATACCAAAGAAAACTCGCCATTGGGGCGAGTTTTGCTTCTTTTTTATATGCTATTTTGAACGGCGAAAGTTCTGGAATTTCCTACCATGATATCTTGCCTCATAACGGAACCCTTTAAGCATTTACCTGACCGGATTCTTTCCTATGCAGCTACATCCCGTCTCGTGAACAGCAGCCATGACAATGATAAAAACACGATTAAATAGACAAGCAGTGTTACTAACGAGAATCCTAGCGTCATGCTTTCAATGATTGGCGCGCCGTCGAAATAGACGCTCAGATCCGTATTTGCGAACAGAATGTATTTCACCCAGTCATACTGACTAAGAAGGAATGTGATCTGACTTCCGGTAAACATGAGGAAGATCGCTAATCCGATCGCAAGAGATGAGCTGCGGAAGATACTCGATAGCATGAATGCGAACGTCACCATCATCAGCAAGTTTACACTCGCCAGGGCGTACTCGATCATAAAATGAACAGCCATGCTTGTTTCGGAGACTTCTCCACCGTTATACGTTAAGTACGGTTGATCGACTGCATCAAAGCCGAGGAAGATCCCGCCGATAATAAAGGAAGAAATGTATAAGATCACGAGAGATAATAGCGCGAACAACAGCGTTGCGATGAATTTCGAAGCAAGTATCTTCGTACGTGTGGCGGGTCTGATCAAGAGAAGCTTAATCGTCCCCCATGAATATTCACTCGCAATGATCCCTGCACCGATGATGATCGTGAAGATGGAAATCAAACTGACCATACCGGTCGAGTCATCCATTAAACTCCAGATCGATTTTCTTTCTAATGGTGGAATGTCGTTTGCGAGACGATATTCATTTATCGCGATGCTTCGCTTCTCCATGTCTTTAATTGCTTTTGGCATGCCTTCTGAATTCTTTAACGATTCTTCCGACTGCTGAATGGCTGCTTCTGAGTTCGCTCGCCAATCAGTCGTATCCGCTTCTTGAAGGTTCGTAAAGATCGCTGCGAGAAGAACGGCTACCACGATTAGCCCGAGCATCACCCATGTCCCTACTCTTCGATAGATTTTCATATTTTCATTTTGAATCAAGTGAATCATACTAGACAACTTGCTCACCTCCTGTCACTTCAAGGAAAACATCCTCTAATGTTTTCACAGACGATTGTATGCCATAGATGCGAATCCCTTTTTCAACTAACGCCGATGTTACGTCTGGAATGAGCTCATGCTCCAATTTCACCATCACCGTTCGATCGCGTTGCTCGACCTCCGCATCAGGAAAGTTCGCTTTGATGGCGTGAACGGCATGGTTCACTGGGTCTACTTCAAACGACACCATCACGGTTTGGTCCTTCTGAACGAAGTCGTTCACGCGCTGCACATCGACCATTTTCCCAGCTTGAATAATGCCGATGCGATCGCACATGAGCTCGATTTCAGAGAGTAAGTGACTCGAGACCACCACAGCCACGTTTTCCTCTCGTGCAAGCGTTCGGAGATATTGTCTGATCTCACGAATACCCGCTGGATCGAGGCCATTCGTCGGCTCGTCGAGAATGAGGAGCTTCGGGCGATGGAGAAGCGCCTGCGCAAGACCAAGACGCTGCCTCATGCCGAGTGAATAGCCTTTTACTTTCTCATGAATACGCCCTTCGAGTCCTACAAGCTTAACGACTTCTTGGATTCGTTCCTTCGAGATCCCCTTCATCATTCGCGCATAGTGCACGAGGTTTTGGTATCCCGTTAGAAATTTGTACATTTCAGGATTTTCAACGATCGCTCCAACTTTTACGATGGCATCTTCATACTCCGTTGTAATGCTGCTGCCGTCGATGAGGATCTCACCTTCCGTCATCTTCATCAGACCGACCATCATACGGATCGTCGTTGTCTTCCCTGCCCCGTTCGGTCCTAGAAACCCAAACACTTCGCCAGGGTAAACATCGAACGTCAGCTGATCGATGATCGTTTTCTTTCCGATCACCTTTGATACGTCACGTATTTGAACGACTGGTTCTACCGCCATGCTCACACTTCCTCCTGATACTGTTTCTTAAGCCAATCGACGATTCTCATGCGATCGCGCTCGCGAATGGTTTCAACGTCTTCAAGCGCGAGGACTTTCCCATTTCGAATCGCGATGACCATCTCGAGCAACGGCTCAATCTCCGCCACTTCATGCGTCGTGATGATGACGGTTTGTTTTTCTAAATCAATAAAAGAAAGCAACCCTTTTACAATTGAATCTCTTACCATCGGGTCAAGTCCGGATAGCGGCTCATCCATCAGAATGATCGGAACATCTCGTGCAAGCGTGAGGGCGATCTTTACTCTTCCGCGGTTCCCTTTCGAGAGATGCTTTACCTTCTGTTCGCGATCAACTTCCATAAAATCAAGGATCTCGTACGCCTTTTCTGTATCAAAATCAGCGAACTGACTTGCAAAAAAGGAGATCGTTTCTTTCACAGAATAAAAGGAGTAATATTCATCTAACTCTGAGAGGTAAGCAACTTTATCCGCTGTACGCCTCGTGACAGGCACTTCGTCGATCGTTACGTTTCCTTCAGTAGGTCCAACAAGACCTGCGATCATCTTCATAAAAGTCGATTTCCCACTGCCGTTCGATCCAACGAGACCAATGAGCTTTCCTTCTGGTATCGTTACATTCACATCTGACAGGGCACGTTTTGTTAAATACCGTTTCGATACATTCTCAAAAGTAATCATGCGTTATTCTCCTTTTCATTCGTGACGTACGTTCTGATGCCATCTATCATATCTTCTGATGAAAATCCCATCTGCTTCATTTCTTCAATAAAATTCTGGATGTGGTTGAGCTTCAGCTCTTCTCGAAGTTCGCTAAGTCTTCCTTTTTCCTCGGTCACAAACGTTCCCTGCCCTCGTTTTGTCTCCACGATCTCCATCCTCTCCAGTTCATTGTAAGTGCGTGACACTGTATTTGGATTCACACCCGATTGAATCGCCATTTCCCTTACAGAAGGAAGCTTTTCACCGGCTTTTCGTTCGCCTTTAATGATTTCCCAGCTGATCCGATCCACGAGCTGCAAGTAAATCGGCTTTGAGGGATTAAACTCTTCTCCCATTCCTTACACCTCCACTTTTCGATCAAGTAACCAACTTGTTACGAAGAAAATAACGACTAAGAGGATTGTATCGAAAATCACGTTTCCAATTGGAAATGGAACCGTAGACGTGGATATTTCAAACGCTTCCTGCGTCACCTCCATACTCAATGGAGACGGAAATTGAACGTAACCCCAGTCCATCAATACTTCTCCAGCACGCGTTCCGCTAAACCATCCTCCAAACCAGCTGATCAAACCGATGAGCACAAGAACAACAAGCAGCGCCCAGCGCCCGATATACGTTTTCAACACTTGATACGCCGTCCAATAAAAAGTAACCCAAATCCCCATCGTGAGGGCACCTGCCAAAATGACGGCTAAAACGTAAGCTCCTAGCAGCCAAACGTTGTCGACCGGAAGCACAATGTCAGCTGTCTCAAGGTTAAACGCTATTAGAGCGAGAACACTGACAACAACGAGTGAAATCAACAGTGCGAGTAATCCATTCAGCACTTTTGCGCCAATAAGACGCGATCCAGACTGTGGATTATGAAGCCAGAGATGCAGCTTCCGTCCTTCACTGTTCAAACTAATCAATAAGTAAATGGGCAGGAAGAACATGTGCATAAAAGCGAGTACGCCTCCAACTATTGCGGTCAGATAGGGCACTTCCCATCTTTCTGATGCCACAAAGATCCCAATCATCATCACTATGTCAAACGCAATCACGGCAAATAAAAACGTTCTCGTCACACGAAATTCCTTTCGAAACAGCCCGCTCCAATTCATCATTTCACAACTCCCCTTAATGTGTTGGTGTATTAGTTACATAGTACACTGGTATTCTAGAAGAGTCAATCGGTGATTTGTAAAAAATTGTTTTGGAGTTGTCTTAGTAGTTGTAGAAGCGCTGTTTTACTGAGGTTTCTTCTGTAAAAACAAAAAAATCAGGCAGCCTTTTTTGGCTGCCTGATTCTTGAAAGGTGAACAAGCGGGTCACTCACTAGATACCCCAGTGCCTGCTCTTCCCTCAATTTATCTTCTTATAATCACTTTCTATTAACCTTTAACACTCGCGCAACATTCTCCGCAGTCCTCTCCACATTCAGAGCTCCATTCCGAAGCGCCTCATCAAGCGTCACCACACCATTCACCACGCTAAACGCGGCATCGATTCCGTGATCAAAGACCGCTTCATAACCCTCTCCAATACTTCCTGCAATCGCAATAACTGGTAGGTTATGAAGCGCCTTCGCTCGTTTTGCAACACCGACCGGCGCTTTTCCGTGAATCGTCTGTGAATCGATGCGTCCCTCTCCTGTTATTAAAAGGTCAGCACCAGTGATGCGGTTTTCAAATCCAATGACATCGAGCACTAGGTCAATTCCGCTACGTAATTCTCCGTCAAGAAAAGCGAGGATGCCAGCACCAAGTCCTCCGGCCGCTCCAGCACCTTCCTTGTCACTAACGGATTTCCCTAAGTCTCTCTGAATCACTTTTGCATAATGGGCGAGACACGCATCTAGTTCGCTAACCATCTCTTGTGTAGCTCCTTTTTGCGGCCCGAATACAGCAGAAGCACCGCTCTCCCCAGTCAATGGGTTCGTCACATCACACGCAGCTTCGATTGAAACTTCTTTCAAGCGGCTATCGAGTTTAGTCGCATCGATGGAATGAAGTTTCGCTAATGCTTTGCCCCCAAAAGGCATTTCTTCACCTATTGAATCTAGCAACCTAACACCGAGAGCCTGTGCCATGCCTGCGCCACCATCGTTCGTTGCGGAACCTCCGAGACCGAGCACAATCCGTTCGACACCGTGATTCAGTGCGCCTAGAATCAGTTCACCGGTTCCAAACGTCGTCGTCACGAGTGGGTTCCGCTCACCTCTTGGAACGAGATGAAGCCCAGAAGCAGCTGCCATCTCGATGATCGCTGTCTTCCCGTCACCCGTTATTCCGTAGAAGGCTTCTACCTTTTTTCCAAGTGGACCTGTGACTTCTTGCGTAACGATCTTACCCTCTGTCGCGTCGACGACCGATTGAACCGTTCCTTCACCGCCGTCCCCGACAGGAAGATGCGTAAAGGAGGCTTCAGAATACACCTTCAGAAACCCCTTTTGTACAGCGTCGCACACTTCTTTCGCTGTTAAACTCTCTTTAAATGAATCTGGTGCGATGACGATGTTCATTTCATCACCCTTTACGATTTAATCCACATGTATTGATAAGGAGATAGTGTGATAGACTTCTCAACGTTTTTCTGACTAATCACGTCATGCCCGCCATACGGAAGTTCGACCGAAACCTCCTCATTCGCTGCGTTCACAACGAACAGAACCTCATCACCTTCAATTCTACGAATCAATGAAAATACCTTTTCGTCCACGTCGATGATTTCTTGTTCTGCAAAAGGAGAAAATGCTGATTCATTCTGGCGAAGACGAATCAAGTTTTTCATACCATTGAAAACATCATGACGCCTCTTTGACGACTCTAACTCTTCAACAAGTGCATCATACTGAAACTTTTCACGATTGATCCGTCGGTTGATCCCAGAAGACTCCAGTCCCTCATCATCATTCTCAGAACCTAGCAGAGAATGATAGTAAACCGCTGGGACACCCATCACTGAAAAGAGAATCGAGTGCGCAGCAAGCATTTTTTGAATCTGCGTATCTTCATCAGTTTCGTCAGGATTGATGAGCGCATCCATGTAATTGATGTTCAGTTCATATGGTGACTCTGTGCCGTCAGGGTTACTTTTATACGAAACCCGTCCACCGTTCGCTAGCACTTTATCCGCAAGCGCAACCCGCTCTTCTTCTTCTAAGATCCCCTCCGTCGGACGCATGCCGATGCCGTCGTGACTCGCAAGAAAATTGAAGTACGTTGCTTGATCAGACACTTTCTCGATCGTTTTCGCCCAGTCCGTGAGCGTACGCGTGTTATGTGTTGTGAACGTGTGGAGCACGAGTGGCGGCAGCGAGAACTGATACACCATATGCGCTTCGTTTTCTCCGTTACCGAAATAGCTGATGTTCTCTTTGTGCGGAACGTTCGTCTCCGTGATGAGAATCGTGTTGAGCTCAAGCTCTTCTAACAGTTCACGCCACAGCTGAATGATCGCATGCGTCTGCGGCAGGTGAATCGACGTTGTGCCGGATTCCTTCCACATAAATCCGATCGCATCTAAGCGGATGCTCGTCCCGCCGCGATACGCATACTCTAGCAGTATCGTCGTCATCTCAAGTAACGCTGGGAAATGCCTGAAGTTGATGTCGACCTGATCTTCACTGAACGTTGTCCATGCTGTTTTACCATTTTCGTACTGATGGAAAAGTGGCGACGTACGCGGACGAACAACGTTCGACGCATCGAAACCTTCTTCTTCACGGATAAAATAGTTCGCATACGTCGGATCATCGTTCAAGTACCCCTGAAACCACTTGCTTGATTTCGACATGTGGTTCGTCACGAAATCAAACATAAGACGGTAGTTCTCTGAAAGACGCTCGACATCAGACCAGTCGCCTAGATCCGGATGAATCTCACGGTAATCCACAACCGAAAACCCATCGTCAGACGTATACGGAAACATCGGCAGCAGATGAACGTCCGTGATCTCATTTTTTGCATATTCGTTTATAAACGTATTGAGCGTCTGAAGCGTAGGCTCATCACCCTGACGAATCGCGTCTCCATACGTAATGAGGTACACGTTCTTCTCTGTTAATGGAGAAATGTCCTTCCAATCCTTCTTCTTCCATTCCTCGACCATGTTCACGATTTCTTCTTTGTATGACGGAGCATACTCCGCACCATAAATGGTTTGGAGTAAACTCTCGACCTTCTCTTTAAACTTCATCGCACATCCACCTTTACGTTAAGCGTCACATACCCTTTCGGCGCTACTGTTACGTCACCTTTGATCACGTTTCCATCCTTTTCATCGAGCTTCGTTTGCATGATCGACTCGATCGAATCACTCGTTAGCGCAACACGTTGTTCTTCGTTAGTCGGGTTAAACAGGCGAAGAATAAGATTTTGATCATCGTACGCTTGTTTTATCGAGCTAAAGAAAACATTCTCGTTCGAAGCGTTGAGCAAGCTGAATTCTGTTGGCAGCGCATCGACCGGATACGGAATTTCAAAGCGATCCAATCGCTCTTCAAATGTGTTCAGGTTTTGCTTCTGATAGCTCACACCGTGGTCGTTGTACTGATCAACGAGACGGAATAGTGAAGATTCATCGAATCCTTCTGCAAAATGAAGCGCGTATTCGAACGTCATCTCGCCCTGCATCTCGGCGTCAGGTGTATACACGACTTTGTTGTTGATCCCTGATGCGCGACCAGGACGCCATGCGAGGTCGTCTCTTCCAAGCAGGCCAACGCTTCTGAATAGGGTTAGCGCGAGTTCTCCCGTTTCTTTTAAAAGCTGATACTCTTTGATCCCTTTTGTCACGACGGCAGACGTAATTTCTCCATTCGTTGCACCAGCAAGGTTTTCGAGCGGATAGATCGGGACAGGTGCTTCCGCAAACTTCTGCTCTCTCCAGTTCGCCATGTATGGGTTAACCGTCGGGCGCTGAATCAAGCTGAACCCTTGATCACCGAAGGAGTTCTCCGGTTTTTCAAGCGACGTTTTTAGCAGCACGCTTACTCTGTGGTCTTTCACGTCGTTGTCGATGTGATGGTTCACTCGAATGAACGCTTCGTTTTGGTGAAGCTCAAACGTTGAGCGAATCACGAGCTCTTTTGTCGTGATGCCAGCTTTTCGCTCTTCAAGATCAGCTGGTACCATTAGCGAATGCTGAACATCCATCACTTCTACGCGAGCGTGCTTCGTAACAGAAACTCGATCCACTTCAGAAGTGAAGATCGGCTCGTCGCCATCTAACGGGGAGAAGTCATATGAATCACCTGCGTCCGCAACGTCTTCAAAGCGCAGGAAGTTCGGAATCGTCACATCGTTCGCTTTGATGTGAAGCAGAAGCGAACCGTTTTCCTCGCTGATCGAAAACGCCTCGTTCTCAATTTCTTTCCCAGTTTCTACGCTCGCGGTAACTCCTTCACCTTCAACCACTTCATACGTCTGATACCCCATCGCGGGCAGCTCAAGTTCATGAAGGAGCACTTCACTTCTGTAGTAGCCAGGTGCTTCCACCTGCTTTTCACCCTCAGCCGTCACGACGATCGTCTTTCCACCGCTAATATACTCTTGATTCAGCGTATCGAACGGAACGTTTTCCCCATTCATCGTCTTCACTGAAAGCTCCTTCTCTCTTGTGAAAAGAACCGCCTTCTGTGAGCCTTCAAACGGACTCGGCAGCAGGTGGAACAAAACGAGTACGGAGTCTTTCCCGAGCTTACGGCTCACCGCTTCAGTCATCTGCTTTTTCAGTAGGTTCAAGCAACCGTCGGCCATGCGGATGACTTTTGTTAGTCGGTTTACGATCTCCTGATTCGTATCATCAGAGTTACAGCCTCCGATGCTGTCGTGCGCGTGAACGTCGAACAGCATCTTCCACATCTCATCGAGCCATGCTTTCGGATACTTGAAGCCGAGCGTACTCGCGATGCTTCCGAGCGGCTCGAGTTCGTTGATGATCTTCTTCTCAGCGATGTCGTTCAGCTTCTTGATGTCATAGCGCTGTGAGCGGATCGTGTTATGAATCCGTGACTTCTGAGTTGCGATGAGTTCGCCCTGTATTTCGTTTGTAAAATCTCCAACCTTAAACGTTTCTTCCATGAACGTTTCAAAGTCTGACAGCACGTATTCATGCTTGTCGTCTTTCTCGTTCAGTGCCTTCACGGTCTCAGGGAAATGCTCACGAACGAGCACCTGATCACCGCCTGAAGGAAGCAAGAGGTTATCCGTGCTTTTATTCAGCGCTGAAATTTTATCTAAGATCGGTAGCAAACGCTCTTCCATATAGTCATCGTCTGAAGAAAGAAACTTCCCAGGTCCATAGCCGAAGTACATGTTGTTCGTTTTGATGCTCGCACCGTCCGGAGACGTCCAGTGAAAGTTCAGGTCCCCGTTCAGCTGATCTGTGTAGATGCCACGCTGTAGGATGCTGTAGTCGATCCCGAACTCTCTAAATAGGGATGGCAAATACGTGTTTTGCCCGAAAATGTCTGGGAGGTAGCCGATGTTCATGCTGTGACCCATTTTTTCTGCGATTCGCGTTCCGTAAAGCAGATTGCGAATGAGCGACTCTTTGTTTACGAGGAGCGAATCTGCCTGTGTGTACCATGGTCCTACGTAGATGCGCTTTTCTTTGATCAACGTGCTAAGGCGCTCTTTTTCCTCTGGTCGAATGCGTAAATATTCATCGATGATGGAAGACTGGGCGTCGAACACGTAGCCCGTGTAATCCGGGTCGTTTTCCATCACGTCCATCAAGCGATCCATATTTTCAACGAGTAAAAGGTTCGAATCTTCTATTGTGAAATACCACTCACGGTCCCAGTGGGAGTGCGGTACGACGTATACTTTTTTCTGTTTCAATCTGTTTCCCTCCAGTACCTTTTAAAAGAAAAAGGGCACTCTTTTTCAAGATGCGCCCTCTATGTGATTTAGTTTGCTTGAAGCTCTCGTTTTTTGATCATTGCAAAACGGATGAAGATGTTCGCGAATGCGATGAACGATGCACCAACGATCAGGCCTAATAAATATGCCCATAGATTATCGACGAGCGGCCAGCCCCAGAATGCTGGGAGCGGGAGCCACTGAACGGCACCTAGTAGAACCGCCGTACTCGCACCTACGATCGCACCGATGATGTTGATCGGGATCGTGATGAGCGGGTTACGAAGCATGAATGGAATCGCCCCTTCACTGATCGCGATAAATCCAAGAAGTAATGCCGTGTTTCCTGCAACACGAAGGTCTGCTTCAAATACGCGGCGACCGACAACGTATTTATCGATAACCGTTGCAAGTCCAAGTCCGATTGGCGGGATAACGATCGCGAGAACACGTGCTGTTAACGGATATACTTGATCTGCCGCGAGTCCGATCGCAATCGCACCGGCTGCTTTGTTGATCGGTCCGCCAAGGTCAAATGCTGTTGCAGAAGCGATGATCGACGCTAGCACAACGTCCCCTGTTCCTTGAGCGGATTCGATCCAGTTACGAAGAACAACGTTCAGTCCTCCAAATACGGGATCGATTACATAAAAGTTTAAAAAGAAGATCGATAGAACACTGATTGCAGGGATGAGGAACATCGGTTTCATCGCCTGGAAGTTCTTACTGAGCTGAATCTTTTGATTTAAGAAACGGGAGATGTATCCTGCTGCTAGACCGAGGATAAGAGCTCCTAAGAATCCTGATGGAATGCCTTCGATTCCCCAGAACGTATGGTGAAGGCCGCCTGCGAATGCGCCTCCGATAAAGCCTGCCACTAACCCAACGCGGTCAGCGAGTGAGTACGCGACGAATGCTGCAAAGATCGGGTACATGAACTTAAAGATCAAGACGCCAAACTTATCGAGGTGGTGCAGGATCACGAATAGTTCATTTGAGTGTGTTGCATATTTCGCTTCATGAATTTCATTCACAAGACCAAATGGCATCGCGCCAAGCTTTGCGATCCCCATCATAAGACCAGCTGCTACGATGACCGGAATCATGTAAGAGATCCCTGTCATAACCGCTTGTACCGCGTCTTTTAGGAATCCGCCACCGTTTGATCCAGTGGACTTAGATTCTTCCTCTTCCCCGTTCGTTTCGACAACACCGTCCGGTTTCGATAGTGCTCTTTGAAGCATGTCCTTACTATGCTTCAACGGTTCAGCAACGCGCGTTTGAACGTAGTTCTTTCCTTTAAATCGCTCTTTCTGCTTTGGTGCAATATCTGTTGCGAAGATGACCGCGTCAGCTTTTTCGATCACGGGTGCTGTAAGCTCATCTTCAATTCCGTTTGCACCTTGCTTTTCAACGAGTACATTGATACCGAGTTCTCGCCCCGCTTTTTCAAGTGCTTCTGCTGCCATGTACGTATGGGCGATGCCTGTCGCACATGCTGTGATAGCAACGACCGTTTTCGTGTATTCTTTTTCTTCACTAACTTCTTCTTTCTCTTCAATATCTAGTCGAGATAGAAATTCCTCTGCGCTATTTGTCGCCATCAACCCTTCCATATAGCCATCGCGCATTAAGTTCGTACTCAATGTGGACAATACTTCTAGGTGTGTGGAACCCGCTTCACTTTCTGGAATCGCTATCAAAAATACGAGTTGTACCTTGTTCGTAGGATCGATGCTCTCCCAATCTTCAAGCGGCGTCTTCAGTCGCGCTACGGCGAATGTTGCTTTTTTCACCGCGGATGATTTTCCATGTGGGATCGCAAGCCCTCTCTCCATTCCGGTCGGTGATAGCTCTTCACGCTTTAAAACCGCTTCCAAAAATGGCTGTTCCGATTCAACATAGCCTTCCTTTACTAAATTTGAAATAAGCTGTTTGATCACTTGTTCTTTACTCTCTGCTTCAACGTCGAACAAGATTAAATTTTGATTCGTCATCTGTCTTAGTTGCATCTCGTCACTCCTATCTATTCCGATATGAAAACACTTACAAGTTCTTATATTATTGTTTTATCATGAAAACAACGGGTGTTTCTGTACATTGTCTGTACAATTGTACAGACTGACGCGTCAGCATGCTATACTGAAACGAGCATATATCGAAAAAAGGAGCAATCACATGGGCAAGATCATTGATCATTTTGGTAATAGCCTTGCGAACTTAACGCCGACAGAAAAGCAGGTGCTCTATTACATCGATCAGCATTTAACAGAGGCGAAGAATCTCTCACTAACGGAAATCGCTAAAGTGAACAACGTGAGCACTACGACCGTCGTCAGGATGTCACATAAGCTAGGATTAGAAGGATTTTCTGAACTGAAATATAAATTGAAAAGCGCGGATGAAGAGAGCGGAGAGCTTGAAGAAAACCCGATCGAAAGCTACAAAAAGGGCTTCGTTCAAGCGTTTGAAACGATTCAGCTTCATGAGCTCGACCGTCTGAGCGAGCGAATCCATCAAGCGAATCGCGTCATCGTCGTCGGGGTAGGTTTGTCAAAAATGATGGCCGAATACTTCAGTAAGCTGCTCATGCAGACGAACAAGCAGACGCACTATACATACGAATCGCACATGATCGACCTTCTTCCGAACATGGTGAAGGCAGACGACCTCGTATTTTTCATCTCGACAAGCGGCGAAACAAAAACGCTCATCCACGCAGCTGAAAAGCTTTCGTACTTGGTCGCAGACACTGCCGCCATCACGAACTCATCGGACTCTACGCTCGGCAGCATGGTCAACACGAACCTCAGCATGACCGTTGGGAAAGTGAAGTTCGCTGGGTATGATATCACGGCAAGGTCGACGCTCATGCTGCTGATCGATTTATTGTTTGAGAGTTATTTGAAGAAGAGTGTGGAGGGTTAGGAATAAAAAAAGCTCCGCAGTCACGAGCTGACTGCGGAGCTTTCGCAACTCCATTTGATATTCTTCATTATTCTCCGTCAAACTTCGTTTGTAACATACGTACTGGTAATATTTTTTATTTCATTTTTCCTTATTGCGAATATAAAGAAAGGTGTAATTACAGGAAATATTATGGAGAGGATAAGCATGATTAACGATTGGTTTGAAAATTTTTCGTAGATCCAATAAAGTGAAATATAATAAACCACCAGATAAGCAATGATTACAAAGATGCCTAAAATCGGTATCCACCCTAGAAGAGCAGCGCTTAAGAGCATAACAATCAAAATCGTTCCACCATTATTTTTAAGCTTTTCTGATACTACTTCTCCCATCGTGTAGTGATTCAATATTGGAACAAAAGCAAACCATCCATTCTTTATTCCCAATCTCTCAGCCATTCTCATAAGACCAATCCCACAAAATATCTGCCAAACGATTGCACAGAACACAAATAACCCAATCCCGATAACTAGTGCCATTACAAAATAACCTTCCGCTTCTGATGGTGCATAGTAGTTGTTCAATTAGCTCCCCCCTTTTTTAAAAAACAATACTCTATATATAAGCTTCAACACCGTGACTTAGACTATTATTACTCCTTCACATAACCCTTTACTTGTTATTTGTCTTATCTTTAAATTAGTTTTGTATTGTTGTTTTGATGCTACCCCTTATATGCCATGTTCCTCTCTAAATAAACAGACAATTCCAATACCATTTCTCCATAAAAAAAGAGCCAAGGTTTCTCCTCTTCACGAGAAAACCTTAGCTCAATCAAACGCACTATACAGTTATGTGGACTCTTCCTGAGCTGACTCTTTTGTAGGTGAAAACCACCCGATCAGTGCGATCGCGACTAATACTCCATAGAAAATCAGCGTCCAAAGTAGACTATGTGGGAAGTGATGATCGATGACCCCAATATCTTTGTGTGCAAGAGTAATGATCGCAAGTTTGACACCCACCCATGCAACGATCGCATAGGCTGTTGTTTCAAGTGCAGGACGTTTTGTAAGAAGCTTTACGAACCACGTTGCAGCAAACTTAATGAGGATTAGTCCTGCGATACCGCCGATCAAGACAACGGTAAACTGTCCACCGTCCATTCCACCAAAGTCGCCTAGAGGAGAATCTGGTAGACCGAGTGCGATCGCAACCGCAGCTAGGATCGAATCGATTGCGAAAGCGAGGTCAGCGAGTGCAATCTTCCCAACTGTCGGCCAAAAGCCTTTTCCAGCTGCTTTCTCTTCTTCTTCCTTAGAAGGCGGTTCATGCTTAATACGTGCCTTGATAATATGTTTTAACCCTAAGTAAAGAAGATAAGCGGCACCGATTGCTTGTATCTGCCATACGTTTGCGATAAATGAGATCGCAAAGAGTGCACCAAATCGAAATACAAACGCCATGATGATTCCATAATTGATCGCCTTTTTCTTCTCATCTTCTGGTAAGTGCTTGGCGATTACAGCTAGTACGAGCGCATTGTCTGCAGATAGCAGCCCTTCTAATCCGATCAGGATTAATAATGCCCACCCATACTCTAGCCAAATTGTTGATTCCATTTCGTTCTCTCCTTCCACAATCAAAGGTGTGCTGAGTTTAGATTCTCCTATTAAACCATAGACAATTCCATTTAGTCTTCTTTAATGGCTTTAGGGAACGCAAGCATCCTTTTATGTATTGCTTCAACCTTCTTTAAGTTTAAGGTTAAAATTGGAATATGTATCGGTGTCTTACTCCTCTTCCGTAAACAACTCACTCATAATCTTTTCTTCCTGCCGTTCATAAACTTCACTACCATATCTCATGAAATCAAATCCACAGTAAGTTTGCGTCACTTGTAAAATTTCATATTCTGCATTCTCTTCATATGGACCAACATCCCCCGCTATTCCACGATAAATGCATTCTTCATCAATAGCTGTTCGCTCACCTTTTTCATCGGAATAATAGTAAGTATCGGTTACTTCCCCTTCCGTTCTAACAGATGATGTTCTTGCCTCTGCATATTGAACAACATCTCCTACATACGTGTAGACCTGTTCTGCTATATGTAACGAAACTACGTCTCGATCGTTCTCTTTTTTAAGCTCTTCTTCACCAGGCATATTGTATAAAACCACGATCGTCCCTTCGTATCCTTCAGGAATCACGTACGTTCTGTTTGTTTTTTCTGTTGTGTGTAGTTGAGAAACTGGCGTTTTTTCTGCTATTTCGAGTTGCGGAAGCTCCCATATACCAAATAGCAATGCGAGTAATACAAGAGCATTACCTATTGCTATCTTCATTCGAAAAGTTCGAAGCTTCCGATGTTGCCACTCTTCCGCTATGAAGAAAAACACGGCTGCTATAACTGCAAATAAATACAACCCTTGGATTGCCACAAATGTAACAACTGCCATGGACAAATGAATAAATGCCGCTATGATGAAGCGAAACGACGGGACTTTGTTTGAAACCCAATCAGATAAAAAGGAGACAGGGATACCATAGACGAAGTTGCCTATCGCCGTTAGTACCATAACCATCATCACAAATCCAAAATCACCAATACTGGGCATGCGCCCCTCATCAAAGGTTCCAAGGATCAACCATGCCGTTCCTATAAGTAAAGTAGAAAATAACGCTGATAATACCTTAGTCTTTACCCTCATCTTCCTCCCCCATAACCTAGAACTATCATGTGAATTACTTCACATTGATTGTATCATAAATAGAAAAGGTTTCCATTAAAAAATTGGAGCCAAAGAAAGAGGAAAAAAGTCGTTCAGAATAAGTGAAAACTGGAGCGCTTGGATGTAAGCACTCCAGTTTTAGCTTTGAATTTTAGTAAAATCCTTCATGAAATTTTCAGGTCGCCTATCGCATCTGATCCCTTTTGTCGAATTTTAGCGCACCGGATCACAGAGCTCTACGACATCCTCATCTTCCGTCCATTTTGAATACAGTTCCAGCGTCCATTTTTCCGGAACCCTTTTATAACCATTCTCATCGATCCATTCATGTAAATGAGAATAAACTTTAAAAATGTCAGATGCATGCCCTTTAAACGTTAGAACAGCACGTTTTTCTTTCGGAACAGTAAGCGAAACCATGTCTTCCGGAATGTCTTCATGCTCCTCTACTTCAAAACAAACCCAATAACCATCATCTTCTGTAGATTCCGCCGCCTTAAAGGCACCGATGAGCTTCACCGGTTCAACGAGATGCTTGATCTCATTTTTTCGACGAACGAGTAATTGTGAGGCTTCAGGAATGTCTTTCGCATATCCAGCCATATCTTTGCACACAACCCGAAAACCGACCAGCTTCTTTTCACCGATTTCTTCTACACCCTTGATCTTCACCGCATCGAGCTTTTCCATGTGTATCCCACCTCGTAGCGTATTGTATTAACACCTCACGTACTTTCGCTTAAACCCAATCTTCCCACGGTCGACTTGTTTTTGAATCGTTTCAGAAGCATTCAAGATGCTGCTCTTCTTCTTGTCACGCTTCATCTCCACCGGTCCAACTGCTTGCGCAACCTCGACCGCCTTGTCGTGGAGTGGCACGTAGGAGATGCCTACAGTCGAAATAAAATTGTTCATCGATGCCTTTGTCCGTTCTGGCGCGTCATGAATAGATTCTGCGGCTTGATCGAGCATCTTTGAAAGCTTTTCGGTATCGAACTCCTCATCCTTCCGATTTCCAAGCAGCCAGCAGTAGCAGCTCCAGCCGGCAGACATCTTCAGGTCTTCCCCACTCGCGATCCATTTGTCACTAACCTGTTGCGCGATTTCTGTTTCCGCTAAGGTGACGGCAACAACATAGTCTGAAATCATATAAAAATACGCATCGTCGATCCACCGCTCAAAATCTGCTTCCGTCATCGCTTCTGGTTCAGCGATAATTCCTGCAAAATACATCGCATCGTAGTTCCCAGTCGCATAAAGCTGCTCAGCAAGCTCTTGATCTTGCTTAATCTTCTTCGCGATCGGTTTCATTTGCCCAGTAGCCACACCGAAAACAGGCTCGTGTGCACCGCTTGAGATGTACATTTTCTTCGTACGTTCCTTACCAAGCGCTTCTAATTCATGCATGACCGTTTGTGCATCCATGCTTAACACTCCTTTTTTTGACGGTCTAGAAAGCACCATTTTCGTTTGGAGAATCCTCTGGCACTGCTTGACCGATATCCCATGCTTCTACGACAAGACCATCTTGAAAACGGAAGAGATGAACAACAGCGGCACCGAGGTCTTCAGGATGCTGTTTAATATGGGAATGAACGGCAACGACGTCTCCGTCCTCGATCACATGCTTCACGTCAAACACTTTTTCAGGCGCTGCTTCTTCATTCTCTTCCATCGCGGCCATCAATGATTCGCGATCACCTTTAAAATACGGATTATGGTGGATAAAGTCCTCTGCTATGTACTTGTCGAACGCGACTCTGACCTCGCCTGCCACAACGTGTTCTAGTAACGATACTGCTTTTTCTTTATTGGATTGCATTTTCTTCTCATCCTCTCGTTGTTCAATGATGGTCTTTCTTCAACACACCTAAATACGCTTCCCAAGGACCAACATCTTCACGATAGCGTTCTGCCATCACGCGCACGATTTGCGAGATATGCGTTAAATCGTGTACGACCCAAGTGGAAAGCAGTTCTCTTAGCTTTACTTCACCGAATGCAGGATGGTTTCCTGTAAGTTCAAACTGTGCGTCAGATTTAATCAGGCCGATCACGATCAGAACGTTTTGTGCTCTAAGTCGTCTAAACGCTGCGAGCTTTTGATCGATCGAGCTATCCGATGCCTTACTTAAGTGAGCATCACGATCGAAAGGAGGAAAATCTTTATTTTCACTTTCAACAATCGTCCGCAACCTCGGAATCCAGTTCGTTTTCTCACACTCGATCAAATGATCGATCACTTGTGACGTGCTCCACGTGCCTTCTCCTTCATTGCACGTTAACCATCCTTCTGATAATCCAGAAAGAAAGCTCTCCAACGTTTTTGGCGTTCGTTCAAGCATCCCGATCGCTTCTTTAAGATTAAAATCCATCTGCTGTCTCCCCCATCCCGATAAAAAGTGTAGAGAAGCGTTTGCTCCTCTACACCGTTCTTTTTTAAACCCTTACCATCTAGCTGTTAGCATTTTACGTCTTGTATAAAACTCTACCCCGTCAGACCCGTTCGCATGAAGATCTCCGTAGAAGGAATTCTTCCATCCAGAGAACGGGAAGAATGCCATCGGTGCAGGTACGCCGATGTTCACACCAAGCATGCCGACTTCGATTTTCTCACGGAACGTGCGAACATTGCTACCGTTCTGAGTAAACAGACATGCGCCGTTGCCGAAGTCTGATTCATTCGTTAGTGCGATCGCGTCTTCAAGACTCTTCACTCGCACGATTGAAAGCACCGGCGCGAAGATTTCGTCTTTCCAAATTTTCATAGAAGATGTCACGTTATCGAAAATAGTCGGTCCGATGAAGTAGCCGCCATCATGATATGCTTCATCTTTTCTACCGTCGCGCACGAGTGTTGCGCCTTCCTTCTCACCGTGCTCGATGTAGCTTTCCGTTCTCTGTTTATGTTCTTGTCGAATGACTGGACCGAGGAACACGTCGTCTTCAAGTCCATTCCCGATCTTGATCTCGTCCGCTTTTTCATTCAGCTTTTGAATGAGTGGATCTGCTACGTCATCCACTGCAACAACGACAGAGCATGCCATGCAGCGCTCACCTGCTGAGCCGTAAGACGCTGCGATGATTTCTTTTACCGCGCTATCAAGATCCGCATCAGGCATCACGATGGAATGGTTTTTCGCACCTGCGAGTGCCTGGACACGTTTACCGTGAGAAGATGCCGTCTTATACACATACTCCGCAACCGGCTGTGATCCTACAAAGGAAATAGCAGGCACGTCTTTATGCTCAAGAAGTCCGTTCACAACATCATGTGCACCGTGGACGATGTTCAAGACACCATCAGGTAACCCCGCATCTTTGAAAAGCTCCGCGAGTCGGTTCGCGAGCAGCGGCGTGCGTTCTGAAGGCTTTAAGACGAACGTATTCCCCATCGCTATCGCAAGTGGAAACATCCAGCATGGCACCATCATCGGGAAATTGAACGGCGTGATGCCACCGACTACTCCGACTGGGTAGCGATACATCCCCGATTCGAGGTTCGTCGCGATATCAGGAAGCTGTTTTCCCATCATCAAACTCGGCGCGCCAGCAGCGAACTCAACGCACTCGATGCCTCGCTGAACTTCTCCATACGCTTCTTTATAGCTTTTCCCGTTTTCTTCTGTGATCAGTTTCGCTAGCTCATCCCAGTGATCGACGAGAAGTTGCTGGTATTTAAAAAGAATACGCGCTCGTTTTGGAACAGGAACTTGACTCCACGACTTGTAGGCATCCTTCGCTACCTGAACGGCCCACTCTACGTCGGCTTTCGTTGAGATTGGAACTTGAGCGATCTCTTCACCCGTCGCAGGGTTTGGAACAGGCTGAAACTGATCCGTTTTTGCATCTACCCATTCACCGTCTATATAGTTCTTTAGTACGTTTGTCGCTGTCGTCGTCATGTTTCGATCTCCCTTCGTTTTAGCGCGTTATTTTTTCTAATCGATAGTCATAGCACATCGTATACAGATTCTCTAACTCTTCTTGAGAAGGCAGGCGCGGGTTGTTTTGAGGACTGCCGCTATCGAGCGCATCCATCGCCATCTTCGGAATCGCCTTTTTAAACGCCGCTTCATCGATTCCCCACTCTTTCAAGTTCGGAATCTCAAGCGTCGAACAGAGCTCTTTCACGGATTTCACGGCGACCTCGGCTGCTTCGCTGTCTGAACGTGCTTCATCAGGCTTAAAAATACGACCAAGATCAGCCAGTCGATCGGTACAAAGGTCTTTGCTAAATTCGAGCACGGCTGGCAGCAGCATGGCATTCGAATAGCCGTGCGGCACATGAAAAAGCGCTCCGATCGGACGAGACATCCCGTGTACGAGGCAGACGGACGCATTCGTAAATGCCATTCCAGCTTGGAGTGCCCCGAGACTCATCGCTTCACGAGCATCAAGATTGTTTCCATCACGGTAAGCGGTGACGATGTTTTCGACAAGCAGTTTCATAGCCGAAAGCGCGATCGTATCCGTCATTGGGTGCGCACGCTTTGAAAGATACGCTTCAATCGCATGACTGAGTGCATCGACGCCTGTTGCGGCAGTTACGTGTGCTGGGGACGATACCGTTAAGAGCGGATCCACGATTGCAACGTCCGGCATGAAAGCCGGCTGTTTCATCATCATCTTCACATCATCTGATGTGTTCGTGATAACCGTGACGTCCGTTGCTTCTGACCCCGTTCCCGCTGTCGTTGGGATCGCAATATGCGCTAGCGGCGCAATCTTGGCAGATGTGCGATTGGCTCTGTAGTCCCCTATGTATCCTCCGTTCGTCGCAAGAACCGCGATCGCTTTTGCCGTATCGATACAGCTCCCTCCACCGATTGAAAGAACGAGGTCACATGCGGTGTTTTTCAGTTTTTCAAGAGATTCACTCACATAGAGATCTGTCGGCTCAGATTCCACGCCCGTATACGTTTCGCTCTCAATCCCTTCCTTCTTAAGCAGTTCCTGACATTCATCCACATATCCGAGTTTCAGCATAACCTCGTCCGTTACAATGAGAGCTTTCCGTCCTTTTAAGGCAGCTTGTACGCCAACCTGTTGGAAAGACTTCCTCCCATAAAGGATCGTCTGAGGTGTACGAAAAACAGCAAAGTGTTCCACAACATCTCTCCTTTTTTCTACCAAAAGTAAGACCGTTCTGGATGCGCTAGAATCTCTGTAAAGTCTCGCCTTACTATCTTCTTGATAAAGAGAAGTCATTCCTACTTAATCAGAAAATTTAGACGAAAGAAGGAAAGATGTCAACCGTTTCTCTAAAAAAAGACCCGCAGACGTAATCTGCGGGGTATTTTCAATCGATGTAGCGGTATTCCATCAAGCTGTTTAGAATTTGAAGCTCCTGCAGCAACGCTTCTCCAACGTTCGTTTCGAGAACCTTCTTCCGCTCAAGCTCTTTATCGACTAGTCTCCTAACGGATAGAACATCCGCCCCATTTAAGAGGACTTCTTCTTTTGAATTAAAATGCTTATGAGCGACGAGCTGCATGCCGAAGGAGTTATAAAGTAACGTGTATCCAGCGATCCCGGTTGTCGATTGATACGCTTTCGAGAAGCCTCCGTCGATCACGACCATCTTCCCGTTCGCCTTCACCGGATTTTCCCCTTCGATTTCTTTTACCGGCGTATGGCCGTTAATGATATGGCCTTGATCAGGATTAAGATCGAATTCAGCGAGAAGCTTTCGGCACGTTTCTTCTTCTTCTCGTAAATAGTAGTAAGGGTTTTTCTTCTCTTTATGAGATTTTTTATCTTGAATAAAGTAACGCTCGAACGTCGTCATCTCACGTTTTCCAAAGAGTGACGAATACTCGCCTGTCCATAAATACCACACCATGTCTGTTGCGAGGTCATCCGTTTTCTCAGGGTGCGCGTATGCTTCACGAAGATATCGTTCAAATACATCGAGCAAGTCACGCCCTGCGTACGATTCCCCTTCGATCACCATGCTCTCCATGTTTCCTTCTTCATCAAGCGGAATGCAGCCGTGGATCAGAAGGTTGCCGTTGTATTTTAAATAAAGGCTTCCCTTCTTCATAAGAAACTTCATGTGTCGCGCGAGCTTTTCAGAATGCTGAACAGAAAACAAGAGCTTGTCCATTACTTCTTGTTCTTCCTCTAAAAGTTTCTCAGGCTGTTCAGGGTCGATCGTATTAAAACACGTATTTTCAAGGTCGTACGTTTTCCCGTGAATCGTGATCGTACTGTTCTCATGATCGATCTTCTCAAGCAAGAGGCGCTCTGACATATTGAAGTTCGGTCGTCTCTTGATGATTGGGCTTTCGAGCTTAAATTGAATCATTGCGATCGCCTGGTGAATCTTCGTGATTTGCAGCAGCTCATCTTCTGATGTTGTATCGTCTTTGTCGATTTTCGGTCTAAATACCGGGTTGTCACCATAGTACTTCTCCGCAAGGTTCAAGAGCGGACGAAGGTTGATGCCGTACGCGTCCTCGATGATCTCGAGATTGTTGTAACGCGCACAAATTCGGATGATGTTCGCGAGACAAACCTTCGACCCAGCAAATGCCCCTACCCAGAGGACGTCGTGATTTCCCCACTGAATGTCGACGGAATGGTAGTTGATGAGCGTCTCCATGATCTTATCTGGCTCCGGTCCACGGTCATAGATATCGCCAACGACATGAAGGTGATCGACGACAAGTCTTTGGGTCGTGTAAGATAGCCCGATAATGAGCTTGTCCGCCTGACCGAGCGAGATCACCTGTTGAAGAATCTTCTGGTAATACGGTTCCTTATTCGCATCGTCCGATTTATAAAGTAATTCTTCAATCACGTACACGAACTGTGCGGGCAGCGCTTTTCGCAGCTTCGAACGCGTATATTTTGAAGAAGCATAGGAAATCAGCTTGAACATTCTCTGAATCGTATCGTTATACCACTCGTTCAGCTCTTTATCGTTATCGAACGAATTCTTGATGAGTTTAATTTTTTCTTCTGGATAATAAACGAGGGTAGCGAATTCATTTAATTCTTCCTCAGATAGTTCCTCTTTAAAAAGGTCGGAGATTTTCTCCTTCACTTTTCCCGATCCGTTTCGTAACACATGTTGAAAGGCTTGGTACTCCCCATGTAAATCACTCACAAAGTGCTCTGTCCCCTTCGGCAGGTTTAAAATCGCCTTCAGGTTGATGATTTCTGTTACGACTTTTTCTTCACTATCATACTTCTGAGCTAGCAGATCTAAGTATTTCGTGTTCACGATGATGTAACCCCTTTCAAAATCAGTTACGAATGATGTAAGTCCTCTCTCTATTATAAGAGAAAACGTTTTTGAAATTAAACCCTCTTTGCAACAAAAGGGAATCCAACATTCTCCATCATCAAAAATCTCCTAATTTATCGTTCTAGTGAATTCCATTCGATAGGTTTTACAGATATTTACTAGGGGAATAGGGGACTAAATGTGCGATGGAGGTTTATGAGATGAAAACAATAACAGCCAACAAAAGCGTGCGATGCGCTACAGAATACGATGCACTAAACCATGTGCTTGTTGTGAAGCCTTCATTTATGAAGATCACTGAAATCATAAATGAAACGCAGAAACACTATGAAAAAAGCAACATCAACGTGCCGCTCGCACTAAAGCAGCATGAGAACTTCGTCTCGACCTTAAAAGAAAACGGCGTGAACGTAAGCGAACTTCCGACCGACCCTCACCTTCCTGAACAAGTGTTCACGAGAGACATCGGGTTCACGATCAACGATGAACTGTTCGTCGGAACGATGAATGAGCGAGTACGCCGCTCTGAAACAAACATTTTGAAAACATGGCTCAGCGATCGAGGAATCGGTTTTCAAGAAGGACTACCAGGATCAATCGAAGGCGGCGATGTCGTTGTCGATGGTTCGACGGTCTGGATTGGTGTAAGCGGGCGTACGACGAAGGGTGCGATCGATGAGTTACAGCGAAGACTGCCAACGTATCAAATCGAAGCGATTCAACTGACGGAAGACATCCTTCACCTTGATTGTGTCTTTAATATCGTTTCAAAAGATACTGCGCTCGTGTACCGTGAAGCTTTTACAAAAGAAGGATTGAAGAAAATCTCCGCTCGCTTCCCATCACTCATCGAAGTGACAAAAGAGGAGCAG
The DNA here is from genome assembly GCF_056159065.1 of Anaerobacillus sp. ABA4_114. Classification (NCBI taxonomy): domain Bacteria; kingdom Bacillati; phylum Bacillota; class Bacilli; order Caryophanales; family Bacillaceae; genus Anaerobacillus; species Anaerobacillus sp. ABA4_114. The sequence goes on from NZ_JBSWUM010000001.1 coordinate 3,091,742, forward strand.
TTCGAGATGGGGCCAAACGTGCTCTCGATCGGAAACGATCATATCGTGAGCCTTCCTCAAAACGAGCGATTGAATGCGATTCTTCGTTCAAAAGGCTTTCACGTCATCACCGTCGATTTTTCAGAAATCATCAAATCAGGCGGTTCATTTCGCTGTTGTACCTTACCGCTTGTCCGTCGTTAATTATACAGCCCAAAGGAGACCGAACGATGTTAAAAACAAAAAGCCCTCATTTACTTACGAAAGAAGACATGGAGAATGGCGAGAACCTGCCTGACTGGCTGATCAACGAATACCAGACGTTCAAAGAAGTGGTGACCGACCCTACCTTCCCATGCTTTTTTGGCAGAACTGGACAGAAAAAAGGAGAGCTAAGATACGCGTATATCGAACATGATCACTGGGCGAACCTGCCTGAAGCGGTCGAAAGCTTCCTCAGCCTGTTCGAGGAACCTACGAAAGTGCGGCACGGCTTATTTATTTTCGTTGAGCCAGAAAGCAGTGAAAAGTCGATCGAGTATTATCGCTCGTATTTCTGGGACATTCTCCAGTATTTACATAGTCAGGACCGCTTCCCATGGCCAAGTGACGCACCGAAAGATCCCGATCACTACTTGTGGGATTTCCACTTCGCCGGACAGCCGATCTTCACTTTTGGAAATGCCCCTGCATATAAGCAGCGAAAAACGAGGAATCTTGGGAACAGCTTGATACTCGGCTTCCAACCACGTGCCATTTTCCAGGGTCTAGAAGGGACCGAGAAAGGCGGCATCATGTCCCGGGAAAAGGTACGCGCTCGCGTTGAGGCTTGGGATCAGTTGCCGAAGCACCCTGATATCAGTCATTTTGGTGACCCTGACCATAACGAGTGGAAGCAATCGTTCATTGGGGACGACATCGAACCGATTGAAGGAAAGTGTCCGTTTCATCATAAAGAGAGTTAATTCAAAGAAAACTTGGAAGCTTCATTCCAAGTTTTTTCTTTTATCTTCGTTACGTTAACGTATCAAATGTCAAAGTTCTCACATAATCGCTAGAATCGCTAAATCCTGTGATAATGTATGAACCAAGGAGTCCCCCCAAACTCCTTCCCCCCTTAAATTATGATATAAAATGGTCCCCCTATACGATGTATAGGGGGATCCGTGTGTTACATCCTTTTACCCGTGGTCGTGCCCATACCCCTCTTCCATTTCGATCGCTTCGGCTTTTGTTCGATGAACCGTACCGAACGGATGGTTTGGAGGTGCGTAGATCGAATAAAGCTTGAGCGCATCTTTTCCTGTATTGATCACATTGTGCCACGTGCCTGCTGGAATGACGATCGCAAAGTCATCGTAAACAGGTACTTCAAACGGCAGCTGATGTTTATTCATTCCCATTCGAACAAGTCCCTGCCCCTGTTCCACTCGCAGAAACTGGTCTACATCCGGGTGCATTTCTAGTCCGATATCTTCCCCTACTCCAATACTCATCAACGTAATTTGAAAATGATCTCCCGTCCATAGTGCTGTACGGAACGTGTTATTTTTTAACGTTGCTTCATTGATATCCACCACAAACGGCTTCGGTCCATAATCTTGAATCTTTACCCTTCCAATTCCTTTTGAAGCTCGATCTTCGCTGAACGAACCTGAATCATAGGACATCCAACTCATTCCCTTCACAGTTTCTAAAACTATGCTATTCAGGGACAAAGGGACAGGTACCTCGTCCCACCAATCATCAACATGAGCGGTTACTCCTTATGAAGAGGGACACGGGACCTGTCCCCATGTCCCAGCAGAAGCCCTCACCCATGAATTTTATACATGTGCTGTGCTAAACTGTTTGAAATAAGCTTCATGTTTTGAAAGAACTCTCATTCATTGAAGGTGCTCCTATATGATAAAACTTTTATTATTGATGATTGCGTTTGGCGTAGGATACTTGTTCGACTTGATGAGCATTCCAGCGGGGTGGTTACTCGGTGCGATGCTTGTCGGCGTGTACTACCGTCTCATGATCGATGAGATCTCCTACCCGAACCTTCTATTCGACCTATCACTCGCAGTAATCGGCGTTAGTATTGGCATAAGTATAAAGGTATCCATGTTTACAGAGGTCGCAAGCTATCTGTTCCCGCTAGCCGTTTCGCTCGTCATCCTTCTTGTTGCGAGCTGGGTTCTAGGAAAAGTGCTCGGGCGATGTTCGAACCTCGATGCGAAGACAGCTCTCTTCTGCTGTCTCCCTGCAGGGGCTTCCGTCATGATGGCACTCAGTCGAGAGTACAAAGCAAACATGGGGATGGTCGCAGCCTTTCAAACAGTGCGAATCATGATGCTCGTTGCGACGATTCCGATCGTCGCTGGGTTTATGACTCCATATTTGAAAACGAAGGAAGTGGAATCGAGCGGGTTAAGTAAAGCTGTAGAAGGGGCGGCACCCATGTGGCTCGCTATGCTCTTTTATCTCCTTCTCATAGTGGTGACGCTCGTACTGGCAAAGAAATGGCGAATTCCGATCGCGCCTTTTCTCTACGCGATCGTTCTCTCCTTCATCTTTCATTCGTTCGTCCAGCCGCTCCCTTCGATGCCGAACCTAGGTGTAGGACTTGGGATGGCGATGCTTGGTGTGATCATCGGCGTTCGGTTCGACCGTAAGTCTCTTTCCGATATCAAACAGATCGGATGGACAAGTCTCTGGATCCTCGTATCCTTTTTCTTTCTTACGTTCGTCGTGACGTTCGTGTTCTATCTCATGACACCGCTCGACTTCATCACGAGCCTGCTCGCGATCGTACCAGCAGGTGCACCGCAGATGGCGTCCGTAGCCGCATCGCTCGACCTCGACGGAAGCGTCGTCGCTGCTATGCAGGTTATTCGACTGCTGATTCTTATTCTATTTATTCCAATGCTTGTTCCGTTTCTTGTGAGGCGGGAAGTGACCAGCGGGACGTAGGGACAGGTACCTTGTCCCATCAATCATTAAAAATCCCACCCTCGGCTTGAGGGTGGGATTTTTTAATTGATACTTATTTAATTCTACGATCTTCCCCGTGAAAATCGATTATGTTTGCCTCCAGCACCTCTCCACTCAGCTGATCAATGTACACTTCTACATAGTTGTTATCAGCAAACTCGATGACGACCGCGACTCTTTCGGATTCCATATTAATAACTTCGATTTGATCCTTCTTCAACTTCCCATCACGATAAGGAGATACCGTTTTTTTCGCTAATGTGATCGCCTCTTCATTAGATAAGTGAGAAGCAGACCACCCAATCTGAAACACACCAACGATCAAGATCGCTAGAACAAGCAAGGATATCACTTTCTTATTAAACAGCTGTTTTCTTAATGTGATGATGAACAACACTCCTAAAACACCAACAATCACACATAAGATATTAATCATGATAGACACGTTAAAAGACAACCATTATTTTTTACACTCAAACGAGTAACTATTCGTAAATTCATTATGAATCTCTAAGCTCACTTCCCCATCGATCTCATAGCACCTAGACGTTAGCAAACTGATCTCTTTACTATTAAAATAGTTTGACGTTAAGATAAGAAACGAAATGGACAGGGCGACTAAACCTGCTAAACTAACTCCTATTATGTATGTACGGTTCACGCTATCAATCCTTTTTAACATTTTCGTTATTTGATCTTCTTTACGATCGACTCTCCAGCTCTTCTAACCACTTTTCTAATGAAGCTCTACTACTTGAATCAGTCAGTGCTAATCCGCGTTTTCCATATTCGATCGCTAAATCAGTATCACCCATGTTAGAAGCATATTCAGAGAGTATTTTCCAATCACTGTATGAAGAAGGTACATAATTCATCCTCTTCAGTCCAACCGAAATAGCAGCTTCCCAATTCTGTTCATCAGTATAGATCGTCTCGAGGGTCGAATAGATGAACGGCGCTTCAAAGTAGTATGGACCTTTCGTTTCCTCAAACTCGAGTAACTCTTTCTTGAGCAGATTACGATCATATCCTTCAGCTAATTTCGCTGGTGTTTCTTCATAAATCTCTTCATTTCGAATTAGCCACTTATGAGTATCAGAAAGTCGTTGCTTAGTAATTTCAGTGAGCTTTTTCTCAAACGATCCTTGCTCCTCAGCAATAAGTTTAGAAACGACTTGCTCACCGTGGTCTTCTAATAGTTTCTCCACGATAAATTGCGCCATCACATACCGCTCGCTGGCACCTGGACCTTTCATGTCCATTTCTGCAACAGGCACAACATCCCAGCTCCCAATCGCTTCATAAAATGGAAGCGGAGCAAACCTGTGCGCGAAAGCTTCGGATACTCCTTCATGAAACCAGTCTGGTAGATCCGTAATCGCCATCTCTTGTCCTAAGCTGTTCATCAAATAGTAGTGAGCATATTCATGCGAAAGTGCGTGTACCCTTTCCTCTTTTGATAATTCCCCGTTAATGAGGATAATGTTGCTATGTGGAAGATAAAGCCCATTACGGTGCAGTAATATAGGATGAGGGAGCTTGCCCTGTTTTGTGAGTATGACTTCTAACTGAGGCAGATCGTTCTCGCCAAACCAGGCAGCACCTAACTCCTGAAACCCTTCGATTTCCTCAGCTAGCTCATTCGCTACTTCTTTTTGCTCACTGTCATACGTTAGCACCATGTTACCTTCTTCAAATGAAGGATCTTTAAAATGGTACAACTGTAATACAGCGTTTGATGTAACGTTGCCTAAGTATCCATTAATCGGTGTGAACTCTATTATTCCTCAAATAACAAAAAATGTGACTGTCACGATAAGGATTTGAACGAAAATCTTTTTCATTTTCTTTCTTTTCAAAACTACCAATCTCCCAGCGCCATCGACAACGTATTTTATTCCAATTATTTCAAACACTTCAAGACATTGCAAGGGACATCAGGGACAGGTACCTCGTCCCACCAACCGTTTACTCCCTAGTATCACTATAGGGACACGGTTCCTGTCCCCTTGTCCCTTTTGTCACGAACGCGTATCATAGAAACTAGCATCTACCGGAAAATTCCATCAAGAAATGAGGGTATGTAATGAGAGAATATCCACTAGAAACTATGGTTGAGATGGTGCTTGAACACTTCGAAATCAATACGATAGAAAACGAACACTTTCGAATGAACACACTCAGGTACATGATTGAAGAAGGGCTTTTCGAAGACCTTCCGCACCTCGCAAAAGAAATCAAACGTCAGCGTGCCGAGATACTTATTGAACCAATGCGTTCTATTGATCCTGAAGCAGCCAAGCAAGTAGAACTATGGCTGCAATTCGTGTAACTCTTTTTACGGAAGAGGTGATCTGCTTGTATTCGAACGCCCTCAGCATGACGGACTTCCTAGCATACATAATAGTCCTAGGTCTTATCTTCACGATTCACATCTATAAAGAAAAAGTAAAAGAAAATAGAGAGCGAATTGCAAGACTTGAAGAAGAGAATTCGAAATTAAGAGAAGCAGTCAGCTTTTACCATGATAAGGTTAGTCGAGAGTTTGATTGATAGTGATAAAAGCGAAAACAAAAACAGGAGCCAAAATAGGCTCCTGTTTTAATTCTTTCTTAAAGGACAGAGAGACTGCTATATAGAAAACTTCTTTTCACCTCTAAAAGAACCTACTTTAATTGAACTGTATTAAAGTCCTATCTCATTAACTGCATGAGTTGCCTGTTCTTGAGTAAACCCTTCAAACAATAATTGGTCGATTAATCCGCTTCTAGAGAATGACGTGTAATCAAGATAGTCTTTCGCTTTCTGGACGGCTTGGGCGTTCCAATCCACTTCAATACTATCAACAGCAAACGATGCATCTCCTTGACTGTACCCTTCAAATACTAATTGTTCAATAAGTCCCTTTTTGCTAAACGCCGTATAATTTAAATAGCTCTCAGCATGCGAGATCGCGTTTTGTTGTGCCAAAGTAGGCTTACTTTTCTTTGCCTCTGCTTCTTTCTTTGCCTCTGCTTCCGCTTTCTTTTTTGCTTCCTCTTCCTCTGCTTTCTTCGCTTTCTCTTCAGCAGCTTTAGCAGCAGCAGCTTCTTCCTCTGCTTTCTTCGCTTCCTCCTCAGCAGCTTTAGCAGCAGCGGCTTCTTCCTCTGCTTTCTTCGCTTCCTCCTCAGCAGCTTTAGCAGCAGCGGCTTCTTCCTCCGCTTTCTTCGCTTCCTCTTCAGCAGCTTTTTCCTTTTCTGCATCTACTTCTTTCGCTGGCTCTGTTGTTGAGGTCATTGTTGTTTCTCCATTATCTAGAACGGTTACACTAAAGATTAAAAGGATGACGAATGCTAGTAAAGTAAGCCCATTTCTCTTTCCTTTTCCGTTTCGCTTCACCAGTCCAATAATTGTCATAATACCTACGATAAGTATTCCTAGCATACTAATGGCAAAAATAAATAAAGTCATTGTAAAACAACTCCATTTCGTTTTATTACTAGTAAATTCCACATAATGGATGATTAGACCTTTTTAACATAAAAATAACCGTAACACTTGTTACGGTTAAAGAACACAGATCTAGTCATTTCACTTCAACTCTTCAAATTCCCGCTTCAATATCCCCATCAGCACAGAATCATGATACTCGCCGTCATAAAACAACTCTTCTCTAACCCTGCCTTCTTCTTGAAATCCTAACTTTTTGTATGATTTTATCGCTCGTTCATTATAAGAAAATACATCTAACCCGATTCGATTTAAATTCAAGATTTCAAATCCATATGTTAAAAGCAGCAACATTGCCTCAGTACCATAGCCCTGCCCCCAATACTTCTTATCGAATATGGAAATTCGAACGACGGCTTTTTTATTATGATGATCGATGTCCATCATCGCTACGTCACCAATGATTTGGTCAGTTTCCTGTAAACAGATGACTAGGTCGATCCTCGATTGATCCATCACAATTCGATCGTACCAACTTTGCACACCCTGACGACTGAACACAACCTGTGTACCTGTAAGCTTTCTGCCTTCAGGATCCCAAAGCGCTTTGGCGTAGAATGTGTCTAAATCTTCCTGCTCGATCGGTCTTAAATAGACGCGATCAGCTTCAAGAAATTTAATGTTCTCCATAACCGTTCCTCCTCATCATGACCTTGGTTCCATTTTAGAGGCAAGGATGAAGAAAATGATATGACGAGTTTTTTTTAGAAAGAAACTACCTAAAAAAGATTACCCAATCAGGTAATCTTTTTCTTAGAATAGATGATCTTCTTTATCGTTTCTACGGAAAGATGATACTTCTCCGCAATACTTTCTACTGAATTTCCGTCCAAGTACTCTTCTTTTATCGAACGATTTCGCTTCGATAGTTCACTACGAATACCAGTCGAAGCTCCCCACTTTTCTCGATTGCGTTGAGGTTTTGGTATATAAAGTGTTTCGCCTTGTATGTATTTTTGAATTTCTTTTAACAACTCATTAGGTAACGCTTTTTCTGCATTTACATATTTCATTCTTGCCAGCCCCTTATTTTTATTCCGATAACTAATAAGGGCAAAGCCTAATGAATGAAGTCGATGGCGATGTTTAGTAGTATGACCTCATGCAAAGAATCGCCATTTCATAGGCTTTGCATGAGTTTCTCTCGTTATCTCGTATTGAGCATCTCGTTTCATCTGGTCCACCTCCGCCTTTTCTTGTTTTCGTTTTCATCATCTCAAACTATTCTGTCTAATTCAATTTAATAAGGTCTACATAACCAGAGGTAGAGATCATGTTAATTTTATTCCCATTCTTATAATAAACGACCGAAGCACCCAGCCTCTCTTCCTCTTTCCATCCCTTTGCCTTCAAAACGAATTTGTATCCAAGTGGAATGCCATTCTCCTCAGAAGCCTTCGACCACTCGTACCTTTCGTGATCTTCACCTTGCTGAATAAGAACTGCCCGTTTTGGAACTGGGAAATCAGATAGTTCATCTGAAGGTGTGAAGGAGGAAAATACGATGGTAGGTGCAATAAAAAGTATGGAAAGAACGAGTGTCGCAATTGCGATTTTCTTCATATCAGCTACCTCTTATCTCATTAGATTGCTTTCTTATCGATATCCTTTTAGTAAAAACAGTCTAAAATAAATCTTCTCACCCTTATTCGTAGTCTTACTTACATTAGCTAATAACGAGCGAAATCCTCTTCCTATGTTCCTTTTTACTCAGAACGCAGTCCTATCACTACCTCCTTGCTGTCTTTCACTTCAATTTCAACATGATTACTTAGTTTAATAGAGAGAGGATGAACAGCAGATCGTTTGTTGGAAAATATCCATCTCCTGCCTGGTTTAGTTAATAAAAGAAAGCTCTCTTTTGAACGATCCCCCATAAAATTAAGCGCACGCTCACTTAGTTCATCGTTATCACGCTCTCTAATGCCTAATTCAATCAATTCTTGGCCAGTCTTAATAGGGTCATCCACTGTAAGACTTATTTCACTCAGATTTATTATGCTATGTTGTGAAAATGGTGCTACATCATACTTGATAACTGACTGTCTTGCGATAAATTCAACAATGTTTCCAGCAGGATCATAAAAGTAAAGCGATTTCGCTGGCAAATGGGTAAAGTGCGCTTCATCTTTTCCATCTTCATGATTTAATTCAACTTTGCTTTTAACCCATGCCTTCGCTTCCCTGAACTTGTTTGAAGGAATATTAAATGCAAAATGATAGAAAGGTTCTCCTTCTACGCCTGACGTGAATATAAAATGACTAGAACCAACTGCTAGTTTAAAATATTCGTTTTTATCCTCTATTAAAGACAACCCGAGAATTTCGGAATAAAAACGTCTCATCTTTTCAAGTTCCTTCGTTCTTAACATTACCTCACTGATTTCCAATGCCAAGCCCCCCATGTCTTTTTATCGATCATAAAGCCTTTACCATTCTTACACCACACCCAAAAGAATGAGACGATCTGCGACTATCGACTGAGTTTTTCTATATAGCCGTTGCAACCTCTACCATTCTATCGGGACACAGAACCTGTCCCTACGTCCCTCTCCTATGATATATTATCCTACGTACTAGATTTGAACGGGGGCACAGGGACAGGGAACCTGTCCCCACGTCCCCCCTCGAACGGAGTTGATACTATGAATCATACAGGAAAAGAAATAACGCTGATCATCATCGGTTCACTGTTCTTTGCGCTTGGTGTAAACTGGTTCGCGATCCCAAACGAACTAGGTGAAGGTGGCGTAACGGGGATCTCGATGGCACTCTATTACGTGCTCGGATGGTCACCAGGTCTTACAAACTTTATTATGAACGGTGTGCTCCTTGCGATCGGATATAAAGTGCTCAACAAACGCGTCACATGGTATACGATGCTCGCGATCTTCTTCACATCTCTATTCATCCATCTAACAGAAGACATGGGTAACCCAGTCGACATCATGCTTGGTACAGTGTTTGCCGGTGTTTTCATCGGGATTGGACTCGGACTCGTTCTTCGTTCAGGTGGAACGACAGGAGGATCGACGATCGTTGCGCGCATGCTGAACCAGCACTTCGGCTGGAGTGTCAGCACGTCGATGTTTGTATTCGATATCTTAGTCGTGATGGGATCATCCTTCATCATCGGAATCGAGAATACGATGTACACAGGGATCTCGATCTATATCAGTACGAAGATACTCGATTACTTGATCGATGGTTTCGATACGAGAAAAGCCGTTACGATCATCTCGCATAACACCGCTGCGATCGCTGAAACCGTGAGCGCGGAGATGGATCGCGGTGTGACGATCATCAATGCACGCGGTCACTACTCGAATGAATCGAAAGACATCTTGTACGTTGTCATCAACAAACAGGAGCTGTTCCTGTTGAAGAAGATGATTCAACAAGCAGATGACAAAGCGTTTGTCGTCGTACACGACGTGCGTGATGTGTTCGGAGAAGGTTTCACCTTCCCAAAAACGTAACGCTCTTCACTAAGGCTCCTCATCAAGAGGAGCTTTTTTCTTTTTATCACAGCTAAAAACTTAAAAAGTAAATTGTTCCAGCCCACTCCCTTTTCGCTTTAATCTATGAAAACGTTCTATCTATTATCCCCTCGCACTTCCCTGATCCTCACCTCGCACAATAGGTCATATTTTGTCGAACGCTTACATATCTCCACTGAATTTTTCTAACATTGTTACTATTAGACTAGGTATTGCTACCCCCTTTTGCATCTGCTAGATTGTTAAAATAACTTCACATCATTTCTCTATATAGTTTTGGAAATACGGTCCGATAAGTTTCTACCCTGCAACCATGAATTGCAGGACTATAGGGAAGGTAAGCTGATTCGTTGTACACAACGCCTAAGCCTTATTCATTCTTCCTGAACCCGGACTTTCCATAAGTGCGGCTTTTTTTATAGATCTGTTTTTGTGAAGCAACACTTCTTTCAGGGGGATTTCATCACCATGAGCATCATTTTTGGTCTATTATCCATTGCGGGGATTCTTGGCATCGCATGGTTACTCAGTAACAACAAGAAATCAATAAACTGGCGAACGATCGGAGTCGGACTCGCGATCGAGGGGGCGTTCGTTCTTTTCGTACTAAAAGTTGAAGCTGGTAAGGCGTTTCTTCAAAAAGCATCTGCAGCCGTCCAGCAGGTCATCAACTATAGTAACGAAGGCATTCAGTTCGTGTTCGGCGGGTTGTACGAGCAAACAGAGTTAACGTTCGTGTTTGCGATCAACGTACTTTCCGTTATCATCTTTATCTCAGCACTCGTCTCAGCTCTTTACTACTTACGCGTCATCCCATTCATCGTCCAGATCGTCGGTGTGACGGTCGGAAAGCTGATGGGCACAACAAAAGTCGAATCATTTAACGCTGTTGGGAACTCGTTCCTCGGCCTTGCAGAAGCACCGCTTCTCGTTAAACCATACTTAAAAATCTTAACGCGTTCAGAGATTTTCGCCGTGATGGTCGGAGGAACGGCTTCTGCGAGTGGAGCGATTCTCGTCGGGTACTCTCTCATGGGTGTCGACATCAAGTACCTCTTGATTTCCGTGTTCAGCGTTCCGTTCGTCTCCCTTGTGATCGCGAAGATCATGGAGCCAGAAACAGAAGTATCCCAAACGAACGATAACGTGAAGATGAAGCGTTCAGATCATGCGAACGTGTTCGAGTCGATCGCAGATGGAACCGTTAGCGGTGTCACGCTAGCCCTAAACATCGGTGGTCTTCTAATCGCGTTCATCAGTATTCTCGCGCTCCTCAACGGACTACTCGGTTTCGTTGGGACCGACTTAAGCACGATCTTTGGCTACGTCTTCTATCCATTCGCACTTCTTGTCGGTATCCCGCTCGACGAAGCGTTCCGTGCTGCGTCGATCATCGGAACGAAGATGTCGATCAACGAGTTTGTAGCGTTTCAGGATTTAACGTCTCAAGAGAGCGAACTTACTGAGAAAACGGTCGCGATGCTGTCTGTCGCACTCTGTAACTTCGCAAACCTTTCTTCGATCGGTCAGCTCATCATCAGCCTAGGTTCACTTGAGCCTTCAAAGCGTCCTCAAGTATCGAGGCTTGGTTTAAAAGCGATCATCGGGGGTTCCCTCGCTTCCTTTATCACTGCGATCTTTGTAGGTATGTTTATGTAGCAAAGAAGCCTGGTCACTCGACCAGGCTTCTTCTCATGCATCTTCCCACGAAATCACCCGAAGATCCCACTTCTTCGTCCACTTCGCAGCTTTCGCTTCATACACTTCTCTCGTAACCATCCTTTTATTTGCTCGAACCGTCATTGTAAAAAGGTCGTTCAAACCGAACGGAGCGTAGATTCTGAAATTCCCTTCGTCATCCTTCCTGACCCCGAGCGCCGTTGCCGTCGTCGGCCAGCTGTTGATGGCGTCCTCAAGCGATTCGTACTGCTCGATCTTCTTCCCGAATTTCTCTTCATACCAAAGATGAACCCTTGCTTCGTTCTTCACGTCAATTTCAAGCGGCACGTCATGAAGTAACGCTTGCAAGTGCTCTTCCATACGCTTTTCCTTCTCTCGACTCAAGTCTTCATCATAATAGATGATGTCGATATCACCGATGCCATGATTCAGCGGATTTCCAGATAAACGATTCCACACCGTTTGAACGATGCTTCCCGCTCCGATGTAATAATGTTCGAATTCTGCATGCGCAACGTTCAATACACGTTCGATCGTTTCATTTTTATGTACGATGTCTTCTAGCATTTCCATTTGACTCTGTAAATCAAGATTCCTACCACTTTGCATGAGACGACCCTCCTCTTCTAGGTTCCACCTCATTATCTCGTACTACCGACAAATTTTCAGCAATTGAGCAGTATTTATCACAGATCATAGCACACATAAACCATGCAACTAGTCCGATTCACCTTTATAATAGAACATATAAGTACCGGAAAATCTTGGAGGGATTCGTTTGGATATCACGATCATCGGGGGCGGAATCGGTGGATTAACTGCCGGGGCGTTACTCACAAAGGACGGGTATAATGTGACGGTGCTAGAAGCGTCGAACGAATGGGGCGGTTCTGCCGGTAAGTTCAGCCGAAAGGATTATCTGTTTCCTGTCGGTGCGACGATGGGGATGGGGTTTGAGGAAGGCGGCGTTCACCACCGCATTTTTGATGAACTTGGACTTTCAATTCCGTTTGTAAAATTAGACGAAATCATGAGAGTGTATAACGGTTCTTCTGTTATGCCTTACTATGCTGATCGAAACCGGCACCTCGCTGAATGTACGTCTCAGTTTCCTGATCATGCGGAAGCAATCGTCTCGTTCTATCAGGAAGTGTGGAAAATAGGTGCTGAAATACGGAAACTAATCAAGCCCCTGCCCGTCCTGCCACCCGTCACCATGACGGAATGGAGAAAACTGCTCTTCTCAGTCAACATTGGAACTCCAAAGCTTCTCCCTTATTTACGGAAAACGATGGGCGATCTTTTAAAGAAACATCACCTTCATGAAGCGCATGCGTTTCGCCATTTTATCGATGGTCAGTTGATCGACAGCATGCAGGCAACGAGCGGTGAATGTTCAGCACTCATGGGAGCGCTCGCACTCGATATTTACCATGAAGGCGCATACTACACGGAGGGCGGTCTCTTCTCTATCGCTGAAAAACTGCAGGCTTATATTGAAGAGCACGGTGGCAAAACGTTTAAACGAAAACACATTCAAACGATTCGCCGCGAAAAGAAAAAGTGGGTCGCGGTCGATCAGCGCGGAGAGAACTGGAGAGCGGATCATCTGATCTGTAATCTCCCTGTACAGAGCTTCGTCCCTCTCCTCTCAGAACCCCTTCAACTTGAGCTTCCGAACAAACTTCAAAAAAGAAGCAGAATTTCGCAGTGGGGAGCGTTCACGATGTACCTTGCGATCGAGGAGTACGTGATTCCAGAATACACAGCTCTTTTCAATCAAGTATTAGTTGAAGGCGGAACCATGACAGAAGGGGACCACCTCTTTCTCTCTCTTTCAAGCTCAAAGGACCGGATCCGTGCACCACAAGGTTACCGCACGCTTACTGTGAGCACACATACAGAGCTTCATCGCTGGGATACGAAAGAAAAATACGATCAGTACAAAGCGTTCTTAACGGAAAAAGTTCTGAGTGGCGTCGAGCGCGTGATCCCTGAAGTAAGAAGCGGCATCGACATGATGATGGCTGGTGCCCCTCGTGCTTGGGAGCGATTCACGAAACGACCGAACGGTATGGTCGGTGGGTTTCCACAAACGAACGAATTCAGCTTGTTCAATAGCCTATCGCATCGAACAGGACTCGATGGATTATGGCTTTGCGGTGATAGCGTATTCCCAGGTGCTGGTACGATCGGCGTGTCGACGAGCGGGTATCATGTGTATCAATCGATCGCAGGGAAGCGATAGGAAAAGCTGCACACCCGCCTTATCGTCTATCTTTCTCATGCAACCAGTTCTCGAGCATGGGCAGGGAATCGGCATACTGCTTGATCTCGTTTAACGTTTGCAGCACTTGGTCTGTTCCCATTTTCTGTTCTTCATCCACTGACCCATCTAGCTTCAGTGAACGCTTCAGGTTGTACTCGAGCCAGCCAAGCTTTCCTGAAAAGCCTGTTGCGAGTACCTTTTTCCAGTCAGCATACGGTTCACACGTTTTCTTATAGCCGTCGATGAATGAGAAAAAGCGCTCTTTGTCGATCTTCCCTTCCCCCGTCATCGCCCAGTAAACAGCCGTTTCAAGAAGATCTTGCATCGGATTGATATACCCAGCCGATTCCCAATCGATGACGATCGGCTCACCGTTTGACCAAAGCACGTTTTTAGGATCAAGGTCTCGATGACTGATCACTACTTCTGAGGAAAGGATTTCGGATGCTTTCTTCGCCATCGCTGTCCACCTGTAAAGGTTCTCTACATACGTATCAAATAGCGGAACCCAAGGCGCATCGGTTTCTTTACCGAGGTGCAAGTAGTACTCCCAGTCCGTCACCTCACTTCCCTCAATGTCATACGGGATGTGTAACGTGGAAAAATCGGTCCGATGAATGTCTGCAAGCAGCGCGCCAACTTTTTTGCTATGGTCACTCGTGATCGACACCGGTTTGAGGCTTTCCCCTTCAATCCAGTCGTAAACAAGAAAGTACAGTCCATCGAGCTGTTGAAGGAACGTACCGTTAAGCCACAGAGCAGGAAGGGCTGGGATCTCGTTTGACACGAGCGTTGCGACTTCTTCTGAGTTCAAGAAGTTTGTTACAGCAGAAGGTCTCGTGATGACCTCCTCGTTCAACACTTTTATCGCGTATTTCCCTTTCGTAGTCAAAACAGCATACATCCGGTGTAAGAGCCCGCCATGAATCCGTTCAGGTAGCGCGGTCTGCATACCGAGCCCACATATCTCACACATCCGTTCTAAATCGGGTTGGCTCATCTGCCGTCCTCCTTTATAAAGAATCTCTATCCTGTAGCATACAACTTTTTTGCTTATAAAACGAGGGCCGTATTTCGTTATAAAAATGAAAAAGCCCAGGAACAAACGTCCCTGGGCTAGCTTAATGCTTATTCTCTTACTGGACTAATCGTGATCGAAGACAGATCGAGCGTGATCGTTCTCCTCGCTCCCGTTTCACTTACATACGAGAACGTTCCACATCCTCTTGATTCATTGATGCTCTCCATCCTGAACAGCGTTGGAACCATCCCTCCATCTAATCGTAAGAACTCTCCTCGATTCGTCGTAATATAATACTCGTCACGAACCGGTGGCGGCACTGGTGACGTTGAGACCAAGCTGATTTCAAGGAGGACTTCCTCATTCGGACGAACGCGAACGGTCGTGCTGAACGGTTCATATCCTGCACTCGTCGCCCTGACTTCATACAGGCCAACAGGAAGACCAGAAAGTGAATAAACACCTTCTTCGTTCGTTCTCACTTCTCGAACCAGCGTCCCATCTTCATTATAAAGTCTGATCAACACACCATCGATCGGTACACCTGTTCCTCGGTCAGTTACCCGGCCAGCGATTCCTCCGTCCTCACCAGGGCGAAGTGCAAAATCAACTCCTTGACGCTCTTCACCAGCTGCTAGCACCACTACCTGCCGATCTTCTAGATAATCGATCGCATCGGCTGCGACCGAAAAGGTTCCTGCGCTAAGGTTCCCAATCGTATACGCACCATTCTCATCAGTGAATGTGTCTCCAACAAGCACACCTTCTTCATCGAAAACACTGATGGTCGCTTCAGTAATCGGCTCCTTCGTCGTAGCTGATCGTACCGTTCCTGAAATGGAAGCTGCAGCCTTTCCAAGCGCAAAATTCTCTACATTCGTATCGTTCACAAACAACGTGGACTGCCTTCCTTCAGAGCCATACCCTTGCGCTGATGCTCGTAGTGCATACGTTTCATCACTTAGTCCTGTGATGGTGTATCTTCCGTTGATGTTTGTTAGCGCAACCGCAACCGGGCGATTGATGAGATCGAACACTTCAACGATCGCACCTACGATCGGAAGACCTGTTTCAGCATCTGTAACGAGTCCTGTAAATCGACTTGGAATCGCTACGAGTGCACTGTTCACGACAGTCGGGGCGTCAGGTTCAGCCTGGAACGATACGACGTTCGCTCGATAATCTGGGTTGATCGTTGAGATGTTGTACTCTCCAGGGTTTAAGCCTTCATACTGGAAGTTCCCGTCAGCATCCGTCTGAACTTCTGCTACAACAACTTTATTTTGATCAGATATTCGAACGAGCGTATTCGCTAAAGGTTCCGTACCCTCTCCTGTCACGCGGCCTACCACACTTGCTTTTGTTACGGAAAGCTGAAGATCCGCAAACGTGGTTTCACCAGACTCAACAGATACTGCATCAGCATCGTCACCGTAGAAGCGACTGCTCGCAACGACCGTATAGTTGCCCACTTCAATGTCTGGAAGTACATACATGCCTTGTGAATCCGTCAACGTGGATGCGATGACTGGACCTGAGGAGCTAATTAGACGCAGCTCCACGTTCGTCCTCGATAAAAGCGCACCTGTTTCTGAATCTGTGACAACACCCTTCACGGATCCTGGTACGGACGGAAGCGAGATACTCGTCGCGGTCGTTTCACCTGAAGAAATATCTGCACTTAACGACTGCTGTTCATATCCTGGACTGTTCACGAGCATCGTATAGATGCCTAGCGCAAGGTCGAACACCTTATACGCTCCATTGCTCTGCGTCAAGACTGTCGTGATGACCGAACGTTTGGAATCAAGGATTTGAATAGTCGCACCAGCGATCGGATTACCGTTCGCATCAGTAATAACACCTGCCAAATCACCGGTTTCAGGAGAAATAACCAAGGTGGCCTCTTTTGTAACACCTGGCTCAATGATCGCTCCCTGCGAGGAATTCGTATAATTTGGTGCGGCAGCTGAAACAATCACTGTCCCTGGTTCTAAATCTTCAACAACAGCTTTCCCTTCCTGGTCAGTGACACCAGATGTGATCGGTATACCTGTTTCATTTTTCACACTTGCCACAACACCTGTTACTGGCGTACTCGTCACCTCATCTACAACAACAATCGTTAATCCGCCGCCTTGTGGACTTAGAGCTACATCGAGCGTGCTTTCTTCACCTGCTTCTACTATGACCGCAAAGCTTCCTGGACTATACCCTTTCGTTGTAGCTGTAAGGAAATAGTTTCCTTCTGCTATATCTGGAATTGTATATGTCCCATCAGTTTGAGCTTGAACGGACGTAATCAAGGCATCGTTCTGGTCAAATAATCTGATAAAAATCGTTCTGTTTGTGAGCAGATCGCCATCAGCATTCGTGATCGTTCCGGTAATCCTTCCAAACGTTGGAGGTGTTTGAACATCAGATGTTGTGGTGTCATTCGGTTCTACAATTCCCCCTACTGATGTCGTTGGTTGATTAGGCTTATCAACAATGATTTGATAGGTCTTAGGCTCGAGATTTTGAATGGTATAAAATCCTTCTTCATCTGTTACAACGGAATCCACAATTGTTCCATCAGGCGACACGACATTCACAACGGTTCCAGGTTGAGGATTACCATCTGCATCCGTTACGATTCCATCGATCGATCCATTGTTTGCTCCAAGTTCAAACGACACCGTCACGACTTCTCCTGGTGAAATCGCTACACCCTGCTTCGCATTTTCATGGTCAGGAGCAGTACAGGAAACAACATAAATTCCCTCCGGCAGATTTCCAATCGAACACGTGCCGTTCGCATCCGTCACACCTGATCCAATAACGCTGCCGTTCGGGGCGACGACTTTTACAGAAGCACCTGCTACTGCTCCGTCTGGTCCTGACACGCTTCCCGTCACAACCCCTGGATCCGGCGTCAGGAAGCCATCGATCGTTGTTGTTTGATTTGCTGTGACCGTAGCACCAGCTGTGAACGTATCGAAGTTTGGTGAAGTGATTATGATCGTATACGCGCCTGGAGCGATTCCTGTTACCGTATATTCTCCAGCAGGATCTGTCACCGCTCGTGCTGATGGCTGGACACTATCACCGTAAATGATTTGAACGATTGCACCACTTACCGGGAAATTTGTTTGTGCATTCAGGACTCTCCCAGTAATGGAACTTGGAAGTGGGACGAGATCAAAATCAACGGTGGTCGACTCTCCCGCTCCTATCGTGAACCCTTGCTTTTCTGATTGATAATCAGCATTGTTCACGACAAGAGTATAGATGCCAGGGTTAATATTTTGAATAAGGTAGCGACCTTCTGCGTCCGTTTGCACTTCAAAGAGATTCGTATCTGTTATATCTAACAGTTTGACAACGGAATTCGGAGCTGGTACACCGTCAGTCGTGACAACGCCTTCTACACTAGAAGGATCCGGTGTAAGTGCAAACTGCTGAATCGTTGGAACACCATCGACGATAAGAACTGAGCCACTTTCAGTTCCGTAATTTTCAGCAGACACCACGAGCGTATACGTTCCGTTCGATATTGTACCGAAATCGTAATTACCGTCACTATCTGTTAAAACGGTACTCACAACAGGACCGAACGGACTGACTGATCTCAGTTCAACCGTTGCACCGACTACGACTTCTCCACTTGTATCTAAGATGGTTCCTTGAATAACAGCACCTGTTGGAATCAAAGTAATATCGACAATGGTCTCTCCATCAGGTGTAACGATACCCGTCACAACATTAGTCCCTGAACTGCTCTCACTAGCCGTTACAACATAATCACCAGGGTCAAGCTGTGGAATCGAGTAGGATCCATCACTATTTGTAATAACGGTTGCAACCGTCGTATTGGTCCCATCTGTCACGTTGACCGTCGCATTGCTAATCGGTGCCCCATCTGTATCGGTTACAACACCAGAAATCGTACCGGTTATTTCTGATAGCGCAAGCTGAACGGTCGACGTTTCAGCAGGTTCAACGATTACTCCGATCGTAGAAGCGCCGTAGTCTGGAGCAGTTGCTTTTACATTAAGCTGCCCTACTTTAATATCTGTAAAGAAGAATTCTCCGTTCTGATCACTTGTGATCGTGGCAACAAGAACACCATTAACATCTGTAAGTTCAACGAAACTACCTGGTAAAGGCGCACCCCCTGTGTCGGTAATCGTTCCTTGAATTGAACCTCCTGCCAGTGAAAGTGGAACCGTTAGCTCGGTGATCTCTCCATTCTCTACGATCGCACCAACTGTAGCTGCTTGATAGCGATCCGCGATCACATTGATACGATATGATCCAGAAGGAAGGTTCAGGACTTCAAACGTTCCATCCGATAAAGCTTGGAGCGTCTGCAGCAGTGCACCGTTGTCGTTTAACACTCTGATGGCAATCGAGGTATTTTCGATCGGATCGCCGTCCACTCCAACAACGGTCCCAAAGATGGTGCCTCCGACTTCTTCAAGTGAAAACTGTACGTCGGCCGATTGATTTGAGACGATGATGACACCTGTTTGATCTTGAACGAAGTACGGTGAGCTTGCGATGACGGTGTACATACCTGGCCGTAAAAGCGGTGATACAAAGTCACCGGTCGTATCCGAGTTCGTAGAAATAATCGGAATTCCCTCAGGTGTACCTACAGAAATCAAAACGCCAGGGATACCCTCACCTGTAGTTGCATTAACGACACTACCTGCAAACGTTCCACCAAGAGGAACCATGACAACATTCAGATCGCTATATTCATCTCCAGGAAGAACAGATACCCCTGTTGTAAAATCAGCATAGTCATCGATACCAGCAATGACTGTAAAGGAACCTGCCGGCAAACTACCAATGGAGAAGTTCCCATCGATATCTGATATTCCATTACCTACCTCTACTTCATACTCATCGATAATTCGAACGCTTACGTTACCAAGCGGCTGACCAGTATCATCCACAACAGACCCTGAAATCGTAACCGGATCAGGGACCAGACGGAATTCTAAATTCGTCGTTTCATTCGCTTCAACTGTGATTCCTTTAATTTCCTGACTATAATTTAGCGTGTACGCGCTGATTGTAAAGGAACCTGGAAACACGCCTGTAATCAAAAAGTCTCCACTCGCGCCAGCGGTACGTCGTGCTACTGGAACGGTTGATCCTGGAGAGTATACTTCCACCTGTGCTCCCACCAATGGAGCATCCGTTTCTGCATCGAGGATAATTCCAGAGATCCCACCTGGCTCAGGTGTGAAAAAGATGTCACTGACTACCGTTTCACCCGGAAGCGGATTGATCGAGATTTGAACGCGCTGGTAATCTGGTGAAATCGCCGAAATCAGATACTGACCCGCAGTAAAGTTTGTAAATCGATAAAAGCCATTCATATCTGAGTTGACCGTTTGAATCGAACTACCGTGGATATCCAATAACCTGACAAAGACATTCGCAACTGGATCACCGGTCGTTTCATCACGAATCGTACCTTCTGCAATCGCTGGGAACGGTTCAAGCTCAAAATCCACAGTTCTTGATCCATTAGCAGGTACTTTAACCGATGCAGTTGAAGAACCGTAGCCACTATCTGCAAAAGCGATCACCGTATACGTTCCTGCGAAAAGTCCTGGTGTCTGATACACGCCTGCTTCATCTGTCAATGTGGTCGCAAACACAGGACCGAGCGGTGTTAAGAAGCGCACTTGAATATTCACACCAGGAATCGGATTTCCCGTTTCAATATCTGTCACCGTTCCGATCAAATCACCTGGCTCAGGGGTTAGAATAAAACTGAGAGATGTTGTTTGATCAGGTAAAACCTCAAACGTAGCAGTCTGACTTGAAAATTCTTCAGCAGCCACAGTTGCACGGTAAGAACCAGGGGATAAATTCGGGAACGTAAATTGTCCAAAGCTATCTGTTACAACTTTCGTCTCTAACGTTTTTCCAAAATTACTGACTGTAACGACGGCATTATTTAATGGTTCGCTCGTAAGCTGGTTCGTCACATACCCCGTCACTGCGCCAGGGTTCTGCTGTAGGGCGATATCCAGTTCAACACCTTCAAGCGGGACGGTAACCGTGATGACTTCATTCCCATATCCCTCTGCATTCACGTTCAATAAATAGGAGCCAGGCAATACAGAATCAAATAGATACACACCATTCTCACTCGGATAGATACTCGACACAAAAACGCCCGTGCTCTTTGTGAGCGATAGAAAAACAGCGGTTCCCGTGATCGGAGCACCTGTATTCGCATCGACGACATTCCCGGCAATCGTTGCAAGAATCGGCGAAAGCTGAACGGTTGCGTTGCTTACTTCACCTGCAGTGATGATCGTAGACACAAGGTTAGCCGTATAACCAACTAATGTTGCGGTAACAAAGTATGTTCCCTCAGATAAACTTGGGATAACGAACGATCCATCTGAATTTGCCAACAGCGCTTGCAGCAGCTCTTTGTTTGCACCGAGTAACTTTAGTTGGATGTTATCGCCACTGATTGGATCACCGTTTTCATCAACAACCTGCCCCCGAATATCTCCAACCGTTGTTTTCAGTCTGACATTCGCACCCGTCGTTTCTCCAGGCGGAACGATAACTCCTGTAATCTCAGTAGAATAATTCGGTGCCGAACACGTAATCGTATAAGAATCTGGACCAATGTTTCGATACAGAAACTTTCCGAACTGATCACTTGTGGTGTACTTGATGAGTATTCCGAGACTGTTTCTAAGAAGAACTGAAGCTCCTGTGATGACTTCGCCTGTTTGAAAATCAGAAACCCCGCCTGAAATCGTCCCGAGCACCCTCGCCATGACAAAATCGATGTTTTGCACCTCTTGCCCTGCTTCAACGGATACTGTTCCTGATGTCGTCGTGTGCATCATGAGCTTTGCGATGAGCGCATAACTTCCTGGTGGCACGTTGCTGATAAAATAGTTCCCATCTACGTCCGTATTTCCATATGCGATTGGCGTTTCATTTTCATCGAGCAGCGATATGGTCACGTTCGCTAATGTCGTACCTTGATCATTCACGATGTTTCCGCTTATTGAACCAGGATTTGGTTTTATCGTCATAGGAACGTTTGATACAATATCTGATTCAACGAATGCACCTGTACAAGCAACCGAGTAATTCGGCGCTGCCGCTTTTAAAATATAGTTACCAGGCGCCAAGTTTTCAAATTGATACGCACCTGTTGGATCAGCTGCCGTTGCATTGACGAGCTGGTTATCGAGCGAATATAGCTGAACGATTAAATTTTCAGCCACAGGCGTAACGGTTCCGATGATCGAACCTGGATTTGCTTTTAATTCGATATCGATGCTCTTCGTAAAGCCCCACGGTACAATCTCTCCGATCAATGCCGTTTCATATCCTTGAGCGACAACAGCCATCGTATAAATTCCTGCAGGCAGCCCTACTGTAAAAAACTCTCCGTCTCCACTCGTAATCAATGAATCTACTTGAAACCCTAGTGCATTGCTGATGTTGATCGTTGCACCGGCAATCGGCAAATTCGTGTCCGCATCACGTAACGTACCGGTAATAAACCCAGGTAATGGGACAAGCCCTACGCTTGTTGTCACCGTTTGACCTGGCTCTGTCTTCACGCTTGCATAAGAACTGCGGTAGGCATCCGTATTCGCGTTGATCGTATACGTATTAACGAGCACATTCTCAAACGTAAATTCCCCTTCATTCGTTGAGAACGTTGTGGACAGCAGCACACCATTCGAATCGATCAGTTGCATCTGGATCGATTCACCTGTAATACGGTCGCCCGTCTCTTCATTGATAATCGTTCCGACGATGGTGGATGGATTAGGTGTTAATGAAAAATTAAGCTCTGATTCATTTCCAGAAGTAATGATCGCCCCGCCTAATAACGATTGATAGTTTGGAAATGAGGCTGTAATTGAGTAACTGCCGGGATTGAGATCGCTAACTGAGTAGTTTCCATTCGAATTCGTTACGCGTCTTGAGACGAGTACATCCGAATCTGAATTATTGACAAGGATGACAGCTCCAGCTAGCGGCACACCACCATCTGTTGTCACTATTCCTGTTAAGGAGCCAAGAAGTTGTTTGAGCTCTGCATTAAGAGTAAACGTACGGTTGTTTTTTATAAGCGCTCCAAGTGTCTCTGTAGAATAGCCATCAGCTGTAAAAATACACGTATACCTTCCAGGTGAAAGACCTCTGATTTTATACGTACCATCATCGTTTGTAACAGTCTTTGCAACAACGACATTGTTTTCAACTACATCGACTTTTGCCCCGCCTATCGGAGTTCCATCTGATTCAACAATCCCTTCAAGGACTCCGGTTCTTCTCCTGAGGAAACAGTCTAAATTAGCTGTTTGACCAGGTCTTACATAGAAGCCGAAGTTCTTAGAACCGTGCCCGTCAGAAGCAAATGTACAGACATAGTTTCCTGGAGCGAGTGATCCAACACTGAAACGCCCGAGTACATCTGTGATTGCATTTGCAATCGTTAATCCGAACGAATTCGTAATCTTGATGTTACACCCTGCTAAATCAGTATCATCATCTTCATCTTTTACACGTCCTTCGACTGAGCCAGGGTTAGGACTAAGATCGATTTCCACATCGACCGTTTGACCGGCAAGTACTGAAAAACCAACGTTAAAAGTCTGATAGGAATTTGCTTTTGCCCTGAAGCGGTAAGTGCCAGGAGCCAATCTATTAATAACGCATCGACCAGCTGCATCGGTCGTTGCTGATGCAACAGTGAGTCCGGTCGAACCAATAATATCTACTGTGGCATTAGCAATAGGCGAACCATTACTCCTAACGAGCCCTTCCACTGTTCCTGGATTTGGAACCAAAACAAAGTTCTCAGTAGATGTACCGTTCGAAATGACGTCTTTACCGATCGACTGTGATTGATAACCATCGGCCGTTACGGTCATGGCATAGTGACCTGGCTGAAGGTTGTTCAGTGTGTATTCACCAGCAGCATTCGTAGTCGCCGAAAGAATTTCTTGCCCGATATTATTTGAAATCGCAACCCTAGCTCCATCGATCGGAGAACCTCCAGCCGTAATGGTCCCGGCAATGTCCCCTAACAAAGGTTCAATAAATAGGTTCACGATCGAAACGTTTCCTGCTGTGACCTCTACAACCCTTGTAACATCGTCGAAATCAGCCTTTGAAAATTCGAGCGTATACGTATCTGCCGGGATATTCGTAAAATTGTAATCCCCAAACACATCGGTTTGCGTTGTGGCTATTTCCGTTGCACCGGAAAGCAAGCGCACCGTCACGTTCTCTTCCGGAAGTCCGTTCACTTGATTGAGCACGTTTCCAGCGACGCCACCCGTTGCCTGAACATCGACGGTAACCGGTGACCGAACAATCGCCAGCTCCTGACCTGTAAACAAATCAAAGCCTATGCCTGTTGCGACATTCAAAACCTGGTTTCCGGATGTATAAAACAGTCCGTTCTCTATAAAATCTAAGGTTGCACTCTCACCTGCTTCAAGATCTCCAACCGTCCATGTGAGCGTTTTGTTTCCTTCGTTATAGGCAGTTGATCCTTGCGAAACAGAAGTTGCTTCAAAGACTGATACAACATCGAGGGCTACCACATCGACGACGTTTAAGATTGTCGCCTGACTTTTACCTATATTCGTTAGCGTGATTCTACCAGTCCACTCATAGTTCTGCCCAGCAACTGGTTCAGTAGGACCTGAAATCATCGTCTTAGTGATTTGCAGGTTCGCTTTTACATTCGCATCGTTCACCGTCGTTGGATCAGAAAGAGCATCCTTGAATTCATAGTCTTCTTTCCTGCGTAATGAATCTTTGTTGTAGTTGTTGTTGTTTGTAGCAGTAAAAGCCACCATTTGGATCGGGTCTGCTGGCTTGATGTCTAGATAAGAGAAAAAAGTGGAAGCTGGGATTAGAAAATCAATAAAGTAGTTCTGTGAATTTCCAAATGTCGTATCCGCCTGTACTACCCTCGCTACATCAAAGTTAATAATCTGTCGTTGAAAATTCGGCTCCCCTTTTCCATTCGTTCCTTCGGCTGAGTCTTTCCATGAGTTAAATTCTTTGTCTACGTTTTGAATTAAATTCACGCGATTTTTCAATCCATTTACTGCAAGCATCCAATCGTATGTTCCAGCTACTCCCGATGTATTGAGCAGCACTCCCCATGCATTTCGTTTAAACGACGTTTTTGACCGGTTACGTGGATCCGCTCTAAGCCTCATGCGAAAATAGACATTGATCGTATCATAGGCGTAGTAAAACGAGGGATTGCTCTCATCCCCCACGATATCAGTCTGAGAGGGACTCATATCTTTAATTAAATCTGCATAAACCTCTCCATTCACCAATATCGGCGTAAACTGATTGTTATTAGGAAACGGCACGCGAACACCTCCAATGGGTTTCAATCTTTTTTACTATACGCACGACTGCCCAATCCGGAAGTAAAAATTTAGAAAAAGTTAAACTTCTACGTAATAACGTTATGACTGAAATAGAATTACATGACATCGTTTTTTCCAATAAAAAGAAGCTCTTCCAGTTAGGAAAAGCTTCTAATGATCATGTCCATATTAAAATTGAAGCGTTAAGGTTTTGAAAGGTAACCTGCACATTTAGGTACTAGTAAACTACTAGTGGCAACGTTGTCGAAGCAACTATTCTATCGACAGCTTCCTTCGCCGTTACTCAAATTCCTCCATCTTCTTTTCTTTTATCTTATCTACTTTCAACTTCACTTTCATCGGGGCAAGGTCGAGGCTTACATTTACTGCAGCGTACGATTCGACGCCGTCAATTTTACCCCAGTAGCCCTTCGTGTCCTTCGTTTCTTGAAACGTTAGCTTAAAGCCTTCACCACGGTCCTCATCCGATAGATCGATTGCTAATCCGATGGCTGTCGTTGCAGTATTATCGATAAGATCATAGGTTAACACCTGCTTTAGCGCATCTTCACCAAAGATCCCTGTGTTCGCAGGATTTGGCTGATAATAAGGATCGGTAATCAAAGGCTTGTCCTCTGTAATCTCATAGGTTTTCGACTCCCAGTTGTAGCGGTCTCCCTTTTCAATATAGCTGATCTTTACATCTTTCATCGCAGTAGGATAGTCTTTCGTCTTCTTTGCGTCAGCGAGGTCGACGATGACGAGTCCACTTTCACCAACCACTTCAATCGTTTCACGTTCAGGGTAAACGACCATCGCGCTGTTCTCATCGATTCCGTACGCCATTTCATGATTAGATTCCCATGCCGCAACCATCAATCGACCAAATCGGCCACGTTTTACGAAATGCTGATCAACGATCCCTTCTTCAAAGAATCCTAGCCCTTCTGTTAAGAAGACACGATTATCCTCAGGGTCACCGTAGTTATCACGATCCGTCACACCGTCGCTTAACGCACCAAGGCTAGAGCCTGCTCCGATCATCGGATCACTCATGATTGCAGCACCAGCGCTCGATCCACCGAGGACCGCTCCTTCTTCACGGATGTCTTTGATCGCCTCAAGGACCGGCGTTTCTTCGTCATTTTTAAGAAGCGTCGTCGTATAGTGAAGTTGATTTCCTCCTACGAACCAGATCGCATCGTACTGTTCCACCTGTTCTGCAAGTTCCTCATCTGATCCGTTATCGATCCACTGCGATTCGTCTTCTTCTGTTGAGCGGTCATCGTTCACCGCGATCGGAAGAATGTCGATATTTCCTTCCGTTGCACCGTACGTCACAAAATCTTTCTTATAAGAGGTTGCACTCTCGATCGGACTTGAGCTTGCCGTTGGCAGGATACCGATTTTAAGGACTTCCTTTTCAACGCCTCTTTTCGCTTGAGCTAGCGCGAGGAACTTGTTGTACACTTCTTCATTGTCCGGGCTAAGCGCACCTCCAACGATCACAAGCGCTCCTTCTTCGCCTCCACCGGAAGCACTCACTTCTGGCTCAGGCTTCTGAATCCCCTGTACAACTAAAAAGATTCCTAAAAAGGCGGCTGCTAATAAAGCAGTCGTTCGTTTCCATCTACTCATGACACTCTCTCCCTTCTTCTATTATCAGACTATTATGCAAGTTCCGTGCCAAGTGGAAAAACCTGCTATATTGGACTTTTTCAATGTACCGTTTTCTAATCTGGTTGTTCTCGACACCCAATAACGACCAATAAAAAAGGCACCGCACAGGTTGTTGTGCGGTACCTTGTTTTATTCGAACGTCCCCTTCACGAGGACTTCTTTGTTTTCTACCATCAGCTGTCCCTTTGCGAACACGGTATCGACTTCAAAATCTTTGTTCACAAGAACTAGGTCAGCATCCTTCTCGACCGCAATTTCGCCCTTATCCTTCAATCTTAGAAGGGAAGCAGGATTCTTCGTAATCACTTTGATAGCGTCAGAGATTGGTACGCCATCTTCCACGATCGCATCTCGCACCTCTTTGTAGAGAGATGCAACCGTGCCGATCTGCAACCCTTCGAATTCTCCGTTTGCATCAAACGCTGGCAGGCTTGCCTGACCATCTGAAGTGAACGTGATCTGTTCCACAGGTACACCTGCTTCTAACGCACGTTTTAACCCAGTGCTGCACTTTACTTCTCCCTCTTCTAAAAATTGCGGGATGGTGCTCGTTGTGAAATCGATGTATCCCCCTTTTTTCGCATAGTCTAGTCCTGAACGAAATAGCTCTTCCGTTCGATTGATATGCGTCGGGTGGAACGTTTTGATCGGAATATCCGTTGTTTCTACCACTTCTTCAAGAAGTGCTAGTTTCGTAGGGGAATCTCCTACGTGGATATTCACGATGCCAGCCTTACCAGAAAGCATACCACCAATGCGTGCTGCTGACGCAATCTTCGCCATTTCCTCCACTGTTGGCTGTGATGAGCGATGGTCGCTGATCGCAATCTCTCCTGCTCCGATCACGCGGTCGATCAAGATGAGGTCATCTTCGATTTTACCTGTTAACGTTTTAACCGGAACTTGATAGCTCCCCGTATGAACGTAGCAGGTGATTCCTTCCTCCTCTAACCCTCTTGCTTTCGCGATAAGATTTGGCATCGTTCTCGTCGTGCCATCCGTTCCGATCACACCGATCAATGTGGTGACGCCTGAAGACGTCGCTTGACTAAGCGTGAGTTCTGGTGTTCGCGTGCGGTAGCTTCCTTCTCCACCTCCGCCCATGATGTGGACGTGTGAATCGATGAAGCCTGGGAAAAGGAGCTTGCCATCTGCTTCAATCACGTTGTGTGGAATGTCTTCAGGAAGCTCGATGCCTTCACCGATCATCGCGATCTTACTGAACGCGATCAGCACATCTTTTTTCCCTAGATGATTAGGATTGTAGATTTCTGCATTTCTTATGATAGTAAACATGTACGATCCTCCAAGCTATTACTGAAAATTCATGAGTGACGCTGTGATGACAAAAATGGATGCTAGCGCAAACAGCACGAGTTGAAACTTGATGATGAATTTAAACCATGTTCCCCAGTCCATTCTCGCAGCACCAAGTGTTCCCATAAGGGCTGCTGACGTTGGAACGATGATGTTCGTTAATCCGTCTCCGAGCTGGAATGCAAGAACGGCAACCTGTCTCGTTACACCAGCGATATCTGCGAGCGGAGCCATGAGTGGCATCGTGAGTGCAGCTTGTCCTGAGCCAGATACAACGAAGAAATTAAAGATAGACTGAAACAGGAACATAAACCATGCTGAAACAGCCTGAGGGAAATCGTCCACAACGTTCCCAGCACTGTAAAGAAGCGTGTTCAGAACGGATGGTTCTCCCGCTGCGTCGCCTCCAAGGATGATGACGATTCCCTTCGCCATCCCAACGACGAGCGCGGCAGGAAGCAAGTCTTTCGCTCCATCTGTGAATCCTTCTGCGATATCATTGACCGTCATGTTGTTCAGTTTGAAGATGACGCCGATAATTCCGGCAACAAGACCAATCGTAAAAAACTGTGTTGCGATTTCTGGAATGTAGTAAGCATCTTTAATAACACCCCAGATGATCCAGCCAACCCCAGCAAACAACGTGATCACAACAAGTCCATGACCGAGGCTGAAACGAGAGTCCAGTTCTTGATTTTTATTGTAATCTTTAAAGTACTGATTCGATTCTGTTGAAAGGGACTTCGATGGGTCCTTTCGGATGCGGTTCGCGTACCACATCGTGTAGAGAACGCCTACAAGTGTGAAGACGATCCACATCACGATTCTGAACGGTGCACCTGACAATACAGGTATTCCTGAAACACCCTGCGCGATCGCAACGCCGAACGGGTTCATCCACGATGTTGCGAATCCTATCTGCGTCGCAACGTATGTAATCATGACACCTGTGATCGCATCATATCCGAGCGCAACAACAAGTGGGATCAGGATCATCGCGAAGGCGATCGCCTCTTCTCCCATTCCAAAAATCGCGCCGCCTAGTGAGAACAAGACGAACATAAGAGGGATGATCAATACTTCTCGCCCTTTTGTTTTATCGATGATCGAGAGAATTCCCTGATCGATCGCTTTCGTTCGCATGATGATCCCGAAGGCACCACCGATAATCAGGATAAAGGCGACGACTCCGACAGCCGATCCCCACTTACTCCCTGATACGAGACCTTCAAATACATAGTTTAGAAACCCTGCTTCACCAAAAGGCTCAAACAGACTCACACCTTCACGTACAGCGTTACCTTCATCGTCCTTTACATAAGAAAAGCTATCAGGAATAAGTACGGTCTTCGTTTGCTCCTGCCCCTGGTGTACGTAGGTAACATCTTTTGTTTCAAACGTTCCCTTTGGGATGAAATACGTAAGAACCGCCGCTGCCAATACGACAAAAAAGACAATAACAAACGTATGAGGCATTTTAATCTCTTTCTTTTCTTTCTTCATGTTTCCCCTTCCTTCCGTTACTACTATTGGTTTTAGACTGCTTACTATATACAATGCAAGTTTCATGCCAAGTTTTGATCTTCCGTAATCGTCAGAAAAATCACGAAACATCACCTTCCTATCGGGTTCATTTGTTACTAATTGGTGATACAATAGAACCAATAAGAAAAAGAAGGTGTTCTATATGAGTCAGCCTACCCTTACGCTCATTGCTGGGAGTAGTCGAACAAAGGAAGTATTACGAGAGCAGCTTGACCAGCTGCTTGGAGATTATATCTCTGTCACATCGTTCGCAGTCGATGAGGGGCTCCCGCTCGAATGGTCTGATAAGATCATACTGTATTCTTCTGAAGCCGCTAAGCTGGAAGCGGAAGCTCTCTCAACAATTCAAAGTCCAAAAATCGTCGTTGGCAACAGAACGATTCGTCACGATTACATCGAAGAACTGTTGACCCTCCCGGATGGCGAAACCGTCCTTATGGTCAATGACGACGATCAAACGACGGTCGACGTGATCGAATCTCTCTACCAGCTTGGCATCAACCACATCAAATTCATCCCTTATAAAAAAGGAAAAATGTTTTATGACGATATCACGATCGCCATATCGCCTGGGGAAACGCACCTATGCCCCGCCTACATCGATACGGTGATCGACATCGGCGTCAGGCCCTTCGATATGGCCACCATCCTTAAGATGATCGATCACTTCGATCTTGATGACGTGATTTCCTCTAAAGTCTCTGAGCGCTACATTCGCAGTATGATCACGTTACATCGAAAGATCCTGTTCGCTGAACAAAAAGCAACGAGGACGACTGAACACTATCAAAACGTCGTAGATACAGTTGATGATGGGATTCTTGCGATCAACCGAAAAGAACGCA
Organism: Anaerobacillus sp. ABA4_114; assembly: GCF_056159065.1. NCBI lineage: Bacteria > Bacillati > Bacillota > Bacilli > Caryophanales > Bacillaceae > Anaerobacillus > Anaerobacillus sp. ABA4_114. The sequence goes on from NZ_JBSWUM010000001.1 coordinate 3,122,443, forward strand.
TCACCCTTTTCAACCATCGACTTGAAGCTCTTTTTCAGCTTTCAGCAAAAGAAGTCGTCGACCAACCACTAAAGGACGTCGTCGATGAAGAACTGTATGAATTCATTCTTCACGATACAGAAGAAAACAAATACCTTTCGATGAACGGCGTCGACGTTGTCGCCTTCAGACAGCACATGGAAGGTGAGCACACCATCGTCGTAACGTTTAAAAGTGTAAACCAGGCGTTTGAAATTGAAAAAACTGCCCAGCGAGAGCAGCATAAGAAAGGATTCGTAGCGAAATACGACTTCGAAGATATATTAGGGGAGCATCCTCATTTAACAGAGTGCAAACGGATTGCGAAGAAGCTCTCGATGTCAGAACACCCCGTTCTCATTCACGGAGAAACAGGCGTCGGGAAAGAACTTTTCGCTCATGCGATCCACCGCCACTCCCTTCGGAAAAACGGTCCTTTCATCGCCATCAACTGTAGTGCATTAACAGAGACATTGCTTGAAAGTGAACTGTTCGGGTACGAGGAAGGAACGTTTACTGGAGCGAAAAAAGGCGGTAAGAAAGGATTGTTTGAACTCGCTGATAACGGCACGATCTTTCTTGATGAAATCGGGGATATCAGTTCGACCGTTCAAGCTCATCTCCTTCGTGTACTCCAGGAGAAAGAAATCAGAAGGATCGGCGGAAGAAAGATCATCCCCGTTAACGTCAGGGTGATCGCCGCCACGAATAAAAACCTTCAGGATAAAATTGCAGAAGGGTCTTTTCGGTCAGATTTATTTTATCGATTGAACGTCCTTCATCTCTCCATCCCACCACTCAGAGAACGTGTGAGTGATATTACGCTTCTGATGAATTATTTTGTTACAAAGAGCGGCAACTGGATGAAGATCGATGATGATGTGATTCAGCGATTTCAAACGTACGACTGGCCAGGGAACATCCGCCAGCTAAAAAGCATCATCGATTATGCACTTGTCGTCGCAAGCGGTTCAACGATTACATTGAACGATCTGCCTCATGACAGGTTGCAAAAAATTTCGACAGAGCCTTCAACACTACCCGAAAGCAGTATGGAAGCAAACGAACATGAGATGATTTTAAAAGGAATTAAAGAGAGAAACGACGCAGGAAAATCTGCAAGCCGAAACCACTTATCCGAGAGTAGTCAAGGTTCCACCACCCCACTCACTCCACAACAAGTTCGTCTCCGCCTAAACGATCTCGAACGAGGCGGATACGTGATCAAAGGACGAGGACGAGCTGGCACTCATATTACGTTAGAAGGGAAACGTTATTTAGCTCAATTACAAGCACAAAGCCGCTAGGGATTCCTAGCGGCTTCGTGTATCAGGACTTACGCGGGTTGCTCCATCGACAGCACTTCAAAGATGTGACCATCAGGGTCTTGAAAGCTCGACGCATACATAAACCCGTGATCTACTGGATCTGAGGACGCTTTTCCTCCAGAATTCAGAGCTTTCTCCACAACGCGGTCGACTTCCTCTCGGCTACTCACCGATATCGCGACGATTGCCTCTGTTCCATCCTTTGCATTCACGACCTCTTTTTTTGTAAAGGTCTTAAAGTACTCCTCTACCAGCAGCATGATGTAAGTGTTTTCGTTGATCACCATGCATGTTGCTTTATCATCCGTATACTCAGCGTTGAATTCAAAGCCTAGTTCATTGAAGAAGGATACCGATCGATCAAGATCTTTAACAGGTAAGTTCAAGTAAACTTGATTAACTTGTAACGCCATGCCATCACCTCATCTTCAAATTTTCAATCCCACCCCAATCACTTTTCTACATGAAGCGTTGGAACCCTTTTTTCAATGATGACTTTTCTTTAGGACATGTTTTTTGTATGCAGCGATCTTTCCATCGAGTATCTCGTCTGTTGCCTTGAGCGTTTCAATCTGATGCTGAATCTTCTTTTGGTGATTCTCTAATAGCATGAGCCTCTCTCGTGCAGTGTGATCACCCTCTTTAAACAGAAGGGCATATTTCTTTAAGTCCGTGATCGGCATCTGGGTTTCTCTTAACTTTTTAATAAACATGAGCCATTTGATAAGGGCGTCATCAAACTCTCTGACACCATTTTCATCCCTAAGCGGCTCGATGATTCCTTCTTTCTCATAATAGCGTATTGTATGTGGCTTTATATTGACCTTTTCTGCAACTTCACTTATCGAATACATAGCAACCTCCAATTTTTTAAAACAAACGGCTTGCCTTAAAGTGAACTTTAACAGTTACGCTATGTTCATAGCAAATAAAGGAGGAATTCACATGACATACACCGTCATTACTGGAACAAGCTCAGGGATAGGCTATGAAACGGCGTTAACGTTTGCAGGAGAGGGTAAGAATCTTATTCTTGTCGCACGAAGAGAAGAAAAGTTAGAAGCACTAAAAAAGGAAATCCAAGACATCAATTCAGAATTGGACGTCGTCGTGCGCGTCGCGGACTTATCGATCAACGAACAAGTGTATAACCTTTACGAAAACCTTAAGGAATATGAAATCGACACGTGGATCAACAATGCCGGGTTCGGGAACTTCGATTCTGTAGGAGATCAAGACTTACCGAAGATCGAAACGATGCTTCGCTTAAATAACGAAGCGCTCACAATTCTGTCGTCTCTTTACGTTCGCGATAATGCGGATAAAGAAGGAACACAGCTGATTAATGTCTCGTCAGGGGGAGGATACACGATTGTCGCCGATGCCGTGACGTACTGTGCAACAAAGTTCTTCGTTAGTGCATTTACAGAAGGGTTAGCGCAAGAGCTAGAAGGAAAAGGGGCGAAGCTAAAAGCCAAAGTCCTGGCACCTGCTGCAACTGAAACAGAATTTGCCGAACGCTCGTTGGATGTCGATGAGTTTAGCTATGAACAAGCTGTTCCGCAGTATCACACAGCAAAAGAAATGGCCGCGTTCATGCTCGATCTCTATAAAAGCGATAAAGTCGTCGGAATCGTTGACGGGTACACGTATGAGTTCTCATTACGTGATCCCATCTATCCTTACGCGTCGAGAGCAGCAAATTCGGATTCATAAAACAAAAAGGGAGTTCGTCAGTACGTTGACGAGCTCCCTTTTTCAAATAACCGATTTAATGGAGAGGACAGAGTGACTTATTTTACCGAGAAATCTCCTGACGTAGTTTCGACCACTAGCTTATTCGTCGCTTCTCCGATCACACCATGAAATTCGTTCTCTTCTTTCTCCTTGTATAACAGACCCTTCAGGCTACTATCAGCTTCTCCCGAGTTTCCATCGAACGTTATCTCAAGATCTGTAGGCTGCTTTGAATAAATCACCTCGACACTGCCGCTCGTTGTTTCGATCTCAAACGATTCGCTTTCTTCTTCCGTTACGAGCGTGACATCTCCAGACGTTGCCTCGATCTCCCCTGTGGTTGCAGTTAGACGATCAACCTCGATACTTCCGCTCGTCGACTCAATCGAAAGATCTTCGATTGTGCTCTCGCCTAGTTCTATGTTTCCGCTTGTAGCTGCTAACGAAACGGTTGCGGCTGTAAATCCTTCAAGCGTATGAGAACCAGAAGTCGACTCGATCATGACGGTATCGGTCGTCAGTGCTTCACCATCAATATCCCCAGACGTGGAACGAACATTCAACGTTTCAAAAGCATTCTCTGGTATTTCGATAATGAGCGTTACATTTTTGCTTACAAGATTAACTCCAAGCTTACTGTCAGGTACATACGCAACTTGAAGCTTTCCATCTTTCTCTGTCACGTCGATCTCCTGGTTATCGCCATCTTTCTTGACTGTTCCTTCCAACGTTACAGAAAGCTTCTCCTCTGTTGTAGAACGAAAAACAATGTCTGCTGACGTTGTTTTGACATCGAGCGAGCTCATTCCTTCTACCGTAACTTCTTCATTTACATTTAACGAAACTTTTTCTGCTCCCACATCGGTAAAGTACATAACCCCCGCTATAAGAAGTAAGATGATTCCCAACAAAAGAACGACTTTTTCACTACCGCACATCCCCCATCCGCTACGTTTTCCTACTTTGTATAATGACCGTTAAAAAGAAGATGACAAGATACCCAACCATTAAATAAACGAGTAAGAACGCTGTCGGGACTGTACTCCAAACGAGCTTCGTGATGAAAAAAGCAACGAGAGCGAAAATCACAGCACCGAGCCATAGCTTAAATCGATTGACATTCATCGTTCACTTCCCCCTTGCTGCTATGAATTTGTCTTTGTATTAAATGAATTGAAACCCATAAACATACCAAAATAATAGAATCGTAAAGATCCCTGCATACACCCATTTTTTCTGTTTGAAATGGATGACGCTGATCAACGCGAGCACAGATAGCATAAAGAAATAATAAAGATAATCGAACCATTTCGCTTCGATCAGAAACCGATCGATCGTGATCAAAATAAAAAATGCGACGACAAATAACACGTACTTTCTAGATTCCTTTGCCTTATTCAATCAACGAACCTTCCAATCATTTTTTGTTATTCTACATCTCTCTTCATGACAATGTCGTCATCCGTTTCGTCCACTCTCTTAAATCCTGCTTTTTCATAGACTCGTATGGCTGCTTTATTTGTTTTCTCCACTTCTAACCTAACCACGTCGATCCTCGAGTCATAGTAATTTAAGCCGAACTGAATTCCCTCGTTCACGTAATCGACGGCGAGTCCTTTCCCAACTAGACGAGGATGAAGAGCAAGTCCGATCTCCACTGTATTACCGCTTACTGTGAACTCAAAAAGTCCAGCAACTTTTTCCCCTTCAAGAGCCACGAACCCATCACACCCACCAGGACCGATCAGCACATCGTCTTTCTCATAAGAAGTAAAGTAAGGTTTCATAAAGAGGTCTTCGAAGCGTCCTTCATAGTCCCATGCGTCAATTTCTTTCAGGTATTCCAATGTGATTGGAACAAATGTATACGTCATCGTCATTTTCCTTTCCTACAACATTTGATCGAGCGATTTATACCCTTCTGCAGTTTGCTTCAATGTATCGAGCGTACTCTCTAAATGATGGCGAATTGCGATTTGCACTTCTTCGACGTCTCCGCTCTTGATCGCTTCAATGATCTTCCGATGTTCATCCAGACTTTTGTTCTTTTCCTCACTCTTCGTATCGACGACATCATAAATTCGCAAGTAAATATCGATTTGATCGATCACCTTACGCAAAAATTCACTTATGTATTTATTATCGCTCCTGTCTGCTAGAAGCATGTGGAATCGTTTGTTAAGCGCGATGTATTCTGGGATATCTTCTGTTTTATAAACGCTCACCTCTTCTTCAAGCGTCTCTTTTAATCTTAAGATATCGTGATCTGTGACCTTTTCGAGTCCAAACTTTACTGCGATACACTCTAGTTCGATCCGCAGTTCAAACGCCTGAATGATCTCCTTTATGTCTGGCTGTACCACATACGCCCCCTTGTTCTGCACAAGCGTCACGTAGCCTTCTTCTTCTAGTTTCCGAAACGCATGACGGATCGGAGTCCTGCTTACGTTCAGCTTTTCCGATATGATTGCTTCCACTAATTTCGTTCCGGGCGCAAGCTCTCTCCTCAAGATAGCCTGTTTTAACTTATCGACAATCCTTTGTTCAGCAGACTTTTTTGTCATAGGTGATCCCCTCTACTTAAAAATATACGGTACTTCTAGCATAAGCGACCCACGCTTCTAAGCCAAGCACTTGCTTGAAAAATTCAGGCTATTCAAATCGAAAGAAATGCCTTACAATAAAATTGTAGTACAATTTTGAACTACATTAATGAACAGAAGTAAGGGGGCACAAGCTCATGTATCATAAATTGGTCGATAAAACGATACCACAGCAAGTAGAAATGCTCACTCGGGCTTTGGTTGAGATCGAAAGCATCAACGGTACATCAGGAGAAGCAGCTGTTGCCGATTTTATTAAAGATACGCTGCTATCCTTTCCATATTTTAAAAAGAACCCTCACCTTGTTTGGGAGCAGGTTGTCGATCAGAAACTAGGCAGAAAGAATATCTTCGCACTCCTTAAAAGTCAAAACGATACGAAGAACACGATACTGTTCCATGGGCATCTCGATACAGTTGGGACGGATGATTATGGCAGCTTGAAAAAAGATGCGCTGAAATCCGATGCGTTAGAGGCCTTTTTCAAAGACTATCAGTTTGATCAAGACGTAAAGAAAGATGCGGAGTCTGGTGATTGGCTGTTTGGTCGAGGGGCACTCGATATGCAGAGCGGTGTAGCGGTGCATCTTGTAAACTTACTCTATTTTTCAATGCATCAAGAAGAGCTCAATGGAAACATCCTCTACATGGGCAATCCTGATGAAGAAAGCCAGCATAAAGGGATCACGACTGCGATATCAGAGTTAAATCGATTGAAGCGACAAGGACTGAACTTTGTTTGTGCGATCAACGCTGACTTTATGACGCCTCAATACGACGGTGACCCGCATCGCTATATTTATACCGGTTCAGCCGGAAAACTTTTACCGAGCTTTTATATTTATGGAAGAGAAACGCACGTTGGTGACACTCTATCTGGAATCGACTCAACGTTGATCTCAGCTGAAATCAATCGAAGAATCAACAACAACATCAACTTAGCTGAAAATATCCCCGGGGAACTCATCCTTCCTCCTTCGTGTTTGTACCAGAAGGACACGAAAGATTTCTATAACGTTCAGACCGCTAAAAGCAGCTACTTGTATTTTAACTATTTTATTTATGAAGCGACGGCGAAGGATGTGATGAGAAAGCTTGAGGAACTGACGGTCGATGCTTGTATAGAGGTCGAAGCAACGCTTTCAGCGAACTATCAAGCGTTCATCAAGCGGACGGGACTTCCGACTCGAAATCTTTCTTGGCACATCGAAGTTACGAGTCTTGAATCATTTATCGATGAGTTGAAGGGAAAAGGCGCAGATGTCGACACAGTGACTGCCCAAGTTATCGAGGAAAACAAAGAGCTCGAGGCGCGAATGCTTTGTTTTAAAATCGTCGAAGCACTTCAACAGCTTGATCCAGATAAGAAACCAAGAGTGATCATCTTCTTCGGTCCTCCTTACCTACCCCACAATTATTTGGGTGAAAGTGAGCGTGACCAGCTGTTGCTTGATGTCGTGAAACGAAATCTTGATGAAACGGCAAAGCGCACAGGGGAAACGTTCGCAGTGAAGAAGTTCTTCCCATACCTTGCAGATGGTAGTTTCTTATCGCTTCATGAGACAGATGATGAAATCGACGCACTCGTGAAGAACTTTCCTGAGCTCTCAAAAACGTATCCGATTCAAATCAAAGATATTCGTGAATTAAACGTTCCGTCTGTGAACATGGGCGTGTATGGGAAGGACGGGCACAAATGGACAGAGCGTGTCTATAAACCTTATTCGTTCGATGTCCTGCCAACACTCATCCGAGATACTACGAAGATGCTGCTCGATCAATCGAATGAAAGGCACGGAAAAAAGGTAGTCACTGAGTAAATGCCACTTCCTTACAAATATTGTTTTTTTCTACCTGAAGAGGGTAATGGATAAAAAACAAGGTGGTGTGCAAATGAGTAAGGCAAAACTGATTGTTTTCATCCTAGCTGCTATCTTCTTCTTAGGGGCGATCATCTTTGACTTCTTCACAGAAGACTTCGACTATACGTTTTTCAAAGCCATCGGCATGGTCATTACAATCGGGATAATTCTTTACAAGTATGCGAATGGGAAAGAGGAAAGTGAAATGTAGGCTAATTCGCTCAACATAAAAACGGTCAGGGGCAGTAGCCGCTGGCCGTACGTTTTTTGGGAGCTATCGTCTACGTTTTATTTCTGAGCCAAGACTTTATCTTCATCGTTTTACGCCAAGCTCGTCAGCAAAACCATGATTCCGTTCGTTATGCCATGAATCATAACGGGTGGCCAGATTGAACCGGTTTTCTCGTAAGCTAAAGCGAATAGGATACCACTACAGAAATTCACCGGCATAGCATTAAAGGTTGGAATATGGATGATTGTAAAAATAAATGAACTAAGAAGGATCGCACCAATAAATCCTACCCTCGTTCGTAACCATCGATATAGAAAGCCACGGTAAAAAATTTCTTCATAAATTGGCGAAATGACAGCAGCAGAGATAAAAGCCATTAGGATCATCGCAACATGATTGTTTTGCTGCATTGCTTCTGTTTTACTATTTTCCCATGTGTTTCCTATTAAACTAGTCATGACTACAATTGCGATAGCACTAAGTAATAAAACAATTGAATAAAGAACAATTATTCTCCAATCTTTCTTATGGAATTTCGTTACTCCTACTTCTTTCCAAGAAAGCCTTTTTGGCCAAAGCGCAATCAAATAAACTCCTAGAAGTAAGGTTATTGCCATCGTTACTCCTACCAACATCCCAGCATATAAATCATGATCTAACCAGTTTGAGTAAAGCGGTCCTACAACAAATTTAATCAATCCAATCACAACTCCAAATTCCAGAAACATCAACAAGATAAATTCTTTCATCCCCCAATGGTCTTGCCTTCTCCAATCATATTGACCTAATTCCAATTGCCATCCCTCTTTCCATGTTTGATATACTCAACATGATATTGGATGACGTAACGTAACCTGCAAGACATTTTTTGGTGGGAGTGAATTTGAATGAACTATTGGACAACAGGAGAAGCTTCCAAGAAGCGAAACATCTCCATCCGAACACTTCGATATTATGATCAGATCAATCTGCTATCGCCAAGTTTTAGAGATGAACATGGAAAGAGGCTTTACTCTGAGGACGATTTGTTTACATTAGAAAAAATATTGATTTTAAAATCACTTTCACTTCCGTTAGAAGATATTCGCGGCATACTAGATCGACTTTCGTATAAACAGATCCTAATCTCTCACTACAATTACCTTCAGGACGAACTTTCGAAGATCCAAACTAGTATCTCAAATACAGCATCACTACTTAATTCCATCGAATTAGAAGAATCATTATCTTGGGAACGGGTGACTCAACTTGTTCAAAATTCACAACAGAGCTCAAAGAAATGGGTGGATTATTTTCAGGAAGATGAAAAACACCTTTTGGAAAAGGCCCTTCCAAACGTAAGCAACAACACCGAAACGACCCAACACTATATTACACTGTTGAAACAAATTGAAAGATGTTTAAAACGCACTATTAAACCTGAATCCGAAGAAGGCGCACGGATTGCTTCTGAGTTAATCGAACTAACAAATGAAGGATTTGAAGGAGATCAAGAATTGATGGATAAATTCTGGGAGGTAAGAAAGCAACCTGCCGAAGAGACAGGATTATATCCCATTTCGGATGAAGTTTTAGAGTTTGTAGAACGAAGCATTGCTTATGTGGAGAAGGGTAGCTGAGGTTCTTAATCATCTAGGAGACCATGCCCTACATAATGTTCAGTAAGTTAAGTCGATAATAAATGTTCTGTTGATTAGATATTACTGTGAGTTAGAAATGACGTTTGGGACAATCATTATGGTAACTCGATTAAGTCCCCATTTTAAAAGCACCTATCTATATCTCACCGTGCACTTTTGATTTCTACTTTTCATAACAAGTATTCATTACACCTTCTATTTCGTTCAACCCTCTCAAATCTGACTCGGCCCCTCAACCTACCAAACATCCTTTTTATTTACACAGCTGCTTTTACTTCTCTAGTGTTTCAACAATCCGTTTCCCTCTTTACTTCTCTCTACCTTTTATCATACCGGTTACGATTCATTCCCTTGACTTACCGTTCTTCAAATACCTGAATGAACTAGATTTGATAAGGAAACATTGGACAGAGAAAGACTACCTTTTCTACAGCACGAAGTACTGTAGAAAAAGCAGACGTCCTGAATGGTACTGAGTTTGCCTGAGGGGCCCACCGTATCACCCGATTTGAACGCTTGAATTCCTTCAACAGAGAGCTTTCTACACATGAAACCAGTCCCATGTGCGTCGTCTTCTCCCTGCTACCCGTACCGTAGTACGCCTGGTTACCTCACCGAACCATTAGGGCTGTTCACGCCATAGTCTCCCGCCGCAGAAATCGGGAACTGCGTGTTCTGCGGGAACGCTAAAGTTATTTCATCGGCTTCAGCTAACCTGTCAAGTTTAGATTTTAAACGTGTTACTAGGGGTTCCACGTTCTGAACAGCTTTCGGAAAAAAGGCATTACGAAAGACACCTCGCACCATTCTGCTATTTTTTGAAAAGGCCGAGGACTTGTTCACTATGAAGTTGGTATTTCAATATGTATAAGCGTGAGGTGGTGAGGGAGCCCTCACCATCCTCCGGTTAGTGATCGTTACGTAACGAGATGTTCTCTGGCAGCTGTAGAATCGTATCGTTCAGCGTGTCGAGCTTCTGTTCGATGCGGTGAAGCAAGTAGAGCGTCACCACGACAGGAAAACCAACATCACTGATGAGTGTCATCCAAGACTCCATAACAATCCCTCCTTTTTTTAGCTACTGGAAAAAGAGAGAGCAAGTGCTCTCTCAGGTAGATTAGATGATCACGTCGCTCGTGTTACGTTCAACGATTCTTGCGCCTCGTTTTGATACAAGATCACCACCGCTAGTAGAGAAGATGTTCTGTTGAAGCAATGTGTCCATCGCAGCAGAAATCGCTGCTGCATCTACCGGCTCCACCGGATCGCTAAGTGAGATCGAGAACGGTTTGTTGTCAGCGTTAAGAAATTGAAGTTCTAGTGTTTTTGCCATGTCGGGTACCTCCTTCCTTATTTAGTTGGATAGCGTACTAGCCTAGTAGATCAGAAGAATCATTGCGCTCAACCGCAAACATCGTGTGCTGTTGAAGTGGAGCTAGCGCTGCTGCAACGGTGAACAATGCGTCCGTCGAAGCTGTGACTTTGATGTTGTTGAAGTTCTTGCTGCGAAAGATCGTCTTACCTTTCTCGTCGACTCCAACGTCAAGTACCATACGAAGCTGCGTGCTATTAAGAGAAGCTGTTGCCATGTGTGTCACCTCCTTTCGCTTTCACCCTATATATCGAAACGAAAGCGCAAAAAGGGGCATGTCCAAAAAAAAAGATTCGGGTGCCTGTCACTCCCCGAATCCTGTCGAACGTAAAAGAGGGTGTTCCGAGACAATCTCATAACACCCTCTTCACCTCATATTTAGTTATTGGCTATGTAACTCATTTTTCTTGGACAAGTGAATATTTCGTAAAGTATGCCCCTACCAACAATAAGATGATGTTTAGGGACCATATGAACACTCCAAGAAAATCAAACCACATTCCGAACAAGTTGATGATTGCGATTGAAAAGAAGCATATAGGTGTTAGCGCACTCTTCAATCCAGTTTGCCCCGCCTTTCTTCGTTTCTTTATGACGAGAACGATTGAAGCAATAAGAACGACCGCGAGTAATAGTGACATGATAGTTGTGAACATAAGCGCTTCCTCCTGATTGACTAAAGATCTTCTACCTTATCTACGTCTTACCCGATCATAAAGTTCCAAACGTAGTGCCTGTCACTCCCCGAATGGTGTCGAACTCACCTTCGTTATCCACTTCCCAAAAATTAGACGCAAGTCATCCAATCCAATAAAAGCCCGTTTGCATATACTTTAAGATAGATTATGAAAGGTGGTTAATTCGGTTGTCTCTTTATTTAGTCGTCAGAAACCCTTCTATCGTCGATACGGATGTACAAAACATCTTGTCTATCTGTGTATTCTCAATCGACTGTAATCCAACATTAAATACAAACGTTCTCGTTTCATTGGGCAATCCCGATCAGGCCCAAAATATTGATTTATTCTTTATGGATGGTACACCGATCACGTTCGATAGCCTCGGTACGTTTGTGTTCGAGGGCGTTAACCCGGATACGTGCGCAACGATCCTCGGTACATTTAGAGAACCTGGCAACTACGAGTTTCACTTCGCTCTGTTAGAAGAAACATCGAACGCACCGATCGATCGGGTATCAGAGACGGTTCGTGTTATTGGCGAGAGTAGTGGAACGATTCGAACACCAGAGCCTCAGGTAGCTCCAAGTACTAGTAACGAACGCACAAAGAACGGTCGAAGCGAGAACGGTCAAACCGATCTGGCTCAGAAGCTCCAAATGAAGCAGCTGCAAAATAGCTCCTCCAAAAAGAGTAAATACAAGAGACCAAAGGTCATCAAGAGTTCAAAGCAATGAACGCTTCCCACGTATAAGAGAGCTTATCCAAGCAGGGTAAGCTCTCTTATAATGAAAGATACAAAGGACAGGAACATAGTTCGCTAGAAACTAGACCCCTAACTAGTCCAAATAAATTTACGTACATATGATAATAGAGAAGTTTGACAAGAAAAGAGGAAATCATATGACGAGTCCCGTTTCAGGGTATATCACCGATAACCGAAATCTAGTCGGTGGAAAAGGTACACCAAATTTGTTTTTTGATATAAACAACAGCGTGTTGTTTGAAAGAGATCCAGAAAACATCGTCTATCTTTTATCTTCCACTCAGATGCCTGCCATGATCGGCGGATCTGTCGCAGAACTAAATATGTCGAAGGGGTTTATTAGAGAACCTCACTGGCATCCGAACGCATGGGAGTTGGACTACCTTATTTCTGGTTCAGCAACCGTTGGCATTCTTGACCCTAACAACAATAAACTACAAACGTACAAGCTGACAAAACCAGGCGAAACGGTTTTCATCCCAATGGGTTACTGGCACTGGATCTCAGCTGATTCTGACGATACAAAACTGATTCTATTCTTTAACAATGATCAGTTTCAAACGCAAGAAGGTTCTACGATGTTAACGCAAACGCCACTTCCTGTTTACGAACAAGCGTACAATATTGAGCCAAAGAAAATGGCTGCAGCACTAGAGCCGATCGAAGGTGCTGGCGCAGTCGTCATCGGACCGCCACCTCCACTCTCAAGAAAGCGAAAATAACAGTAAAACCATAGCGAGCGAGTCCGTTCACTATGGTTTATTTGTTACATAAAACACCTATCGATAAACGCTCGCACACGTGCCGCCTTCTGGCTCGTAGTAACAGTGGTTTTTGTATTGACCAGAGAACGGCTGACCGTACCATGTTGAAGGACATGGCCCGTAAGGATTGAAGTACCAGAGCGCGTATTTCCCTGGATGTTGCCTCCAGTAATCCAAATTTTGTTTCGCTAATCGCTTCTCAGATTCTCGCGCTCGATGGTAGAAAACGTTCCCTTTTTGAACAGCTTCAAATGAATAGTTGCCTCCCTGAACCTGATAGATCACCTGAGGAATGGTTCGTAACCCCTGGAAATCCAAACAATCGGCCTGCGCACGATTGACGATGACGTTTCCTACATAGAGCATCCCCTGTTTCCCTTCTCCTTCGGCTTCAGCTCTCATCATCCTTGCCATCAAGGCAACATCTGAATCTTTGTACTTTACTCTTGGCATTTTCCTCACCCCAAGATAGTGTATGATGAATGCCCATGGTGATGTCACTAATCCATGAAAGAAAAGTAGCGATGGGCTCGTCATCAAAATTCAAACCGCTCTGTATTCTCATCACCCGTTGCCATGTTTTTCACGTTGTACGTTCCGTTTTTCACTTCCTCTTCACCGATGATGATCACGTAAGGAATGCCTTCTCGATTCGCTTTATTCATTGCTTTCCCTACCTTCCGTCCGCTCATATCAACCTCAACACGATTTCCTTTGTCCCTGAGAGCCTTCGCAAGCTTCAACGCCTGCACCCCTGTGTTTATTGGGATGATAACATACTCGATCGCGCTTTCTTTTACCTCAACCTCCTCTTTCATCGCCGTATAAATGACGTCCAGTCCAAAAGAAATTCCGACCGTCGGAAGCGGCTCATCACGGCCGATTAAGCCAGCGACCGCATTGTCATACCTCCCCCCGCTTCCGATGCTCGATGTTACGCTGCCGCTCCTCAAAAACACTTCATAAATCGTTCCCGTGTAAATATCTAACCCTCTCGCTAAAAAGGGATTGAAGATGCATTTTGCATCGATACCGAGATACGTTAAATAAGATTGTAATTCCCTAAGCTCTTCAATCCCTTCTCTCAGTACACTCTCAGACCCACTGAATCGTTCAAAATAAGAAAGCTCCGTATTCCCCTCATCTTCAAGAAACTGTTTGATTGACGTTACACGTTGAGGTGATACTTCTTTGTCTTCTAGCTCTTTCACTACAGCGTCCACACCAATCTTCGGCAGCTTATCAAGTGTTAAAATTACATCGTTCACCCTGTCACGTGGGGTTCCGAGAACGTTCAGCATGCCTATCAACAGCTTCCGATTGTTGTACTGAATCACCACATCGAGGTTTAACCGACGATAGCCTTCTAACCCCATCATCATCAACTCTGCTTCAGCAAGCTGTGTATCGACACCAACGATGTCAACATCGCACTGCGTGAACTCGCGGAATCTCCCCGCTTTGATGGGACCGTCTCGAAACACCTTTCCGATCTCGTACCGTTTAAAAGGCATGCTTAACGATGGATTCATCGCCACCACTTTTGCGAATGGAATCGTCAAGTCATATCGTAACGCAAGGTCTCGTTTCCCCCGATCCGATAATCGATACATCTCCTCCAAAATCTCATCGCCACCTGCGTACTTCGAAGCCATCAAGCTCGTTTCATTCAAAATTGGCGTCTCAAGCGGCTGGCATCCGTATTGAATGAACAAATTTTCAAGCGTTCGGATGATCTCCCTTCTTACCCTCTGATCCTTAGGCAAAAAATCCTGCGTTCCTTTTACATTTTGAAAGCTCTTCATATCCATTCCTCCTAAAAAAGTATAAAAAAACCGCATCGAGTTAAGTTGTTCACTTAATCGATGCGGTTTCATGAAGAATAGCCTTCCTATGTGCGATTTCTTTTTAGAAAATCGAATAGCAAGGCTAGTTGTTATGATGAAGTTGTGTGAATGACAATCGTTCGTTGACCATGTGAACTCACACCTTTTCCTCTATTTCAAATTACATTATCAGAACCGTGCTGGAAAATCAATGCAAAAGTTGTATGTAAAACAGTCTTGCGATCAAGATGGAAAACAAAACGAGCACGATGCCATAAAACAGCTTCACGTTCTTACCTGCTCTTCGGTCCATACGGCTTTTCTTCACGCTTTTTCACCTTTCACAAAATCGGCTTATTGCTGTCGTTACCTCAAACAAGAAGCATGCCAATTCATCGTGTCCCTTCATAAAAAAATTGGTCTGTACACGTATATTTTTATCGAAAATCACCGAACATGGAGGATACTTATTGAATAAAATAAGAAATAATGATTACGGAGATGATCGGTGTGTGGGTGATCACAGTACTCGAAGACAACGGTGCTCGGACCACGTTAGATGTTTGTTTCAGTACGTACAAAGAAGCTGCGTCTTATGCAGAAAGAGCTAACTTTCCATCGTTTACGATCAAGGTTGCAACGCGATAACGACCTTGGAAACCGCACCTTTTTAAAGGCAGTGCGGTTATTTTTATTTTAACCATCTATTCCCCATACAATGTTAAAAGATCATCGAACCTTTCGATCACATCGTCATACTCACTCACTTGACCAAACCCATACTTTGCATAAACAAAAGGAATCCCGGCGAATCTGGCAGCCTTTCTGTCCCCTTCCGTATCGCCTACATAAACAGGATTATGAAGGTTGTTTCGTTCCATGATCAATTTAATGTTTTCACCCTTTGAAAGCCCTGTTCTACCCGGGTTTTCATAATCTAAAAAGTGTTCACCTAGTTGATGATAGTCATAAAACACCTCGATATACCCATCCTGACAGTTGCTTACGATATAAAGCTTGTACGACTGAGCAAGAACCTTGAGAACCTCAGGAACGTTCTCATAAAGAGATCCACCTTTTTCGGCAATCGTACCTAGTTCATTCTTGCCACATGCATCGATGAGCTGTTTTCTTTCTTCTTCACGAACATCTGGAAAAAACATTTTACTGATCTCATCCATCTGCAGTCCCATCGACCGTTCGAAATCTTCACGCGTTAGCTGTTTGTCCGTGTGAGGACTTTGACTGATACTCTCATTCCAAGCATCGATCACCGTATCGATCGGATCCCATATCGTTCCGTCTAGATCAAAAATTATACTATCCATATGTATTTTCTCCCCTCTAAGCTATTGTTGTTCAGTATATAGTAGATGGATTCATTTGGAAATACTCGGGCCATACGATTGATCTCTCACTACAACTGTTTCAGGTACGAAGCGAATCAAAACATTCCCTTCATCCTGGTGCTGAAACCTTTGGTCCCAAACCTCTTTATTTTCACCCAAGTATTTTGACAGTAAGCGCTCTGCTAGTGCTTGATCGAACGGTTCGACCGTCGCTTTTCCTCTAAAACCGGCGTGCCATACTTTCCCCTTGTTGTGATCAAAATCAACGATTCCAATCGCACACTTCGGTTCCTCCTTAAGCCGTAACGGGAAGGAGTTTCCAGGGTTGCCGATCATCCATAAACACTCGTCTTCCCAGTGAAACCACACCGGTGATTCTCTTGGTCCATTTTCAGATGATGTTGAAAGATGAGCGAATAAAGGTTTTTCTAACAACATTCGCAGCTCGAACGTTCGCTTTCCGTTGACAATTCTCATGATACCCTCCTATCTATCGGGTCAGGTACGTACCTGACTCCGCCTTCTAACAATTATTTCAAACCGGCAACCAACCCTCAACAATTGAAAAAAGACATTTCCACATTAACGGAAATGTCTTAACAACATTTTAATGAATCGATGGCTCGAGTGCGACTGCTGGTCCGAAGAATTCATAATGCATATGTTCTTCTTTCACACCGAGCGATTCAAGGGCTTCCCTCACCGCTTTCATAAAAGCTAATGGGCCGCAGAAATAATAATGTGTTTCCTGATCAAGCGTAAGAATTTCTTTTAGCCATTCACCTGTTACATAGCCTTCTTTATTAAACAATCCGAGCCTTCGATCTTCACTCGTAGGCGATTCATAGCACGTATAATAATCAAGAGCAGAGTGATCCAGTGCCCTCACTTCCTTATCGAATGCATGAACATTCCCATTGATCGCCGCATGAATGAACGTCGTGTTTCTGTTCTGTGTTGCACTAGCCTTCACCATACTCATTAGTGGCGTGATCCCTACTCCACCACTTAATAGAACGATTGGATTCGTACCTTCTTCTAAATAAAAGTCTCCTGCTGGTGCAGTAACGCTCAGCGTATCTCCTTCTTTTACCCCTTCATGCAAAAAGTTTGAAACGATGCCATCAGGCTTCGTAGGGTTTTCTTCCTTTTTCACAGAAATGCGGTAGTACGGTTTACCCTGAACATCTGAAAGGCTATATTGACGGATGTGTGTGTAAGTATCTCCAGGGATGTTTACTTTGACACTGATGTATTGTCCTGGTTTGAACGGTGCGAGCGGTCCACCGTCAACAGGTTTTAAATAGAACGAGGTGATCACGTCACTCTCTTGCTCTTTACGCTCAACTACGAAGGTGCGATCGTTACGCCAGCCACCTACCTGTGCCTCTGCTTCTTTATACATTTCTTCCTCAACGTCGATGAACACACTTGCGATGACGCCGTACGCTTCTTCCCATGCGCTCAAAATCTCATCTGTCACCGCATCCCCGAGCACTTCTTTAATCGCTTTTAATAAATACTCCCCGACAATTGGATAATGTTCTGGTTTGACACCAAGACTTCGATGCTTATGCGCAACTTGCTTCACGACAGGAAGGATCGACTCCAACTGATCGATGTGCTTCGCTGCTGCGTAAACGGCATTCGCTAACGCTTGCTGTTGACGTCCTTGCTTTTGATTCGCATGGTTAAAGATGTTTAACAGTTCAGGATGGTTTGTGAAAAGCATGTCATAGAAACGTGTTGTGATGGCATTTCCGTGGACTTCCAACACAGGCACAGTCGATTTGATGGTAGCAATCGTTTTAGGTGATAGCATAAGAAAACCTCCATAATTTTAAAGAAGTATTTTGTTTACATCTTTATGGTAAAGGGAATCTCTTTTTAAAGCAATATAAAAAATACATCTTTACGAAAGTGTTCACATTTCGTTTAAAACCTTACAGAAGTTTTCATAATGGCAGATGTGCTAAAATAAAGGGAAAGTGGACTGAAATGAGGATGAACGATCGTGCGTTTAAGAAATTATACGGATTACTCATTAAGAATGTTGATCTATCTTGGGAGTATGAAGAATGATAAATTAGCGAGCATCCAGGAAATCGCAGATGCTTACAATATCTCGAAAAACCATTTGATGAAAGTCGCTCATGAGCTCGGAAAGAAGAAGTATATCGAAACGATCCGAGGAAGGTACGGCGGACTACGACTCGCAAAACACCCTAAAGACATCAACGTAGGGGAGATCGTACGAAGCATGGAAGAAGATTTTCATCTAGTCGAATGCTTTGACCGAGAAACGAACACGTGTGTCATCACACCTGCGTGTCAATTGAAGCATGTGCTCAACGACGCACTGCAAGCTTATTTTAAGGTTCTAGATGGCTATACGCTCGATGATCTTATCGTGAATGATGACACTCTGCGACAATTGTTCGATCTCAACAAAGGAAGATAGACGAATAGGCAGCTTTAGAGTGTAGAGAAAATCGGTATTGGGAAAAGAGTAGTCGATCAATTCCTTTCCATATAACGTTGATGGTTAAAAGGGAGGTCAGAATTGCCATATTCGTCTGTTAAACCATTGGGACGGAATGTTGACTGTGAATTTATTCCTTCAAGTAGGAGAGACGATCGCGGACTCCTGCGGTAGTACGGGCGGCCGAGACCGGGGTGTGGGTTTCACCTCGGGCTTGGACGTTCGTCCGCGGAAAGCATGCGATCGTCATCGACTACGGCATAGGGAGCACTGAATAATGACATAGGGTTATCGACAAGCTAAAGCTGCCGAATCGGCAGCTTTTTCTATGCCTGCGTATAGATCATCACGAAATGTAAAACGGCCCCAGCTGAGTCTGGATTGATGTAAGCATGCTCTTGATCAGCCTGGAACTTGATCGAATCATACCGTTCTAGCTCATAGATCTCATCTTGGACCCTCACGTTCACACGTCCTTCCATGACAGTGATGTATTCGATCACACCTTGCTGATGGGCATCTGCGCTGTACTCACTGTTCGGCTCCAGAAACGCTCGATGCGTTTCTAATGAACCGTACCCCTTCATGTTGAACATCGGTTCAAGAACTAAAGATTCATTTGCGCTAAGCACTTTCTGCCCTTCATGTTTCTTCGATATCACCACGTCTTGTTTTTCTGCGAGTAGCGATGAAATCGGAATCGCGAGTCCATTCGCAATCTTCCAGATGATCGTTAACGATGGATTCGCTTCCCCTCTTTCAATTTTCCCTAACGTTAAATTGCTAACATCCGTTCGTTCTGCTAGCTCTGATAACGAAAGATTTCGTTCCTTCCTAATCGATCGTAGCGTTGCCCCGACTTGCTTCGATAATTTCTCAGGGTCTCCCCAGTTATTTTTTTCACTCATACGATAACCTCACAATGATTTGATTTTACAAACTACTACATATACTATAATATACATATTATTAACTATACTACACAGAAAAGAGCGATTTTATTGAAAGAGATAGCCCTCGGTATTCTTTCGTCGATGTTTTTTGCCGTTACATTTATCTTGAACCGCTCGATGGAACTTGAAGGTGGAAGCTGGATGTGGAGTTCTTCCCTCCGTTTCCTCTTCATGGTTCCCTTTCTACTCCTCATTGTACTGATGAGAAGCAATCGAAAACAAGTTTTCATCGAACTAAAAAAAGAACCGTGGAAATGGCTGACGTGGAGTTTTGTAGGTTTCGTCCTTTTCTACGCCCCTTTAACATACGCAGCTACGTATGGACCAGGCTGGTTAGTCGCTGGCACATGGCAATTCACGATTATCGGTGGGATCCTCGTCGCTCCTTTCTTTTTCAAAGTAGAACGAACCTCCACTGGCATCGTGAAACGACGACACCGCATCCAAACAAAATCACTCGCCATTTCGCTGATTATCTTGATCGGAGTCCTTTTGATTCAACAGCAAAAAGCGAGTGAGCTCACGATCGTTCAAATTATGATCGGGATCGGTCCTGTCATTTTAGCAGCGTTCGCATACCCACTCGGAAACCGCAAGATGATGGAGCTATGCGAAGGGAAGCTCGATACGTTTCAGAGAATACTAGGCATGACGATCGCTAGTTTACCATTTTGGTTGATTTTAAGCGGGGTTGCGGTCGCCAAAGTCGGCTTACCGAGCACGAGTCAAGTGACACAATCGTTTATCGTCGCGATCTGTTCTGGCGTCATCGCGACAACGCTATTCTTCATCGCAACGAATCGCGTGAAGTATCACCAAGGAAAGCTCGCAACAGTGGAAGCCACGCAGTCGACGCAGATTCTGTTTGTGATCATGGGTGAGACGCTCCTGTTAACAAGTCCGCTCCCAACTGGACTCGCTTTAGTAGGCGTTTTGTTCATCATCTTAGGAATCATTGTTCACACGTTTAATATGAAAAAGATGAGTACGGTTGCGGTGCCGAGGGCGTCGAGGGCACAATAAAAGGAAGAGGGTGTACCCTCTTCCTCTAAGGTTAAGCTCCTAACCACTTCTGGAATTTCGGCATCAGCGGCAATAGGTAGCGATCGAATAAGAACACAACGACGATAGAGATTCCGACTAATGGCATCAGAATTCCAAATACAAGCATGATCGCTAGGACGACGCGCTGTACCTTTTTGCTTTCTGTTTTCTTAGGTGCGCCTAACTTCCCTTCAGGTTTCCTTTTCTTTAGCATAACAAACGAACTCAAAACGATTCCGATCAAACCGATACAGACGATCAACCCGATGATCTGGTTTGCTAGTCCAAATAAGCGCCCTTCATGTAAAGCGATTCCGTATAGTATTCCTTTCGCCATGATGCCATAATCACTGAACCGAACGTCTGTTAACACAGTCCCATCATATTGATCGACGTGAAGCATCGTGTTATCCCCTGGTTTTGTGTGAGAACTTGAAATCGTGTAGACGCCTTCTTCTCCTTCAGGAAACGATATCGTATATGGTTTTACTACGGCATTCTTATCTGCGACCTGACTAACTTCATCAGCGGACAGCGTTCCGCCTTCACTAAGCGTCGAGACTGGTACAGGAATATTTTCAGCTGCCCACGGCACATCCGTTGCAACGTCTTTTGTTACGACCGGCGTCTCTGTTTCAGGGAACCCTGTATCCGTAGCCACTGCTAATTTGTTGATCTGCTCTCCCATGACGCCTGACCACGGAAGTCCAGTCGCAATTAAGATAACGATGAAAATCGATAGCCAGAATGCAGGCACCGCATGAACGTCACGCCAGAACGTTCGTCCTTTCGATCGAAGCCTCGGTATTACCGTGCCGAAGATCGATGAACGATTCCGAGGCCACCACAGGTATAACCCCGTTACTAACAAAATGATCGTCCAGCACGCTGCTAGCTCGATGATCCGGTTGGCTACCGTTCCACCAACGATTAACTCACTATGAAGCCTTTTAAAAACTTCCGTGAACTCATCTTCTGTTTTCATCGTTCCTGCGATACTTCCGTTATACGGATTCACATAGACAGACGTCTGCTCACCGTTTTCGAGAAGCCCCATCTTCGTTGTCCGGTTCGGGTCATCCGAAAAAAGCATCGACGTGATGGTAGCATCCGGAAATTCGTCATAGACGCTTTCTACCTGTTTTGATGCAGATAACGGTGCGGCTTCTGTCGTTTTTACTTCATATAAATCTTTGTACAGAAACGATTCGATCTGTGGTTTAAACAAGTAGACAGCTCCACTAAACGCTAAAATGATCAGAAACGGCGCAAAGACGAGCCCCGCATAAAAATGCCATCGCCAAAGCGTGGCGTAGAAAGAGGGTTTCTTCGGTTTACTAGGTTTGTGTTCGTTTGGCTGATGCACATCGACTTGCTGCTGATTAGAGTATGACATTGTCCCTTCTCCCCTAACATTTATTTTCTTACTAACTATTAAGCTAACGTTCCAACCTCTCAATTGGATGTGTACGAGACACTACATTTAAAAATAATAGCGAAAAACCTCCCTCGCTCAAACATGAATTGTTACAAAAAAAGAACACCCAACCATTCGGGTGTTCCTTGAACTAGAAACGACACAACTTAGTCACCTTTGCGGTATTTTTCCTTCGTCAGTCTCACCTGCGCTAACGGATAAAAGCTCCCTCTCTTTGTTCAAGCGCATCTTCTAACCATCTCGGATGCATCGTTAATAAGTTTTCCGGAAGCTTAGATGCCTGAAAGAACTTCACATCAAGTGATTCGTCTGAATTGCACCTGAGATCTCCACCTATGATTTCAGCTAGAAAGCACGTTGTAATAAAATGAACAACTCTTCCATCTGGGTAATGAAATACTTGTGAGGACGGCTCCGAATAAACGCCGATCAGCTTTTTAACCGCAACATCTAAATTCGTTTCTTCTTTCACTTCTCTTACCGCTGCCTCAGCAACCGTTTCTCCAATCTCGATATGCCCGGAAGGAATACCCCATAGCCCAACATCCTTCCTTTTTTGAAGCAGCACGTCATTGTTCTCATTCAAAATAATCACCGCTACACCTGCTTTTAACGCATCGATCTTCATCTCAATAACCTCCTTACAAAATAAAAAAAGGCCCGAAGAGAAAGTTTTCAGCGCATGCGAAATACGCTGAACCTTTCCCCTCGGACCTTTTATGTCAATAGGTGCCTTTTACTTTCGTAAAAGATGCAGCCCTCGGTCACAGTCCTATCGAATAGCGGAACCCTAGCTGCAGTTTTCCAGTTCACTACTAGTCTACTACGGATGGAGAGGTGATGAAAGTATTTTGCGGAAGGGCGAACGTACATTTTGTCCCTTATAAATTGACTTAGAAATCAGTTCGAGCTATAGTTAAAGTAACAAGGGGAGTAGCGGCCGATACGGTTGGTGGATCACCATTACGGTATTTCGATACCTGGTCCATCACGCTAAACTTTTAGTACGCAAGACCTTGGTACAAAACGTGCCAGGGTCTTTTTTGTATGCACTGGCAGAGAGGAGTTCACCATGCTAATCCTATCCTTTATACTCGCAGCAGCAGTTGTTGTCATTGCCGCTATTTACCTGAATCAGTTCGGTGACGTCATCAGTAAGAAATCGTCATTGAGCGGTGCGGTCGTCGGTACGTTCTTGATCGCAGGAGCAACGTCACTTCCAGAGTTAACGACGAGTTTGACCGCAGTGTACATCGATAATCCGGATATCGCGGTCGGAAACATGCTAGGAAGTAACGGGTTTAACCTACTAATCCTCGCTGTTGTCGACTTGATCTATCGAAGAAGAAGACTGTTTCAACAAATCGATACGAAGGCGAACGTCCCATCAGCGCTCATCGGCTTACTCTTTTTTGCGATCATTATCGCATCGTTCCTAATTCCCGGTTCCATTTCAATTTTTGGAGTTGGAATCGAAATGATCATCGTCGTTCTCGCTTACGTCCTATGTATGAAGTTCATTTCAAGTGATGATGAGAAACAAGAAGAGATTCCTGCGAAGGATGTCTCCCTTCGAACAGCGATGATCGGCTTCATCATCGCAGCGGTTGTTGTTTTTGCTTCTGGTAGTCTTCTATCGATCACAGGTGACCGACTTGCGCAAGCAACCGGCATGAACGCGAGCTTCGTCGGAAGCTTTCTCATCGCTGCTTCTACGTCACTACCAGAGCTCGTGACAGTACTCGCTGCTTTTAAACTAGCAAACTACAACATGGCGATCGGTTCGATTCTAGGAAGCAACCTTTTCAACATCCAACTTCTTGCATTAACGGACATCCTTTACCGAAAAGGACCGATCCTCGCAGCGGTCGATACGTCGAACATGTTCATTGCAGGGCTCGGCCTCGTCATGACGCTCGTGATCATCTACCTACTCGTGCGTCCAGCTCGTACCCTAAGTCAGTGGCGATATGCCGCCCCGTCACTCGTGATGGCTCTGATGTACGTCGTTATTTCATATGTATTGTTCTAATAAAAATCGTGCTGTCCATGTGGGCAGCACGATTTTTCACCGCTCATCACTTCCTACTTCAACGACTTCCTCCTGCATTGACTCGTGTACGTAACCTTGTTCTTCATAGATTCGGTCTTCCTCTAGGTGGTTTTCATAGTAATCAAACTCATCCTCATATTCAGCATTCGATACTTTTCGGATGGGTGAAGTTATCTGTTCATTTGGCATGCCTGATGCTACACGAACCCGACGTGGTAGATGCCGAATCGCAAAGAAAGCTCCGATCATAAAAGTGAGCGCAAACTCGATCCGCGTAAAAAACAACAGCATCAAAAAAACGATGACGTATAAGACCCAATAAATCGTACTCAACCCCTTTAACTTATTGGATGATGCACCTATCTTATTCATCGATCAGGAGAATCATGCCATTTTTATAACAATGAAAAAGACAACAGCGCGCTGTTGTCTTCCTGTTACTTCCTTTTCAAAATGTCATCGACGATACCATACTCTTTCGCTTCTTGTGCACTCATGAAGTAATCACGGTCCGTGTCTTCTGAAACCTTCTTAATCGGCTGACCTGTTCGATCGGCGATGATTTCATTGATGTGCTTTCGAAGCTTGATAATACGTTTTGCGGAGATCTCAAGGTCCGTCGCTTGCCCCCTCGCACCTCCGAGTGGCTGATGAATCATGACCTCACTATTCGGAAGAGCAAACCGCTTCCCTTTTGTCCCTGACAAGAGTAGCATCGCTCCGAATGAAGCTGCCAAACCCGTACAGATCGTTTGGACGTCTGGTTTGATGTATTGCATCGTATCTAAGATCGAGAAGCCCGCTGATGTCGAGCCGCCTGGACTATTGATGTAGAGCGAAATATCTTTCTCAGGATCTTCTGCAGCTAAAAACAAGAGTTGAGCAACGATGCTATTCGCCATATGATCGTTGATCTCTTCACTCACCATGATGATTCGGTCCTTTAACAAACGTGAATAGATGTCGTACGACCGCTCACCTCGATTCGTCTGTTCCACTACATAAGGTATCGCATTCACGTTATTGCCTCCTTCGCTATGCTGCTAATGAGAGGATCATGGAAGGTGACGACGGGCGTGAGGCCCTCGGAATGAGGGTTGGGATCAGGTTGATGAATATGGCAGGGTCTTGAATCGCGATCGCTTTCACTAATGACCGGTACAGCACCTCGTCATAAGCGTTTTGTTCATCAGCGTCCGCCACCTTTTGAACCTTCGATCGAGCCCGGTTCAACAATGCCTTCACACCTGTTTCTGACATCTCTAACAGCTCCGCGATCTCAGAAATTTTATACTGAAACGCTTCTTTTAAAACGAACGTCACAAGCTGTTTCGCGGTTAACGTTAACAGTTTCTCAAGTATTTCAGGATCAACATCGCTTTTTTCAGCGGCCTGCCCCTCAAAACCTTCGCCTGAAACAAGGGTTTCCTTTTCTGCCTTTCTCATGTGATCGATCCAACCATGGTAGGCAATTTTCTTCAAAAGGGCTGGTGTAATCTCGCTTCCATACGTCTTAAAAGCCTTCACTACCGCATCGTGAGCGAGGTCCTCTCCAAGCCATTTGTCTTTTGTGAGAAAGGTGCAGTACGCATACAGCTTCGGCAGCATGGCCTCTAGCTGCTTTTCCTTACCGTTCTTCATCGAAGGGAATGTTTTTTCCACCATCATCACTCCTTTATCCTCTCACTTCTATAACGGATGAACCTTACTAAAAGATATGGGTAAGGAAAAAACTTTTTCTACCTTATTCTAGAATACACATTCGAATCAATCTCTCCTCATCGTACCCTATAGCCCTATGCCAACCAACTTATATGGTTCTTACAAAGCCAATATCTCATAACCGCATTACTTTATTCATATGTATAGGTGGGAAGGTAGGTGGGTGTGGTGACAGAATCGTTTTCTTCATTAAAGTACCCTGATGATTTACTATCCATTATTCGAAACGGTTTGCCGAATTCCTGTCCTACTCGACACATCATCATTATCGGGGCGGGTTTGTCAGGATTAGTCTCGGCTTCATTATTAAAAAGGGCTGGTCATCGCGTCACGATTCTTGAAGCAAACAACAGAATTGGTGGAAGAGTGTACACGATTCGAGAGCCTTTTTCAGAGAACAAATACATGGATGCTGGGGCGATGAGAATCCCTGATAATCATGCCCTCGTGTTTGAATACATCAAGCGTTTCCAGCTACCTGTTAATCCGTTTAAGAACGCTTCTCTAAATGATTTGATCTATGTGAACAATGTTCTTACGACTCGGAAAGAATACGAGGAAAACCCAGATATTTTAAAATTCCCAGTGAATGAAGATGAAAAAGGAAAAACGGCAACAGAGCTTTTTCTAGAGGCCACACAGCCTTTTATCGACCTTTATCAAAACAGCTCTGACGAAGAAAAGGAGAACTTGATCAAGGAGTATGGGTCCTACTCAATGGGAAGGTTTTTAAGGAGCAACCCCTTCGGACGCCCTCTTTCTCTCAATGCGATAAGAAGCATTGCTGTAATGCTTGGCATCGAAGGATTCCCTAATTTTGCTTTTACTGACATTTTAACTGACATCATCTATCCGATCTTCAGTAATGACATAAAGTTTTATGAGATAAAAGGTGGGAATGATCGTTTGCCTTACTCCTTCTTCAATGAACTGCGATCAGATATTTACTTCAATCGTAAAGTTGAGAAGATTGTCCAGAACGATAAGGGGGTACGCGTTCAAGCGGAAAACCCACTAACTGGGCAACGGTTCAGCTATATAGGTGATGCGGCCATCATTACGTTGCCGTTTCCTCTAATTCAATTCATCGATGTATATCCATACGATTCGATTTCGTTCAAAAAATGGCAGGCAATCCGAGAACTGGTCAACGTACCAGCTGTAAAGATCGGAATCGAATTCGGGAGGAGGTTCTGGGAGGATGACGGAGTTGGGAATGCGCTCAGTGATTTGCCAACCCGTTTCACCTATGTCCCAAGCCATGCCATCGGTTCGCCTGGTTCTGGTGTGTTGTTGGCGAGCTATAGCTGGGGAAATGACGCTGTCCTTTGGGGCAGTTTATCCGAAGAAGAACGGATTCAGATGGTACTGAAAGACTTAGCGAAAATTTACGGAAGCAAAGTCTACACAGAATATAAGAATTCGGTTACGTTCAATTGGAGCGAGAACCCATACTCCGCCGGTTGCTTTACACTCTTTGTCCCTGGACAGGAAGCAAATTTAGGGCAAATCATCAGACAGCCAGAAGGAAAGCTTTACTTTGCTGGCGAACACACCTCCTCTTTCCACGGCTGGATGGAGGGCGCCATCCAATCCGGGGTAAGAGCAGCGTATGAAGTGAATAACAGCTGTTGAAATACGGTGCCTGGTACCACCCGGTTTCTGTCGAAACAAGGGTTCCGAGTCAGCGCTGACTCGGAACCCTTTGCTTACTTCCTTACTCACATGACCTGCATCCATACCACACCAACCGTTCCGATACAGAGTAAGAAGAAGGCTGGCATACTGATAAGCTTCACTACTTTCCCCTCCGCATCCCTTCGAACATTTTCATTCCATCGAAACAATTTTCCGTATTGATGTTCACTGAACTCTTTCCAATCTGAACGAGATAAACTCGTAAGCGCGTACAGAGCAAAACCAAGTACGATGAATTTGACCACGAGTGGCAACAGATAGATCGCTACGTTGCTCCACCCTACAACCTGCAGGTAGAACTGAAGTTTATCAAACGATCGAACTAGCCACTTCAAGTAGAGATCGAGAATACGTGAGACCGGATCATCTTTTTTAATCCATTTCCCCTTAACAAGTAACGGTCTTCTTCTCTCGATAAGCGGCTTAGAAACACTTCCGCTCGGTCCTAGGAATAGCTTTGTAAAGTGCTGTTTATAGCCTCTCTCAAGAATGACATCTTGAAAAAACGTTCCCTTCAATGTAAGGCGCATACGAATGAGGAGAGAGAGGATAACGGCGAGAACAGCACATACGAATACTAGAATACCTTCACGATGGATTACGGTATGTAAGATGAGAACCGTTCCAACGCCAAGGATGGTTAGTAATCCAATCATCACCCACTTAACCCAAACGATTGAGATGGTGACTTGAAGAAGATGCTTTCCTAACGTCACGATGACACTCATCAAAAGAATATAGAAAGCAAGACTCGCAACCTCAGAGACTGACCATCCCCATCCTACGATTAATAATGGGAGGAGAACTCCTAACCCAATGATCCCCCATCCGACAGTCCTTACTAGTGAAAACAGCGTATACCACTTTTGGTAAGTGACCATCAGCTCAGTATTGCCCATAATGAACACTTGGTCTGCCTCTTCTACATATGTTCTGAAGGAAAGTGTCGTTGCAAAGAAAAATAAGCCGATCAATGCGACTTCCTCAGGCACACTCGCTGTCCACTCGGGTGCTTCGATCCACCATGATCGATACATCGCAATGAAGATCACGATTGCTGGGATGAGGATATACAGAAGGACCGTCCAGTCAATCGCAGTACGAAGATCTCGATATTTATAGTCAAAATCGCTTTTGATCCGTTTCCTTAACAGCGGAAGAGCTTTCATCGCTCTTGCTCCAGCAAGGTATCTACGCAGTCAAGCAACGAGCCCGTTGATTCTCCAGACTTCAACTGAAAATCATGCAGCGATCCTTGCGCCAACAGCGTTCCATCATTCAAAAGGATGAACCGATCGCAGATTCGCTCAGCCGTATCCAAGACGTGGGTACACATTAAAACACCTGCGCCCCTCTCTCTTTCCATCTCGATAAGCGTAAGAAAATCTTTCGTCGCACGAGGATCAAGTCCAAGAAAAGGCTCATCGATAATATAGAGATCTGCCTTTAACATAAACGCTGTGATCAACATGACTTTTTGCTTCATCCCTTTTGAAAAACTCGACGGATAGTCATCCACCACCTTCTCCATACGGAAATATGCGATCAGCTCTTTCGCCCTTCTTTCCCACTCTTCCCCTCCTAGAGAGGAAGCAGCGGCAAGTTCAAGATGCTCATAAAATGTTAAGTAATCATATAGAACGGGTTGTTCTGGTATGTATGCATAGCGAGCACCGTCTTTTATCTGAACAATACCTTTCCACCCTTTCAATAGACCAAGTAATGCCTTTATCGTTGTACTTTTCCCTGCTCCGTTACCACCAAGAAGACCGACGAGCTCCCCTGCACCTACGTCAAATGCAATGTTTCGAACCGCCTTCCGATTATCCTGATATCCTGCACTCTCAATCGCTACGTTCAGCATGGTATCACCTCACTTACTAGTACGACTGTCGACAGCTGGAGGTTTCGCGTTTCTAGTACCCTTTCTATTCTAGTGCCTGGTACCACCCGGTTTCTGTCGAAACAAAAAAAGAGCCTGATACAACAGGCTCTTTCGCTAAACTATCGATTTAACCAACCTTCTTTTCTTCCTGCTTCGTCTCCCATGCTTCTGTATCCTTAATACCGAGTGCTGTAGGATTGAACACTGGATTTCTTCCTGCTTTACGCTGTAACTCGTAATCTTTCAGTACCTTCATCGCTACTTTTGCTAGCATGCCGATTGCGATCAAGTTGATGATCGTCATCAGTGCCATGAACAAGTCCGCCATCTTCCATACAAGGGATAGACTTGAAATCGATCCGATCATCACGAATGCCATCGTAAGGATACGGTAGCCAAGAATCGCTGACTTACTTTCTTTAATAAACTCGATGTTCGTTTCGCCGTAGTAGTAAGAACCGATGATCGAGCTGAATGCAAAAAGGAAGATTGCGACTGAGATGAAGATTGCTGCCCATCCACCGATATGAGAGCTTAGTGAGTTTTGCAGCAACTCGATTCCAGATACTTCTCCTGTACGGAACTGAGGAGCAAGTAAGATGATGAAAGCTGTTGCGGAACACACAAGAATCGTATCGACGAATACACCTAGAGACTGGATAAGACCTTGCTTCGCTGGGTGTGACGTTGTTGCAGTAGCTGCAGCGTTTGGCGCACTACCCATACCAGCTTCGTTCGAGAACAAGCCACGTTTTACACCGTTCATGATCGCTGCACCGATCGCACCACCGACAGCTTGCTCAAATCCAAATGCACTTTGTACGATTAATCCGATGACGGCAGGAAGTTCAGTAATGTTGATCAGCATCACAATGATCGCAATCGTAAGATAAAGAACTGCCATTACTGGAACGATGATACTCGATAAGTTCGCGATACGGTGTACCCCGCCGAAGATAACGAGACCTGTCACAACCGTAATCACAACTCCTACCATAATACGGTTCATGCCGAACGCATTCTCAAACGCTAATGCGATCGTATTACTTTGAACGGAGTTAAAAATGAGTCCGAACGTAATCGCGATTAAGACTGCGAATATGATTCCTAACCATCTTTTCTTCAACCCTTTTTCTATGTAATACGCTGGTCCTCCTCGGAACGCTTTTGAATCTTTGATCTTATAAACCTGAGCTAATGTACTTTCAATAAACGCTGTTGCTCCTCCGAGTAAAGCGACGATCCACATCCAGAAGATTGCACCTGGTCCACCAAGCGTGATTGCTACTGCTACACCCGCTAAGTTACCAGTACCGATACGAGTCGCTGCTCCAACACAGAAAGATTTAAATGGTGAGATATTTTTCGATCCATCTTTGTATTCCGGTTTCTCAGACATCACCCGGATCATTTCTCCGAAGAAACGAAATTGCACAAAACGAGAAGCCACTGTAAAGTAAATGCCTATACCGAGTAACCCTGCAATGAGTACGTAACCCCAAAGAATGCCATTCGATGCATCGATAATCCCATTCAAAAACCCTTCCATTTACACATTCGCCCCTTTTTGTTAATTCTTTTTAAATTTTCAGAAATTTGTATATTTTTATTATACAAGTAATCCCGGGGAATGCAATACATTTTTCGACGAATTGTGAGGGGTGCCTGTCACCACGACAAGCACCCCTCTCATTCAGGCTTTTCGATCCGCATAAACGTCCATCGCATCGCGCATAAACACCGCTAACCCTTCACCGTATTTATCGATATTCTTCGTGAACCGCTCATCATCCACGTACATCTGCCCTAGGCCGCGGAACGCTTCATAAGAATAATCTCCAAAATTCTTCAAGAACTCATACCATTCATGAATCGCTTCCTGCGCCTCAGCCGAATCAGGTGCACCGTGACGCAGCTTAGCAAGTCTCGTATAAATCCGATCCCAGCCCTCCGATAGATTCTGCTGCTCTTCCTTAGACAATCCTCGTATCTTCTTATTCGATTCATCGATCTTCTTATCACCCCAGCGCCTGCGCGCCTCCTCTTCATACGGGTTATGATCAAAGTTCATCCCCTCAAACTTTTCCTCATTTGTCATTTCGACCTCTCCCATCATTTGTTTTATCGTTTTATCGATTGTCGTAATCATCCGATCCACATGACTGCGCTTTTCAACAAGCATCCTCCGCTGTAACTCCAGCGCCTCCTTCCGATCAAAGGCTGGGTCTTCAAGAATTCGCTGAACTTCCTTCAAAGAAAACCCAAGTTCCTTAAAAAACAAAATCTGCTGCAGCGTCTCTAAATCATGTTCAGAATAAATCCGGTAGCCTGCTTCAGTCGTCTCTGGCGTTAACAACCCTATTTCATCATAATGATGAAGCGTACGAACACTGATTCCTACAATGTCCGCTACCTCTTTCACTTTCATTTCGACCAGCACCTCCTTACTCATCACTATAGGGTATAACGTAACGTGAGGGTCAATGGGTTTTATCACTATATTCTCCTATTAGTAAAAAACATAAGAAAGCCGTATTCGACTCCCGAATACGGCTTCACCAGTTCATTTAAAAAGGAACTGAACAAACGCTACGATCAAAGCAACTAGAAAAAAACAGACGATACCTGCCATAATAACAGATCGAAAAAACTTTTTTCCTTCCGCGAACGCTTTTATTATTTTCACGTGCACCCTCCTATAAATGAGTTCTCACTGTCTAATTCCCAATTATTTCAAAACGAAACAGTAAAAATTGCTCATTACGAGAGTCGCATACTTATTTAAAACGTCATGGCCATCGGTCGCTAAATATCATCTTCCCCATTCTCATACTCCCCGCGCAACATTGAATACATATAGAGATCATCAAATTTTCCACACGTATATTCATAGTGTCTCAATAACCCTTCTCGCATAAAGCCTTGCTTCTCAACTAACTTTTGAGATGAACGATTCTCAAGTTCTATCAACGCTTCGATCCGTTCCAATTCGAGCTCTCGAAAGCCGAACGCCATAACGGCATGCAGCGCTTCACTCGCTAACCCTTTTCCCCAGTAACTCTTATTTAGCTCAAATCCTATCTCCGCCCGCCTGTGTCTCGGTCTACGATTTAAAAAACCACAGCTGCCAATCATTTCATCCGATTCCTTCAGTACCAGTCCCCATCGCATTCCTGAACCTTCTTTATGTATGGATTTGTACCAGTTAATCTCATCTAACGCATCGTCGATCGTCCGAAACGGCTCTAGCCCCATGTGCTTCACAACATCTGGGTCAGATAAATAACCCAACATAGCTTCAGCATCCTCCGTTCTCACTTCTCTCAGCATCAACCGTTTCGTTTCGAGTGTTTGTAACTCGTTGTTCATCACTTCACCTCAGCTCTACCATTCATTCTTTATCCGCTGGATCACCGCTTGATAAAAAGAAACCTCGTGTGGCACGAACTTTTCTTTCCCAACTCTTTCATTGATCAACCGTTTACGTCCCTCTTGATCGATTTCAAATCCTTCCACTAAAATCGTCTCAGCAGTGTCCTCCCAAAGCGCCGCAAACTCATCGAGTTCCACTTTCACCATCCCGGCCACTTCTTCCTTTTGAAGCGTAAAGTCTTCGAACCTAAGCGACGCGAGGTGGAGAAACACGTGAGCAATCTCCTTATCTATGAAATCGCCCCGATGAACGGAATAATTCAGGACACCAAGCGGTAACAGCGACTGAAACGCCACATCGATCCCGATCTCTTCCTTCACCTCTCTCACGCCATCTTTCACCGTTTCATTCGATAAAAGGTGACCCGCAGCCGTGATATCTAGCAAATAAGGGTAGTCCTTCTTCTCTCGACTACGAAGCTGTAAGTAAACGAACGGCCGCCCATCTTCTATACTCACAATCCAGCAATGAAACGCCTCATGCCAATAGCCTTTTTCATGTACTTCTTTTCGTGAGGCCACACCGATATGGTTATATTTTTCGTCAAAAATGTTCAGTTGTTCTTGTTCCATATGTAAACACCTTCTTCTCTATAAAAACTTCCGATACACGTGCGTGGTTTGCACATGTTTATACCCGAGCGAGTCATATAGTTTCTCTGCAGATGTGTTGCCTTCCATGTAGCAGATGCCGATCTTCTCATACCCTCTATCGAGCAATGTGTTCATACCAAATTGGAGCGCTTGTTTCCCGAGTCCCTTCCCTTGATGATGAGGCGCTACCATCAAATTCTCAATTGTTCCATCTCCAATCGTGACAGATGCTCGCATTTCATTTTTATCTACTAGTAAAAATACATTCTCTTTTTCTCGCAATTGATACCTTCGAACACTCTCTTCTGTAGCGAGATAAGGTTTTAAGTCATTTTGCTTATGTATGTCATAGTAAGCATCTTGCACCATTTTAGCGAACTGATCGAAATAGACGTCATCATATCGCTCAAATTCCGTACCTCCGCCTGGAACACGTTCTCCATCATAAACGAGTTCAGGAGATCCCCACCATTTATGAAAACCTACCTTTTTACAAAAACGTTCTGGATTATGGATATCTACCCTTGTGTAAGCACTGATCACATCAGGTTTCAGGTCGATCAAGTAACCTTCCAATGCTCGATATAACGCCGAACCGATTCCCTGATTCCTATATGCTGGATCAACGAAAACGTTGACCTGAGCTTCTGTTTCATCAGCATCGTTTCGAGAGAGCGTTGCGTAAGCGATCCCTTTTATTCCGTCCTGTTCGAATACGAGAAACGCATCGGATTGTGAGCATATTTCTTTTGCGGTGCCCATTTCAAAACTTCCTTTATTCGTTCCGATCACTCTATTTACTTCATCTAGGTCTTCTATCATAAAATTCCGTATCACTTAAAAGCTCCTTTCTGCTTAGCTGGCTAACAATCACTTCATAAATGTAATGACGAATGATAAGTAGAAAAGTTCCATAAATGCGTTAACTCTTCAAATCACCTTACATTTTTTGGTTTATCTTTCATAAATAAAAGGTAAGAAGATAGTAACAAGATAGAGAACCTTTTGTTCTTTTTGGTGACCAGTTTATCGGCTGTTTTTATCACTTTAGAGGGTAGAGAGGAGTTACGATCATGAAAGAAATTGTGCTGAACCTTGTTTTATTTCTCTTCTTATTTCCTGCAGCCATCATCGTTTACGTGGATTCCCTTCAACATGGGAACGTAGCGATGTCACCATTCGTTTCGATTTCAATCGCCATCGCAGTTGGATACATGCTGCTAAATATGAACAGACGTACACCTAAAAAACGATGAAATCTGGAGGCTAGTAGATGTCAAACAAAAGCGGCTTATCTTTTGGGCAACAGCTACTTCTATTAATCGGGCTTGTTTTATTATTAATAGGCAGCGTTACGACTGCCTTTTATTTTTTTGGACTTTCAGTTGGCTTTCCCACGTTTCTCATTATGATCGTCATCATCGGTTTGATCGGCAGACGATACTTTGACGTCACGAATGAACATTACCTTGCACCTCTAGACCGGAAGTTGAACATAACAATCCTTTTTTGGTTTTTCGTTATCCCTCTTTTTATCTTTATCGTACTATGGGATACATTCACGGTCGGATCGAGTGTCGTACTTGGCGCTATTTTAGGGTTGATTCGGGCCACCATATTACTCGGGATACCAACAGTGCTTCACTTCCGCAAAATGAAGAAACTCGGCTATCACCTGAATAACGGAAAATGGGACAAAGAAGGAGTAGAAACAGATGCGTAAGGCTCAAATTAGAGCCTTCTTTTTTTGTGATTCTATCTACACAATCTGGTTCTTTTCATTAGGTTTGAACAAGGAGACATACTCCTCTCCTTCTTTTTTTGCTAGTCATTTAATTCTTAAAATAATACATCCGTTTTCGAGACCTGGGCTATGAGTTGAAGAACGGTAAATGGAGAAAAAAAGACCATATACACACGTAAAGAGGGGGCAGCGAGCCCCCTCTTTCACATTTCCTCCGTCGCATTAGACTTTTCTTTCACCTTCAAGATGAAAAACACCAGTACACCGATCACCCCGACTATCGCAGCTATAAGATGATCAACATACAAGTCGCCATCCCTAAAATACCTGATCGCAAATCCTCCGCCAAAAATAGTAATGATCGTAACCGACACATACAGTAAAAAGAATTTCCCTTTCATCGTGATTCACCTCTATATCTTATCCATCTTCTACTAGTTACTACGTATATCCCCTACCAAAAGTTTCTTTTTTAAGGAAAAATCCAGACTGCGGATCATCTCCTCTCCTCATATCAGCGAAAATTTCATTTTATCGGCGAAATATCATTTTTATCAGCGATTTCAACCTATATATCAGCGAAAATCACTCTTTTATCAGCGAATTCCAACATATATCAGCGAAACCGTATTTCTCTACCAATTCACTCATGATTTGGAAGAAAGCTGGACAAAATACATCACAATACGACAAAATTCTTGCATCCTCAATATTCAGGTGGTAGAGTAAATCTTTGTGCCTAAAGCATTTCTAGAAAATTTAAAGGAGTACGATATGAAAAATAAAGAATCAGGCCGGATCGACTGGCCGGTATTTGGTATAAGCGGAGGAATTCTCGTTCTCTTCGTTGTTCTCGCACTATTCGATATCAGTCTTGTAGAAGCAATCGTTAGCAATAGTTTCTCATGGTCAGCAACCTACTTTGGGGCTTTCTGGCAAGTCCTTATGTTAGCGACGTTCTTCGTTGGAATCGGACTCGCTTTCTCGCGATACGGTAAAATCAAAATGGGTAATTTAGACAAACCCGAACTTAGTTTATACAAGTGGCTCTCCATCATCATGGCGACACTTCTCGCAGGTGGCGGTGTATTCTGGGCAGCGGCTGAGCCGATGTACCACTTCTTAACCGTTCCACCTTCTCAATCTGGGATCGAAGCAGGCACGAACGCTGCCATCGACCCAGCACTCGCACAAAGCTTTATGCACTGGGGTTTTCTCGCATGGGCAATCCTAGGTACGATCAGTGCTGTCGTGATGATGTACGGTCACTATCATAAAGGCATGCCGATGAAGCCTCGTACGCTTCTTTATCCGATCTTCGGCGAACGACTTCGACACAGCTGGATCGGAACGGTGATCGACGCGTTTTCAGTTATCGCTGTTGCAGCTGGAACGATCGGACCGATCGGATTCTTAGGTCTTCAAGCAAGCTATGGCCTGCAGGAGATCTTCGGCATTCCGAATCAGTTCAGCACACAGTTTTCGATCATTTTAGCAGTTGTTGTGATCGCTACGATTTCTGCGGTAACCGGGTTATACAAAGGAATTCAGATCCTAAGTAGCTTCAACGTACAGCTCGCGATTGTATTGATGGTCTTCATCGTGATCTTCGGACCAGGTGGCTTTATTATCGACCACTTCATCTCAGGATTCGGTTACTATGTTGATCAGTTTATTACGATGTCAACGTTCCGTGGCGACACGGGTTGGCTCTCGTTCTGGACAGTGTTTTTCTGGGGCTGGTTCATCGGATACGGTCCAATGATGGCGATACTTGTTTCTCGTATTTCTCGCGGTCGTACGATCCGAGACATCATCGTCGCAGTATCGATATTTGCACCTGTTATCTCAACGTTCTGGTTCACCGTTCTTGGTGGGTCAGGCATTCACTTTGAACTGACAAACCCTGGCTCGATCTCTGAAGCGTTGAACGCAGCTGGTAATCCAGCCGCAATGTTTGCGATCACGGAGCAGTTCCCGCTCGCAGCGATCGTTTCACCACTGTTCTTGATCCTCACGATCCTATTCGTAGTGACGACGACGGACTCGATGTCCTACACGATCGCGATGGCCGTTACAGGTGAAGGAAATCCGAAGAGTTGGTTACGTATATTCTGGGCAGTGCTTCTCGGCGCTATTGCCGTCATCCTATTGATCACGGGTGACAGTGGCATCACGCAGCTTCAGAACTTTATCGTTGTAACAGCTGTTCCGGTTTCACTCCTTCTCCTTCCGATGGTTTGGCTCGCACCGAGAGTCGCTCGAAAGATGGCGAAGGAACAAGGGATCAATAAATAACACCATTCCATCTACACAAAAATAAGCATGACCCGCAGATACATCTGCGGGTCATTTTTCATATTCTCCTACTATTCCCAGTGGTGTTGCATAGTGATGGTCG
The DNA here is from genome assembly GCF_056159065.1 of Anaerobacillus sp. ABA4_114. Lineage (NCBI taxonomy): Bacteria > Bacillati > Bacillota > Bacilli > Caryophanales > Bacillaceae > Anaerobacillus > Anaerobacillus sp. ABA4_114. The sequence goes on from NZ_JBSWUM010000001.1 coordinate 3,160,063, forward strand.
TTATAGAAAATGCTACATAACAAAGAACCCTAATAGGAGGAGTGTGACGATGCGTAGAGCAAAAAATAGAAAACGGATCAGAAACTTAAAAACTTCGCAAACAGTTCATGCTCAGGGTACGCAAGTTAACGATGTACTTCATACTAATATTGATCTTATCAACAATAAACTTGGACATAGCATGGATATGGTAACGAGAGAATTTAAAATACAAGGTAACGTGAACGCTGCGATACTTTATACAAAAGGATTAACCGATCGCATTATTATCCAAGAATTATTAGAATCGCTGATGTTAGATGAACGGAAGCCAACACTTACTCAAATAGACGAGATAAAAAAGTCACTACTGACCGTTTCTCAAGTTGAAGAACTAACAGATTTTAACTCGATCTTCACAGGGCTGCTTTCAGGTGATGCCATTATTTTTGTCGAGGGAGAAACCGTTGCTCTTTCAATCAACATCAGGAAATGGCAAGCGAGAAATGTTGGTGAACCTACTTCGCAGGCAGTGGTTAGAGGACCTCAGGAAGCCTTTACTGAAACAATCATTACAAACTTAGCTCTTATTCGTAGAAAAATTCGTGACGAAAACTTATGGATTGAAAATATGCAACTAGGTAAGAGAACGAAAACGGATGTTTCGATTGCGTATATCAATGGTCTTGTAGATGACAAGATCGTACAAGAAGTTCGAGAGAGGTTAGATCAGATTTCGATCGACGGTATATTAGAGAGTGGTTATATTGAAGAATTTATACAAGACTCCACTTATTCCCCATTCCCTACGGTTTATAATTCAGAACGTCCTGATACAGTAGCAGCTGCTTTATTAGAAGGACGTGTCGCAATCATTACAGACGGCACTCCGTTCGTATTGATCGTACCGACCGTGTTCATTCAATTTTTTCAGGCTTCAGAAGACTATTATCTACGGTCAGATTTTGGTTTCATCCGTATCATTCGGCTTCTTTCTTTCTTTATATCCTTACTCGCTCCATCATTATATATTGCCATCACAACGTTTCATCAAGAGATGCTTCAAACCTCATTATTGATTAGTCTTGCAGCTCAGCTTGAGGGAATACCCTTTCCTGCTTTTATTGAAGCGATCATCATGGCCGTTATCTTTGAAATTCTTAGAGAAGCAAGTGTTCGCATGCCGAAAACAATCGGTTCTGCCATCTCCATCGTTGGTGCGATCGTGCTAGGTGAAGCTGCTTATACAGCTGGACTCGTGTCTCCAGCTATGGTGATCATCATTTCGTTAACTGCAATTTCGAGTTTTGTAACCCCAGCATTCAACATGTCACTGTCGATTCGCATTCTACGGTTTGGGATGATGATACTAGCAGCTACATTTGGTCTTTATGGCATTATCTTGGGACTTTTCGGTCTAACACTTCACTTATGCAGCCTTAAATCATTCGGGATTCCGTATTTAGCTCCTGTTGGCCCGTTTCATCTGAGAGACCAACAAGATACTCTTTTTCGGTTACCTTGGCCTTGGATGAAGAGTCGTCCTAAATTCCTTAACGAACAAGATCAACAAAGACAGCCTGGTCAGAAAAATTAACTCATGTATAAAGATGGTGGAAATATGAAAAAAGTGCTTATTTTCCCTCTGATGATCTTACTGCTTTCAGGGTGCTGGGATTCAAGAGAACTTGGTGACCTTGCTATCACTGTGGCTTTAGGACTCGATAAACAAGGTGATGAATTCAAAGTTACCGCTCAAGTCGTAAACCCAGCTGTGATCTCAACAACATCTGGGAACAATAGTGCGATTAAACCAGTGACCATTTTTGAAGAGACTGGGGAAACTTTAAGTGAAGCATTGCGCAAAATACTAAACACTTCTCCTAATACCATCTACTTGTCACATGTCAGGGTTATCGTTATAGGAGAAGAATTGGCGAAAGACCGCTTAAAGTTCGTGCTAGATTTTATCTCTAGGTATCATGAATTTCGGACAGACTTTTTCATGATTGTTGCAAAAGACGATACCGCTGATACGATGCTTAAAGTTTTCACTTCGCTCGAGAGAGTTCCAGCAAACAAACTCTACGAGTCATTAGAAAAATCTGAGGAACTATATGCCCCAACGAAAGCTGTAACGCTGGATGATTTGAAAATCGATCTATTAAACAAAGGAAAACAACCCGTTTTGACAGGCATTACGTTAAATGGAGATAAAGAACGTGCAGCTTCTGAAGAAAATGTAAAAAACTTAGAAAAGAACTCGAAATTAACCTATGAAAATCTAGCTGCTTTTAAAAAAGATCGCTTAGTTGGGTGGCTATCTGAAGAAGAAAGTAAAGGCTATAACTTTATTACGAACAATGTTGTCAAAACGAATGGTGTCGTTCCTTGTCCTGATGGTGGGAAAGTTGGAATGCGGCTTCTTAATACGAAAACAAAGCTCACGAGTCAATTCAAAGCGAACACCCCTGTGATAAATGTATCGATAAAAGGAGAAGGTAATATAGATGAGATCGCTTGCGCACTAGATTTATCAAAACCAGAAAACGTGAAAGAATTCCAAAAGAATTGGAATGACCTTCTAAAGTCTTTCTGTGAAGCTGCACTACAAAAAGCGCAGCATGACTTTAAATCTGATATTTTCGGGTTTGGACACGTCTTTCATCAACAACACCCGAAAAAGTGGAGCCATCTGAAAGAAAGGTGGGATGACGAATTCGAGAATCTAGAAGTGACTGTCACAACTGACTTTAAAATCCGTCAACTCGGCACAACTACGGATTCTATTGTAAACGAATTGGAGTAATCGATTATGGTGAAGGTATTAGGAGTGTTAATCATTGCAGTCATTATTTGGTTTATCGATTATCCCATATTAAAGAAAGGCAAACGTAGGGATTTTATGATATTCGCTTTGCTTTTAAGTTTAGCTCTGAGTGCTAATATACTTGAAATATTTGAAGTGAAGATTTGGAATCCAATGGATGTTATAAAAAATATCTATAAACCGCTGTATGAACGTATATTCTAGTTGATTGTTTATAAGAGGTGACCATGCATGCTTGAAAAAGGAAGAATATCAGTTGTTCAATTTTCCATATTAGTCTTTCTGGTAACGACCGGTGATTCGATTCTAGTTCTTCCTTCAAGCGTTGCAACTCAAGCAAAAAATGATGCGTGGATTTCTGGAATACTTTCATTAGCAATCGGGATGTGCCTCGTTCTTCTAGTGTATCAAGTATATAAACTTGTACCCGATCGAACATTTGTAGAATACAGTGAAGATCTATTTGGATCCTTCATCGGTAAAGTGTTATCGTTGTTTTTTCTATTATATCCACTTCTATCTGTTGCTCTGTTACTACGAGAGCTCGGTGATTTCCTCACTACTCAAATCTTGCCCAACACTCCTATTGAGGTTATGACCGTATTATTTATGCTTGTTGTTATTTATGGAACACGACTAGGGTTAGAAACATGGGTTAGAGCTGGACAGGTATTCGTTCCATTCTTTTTAGCCTTAACCTTCTTATTCTTTATTTTCCTTAAACCACAAATACAATTTGAGTATATTAAACCGGTCTTTGGTGAGGGGATGAAGGCGATTCTTGCCGGTACGCTTACATTTACCGCATTTCCATTCATGGAAACCCTTATTGTGATCATCATGATTTTCCCCTATGTTCAGGTAAAAAACAAAAAAAACATTCGAAATGCGATGTTATTAGGACAGCTCTCCGGTGGTACATTATTAGTATTATTAATGTTAACATCGTTACTCGTGTTCGGCGGAGAACTCGTAGCCCACCAGCAGTACCCTAGTTATTCTTTAGCTAAAAAAATCACTGTCGGTAAATTCTTAGAACGGATCGAGGCCATCATTGCTATTCTATGGTTAATTACAATCTTCATCAAAACATCCTTCTATTTTTACTCAGCCTCGTTAGGGCTTGCTCAGCTCTTTAAATTAACTGATTATCGCCCTCTTACCTTTCCACTAGGAATGCTTTTAGTCGCTATGTCGGTCGTCGTATCACCTAACATCGTGTATTACAATGAAGTTATCTCACAATATTGGCCCCTTTTCGACTTTACGATGACTCTTGTTTTCATTCCTATGATCTTAATATTTGGAATGATTCAAAAAAAGAAGCATAACTTATAAATCAGGCCGAACGACCACATTCGACAAATAATGAGTGGTGCCTGTGGTCGACCCCCTTATTGTGGACACATGAGGTATCATAAAGATACGACACAAGTGAGTTTAAGGGGGAAAGAATTGATGGCGAGAAAACCACATTCTACATTCGAATTAAGAAAAAGAGCTGTTGATGAAGTTCTAAAAGAAAATAAACCTGTCAGAGTTGTGGCAGAAGAGATTGGTTTCAACCCAGATTCAATTTATAACTGGCTCCATCGCTATAAAAAATGGGGAGACGAAGGACTCAAGGATTCCTCCAGAACGATACGATCTAAAGTGGAAGGTCAGGGTAGTTTAGCTGACGCCAAACGGATTAAAGAACTAGAGAAGAAATTGAAAGAAAAAGAGTTGGAGAATGAAATCCTAAAAAAGTTCCAGGCCTTTCTCAAAGAGAACGAGTAAGCAATAAGTACGCAGCGATTTCCTACTTGAGGAAGGATTCAGCCAATTATCCTGTTCGATTGCTTTGCCAAGTACTAAACGTATCGCGTAGTGGTTACTATGCTTCTTTGAAGCGACCGAAAAAAGTCGCCAACGATTCAGATAAAACGCTTCTCACTCGTATTAGACGGATTTATGCCATTCGGCGCGGTACGTATGGGGCCAAGCGCATAGCCAAGCATATGAAAACAGGAAAGAAGGCTAGAATCGTAAACCACAAGAAAGTAGCTCGTTTAATGCGTGAAGCAAATCTTAAGGCTACAGTCCGTAAAAAGAAAGCGACCAAACAAGTGAAGGTATTGGCAGGTGGCTACGTTTATGAGAACCTATTAAACCGCCAGTTTGAAGCGTTGCATCCAAACCAAAAGTGGGTAACGGATATGACAGAAGTGGTCATTGAAAATAAGAAATGGTACATCTCAACGATGATGGACCTATTTAATCGCGAAGTGATTGCTTTCCAATTAAGTGATAGTCCGAACCAGGATCTAATTGAGGCAACATTAAAAGAAGCACAAAAGAAACGAAAACTCAAAAGCTTATCTGGTGTTCTTCTTCATAGTGATCAAGGCAGTGTTTATCGCTCTCTACGCTACAATCAGTTAAGTAAAACAATGGGCTTCACACCAAGTATGTCACGTAAAGCAAACTGTTGGGATAATGCCGTTATAGAGAGCTTTTTCTCTCAACTTAAGGTGGAATTCCCGTGCTTCTATCCCAAGATTGATGGTGTCACGTTTCGAAGAAACAGCCTATCATATATTCGTTATTACAACACAAAGCGAATCCAAGAAAAACTTGGATTCGCTTCACCGTCAGAATTCTATAAGAGCTATAAAAATGCGAGTTGAAATTTCGGAATTTGCCCGTGTCCATATTTAGGGGGTTAAATCACTGTCACCAGAAAACCAGAAACTAGAAAGAGCAAGGAGCTAGCAGTCTCCTTGCTCATTTTTTATTACGCTGCAACTCCTCTTTCTTCTCCTCCAAAGCGTTTCTCTTTCAGTTTAAGAAGAAAGTAATCGAGTCCAATCTTTCCTGCATTCCATCCTCCAACTAATAGTAAAAACTCCATGATCATAAGGTTTGGATTCGTGCTAATCGCACCTGCAAGTAAAAAGTTGACGTTCATGATTAATCCCATAAACGCTGAAAAAGTTGTTAATAACCCTAGGATTAATGCAATTCCTACTAACAACTCTCCCCAGGGAACCAATACGTTAAAGATCGATACGTTCGGCAAAGCAACGTTCTCAAGGAAGTTCGCATACCATCCTTGCACAGCTGGATGCTCTCCTGTCGATTTCTCGATTCCTCCTTGTAGGAATCCTGAAGCATCAAATTTCTCCTCACCTGAAATTTTTCCCCACCCTGCCGTCAAAAACGTATATCCGACATAAACGCGAATCACTGTTAGTAACGAGGCGGCAACAACGTTATTTCGAAACCAGCTCATTATCAAAGTTTATCTACTCCTCTCTTTTTTACCTCAAGACAAAAAGTTGACCTAAGGAAACATTTCTTATCTTTAAAATAACGACTGTAGAATAGTTCGTCAATAAAACCTTTTATAGTTAATCAAAAAGTCCCCGTTCTTCTATCGGGCGATAGGACAATACTCCTGATAAAATGGTTTTCTTCTTCCAATAGAAAAGAAGCATTTCGCTACGCCTATGCGTAAACCTAGCGAAATGCTTCTCACGAAGAACATTCTCAGCCTTCTTCTGCAAGCTGCGTTTTCTCTCCTCCTCGTTTTCTTAAGCGAAACTTTTCATACAAAACCTGCAATCCGTACAGCAAGTACGCTTTATAGTGGATATAGAGAAAGAACTGAAAGTACGTTAACTTATGCAACCGAGCGATCTTTATCTTTTTCAAAAAGGGAAGGAACAGAAAAGCGAATAGTGCATTCGCAAGAACATTTAATCCCACGAACTTTTTAAAATTACCGTAAGAATGCTTTAAGATCCACATCGATATGGGCATATATGGACCAATGTCGAATGGAAATTCGTCTCTTAAGAAGGACTTCGGCTTATCATAAAATTTCCACCATTTCCGCTTTCGACCGTAGAGATGATTGACCACTTCAAATAGGAAAATGATAAAGCTCGCAAAGAAAAACCGCTTGATATGTCTCTTTCCGATAAATCGTAAAGAGAACCACGGGATCAGGATCATCGCAAAATTGAATACAACGTGCCGTTTTGATGTCATAAGGGCATCGACCTCGATAGTAATTATTTCAATCACTCTTACTATCTCCTCATGAATAAAAAAAATTCGTATCGAGCCCTCACTCGAAGCGTTCTATCCCTGTTCACACGAAGGCATACCTGGCACAGTGCCACTCGACGGCTCCAGCCTCTTCTGTTTACACTGTTCCTTGAGTGCAATCATCAAGAGGTTCATAACCTCGATCGACTCAGGCGTTTGAAACGCAGGATCCGCTAAGTTCTTTTCTTCAAGAGGATCTGTCGTCAAATTATACAGCTCAAACTCGTCTGGCAGGGGATTTACTTTTGTTGTCGTGATACAGAGCGAGACTTCGACGTTCTCAGAGGTAGGAACTGATTTTTGCTCATGCACGACCACATCCGATACACCAGGGTTGCTCCAGAACTGAGGGTTGTCATAGTACCTTGAAAACTTCCATAGCTCTTTAGCTCGGTTGGCTCCAGTCGGAAGCTTCGTGATGATCGCTTCGATGTGGTTCGGCTGAATGACCGATTCGTACGGCTCGCCGGTTACCGTAACCTGGTTCAACCCTCTCGTCACATCATCATCCGTCATAAAATAAAGCGGTTCGTCGGCTCGATAAAAGGCTTTTTTTCCTTCTAACAATGGGGTGAGATCACGCCCAACGAGAGGATGAACTTCGTTATGACTTTTGTTTAGCTTTTCCTGAGCTTCTCCTGCATCGATGCCTGCAAGCCCGAGCATAGTTGGAAGAATATCCACATGACTCGTCAACATCTCTGTACTCGCTCGTCCTGAGAACAGCTTCGGACTATGAATGATGAAGGGCACATGAATCGATTCCTCATACGTGTTGTACCATTTTTGAAACAGTCCACCGTGCGCCCCCAGCATATCCCCATGATCTGAGAAAAACAACACGATCGTATCGTCATAAAAAGAGGAGTTCCGAAGCGCATCGAAAACCTTGAACATTTCATTGTCGACTTGCTTCTGAAGAGAATAATAAAGCTGACGATAAAATAGCGTGTCTGCGAGCGGTTGTATCGCTTTTGGATAGGTGAGTTGATAGCTTTCTTGCGCTCTCGGCTTCGTAGCTAGCGATTCGTTTGCAGTAGGAGCTGGCGGGATATCAGGGAGTGATGGATCGACTTCAAAATTATACATCGGATTGTTTCTTGTAAACGCCCCGAACAGCGCGATGTCATGTGGATTGATAAAGGATGTCATGATCATCCAAGGAGAGGTTTCGCAAGCTGAATTTCGCTCGAGCGACCTAATAAGATGTACCGCTTCTTCAGCATAGATGACGTCACGGCCACTGATACCGATTCCAGCAGAAGAACCGGAATTCCGAGGAGCGGTTCCATGAGGTTCCGGTCCTACCCAGCCATTAAAGCCAAAGTCATTCAACCGGTTTGCGTTAAGGTATTCATTCACGTTCTCTGGATCTGGCAGCCCTGTATTCGTATAGCTCGGCAAAGCATTCTTCGTACCAGGTATGAGGATGTCCTCGTCCGACGCATGCCACTTCCCTTTCCAAAACGTTCGGTATCCAGCCGTTCTAAGGTAATCGCCAATCGTTGGTACCGTATTCCGGTCAAGCCAAAACATATCAGGATCAAAAGCTCCTTTGGCTGCACCACTTGTTTGTGAAACACCGTGAAGAGATGGATACTGCCCAGTATATAGCGTCGTTCGGCTCGGACTACATGCAGTACTGCCAACATAATGCTTGTTGAATTCAAATCCGTTTTCCTTCAAAAGTTCCTGCGTGATTAGATTCTTTCTCTGCCACTCTCGAAGCTCCTCATCCTCATATACCGATGGATACCGCTCCTCATCGACCATCAAGATGAGAAAGTTCGGTTTCTTCCCGTTCTCGATCAAAGAAGAAAACCGTTTCCCCTCACTTCCCATGATGTAGCTCCCCCTTCTTTTGATGGTGCCTGTCACCCCTCGAACAAGCTCGAAGAATGTAGAATGATGCTCAAAAAAATTCCAGCCTACTTTAGTGAAATCAATGCGATTGGGTAATATAAGAAAGTATATCTGAAATAAAGGAGGTTCATGACAATGTTAGACGGTAAAGTAGCATTGATCACAGGGTCAGGTCAGGGAATTGGACTTGAAATTGCAACGGAATTCGCAAAAGCTGGCGCGAAAGTAATGTTAAACGACATCAACGAGGATACGTTAAACGAGTCGATCAAAGCATTAACAGATGAAGGTCTTACCGTGGATGGAGTGATAGCGAACGTTGCGAAGGAAGAAGACGTGAAGAATGCGATCGAAAAGACGGTCGAGAAATTCGGACGCCTCGACATTCTTGTTAACAACGCTGGTATCCAACACGTTGCACCCGTCGAAGAATTCCCAAGCGAGAAGTTTGACCTTATTCTCGACATCATGTTGAAAGGTCCTTTCTACGGAATCAAGTACGCTTTCCCGATTATGAAGGAACAAGGGTACGGACGCATCTTAAACATGGCTTCCATCAATGGACTCATCGGGTTCGCTGGAAAAGCGGGCTACAACAGTGCTAAGCATGGCGTCATCGGTCTAACAAAGGTTGCAGCTCTAGAAGGTGCTGACTCAGGCGTTAACGTGAACGCGATCTGCCCGGGGTATGTGGACACACCTCTTGTTCAAAACCAGCTTGAAGACATTGCAAAAACGCGAAATATCGAAAAAGACAAAGCACTAGACGAAGCGATCTTATCGAATGTTCCACAAAAACGACTCATTCAAGTACAAGAAGTAGCAGATTACTCGATCTTTCTCTGTAGTGATAAAGCAAAGAGTATCACTGGACAAGCCGCAGTTATTGACGGCGGATATACTGCACAATAATACTCCAACCAAAAAAACCATCGTAACCCGATGGTTTTTTCGTATTTACATCTATTAAATAATTTACTTCACATACCCAACATGCTTCTTCTGTTCACTGATCTCAAGCCCAGGATGATGGTACTCTACTAGCTCAAATACCTCTTCAACCAATCGCTCTAACTCGTCGATTCCCTTTTCTGGGTCTCCGATCAAACAGTAGGTCAACCGTTCATGGAGGTCGTCAGGCTTGATCTTCATCTCTTCGATCGACACGTGCATCCACTTAAATGCAGGGTGGTGAACATACATCTGATTAAGACCGAACAGCACCCCTAACAGATTCTTCTCCACACCACACATCACATTATACAGCATCAGCCAGTCTTTTCGTTTCAACAGCGCTTTTCGATTGTTCCACCGATTACTGAGCCATAGGTTTTCTGAAATCATGCTTTCAGAGAGCGCTTCTGGATATGCAGCAGCTTTCGTTTTCAAACCCTTAACTTTCACTTCCCCATATAACCCAACTCCATATTGAACGGAAGCAACGATACACTGCTTATCATAGTCCGTTTCGTACCGCTCGACGACATCTGAAAGAAACCGTTCGATCGTTTCATCTAAAAAGCTGCTGATCTCAAACTTAACCCCGTCTGGATCCAAGTAAGCCTCAGACCACTCCTCGTCTTCATAAGGGTGAAACGATAAAAGAGTGCCACCGATCTGTTCGATAGGATTTTTTCGATCATCATCTGTCGGAGGGCAAGACCATAGGATATGGAGTTCAATATCTGAGTGCTCATCATGTAAATTCTTCGATACCGACCCAGCAAGGATTACTGCTTCCACGTTCTTATTTTCATGATAAATAGCTGCCATTTCTTTTGCTCTATTCTCTAGATTCATTTCTTCCTCCTAATGTCTATTCTTACGTCAATTCTTCCTTCAACCATCCTGCGTCTTTCGGAAAATCTCCTCGCGACAAACGCTGCCCAGTAATCAACTCCCGATACGATGTGATCGTTCCGTCATGTGACACAACGAAGATTCTCCCCTTCTTACGTGACTTGCACCAATCCAAAAATGCCTCCCCTAACTCTTTGAACGTTTCGGGTGATGTCTTGTTTATCCCATCACTCCAAACCACTTCAGAAGCATGATCGTCCAGTCTGAATGTAGGATACTCTCCTTTAATTACTGAGCGATCCAGTATCACATCACATGGGAGGGTGTGCCAGCTGGATTTTTGAGGAAACATCCGCGGGGCTACAAGAGGACTGGCAATCCTCTCGCATAAAATGCGTTCGCTCCAAATCGACGCAGTTTCAAGCGTTCTCCTAACGGGACTACATACGATCATATCGTTATCCGTCAAAGGAATGCTCTGCCTTAATTTCTTTGCCTGTTCAATACCATTCTTAGTGAGCGATGGGTCATTTAGCTCCAAACTAGCCGGTGTGTTTAGCGTGTGCTCACCCTGACCATGTCGTACAAAAAATAGTTCCATGATTGACTCCTTTCGCTTTCCCATTACGTATGAAATGAGCGTTCTACCGTTGCATCACGTTCTGATTCTCTCTTAGAACGAGTATTCCATATAACATTTTGAAAAAGAACCCCGATCACCCCAATAAGCGTCAAGCCTATCCCGATCACTTTAAATGCAGCCAACACACCAACCTGCTCGATCAACATGCCGCCAAGTAACGGCCCAGCGATAAACAGAATACTCAGCGTTGAATCCACAATACCCGAAACTCTTCCGATCGCTTCCTTCGGTGGCTCCTTCTGAATAAGGTAATGAACTGCGGTGAAGATGATGCCGTTCCCGATTCCTCCAACTAGCGCAAGTGAAATCGCTAGGACGAGCACCTGATACTCTCCGAGAAAGCCCATCCCGAACGTCATCAGACCGATCAAGAGGCTCCCCACACCAAAATACCAGCCATACCTTTTGATTCCATCCATTTTATTCAGAAGGAGCACGACAAGTAAGGAGCCGCCTCCGATCGCTGCAATGACGAAGCCCGTAATCTCTTCATCATCTGGAAACACCTCGCTAAAAAGCGTCACAAATTGAGCATCGATCATTTGAATCACGAGCGTGCTCACAACTCCAAACGAGATACTCGCCGTGAGGATCCTACTTTGAAAAACGATGTGCCACCCTTCTTTCCATGACTCGAAAAACCCTGCACCTTTCATCGAACGAAATCCCTCTTCGATCAAAGCCTCCTCTTTTTTCACCGTGATCTTCATCAATATAACCCCTGATAGCGCAAAGGAAAAAGCGTTAAGAGCAATCGACGCATTTGCAGATAAAACTCCTGCAACCGCTCCACCTAGAAGCGGACCGACCACCTTCACGAGCTGAAACAAACTTCCGTTGATCGTGACCGCCTTCATGATATCTTCTTCATCAACGATCCTTCTCATCAACCCTTGCTGCGCCGGTAAGCTGACGACTCCTACCGTGTTCCGGAGTAACAGGACCGGCAATGCAAAGAGTGGAGATGTCGTCAAAATCAGCGCAATCGTCAAGATCGCCCGGATCCAATCTGAATAGATGAGCACCTTCACTTTGTCTCTCCTGTCGACAAACACCCCAGCGAACTGTCCTAGCAGAATACTAGGAATCGCGTACATCACAGGAATGAGGGCAATCACGATTGGATCCGCCTTCCACGTATACCGAAACAAAATAAGGACTGCGACAAAATCAAACCAGTTCCCAAAGTTCGAAAGCATATTCGCAGTAAAAAACCTTACAAAATTTCCGTCTTTCCATAGCGATTTCTTCATATAAAAACCTCCTAAGTAACGTTCACTTAGGAGTATAACGAGTGATTATCAGAGGAATATCAGAGGGACGAAAGATGGTCATCCAACAGCTTTCTGATTTTCGGTTCAAGATCAGAAAGCTTGTATTCTTCCGCATACGCTTCCCACATGTTCTCGAATTGCTCTAACGCTTCAACTTTAAAAACATCTCTAAAATACCGAATCGTCATCAAGCTGATAAAGATTCCAGGCACATATTTCGCCTCTTTAAAAAGCTGAATACCCTCAAGAAAATGACTTTCTGCTTCCTCACCAAAAGCAAGACACTGAACCCCTCTTAAGATCGAAAAGCTCGCTCGTTCTCTTGAAAAAGGATACCGAAGAAGGAGCTCCTCCATCTCATGGATCTTCTTCTGTATTACTGAACGTTCTTGCTTTTTTACAAGAGCGAGATAGCTTTCCGTTAACGCAATCAACGGAATGAACCCTTCTAGCTTCTTTTCATGCACTTCTTTTTTCGATGTGATGAGCAGTTCTGCGGCTTCATCATGTTGTCCTGTAAAAAGAAGGAGTGACAGACGGTTCAAGAGTCGAATTTCTAAACGGTGATGCTCAGGTAAAGCTTTTGCCTTCAACGCTTTTGTAAAGAACTCGAGGCTCTTCTTTTTATCACGCGTCGTGTAAGAATAAATATGTAGAAGGTAATAACACTTTTCCCAGAATGGATCTTCCTGCGTTTGGAACGACTGAAACTCCCCCTTCATAAACCGAAGATACAGCTTGCTTTGAAGATCGAGTTCGAAGCCGAACACCGCCTGATTTTCCTCAAGCAGCTTCAGCGCATCTCCCTGTCCATAAAGATGGTACTTATGAAAAAGCGTCTTCACATTCGAAGACACTTCTTCATCCTTAAGCAAAGGGCTATGCATTTCTTTATGAACCTTCAGCCGGTATCCCTGTCCCCTAACCGTTTCAATGGTGAAAACGGAGGACAGCGGAGAAAGTTTTTTTCTCAACCGATACACGTGATCATCGACGGTCCGGTCTGTTGGTGCTTCCATCGCCCACACCGCATCAAGGAGTTCGTCTCTACTAAACACACGGTTCTCACGTTCGTATAAGTAGCGGAATAACTGATACTCTTTTGGCAGCAGGGTAACCTCTTCAGACCCATACCTCACTTTCAGATCACCTTTTTGTAATTGAATGTTTCCCATCCTCTCACCTTCGCTTAGTTGTTTTCACTCCACATATAATAAACGAAATTCATCGTTTCTCCGTTCATGCTAAAGCTTTCATCGTCGAAACCAACACATCTGAACCCATTCTTCTCTAACACTTTTTGTGATGCAATGTTGTTTGACGTCGTTTTCGCATGAATTTGTTCTACACCCGTCCCTTTCACTTCTTCCATCAATGCTTTCAACGCTTGTTTTGCTACTCCCTTGCCAGCGTGATCACGACCAATTCGGTATCCAAGATCGCCATGCATCTTTTCATCAACCGAAATGTTCATTCGCCCTACAATGTGTCCCTCTTGATTTCTTACTAAGTAAAAAGCAGAATTCCCTCTACTTTGTTCCGATAGGAGCGATTCATGCCTTGTTAGAAAACCATCAAACTTGTAATAATCCTCTCCTCGAGTCGGGACCATCTCTTCAAAATAAGCTCTGTTTTCCATTTCAAAGCGAAACAAATCCTCTGCATCCGTTTCGCTCAATTTCGTTAGAGCAATTTCCATTACTCTTCTACACCTTCATAGAAAATAATCCGGTTCGAAAATGGATCGACGATCGTCATCTCGATTGTGCCCCACGGTTTCTTCTCTACCTTTGGGTTAGAGAATGGATAGTCCTTGCTATGGAGCAGCGCATGATAGCTTTCAAGATCACTCTTTTTCACCCGGACGGCTCCACCCGGCGAAGCGTCTCCGTAATGCTCGGATAAATGAATCGCAGCATCATCCATCGACACCTGCACGTACAGAGGCATGTTGTCCGCAAATCGATGCTCCCAGTCTACTTGAAAACCTAGAAAGTCTACATAGAAGGCATACGCTTTTTCACTATCAAAAATTCGAAAGATCGGTGTGATCATATTGAATCATCCTTTCTACCAATTTTTTATACAGCCTGCTTCATCTCGGCTATCTCCCTACGCTTATCGAGAGCTGGGGTAATGAGATGATAGATTAGTGTTCCTAGTAATCCGATACCAAGTATGGTCCAAGCCATCACAACGGATGGGAGGATTGCCCCGATTGTCACGGTCAATGAAGCGATCAACATCGATAGGTTAAATTTCAACCCGTTGAACGCCATGTATGAGCTCCTCGCATCGTCTGGTGGGATGGAAGCCATATACGACTGTTCCACAGGCACTCGAAACACTTCCCCAATTGTCAAAATCGCCATCATCACAAACAAGATTACGAGGTTGTTTGAATAAGCGAGTGCACCGTACCCCGCCGTAAACATCAAGCAGCTCAATACGAGAACGGATTTGTCTTGAAGTTTGTGAGGAATACGCGTGACGAACAACATCAACACGACGACGAGGATCGTATTTTCACTTCGAAGAAATCCCATCGTTTTTACACCGTCAACTTCCCATAGAAGAAACTGCTGCGTCTCCATTTCTTCACTGAGTCGAATGCCGATATAGTTCGTAAGTTGAAATTCTAGCGAGAGGATTAAAACTCCTGCAATCGTGAAGAGGACGAACAACTTATCGCTCAGTACACTTTTATAAGTAGCGAACAGCTGAAGGATATGCTGATGCGGCTTCACGCTAGAAGCCGTCGGGACGTAACTTTCATCGATGAAAAATGCGATCATGATGACGACGATCGCCGCTGAAACGCTCAGTCCCATGAATAACTGAAACAAGTAATCTTTGAAAAGGAACGCTCCAATAATCCCGCCGATCGCGATGGACAAGTTGTTTGCCCAGTACGTGATGGAATACATTAATTTTCGTTGCGGCGGCGTACTCACATCGATCAGCATCGCCTGGTTAGCAGGACCTGCTAGTCCCCAGCTGATGCTGTTTACCGTCATCATCGCAAACGTGATCGTAGGTGACTCAAACCATGGTGAATTACAAACCATCATCGTTGTAAACGCAAAGAACCTGAGCGTTTCCGCAATGAGCATGATCCTCTTCCGACCGAATTGATCGCCGAAATAGCCCCCTACGAACGTGATGCCAATTCCGACGAACACGTTGATGAGTAGCAGCATTCCCGCAATCTTCGCACCGAAGTGTACGGCCAAATAGATCGACATAAACGGAAAGATCATACTGCCGATAAAGCGACTAATAAACGATTCGATGATCCGAATCTTAATGTTCTTATGAAAATCTCTAAACCTCATCTTAACCTTCTTTCTACTTCTTCAAATCTTGCGGTCTTTCCACTGGAAAAAGTTGATAATTGTAGTTTACCAAACTTTTAGACTATTAAAAGTAGTAAAAAATAAAAAGAGCTTCGAAGCACACTGCTTCAAAGCTCTTTCACCTTACCCAACTGAAGGCATAGGCTCAATGAATTTCTTCCCTTTTTCATAGATAACACTCTTAGGGTGTTCGGAGACCGCCCGCTTCATCGGTTTGTTTCCGTTCGTTACTTGTACGAGGATCTCTTCGTCCGCTTCTAGCTCTTCACAAACCCGTTCGATAAACGCGCTTCGTTTTCTATTCGTGAGATAAGATTCTTCTAGCTCAATCGTTAACACGTACACTTTTTGATCAGGGAAGTGCGTGACTACTTTTTCAAGTAAGTGAGCGACTTTTACCTGTGGAAACATTCGAAGGTACTGTGAGAGCATTCGGATGACCTCACTTTTCACAACTGGCAGACGATACGCATCATCAGGTCTCACTTCGCTCCGTTCCTCGTCCGCTTTCTCGACGAGGTCGCTCCATTCCGCTGCACGTTGATCAAGTGCTTCGATCTCACTATAAAGCCCTTTCGATTCATAGTACCTAGCCATGAGGGAAAGCGCATCAAAGCCGACACGATAGTCTCGTTTGATCGCTTCCTCTAACCATTCTAAGCATTTCACGTTTTCATCTTCGCAGTAAGCGTTCCCTAACCCCATCAAAACCGATACGTTCGACTTCGTCTCAGGGAACTTTTCCAACAATTGTTCATAGATCGGTACAGCCTTTTTCGTTCCATACACATCTTCAAATAGCGTCGCTCGTTTGATCGCGTCGTCTACTGAGAGTGTCGGGTTAGACCCTAACTCTTCTAACTCAAGCTTGAGCTGCTGTTTCTCATACTTACGCTCTTTCCAATCTTCTTTCTCCACTCGAACGAAAACATCATCAAAGTACTCAATAAAATGGTCCTTATCTTCTAAATAAAGCTCAGCTGCCGGATAGGTGACGATCGGAACCTGACTCACCTCGACTTCTAACTTGTTGAGCCGCTCAGAAAGGGATGGATGCGTATCATTGATCGAGGCCACACGCTTCATCGCCTTCATCAACACACTCTCTTGCCGAACCGGATCGTGATGATCCAACACGTCTTGCACCCGAGCGAACGGACGTGGACACTCTTTTTCTTCTAAGCCTTTGTCATATAACGTCTCCCAGAACTCATCGTATCGCTCTGCTTTGATTTCTGTGATCACTAACGCTTCAGCAACGGCATGTGGATCCGTATAGTGACTCGAAAAGCAGTCGGCTTCATGCTCTTCTTGTTTCGCTAATGCATGAGAGTAAGCATCGAACCGTGGGACAAACCAGCGAAAGAACCATCTGAACAAAAAGCCGCCCCACACTTCGGATTCTTCGAACTTATCCAAAAGGGTGATCCACGTTTCACGGACCCGATACAACCATGTTCCGAACTGTCCATCCTTATTCGCCAGATGGCCCATCTCATGAGCGATGATGGCATCGAGATGTTCGCGTGACAGTGCTTGCATGAGCGGTAGTCCGAGGACGAGATAATTCTTGTACCAGCCGAAAATACCGAGACGCGGATGCTGCACAACGCTTGCGTTATAGTGATTGGTCAACAGCACTTCATGAACCTGTTTCGTTTTGTATTTGTATTGAATCTCATTAATCGTCTTAAATAGTTCAGGCGCATCTTCCTCTGATAGCGTGACGCCTTCAGGATGATCGAATCGAACCCACAGCGCGCGGGACATGATGATACCTACAACCAATGTGATGATGCCAACTTTTATTCCGCCAAACGTAAAAGAGCCGCTAATAAAATTCACGATCGCAATCGAAAACAAGCTAAGGATGATTCCAAGCACTAAGAGCAGGTACCCATATCCAACTAATGAAAACGCTGCTACCTTCCTCCTGTATGCACTCGGATTTTGCTTCGCTTCGATCTCCTTCTCTTTAACGAGCTTTTCAAATTCCACATTCGTCATTCCGCTATCTCCCTCACCTTAATTGAGCTAATTATAGCAGGAGATTTCAGGAAAAAGATGGGCACTTTTACCCAACTCTATCGGGCGAAAACGAACTTTTTTAATCCTCGTCTTCAAGCGTCAGTCCCTCAACAAACTTACGATTCATCACCTTCTTCGTTTTTCGATATTCCTTGGACTTAAAGATGATATCAAAGTCATAATCCTCTGGGTAAAGATCGTTTGCCGAGATGTGCAGACGAAGCCGTTTATGATTATACGTTTTTTTCTCCCCTTGAACCTGTACGATGTAGTTGCCTAGATCATCAGGACCTTTATACACAATTCCCATTTCATCTGTTGCTTGAATGATCACGTTGTCTCCTTGCTCAAACAACGTCACTTCCGCTTTTTCTTCTTTTTTCACCGTTTTCCTACCATATCGATTCACCGTTACCTGCTGCTTGTAATCACTCGTCGAAAGCAC
Source organism: Anaerobacillus sp. ABA4_114 (assembly GCF_056159065.1). Lineage (NCBI taxonomy): Bacteria > Bacillati > Bacillota > Bacilli > Caryophanales > Bacillaceae > Anaerobacillus > Anaerobacillus sp. ABA4_114. The sequence goes on from NZ_JBSWUM010000001.1 coordinate 3,178,376, forward strand.
ATCTTTTTCTACTGTAAAATCCTGTTCTTCGTTATACGTGATCTTGCTCGCATGCTTTAAGATATCAGGATGAAGCCCGAGCTTATGCGCGATCGCGAAGGCCTGGCTCTTTCCAGTCGTGTCGAGGAGTAATTGATACGTCGGCTTCAAGGTTTCGAGATCGAATTCCATTGCACCGTTGATAAACCCTTCCTTCTCTTTCGCATACTGCTTCATCTCACTATAGTGCGTCGTCGCAAAAATCGTTGCACCTTTGGCTGCGAGCTGATCAAGGATTGCAGTTGCGAGTCCCATTCCTTCACCAGGGTCCGTACCAGAGCCGATTTCGTCTAGTAATAGAAGCGAATGGTCATTTGCTTTTCGTAAGATATCGATCAAGTTCACCATGCGCGAACTGAACGTGCTCAAGTTCTCTTCAAGACTCTGACCATCTCCAATATCAACGAAGATCTGCTGGTAAATTGGCAGCGTAGACGGTGCTTTCGTCGGAATCGGAATTCCGCACTGTGCCATCATGCAGAGCAGGCCGACCGTTTTCAACGTGACCGTCTTTCCACCCGTATTTGGTCCTGTAATGAGAAGCGCTTGTTCACCTTCAGTCATTTTTAGCGATAGTGGGACAGCTTTTTCACCTAAAAGCGGATGTTTTGCTGCTTTGATATCGATTGTGAAATCACTTGAGAAAACTGGGGTCTTCCCATCGATTCTCCGGCTATATTTTGCTTTTGCAAAAATGATGTCGTACTGATGCATCGTTTCTAACGCGATATTGATCTCACGCTCATATGCGAGCACTTCGCCCGTCAATCCGTAAAGGATCTGTTCGACTTCCTGCTCCTCCTGCAGAGCTAAGAGCTGCAGTTCATCATGGATCGCAGAAAGCTCATTCGGCTCGATGAAAAGCGTTGCACCTGATGATGATTGATCGATCACGCTACCCGCTACCTTCTTACGATACTCCCGTTTGATCGGTAACGTCTGGCGACCATTTTTCTCAACAGGACGTGCTTCTTGCATCCACTTCGCATATTTTTTCGCAAGCGTTTCAAGCCGCTCCTTCAGCTTCTCTTTCTTCACACTATGCTGCTTCCTGATCTTCAACAAATTTTTAGAGGCATGATCATCGACCTGGCCATGCTTGATCACCGCATGAATTTGATCCTCTAGTGAACTTAGATCCTCGATCGAATCAGCATACAAGCTTATTGTAGGTGCGACCGTACCTTTATCCTTCATGAATCGCTTCAGCTTCGTACAGTGCTCTAGAAATGAAACGACTTCTGTGAATTGAATCGCTCGAATGAAAAGTCCTTTTTTCCCCTGCTCGATCAAGAGCCCTATGTCGTTCAAGCTATGAAGCGGCACACTTCCACTCACGTTTAAAATCGCGACGCCTTCTTCAACCTCTTCTAGCCATCGTTCGATGATGCTCTGGTTAATTGATGGCTTCAAGTGTCGGATCGATTCTTTTCCTCTATTCGTTAAGGCGAATGTGCTGATCGCTTCGATGATTTCGTTGAATTCTAATGTTTCATATGTTTGTGTATTCATGTTCTCCTCCTATAAAAAAAGCCACGACAAGCTTATTAGCTCATCGTGGCTTATGATAAACAGATGGATTCCATACGAATCCCCTTTTTACCGCCCCGAGACATCAAAAAAGCTATGACTGAATAAGCCAGTCATAGCGTTCTATGATGAAGTTCAGCTATGCTTATGCTTGTTCTTAACTGCCCTGTTGATTCCATAACGAAGTAAACGTCCCTCAGGCACGTTTTTTCTTCATTACAACAGGTGCTATCCAATTTGTGGATTAGTTAAGAACAACCACACTCATACATCATTCTCCTATTCTTGTTTAGGCGGTAAAAAGTTCTGTTACTGACAATCATATGCGACACCAGCTCGTTTGTCAATTTGACGAGAGGAAGTAAACCTCTGCCAAATGCCACACGAACTGAATCCCAAGCATTAAGAAAAGAATAACGCCTGAAAAAAGAAAGATGTTGAACGCCCTCTTCCCTTCTTCTCTTTTCAAGGCATGTTCGATTCCAAACATCGTAAACAAAGAGGCTAACAACAGCGTCTTAATGGTCATACTTATGTTTAGTCTATCAATAAACAAATCATACATCCCCGCACTCATTGCAACGATTGCGAGAATGAGATTAACGGTTTTTAATACTAGAATGATGATTCCCCCTCGGTAATCGGACTAACGCATCCTTACCTCAATTACTTCTCTCGTCTCAACATTTAACGTGAATTCCATCGTGTGAGGCGCCTCTCCATACGCATGCTCAACCGTTACGTGCCAAATGGATTCATCTCTTTCAATCTCGACCCTCGGATTTTCTTTTAACGCTTCAACATATTCCCTTTCTGACACCTCTATTGTCTCACCGTCTCTTTTTAAAAAGTACTCCCCGTTTGTTTCGTGGGCGATCTGAAATCCACGATGCGCATTCAACCATTCATGAACATCAGAGGACGTTTCTCTCGCGACGCCAAGGACCGTTTCTTCCGTGACATCATGGTATCTTTCTAACACGTCAAAAAGGTAATGTTCATAAACGTCGCAATTAACTGTACAAACTTCAACGACGATCGCTTCAAAAGGTAAATCATCGTTCTCCACCTTATGTTTTCCAGCCGTATCGATGATGTATTTCTCCGCGTTTTCGACTGCGTACCCTTCGCGCTGACCTGATGAATGGAAGGTGTAGGAATGAGTATCTTCTCCCAGCATTCCCTTCTCAACCAGGTCGAGCTGAGCAAGAAAGAACTCCGCTTCCGTCAAAGCCGCTGCATTTGATACGACGTATGCTTCTTGTTCAAATCGTTTCCGTTTTACAATAAATTCTTCATCATCTTCAGATAGCGAAACATCGTAGTGGACCTCTTCAGGACCATACCCATCTATCATTTGCATGTCGAAGTCTTCAAGATCACCTTCACTACTAATCGTCATATCAAAACTTGTGATCTTCCCGTTAAACTGGCCGTCATCTAGTTCCTTTTGAATGTTCTTGAACTCGTCTACCAAACTACCACTATAAAAATTCGTATCCTGTACGGCTATGTTCCGCGGCCATTCATAGTAGGTTGTTTGAAGAAACGGCAGGAGAAGCGATAAACAAAAAACGAGGAGTCCAAAGAACGCAGCTCCTCTTTTTGCTTTAGCATTTGTTTTTAACGTTCTCATAAACAACAAGAAAATAATAAAACCGATCGGAAGGATAACACTTCCGATTTCTAACCTGAATTCACCTAATAACACGAGACCGACGATCTTCAAGAACAAATACGGCTCAGGTTCCTCCGCTTTACGATAAAATACGATCATCCCTACGATCGTCATGATAACTAACAACAAGTCGATCATTCTTTTTGCCTCTTCCCCCTTAAATGCCCTTCACAAGTATTCTATTGATAAATGGTTCTTTTTCTTTTGTATATGTAGGCCGATCATCTTTATATTTAAATGCCAGATGCTGTTTCAATGCTTCATATTCCTGTGCCGCATCTGGGTGAGCACGCAAATAATCGCGAAAAGCTAGCTTTTCTTTCCATTGAGATCCTTCGTATTCACATACGTGCACGTGTACCGTTCCTTTCCCCCACTCGCCTTTCCGGAAAAACCGTCTGTCGTCCAGTTCAGGTTTATGAACGTAAGCAAAACCAGCGCGTTCTAGCGGGTCCTTCATCGACTCGACCGCTTTCAAATCATGAACGCCGACCGCTATGTCGATGATCGGTTTTGCGGAAAGGCCCTCCACCGAAGTACTTCCGATATGTTCGATTGCGACAACCTCCACCGCCTGAAGGATAGTCTGCTTTTCCTTCTCATACTGTTTCGGCCAATTTTCATCGTATTCAACTAAATGAACAGTAGGTTTTATCATCGCGAGCCTCCTCTTTTAACTACAGGCGCCTACATAGATAGCAATATTTTACATAGTTCTTCCACTTATTTACCATAACACAAAAGAAGTTTACGTTACTGCGAAAAAGATAATTAAAAAGAGAACGGAGGTGAAATCATGTCGACATTTTTAATCGGAGCTACAATCGTTTTTATTGCAATCAATCTCTACTATTTCTTCACAAACAAAGCCTACCGTAAGAGCACGTTCAGTTCAGCTTTATTTCTTAAACTCGTTCTCGTTATGTTCAGTTTGCTGGTAGGTTTTGCGCTGATTTATTATCTTCTTTCGCTTCAAAGCGTCATCTTAGTGCAAAATTTATCTTCTATGAAGCCAATCGATATTACCTTTCTGAACTTGCTGTATTTCAGTGGTGAAACACTCGTTTCCGTTGGTTACGGTGACATGCTACCGGTCGGGCCAGCACGCTTCTTTGCTATTCTCGAATCGATGCTCGGCATCCTGCTCCCAACCGCCTACTTCATGAAGTCCCTGGACCTCTCGAAGAAATAGGGTGCCTTGGTGACAGTGCCTTGGTGACAGTGCCTGTGATTTAACCCCCTAAATATGGACACGGGCAAATTCCGAAATTTCAACTCGCATTTTTATAGCTCTTATAGAATTCTGACGGTGAAGCGAATCCAAGTTTTTCTTGGATTCGCTTTGTGTTGTAATAACGAATATATGATAGGCTGTTTCTTCGAAACGTGACACCATCAATCTTGGGATAGAAGCACGGGAATTCCACCTTAAGTTGAGAGAAAAAGCTCTCTATAACGGCATTATCCCAACAGTTTGCTTTACGTGACATACTTGGTGTGAAGCCCATTGTTTTACTTAACTGATTGTAGCGTAGAGAGCGATAAACACTGCCTTGATCACTATGAAGAAGAACACCAGATAAGCTTTTGAGTTTTCGTTTCTTTTGTGCTTCTTTTAATGTTGCCTCAATTAGATCCTGGTTCGGACTATCACTTAATTGGAAAGCAATCACTTCGCGATTAAATAGGTCCATCATCGTTGAGATGTACCATTTCTTATTTTCAATGACCACTTCTGTCATATCCGTTACCCACTTTTGGTTTGGATGCAACGCTTCAAACTGGCGGTTTAATAGGTTCTCATAAACGTAGCCACCTGCCAATACCTTCACTTGTTTGGTCGCTTTCTTTTTACGGACTGTAGCCTTAAGATTTGCTTCACGCATTAAACGAGCTACTTTCTTGTGGTTTACGATTCTAGCCTTCTTTCCTGTTTTCATATGCTTGGCTATGCGCTTGGCCCCATACGTACCGCGCCGAATGGCATAAATCCGTCTAATACGAGTGAGAAGCGTTTTATCTGAATCGTTGGCGACTTTTTTCGGTCGCTTCAAAGAAGCATAGTAACCACTACGCGATACGTTTAGTACTTGGCAAAGCAATCGAACAGGATAATTGGCTGAATCCTTCCTCAAGTAGGAAATCGCTGCGTACTTATTGCTTACTCGTTCTCTTTGAGAAAGGCCTGGAACTTTTTTAGGATTTCATTCTCCAACTCTTTTTCTTTCAATTTCTTCTCTAGTTCTTTAATCCGTTTGGCGTCAGCTAAACTACCCTGACCTTCCACTTTAGATCGTATCGTTCTGGAGGAATCCTTGAGTCCTTCGTCTCCCCATTTTTTATAGCGATGGAGCCAGTTATAAATTGAATCTGGGTTGAAACCAATCTCTTCTGCCACAACTCTGACAGGTTTATTTTCTTTTAGAACTTCATCAACAGCTCTTTTTCTTAATTCGAATGTAGAATGTGGTTTTCTCGCCATCAATTCTTTCCCCCTTAAACTCACTTGTGTCGTATCTTTATGATACCTCATGTGTCCACAATAAGGGGGTCGACCACTGGCACCACCCGCTTTTTGTCGTACACCTCGTTATAAGCGAAACGATTTACAAATCTGGTAAATCGTATTATGATACGTAAAGATTAATTCATACTAAACTTATAAGGATTGAGGTGTTTACTCAATGGAAGCAGCTGCAAACGTAAAGAAAAGACTATCAACAACGGTAGTAACACCGTTGAATCCTATACAGAAGCCGTTCGTTTCTTTAGGTATACTAGTTTCGATCATCCTGTTCACTGTAATCGTGATGACTGTTTCTTGGACACAAGGAGCGCTCTTTGTCATCGGGTTAGCGTTAGGGCTAACATTGTTACACGCACGGTTCGGCTTCACATCAGCATTTAGAAGATTAACATCTGTCGGAAACGTACAAGGGTTACAGGCACATCTATCGATGCTTGCCGTTGCGACGATACTATTTGGTATCATCCTTGCAACAGGATTTAGCTTCTCAGGAAACACACCAGCTGGGTATGTGTTCCCTGTTGGTGTCAGCGTTGTATTCGGTTCTTTCATTTTCGGAATCGGCATGCAGCTTGGAAATGGCTGTGCTTCAGGAACCCTTTATAATGTTGGCGGCGGAAACGCACCGCTCTTCCTAACACTAATCGGTTTTATTGTCGGTTCAACAATTGGCGCACTACACTTTCCATGGTGGACGAGTGAAGCGATGCCGAGTCTCGGTGCGATTTCACTCGCTGAAACTACCGGATTTGGCTATGTTGGAGGTGTGCTATTTCAACTTGCGATCTTTGCAGGTCTCTACGGCATCACTGTTCAAATTGCAAGGAAGAAGAACCCTCCTAGCATGAAGCCACTTCCTACGACGACAGGTATCAAAAAGCTCTTCCGAGGCTCATGGCCGCTACTTGTTGCGGCGATCGTGTTAGCAGTACTAAATGCGTTAACACTAGCGGTTCGCGGAAACCCATGGGGCATCACATCAGCATTCGCTCTCTGGGGATCAAAAGTACTCATGTTCTTTGGCGTCGATGTAAGCAGCTGGGGATACTGGGCTGGACGTACGCAGCAGCTAACGGATTCTGTGCTGTTCGACTCTACAAGCGTGATGAACTTCGGTATCATCCTTGGCGCATTTATCGCAGCAACGTCGCAAGGAACGTTCAAGCTAAAAGCGTTCACCCCTGGCGTGACGATGGCGGCATTGATCGGTGGTGTTATGATGGGATATGGCGCTCGCCTTGCATTCGGTTGTAACATCGGAGCTTACTTCGGAGGTATCGCATCGATGAGCCTACACGGATGGGTATGGATGATCATGGCACTTGCCGGGACTTACCTTGCCCTCTTCATAAGGCCGTTGTTTGGGTTGTCGAATCCAAGTCCAAAAGATTCGATCTGTTAACTTCACGGTGCTCTTCACAGTGCCTGTCACCACCCGGTTTTTGTCACAATTTGCGTATGTTCATCTCATCTTGGGTCATCCTAATCTTTAGAGGTGATCCTTGTGAAATTGAATAAGAAAAAATACGCAAATCAACCAGGTGCGATGAAAAAGTCTTACACGAACGAAGTTGACTTAGTCGACAACACGAATGAACATAAAAACCAAGAAGGTCGACTTGCAAAAACTAAAAAAAACAACTAACAAACGAAAGGCATAGCCAAACGAAGGCTATGCCTTTTCTATGTAAATCGATTCAAATTGATCTATACCATAAACTAAAAAAGCTATCACAATAATATAAACTTCTAGGCGATTCCTATGTTAGAATGAATGGATTAAAGATTGGAGGGATGTTGATGGAACAAAAATCAGCTTGGTTATTGATCGCAATCGGTGCTTCACTTTGGGGGATTATCGGCGTATTCGTTACATATCTTTATGAACTTGGCTTTACGCCGATTCAGGTGGTTGCGATCAGGGTGTTAACAGCTGCCATCTTCATGTCCTCTTACGTTTTATTTAAAAATCGGAAGTTATTCAGCATAAGGTTGAAGGATAGTCGATACTTCATCGGAACCGGAATCATCAGCATCGTGCTCTTCAACTGGTGCTTGTTCAGTTCGATGGAAGAATCATCGATCTCGATCGCGTTCATCTTACTTTATACTGCACCAGCATTCGTTACGATTTTATCACGCTTGCTATTCAAAGAAGCACTGACGTCTCGGAAGATGACGGCACTCTTGATTACGCTTGTCGGATGCTCACTCGTCATCGGAATCTTCTCAAGTTCATCTTCATCCATCTCACTCTACGGACTCATCCTTGGACTTGGCTCAGGCTTCTTCTATGCCCTATACAGCATATTCGGTAAGTTCGCTCTGAATAAATATGACTCGTTAACCGTAACAGTGTACACGTTTCTTTTTGCTACGATCGCCATCGTGCCTTTTAGCGGATTAGGATCAAAAATCGCTATGTTCACCAATCTAAACGTACTAGGCCTTATTATCGGACTTGGCTTTCTCTCAACGATGCTTCCGTTCATCTTTTATACGAAAGGCTTACAGCACGTGGAATCGAGCCGTGCTTCCATCATCGCGACGGTTGAACCAGTCGTCGCTTCGCTCGTCGGCTTCTTTATCTTCAACGAAACACTCTCGATGTGGCAATACATTGGGATGATCATGGTCATTAGCTCTGTCATTATCGTGCAGGAATCAAAGAAACAAAGCGCACCTCTCTATCACAACGCAGCTCAATAAAAAAAGAGCTTGAATGCATACCTGCATATCAAGCTCTTTTTTTATCATACGTTTACGTTTGACCGAAAGTAACCACGAGAAACAAAAGTCCCATCGTAATCAACACTAATAAACTCACAATAAACGTAACAACAGAAGCGAACATATACTTTCTTTTATTCGAATAATAAATCGCACTCGTGATCGCCACTAGAAAAAAGATTGGCGAAATCATAAAACCATACGAAAACATAGTTAACAAGGCGATTAATAAAAACAATAAAGGCACACCGTCTCAACTCCTATAACCCCACTTCCACCTAAGTCTAGCATAAATTAAGAGCGCCACCTTTTCAGGGAGGATCTTATTCGTTAAATGAGACGTCTACTTACTCAGAGCCGAACTAAAGCGTTGCTTACGATTCTCCACTCCGGATTCTTTGGAATAAAGAATTAATATCCCGATCCCTACTAATAAGAAAGAGATGCCCAGCCATGACGTTAGAGCAAGGCTTTCTCCAAGAACGAAGACGCCCAACAAGGCAGCCGTGAGGGGTTCACCCAATGCCAGGGTAACGGCCGTTGATGATGGGACGTTTACCATTCCCCTCGCAAACAAGAAATAAGCAAGGCCTGTTGCGATGATGCCGAGATGAAGGCTAACAGCCATCCCATTTCCTTCCGTGATCCACGATAGGTCATAAAGAAACAATAGTGGTGATAGGAAAATCGCGCTAAGCGAAAAGACTACGGCGACGATGGATAATGACGACTGGTTTTCGACTAGTTTTCTGCTAAAATGCGTATAACTCGCAAAAGAGAGCCCTGCCACCAACGCCATCACGATCCCGTATGGGTCAACCACGACTGCTTCTTTGTTGATAAAAAGCATACAGCACCCGACGATCGAAAGGATCGTCGAATACCACCATACTCGTGCAGGGCTTTTTTTCAAAAAGAGCCACTCGATTAACCCGGACAAAATTGGCGCACTCCCAATCGCAATGACCGTTCCGATCGCGACACCCGTCAACGTTACAGCGGAGAAAAAGAATGGTTGATAGCAGGCCATACAAAGGGATGCGAGCACCGTTTCTTTTATAGGCCAATTCTTTAATCTTAACTTACCTAAAAGAAGAACAATCAAAAGTAATGGGAGCCCGCCTAACGCTAAGCGGACGGCACCAATTACAACAGGATGAGCCGTTTCAGGAGCAAACGACTGTGCCGTTCCCGTTGTTCCCCACAAGATAGCCGCTAATAAAACTAAAAAAGGTGCGACCTTTTTTTCCATAACAATCACCTCAATAAAAAGACCTTAAACCCATTTTAGATGAATCAGTCTCGCTCATCTTTACTGAGTTTAAGGTTCTTTTTATCCATTCTTCATACTTCTGTACGTTTGCGGCGTAATGCCTTCTTGCTTTACGAACCATCGTGTAAAAGAAGAAGCGTTCTCAAAACCGATCTCTTGGCTCACATATGTGATCGTCCAGGACGTGTTCATTAATAATTTCTTCGCTTCCTTCAAACGTAACTCCGCTATATAGCGCTTCGGGCTCTTCCCCGTTTTCTGTTTGAACCACGCTGAATAATAAGTGGGGTGATAGCGTTCGATTGCAGCTAACGTTTCTAAGCTGATGGACTCTTTGTAATGCCGATGAATATAGTCGACCGATGGAGGGGTAGCGCTCTTCAATTTATTAGCAACATATCTCGTTAGATCTCTTAGTGCTGCTGAATCGTTTTGTTTATTTCGGATTTCCTCTAATAACAAGAAACGAATCGACGTCCACTGCTCATCCATTGGAACATACATGCTTTCTGTCTCCCACAGTAAAAAGTCCGTCGGGATATCTAAAATTAAAAATTCATTTCTCACCGATGAACGAAATTCATGATTATACGACGGTGGAAGGTAAAAACAATGATCAGGAGTGAGGTGTAGACCTTGGTGTTTTGTCGAGATGTCTAAAGAGCCACTCAAAGGAAATAGAAATTGACCAAAGTCATGTTTGTGAGATGTCATATCACTAGAATACGACCGTTTATCACAGACCACCTTGTTCGCTCTCTGCACCTGCATCCCCTCCTCTCTTCGCTTCTGGTCAGAACAAATCTCTCAGTTAAGATTCATTGTAAAGAAAGAACAGAGCCTTTGACAACTAGTATTTCTTCCGGCACGGTGCCTGTCACTCCCCGTTTTTTGTCGCTAACTGTCACATCCTTCTCAACGCAAAAAAGCCACCATCTCTCTTGTACAGAGTGAGGTGTGACTTTTTTCGTTCATTCTTGATGTGAATTCCTCTTTCTAAGGTAGAAGCTGTTCTTCTAATGCTTCGGCTTCAGCTTTTAATTCTACTTCCTCTTTCAACAGTTGAAACAAGCCTTTCATCACAAGCTCATCCGTTTTTGATTTTCTTGATTCCTCCGAGATCCGATCGATCACATCTAGATAGTAATCTCCGTTCAACGAATGGACCTTATCGTATACCGCTTTCCACGCTTCCTCTCTTTTCCCGAACGATGTGAACGCACCTTCACGATCCATTCCAACTGAGAACGGTCGCATCATCTCATCATCAAGAAGAGGGTGACTGTTTCTTGAAAGAAAATCGTTCGCAAGAATATCGATCTGACGGACGATGTGCTGCCCAAGCTCCTCTGGACCGATTGGGCTTTCAGTAGAAATCATCAATCCTGTATAAGAGGTATAGATCGACTGCGTCATCCACATCAAGTCCCATTTATAAGGTGAAATCTGATCACCATATAAGTCGAGCAAATTTCTCTCAAGCCAGCTGAACAGCCTTCCTCTCATGCGGTGCGCCATGCTCTCTAACTTTTCACTACTCTGAGCGGTTTCCCCTCGCATGTGCATTTTCATATAAGACTTGTATTCGAGTATCCCTTCGAACTGCACTTGAAATTGTTTCGCAAACCGCTCATATGGAGGGAGATCATTAAGCCCAATCACAAACGCTCGCTCGAAGACAAGTTGCTGATAATGCTCGTAAATCGAAATGATCAAATCTTCCTTCGATGGAAAAAATGAATACAGTGAGCCTTTCGAAATTCCAACGCTATCAGCAATTTGCTGCATGGATGTATGTGTATAGCCCTTCGCTCCGATGAGCTCAACGGCTGCTTCTAGAATCGCTTTCCTTTTATCCAATTGTTTCACCTCGTTGTTCTCTTTCACGCCACGACATTGACCTAAATTATAACGTCTCTTCCCTGAAAGAGCGAATTCAAATCTGTTATTCCCTTTTCGAGGAGCACATTCATTTCTTGACATCTCCTATTATCTAAGTAAAATGACTAGTGAGTCAAGAAGTTCAAAAGTTTATTTGTAGGTATAAAAAGGGTATACACAACACCATATTGACCAATCGGTCGGAACAAATTAGAGGAGGCCCCAAATGCTAAAGTGGATTCTACAACGATCAAAGCTATTCATCATATTCATCCTATTATTCGTTATCGTTGGTGTATTTACATTTATTCAACTGCCCCAGCGTGAAATCCCAGAAACGACTATCAACATCGGCACGGTGAACACCGTCTACCCAGGTGCCACAGTCGATACGGTGGAACGCTCGATTACAAACCCGATCGAATCATCGATCAGTTCGATCGATGGCATCGCTGAAATCACCTCATCATCAGCAGCCGGTTTTTCTACCATCGTGGTAGAAGTGGCAGAGGGTGAAAGCAAGAAAGAAGTGTTTAGCGATGTTCGACAAGCAGTCTCAGACGCATCCACCTCTTTTCCTGAAGATGCTTTTGAGCCAGAAGTAAACGAATCAACGGCGAAGATGCCGATCGTTTCCTATCATCTAACAAGTGATGATCGAGAAAACCTCCTTTCCATGCAGGAAGAGTTGAACCGCTGGAAAGATGAAGTAAGTGAACTTTCAGGTGTGTCTGGCGTAACGATCAAAGGGCTGCCTGAAGAACAAATCGAAATCGAATTAAGACAGGACGATTTGAAAGAATCAGGACTCACTGTCATCGATGTTCAAAACGCCATCAATAATGAATACTACCCTACCCCTCTTGGTAAACAGGAAATGGACGATGAACTCGTTCAACTTTCTGTCGAAAACTATAATTCTCTTGACCAAATGGAAGAACTTTTCGTAGGGAAAAATCCTGCTGGCGATTCTATCTTTCTAAAAGACATCGCCAGCGTCGAAGTAAAACCAAAAGAACTGACAGATATCATCACATATGAAGGAAAACCTTCTGTCTCGTTCACAGCGTATGTCGAGCAAGGCGAAGACATACCGACTGTCGATGAACGCGTGAGCGAAAAAGTAGACGAGCTTGCGAATGGGTTACCCTCTAACGTTGAATTAGAACCCTATTATTCTCAGGCATCGATCGTGAACGACATTTTTGATGGGCTCTTCCTATCACTTGCGATTTCGGTACTTGCCGTTATCGTCGCGACATCATTAGGTCTATCAGGATCAGGCGCACTTGTTGTCGCACTTGCTGTTCCGATCTCTGTCTTGATGGGCTTCATACCGCTGCCATTTGCTGAAGTTGACCTTAACCAGATCTCAGTGATCGGGTTGATCATCGCACTCGGTATCATCGTAGATGACTCGATCGTAATCAACGACAACATTCAGCGAAGGTACAAGCTAGGTGATAAAGGGATGATGGGTGCTGTTAACGGCGTAAAAGAAATCTGGGTGTCGATCGTGACATCTTCCCTTGCGATCGTGTTTACGTTCTTACCACTCATTTTCTTATCAGGCGGAAACGGTGCATTCATTCGCGCATTGCCGACCGTTCTGATTACAACAATTATCGCATCAACAATCGTCGCGCTTGTTTTCGTACCGATCCTCAGGTACTTCTTAAGCCGCAGGTCCAAGAAGCCGATGTCAGATGCACCAGGTCTTTTAGGGAAACCACTTAACAAACTAGCTGACGTGTATGCAGATAAATTGCTTAAGAAGTTTTCTAAAAAACCGATTCTCGTTTCGATCTTAGGGCTCTTGTTCACGACAGCGATCTTCGGGTTAGTTGTATTAACACCGTTCGAATTCTTCCCTGCAGCAGATAAGGAAGAAGTAACGGTCGACATCACGCTGCCAATCGGAACACCGATTGAAGAAACGCATGAAACACTTCAGGAAATCGAGGAACGCCTAAAAACAGATGATGGCGTTTATGAAACGAGCGTCTTCACAGGGACAGGAACGCCGGGACTTTTCAATAGCTCCCTAAGCAACACTGGAGAAAACACCGGTCAGATCGTAGCGCGGGTCGATCGTGAAAACCAAACGACCCAGGGACTAATCGACGATTGGACTGATACCCTTCGAGAGGAGTTCCCTGATGCTGAAATTTTCATGGAGACGATTCAACAAGGACCACCAGTTGGTGCGCCAGTTACCGTCACCGTTTCAGGTCCTGAAATTGAGAAACTCATCGACCTTAGAGATACATTAACGACCGAAATCGAGAACCTTGAAACTGACCTTGTGGTAGACAATGTTGGCGAATTCGAACCTTCACTCGACTATGTGCCAGATCGTGACGCTCTTGAAGAGAACGGCATATCGGTCAATCAGATCAGCCAGCAGCTGCGACTTGTAACGGCAGGTATTCCGTTAAAAGCGTTCGATAATGGGGTTGTAAAACGAGATATGACGATCGTCCTTGAAGGGGATGAAATCGATCTAACAGAGTTAGAGGTTCCAGCCGCTTCTACAGGCGGTCCACCTGAACTCATCGCACTCGATGAACTCGTAACAACGGAACGAACTGAAAAGCTTCAAGTTATCCCTCATAAAGATGGAGAACGCGCGATCACGCTTCGAGCGTTTCCAGAGAATGAAGAAAATTATGAAGCGAATGTGAAGGAAATCGTAGAGGAGCAGCGTGATGGGCTAGGAGCTGACTACAGCATCACACTCGGTGGAGAAAATGAAGCACAAAGTGATTTCTTCTCAGAAATTACCGTTCTCTTCATTATCGTTCTATTCCTTGTGTATCTGTTGATCGCTCTTCAATTCAACTCACTTTCACTACCGTTCCTAGTACTCGTTGCGGTGTATCTCGCCATTGCAGGTGCGATTCTAGGACTATTTGTTACACAGACTCCGATCAGTTTCCTCGGTGTCATGGGGATGGTATCCCTCACAGGAATCGTTGTACGGAATTCGGTCGTATTGATTGAATTTATCGAGCAAGCATTGAAGAAAGGCATGGATGTAAAAGAAGCTGTCATCGAATCCGGACGCGTTCGCTTACGACCGATCTTACTTACAGCGATCACGTCGATCGTTGCACTGATTCCAGTTGCCGTATCTGGTGACGCACTCTTTACACCACTTGCCGTTACCATCATTTCCGGTATCCTGTTCTCAGCTATCCTTACGCTGATCATGGTGCCGATGCTCTACCTCGTTTTTTATCGTTTGAGAAGAAGGAAAACGGCGCGAGAGATGTAAACTGATTATCATAGAAAAGCCTGAGGAGATGATCCTCAGGCTTTTAAGTATGTACGTATCTATTCACGATCCATACTAAGATTTCTTCGATGATTGGAGTGAATAACTAGATCTCCTACGCCCATCGCGATCAGTCCATTCAACACGCCAAACGAAGGTGCAACCATCAGACCACTTCCACTAAAAAAGCTTAGTAGCAGCATGATTGCACATCCAACGGTAACAACGATCCCTAAACAATATAAGAGTTGTCCTACAAACATATGACTTCCTCCTTTAACAAAAACCTTTCTTTCCAACTCCACTATTGTTCCAAATTTTCCTGAAGAAAACCAGTTGAATTTTGAATTTTATTAACACTTTTATCCATAAATCACTCACGCCAAACCTCACACCCATAAACGATACAGTTGTAGCCCTATCGAACCACAGACTCATTACTTTGAACTACAAAGTTTCCATAACTTTGATGATGAACTAGTTATTAATCATCATCTTCTTCGAACACGGAAGGGCTTTGTAGAAATTTGTTGAATCCTCTCCCTAACCCGAGTGAACCTTCCGGGAATCATTTAGAGGAGTGATCGAAACATGTTAAAGCAAGTCGCTGCACTCGCAACATCTGCAACTCTACTCTTTTCAGTAGCACTACCAGCATCAGCTGCGGAAACGGAAGGAAAAGAAAAACCGTTTACGTATTCGAGCAAACAACAAGTTGCGTCACAAGAATTGATCGTCCATTTTAATGAATCAGTCAATTCTACATATGCGAAGGAAATCGTTAAAAAGGCGGGCGGAAATGTTATCGAAACAACCGATGACTTCTTTGTTGTAAAAGTGAACGGAAACGCAGCTCAAGCAATTAAAGCGCTAGAAAAGAACCCTCACGTTGACTATGCTGAAGAGAACTCCATGTTCCATGTGAGCTATACACCTAACGATCCATTCTTTAGTTCAGAACAATATGCACCACAAAAAGTAAAAGCACCCGCAGCATGGGACGTTTCTCAAAGCTCATCTTCAGTCAAAATTGCGGTCATCGATACTGGGGTTGATTACAACCACCCTGATCTAGCGGGAAAAGTCATCAAAGGATATGACTTTGCAGACAACGACAATGACCCGATGGATGAGCACTACCACGGAACGCACGTATCCGGAATTGCCGCAGCAAACACAAATAACGGCATAGGAATCGCTGGTTTAGCTCCAAAAGCTTCTATCCTAGCTGTGCGTGTTTTAGATGAAAGTGGAAGCGGCTCTCTCGATGACGTTGCACAGGGAATCCGCTATTCAGCAGATCAAGGTGCACAGGTTATCAACTTAAGCCTCGGTGGAATCCTTGGATCTCAAACGCTTAAGGACGCAGTGAACTACGCTTGGAACAAGGGCTCTGTCGTGGTAGCAGCAGCTGGTAACGAAAGTACGCCGAAACCAAGCTATCCTGCTTACTACTCGAATGCGATCGCCGTAGCAGCGACCGACCAAAACGATATGATCGCATACTACTCAAACTACGGAACATGGGTGGATATCGCTGCACCTGGTTCTAGCGTTTACTCTACTATGCCTGGCAATAGCTATGACAACCTTTCTGGTACGTCGATGGCATCACCAGTCGTGGCAGGTGTCGCTGGACTCCTCGCATCTCAAGGACGCAGCGCCTCAGAAATTCGCACTGCTCTTGAAGAAACAGCTGATACCGTGACTGGAACGGGTACTTTATTCCAAAACGGACGCGTTAATGCTGAAGGTGCGGTCAATTACTAATTGGTAAAACTTCGAGGGTGCCATCGTCTGGCACCCTTTTTCTTTATTAGGATCGTCATTTCTTTAGCAACCATAAAAAAGCAAGTCCCCAGAAGAGGACTTGCTTTACCTTAATTATCTTAAGAACACATGGTTCCCAATAACTGTCGTAACTTCTTTGCCTTCTAAATAGCTACTCTGAGCTTTATCAGGGTTATAAAAGAAAAGTGATTCTCTATCATATCCTTGATAAGCGAGCGCTTCTTTTACTGCGCGCTTTGACTCATCGCCTGCTGGTTGCTTGATCGTACCGTTCAATACCGGTGAAAACTGAATGCCATCATGGATGACTCCATGAAGAGTATCTGGGAACTCATCGCTTTGAACACGGTTCAACACGACAGTCGCTACGGCGACTTTCCCTGCGTAGCTCTCTCCTTTAGCCTCAGCTTCTACGAGTCTAGCAAGAAGATCTGTTTCGTAGTCACTTGGCACGACTGGAAGCTCAAGCTTTTCTCCTGGATGAATCTCGTGGGTTGATTTATCGTTCATCGCCTGCAATTGCTTTGCAGGTACTCCGTAATTTGTTGCAATTTTATATAGTGATTCGCCCTTTTGGACGGTGTGTGTGTTTTCTTCGGCAGAACTTTGCGTTGGTAATGAGAATGCTAGAACGCAAGTTGCTGCGATTCCTGAGATCCACATTTTCTTAAACATGCGAAATCTACCTCCTAAAATCAGTCTAGTACCAAAGTAACACAGGAGGCGATCTCGTTTCATTATTAATTCTTTCCAGTCCTTCCAATGTAAAGAATAGTACGTGAAATGGGGCAATTAATCCAATTGCTACCAAGTCACGCCTGTTCTTTCGTTTTGCCTAGCAATCCTTTTACTAATAAAAACAAAACGACCAGTATCGCTAAAAATGAGACGGTGCAAACGATCGTTAAAAACGGTGAGTACCGTAATGCGTAAAGATAATAGTCGATGAGGTAGATATCGGAATGGTCCGTAACAGCGTCAGGCGTAAACACCACTTCCTCCCGCCATTGATCCGAAAACGGTAAGTAACTCGCCGTCCATGATGAAAGCCAAAAAGTATATCCGAAAATCACTACTAGCGGAAACAAAAGTAGAATATGAAATGTCTTTCTCATCACATCCATCTCCCATTCATCTTTTTTTCATATAAAATAGCCACCAAAACAAGATGTAGCAATAGATCGAAACAAGGACAAACGCCCATACTGCGCCATTATGTAACGAGTCAATCAAGTACTCTAATTCAGTTCCTTCCTTTCGTGCGATCATATTGATCGAAAGCAGCAGCGCTAACACAACCAGTATGATTGCAATTGAAGAAAGTGCTACTAATCTCCCCTTAAAAATCATTCTCACTGACATTGTGATGGTCCCAATCAGCGTTAAATAATAGATGATCCAGAACCAGACGGGTAATGTTTCCCCACTCACAATCGACCACCTCCTTGTATGAACGAATAACCGGACTACCCGCTGCTAAGTTCTTCTAACCGCTTCAATCCTTCTTCATGGTCAAATGAGCTAAACCAGCGAAAATGATCATCATCAAGAATTCGAAAGTGCTTACTGATTAGATTCTGCTGCAGAACATATCTCCCTTTCCTCTCCACATCTTTCCACCACACCTTACCACCCATCGTTTTGTCTACTGGATGTTCGATCTTCTTATGAGCGATGAGCTTGATGACTTCAAGAGGCTCATCTCCTAACACGTGCTGCAGTACCTCACTCTGATGAAAGAGTGAGCAAACGGCAACCGTCACCGTCCAGCTTGCGAGCACCCGGTTTTTCTCGATTTGAACGAGCGTTTTCTTCGACGTTCCTAGAACCTCTGCCATCACGTCTTGAGAGTACCCCTGCTCTTGCCTGATCAATCGTAACCTGTCAGAAACCAACTTCATTACTTCTTCTTTCGTCATCTTTACCACCCCGTTCCTTTTTTCACCTTTAGTGTAATATTACACCATTCGTGCGGTGCCTGTCACCACCCGAATTCAGATTGCGGTGCCTGTCACCACCCGGTTTCGCTCGACCATTGTCGAAAGATGCAAAAAAGCTGCTCCACAAGGGAACAGCTTCACAACATTAGATGTTCTTCTCTATCACGATTATTGACTACCAGCCAACCTTCCGCTTCATTTATCATCCAGCCCCCGAACGTATTCAGAAACGAAAGGATCTCTTCTACCTCTTCCGTTGGGTTCACAGCGAAATGCAACGCTTTTCTCATCTCAGGCTCTTTTTCTGGATAATGCTTTGAGAACAGTTCATATGCAGGGTACAAGTCTCTTGAATAAGTACCTTCCTGTTCGATGACGAAAGCGAACCCAACCCACAGCGAATGATCATTTTCATAACCCACACACAGCAATCTTTTACATCCTCAGGATCATCGTTTCCGACTAATTCTTCTTTCGCTTGGAGAATGATCGCCTTTATATGATAGATATGATCGTTCGCGAGCGCTTTGTCCGCCTTATACCGCGGTAACTGCTTCTGGAGGTTTTCTCCGTAGATGCAGATACTATGCGTTTTGATCATGAACGGAATGATTGCGAATCGACTCGTTTCTAATACATCATTTAACGAAAACACGCTCATCTCCACTCCGTTTACAAATGGAAAACGATCGACTACATCCTGTTCAATTTTGTTAACTAGACTCGAACTGAGCTTCTCTCCATCTGACACGGTAATGATGATCGTATCAAGATCTGACACACTTTCGATTCCAAGGCCTCTTGGAACTGAACCTCTTACATAGATGCTGTGAACCTCACTACTCAAACTCGCTAAAACAGCTTCTCGATAATAGGATATCGCTTCCTTAAATGCTGGACTTACGTTTGCTAGTGATGAGGTATTGATGATCCTTCCTTCTTCATCAACACGGCATACATCACCGATCCTTCTCACTTCTTTCACTGAAGCACTCCTTTCTACCAACTTAAACTATGTAAACGATTTACTTAACAAATTCCCCTTGCATTTTTTATCTTCTTTAACACAAAAAAACTCCTAACGATTCGAATTCCTACTATAGTGGTAGTGAAGACTAGTATAGTAAAGAGTAGCTTGTATTCATTATACGATTCAAAAACGGGTATCGTTTCATAACCTTTTCTACCCAAGGAGGACAGTCATGCGGCGCAACATTATGAATGAACTTATACAGATGAAAGAACGTGACCTTGAAGTAAGAGAGCAGCTCTTGCGAGAAGGAGTTCTTTTCGAGGGATACCATATTGAAATGGAGAAAGTGCATATCGAAAACGGCCTTCGATTAACCAACATCATGGAAGAAATCGGCTGGCCGAACGAGGAGAAAGTTGGAAAGGAAGCCGCTGATGCTGCGTGGCTTATTCTTCAACACGCCATCAGCTTACCTCAGCTGCAGCGAAACGCACTTCCCATTCTTGAAAAAGAAATGAACGAAGGATACATCGAACCATTTCGCTTTGCTTATCTCTATGATCGGATTTTATTCTTCGAGGGAAAGCCTCAGCGATACGGCACACAATTCGATTGGGATGAAGAGGGCAACATGCGCCCATGGAAAATAGAGGATGAAGAAAGCATCGAACAAAGGCGAGCGGAAATCGGCCTTCCTCCGATGCAAGAAGAACTCGAACGGATTCAGCATGAGCTAAAAGAAAACAACGTGTCACCCCCTTCTTCCATGAAGAAGCGCATGGCAGAAGTCCATGAATGGCGCGAACGAGTGGGTTGGCTTTAAACGATTAGAGTCCAAGCGAGGTACAGAGAAATAAACGAGACAGCAAACATAACCATGGACACGAGTCGACTGTGCCTCAGCTTTATGCCATACGTAATAAAGAAAATCGCTGCAGCAAGCTTTGCGATGCTCTGCAACGTACTAGAGAAAGCTGAACTGCTGAATACAATCGCCGTAAGGAACGTCACGATGATCACCACTTTAAACCAAAGAGGTTCTCTCATAAAAGATTTAAAAAACCATGTGATCCTTCCCATCATAACCTCCTCTTTAGGTTCACTTGTCTTATCCCATTATAGTCGAAAGAAACTGAAAGAATGTGAAACATCCGAATGAAGCGAGACTAAAGGACAGGACAGCAAGTGAAAGAAGCGGGTGCTGACTTCTTGGTTGAGAAAGATAGATAATGGAAAGTAAGATTCCAACGATAAACGATAGGACGAAAAGTCCATCGATCGCGAAAGAAAACTGAATGGTAGATCCAAACAATAAATTTAATAAGTAGATACTGTTTACGAGCAGTAAAAGAGTCAACACTGTTCGTTTCATCATAACCTCCTCAAACACGTCTTACTAATAAGGACGGATATAAGAAGATAAAGTTTCATCAAATACAATATGGTAATATCAGGGTAGGACACGATTGAGGTGAGGAGCTATGAAGAAAAAAGGATTTCTACTACTACGAAAATTATTGGTCGGAATAATTACGACAATTACCGCAACAGCACTTTTTGCAGGACTCAGTCAAACCGCTTTCTCGTTAGGAGAGTTCACCTCTGACTTTAAAAACTGGTTTCCATATTTCTTTTTGGGAATATTCCTTTATGGTGTGTGGGCGTCCATCCTTAGCGATTCCCTAGCAAGGTCCATGGCTTATACGACAAAAAATCCTGAGTGGATTCTCTCGTTCATCATTCACTTTTTAGCAGGTACCGTTCTCGGGGCAGCCAGCCTCATTTCTGCAATCCTCTTTTTTATCATCGATCGCGTTGTTCAACGAAAATGGCACGCCAAATTCGCGAAATAAGAAAAAAGGGGCTCTTCCTAAAGTGGAAGTGCCCCTCTATTGTATATCCCGTTCTATTCTAAAACATCGCAGCCATTCTTCTTAATGTAGCCATCTCCCCATGCGCACATCGCATCGAGGATCGGTTTTAAAGACCAGCCGTAATCTGTTAACGAATAGATCACTTTTGGCGGGACTTGATCAAAAACTTTGCGATTCACAACGCCGTCTTCCTCTAGTTCACGCAGCTGCTGTGTGAGCATTTTCTGCGTGATCTTTGGCATAAGTTTCTTCAATTCACTCGTACGTCGCTCTTTCTCGATCAAATGACACATAATAACGACTTTCCACTTCCCTCCGATGACATCGAGAGTCGCTTCTACCGAATTGTTATATGGCATGATGGTTCCTCCTAAGGTACTTTTTTGCACCTATGATCTATTTAGGTTTGTACACGTCTAATTAACGTTAACTAAACTAACATACCGGTAGTATATCCGAAAAGCAAAATGGTTTCTACAGGTACTTACAGGTACCTATAGCACCTCGAGGTTCCTTTATAACAATAAAGTGCGTACTTCACGGCAAGAAGCGTATGTCGCATAATAGTTTTTGCAGAGAGGACGTGGCTTCATTTCGGCGCCGAACCACGTTCACTCAAGAACTTATTTTGCTTTTAGGAGGACGATCCATGAGTTCACATACATTAGAAAAGAAGAAAGGAGGAATCGCAGCGCTACTCGCACTCGCGATTTCTGCATTTGGAATTGGGACGACGGAGTTCGTTCCAGTAGGCCTACTAACTACGATCTCTGATGACTTAGGCATCTCGATCACGTTAGCAGGGTTATTGATTTCCGGCTATGCGCTCGGGGTTGCTTTCGGTGCACCTATTTTAACCGCATTAACAGACCGGATGAATCGAAAAACATTGCTCATGTCACTTATGGTTATTTTTATTCTAGGAAACGTCGTTGCTGGTATGGCAACCTCTTTTACACTTTTATTAATCGCACGAATCATCACCGCTTTCTCACACGGAATCTTCTTCTCGATCGGCTCAACGATCGCAGCGGACTTAGTACCTGAAGATAAGCGTGCGAGCGCAATTGCATTTATGTTCACAGGGTTAACGGTCGCAACCGTTACGGGTGTTCCACTCGGTACGTTTATTGGGCAAACGTTCGGCTGGCGCGCAACGTTCCTAGGTGTCGCGATGCTTGGAGTGATCGGCATCATCGCGAGCGCGATCCTGGTACCAAAGAACTTAAAAGAAGCACCACCTTCAACATTTGTCGATCAACTAAAAATCGTAAGCTCTGGCCGTTTGCTTCTTGCGTTCGCGATCACCGCACTAGGCTATGGAGGAACGTTCGTTGCATTCACCTATTTAACACCACTATTAGAAAACGTGACTGGTTTTAGTTCCAAATGGGTCAGCGTGATCTTACTCGTATACGGTCTAGCCGTTGCGGTCGGAAACGTGGTCGGCGGGAAGGCGTCCAACAAGAGTCCGATCAAAGCACTCTTCTGGATGTTCATTCTTCAAGCGATCGTACTGGTGGCACTAAGCTTCACTGCACCGTTCAAAGTGATCGGTCTTACCACGATCGCTCTCATGGGTCTATTCGCGTTCATGAGCGTACCAGGCCTACAGCTGCTCGTTGTAAACCTGTCAGAAAAATATGTGCCATCTGCAGTGAATGTGGCTTCAGCCATGAACATCGCAGCATTTAACATCGGTATCGCGATCGGCTCATTCGTAGGCGGACTCATCGTTGATTCAATCGGCTTGATCCACACCTCATGGATCGGCGGCGTCATGGTAGCCGGAGCCGTACTCTTAACAGCTTGGCTTGGTAGATTAGAAAAAAACTTACAAAGTCAACTTTACAAAGCAAGTGCCTAACATCGAAAGGAAAGTTCCTCGTGGAACTTTCCTTTCTTTTTACTTTCCAACACAAACTTTCTTACTACAACCATTTATAGTACAATCACAACGAATGGTATGAAACAACGAAAACACATCCAGAGGAGTTAATCATGAAACCAGCTATTCTAGCACTTTTTCTAGTACTGATCGTTCCAATAATCGTTGTTTATAAGAAGATAAATGAACACGATGCGATTTTAGAAAATAGACTGAAGGATCGTACAGGGATTAGGTAAAATTTGAACGTAGTGAACGTTATACTGAACATCATTCCGATTAAAACGGTCAGTGGCGAGTGCCTCTGACCGTTTATTATTTTATGGTGTTTTTTTAGTAACCTTTCTAAATTTATACTCTCCATGAAACCAGGTGCCCGTTCCATAAGTAGTCCCAAATATTAGTCCAGTTGTTGTATAATCTGTGAAATGATTGAGTCCTCCATGAAAGTAAAGGTCTATGCCCGCTTCCACTAATGCAATACCCATTCCGCCTAAAATGATTCCGTAAAAAAGGATATACTTCCACATACCCAACTTTCGAGTCTCACTCCATTCATTCAAGAACGCTTCTTCCTTAAAAATAATCGTCACCCGCTTTTCAGGGAATTGTACTGTTTATAACTGTTAACCAGAGAGCACCCATCGTCATTGAAATTTGATGCTTTCCATTGTTGTTAGGACAAATCTATTCACTACGAACTCTCCAACTGAAACTGCTGCTGCGCGAGCTTGAAATAAAGAGCATGGTTCTGCATTAATTCGTCATGCGTTCCGGTCTCAATCACCTTGCCCTCTTCCATCACTAGGATTTGGTCAGCGTGAACGACGGTGGAAAGCCTGTGGGCGATGACGATCGTCGTACGGTCTTTCATCAAGTTGTTGAGTGCCTTCTGCACCTGCACTTCTGACGTACTATCTAGACTCGATGTTGCTTCATCCAAAAGAAGAATGGAAGGATCTCTAACGATGGCCCGCGCGATGGCGATTCGCTGCCGTTGACCACCTGATAGCTTTATGCCCCGCTCTCCAATTTCCGTATCGAACCCATTCGGCAGCTCCATGATAAACGGAAGTGCATAAGCCTGTTCAGCCGCTTGTTTTAACACGTCATCTGAAATCTCAAGTTCCATTCCATATAAAATATTTTCTCGGATCGTTCCCGCGATAAGTGGACTCTCCTGGGAAACATAACCGATCTGATTTCGCCATGATTGGAGGGAGAATTCCGAGATTTCCGTATCTCCAAGTGTGATCGACCCTGTTTGCGGTACGTAGAATCGTTCGATTAGTGAAAAGGTCGTTGTTTTTCCACTTCCACTCGGACCGACGATCGCCGTGATTTTACCAGGCGGAACACTGAACGATGCTCCTTTTAAAATCACTTCTTTTCCATATGAGAACTCCACATCGTTGAATGCTAAATGTTGAGATGGATTCGTAACTTCCTTTCCGATCAAGCGCTCTTCCCCTTCATGGTCGAGTAAAAACTGCAGACGTTCCGTCGCTCCCATCGCCTTCTGGATCGCTGTTAAAAATCTTGCCATCGAGCTGAACGGAATGATGATCTGAAAGAGGTATAGCAAAAAGGCAACGAGCTCACCTGCACTAAGTTCCCCTGTTGAAACACGAACGCCTCCATACCCTACGATAACGACCAACACACCCATAAGGAGTAACGTCATGATCGGCATGAGGAGCGCGTAGATCTTCGCTTCCTTCATACTATAAGAGAAAACGTTCTTAATGCCATCTTCCCCATTCTTCTCTTCGATGTTTTCAGCTAGCGAGAATTTCACGAGACGTATTTCTGAGAGAACTTGTGTGATCGTCGCTGTAAATTTCGCCGTTTCTTCTTGAAGTCCCTTCGACACTTTGTACATTCGTTTTCCGATAAAACGAATCCCAATCATCATGATCGGAACGACCGTAAGAAGTATCACCGTCAATCGCCAATCAAGATAAAGCAGGATTGCGATTGATCCTACGATCGACAATGTACTCGTCAGCAAGTTGATGAGATGATTCGAGACGAGATCTTTGATCACACCTGTATCATTTACGATCCGGCTCGTTGTATCACCGACCCTGTTGCTGTCAAAGAACGTCACCTTCATGGAAAGTACTTTTTTCATCAGTCTTTCGCGAAGACGCGCGACGACGGATTCTCCTATGTAAAGCAATAAATACATCGATAGCCCTGAGAAGATCGCTTGAAGCACAAACGCTGCGATCAAGAGACCGATGATTCCGTTCGATAATGTCCCTGACGAGAGCTGGTCGACTAAATTTTTCGTAAAAAACGGTACGATTAATCCAGCAACTGTCCCGATCAAACTCATCGTTACCGCGATCGTGACGAGTAATTTCGAAGGATTCGTATCTTTTATTAAGGTGGCAAGGCCACTCCAGTTCATTCGTTTTTTGGAGGATTCTATTTGTTCACTCATAACGATCAGCCCCTTTCCTATCAGTATAGCTGGAAAAGTTTAAAAATCATAAAAATCGAGAATCCGACACAAAAAAGACTCTGCTAAAAACAGAGTCATGATGGTTTATTGATCCTTTTTTAGAAGATCCCATATCTTATCGCCATTCCACATCTCACTCGGGGCGTCTTCATAATTGATTTCAAAAGCTGCATGCCCACCAACAGCGTGACTAGCGCCGAAATTAATTCCCATACTACTCTCGGTAAAATACGTAAACGTTTCAGAATGTTGATCGGTTCCAATCCCATCAAGCGAATCCGCATTTTGAAGATCAGTAACAGTAGCGTTATCTTTCAGCTCTTTTTCGAACTCTTTATGGTGTGGATTAACAGGCTTGAATGCATCTGTTTTAAACAATTCAATAAATGATTCATCTGCATGAATGACATCTTTCAGTCTAATTTGTTGCATGTTCTCAAGATCAATATTGGTTGTATAGAAAAGGTTGTTAGGATGCGCTGCTCCTTCTACGTAGCCAGTGCCTGCATACTGAACACTTAAGAAATAAGGACTTTCATACGAAACAGCATAATCGACTTCAAGGGTTAACCCTTCTGTACCGTCGTAAAAGTTCATCACCTTATATGCTTCGTTAAAAAGAAGGTCATTTACTTCATCCTGCTTTGCTGAATCTGATGCGTTCGTAAGCTGAGGATACGAAATCGTTACACCATTCTCCGTATACACTTCTTCTTTAAGTGTGTAAGAAAGTTCCGATGCATCAGGTTCAACTTCACTAGAGGCTTCCTCCCCAACTTCCTCAGAGGTTGTGTCGTCGTTTTTCGCTTCGCTAGGTTCCGCATTGCTATCGTTTGTTTCATCTGATTGGGTTTCCTCAGTCTTAGAATCGTTCGTTTCACTCTTCTCATCAGCGGTCACTTCAACTTTCTTTTCTGGCTCTGAGCTAGCGCTTTCGTTTGCTTGACCACATGCAGAAAGAATGAGACTAAAAGACAAAAGGCTAACACCAAGGATCGTCGTTTTTTTCAATGAGTTATCTCCTTTAGAAGTTGTATAACCTAATCATACTCGAAGACGACGATAAAAATCATCCTTATTTGTGAAAATTTTCTACAAGAAAAACAAAAACTCAACCCGTATGGGATTGAGTTTCTTACCTTAAATAATACCCATCATCGCTAAGAAGATGATGGCGATCGTGGCGATCATCGGGATGATGAGTCCGACGACGAACACGTCTTTGTACGAATCTTTATGAGTAAGACCCGTTACTGTAAATAGCGTTAGAAGGGCACCGTTGTGTGGGAGGATCGAGGCACCAGAAGCAACGGATGTAATTCTGTGGAACGCCTCAAGACTCAGTCCGTTTTCAACAGCGATATTGTAATACTCCTCTCCAAGCGCCTCAAGCGCGATTCCCATACCTCCCGATGCTGATCCTGTGATCATTGCGAGAAGCTGAACCGCAAAAGCTTCTGAAAAATATGGGCTGAGCGGAATTGAGAAGATCAAGTCTTTTACAGCCTCGAAACCTGGAGACGCGGTAACAACTGACCCAAATCCAACAGCTGCGCTCGTATTGATCGTCGCCATAACCGACCCTGATGCACCCTTGTTGATGGAACCGATGAAGTTTTTGAATTCTTTCCAGTTAAACGCCATGATTAGAAGAATCCCGATTAATAGGGCAACGAGGATACTAAGATCCTCGAATGCATTTAGCGTAACAACAACTGCGATGAGAGGGATGATGGAAAGAAGCCAGTTCGGTAAATCTTCCTCATCGATCGTATTCACTTCATTATCGCCTTCAGGCTCTGTAAACTTTTCATCCTTTTTAAGGAGCTGTTTCTCTCGGAATTTTAAATAGAAATAGCCTCCGACTGCCATGATCAATCCAGCCACGATACCCATGATCGGTGCTGCCATCGTGTTCGTTTTGAACGTATTGATCGGAATGATGTTCTGAATCTGAGGTGTTCCTGGGATTGCCGTCATCGTGAAGGTGAAAGCCCCTAAAACAAACGTCGATGGAATCAGCTTACGCGATACGTTTGCGCGGCGAAACATCGCGACTGCAAGAGGATAAACTGCAAATACCACAACGAATAGACTTACTCCGCCGTATGTCAGCACTGCTGCTGATAACAGCATTCCTAGAATCGCGCGTTTTTCACCGATAAGATTTGAGATCTTATACGCAACAGACTGAGCGGCACCCGTGTCTTCCATCAACTTCCCAAAGATGGCACCGAATAAGAAGATCGGAAAGTATGATTTCGCAAATCCAACGAAACCTTCCATGTAAGTAGATGTGTACGTATCGAGTATATTCATCCCGCTTAGTAATGCAACGATTCCGGATACGAGCGGTGCGATCCAGATAATCGACCAGCCAAGATAAGCTAGAAGCATCAACAGTGCAAGGCCAATAATAATACTAATCATGATGTCATGTCCTCCTACCTAAAGATCAACTGTTTGCTCTTACTATGTCCAGCGGTGCCTGTCACTACCCGTTTTTTATCATTAATTGTCGATAGCATAAAAAACGCGCAAAACTGTTAGCCAGTTTTACGCGTTTCCCTTAACTATTTACTTTCGTTGATCAATGATTGAATTTGCAACATTGACAAGCTCTTCCTTTGTCATCGGCTCATCATTACCATTGCGTGGAACGACTGAACGGAGACCAAACATGACGTTACCATTTTCGCTCATCCACGTTAATTCACTGATACTTTCCCAATCGTTGAAGGAAGCACGAATGTCATTCTCAAGCTCCACATCCGTTTTTCCGAAGCTAACTTCTTTCCCTTTTACGTCCCGCTGCATCAAAGAAAGCTGCTCATTTCCTTTCGAATAAATTAACGTTACATCATTCGGTTCTAACTTTGTCTGCGCAGTCGCAGTAACTTCTTCAGCCTCGAACGGAATGCTTTCCATGTCTGGTGCTGATAATTCATCTCGAAATTCTTTAGATAGCTTTTCAACTTCACTCTTCACTTCTGGATTGGCCTCCACAAGCGAGTTGAGGTGATTTTCTGAGCTCGAACTGCCTGAATTACACGCAGCAAGTACTAAAAGAGCTGATAATAACATGCCGAATTTTAGTTTCATTGTAAAAACCTCCTCTTAGACAGACGAAAGAAACAAAAGAAATGTTTCACTAAGGCTAAAAGAAATGGTTACGAGACGTTTCTTCAAACACTTTCCAATGTCCATTCATCATCGAGATGTACTCTCTCATCACAATGTAGTTCACTTGTTTTCCGTCTTCATTCTCCGTCAAAACAAAATATGTATCAGAACCTCGATAATCGACAAAAGAAATGTTTCACTAAGGCTAAAAGAAATGGTTACGAGACGTTTCTTCAAACACTTTCCAATGTCCATTCATCATCGAGATGTACTCTCTCATCACAATGTAGTTCACTTGTTTTCCGTCTTCATTCTCCGTCAAAACAAAATATGTATCAGAACCTCGATAATCGATCGTAATCACGTCGTTTCCTTGAAACGTTCCCTCTTCCGTGATGATTTCTTTTAACGCGTTTTTCTCATTAATCTCTAGAAAGAAGTTGTAAGGACCTAGAAAATTTATAACCAACAATACAACGACGACTCCTGAAATGACGAGCAGTTTCTTCATTACAATTCCCCCAACCACTTTTTTTAGCACACTTATCTTAACATAATATTCCATATTTCATTTCACTTCACCCAAATAGACGGGTCTTTCCTCACTTCCTCCAATAATGTTTATTTAAGAAGGAGTCCACTGAAACAAAGTTGAATAACACAGTACAATAAAAAAGGAGGTAACCCTTAATGTCTAGTTTCATCTCTCATATTGCTACTGTTGAAATACCCGTCAGTAACCTTCCATCGTCTATTTCATTTTATCAAGAAATACTAGGCGTCCATATTCATTTTCAAGGAGAACGAAACGCCATGCTGACGTTCAATCAACAAGGAGTTCCGACAATCTTTTTGGTCGAAACGGAATCAACGGAAAAACTCTCTTTTCAAAACTCCCATACCGAAGTCGTACATAGCATCCTCGATTTTTACACAAACGACTTAGAAGGCTTTTACCACTGGTTGAAGGAGAAAGAAATCGAAGTGGGTCCATACAACGTGAATCCTGATAACGGATTTGGCGGGTTCGGTTTTAAAGATCCAGACGGGAATTTACTTAGTGCTACGAACGTTCTTCATCCTGGGCAATAATAAAACAATCCCCGGCATGGGGATTGTTCTCACTTCATCATTTCCTTTAATTCACTGGCAGAGCTTTCGTTCGCTTCGATCGGGCCATCCGCTTTTACAGAAGGCAGAATGTAGTTTTCTAAAAGTGGATCAACGTCCATCCCACTTGAGGTTTGCACAACTAAGAGATTTAAGTCTGGCACCATTACGAGGTACTGCCCATATAGTCCCATTCCTCTATAGGTGTCATGGCCATTCACTTCTTTTAACCACAAGTAATAACCGTAATCATCACCATCAAAATTCCCTCCGGTCGAAACGTGCGCTTTCGTACTTTCTTCTACCCATCCTTTAGGAAACAGCTGCTCACCTTCACATTCCCCATCGTTCAAGTACAGATAACCTAGTCTCGCCATGTCGCGAGGTGTCATTAAGACGCCAGTGCCTCCGAAAGACGTGCCTGAACGATCCGTCGGCCATTCAACGTTCTCGATTCCAAGTGGCTCGAATAAACTCTCTTCTGCAAAGTCAGATAGTGGTTTCCCTGTTGCTTCTTGCACAACACGTGAAACAACTCTTGCGTCACCTGTGCTGTAGTTCCATTCGTTTATGTTTTCACGTAAAGGCCGATTCAAGATGTAGATTGCAGGGTCATTCCCTTTCATGAACGCTTCCCACGTTTCCGATTCATAGAAACCTTTTTGCGTTTGCTCGGGAAAATCAAGTCCAGAGCTCATCGTCAAAAAGTGCTTGATCGTCACGTTTTCTTTATGAGGGTTCATTGATTCGATGTTTTCTTTCGGTATGTACGTCATCACTTTTTCTTCGACACTGTTGAGCGCGCCCTTTTGAATCGCCACTCCTGTAAGGGCAGATGTTAAGCTTTTCGTTACTGAGTAAATCGGATGCGGCTTATCTTGATCAAACTCCCCACCATAGTTTTCAGCTACGATATACCCATCTCTAATGACCAGAAACCCTTCCATTGGAATGTTTTCAGAATCAACATGCTCAAACATCTCAACTAGCTTAGATGAATCCATTCCAACACTTTCAGCTGAAGTCGTACGCCACTCTTCAGTTGGCCAATACGAATCAACAGGTTCTGATTGCTTCCCTGAACTTTCTTCCACCACTCCTACAGAATTTGAGTTCGAACATCCTGTAAAAAGTAAGCAGAACCCTATAAGCCAAAAGTAAATCGACTTTTTTGTAACTCTTACCACTCGCATCCCTCCTCTTAGCCTTTACCTTCTCCTAATGATTCTCCTTTCCTTCCGATACATAAAAAAGACACCCTCATATAAGGGTGTCTTGCATACTTCAATTAAAACGTTTGTGCTGCATCCTTCGCACGCGCAATACCGTTTTCTTTAATTTCTTCTGCTTTTTCAGGCATCAATGCATGTCCTTCAATAGCCACGTGCTCAAGCGTTGGCACACCGTAGAACTGCATCATAACGCCAAGGTAGCGATGACCCATTTCCATCTCTGCGGCTGGTCCTTCTGAATAGATTCCACCGCGAGCTTGGATGTGCATTGCTTTTTTGTCCGTTAGAAGACCAACAGGGCCTTCAGCCGTATATTTGAACGATTTACCAGCAACAGATACCGCATCGATATACGCTTTTAATACCGGTGGGAAGAAGAAGTTCCAAAACGGCGTAACGAATACATATTTATCTGCATCGATAAACTGTTCACATAGCTCTGAAAGACGGTTTACCTTTGACTTTTCTTCCTCTGAAAGCTCCTCAAACCCACTTCCTTTTTGAAGCTTACCCCATCCGCTGAATACATCGGCGTCAATTTGAGGAATGTGCTCTTTATATAAATCCATGTGGATGATTTCGTGATCAGGGTTTACCTCTTTGTATTGGTCGATAAAAGCCTTTCCAGCTGCCATGCTGTAAGAATACGTCTCATCATGAGGATGAGCAGTGATATACATTACTTTCGTCATGTTTAACTTCCTTTCTGTTTTTCTTTAAGGCTCGCCATAGTATGTGTTAATCGGATTACTCCCAATCCCTCGAGCCAAAGAGTTTTTAATTAAGATATCTTGAAACAAAGATAATGATAATAGAAAGTAATTCAAGAATCAACTAATTTGATTCACTCATATAAAAAAGGTGAGAATCTCTTAACGAATTAAGAAACTCTCACCTTTATATTAGGAATTACGCTTTTCGATACGCACGTCGCTCCGCGTAGGAAACACACTTATAACAAACGGGTCTGCGGTTATCTTCTTCGTCCAGATAGTACTGCGGACGCACCGGTTTTTGTTTACAGATCATGCATTTCTCTAAACCGAACATTTTTCGAAAGAAGCTCTTCATATGATCAGCTCTCTTCTTAAGATGATAAGACCTTACCCTATAGTATACATCCCTATGCGGTTTAAGTGCGAAAATGTAGCTCATCACTACCAGCGAGTGCAAGTGCTCTTTCCCTCAGTTTAACTTGCGCACGAAGCGTTTAAAATTTTGGTAAAATCACATATAAAAACATGACGTGCGGAAGTCCACACGTCATGCTTGACCTTCTATGCCTTCTTTGGCTTTTTCTGAAACTTGCTCAACATTTCGTACACAACCGGTACGATCAGTAGTGTCAGGAGCGTCGAGCTCGCAAGACCACCGATTACGGTTAGTCCGAGACCTTTACTGATGATCGAGCCACCTTCAAAACCGAGTGCGAGTGGTAGCAGCGCACCGATCGTTGCAAGAGCTGTCATCAAGATCGGACGTAATCGCGTCATCCCAGCATCGAGCAATGCTTCACGCGTTGAGTATCCTTCTTTTTCTTTCTGGATAACGCGGTCGATCAGGACGATCCCGTTCGTAACAACGATTCCGATCAGCATCAGTGCACCGATCATAGCGGATATACTCAATGTTTCTCCACCAACTAGCAGCCCTAGAACTGCTCCGATAATCGTAAACGGCAGGGAGAACAGGATTGCAAATGGCGCAAGTGCTCCTCCGAAGAAGATGACGAGCACAACATAGACGATCGCAATCGCCGCAAGCATCGCAAGACCTAGCTGACTGAACGATTCATTGATATCTTCTGTAACCCCGCCGATCGAAATGTCGATCGTATCAGGATGGTCAATCTTATCCAACTCCTCTTTTACAGAAGCAGAGACCGATCCGATATCATCCGTTGTTGCTTTCGCTGAAACGCTGCCGTACACTTTTCCATCACGGCGCGTGATCGTGTCTTCTGTTGTTCCTTCTTCAACTGTAAACAGCTCGTTGATTGGAACGGATACACCCATTGGCGACTGAATTTCCTTATCTGTTAACTCTTCAAATGTTTCATAGTCATCTTTCTCTACTTCAATGAAGACTTGAAGCTCTTCTCCATCTTCTTTTACCGTTGTAATTTCTGAACGCTGCCCGTTCTGACCAAGCTCCATACCGACTTGACCGGCGGTTAGCCCTAGCTGACTGAGCTTCTCTTGATCTGCGACGAGCGTGTATTCTTCATACGACTCTGCGAGACTGGATTCAGCTTCATTTAAATCGTCTTGCTCATTGAGGACGCCTTCCACCTCTTCTACATACGGCTTAATATCATCCATCGTATCACCAAATACTTGAACCTGAATATCGTTACTAGAACCTGTAGAAGAGAATTCCTGGTTGTTCCATTCCCCTTTGTCCGTCATGTTTTTCAAATCTTTGATCACTTGTTCTTTTTCTTCCGTGAAGTTCTCCGTATCATCCGCATACATCACAAAGAATGCCGCCTGGTTGGATGCACCAGGATTCATCGGATTTTCTCCACCAACAGAGTATTGAATGATCTCAACATCGTCTCGACCTTCAAAATACTTCTCTGCTTCAAGTGCGATCGACTCGACATCTTCAAGCGTTTGTCCAGGTGCAGGACTGAACGTCGGCATCACCATCTTCTCTTCTTCACCTGGTAAAAAGCTAACGCCAACTAGCGGAATCATCGCGATACTCCCTACAAGGACACCGATTGCAACGATCGAAGAGATAATCTTATGATTTAGAACGCTGTTTAAAATCGAACGGTACCACGTAGCGAGCTTCCCTGGACCATCCTTATGGCTTTTCATTGCCTGTTCTTTATTTAAAAGCGAGTGCGACATCATCGGTACGATTGTAACCGCAACGATTAATGAAGCGAGTAGTGCAAATACTACCGTCAATGCGAATGGCAGGAACACTTGACCTACGACACCTTCAACGAGGCCGAGCGGTAG
Source organism: Anaerobacillus sp. ABA4_114 (assembly GCF_056159065.1). Classification (NCBI taxonomy): domain Bacteria; kingdom Bacillati; phylum Bacillota; class Bacilli; order Caryophanales; family Bacillaceae; genus Anaerobacillus; species Anaerobacillus sp. ABA4_114. Next base: position 3,212,684 of record NZ_JBSWUM010000001.1, read on the forward strand.
GAAAACCGCGATCGTCACGATCGTTGATGATAGGATCGGCATGAACATTTCCTTCGTCGCGGATCGAATCAGTTCCTTACCTTCTAACTTCTCTTCTTTTAATGACATCCGCCTATATATGTTCTCAACCACAACAATCGAATCATCGACAACACGTCCGATCGCAACGGTCATCGCACCGAGCGTCATGATGTTAAGCGTGATTCCCATTTGATTCAATACCAGTAACGCGATGAATAGAGATAGCGGGATCGATACGACCGAAATCAACGTTGTTCGAATGTTACGCAGGAACAACAGAATGACGATGATCGCAAACAGTCCGCCGAATAATGCTTTGTTCAACATCGTACTTACGGATTCTTCGATCGGCTCGCCTTGGTCGAACGTAAAGATGAAGTCGATACCGTCTAGTTCATCTTCAAACTCAGCAGCTTGTTCCTTCACTTGATCGACAACGTCGACCGTATTCGCTTCTTGCGATTTGATTACTTGAACCGTAATCGATTCTTCCCCGTTCGTACGTGAGATCGACTCGGCTTCTGCAACGATTTCAAAATCAGCGATCTCACCTAACGCAACGGTTGGAATGCCTTGCTGTGCTTGAACAGCTTCAGCACCTCCCTGAGCTCCTTGACCTGACGGCGTTCCAGGAGCACCTTGTTGCGGAGCGGTTCCTTGCGGCGCACTCTGCGATGGAATCATTGGAATTTGGAGTTTTTCTAAATCATCGATCGTTGTGATGTTTCCATCGATCACAACGGATTTCTGTGTATCATCAAACGTGTATAGTCCAAGCGGGAACGTCACTTTTGAACCTTTTATCAAGTTCGTAACCGTTTCTTGGTCCATACCTCGTTCAGCGAGCGCTTCGTCATCAAACTGAAGCTGAACTTCTCTCACTTCTTGACCAGCAACCTGAACATCGCCAACTCCATCTAACCCTTCGAGTGCAGGTGCGATCGTATCTTCAACAGTCGAAGTGAGCTCAGCAAGATCACCATTTTCATTCGTAACACTCATACTGATAACAGGGAACGCATTAAAGTTCACTCGCGACACATCAGGCGTCTCAGCGCCATCAGGTAACGCTACTTCATTTACTGCTTCTTGAAGTTCGTCCTCTGCTTCATCTAAATCTTTGCTAAAATTATATTCGAGCTGTAAACTCGAAGCATTTTGGAACGAGCTTGAACTTACGGATTTCATTCCGCTTAAATTCTGCACTTTCTGCTCGATCGGTTCTGATATCTCATCAGCCACCTCTGCAGGTGTCGCACCTGGATACACGGTCGTAACCGTGATGATCGGTGGATCGATATTTGGAATCGTTTCTAATTTCATATTCAATCCGGAATATAGACCAGCAGCTGTAATGATGATGGTCATAAGCCAGACAGCAAATTTATTATTCATCGAAAAATTTATAATCTTGCTCATACGTTCTCTCCTTCCCCTTTTTGACCAAGTAGTCATTCTGTTATAAAATATACATGACCACTCGGTCAAAGGTCAAGGAAGAAATGTTCATTAACGTGATAGAAGGTGGTCAATAAATGGAACCAAAAAAAATAATGATTATAGAGAATGCCATCAAGCTTTTTGCGAAAAAAGGATTCAGCGCAACGTCTGTTCAAGAGATCGCAAAGGAATGCGATATCTCGAAAGGCGCATTCTACCTTCACTTTAAATCGAAAGACGAATTGCTATTCGAAGTCCTCATGTACTATTGGAACAGAATGCAGCGTAAAGTGAATGAAGTCGCAACCGAGCCGATGTCACCGAAGGAAAAATTTACGTACCAGCTCAAAGTCTTTATGGAAGAAATCGCAGATCACCGCGAGTTCATCATCATGCAATTCCGTGAGCAGGCGATTCCGTTCAACGAGTCGATCGAAGAACTCATCAGAAAGATGCGCTTCAATTCGTACCTTTTTTACAAAAATCATCTCCTTGCGATTTATGGAAAAGAGTGCGAACCATACGTGTGGGAAGCGAGTCTTGCTGTTCAGAGTTTAATGAAAAACTACATCGACCTTATCATTCTAGATAATATTGAGTTCGATTATTTCGAAGTGGCATCTGCAGTTACGAGGAAAACCGACTATTTGATGACCGGATTCTTAAAAAGTGATGACCAACCAGTCATAACAGAGGAAATCATCGAGCAAATCATGCCTGAAGGATTTAATCTGCATGACCTCGAAGAAATTAAAAATGTCCTTACACTCATTTTAGAAAAAGAAAGTGATGAAAATCTGATCGATACTGCAACGATCCTTTTAGATGAGCTAGCGAGAACATCCCCAAGACAAGCGGTCATAAAGGGCATGGCGTCCAATCTCGATAAATACGATCGCTACTTGGATTTCGCATCACGTTTACGAAACTACTTTCTATAACGTAACGAAGGGGGTTTAGTCATGATCACCATTACGAACCTTACGCGCCAGTTTTCAAATGGAAAAGGGATTTTCGATGTGTCGTTCGATGTGAAAAAAGGCGAAGTATTCGGCTTCCTCGGTCCAAACGGTTCCGGAAAGTCGACGACGATCAGACACCTGATGGGTTACATGAAGCCGCAAAAAGGAAGCGCGACGGTGTTCGAGTACGATGCGTGGAGCGAGCAGGCAAAAGCGCGCGAACATGTTGGCTATTTACCTGGGGAAATAGCCTTTTTAGACGGTATGAAGGGGACAGAATTCCTCGACATGATCGCAGGTATGCAGGGAAAACAGGATAAGGAAAAGCGAGATGAATTGATCCGTCGCCTCCAATTCGATCCGAAAACCCCGATTCGTAAGATGTCTAAAGGCATGAAGCAAAAAGTTGGGATCGTAGCGACGTTCATGCACGACCCGGACATCTACATTCTCGATGAGCCGACATCTGGACTCGATCCTTTGATGCAGCGCGTCTTCGTCGAGCTTGTGCTTGAAGAAAAGGATAAAGGGAAAACGTTCCTCATGTCATCCCACAGCTTTTCAGAAATCGAGCGAACGTGTGACCGAGCCGCCATCATTAAAGACGGGCGAATCGTCACCGTGAAGGATATCCATGAGCTGCAATCGATGCAGAGAAAACGATTCGATATTACCTTCTTCAATACTGAAGATGTAGAAGCATTGAAATCTTCTACTCTATCGATTGAGAAGACAGATGGAAACATGGTACGGATTGAAGTGCAAGGAAACTATGACGCGTTTTTCAAAGAACTTGCAAACTATCCTATTAAAAACGTAAGCGCTACAAGCCAGAGCCTCGAGCAGATCTTCATGGACTATTACAATGCTGAGGAGGTGAACGGATGAGCGCTTCACTCTATAAACAGATGATGAAATCAAACTTAAAAAGCATCATGAGCTTCGGCATCGCTTCTGCTGTCTACGTCATCTTGATGACATCCCTCTTTCCGATGATTTCCGACAACATCGATAAAATTCAAGAGCTAACAGCCATTTATCCTGATAGCTTGAAGAATGCGTTCGGACTCGAATCGTTCGGCACTTACGGAGAGTTCATTTCAGCAGAGTACTACGGACTATTCTTTTTATTCATCTTAGGAATCTTCAGCGTGATGACCGCAATTCAACTGATCGCAAAGCTAGTCGACCGAGGATCGATGGCTTACTTACTTTCTACCAAAGTATCCCGCGCTGAGGTCGCGATCACGCAAATCGCCGTTCTCATCACTGGTCTTGTTATTATTATTTTTCTAAACTTTGCAGGCGGGTTTGCCGCTGGAGAACTCCTGATCGACGACCAATACGCGATCGGGATGGGCGACTTTTTCCAGATCAACTTTGTAGGATTCCTTCTTTTCTTTGCGGTAGGAGGCTACTCCATCCTCATCTCTTCCCTTTTTAACGATGAGAAAATGGCGTTTGCAGCAGCTGGCGGGGTAACGTTTTTATTCTACGCATTAGATATGGCGGGAAAGATCGTTCCAGACTTAGATTGGCTTCGGAACCTTACGCTCTTCTCCCTCTTTGAACCAGCGAAGATCGCGAACGGCGATGTGAACGTCGCGTTCGTCTCTTTCACCCTCTTCGGTTTAGGATTACTCGCATACGTCGCAACCGTATTCGTGTTTCGAAAACGAAATTTACCTTTGTAGGTGTATAAAAAAAGAGCTTGGAGGCGATGCTTCCAAGCTCTTTCCGTTATCACTTCGAACTTGTGGAGATAAACATTGATGCGTCCTGCTTCATAAAAATACCACTTCCATGATGAAACGTTTTGATTTCATTCGATTGAAAACCAACCTCAGAAAACCTCTCCTTGAGCTCTTCATGCGAAAAACCGTTATGCACATTCGGATGATTGATCTTCTCATTTTTGTCAAAATCGACGATGATTAGCTTCCCTCCATCATTTAGGGTGGTGAATAGCTTCTGTAAAATAGTCGTCGTATCGGGGATATGAAGTAGCACGAGTGACATGATGACGATGTCTGACTTTATTTTTGGCGTTTGTTCCATAAAGTCTGAATGAAGAACCTTCGCGTTACTTATACCATTCCGAGTAATCTTACCTTCCGCAACGTCGAGCATCTGTTTTGAGGAATCCACTAACAAAACGGAATCTACTAAATCCACGAGAGCTAAACCAACAAGACCAGTTCCGCTTCCATAATCCAGCAGCGATTTTGATTTGCTGTTGTGTAAGTGTTCACTGACTTCATTTACAATGACATCCGCAAGTCCCTTCCGTTCTTCCGTATCGTAGCGCTTCGCCAATTGTTCAAAAACGTTTTCTTCCATCATGCAACCTCCTAGTGTCATGCTTTCTTCCAACCATTTTATCAAAAGACAGCCGATTCTACCTTTTCGGGACTTCTATCATGAACCATTCCGACTGTTCGGACGTCTCTCTTTTCTCTTCCAATCTTTAATGAATAGAAAGCATGATGCGATCTCTGTGCGTTTTATTCACATCGTTAGCCCTATAGGTAAAATGCCATCCCCTTAAACCGTTGTAAACATCTCTGGGTCCTTTTACATGAAATCCTTTAAACCTCGTCACTACACTCTAACCTCTCCTTTATCTTCACTTAACAATCTTTCAGTAGATTGATAGTGAACAACAACAAAAGGAGCTGTTTTACTTGAAAAAACTTATGATGACTACGGTAACTGCCATGGTCGCACTCGGTCTCATCATTCAACCTGCCAATGCTTTTGCAAAAAAAGAAGAGATCGTCAACGTTGCACACAGAGGAGCGTCTGGCTATGCGCCTGAAAATACGATGGCAGCTTTCGAGAAAGCAGTAGACATGAAGTCCGACATGTTTGAACTCGATGTACAGCTTAGTAAAGATGGCGAACTCGTGGTGATTCACGATACATCCGTTGATCGTACGACAGATGGTTCTGGAAAAGTGAAGGATCTTACACTCGAAGAGCTTCGCTCTCTTGATGCTGGCAGTTGGTTCGATGAAGCTTTTACAGGTGAGAAAATTCCAACTCTAGGAGAAGTGCTTGATGAGTACCGCGGTAAAATCGGGATATTGATCGAGATCAAGTCACCATCCCTTTACCCAGGAATCGAACAAAAAGTAGCGGATGCACTAACAGAAAGAAACATGCATAAGCCAAACAACAATAAAATTATCGTCCAATCGTTTGATCACGACTCCGTTCAAACGTTTCATAGCATCCTGCCTTCTGTTCCATTAGGCGTCCTCGTTTACAACCCGGATCATCTAACAGATCAACGTTTAGAAGCATTCTCAGAGTATGCTTCCTACGTAAACCCATCGAAGAGCTTAGTCGATCGTGAACTCGTAACAAGAATTCATGACTACGACATGGACGTTCACCCTTGGACAGCAAGAGACCGTGAATCTGTACAAGCCCTCAAAGAAGCTGGCGTCGATGGCATCATCACCGACTACCCTGATTACGTAGATTAAGTACGGTGCCTGTCACCACTCACATTTTGTCGAATAAATTACTTGCCGCTCTGTTTACTTTCTAATGGAAATGGGAACCAATAGAGGAAAAGGAAGGAGTTGTTGAATATGAGTAAGAATACTTCTTTATTACTTGCGATTGGACTAGCTGCCGGCACGCTGCTTGCGGGCTGTGGAGATAATTCTACAGGGGAAGAAGACGGTAATACGAATACGTCAGAAGAATCCTCTATGAATGATGATGCGGTAACAGAAGATAGTTCAGGTCAAGGTGGTGCTGGAGACAGCAACACTGCTGGTGAAGGAAGTGAGGTTGACCTCCAAACTGGTGTCGATCAAGTTCTATCTGACCTTGACTCTCTTAGCACAGTACTAGAAGAATCACCTGATGATGTTGCGAAGATGAACGAACTTGGAAACCAGATCGACTCACACTGGGATCTTTTTGAAGAGAAGCTTGAAAAGGAATATCCCGATGAATATAAGGATATTGAAAGCGACCTCTATCCATTGATCGACGAAACAAAGAAAGACGAGCCCGATGTTGAGAAAGTGAAAGAGCTGTTAGATGCAACAAAAACGAAGATCACGTCCTTTAAAGATAGCATGACGATGGAATAACGAGTACAAAGAAGCTGTCCTCCACATTCGGAGAACAGCTTTTTATTATACGTTACCTTTATCACGAACAGAAACATCCTCTGCACAATCAAAACAATACAGTTCCTTATCTTCACCAACTACGCCATCCAAAAACCCCTCTCTACAAAACAGCTCTTTCCCGCACTCGGTACATGTTCCTACACGTTCATTCATATGAATCCTCCTATGCTTACTTCTCCCAGAGCTCAATGCGCCTGCCGTCTGGGTCATCAATCCATATGAACGAACCATATTCACTCTTTTCAAGATCTTTCACTAACGGCACACCGACTTTCTCAAGGTGCATCATACACGATTCGATGCTTTCGACCTGAAAGTTTACCATCACTTGTTGATCCGCAGGAAAATACCCATCGTCTTCTGTAAAAAATGAAAAGATCGTTTCGTTTCCTTCTTGCGGCTTAATGACCGTTCCATTCCAGGATTCCATATCGATCCCCAGCACGTCTTTGTACCACTTTGAAAGTGCAGCTACATCACCTGTTCGCCAGAACACGCCTCCAAATCCTTTTATCTTCATGTCATCACCTCAGCAACTTGATTTATTTCTCCCTCACACTTTCGCTCCCAAAAGGCGTTATACCTTTTTAACCAAAACAAACTCCCCTGTCACTTAGACAAAGGAGTTCCTTCATAAAGCTTAATATAGTTTTCCGTGACGATAGAGCGTATTACAAAGTTTTGTCACCGCATGCATGTAGCAATTTTGACGAAGCGGGAACGGATCATTAAAGAATTGAGGCAACACTTGATCCATTGTTTCCTTCATCTTTTTAACAAGCATCGTGTTCACTTCTTCTTCACTATAGAACTGCGTTTCTCTTCCTTGTAACCATTCGAAGTAAGAAACGATTACACCACCTGCGTTCGCGAGGATATCTGGAATGATCAATACGCCGTTCTGACTCAAATAATCATCCGCCTTCATCGTGATCGGACCGTTCGCACCTTCAACGATCAAGCGTGCTTTCACATCTTTCATGTTATCTTCATGAATTTGTTCTTCAAGAGCAGCGAGAATCAGAACGTCGGTATCAAGGTAAAGAACGTCTTCGCGGTCTCTGATATCCGCCTCGATTCCGTAATTGTTCAGCGCTTCATCCGTTGTAGGTAGATCTCCTTCATTTTCAGAAGTAAAAGCAACGAGCGCATTGATGTCGAGTCCTTCTTCATTATAAAGGGTTACGTTTCGGTCGCTCACGGCCACAACTTTTGTTTTGATGTAATTGCAATTGTAGGCTTCGAGTGCAGCAACAGAACCTACATTACCAAACCCTTGAATGCCAACGGTCAAATCGCGATCCGCATGCTCCATCGCTGTTTTCGCAAACAAGTTCTGGTTTCTCTCAAACCAATCTTTATTGTCATTCAAAAAGTCGTGCATCAAATAGCGGAACGTATAGTAAACGCCTTTACCGGTCGCTTCTCTACGGCCTAGCGAACCCCCGTTCAAGTGGCTTTTCCCAGTAAAACTGCCTCGATACGCTTGACCAGGATGGATCGATTTGAATTCACCCATCATCCAATCCATCTCGCGCTCTCCTGTACCAACGTCTGGAGCTGGGATGTCTTTGTCTGGACCAAGGATATCACTGAAATAGTGAACGTATTTCTTTGAAATCGTATGTAGTTCCTTTTCAGAGTACTCCCTCGGATTGATCACAACTCCGCCTTTTCCTCCACCGAACGGCACTTCGTGAAGCGCATTCTTCAGCGTCATCAGTGTAGCGAGGTTAACGACTTCATCTTCATCGACCGATTCATGAAAACGAATTCCCCCTTTATAAGGACCAAGCGCGTTGTTATGCTGAACACGGAACGCTGGGATCCTCAAAATCTTCCCATTCTCCATCGGTACACGTAGAAATGATTTCTGAATTTGGTTTGGTGTAGAAAGAATTGCTTCAAGAGAATCAAACGCCTTCTCTCTCTCTTCCCCGGTAAAGTTCGGCATAAATGTTTCATCTTCTAATAATGCATCCAATGATTCTTGAACTACTGCTCCATATTTACTAGCCAATGTTCATCACCCCTCCAATTTACCTATTCATTTATAAGTTACCCGACTGTATATAGTTCAAACGGGGTATGGTGCCTGTCACTCTCCGAATTTTGTCAAATTTTGACGAAACTAATAGCCCCAAGTCTCATAAGGACTGGAGGCTATTAGTTTCACCTTATCTTGTAGAAAGTACACCTCACCCGATCAACCTTACCCCAAACTTCTCTTCCAACCATTTCGGCACAACAAACCTCACTGTCATGAGTGGATCGACAACCTGGCACACTTCGACTTGCCCCACCGCACTCATCAGCATCGTCACGTCACTCACCGACAAGCCTGTTTTTCCACATATTCGATCGATCATTAGCTCAGTTGCAACCTTAACAGCTTCATCAAGCGTTTCTGCTGAAGCGATTTGCGTTACGACTTCATCGTTTTCTAACATTGGCTGTGTAACGCCTTCATCCTTCATCACTTCAAACGTCACCGTCGCTTTTCCTTCTACTTCGATCCCAGAAACGCTCACTTCTCCATCACCCATCGCCGCGTGAAAATCACCAAGTCCGAACAATGCTCCTTCCACGGCAACAGGGAAATACAGCGTTGCTCCTTCCGTGACCATCTTATTGTCCATGTTTCCTCCATGGGCACCCGGCGTTCCGCATGACACGCCTTCCCCTTCAGGTGCGACCCCAATCACGCCGATCATGGGATTTAGCGGAAGTTCGATCTCGCTAAAAATCGCTTTCCCATCCTTTATCGGAATCATCTTCGCTTTCATTTCCTCAAGCCGATGCCCCATGACACCGAGATCAGGACCCACGACCATCACACCGCGGTCACCGACCTCGAGCTTCTCAATTTTCACTTTCAAAACGTCACCGGGCTCTACACCCTCTATATAAATAGGACCTGTCGCTGGGTTAACACGGTTCCAATCGATTCCCGTAATCTCAGTGTCTTCCGACTGAATTTGATTTTCAAAACAATCGTATGTACTGATTTCGATCGTATCTCCTACCTTTACCTTTTTCACTGGAGCATGAGCTTTATTAAAGTCATAAATAACAGAATCAGTCGAGAGCGTGTGCATTATTTTACCTCCTCAAAGTGATAAGTGTACGTTTTCCTATAGTAAAAATTCCCCGCAACAAATGGTACAAATACAATGCGCGCGGGTTCCTCCTTCCCTTCCTTTCATACTAATTCGTTCGAAAACGCTTGCAAACCTCCTCGTTCCTTCTCTATCATTCTAAAAAAGTACAATTCTATCTTAGCCGAGAAATCATCCAGGTCATTAACTAAACATCGTTAAGATTCTTTTATTTTCGTAATTTTCCGTTTGTTTCCGACTGTAACAATCGACCCAAAAACCTTAACACTTCTCTAACAATCTATTAATAGATCCTTAACCGTTATCTAGTAAAGTACACATTGTGAGAAAAAAGAAACACGGGAGGTACTCAAATGAATTTTAAAAACTTCAAGAAAAAAGCAATCCCATTCGCAGTTGTTTCAACGCTCGCATTCAGCAGCTTTGCTGGTGGCGCTCTTGAAACAGAGGCGAAATCAGATAAAGATCTAAAAGTTAATGGTGAAATCAAAAACGTTATCTTCTTAATCGGTGACGGAATGGGTCCTGTGTATAACACGGCATACCGTTCATTCATGGATGACAAATCAACGCCTTATATGGAAGAAGTAGCATTCGATAAGCAGCTACTTGGGCAGCAGCAAACGTACTCTTGGGATCATGAAGAAAGCGTAACGGACTCAGCTGCAGCAGGTACTTCCATGGCTGCTGGTATCAAAACATACAACGGCGCAATCTCTGTTGATATGGAAAAGCAAGAAGTTGAAACTGTGCTAGAGCGCGCAAAGAAAGAAGATAAAGCGACAGGTCTTGTTTCAACATCTCAAGTAAACCACGCTACTCCAGCATCATTCGGTGCTCACGATGAGTCCCGCCACAACTACAATGCGATCGCTGATGATTATTTCGATGAAAAAGTCGATGGCGAGCATAAAGTAGATGTCATTCTAGGTGGTGGTACAAAGTACTTCGAACGTGAAGATCGTGACCTTGCCGGTGAGTTTGAAAAAGCTGGATACAGCTACGTAACAAATAAAGAAGATCTTATGAGTGACGATAATGAACAGATCCTTGGCCTTTTCGGTGAAAAAGGAATGGACAAGATGATCGACCGCGACGAAGAAACGCCTTCACTAGCTGACATGACAACAACTGCACTCGATCGCCTTAGCAAAGACAAAGACGGCTTCTTCCTAATGGTAGAAGGAAGCCAAATCGACTGGGCTGGTCACGACAATGATGTTGTTGCAGCGATGAGTGAAATGGAAGACTTTGAACAAGCGTATAAAGAAGCAATCGAATTCGCGAAAAAAGACAAGCACACGCTAGTCGTTACAACTGCTGACCACTCAACTGGCGGTTTCGCAATGGGTCGCGACGGTGAATATAAGTGGGATCCAGCTCCACTAAAAGCTGCTAAACGTACGCCTGACTTTATGGCAGAGCAAATCGCTGAAGGTGCTGACGTAGAAGAAACGCTTAACAAGTATATCGACCTAGAGCTTACTGAAGAAGAAATCAACTGGGTAAAAGAAGCTACGAAAGCTGAAAAAGACAAGACAACTGAAATCGACAATGCGATCGAAAAAATCTTCGACCTGCGTTCAGGTACTGGCTGGACAACTGGCGGCCACACTGGTGAAGACGTAAACGTGTATGCTTACGGTCCTGGAGCAGAAAACTTCATCGGTCTTCATGACAACACGGAAACGGGTCAAATGGTGAACGACCTTCTTATGAAGCAGAAGAACGAAGACGATGATGAAGAAGATGACGACAACGAGCGTGACGACGATTAATTAAGGGCATACTAAGAAAAACGTTCCCGCTGCTCATACGGCAGCGGGAATTTTATAAGCAGGAGGTCTTTCTCAATGAAAACTATCGGATTCTTTCTAACAGCTTCCCTACTCCTTGCCGGATGTGCGACTGATGCTGAGCAAGGCGCAGACAATACGCAATCTGAAACAACGCAAGAAGACAATCAGCAAAAAGATGAAAACAAAAAGGAAAACAAATCAGCCAAAGCTCCCGATAATCCACAAGCACCGGATGACAGCTCACTAACGAAGGTTGGCGATTTCCATGAGGATGAAGATGGATCCGTTACGTTAAAAGCACTCTCAAACTATAACGAAACGACGAAAATCGGAGACGTTGAACTTACTATTTCAGACGTTAAAGTGATGAACTATTCGCCTTCGATGGACTTGATTGACTTCTTCCATCCGTATTCCGATGACGAAAAGAACTTCAATTATGTAAAACTGCACGTAACAGTGAAGAACACTTCAGATGAACCAGTTGATTTTGCTCCTGTCTCGGTGCTCGAAACGAGTGAAGGAGAGAAAAAAGGGTTTGAGGAAGACTTTTACCTTGAAGAACTTTATGGGGTATACGAAGGTAACGAAGAACGTACTGGCGAATTGGGATTTGTGCTTAACGAAACAGATATCGCTGAGCTTTCATCCCTAACGGTAAAAACAAGTGACGTGTTTGATGAAGATAAGAATTCCAAAGCTAAGGCAAAAACAATTGACATTCCGATTGAAGACTCCTGATACCAGGGGTCTTTTTTTAGCGTGTTAAAGCACGTTTCGCAGATAAATTCCTTTTTTCGCGGATATCTACTCGATTATCGCGGATAAAATAAAATTTCCGCGGAAATAATGAGAATTTCGCGGATAACCCCCTCAAAATCGCGGATATCCACTATTAACACTCATCCATCCCCACAAGAAACGATCGATTAAACGCTTAAACAGCTCGATATCCCTTCGTTACGTACCAGATCAGATAGCTAATAAACGAAAATCCTAACGTAGCGAACAAAATGACCGACTGAAGCTTGTACCCTTTATTTGCGACCATCCACTCTGTAGCCATATGAAAAACCGCTGCCAAATCTAGCATCTCTATCTCCTCCTGAGTTAGGTGATACTAGATTATAAGCAAGCGGTTCGTCTTTTATGCCTATCAATTATGGAAAGTTTTCAATCGCTCTGTCAGTTCCATGAAAGTCTCGCGGTCACGCTCGTCTAATGCTTTATCTATTTCTTTCATAAGTAGCTCTTCTCTATGTTTAATAGCGTTATTATGGACATGTTCTAGTAGCTCTGCGATTACTTCCTGACTCTGCTCCGACACTTGGTTTGAATAGATTTTTCGATGATCCATTGTTTCATCCTCCATTCTATTATTAGAAACGCAGCTACAATTGTTATCGCTGTTACTAGTAATCTAACCGATTTTACAAAACTTTAAACTTCACAATGCAGATTCTTTTAACTTTTCTGACTTTAAGGAGATTTTACTAGACCTTCACTTCTTTTACAACGGCTTGAAACGCTTGTTCTAAATCATCGATAAGGTCTTCTACATCTTCTATACCCGCTGAGTAGCGAATTAATCCTTCTGGTATGCCCATGGCCGCTCTCTCTTCAGGTGTGCATTCGACATGACTCGTCGTTCGTGACGGTCCCACCGTTGTCTCCACGGCTCCAAGATTTGCGGCTCGGTTTGCAAACGTCAGCTTCGGTAAAAGATGCTTCACCGTTTCCACACCGCCTTTCACCGCAAAGCTGAACATCCCGCCGTAATCCTTCATCTGCTGTTTCGCGATCTCATGCCCCGGATGATCCTCGAGTCCAGGATAATATACCTCTTCGACAAGTGCCTGTGACGTTAAGTACGTCGCGACCTTCATTGCGTTATCGCACTGCTTCTGTACACGAAGCTTGAGCGTTTTCATCCCTCGCAGCAAGAGATAGGCACTCATCGGATCCATTGTCGCTCCGTTGATTTCCCGGTAATGATAGATTTTTTCGACCAAGTTTTCATTTCCACAGACGACCCCGCCGAGTGCATCTGCATGACCACCGAGAAACTTCGTAGCACTATGGATCACGAGATCCGCTCCGAGTGCGAGTGGGTTCTGATTGATCGGTGTAGCAAACGTGTTATCGACAACAACGAGCGCCCCCACTCGGTGAGCGGCTTTTACCATCCGCTTGATATCCGTAATCTTTACCGTTGGATTCGTCGGTGTCTCGAGATATAGGATGCGGCATCCCTTCTCGACCTCTTCCTCAATGAGCTCATGATTTCCCGTTTCACAAAGCATCACATCGACGTTTAACATCGGCAGAAATTCCGTGAAGATTTTATTCGTGCCACCATACGTATCTTTGATCGACACGATCCGATCTCCTGGAAATAGAAACGTTGCGAGCGTATTGCTGATCGCCGCCATCCCTGTCGAGAAACTCGTCGCCGCTTCCGCTCCTTCAAGCGCCTTCACTTTATCTTCGAACGCCTGAACAGTCGGGTTCGTATTCCTACCATAGATATGACCCTTCTTATTTCCAACCGCGACCTCATACCACTCGTCCATGTCATCATATCCATACGCAACGCTATGGACGACCGGAACTTGCGTCGCACCATGAGAGAGGTATTCTTTCTCCCCTGCCCAGACGGACGATGTCCCCATTCCTGGTTTTTTCACAATCGATCTCCTCCTTTTTCAGACTGCATCGTTCCCCATCATCGACACGCCTTTTGCATCGATTAGCTTTCTTGAAAAATTCGCAAGAACTTCGCTTCCACTCTCCGTGACTCTGATCGATTCGCTGATTTCAATCCCAAAATCGTGATACCAGATTCCAGGAATAAGATGAAACGTCATATTCGGTTGTAAAATTGTTTGATCACCTTGTCGAACGCTCGCCGTATGTTCACCCCAATCAGGTGGATAGTTTAGTCCGATCGAATAGCCGAGGCGTGAATCCTTCATGATGCCATGCCGAGCGATCGACTTCCGCCAAACTTCTTCAACCTCTTCGCACGTTACGCCAGGTTTTACGAACGCGAGCGTCTCATCGAGCCCTTCTACCACGACTTTTCCAATGTCTCGAACTCTCTCATCTTGCGTCCCAACTGAGACCGTTCGCGCCATCGGACAATGGTATCGTTTGTAGCAGCCAGCAATTTCGATAATGACGAGGTCATTGTTTCGATACCGTTTATCAGACCATGTGAGATGCGGTGTACACGTATGTTCCCCCGATGGTAACATCGGAACAATCGCTGGATAATCTCCGCCAAATTCAGGTGTTCCACTGATGAGACTGCTATAAATATCAGCCACGACGTCACATTCTCGAACGCCCTCAGAGATCGTATCGACCGCTTTTTGCATTCCGAGTTCAACGAGCCTGGCTGCATTTTTCATATATAGAATCTCTTGATTCGATTTCACCATCCGAACACGGTTCACAAGGAGGGTGGCATCTTTCCACTTCGCGTCAGGAAGGTTTCTTTTCAACGATTCAAACGCTAAGGCGGTGAAGTAGTACGCCCCCATCTCTACCCCGATGTGACGCGTACTTTGATCAAGTTCTTCAAGTGTTTTCGCAACAAAATCCATCGGATGCTTCACGTTCGAATGAACGTAATCATCGGTATACGTTACGAGGTTCTCATGGTGAAGCCATGTCGTTGCCTTCGCACCATTGCCGTCCATCTTTCTTCCGATCCAAAGCGGCTGCTCTTCATCGATGATCACGACGACCATTTGATCCACGTAAAATGACCAGCCGTCATACCCCGTTAAATAATTCATGTTCGCAGGGTCCGTTATAAGCAGAACTTCAAGACCTTCATCGAGCATCCTTCTCTTCGTCAGCTGAATGCGTTCCTGGTACTCTCGCAACTCGAATGGCATCATTGGGACGTCGCCTCCCTACAACTATTGTTTAAATTTTCAGTTAACTCATACTACCATCATCCCGCCTTACGACACAACTCCCTTTTTACAAAAAATTATAAGGTCACGCATTAAAAAAGCAGACCCATTCATCATGGATCTGCCTTAACCTTTTTACATTACCTTTCGATTCATCCCCAACCTATAAAACCTTTTATCCACAGCCAGGACAGGAAAAGATTTCGGGAGGTCTTCCAACTCCACCCGAACAAAACCATTTTTCTCATAAAATCGATGTGCCGCTAAAAATTGCGGCGTTGTACCAAGGTATATGGCATGAACTTCTTTCTCCCTCGACCACTTTATCGCTTCTTGTAGCAATCTATTTGCGACAAAAAGAGGCTTCCCTCGATAATCCTTATGTACAAACATCTTACGTAGTGCGAGCTGGTTGTTATCGATGTCGAGTAGGCTAATCGTACCCACTACACGTCCATTATAGATCGCAAGCCAGAAGTTCCCTTTCCCTGTTTGATAAAACGACGCGATCGCATATAGATCAGGCTGTTCTTCTACTGTAATTGGGATTTGAAATTCATCTTGTTGGATCGTAGAAATCAAATCCACCACTTGTTCTTGATAGTCTTGATCATACTGCTGTACGACTAGATTCTTTTCCATTACGTCACCTTTTCACTCTAAATAGTTCCCTACTCTCTCTACCTCAACCAAACCGCTTTCTTCTAAAAACTGTGAAACGAGGTGAACGTGAGCAGACCCTATGATGAGCAACGTTCGAGCACCAGGCTCACACAGCTCTGCTAGATTGTGATAGATAATCAAGTTCCTCTGATACCACCATCGGACCCAATCGATGCCAACGTATTGCTCATCTTTTCCGATACGAGCGATGTTCATATACATCTCGTGACTCTTCATCACTTCTTCAGGAGAATTCATCTCATGTAAAAGCTCGAGTATCGTTCTGTTTTCCAGACTTTTATGAGAATGCGAGGGATACGTTTTGTTGATATATTCATAAAGCTCAGGCTGCTCTTCTTTTGCCCAATCATATACCTCACTTAGCGCTCGATTTCCGACCGTATCCATCCAATCGACCGCATATACTTTTTTATGCTCTAATTGAGACGCGATACGAAAGCCAAGTTGATGCACTTCATCGACCCTGAGCTCTCCATTACCATTCACGTAATCCTGATACTCTTGATTAAGCCCAGCATTCTCACTCTTTACAATTTCGAATGCTAGCTTTGTAGGCTCAAACCGTTTTAATCGGTCAACAATGTCGATCATTTCTGCTTGTCTCTTTTCCGTTTCCAAATCATCCGTATCCACCTTATAAAGGTCTTTCGTATACTTCATATGAAACGTTCCGAACACCAGAACTTTTGGCTTACCCAACACACATGCTCCTCCCTATTCTAAAGAATCGGCATCACTAACCTTTTCATAATAATGTCTACAACCTCTTCAATTCGTCGGTTCTCAGTTGAAATATATTCCCCGAATCCTCCAGAAGAAAAAGCCTCTATACACAGATCGGTTTGGTAAAAACACCAACTTCCATAAGCTTCTCCCCTATTCAGGAGTCTTGTGGTAATCGTTTCCTTACTAGCTGTTAAGCAAAAATGAAACGTCTCAGGATCGATTCGTTTAAATCCATCGAAGATAGAATGAAAATAATCAGGTTTTCGAATCGTCATCGGGACGATGAGGTGTTTCTGATAGTGCTTTGCCGTCCGCTTTGCAATGGAGACGGTGAACTCTTTCCATAATTCCAAGTCTTGAAAATCACCCGTAAGTGCCTCTTCTTCTTTGATCGATGAAGGAAGCAACGCACTGAGCATCCCTCCGACCACTTCTGGATCAAAAAGCATACTGTTATCGATTTTGTTTAGAAGCTCATTGGCAACAGTCGTTTTTCCAACTCCAAACGCGCCATTGATCATGATGATCATCGCTTAACTCAACGCCTTTCCGGAAAAGATATTTTCCGTCTCTTTGACGACTTGAACAGCAGTATTTCCACTCAACACTTCATCACAATAAAAATCAGTCACGCTCATTCACTCCTGTTTGGTTTTCAAAAAATTGATTGACTTGCTCCGAGTCTTCAAGCTTTGGCTGAGCAAGATCGATCAGTTCATCTTCTGAAGCAGCTTCAAAAAGATTCTCACCATACCAAGCTTGAAACTCATCTCTCGTAACCGATAATACCTCGCCATCGTAATCAGCAGAAACGACCTCAGCATTTTGAATCAACGTGAAAAGAAACGTTGCATTGAATAGAAACGCTTCTCTTTGCTCTTCTTCTGGTAGCGCTTTTGAATAATAAGCTGTTAAGCCATATGGCTCGCTTTTTGTTTGCAGCGATAAACTTTTTAACTCCGTGCTACCAGGCAGCATTCGTAAGATCGCACCAACCGCTCCGTTGTCTCCTATGTATGAATCTTTGTACTGAAAAAGCGTTTCCTCGGCTGGTTCAGCAGAACGACAGCCGCTGACGATGATTAGCAATACTATAAAAACAAGCTTAATTCCCTTCATCTGTTATTTCCTGTAAACCACTGAACGGCTTTAGCTTGTCACATTCTATAACGATTGCGGTCATGCCATCTTCCGTCGACGTCTCATGCCATTCCCCTCTTTCCCACATCGCGAGCTCTCCTTTTTGTATACGAGCAGTTTGATCGCCGCCCTTCACGATTCCTTCTCCTTCTAGCACGAGGAACATTTGTGGCACCACAGCTTCATGACCTCCGAGTAATCCATCACGACCAAGATGCATACAAGCGATCTGTATCACATCGACCTCTTCTTCTATCATTCTCGTAATAGGCGAAATCACCACATGCTTACTATCAAACTTCGTAATCTCTTTACCTCGACCAAATCGGTAGCGCTTCATACTTACCCTCCTACATTATGCCCCATACATACTTCGATTCTTAAGGCGCTCTCCCTTTTAATCTGGCAAAAATAAACAAACCCCTCAGGAATTCGTTACCTGAGGGACCCTCCATTATTACCTTAACCTTGAACGATTCTGACGATGTTCCTTCCTTGAAGGCGCAGTGTCGTACAGCCTCTTCTCTTCATCCGTTTCAGGTAGGATGCCTGGCACGGCTTTCGGTTTCCCTTCTGAGTCGACCGCAACCATCGTTAAGAACGATTCTGTCGTCATCACTTTTCTCCCGTGAAGAAGATCATCTGCATACACCTTCACATACACTTCCATCGATGTTCGACCGGACCTCGTGACACAAGCCTCGAGCGTTAACGCATCTCCAACTTTCGCGGATGATAGAAAATCAACAGAGTCGATCGATGCCGTCACGACCACACAATTTGAGTGTTTCATAGCCGTTAATGCTGCGATTTCATCGATGTATGCTAACACTTTTCCTCCAAAAATCGTATCCAAATGATTCGTATCTGGCGGTAACACTAACCTTGTTTGTGTCATTTTCGAATAGCTTACTGGTAAAGATTCCATGATTGCGTTCCTCCTTCACTTTTTCAACAAAAAAACACATCTCCAAGTTGAAGATGCGCAGGATATAAACGTCACGAAATCACGGAACCACCAAACAGTATCCGTTAGTACTTTCCACGTAACACCCTCCTATCTCCCGTAGGAATCAATGCTCTTCCTTATGGCAGGTCTCCTGACTTCGATTCTTCAGCACATCGCCCTTCCCGTTAAACAACAGTGGTATTGCGATATGCCTCCTCTTCACAGTGGCGGGACCGCGCTGGATTTTCACCAAACTTCCCTTTTCAGCTTTTAATAAAGCCACCATAAGGCCTATTCAGTTAGTAAGGAAAATCCTTACCTGAAAATTACTATCTCCTATCGTTGAAGATCTGTCAAACTCGTTCACTGAAACAAATGATGCAGCAACCGATCTTTATCATCAAAAAACTCTTTCATCACCTTAAAGTGTTCCGTCTCCTCTAATGTTGTCTCAGTCATTCCATCTTCACTCAGCACAATCATTTTCGAATCTGGGTATGCCATAAGGATCGGCGAGTGTGTGGCGATAATAAACTGAGACCCCTGTCCGACCAGTTCGTGGATGCGGGCAAGCATCGACAGCTGTCTGATGGGAGAAAGTGCTGCCTCAGGTTCATCTAAAATATATAACCCTTCTCCCCTAAAACGATTGGTAAAAGCCGCGAAAAAGGATTCTCCGTGAGATTGTTGATGGAGCGATTTGCCTCCAAACCCATCGACGACTTTTGCCCCCGCAAACGGATCAGCATCTAACTCTTCAATATTTGTAGCGAGATTATAATACGTTTCCGCTCTGAAGAAGAAATGATCCTTCGCCCTATAAACGCCTTTTGCCAGTCGCAAATAGTGATCTAAGTTTGAGTGAGAATCATAGCTCGAAAAATTAAAGTTAAGCGTCCCGCCTTCAGGATTGAACCCATACTTAATCGCCATCCCTTCAAGCAGCGTCGATTTCCCCATCCCATTCTCACCAACGATGTACGTCACGTTCGGGTGAAACAAAAGCTCCTTAAAATGCTTAATTACCGGGAGATCAAATGGAAAGAAATCATATGAAGGGATCTCATCTTCCTTTACATTGAGACGTTTCACATACTGGGTTTCTTGCGTTAACTTCATTGCTAATTGCCCCCTAACTTACAAACATAAGTTCTACTCATCATACCACTCACACGCGAAGCGCATAATATAAAATGAAAAAAAGACGCATATTCACTGGAATTCACCCATATGTATAGTAATGAATTTCATTTTTTAAGGAGGAGATCTTATTTCTGATCAAAAGAAACAAGACGAAAACCTGGTGAAGAAAACCTCCAAACAAGCAAACGATCTTGTGAATAAATCTGCGGATACAGTTAATGATATGGTGAAGTCTGTTAGCGGAAAAGGCGGTCTCGTTGGCAAGGTCTCTGATACGTCTACTGATTTTGTGAAGAATGTGAGTAAAGCTGGCACAGATGCTGTAGGAAAAACGGCAGATAAGGCTGAGAAAATGATCAAAGGTGCTTCGAAGAAAGTGTTTGGGAAGAAGAGAGAGGAATAGTTGTCAGAACTTACTAAAACTCAATACCCTTAGAGAACCTATTCATCAGGTTCTCTTTTTTTTTGCCTATAAAAAACCACTCGACTACAGATTTCGTTTCATTTGTATTAGAATAGAGTCAGCGAAAGATAGGAGTGGATGAGATGAAAAAAGAGATAAAGTTAATCGCGTTAGATATGGATGGCACGCTCGTTAATCATGACGGCGAAGTGTCGAAGGAAAATGAGGACGCAGTGCGCCGTGCGAAAGAAGCTGGGTATCATGTTGTGATCAGCACTGGGCGCTCTCTCCCTTTCTGTCGTGAGATTGCAGAACAATTAGGCGAATCAGCTTACTTGATCACGGTAAACGGGGGTCAAATTTATGATCAGCATTTCAACCTTGTTGACAGTACGCACCTCGATAGTGAGATTGTCGCGAACCTTTGGGATCTTAAGAAAAAGCATGATGTTTGGTTCTGGTCTTCCACAACTGAAGGAGTATTTAATTCGAATACTCCGTTCGAGAAAGATCTTCATGAATATGACTGGTTGAAATTCGGTTTCGATGTGAAAGACGACGACGTGCGCCAAGTTATTTTAGATGAAGTGATGAGCAACGATGCACTAGAAGTCACAAACTCTAGTTTAACTAACATGGAAATCAACCCTGCAGGTGTAAACAAAGCAGCTGCGCTACGCAAAGTAACGAAATGGCTTGATCTTTCCATGGACGAAGTGATGTCTGTTGGAGATAGTATGAACGATATCGCGATGATTCGTGAAGCTGGCTTCGGTGTTGCGATGGGCAACGCACAGGAGCCCGTAAAAGAAGCAGCAGACTGGATTACGAAATCTTATACAGAGCACGGTGTCGCACACGCAATCGACCATATAATGAAGGGCGAGTGACAGGCACCACCCGCTTTATGTCGAAAGGCTGAGTGAATGGAACATTCACTCAGCCTTTTTGATTTCTCCCTTTCCCTCTCTATCCTGCAAATCAAAAAAAGAAGCTGAACTGTCAGCTTCTTTCTTCACAAGTTATTTTCTAATCTTACTGATCGACAGTTTCTCTTGAACGATGCGGATTGCTTCTGCAAGCAATGGTGCGATCGAAAGGACTGTGATCTTATCGATGTCACCGCTCTTCGGTAGAGGTAGCGTGTTCGTCACAACGATTTCTTTAATGTTCGATTGTGCAATTTCTTGTGTAGCCGTGCCTGAAAGGACTGGATGCGTGAATGTCGCGTACACTTCTTTCGCACCGTGCTCTTCTAATATTTGAGAAGTGAACGTCACGTTTTTCGCTGTATCGATCATATCATCGATAATGATCGCTGTTTTACCTACTACATCTCCGATTACGTTGATTGTAGAAGGCTCACCTGTATCGTATGAACGACGATCGATCAATGCGATCGGAGCATCAAGCAGGGATCCGAGTTTACGGGCACGCAGTGCACTGCTGTTGTCTGGGGCAACGATTACGATATCCTCAAGCTGTTTCTTCTCAAAGTATTCGGCTAGTACAGGAATACCAGAAACCTGGTCAACCGGAATGTTGAAGAAGCCTTCGATCTGGTTCGCATGTAGGTCGACCGTTAGGACTCTTGTTGCACCAGATCGTTCGAGCATGTTTGCGATCAGTTTCGCTGTGATCGGCTGTCTTGGACCGGTTTTTCTGTCCTGACGTGCATAGCCATAATAAGGCAGCACAACATTGATCGTTTTTGCAGAAGCTCGCTTCAATGCATCGATCATGATGAGGAGCTCCATCAAATAGTCGTTTCCTAATCCAGCCCCACCGATGGACTGAACTAGATATGTATCGCATCCGCGAATACTTTCTTCAACGTTCATATTGATCTCACCGTCTGCGAAGCGCTTAACGGAAGACTTACCTGACTCGATTCCAAGAAGTTTTACAACTTCTTCTGTAAGTTCAGGGTTTGAATTCAAACCAAATACTTTCACGTCTTTTTCTTGGCGTAGCATAGCGTAGCTCCTTTATGGTTCATTTCGATAGGAAGTTTCCAATCAAAACGTAATGTAAGGGAATCATTCTCTCTTCAACTATAACACAGCGCCCGTACAACTTTCTTCAAAAAATTAAAGGAAATCTTGCCCTGTTCCTTATCGCCACCGTATGGATTTCACGAGATAAATGATGATTGTACCAAATAGGATAACAAGGAATACCGGAACGATCCAAAACTCGAGGGTTTCTTTCGTACTCGACATCTCAACGATTTTCTGGCTCAATAACGCAAAGAAGATTGCGATTTCATTTTTTAGAAGGCGAATCATCGTAACGGCATAATAATACTGTCTTTCAGCGTTTCCTTCCGTTATCTTAACAACATAATTGTAAGAGTCAGGGATACGCTCAAGGAACGAAAGCCCAATCCACATGAGTACCCCAATCGAAGGTAAAAGGAAAACCGACCACTTGTCTCCCCACCGATCAGGTTCACCCGCAGCGTTGAAATGGTGCGGCACCACCTCAGGAATGCTTGACCAGTTGAGCACAACATAAGCGATTGAAAGGAGTAATGCTGAGATCCCTATGATGTCTAGGATGTTATGTAGAAATGGTTTTTCGATAGTAATGTTCGGTCTATTTCGAGTCCCCATCGTCATCCCTCCTTTTCGTGTCTACTATACTATACGAATGGAAGGTGAGGAAGTTTCCTTTTTAGAGTTCCTTTTTAAAGACATAGCTCACTTTATCGTAAGCCATCTTTTCTTCATAAAATCGATGCGCATCATGCCTTTGTAGACCTGAGGAAAGTGCGATGGAACGATAGCCATGGTCTTTAGCCCACTTCTCCACAAAGGAAAGGAGCGACTTGCCGTACCCTTTCGAGCGATCTTCCTTTCGAGTCACAAGATCATAAACCCATACACTTCTTCCATAGTATAAGGTGATCATCGGTGTAAAACCGATGACGGCTACGATTTCCCCTTCCTCATAGAGTGCATACAGGTGGTACATGTCTTTTTTACGTGCTTCGTCTACATACTCTAAATACGATTCTTCATCTAAATTCGTGCGCAGCTCACTCATTACGAGAAATGCTTCCCTTATTTCTTCAACCGACTTCATTTCTTTAATCATGTGACTTCCCTCCAGGATACAGCATGCCATACGAATACCCTAATCGTTCAAATCCACACTTTTGTAAAATTGGTTCACTCATCGGACTTGCATCGACCATTAAAATAGGATGCCCCATTTCTTTCGCTTTTTTCGCACGTGCAGCTAAAAGTGCCGTGTAATGTCCCTTTTTCCTATGCTGTGGTAACGTCGATCCACCCCACATGCTCGCAAAATTCTCTCCCTCCAAGTACATCCAGGCAGCACTTACCAAATCGCCAGCTTCATAAATCCCATATAAGGAGAGTGAATTCGTATTTCTAAAATCACGCCACAACCGTTCTCCTAAGCTTGCGAAAGAGTGATTCCATATGCTTTCTTCAAGCTTCATGATGGCATTGATTCCTTCCAAATCGGTTATTTCCTTCACATGTGATGTATCGTGACTTAACAAAAAGTGGTCATCAGAAAGCGGGATGACCATAAGCGCTTCTTTTTCACCTTTCTTAAACCCTTCATCTTCTAAAAGATCCACAAGGTTTGAAGGCTCGTCATAACTATAAACTTTCCACTCAAACTCCTGTTTTAATGTAGCAAAGCGGTCCTTTTCACCCGTAATAACCTTTTTAGCGTCAGCATTCGTCAAGTTAGAAAAGATGATGAAACCATGCTCATCTTGATGGACTGAAACATGACGAATAACATGATCGGTTTCTTCCCTTCGGAAGCCTGGAGGCGTAACGTTTTTTCTCATTTCTTCATCAAACAACGCTTTTAATTCATGCTTCTGCATACGACACCTCAATGAATAAAATTTTTGATACAAATTTCAAATCTTTTTACACATACTATCATTGTCTTGCAAAGTGAAGCATTTGGAAACCATTTCTATCATGGATTGTTATTTGAGCGGTTTACGTGAACAAAATAAGGGTATTTATTTCTATAGCTGATAGACAAAGTGAAATTTTATGTCAGGATTCCTAACATAAATCCACACTTATACGTTGTTATCGGTAAAATAGTGAATAGTTAAAAAACTTTCTAAAGGTGAGGTAATGTATGACGATTACAAAAGAAGGCATTAAACAAGTTATTTTGGATGAAGTTCATGAAAAGAATGTAGAATTTATTCGCCTAGAATTCACTGACATGCTTGGTGAAACGAAGAACGTAGAGCTTCCTGTTGAAGAGATCGAAAGTGTAATGAACAATGAAGCAATGTTCGACAGCTCTTCAATCGCAGGCTTTTCAGATATTCAAGAAAGTGATATGTACTTGTTCCCAGATCTTGAAACATTCAAAGTACTTCCTGAAGCGGTCGACACGGACTGCATTGCACGCTTCATTTGTGATATTCACACTCCCGACGGTGAACCGTTCGAAGGGGACCCTCGATTTATTTTAAAAAGAGCGATGAAAGAAGCGTCTGATCTTGGCTATACCGTAAACGTTGGACCTGAACCAGAATTCTTCTTATTCCAGTTGGACAAAGATGGCTATCCAATTCGCAAAATGAATGACCGCGGTGGATACTTTGATGCATCACCTAAAGACAAAGGTGACCAAGTACGACGCGATATCGTTCGCACGTTGAAGAAATATGGTTTTGAGATGGAAGCTTCTCACCATGAGGTAGCAAAAGGACAGCACGAAATCAATTTCCGTTTTGACAGTGTATTGAAAGCTGCAGACAACATCCAAACGTTCAAGAGCGTTGTAAAAGACGTTGCGACTGGACATGATTATCACGCGACATTCATGCCTAAGCCATTCGCAGGTGAGAACGGTTCTGGTATGCACTGCCACCTTTCTCTATTCAAAGATGGCGAGAGTGCATTCTTTGACGAAAACAAAGAAGACGGAATTTCTGATACGATGAAACACTTCATGGCTGGTATTCTTCACCATGCGAATGGTCTTGCGGCAATTACTAACCCGAACGTTAACTCATATAAGCGTCTTGTACCAGGCTATGAAGCACCGGTAAGTGTTGCTTGGTCTCACTCTAACCGCAGCTGTATGATCCGCGTTCCAACAACACGTGGAATGGGTACACGTTTTGAGATTCGTAATCCAGACCCTACAGCGAACCCTTACTTGACGCTAGCTGCAGTACTACATGCAGGTCTTGAAGGAATTCGTGACGAGCTTGACCCGGGTGAACCAGAGTCTCGTAACCTTTACGAAGTGTCTACAGATGATGTTCCTACACTTCCAACAAACCTAAAAGAAGCGATCAAAGCACTTAAAGAAGACCAAGTCGTAATCGACGCTCTAGGTGAGCATACGTCTAGATGCTACATCGAAGACAAAGAAAAAGAATGGATCGACTACTCCCTGAACGTAAGTCAGTGGGAAGTTGAACGTTATATGAATAAGTAAAAGTAAAATCCGCTCAAACTTTGAGCGGATTTTTTTATCCTCCGAAAGACCATATAAACATGAAAAAAAATGTGCCGATTAATGAGAAAAAACTTATGACTAATGAAAGTACAGGAACAAATTTTTTATAGAACATTTCTTTTCTAACCGCGAAGATTGAAATGATGAAGATAGGTAAACCCGCAAAGATCCCAACCTTCATCACTAGTGTGATTGCTCCAAGTGGAGCATCTTGATAGATCCCTACGACAACAGCGATCAACACACCCAAATAAAAGAAAAGAGATACTGCACAAACTCTACCTAGTACTGAAGTTGGCAACCGCATACTCCTTTCATCTACATTTACTCTTCCTTCTCTATTTGAAGTTTCACTAATTTCTCATCCAGCTTTTGACTTAGTTCTATGACTTCTTCACTTGAAAAAGTATCCGCTTCAAACGCCACTTCGTAAAGCGCCATCCGCAGCTCATGTATTTCTTCCTCCAACTTTTTCACCTACCGAACCCCTTATGTTATTTGGTTACTATCATTAGGGTAACATAAAAAATCCTTTTTCTGTTAAATTTTAGAAGAAGTACTTTTAAGATCATGTACGTATTTCACTCACTACGTCAAACTTCTCAATAAAAAAGGAAGCTGATTCTATCAGCTTCCTTTTCTAAACAGCTCTTCAACTCGCTTTATTCGTACGCATATTTGTCTTATTCTCTTTCACTTCCGCATTTGCGGCTTTAAAGAATGAGTATCCCATCATGAGGATCACGACGGAGAACGGAAATGCTGCGATGATAAGCATGTTCTGGAGTCCCTGAGTCCCCCCGAAGTAGATGATGATCGCTGCCATTGCAGAAAGACTAAGTCCCCAGAGAATCTTCACAGGTGCGGCTGGATTCAGGCTACCTGTCGTACTGAGCATCCCAAGCACAAACGTCGCAGAGTCTGCTGACGTGATAAAGAAAATCGCGATCACAAAGAGTGTGATAATCGTCATGAGCGTCCCTAGTGAATACTGCTCAAGCACGGCGAACGTCGCCGTTTCAAGAGAATAATCTGAGATCATTGCGATCCCCTGCTGCTGAAGATCGAGTGCTGATACCCCGAACACTGAGAAAAAGATGAAGCAGACGACCGATGGAACGAAGAGTACGCCAAGCATAAATTCTTTGATCGTACGGCCTCGTGAAATTCTCGCAATAAAGATTCCGACGAACGGAGACCATGAGATCCACCATGCCCAGTAGAACACCGTCCATCCTTTCACCCATGACTGACGGTCTTCGTTGTTTGGATTCATATTGAAACTCATATCGAAGAAGTTTGTAAAATAACCTCCGATCGTATTTGTAAACATGTTCATGATATAAAGCGTTGGTCCAACGATAAGCAGCATTAGAAGTAATACAAAGCCTAACCCTAAGTTGATATTACTTAAATACTTTATTCCTTTACTAATTCCAGACCATGCAGATGCGATGAAAAGAATCGTTGACACAACTAAGATCAAAAGCTGCATTCCAAAGTTACTCGGAGTACCAAAGAGAAACGCTAACCCTTCATTAATCTGAGCCGTTCCAAATCCAAGCGTTGCAGCGACTCCTACAACTGTCGCGACGACCGCAAGCGTATCGATCAACGTCCCTGCTATTCCCTCCATTCTTTTCTTCCCGAACAGCGGAATGAGCGTGGCACTGATCAATCCCGGGTACCCTTTATGGAATTTAAAGTATGCCAGCACGAGGGCAACTAACGAGTACACTGCCCACGCATGGACGCCCCAATGAAAAAATGAATACTCGAGAGATTGCTGAATGGCTTCAGGCGTTCCTTCTTGTCCGTTCGGACTACTTTTAAATGCGTGAGAAATTGGCTCAGCAGTAGTCCAAAACACCATGCCCATTCCCATGCCTGCACTAAAGAGCATCGCAAACCATGTTGCAAGCGGAAACTCGGGCTTTTCATTGTTTCCACCAAGCTTAATATTTTTAAATGGCGAAAAGATTAAGTAGATACAAAATCCTAGAATGATCATAACGATTAAGAGATAATACCATCCGAACTGTGTTGATATGTATCCTGTCACAGCTGATGTGACGCTTTCTAAATTAGATGGAGCTACTGCTCCCCATAGGACTACTAATCCACAAATCAATAATCCGTACCAAAAAACCGACGTAACGTTCTTCAATCCTTTCACCTCATCATAACGATTTGAATGCTGCTGTATAAAACCTATGCGAATAAGGTCCCTCCCCCTTATTACCCTAAAAACTGACGATGTAAGACAAAAATCGCGAAAAATTTTCTAAAGTTTTAACGCTTTGCAATATTACATAAAGACACAAAAAATTGATGATTCTTCTGACGGAAAAATGCAAGTCACTGCATCAAACCTTTCGACGATGATACTGATTAGTAGTGGCACAGTGTTAGTAGCTATAAGACTCATAGACGTTTCAGAAAATTAACTGTGGTCAGGCACGTGCCTGACCACAGTTTTCTATGATATTAAGAAAAGCCCATTGATTATAATAAGAAAGGTAAGAAGGAATAAGAGATGTTCTCTTGAATTGTAATTATGGGATGTACAACAATCTTTTCATGGGGGCTATTATGAACGGACAAGCGATTAAGAATGAAGAAGTCATTGATTTTAAAAAACTGACGCTCGTGGAAGTGGAAGGAAAGATTGAGGAGTTGCAAGTGAATAGACCTCAATCCAGTAAATTAGTAGTCGTTACTGACTCGATGTTTATAGAAGGAGAGTTTGCTAAAGAACTAGCTGAAGATATTGAAAAAGAACCAATTCTAGGCGCTGCGCTTCAAGACTATGAGCTGAACCCTGCAATTGATGTCACTGATAAGCAATTATTCAATGTTGCCGCAAATGTGTATATGAAGAACGTTACGATTACTCAAATTGGGTCTCCTGACTCAAAAATTCACCTAGAAGAGTTTGTTGTATTTTCTGACCACATTCTTGGCTATACAGTCAAATAAAACCTGGAAATCAACAGCCTTCCACAACCTGCATAAAACTTACACTACGCGTGACCTCGGTTTTGAACCGGGGTCTGTTTTTATTAGAAACGAGTTTATCTCTAGAAAAAACAAAAAAATGGACACCATCTTATAAGTGTCCATTTTTCAGGTTAGTTCAATCCCAAAACCCACCATCAGAATGAATGATCTGACCGGTTACCCACCTTGCTTCTTCACTTGTGAGAAATGAAATCAAACGCGCTGCATCCTCTGGTGTCCCGATTCGTCCCGTTGGAAACTTAGGTTTTAAAAACTCTTGCGTTGCTTGATCCATCCAACCAGAATCGGTCGGGCCAGGATCAACCGCATTCACCGTGATTTCTTCAGATGCAACCTCTGTCGCTAGTGACCTTGTAAAAGCAGAGATAGCCCCTTTTGATGTGATGTAGGCCAGGTTTCCTGCTACCGGACTTTTGTCTTGCCCAGATACTAGATTTACGATCCGTCCGCCTAACCGCGTCCCTTCTAACCGCTTCGCGAATTCCACCGTCAGCATACACGCTCCCTGAACGTTAACTTCAAAGTGTTTTGCTAGTATTTCAGCTGTTAATTCTTTATAGCTTACTTCTTCGCAGTGTGCTGCGTTGTTTACGAGAATGGTAGGTTTCCCAAGCTCTCGTTCAACGTTATCAAGTAGTTGGTCCGGCGCGTCTTTATCTGCTAGATCCAAGTTCATGTGACCAACGTTTACGCCTTTTCTTCTAAGCTCACTCGCAAATGTCTCTGCCCACTGATGATCTGCATCATCATATCCAGTCGTCTCATCAAAGGGAGTGAAATGAGTAAAAAAGACATGAACCCCTTTTGAAGCTAGCTCACGACAAATCGCGGCACCAATGCCTTTAGGACGGCTTGCCCCGGTAATAATCGCTATTCGTTCAATCATATTGTGATCTCCTTACATTCTATTGAACTGCCAAAATATGCCCAAGCTCTCCATAGTGCTGAATCCTTAGGTATTCTCCCCAAACGCGTTTTCTACCTTCCTCTGTATCCATCCAATTATCCCTTCCAACGCGTACAGCGTTATAGGTACAATCAAACGTGTACGAAGTGTACTCGATTGAACTCGGAAGTTGTTTTGCTAGCGTTCGATACTGGCGTCCTGCTGCATGACTTTTACATATGTACATAACAGATTTCGTACGGCTAAAATCGTACACTTCCTTCGCATAGATCACGTTTTCTAGTGTATTGGTCGATTTCTTTTCGTACGTGATACATTCTTTAGGCACCCCATTATCGAGAAGGTGGGAGAGTATCACGTCCGCTTCTGAAGCGACTTCATCATCCCAATCAGGGTGAGGAACGCCCGTTAAACTCTTTCCGCCTGTGACGATTATGTCTTTCGCATATCCATTGTGATAGGCTTCAATCGCTTTTTCCCAGTGTCCTGGATGTGTGCCGCTATAGATAAATAGAACATCACACCGCCGAGGCGTCTTCACTTCTCCAAATACGACCTCTTCGATTTCGTTCCATTCATGCTGCGCTAGTTCTGGCATCGTTGGTGCTTTCGGTATGACTGGCTTCAATGTCTTCGCTCCTTCTCTGGCTCCAGTTTATCGAGTAAACGTGGAAGCTCCATCAGATCATTAATCACCGCATCAGCATCCGGTGTTTCCCAATGATCATCTTTCTTCCAGACTCCCTTCATCCCGATTCGCTTTGCAGCGTGTACGTCATTCTCAGGATGATCACCGATAAATAAGCTCTCTTCCGGCAATACACCGAGCTTACTCAGTGCCCGATAAAACAAGTTCGCCTCTGGCTTCTTTAATCCTTCCCACTCAGAGATGAAAATCGCATCAAAATAACCGTGAATGCCTAGCGCTTTTATATTATCCATCTGAAACTGTCCGAATCCATTAGAAATAATCCCTAACGTAAGGTTACGAGACGTTAGCTCTTCAAGCATCGCTACGAGATTTGGAAACGGGACACAGTGATGCTTAAATTCGCTTACGTAGTCGTGTAATAGTTCCTCAGGGGTCACACCTTTCAACTTGAATTCTGAAATCATTCGTTGATACACCTTATCTTTCCAAACATAACCGCGCTGATCAAACTTGATAAACGAGTCACAATATACGTCCTTCGGAATGTGACCCACTACCTGTGGAAAGCGGTCGTATTGGTCACGAATGAATGCTTCGAGCGAAGCATCTCGATTTAATAAGGTTCCATCTAGGTCAAAAAGAACTGCCTTCATGAACGTTTCCCTCCTTCTCAATAAAAAAAGTGAAGACTACTGTCTTCACCTTATTCCCAAACATCCTTATCATCTGGCAAGATTAGTGCTGCTACCACATAGATGAGGACCATCGGGAGTCCTACTAATAAAACGGTCAACACCGCGAAAACAATTCGTAACATGCTTGCATCCATGTTCCAAACTTCACTCAGTCCACCTAACACACCTGATAATTTCCGATCTTGCGTCGATTTGTATAGCTTTTTCATACGAACATCCACCTTTCTTAATGGGTACTTGTCTATCTATACGATTCCCCCTATGAGAAGGTTTCAAAAGTTTCATTAAGAGATTCCTTTCTTAGACTGTACTGCAAAACCTGTTGTAGAGGATTCTTTCACTTCAAGAAAGATCGTAACGGTCGTGCCCTTACCAGGCTTGCTTTCAAATGACAGATGACCGTTCATCGCAGAAATGATACTATGAGTCACCATCATGCCGAGGCCCGTCCCTTTTTCTTTCGTAGTAAAAAACGGTTCACCGATGCGTGAAAGCTGTTCAGGAGTCATGCCGACACCCGTATCAGAAATCGTGATGATCACTTTGCTGCCCTTTTTAGTCGCCTGAACGGTCAATGTGCCTCCTTCAGGCATCGCCTCGATACTATTTTTTAAGATGTTCATAATACACTGCTGGAACTTTTTCTTTTCATATTCGATAATCGTTGATGGGAGTTCGATATGCGAAGTGATCGTCACATCGTTCATCGTGGCGAGTGGTTGAATGACGTTTAGACTCGTGTAGAGTTCCCTTTCAATTTCAATCACATCGTACTTCTCTGGATACGGCTTCGCAAACGTGAGATAGTCGTTGATGATATCCGTTGCTCGGTCAATTTCTTTTATCGCAAGATCCATATAGCCCTTTGTTTTTGGGTCTTTCACATCGCTGTCGATGAGCTGAAGGAAACCTCTGCTGACAGTAAGCGGATTTCTTACTTCATGAGAAATACTTGCCGCAAGATGGCTAGCGACCTTCAGCTTTTGACCTTCCATAACCGAATTCAATAAGTTAAACTGACTGATGAATACTTCATACACGAGGATGGCGACGATGATTCCAATTGACGAAGTGATATTGAAGACAACCCACACATTCGTAGGTAAACCAGTATCATAGAATGCTAAACTAAACCCTGCCGAAAACCATCCAACAACGCTATCGAGCGCCAGGGCTAATAGGAGCTTATGCTTCAGATCGAGTTTTTTAAACATAGGAGACAAGAATGAAATGATGATCGCAAGCCCACCGAAGAAGATAAGCGTCGTGATAAATCCAGAACCACCGATGGAATAGCGGAACCCAAGTGTGACGATCAGGTATCCGAACGCAACCCAATGACCACCATACAGCCCACCCAATATAAAAGGAATTCTTCTGAAATCTAGAATAAATTCATCGTTAAATACAAAGGGATACATCATACAAAAGACTATTGAAATACCGGGAAAAATAGTAAGGATCCATTTAGAGGAACGTTTCAAAAAGTTCGTATGCTGGAGAAGATAGAAAACCTGAATGATACTTAATGGGGCAAAAACCACCAGAAGGTTTAATAGCACACTCTTAGCCGTCAATATCATGGTTTCACCACACATCTAGATTTTTGTGAGTACACCACTATACATTCTGCCCCAAAAGTCCTATTCCTCTTTTACTAACGCCCGCTTCGTAAATGTTCACAAAAAGGTAAAATAGTCCTGAATCTATCTTTAGTACAATCGAATCCCAACTTATACAGCACCTTCTATTTATTCCTTAATCTGGGTGAAATCACTACGATAAGATGAGTAGAGATCTAGTTCCTTTTCCCATTTCCTAATACGCTTTTCATACTTCATCCCAATTCGAGCTGCGAGTTTTGCCGATCGATCGTTAAGAGGATCGATAAGAGAAATCACTCTCTCTGCAGTCATCTTTTCATACCAATAGTGTTTACAAGCATGTGCAGCTTCAAGTGCGATCCCCTTTCCCCATTGGCACCTCTTCAATAAATATCCTAGTTCGATCTCCATGTTGCCATCGACTTTCTGTAAAACCAGACCGCACTGTCCTAGGAATTCACCAGTGCTCTTACCTTCGACGATCCATAACCCAACACCATACTTACCATAGTTTTCGCGCGTCCATTCGATCCATTTCCTCGTCTCTTCTCGATTTTTCAAACCAGAGTAATACTTCATCACTTCAGGATCCTGAAACATTTCTAAAAGGTGATCAACATCTTCTCGGTACATTTCCCGAAGAACGAGTCGATCAGTCGTTAGGATGATCTTCTTCATACCGTCACTCTCCATCTGAGAAAGCCTTTCTCTATACTATGTGTTGAATGCAAGAAAATCATGAAGCACACAAAAAGAGGAACTTCGTATGAAGTCCCTCCCTAGATTGTAGAGAAAGTCTCAGTGTTATGATGAATTCCATTTTCAATTTACCGTTAATGGGTAAAAGGAAGAGCAGAATTCCAATATTCGTCTGTTAAACCATTGTGACGGAATGTTTTTTTGGGATTTATTCTCTTCAAGTAGGAGAGACGATCGCGGACTCCTGCGGTAGAACGGGCGGCCGAGACCGGGGTGTGGGCTTCACCTCGGGCTTGGACGTTCGTCCGCGGAAAGCATGCGATCGTCATCGACTACGGCGTTGGGAGAACCGAATATGTGCATAGGTTTCTCGACAAGCTGAGGAACTTCGTATGAAACCCCTCTTCATTGTTCTTGGATCACCCTGTACAAACCATCACGATATTTCCATCAGGATCTTCAATATTGAAGAAAGAAAAGTCATCGAAATGCACGATTTCAGAGTCAACTGTATATCCGAGTTCTTTTACATATTCATAAGCCTTTTGAATATCATCTGTATGAAAATTAAAGATCGGATGCTTTGATGGGTCAACTCTCTTCGTCTCTCCCTCAGGACCAGCATCGAGGACAACTCCTGTATGATGATCGATCTTCAAATTGTAGACGGGATCCGCCACTTCGTCTAAACTGACTTCTTGACCAAGTAACGTTGTATACCAACGCACAGAGCGTTCTAAATCAGTAACATGAACAAAAATGGTATGTACTTTGTTTGCGATCGGACTTACCATTCTATACCCCCTCCTAATCATGTGTTGAAAACACGCACTTTGGGGCTTCTACATCGTTAAAGTTGCTCTTTTAAACTATCTAAAGAAAACCCCTACCAAGACGCCTACCCTCGGCAAGCGCCTCTTTCGATTATTTGTTTTCTAGTTTCGCCGAAAAGAACCCTAGTACGGCACCGAGAAGCGCACCGCCGAGCACCTCAACAGGCTGGTGACCTAAGAGCTCTTTTAATTCTTTTTCGCGTT
The DNA here is from genome assembly GCF_056159065.1 of Anaerobacillus sp. ABA4_114. Taxonomy (NCBI): domain Bacteria; kingdom Bacillati; phylum Bacillota; class Bacilli; order Caryophanales; family Bacillaceae; genus Anaerobacillus; species Anaerobacillus sp. ABA4_114. Next base: position 3,247,249 of record NZ_JBSWUM010000001.1, read on the forward strand.
CTACGAATTCAAAACTTGCAAATTGACCAGAATTTGAAATCTCAGCGATATTGTCTTCGAGATCGTTCACGAGTTGTGCGATTTCCCCTGTATGACGGCGGATCCCTTGGGCATCGTACATGACGATCACACCGAATATTGCAGCCAGAGCTGTTTCCGTATGACGCGAGCCTTTGTTTGCAGCGATATACGTCGCAAGAGCGGATACCCCTGCTGAATGGGAGCTCGGCATTCCGCCCGTTGTTGCTACCTGCTTGAAATCCCAATTCCCTGTTAACTGCTTGTACGTTAAAATCTTCAATCCTTGTGCGATTGCGATCGAGGACACTGCTGTAAGGATTCCTCTATTCATTTTCTGCATCTTTTCACCCTCCACTTAAGCTAGTAATCTTTTATTCCCATTACCCTAAATAGAGCGTTTTTATTCGAGTGAATCGAGATTACTTCACATTTTCAAATTACGGCATCAAACCGCTGTTTTCATCTTCCTAGGCTTTTTGGCTTTGTATCGTTGTCCTACCATTCTGATGATAGGCGTTCCAATAATCGTAGGTAAAAACCAATAGTAGATCGTTGGCAGTTCGTTCAAAACTGGAATCTTAGAAACATTGACTACGAGCGTTGCCGTTACAATGCCAATATAAGAACCGAGCATGCCACCGATATGGAGCGTTAACCATCTCTTCGATTTTTTCTTTTTAACCGATAGAAATCCGACTAAGGCGAGACCATATGAAAACAATGCGATATAGAAAAGGTATTGACTCTCTTGCCAGTGAACGATCGCCATGAGTACGGCTGTGATGAATACGAGGACATAAGATGCATGGTAAACTTGTCCAACGTTCGTGTGCTTCCCTTTGCGCTTCTTAAACACCATCGCACCAATACCGGTGATCAAGCAGATCGTTCCTGCAAGAATATGTACAGCTAATAAAATCTCCATTAAAAACCTCCTGCGTTTTTACGCTCCCCCTCACTCTTCCGCCAATATGTTTTCATCCCGTTGTTTCGTAACGTAGCGTTCGCTGGCACTTGTTTTGTAATAAGGAACACATTCAACATATCAACGGAAGATGAGGCTGCGTTTAATAAAATCAACATCTTTATCATCGGTGTTAACAGGCCGATTAAACTTAGAACGAGCGGCAATAGAACCGATAGGATAAGAAAAGGGGCTGCCGTGACCCACAAGTATCGTGTTTTCGATAGCTTCTCTTCTGTTACCACATACCCTCCGAACCACGTTAACCCGATATACGTTTTATCTGACTTTAAAAATTGTGGTACGAATATAAGATGAAGGAGTTCATGAACGACAAGCAGAAGGAAGATGCCGATAAGGGACCCAACGTGAATACTCAGTGTTAGGGAATCCGTGCTCGAGGTGATTCCAAAATCTTTTAGCGTAAGTGAGGAAGTTACTATGATGATCCATGCACTTAGAAGTGTCGTCAGAATCATGAAAGGGATCGAGCGAAAAGTGGCACTCATCACACTCTGGGGTTCGATTAACGGCGTCCATCCTTCATTTAACAGCTTACTATGCTCACGCTCATCGACCTTTGGCAAGTTACTTTGATATTTCATTGCTACCCTTTTTAACCAGCGACTTGTTTAAAAATAGTGATGATAGAATCAAAGCTAAGCCAAGAGCTGCAAATGCAATGATGAGAGACCTCGAGCCATCTAAGAAAACGAGCGAAATCCCAACAGTTAGAAACACCAGCCCAAGAACTAAATTGATCTTCCCTAGAACAGATACTCTTCTCATATTGCTCCCCTTCCTTTTTATTCGCCACATCACTCTTTCGATTCCGCTCCCCTATTTCCTTTTTTTGGTTTTAAAAAAGACATTTCCACGTAGGAAATGCCTTACTTCACTCAGTTTACTAATCTATTTTTATCTTTCCAGAACGATTTTCGAATCACGACCTTCTGTATTTTACCTGATGCTGTTTTTGGCAGTTCGTCCATGAACGACACGCTTTTCGGGGCTTTAAAATTGGCAAGCTTTTCTCGGCAAAATGAGATCAGCTCCTCTTCTGTCAGCGTTTCGCCATCACGAAGAACGACCACTGCGTGTGGAGACTCTCCCCACTTTTCATCTGGTTTTGAAACAACGGCGACTTCCAAGATAGATGGATGTTCGTAAAGCGTCGCTTCTACTTCGATAGAAGAAATGTTTTCTCCGCCGCTAATGATCACATCTTTTTTTCGGTCCACGATTTCAATTGTTCCGCCCTCATCCACGACAGCCATGTCTCCTGTATAAAGCCACCCGTTACGGATCGTCGCATTCGTCGCTTCAGGATTTTTATAGTACCCTTCCATCACGCCGTTCGTACGCGTGATGATTTCACCGATCGCTCTTCCATCGTGTGGAACCTCATCGCCAAGTTCATCTACGACTTTTACTTTGCTTCCAATCATCGCATACCCTGCTTTTGCTTGTAGCTTATACCTTTCTTCAGATGGAAGATCGATGTCCATCGAGCGTAGTTCTGACGTCGTGATCAATGGTGAGATTTCAGTCATCCCATATACCTGGATGAATTTCCACCTCAGGTCCTCTTCAACTTTTCGAACAAAAGCAGGAGGCGGCGCAGACCCAGCGATCACCACTCGTACATCTTGATCGATCGCAGGCTTTTCTTCTTCAAACGCTTCAATGACCATGTTGAGTACGGTTGGCGCCATATGGAGAATAGAAACACCGTGTTTCTTAATTTTATCTAAAATGAGAGTCGGATCTGTTTTTCTTAGCATCACTTGCGTAGCACCGTTCGCTGTATAGTAAAAGGGGGAACCCCATCCATTCACATGAAACATAGGCAGCACGTGAAGCAGCGTATCTTGATCACTTACACGAAGATGGTGCATCGTGGATAGAGCATGAAGATAGTTCGAGCGATGGCTCAGCAGTACTCCCTTCGGATCCCCCGTCGTTCCACTCGTGTATAACAGGGATGCGATATCATTTTCATCGAGTTCCGTTCGCTCAAACGCTTCATCTGAGAAGGTACGTAGCCACGGCTCGTAAGCTCGTCCACCGTCTTGATCGTTTCCGTGAACAAACACATGCTTAAGCTCAGGCAGGAGAGGGAGTACATTTTCCACGAGAGGAAAAAGCTCTTCGTCTACAAAAAGCGCCTTACTTTCACTATGCTCCAGTATAAATTGGTAGTCAGTCTGTTTGAGTCGTGTATTCAGCGGCGTCATGACACCTCCGACTTGATACACCCCATAGAATCCTTCTAACATTTCAGTCGTATTCGGTGCAAGGTAAGCGACTTTATCACCTTTTTCGATTCCAAGTGCTTTTAGTCCACGTGAAAGCTGGTTTACACGGCTATTCAGCTCGTTGTATGTTAACACACGCTCATCATCGATAATCGCGGGCTTTTCTCCATACAGGTCGACAGCTCGATCAAGAAAATCAGTTAGCACTAATGGTACGTTCAACACATCCACTCTCCCTTTTGAGAATTTAAAGCGTTTACATACTATTCTAAATATTCAACTGTACTACATCAACCCAAAAAGAGTAAAACAGAAACTATAACAACAAAAGCGGCTCTCTAAAGAGCCGCTCGCCTTCACCTATTTTTCAATCTCATAAATTAGCGTATCGAACAAGGAATCACCCGTATATACCAGCATGGCCCACTCACCCTTTTTCGGAACGATTACAGAAGAAGGGGCGTGTGAATCCGCTCCATTGTTTTCTCCCCCTAAAGGAATCGTCCACGCACCAGCAAGAATCTGGTGAACCGTACCACTCTCACGGTGATAACCGACTACCGTTAATTCTGTATCCTCCACCCCCCATAGATGCCACATCCATTTCTGACCCTCTAAACTAGGTTGATCCATACCGATGACGCCAGTCTTATTTTCATTTCCAATCATGTTTCCATCAGCAAACGGCTCCGCTTTTCTCTCCCAATCAATTTCTTCAAAATCTTTTTCTGACACATGTTCTGGAATATTATCAGGGAGCGTCACAGCTTCTTTATTCGATGTACAGCCTGCCAACACAAAGAAGAGCGTTCCTATGATTATCATCCAATTTCTCATACTTAACCCCTCTCTACATACACTTCCATTACTACTGCTCTCATCTTCTACTACACGGCATCCAAAACCTTCCATACACATCCATTTTATTTTCTTCTTGAACTGATTTTCATTATACTTTTACTAGAACGTTTGGAGAGGGGTCAATAGAATGGAAGCCATTCTTATCGAAACACAGAAGCAGTTAGATACAGCATTTGAAATTAGAAAGAACGTTTTTATCGATGAGCAAGGAACGCCTGAAGAAGAAGAATACGATGAATTTGACAGTCTAAAAGCGGATGCCGAGCATATTCTTATTCTGGACGGCGAACATGCGGTTGGCACTGGCAGATGGCGCGTTCATGACGGGTATGGAAAACTCGAACGCATATGCATCCTTCCATCTTATCGAAAGCAAGGCATCGGCAATATGATCGTCCACAAACTTGAAGAGCTAGCTGCAAAGCAAGGGGTTACGAAGGTAAAGCTTCACGGTCAAGTTCAAGCCGAAACCTTTTACCATAAGTTAGGGTATAAAACGGTCTCTGACGTATTCATGGAAGATGGGATCCCACACATTCTCATGAAAAAAGCACTCTCTGAAACGTTTGGAACCTCGCATTCGTAGAACAAGAGAAACCTTCTTAATAGAAAGGAAGACTAAAATGAGAAGCGGAAATCCAGTATTAAAGAACGATATATTTCTCAATACGGGTGAACAAGGCGAAACGATGACACTCGGTGGTACGGTTGGAAAGACGTTTGTACTCTTTCTCTTTTTACTTGGAACGGCGGTCTACACATGGTATCGCTTTACGCAAGGGGAAGACGTCATTTTCATGATGATGATCGGAGGAATCGGAGCGCTCGTGGTCGCTCTATTCACGGTGTTCGTAAAGAAAGCAGCACCAATCACAGCACCGATCTATGCAGCGCTTGAAGGTTTTGCGATAGGCGGCATATCTGCCATTCTCGAAAACCAGTTTCCTGGAATCGTGATTCAAGCAGCAGCACTAACGTTTTCAGTTATGGGCGTCCTGTTGTTCCTTTATGCGGCAAGAATTATAAAAGTAACGAAGAACATTCGCCTGATGGTCGTCTCTGCGACGCTCGCTATTTTTGTCGTCTATCTACTCGATTTTGTACTGAACATGTTTACAACGATGACCGTGCCATACTTGCATTCAAACGGCGTGATCGGCATCGGCATCTCCGTTTTCATCGTCGCCATCGCCGCGCTTAACCTCGTGTTAGACTTTGACTTCATCGAAAGAGGTGTCGACGCTCGCGCACCTAAATACCTCGAATGGTACGGCGCGTTTGGACTCATGGTCACACTAGTATGGTTATATATCGAGATTCTAAGACTTCTACAAAAAATACGAAGATAACGAACGCCCTGCGGAATGCAGGGCGTTTCTTCTATCCTATAACATTTTGCTTTTTGTCTTTTTTCCACATGAAGAATAGGTAGATCGCCATCCCGAGCATGATCAGCATGCTGGATGTAATGATTTTTGTACTTTCCTCGAGCTCGGTAACGTTCATGATCAAGTCAGGAACAAATACGATCGCAGCAATGATGATCATGACCCAGGTTCTCGTCCAAAGTGATAAGCCGATGATAAGGAGAACGGCGACAGTTGCGGCAATGATGTTCCAAGTTGAATGAAATGTGACTGTAGGTGTCTCAACGGCAACATTTAAGAAAAGTAAAGCTAGTATGAGAACGGTTGGAACCACTCCTACGATGCCTAGAAGCGTCCACACCAGCATCTTATTTCCACTAGTAGCAATACGGCGGAACGTGACTGAAATCAATCCAATATAAAAGAGAATGATGAGTGGATAACTGATGAGCTCGAGGACAGACGCTTCGATTCCGCCGCGAACAACGTTTCCTAACACAATGAATGCAATGGCTCCAATCATGACCATCAAACTATACTTCAACACATCCTTACGATCGATCGGCATTTCTTTCGATAATTGTTTCATATAATCCTTTGGCGATTTTCCTATGATGTCACTTACATCTTTTCCTGCTTTTTCTGCTTGAAGCAAATGATCGTTGAGTTCACTAATGATACTTTCGATTTCGTCTTCGTTCTTTCCACTCGAGATCAAATAGAGTCGTAGATTCGCTAGGAACTCTTGACTTTGAACAGATAATCCCATTATCCTTCCTCCTCTAACAAGCGATCAACGCTTTTTGATAGTGACTCCCACTTCTCCTTAAATGCCGCTAATTCTTCTTCCCCTTTACGAGTTAGCGAATAATACTTTCGCTTCGGCCCACCAGAGGGTAACTGCTTTTGTGACGTTACGACGAGCCCTTCTTTTTTCATGCGTAGCAACAGAGGATAAATACTTCCTTCTCTTACCATGTTGAACCCATACTCATTCAGTTTTTCGATCATCTCATACCCGTACGTTTCGCCTTTTCCGATAATGGATAACAAGCAGCCTTCTAGTATCCCTTTTAAAATCTGACTCGAAGACATCTTCCATCTCTCCGTTTCCTGTTTCAACTATGTTGTATTACAAGATAGTTAAATAAAAAATAACTACATTGCATTGCAATGTAGTTACAGTATACCTAACATTTCCAGTAAATCAAAGACCTTTTTCAATAAATTTCCTTTAAGAGTTCAGGACGACCGAACTGAGCTTGGTGAAGCTTTTTATAGAGGCCACCTTGACGAAGAAGTTCGTCATGAGAACCTTCTTCAGAAATGCCGTCTTTCGTAACGACCATAATCCGGTCCGCATTCTTGATCGTCGCTAAGCGGTGTGCGATGACGAGTGTCGTCCTGCCAACCGTCAATTCATCCAGCGACTTTTGAATCGCTTCTTCTGTTTCCGTATCCAATGCGGAAGTCGCTTCATCCAAAATAAGAATAGGAGGGTTCTTCAGGAAGATTCTCGCGATCGCAAGCCGCTGTTTTTGTCCTCCAGACAGCTTCACACCACGCTCTCCAATAACCGTATCGAGTCCCTCTGGTTGATCAGCGATGAACTCCTCAAGCCTCGCTCGTTTCGCTGCTTCTAGAATTTCTTCATCCGATGCGCCAAGCTTTCCGTATTCAATATTTTCACGAATCGTTCCTGAAAATAAAAAGACGTCCTGCTGAACAATACCGATTTGACTGCGCAGTGATTCGAGTTTCAGATCACGAATATTCGTGCCATCGATTGTGATGTCTCCGCTATGAACTTCGTAAAAACGAGGCAGAAGACTGCAAAGCGTTGTCTTCCCGGCACCTGAAGGACCAACGAACGCCACCGTCTCCCCAGGAGAGATGTGTAAACTCACGCCTTTAAGAATCGGATTCCACGATTCATAGCCAAACCTCACATCGTGATACTCAATGTCACCTTGTAGTTCTTTATGAACAGCTTGCGGTGTATCTTCAATATCCGGAGCAGTATCCATAATTTCTGTATATCGCTTAAATCCTGCGATCCCCTTCGGATAGCTTTCAATAACCGCATTGATCTTCTGAATTGGGCCAATGAGAATATTTGCAAGAAGGATAAAGGCCACAAACTCACCGTATGTTAACTGATTTTGAATAACAAAATACGTGCCGAACAGTAGTGTCGTTAACGTCACGAGGCGCATCGTCATGTAGTTTGCCGTCACGTTTTGTGCCATGATCTTGTATGATTGCAGTTTCGTTCCTTTATAGCGATTGTTTTCTTCTAGAAATTTTTCTTGTTCATGCTTTTCATTGGCGAACGCCTGCACAACACGAATGCCACCGATGCTATCTTCGACTCTAGTATTGATTTCTGCGACGCGATGGAACATTTTACGAAACGTTCTCGTCATCTTTTTATTAAAGTAAACAGCAAGAATGATGAGGAACGGAATTACGATGAAAGAGATGACGGCAAGCTGCCAATTGATCGTGAGCATAAGAACGAACGAACCGACTAGCGTCATCAAGGCAACAAAAACATCCTCTGGTCCATGGTGGGCAACTTCTCCAATTTCCTCTAAGTCTTTCGTCAGACGTGAAATACTATGCCCTGTTTTATTCCCATCATAATAAGAGAAAGATAGCTTCTGCATGTGCGTAAATAACTTCTGTCTCATATCTGTTTCGATGTTGATTCCAAGCATGTGCCCCCAGTACGTCACGACATAGTGCAGTCCTGTATTCAACAGGTACACGAGAAGCAATCCTAGACAAGCGAACATGATGAGCGACCAATTTTGTTCAGGCAGCAACCGATCGATTACCTGATTGACTGCGAGTGGGAAGGCCAGCTCCAATATACCGACAAACACGGCACAAGAGAAATCTAAGATAAACAGCCACTTGTATGGACGGTAATAAGAAAAGAAACGTTTGAGCATGAAACCATCCCTTTGTTATCAAATTTTCGAATACTATGTAAGTGGTTTAATTGAAAACCATTATCAACTAACTATGCTAATCGATTTAGACGTAGTAGTCAATCTTTTATTCTATGACGATAAGCTAGTTATGAAAAATTCAAATAATGTGATGGCCCTTTGGTAAACTCCTTGCATATAAGGATTGGCTTCATTCTCTAGAATCTGTCGCAATCTTAATTCAAACCCAACCCAGTTATAAAATAACGGTGGTTGCAACTCTAAATTAGCACCATGTCTCTTCATTTGTCACATTGCAACAAGTGGAGCGCTAAACGAGCTCCACTTGTTGGGTGAGCCACGTTAATAATATAAAACTTCTACCTTATGACACTTCGAGCATTTTTCGAAGTATTGATCTCCTTCAAAGTGATGATCACACTTTTCTTGAAACGCCTTTAATTGGTTCTCCAGTAATGCAAGGTGTTGTTTCGTAACTTTCATTTCCTCTTCTAGTTGATGAACGTTCACAATGCCGCCCCCTAACGTTATCGGTAAATTGACGATCCTGATTCTTTAAACTCTGTCGCTTTCTCCTTCATCCCTTTTTCAATATCCTCTTTCGTAAAATGGTCATTTTCTTTCGCCAAATCACGGATATCTTGAGAAATTCTCATACTGCAGAATTTAGGTCCACACATCGAACAAAAGTGTGCTGTTTTTGCTCCCTCAGCAGGTAAGGTTTCATCATGATACTCTACTGCACGTTCTGGATCTAACGACAAGTTGAATTGATCTCTCCACCTGAATTCAAACCGGGCTTTCGAAAGGGCATCATCTCGTAGTTGAGCTCCTGGATGTCCTTTCGCTAAATCAGCTGCATGTGCCGCAATCTTATACGTGATTACCCCTTCTCGCACATCTTCCTTGTTTGGCAATCCTAGATGTTCTTTTGGCGTAACATAACAAAGCATCGCCGTACCGTACCAACCGATCATGGCTGCACCAATTGCAGACGTAATGTGATCATACCCAGGAGCGATATCTGTTGTAAGCGGTCCTAATGTATAAAATGGCGCTTCATCACATAGCTCAATTTGTTTGTCCATGTTTTCTTTAATCAGATGCATAGGCACATGTCCAGGCCCTTCCACCATGACTTGAACATCATATTTCCACGCCAATTTCGTTAGTTCCCCAAGGGTTTCTAATTCAGCAAACTGTGCGTCATCATTGGCGTCAGCAATGGACCCAGGACGTAAGCCATCTCCGAGTGATAAGGAAATGTCATAGGTGTTTAAAATCTCACATATTTCTTCAAAATGCGTATATAAAAAGCTTTCTTGATGGTGATACAAGCACCACTGTGCCATGATTGAGCCGCCCCTAGATACGATACCCGTTAACCGCTTAGCCGTAAGCGGCACATATCGTAATCGAACACCGGCATGAATCGTGAAGTAATCGACACCCTGCTCTGCTTGCTCGATCAATGTATCTTTGTAAACCTCCCAATGATCGCACGACCTTTTGCCACTTCATCTCGAACAAATTCTGGATCCATCTTTTCTCTAAGTGCGATGAATTCCATTTCAGGAGTGATGACTCCTTTTCTTGCATAATGCAGCTGCGAAACGTTCCTTCCCTTCTTAGCTCTGAGTGGTTTTCGATTTAACCGAGGGAAATGTTTCATACGGGAATCATTTTCATCTTTGTATCCATTATCTTCAGGCTTCATTTTACGCCTTTCATACTCTTCTACGTCTCCACGTTCAGAAATCCAGGTTTCACGAAGTGCTGGAAGCCCTTTTTCTAGATCTACAGAATAATGTTGATCTGTATATGGACCGCTTGGGTCGTACACACGGACCGGAGGGTTCTCCTCATCCCCGAATGTTCCAGAAGTTGGACTCAAAGCGATTTCACGCATCGGCACCTTGATATCCTCTCTCGAACCTGAGATATACACTTTTCGACTACCTGAAAAACTAGACATAATGGAAATGCTCTCATTGCTTGGTGTAGATGTTGACATCATAAACTCTCCCTTTTTTTGAAATAAAGGACGAGATGAATCAACCATGTGCAGAAGCCTATCAAAACATAAAAAAGCCGGGTCCATTGTACTTCATCGGACCCGGCTCATATGTAAACAGACGTTGCGTTACAGTGATGATCGTTCTAACTTCCCTACGCTGGTATGATCCAGATCAGGTCCAAAGAGTCAAGAAACTTTAAAGCGTTTCCTTCTCAGCCCAGCTCATTGGGCTCCCCTAGTTAACTCTATTGTATTTGCTTCTAGTATATAGGAGTCTTCTAAAAATACAATAGCTACCGTTATAGAACGATTCTATTTACCTATGCCTAACGATTACCTCTTCTATCAAATTTCCTACGATGTTCATGCTATGATTGAGAGGACGATACGTTTATAAAAATGGAGGCGACAACAATGAATTACGAAAAACTACACTGGAACGAAGATCGTTATTATGTTGGCCTAAGCTATCCAGGTTCCCTTTCCCTTAACTCCTTAGAAGAAGTGGATCTACCGTCTTTCTGGACAACGTTCTCGGAGCAATTCATGAACCGTCACGTGAGTCACCTTGTCGAAAAGGAAGAAGCGATCGGCTATATGAAAGAAATCGAGCACGGAAGTTATGCATACACAGCAGCTTGTGAAGTCACAGCATTCGGTGAAACGAGTGATTTTGAGAGAATCATCATTCCAAAAGGAACGTATTTATCCTTTGAAATCAGCTTTCGTAATAAAGACCGTGACATTAAATCAGTCTATGATTTCATACAAAAAGAAAGACCGTCGGAAATCGACCTTTCTTATTGCTTCGAATATTATCCAGAATCCTTTAACCATGAAGATGAAGAAACATCGCTTTATTTCATCGTTCCTCGTAGTGAGAAGTAGCTAGAGCTAGAAGATGTACGTGGCAAACTAGAACTTTTCCCTTTCACCTGCTTTAACGTCGCTACGATCAGAAAGCTGACGATCACTAAGAGAAGCCACGAGCTTACTTTTCCAAGGTGAACAAGACTCCAGGCATCTCTCTGGTTCGGGTATTCCCAGGCGCTGAAGAAAGTCGCGATGTTCTCTGCGATCCATATGAAAAATCCGATAAGCACAAATGAAAGCGCGATCGGCATACGGTATAGCTTTCCTCCAACCTCATACGTGACCCATGATTGAAAGAAGACGATGATGACGAGCGCTGATAACCACCAGCGAACATCAATCCAATAATGATGAGTGAAGAAGTTTAGGTAGATTGCAGCCGCAAGTGGAACGACGAGCCACAAAGATGGCCAATTGACGAGCTTTACGTTTAACCTTCTCCATGCCTGACAAAGGTAGCTCGCAACGCTCGCATACATAAATCCGCTGTACAACGGTACCCCAAAAACCTTTGAGTAACCCTCTGCCGGATATGACCATGAGCCCATGTGCACTTTAAAGAGCTCTAGGGCGAGACCGATGAGGTGAAACATCGTGATCACCTTCAATTCATCCCGCGTCTCAAGACCAGAACGAATCATCCACCACTGCATTACTAAACAGATTAAGAGTAGCCAGTCATATCTCGGCAATAGGGGGAGCGGAACGAATTTCGTAAGAGCTAAGGAAGCAAAGATAACGACCGGAAACAAGCAGGATAGCGCTTGCTCCCACCCGAACCTGACGAGCTGCTTAAGTGGCCCCATCACTTACCGCTCTCGTTTTTATATTCCAAAATATCGCCAGGCTGGCATTCCAATGCCTCACATATCGCTTCCAACGTTGAAAATCGAACAGCCTTCGCTTTTCCATTCTTCAAGATCGAAAGGTTCGCCATCGTGATGCCCACCCTTTCCGAAAGTTCCGTCACACTCATTTTTCTTTTTGCTAACATCACGTCGATATTAATAATAATCGCCATGTTCTTCACCTCAAACCGTTAGATCATTTTCAGATTTGATTTCGATCGCACTCTTCAATAACTTCTGAAGAACAGCCGCAAATACTGCGATCACAAGAGAAGCAAAGATGATGACTAATCCGATCGCAATCACGCCTGGAGCATCATCCCTCTCTCCAACTATATAAAAGAACGGCATAACGAGCATATACAACACACTGATGGTTGCTGCAGAAAACTTGATCGTTCGTAGCGACTTCACAGAGGAATCAGAAAACGCTTCTTCTTTATCGATGAAGCTTAACAGTTTTAGAGCTTGATACAACGCAACATAGAACGGAATGGCAGCAGCATACATTCCAATTAAAATAGGATAAAGAAATGTTTGACCCTCAGCTGCTTCAGACGCAATCGCTGGTAACGCAAAGATACACAGCGCAAGTACCGCAACCCCAATGACGACTACAACGATTCTTAAAAAATTCGTTGAACCTAGTTTCAATGTAAACACCTCGCTTGCTTGATATGTTGAATATAACTCATAATTTATTGTTTTTCAATAAATAATTATTAAATATAGATATGTTTTTATTGTTAATGTATTCTCTTGATACTAGATTTTCAGAGGAATTCACACAAAAAAAACTTACCCCCATTGGGATAAGTTTTTCATTCCTCACTTAAAGACATATTCTAGCCCTCTAGGAAACGTTTCACGCCACCATAGTACGTCATGTCCACCGTTAAACACATCATACTTTACATCATAGCCATTTCGTTTGAGCGCTGAATACGTTTGGTTATTGGCTTCTTGTAACGCTGGCACTTCCAACTTGCCTGCATTCATGTAGATCCGTACAGGATGTTGCTTCGACTCATTTCCCATGTGATGAACAGGCCAATCCACCCACTTCTTATGATTGAATGAACCCGATTGTGATAGAACCCCACGGAATAGGTCAGGACGTGAAATTGCACTATAAAATGCGGCTAATCCTCCTAAGCTAGCTCCTCCTAAAACGATTTTGTTTTGATTCACTCTGAACGTATTGTGAATCCACGGTAAAAGTTCATCTGTTAAAAATTGAGTGAACACATCGTTTCCAACAAACTCCGTAAAGCGGTCTGGGCTATCCACCCCGATCATAACCGTTGCAGGAATTTTTCCATCATCATATAAATGATCGATCATAGCAGGTGCCGGGATGGCATCTGTATACTGGAAACCATCGAATAGAATCAACACGTTCTTAGGCGTGTCAACTTCAATAGGATCATAGATCCAGAGATTTCGTTCATTATGTAAGACGCTGCTATTGAACACTTCCTTGTAGACGGTCCCCTTCTGCGTCACATTCATAGCGGCTAGCTCCTCATCAACTTCAACGTATGAGATTGCCGTATGAGGGTCACCGGGTACTTCAGAAAATTCCATTGTGTTTGGGTTTAATGGGTCTAAGATCATGTGCTTGAACCTTCCACCCCAATCATCACCATAGTCATCATTGATTGAGAAATAGTACGTGCTTGCGAATGCACGATCTATAAGAAAGGATTTTACCCAGATGTCGCTTTCTTCAAGCCTCGTCATGTCTCCTCCTTGTAACTCCCACCCTGGAAAACTACCTAAAACGTGAACGCTCGAAGTGTCTTCATTTCCAAAGTAGATAAAGTGAATTTCGATCCCATCATCTACGTGTTTCACAATCGGTGTCTCGAGTTGTTTCATGATAGAAATCTCGTTATAACTAAAAGGGCTTCGTATTTCTTGTATATTCATACCTTTCCTCCCACGCTCAATAACCGCACTCGATTCGAGTGCGGTTCCTTTTATCTTCGTTTATTTTCATCTTGCTTCAACCAATAGCGAACGCCTTTCCCAGCAAGCGGCTCATCCATATGCCTCGGAATCACGTGAAGGTGACTATGTGGAATGAATTGACCTGACACTTCACCAACATTCCAGCCGACTGTATAGCCATCAGGTGAAAACCGTTCGTCGAGGTAGGCTTTCGCTCGATTTAAGAGCGTATATGTATCGAGCCATTCCTCTTCAGTTAAATCAAAAGGGTCGCTCCTATGCTTTTTTGGAACGATCACGCCAGAACCCTTCAACACTCGTTGTTCATTGTCATGCTGAAGAAAATAACATGTTTCACTTTCAAACACGATCGTTTGGTTTACATCGCTGTATGGATTGCAAAATGGACAATCTTTTTTGTACATCAGCATCCCCCTCCACTTCTAAAAATTCGATAGGACATGATAAAAGTCCTCTAAAAATACCGGGATAGCCCTCTTATAGGTATCGTATACCATCCCGCTCCAATGTCTGCAATCATAAAAAAAAAGACCAGGGTCATCATAAGATTTCCCTGGTCTTTCAGGTCAAGCACTTTTTAACTCATTTTTCTTTTCGGTACGGTCGATCACTGAAGAACCGACAAGGTCTCCAGTAACGTTGAGTGCTGTTGCACCCATACCAACAAGCGCATCAACAGCAGTTAGCAATGCTACTGTTTCCATCGGTAAGCCTACCTGAGAAAACACTGTAGCGATCATGATGATTCCTGCACCAGGAACACCTGCAGTACCGATCGATGCGAGCGTTCCTACGAGCACGATCGCAAGCATATCCGGGAAGCTTAGCGGTGTGCCGACAACGTTAGCGGCGAAAACAGCGGATACCGCAATTCGTATCGCAGCTCCATCCATATTGATCGTAGCACCTAACGGTAAACTAAAACTATATAAGCTCTTTGAAAGGCCAAGTCCTCTTGCCGCATTTAACGTCACCGGTAGCGTGCCTGAACTACTCTGCGTAACAAAAGCCGTGATCATCGGCGTACGTGCATTTTTGAAAAACTCACCGGGTTTCACTTTGAAGAACAGCATCGCAATCACATAGATTCCGATTTGTACAGCGAGTGCAATATATAACACCACGATCATGTTTCCTAGTGAAAGAATGGTGTCGATCCCCTGGTTACCAATCGTCTTCGCGATGATCGCAAAGATTCCGATCGGAACGTATTGTAGCACGACGTTCATGATCTTGAACGTGGCTTCGTTCAGTCCGTTAACAACTTTATAAAGATGCTCTCCAAGCTCAGCTGTTTCAATTGAACTTCTAAGAGCAGAAATCGCGATTCCGAAAACGAGCGCTGTAAAGATGATTCCAAGAAGGTTCATCTCACTAAACGCCGTCACGATATTCGTTGGAACGATGTTTAGTAAGACGCTCACCACGCCTGGATTTTCTGGCACTTCAACGCTTTCGTTCGGAGTGAGGTTTAATCCTTCTCCAGGATTGAAGAGGCTCGCAACCGTGATTCCGACGATCATCGCAACCGCACTGGAAATCACATAAAAGCTGAACACCTTTCCGCCCTTACGCCCTAAATCTCCAAGCTTCGTTTGGTTTACCCCAACGATCAGTGTGAAGAGAACGAGCGGTATGATGAGAAACTTTAATAGATTAAGTAATAGATCACCGAACGGCGCAAGCACAGCCGCATCTTCACCAAAAACAAAACCTACGACAATCCCTAATAGAAGTGCTATCGTAATTTTTAATATTAATGAGGCATCAAGATAGCCTCGAAATAGTTTCTTCATTCCCTTTCTCCCCTTGCAAATAAACTAATATTAGTCCTATGAATTTACTAGGAAATAAAGATACCTTACATTTTACCGAAAGTCAACGGGTATGCCTGAGGTAAAATGCACCTGTCGTAGCACGAGCGATCATCTCGGGCTAAACAGCATGACAGATACACCGACCAAACAGATTCCCGCTCCCAACCAATCATAAACATCAGGTGTCTTCTGATCGACACCCCATCCCCATAATACTGAAAGAATGATGAACACCCCTCCGTATGCCGCGTACACACGACCGAAAGATGGGAATGCTTGAAAGGTTGCGATCACGCCATACAGCGCAAGCGTTATCCCACCGATCACGCCGTAATATGAAGGATAGCCATCCCGTAACCAAAGCCAGATGAGATAGCCTCCACCTATTTCAGCTAGTCCCGCAAGAACAAACAATAATAAAGAACTGACCATACTATCACGTCCTTCTTCCAACATGCGCTTGATTATAAATCATTACCATTGTTTTCTTAAAATATGAAACTATTCTCTTCCTCCATCGTCTAAGATTAAATTACCGATACAGCTTTTAAGAAAGGAGCTGATAATTCTTGGAAAATGTACACTCGATTGAAGACGCAACGCGTGAAGAAACGATCGTTCACCTTATGGATGAATACGGTGACATGGTCAAGAAGCTTGCTTTTACATATGTAAAAGACTTGAGCACAGCAGAAGACATCACACAGGATGTGTTTATAAGCTGCTATCACCATCTCAATACGTTCGAAAAGCGATCAAGCTTCAAAACTTGGCTTTACCGCATTACGGTCAATCGTTCATTAGATACGTTAAAAACACATGCTTTCAAAAAATGGCTGCCTTACAGTAAAACTTACCACCCATCGAATGAACTCACACCAGAAATTAAGCTGATTCAAAAAGACGACCAACATGCTGTCACCGAGTCGTTGCTACAAGTACCACATAAATACCGAGGCATCCTCTATCTGTATTATTATGAAGAATTAAGAATCAGAGAAATTAGCGAAATAACGAAACTGAACGAAAGCACAATCAAAACACGACTAAGGAGAGGAAAGCAAATTCTTAAATTAGAACTCGAAAGGAGAGGTTTACAGCCATGAATCATGACCTAAAACAAAAACTTCATGAAGAAACGTATGAAACCATCTCATTTTCTAATGCAGGAAAACAGGCGGTCCTCCATCATATCTCATCTAAGAAGAAGAGGAACCCATTACAGTTCTTACTCTACACGGCTTCAACAGTGGTAGTATTAGCGGTCTTTGGAGCGATTATCTTAACAGGTGGGCTAGAAAAGACCGATCCATCAGCTGTGGATGAACCAAATCCCCAAGAACAATCTGTTTCTGTTAGCGAAGGGAATTCTACCAGCTCTTCTGGACTCGATAAAGAATGGACTGATGTGACCGTCCCGAGCGACGTCGTCGAAACTCATCCTACAAGTGCAAAAGAGATGATCGCTTTCTATGCTGAAACGTTAAATGCCCCCGTCCCTGAGCAGCATGACGATGATCACATGTATTACAAAACCATAGGAGCAACATCGATTCGAGTCTCTCTTGTTGGCATAACCGTTCAAGGAGAAGCGATTGAAAAAGACTTTGAAAATCTAAAAAACCTCTCGATCCTTCTCAATAACGAAGAGCGCAAACGATATGAACACTTAAACTTAGATGGAACAGTAGCTCCTACTCGATATCTTGATCAATGGAAGGAACCGAGTGAACGAATGAAAGTCGGCATGACGTATTTAATAGGGTTAGTGAATGACCTTAATATCACCATGAATGAAGCAGAAGGTTCACCATCTGGTTATTCATACATGCTCGATGGAGACAGCGTGTCTGAAGTTGAAGCACTGATCGCGGAAGAAGAACTCGTAGATTACTGGCGAGATGAATAAGTTCTTACACAAAAAGGAAGCTGCCTCATAAATGAGACAGCTTCCTTTACTCGTTGTTATCCTTCTTTATGCTTCCCTCTTCCGAAATAAAAGATTCCGAAGAAGATGCCAAGTGCGGTCATGGCAAGGGATAAAATCAATCCTGCCCACGGTCCAACACCTGCGATAAACGGAACCGAAAGCGCCGTGACGAGACCACCACCTAGGAACGGTTCATACACGAGCTGTTTGTAACCGAACGCTTCGAACGCAGGTGATTCGTTATCAGGGTCAACGATTCGCATCAAGAGAAGCCCTGTTGCCGTAACACCCATCGACTGACCAAAGTCTCCGATTCCTCGTTCGAACCAATAATTCGGTATGATCTTTGGCGCGAGGAATAGGAATCCGAATAAGTTCCAGGAGATCCCGGCTACAGCTAGAATCAAGAATGGAACGAGGTAGTCACCGATTACTTCGAGTGATACCGTCGCAATTGCTGAAATGATCAAGATGTCTAATGCAAGTCCTTGAATACGGTTGATCATGCGGCGATCGACCAGGTTGTACTTATCATTTTTATTAAAGAAGATTTGTAGAATGATTCCGCCGAACATTGCGATCGGAAACAGCGGGATGTACGTCATGAAGCTTGAGCCTGTCCACTGAGAGATCGTAATCGCTTCTAGTCCGATCAACCCTTGTAAAATCAACCAACCTATCAAAATGGCAACCATAATGATCGAGAGATGGAACGATAGCGGCTCGATCGACTCAGGTCGGAGCGTCATCTTTCCAGCTGGCTCTCGGTTTTGATACTCCATGATCCCACTCTTTCGGAGGTCAGAGAAACCATCAACGTCTTTGATCACTTCTGTTTTGTTATTTCTTACTGCCCAGTTGATCAGAATGATTCCGAAGATCACACCTGACAGCACACCGACTGTCGCAAGTCCAATCGCTAAGTCGAACGCTTCCGAGAAGCCTAGCTCTTCGAACGTACTCGCCATACCTGCTGCCGTACCGTGACCGCCCTCAAAGGCGACCTCGATCAGTGCCCCCGCCATCGCTGGAATATCGAAGAACGGTGTAAGGATGAGTAAGACGACTAATAGACCGATCACATATTGTCCCCAGCCGATTGCCCAACCGAAGGCGAGCTGCGGCCCGCCGTACGTCCACACGTCTTTAAGCTTCGGCATCGTCGCGCCAAGGAATAACGATGCGAACACCACGTTGATCATAAGTCCTGGGAGCGCCGCCCACACCTCGATGATCGTATCTGTCATAATGCCGTTCGCTAAGAAATGCCCTTCCGAGACGAAAGGAGCGACAAGCTTACCAAGAACCTGAGGACCTAGGAGCAACGCGATAAAGCCCCCTATTATGGATGCAGGTAAAAAAAGATCTTGCAAAATTTTCACTTTCACACGTATGAGTTTTCCGATAAGAAGAAAGACACCTATATATAATAGCGCAAACCCTATTTGATCCGGACTCAAAATGAACCACCTCGTTACATCAAATTTCTAGCTGCTTCGAATCACATCATAACAACCTTTACTTTTCGTTCCCTCGTAAAAAAAGGTGTTAAACGTGTTTCAAAAAAAAAAGACTTTTCAATTTTTTCAATTGAAAAGTCTACTCTAGAAATGTGATAGGTGAAGCGCTAGTTCTTTAATTCTGTCATCTGTTTTCGCTTCGATTTCATCTCTTTCAAGATTATCCGAGTAGAGGGTATCTCCTTTAATGATATGGTCAGATAAGTTAAGAAGGCTGATCGCCTTTCTGCAGTATTTCTTTGCGACAGCAAACGTCGTTGCCGTCTCCATATCGACTCCAATATACCCGTCATCCGCCCAGGAGGCGACGAGTTCGCTCGTTTCAGCATGGATCGCACCCGTTGTGAAAATGGGTCCTTTTACGTAAGAATAATTTTTTTCCTCACAAAACCTGATTGCTTCTTGAACAAGTCCTTCGTCTGCTTCGACCGTTTTTCTCTCAGGTAAGTACCAGTGTGATACCCCATCTTCCATCGCTGCCGACGTCGCTATAAAGATATCACCATACTGCACATCATGAGACAACCCGCCAAAATAGCCCGTTTGAATGAACGTCTCAGTTCCTAGCACGGAGAACCGATGGGCAACTGACGCTGCGATCGGGCCTCCAAACACATTTGCAAACCCAATCCGTCTGTCGCCGTATGTCCCTACGATCGCATTCCAATCCGGGAGCCATTGATCGTGATGAAGAAGCTCCTTCCAACTCGCTAAATTCCATTCATGTTCCCATTCTCCGTGTAAGATAAAAGCGTCAGGTACATCCTCAGGCTTTATTTTCATCGCGTTCAACCAATCTTCTTTTTCAAAATCTCCATAAAGCTTCATTTGATCCCCCTAACTATGAGAGCGTTCCTAATAAACGTTCGAGTTCATTCACCATATCTGGAACCCAGTCCTTCGCTTCTGGAATCGCGTCCACACCATAATCGATCAGCCATCTAAGCATATAAATCGTCCAGCAGATGCCGCCCATCGTAATCTGCCAATCTAGATCAACTGCTAATTCCTCCGTGACGTTATTTCGATACGCATCGATCACTTCTTTTTGACTTACTCCGTACTCTTCGGCAGAGGTAATCAAGCAGTATAGATCGCCAAGGTGCGGGCTAAGATTGGCATTGGCCCAGTCGATGATCTTGAGCGTTTTGTTTATGCCTACCATATTTTTTGGATAGTAATCATTGTGAGTAATGGTAACTGGGAAGCGTTTATACAATTGTTCCAAGTGTTGTGGAAGAACGTCTAACGCACGTTGAAGAATAACGTCCTGGTTAATTTCTAACAGCTGATGCTGCTTTTTCAAATGTACAAGATCGTTGATCAACTTATCTTTTTTTAAGTAAAAAACATCTTTGATGCCAGTGCCCTTATTCGCTAGCCTCGATCGGACTTCAGTCCTCATCGCTGCTAATTTTCTGGCTGCTTCTATAAAATAACGTCCATCAGGGTTTTCTTCGACACTTTTCCCTTTTACATCTTCCATCAGTAAAATGCCAACTGAGCCTTCTGAAATCGCATTATAAATAATTGGTGAATCAACTTTAAGGGGACGAAGCAGATGTTCATAAACGGCTGCCTCGCGGGAATTCTCTCCCATTCCTTTTTTTGCAATCATCGTGTTTCCACCTGGCATCGTGACTCTCCAAACTTCTGAAAGTGACCATTGTCGTAGAGACTTCCATACGACAGCATTCTTTAAAGCAGGAACAAGATGAATATACTCCGTCCAAGCTTGTGGCGTGTTCATCGCTTCACCCCTTTTTTGGTGGTTAGTATAAGAGGAATGATGAAGCTCTAGCACCTTCATCAATTTTCCTCAGCGTCTTAACCAATATATGTCATCGCTTCTTTCAACATCTCTTCAAATCTCTCAGGATATTCGTGGTCAAGACCTGATATGATCTTCAACTTGTGCTGAATATTTCGCTTCACTAAAAGCTCTCCAAATCTGTTTGCACTTTCAATACAGTCTTCATCCTGGTCTCCGCATATGATGTAGCCTTTTACATCTGTACCGATGTTGTCGAGCAACTCATCCCACTCTTCTACTTCTGGCAGCCACGGAGCAACAAAGATAAACCCTTTAACAGGTAAGTTTTTTGTCACCATGGCGTGAAGGGCTACTCGACATCCAGCTGAAAAGCCTCCGATCGTGATCTCATTAAATTGATCGACCAATCGCTCCGTATGATTGACGACTTCATCTGAGCCTTTTTCAAGATCTTCCCATTCGTATGCATCCGTAAACTGAATTTGAGACGACTGTGGAAGAGCGAGAGCCATTCCCTCTGTAACGACCGAACGCCAATATTCTTTCGTTAAAGCAGCATTTTCCTGATCACCGTGTAACGCGATGAGTAGTGGTTTTTCTGCTCCATCTTCACCGATGAGCGTTAACTCAGGTTTAGCCGTTGCTTTCGCTTCTTCTTCCCTTTTCTTACAAATCTCCGCGAGTTCCTGAAACTCGCCTGTATCTTTAATGGAGTCTAAATCTTCATCTGCCATGAGATAATCATAGGAATACCAATACCCATGGTCGATGACAGCTTCTCTCATCAATGTTAATGCTTCATCTTTTAGGTCAGAAGCTGCAGCGAGCGCATATTGAAAATTATAAATCTGCGTTCGATTCCCTTCGACTTCATCAGCATGCTCTTGAATATAGCGGAAAGCTTCTAAGCTTCCATCGTTTTCATATGTTTCGATCGTCTTGTTCAGTAATTGTGTATATGTCATGTCTCTCATCTCCCAATGTTTCACTCGCCACCGCTCGGAGCGTATGACTGATCTCGTACGACGACAGTTTCGGGGACGAATTTAATGAGAACGTTGCTGTCTCCCAATCCCTGAAAGTTTGGGGACCACTCTGCTTCCTCTGGCCCAAGATACCTTCTGAGCAGGCGATAGGCGATCCCTTTATCAAATGGGACGACCGTTGCCTCACCTCTAAACCCTGCATGAAAAACTTCACCAGTGCTGCGATCAAAATCCACGATGCCGATCGCACACTTCGGATACTGCTCAATTCTTGCTGGAAACGTATCAGAAGGTGGTGTACCAATGATCCAAATACACTCATCTTCCCAGTAAAACCAAACAGGAGACTCCCTTGGCCCCTCATCTGCCATCGTAGATAGATGTGCGAACAGAGGCTTTTTCATAAATTCGTCCAAGTCAAAACTTCGCTTTCCTCTTAATACTTTCATTATGTATCACCCTTCATTTAAAAGTATGGAAGGCAATCTGTAAATGCCTAAATTCATGTTGCAAATCGGACTATTTCCGCGAATTCAATGAGATATCCGCGGAATATTGAATATATCTGCGAAATCTCCTCTTTTATCCGCGATATCAAGAAAATATCCGCGAAATACCTTAAGCCACACCTTCCCCACATCACACCAAATATTTAACAGCACAGCAAACGCATATTCTTTCCAACATTGAAAAAGCTAACAGATGTGCAGATGAAAAGGGGCAATGGACTATGTACATATTAGGAGCGCTATGTTGGATCATTGCCGCTAGACTTTTTGGAGACTGGCGGCATTGGGAGAAATACCATCACACCATCCTTTATTTTATAGCATGTGATCTTCTCTATAATTTCCTAACTTACAAATACCCGCTGTGGGAGTATACGGAAAGCAATTTTTTACCGAACCATACATCGATAAACTTAATCATCATGTTCATCGTCTACCCATGTTCGGTTTTAATCTATATCCCTTATATGGATAGGTTGAAAAGAACATCTACAAAGCTCCTCTTTCTACTCTCATGGGTCGTGTTATACGGATTCTTCGAATGGCTTTTCACAGTTTTGGATTTATTTCACTATCACCACGGCTGGACGTTAATCAGTTCGATCGTCTTCGATTTCATCATGTTTACCATGCTCTATTTACATTACAAACGCCCTCTAATCGCTTATGTAATTTCCATTCCAATCATCATCGTCTTGCTCATTCTGTACGATGTTCCCGTAAGCAATTGGAGATAGTCAAGGAGGATGAACGTGGCACTTGCGATCGCAATGACCATTTCCTTATTCCTGATTCAGATAACGATCTTCCATAGAAAAATGCGAAGCTTTCTCGAAAACTCCATCGTGTTCTTCGGTGTTTCCATCTTTATCATGAATTACTTGACAATTATTACATGGAACATGAAATTCATCTCCACATCAGATGACAACACGTTATTTCTAACCTTCTTACTGCATCGGAACCTCATCGCACCGTTAATCATTATTCTTTTTATCAATACAGTTAGCATGTTAACGAGTCGAAAAGCAAAGTTTGGCCTTTTTGCTTGTACCTTGCTAATCATGCATACCTTTAACGTAGGGTCCGTCTATTTTAAAGTTGAGGTATACAACGAATGGAACTTCTTTTTTGCGATCATGATGGACTGTATCCTTCTACTCATCGGCCTTGCTATGCTCAAATTCGTTATGATGCTGCGAAGGAGAGAGCACTATGAAGGTTTATGAACGGGCTTTTGACCTAAACGAATGGTTCGTTATTCTTAGCGTACTTGTTTTGTTTTCACTTATATTTATACTCCCAAAACTTTTCTCTACTTTAGAGACGGTCGGCTATAGTTTATTTGGATTGTTCATCGGAATGTTTAGTGACCAAACGCTAAGCGTTAGTGCATGGGACTTTTATGATGTAAATGATACTGCCGCCTATCAGGGAATCGATTTCTTAAGCTATGTGATGTACTGTCCATATAGCTACTTCTTTGTTTACATTTATGTAAAACTAAACATCAAAGGCTTTTACTCGATTCTCTACATCGTCATTTGGACGGTCGTGTCGATGATGATGGAGTGGATCGGGACGAAAATAGGCCTCTATCATTTTGACAAGGGCTACTCGATGGTTTGGTCTGTGCCGATCTATCTATTGTTTCAATCGATGCTGCTGACTTACTATCACTTAGTAAAATCAAACTAACGCTATCGATACTCACAGATTCCGCTCTCAAACGCCTCAACATCATTGTGTTCGATACCATGAAGAGCTTCCTGCAATGCGAACGTGTTTTTATAAAACGTCACGCGTTCTAGAAGGTCCTCCCCTTCAGAATAAAATGCAAGACACCTCTCTACGAATTCGTTTCCGTAGCTAGCTAAAAGCCCTGCAAAATCATAGGCTGGATCTCCGATTTCCGTTTCCCCAAAGTCGATGATTCCCGTTATCTCACGTTTCTCAGGGTCCCACAAAATATTTGAAGCGCCAAAATCACCGTGAATCCGCTTCTTATGTACATGGGTCTCTTTCACGTTTTCAAGAAAGGATTCGAAAAGGTTGGAAACATCCTTTCTCGCATCTTCCCTCATATGTTGGAATAACAGGTTCTGTATCCTTACATATAAACTCTCAACCTCATGATGAATCGCTGCGTTGCTTTGTTCGATTGGAACCGAATGAAGCTTTGAAAGAAATGAACCGAGCTGATTCGCAATTCTCTCTTTATCTTCCACAGTGATTTTCTGAAATTCTTCTTTCCAAAATGGTTCCCCTTCTATCAACTCGTACCCCGCGAAAACCTTCCCAACCTCCTGCGTCTGTAACGACTGATACGTAGGGAATGGAACGGGGAGCGTCACATGTTTTCTAACTTCTTCAAGGACCGCCGTTTCATTCTTCAGCGCTAGAATCCCTTCATCATACTTCGGAAACCTGAAGACAAGATTCTCGTTCACAATGACGACATCATTGTTTTGACCAATGGTGTTTTGTTCTAGCTTCCTGATGGTTAACTCGGGATAAACCGTATTGATTTGACGCTCAAAATCACATGTCATAGCCTTTCTCCTTTTCTTTATATAGTAAGATCATACCTATTCTGAGCCCACAGGTTTACATTCAGTCCCGCTCGGTTATATATCCTGTGTGGTTAACATTACCAAATCAACAACGCATCGGAAAACACTCTCATGTTTTTAACACTTCCATACGTGGAAGAAGAAACATGAAAACAAGTTGAAGGAGAGGATTAAAATGAGTAGAGATCCAAAAAGTGCAGCAGCAGAAATGAATCAAGACAAGAAAGATGATATTCTAGAGAACTTCCAGCAATTCAAAGACTATCTTGGTGATCAAGTTCAAAAAGGTGAAAAACTTGGTCTTGGTGAAGAAGGGTTAACAAAAGGTGCTAAGCGTGTTGGTGACTACTTAGCAAAGCATGAAGATCCTCGAAACCGTGAGCAAAAAGTATTGAACGAGCTATGGAACGTAGCGAATGAAGAAGAACGTAAGCACATCGCTCATGTTCTCGTTAAGCTTACTGATGAAACAAACAAGTAAGTTGATTTCTAAACGATTAGCACGTTATTGTGTGAAATAGAGTGTTACCATTTAAGGATGGTTTTACGAGCCCTGGCTCTCACTGGAGATGTGAGTCAGGGCTTTTTTATGCTAGCCATAAGTCTTTTGCTTGGGATTCAGATAAGCCAAGCACATTTGTAAAATAACCATGGAGCGGTGTAGATTGATCCCACATTCTATAGCACGCGATCAGACTTGAAATGCGATTATCAAAATGGTCTTCCACTAACGACTTCACAACTTTTTTGCTTCGCCAGTAGTCATAAAAAGCCCCCGCGCACCCATTTTTCTCGCCATATCGATAGCCCGCTTTACCAAACTCACTCAAACAATACTCACCGAACTCTTCTTTGTAGCTCTCGATCAACATTTCCTCAACTTCTGAAGTTTCCTGAAACTTTTGTTCAGAGAACATGAGCTTACTTGGGATATATTCACAAAGCCCCTCTTCAAACCACATGTTCACGTCGTCACCCTCAAAATCATCGTGAAAGAAATCCGCGTGATGGGTCAATTCATGGGCAGCGATGGCTGCTACATCAAGATGATTAGTCGAAGAGTAGTACGCTTCGGCATGCTCCATCCCTTCTTTAACCGTTGATAAAAAGAGTTCCTTCCAAACCGCCGGATCAGGACTGAGATGGATGAGGTCTCGAGACGTATACGCTGGGATAGGGATATCAGAATATAGCTCGGTAGCTGACTTCAAATCGTGAAAGACGATTCCACGCGGTGCTTCGAACGATGTGATGTCTTTAAGTGCTTCTGAAAACTCCTTCAACACCTCGATCACTTGTAAGCCTTGTGCTTCAATCGTTTCTACATATAAGGTGTCGGTGACAGATATCGCATATTGCATGTCCTCTTCTCCTAACGCAGTGTTTTTCCAATTTTGGAAATAATAGTATAACCATAACATAAGAGGTGCGAACAAAAAAAGACACATCTCAAATTCCTCAGATG
Organism: Anaerobacillus sp. ABA4_114; assembly: GCF_056159065.1. Lineage (NCBI taxonomy): Bacteria > Bacillati > Bacillota > Bacilli > Caryophanales > Bacillaceae > Anaerobacillus > Anaerobacillus sp. ABA4_114. Next base: position 3,273,963 of record NZ_JBSWUM010000001.1, read on the forward strand.
TGTAGATGGTGCTATGTGCAATTTAATCCACGAAGCGCATGCTGAACACTCGCCACAGTCTTTAAGTTGCCAATTTCTAACCCTTTATCCACTGCTTTATATACGAGCTCTGGCCGAAACCCTGTATATGTGATAGACACACCGAGAAGTTCGATCACATCGTTCATTTTAAATAAAAACTCGGCGACCCGCTCGTTGATCGTATAGACACCAGATACATCGATGATCAGATGATCTAACTTTTTTTGGTGTACTTTGCTTGGGATATGATCTAAAACGTGGGCGATTCGCTCTTCATCGATCGACCCGATAAGTGGGAGCACAGCGATGCCATCGAACACCGGAACGATTGGCATGCCGATTTCGTTGTATATTCTTTTATACTTCCGCTCAGCATCTTTACGTGTCGTGATGTTTCGGATGATCGTTTGAATTGCTGCAACATCCCCATATACGACCGAGTGACAGTATAACTCAACTTCGACAACCGTTCCGTCCTGCTTGAAGATCTCAGTTTCGATGGTTTCACTGATCTGCTTATCAATGGTCAATTTACGTATCTGGTCTTTTACAAACCCTCTTTGATCTGGCTTAAAGAATTCCACGATATCTAGACCGATGATCGAATCTCTCGTGCCATTGAGTAAGTCTATTCCTGACTGATTAATATAAAGTATTTCGTGATTTGAATGAATGACAGTCGCTTCGTTCGAGTACTCCAAGATTTGATTATAAACGAGTTCTTTTTGGACACCTGTTATGTTCCGAATGGCAGAATGTTGTTCCATATACCTCCTCCTTCTACAAGATCTCGCGAACGGCTACGGCTAAGAAGGTATCTAAATTGATTCATACAAGCAGACCGGTAACAAACCTTATTAACAACTCATTCGTCTTTGCTCGTCAAAAATCCTTTATTCTACAAAAATCTAGCGCTTTTTCCTGATGAGAAGTGAAATTCAGTCGAATGTTTGAATAACTTTTCCCTTTCCATTACGTGCGGTCACTTTTGCAAGAGCACCGTTTATCAATGTGAGCTGTGGAGGAACATGACCACAGTCGATATCGTAAACCACAGGCACTCCGATTTCTTCCGCAAGCTGTTCATACACATCTTCAATGACATACCCATTCACTTGTTGATTCGCTGCACTCCTCCCAAACAAAATACCTGAGCAATGATCGAACCACCCTACTAGTTTCATTTGAACTAGCGACCGTCTTACACTCGTTGTATTCAAATCACAGTTTTCGAAATACCAGAGGATTGGCTCATCTGAATGCGTTTCTCTAAATGACGCTACATCGCCATATGGCGTGCCGACGAGATGTGTGAGGATGTCGAGGCACCCTCCAAGCAACCGTCCTTCTATCGAAACATTGTCTTCCGTTGATTTCCATTCAGTCTGTTCAGTCAAATGAAAGACACATGGAGATGGATTTTCGTGGTCCCATTCCTTCTGGTAGGCTTCAGAAGAATGTTGGTCGACCGTTTCACCTTTTTTCGTTTTTAAAACGGATTCCCACATTGCAGTTGTCGCGTCTTGATAGTCACCTCTTAAATCGATCAAGTTTGTTCCATGAGCTGTCGCAATACCTGTTTTCAACGTGATGGAAAACAACAGCGCACTAACGTCTGAATAGCCGAGAATCCATTTCGGTTTGATGTTTTCAAATTCAATATGCTCGAGAATTTCGATCAATAGCTCTCCGCCCCAAGGCGGCACGATGAGGTCGATCTCCTCATCCTGCATCAGTCTATTAAATTCATCCGCTCGCACCTTCGCACTTGCTGACTTTGCCTTTTTCTGAGTCCAGACTGTCTCGCCACAGGAAATGTCATACCCTTTTGCTTCTACTTTATCAATAGCTTCACGAAGAATCTTATGTAAGCTTTCTGGTACTCCAGAAGATGGAGCGGTCACTCCAATCTTTGCGCTATTTTTTAAGGTTGGATACTGAATCATGATGCATCTTCCTCACTATTTGGTTTTGTGCATTCAATCATCTTCTATAAACAGCACTCGTTTCCTTCCGCTACATAAAAAGAGTGTGGACGCATCCACACTCTAAGCGATTACTTTTCTTCAATCATCGTTAAATATTCTTTCACGACTTCATAAACATATTCCTGATTTGCTTCTGCGGTTTCAGGGTTATACGCACCGTCGTTTACTTTGTTGTTGGAAAGTACGCGGATGCCAAGAAAAGGAACATCATACGCTTTTGCAATCTGTGCGCCAGCCGCACCTTCCATCTCTTCTACTGAAGATCCGAAATTCTCATGAAACCAATTGATGCGATCCACTTCATTGTTCCATACATCTGCTGAACCGATCGTACCATCGACAATCTTTCCTTTTGTGTAGGTATCTTTTACCGCATGAGCAGCCTTTAGTAACGTTTTGTCACCTTCAAAATAACGGATGTTTTCTGCATCAGGATCTTCTCCCGCACTTCCTTCTGATGCCATCAAGTCCATCGGAATCCACTCTTTCGGTGAAATGCCTTCCCCTTCATCTTTGTTCGGTGTTTTCAATGAACCGAGATTGACAGTTCGTTCACCTAGAACGATATCGAAGACGTGAAGATCTGGATCATGCCCACCCGAAGTACCTTGGTTGATAATAGCGATCGGGTCATACTTTTCGATCGCTACAGCCGTTGCAGCCGCAGTATTCTCCATTCCTTTACCTGTCTTCGTGACGATCACAGGGTAACCGTCCAATGTTCCTTTATAAAACACAAATGAACCAGACTTTTCTTCTTTCACATCACTTAACTTACTAGCAAACTTCTCAGCTTCAATCGGCATTGGCCCTTGAACGATGAGAGGCTGCTTTTCATTCTCCTTAGCTGCTTCAGCCTCACTTTTCGTGGAAGAACTGCATCCTGCCATTACAGAAAGTACTAGTAAGGAAACCATTGCGATCGCCATGTATCTTGCTTCTATTCTACGTTTCAATTGAAAACTCCCCTTTGTTGTTCGAATGATATTGTCTTCTCCACTACTTCTACTGTGCTCCCCTCTAAGATGTTTGATGCACCGTTTTCTCCACAGAAAAAGGCCTAGAAATGTAGAGTGACATCTACCTTCTAGACCAACAAAGTCAAAGTATCAACAATAGAAATAACCATAGCAAAAAGAAACGGCTAGTACCGGCATATACTTTAACTCGTAGTCTAGTTCGTTTACGGGAACCAGGTAGAGACACTCAGACCATATTACTGAGGATATACGAGCAATGCTTTTAAGTTGTTTACTGTGTAACTATATCAAAGGAACGATAGGAACACAACCAAAAAACGAACATTAAATGAAAATAATCATTTAATGTTCGTTTAAATAACGATAGACAATTCTCATTCTTCTAGCCTATCAAGGACTAATTCTTTTATTTCAAGCATTTCTTCATCCTCTGGCCTGATCTCTAAATAAGCATTTACTTCTTCTAAAACTTTTTCATCCTGACCTTTATCGGAGTATATGTACATCTTGTTTAAATGAATTTCTGCTACAGGTATATTGTCATTTTCTATCGACTCATACACCTCTAGTGCTTCATCAAGCTGACCCGCTTCTTGTAATTCATATGCTTCAGTGAACTTTGGCTCCATGTAGGAAAAGTACACTTCTTCTTCTACAAACACGATTGAGAAAGAATAGATGAAGACGATTAGTACAAAAAGAATAGCTCTAAGCCAACTTACGCCCCCCTGCTTCCTTATGGCTGCCAAGCGTTCTTCACGATCAGGGTATTTTTCTTTCAATTTCTTTACTTGTTTAAGTACAAAATCAAAATACACTTTATTTGATAAGAGAGCGAACGCTATAAATATAGGTCCCATACTTGTACCCGAAATCGTCTTCTTAAAGTAAAGGATGGACAAAACATCGATCAAGACGATAACACCTAGTAACGAATAGGCATAAATGTTCATCTTACGGAATGCAAACCAAAACAGATTAAAAAGGAACGACGCCCAGTTCCATGAAATCTGCGACTTTTTGTTTGATAATTTGCTCCACTTCTTTTCGTAAACGTCTGATCTCTTTCCCGTATACTCAAGCACTTCTTCACGTAATTCTTCATCAAGGCTTTCAAACTTTATGTCTTTATCCTTTTTCTTCAACACACTTTTCCCCCGATCCAACTAGTTAACATACTTAAGGATACGTTAACAATTAGGAAGGGACAACCAATTTTACAAAAGTAAGTGAATCAAAAAGCCCATCACTTACTTTCATCACACCTTAAAAAAACAGTGACCACCATCATGGTGATCATTACCAATCGAAATCTTTCATCTTCTTTTTTATTCATAAATGACTTCCTAAGATTCGGAAGTCACTTGTTTCGTATGCTTTTTCTTATGAAATAGATTCCAAGTATCGCGATTCCAAGTATAGGAAGAATTGCGATGAGAAAAATACTTACTGCCCCCATCCCCAACTTCATTACCTCCTCTCAACCGACCGTTGCTTGTTGTAAATCTCTAATACTTCTAGTACGAACAATTCATCATACCCTGTCCGTTTATGTATTCTAGCAGTCCATTCTTCGATACTAGTTAGGTCTCGCTCGTTATATAACCCCTCTGTCGTACTCATAAAACTACTCCAGTTATAAAACTCCCAATGAGCTGTCTCTTCTTTAAACGGGACCCTACACTCAAGTAATGGTTCAGGTTTTATGAGGTGTTGGGAATGCTCTGCTGCACGTTTAAACTCTCCCATCTCTACCACCCTCGTATCATAAACCTGTTTTGAAACCTTGCCATTCGGTCTCTCGTAAAGAACAGTAAGCTGCTCATCATGAGAGCTCACCTGAATGCGCGCCCCTGGAAAAAAGCCATCAAGCTTTTCATTTGAATAATCCTCACATTCCGAGTCGATTAAGACTGGCTGTATCCATTGATCCCCAAGGTCACATAAATAGCGCCTCCCTCTTTCATCTACCGAAACGACAGCAACATGAGCATCTTCTGTATGTAAATCGTGTCCGATCGGATAGGCTTTCACACCACTACTTTTGAACTCATCGAGCAACCAGTACGCGAGATCAAAGCAATTACCTGTAATGCCATATTGCGCTCGATGTTCTTTCATCAAAGCGACTTCTCGCTGCTTTTTCTGCGCTTTATCGAAATACCACGCTTTTGTAAGTGTCTCCATTGGAAAGTCATCAAACGTTTCCCAGACGGTCATAATCTGTTCTGGCGCAATCATCGTTATCCCCCTTATTTTGTGCTAATCCATTATTTCCATAAAAGAGCGTGTTCACCTCTTTTGTCGGTCACGGTCATACGTTTCTGCTTCGTCGAGATGATCGTCCGTCAGGTCATACCCGAGTTCATCGGAGTGACGATCAGGATGCCCAAGCCGATAAGAGTATCGATGGTAACGGATCTGCCTGCATACCAGGGCGATAAAACAACCTATTAGCGCGATGATTGTTACAGGTTCATAGCTTACTAAAAGCGATATCATTAAGATGAGAGCTGACGGCAAACCTATCATGTATTGGATCTTTTTTAAGTACCCCACTGGTAAAAACACCCTTTCTTATTACTTGTACGTTTTTCCCATTTAAATGTTTCACAAGGTGTCTTCATTTCCAACCAACTGAAAGCTATACTAATAGGTAGAAAACGCTTTTAGCAGTCAGGAGAGAATGCCAATGAATCTAACATATGACGAGATCAGTCCTGAAGAAATCGAGTGCTGTCGAGAAATTTGTAACGAGCTGATGGTTTTCCAAAAATCAAAAGCGCACATCACCCCGGAATTATTCGATGACATGAGCTTTGAAACACGATTGGTTCCATCTGTGGAGAAAGCGGAGAAAAATTACATTGTCGTTGTAAAAGACGAAGAGGAGATCATAGGATATGTGTACTCAAACATTTCACGTAAAGAAGCGTATGATAATGACTTTGCAACTTTCTTTGATCTATCGTCAGTACGTGGAGAATTTGTAGGTTGCTTATCTCAATTTTACATAAAAGATGGTTACCGACAGTATGGGGTTGGTTCTAAGCTTTTCAACATGTCGATGGAATGGCTGCGGAATGAAAAAGATGTTCAAGATCATTTTATCTTCGTATCGAACGGCAATCAAAATGCGCTAGACTTTTATCAGCGAAAAGGCTTTTTCATCAGTCACGATATCCTCGATGGATTTATTACCGTGTTACGGAATAATAAGACGGCAGTATAAAAATGATAGAGAAAAGCCACGCTTCGATCCATAGCTGCGCGGCTTTTTCATTCTAAACGATTTCGTTATCGTGTCACTCTACCTATTCTTCAACCACTTTCGCTACAATTTTCCCAGTAACGTGACGTTCTGAGAGCTTTACGAGTGCTTCTGGTACTTCCTCTAATGAGATGACATGCTTAACCGTTGGATCAACATGGCCACCGAGTACGAGGTTCACCATTTCGTCTCCCATTCTAGCGAGATCTGCTTGTTCTTTCTTATTGTTTGAAGCATATACACCACCGAGTGCAATCTGGTGGAACGAGAGAGGGCGTGTAAAGGAAACGCCTCGAGAAAACTCAGGTACACCTGCGATATAGGCGATTTGCCCGTTGAACGTAAGAGCATCGAGAGATTTCGTTGCATTGTCTGCGCTCACCGCGTCGAGCACAGCGTCGATCCCAACACCGTCAGTAAGCTCCAAGCATTTTTCCACGAAATCTTCTTCCTTATAATCGATCACATAGTCCGCGCCTAGCTGCCTCACATACTCATGGTTGCTTTTTGAAGCAGTTGTGATGACGGTTAATCCCATATACTTCGCCATTTGAATTGCAAATCCGCCTACGCCACCAGCTCCAGCATGAATGAGGATGCTTTGACCTTTTTCAATGTGAAGCTTCCTGAAAATGGATTGATACGCTGTGTATCCAGCGGTAGGAAGCGCTGCTGCGTCTTCAAACGAGATCGCATCAGGAAGTCTTGAGATCGTATGAGCAGTCGTAATGGCATATTCTGCGAAGACACCCTTCTTCGTCAGATCACCATGGTAAACCACACGGTCTCCTTTCTTCCACTCCGTCACATCTTCACCTACTTCGTCGATGACCCCAGCACCATCAAGACCTAAGATATGTGGATATTCCCAGTTTGGATTCCCGTTCGTTGCAGTTTTATAATCCACTGGATTCAATCCAGCAGCATGAATCTTGACGAGGACTTCACCTTTTCCCGGTTTTGGTGTTTGGATCTCCTCCTCCACCGTCATGCTATCCCACTCGCCTTTTTCTTGAAGCAGTAACGCTTTCATGTATGAATCCTCCTTTTAGTAACATGCCTTTTTATTTCAGCTTAAAGTATAGGCTTTATAGAAGGTTTTTAAAAATATCTTGCTTCGAGCACGCGGGAACCTTAGCGCATAAAAAAGCGAGGAATCGATTACCGATTCCCCTTCTCTAACGAACGTTTTTATTGAACGATCTTCAACCCATTTGATCTGTGATCAGCATGTGGCCAGGCGCGTGCGTGATCATAATCTCAGGTTTTGCGTTTAAGCCGACATACTGCGGTGTTACTCCACATGCCCAGAACACCGGGATTCGCTCTTCCGAATCAAAAGGCGTATACTCCCCGTAGTCTGGATTTTCAAAATCATGAATACCAATTTCAGAAGGGTCGCCGATATGAACCGGAGCACCGTGTGCATCAGGAAATTCTGCCGTGATGCGCACCGCTTCGTCGAGCTCTTCCTTCTTGATCGCTCTCATGCTGACGACCATTCCTCCAGAGAAACGGCCTGCCTCTTTACATGCGATCGAGGTCTGGTACATTGGAACAACTTTCTTCATCTCTTGATGCAATAAGCTGATTCCTGCTTCCGCCAGAGCTTTCTCGAACGTAAAACTACATCCGAGTAAAAATGTTACGAAGTCGTCACTCCAGTACTCCTTTAAGTTTAGCGTCTCCTCTTTCAATGTTCCATTTTGATAGACTCGGTATTTTGGAAGGTCAGTCCGAATATCTGCATCAGCAACATTCGGTTTTACCTGACCTGCTTCTAGCACATCTACTAATGGACAAGGCTTCGGATTTCGTTCGCAAAACTTAAGAAAGTCCGATGCGTATTCCTTAGGAAGTGTGATCATGTTTGCTTGTAAATACCCATCACACATGCCTGAAGTCGTCCCTTGATCCGTTTGATCTCTAAATCTTAGACGTTGTTCACTTGGTTTTAACATCGAGCTCACCTTCCTTTAAAGCTCATGAATTTCAAGAAACTTTGTATTAAAGTCACCTTCTACAAACTTTTCATGGTTTAATAGCTTCTGATGAAATGGAATCGTCGTCTTGATTCCTTTAATTTTAAATTCACTTAGTGCTCGCTTCATCCGCTGCATCGCTTCTTCACGTGTTGCACCATATGTGATAAGCTTCGCAACCATCGAATCGTAAAAAGGCGGGATGACATAGCCTGAATACATAGCTGAGTCAACGCGAACCCCAAAACCGCCAGGAGGCAAATAGGTCTCTACCTTTCCTGCAGAAGGCATAAAGTCACGATCTGGATCTTCTGCATTGATTCTACACTCCATCGACCAGCCTGTAAGGGCGATATCATCCTGCGTAATCGGTAACACTTCGCCGTTCGCAACCTTGATCATTTCTTTGATCAAGTCCACTCCCGTGACCATTTCCGTTACCGGATGCTCCACCTGAATACGTGTGTTCATTTCCATAAAGTAATACTTGCCGTCTTCATCATAAATAAATTCGACGGTGCCTGCACCTGAATAATTTACTGCCTTGGCAGCGCGAACGGCTGCTTCACCCATCTCGTTTCGAATCGACTTATCAAGCGCTGGGGACGGCGTTTCTTCTACAAGCTTTTGCATACGCCTTTGGATTGAACAATCACGCTCACCGAGATGAACGACGTTCCCGTGGTTATCTGCAAGAATTTGAATTTCAATATGACGGAAGTTTTCGATGAACTTCTCTATGTAGACACCCGGGTTTCCAAACGCTTTTGCCGCTTCCTGCTGGGTCACATTGATGGCTTTAAGTAACTCCGCTTCCTCTCTTACGACACGGATGCCCTTTCCGCCACCACCTGCAGTTGCTTTAATAATAACGGGATAGCCCATCTCAGCTGCAAGGTCAACGGCTTGTTCGTTGTTTTCAATAATGCCGTTCGAACCTGGTACGACAGGGACACCTGCTGATCTCATCGTTTCTCTCGCAACATCTTTTGTTCCCATCTGATTGATCGCTTTACTACTCGGTCCAATAAACGTGATGTTATTGTCTTCGCAGATTTCTGCGAACGCTGCATTCTCCGATAAAAATCCGTAACCTGGGTGAATGGCGTCAACACCGCCGTTGATCGCTGCGGTCATGATGTTTGCCATATTCAAGTAGCTATCTTTCGAATAAGTCGGACCGATACAATAGCTTTCATCCGCTAGTTCCACATGAAGAGCGTCACGATCAGCCTCTGAATAGACTGCAACCGCTTCTAGGTCAAGTTCGTGACACGCACGTATGATCCGTACAGCAATTTCTCCACGATTTGCGACTAGTACTTTTTTAATCCCCATCTATGCTCTCTCCTATTCTGGTTTTACTTTGAATAGTGGCTGTCCGAACTCCACAAGGTCGCCATTGTTCGCAATGATCTCAACAACTTCGCCATCCACATCAGCGTGAACATCGTTGAACATCTTCATCGCTTCTAACACACATACGACCGTATCTTCTCGTACGGTATCTCCTACTTGAACAAACACATCTTCTTCAGGAGAAGGAGACGTGTAGAACATACCGACCATTGGAGCCGTTACGGTATGAACATCGCTATCTGACTGTGCCTGAACTCGTTCTTCATTACGATCGGATGACGGTTCTTTCCTTGTCGTTGGCTTTTCTTCTTTCTTTTCCACTACACCGCTCTCTGACGTACCATAAGGATTTTGATTTTTCACTTTTACAACGAGCCCATCTTGCTCGTAGTGCACTTCATCTACGGTTGTTCCGTCCATGTTTTTAATAATATCGATGATTTCTTTTGACTGTAGCATCTAGCATTCTCCTTTATCCCGACACTTTTTCTAACGTTCTCGTAAATCGATCGTGACGTTCATAGATTTCCTGTGCTTCCTCTACTGAGACTTTCTTAAATCGAATCTTGCATCCTGGCATCGCCTGAGCAAGGGTAGGAATATCGCTCGAAATGACCGTCGCGATCCTCGTATACCCTCCTGTTGTTTGGCGATCGGACATCAGGATGATCGGTTCACCGTTTGCAGGAACTTGGATGCCACCGAGTGGGATCGCTTCTGAAATGATATCTGCAGACGTCTTATGTTCAAGCTGAGGTCCCGTGACTCTGTAGCCCATCCGGTCTGATTTCGGTGAAACTTCGTAGGCTGAAGATAAAAAGGTTTCTAAGGCTTCATCCGTAAACGCCTGCTCATGAGGACCCATCACGACGCGAATCTCCATTTCTTTTTCATAAGAAGGGATTTCATCGTAGTGGAGTGTACGTCCACTTTTTCCTTCCATGGTATCAGCTCCCCTTAGAACATCTCCTTTTTCAAGAGATCGTCCTTCAAAGCCGCCGATTCCCGCTTTCAGATACGTTGATTTACTTTCCATCACGAGTGGGACATCGAATCCGCCAGCGACACTTATATACGCTCGTGCTCCTTCCACAGGCTGTCCGAACTGCAGCTTGTCTCCTTCTTTCACTTCAAAGCTCTTCCACATCGCCACTTTCTTACCGTTTACTGTCGGTGAAAGGTTTCCACCACAGATTGCGATCACAGCGTCACTTAAAACATCGAACTTCGGTCCCATAACCGTTACTTCTAGCACACCTTCGTCACCCGAGTTGCCGACTAGAAAATTAGCAATCTTCATTGAAAAAGAATCCATCGCGCCGGCTGCTACGATTCCGTACTGCTGGTAACCAGTTCGACCGTCGTCCTGAATCGTTGTTAGTAGACCAGGCTTTGTTACTTTAAAAAGGTCTTTAGGCATCTGCACTCACTCCAACGGGTTGTATTGTGATTCCTTCACTTTCTAATCGCTGTCTCAACAATTGTACGAAGCGAAGGGCTTCTGGTTCATCACCGTGTACACAGATCGTATCCGCTTCGATCGAAATATCTTCCCCATTCACCGCCTCTACTTTCTGCTCCTTCACCATCCGAATGACACGCTGAACAGCAAGGTCTGCATCGTGTATCATCGCGTTCGGTTCTGATCTAGGAGTTAACGAGCCATCAGGCTTATACGTACGATCCGCGAACACCTCTTGTGCGACCGTTAAACCAGCTTCTTTCCCTGCTTTTGCAAGCTCACTTCCTGCTAATCCAAACAGAATAAGTTCTGGATCGACCGCTTTGACAGCGTTTGCAATCGCTTTGGCAATAGAAGGGTCTTTTCCTGCTTTATTATAAAGTGCACCGTGCGGCTTCACGTGCTGAACGCGTGCTCCGTGTACATTTGCGATACCTTTGATCGCACCGATCTGATACGCAACAAGGTTAAACACTTCATCCGCTGACATGTTCATATCTCGGCGACCGAAACCTCCAAGATCAGGAAAGCCTGGATGTGCGCCGATCCCGACTTCGAGTAGATGAGCAAGTTCAATGGTTCTCATCATGACGTTGTGATCTCCTGCATGGTAGCCGCATGCGATGTTCGCTGAAGAGATAAATTTCAGCACATTCTCATCGTTCCCAATCGTATATGCTCCAAAGCTTTCGCCTAAATCACTATTCAAATCAACTGTCCTCATGATGTGACCCCCACCTTCTTTTCCTCTGTTTCTACTACATACTCTCCACGTTGTACGGCTTCTTCTATTTCCTCGTATTCTTCTTTAGTGATCGACACGAAGCGTAAGTAGTGCCCTGACTCTAGTAAGATTGGAGACTCACTTTCAGGGTCATAGAGTTTCACTGGCGTTCTCCCGATGATCTGCCATCCTCCTGGAGACTGAAGCGGATAAATACCCGTTTGAGATCCTGCGATTCCTACAGACCCTGGTGCGATAGCAGCACGAGGATTTTCTCGTCTAGGCGTTGCGATCTCTCCAGGCATACCGCCTAAATAAGGGAAGCCTGGCACAAATCCCATCATGTAGATGAGATAATCTTTTCCTGAATGACTTTCGATGACTTCTTCTTCTGTTCGACCATTGTGTTCTGCAACGAATGAGAGATCTTCACCCCCGTAATACGTTGGGATGATATAAACAAGAGAAGCAGATTCTGCTTCTCTTCCTTGTTGTTTTTCACTGATCTCTTCTAGCTTCATTCGTAATGAACCGTATGAAAGTTTCGTAGGAAGATAATAAACCGTTAATGTTGTGTAGGCTGGCACCCACTCAACAACACCGTCGATCGGATGATCTGTTAAATAATCCGCAAACATTCTTATCTTCTGATTCGTTTCTTCCGTTATTTCGGAACCGAATACAAGCTGAATGCCCGTATCCCCGAGTGGATGATAATCAAGTTTCACGCATGTTCCTCCTATCGATTAAGCAAAGAGTTGTGGAATTTTATCAATAAGCGTCACGATCGCTAAATATGCTGTGATCAAGAAGACAAAGCCTCCGAAGATCGTTAACCATAGTGGATGCTTGTAATCACCTACGATCGATTTCTTGTACGCTGCGATGAGAAGTGTTCCAAGTGCTACAGGTAAAATCAATCCGTTGAATGCACCTGCAAGAATGAGTAATAGAACTGGCTTTCCGATGAATGCAAAGATAATCGTCGAAACGGCGATAAATCCGATCGTTACGCCTGAATGATGCTTATCGACTTTTTTAGAAAGTGTTCTTAAGAATGACACGGACGTGTATGCTGCACCAACAACTGACGTGATTCCAGCTGCCCAAAGGACGATACCAAACATCTTATACCCGATTGCGCCCGCTGCATGTTGGAAAACAGAAGCAGGTGGGTTCGCTGGATCAAGTGCAAAACCAGCTGTTACGACGCCTAGTACGGCGAGGAATAGAAATACTCGCATGATCGATGCGATCAAGATACCTGAGACAGAGCTTTTCGTTACCTGGTGAAGGTTTTCTTTCCCCGAAATCCCAGCATCAAGAAGTCTGTGACCACCAGCAAACGTAATATAACCACCGACCGTTCCACCTACTAACGTGATGATGGCAAACACATCGATCGTGGTCGGCGCGAACGTATGAACAACAGCGTCGCCAACCGGTGGATTACTTTGGAACGCGACATAAAGTGTAAGCAGAATCATAACGCCACCTAGTAGACGTGCGATCTTATCCATCGCGATTCCCGCTTCTTTCGATAAGAAGATTCCGATCGTGATGACACCCGTGATCGCTGCTCCGATACGTGGATCGATTCCGAACAAGACGTTCATTCCGAGTCCAGCACCACCAACGTTACCGATATTAAAAGCAAGTCCTCCTAGCGCAACTGCAAATGCTAAGAAGTAACCGAGTCCCGGTAGAACCATATTCGCAATATCTTGTCCTTTTCGTTTCGATACTGCGATGATTCGCCAGATGTTCGCCTGAACACCAATATCAAGAATGATCGACATTAAGATAACAAAGCCAAAGCTTGCGAGTAGCTGTTCTGTAAACACAGCCGTTTGTGTTAGAAATCCTGGACCGATTGCTGATGAACCCATCAGGAATGCGGCACCAAGAATGACTCCCCACTTGCTTTTCGTTGGACGATTTTGTTCTAAATCTACTGTTTCAAGGGGCTGTTCTTTTTTAATACCCATCGTCTTCCTCCTTCAAAAACACGAATCATCTGTCGAATGAATCGCTACGATTTTTCTCTTATCTCTACCTTATCACGTAATTTTCTGATAGTTTTATAAGATTCCGCACAAAAAAACCGCCCGATGTGGGCGGTTTCGCTCATGTGATTTCGTATTTTTCAATTCGTCTTTGAAGGGCATAACGACTGATCCCTAGTAGTTTCGCTGCTTGCGTAATATTCCATTTCGAATCCTGAATTGCTTTTTCGATATACTTCTTTTCGATGCTCTCGATGTGATCCTCAAGTGAAAAGGCGTCTTCAAACACAACATCATCGATCGTTTTTGATCCCTCTACATGACCTTCAACAGGATTTAAGAAATCGAAATGTGTGGCAGCTAGCTCCTTTTCCTGATGTAAGATCGCAATTCGCTCGATCGTATTCTTAAGTTCTCTCACGTTTCCAGGCCAATCATAGTTTAACAACCGCTTTTTTGCATCTGCCCGTAATGTTGGGGTATCCTTCCTCATCTGCTGACAAAACTCATTCAAGAAATGGTCAGTCAGCATAATGACGTCCTCATCTCGCTCACGAAGCGGAGTTAATTTGATCGGCACCACGTTCAACCGATAATAGAGATCAGACCGGAACTCTTTCTCTTGAATCATTTCTTCAAGAGAGCGGTTCGTAGCAGCAATAATCCTAACATCTACCTCAAGGTCATGCACACTACCGACGCGCTTAATTCGTTTATCCTCTAGAAATCGTAAAAGCTTTACTTGTATATCGAGCGAAAGATCTCCGATTTCATCTAAAAATAACGTACCACCATCAGCCCACTCGACTAAACCGACTTTACCATTCGACTGGTCTCTGACACTGTTTTCTTCTCGGCCAAAAAGTTCGATTTCGATAAGATCAGCAGGAATACTTGCGCAGTTCACGGCGACAAACGGGCCATCGTGGCGTTTACTCTGCTGGTGGATGCTCCTCGCAACGAGTTCTTTTCCCGTTCCCGTCTCACCTCTTATTAAAACCGTCGTATCGTTGCTTTCTGCAATCAACGAAATCTTCCCTTTCAACTCGTTCATCTGATCACTTTCACCGATCATTTGAACGAGCTTCGTACGCCGCTCTTCTTCACGGTAACGCTCGACTTCTTTCTCAAGATGCTGCTGCTTGCTCCACTTCTCCAGCGTAATTTTCAACTCTTCTAACTCAAATGGCTTCGTTAAGTAATCGAACGCGCCTTCCTTAATTGCTCTTACAGCCGTTTTCGCATCACCATAAGCAGTCAGCATCATAACCGCCATCAGCGGATACCGCTCTTTGAATTCATGCAGCGCGTCGAGTCCGTTTCCATCAGGCAAGCGTATATCTAACAGCAGCACCTGTGGGTTAAACGCTTCGAGCAGCTCCCAGCCGTCTTCAAGTGAAGATGCTGAACGAACTTCATAGCCTTCATCTTCAAGAAACATTTGCAGCGTAAGCCTAAGCGTTGTCTCGTCATCAACGATTCCAATCTTCACTGCCATTTACTCTTCCTCCTTCCTTGTCGGGAATGTTATGGAAAAAGTCGTTCCTTTCCCTGGCGTACTTCTTACATCGATCTCGCCGTTGTTTTGCACAACAAGCTGGTGTACGATCGATAGCCCGAGTCCAGTCCCTTCAGACCTCGTTGTATAAAATGGATCGAAAATTTTATCCAGCATGCTATCTTCCATGCCAACTCCTGTATCTGATACGTAAATCGTCCGCTTATCCCCAGTTGTTCCACTAGAAAGCGTTAATTCTCCACCTTCTGGCATCGCATTAATTCCATTAATGATCAAGTTGAGTAGGATTTGACGAAGATGGTCTCGATCGACCAAAATACTATATCCATTTTCACTATGATGCAATGTTACGTTTTTCTCACTCGCCATTCCTTCCATCAATAACACGAGTGAGCGCATTGTTTCATCCACCTTGATAAATGACGGGTTAGAATCAAGCGGTCTTGAGAACTGAAGGATATTCGTTATAATCTTGTTCACCCGGTCGATGTCGATCAGCATGTTTTCAGTTAACGCTAGCTCATCCTTGCCAAGCTCCAACCTGCGAATAAGGAGCTGGGTCGTTGTTCTGATCCCTGCGAGTGGATTACGAATCTCGTGTGCTATTCCTGATGCCATTTCACCTAACGATGCTAAGCGGGACATCCGTTCAACGCGTTGTTCAAGCTTTCTTCGATTCGTAATATCTTCGAACGTAATGATCGAGCGATTTCGCTCAGTTCCTTTAATCACTCTATAGTTTACCGCATAATACACCTTTTCTTCATTATATTTATGATTCCATATTTCTTCTTTTCTCTTCGTCGTCTCATGAACAGTAAGACGTCTAACACGCTGTTCCAATGAAGGATCATCATCCATCATCCGCTGTGCAGCCTCATTATAAACGGAATCTGATCCTTCGACGAGAAGAACCATTCCCACATGCACACTATTTAAGATCGTTTCGTTCAGCTTTTTAATCTTCTCGATCTGTCCATTTCGTTTATCTAGCGTTTGGACCATATCTTGTAACGAATTTGAGAGAACGCCGATTTCATCTTTACGATTCGTTTTAATATCCGGCTCTTTCCCTCTATCTCCCATTGCAATCCGCTTACAATAAGCAGCAAGGTTTTTGATGGGCTTTGAGAGGTGATAAGAAAAAATGATCGTAAACTGCACGGCGATCACACCCATGAAGATGATGATGAGCAGCGTATATTTTTGAATATCAGGAAGTGAACCTGAATAGAACGAGAACTCGATCGGGAAATAAAGCTTCCACCCCCATTGTTCGAGCTCTTCAGTTATCACCGTTTTTTCGATAACAAAGCTTGATGGCTCACTGTTGCCGTTTAACCACTCTAATTCCTCTGCTTGATAGTCCTTTCCACCTGAGTAGAAATTCCCCTCTTCATCCTCAACATACAATCCTACTTTTTCATCGATCATAACCTTGACTAACGATTTGGCATCACGTTCACTCATGTCGCCATTTTGCACACGTTCATCAAAGATACCAACGTAGCGATCGATGCTCGTTAACGTTTCACTAACCGTTGCCTCTTTCAGCTGTTTCTCTGACTGGTAGCTCGCCCACATCGAGACCGCTCCGATAATAAAACTTGGAAGGAGTACGATGATTAGAAAAGGAACGAGGATCTTCCGTTCAATCGAATTTCTCATCATGCGTACCTCCCTTCCAGAAATAAAGGATACCAGCGATTAAAATCGACGGCAGGACAGGATGATAAACAGGATGAACGTGATCTGGGATTAGGAAAAACGCAAGTACATATGCGAGTGTCCCACCGAATGTGGACAGGACAGCGTTTTGTTTTGATCTAGCCGTATAGAGACCTCCGTACAACGGAAAGAACATCGAGACCGCTATGATCCCCCATACGTGTCCACTAAAGGGAACGATACCTTCAGGAGGTTGAAACGCAATCAACAAGGAAAACGTCGCAAACATGAAAATAACCCAGCGCGTCCATGAAATAACCTGTTGATCGACACTCTTCTTTTTTCGTAGTGGAAGCGTAATATCATATACAAAGCTGCTCGCCATGATTAGAAGCTGTGAGTTAGCCGTTGAAATGGCAGCCGCCACAACGCTGATCAGCAAGATCCCCTTCCATGGTGTTTGCAGCAAGTATGAAATAACGTGAGGGTAGATTTCGTCAGTACTTTCGAATATGACTCCCGGATTTATCATCCGTGAACCGATGCCGATCACAAAGATCGCAAAATAGATGAGCACAAGAAAAATCGCACTCGTTGCGATCATCTTCCACGCAATTTGCTTCGAACGAGCTGATAAGATCCGAACCGCATACTGTGGATTCGCAGCAACGCCTATCCCTAATGCAAAAAATGCGCTCAGAAGCGTCCAAAACGGTAGCCCTTCTTCAGGAAACAGCGCTAAATAGGAATCCCCTCTGGTCGCTCTCACGACGAGATCACTCGTAAATACCTCTAGCCCTCCGATCTCGTTCACCACAAAAAGAGAGCCAAGGATCGTTCCGCCAAGGATGAGATAAAAGTGAAAAATATCCGTACGCGCCACAGAATGCAGCCCTCCGAACGTGGTGTACAACACGAAAAGATAAACAAGAAAGACGCTGACAATATACGGTACTTCCAGCATTTCACTCACAACGATTCCGAATCCTCGGATCTGAATCACGACGTACAATAAATAACTGACGCTCAAGATGATTCCAATCCAAACTTGAAGTAATTTCGAATCGTACCTTACAAGGAAAAACTCAGGTACCGTGACAACGTTATATGTATAAAGTTTTGATGAAATAAAGAGAAGCCCAATAATCCCTAACAACCACGCAACCGCTGTCGTCCATATTACGGAAACGCCACCTTCATAGATCAACCCTGGCAAACCAAGGAGTGACGCTGCACTGAACCAGGTCGCACAAAAGGATGCGACGCTTGGAAATAACGAAAGGTTTCTTCCTGCCAGGAAGTACCCTCTCAGTTCATCCGTTTTATCAAACCCGTGTTTTCCAAGGATTAAAATCGCAATCGTATAAATCAGGAATACACCTAAGTAAAGGAGTTCATCCATCAGAACCCTCCTTTCCATTCTTACCTAAAGCACTTGCTTCATTATATACAAATTCACGTCCTCAAACCATGACGTAACCCACATCCCAAGTATATCCAAACGTATAGCTTCCTCACTTTGTGTTTTCTTCCATAAAAAAAGAGCCACAGATGAAGCGGCTCACAATCTATTGGTCCTTTCTCAATTCTTTTAGGACAGTATTCTCTCTGTGAATCCATCCGTTCGCACTATTAATCTCAAACGCTTCTTCGTTCTGCATGATCGCTTCTTCAAGCGTGACCCAAACTGGGGTGAATTCTTGTTCGGACTCGTAGTCATCTAACCGTTGGGGTGCCAATTCTCCGGGAACTTCGCAAAAATAATAGTGAGAGGTCATTTCGAAAATCGCTCCCTCTTCATAGAGGTCTTCGTTCCGTTCCACAATCGTTCCCGCCTTCTCTCCGATCAAACCGTTCACATATCCTGTTTCCTCTGCAATTTCACGCACGATTGCCTCTGCATGCGTCTCACCCTCTTCAATCCCACCGCCTGGAAACTTATAATCTCCTAAATTTGAATACACGAGGAGAATCCGATCATCTTCTATTAAAATAGCGCGCACGGCCTCTCTGTAGACCATTCGCTCGCCTTTCTCACACCCTAAAACGATACTAAACACGTTCTTCACTCCCTATATTCGTTAAGAATCTGGCAATCGCTTTCTTTGAAGTAAGGTGATAAACCTTCTTCTCCTCAGGAAGACGATTCAGCCTTCGTAAAATCTCTGGACGCTTCTCTTTCGGGTAATTCCAAACCCATTTCAAGAACGTAAGAGAAACCCTTTCCTTACACCCTTCCCCCATATCAGGTCTCGTTCGGTTACGGTATTGAACCGCTCGTTTAAAGACTCGATACGTACAAAGCGCCCTAGGAAGGTCAAGAAAGATGACCGTATCCGCAGCATCAAGACGAATCTCCATCGTCCCTCCGTAGTTCCCATCGCAAATCCATTCGTCTTTTGAAACGATGTTGAGCTGCACATCTCGTTGTTCTTCCTTTGGTACTCCTTCCCAATTCGGCTTCCAAAACAACGCATCCAGATGATAGACATCGATTTGTAGTCGTTCTCCTAATGCTCTTGCTAGCGTCGACTTTCCTGAGCCTCCTGAACCGATTATCGCGATTTTTCTCAAGCTACTCCCCCCAGCACTCTTACCAATTATTTCATAGTACAATAGCTTACTCGTTTAGCCAACCCAACACTCACCTGTTTGAAAGCCTTTATGAGAAGGGTAATGAACCTTACCAACTTATTTACAAAAGGAGCAACCATCGTGATATTTAAGAACATTCATCCATCAAACTATTCAAAAGTCTCCATCGCTCTCATATTAGGTGGTTTTATCACCATAGGAGCAGCATTTTTCTTTTTCTTCTCATTAGCTGAAGATGTTGCGGAGAACGAACAGTTTATGATCGATAAACTTGCGACGCGACTCATCAGTTCGATCGATACCCCCGCACTCAGCGGGATCATGGGAAAGATAACGGAAGCGGGTTCAGTGACCTGGATAACGATCGGGACTGTTCTAACCCTCATTTATTTGCTGTTTATCTCTGATAAAAGCAAGTGGGTTTCATTCTTCTTGTTAGTCAATATGCTTGGAATCAGCGGACTCACAAAAGGTTTAAAGTTATTATTCGAGCGACAAAGACCAGATGTACTCGAGAAGTTTGACGGAACAGGCTTCAGCTTTCCGAGCGGTCACTCGACTGGCGCGATCACGTTTTATGGATTCTTATTTTACTTAATCGTGATTAGCAATCTAAAAAGAAGATGGAAGATTACGATCAACACCATCCTCGGCGTGCTAACCGTTACAGTCGCGCTTAGCCGGATCTTTATCGGCGTTCATTACCTAACCGACATCTTAGCGGGTCTCACACTCGGCCTAGCGTGGTTACTGATCTGTATCATGGCACTCGAACTCATGCTGTGGCGTCAGCGAAGGCATCGAAAAGCAAGACAAAAAAGTAGTTCTGAATTTACGGCATGAAAAAGAGCTTGGGAATCGTCCCAAGCTCTTTATTTTATTTAGCCACTTTTTCCATGTGATATAAGCATTACATAAAAGAAGATGAACCACTATACGATACATCATCCTTTACCTGATATAAACCAGACCATTCATTACATACACCTGCTCAGGATGCGGATGACTCAAGAAGTCATGATGCGAAATCGTCCAGCCGTAGGCTCCGGCATATTCGAACACCATGATGTCGCCTGCACGAAGCTCTGATACAAATTCCTTTCGAACAAGAACATCATTAGGGGTACACAGTTCACCCGCTACCGTTACTTCGGCATCCTTAATCCCAGGCCGCTCAAACGGGTACTTCCACCCTTCAACAGAATGAACTCTGAACGGGTGGCTCATCTTCCATGCCGCCGGTAGGCGCAAGTGATGTGAGCCGCCTCGTAGAACAGCAAAATGTTCACCATGATTCGTTTTCACATCGAGCACTTCTGACACATATGAGCCGCATCCTGCCGTCATGTATCTTCCGATTTCTAAAAATAGCGTGAGATTTTCATCGATCGTTTCCTGCTCAAACTCCTTTAGTCCTTCAGCAAGGGTATCCCAATCGAATGGATGACTCGTATCCCAATAGTTGATTCCGATGCCGCCGCCAATATCGATAATGGGAGCTTCCAACGCAAATTCTTTTCGCCAAGATCGTGCCTTTTTCATACACATCTCAACAAAACGAAGATGTGCTGCTGCATCTAAGTTATTGGACATCGCATGAAAATGAAATCCTTTGATCTCGATTTGCTCATACGTGAGAGCTTTCACGATTACGTCAGGGACATCTCGTTCATCGATGCCAAACTGAGTTGGAACGCCAGACATGCGAATGTGGCTGTCCGATACGTTCGTGCTCAAGTTTACCCGAAGCAAGACTGGAATCTTCACTTGTTCTTGTTTTGCTAAATACGCCATACGGTTCAATTCGTGCAGGCTCTCTACATTTACATAATCAACATTTCGCTCCATCGCTTCAAGCATTTCATGATCTTTTTTAGCTGGCCCACCGAAAAGCATCGGCTTCTTCGAGATATCGTCGATCTTGTTGATCTCACCGATGGATGCGACTTCAAACCCATCGACGATCGGCTCTAACGTACTCAGTAGTTCAAGATCTGGATTCGCTTTAACAGCGTAATAAAGCTCACAGAAAGCTGGCAGGCTTTGTTTGATCGTTTCTGCATGCTGCTTGAGATGGTCTAGGTCGTACACATACGCACAGACTGGACCACTTTCCTTTCTATGCTCAAGGTAAGCCTCTACTGCA
Organism: Anaerobacillus sp. ABA4_114; assembly: GCF_056159065.1. NCBI lineage: Bacteria > Bacillati > Bacillota > Bacilli > Caryophanales > Bacillaceae > Anaerobacillus > Anaerobacillus sp. ABA4_114. Next base: position 3,295,684 of record NZ_JBSWUM010000001.1, read on the forward strand.
TTTTTACTAATTGTAATCATGGTGTCCCTCCAACATAATGCGCGATCTCTTTTAGCTTACTCCCTAGCTCCTTATCTAGTCATGTTGAGAGGATTTGAAACCTCACAGTACGCATCACCTTTTTTATTCGACAATCTCATTTTCGTAAGAGATTTATGCATAACTGTCGACTGGTAAAGAAAACTGCGGTCTTGTGCTACGTTTTCTTCACACTGATCGGAGAGTTTATTGAATGTATCGTCACAAACTTTTTTAACTTGTTTCCAGAATTCCTCTTCTTTTATTCCAGAATATTGAACCAGCTGTCTTATCACTTCTCCGAGATGGTTTTGGAAAACGGTATAATAAAGTTTATTATGCATATCGGACACCTTATCCGTGACTGAAACAGATCCAGGTGCAAATGATACATCGATCCCTTGCTGTTCAAGTCGTGCTTGATAAATACGTGATCCTCCCCAATCTCTGAAGAAGAAACGTGACAGTCTGCCGTTCTTAAATACAGGAATGCTGTTTTGCAAGTGGCCCTCGAGTGCAATCCCATACTTCACCATAAGTGTGAGATACCCAGGAATGACTTTTTCAATGTATTCATTGAAAAACGGGAATGCTGCCTGACGCTTAGGGATGTTATTCACCTTAGCAAATTCATCGACGAGTTCAGCGAGAATACTTGCATCACTTAGTGGAGACCGAGCATACAGAGCTGGTCCAGCAATCGCAACTTCCCCATCCATAAGCTTCTCATCGATACTTTCGCGTAAGAGCATCGTTAAGTTACGGCTTTTTAATTCTTCCTCAGATTTAAAAGCCATTCCCGCTATCTCGTTCAAAGGAACAAAGTTTTCCAGCTGTTTTTCTTCGTTCATGATGGTCGTCATCATGATTGTAAACAATGTTGAGTTCATCGCAGTCTGCGTTGAAATCGAACGAACGGTCGACGTCATCTGACTGTTAACAGCGAGCTTTAACGAGGGTGCCTTTTTATTCTTCACATGAACGGTTCGGAACGAAGACGTTGCCTGCGCTTCTAACATCACACCTTTAATTAAACGAACCGTACCATTCTTTATTTCTTTCTCATACAAGTCCGGAACCACGTGTTCAAACTGCCACTCATGAACTGGAATGATATCGTACGTGTTAGGCTCTAATCCAATTTCCTCTAACTCCTCAAGACATTGCTTCCATTCGTCATAAAAATGTTCTTCAAGCATCCTTTTTGTTTGTGCCGTCGTCATGACAAATGCGCGATCAACAGCAACGAAACGAACGCCAAAGGATTGATGAAACTCTGGTGAAAATCGAAAAACATCACTTTGTGTCAAGCCGATCTTCGTTTTTGCCCCAGGGTGGAGATGATGCCCTTCAAGAATGAGCTGTTCAAAAAAGAGTGTTGGTGAAACCTCGCTTTTTTTACCGAGATAGTCAAGTGTTGACGTAGCACCTAATGCTTTTGCCTCTTCTTGTATGGCTCCCCTCCAACTATCGTCGAACATATAGGCAAGCGTGAGGTTTGCAGTACCGTTATCAAGCTCCTTTTTGAACGTTTCAACTTGCGGCCCCTTTTCAAAAAGCACGTCGATGAGTTCTGAAGCGACCTTGATCTCCGTCACCTGATGCTCATCGATGTATAAGATCGTATCTGTCGTTTCAATACGCTGAAAGGCATATTCGTGTTTGATCGGAAAGATCAGGACACCACTTTTTACCGACACAAGCTTATACGTCACATCTTCACGAAACGTCGCCTTCTGTAGGTATGCCGAAATGTCAGTTCTATCACCGTTCTTAACCACAAAGCTAGAACCTACTACCTTAAAGTCCGTTGCACTCTTGTATAAATCGTTTATGTTCTCTCTTAAAATGGATGAAGCTAATTTGTGAAGAATGCCTTTTCGGCTATTTTCTAAATTCGCGATAAAATCATTAAGATACGATGGCATCTGCTTCATGATAAAACGCATGCAGTTCACTTCTGCTTCGAGCATGAATCCTTTACTATCATAATTGGGTCTTTTGATCATTTGTATCGTCATTTCTCAAACACCTCATTGTGTAAAGGATTAACGACATCGACATACATATTTTCTGTGTACTTGTTTGTCAGCCGCATCTTCACTAACGCCTTCATCCTTGAACGCGTTGCTTTCAATAGCTCATAATCATGTTCAGTGTCAGACTTTAGCGACTCATAAACATCCCTTACGACCTTTCTTACTGGATTCCATAGACTTTGTTCATCAAGATCTAAACGACGAGATAGGGCGACGTTCATTTCTCCGATATGGTTATGAATAATCGCATGGAAAAAGATATCGTGGAGCTCTTCCGGTTTTGTCGTTAATAAATTTGTACTGTTGTCTAATGCCCCTAACGCTACGAACGTCTCCAAGCGTTCTGTCAGGATACGAATTCCTCCATTATCACGGAGGATCACACGCTCTGGTACCCCATCCTTAAAGACACAAACAGTATTCTGCAAATGCGCTTCTAAACTCACACCATATTTTACGATCAATCTCATGATGCCTGGCAGCAGCACCTCACAGTATCGCTTTATAAATGCTTCAGCAGCGACCTGTAGCGATGGGTGATTCATCTTCTCTTTGTAGCGTTCGACAAGCTCTTGTAGAATCAGCTTTTGTGAAACTGGTGAATCTGCGATAAAAGCAGCTGCAGGAATCGCCACTTCATCTTTAGTTAACGTTGCCTCCGGATTTTCACGAATGATGGAAGCAAGGTTTTTCTGTAGGAAATGACGGTCATCACCGTCTGAGTCGGGTTCAAAATGAATTCCTGCGTCTTCTCCCATAAAGCTTAACGAATTCGAGATGAACGGATCCCGCGCTCCGATTTCCTTCAGAACCGATGAGATCAACGGTCCGTTGTAGGTCGACGCAGCAGAAACCGTCCGAACTGCGCTCGTCATCTGGACATTGATGGCGGTTTTTATGTGGTGCTTCGACCTATTCTCGAACGGAGCTAACGAGCGAAACGATATGAGTGCCATCGTCTTGATCCTCTCACTCAACGGAAAGATCATGTTACGTTCGATCAACCGACGATAGTGCTTTGAAATCGTATGTTCGAACTGCCATGGGTGTACAGGGATGAGCTCATACTCACGATGCTCAATTCCTTTTTCAGATGCGACCCTCTCCAGATCCTCTTGCAGTTCTGGATACTCTTCCAATAAAATACGCGTCGCGCTCTTTTTCTTATGTGTTGATCGACAGTAAGACTTATGAACTAAAACTGGTATCACATCTGGCTGCCCACCCCACTCAGGTGCATAGCGACTCACATCCATTGGTGAAAGACCTAATCGTGTACGTGAACATGGATGAATCGTATGGCCTTGAACCACCCATTGCTCGAAGAACGTAAGCGGGCTAAATGTGGCATCGCCTCGCTTCTTCTCTACATATGAAAAAGAATCTCGTGCATCCAGCTGTTCCGCCTCTTCCTGAACAGTCTTCATGCGCTTCTCAGCCGCCGTTAGAGCTAGCCCATAATTTAAGCTGCTATTTGATATCTCTTCACAGAATTGTTCGAAGTTATCGGAAATCAATTTGGGTTCATTATGAACTAGAATCGAAAGAAACTGATCCGCGTTTGATAATACAGTTTCATTCCCATCTGCGTCGCGATGCAAAACATCTCCAACGATGTCGATCTGTCCAAGTGTATAAGTATTGCCTACGTTTATATCGATCTGTTCTTTCGATAAACGAAACGTTATATATGTTAACTCCGTGCCTTCCCTTGAATCGAACGGAAGGATTTCCTCACGGATGATGCCTTGAATCAACTGATGCAGAATGGTTTTTCGTGCAACGATGAGGTTCTCACGAAACCTTTCGACAAGGGTTTCATAATTATTTCTCATATGGTGGAACACTTGGATTTCGTAGTTATCTTCTCTATCACTTACTCTAAGCGTTGACTCCAAACGTCATTCCTCCTGTTAGCCTGCTAAACACTTTTATTGAAAATCATTATCAATTACCACTTCCTAAGGTTATTGAAGATCGTTTTCAATGTCAACTTTTCGCTGTCATAAATGTTACTATCGATTTCGCTAACAAGCGAGCCTTAAGAGAATTTGATTTGAAAGTCGTCACAACTGATCTTCTTTATTATAATCAACCGAAAGGACGTACAATGCTACATTTCGAATAAAAAAAGCCGCTCGTCTGCGGCTGTGCTCATCTTTAATAAAGGTATCACCGTCGATTTAACGAAGTGACTAGGTAGATTAAAAACATGGAGGTTTCCGATGAACCAATATTTATACAAGCTTAAACTCATTCCAAGACTCGTCGATGAAAACAACTGGACTGAAAAAGAAAACGCAATCGTGATGGAGCATTTCAACGCTTTGAAGGAGCTATTGAACGAGAACACGCTGATCATGGCTGGCAGAACCGTGAACGATGATGATTCAGCGTTCGGAATCGTTGTCATTCAGACGAATTCTGAACAAGAAGCAACGTCAATCATGAAAAAAGACCCTGCTGTCCGTGAGGGAATCATGACAGCAGAGCTCTATCCATACCATGTTGCACTATTTAACGATGCTTTCACTGTGAACCAGACGTCCTAACGTCTGGTTTACTAGAGAAACAATACCATGTGTTCTTCATCCAGAAACTCACCGTTCACATAAAGAGCTTTCTCTTCATTTGCGTACGTTTTGAATCCCATATTATGATAAAGCTGTTTTGCGGTCTTGTTTACGGAAGAAACGGAGATATTGACTTTAACGAGTCCATCCACATGCTTCACATAATCGATCGCTTCCTTCAGAAGTGCTTTACCAGCACCTTTACCTCTATAGCTCGGCGTTACATAAACTGCAAAAAAGTCACCTTTGTGCTTCGTTTTCAAACCGCTTCCTCGAACGAACGTGATGACTCCGACCAATCCGCCGTCGTATGCTCCTAGCGTAACAGCTCTTTCTAAATTAGCTGCAACGCCTTCGAGTGGATCCTTTCTCTCTACTGCTTCTTCATAGCTCGACGCGAACGCTTCGGGATTGTTCTGAAGAGCTTCTAATCTTAACTCCCAATACTCTTTTGCATCATCTGCTTTCATTCTTCTTATTTCCATTGTGATCTGCTCCAATCCGTTTTCAACATGCCATAAACGACGTGATCAACATAGGTACCGTTCACCTTTTCAACCTGACGGATCAACCCTTCTTTCGTGAAACCGAGTCGCTCAGGAACACCGCGACTCTTTTTATTCTCAGAAGCCGCACGTATTTCGATTCGATTGAGACCGATCGTATCGAAGCCATACGTAAGAATCGCCTTACAAGCCTGCGTGACGATGCCCTTCTTCTGATGCTTTTCACTAAGCCAGTACCCAATGGTCGCATAATCATGAGTTCGGTTAAGTTCATTGAAACCGATCGTCCCAGCGATTTCCCCTTTATAAACCATTGCGAGCGTCTTAGGATAGCCACCCGTTTCAGAAAGACTTTTGATCGTACCTTCTATAAACGCCTTCGAGCCTTCAACATCCGTATTGTAATCGACCCATGCGAGCCACTCTCTTAAATAGCTTTTCGATTCATCGATCAGATGAAAAAGCTCTTCTGCATCATCTACTGTGTACATTCTTAGATAAAGATCTTCATTTACTGGGTATGTAAACATGTTGTCTGTTCCTCTCTGTCTATTAGCTGATAAATTTTTTTATGACGTTTGCGAAATGTTCAGGTTCTTCATCATGTGGTGTGTGACCACTATCTTCAAAATGATAGGTTTCACCAAGTTCCACATCCGTTCGAAATGCTTGAACCTGGAGATCTGACGTTACTGGATCGTATTTTCCTGTCAGCAAGAGAGTAGGTGATTTGATCTCGTTTAATAGAGGCAGTAGTGAGTCAAAGATTCTTCCTTCTTCTCTCAACAGGTTGTAATGAACCTCAGACTTATCATAGAGTTCATCCCATTTCTCGTCACTATAATAGCTGTAGTCTGTTGGATGGTCGTGATTATGAATATAGATCTCCATCCGGTTCTCACCGAGTAAATCACTGTAATCACTATATAACTCTGCGAGTTCCCGACCCTTTAACTCGTCATTTGTTACGATGGCTAAACTTTCGATGGCCGCTCTCGATTACCCGTGTTTTTCAAGAAGCGAAGCGGTCTTCCTCATTAAACTCCTAGAGGTTAAATCGAAATCAAATGTCGGGCATTCAAGAACGACTTTCTCTATTGAATCAGGATAAGTGGCAGCGTAAAGCACACTTAGAAATCCACCAAAAGAATGTCCGATCAAAGACCACTTCTCAACGGAAAAATGTTCTCGCAGTGTCTCACAGTCTTCAATCAAATCCTGTAGTTTAAAGTCTTCGTTCTCTGTTACACCCTCTGATCGACATACGCCTCTCTGATCGAATGCAATCACCATAAAATCTTTTTCCAATCGGGCTGATTGGTGGTGCGAAAAATCAAAACAGCTCTCCCCTGGACCACCATGTAAATAAAGAAGCGGTGGATTATCGGGAGAACCGTGCACTTCCACATAAAGCTCTTTTCCACGTATTGGTATCAACTTACCATTATGCAACTCTTTCACCTCAATGCTTCGTAATCCTTTTACGAATCAACCTGATCTGTCCCCGGTGATTCAACTCATCTTCCATTACATGAAACCATTTGAAATAGTGGTTCGCTTTCTCATCCCAACCATACGGGGTAACGATTTCGAGCCAGTCATCGTCTTTCTTCTTTAATTCTTGAAGCGTGTATTCACGCGCTAAACTCATTTCACTCCAATAGTAGTCAAGGTCACGACCGCGTATCTCGCTTCTCGCACGTTCACCTAACTCGATTGCGGTACCAAGCACATCCCACTCAGCATCCGTAAGCTCTCGCTGTTCAAACGTCATGATTTGAAATGCCTTTTCAAGCGAGACCATGTGCTGCAGCAGCATCCCAATTGAATTGCTTTCATCATCAAGTTGAAAATCAAGCTGATCAGCGGTTAACCCAGCGATCGCTTCTTCCGTCGTATGCCTCGCATAGTTCATCATCGATACGAGTCTTGAAATGTGAGGAGTGAACCCCTCAACGTCTTCAATCATGGTAAGATTCTGTACACTCTTCACCTAGAACGCCCCTTTCCTTACCCGTTGCCCCTCAACTACCTTCTACAAAATGGGGCAAATTCCTTTTTATTGAAACTTCTTCAACGACGATCCGTAGAAAAAGGTAACAACCGTTAGGAGGAGTACGTTGAAAAAATTATATAAATCAACAACTGATAAGGTGGCGCTTGGTGTCATCGGTGGAATAAGTGCTGCCTTAAACATTCAAGCAGAAACAATGCGATTCGTATTCATTGTACTTACCGTTTTCTTTACCGAAGTATCTTTACTTCTATATTTTGCTTTAGCTTTGTTGTTGCCAACAGATGAAGAAATTCTTTTGAATGATTGAACATAGAAAACCCCCTGGCTAGAAGCCAAGGAGTTTACATCTTATCTTCACCTCAAATTCATCCTATCTTCTTTAAATCGGAAAACACCGTATCTTCCTTTTCGCCCTTTGAGCCTAACGTTAACGTCACTACCGTAACCACGGATAAAGGTAGGCCAATGAAAACAGGATGAAGACCAAAAGGATGGCCTGCAACTTGCCATATGACTGCGATGATCAGTCCAGCCCACATTGCGGTGAAGCCTGCGAACTTGGTTGTTCGACTCCAGAATAACCCGAACAATACAGGAGCTAATAGCCCAGACACAAGCATGGCCGTTCCAGTTATCCAAAGGGTGACGAGCTGAGGAATATAAAGGGCAAGCAAGAGAGCGATGATCGAAACGAATACAACCGACATCCGGCTGTACGTGAGCATCTTTTTATCCCCAACTTCACCGACCCTCGGTTTTACAACATCATTCACGATCGATGATGCCGCTGCGAGGAAGAACGAATCGGCACAAGAGATAACCGTTGCTAGCAATGCAATCAGCATCACGACAACGAGTGAGAATGGCAGTACTTGTCCGATGATTTCATAATAGATCAAGGCTGGATCGATATTCGTTAAGTTAAGCCCGAACTTTCCTAGGAATCCTATGAAAATAGTAACCGCAGCCGTTAAAAAGCCAAGGACGATCGCTGACCAGAACCCAACGCTTGCAGTTCGATCATCTTTCGCTGCCCAAAAACGTTGCCATAAATCTTGTCTCACAAACTGGTAGGCTCCGATCGTAAGCATATACACGAAGAATTCAGAAGCACTGATATTAAAGATGCTCAGCGCATTTCCACCTTCAGCATTTCTCGCCTGATCAGCAAGTGCTCCCCAGTCACCAACAAGAAACATGATGACAACGAGTAAAAAGAAGATTCCTGCTGTTTGAATCGTTCCATGAATCGCATCCTGAATCATAACCGACTTGAGGCCGCCAAAATAGGTTTTCAACGTCATAAGTGCCCAACTAATGATGATCCCAGTCGTCATGCTGAGTCCTATCGTCAACTTCAATATCGTAGCGATCGCAACGAACTGCATACCCGTAACGGCTGCATATGCACAAAGAACGCTTAAAACAGTAGGAATTCTCGCGCCCTCTCCGAACCGCAGCGCCGTGAAATCACCTAGCGTGACCATATTGTACTTTTTTCCTAGAAAACGAATCCGTTTCAATAGAAAAGCCGCAATAACGATCGAGGTTAGTGTAAAACCGATCGCGAGCCATTGCTGCCCCATTCCAAAAAGATACCCTTTTGTCATATAGCCGAGTAAGATCGAGCCTCCAATCGCTGTACCAACAAACGTAAGGATAAGCGGCATCAGTCTCGTCGACCGCCCTGCAACATTATAATCTTCATACGTCTTAACGTTTCGATTCACATAAAGCGATAGACCAAATAAAAATACAAAGTAGACGGCAATGATCGTAATCAACAACGTTTCTTGCTGGCTACTAAACAATAGGTTCACCTTCCTTCTTTGAACTATAAACCATTGTTCCTTCTAAATACGTGTTTTCCGTTTTAATGTCTAACAGTTCTTCGTGATCGATTTCTAATGGATTGTGAGAAATCACCATGACGTCGGCTTTTGAACCCGGCTTGATCACGCCAAGAGTTTCTTCTTCAAAAGAGCTATAAGCGGCATCCACCGTAAACGCTTTTAAAGCATCCCAGACCCGTATACCTTCTTCTAACCCGATCACTTGTCCACTCGACGTTTTTCTAGTAACAGCTCCATAAATTCCAGTCCACGGATTTCCATCTGTTACAGGCAGATCAGAGTTTCCCGGTGCAGGAACACCTGCTTGTTTAAACGATCGGTGAGGAAAAGCAGACGACATCCGCTCATCTCCTAATTTCGCTAAATAATTATCACCGATATGATAGAGGAAACCGATCGATGAACCTGCTAGCAGTCCGAGGTTCTTCATCTGTAAAATCTGATTTGAGTGTGGAAAGATACAGTGTTCGATTCTGTTTCGCATATGGTCGATCGAATGATGCTTAGTTACTTTTTCAAATGAATCAAGAGCTACCTCAATGGCGCGATCACCGATCGCGTGGATGGCGACTCTTAATCCTCCTTCGATCCCTCTTTGCATAAGAGGCGCAATTTCCTCAGCGTCGTTATAAAGAATACCTGTTTCTTTTGTTCCAATGTATGGCTTTAAAAAAGCAGCAGTCTTTCCACCAACACTTCCATCCAACATAAATTTCAACCCCTGAACGTTAAGCATGTCGTTCCCAAAACCACTTCGTAAGCCTGTGCCTAGCACCTCCTCTAGCGCACCGTCGAAACCATTTTGATCGATCGCCCAAATCCATGGCCGAATCCTAACCTTCAGCTCTTCATTCTCCAGCATGGTTTGATACAACTGCATATCATCTTTTTGAGTCGACATACAATGGACGGTCGTAATCCCCCACGACGCAAATTTTTCTTGCGCTTCTTTCATGCCCTTCACTCGTTCTTCGAGACGATATTCCGGGATGTGAAGGAGCCCTTGAGCCTTTTCTTGAAGCAAACCTGTTAGCTCTCCATTCTCATCCTTCTCGATCTTTCCTCCAGATACAGGCGTTTCTTCAGTTATGCTGCTTTCTTCGAGCGCCTTCGTATTTGCTACTGCCATATGGGCACACGCTCGTTCTAACACAACCGGATTATTTGGTGCCACTCGATCGAGTTCCCATCGGGTAGGGTGCCGCTTCTCTTTCATTTTGCTATCATCATAGCCCCATCCTATAATCCAGTGTCCTTCAGGAGTCTTCGCTACTTCCTCTTCGATCTTTGTTAAGATCGCTTCGATCGAAGGCGTAACTTCTGGCGTACAATTGAGCTTTAACATGCTTAAGCCATAAATCGCTGGGTGAATGTGGCTTTCGATAAAACTCGGCATCAATGTCTTGCCATTTAAGTCTGTAACGGTGGTTTCTTTCCCCTTCCAGTTTAGGACTTCTTCTGTTTCTCCTATGTACGCGATCACGCCGTCTCGTACGGCCACTCCACTCGCAAAAGGCTTTTCATCATCCATCGTTAGTACATTTCCATTCACAAAAATCAAATCCGCTTCCGTCATCTTCACTCACCTTTCATTTTAGTAGACTTTGAATGTCTCCCTCCCCAACTCCATAAAAAAACCAGTTTTATGCACACGAGTAGTATGTTGGCTATACTTGTCTCCTGGCATAAAACTGGTTTCTTTCTAACGGACCGCTTCACTTTGAGCCAGTGAAGTCGATTAGAATAGACAGTTTCTCTTATTTTTCTATTTATTATTTTGAATTTTATCAATATTCTTTATAAATATCAAATTACCATTATGTAACAGCGCTGATCGTGAAGCAAAACAATAAGCCTGATTAAAACTCAATCAGGCTTTCAATGAATCGTGCTAGAATGCTAGTTTCATCACTAACGAGAACAACTTTTCCTACTCCAGGACGAGCTCTTCACTCAGTTTATCCCTGAGCGCCCTCTTCAAAAACTTCCCGACAGACGTTTTCGGAATTTCATCCATAAATACGATATCGTCAGGGAGCCACCATTTAACAAATTGAGTAGAGAGATAGTTTATGAGTTCATCTTTTGATATGTCGGCATATCCTTCCTGTAGGACGACACATGCGACGGGTCGCTCCTGCCATTTTTGGTGCGGAATTGCGATCACAGCAGCTTCATAAACAGCATCATGCGTCATAAGAGCATTCTCAAGGTCAACGGATGAAATCCATTCCCCACCACTTTTAATTAAATCCTTCGATCGGTCAGTAATCTGGATGTACCCATCGTCATTGATCTTCGCGATATCCCCAGTGTATAGCCAACCGTCACGGAACGATTCCTGCGTTCGTTCATCTTTGTAGTATTCACTTGCAACCCAAGGTCCACGTACGATCAGTTCTCCCATCGTTTTTCCATCCCACGGGACGTCACCATTTTCATTGATCACGCGAACATCGAGCCCCGGAATCACCATTCCTTGCGTAGCTCTGGTGTCGATTCTTTCTTCCATTGTAAGGTTGTCCATTTCACTAGATAGCGTTGAAAGAGAGACGATTGGACTCGTTTCTGTCATCCCGTACCCTTGAATAAACGGAATGTTATGCTTTTCTTCAAATGCACGAATAATGTTCTTCGGTGCTGCTGAGCCTCCGCACACGACAGCTCGTAAACTACTGATCTCATAGCTTTCTTTCTCAAGTAGATTCACAAAAGCTAGCCAAATCGTCGGCACGCCTGCTGTCACGGTCACTTTTTCCTCTTGTATAAGTGAGGCGATGACTTGAGGTGTCATGTTTGGACCAGGGAGGACGAGCTTCGTTCCAAACCATACTGAAGCGAACGGCAGCCCCCAAGCATTCGCATGGAACATCGGCACGATTGGTAAGCACACATCGCGTTCAGAAAGTCCTAGAGAATCGGCTAACCCTGTAGCCATGCTATGGAGAACGATTCCGCGATGAGAGTAGACGACTCCCTTCGGATTACCAGTCGTCGCAGACGTATAGCACATCCCAGCAGGAGCGTTTTCGTCGAGATCTTCTCGAAGCTGGAAATTTTCGTCTCCTTCTTGTAACAGTTCTTCATAAGAGTACACTGGTGAAAGAGTTGTCTCAGGCAGCGTCTCTTTATCACTCATGATGATGTACGTTTCTACCGTCGTCAGTTTATCCTGAACTTTTTCGATCAGAGGAACGAGATCTTCATCGACCATAAGAATTTTGTCTTCTGCGTGGTTAACGACGTAAGCGATATGTTCAGGTGATAAACGAATGTTAACCATATGAAGGACAGCTCCCGAACAAGGTACCGCAAAATAGGCTTCTAAATGACGATGGTGATTCCATGCGAATGTAGCGATTCGGTCTCCTTCCTTCATCGAAAGCTTTGTCAATGCACTAGCGAGTCGCCTCGTTCGCTTCGCATACTCTTTATACGTAAACCTCTGTGTACCACTTAATGTCCGTGACACAATTTCCTTATCCGGGAAATAACGCTCTGCTCGATTAATCAATCCTGTCAGAATCAAAGGTGTGTTCATCATTATTGATCACGCTCCTTTTTAAATGTGTCGATCTTATCCTGTCCTAAAAGTGGTGCAGATTGGCCAACAGCATTGGGGTTCGTCACGATATGTACCTGCTCACCTCTCCTTACTAGTCCTCGCTCCGGACCATACGAATGAGCCATCACCTCCTTTACGTTTAATACAGGGAATAAACAGCAATCATGCGATTCACCGAACGAAGTCCATTCTGCCATCGTTCTCTCTTTGAAAAGCACGTTGATCTCTTCATGAAGATCACTCTTAACAGGCGAAAAAGCGTGCGGCAACCATTCGACTTTTCCAACTCCATAGCAAAAGTTCTTCCAGAAATGCGGCTCTAGTGCTGCGAGCGATACGAACCGACAATCCTTCGTTTCGTACAGTCCGTAGCACACTACGCTTCCATCTATAAAATCAGGGCCATCTTGCTTGTTCTTTTTCAAGTGATACAAAGCATGCGTGCCTAACATCGTTAGCGGGACATCATTCAAAGCAAGATCGAGGTAACACCCATTTCCTGTTCGCTCCCTTTGAAAAAGTGCAGCTGAAATACGCTCTGAGGCAACGATTCCTCCACCATAATCCACAGTTGTAAACGTTGGCTGTACAGGTCTTCCATTTCCATCTAGATGTTGAGAAAGCAGCCCGCTTAATCCTTGATAGTTCAAATCATGGCTCCCAAGGTGAGCATGTGTCCCTGATTGCCCGAATCCAGAAAGGGAACAGTAGACGATATCAGGCTTGATCTTCTTTACTTCATCATAATGAAGCCCGATACGCTTCATCACGCCTGGGCGAAAGCTTTCGATCACAACATCGACCGTTTGAAGAATCTCACTTAATTCGTTCACTTTCGCTGTATCTTTTAAATCGACCGCAATGCTTTTCTTTCCACGATTGTTTGCTTCATAGACGAGCCCATCTGCCATCTGCCTTGCCGGATCGCCGTTCGGAGGCTCCACCTTGATGACCTCAGCTCCGAGATCAGCTAGCCGCTGCGTAGCATAAGGTCCTGGTAAGTACTGCGTAAAATCCAGTACCCTGACGCCCTCAAGCATCACGTATACCAACCGCCGTTAATATGAAGAACTTGTCCATTCGTATAATTTGATAACGGAGATGCCAAATAGAAGATTCCCTCAGCCGCTTCTTCAGCCGTTCCCGCACGCTGCTGTGGAATCGATTGTTCGAACATCTTCTTCACTTTCTCTGGAATCCCGACCGGAACGCCGTTTACCGTTTCGCCTTTTTCCTTCGATTGCGTCAGGCGCGTATCGATCAGACCGAACGCTACAGCATTACAGTTGATGTTAAACGCTCCCCATTCCCGTGCTACGGTTTTTGTGAGGCCGATCATGCCCGCTTTTGCAGAGGAATAGTTCGCCTGTCCAACATTCCCCATCACACCTGCTACGGAGGACACATTGACGATCTTCCGGTACTTCGCTTCACCCGTTTCCATCTCTTTCTTCGCGGCTTCCCTCATATAAGGCGCTGCAGCCCTCGTAAGCTTGAACGGTGCGATAAGATGAATATCGAGCATGGCTTGGAACTGTTCATCGGTCATTTTATGAAGCAAGCCATCCCACGTGTAGCCTGCGTTATTCACGAGAATATCGACGCCCCCAAACTCGGATGCGGCCTTCTCCATAATCGAAGTCGCAAAGTCACCAGCTGTGACGTCACCAGCGAATCCGATTGCCGTTCCACCACGTTCTTTTATTTCGTTCACGACCTCTTCTGTTGGTGCTTCATCTTTATCCGATACAACGACTTTTGCTCCAGCGTCAGCCATCTTTAATGCAACAGCTCGTCCAACGCCTCGGCCAGACCCTGTGATAATGGCAACTTGATCATTTAACATAGCTCATTCCTCCTACATCTGTACGTGAAATGTACCCGATAGTTTTTTCTCATCCTTTTCATTCACAACGACAATGTCACCGATCAACACGTTCTCATCGGTTTCTTCTTTTATAAATCCTTTTACGGTTAAAGCTTCACCTGGAAGCGTCATTTTTTTGAACCTCACCTGAAATGCCTTTAACTGTTCTGGTTTAAACCACGTCGTCAACGCTTGCCCTGCCATCCCCATGACGAGCATGCCATGTGCGATCACATCAGGTAAGCCTGCTTCTTTCGCCACGGGTACGACCGTATGAATCGGATTAAAATCACCAGACGCACCTGCATACTTCACAAGCTGTGAATGCGTGATCGGCTTCTTCTTAACTGGTTGTAGTGCTGACACGTTATCCCTCCTATCGTTCGATTACAACAGACCTTGCGAGTAGTACGTTCTCGTTTCTCTCATTTCGATAGAGCGTTTCGAGTGTGAACAGGGTTAGCCCGCCCTTTTCTTTCTGATCGACCACCTTCATCATTGCGGTGATTGTATCGCCTGCAAAAACCGGATTCATATACTCATAGCTTTGTTCTCCGTGTAAGACTTTCAATGGATCGACCTCTAGCATCTCAATCAAATCTTCAAAACTCGCACCGCCCCACATATCGATAACAGTCGCGAATGTTGGAGGTACCGGCAGATCACGGTACCCCTGTTTCTTCGCGAACGCAACATCGTGGTAAATCGGATTATCATCCCCTATGGCATTTGCAAACTCCCGCACCTTCCCTCTTTCAACTGTAAACGTGAATGGTTTTGTTTCGATGCCGACCTTGTTTTGAATTGCGCTCATGTTATCCCCCTTTCTACAATCCTATATTTTTAGCGATGATTGTTTTCATAATCTCATTCGTTCCGGCATAGATCGCCGACACAGGAATGTCACGAAACCTTCTCGCAATCTTGTATTCTTCCATATAGCCATAGCCGCCATGAAGCTGTAGGCAGCGCTGTGAAACGCTTTTTGCCATATCCGTGTGCCAGTATTTCGACATCGACACTTTCGTAACGATGTCTTCCCCCTCCATATGTTCAGCGATCAGTGAATCGAGAAACGTCCTGCCGATCTCGATTTCTGTTTTCATTTCGACCATCTCAAACTGAATATGCTGAAACTTTGAGATGCTTTGACCGAATGCCTTCCGCTCTTGAATATACTGCATCGTCATCTCAAACATATCTTCAGCCGCTACCTGAGCAGCGATCGCGACAAGTAAGCGCTCCTGCTGAAGCTTTTCCATCAAATAAAGAAACCCTTTGCCTTCTTCACCGATCAGGTTTTCTTTCGGAACACGACAATCTTCAAAAAACAGCTCTGCCGTATCCTGACAGTGAAGACCTACTTTATTAAGCTTTCTTCCTCTTGAAAAGCCCGGATGATCGCCCTCAACCGCAAGTAAGCTCACACCTTTATACGCAGGCTTCGCATTGGGATCCGTTTTCACCGCTACAACCACAAGATCTGAATGGATGCCGTTCGTAATAAACGTCTTTGACCCATTCACAACGTAGTGGTCACCTTCTAGAACAGCCGTCGTTTTGATGTTCGCGAGATCTGAACCTGCACCAGGCTCCGTCATGGCGATCGCAGTAATGATTTCACTCGACACGCACTTTGGCAGCCATCGCCTCTTTTGTTCTTCTGTTCCATACGATTCAATGTACGGTACAACGATGTCGTTATGAAGCCCAACGCCAACGAGCCCTGATCCGATTCGCTCCAACTCTTCATTGATGATGACCGCATAGCCCCAGTCAGCATCAAAACCGCCATACGCTTCTGGAAGTGTCGGACAAAGGTACCCTTGCGCCGCTAACTTCTCCCAGAAGCTCCGCGGAATTAGGCGATCTTCTTCCCATTTTTCATAAAACGGTTCTGCTTCCTTAGCGAGAAACTTACGCAGTGACTTACGGAACGCTTCATGATCGTTTGTTAAATACGGATGTTTCATCTTTTTAGCTCCTTCTTAAGAGAGGTTTTTCCCTACAATCGAGATAAACGAGACACACTGCCACGGATAGCCGCCAAGGTTATGGGTCAACCCGATCTTCGGATCATCTAACTGACGCTTATCCGCTTTTCCTTGAAACTGAAGGTACATTTCATACAACATCCGAAGCCCGCTTGCACCGATCGGATGACCGAACGATTTCAATCCCCCGTCTGGATTCACCGGAAGATCTCCTTTTAGATCGAAGCGTCCGTTTTGGACATCCTTCCACCCTTCTCCTCGCTCACTAAAACCGAGGTCTTCATAAATCACAAGCTCAGTCGGTGTAAAACAATCGTGCACTTCTGCCATATCGATCTCTTTCCTTGGGTTCTTAATCCCTGCCTGCTTATACGCATCTTCTGCAGCCCGAACGTTTTCTTGAATGCTAGTAAAATCAAAGTCCTGCGTCAGCATGCCCTCACCGGGTCCAGCCGCGATACTGAGCGCTTTAACGAGCATCGGATCGTTTCGATATTTTTTACTATCCTCTGTTCGAACAATCACGGCAGCCGCCGCCCCATCTGCGACGCCAGAGCAATCGAGTACGCCGAGGGGAGCTGCGATCATCGGCGAATTGATGATCCGCTCCATCGGAATCTCTTTTTGATACTGAGCCTTCTTATTCAACGCTCCGTTCGCATGATTCTTCCATGCGATTCGGGCCAAAACTTCTTTCCCTTGTTTTGCTTCGAGCCCATATCGATTAAAATATGCCGGAGCGAGCAACGAGAACGATGCCGGAGCAGTAATATTCGGGGACGTTCCATCTCCAGGAGATGAGTTCATAACGAGTCCGCTATATCCAGAGTCCTTTAACTTCTCAACACCAACGACGAGCGCCACATCATACGCCCCGGCTGCGACCGCATAACACGCGTTTCGAAACGCTTCAGACCCCGTCGCGCACATGTTCTCGACCCTCGTAACCGGGATATAGTCGCTCTTAAGTGGACCTGAAAGCGTCATGCCCGCATAGCCTGAATCCATCGTCCCGATCCAAGCCGCTTCAACATCCTTAAGCTCGATTCCCGCATCGTTCAAGGCCTCGTGCGCTGCTTCGATAATCAAATCATCCGTACTTTTATCCCAGTGCTCTGAAAACTTCGTACACCCCATCCCAACGACCGAAACCTTATCGTGAATTCCTTTACGACTCATGATGAACACCTCTCTTTGGAACGACTTTCCAAAAGTAATTATTGATTCCTCCTGCTTCATATAACTTACGGAAGCTGAACTCCACCTCAGTACCGATCGAAATCTCTTCAGGACCGCAGTCCGTGGCTTGAGCAAGCAACCTGCTTCCACCTTCGATATCGACCACCGCAAAAATCGTCGGAGGCGACACAGAAGTGGCAAGGTAATCGACCGTATAGGTTGCAACCTTCGCTCGTTTACCCTGGAGTGAGAACGGCTTCATCTCATCTTTCACATGACACTTCACACACACGCGCTGCTTCGGATAATAGCTCTGCCCACAATTCATGCACTCTGATCCAAAAAGACCTAGGATCTGATCTAAGTTTCGCTTCAAAGCCGGCGCTGAAGGTGTAGCTGCTCCAGGGCGCCTTCCTTCGTCCACCTCTAACA
Organism: Anaerobacillus sp. ABA4_114; assembly: GCF_056159065.1. NCBI lineage: Bacteria > Bacillati > Bacillota > Bacilli > Caryophanales > Bacillaceae > Anaerobacillus > Anaerobacillus sp. ABA4_114. The sequence continues at coordinate 3,313,727 of NZ_JBSWUM010000001.1, forward strand.
ATTCGTACCAGCGCAAGTAATCGCTGTAACTGACGGTTGTTCCGTGTGAAAGCGTTTTCTTTTGTTTGTAAGAAGAAACCGCTTCTGTTGTCTGAAATAGCATTCCTTCGCATCCATCTCCTGCCTGAAGCCATAGGATCGTCTGCCCGGGAGTGCTTTCTGAAAGTGCCTTTGTAAGCATATAAGGACCGTTTGCCGTACCAAGATGCCCAATACTCGCATCACCAATATAGTTTATTTGCTCTTCCTTCGCGCCGATCTGTTTTGCCAATGTGATCGAAAGCTTTTCGGTTGGTCCCGCTACGATGACGGTGTCGATGCTCTCGAGCGACCTGCTCGTGCTGTTCAGAAGCTCATGAGCACATTGAAGAACTGCATCTGAAACGGAATGCGCGATGAACCGATCTTCCCACTGTCTTAGAAATTGATCTTGTGCGGTTCGCCACTGACTCATTTGTTCCCCAGCCACTTGTGATGACCCGATCAACTCTGCGAGTACATCTTCCCCTTCTCCGAGAAGAAAAGATACGGCCCCTGCCCCCATTTCAGCTTCGAGTGGGCTTTTTGGCTTTGCGAGCCTTCGATCGGCCAAACTCACAAGAATGGATCCTTTCCTCGCTTCGACTGCGTTCATACCTGCTCGTATGGCGTTCGTAGCAGCACGAAGACTATTTCCATAGTCGATCGTTCCAGTATTCGCAGGAAGGTGGAGCGCTTTAGCGAGCGTCACGCTGCACAATTTCTCTTGATACGGTGACGTTGTCGATGCAAAGTACACCGCTCCAGGCTGGTTCTTCTCTAGTACGTCACCTAACGCTTGCGATGCGTTTACCGCCATCGTTAGACTATCTTCATCATAATGAGCGACAGATTTTGTCCCTTTTCCAGCATAGCCGCCATGAAAGCCAGCGACTTCCTTTTTTGAAATGCGGTGATGAGGAAGGTACACTTCATATGCGATAATCCCTTGCATGGTTAGCCTCCTGTTCTTTGCTTATCCGCTGGTTCACCATCTATAAACCCAGACGAATTTTTCGAGTATAATAATTATAACAATATTCAGAAATCAAGCATGTAACAACATTTCGGTAAAAATCGTCAAATTCCTTTCGACTCATCATTATTGCAGTATATTTCTTTAAAATAAAAAAGGTACCTTCCTGATTGGGAAGGTACCTTAGAGTGTAGAGAAAGTCTCGGTATTTAAATGAAAGTAGTTGATCATTCCCATTCTAATTATTGTTAATGGATAGTGTAATATCTGTCTGTTAACCATTGGATGGAACGTTCGTTTTATATAATTTCTCATCAAGTAAGAGAGACGATCGCGGACTCCTGCGGTAGAACGGGCGGCCGAGACCGGGGTGTGGGTTTCACCTCGGGCTTGGACGTTCGTCCGCGGAAAGCATGCGATCGTCATCGACTACGGTATTGGGAGCACCGAATATTGACATAGGTTTCTCGACAAACTGAGGTACCTTCCTGTATCGGAAGGCACCTACTTGTTTATAGTACGAATGGATTTTTAAGATCGACCCATTGATACGTTTGTCCCCAGCTGTTTTTAGCAAGCTCGGTAACTTTCTCGACTAGACTCAGATCGACATCCTCTAGACTGCCCATCTCATTCGGATTATAGTGGAACGCATACACCCGGGAAAGGAATTGATCAAACGGTAGGGATGCTTCTCCTTCTTCTTCTCCATTGTTTCGAACCGTTGACCTGATTCCCTGTCCCCAGTTTTGGCCACTGTCGTTATTCGGATTGTAAAAGTACACCCTCATCTGACCTGAAGGATCAGGTGCGATTCTTTGAATTGAGATCGCATGCAGTCCAAGAAGATCAGCATTCGCAGTCGTAACAAAAATCCCGACCGGGTTCGGATAGATGAGCTGATGCCCGCCGTTGAAATCTGGATGGTGAGTCGCATAAAATAGCTTTGCGAACTCGTCATAATCCGCTACGGCACCTGTGACCGGCTGAATACAGGATGAAAATTCTTTTGAAATCCATTGTCCATAAAAAGATGGGTTCACCCATTTGTGTCCATCTTCTCCTCTTAACGCACAACGCTTCATCATATCATCGTAGATGCGATCTAAGTGTGGCACTAACACTAGTGAAACGGGATCGAGCTCCGTATGAAGATCCGGTGCAAGTCCTCCTGAAAGAAGCGATGAGTTGATCTCGATTCCTTCAAACATCATATCCACTTCGCCATCGCGACACGCTCTCGTTAACAGTTCTAATAAATAACCCGGATCATGCTGTGACCAAAGACTGATTCCCCGCGCAGACTGACACGTTGGGTTCAGACCTTGCCCAATTCCAAGCGGCTGTCCTAGAACGCTCACAACACCAGACAGTAAAAGACCAACTGCCGTAACGTCCTCAGAAAGGTTACGAGAAGCTAACAGATCTTTTTCAACTCCCGGAAGAAGCTCAAGCTCCACGATCCGTTCGAGTGCTGGAATAACGGGCGGGGATGATAGAACGCCTCGCTCGAGCATCCTCGCAAGCCCGTAAAGAGCCTGACACGTTGACCGATGAATCGCGAGGGTGATGATTTGTTTCACGATCTCAAAATGCTCGTTTAAATTTGCTTCACCTTTTTCCGTAAGATCAAGCGCAATCGTCAGGAGTTCTGTCTCATCGTGCTGAGCTAACTCCCTCACAAGGTCTGCATGAATAGGTGACACGATACCCGTATCACGCATGATGTTCGCAAACGCATCGGCCTCAGACACCTTTTCTGCTTTTGAAAGTGCCATGAACTTTTTCACATATTCTTGCTGATACGTTTTACTCAACGATGTCGGTCCATTCAAGCTATCGATATACCGCTGAATACTCGCTTTCCCTTCAGGCGTGAGATCTGGCTCATCCAATAAGTTTTCAGCGTAGCTGATCATCTCCACGATGCGGTTGACCATGATCGGTCGCTGTGACGTCAGCCGATCGATTTCATTCACGAACGTTGGAGCGAGAGAAGCTAATGATAGTTTGTTCGCGAGATATTGAAATAATAAGATCCCGCGCTTGTTTTCTTCTGTTTGACTGATGCGAGCTTCCTCTGTTTCAGGAGGGAAAATGAGTTCTAAGTTCAACGCCATAATCGTCGTAAGCAAATCCTTCGCTTCTTCCGCTTTCAGCTTCGAATGCTGAAGATCGCCTTTCGCAATCGCCAATAACCTTAACTCACTCAACACTTCAAATATAGAATAGTTACCATCTATTTTAAATGAACCAGAAACGAGCTTAGGCTGGAGCTTTCGTGGATTCTCCCACGGACCATCCTGAAAAATGCCTGCATTCTCATACTCCTCTACAAGCTCATACAGCTCATCAAACATATTGCTATCGATCAAAACAGCCGCATGTCTAAGAACATCATCTACTACAGCTGGATTTGAACCTGTTGACAACGTTTGCAGACTTCTCGCAAACTGCTCTTGATCATGATTTGAATATGAAGTTTTCATACTCACACATCCCCCAATTAGTTTAAGATAGCAATTTGTACCCGCTTCTTGATGAATAGAAACCTTTTTTTGTAAAATGTTTTTATATTTTTACAAAATCAGCCGTATGAAGAGTTCTCTTCGGATAAGCTTGCTCACACTACCTTTTCCGCTTGATAACGACTGAATGCGAGAAAACCTATCATTCTAACTACCATCATTTTTGTCTACACATGCGCCGTCTATTATAATAGAAGGACTGATAGCCTGAAGGAGGTTCTAGCAATGAAAGAAACCATCGCACTACATAAAGAATCATTTCTCGATGAACTAAAAGAGTTCTTGAAGATCCCTAGTATTTCTGCCGATCCTGCCTACAAAGAGGATGTACAAAAAGGAGCTGGCTTTATTGCAGACGCGCTCAAAAAAGCTAGCATGGAAAACATCGAAATCATCGAAACAGAAGGCCATCCAATCGTATACGCCGACTGGCTTCATGCAGAAGGAAAACCAACTGTGCTCATTTATGGTCACTACGACGTGCAGCCCGCAGATCCACTCGAACTGTGGGAAACCCCTCCTTTCGAACCCGTCATCCGGGACGATAAGCTATTCGCCCGCGGTGCGACTGATGATAAAGGGCAGCTTTTCATCCACATCAAAGCGATGGAGCTTTTAATGAACGAACACGGCAAGCTCCCTGTTAATGTGAAGTTCTGCATCGAAGGCGAAGAGGAAATCGCGAGCCCTAACCTCGATCCTTTTATTAATGAAGAAAGTGAAAAGCTAAGCTGTGACACGGTGCTCATTTCAGATACGTCATTCATTGAAAAAGGCTTACCCGCGATCTGCACGTCGCTTCGCGGCGCACTTGCCATGGAAGTAAACGTGAAAACAGCAAACACCGATCTTCACTCAGGCGTGTACGGTGGCGGCGTTCCGAATGCTGTTCACTCACTCGTCCGCCTTCTCGACTCTCTTCATGATGAGAATGGCAAAATTGCCGTAGAAGGCTTTTACGAAGGCGTCCCTGAACTAACCGATACGCTTCGAAAAGAAATCGCAGAAATTCCGTCTGACGAGGAAGCGATGAAAAAAGAACTCGGCCTATCTGCTCTACATGGAGAAGAAGGCTTCTCATTCAAAGAACGAACTGGCATCCGTCCGACCCTTGAAATCAACGGCATCACAGGAGGCTACCAGGGAGACGGCATCAAAACGATCGTTCCGTCTGAAGCGAGCGGAAAGATCAGCTGCCGTCTTGTTGGCGATCAAGATCCACAGCACATCTATGAGCTGATCGAAAAACACCTTGAAGCACAATGCCCAGAAGGCACAACGCTTTCCGTTAAACAGTTCATCAAGGCAAGACCGGTTGCTCTCGATTCTCGAAACCCGATGATTCAAAAAGCAGCCGACGCCTATGAAAACGTGTACGGAACGCGCGCCCTCTTCCCGAAAGAAGGCGGTTCAATCCCAATCGTCGAAGTCTTCGCAAGAGTGCTCGACGCACCCGTAGTCCTCATGGGCTTCGGTCTTCCATCTGAAAATCTTCACGCGCCAAACGAGCATTTTCATTTAGAGAACTTTACGAAGGGGATCGAGACGGTTGTGGCTTACTTGGAGTCGTTGTAGGAGGTATGCGGGGAGTTGTTTACCCGGGGCGATAGTTTCGCCGATATAAATGGATTTTCGCTGATATATTCTTAATTTCGCTGATATATCCAGATTTTCGCCGATATATTCTCAATTTCGCTGATATATCCAGATTGTCGCTGATATCCAGCTCTCTCCCCCCTCTTTTACCCATACAAAACGCCAGCGATGCCGTGCACCGCTGGCGTTTTCCTTCTTTTATTAGACTAGTATGCTTTTAATTAGCTAATAAACTCTCAATTTGGCTAATAAATTCGGATTTTGGACAATAAATCTCAGTTTTAGCTAATAAATCTTGATTTTAGACAATAAACAGAACAGGAGCCAGCTCGAAGATACCCCAACGAGTGTAATCTCCTTCAAAACGCTCCCTTCTCCCACACCTCATCCAACTTATCCGCATAAAATTCAATCGCTCTACGGTAGCTCAAGATCGCGTCATCATTCGTCGTCTCTACTAAATTCGTAAGCAAGAGTTCCATCGCCTCACCGTGTTCCCCGAGGTTATGTAGCGTCATCGAATAGAACACCTGGATCGCCCTGTTCTTAGGAAAGGTCTCCATCCCTTTTAAAAAGACAGCTTTCGATTTCTCGTAGTCTCCTAACGTTCGATATGTACTTCCTAAACCTAGCAGCGCTCCCTCTAACTCTTCAGTGGGAAGTCCTAGCTCGATCGCTTTTTCATAATATGGCACCGCTTCGGACTCTTTTCCTAATACATCAAAGCTCCAGGCGCACTGATAATGAACCGAAGCATCCTCTGGAAGCTCTTTTACTAGTTGAACGAACATTTCGTTCGCTTCTTGATGGTTGCCTTCCTGACGGTACCGAATCGCTCTCTCTACTTCTTTCTTCATCTTCTTCCACCTCTTACCATTTAGTCAGTTAATAATAGCTTATCATAGTTCCACATGGCGATTGCCCTTCTCCTATTTGACGCAACCAACAAATTAGACTATCATCTAATTAGATACTCATCTAACTATAAGAAAGGAGGATAACGTTTTGCAGTTAAATAGACTCGTAAATTTTCATAAGACACTCGGAGATCCAACACGTATACGCATACTTACTTTACTCGCTACTGGTCCCCTTCATGGACAAGCGATCGCTGGCAAGCTTGGTTTAAAAGCGCCTACCATCACACATCATATGATGAAATTAAGAGATACCGGCATCGTCTATCAGCGACGAGACAAGAACACCATCTACTACTACATAGATGAAAAGAAGTTCCGTTCCTATTCTGAAGCCCTGTCTAACATGCTTTATCATCCTGAACAAACGAAGGAGGACGATGCAATGAAAACACAAGCAGTGGTCAATAACTTTATGGCAAAAGACGGAACGTTAAAGCAGCTCCCTTCTCAGCGCAAAAAGAAAATCATTATACTCAAGCACTTGATCAACGGATTAGAACGTGGGAAAAAGTATCCTGAAAAAGAGATCAATGAGTATATTAAAAAGTTCCATCCTGACTTTGCGACGATTCGAAGAGAATTTATCATCAATCATTTCATGTACCGGGAAAATAACATTTATGAACTAAACCCAGAAGAAATGTGGGCGACGATCGATTGAGAGCACGGAATGTGCTCTCTTCTTTTTTTAGCGGTTATTTATAGGCAATTTTTAAATATAACAATAGAAAGAGATATAATAGGGTTAAACGAAGGAGCCATTTTATCTAGGGGGGATACGTGTGGATCTATTTGTCTTTATTATCATCATAGTTGGGATGTCTTTTCTTTTTTTATACTTTGTCATCAAATACGACTTAAAAAAGAAAGAATTAGAGCTAGAAAATAAGAAACTAGATTTAGAGAATAGAAAGTTAGAACTTCACAGCGAGAATCAACCAGAGGAAAGGAATTAGCGATCAAAAAAAGCACTGCAACTTGCAGTGCTTCTTAATTCACTTCTTACTTCTCAATCACACCACATGCGATGCGATCTCCCGCGTCACCAGATGGCTGTGATTCCATATCGTCAGCACCAGCGTGAATGACGAGTGCTGTGCCGCCTTCTTTAAGAAGAGAGTTATCTTCTCCTTCAGCAAGCGTTACTTTTTCGTTCATGATTTCTTTTTCAACCATGCCGTCCGGACTTACTTCAAGGTTTTCCATATCACCTGCATGCGGACCATCTTCTGATTCTGTTCCATGACTAACGTCCGCTGGATTAAAGTGGCCGCCTGCAGACTTGAAATCAGGTGCTTCGCACTTTCCTGTTTCATGAATGTGGAAGCCGTGCTCTCCTTCAGGTAAATCGGAAGCTTGAAGGTTGATCGTGACTCCTTTGTTCTCTTCAGTAATTTCAGCTGTGCCTACTTCATTTCCTTCAGCATCCTTCATCGTCACCATCACAGATTGGGAAGCTTCCTCTTCTTTTGTGCCTTCATCCGTTGCGCCTTCATCGGAACCTTCATCGTCCATCGTCGAATCATTCTCCGAGCCAGATTCCTCCTGGTTTGACGTATTTCCTCCACAGGCTGTTAGTACAAGAGCTAACGCCAACACCACCATGACGGTATACCATTTTTTCATACGAACCTCTCCCTCCTAAGCAGTTGTTATAACCATCTTTACACACTCAAGAACGTGGTAAACCTTCCAGATGGGAATTGCATCCATGTTCCTATGATCTTTTTTTATCATGACGTTCTTTCGTCTCTAATTTGGATAGCGTATCTGTTCTTCAAGAGACTTGAGACATAGTCGAACAATTTTATTCATCAAAAAAAGTTGATTAATTAGTTGTAATCCAAAATGATATCGTTTACACTATACTTAATCAAGAAAATTTGATGATTAGAGGTGAGAGGAAAATGGCCTTAGACCTTCCTTTATACGATGAAAAGCTCAACAACACGTTTACTAAGTACGAAAAGAAGTTCAAAGCACTTTCAGATCAGAAGAGACTTCACATCATGCACGAACTTACACAAGCTGGAGAACTGTGCGTATGTGACCTTACCGACAAGCTAAACCTACCACAATCGAAGCTATCCTATCATCTGAAGATACTTACCGATGCAGAGCTGATCACAAAGGAATTAAGAGGAACATGGAGCTACTATCGCTTGAACAAAAAAGAAGTGAACCATTTATTATCAGAGGAACTTTGCTGCTTGTTCCGCACAAATGACGGATGTTAATTTTTTTATCCAATACATCAAAAAAAATTGATTAAGGAGAGGATTTAGATGAGAACACATATTGGACTTAACGTAACAGACCTTAAGGCTTCGATCGAATTTTATACAAAGGTATTCAACAGTGAACCTGTAAAAGTGAAAGATGACTACGCGAAGTTCCTACCTGAAGAGCCTTCCGTAAACTTCACTCTTAATCTAAAAAATGAGGTAACGGGCAATCAGGTTGGACACTTCGGACTACAGGTCGAGAGTCATGAAGATGTGATGCGACATAAAGAAAGACTTGAGAAGCTAGGCTTTTTCGCTCGAGAAGAAATGAACACGAACTGCTGCTATGCCCTTCAAGATAAATTCTGGGTGACAGATCCCGATGGCAACGAGTGGGAGTATTTCTATACGAAGCAAGATAGCGAGGAACCTGAGGAAGCTGTTTCAAGCAGCTGTTGTTAAACCAACACGAACTAAAAAAGCGACCAGAGTTGGTCGCTTTTTCTTATTTCTCTACCATCAGACTTCTCAAGAAATCCAACACCATCTCATTATAGAGATGAGGGTTCTCGATGTTCGCAATGTGGCCCGCTCCAGGGAGAAGACCGATGTTTATATGCTCATTCTTACTCTTCACATAAGCTGCTGCTTCTACTTCATACAGCTCGTTGCTGCCGTTTAACAATAGTGTAGGCGTTTCGAGCGATGCAAGCGTTTCTTCTTGAATCACCGGATAGCTAAACGTCATCAGATCGTTTACCTTCGTCAACGTATCATACCACTTCGCACCGTGAATCTCTTTAAAATAATCCGCCGTATCAGGATCTGTTTCTTCCAAGTTAGAGAAATGCTTATGCTGCTCATCTAGCTTTCCTTTTAGATGCTCTGGCACAAACGGCGTATAGCCTGTTAAAATCAGTCCTTTTACTAAGTCAGGTCGTTTGATCGCAGTATGTATGGATAAGGTTGCACCAAGAGAAAGACCAAGTAAATACGCCGGCCCGTTCGCTTCTAAGTCTTCCACCAGCCACTCGACGGCCATCTCAATGTAATCCTGATTCGCTTCGATCGATGATACGCCGTGACCTGGAAGATCAGGTGTGATCACCTCATAATGCGTAGAGAAAAATTCCTTCTGTGTTTGAAAATGAAGGTCTCCTGTTCCCATGAAACCATGTAGCATATAAATTCGTTCCATTACCATTCACCGCCACTTCTAATTTTCTTACCTCTTCACTTTAACATAAACAAAAGCAGCGGAATAAAGCCGCTGCTCGAACTTACACAGTTGTTGTTTCTTCTTGCACAGACCAATCGAACTGATCACTCTTAAGCCACTTCCAAAGCGCTTCGATATCCTTCGAGAAGACGCGATCTTCTTTTATCGTAGGGACGACATCTCTTCCTTCCTCATGAAGCTTCTGGACAGATGTTGAAGCGTGTTTCAGTTCTCGATACTCGAGCGCTTGCATCGCACAGATCAATTCGATCGCAACGACCTTTTGAGCGTTGATTACGATTTGATAAGCGTGACGCGCCCCGATTGTACCCATGCTCACGTGATCCTCCTGATTCGCAGAGGAAGGAATGCTATCGACACTTGCCGGGTGTGCGAGAGTTTTATTTTCAGATACAAGTGAGGCTGCAGCGTATTGCATAATCATCGCACCGGACTGAAGGCCAGGGTTCGGACTTAAGAACCCAGGAAGATCGTTAAGCTGCGGATTCACCAGTCTTTCGATCCGTCGCTCTGAGATATTCGCCATCTCAGCCACTGCTATCTTCAAAAAGTCCATCGCTAAGGCAATCGGCTGACCATGAAAGTTTCCGCCTGAAACGATCGTTTCTCCGTCGTCGAAAATAAGCGGGTTATCAGTTGCTGCGTTCATTTCGATCTCAAGCTTTTCTTTTACATACGAAAGACTCTGTCTCGAAGCGCCGTGAACCTGTGGAATACATCTTAGAGAATAAGCATCTTGTACCCGCTTCTCTCCCTGATGGGTGATGAGCTTACTATCACTCGTAATCGTGCGAATGCGTTTCGCAACAGCTATTTGCTCACAATACCCACGGGCTTCGTGGATAGCAGGATGAAACGCATCGATGATTCCTTCGAGTGCTTCAAGCGTCATCGAAGCGATCCAATCGCTCTGGTCGAAAAGTCGTTCCGCTTCGATATAGTTGATCACACCCATCGCCGTCATCGCCTGTGTCCCATTTATCAGGGCTAGACCCTCTTTTGCTTTCAAAGTAAGAGGTTTATAGCCAAGTTCATCATACACTTCTGATGTTGGACGAATGTCCCCTTTGTAGTGAACCTCTCCTTCTCCAACTAACACGAGCGCAAGATGTGAAAGCGGTGCGAGATCACCCGAAGCTCCAAGTGACCCTTGACTCGGAATAACGGGAATCATTCCCTCGTTCGCTAGATCACGTAAACGCTCAACGACACATGGCCTCACACCAGAGAAACCTTTGATCAACGCGTTGAGCCTAAGAACGACCATCGCTTTACTAACATCGACTGGAAAATGCTCCCCAACTCCGCAAGCATGTGAGCGGATGAGGTGAAGCTGCAGCTCGTCGACATTTTTATCTGGAATAAGAACGTCGCTGAACTTTCCAAATCCTGTGTTGATTCCATAAACGGTCTTCCCTGTCGCAACGATCTTCTCAACCGCTTTGCGACTTTTCTTCACCTTCTCCATACTCGACGGGTGAATCGAGACATCTTCGTCTCCGTATATGATCTTCTTCATCTCTTTTAACGTTAAATCAGATCCGGTTAACAATATCATGGTTCATTCTCCTCCCAGTTTTTCAAGGCTATACAAAAAGGAGACGACAATGGTACATAGCGTACCATCGCCGTCTCCTGATCACTCATCACTATAGACAGCTTTATCCTATATGGTTGATACCTAGACCGAACGTTTCGTGTTCAAGTCCTTTTACGGGAGCGCCGATCGTTCCGTAGAACGCGACTGCGATCCACTCTCCCTCATCAAAATGCTCATACGGTGTGCCTCTGACGACCGCAAACCTCAACCCTACTGTGCGCATCATGTTTCCTGCTCCGATTTGTCCGCGCATCACACCTTCTAAAGCTTCTAAAATGGCGTGATAAAGCGCATGGGTCTCACGGTAAAGTTCATCTGAGATGATGCTATTTCGTTTCGCAGCTGTTTCAACAGCTGAGATCACTTTCTCCATGTTCATCGAACCAGCTTTGCCCTGACAGTACTCAACATCTTTCAGTTGCGCTGAAAAAGGCTCTAATTCCTCTGGTGTCAAACTCGCCACCAGCATTGCTAGTTTTCCAATCTTAATTTGCGGCATATGCGTCACCTATCCAGTACTCCACTAATCACTAGTATCTTATTAAATTGTATGCGTTTTCAGAATCATATGTCAATAGAATTGAGGTAAGTTTTACCCTGTTATCATGCTAGATAACTAGCGTAGTAAAGGGATTTCTGGCCCTCTTTTTGCTTGCGGTAACGATTTCCAATAACTTGATAAAAATTGCAATTTGTCGAATAGTGTTGAAATTCGCGCGATTACTTGTATAATAAAAGTTGTGACAAAATTGTCAGAAATATTGAAATAAACTAAAAGAGGAGCGACTCACATGGAAAGTTTTTTATCGAGCATCATTGATTATTCAAACAACATCCTCTGGGGTTACGTACTGATCGCAGGGTTACTCGGGCTCGGCGTTTACTTCACGATCGCGTCCCGCTTTGTACAATTTCGTTTTTTTGGAGAAATGATTCGTGTACTTGGAGAAAAACCTGATTTTAAAGATGGAAAGAGAAATATTTCACCGTTTAAATCCTTCTGTGTCGGCGCTGCCACACGAATCGGTACCGGTAACCTCGCAGGTGTTGCCGTGGCGATTACGCTTGGTGGCCCAGGGGCAGTCTTCTGGATGTGGATCGTTGCCCTTCTCGGCGGTGCAACCGCATTCATCGAAAGCACGTTAGCTCAAGTTTATAAGGTGAAAGACTCAAAAGCCTTCCGCGGCGGACCTGCTTACTATATTGAAAAAGGACTTAAGAAAAGATGGTTAGGTGTTCTTTTCGCAGTCATCATCACGATCACGTTTGGACTCATTTTCAATTCTGTTCAAAGTAATACGATTGCGCTTGCGTTTGAAAATGCATTTGGTATGAACCGTCTAGCAATGGGATTAATCATTACGGCACTAACAGGACTCGTTATCTTTGGTGGCGTACATCGAATCGCAAATTTATCGAGTGTGATCGTCCCTGTTATGGCCGTGCTTTATATCGCGATCGCTATGGTCGTACTGTTTATTAACATTTCAGAACTGCCAGCTGTCATTTCTCTTATCGTAGGACATGCCTTTGGTCTCGAGCAGGCATTCGGTGGTGCAGTTGGTGCTGCGATCATGAACGGTGTGAAACGTGGATTATTCTCAAACGAAGCCGGAATGGGTAGTGCACCGAACGCGGCAGCGACGTCAACAACGTCACACCCGGCAAAACAAGGTCTTATCCAGTCATTAGGTGTTTTTGTCGATACGATTCTAGTATGTTCTTCAACAGCATTCATCATCTTGCTAGCACCCGTGTTTCAAGCGGGAGATGTATCTGGTATCGAATTGCTTCAGAATTCACTAAATGCGCATATCGGCGGTTGGGCTGGAATCTTCATTTCGGTTTCGATCCTACTATTCGCATTCAGTTCGATCATCGGGTCTTATTATTACGGTGAGACGAACATCGAATTCATTAAAGAAAGCAAGACCGCTCTATTCATTTTCCGTATCGCAACGATGGCATTCGTACTGATCGGATCTGTCTCAAGCTTAAGCCTCGTATGGAAGATGGCCGACCTCTTCATGGCACTTATGACGATCATCAACTTGATTGCAATCGCAATGCTAGGTAAAGTAGCTGCTAAAGTGTTAAAAGACTATGAGACACAGCGTAAAGCAGGTAAAAACCCAACATTTACGCCTAAAGAGCTCGGTATCGAAGGTGCTGAAGCTTGGGAGGATGAAGAAGATCAAGAGGAAAAGAAGAAAGCAGCGATGTAAAGAGAGAGCCTGGGTTCCCAGGCTCTTTTCGAATGAAAAGATTACTAGCTCTGCTGCAACTAAATTTCACTACCCTTTCCTTTTGAAAAATAGGTTTGTCTTAAGTATGATGGTAGTAGGAAAACCCGCAATAGTGGATGTATTGAATACTAGAACCTGAAGGAGTGGAAAACATGAACAACAGTCAATTCGATAAGATCAAAAACGGAAATGGATTTATCGCTGCGCTCGACCAGAGTGGCGGAAGTACCCCAAAGGCACTAGCAGCATATGGTGTTCCAGAAGATGCTTATTCTAACGAAGACGAAATGTTTGATCGTGTGCACCAAATGCGTACTAGAATCATTACCTCCCCAGCGTTTAATGGTGACAAAATCATTGGAGCAATCCTGTTTGAACAAACGATGGATCGTGAAATTGAAGGAAAGTACACCGCAGACTATCTTGCAGACAAAGGCATCGCTCCTTTCCTAAAAGTAGACAAAGGTCTCGCTGAACAAGAAAATGGCGTTCAGCTTATGAAGCCAATCCATGATTTAGACGAGACGCTTAGACGAGCAAATGAACGAAAGATTTTTGGTACGAAGATGCGCTCCGTTATTCATGAGCCAAATACGAGCGGTATTAAAGCTGTTGTCGACCAGCAGTTTGAAGTCGGTAAACAGATCATCAACGCGGACCTTGTTCCAATTATCGAACCAGAAGTGAACATTCACAGTAACGACAAGGAAAAATCCGAAGAAATTCTACGTGATGAAATTCTAAAGCACTTGAACAACTTATCTGAAAACGAAAACGTGATGCTCAAGCTGACGATTCCAACGAAAGCGAAGGCGTACAAAGAATTGATCGACCACCCTCGCGTCGTTCGTGTCGTTGCACTATCTGGCGGTTACTCTCGCGATGAAGCAAATGAGAAGCTAAAAGAAAACGACGGATTGATCGCAAGCTTTTCTAGAGCATTAGCTGGTGATCTAAACGCAAACCAAACTGATGATGAGTTTAACGCAGCACTACAAAACGCTGTCGACTCTATTTACGACGCTTCGGTCAATAAAAAATAAAACTCTCGAAAAGGTGCGTTCCCCCATGGGTAACGCACCTTTTTTCCTTTTAGTAAACGGTAAACTTGTGCCGCTCCAATAACTACAATGAAACCAACGAAAAGTACTCCTGCTCCTTTAATCTAAACACACAGGATGCTGAGAGAAAAGTAGGTTTCCTTATCAATACTGCTTAGTAAAAAGAAGGTAATGAACATGGTCAATAAATAAGTGAATGGGTTATAAAGCTGTTAGACTATGACTTAGGTCTACTAGATAGTGAAAATGACACTCCGCTCGTCACACCGATCGAAAGACCGATCACTAATCCGATCACCGTATCCTCTACTATTGGAATAAAAACAAAATACCCTATGCTCATTCCAATGATGATCCACATTAATAACAGCAGCGCCTCTTTCCTCCCCAATCTGATCGTCCTCCTTAAACTGTTTTTCCAACATACCATTCTTACTATGTAGGACGTTTCAGCATTCAAAAAGTTTCCAATTTTTACAGGAGAACATAAAAAAAGCACCCTATTCAAGTTGAATAGGTGCTTAATTGCTGCTCTAATTAGATTTTCTCGTATTCCTACTCCAGGCTAAATCGTTATCCATCATTTTTTTCGCTGCATAAATAAGAATGAACTGAATGACGATGATCGGTAGCCCCATCAATCCTGAGACAACGGAGAGTGGGGGTAATCCACCGATGCGCATGAGGATGAGTGCAAATGCGGTAATGATCATTGCGATAATGATCCGTAACATTTTCGGAGGTTCATACTTACTCATATCTCTCGTACTCGTATATGCTGCAACCGTGTAAGTTGTTGAATCGAGCGTTGTTGTTAAAAAGATAAGTGCAACAACCATAAAGATCATAATCGATACTTCTCCTAGCGGAAGCGTTTGGAGAATTTCTGGAATGGCAGCCATCCGTTCATCCTCTTGAACGAGTTTTAATATTGAAAGGTCTCCTTCAAGGTATCGCTGAACGCCAAGTCCACCCAATACACCTGTAGCAATCCAAGAAATCATTGTTGGTGCCAGGAGATACGTAAGAATCATTTCTTTGATCGTTCTTCCTCTCGAAATCTTTGCAGCGAACACACTATGTAACATCGCCCATGTTGCACTGTAAGCGAACCAGAACACCGTGTTGCTTTGGATGTGAGAAGCTTTGCCTTCGTAAACTGACTCAGTGTTTAGTGAAAGGTTAAGATAATTTGTTAATAAAAACGCGACGCTATCAGAAAAATAGTTTAATATGAAGACCCCGGGACCCGCGATCAAAACAAATACAGCAAATATTCCTGCGAGATACATGTTCATCGTGCTGAGGCGTTTGATTCCTTTTTCAATTCCTAAATAAGCGCTGAGTGAGAATAAGAACACCCATACGATCGTCACGAGAATCGTCATCCCGAACGTCACTTCCGTATTGAGTAAGTTCGATAGATTATGCGTGATGATTGGCGCTCCAAGACCCAAAGTCACAGATGCACCGGCAAGTATACTAATAAGGAAAAGGATATCGAGGGCTCTTCCTCCCCATCCATCTGTGAACTTATCTCCAAATAAAACGCGGCATGCTTCAGAAATCCTCATCAAAGGCCGCTTTTTTACATGTAGAATGTACCCCATTGCAGGAGCACTCATAACGAAAATAGCAAATACTTGGAACCCCCATAGAAACATGCTATATGCGTTCCCCCATAAAAGGGCTTCAGCTGATCCAGCACTCACTCCTGCTGGTGGATCGTTCGCGACTGATGTCCACTGAAGCATCCCGGTCCTCATAATCGTTGAACCAACGCCCATTGCGATTAAAATTGAAGCGTATTCAAAAAGCGTGAAGCGAGGTTTTTCTGTAGGGTCTCCTAGTACGACTTGGCCGTATTTTGAAAAAGCGAAGTACAATCCTGCTACGACTAGAATGATGCCGTACCATAGATACCCCCAGCTAAACACATCCACTATGGTATCAAAGATTGAATTAAGTAAGCTTAAAGACTCTGCTTCATACATAGCAAAAGGTATACTGATCGCAATCATGATCAGTACAGATGGAACAAAAATCTTGTAATCGATTAACTTCTCCGAACTCATGATATCCCTCTCTATCTCTATCCTATTTTCTCTCAACTTGTCATTACCCGGAAATGGAAATGAGATAACAGATTCAGAAAGGGTTTTTCATCCAATTCTTACTTAAAAAGGATATTAGTAGATTTAGGAACGCTCCCCCTTTTGATATGAAAAATGCATAATAAATTAAAAAGTCCGGTCTCATAAAGAGATCGGACCTTTGAATGGTTTATAAAAACAAATAAGCAAGTGGCGTTACAATGATAATCGTCAAAATCGTCCGCTCTACCCAGATCACGAGCAGTTTTGGAATACTCACTGGAATATTCGTTGACAGGATACAAGGAATGAGCGCTGAGAAAAACAGAATCGCAGAAACGGAGACCGTTCCGATCACGAACTTCGTAATCAATGGAGCATCCACTACGAGAAGTGCTGGCAAAAACATTTCTGCGATTTCCATCGCGGAAGCTTTAGCTGCGAGAAGCGGCTCAGGAACTTGCATGATCCACGTGAACGGATAGAAAATATACCCTAGAATGTCGAACACCGGGGTGAATTCAGCAAGCACAAGACCAAGCAAGCCTACAGACAAGATGGAAGGTAGAATAGCAGCCGTCATAATGAAGCCATCCTTCAAGTTCATCCATACGTTTTTTCCAAGTGATGGAGACTTTTCTGCTGCAGCCATCGCTTGACTCCATGCTGCCTTCACGCGGTTTTCTTTAATAACTTCTTCTGGACTTCCTTCCCCGTCATAGTACGCTTCACTCATTTTATTCAATGGCCAAATCCGAACCGTGATAGCGGTTACAAGAAACGTCGTAAAGAGCGTGAGCCAGAAATAGATGTTCCACACTTCCATCAGTCCGAGCGTTTTTGCGACAACGATCATAAATGTCGCAGATACGGTCGAGAACCCTGTTGCGATGATCGTCGCTTCCTTAATCGTGTACTTTCCTTCTTTAAACACACGGTTCGTAATCAGCAACCCGATCGAATAACTGCCTACGAACGATGCGACCGCATCGATCGCAGAACGACCAGGCGTTTTCCAAATCGGTCTCATGACAGGTTGAAGGATGACGCCGATAAACTCTAATAGACCATACCCAACGAGCAACGCAAGAAAAACCGACCCGATCGGAACGAGTAGTCCTACTGGAATCACGAGTTTCTCGAATAAAAACGGTCCCATCCCTGGGCTGAATAACCACGCCGGCCCGAATTCAAACATCAGCATGAGTGCAACGAGGACACCTAATACTTTAAAAAGGGATAGTCCTATGTTGACTGCGTCTTTATTCCACGTCTTATTGATAAACGGATAGATCGCTCCGATCACAATGACAAGGAGTGCGTAATAAGGAACAACTGAAGTGAACGTCGTCGTGATATACGTTACGATGTGATCGAGTGGGATCGATGACTTTCCTCCGATTGTAATCGGGACGAAAAAAGTAAAGATTCCGATCAAACTAAAGCCGAAAAATTTCAGCAGCTGAGAAAATGAGGGTCTAGCGGGCTGAACATGAACCTCTTGTTTCACTGTTTCCATGTCATTCCTCCAATTGATTGAATGTTCTGATAGTTATAGGTAGAGGGTTGCCCCTCTTATCTGCTGCAATAACCAGTCAAAAACGACAGCATTACATGAACCGCACTTTTTACCGCCATGTCACCAACGTCTTTCCTCGGATCGAGGCAAACGATATCCATCGCTTTTACCTTCGGATGCTCACCAGCGAGTTGTACCGCATCGAACAGTTCATTCGTAAACATTCCGCCAGGCGTCGCAGCAGGTGCCGCAGGATTGTGGGTGATATCGAGAACGTCCATATCGACTGTTAAATAGATCGTATCAACTGTTTTGTTCAGCTCAGCAAGTGCTTCCTGAACAACAGAGGTGATCCCCCTCTTTCGCGCCTGCTTCATCGTCGTGTAATGGACACCATGTTCATCCGCATAGTCCTTCAGCTCCCTCGCATTGAAAAAGCCGTGAAGTCCGATATTATGAACATGCTTTCCTTCGATCGTTCCACTTTCGAGCAAGTTTCGAATCGGCGTTCCGTTTGCTGGACCGATGTCTGTAAGGTCTCGTAAGTCAAAGTGCGTATCGAACTGCAAGATCCCGATCGTCTCATTCGGATTCGCTCTCTTTAACCCTTTTACAAGCATGGCTGTGATCGAATGATCCCCACCCATCGTGACTTGCATCGTATGAGGATGATGGCGTTTCATCGCCATCATCGCCTCCTCAATGTTTTGATGCGTTTGTGCAATATCTGTAATGTGTTGTTTCACATCACCTAAATCGACTGCTTTAAGTGAAGCGAGGTCAACGTCTTCATCAAGGTTATACGTACCGAATGACTTCCACATCCCGCGCATCGCATCTGGATTTTCACTCGCAGCAGAAGTGGAAATCGATGATTTGGAAAGTGGAATGCCAAGAATCGTAACATCGACATCCTCCCAGTTTGGCGGTGACTCCCCAATCGCTTCGATCCACTCATGCACCTTTAGGTCACTCGTCTTATCGGTTTGCTTCGACCAAATTCTACTGGGGCGATCTAACAATGGGTATGGATAACTCATACGAGCTGCCCTCCAACTACGCGTGGAACACCTGCTTTTACTACTGTATCGACGTGGTTCATTCCATACTGATACGAAAGGAAAAGATAGTTCGGTACGTTAAAAATCGTGACATCTGCTTTCTTTCCAGATTCAAGACTTCCTGTCTGATCCGCACAGCCAATCGCATGTGCGGCGTTAACAGTGGTAGCCGTTAATACTTCTTCAGGCGTCATCCCCATGTTTAAACAGCCAAGGTTCATGATGAACGGAAGGGAAATTGTTGGAGAAGACCCTGGATTCGCATCTGTTGAAAGTGCTACAGCTACTCCCGCATCGATCATCTTCCGTGCTTCCGCAAATTCAGCCATAAGGAAGAAAGCTGTTCCAGGAAGAAGTACTCCAACGACCCCTGTTTCCGCCATATCCTTAATACCTTGATCAGATGCACGAAGCAGGTGATCCGCAGAAATCGCACCAACAGATGCAGCGAGTTCTGCTCCAGCGTATGGCTCGATTTCATCAGCATGAATCTTAGGAATCAATCCATACTCTTTCCCCGCCTGTAAAATTCGTCTCGACTGCTCTGGTGTAAACACGCCGCGCTCACAGAACACATCGTTGAACGTTGCTAGGTTACGCTTTGCAACTTCTGGAATCATTTCATTAATCACGCGATCAACGAACACGTCAGGATTTTCTTTTTCATCCATCGGAATCGCATGAGCACCCATAAATGTCGACACAAGATCGACCGGATGATCTTTTCCAAGCTGATCCGCGACTTCTAGCTGCTTCATTTCATGCTCGAGCGTTAACCCATAGCCGCTCTTCGCTTCGACTGTCGTTACGCCATGAAGCAAAAATTGATCGAGGCGTTTTTTCGATTGTTCGTAAAGCTCCTCATGACTCGCTGCTTGAGTTGCGCGTGTTGTTGCATGGATGCCGCCGCCCGCTTCCATGATGTCCATGTAGGCTTTTCCTTCTAATCTCATCGCATATTCGTTCTCTCTCGTTCCTGCATGAACAAGGTGCGTATGAGGATCGATCAAACCAGGGGTAACGACCTTCCCTGTTGCATCGATGTGTTCATCGTTCTTCACAGACTTCCCGTACTTCTCGAGAAGAGCCTCCGTCGTCCCTACTTCTACAATCTTGCCGTCTTCCATATAAACGGCACCATTTTCAATGATGTCAAGCTTCGACATCGCTTCTTTAACAGCTGGTTTCTCTGTATGTCCAGCCATTGTGATAAGCTGTGCTGCATGTGTGATTAGTAATTTCATACGTCTCTCCCTCCTACTGCTTATTCATCATCGGAATGTTAATGTTTTTGTCTTTCGCAGTCTTTTCAGCAAGTTCATAACCTGCATCGACATGACGTGCGACACCCATACCAGGATCTGTTGTAAGCACACGCTCAAGACGTGCCTCCGCATCTTTCGTTCCATCCGCTACGATGACCATACCAGCATGTAAGGAATACCCCATTCCTACGCCGCCACCATGATGGACGCTCACCCAGCTTGCGCCTCCAACACTATTGATCATCGCGTTCAAGATCGGCCAATCTGCAACCGCATCACTGCCGTCTTTCATCGATTCTGTTTCACGGTTTGGTGAAGCGACTGATCCTGAATCCAGGTGATCACGACCGATTACGATTGGTGCGCTAAGCTCTCCGCTTGCAACCATATCGTTGATAATCTTTCCGAAACGAGCGCGCTCGCCGTAACCAAGCCAGCAAATACGAGATGGAAGCCCCTGGAAGCTGATTTTCTTTCTCGCCATCTTGATCCAATTGCAAAGGTGCTCATTGTCACTGAACTCTTTTAAAATCACTTCATCCGTTTTGTAAATATCTTCAGGGTCACCGGATAGTGCTACCCAGCGGAAAGGCCCCTTTCCTTCACAGAACTGAGGTCGAATATACGCTGGAACAAACCCAGGAAAATCAAACGCGTTCTCGATTCCTTCGTCCTTTGCAACCTGGCGAATGTTATTTCCGTAATCAAACGTCACGGCACCTTTCTTCTGCATATCGAGCATTGCCTGAACGTGTGTCGCAATGCTTTTCTTTGAAAGCGTTGTATACTGTTCGGCATTACTCTTTCGAAGCTCATCAGCTTCTTTCAAACTCATGGAAACAGGAACATACCCATTCAATGGATCATGTGAAGACGTTTGGTCTGTCAAGACATCTGGAATAAATCCTCGCTTGATCATCTCTGGCAGCAACTCTGCTGCATTCCCTAGTAGACCGATCGATAACGCCTCACCTTTCTGCTTCGCATCTTCTGCAAGCTTGATCGTCTCATCAAGACTTTCTGTAGATGTATCGAGGTACTTCGTATCAAGTCGACGCTGAATGCGATGCTGATCGATTTCGATCGCGATACAAACACCACCGTTTAACGTGACAGCGAGTGGCTGAGCTCCACCCATACCCCCAAGGCCAGCAGTTAACGTAATCGTTCCTTTTAAGCTACCGTCATAATGCTGCTTCGCAAGCTCACCAAACGTTTCATAGGTTCCTTGCACGATTCCCTGACTTCCGATATAAATCCAGCTTCCTGCTGTCATTTGACCATACATCATGAGTCCTTTTCGATCGAGCTCCTGGAAATGCTCCCAGTTTGCCCACGCAGGCACGAGGTTCGAGTTCGCAATCAATACTTTCGGCGCGTCTTTGTGCGATTTAAAAACGGCCACAGGCTTTCCGGATTGAATCAGTAACGTTTCATCTTCTTCAAGTTTCTTAAGTGAATCGACGATCGCTTCGTAACATTCCCAGTTACGTGCCGCTTTTCCAATCCCACCGTACACAACGAGCTCATCAGGATTTTCCGCCACATCTGGATGGAGGTTATTGTTCAGCATCCTTAGCGCAGCTTCCTGAATCCATCCTTTCGTATTCAACGTCGTTCCTCTATATTGTTCAACTTTACCTGTTTTCGTTTCTGACATCATCTTCACTCCTCTAACCTTCTTTGATACTTTTATGCTAGCATTCAAAAAGTTCAGAAAATAGATGATGCTCTTTTGAATAATAGAAATCACTTCACATTGTGATAATTCAATTATGTAAAATACCGTCACTTAATAGCATTTATTTTAGTTTTTATAAAAATATTAGTTAAAAACCAAAAAAGACTGCGCAAAGTGCGCAGCCTTAATGACGCTTTCGATACTCACCAGGCGTTTCACCTGATTCTTCTTTAAATACTCTGCTAAAGTAATTCGCGTTCGTAAATCCTGTTTCGTGTGCGATCGCTTGGATCGTTTCTTTTGTTCCCGTTAGCATCTCTTTTGCTTTTTGAATCCGAATGCCGTTCACGATTTCTCGAAACGCCTGACCGTATTTTGTAGATAACGTATGACTCAAATACGAAGGATTGCGATTCACGTGTGAAGCAACTTCTTTTAGGGAGAGCGCGGGGTCATAAAAGTGCTCTTCTATATACGCGATCGCTTCTTCAACAACATTCATCTTCGCGTGCTTCCCTTCATCTATGGCTTGAAGCAGATCATTAATGAAGAGAATGAAATCTTGAACGATTCTGTAAAGCACGGGACTGTATAGAATCGTGTCGAAAACCTTTTTATACGCTTCTTCTTTTTCCTTGATCCCTTTTCGGATCATAAAACGACGAACTTGTGCGAGAACACTCGTTAATCTCGTTCTGAGTAAACCAGGGTCTGGGTAGGGACGTTCAATATGATAAAACTGTTCATACAGCCACTTTTTAATGTCGCTCGAACGCCCTTCATCCAGCATATACACCCAATCCCGCTGCTCAACTAGCGTTAAAAATGGATCCATATCGCGCCACTCAGTGTGAGCACTTGAAGTCAGCACCTGCTGATAGCCTGTAAAAAAAGTGGTCTCCATCACTTTGCGGAGCTTCTTGTACATACCATGAAGGGACTCTTCGCCATCACCGCGGTCGACCGCAATCACGAGCGGCTTTCCTGTCGCCCGCTCCCATTCCTCAAGGAAACGCTGTGCCTGTGCGATCGCATCTGGCAGTTGCTCCTCAAAAATTAGCACAACGCGATCACTTGTAGAAAAGACGAGAGGCTCATGATAAAAGTCAAACTGGTCGATGAACGAGCGTAAATCGCTTAAGTCCCTTGACGACTCCGTTTTCAGCAAATAGACAGGATGATGATAAGGGATATGCTCGTCGATGAAGAGAGATTCATACCATACCGACTGCTTCGAATCCTCTTCTTTCCCCGTTCTATGCGATAGCTTTCTAAACGCTAGTTGAAGCGAATTCTTCACCCTCGATGGTGATAACGGCTTGACCCAGAGGTCGATCGCGCCTATCTCGATCGCTTGCGTTGCCTTTTCAAACGTCGGTTCTGCTGTAACCGCAACAACTTCTCCCACATACCGATCGATGAACTTTTTCACCATCGACCACTTCTCGTCAGGTATCAGATCGAGCTCTAGACAGAGTATATGCGGTAAATTGTTCTCGAGCGTTCCGAACATATCCGAAAGTTGATCAACAAGCATCACATCAGATATCGGAAACGAATATTTGGAAATCAACCACTCGAGTCCAGCAAGCTCCTGTTTATCACGATCGACGATCACCACTTTGTACAAACCGTTCACCTCCGTTTCACACCTTCTACTTTTATCTTACTATAATGGGCGCACTTATGCGCTGAGCCGTTCTTGGCTCGTTACCTTTTCTAAGCCTCCATAATGCTTTGTGAATGGGAAGACCACGCTGACGATGACAAGTAAAACGCCACCAGCGACGACGGTCGGAATACCTCCCCAAAAAGATCCAACCCATCCTCCGATCAGTAGCCCTCCAAGGAAACTTGCATGTAAAACCGCACTGATGATGCCACTCACCCTCCCAAGAATCGTTTCATCGACTGATTGGATGAACATGCTATTTAATGGCACGTTGATAAACGGGTTCGAAAGCCCAAGCATGCTCATCCAGATAAAGATCGGAATGATTGGATAAGCTTCTTGCAACCAGTTTACAGTCAGGATCAGCACACACAGTGCACCAGATAACCCAATCGTTACTAAGATCAGCTAGTTCGATTTCACTTTTTTCATGACGTATGGAATGAACAACGCACCTAACACCCCGAATACGCCTTCCGTCGATTCCAACAATCCAAATTGAAACTCTTTTATTTCAAATACATTCAAGATGATGTGATACATGTTGGCTCCGACGACACTCATCACAAAAGCTGACACGATCAATAACCATGTGTACCCTTTTAAGAACGCATCCTCCTTCATCGAACCTAATCCCTCTTTCAATGAAGTGAGGTAATCCTTTTCTGAACCTGATTCCTCTGACTTCTCCCGCTTCACCACAATCAAGCCGATAAGAAAAGCTGAAATGAGAAAAGTCGACGCATCCAGGATGAAGATTAACGACACATCGTTTACTAGAAGAAGCGCTCCTCCAATAGACGGGGCAATGATGTTCATCGTCATAAATGTGGACTGTGATAACCCAACCGCCTCAGGCATTTTCTTCTTCTCAATAATTTGAGGAATGGTCGCTGTCTTCGCCGGCTCGAAGAATACAGTCCCAATTCCTTGTAAAAATATTAAAACCAAAAGTCCTGCCAAAGAATCATGTGCAGGGATCATGAGAAGCAGAATGATGAGTCGATAAAGGTCAGCGAGCACCATAATTGCCTTTTTCGAATAGCGATCGATAATTGGTCCAACAAAAACACCAAATAACAAACTCGGTATGTATCTCGCCATCAACATAAAACTGAAAACGAGCGGATTATCCGAGAGCTTTGAAACAAGAAAGATCACGACGATATGCGTGATGCCATCTCCGAGTTCTGATACAACTTGCGCCACCCACAGTTTCAAAAATGCGGGGTTTTTCAGTAAACCGATCATGAAAAGAACGCCTCCCATTAAAATAAATTTTAACGATATAAATAATTTAATTGTTGAGAGAATTCTTGTAAAGAGCCCTAGATTAGTTCATTAGCGAGAAACCCTTTCAAACCAAGGTCTTACCTCGTTAAAATTTTTTTGAACGGTAAAGGGATTTTTGCTAATATGATTGGTGAGGTGATCAACATGATCAATAGTGTGGAAGTGGCCAAAGCTCTCTTCGACCCCAAGTTAAATCGCTTGATTAAAAGCGTGGAGAGTACGCCCAAAACCGTAAAAGAACTTGCTGAAGAACAAAACGAAAAACCATCAAGACTCTATTATCCGATACAGAAATTAGTGAAATTAGAATTATTGCAAGTCGAGCGCGAAGAGACGATTGGAAACTTAATCGAGAAGTACTACACGTCAAAACACTTGATCGGAGAAAACATGAGCATGGAAGGAGCCTTCGCGCAAGAAAACAAAGAGTTCCTCCTCGCTCAAGTCATGGCTTCCATCCAACAAGGAGTAGAAGTGTTACGGGATGATCTAGAAGCCGACCCAACGCCGAATCACTCAAGCGCAACGTTCCGACAAGTGACCGCTTCTTTGACTCTTGAGGAGTGGAACGAATTAAACAACGACATCATCAAACTGATTGAAAATCGGAAAAGTACATCCAAAGACGCCAAGACATATACGTTTGACCTTCTATCTTATGACGCTGATAAAAAGTAGCACGATCTCAGTCTAAAGTATTACGGATGTCTCATTAGGAATGACGATGGCATGCCCTCCTTTCTACGATACGATGTAAAAAAAGGAGGCATTTCGATGATAAAAGGATTATACGAAGCTCATCTTCCTGTCAGTGATATCGAAGAATCGATCGCTTTTTATGAAAAGCTTGGGTTGAAAGTTGCACACAGAGGAGAACGCGTGTCTTTTCTGTGGATCGTAAAAGGTGAAAGCTGGCTTGGACTGTGGGATTCAGAACAAGTGAACACTCCATATCACCCATCGATCCGTCACATTGCATTTCACGTCGATCCGGAAGAGATCTTCTCAGCAAAATCCTGGCTTGAAAGTAAAAACATACGCGTCCGAGAAGCATTCGGCTTCTCACCTGAAGAACAGCCCCTCGTTCTTCCGAATAACCCGCAAGCCCACGCAGCGATCTATTTCAATGACCCTGATGGGAATTCGATCGAGCTCATCTCTCCGTTGAGGATCGATGTGAATGAAGGATTTGAGATGGTGTCGTTGAGCGATTGGGTGAAGAGGTAAGTTTTACTTGTTCTTGGGAGTGTGGCTTGCATTTCGCGGATATAATTGAAGTTTCGCGGATATCCACAAGGGTTTCGCGGATAAAATAGGAAAATCGCGGATATATTCTGTTTTTCGCGGATATCCGTGGGGATTTCGCGGATTTAGGGTGTACTCGCTATAGGGAAAGGCAGTGCTCTCTTTGCTAGCAGACCCTGTTCGCTGATAAATACTGAATTTCGCCGATAAATCCTCTCTTTTCGCTGATAAAATTGAATTCTCGCCGATATATTCAGATTTCCGCTGATATCGAGCACAAATCCAACAAAAGAAAGGTGCTGTCCCACTCCGGACAGCACCTTTTCTACTCAATTCATTAATTTCTCTAGCACCTTCTCCGACATCTCAACACTTTTCTTCGTCCAAGGCGGAATTTCTGTGGAATCTTGCACCTCATCAAAGGCCATCCACGTAATCTCTGCTATTTCATCTTCACTTTTTATGTACGGACTTGATTTCCGCTGATATCGAGCACAAATCCAACAAAAGAAAGGTGCTGTCCCACTCCGGACAGCACCTTTTCTACTCAATTCATTAATTTCTCTAGCACCTTCTCCGACATCTCAACACTTTTCTTCGTCCAAGGCGGAATTTCTGTGGAATCTTGCACCTCATCAAAGGCCATCCACGTAATCTCTGCTATTTCATCTTCACTTTTTATGTACGGACTTCCCTCAAAGCTCCTGCTTAGAAACACAACATCGAGCACCTGAACCTCACCCGCTCTGAACGTAGTGCTATGCACATACTCTAGATCACTACCAAGCTCAATTCCGATTTCTTCAAACACTTCTCTCTTAATCGTCTCCTCTAACACACTTAGCGAGCTTTCGTCGAAATCAACCTTTCCTCCGACTAAGGAATAGAGACCACCAGCGTGTTCTTCCTTTTCACTTCTTTTGATAATTAGATACTTTCCTTCATGATAGACTGCTGCTTCGACGTTTACGATAAAAAAGTTAGACATAATCTCATCCTTCCCCCCTACTAAACTAGCATTCTACTCCAATCATATACTTAACCGTTGTACATTCTCATCCTTGATCGCTACCCTCTTCTCCTCTATCCTTTTATCCACCTTCAAAAACAACAGCATCCCTACCCCGCCGAAAAGAACGTACTTCAACCCCATCATCCAAGGAGGCACAAACCCACCGATTATGATATCGACCGCTGCGACCAGCATCGCGATGTAGAATACCATTTGATGAATAGCGAGATAAGAACTCCTCGCATGATCTGGCGCTAAGTCTCCTAACATCGCCTGGCGAACAGGGATGTACATGAGCTCGCCAATTGTGACGACCACCATGACAGCGATCAACACCCACGGCAGTTGAAACATCGTGAAGAGCGCATAGCCGATCGAATAAATCGAGAGGCCGACCAGAAGCACCGTCCTGTTGCTCCATCTCTTTACAAGCCACGTAATCAACCCAGCCGCAAACACAACTAGAAACGTATTTTCTGAGCGTAAGATCCCAAGCATCAAGACGCCGTCTACATCGACATTCCACTCTCTGAAGGAAATAAGAGATTGAGAGGTTATTTCATCTGCAAAATGAATCGCAAGGAAATTTGTCAGCTGTTCTTCTAATGAAAGAACGAGAATGCCAGCGATAAAAAACATCATGAATACACGATCACGGAAGACGATTTTATAGTTGTTTAAGATCGAACCTTTATCTGTTGTTTCTGCTTTAGATGAGTCGACGATGTAGGATTCTGTGATGAAGAGCTGTGTGATTAGAGCTGAGAGGAATGAAACGAGCGCAATCACAAGAAACAGGTGAAATAAATAGTCATAGAAGAAGATCGCACCGATTATACCAGCGATACCTGAGGACATGTTTCCGATCCAATAGAGGAGGGTGAATACATAGCGGCGATTATCTGAATTCGTGACATCGAGTACCATCGCTTGTGATACAGGTCCGAGAATTCCGCCGAAGAACATCGAAAAAATGAACACAGCATACGTCAAATAGGGTGCATCAAGCCATGGAGAGTTTAGAAATGCGATGATAAAAAACGCGATACCCGTTCCAAGTTCAGAACCGACCATCAGTCGTTTTCGACCGATGCGATCGGAGAAGTATCCCCCGATCATCCCACCTGCTACACCGATGAAAACAAGACTTACAAGCATAAATCCTGTCACAGTTTGACCTACTTTTTGCGCAAAGTATACGGTCAAGAACGGCATGACCATCATCGTCGCAAACGTCGTGAAAAACTGGGTGACGATTCGAATTTTGATATTGTAATGAAGATTCTTAAATGACAATTCCGTTCACCTCCTTACTGTTTTGGTCCAAATAGCAAGAGTGCATGTTGAATGTACATATCCCACCGGTTTCTTTCTTCGTAGCTATCGATTCGCGTCAACCGAACACCGTTTAAAAAAGCAAGATACGTATCCGCGCAATCATCTGGATGAAGTTCGATGAGCTCGCCTACTTCCTGCCCCTTCAAAATAAGAGGACGTAGTGCATCTCTTAGCTCCAAAGAAAATCGGTCCAATTCGAGGAAGAGCTCGTGAAAACGGTCTGGCTGTCCGATCACGTACTGAATCATGCGTGAATACGTCGCCTGCTGAGCGAAGAATTGAAAGTGAGCGGAGATGAGTTCTTTTAATTGCTCCACCGGTTCTTCTGTTGGCTCTGGTGATACTAACATCACTCGTTTGATCTCATCTAACGGTTCAAGCACCGCCGCTTTAAAGAGTTCGTCTTTATTTTCAAAGTATGTAAAAACGGTTCCAAAACTAACCCCGGCTTCTTTTGCGATGTCCTTTATCGTTGCCTTCGAATAACCGCTCTGAGAAAACATTTGGATCGCAGCTTCTAAAATACGTGCACGCTTTTCTTCCGATTTTGGTAAGGCCATAACATCCCCCTCTTTCAACTACTTTTATTGATTGATTAATCAATCATTATTATACCGAACATAAATTCACATGTAAACAATTTACATGGAATTCGTTTCCACAACGTGGATCGCGATCTCCCCCACTCCTCTAGAGACGCACGTAAGCATCTTATTCTCCTTTTCTTTCTCCGTTAAAAAAGTATCGCTGTGGATGACTTCCCCTCCACATACAGTAACTTCGCATGATCCACATATCCCCATTCTACAGGCATAAGAAACGTGATAGCCTTCGTCTAGAAGCCTCTCTAACAAACTTTCATTTTCATTCACAAGAATCTTATCTCCTCCATTAACCGTCACGCGAAACGGCTTAGGATTTCTAATCTTAGCTGCAGGTCTAAATCGCTCTTCATGTACAACGCGAGATGGATAACAGAGCTCTCTCGTCGTATCCACTACCATTTCCATAAAGGTTTCAGGACCACACACATATACATGAGTCCCAACCTTCCTGTACTCTAACGATTCTCTTACCTGCTTCTTTTTTACCTCACGAGAACCACTGTAAAAGAAAACTTGTTCAGTGTACTTCGAAAGTTCCTCATAAAATGGACACCTTTCAACATTTTTCACCGCATAGTGAAGCTCAAACGTTTTCCCCAGTGTGGATAAGTAAGGCATCATCGAAAGAAAAGGGGTGATGCCGATTCCTGCAGCGAAAAAAATAACGTGCTGTGCTTCTAGATGAACAGGAAAGTAATTGTCAGGCCCTGAAACTAGAAAGGTATCACCTACTTCAAGGTGTTCATGAAGATAATGAGAACCACCGTTAGCACTTACTTTTTTTACAGCGATCTGATAGTCATTTGTCATTTCCAGAGGATTATTGATGAGAGAATACTGACGATCGCCCATGGGAAGATGCAGCGTGAGGTGAGCACCAGCACCAAACGGATCCACAGCTGTTTCAGAAGAAAGTGTGAATGCTTTTATATGAGATGTTACTTCTTTGATTTTCTCCACTTTTACTTGATACCGATCCTTCATTTTCTTCATCCTTTAATCGTCTGATTCTGTGAATACAGGATAAGCGAGATTTGCTCTATGATACGATGAATAATGCTCTGAAGGCTCAAGCTTGTTATGACAGTTTTCACAAACAAATCTATCATCATTCACTAGACTCGTAATGTGATGACACTGCGAACAAAAAGCCCTCATCTGTTGATGTGTTTCTATGTATATATCATTCCTTGCATAGCCCAACGAAACCGCCACTCGCTCCGTTTCTAGCGCTCCTTCCCCGTAAAGGATGAGCGCGCTCCCTATAGGTTGTTCAGATAACAACGCTTCTACTGTCCCATCACCAAGCTGAATGATTACCTTAAGCTGAACAAATCTATCTCCATTTTGTAATTCCTGCTGCTTGCACTTTGCTCTTTCCCTATGAACAAGATCTGTAATTATCAACACATGACGATACGTTTTCAGCGCTTTCTTCATCGTTCAATCTTCCTTCTTTTCAAAGCCTTCTCAAGGAACCCCAACAACTCAGGCTTATACAGAGAAATGCCTTTATAGTCAGCGAGTTCCTGGGGAAGTGTCTTTACGTTCGTATAAAACTTCTCCAGCCATTCATCGTTCGCCACTAATTCGTTTAGTGGAAGCAGGTACGTATGAATCGAAAACAAGATGTCGTTCGTTACTGGTAATCGAAATAATCGCTGTACCTCGACACGTAAATTCACCAATTCACCTGCATTTTCTTCCGTTACGTGATATCGAAGCTTTCCCCAGTCGGAATACGTTTCAAGTGGCGTATCGAGCTTATGTGAAATGGTAATGGACCAATTCTTACGTTCCCATGCTGTGTTTGGACGTATCCTCGTGATGAACCGTTCTACTTTTTCTATGAATTCCGCTATCGCTGGAACTGGCGTATGGATCGCCTGAAACTCCATTCCAAGCACGAACGTTAACGACCAATTCGAAGGAAAGCATAGCTGTCCTGCTTCTAAAAACAACCCATCATGCCTGTCACCCATCACGATAAGATCCTCCTGTACGTGGCGACCTACTAGATCTAGGGGCTCGAAGTCTATTGAAGAGTGATCTCGATAAACAAACGTTTCTTCCTCTTGAAGCAAGTGATTAGTAAATACGTATGTGTTCCCTCTCCGTTTCAAGGAAAAGTGCTCAGGTTCGTACGTAGCTAATTCTCTGAAAACGAGCAACAGGGTTTCCCACTGTGACTCTAGCGAAATAGGTAAGGAGCGATAGCAACGCTCGTGACTTTCTTCAAGAAGTTTTCGTTTCAACCGAACTTCTTCTACATAATTACTCGAAACTGTCAGGGTTCGCGCTGGAATGAGAGGTGAGGAATTATTTGTGTATTCATAGTGATCAGACGTAAATGGGAACGGAAATTCTACCTTACTAGACATTCTGAACACCTGCCATTTTTGTAGATAGTGACTAACTTCCATAATGACGAGCTGTTTTCCTCCATTAGCGGTATGCAAAAAAGCCGTAGCATCGCTACGACCGTTCTTCCCACTTCATGACCACATTTCCCTTCTTGTGCCCCCGCTCTACATATTCATGTGCTTCAGCAATTTGATGGATTGGGTAACATCGATCGATGACCACTTTTAGTTTCCCTTTTTCAATTAATTTCTTCAAAAAACGTAAATCATCCACGTTTTCGTCCGTTATCCCGCCGATCACTTTCTTGCTGCCTATTTTTGAAGTCCAGATCATCTGAAAGATTTCTCGATAGTGAAACACAGCTAATACATATAAACCATTCTGTTTAAGAGCGTCCTTAACCCGTGAGAAAGTTGTTTTTCCTACGGTATCAAAGATGATATCATACCTCTCTCCACGCTCAACAAAGTCTTCTTTCGTATAATCGATTACTGCATCTGCACCAAGAGACTTCACCAACTCAACGTTCGTAGAGCTGCAGACCGCTGTCACGTCTGCACCAAAATACTTTGCAAGCTGAACAGCATACGTTCCTAAACTACCAGATGCACCGTAGATTAAAACATTTTGTCCGCTAGTAATCTTCCCTTTCCTTAGAAAATCTAGCGCAGAACATCCTCCAAACGGAATAGACGCAGCTTCTTCAAAGGTCATGCTGGGTGGTTTGTGTGTGAGCGGACCTTCCTCAGATAAACGAATATATTCAGCATACGTTCCCTGTCCACAAAATCCGAAGACATGGTCACCGATCTTAAACCGCTTCACTTCATTTCCCACCTCGACGATTTCTCCCGCAAAGTCCATCCCTAATATTGGTTTCCTTGGTTTATGAAATCCGATGGCCATTTTTGAAATTGGCCAGAATGGTAACGACTCCCTCGTTCCACGACGGATTCGTGCATCGCCTGAAGAAACAGTTGTTGAATAGACTTTCACCAACACGTCCTTATCTTTAATAGCTGGTTTCTCAATTTCTTTCATCTGTAGAACGTTTGGACCGCCATAATTTTCACAAATAACAGCTTTCATCGTTTCCCTCCATTCCAAAACTGGACGGAACTAGTTTATTGGCGATACTAACGTATTATGTATGTAAATTAGTCCATTTCATCTCACAAAAAAAGATCAGCTGCAAACAGCAGCTGATCATAACTATTTCACAATTTCTTAAGCTGGGTATCCTAAGATTGCTTTTTTCTCTAGATATTCTTCGATACCATAATCGCCCCACTCGCGGCCGATTCCAGACTGCTTGTAGCCGCCAAACGGTGCGGAAGGATCTAGTTCAGCTTTATTGACAGTAATGCGTCCAGCGCGGATGCTAGAAGCTACTTTTCGAAGCGTTTCTTTGTCTTCACCAACGACATAGCCTGCTAGACCATATACAGTTTCGTTCGCGATTTCGATTGCTTCATCAAGCGTCTCATAAGTGATGATTGACATCACAGGACCAAAGATTTCTTCCTGTGCGATGACCATATCGTTCTTCACATCCGTAAAGATAGTAGGTTTCGCATAAAACCCTTTGTCGAGTCCTTCTGGTTTCCCGGTACCTCCAGCGATTAAGTTAGCACCTTCGTCGATCCCTTTTTGGATGTAGGATTGAACAGTATCCCATTGCTTGCCTGATACGAGTGGTCCGATGTAGTTCTCGCCTTGTGGATCACCGACTGGGAACTTCGGCAATGCATTGACCACCGCTTCTTCAAAAGCATCTTTCATCGAAGAAGGAATAAGAATTCTTGTTGCGGCAGAGCAAACTTGTCCAGTATTCGTTGCGATGTGACTGACCGCAACTTTCGCTGCCTTCTTCACGTCTGCATCATCGAGCACGATCAGTGGAGACTTGCCACCAAGCTCAAGCGCAACGTTCTTGATTGTTTCTGATGCGTTCTTCATGACTTTCTCTCCGACTGCTGCGGAACCTGTAAATGAAACAAAGTCGATATCAGGATGTGAACTGATGCCATCACCAATTGTTTCACCTGTTCCGTTCACTAAGTTGAAGGCCCCTTTAGGAACACCTACTTTATCAAAGATCTCAGTAAGAATAATCGCAGCAAATGGTGTTATTTCAGCAGGCTTTAATACAACTGGACTTCCCGCAGCAAATGCACTCGCGATTTTAGTTGACGTTTGATTCGTTGGGAAATTCCACGGAGTGATCAATCCACTGACGCCTACTGATTCCTTCAATACGGTATGATCCCCTCGATCTTCTTTAAAAGAAAAGTCTTTCAGCACTTTCGCCGCTTCAGAAAAATGGTTGTACCCCATCTTATAGTGAACGTTCTCTGATATCTTACGGGGTGATCCAAGTTCCTCTGTAATCACGTCGATGATTTCTTCTTTTCGATTCGCATATTCTTCTGCTATTTTTTCTAACATCTCAACACGTTCTTCTCTACTTGTTTGAGAGAATGTTGGAAATGCTGCTCGTGCGGCAGCTACCGCTTTATCAAGGTCTTCCTTTGTTCCTAAGCTGATCTTTCCGATCACTTCTTCCGTTGCAGGGTTGATCACCTCGTGTGTTTCTGAACCGGTTGATTCGACCCATTCACCGTTAATGTAATGTTTTAAATGGTTACGCATGATGTAAAAACTCCTTTGGTCAATTTTAATTCTTTTCATTTCCATATTTTCTCTTTTCCGTGTACATAGTGACTGTTTCCGCTAACAGCTGACTTCAAACATCATGATGGTTTTCAATCTAATGAAACCCTTTTCTTTGCTTCTCTCCGTTTCTAACTTTACACTTAAAGGTAGGCAAACATTGAGAGGATGGTGTATGAAATGGGACAACAGATCAAAGGAAAAACGGCAATCGTAACTGGTGCAGGAAGTGGTATCGGACGTTCGACTGCACTTGAACTCGCAAAAGAGGGCGTAAACCTTGGACTGATCGCTCGTACAGAAAGTAAGCTTAACGAAGTAGCAAAAGAAGCTGCATCTTACGGGGTAAAAGCAGTGGTCGCACCTGCTGATATCGCGAACCTTGAGGAAGTCGAATATGCGGTAAAGAAATTACACGATGAATTAGGCTTCACTGACATCCTGATTAACAATGCTGGGATCGGTGTGTACGGCTCATTTTTAGAACTTGAACCAGAAGAATGGAAGCGTGCGATCGAAGTAAACGTGTACGGTACATATCACGTTACTCGAGCAGTCCTGCCGCAGATGATTGAAAAGGACGCTGGAGACATCATCAACATCTCATCGAGTAGTGGATTAAAAGGGACGGCAGGTTCGAGTGCTTATAATGCATCCAAATTTGCGATCCAGGGTATGACGGAAGCACTTATGCAGGAAGTGAGACGAAACAACATTCGTGTCTTCACCTTAAACCCAAGCCTTGTCGCAACGGAGCTTGCCTTTGGAGGCGATTCTGATAAAAATGATAAAGAAAAGTATATGCAGCCTGAAGACCTTGCTGAGTATATGGTTGGTCAATTGAAACTGCATCCTCGTATGTTTATTAAACAGTCTCTGCAATGGGCGACAAATCCATTTTAAAAAGAGAAAGGAACCTTTAATAAGGATGAAGGTTCCTTTTTTGTATGTTCGGATTTCATAATTACTAAAGAAAGAAAATTCCATAACCGTTCAAAAATTACTGCAACGTTCATTCTCAACATATGTTATCTTTATAGAGATGCAAAACACGCAGGAGGAAGAGCGTACATGTTTGATAATGAATTCGATGTTGATATGGATAAGGTTGTCTCGTTTCTAAGAGAATATGGCGGCCATCACTTATCACACCTGATTTTATTACAGGATAAACAGATTTTCTGGGCTCAGGAAAGTAAAGTGTTAATCGCATACAGACGAACCGGAAGCAAATTGATGGTATTAGGTGACCCGATCGGTGAGGAGTCTTTGCTAAAAGATGCCATCGACGAATTTTGCGACTACAGCAGAGAGCTTGGATTAACGCCGATCTTCTATCAGGCATCTCCACGCTACATGCACCATTACCATGAGCATGGGTACCGGTTTACGAAAATCGGTGAGGAAGCGATCGTAAACCTCGAGAACCTTACGTTTGCTGGGAAGCAGTGGGCGAAGCTTCGAACAAGGTGTAATAAATTTGAGCGGAACGGATTCACGTTCTCCGTCATGCACCCTCCTTATTCCAGTCGACTTCTCCGAGAAGTAGCAGAGGTTTCGAAGTCATGGCTTGGGTCTCAGAAGGAGAAAGGCTTTTCTGTCGTCTCGTTCAGCGAAGATTACGTTTTATCTTTTCCAATCGCTTTACTGAAAAATCCTGAGGGTCAGATCATCGCGTTTGCCACCATCGCGACTTCTAGTTACAGCTGTATCGATTTGATGAGGAAGGGTGCAAACAGTCCACACGGAACGATGGATGTGTTGTTTATTCATATATTCAAATGGTTAAAAGAACAAAACGTTGAGAAGTGCAGCCTCGGAATGGCCCCGCTCTCGAATGTTGGAAATCACAAAGATTCGCCGATGTGTGAGCGCCTGATGCGCCTTGCCTTTTGTCACGGAAACAGCCGCTATAATTTTAAAGGACTACAAGAATTTAAAGCCAAGTTCGCGGACTCATGGGAACCGAAATATATTTGCCACAAAAAATCATTCTTTCCAACGTTAATTGTTCAACTGATCGCGTTGATCAATCATCCACCAGTAGCGAAAACAAAAGCTTTTTCCCGCATAAGGGAATTACTGCAAAATACAGGTTAAAGAAAAGGAGACGGGAATGCCCGTCTCCTTTTTATGCTTATGCCTTTACTAGATTCGTATCTTTTTTAATCAGGATGACAAACAGACTCGCAAGCAAACAAAACATTCCAGCGTAAAGAAATGCCCACGTATAAGAAAAGAAAACCTTATAGATGAGTCCGCCTCCGTATGCTGCAACGGCAGCGCCTGCTTGATGAGAGGCGAAGATCCAGCCGTAGATCATGCCGCTTTTCTCCAAACCAAAGATTTGCCGCGATATGTTGATCGTCGGTGGCACTGTTGCAATCCAGTCCAATCCATAGAAAACTGAGAAGATTACGAGTAACGTGACTGAGCCCTCAGTCAGTGCGTATGGCAACAGTAACAGCGAGACGCCTCTTAGCGAATAATACCAGAATAATAGCCACCTGTTATCGAACCGATCAGACAACCATCCTGATAGCGTTGTTCCGATCAAATCAAATACTCCCATAAAAGAAAGTAGTGCTGCAGACGTCACTACAGTAATTCCAAAACTTATGCAGTAAGAGATAAAATGTGTGCCGATCAAGCCACTCGTTGAGAGGCCACAAATAAAGAAGCTTCCGGCAAGCAGCCAAAAAGCCTTAACTTTTACAGCTTCAAGAAGAGCACCGAACGCCATCTTAATCGGATTCTTATTCCCGAACGCTTCACTCTCTTCGCGCTCCTCCTCAAGTCCATATGGAAGAACACCCACATCCCGAGGTGAACTTTTCATAAATAACAAAACGACGACAAACATCACGACACTGAGAAGGAAGATGAGTCCTACCGCCCATCGCCACGAATAGTGATCGATGATGATCGCAAGAAGTGGCAAAAGGATTAACTGGCCCGTTGCCGTGCTTGCAGTTAAGATTCCAATCGCTAGTCCTCTTCTTTTCTCAAACCATCGGTTCGCCACATACGGACTCAGAACTGTAAGAAATAGACCTGATCCAAGACCGATGATTACGCCCCAAATTAAGATGAGCTGCCATGATTCCTGCATCACGTATGTTAACCCTAAACCAGAGAGCAGCGTCATCATGGCGAACACCATCATTTTCTTCAGTCCGACGACCTCGATAAGAGCTGCCATGAAAGGACCAGAAAAACCATATAGAAACAAGCTGATTCCAAATGCCAACGAAATGACCGAGCGATCCCAGCCGAACTCATTTTCAAACGGAATGATAAAAACCCCTGAAGATGAACGGATGATACCTGCTACAATGATTGTGAAAAAGGTAATGACTAAGATGATCCAGCTATAATGGATTCGTTTCACAGTTGCACCGCTCTACTGCTCTGGGTACGTTTCACGTAGAAATGTGATCGACTCATGAATCAATTCTTTCAGTACATCAACATCGATATCGTCTACTTTATTGATGTACACACATGCTTTCCCAGTTGTATGCTTTCCGAAGCGTTCAAGTATTTCTTCTCGTTTCGGTTCCCCTGTTGCAAAATATAAACTGATCTTCGCTTTACGAGGCGAGAATCCAACAAGCATCATATCTCCTTCATGACCGCTTTTGTATTTATAATGATAGGAGCCAAATCCTATGATGCTTTCTCCCCACATCTTTGCGTCGTATCCTGTTTCTTCAGTAAAAATGTCGAGCAATCGATACGCATCTTCACGTTTCTTTTTGCTTTCAACATTTTCAATAAACTCGATAACGCTTTTGTCGTTTTCTTTCGTCTTTAACTCATAAGCCATCTCAAACTCTCCTTTAGACTATGAATACATTCGATCCGTTTTATTCAAAAGTTTCTTTTCTTTCTCAGGGTCAAGGCCAGCTTTCCAATCGAGCGATGGGTCTCTCGTTTTCAGCCACGCTAACGTGTCTTTAACGGTCTCTTCGATCGGACGGTACGTTAGCCCCTTCGCAATCGCTCTATCAACGCTGATGTCAGCAGCTGCGTTATTCGATTCCGGTAACCATAGTGGCAGATCGCTCCATGGTGTAACCCCTTGGCTGATCAAAAACTCTTCATCTAACCAGTGAAGGAGTGCTTTACTTCCACTTATGCGCATACAGGTATCAAGCAGCTCTCCCATCGTCAGATGACGTTCTGGACCCGTGACATTATAAACGCTTGTCACCTTCTTTTCCGTCATTTTTACGATGCAATCTGCTAGGTCTCTTACATCGATGAATTGAATCGGACGCTGTGGTCTTCCTGGCGCGAGCACATCGCCACCCTCTTCTAATCGTTTCACCCAATAGCTGAAGCGATCTGAATAATCGTGCGGTCCAACAACTAAACCAGGCCGTATATGTAGCACTCTCCCCGGCATGTGCTTTTCCGCTTCTTTCTCGGCAAGTGCCTTCAACGCTCCATAATGTTCCCCAGGAACAGCACCTTCAGCCGTTACTCTCTCTGCTTCTTCTTCAGAAATAACTTGAACAGGCGACTCCTCGGTACAAGGCTTTTCGCCAAACTCTTTATACACCGAAATCGTCGATATAAATGTATAATGATCGACAACTTCTGCTAATCGTGCAGTGGAATTGGAAACGGTTCTCGGAAAATAACCGCTCGTATCGATGACCGCATCGAACGATCGTCCGTTAAGAGCTGACAGATCACCGTCTCGATCTCCAATCAATGTTTCGACTTCAGGAAAAGCGTGATTTCCTCGGTTGAAATGAGTAACTTCATGTCCATTCTTTAATGCTCGTTCAGTAATATACCTTCCGATGAACCGCGTACCGCCTAGGATAAGAAGTTTCATTCGTACGCCTCCCCTTTTAGTTAAAGTCAGACATGATATGATTTCTTCTT
Source organism: Anaerobacillus sp. ABA4_114 (assembly GCF_056159065.1). Classification (NCBI taxonomy): domain Bacteria; kingdom Bacillati; phylum Bacillota; class Bacilli; order Caryophanales; family Bacillaceae; genus Anaerobacillus; species Anaerobacillus sp. ABA4_114. Next base: position 3,352,857 of record NZ_JBSWUM010000001.1, read on the forward strand.
CGAGCTTGAAATTCCTTTATTCTTGTCGGAATAAGAATAATTGTGCCACTTCAAAAAAAAAGGATGTGCTCATCGGCACACCCTTATTTCCTGAAGAAAGTTCGTTTAGATTTCTACTTCCACCTTTCTCCCTGGTCCTTACCAAGTTCAATCGCACCCTCTGGGATAAGGATTTCACCCGTCTCTTCTGAGGATAACGCTTTGATGACTGACCTTGATAGGTCTTGCGGCGGATACGGTTTGATGAGATAATCCTTCACACCGAGATCCAGTCCTTTTTGTTTGTCTTCTGTTACCGTTGAAACGACAATCGGAACATCCTTCGTCCGCTCCGTTTCTTTTACTACCTTCAAAACATCCCAACCGCTCAGTTCTCCATCTAACAAAATGTCGAGAACGATGCCACGCGGCGTCATTTTTTCAATCATGTGGATGGCAGATTCACCGCTTCTGCAATGATATACATCGAACCCACTCGCTTTTAGTTCTTCCATCAATAAAAGCGCCAGACTATCATCGTCTTCTACAATGAGAACTCCACCATCTTTAGGCGTGTCCATCTCTTTACCTAGAATAGGCAAAGAAATAGTAAATGTACTCCCTTGTCCTAAGCTCGATGTCACAGTCAGATCTCCTCCGTGCGCTGTGGCAATTTCTTTTGAAATCGCTAGGCCTAGGCCTGTTCCACCAATCTGACGTCGATCACTGTTATCCACCCGATAAAACTTCTCAAACAAGTGAGACATCGCTTCATCTGGAATGCCTAGCCCTTCATCTTCTATGTGCAGGTGGATCATGCCGTTCTTTTCTTCAAAACGAAGTGTGATCTCACCACCTTCAGGAGAATATTTCACAGCATTGCTAATCAAATTATTAAGCAATTGCGTGACTTTATCCGTATCTCCTAATATCTCATGATGGTCACTCGTATCCTCAATATTAAAACGATGCGTTTTGTACGTTTCTATATAACTCTCCAGCACGTCAGAAACGATTGGTTTTAGGTTGATCGCCGTCTTCTCATACATTTGTTTCCCTGATTCCATGCGCTGAATATCGAGAAAGTCGTTGATCAAAACCGTTAGACGACTCGCTTCTTTATGAATCGTCTTCAAATACCTCTTCTGCTTTTCAGGCTTTAGATCTTTTGAAATCATGAGCTCTGTAAACCCTAGCACGCTTGAGAGTGGTGTACGGAGTTCATGGCTCACTGTACTAACAAACTCGTTCTTCATCTCATCCACTTCATATTCTCTCGTAATATCTCGATGAACAAAGATTGAACCGATAAATTTATCCGCATTATGCAGGTGCTCATAATACATCCGAATAAATCGGGGAACTTCATGGTTTGTTTGATAGACGAGTTCACTTTCCTGCGGTTTGATTCCTTTTATCACACGGTTGATATATGTTCTTACCACGTCCCGATATCCTTCATCCACTTTTCCTAAAAACGTGCTGCTCCACACATCGAAGTCTTTTTTTCGGTTTTCATCTGAGATACACGCGTCCAACATCGAACACATTTGGTTATTCACTGAAATCGTGTCACCTTTTCGGTCGACTAACTGAATGCCTTCTCTAACCGTATTCAAAACTTCCATCGTAACTTTACGTTCATTTTCCGTAGTTTCATATAAACGCAGCTTGTCGAGAGACAGTGAGATCTGCCTGCATAAGTCGTCTACTTCGTTCACTTCTTTTTCTGTAAATACGTTTCCGATCCGTGTGAGACACATAAGTGCAACAGGCGTACCCTCAGAAATAATCGGTAAGTATAGATCATATGAAAGAGAACGCTCGAGAGCATGGTAACCAGCTTCTCCCTCAGTCGCTTGTCTGCTAACGATGTGATAGTTCTTTTGTGTGATGGCTTTTAATGCTGGCCCGTCATCGATATGATGAATCCAGCGTTGTACCATCTCGTTTTTTAAGCCAACCGATGCATAGTCCTTATTTTGATTGAGGAGAACGATCAATCCTCTATCAGCATTGAGAATTTCGATCAAGTTCGAAATGATGCTTTGCAGAAGATCTGTTTTACTCAAGGTTGACGCTAATGCGCGGTTCAACTGATTGCGATGCTGAAGAACTTTTGTTTGATAATTCATCGTCTTGACGCTCTGCTCAAGTTCTTCCTTGTTAACTTTTAATTCCTCACGCTGCTTGAGAAGCGCTTCGTTTGTACTGATCAGTTTACTTTCATTGCTTTGGATGCTCATCACCATCGAGTTGAAAGCTCTCGCTAGTTCACCTAATTCATCAAACCTTTTTTCATGAGGCACCTCAACACGCTCGCCGGCTGAAACTTGACTCGAGGCGATCGCCAGTTCATGTAGAGGACGACCAACTTTTCGAGCCATCACACCGACAAGCACGGTAGCGATCAAGAGTAGGAAAACAACGAACGCTATGAAAAGGTCTTGTATCGTCGAAAGACGGTTGATGAGCTCTTCATCAGTCTCTTTAATATCCGTTCTGATTGAGTTGACGAGTTCTCTGATTGAATCTTTGGCTGTATATACGAGGTCACTCCCACCCATGTCTCGAGAAAGTCGTTGAAGTCCTTCTGTATTATCAGCCGACACTAAATCTAGCGCTTCTTCAAACAACCGATTATAGCGAACGAGATAATTTTCAAGATCCTTTATTTTTTGCCGTTCTTCGTCTGTGCTTAACTTTGGTTCTAGGTTCGAGATGTTTTCTTCTATCTTAGCTTTTTCTTGTTCATAAGATGCGAGGAAAGGGGAATCAAGTCTAAACCCTAAGTACCCTCTAGCTTCAAAAAACATCTGGTTCAAACTATCTTCAAGCTCAATCGCAGCTTCATATTTACTTCTGAGATCGTTTATCTTCTTCTCATACGTTCTCTCGATTTGATGTGTGTATAACCCAAGCGCTATCGTCACAAGTACGATAACGACTAGAAACCCTCCCATAATTCTTACAAACTGATGAGAAAGACTATTCTTCCAGCGTTTATTCATCTAAGATTGCCTCGACTGTTTCTAATAGATTGATAGGGCTAAAAGGTTTTGAAAGAAAATAATTTGCTCCTGCTTCTTTCGCAAGGTCTTCATCTTTCTTTTGTGCCTTAGCTGTTAACATCATGATCTTTACGTCATGATTCCCTTTGGCTCTGATCGTTTCGATAACTTCTAAGCCTGTCATCTCGGGCATCATGTAATCGAGCAGCACAAGGTCATAAGGATTTGAATTGATGAGATCGAGCGCTTCAGCCCCATCCTCTGCTTCATCGATTTCATAGTCATTGTCTTCAAGTGTATCTACGATCAACATGCGCAAAATTTCTTCATCGTCTGCTACTAGTATTCTCGCATTCATATTCACTACACATCCTTTTTCTATACTCACTAGCCTAAAAAGAAAGAAGTAGAATCTCTCTACTTCTTATATCGGCCAAAAGCTTCTTGAATAATATAGTAGGATTGTTTTAATCGTTCATGATAAGTTGGTTCATCCCACTCGTCCCATTCAAATTGAGCAAATTCTGAAACGGTAAGGGTTTCGTCATCAAGCTTCGGTTCTGTTTGTGAGATTGTTTGTATCTTTAAACCTTCATTTTCAACTTCACCTTCGTACGTAACGACCCCGATTTCAAACCCTTCTGAAACCTTCGATGACTTCAGTCCTTTCTCAAAGATGTCGCCAAAAATTTCTTTCTTACTAGGATCCTTCACGTTGAACAAAGCCCATGGCAGTCGAATTTCAATACGATTGTCTTTCATGATGAAATCTGACACTGAGTTATACTTCTTGTCCTCTGGATCACCATTACCGTATGTGAGTAAACCTGCTTCATAGTCTTCAAAAGGATAGACTTTATCCTCTGTTGGAATGTAGAGTTCTTTATTCAAAGCAAGACGCAGAGGGTGGAACACTTCGTTGTTCGGATCACTTGCATACTCGTTCTTATCGATTAATCCGAGCGACTCGCCGTATTGATAATAGAACGTATCATAGTAGCTGTGGACAAGCAGACGTGAATTTGTCTTTCCGTTTAAATTCAATACATAATCGATCCCCTCGCTTGCTGCAAGAGAATCTGACAAGGCTGTGCTCCCTTGTTGACCGATCGTATTGAAAAGAAGTGCTGTATGTTCTTCTTCTAGCAATTCTGGCGTCATATTCTCATAATCTAGCCTAAAATAGATATACTTCTCATCACTTGTCATATACAATTTCTCAAAGTTGCCGTTATCTGATGTTACGAGCGGCTTGATACCTGCGTCTTCCCAGTCAGTCACGTCTCCATCAACTTTTACTTTAAGAGTTTCACCTGGATCAAAGCTAAGCAAACCAAACTGCTGCTCGTTTGTTTGATCATTTGACCAGAATGGACGTCGGTCCGGATTATCGTAATCCATCGTGTTCCACGTTCGTTTAAACCATTCATCCTGCCAGGAGAAAATGAGCCCTCCTGCATAATCTTCTTCAACGATCGATTCGAACAACTTCGCATCGATCTCTCCTTGCTCTGATTCAGAATGTCCGCCTTGGTCCATCCCGTACACATTCCGATGTGTGATTCCCCTAGAAGCTGGCACACCGAACTCCGCTACGAGGACAGGCATCGAATGTTCACCACGCAAGTCATTCAAATAACCTGCATAATTGTTTTTCTTGCCATTGTGATCCTTGTAGTTCACATACTTCTCTTCAAAGTTCAGGAAGTCAGGATAATAAGGATAAATATGATAAGAAGCAAATTGACCGGCTTGATACGTCTCCTTCAGCTCGATCGCATTTGGATTCACCGAGACAAGGTCTTCTTTTTCAAGCGGCTCAGCAGGATGCTCGATAAGATCCGTCGTTACCCAGTTTGTAAAACTAACCGGACGCTGCCACTGGTAATTCTCCATTTCATACCGCATCGTCTTCTCCATCATGTTCGCAAGCCAGATTTCAAACGGACTAGCGTTCGAAGTTGAAACATAGTCACCATCATATTGCGCTAGTGATGCGTTTTTCTCGTTCGTAGAAACGACAACTTCAGGATCCCACTCGACTCCAAGAATCCAACCGATCACATAAGGCGAGACATCGGCAGAATAAATTCCACCAGCATGCCCCTTCCGATTCTCGATGCGAGCATTTCCATGAATAATGTCTATCGTGTCTTCGATCGCTCGGTCTAGAAGTTCGAGATTCTCCTCAGCGAATGCATTCTGAGACTCAAGCATCGGTTCTTCTTCAACCCAAACGCCGTGGAAGAGATAGAGCGGCTCTTCAGTTTCTTTGTTATGCTCGAGAAGCGCTTCATAAAACCCGGGAGGATGGATCGTATAGACCCTTACCGCATTCGCATTCATGTCAGAGATCTGTCTGAACCATCGCTTGTATTCCCGCTTTGTAATCGCCGTTTCTCCCGGGAAATAGCCAGGTTTTGCGATTCCCATATTCACGCCTTTGATCAACATGTCTTCCCATTTTCCATCTCGATAGAGTTGGATGTGATCGTCGCTTACTTGACCAGCTACGCGGACTCCACCAGAGGTATACACCTCGCTCTTATGCTGGACTTCTTCCTTATCACTTGTTTTCTCTTCGAATTCTTCGAGTACAGACTTCATCATCGGAACATACATTTTCCAGTAAAACGCATCGATTGAGGAGTTGTCTCCAAAAGTGAGTAAGCGATTGATCGACGGGATCCCTTTGTACTGATAAAAGTCAAATGTAGATGAGCGATCAGCATAATCTCCAGCAAAATAATATGTATCTTGATGGTTGATCACTGCAGGAAACGTTACGGGAACGCCACTTTGCGATAACGTTTTTTCCACTTTTTCCGTAACATCGAGAGAATAAGTAGCTAATATCTCCTCATCGTTTTCAGGCGTGACGATATCAAACCAGTAATGATAAGAACTTGATTCCTGAACAAGATGATCACTCACATGATCCTTTCCGTTTTCTGTGAATGAGAATGTGACGGTATCCTCCCCGATCTCTTCACCCTCGATGACGATCAACTGATCATCCTCATCTACGAGAAGTAAACCATCACCCTCAAACTTCCATTTCTCTCCCGTTTGTTTCTCATAGTTTTTCACTGCCCAAGCAGGAACCTCTCCTCCGACTTCGAGCTCTTCAAAGTATCGTCCGATCCATCCTGACCATTCCAGGTTAAGAACAGAGTAGAGCCGCTCTCTCGCAGCCTGTTCAGTCGGACTTCCGAATGCGTTGAATTCAGCGATGAAAGTCGATCCTTTTTGCACTGCCTCAGCGATCTTATTCACTTCATCCACTTGCATTCCCCCATAAAGGGAGGCTGATCGGTCGCCGTTCGTTGTTCCACCATAGTATTCATCTTCATAAACGCCGTATGAGTCGGCGAGATAGATCAATTCATAATCCTTTAACGTATCGGGGAAAGAGGAAATGTCATATTCGCGCTCCTCGCCCGGATGGAAGCCAGTGTAGTCTTTTGAAGCATCGTATGCTCCATCTTCTTTCACCCATTTCTCATAATTGAGCAGCCATGTTAATCCCTGGTGTTCGCGATACGATTTATCTGGTACTGTTTTATCAATAATGTAAACGTCTTGTTGATGTTCTCCTTGAGAGTGCCAGATGATGACCGGAATGCTGATGATCACAAGTAACGTTAGGATTCCTGCTACAACACCTGCGTATGACGTTAATTTCTTGTGAGTAAACACTTACTTCGAAACTCCTTTTCTACTCATTTCTCCCCAGCCTTGGTTTCCTTTAAATAGTTGAAAGATTCCTTCTACACGCCACAATACTGTCATCGGTCTGAACCAGAATGCTTCTGATAGAGAATAGAAAAAGAGTCTCACGAGGTCGGTTACCTTAGGGTAGCGGCGAAGACTCCATTCCTCTAGCAGTACCGCACTCATCGATAGAAGCGATCCATAGATGACGGCTAACAAAAACAGCATGAATGCGAACGGTGTGTAGAAACCACTAATGAATGGTGCGAGAATCATCAGAATATATCCGATGAGCTCAATGACTGGTCCAATAAATTCAACGATAAAGAAATATGGCATCGAGATAGTGCCGACTAACCCGTACCGAGGGTTAAATAACATTTTTTTGCTGTACCAAAGACTTTCGAAAAGTCCTCTGTGCCACCTGCTTCTCTGTCTTCTGAGAATTTTCATGCTTTCAGGGGCTTCAGTCCAGCAAACAGGATCAGGTACATAGACGATGCGTTTGCCTGAACCTTCTTCTTTTGCTAAGCGGTGTAATCTCACAACAAGATCCATATCTTCTCCAACCGTGTTCGTTCGATAACCGTTTACCTTCACGACACTTTCACGATGAAAAACACCGAATGCGCCAGAGATGATCAGCAGGAGATTATGACGTGATAAGCCGATTCTTCCCATGAGGAACGCTCGCAAATATTCGATTACTTGCATGACCACGAGTGGACTTCTGGATAGTGCGACCTTCATCACTTCACCTCGCTCGATCTCACATCCATTCGCGATTCGGACACTTCCTCCAACAGCGATAACCTGCTGCTTAGAATCGATGATCGGTTTCATCACCTTTGCAAACGCATCTCTCTCAATGATCGAATCACCATCGAGTGAGCAGAAATAAGGATAGTGGGCAACATTCATTCCAGCGTTAAGAGCATCTGCTTTCCCACCGTTCATTTTGTCTACTAGAAATAAATTCTCATATAACGTAGATTGATAAACGTGCTTGATGTCTTTTGAGTCCACTAATTTACGAACCGTTTTTTCAACCTTTACCATACTAAAAGCTTCTACTACCGCCTGCAGTGTCCCATCCTTTGATCCATCGTTTATGACGACAACTTCAAACTCCGGGTAGTTGATGCTGAGTAACGACCGTACACTTGGCACGATGCCCGTTTCTTCGTTATATGCTGGCACTAAAATCGACACGGGCGGCGAGAATGATGAGTCGATGATCTCTTCGTATTGCTCGAACTGATCGATGTTGTGTTCTTTTCTCAACTGAATCGCAGAGATAATGAACAGTATGAAATAAAACAAGATGATCCCCACAAGATAGACTGCTACAAAGCTTGTGAAAATAATTAATAACGTTGTGAAGATGTTAGCGAGGGTCACGTAGATGCTCCTTCCTCAAAAGCCACTCGAGGGCAATGTCTCTAGCGAAACGATCTTCATGTTCACTAGAGATCTCTCTTAATAACGCCTTACCATTTGATTGATAGGAAAGGGATTCGGCTGCTGCTGTTCTTACCCACCAGAACTGATCCGAGAGAAGGGGCAGCAGCAGATGTACGAAGCGGTCATCACGCTGCATCTTAGCAACCTTTGCCGCCATCATTCTCTCTTGCCAGCTCTCAGACGTTAACGATGGGATAATGAGATCGATCTTCGTCATGTATCCCATCTTAGAGATGGCTTTTAACGCTCGTATTCTGAATTCTGTATTGGAAGAGCTTAAGAACGGTTCGATGTAAGGTAAGTAATCATGTTCTTTTCTTTCTCCCATTGCTTCGATCAACGTCTGTTGAATCCATAGCGGAAACTCATCGATCGACATGATCAACGCTTCAAACAAAGGTCTTTCAAGTCGTGAATAAATATCTAGATAATAAAACCCTGAGTACTCTTTCGTTTCTTTTAAAAGGATGGAATAGACTCGATCATCCTGTATGTTTGCTAAAACTCGCAGTACTTGAATGGCTTCCATTTCAGTTACATGTTTGGTTTCATAAATCGCTATGCACTCATCACTCAACGCAGCCATGCGAAACTTTTCTATGCGATAAAGCGTGTTCATCCGCACACTCCAACTGTTACTTTTCAGTTGAGTTTTATAATGTGTTAAAAAATACTTTTCAGCGATCATCTCGATCTCCGCCATCATGGAGGTATTTCCTTTCATCAAGGAGTAGTACCTTGTCAGCACGTCCTCTAACGCTTCCATCATCGCTTTCGATTCTGGCGGTGCAAGCTCCCGCGTTCCTTTAAGCGCCTCCATGATGCTTTCTAAATAATACTTCTTCCAATACGCTTTCTTCTCATCAAAGCGATTGCTGAGGTATTTTCTTATAAGAAGAAAACAAAACAGCAGTGTTAAAACCACAAGCAGAACAACAAAAAGCTGAAATACTACAAATACAGCGTTCATATCATCGACCGTCCTATTAAACGACCTTCTCAATAAGTCTACGGATACGAGCTTCTAGCTCAAGCATATTGAAAGGCTTCGTAATATAATCATCAGCGCCAAGTTCTAGCGCTCTAACGATGTCTCTCTCTGTTTTTCTACCGGTCAACATCATTACGGTGTAGCGGCTTTGTTCCCTCTCATGACGAAGACGATGCAATACCTCTATACCATCCATCCGAGGCATGATGCCATCGAGTAATACAAGACAAGGCGCGCTCGTTCGATGCCATGAATCTTCAAAGAACGCCTCTCCTTCTCGATAGGCTTTCACTTCGATGTGATAATTTCCATCCATCTGAAGGTCCATAAGGTGTGATGAAAGCATCGTTCTTAGTATTTCATCGTCATCGACAATGGCGATTTGTATCGTTTTGATATTCTTTTCATTGGAAGGAACATTGTCATAGAACACAACTTGGTTTCGACCATTTGACTTAGCTCGATAAAGCGCCTCATCAGCTAGATTCAATAGTTCTCGGTTGGTTGAACTTGTATCGAGCTCCACGATGCCAGCTGAAAATGTAACTGAAAACTGTTCCGTTTGCGGGCCGAACACTTCTTTTTGAAAATCTGTGAGAAGTTCATTTATGAAGTCGATCGCATCAGAAGTACTTCTTCCTGGAAGCACAACCACAAACTCTTCCCCGCCATACCGAATCAGCGTATCCCTTCTTTTCTTACGATTCATAATAAAGTGGGAGAGCTTCCTTAACACTTGATCTCCTATCAAATGACCATATTGATCATTTATCGATTTAAAATGGTCGATGTCTAGAATGGTGATGCTGACATTTTCGTTCGTTCTAATCATTTCCGAACGCAGATGATTCAGATGGTTTTCTAGGAACTTTCGATTATAAGCTCCCGTCAACTCATCTGTTAATACGGAGGTCATGACCATTCTGCGCTTCTTCACTTTATCGTTCATTCTAATAAAGTACTCGTCCATGGATATGTCCGATTCAAAATAGTCGCTCGCACCTAGTTTGTAGCTATTCAACCGATTCACTGCAGAACTGTTCTCATCCGTAATGACTAATGGGATAAACTGCACTTCTGCTTTTTCTCTAATTTCATCAGCGATCTCTTTATCCTGATCCATCAGTGAATGCTCTAAAATGATACAGTCAGGATTCATATCATAGATCACTGTACGTGCTTTCGAAAGCTGCAAAGAAGCAAAGACGATATACCCTTGTTTCTCTATGTAACTTTTCATTTCGATCAACGTCATTGGTTTCGGATGGATGAGGATGACCACTTCTTCTTCATCAGACGTTGCCTCGGCAGCATTGCCCTCATCTATTCCCTCAACGATACCCTCAAGCACTTTTACCGTATACTCGTTGGAGAACGTTTTCTCACTCTCTTCATCAAACTGTGAGATGACTGCCTCTGCCTGTTCTCCCACATGCTGGTATCCGACTGTACCAGCTGTTCCCTTTATCGTGTGCAGAAGCTGATAGATTTCTTTCTCAGGAACGCTCTCATTCTTCTTTTTTATCGCGTTGATTTGATCTCTAATTTTACTAGCAAATTTCTTTTTATACTTCTCCAATATGATGCCTCCTATGAATCTAGGGCGAATTTAAACTATCCTCAAATAGTTTAATAATATAAGACTTATGCAAACACTACAATGTCAAAATTAGCAATTTTTCCTATGGAGGAAAATTAATCCATTAGAAGCAGAACTAAAAAACCGATAGGAGTATTTTCCTATCGGTTCTTACATTAAAAATCAAAGTTGTCCGGGTCTGGTCCAACTCGTTTGTCTTCATTCAGCGCGTTGATACGATCCATCTCTTCATTTGAAAGTTCGAAGTCGAATAGATCAGCATTTTCCTTAATACGATGTTCTTTCGTAGACTTCGGAATGATGATGATATCGTTCTGCAAGTGCCATCTTAGGATGACTTGAGCAGTTGATTTGTTGTGTTTTTCAGCGATGTCTTTCAGCTCTTCATTCTCTAATAGTTCACCTTGCATAAGAGGTGACCATGCTTCCACCTTAATCTCATGCTTCTCACAGAAATCGCGGATTTCTTTCTGGTTTAGCTTTGGATGTAGCTCGATTTGGTTAACTACCGGTTTAACGGTCGTTTCCTTAAACAGTGTTTCAAGGTGGTGAATGTGGAAGTTACTCACACCGATCGCTTTGATCTTCCCTTCATGATAAAGGTGCTCCATCGCTTTCCATGTGTCGACGAACTTCCCTTCCACTGGCCAGTGGATAAGGTATAGATCTAAGTATTCGAGATCCATTCTTTCAAGCGACGCTTCAAAAGCCTGGATCGTTTCATTATAACCTTGATCCGAATTCCATACTTTAGAAGTGATGAAGAGTTCTTCTCTAGGTACACCAGCTTCTTTGACCGCTTTGCCTACCCACTCTTCGTTTCCGTAGATCGCAGCAGTATCTATGCTTTTGTATCCATTTTTGATCGCAGCAGTAACGGCACCGATAAGCTGTTCCTCTTCTTTTACTTGAAATACACCTAGACCAACTTGCGGCATCTCAACGCCGTTATTTAGCTTAACTGTTTTTGATAAGGTCATCTTACTCAACTCATTTCACTCCTCTATATCTAAATTGGATCATTTCACTACTATTTTTTCTAATTCCCACCGTAAAGTCAATTAAACGAACTCGGATCGATTGAAATAAGTAAAAAGGTGTTGTTCTCTTCTCTGACCTATCGATAACTAGTCTAAAAGACCCTTCCCTATAAAGAAACCGCTCGATGTTATCCGAGCGGTCCCTTTTTTACCAATTAAATCGTTCGATTTTGGTGATGTTTTCTTGAGGAACACCTGCTTCAATGTAACTTCTTACAAGCTTCCATTCTCCTTGTACACCTTTTCGGAACGTATTGAAGAACAAATTGCCCGTTTCACTACGTTTTCCACCAGAAGAGATTGAAGCCCAAATAACTGCAAGCATTTCATTTCTTCTTAGCGGTGTGACCGATACCTTTTTCAAGTCCCACTGTGTACCATCCTTTTTAAATGCAGTAAAAGCCTGTTCCCAACCTTTTACAGATTCGGTATAACCAAAATCATAAATTTCTGATTGGCTCGTGATTTCTCTAGCCTGATAGCTATCACTGATCTTGTACTTCACACCATCGATGGATGATTGCCTCCAGCTTTCTAGAAACTCGTCTAAAAACTCATCAAAATTTTTCATTCGATTCCCTCCCCCTCCACTCTATTTCAACAAGCATCGACAGAATCCTTTCATCTCTACAATAGGAAGAGAGATGGGATTATGTTATATTACATAAGAAGTGATATTTGAAAGGATAAATCGCCTTATGAGCAACCAATTACAAGAAGAAATAAATAAAAGAAGAACGTTTGCGATCATTTCCCACCCCGATGCTGGTAAAACGACGCTAACAGAGAAACTTCTGTTTCTTGGTGGACAAATTCGTTCGACTGGTACAGTTAAATCACGAAAGTCCTCAAAGTTTGCGACATCTGACTGGATGGAAATCGAAAAGCAACGCGGAATTTCCGTTACGTCTTCAGTGATGAACTTCAACTATAAAGGACATACGATCAATATTCTCGATACGCCTGGTCACGAAGATTTCAGTGAAGATACGTACCGAACGCTTCTCGCTGTTGATAGTGTCGTTATGATCATCGATGCCGCTAAAGGGGTCGAGTCCCAAACGAAAAAGCTATTCAAAGTTGTTAGTGAGCACGGTATCCCGATCTTCACGTTCGTGAATAAGATGGATCGTCAAGGACGTGAACCGCTAGAACTACTTGAAGAGATCGAAGAAGTTCTTGGAATTGAATCTTATCCGATGAACTGGCCGATTGGAATGGGGCAGGATTTCCACGGCGTATACGACCGCCACAAAAAAGCGGTTGAATTCTATGATACAGAAGGCGATAACAAGGAGAAAGAAGCTGTCTACATCTCTGATCTAGATGATCCTGTCCTAAAAGAAACGGCTGGCGAAGATCTTGTGAATCAGCTTCAAGAAGACGTGATGTTACTTGATGAAGCAGGTTCAACGTACAGTGAGGAAGCATTGCAGGCAGGAAAACAAACGCCTGTCTTCTTCGGAAGTGCGATTTCAAGCTTCGGAGTGCCAACATTCTTAAACCACTTTCTAGACCTTGCTCCACCTCCAGCACCAAGACAAAGCTCTGAAGGAGAAGTGAAGCCTGAAGATGAAACATTCTCTGGCTTTATCTTCAAAATCCAGGCAAACATGAACCCTGCCCACCGCGATCGCGTTGCATTCCTTCGTATCGTATCAGGCACGTTCGAAAGAGGAATGGAAGCTTGGCTTGAAAGAACGAATAAGAGTATGAAGCTTTCTCAAGGACAGCTTTTCTTCGCATCGTCTCGAGGCAATGTCGATAAAGCCTATCCAGGAGATATCGTCGGGCTCTATGATTCCGGAACGTATCAGATCGGTGATACGCTCGTCGGCTCTAAAAACGTTTATTCGTTCGGTGCACTACCAACCTTCCCACCTGAGCATTTTGCCAAAGTGCGAGCTCAAAAAGCGTTGAAGCAAAAGCACTTCTACAAAGGCGTACAGCAGCTTTCAGAGGAAGGTGCGATTCAGGTTTACAAAACCGCGCACTGGGATGAAATCGTCATCGGCGTTGTCGGAAGACTTCAGTTTGAAATCTTCGAACACCGCATGAAGGGTGAATACAACACTGACATTCAATTCGACACGATGCCTCATCAGCACGCGCGATGGATTGAAGCCGATAAGCCAGAAAACCTTGTCGACAACTCGAGAAACCTTCTCGTTTACGATCAGCAGCAGCGTCCAGTCCTCTTATTCACAAACGACTTTGCGCTTCGCTGGTTCCAGGAGAAAAATCCTAATGTACCGTTGAAGGAATCTAAATAAAAGAAAGCCACATCTCGATCTTTTTTGGATCAAGATGTGGCTTTTTCGTTTTTACGGCTGCATTTGAGCGAATACACTCTTAACTTTACCGATGACGTCGTGACTCGAAGCGTTCTCCACCATCATCGCGATGAGTAAGTCTTTCTGGTCCGTATTATATGCTACGAACAAACCGTTTTCCTGACCGGTTTCTTCACCTGCACCTTTTAATTCAGCGGTTCCAGTTTTCCCTGCGATCGAGATTCCTTCTACCTTAGGCTCATATGCAGTTCCCTCAGGGTTTGAAACGACTTCTGAAAGAGCACCATCAACGACTGAAGCAATTTCAGAAGAAACAACTTCCACTGCTTCACCACCCTGATCCATGATTAACGTAGGCTTCACCATCTTCCCATCGTTCGCAAACGTCGTATACGTCATGGCAAGATGATATGGCGAAATCAATAGTTCTCCCTGTCCATAGCCTGAGTCAGCTAACAGGATGTCATTTTCTAAACCGTTGTTTGACACAGAAGAATCTGCAGTTGGAAACGGAAAGTCGGTTTCCTTTCCGATCAGAAATGATTCAAGACCTTGCTGAAACTTTTCCGCTCCTAGATCAAGCGCTTTTCTCGCAAAGTAAATATTATCAGAATGCATGAACGCTTCTTCAAGCGTCACTTGAGGATCTGCTGGTTTTACGCGCGTAACCTTATAACTACCCCAGCTAGAGTCTGCTCCCCATTTCAACCCATCAATTTCTTCAACCTCATTAGGATCGAGTCCGTCTTTTAAAGCAATCGCAGCAGTAAGCGGTTTGATCGTAGATCCTGGCGAATACGTTTTATTAAACTTTGCTGAAAACGGCTGATCTTTATTAGCAGCTAGCGCATCATACTCACCTTCATCGAATCCAAGGGTGAAATCGTTCGGGTCATACGCAGGAGAACTCGCTAACGCTAGTGTTTCTCCCGTTGTCGGATGAAGTGCTACCGCTGTACCAGCTTTCCCAGAAAGTTCGTTGTACAGCTTCTCCTGGACGGTTGAATCGATCGTTACTTGTATGTTCTCACCATCCACTTTCGGTGTACTCGCGATTACTTTCTCAGTCCCCTTCACTAAAATCGTCCAACCGGTTTCACCGTGAAGCTTGTCTTCATAAATTTCTTCAAGTCCTGCGACACCGATCTTTTCATAGCTTGAGTAGCCTTTTTCGGCATATTCTTCTAAGTCTTCTTTTAATAGATTACGGATATACCCAGTTAAGTGTGCGGCGCTTTCACCGAGTGGATAAATACGTTTTGTCGTATTGTTAATTTGCACGCCGGTAATCTTTATTGCTTCATCAATGAGGTCCTCTTCTTTAACCATGACACTTTTTATCGGAACAAATTGAGCAGGGTTTGATTGGACCCACCCTTGACTTAATTCTTTCTCAATATCTCCAATGCTTACTTTCAAGACTTCACTTAACTGTGACAGAATCGCTTCTTTATCAGATTCAATTTCTTCAGGTACGACTCCGATCTGTTTGACCGTTCCATTCACGGCAAGCTCTACACCGTTTCGATCCGTTATTTCTCCACGAGTTGGGACTGCTGAAGAAATGGCGACTTCTTCACCCTCTTCTAACTCCTTAAAAATAAATGAAGGATTCCAGTTCACTTTGTATGTCTCTGTCTCCTCATCTTCTGTTAGGACGAGCGTTGCCTCGTTTTCGAAAGCAACTTCTCCTGCTAGCGTCTGCATCGAAACTGAAAAAGGAAACGTCACTTCTCCTTCTTCATTCGCCTCTGGTTCTTCCTCAGGCTTCTTAAATGTTACCTTCAAATCCTTAACTTTAACATCGGAATAAATCGATTCATAGCGCTCGACAAAATCTTCTTTTGTAATCGACTCCTGTGCAGCCGGCGACAGCTGCGTGTACAAACTACTAAACTCTTGTTCATTCCACTTCTTTACATATGTATCGAACGCATCGATGGCTGAAGGTGGCGTTGAACAGCTAGCAAGTATGATGAGTACCCCCATCAATAAGAACATTTTCAGTTTCAAGATCAACTCTCCTTCATTCCTTTATTTTCCTATAGTATAAAAGAACGGATCGCTAGTTGAAAGGGATACTTCACGGATCACCCTAGATTATCTAGTAACCTTGCAAAATCAATGTGCTCTTCAAAAACAGTCGCAAGGGTGTGTTCATCGATATAATGTATTCTTGGAATGACGCCAAGTACCGGAACGTTACAGAATTGTTCGATCAATCCTGGATTCGTTTCTTCAGCAACACTTCTCTCTTCTTCCAACCCATTTACGATAACGCCTAAAACATTTAAGCCGCACATTCTAGCATATTCGACCGTCAAATAGGTATGGTTCAACGTGCCTAAGTTTGGGCGTGCAACAATGATTATAGGAAAGCCGATCTCTTCTGCAACATCACTGACACGATAATCATGACCTAAAGGAACCGTAATTCCTCCAGCGCCTTCTACGATAAAAAAGTCGTGATGTCCTTTCACATCGTTCCAATGATCTATCAATTCAGAGAAGGGCACCTCACAGCCTTGCCGCTTTGCTGCAAGGTAAGGCGCTAACGGTTCATCAAACTGAAAGGGCGTGATAGCCTCGATCTCGCTATCATCACCAGAAAACGTTTTTAACAGCATCGTATCACTCGCTGGATCTTCCCTTTTCACGCCACTTAACATCGGTTTAAATACTCCTACGTCGTGCGCTCTCCTCTTTAATACAGCTGCGATACCCGATGAGACAACCGTCTTTCCTACATCCGTATCCGTACCAGTCACAAAGATTCCTTTACTCAATCAAATCACCTCAAATGCCTTTCCAACTTTCAAAAATGCACGAAGAATACCATCGATTTGTTTCTTTTGATGCGTCGCCATCAACGTTAAACGTATACGGCTTGACCCTTCTGGAACAGATGGAGGTCTGATTGCCGGCGCGAAGACCCCTTCCTTTTCAAGCGCACTTGAAAACTGTACGGCTTTTGTAGCGTCTCCGATTACAACGGGGATAATCGGCGTTCCCTCTCCCAAAACGGAATAGCCTAAATCCCTCAGTCCTTCTCGACATTGTTTGATCGAGCGATGAAGTTGGTCGCGAAGTGCGGAATCATGCTGGATCAATTCTAATGCGCGAATGCTTGCAGCGACGATACCTGGTGAGAGTGCAGTTTGGAAAATGAACGACCGAGCACGGTTACGTAAAAACGTGATCACATCCTTAGAGCCGACAACGAACCCGCCTTCCGTACCGATCGCTTTACTAAATGTTCCAATCGTTACATCAACTGAAACGCCATAATATGATGCTGTACCTCTGCCGTTTTCTCCGATCACACCTGTTGCATGGGCGTCATCAACGATGACATACGCATCAAATTCTTCAGCGAGCAATACAATATCACGTAGAGGGGCGATGTTTCCATCCATACTGAATACCCCATCCGTCACGATAAATCGGCGCCTTTTATTTTGACTGCGTACTAAATGCTCTTTAAGGTCTGCCATATCTACATGGTTATATACTCTTGTTGCTGCTTTACTCAGCCGACAGCCATCGATAATACTCGCATGGTTCAATTCGTCGCTAAGAATAACATCCCCTTCACCAGCAATCGAAGAGAGAACCCCGATATTCGCTAAATAGCCGCTCGAAAAAAGCAAGGCATCTTCACACTTTTTAAAGCGTGCAATCCTTTTTTCGAGAAGCTCGTGCAGCGTTGTATTTCCCGTTGTTAAACGCGAACCCGTGCTGCCAACTCCAAACGTTCTCATTCCCTCGATCGCAACACCTATCAAGCTTTCATCCGAACTTAATCCAAGATAATTGTTCGAGGCTGCCATCACTTTCGCTTCTCCGTCGATTTGAACAAGAGGTTGATAAGAAGATTCCACCGATCGTAAGCCACGGGACAACCCTTTTTCTTCAATCATATGTAACTCTTTTTGTATCCAATCATTCTTTAAACTGTGCAAGACGGTCAGCCTCCTTCTTCGTAACTTCGCTAATCGCTTTTTCCATGATGCGGACCATCTCTTCCAATTCAGTCTCTGTACTCACAAGAGGCGGCATGAAGACGACAACATCTCCAGTAGGTCTTGTTAATAAACCAAGCTCTCTCATTTTCAGGGAAGCTTTATAGCCGACACGACTCTCAAACGGAAATGACCTCTTCGTTTTCTTATCTAAAACGAGTTCAATCCCACACATGAACCCTAGCTGTCTAACGTCCCCTACATGATCGAGGTCATTTAATTCCGCCAACCGTTTCTTCAGTTGTGCAGAACGTTGCGAAACACCTTCTACGATCTTTTCACTCTCAAATAAACGGAGGTTTTCAATCGCAACCGCACACCCCAGCTGATTACCAGTGTAAGAGTGACCGTGGAAAAACGTTTTTAGCTTTTCGTAATCGTCATAGAACGCATCGTAAATTTCTTCCGTTGCGTAGGTGATTGCAATCGGGAGATAGCCACCAGTAATACCTTTTCCTGCAGCCATCAAGTCTGGCTCGACGCCTTCATGTTCACACGCAAACATGGTACCCGTTCGACCAAACCCTGTCGCAACCTCATCTACGATCATGAGAACATCGTATTTGGTACATAGTTCACGCACACCCGATAGAAATCCTTCTGGCATGACGATCATACCGCCAGCTCCTTGAACCATCGATTCGATGGTTAGCCCCGCAATCTCAGCATGATGTTCTTTCAATACGTTTTCCAGCCCTTTGAGGCATTCATCTCGACACGTTTCCGGATCTCTTGTTTCATGGCGATAGACGTTGGGAACGGGCATTTTGAAACCTTTAAACATCAGCGGTCCATACACTTGATGAAATAGATCGATCGAGCCCACACTAACAGCTCCAATCGTATCACCATGGTAGCCGTTTTTAACTGAAATGAATTTCTGTTTATCCTTTCTCCCTCTATTCTGCCAATATTGATAAGCCATCTTAACTGCTATTTCCACAGCTTCAGCGCCGCTATCTGAATAAAAGACTCTTGTTAAAGGACCAGGAGCAAGATTTACAAGTTTCTCAGCTAGTTCAGTTGCAGGGACGTTCGTCATTCCTAATAACGTAGAATGGGCGATCTTATCGAGTTGCGCTCGGATCGCATCATCTAGCTCCTTCTTTCGGTGTCCATGAACGTTTAACCATACGGAAGAAAAGGCATCATAATACTCTTTTCCATGGATATCTTTCACCTTAATTCCTTCTCCACTTTCAATAATCAAAGGGTCTTCATCATAATCCTTCATCTGTGTAAATGGTAGCCAGAGATGCTTCTTACTTTTCTCGATTAAATTCATAGATTAAACTCCTTTTAATAGAATTGGCTCTTTTTCTAAATAGTCGATATACGATGACACATGACACTGTGGATTCACAAAGAATAATCTTCCACCGTTTTCATCGCCTCGTTCCTTCATTTGAGAGATGCGATGGTAGCCTACCTTCTTTGAAGCTACATAGCCTGTTATGTAATCCGGATCATCACTAAAGCAAAACTCTGCAACCGTATCTGGATGTGAAGCTACTTTAGTAGCGAGAGGTAACGCCTCCCTCAACCTCTGATTCTTTTCCATCTGAAAATGTTCAAGCCAACAGGTATAGTCTGCTTCATTCCAATCCAGCCGGGATACCCGGATGCCCTTATCGTGACGACCATCTATTCGGTCGCCTGTAGAAGAATCGATTATGATTGCTCCTCTTACTCCATAGCATGTCTCTAAGACAGACATGGCTTTAAAGATTACCGCCTCCGTTAAACCTGTTTGCTTTAACAAATCTTCTGCAACAAGTCTTCCTTGTGATGCGTTTGATACTTGCGTATAAGAAACAGGTAGGGGCGTTAGACCCTGAACAGGTTCACTTACCTTTTCAATCGTAAGCCTTAGAAAATCGGGTTCTCCTCTTTGATGAGAAAAAGCTCGTCGTACTAGCGATGCGGCGCGATCGATCAACTCATTTTTAGTTGAGAGTTGTTCTCCTCCAGAAACGTGTTTACCACCGTCTTCATGTGCTCCACCTTCCGAAGCTCGCATTCGTATACTGTATAATTCTTTATCTCGCATACTGTTTATTCCCCTCGACCTTAATTCGTTTTAATAGCGATGTAACTGGTAAAACGGTGATGGCAGTGAAGAGTATGCCCGGTAATGCAGCTGCCAAAAGCGGCCATACGCTTACTTGTAATGTTTCAGCAAGGACAAATCTGGCCGCGATCGATCCAAGTGGACCAGCTAAGACCACGACTGGAATCGAAGGACCGAACAATGCCACAGCTCCCCCCGCTACAATCCTAAAAACCATAGATATTTCCACGTTCAGTATCGTATGGAAGCCAAGCATCAGTAGAATCGAGCTTGCTAGAATACCAGCTATGATGTACTTTCGAAAACCATACACGACCGCGATTCCAACAGCTAGTGGTGCGGATAGTTGAAAATCCGATCCAGGAATCGGTGACGGGACCTTAATCATCCCTGTCACGATGATTAAGCTCGCTAATACACTTATCGTTGTCATTTCTCTTATTCGTTCTCGCTTCAATCTATTTTGTTCACCTCCACCTAAAATGTTAACCTATTTATAATTTAAGTTAACTTATTTAAGACATTTTATCATTCTCGTAAAACGATTCATAGTCTAACGAGAAACTTATCGACGACCGTTTTTTTAAAATTGGCATTTCAAATGCAGAAAAAAAAGCCAGCAGCCTGTATAGGCGCTGACTACGTTTTATTCGTTCATTCCCCATTCCTCTTCAAGTGTTTTCAAAAGTTTATAAGGACCTTTTTCCTTATTTGACGGAATGGCAACCATGAAATCTGTTGAAGGATAATAAGCAGATTCAAAGCTTACTCCAGGATCATAGCCCATTACGTAATACTTCATAACCTCACCCTCATTCATCTCTATCCAAATTCCGTATCCGTAGTAGGTATTATTCTTCACATGCACATGGCTTGTTAGCAAACGATGAACGATCGCTTTACTGACCAACTTTCCATTAATAAGGCCTTCCCAAAACTTAATCATGTCAGGAGCCGTCACATACGCCCCGCCATCCGGTCCTCCGACCTTAGGAATGGAATAGACATTCGTCTTCCACGATCCATCTTCAAAGTCGATATAGCCTTTAGCCGTATTTTTAGGAAGCGCATCTAGTGGAAAATAACCAGAATCATGCATGCCGCATGGACTGAAGATGTTTGCCGCTACATAGTCAGTGAACGATTCCCCCGTAATCTCCTCCACGATTAAGCCAAGTACAATAAAGCCTGCGTTGTTATACGCAAACCTTTCACCAGGAGCAAACTTCATCTTCCCATCCTGGAACAATGGTAAAAAATCTTTCGGTTCAGTTACTGTGTAGGCCGGTGTGTCGATCCATAATGCTTCATAATCATCCATTGTCTCTTCATCAAAATAGTCCTGTATCCCAGATGTATGTGTTAAAAGCTGATGAACTGTTACTTCGCTATCGAAGTGTGGAAATGGAACCTTGAAACATTCCCCTATTGTAGATTGAAACGATAATAGTCCTCTCTCAACAAGCTGGCAGATCGCGATCGCTGTGAACACCTTGCATCCAGAAGCAATTCCAAAGCTCGTATGAATGTTGTTCTTGATTTCTTCCGCTCGGTTCGCAAAACCAGCAGCCGACTTGATCACAACGTCATCTTCACTCCGCGCATAAACAACGCCAGAAAACCCCACTTCCTTTATACGCTCCTCGATTTGTTCGATTACTTGCTCCATCTTCTCTCTCCCCTTTCTCTTTCGAAATCATTTTTCCATTTAAATCGTTAAAGAACACAAAAAAGCTGACATAAGTCAGCTCCTCTTACTGTGCACCTTTGATTGCACGGTGAAGCCCTTTGATACAGCCACCATGCTCACTCTCATGAAAGAGAGCGAAAAGAACAAGCTCACCAACTGTATGCAGCTCTACTGGTCCAGCCTTAAATGTTTCTTCAATCTTCTCATCAAGACGATTTTCAAACGTCTCTTTGAAGCGACCCATCTGTTCAGATAATCGTTCTTTGAGTTCTGCTACTTTTGGAGGGTCAACAGTCCAATCTTTCGGACTCGTACCTCTTGTAAACAATTCAGTATAGCCTTCAGGCAGGTTAACCTCTTCCCCAGCCATATGGAATACGATGTACTCAAACGAGACAAGCACGTGACCTAACTGCCATCGCAGTGAATTTGGGAATCCTTCTGGAATGACATCTGCATTATCTTCCGTGATCTTCTCAGCACCCATCAATAAAAAAGTACGGGTCATATCCATCTGCTTTATTATATTTTCCATCCTAAACACACCTTTCATTATGTAGATCCATCTAACCTATTCTTTCATAACGTACTAGTTCAATACAGTTGGACTGGAACCTTTATTTAACAGTCACTTTTTTAAAAAATAGTGTTAACACCTTACTAAAAAGGGGTAACACCTCTAACATTGCACAAAAATTCTCTTTGCATCCAGGAGGAATAAATTGTTTACCTTAAGCGACATCCCAATGTTTTTAATAAATTTTTTCTTGATTCTCCCGATCGTAACGCTTGTTCATGAAGCAGGTCACGTTCTTACGGCAAGACTGTTCGGCGGGAAAATTAAGTTTTGCATAGGTACTGGCGAAACGCTGTTCCATCTCGGGGCTCTCGAAGTGAAGAAGAAGTATTTCATGGAAGGATGGTGTCAGTATGAAAAACTAACCTACAATAAAACGTGGGCACATGTTGCCATCTATGCCGCAGGTAGTTTATTCAATCTAGGTGTTATCTTGATTCTTAATCTACTTATGAATTTAGATGTCCTACCTGTGACACTTTTCTTTTATCAGTATTCCTATTTCTCTGTTTACTTTATTTTCTTTTCGCTTATGCCATATCGAAACGATGCTGGAAAGCCTAGTGATGGCCTCGCGATATTCGATGTGATTCGCTACGGAAAAGCGGAAGATCCGATCGACTAACTAGCAAAAAGCTGCCATCATGGCAGCTTTTTTTATAGCTTATAAAGCGCACTCTTCAATCTCAAATCCTAAATCTTCTATCATTCTATGGTCAGCTGAAGACTCAGCTCCGTCAGTCGTTAAGTAATCTCCGACAAAGATGGAGTTCGCAGCGTATAATCCCATCACTTGTAGAGAGCGAAGGTTCACCTCACGCCCACCTGAGATACGGATTTCTTTTGTTGGATTCATTAACCTAAATAGCGCGAGCACTTTTAAGCAGTATCTTGGATCAAGCTCATCCATCTTTTCCATCTTCGTACCGGGCACAGAGTAAAGAAAGTTAACCGGAATCGAGTCGGCATCGATTCGACGAAGCTCTGCTGCCATATCATACACATCTTCGTGTGATTCTCCCATTCCAACGATTACGCCTGAACAAGGTGAAATACCAGACTCCTTTACATTTTCAACCGTCTTCACACGGTGATCATACGAGTGCGTTGTCGTGACGTTGTCATGGTGACCTTTACTCGTATTGATATTATGATTGTAGCGATCAACGCCGGCTTCTTTCAGACGGTTCGTCTGCTCAGAAGAAAGAATTCCGAGACAAGCACAGATTTTAAGAGGCATTTCAGATTTAATTTCTTCAACAGCATCGATTACTTTATCAAGTTCTCTGTTTGTTGCACCGCGTCCACTCATCACGATACAGTATGTACCAGCTTTACGATTCATCGCTTCCCGTGCCCCACTCACAAGGGTATCCTTGTCTAGAAGTGCATATTTATCTACGTTCGTATCCGCATAGGCGGATTGAGCACAGTACCCACAGTTTTCAGGACATAACCCGCTCTTCGCGTTGATGATCATGTTCAGCTTTACTTTTTTCCCGAAATAATGCTTTCTCACGCGGTATACCGCGTTCAATAAAGGTAATAACGATTCATCAGAGGATGAAAGTACTGTAATAGCTTGTTCTTTTGTCAGCTGTTTCCCTTCAAGTGCAAGATCCGCAAATTTTTCCCAATTCGCTGTTGTTTCTTCGACTTTAAGCATCCAATTGCCTCCCATTTAAATGTTAACTTATTATTTATTTAAGTTAACATTAACCTACCACCAAGTGGAAACGTCTGTCAATCTGATCTTTTTTTGAAAATATTTGAAATAATGGTTTACATCTTACCTCCTGAGGAAGACAATTAGTAGAGACTGTTTTTATAGGAGGAGTTCGAATGACAAACCTTTTAATGAGCGTTAAGCATCTATGAAAAAGGTTGGAATTCTGCTGTTATTCGTAGGTCTTTTGATCGTTTTATGGAGTGGCTATTCCTTTTGGGATCAAAGCAAAGCTGTTACCCATGAGCCAGAAGTCGTCCAAAAAAACCATCCAGGTTGGGATTCGACCGTGGAGAAAAAGACGATTGCTGTTGAGGAAGAAGAATCAAAATCCACATATGAGTATGGTGAAAAAGCAGCTATGCTATCGATTCCAAGGATAGGCAGCACATACAGCGTTTACTATGGAACGGATGAGGATTCATTGAAGAAAGGTGTCGGTCTACACGAAAGTAAGTGGACTGTCACGCCTGATGAAAATGGCCACGTGGTTCTCTCTGGGCATCGAGACACCGTTTTTCACAACCTTGATCAAGTAAAAGAAGGCGACCACTTGTATGTAGAATTCAATGGAACTGTATACGATTATCAAGTAAGAAAGATTTTGATCACAGATGAAGATGACCGTTCCGTTATCGTAAACAAGGAAGAGCCTACTTTAACGTTAACAACTTGCTATCCGTTTGATTATATTGGGTTCGCACCAGAACGATATATCATTCAATCAGAGCTCGTTTCAAAAGAAACACCACTCCGTAAGTAAAAGAGCTGCCATTTCGGCAGCTCTTTCTTAATCTTTCTCCCAAATATTAAACGTCATTCCATAAGGATCTTGGATATAGCAATCTTTCCCTTTTCCTTCCCAGCGAATGATTTTACAACCATTCTTCAATAAATCATTCCTTGCTTCTTCTAATGATTCCACTTCTAACTCTAAGACTGGCCCGAGATTTTCCTCTCCATCGATCAAAAAGATGTGATTGTGATCGCTTTTGAATTCTACCTCATTGACTGTACTGTGCTCCTGGTGCTTAAAACCAAATACTTTCTCATAAAATCTTTTCGCTTCAGCGACATTTTTTACTTGTAAGCCAATATTTTTAGACAGCTCATATTTCATTCACTACACCTCACTTCATTCATCTTTCCCATTCTTCCCATTTCTCTTTCATTTCGAGCGTTCCTTCAATCGATTCATGCTTTTATTCCGATCTTCTGCTTCACTTCATTCAAGAGAGGTTTCGCTTTAGCTCTAGCTTTTCCTGCCCCTTCAGTAAGTATCCGATCAAGCTCTTCTCGATTTTCCATGTAATACTTATATTTTCTTCTAGGCTCTTCAAGCACATGGTTCATCGCTTCGAACAGTTCTTTTTTCGCCTCTCCCCATCCAATTCCATTTTCAAATCGATCTCTCATTTTACTAACCTCATCTTGACTTGCAAATTCACGATAAAGTGCAAATACGGTCGAATCGTCTGGATCCTTCGCTTCATGAGGTTTTGTCGAATCCGTCTTGATTTTGTTGATCAACTTCTTAAGTTTCTCAGGCTCTTCAAAAATCGGAATCGTGTTATGGTAGCTCTTACTCATCTTCCGACCATCGAGACCCGGTATGACAGCAGATTCTTCCTTCACAACATAATCTGGAAGTTTGAACGTTTCACCGAATTGTCGATTGAACGTATCTGCAAGGTCACGAGCGATTTCAACATGCTGGATTTGATCTTTTCCAACTGGAACAAGATCAGACTGGAAGAGTAAAATATCAGAAGCCATTAAAATCGGATATGTGAACAGTCCCATGTTGACTCCATCATCGATTTCGCGCCCTGTTTCTCTATTTTGATCGACGATCGCCTTGTATGCATGCGCACGATTCATCAACCCTTTTGAGCTAAAACATGCAAGAATCCATGAAAGTTCAAATATTTCAGGAACATCAGACTGGCGATAAAAAATGGATGTGGATGGATCAAGTCCTAAAGCAAGCCATGTCGCAGCAATCCCGTACGAGAGTTCTTTCATCTGTTCAGCATCTTGTATTTTCGTAAGTCCATGATAATCTGCTACGAAATAAACAGGATCCTCTTCTGCTGCAAGCTCTAACGCTGGTTTGATCGCACCGATATAGTTCCCAAGGTGAATCCTTCCTGTTGGTTTAATACCCGTCAATACCGTTTTCTTCATCACTCATCCTCCATTCTAATCAACACAAAAAGGGCTTCTCATCCTATGAAAAGGACGAGAAACCCGTGGTGCCACCTTTATTCGTTTGCTTCACACAAACGCTCTTAACTCCTACAGAAAAGAAAGCTTTTCTATAAGGTGTCTCTTTTATCGGTAAGACCTTCCGCCGCAACCTACTCCTTCGTTCAGTCCGGAAGCTCAGAAGCCCATTCCCCTTCAGCACACACTGATTCACACCACCCATCAGCTCTCTGACGTGTTACTAAAGACTACTCTTCTTCATCATCGCTCGTGTATTTTTTATTATTCTAAACATTACAGGTAGTCAAGTCAAGAAAATATTTCCACAATTCTGCTTTACGCTTCTTAAAATTATCTTATTCTTTCCAGAAGCGTTATACTAGAAAGGTAAGAAATAACTTCCACTCATCCTCTAATTTACACAAAACAGGATCCCATTTTTAAAGTATTTAAAGAATTTCTACATGTTGATTACATGTATGACTAAAAATAATTTTGTTTAAAATGTTTTTACAATCGTGTTTGTTGTTATGCTTTTTAGTCTGGCATAATAGCGTTATTATTTTTCAAATGACTATTTTTAGTACCTGGTCATAACTTTTGGTCATAAATTCCATTGACTTGCCTTTATCGTGCTGTTAAAGTTAACTGCGAATCATAGATAAGAAAATTGAAAATTCTGCCCAAATGACTATTGGAAGGTGATTTAGTGAAAGATCTACACTCATTCAGTTGGTATGCGGCACGTGTGAAGAAACACATGCCAAAGGATGCCTTTAAACCCGTACCTAGCCGATTATTCGGCGGTCTCATATACTTGTTGATTACAGTTGCCAGCTTCCTGATCATAGCACTGTTTAACTTACATCCACTCATCAACTTAGTTTTCTCAGTTGTAATCGGTGCAAGCTTTGCTGGACTTGGGTTTCTCGGTCACGAAATTTTGCACGGAACAGTTGTACGTAAGCCTTGGCTTCGAGACACCCTTGGTGCAATCGCCTTCTTTCCGTTAAGTACTGGACCAAAATTATGGCGTAAATGGCACAATATGAACCACCATGTGCACACACAACATGATGAGAATGATCCTGATGCATGGCCAACGCTCGAGAAGATCTCAAAGATGAAGATCTTCCGTTGGATCTATAGACTGCCATTATTCATCAGAGCATTCTTTAGCTTTGCATCGCTTACTATTCAGTTCACTGCACATTCAATGAAAATGTTCTTTGTTTATATTAAAGAATTCAAATCAGGGAAGCAGACAGAAGTATGGCTACAAGTTGTTCTTCCATGGGTAACATGGATTGGTCTCTTATTCATCATGGGATTCGAAAAATGGATCTTTGCATTCTTTATTCCATTGTTGATCGCAAACTTTATCGTAATGGCTTATATTTCAACAAATCATCGTTTGAATCCATTGACGCCTGTGAACGACCCACTTGCTAACAGCTTGACGGTTACCGTTCCAAAATGGGTAGATAAGATTCACTTTAACTTCTCATACCATACGGAACATCACTTGTTCCCTGGCATGAGTCCGAAATATTATCCGCTCGTTAAACAGCACATTAAAGACATGTGGCCTGAACGCTATCATGAAATGCCGATGACGAGAGCGCTCATTGCACTTTGGAAAACGCCTCGTGTTTATTTCGAACACAATGAACTTGTTGATCCAAACAGTGGAAATGGCTTCGGATCACTAGGAAACAAACTCAATCCTCAATCGATCTTACCACGCAAACTCTTTAAAAAATAAGTAGAAAGCAGCCCAAGAAGGGCTGCTTTTTCTCGTTATCAGAGGAGGCCAAATTAGCCTTCCCTGCATCCTTGTTCTCATTACATGCAATTTAGCAGGATTAACCCGCTACATGCAGCTTTAGAAATTGAGTATTAGTACCCGCCTCCAACAAAAGCTGCACCTACGATGATAAGGAGAATAAACAGCACAACAATTAGAGCGAACCCGCTGCCGTAACCATATCCCATGGAGTTGGCCTCCCTTCCATCATGGATTACTATATCCTATGCTATAGTTACCATGTTGGATAGGCATTCGTTTAGTAAGGCATGGATTGTTTGATTTATCCCTCCCGCTGCTCTAACGAAACCCCTAGACCTTCTGCCATTCGGTTCACAAAGTTGAAGTAAGAAGCAATCTGACATACATCGAGAATTTCTCGATCGATACACCCTATTTCTTTTAATCCTGCCACATCCTCGTCCGTCACACTGTTTGGCTTTCTCGTAAGCTTAACAGCGTAATCCAGTATAGCTAGCTCCTTCATTTCTAAATCTAGCTCTCGATAATTCTTCTTTATCCCATCTACTAGTTCACGATCTTTCGTAATGAAATGGAGCGCCGCCCCATGATGTTCCATTCAGTAAAAACACTCATTCTCTACTGAGACGACCGTTGCGATCATTTCTCTTACTCTTCGTGATAATGGCGACTCAGCAAACATAATGACTTTGTAGTACTTCAAATGTGCTTCAAGAGAACGAGGATTTAAGGAATGCACGCGCAATATATTGGCCATTTCATTGTTGAATGCCTCATAAAGGTCCTTTAATTTCCCTTCTGCTTCGTCATAGGGTACCATTTTTATTCTTGCCTCCATGTTACATCTCTCCTTTCACGTCATACCCTTTCTTTTCTAGCAGGAAGAGCTCTTCACCTTCAAAATCGTGAGCTGAAGGATTAAATCATTGCATATATAAGTACATGCTTATATACTAATGACTGGAGGTGATGCAATGAATAGAACGGCGATCGAAATGGAATTAGCTGCTAGCGTTCTTAAACTGTTAGGAGATAAAACAAGACTGACAATCATCAGTTTGTTAAAAGACGGCGAATGCTGCGTATGTGAATTTGTGGACTTACTAAACATGAGCCAGCCTTCCATCAGCCAGCATCTTCGTAAGCTTCGCGATGCTGGGTTAGTGAAAGAGCGAAGAAATAGCCAGTGGATCTTTTACTCACTCAACCGAGACCATGAAGCTTTTTCTATCATCGAAAGTATCATTCAGCTCGTTCCGGATCAACGAGACAAGCTTCACCAACTAGAACTAAGCGGACGACGCATACGCTGTGATTAATGGAGGAATCGATTTGACTTCTGTAATGCTTGCAATCATGATTTTTATACTTACATTGATTCTCGTCATCTGGCAGCCGAAAAACCTCGGAATCGGGTGGTCGGCATGCGGTGGCGCCATTCTAGCCCTTCTTGTAGGTGTCGTTGATTTTCAAGATGTGATAACCGTAACCGAAATCGTATGGAACGCCACATTCGCGTTTATTGCGATCATCTTGATCTCACTCATCCTAGATGAAATCGGGTTCTTTGAATGGGCTGCTCTTCATATGGCAAGAGTAGCAAAAGGGAACGGACTCCGAATGTTTATTTACGTAACGCTACTCGGAGCTGTTGTAGCTGCACTTTTCGCAAATGATGGCGCAGCACTTATCCTGACACCAATCGTACTTGCGATGGTGCGAAATCTTAAATTTCAAGAAAGAATGATCTTCCCTTTTATTATGGCGAGTGGTTTTATTGCAGATACGACATCACTGCCACTTGTTGTTAGTAACCTCGTGAATATCGTTTCAGCGGACTTTTTCGATATCGGATTCGTTGAATATGCTTCAAGAATGGTCGTTCCGAACTTCTTTGCGCTTGGCGCAAGTATCCTTGTGCTCTACCTTTTCTTTAGAAAAGATATTCCAGGGAACTATGATTTGAAGATGCTTAGAGCACCGAAAGAAGCAATCCGTGATGAGAAGATGTTCAAACTATCCTGGCTCGTACTTGCTGTCTTGCTCGTAGGGTATTTTGCAAGTGAATTTATCGGCGTTCCCGTTTCGATCATCGCAGGAATCGTTGCAATCTTCTTCCTTCTGATGGCTAGAAGAAGTTCAGCGGTCGAAACGCGTAAAGTTGTAAATGGAGCACCATGGGCGATCGTGTTCTTCTCGATCGGTATGTACGTTGTTGTTTACGGACTCCGGAATGTTGGCTTAACGGACATACTCGCAAACCTGATTCAGGGTGCAGCTGACCAAGGATTACTAGCAGCAACCGTTTCGATGGGCTTCATCGCTGCCATCTTATCTTCCATTATGAACAACATGCCTACGGTTATGATCGATGCGCTTGCAATTGAAGCAACATCTACAACAGGCACGCTAAAAGAAGCACTGATTTACGCGAACATCATCGGTTCTGATTTAGGTCCTAAGATCACCCCGATCGGTTCTCTCGCTACACTATTATGGCTTCACGTACTGTCCCTAAAAGGTGTGAAGATTTCTTGGGGATACTACTTTAAAATAGGAATTATATTAACTGTTCCTACACTATTGATTACACTCTTTGGCCTCTATCTGTGGCTATTGATCATTTAACTTATAAAAAAGAGGAGACGATTGATCATGTCTAACAAAAAAACGATTTATTTCCTATGTACGGGTAACTCTTGCAGAAGTCAAATGGCTGAAGGATTTGCAAAAAAACACCTTAGCGATCGCTACGACGTTTACTCTGCTGGAATCGAAGCGCATGGATTGAATCCTAATGCGGTGAAAGCAATGAAAGAAGTCGACATCGACATCACGAACCAAACATCTGACACGATCGATTCAGAGCTTTTGAACAATGCTGACATGGTCGTAACACTTTGTGGAGATGCGAACGACAAATGTCCGATGACGCCTCCACATGTAACACGTGAGCACTGGGGCTTTGACGACCCTGCAAAAGCTGAAGGAACTGAAGAAGAAAAATGGGCATTCTTCCAACGTGTCCGTGATGAAATCGATGCACGGATTGAACGCTTTGCAAAAGAAGAGCAGTAAACAGAAAAAGGCATTCCCAATCGATTAGGGATGCCTTTTTGTTTGCTTATTTTCTTTTAATACCGATTGTTCGGCCGGCCTGCTTCGGTGTTTCGTATTCTTTATCTGCCACATACATTTGCTCTAATTCGACAACCACAGCTTCTGGAAATGCTCCAGGTCTTCCCTCTGTCGTATCCATTCCCATTAGCATCTGTTCGCTTGTTGCCACGACATCACCTTGATCGTTTTCCATATTGAAGAAAATATGAATGCGTTTTTGGTCAAGATCAAGGATTTGGCTCCTTACAATTAACGTTTCACCTTCATGAGCTTCCTTCAAGTAACAAAGGTGCGTTTCCAAAGTGAAGATCGAGTAATTGTATTGTTCGCGTCCTTCCTCGTTCAGGCCGATATGGTTCATAAATTCGTCCACAGCAATGCTGAAAACTTTCGCATATTCAGCATCATTCATATGACCGTTGTAATCGACCCATTCTTTGAGAACATGCTGTTCGAGTTTGAAAGTAGACATGTTGCCCCTCCTATTCGTTAGACTTCTTAACTTGCTGCGCTTCTGGCCAATAGTCCTTCACAAGATCAAGAAGTTTAACAAGAAATTCGTTTCGGTTCTTATCAAGCTCCGATAAGCTGCAGTCACGAGACTGATCTTCACAACCCTCAACAACCCGATCGTGAAGCTCATCTGTTAGCTCCGGTGCTTCAAGCTTTGTCCACGGCTTCTTAAGTGCAGGTCCGAACTGTTTCAACATGTGACGCATACCGCCTTCTCCCCCTGCAAGATGGAACGTAAGGAAAGGACCGTACTGCGCATAACGAAGTCCTGCACCATAAATAAACGCGTTGTCCACTTCTTCTGTCGTTGCGATCCCTTCATTTACAATATGAAGCGATTCACGCCAAATTGCCTCGAGTAGTCGGTCTGCAATGTGACCTTCAATTTCATGACGAACAAGTAATGCCTTCATATTCATGCCTTCAAAGAACGCCATCGCACGATCAGTGTACGTTTTTGTAGTCGCTTGTCCAGGGACAACTTCTACTAATGGCAAGATATAAACAGGGTGAAAGGGATGCGCTACAACAAAACGCTCAGGGTGTGAAAGTCCGCGCTGTAAATAGGATGGCTTGATTCCTGAAGTACTTGATCCGATGATCGCATCCTCTTTCGCATGAGAATCAATATTCTTTAGTACAGACTCCTTCAAATCTTCAACTTCAGGAACGTTTTCCTGGATAAAATCAGCATCTGAAACTGCTGTTGCAAGATCTTTCTCAAACGACAGTCGATCTTTTGATGCGCCTTCCACTAGCCCAAGTTCCTCTACGTAAGGCCATGCATGATCCACCGCTTTACGCATTCTCTCCTCAGCGCCGTCTGCTGGATCAGTTGCGACAACATCGTATCCATTAGCAAGAAAACGTGTAATCCATCCATTACCAATTACGCCTGTCCCTACGACTGCTACTTTTTTGATATCTGCCATTTTATTTCCCTCCGTGCGGGATTCTAAGTTGTAGATACTCTCTTGCTTCTTGAGGAGTCATTGGTTCTAGACCATGACCATGAAGCATCGTAACGGCTTTATCAACCAGTTGTTCGTTCGTTGCAGGAACGCCTTTACTCAAGTAGATGTTATCTTCAAGCCCTACTCGAACGTTTCCTCCAAGCAAAGCGGATTGAGCTGCGATCGGCATCTGCATTCTACCGATTCCAAACGCTGACCAGTGCGCATTCTCTGGAAGACGATTTCTCATATAAAGCATCGTTTCAGCATCTGCTTCTGCTCCCCATGGAATACCGAGACAAAACTGAAACATTGGGTCACCATCGATTAATCCTTCATCGATCAATTGTTTTGCAAAGCGAACGTGACCTGTATCAAAACACTCAAGTTCAGGCTTCACACCACTTTCTTGTATAAGCTTTGCTTGTTCACGCAACCAATCAGTTGGACTCATATAGATCATGTTACCGAAATTCGTACTTCCGCAATCCAGCGTGCACATTTCAGGTAGTAACTGACCTACAGGTTCATGGCGCTCTTTCGGTGTTTGCATATCTGTACCTTCTCCACCCGCAGATGGTGTGGATAAGCTAGGGATGAAATCTCCCCCGCCTCCAGATGTAATGTTGATAATGACATCCGTCTCCGATTCACGAATGCGTTCCACGATTTCACGGTAATGGTCTACGTTGTGACTGATCCCACCTGTTTCAGGATCGCGAGCATGAACGTGGGCGATTGTTGCCCCTGCTTTTGCTGATTCGATTGCAGACTCTGCAATTTCTTTAGGTGTGACAGGAACATTTGGGTTTTTCTTTATCGTATCTCCTGCACCCGTTACTGCTGCTGTTAACAATACTTTTCCTTTCATCAAAATGTCCTCCTTTATCTGTTATCGATTATTATTTTTGTCTTTCCAAGCCAGTTGAAACTATACCATCTGGACTGTTTATTTTCAAGCCGTTATTTCTACAGAATTGAATCATTATAGAAATAAAAGGAACATCCCGTACTTCCACTACTCTAACCGTTACAATCACCTATAGATATTGTAAAACCTCATTTTTGCTCAAAACATGCCAAATCTACTACTCTTTCCAACTTAAATACACTATACTCTTCTTTTCTTTTGTATGCTTACCTTTCAACACTTTGAAACATTACCGTCCGGATAGTACATTTTACAATTGTGTTCACAAATCGGAGAAATAAATAAGAAAGAAGGAGAGTTTTCATGTCAACAAACATCATGGACTGGAAGACGTTTTTGGGGGCATTAGCCTTACTCATCTTTGTATCATTACCCTTACTCATCTTTCCTCAGCAAGGGAAAAACATTGTTTTAACACTGAATGATGTTGTCACAGGACACATGGGGGTAGTATTCCTTACCATTGGATTATTATTATTGCTTTTTCTTTTATATATAGGCATTAGTAAATATGGAAACATTAAATTAGGAAGTACTGAAACGAAGCCTGAATTCTCAACAGGATCTTGGGCTGCCATGTTATTTACAAGTGGAATAGGCACCGGAATTCTATATTGGGGCGTTATCGAATGGGCTTATTATTATCAAAGCCCACCTTTTGGAATCGAAGCTGGAACCGAGGAAGCAGCGAGATGGGCGGCAACGTACGGCTTCTTCCACTGGGGACCAATCGCGTGGAGCATGTTTGCAATCCCTGCATTACCGATCGGCTATTTGTTTTATGTAAAAAAAGTAAATGTATTTAAAGTTAGTGAAGCATGCCGTCCACTTCTTGGAAAGCACACGGATGGTTTTCTTGGGAGACTGGTCGATATCCTATTTATGTTTGGACTTATTGGCGGTGGTGGAACAGGACTTGCTTTATCAGCACCAATCATCTCTGCAGGGTTAAATCATCTCATTGGTGTACCCGATACATTTGTTACAAAATCCATCATTTTGGTATTCTGTACGATGATTTTTGGTTTAAGTGCATACTCAGGTCTTAAAAAAGGGATTCGCCTTTTAAGTGATATCAACCTGTGGCTAGCATTTATTCTATTAGCCTTCATTTTCACGGTTGGACCAACCACGTTTATGACTGAATCTACCGTTACTGGGCTTGGTCGAATGTTAGACAACTTCTTCCTTATGAGTACATGGACCGAACCTTTTAATGACCTTGGCGTATTCACAAAAACAGCTTTTCCAGAATCATGGACTGTCTTTTATTGGGCATGGTGGATTGTCTATGCACCATTCGTCGGTCTTTTCATCGCAAGAATTTCCAAAGGACGTACGATCCGTCAGGTCGTTTTTGGTACGATTCTATACGGAAGTCTTGGAACAGTCCTATTCTTCGGGATCTTAGGGAACTATTCAATGTACCTTGAGCTAAGTGGACAATATGCTGTCATTGAAACACTAAACCAACAGGGGGCGCCTGCGGCAATTATCGGCACACTTACAAACTTGCCTTTTGCAAGTCTTGCCATCATTGTGTTCGTCCTTCTCGCGACCATTTTCTTAGCGACTACGTATGACTCTGGATCTTATGTCATCGCTTCAGTGACTCAAAAACGCGTTGAGGGAGAACCGGTCCGTTGGAACAGATTGTTCTGGGCACTTTCACTATCGATTTTGCCGATGATCTTTATGTATCTAGGAGGATTAAAAACGCTCCAAACGATCAGTATTATAGGAGGATTTCCGCTATTGATCATCCTTCCTATGCTTGGCTGGTCTTTTATTAAGCTAGTCAAAGAAGATACGGAAAATCATATACAAAAGGAAAAACAAGCAAGCTGATAACGCGAGTCACGATGATAGCTATATATTGAACTAGAATTCTGCTAGTGATACGATATGGTAAGATTTGAAAATATAGTTGAGAGGAACAGATCGATGCCTAGAGAATCAAAACGGCACAAAATATTAGAAGCTGCTGCTCTAATTGTTCATAAGCGTGGGATCGACGCTCTAACGTTGGATGCTGTTGCAGAAGAGGCAAAGGTAAGTAAGGGTGGACTTCTCTATCACTTTCGGAGCAAGGAAGCTCTAGTGGAAGGGCTTGTCCTCCATATGAACAACCTCTATCGATCTAATGTTGAGAATGCCGTACAAGAAGATATAAACCAAAGTGGCAAATGGACAAGAGCTTTTGTCAAAGCGACGTACGATCAAAGTCTTAAAAATACAGAAACAAGTGCTGGTATGCTTGCTGCTCAAGGGATTAATCCTGACCTTCTAAAACCTTTGCAACAAACATATGCGAACTGGCAAGAAAACATCGAGGCAGACGGATTAGATCCTGTGAAAGCAACTATTTTAAGACTTGCTGTCGATGGATTGTGGTTCTCTGAAATCTTCAGCCTTGCACCGTTAGATGAGAAACTACGGAAGCAAGTCGTAGATGCACTCTTAGAACAAACCTATCCAAATAAAGAAAACAAATAAAAAAAGCACTCGCTTCTATGTTGAGCGAGTGCTTTTTTAAGCTCGAATTCCAATAACTACCACATTCAAAGTATTTTCTTCATCTTAAACACTTCTCTCAAACTAACAAAATCAGGGATACTTTCCCTATACTTCTGATAATGAGGCGAGTTTATATGTGCTTCTACCGCTTCTTCATTTTCCCACACTTCAATCAGAATGTAATTTGAATCCTGCATAGACTGGTGAACATCATACTGGATACAACCCGCTTCTTTCCTTGATGCTTCCGTTACAGTCTTGAGTACATTGTACACTTCTTCCTCATGGCCTTCGATTGGCTTTAAGATAGCTGTGATGACGATTTGCTCCACTATTATTCACCTCGTTATTGTTAACGTTCATAGTGTGAACAAATCGGTAGCGTTTTAAACGGTTCACCCTTATCGAGCAGGCTTAAGAATCGTTCGCTGTAACGGCACTCCCCCAATGCTGACGTTTCGTTCAATAAAAACGTATTCTTTTCCATCGATTTTAAATGTTCGGTAGCCCGTATACTCCACCTTACGTCCTTCGGCTTTTAGCTTATTCGTAATTGCTTTTACATACTCATTGAAGTCCGTATATCGCTCATCAAAATCTATTTGAATATGTTCTTTTCGGTAACCCATGAGAAAATTAAATCCCATCAACACTAAAATGAAGACAGGAATCATTAGTACGATCATCCAAAGCTCCATACGACGTCCCTCCTCTTCACTTACTTTATTTACGTATTACGAAGGGGAGACGTTTCACCTTCCGTTCAGAATCAACGGTCTTTACATGCTTTGACGATAAGAAAATGAGGGTTCGTCATGAGATATTCATATGATTTTGGTTCTTTTTCCTGCATGATTTTTGCTGGCTTCGGTTCGATGAGCTTCTTAAGAGTGAAGTATCTTGTCACGACGTTTACAATATCCTGCATCGCTCTACGATAAAACGTTACGTCGATCGTAACTTCTGGCTTTTTCCATGTATCGGTAAGAAGCGTCGTCTCAAAATAATCGTTCACGTTAAATCTGGTAAAGTCCATAAAGGGATGATGGACGGAAAAAATGAGTTCTCCTCCTGGTTTTAACACTCTTTTAAATTCAGCAAAAACAGTGTCCCAGTCTTTTAAGTAATGAAGGGTTAACGAACTCACAATAAGATCGAACGACTCGTCTTTAAATGGAAGGCTTTTCGTAAGATCATGTTGAATAAAATCAGCGTTTTCTCCCACTCTCCGTTTGGCTGCTTGGATCATTTCTTCACTAATATCGATCCCCGTAACGGTAGCTCCACTTCCAACAAACTGTTCTGAATACCACCCTGCTGAACATCCTGCATCAAGTACGTTCATTCCGGTAAGATTTTCTCTGATCTCGCTCATTACTCCTGGTCGTTCGTAATACGCATTGTATGAAGACCCCTCATCTGTACTCTTTTCATATGTACGAGCTAATTTGTTATATGTCTCTTCAATCGATTGATTCATGGACGTAATCCCCTTTTTATCATCGTTTGTTAGTACTTTAGAATGGAATATGTTCAGCGATGTTTCGTTTTCCTTCAATTCGTCAATGTCATATATATACCTCAGAATAAGGAGGAGATGGAACATGGCATTATTAGAAATAAGCGTAACACCAGTCGGCACAGGTCAAACAAGTATGAGTCAATTTGTAACTGATGCAGTAAGGTTAGCTGAAAAGGAAGGCTTTACTTACCATCTTAGCCCAACCTCCACAGTTTTTGAAGGGAATGTTGATGAGCTATTTGAGCTAGCAAGAGACATCCACACGCAGGCTCTAAAAAGTGGCTCCGATAGAGTCATCACCAACATTAAGATCGAGGATCGCGAGGATAAACCCCTTAACATCGATAGTCAAATCAATGAAGTGAAAACTGAATTAGGATCATAATAAGAGAGAGCTGGGTGAGCCAGCTCTCTTCTTCATTACCTAAGAATTTGCCTTTCTTACAAACCAAAAAAGGATGAAAGCTTTAGAAGCGATCATCCTTTTGAATTGCTATATTGGATCTTTCCAGACTCTTTATACTGAGCAAGTTCGAGTTTAAGCTGTTTCTGTGTACGTTTCTTATCTACATTTAAGAAAATAGCTGATACAGTAATAAAGCCTACTGTTAATAATAAAATTTGCAATGTTAATTCGATTGTCATGATCTATTTCTCTCCTTCAATCGTTATCTAATTATACCGCCGTTGTGCTGGTAATCATATCTTTACCCGCTTTTCACACTCCCTAAACACCAGCGAATTTTATTGACTAGTTTTCATCGATCTACGAAAGGAAACAGAAAAGGAGAAGCGAATAGTGATAGTGATGAACGAATTTTAAGAAAGCAGCACCTTTAAGGGTGTAAGGTAGCTTACAGTAATTGAAGGAATGAATGATGTACGCTGTACACAGATCAATGTATAAATCCATTATGGAGGTTAATCACATGATCACACTTTATACATCGCCAAGCTGCACCTCGTGCAGAAAAGCGAAAGCGTGGCTAGAAGAGCACGATCTTCCTTATGAACAGCGCAATATTTTCTCTAAGCCGCTTAGCGAGGAAGAAATCAAGGCGATCATCAGAATGACAGAAAAGGGAACAGAAGAAATTATATCCAAACGTTCAAAAGCGTATGTTGCTCTAGAACAAGAACTCGATGAGCTCTCTCTACAAGAGCTATACAACTTGATAAAAGAAAACCCTGGTATATTAAAACGACCAATTTTACTCGATAAAAAACGTCTTCAAGTAGGGTTTCATGAAGATGAGATTAGAAGTTTCCTTCCTAGGAAGATACGAGCATTTCAGCTAGAGCAAATCCTTCAGCAAGCATAAAAGCAGGCGCACTCCGCCTGTTTTTTTGTATGGTTAAGTCAAGGTTCAAAAGGGTATAAGAATGAGATGGAATAAACCTTTTAACTGGAGGCAGTATCGCTATGTACAAAAAGATTATGCTCGCATCCGATGGATCTGAAGACTCTGTTACAGCAGCAGAGGAAGCGATCAAGTTAGCAAAGCTAACGGATGCACAGGTCGACGTCATCTATGTGGTTGACGGAGACACATCCAAACATGATGTTCTACGAAACTGGGATTCTCTCGGTATAAAAGAAGATCGTAAAGATAAACTTCGTGCCGTCGAACAAAAAGCCGTAGAAGCGAAGTTAACATATGAAATCAACATGCTTAGAGGAGATCCTTCTGTGACACTCGTTAAATATGCGGATGAAAACGAAGTCGATCTCATCGTGATGGGAACAAGGGGCTTGAACGTCTTACAAGAAATGGTGCTAGGAAGTGTCAGTCATCAAGTCATTCAAAAAGCAAGCTGCCCTGTTCTCGTCGTAAAATAAACCTTTGCTATAACAAGAACAGCCTAGAGGCGTGATGCCATTACAGGCTGTTTTTTTATTCGCAACACACCCCCTCATTCCTGCAACTTATCCGTACATACCTACCTCTTATCTTATAACTGATGACTTCCAGTATTTCCAGTTTTATACTAACCTTAAGAAAGCCACAAACCAAAGGATGAGTTACAAATGAAAGTCTTACTCGACGTCGACCGTAAGCACGAAGAAACGACTGTTACCATTCACTGCAGTGAGATGGACGATTCTATTAAAGATATTCTGGATTTTCTTAACGAAAAGAAAACAGATCTTCTTGTTGGGAAAAAGGGAGAACAACAGCACTTAATTAAACCAAAAGACATTCATACCTTTCATTCTGAAGGTGATGCTGTCATTGCCACAACTTCAGATGGTCAATTCAAATTAAAAGAAAAGTTATACGAGTTAGAAGAACTTCTCCCATCGAACAAATTCATCCGGCTTTCTAAATCGGTACTCGCTAATCTTTACAAAATCAGTCATTTTGAACCTTCGTTCAACGGTACACTCTCAGTCCACTTTCACTCTGGCGGAAAAGAATACGCTTCAAGACATTATGTAGGCAAGATTAAAGAAGTTTTAAAAATGAACAGGAGGAACAACTAAATGAAAACATTTTTATTCAGAAGTTGTATCGGACTATTCTTTGGAGGATTTCTAGCCATCTTATTCACGTACGCTATGATCTTCTTCGGTGACCAAACAACGCTCGACGCTAGTCTTTTTGTAAAAAACTCTTTAGGCTCCATCTTCTGTGGTTGGCTATTTACTGTCTCCCCCCTCTATTTTGAATGGCACTCACTAAAGCTCTCACAGCAAACAGCGCTACACTTTTTGACCGTTATGATCTTCTATTTTATCCTTGCCTATGGAATCGGCTGGATTCCACAAGGTTTAGCGAATACCGTACTCTTCATCGCAATCGCACTCGTGATCTATGCAATCGCATGGGTTGGATTTTATCTATACTTTAAGAACGAGTCGAAAAAAATGAATGATGACTTGCAGCATATTAAGTAATAGAAACGCTGCGACCGTCTTATTCGGAAGGTTTTCTTATGAAAAGTAAAATATGGATACCCCTTTAGTCGAAATAGAAGGGTTTGTTAGGATAAGGTAAAAGGTCAACTATATTTGTTTAATCAACTTAGAGGTGAACACATGAATCTGATATTTGGAACGCTAGTTATACTCATCGTCCTCTTATCGTTATCGATCCTTCTATTCAAGTTTAACAAAGAAGATTTTATCAATCGGTACGAAAGTGGAGGCGGGAGCCTTTATACAGATACCATCGTCTACGTATTAAAATTCCTACCTTGGCCAATTGTCCAGACGTTCTTTATTCTTTCTGGCATCGCCATTATAGCGGGGGTATTGGTAACACTTTAGGTTATAAACTAAGAAGGGGGACCCATTCCGTTGTGGGTCCCCCTTCTTTATAGAATAGCCTAAGTATCCATTTGTGACCTTACTATCAAAAAAAGCTAGTTTTGAAACATGCGAATCAGCACACCATTTTCTTCAACATCCGGCATAAAGAATGTCACACCATAGCTTGTGCCTACAGCCATAACCGCTGTCCAAAAAACTAAACTGATCATCATCCAGCTTGTTACTTTCCTCCTATTTGAACCGAAGCTCATCCCCATAAACGCTGAGATGTGAGACCCGACAAAAAAAGGACCGATCAGTGTTAATCCAGGTAAACCATACTTATCAAAAAGCATTTTTGCTCGCTTCCCTTTTTTCGACTCTTCCATTCCTTCACCATTCGCTTCTATGGACTCGTCTTGTGTACCTTCTCTCATGCGTTTTTGTTTTCGCTTCCCCATCCAACTCTTTACTTTATCGACAAAGACAATCAACAAAACGACTGTCATTGCATTTCCTAAAAGAGCAAGTATCGCTGTTGGGATCGGAGACAAACCTCCGATGATCGCTAGTGGAATGACCGCAACAAGTTCAAACAGCGGAACCGCTGCCAGGATAAACACCAATAGATACGAAATAAACATTGTTTCCATTCTCCTTTTTTATCATTTGTGAAACTAGATCGCTCGTTCTCTAACGCACTCACCAACTTAGAGAATCTTCGTATCCAGGTATACCTGTGCTTTCCGCGAGCGTTATCTCAGCCTTTCGTTCCTTCGCATTGACGAACGATTACATCAACAACGTGCTCGATCGGTGCGGTTGCGTTTATCATCACTCCGTTTTTTGGAATGTCTTCTTTCATACTATGCAGCCGCATAATCAGCTCTCGCTCCGCTTTCTTGCCACCAAACTCCTGCTCAGAACGTTCAAGAAGTCGTTCCTTCAGTGTAATGCTGTCGATCTCTAGGATAAACACCTCGTCAAACAAGTCGATGAATTTCATGAAGTTCCTAGATCCACCGCAGAAAAATGTTGCTTCCTCATCCTTGTTTTCGATCAGTGCTTTTACTCGATCAATATCCCAAATGTGGTTCTCGTGCCCGGCAGTATCCGTTCGTTCACCTGAATCAGGATCCCCTTGATAAGCCAGTTCACGATCACCATGAATCGCATGGTATCCTCTTCGCTGCAACTCGTTACACACGGTCGTTTTACCTGTGCAGGAAACGCCTTCGATCAGATAATTCCTAACACCCATAACAACACTCTCCGTTTATACCGGCGGACCGTTACCGTCACTAGCTCGATCAAGAATATGAGCACTTTCACTCGTCTGCCTGTCTGACTTGGTAGGTTTCTTCATTCCAAAGATCTTCTCGAGTGCAAAGCCTAGAATGACTAATAATGCGATTGAACCCCACATGATGATTCCTATTAATGTCATGGTACCGCCTCCTGTAAAAAACTCTCTACCTACTGTACGATTGGAGGACTAAAAAGTTTCAAAGG
Source organism: Anaerobacillus sp. ABA4_114 (assembly GCF_056159065.1). Taxonomy (NCBI): domain Bacteria; kingdom Bacillati; phylum Bacillota; class Bacilli; order Caryophanales; family Bacillaceae; genus Anaerobacillus; species Anaerobacillus sp. ABA4_114. The sequence continues at coordinate 3,395,354 of NZ_JBSWUM010000001.1, forward strand.
TAGCATAAAGAAAGAAGCTGGAGAATGATTGCCAGCTTCTACTTTTTCAGAAACCTAGAATATTCTGGTCCTTATGACGTAGGAGCTATCCTAACCAATTATATCGCGTTAATTTCATTCGTTTATTTGAATTAAAAAACTTAGTAAAGCGAGCATCCATAGCTCTTAAAGTTTTCTCGGCAGTCTGAAGCTCTCGATCATTCGCCAGCTTCTTCTTTTCTCACACATGAAAATAAGAGGAACAATGGAATCTTCCTTCTTCTCTCATACTCTTCATCGTCTGAAAAGTTTTCTTTAATTGGCGTTGCTTCCCTCAAGTTTTCTACGACGAATCCAGCATGTTGCAATATCATAAAATACTCTTCAATCGTACGATGATATTTCACAACATGTTCACCGATCCATGGTTCTACCCTTTTTCCACTTACAAAATAGTCATCAACGATCCAACTCGACCGCTTTCCATTCTTCATGCTTTCAAACGATGCGGTAAGGAGCGGATGCTGTACGCTAAATACGAACTTCCCATCCTCTTTTAACGTACGCTTTACCTTTTTAAGTACATCTTCTAAATCTTCTATATAGTGAAGAACTAACTGAGAAACAACGGTATCATAAGCAGCTATAGGATAATCAAAGTCTTGAAGACTAGTATGAATTGCTTTGCCCTTCGTCCCGTTCAGGTATTGTGAAGCACGTTGGATCATATTGGCAGAACCATCTATGCCCGTGTAGTCATGGCACTCGCTAAGTAGGTTACCAAGAGATGCATCTCCACACCCGAGGTCCAAGATTCGTTTTCCTTTTACAGATCCCAGAAGCTTCAATAAAACAGGTGTCTCGATCAAGTCATTCGGACTTTCTTTACGATGTCTTCTTTTCATATAGTTGTCGTAAAATGTTTGATTATCGTAAACTGATGAATTTGTATATTCCATTTCTTCCTCCGATGTTAGGTAGATTGTTTGATCGCCTTCGTAGCGATAAACGTTTTGATATAGTTATCGATCAACCTTGTTCCTCCAAAGTCATCTTCATAAAATCCTGCGATCATAAGCCCAGCATCGATCTGTCCTTGAATTTGATCTTCTAGCGTATGACCGAACTCTAGTGTTTCATTTCCTGCATCTCGCTCTTTCGTTTTCATTTCTTCGATCGATGAAAATGGTATTGAATTTTGAACATCAAGAATCCCTTTCTCCTCTTGTTCATCATCAAAAAGATATAACACAGGATTTGTAAAGCCTGAGATCAGCGTTCCGTTCGTTTTTAACACTCTCGCAGCTTCTTTCCAAACAGGTAACACATCTTCCACGAACACATTTGAAACGGGATGAACGATGATGTCGAACGTTTCACCATCGAAAAAGTGAAGATCTGACATGTCCCCTTTTATTGTCTTGATCGATAGATCGTCCCTTTCTGCTACAAAGCGATCCTGCTCAAGCTGCTTTTCAGACATATCGACCACAGTAACTTCTGCGCCAGCAGCTGCAAGTAGTGGTGCTTGTTGACCTCCGCCTCCAGCGAGGCACAGAACGCTTAGTCCTTTAAGTGTAGGTGGAAACCAATGTCTAGGTACAGGTTTTTCAGTTGTAACGCTGATCGCCCAGTCACCACGTCGAGCGTTCTCAACTTGGTCATGGCTCACGTATTTCGTGTACCGACTACCCTGTTTTACTTTTTCATCCCATGCTTTACTGTTGTGTTGACTAATTTTCATAAGTGCCATCCCTCGTTTTCTAGTAATACGAATTTCCACCCTACTTCTTCTAGATTCCCTCAACAATTCCCTTTTACAAAGACGCTCTTCCATCCTACCTATCTCCTATACTCCTTTCGTTGTATTCCCTTCTAGTGCCAACAAACCAACCTTATAGGCTCTTGTCAGTAAAGCGCACATTTTGTAGAGGGAACCTTGATAGACTGATAGAAATTCGTATCCATGCTACTAAAATAGGGAGGAAATTGAAGTTATGAACAAACGCAAATTAGTTTCAATGCTAGGGGTAGGGGTAATGGCTGGCTCTCTTTTTACGACGAGTGGAGCAAGTGCTTCTAACGTTACAGGTCCGATCGTTGAGAGAAGTGTAACGGATCATGAACACCATTCCTCTCTGATGGACGTTCGAAATGTACTGAACGATGTGATGCCAACTGCTGAACAGCTGAGTGCTGCTGACTCGTTCATCAATACAGCGGGGACGGGAACAAAAATAAAATGGAACTCACTTTTTGGGACACCATCCATGATCATGAAGGAACAAGGCTACCTAACAGAGGCTTCGAACAAAAATGCTGAAACGATCGCGCGTGATTGGTTAAAAGAAAACGCAGCGATGTTCGGGCTTTCTTCTTCTGACATCGATCGTTTAAACGTAACGCGCAACTATGCGATGAAAGGAACAGGACTGCAGCCTGTCACCTTTCAGCAAACCTTTGACGGCATCGAGTCCGTGTATGGAGGACGTGTGATCGTCGCAGTGAACAAAGAAGGAAAGATCCTTTCCGTAACTGGCAACATGAGCCGTGCAAAAACGTTAGCAGATACGTTTGAGCTATCTTCAGCAGAAGCGCTGAGCAAAGCGATCTCGTTTGAAAATGCCTCCCTTTCTTTCACACCGGAATTAACTGAAACAAAAAACGGCTGGGATGTGTTTGACGGAGCTGGGATCCTTCCTACCGTTCAACGTGTGAAGAAAGCAACGTTCATTACTGAAGATGGCGTTCGTCCTGCCTACCGCGTCCTTTTCATCGAGGAACTCGACAAAGGCCATGAGATCGTCGTAGACGCATCGACGGGAGAACAGCTCTACAAACGTTCGCTTGTTGATCATGTAGCAGATCCCGAAGGACTCATCTTCGAAAATTATCCAGGCTCTGCGAAAGGCGGCTCACAGGTCGTTAAATCATTTAAAGGTGATCCAAAAGCTTCTCCAAATGGCTGGTTGATTCCAGGAAGCCCTCTTGGCGTTACGACATTTGGTAACAATGCAAACTCCTATGCTAACTGGAGTAACTTTCTAGTCCCTGCCGATCAGGCCGTTCGCCCTGTTGCTCCGTTAGGTGAATTCAGTTTTACGTTCAAAGATTCGTGGCGTGAGACGAATGGACAGACCGTTCCTCCTTCGTATGCGGACGATGTGAACAGCGCGTCAACAAACTTGTTCTACCACCATAATCTTTTTCATGATTACTTTTATAACCTTGGGTGGGTAGAAGAAGCAGGTAACCTGCAGGCTTCAAACTTCGGGAAAGGTGGACTTGGCGGCGATGCGATTCTTGGCCTCGTTCAAGCTGGAGCTGCATCAGGCGGCGCACCAACTTATACTGGTCGTGACAATGCGTACATGCTGACGCTTCCTGACGGCATACCTGCATGGAGCGGTATGTTCCTGTGGGAGCCAATCCCAGGGGCGTTTGAAGGAAACTATGCTGACGGCGACTTCGACGCTGGAATCATCTATCACGAATACTCGCACGCGTTATCAAATCGTCTCGTCGCTGGTGGAGAAGCACTCGGCAGTCACCAATCAGGCTCGATGGGTGAAGGCTGGGGTGACTGGTACGGCATGCACTACCTCATCAAAAACGGACTTCAAGAAAAGCCAGTCGTCGGTGCTTACGTAACTGGAAATGAAGAACGCGGAATCCGGAGCTATGCACTTGATGATGCCCCTTATAACTATGGTGATATCGGCTATGATATCGTTGGTCCTGAAGTACACTCTGATGGCGACATCTGGGCAGCGATTCTTTGGCATATGAGGGAAGAATTGATCGATCAGTACGGAAAACAAGAAGGAGAATCGATCGCTGAACACCTTGTCATGGATGCGATGCCGATATCTGTACCTGAGCCTTCCATGGAGGAGATGCGTTCAGCCATTATCGCTGCAGACTTCGAACGCTATGATGGAAAGCATTATGATGCACTTTGGACTGCTTTCTCTCAGCGTGGACTCGGCTCTGACGCTTTCTCTAACGGAGGTGACGACACAGATCCGATCGCTGCATTCAATCATCCTGATGGAGACAGAAACGGTCAGCTCGTTGGTCAAGTTATCAATGCGTCTACAAAACAGCCGATCGAGGATGCTCGCATTATGATTGGAGAATTTGAAGCAAGAACGACCCCTGTATCTGTTACAGAAAGTACAGGCGGTTTCGCAGAGTATGTAGTGGAAGGAACGTATGACATCACCATCCAGGCACGCGGATACGGCTCACGTACGATTCGAGACGTAAAGATCGAACCAGGTAAGACCAATAATTTAAAATTCAAGCTGGCACCAAACGTTGCTTCGTCCTTTAACGGCGCTACTGTTACGGACGTATCCGGTGAATCTGATAGCAATCCTGTTAAACTAGCGATCGATGATACAGAAGCAAGCGTCTATGCATCCGACACCCAGGAAAATGGTTTCAAAGGCTCAGACTTTATTGTAGACCTTGCTGGTGACGAAGCGGTCGATGTTTCTCATATTCAGGTGAGCGCAGCTAAGGATGTTTCAAAAGGACGCTTTGCCACACTGAAAAACTTCTCCGTTCAAACATCGATGGACGGTAAGAACTGGACGACTGTTGTAAAAGAGAAATTTAAAGCTCAAGATCCTAGACCGACGATCGCTGACCTACACTACAAAGGATTTGACCTTGATCAGCCGGTTAAAGCCAAATACCTAAAGTTTATCGCGCATGATTCTCAAGATAACTCGAATGGGTATGTTCAAGTTGCTGAGATCCAAGCGTTTGCTACGAAAAAAGCAAAGATCGAACCTGTAACGGTTGCACCTGAAGAACCTTTTGTTGCGGAAGGTACCGTACAAGCTGGTAACGCTGGAACAGGAATCGGCAGCCTTGCCGGCGTCCCTGCTACCCTTGCAGTTACAGAAAACGAGTTTGTTACTACCCAGAATCCAGAACCAGCTTCTCAAGGTTCAGATGGTTACGTTGTTACCCTTCCAGAGCAGTATGGTGATGGCATTCATAACTTTACGTTAGAAGGTGGAAGCACTGCTGCTGACTATGATTTTGATGTATTCTTCTACAACAAGAACTTCGAACAAATCGGTGGAGTAGCAACATCAGGTGCCAACGAATCTGGCGTCATCCCCGGTGGCACAAAGTATGTTTATGTAGGACTCTATTCAGGCGCTAACGTCCCGTTTACGTTAACTGCTTCTAGTCCTTATTAATGAAAAAAGCGAGCTCGTATTTTCGAGCTCGCTTTTTTTTATTTAATTTGAAAAATATAAACTCATTCCAAGATATATCATATAAAATGAGCTTAAGAAAGGAGTCTAGGAAATGCATAAAAAAGACATATACGTATCATTGATCCTATCATCACTTTGCTTAGTCGCAGGTTTTTTTGTGGTCCCTTATCAACTTGAGACGTTAAAAACAACTATGCCTGAACAACATGCTGAACTAATAAGCACGCTTCCATTTCCAATAAGCGTTTTATCATTGATCACAGCCATTCAACTTTTCATCGTATCCTTCATCTTAGCTTTTCTAGGAATGAAACTTGCGAAACGAACCGGTTTATCGCTCAAGCTTCTGCCTGAATTGGTTACTAAGCAAAAGGTCAGCCTCCATAAAAGGTCGCTGCTACTGTCATTGCTATTTGGTTTGATCACTGCATTTGTAATTTCAACAGGAGATCGATTCTTTTTTCAATCTCATATCCCTCCACTGAGTGCCTACACACCTTCTTTTTCACCACTTGGTTTATTTGTTGGCGTAATGTATGGCGGAGTTTTTGAAGAGATTTTAATGAGATTATTCCTGATGTCTTTCCTAGTTTGGATCATCAACAAAGCTTTCAATCGTAAGAAGGAGATCATCCCTGCCACCACTTACGTCATTTCAATCATAATCGCATCTGCTTTGTTTGCAGCAGGACATCTCCCTGCAACCCAGCTGATGCTAGGCGATTTAACACCACTTTTAACGATTAGAAGCTTCTTACTCAACGGAATCGGTGGCCTTTTCTTTGGATATTTGTATTGGAAGAAAGGATTTGAATATGCGGTGTTCGGACATATGTTCAGTCATATCGCCCTTCAATTGTTATTCATTCCGATCTATTACTAAGTGTGATGAATGGCAAAGGCTTAACGATGCATAAGCCTTTGCTTTCCCCTTAATACGGGTAAACATATGGATCTTTTGGTGCATCAATTCTCTCCATTTGATCTGGTTTTAGGAGCATCATCTTTTGGCCATTAAAGGAAGTCTCTTCAATCGTGCCAGTCACCTCTACCCATGTATCTGTTTCAAGCGAAGCGATCTTATCGCCCTCAACCATCGTTCCATACACATTGGCATCAGCAACACAGCAGTTCATCCCAAACCTTGCTAAAACAACTTGATTATCTTCAAAACCTGGTTCTCGATAGATAAACCCTTTAATGGTCAATGTTTTTCCAATAAATTGCTCGAGGTTAAGATCGATCGTTGTAATGACATCGAGATAATTTTTATCGGTCACGTTAATGTGTGTCTTCTTCGAATATTTTTCTGCAAGCTCATCATACTTACTATGATCCATCGAATAGCCGACCATCTCGTCTGACGGTTCATTCTCTTCATTCTTCACTCGCTCATCCATTTCTTCCAAATAGCCTTCAGGATCTTCAAGAAACGCATCGACATCTTGTGTATTCTCGGAATCTTCAGCAGCAGCTGAGCTATCAGGTGGCTTCGTGTATAAACCTCCACCGTATTGAATCCCTCTATTTGCAGCGACGGAGCTATCGATTACTTTCTGAGGTAGTCCTAACCCCCCTACGATTGGTAGGATGAATAACAAATAGATGATCGTCTTCCGAACGAACGACCCTTTCATTTGATGATCAGCACCACAGTTACATTCAATTTCTTCTGCAAGATTTGATGACAAGCTTTTAAAGAACTGAAAGATTCCGATAAGAAAGAAACATGCCCCACCAAAATACACAAACGGAAGCATCTTCGGGGCGATATACAACTGAATGGTTTCATTCAAAATGAACTTCATAATGAGTAAAGAAAATCCTATCATTATGATCGCTCTTAAAAACATATGAAACTGTAATGATGCATTATTCTCTCGTTCCAAACCTCATTCTCCTCTCTCTTATAGTAGAAATTTATCGACCAGCATGACTGAACAAAACGTTACGATTGAAATCGTGATTACTAGGGCTAAAACAAATTTTGTTTTAAAATATGCTAAGTACATAAATAGATTCTTTAAATCTAGCATGGGTCCATAAACAAGAAATGCAAGTAAGGACGTACTAGAAAACTGATTTGAGAATGAGGAAGCTACAAATGCATCTGCTTCTGAACATAGAGATAGGATGAACGCGAATCCCATCATGATCGCAGTTGAACCACCTTCACTAGACGTAAGCGATGCAATCACATTCCGATCAAGAAACCCGTTTACAACACTCGCTAAAAACGCACCAACGATCAGATATTTGCCCATATCGAAGAATTCGTCACTAGCATGATAAAGAGTTTGTTTCCACTTGCTCCTCTTCATCGTCGTTGTATAGCTTGTCCTTCCAATAAGCTCTTCTTTCGTCCATCTTAATTGATTTGTATTCGTAAAAAGTTGATACATTACAAACCCAATCACAATCGACAGAACAAAGCCAAGGCCCATTCGCAAGTAAAGAATCGTAAGGTCATTCTGAAAAGCGTAATACGTAGATGCGGCTACAATTGGGTTTAGAATCGGAGCAGCCATAAGCAGAACAACACCGAATTGAAGCGGCATCCCCTTTTTGATCAATCTTCTTACTACGGGAATAATCGCACATTCACAAACTGGGAATACTGCTCCAAGTAGTGCTGCAGGCACCAAGCCTAAGTAAGCATGTTTAGGCAGCACCTTTTGTAGAAGTTCTTCAGATACAAACGATTGGATAAGTGCCGATACGAATACACCTAGTAAAACGAATGGAATGGCCTCCAACAGAATACTGAGAAATAAAACATTCACGTTTAACCAAGTGTCAGATACGACGATATCGAAGTAGTCGAGCACCTGGGTATTGAAGAGAAATAACGTGACAAATATGACAAACAGAAGTATCCCAACAAGATCTTTTATACCATTAACAATCCAGCTATTCACAAGCTCAGCTCCCTGTTGCTAACTCTTGTAAACTAGTGTTCAATTGTTCTACGTCCAACCCGTCACCAATCAAGATGATCACGTTCGACTCTTCTCTACTCTTTATTCGTTCAAAACGTAATTTACCTGAAGAAAACTGAATTAGAAATTGTCCAGGAGTCTCTTTAAATTCTACGATTCCTTTTCCTCTTAAGACCTCTTTCGGTAAATTTTCTACCCATTTATTTAGCTGAATACGATTCAAGGTAGGGACATCTTCTATTTTGATCGAGCGAATCGTAGAGTGGTTATGGCGATGGGGATCCGTTTGTCGTGAATTCAAGTTCGAACGCATATAGCGTTTCTCGAATAGTTCCTCACTATCAATTTCTCCAAAGGATGTTTGGAATACCGGTACATCTTGTTTCAAAATGCCGTTGATCTTCTTCTCTACTTTTGAAAGCGCTCCGGGTTTCGTAAGATCAACTTTGTTAAGGATAACCATGGTCGCACAAGAGATTTGTTCATGTAACAGTTTACGTACTTCTTTGTTACTTGAGAAGATGTTTTGGAATTCAAGAAAGCTACTCCCGTCTACTACGCTGATCATTGAATAAAGATCAAAACACTCGATGAACTCTGGACTTAGTAAAGCATCTTCTATATCTCTTGGATTCGCAACGCCCGTCCCTTCTATTAACAGTAAATCAATATCTTCATCTTTAAACGATCTGAGTGTTTCCTTTAAGTCGTCTTGGATCGAACAGCATATACAGCCATTAAGTAACTGCTTGATGTGTTGTCCCTCAAAGTAATCAGCTTCAACATTTTTTTCTCCCAACTCGTTTAAGATGATTCCTGTTTTTAACCCTCTCCTTTTACTCTCTTTAATCATATGTAGAAGAGTCGTGGTCTTCCCGCTCCCCAGGAAACCACTGATCATATACACTGGTAATGTCATTTTATGTATTCCTTTCATTTCATTAATTTTTAACTTTTAACATCATAACATGAATCGTAACGATTTTGATTTGCAAATCGAAATTGTTACGATATTATAACATACAGCACGATCAAGAGGATCTTTATTTATGACATCGGAAACTAGGTAATTGCTAGGATTACTAATGTTCATAGTTGCTTTAACAGCTAGTGGTGGGTAAGAAAACGGTACTTATGACACTGAGAAAACTGAAAAGATTACGATTTATACAACGCTGTTTCACATTGAAAGATTTTACAAGTAAATCAAAGTAAGGTTTATTCCTGTAAGGAAATGCTAGGTTTTTTAAACAAACTAAAAGCTAGTGTTCATAAGAAACACTAGCTTAATAACAGTGATCCATTTACCGCTGTCCTTCATTTTCTAAAAAGCTAAGTGAAGGCAGGTCAGCTGCGCTCTTCGTACTCACTCGCTGCAACATATATTCAAGGAGGAAAAGATAATCTTGTTGATGATCCGTGTTCTTCGCAACCTCAGATAATTGCTCGAGAATATACAAGCAGTCATTTTCATACAAGCTATAATTATCGAATCCTAATATCGTCTGGCGGGCAAATTCCCACAAATCATGATGCACTTCTTTATCCATCGTTTTACTCATGAGAGCGATCATCGTTAACAGCTCCGTCATAACTGTCGAGTTCTGATTAGCGTACTCACGAATGGAAGCGAAGCCTTTATGAAGGAAATATGGAAAGTTCTTCTGGTTTAACATGATTCGAAGATCCTCATCCTCATCAAAAAGATAAGGAGAGAAGTTTCTCGTCTGCCCGATTGTCTTCAACAAATCAGCGATCTGATGAATTGTATTCGTTGCTGTTAAAGGATCATTATGACCCAACGCCTTGATCGCTACTTCAGCAAGCTTAGTCAATCCATACTCTAAGTCTTGTATTTCAGTTTGCTTGACGCCTACTTCCACATACTTTAAATACCGCTCTGGATGAATACGTTGTCCATATTCCCAATAAGTAAAGAGCGGTGTACCTTCTAATACGAACTCCCCAATTCTTACGTTGAACTTTAATAACACATCATCTTTTTTCGTGTGTTTGATCAGTCTTGAAAAGTCCGCAACTTGCAGGTAGCCAGATTGATTCGCTTTGATTATCTTGCCATCCGTTTCAGATGGAAGAGATTCTGGTTCCTTCTCAAGATGGTATGAACGTAACTCTTTTTCAAGAGATGCCTGAACGGATTTTGACTTGGCATTCATATTAAAGCTAATGTTATGAACCTGCATCCAAGTTGTTGTATGGTTAATAAAATAAATGAATGTCACTGCAGCCGTAATCGCAGTTAAAATAGACAGAACAGGTGTCGCAACAATAAACTCCTCTTCTCCGTGTGTAACGTATAAGAAGTTTAAAAGCACATAGATAAAGCTTCCATTAAAAATACCTAGCACGTGTTGTGTCGCTCGATCGCTAACAAAGTTTACAAGCATTTTGGAAGAAAACTGTCCGCTGAACGTCGTCAGTGCGACGAGTAAGGAGTTGATTGTAAACGCACTTAAGGTCAGTACGCCGCCTACTAGCGCACTTAGAAGCACTTGCAAGGTCTGTCCGCTAAAACCGATTGCGGGTGGCAGATATAAGCTAATATCAATTACATAATCAAGATAAAAGGTGAAGACAGATAAACCGATCGCTCCAAGAATATACCAAAGGGGCATAAACCATAGCGTCGATTTCAACTCAATTTTCCGTTGACGCCTCGACATCTTAAAGTATTTCTTAATGTAGTATAACAACCCCATATAATCACCAATCTACCCTTCAAAGTTTTAAATACTTCTATTTCTACCCTGCACAAAAGTGAATTAACCTGATTTTTTCATATTTCTTTATGAAAAATGAGTAAAATAATAAAACACGACCCCGTTATCCGGAGTCGTGTTTTCGGTATGTTATGGCATGAGATACGTTGCATAGAAACGGGTCATCGCTACTGCAAAGTCACCTTTCGTAACCTCCTTCGTTGGTGCAAAGGAAGCCGTTACAGTTGGCTCTAAATCATATGGACCCTGAGTCACATCAAAATATGCGTTAAGGATGTTTAGATCGAGCGCTAGCTGAACATAGCCTTTTAATTCAGTCGGTACTTCTGAAGCGTCTTCAAGCTGAATTCGCTCACCGTTATACTGAACCGTTATCTGCTCGTTCGTTGATGCCGCTTCTTTTTCTAGACCAAGGCTTTGTACGAGAGAATAAGCAAGCTCTGCTCTTGAAACCGTGCCTTTAGGATTAAAAGCTCCATCCGCTCCAAGCATGATACCTGCGTCATCTTGATTTATGTCTTTCAGTGCCGCACCTGTCGCAGTCACAGCTTCTACATAAGCAAGGTCTGTTGAATTCACATCGCTGAAATTATTTCCTGAAGAAGGCAGTGATTGCACAACGCCAGCGCCCATCGTTAAGAATTTCGCAAGGTCGATTCTCTTAAGTTTACTGTCTGGTTTGTAGTTCCCTCTTTTATCAGTGTCTAATAGTCTTTCAGACACACCCGCTTTGATCGCTGATTCTGCAGGGTGTCCACTAACATCATTCAACCCTTTGAATCCATTCGCTTTCTTAAAGGTTAATTCCCCATCGATCGATTCCGGAAGAGCTAATCCATTTAATCCTTGCAGTTCAACTGTCCATGTTCCAGCTTCAGGTGCTGTTACTTGAACAGTGCGATTTGTGTAGAGTGTGAACAAAGCTGAAATTCCTGAGCTATACTCCGTTCCGTCTGGAGACGTGAGCACAAGATTGATCGTATTTCCTGTTTCACCGAGTAATCCCTTTGCATTTGCACGAGCCACAACTTCTGTTGTTCCTTCTTCAACTTTGAACTCATACGTATTGTCATTTGCTGCACTGTAATCAATTGTGAAAGGCTCTCGTTTCACTTCCATATCTACTGATGCGTTAAACGTATTCGTAGCATTTAGTGTTTGGCCGTATTCTTTCGATTGATGAAACGCCTTATCTACCGCTGCGTAAGCGTTAGCGTAGCCTGCGCCAACTTCCCAAGCTTCATATCCTGGCATGTTCGTTGCTGTATCTTGAACGATTTGTTTTACTTCGAGTGGAGATAGTTCTGGGTTCGCATCCAATATAAGGGCTACAATCCCTGCCATATGTGGTGCAGCCATCGATGTCCCGCTCATCGTCGTATAATACGGGAGGTATGCTGGCTCAATCATTTCTGCATCTTTATCGGCTGAAAGCCCAGTCGTTGGTGAAATCACACGAGTCGAGATGATGTCTTTTCCTGGGGTCGTGATCGTTGGCTCATCCACCCATTCGAACGTCTCGCCATCTACTGTAACTGTACCGCCTTTCCCTTTCACGCCTCTTGATGAAAAGTCAGCCAAATTACCTTGCTTATCCCCAGCTGCGACCGTGATTACCCATGGTGCTTTTTTGTAATTACCAGTGATCGTTGACTCAGCGGGCCCTGAGTTACCAGCAGAAAAGACTGTTACGATACCACGATCATATAACTTTTTCGTTGCAATGTTGATTGGATCTTCAGGGTCAAAATCTGTTCCTGAATCACTCGTCGCTCCCCATGAATTTGTGATTACTCGAATGTTGTATTGTGCTTGATGGGTTAACGCGTAGTCAAAACCACCGATCGTATCTAGAATTGCTAAACCAGCTCCAGAGCCATACCCTATCAAGTTCGCCCCAGGTGCCACTCCTTCATGCTTACCTGCTGATTTTGCTCCGTTTCCTCCTACGATACCTGCTACGTGAGTCCCATGCCCCGAATTATTATCTGTGTTTGGTACATCTTCAACGTATGTAACGGGAGCTAGTTCATTTAGAGAATGTAAATTCGTTGAAGCTAGTACATTTTGTACAAGATGATCACCGAACTTAATATCACTATGCGTACCATCAACGCCACTATCGTTTACGACGACGCCAATGTCCTTACCTGATACAGGCAACCCGCCATTCGCTTGCCTCATCGCATCGTCGACTCGGACACGATCGACTCCTGTAAGTGCAGTTGATTCAGCATTCTCATATTCTAGTTTTTCATTAAAATAGATCGAACGCACTTCAGGTTGTTTCGCTAGTTCCGTAATTTGATCTGCAGTTGCGATTATCCCTGCAATCGGTAAGCTTTTAAACGATAACCCTTTTGCAATCCCCAATTGGGTAAGTACATCTAACTGTGATGAAGTGGGTCCCCCGTCGCCGTGAAAGGTGACGATTACTTCCAATCCTGTTAGCTGCTTCTTCATCATCTCTTGAAGCGTTGAGCCGATTGTTGCGTTAGAATCCGTTCCTGTCGCAGACGTTTGTAGCGTCGTGCCAAAAAGCGTAGAAACTACTAATAGGATCGCTAGTAATAGTGACTTTATTTTCATTTTGTTTCCTCCCATTCAGAATATTCTCTTTCTTTTATTATCCTGAATGGGGGACGATTTAGCTATTCCACTTAAGATGTAATTTCCGACCTATAAGGACTATATCCCCATAGTACCAATGGCGTAGTCAAAAAAAAGCCGGGTTCTCCTTAAGGAAACCTGGCTTTCATGACCGTTGTTATGGTAATGGCACGAGTTGATTTTGCACCGCATGGATAATCGCCTGAGAACGACTTTTCACATTGAGCTTCTTATAGATTTTACTAACATGGATTTTGACGGTTTTATCACTGATAAAAAGCTTTTCACCTATTTCTTTATTGCTCATCCCACTGACGAGACAAATCAATACTTCTTTCTCACGCTCGGTTAGCTCCGTTTGACTTTTAGATTCTTGCTTTTGATTATAGTACCCTAGTAGTTTTTTTGTTAAAGAAGGGTCGATGATGGATTCGCCCTTTGCAACCGTTCGTATTGCTTCTACTACTTGTTCAGAAGGTAGATCCTTAAGCAGATACCCATCCGCTCCTTCTCGAATGGCTGCCATAAAGTACTCGTCATGACTATGCATCGTTAAGACGAGTACTTTTACATCCGGGTAATCCTTTTTTAAGATGGCAGTCAGTTCGATGCCATTTTTGTCTGGGATGTTGATATCCATAAGAACGACATCAGGATTGCACGCCGAGAGTTGAGTCATCACTTCGTTTCCGTTCACCGCTTCACCGACTACTTTAATATCATCTTCCATTTCGAGAATGTTTTTCATACCATCCCTTAATACAGCGTGATCATCCACTAACAACACGTTGATCATGTTCCATTCCCCCCTCAAGACCTAGCTTCGGTATCGTTAATGTAATTTCCGTTCCTTCATTCTCTTTACTATCGATTTGTAACGAAGCTTCGATCTTCTCTGCTTGTTCATTCATGCTGAGTATACCGAAATGTGGATCCTTCTTTGCTTTGACCATCGCATCTAGAAGAGAAAAGCCTACACCGTTGTCTGTCATCTTCAACAATACATGTTCTTTTTGATAGCTAAGAAGGATCGTTACTTTTGTAGCTGCGGCATGTTTGATCGTATTCTGTACACTTTCCTGAAACGTATCGAACATTACCTTTTCCACCATAGGGCTAAGTGAGATCGGTTTCCCTCTCTCTTCAAACGTAATATCGAGCTTGAAGTCTCTCTTAATCACGTCGATCCTTTTAATAATCGCCTGTTTCAAACCGACTCTCTCTGTCTCGTAAGGTCTTAAGGCATAGATCGATTCCCGGATATCCCTTAAGCTAAATCGCAATTTATCAAGGCTATCGAGAATGATCGAATGTGCTTCAGCTGGCTTTTGATAAAATTTTCGGTGAGCTGTCTCAAGCTTCATCACGGCTCCTGCGAGCGACTGTGCTACGCCATCATGGATATCTCGTGCAATCCGGTTTCGTTCTTCAAGCACAGTCCGCTTTTCTTGTTCAAAAATCAACATCCTCGTTTTGATGACTACAGCAAGCTGGTTCGCAAGCGTTGCGACAGATTGGATGTCTTCTTGCCTGAAACTTTTCGTTCTGCTCCGTGCTACAGCAAACATCCCGAGGGAATTTCCTTCTAGAATGATCGGAGCAAAAACGAACGAATTCAATCCGCTATTAAAACAGGACGGTAGCAACCCTGATTCTTGTTTTTTATTTTGATAGACGACAAGATCTTCAATCGATTCAAATTCGGCTACTTCCTGAGCAGTTAGAGGATGATCATGTTGAACCTGTCCATTTTGAAATCGAACGATCCATTCTCCTTCTTCCTTTACCCAAAGAACACTTGCATCGACTTCAATAAATTCATTCAAACTCGTTTTAATAGAATGAACCCAATCCTTTGTTGGCAGCCATTTATTTAATTCCGTAGAGATTGCGAAAAGCGCAGTCATCCGATTTCGCTCAGCCTGAAGTCTTACGATGATCGAGCTTAGTAATGCTAATCCAACTAGCGGAGAGAAAAAGAAGAAGTAAGAAAAAACATCGATTACACCTCGGTTTTGGTTCCCGATGTAAAACATGATTGCAATATAAACAATTGAAATAACAGCACTGATGGATTCAGATGTGAATTTTTTTCGCCATAGCTGCACGGTATACGGCTGAGGACGGATAAGCAAGACAAGATCAACAAGAACGTTATTGATGAAGTAGAAGAACAATGTTAACGCTAAAATATAGCTAAAAGAATAAGGCTCAAACTGAAACTGTTCCAATGCGACCTGAGCAAGAAAAACTGCTCCGATTAAGCTGATGATCAATTGTGAAGGGTTAAAAAATATGATACGAAGCGGCCTTCGTTGGATGATGTTGACGACGATAATACTTAAAGCGTATGTAACGACCACAAGTGGAAGGCCTTCAAGAAGAAAGAGGGTATAGAGGAGTGGAAAACTAAGGGACGTGAACCCCTTCCATATCGCAATTGGAAAATACTCTGTAACAACTATGAAACTAGCAAGTAGGAAAAACACCCACCAATTACTTGGCGGTGACAGTTGAAACACCATCCAACCAAACGCTGCTAATCCAACAACTGATACAAAGTACATAAACCACTTTGCGTTTTTTTCTTTTTTCTGAAGATGAGACGTCTGACCCATACCATTCTCCCCACTCTTTAATCTGAATTTTCTATCATATTATGATTTTACACGATTCTCACGACTTAATAAAGAAAACCTTGCTTTACTTCATAAAAGAATAGGAACATAAAATAAACCCGGAACTGGTCAAATGGAGAGACACCACTAACCAATCCCGGGCCAACCCGTATAGAACGGGTTTGTTAATTTCCATTATGTCAGAATGAGGCAAACCAACCTATTCGACAAAGGATATAAATCTGTTAGTACTTAAGTAGTACGGAAGACTTTGTTTGCAGGATTTTTCTTTCACCGCGGATTCCTTTACAATAAGGGTATTACAGTTCGCAAGGAAAGAGGATTATTATGAGCCATCCTACACACTACATCGAGACATCTAAATATAAATGCAGGCATGTGTACGCACTAGATCCTACAACGATTCCTGTTCTAACAAACTCTCTTTCTTCAAAACAACTTAAAGAAAGACAACTAGAGTACGGACAGTCACTGTCAACGATACGAGAATTCATGCAGAAGCTGATCAGTTTCTTATCGGGGACGCCGACTTATATCGTAACGACAGATGCAGAGGGGCACGTGCTGGATTCATATGGAGATGATAGCATTCAAAGGATGGTCACTACCCTCGGAATAAGGAACGGAATTCAATTTCATGAGGAAGAAGCAGGAACCAACTCTATCATTCTCGCACTGAAGTATGGAGAACCCATCCAGTTGATCGGTGATGATCATTACCATGATTGTTTCCGGAACGTTGCTTGTTTTTCTGTTCCTTTTACAATAAAAAAGGGTGAAACGGCTGGAACGGTCTCGTTGATGACGAGTAAAGATCATGCGTCCGAATTTCACTTAGGGCTCCTCTCATCAGCCGTTGATTCGATCGAAAGAGAAATCAACACACAGAAACAAAACCAAGAACTTCATATAAATAACCAGGTGCTGATGGATACTACTCCACTTGGTATCGTGATTACAAACAAAGACGGCGTCATCAGCAGCTTTAATAAAAGCGCAGAGATGATTACTGGACGAGAGAAAGCATCGGCAGTAGGGGAAATGATTACGATCTTACCAGATATTTCGCCATGCTTCTTGCATGTGCTTAAAGAGCAGGAACCTGTTGAGAATGTCGAAATCACTTTTTCAGAATATCATAAAACCGTATTGTTCGATATTCTCCCTCTCTTTAATGAGGGCATCTTGATCGGTGCTTTCGGACAGTTCAAAGACGTCACTTCTTATATCGAACTTCAAAACCAAGTCGTTCAATCTGAGAAGCTTTCAGCGATTGGGAAGCTGAGTGCGGGATTCGCTCATGAGATTCGAAACCCTCTGACCTCTATCATCGGACTTACAAAGATCCTTGATGTTGATGTACGACAAGCGAAACATATGGAAATCATTAAATCTGAGCTAGAACGAATCGATGATCTAGTGAATGAGTTTGTTCTATATGGAAAGCCAGGTGGAAGTCAGAAGAA
This sequence comes from Anaerobacillus sp. ABA4_114, assembly GCF_056159065.1. Classification (NCBI taxonomy): domain Bacteria; kingdom Bacillati; phylum Bacillota; class Bacilli; order Caryophanales; family Bacillaceae; genus Anaerobacillus; species Anaerobacillus sp. ABA4_114. The sequence goes on from NZ_JBSWUM010000001.1 coordinate 3,412,968, forward strand.
AAATTGTGACCTTGTCACGATTATCAGTGACACCGTTAAGCTAATGAGGTGCACTGCTAAGAAACAAAAAGTAAACCTCTACTTTAAGGATCCAGGTGACCATGTTCCTTTATATATAGATCAATCACAGTTCAAACAAGTATTGATCAATCTCATCAATAACTCCATCGACGCGATGTCTGAAGGCGGAGATATTGAGATCGGTCTCACATTCCATGACTCGGAAGTTGTGATTACGATCAATGATGAAGGAAGTGGCATGTCTCAAGAAGAGATCGAAAACTTCGGTATTCCATTTTATAGTACAAAAGATAAAGGCCTAGGGATCGGTCTTTCGATCTGTTCTGATATCGTAAAATCTCACAACGGGACCATTTCCGTTGGTTCTTCTGATGAGACCGGCACTTCCATTCACATTTCAATCCCATACGATGCAAAAAGAAGACCCAACATCAGTTGAGTCTTCTTTCTCTTTATAGAGCTTTTACTAGTCCGCCATCGACAACGAACGATTGCCCCGTTACATACGTGTTGGCGTCTGATCCAAGAAAGACGAGCATCTTAGCAAATTCATCAGGCTCCCCATAACGCTTGATCGGAATCGACTGTTCTGTTTGTGCTTTTAATTCTTCTACCGCTACTCCTAGTTTGTCAGCACGTATGCCATCAAGCTGCTCCACTCGTTCAGTCGCAATTCTCCCAGGACCGACAGTGTTTACAAGGATGTTATCCTCTGCATATTCCTGTGATAAGCTTTTCGCTAACCCTACGATTCCTGCTCGAAACGTGTTTGAAAGAATCAAGTTATCCAATGACTGTTTGATAGAAGAAGACGCGATGTTCACGATTCGCCCTCCTCCTGCCTTCTGCATGTGTGGGATTGCTGCTCGAGATGTTCTTACGAAACTCAACAGATTCAATTCGAATGCACTCTGCCAGTCCTCATCCGAAAACTGCTCGAACCCACCAGCTGGAGGGCCTCCAGCATTGTTGATCAGAACATCGATCGAACCGTTTTTCTCAACAGCAACGTTCATGAGGTCTGTAATGTCTTCTGCTTTTTTCACATCACACACGTGATAAGAAACATTTTCATTATGAGTCACTGCAATAATGTCTTCACATGCTTTTTGTAGTTCTTCGCTGTTCCGACTCGATATGATGACACGAGCACCTTCTCTCGCAAAAGCTAGTGCAGTTGCTTTTCCAAGCCCCTTACTAGCAGCCGTAACGACAACCGATTTTCCCTTTAATCCTAAATCCATCGAATCAGTCCTTTCTTAAGCAGATATCGTTTCTTCATTCGCTTTGTTTCTACTAATATTCGTGACCATGACTAAAATAAAGACGATCGCTCCAACCGCATCCGTAATCAAACCAGGGTAGATCAAGAGGATGGCTCCGATTCCTGTAATGAGTCTCATCCAGCCAGAAAGTGATGTGAGGAAATACCCTTCTGCTGTAACTGATAATAAAAACACACCGATCAGTGATGTGATTGCGATCAACAAGATGTTCATCACAGTTGCATCGACCATCAACATTTCATGAGAGAAAACAAACATAAACGGAACGATAAACCCTGCAATCGCTAGCTTCATCGCTTGGAAACCAGTCCTGTTCGGATCTCCTCCACTTATACCAGCCCCTGCAAATGCTGCGAGTGCAACAGGAGGGGTGATGTTCGCAAAGATTCCAAAGTAAAACACAAACATATGCGCAACAAAAATTGCTGTTTCTGGTGATCCAGCCAACTCTCTGAAGAGCGGTAGCTGCAATAAGATCGGTGCGGCCATCGTACTTGTGATGATATATGTTGGAATACTAGGTAGACCCATACCTAGTATGATCGATGTCACCATAGCAAGAAGAAGCGTAATAACAAGCTGGATCAATGGACTATTGACCATCGAACCGATACTTACGATACTATTTGCGATTTCAAGCGCAACTCCTGTAAGGGATGCGATCCCAACGACGATTCCGACAGCACCACACGCAATCGCGACAGGAACGGTCGTTTTCGCACCTTCTTCTAACGCCTGAACACTATCTACGATGCCAATCTCTTCAGCTTGCAAATTCAGCATTCGTCTCCACACATTGATGACAAATGGAACCGCAATGATCAACAACAGCTCCCACCAGTCGCCTCGTAAATTCGGGCTAGCACTTCCTGAAAGAAGCGCTGTAATCTGTGGTTGGAAGATCAAGAATAATCCTAGTAACGAAATGACCGGAAGCATCCGCTTTGATGCGGAAATCACGACTGTCGCAATGATCGCCCAAAACGCTGCAAAGAACGGTGTTTTTCCTGAGAAAAGCAAGTAAAGCAAGATGAGCATTGGAATGATTAGATGCCCACGTTCTGCGAGCACTTCCTTAACAGTAGGTAATTCTGTCTTCGGTAACCCTTTTAAGCCGCGTTTTGCTGCGCGGAAATGAACTTGAAGCAGTATTCCGATATAGAAAAGAAGCGCGGGGATGATCCCTGCAAGAATGATCTTTGTATAAGGCACATTCAAGTTTTCCGCCATGATGAATGCTGCCGCTCCCATGATCGGAGGTAAGATTTGCCCACCAACACTCGCTGCAGACTCAACAGCTCCAGCAAAGTTCCGGTGATAGCCGATTTTTTTCATCAATGGAATGGTGAAGGCACCTGTCGTTACGACGTTCGCGATCGCTGAACCATTGATCGAACCTAAGAATCCACTCGCAATAACAGCGACTTTTGCTGGGCCACCCTTTGTGTGACCTGCTACAGCTAGCGCAAGATCATTGAAAAGCTGTCCCATCCCAGATCGGCTCAAAAATGCGCCGAACAGAATAAAGAGAATGATGTAGCTCGCTGATACGCCGATCGCAGTCCCAAGTATTCCTTCTGTTATAAATACAATCTGAGAGATGATTTGCTTCGATACACTGAAGACGACCTGCTCAGTCAACTGTGGATAGATCGATAGCTTTACATAAAACCCGTACACAAGAAACGCGGCACCTAGTAAAGTAAGTCCCCATCCGGTCACCCTTCTCGTAATATCGAATAAAAGAACGATGATCACGATCCCTACGATGAAATCAGTCGTGTTGATCTGTCCTCCGGATTGAATGATTCTTTCCGCGGTAAACAACATGTACACACCAGCAGCCATCGCAAGTCCAAACAATATGTAATCGTAGATCGGCGTACCTTTTCCGGCCTTTTTCTTAAGGAAAGGATACATGAGGAACCCGAGAGCTATCAACGTATATAAATGAATGCTTCGCTGTTGAATATCAACGAGCGACCCTGCATAAGCGGTATAGAGATGAAACAATGCTAAACCAGCTGCTAACACGGTAATCACGACTTTTAGAATTCCATTATCAGTCGACCGGACGTTGCTCTCGCGGTCGTATTCTTCTACATTTTTCTTATTCACGATCATGCACCTCACCTAACATGTAAGTTTTACTAGCAAAGCTCTTAGTAGATTAAGTTTTTTAACAGTTATGTGAAAGGAACTGTTTGCCTTAAGCTTCTCGCTTTGTCCAGCTACTGTTAATCGGTGTTTCGTCTCGTCACCGGTTCGAATAAACAGGCTATCATCGACCGACTGATCGAGTCCTGTCATGTACACCCAGCCATCTTTGATATACGTCTTTTTACCAGCATGACTGGGTACACCAGCTCCGAACGTTTTAAACCGAGTATGAGTCACTATAAGTTCTGATCCTTCGACTTTAAAAAATTCCTCCCATTCTTCCTTCTCAACAGAATGCTCCCACCTCACAGAAAAGGTATCTGCAGTGAGAAACACATCGATCACCTCGTTCTCTTCCTCTACTAACAGCACATCTTTTTGAATAGCGAGTAACAGAACGAGAGCTAAAAGGAAGAACAACGTTAGAAAAAGGGGAGCACCTTGACGATGCCCCCGTTTCGTTCTATTCAAGTATTCCTTGTTCCTCATAGAATGCTTTTGCACCTGGATGGAGCGGTGCGATGAGACCTTTGGCGATTTCATCTCGGTCGAGCTGCTTTAGCGCTCCTACAGCGACTTCATCGGTACCAAGGTAGTCATAGTAACGTTTTGTTAGATCTTTTACTGTCTCTTCATCGAGGTCTTTTGAAACGACAATCATATTTTGAATTCCAACAGTGACAACTTCATTATCAAGGTTATATTTTGCTTCGTCACCAGCCGGAATCGTGTAGTCTTTGTAGAACGGATATTTTTCTTTCAGCGCTTCTGCAGTTTCACCTTTGATCTCAACGAACGTGATATCGTTTTGCTGCATAAGATCCGTGATATTACTGTTAGGAACGCCAGAAGTAAAGAATGCTGCATCTAAATTTCCATTCTTCATTTCTTGAACGCTATCCGCATATCCTGTATGCGTTACTTTCGACATATCGTCATACGTTAGGTTCACTGCTTCAAGTACTTTCTTTGCACTTTGTTCAACGCCTGAACCGACCTTACCAACACCAACTTTTTTCCCTTTCAAATCTTCGACAGATTCGATACCGCTATCTTCTGTCGCTACGATTTGTACGACGTTCTGGTACATGCCTGCTAGTGCTTGTACATCTACTTTATTGCCTTCAAACTGCCCTTTTCCTTCAACAGCGTCATATGCTACATCACTCATTACGATCGCCATCTGGTTCAATCCATCCTGGATGTTCTGAATGTTTGCTACTGAAGCTCCAGTCGATTCCACGGTAATGTTTCCGATCGAATCACTTTGTTCAAAAATTGGCTTGAGCGCTCCACCAATCGGATAATATGTACCAGACGTGCCTCCTGTACCAAATACGAGAGATTGAGATGAACCAGAACTTTCACCATTATCTCCACCTGCTGAATTACTGCCACCGCCACAAGCAGAAATAATCATCGCGAGTGCAAGTAACACAATCCCTAAAACTTTTGTTTTCAACATGTACCCCTCCGCTTCTTATATTCTTCATTTATGGTAACGTTTACATTATTAATTTTGAATATTTAGAACATATTGGACATTTTGGTCTTTTTGGTCATAAACTTTGCGACTAAAAAAGGGAACTCCCAATTTTGGAAGCTCCCTTTAAGTTACTATCACGCTCTCTCTTAACTTTATACCAATGTTAAGGTTTGTTTTACAGTTTCAGCAGAGCGATCAAGTGCCTCTTTTTCGCTAGAATGTAGAGGAAGTTCAATGACACTTTCTATTCCATTTCCGCCAAGTATTGTTGGAACACCAAGATAGATGTTCTCATATCCATACTCACCTTCTAGATAAGCGATAGATGGTAATATTCTTTTCTTGTCTTTTACAATTGCTTCGGCCATTTCCACGAGAGAGGCTGCTGGAGCGTAATAGGCACTTCCTTGTCCAAGCAAGGATACTATTTCTCCTCCTCCTTTTCGTGTTCTTTCTACGATGGCATCTATTTTATCTTCAGCTAGCAGCTTTTCTAAAGGAATACCACCTGCATGAGAATAACGAACCAATGGCACCATACTGTCACCATGTCCACCTAAGACAAATCCTGTAACATCTTCAACCGAGACACCTAGTTCTTGTGCAACAAACGTATTAAATCGTGCCGTATCTAACACACCAGATTGTCCAATCACTCGGTTTTTTGGGAATCCAGTCGTTTTATAACAAACATAAGTCATCGCATCGACTGGGTTACTTAATACTAAAATATAACTTTCAGGTGCATACTGAACGATTTTCTCAGAAACATCCTTCATTATCTTTGAGTTAGTAGCGATTAAGTCATCTCTACTCATACCTGGTTTTCTAGGTATACCTGCAGTTATGATTACCATATCTGCGTCTTTAATATCTTTATATTCTGATGTACCCGTTATAGTAGAATTGAATTTCTGAACAGGACTCGCTTCTAACATATCTAATGCCTTGCCTTTTGTAGGATTGTCCATTGAAGGAATATCTACTAGAACGACATCACCAAGCTCTTTTTGTGCAAGCATTAGTGCTGTTGTTGTTCCTGTGAATCCCGCCCCAATAACTGCAAATTTTTTTCTATTAAAAGTCATTTAATCACCTCCATACAACGAATAGAATCACTATGACGTTTTACTTGTTTCCTTTTTAGGTTCTTGAGTTGCTTTTGAAGTTCTACCAGAAGATTTAGATTTAGCTTTCGTAGCTTGTTCTTCGATATCATCTTCTTTTTCTCGATCCTCTTTTTTGTTTTCATCTGTTTTCTTAAGTATGTTACTTGTTCCTTCATCAGGATGAGGAATCACATAATGAGCAACAAGCTCTCCCACCCGTTGAGCAGCTTCTTTTCCTGCATCTACAGCTGCTTGAACTGCACTAACATCACCTTCTACAAAAACGGTGACTAATGCTGCGTCTATCTTTTCTTGGTTGATCAGCTTAACATCTGCTACTTTAACCATGACATCTGCAGCTTCAATTGAGCCAATCAGACCTCTTGTTTCAATCATGCCTAAAGCTTTAGCCATTCTCTTCACCTCTTTCAACTTCTACAGCATCTACAATGCCAATGATGATAGCGTCTATCGGTATCGGATTGTCTACCTCTATATTGGAGGCCGAACTCCCTCTTGTAACCATGACTTTATCACCTACACCTGCACCAATTCGGTCAACAGCAACTAGGTTTGATTGACTAGAATTCTGTATAGATGAAACTGGCCGAACAACTAAAAACTTCAGCCCAGTAAGTCCCTCTTCTTTTCGCGTCGCCCATAGATTCCCTATCACTTCGCCTAAGATCATTATTCGCCCCCCTGTGACTCTTGTTTTCGAATCAATATACTTCGTTCTCTTGCTGCATCTCGGGCCATAGGAGTAACGATCGTTTCACTGGAAATGATGATTTCTTCATTATCCCAGGATTCTATTATCGATTGTGTTAAAAGTTTTTCATTATATCGTCTCATATCCTCATGAGCAGGTGAGTGATATGGTGAATTCATTGGTTTTATGTCCTCTAGCTTTGTAAAAGAAACGCCATATTTCACTACTTTTTCGTAGTATTGTTTCAGTTGCTCTTTGTAAGATGAATTTACTGTTCCAACATTTCTATCATTAATGAAACGATTCAATAACGTGTCTAATTCAAAGTAGATTTTACTACCTTTCATCATCAACTCTGAAAAAATAAGACTCACATTTGTATCTGTAATCCCTATTGCGCTCTTAACTAAAAGGTCTTGATCAACGTTTAGAAAAACAGCTTCATCTACTGTACTAGGAAGATCATCTGTATCTGGATTCAGGATCTTCGGCTCCCATAGATACTGAAGGATTTCCATTATTTTTGCTTCGGGTTCTTTTGAACAAATCACGAGTAAGGTCGGTTTGGCCTCCCTACTCGTGAATCCCTTTTCCTTTAAGATATCTACAACGATTTTTTCTATAGTAGTTCTATCAATCATTTATCAAGATCCCTTTTTGACCTGATTTGATAGAACCTGCATTTGCTTCATCGGTATCGATATGCATTTCCAATCGATATTTCGACGAGACTCTAATTAATACATTCTCAAACTGTATCGGCCTTTTTCCTTCATCTACACGGACTTTCACATAATTCCCATCCTGTAATCCCATATCTTCTGCATCTTCAGTGCCCATATGAATATGGGACTGGGCGATGATAAGTCCTTCATTCAAATAAATGCTCCCACTTGGTCCTACGAGTGTTATGGGGCAAGAACCTTCAATATTACCAGACTCACGGATAGGTGGGGCTAAACCTAGCTTGACTGCATCAGTCTGACTTACTTCTACCTGAGTAGCTCTTCTTAACGGACCTAATACTCTCACTCTTTCAATACTTCCTGACGGTCCAACAATAGTGATGGTTTCATTCGCTGCGAATTGACCCGGTTGAGATAAGTCTGCTTTCTTGGTCAACTCACTTCCCTTTCCAAACAAAGCGTCCATTGCGTTTTTATCCAAATGGCAGTGTCTCGCTGACACCGCCATAGGAATTTCTGAACTTTGTTTTTTGCGAAGTTGAGTGATCACTTCATCTACAATTTTATCTATGTTCTGTACATCCATACCGCTTTCCTCACTTTCCATTAAAGCGCTTTCTCAGAAAGTAATTGCAAACTAATAAGTTTATTGATTGATTCCTTCAAGTTTTGGTAGAATACCATCTAATTCATTGTGTGGGCGTGGGATTACGTGAACAGAAAGCAATTCTCCTACTCGTTGAGCTGCAGCACTACCTGATTCCGTAGCTGCTTTTACCGCACCAACGTCTCCACTTACTAAGATCGTTACAATTCCTCCACCAACATGTACTTTACCAACCAAATTAACATTTGCAGCCTTTACCATTGCATCTGCCGCCTCTACTGATGCTACTAACCCTTTAGTCTCGATCATTCCTAGTGCGCCATTAATTGCCATTATAAATTCCTCCTAATTTTTATTGGTATTGACTTACAACTCTATTTACAATGGAAGATACTTTTTCTGCATCTACCTCTTGAGTATCAATATTCTTAAGTACTCTCTCAACAATCTTTTCAAGGTCTTCAGATTTTGGGTTCATTGAATCTGTTTCTTTTGACGATCTATTTGAAGATGGTTTTGGGACAGTAACATCTTTTATTCCATATGCTAAACGCTTTGTATTCATCAAGTGACGAGCGGTAATATTATCAGAGGTAATGTTTCCTCCATACGACCCACAACCCAATGTCAAAGAAGGTTTTAGGCCTGTTGTTCCACCAACCGCACCGATACTTGATAATGTATTAACGACCAACCTTGATACTGGCATTTCTTTTCCAAACCTCTTTGCTACACGATCATCTGTTGTATGCAATGAAAGGGTATGCCCTCTACCTCCTAAATTCAGCAATTCTAAACAAATCCGCTTTGCATCATCTTCGTCTTTGGAAGTGTACAGAGGAAAGATAGGAGAAAGCTTCTCTATTGAAAAAGGTACATCTTTTCCAACCTTATCTTCCTCTGCTATAAGGACACTAGTATCCGAAGGAACATCAATACCTGCCATTTTCGCAATCCTTGAAGCAGAACGACCTACAATCTTTGGATTCAATTTTCCTTTGATAGGAGAAATTGTATTTTCTAATTTTTGTTTTTCTTCACTATTCAAAAAGTATGCTCTGTTATTCTTAAGCTCACGGATGGTCATTTCTTTAACATTTTGGTCGACTACGATCGCCTGTTCTGTAGCACAAATCGTGCCATTATCAAACGTTTTACTAGTTACCACCAATTCTGCAGCTCTCTTTACATCGCAAGATTTTTCTAAATAAACCGGAACATTCCCCGGACCAACTCCATAGGCTGGTTTTCCAGAACTATAGGCAGCTTTTACAAGACCACCTCCCCCCGTAGCCAGAATCACGTTAATCCCTTTATGGCTCATTAATTCTGTGGTTGCAGCCATTGAAGGCTTTGAAATCCAACCAATAATTCCCTCTGGAGCCCCTGCTTCAATAGCTGCCTCATAACAAACCTTAAGCGCTTCAACTGTACAGTTGACTGCAGAAGGATGAGGACTTACTACAATTCCATTTCGTGATTTTAACGAGATTAACGTTTTAAAAAAAGCTGTAGATGTGGGATTGGTAGTTGGTATAATCGCTGCTACAACTCCGAATGGATAAGCAAATTCAGTCACTTGATTCACTTTATCTTCATGGATGATTCCGACTGTTTTTTCATCTTTTATCGACTCATATACATCCCTAGAACCAACTTGGTTTTTAATCTCCTTATGTTCTACAACCCCCATATCTGTTTCGGAAACCGCCAATTCTGCAAGTCTATAGGATTGTTGAAATGCAGCATCCGCAACTTTTTTCACAATATGGTCAACTTGTTCTTGCGTAAATTCTTCAAACTTCTTCTGTGCTTCGTTCGCTCGCTTAACTGCATTTCTCATCTCTTGAATCGATTGCAAGTCGTGATCAAAGTTCAATACTGTACTCTCCCTTCTTGGTATATCTAATAGTGCTTAGGTGCATTGGCCACCTCTATTACAGCTTCTCGAAAAGCATCAGCCGCTGCTTGGCAGGACGCTTGAGAACCAGTTACTAGCCCCCCGCCAAAATTAGTCTCAGTTGGGGGACCATAATAGGTTGAAAGCTTAACATCAGACGACTTCAGAGCAGCATCTATTCCATATGTTGATTCCAAAGGTGGAGCAATAAGATAAGCGAGTGATTGTCCTGGCTCAATGTCAGCTTCCTTTGACAAAAACGATCCAGTTCTTGAGATAACATGAGCATATAAAGCATGTGTTTTCTCTTCGTTGAGCGCTTCGAAATGTGCCCCGCTTTCAACCACATGTTCAACAGCTTGTATTCCGCTTTTCACTTCGTCTGGATTGGGACCTGAAAGAATACCAATGAATTCACCTGAAAGCGGACCAGATGCATGGTCTGCACCTGCGTAGAATGATTGAGCGTATACAACCTCCACGTCAGCCCGTTTCGTTGCTTCATCCAAAGCGGTTACACCTATGTCATCCATATCCACTGTAAAAACACCAAGACTCCGATGACGATCTTTGACCTTCAATTTTCTAGCTAAAAGAGGCTCAACATTTGGAATAATTCGTACTGACAAGACCTTCGCAAAAATAGGTACTAATTTAATGAGGTTCACCTACCCTTCCTTCTTCACAAGGGCGACACCACTTGCTTCATATTTCAATACCTTCTCAATCACACTTCCTAGATAAGCGCCCGCTTCAACTGGAGGAATACCACCACTGTGAATATTGGAAATCACCATTCGATCTGATTCAATTGTGTTTAGTCTAGGCTTATAACATAAATAAGCGCTGAGTGATTCTGCACTTATCAATCCCGGTCGTTCCCCTATAAGTAAAATTGCTACTTCTGGCTCTAACGCCTCTCCAACATCGTCCATCACTGCAACTCTGCCTTTTTCAATGAAAAATGGGGTCCCAACATCAAAACCTAGATTATCCAAAGATTGCTGCAGGGAAAGGTAAACGTCCTCAAGATTTTCATCGATTGCTTTCGAACTTAATCCATCAGAAACAATGACCTGAACTTGCGGAGAATGCATACACTTACTTTTAATCGTCTTTTTTGCTTCATCTGATAATCTTCTGCCGTAATCTGGCCGCCTGATATACGTCTCTTTATCCGTTACTTTCGTATTCACTGAAAATAGATCTAGAGCATCTAAGAGATTTTTATCCACCCTTCCATAGACAGCATCAACTGCGGCTGCATGGTCATATCTAAATCGTAACCAAGCATCTGTCTTTGGCCTCACGCCAGCACGTCCTACCCCAATGCGCGCAGGCGTACTGTTCGTCAAATGTTTGAGATCATCATTGTTTTTACTTTTCTTTTCTTTTTGCTTTTTTGTGCTGACAGGAGATGTCTTCACTACTGACTTCGTCCCTTTATCCTCTTCCTTGTTTGTTGAAGGAAAAGAAGAAAAGGTTACTCTTCCTCCAGTTTCTTCATGTGATGGAGGCGAAGATACAATAGACTTTGCTTTCGGATTCGAAGTCGTATGGTCCCAAATATTCACTCGTTCTTCATTGGTTTTTGAACGAGACTCTTCCTGTATCCTCGATAGAACTAGTTTTGTGACTTTCTCTATCATTTTAGTATCCATTTAGACCCTCCTATCTTGTAAAGATCGTAGGGTCACCAGCTAAATGCGTCAGTTCCCCATTTCTTACTATTTCCATCTTCTCAAGCCACTCTTCAAATAATGGAGAAGGGCGTTTGTTAAAGGTTTGACGTAGCGTTGCGACGTCATGGAAACTCATAGACTGATAGTTCAGCATACAGTCATCTCCCATGGGTGTAGCGATAATAAAATTCACACCAGACGTAGTGAGAAGAACACCTAGATCTTCTATATCATTTTGATCCGCTTTCGTATGGTTTGTATAACAAATATCAACGCCCATCGGAATGAGGTGCATCTTACCCATAAAATGATCTTCAAGTCCTGCCCTTATCACCTGTTTGTTGTTATAGAGATACTCAGGACCTATAAAACCGACAACGGTATTTACAATGAACGGATCATAGTAACGCGCAAAACCATAATTTCTTGACTCTAGCGTCATCTGGTCAATTCCATGATGAGCTTCTGCCGACAGCTCAGATCCTTGTCCTGTCTCAAAATACAACCGTTGCGGCCCCGTTCCAGTCCCTTCAACCTTCGCCAGTTCATTTGCTTCTTCTAAAAGCTTCGCATCGATCCCAAAGGACCGATTTGCCGTTTCAGTCCCAGCTATACTCTGGAAAATCATATCAGCAGGGGCTCCCTGTTGAATGGCTTTCATTTGTGCGGTTACATGAGCCAACACACAATTCTGAGTGGGAATTTTCCACTCTTCTATAAAATCATGTGTGGCATGAAGAAGACGTTTCACACTCTCTACTGATTCTTCAACTGGGTTTATTCCGATTACCGCATCTCCAATTCCATATGATAAGCCTTCCTTGAGCGATGCAATCATGCCATCAACATTGTCAGTAGGATGGTTCGGTTGTAAGCGTGAAGAGAGTACACCTTTTTGCCCGATTGTCGTGTTACATTTTGTTTGAACTTCGAGCTTATTCGCAGCATGGATCAGGTCTAAATTAGACATGATTTTGCCAACAGCTGCAATCATTTCGCTGTTCATACCTCGACTAATTCTTTTAAGATCCTCACCTGATGTTTCAGTGGCCAGTATATATTCTCTAAGTTCGGCTACTGACCAGTTTTTGATAGAGTTATAGATTTTTTCATTGACTTCCGATTCTATTATTCTAGATACTTCATCCTCCTCTGGAGAAAGAAGAGGGTGATTTCGAATATCTTGGAGCGTCAATTCACTGAGAATTTCCTTAGCTGCAATACGCTCCTGAACCGTTTCGGCTCCAATACCTGCTAACCGGTCACCTGATTTCTCCTCATTTGCTTTCGCAAGAAGACTTTTTAAGGATGAGAACTGATAGGTATGTCCTAAATAAGTGGTTGCTAAATTCAACATTCTGCCTCCTTCCTATTTCTGAAACGTCAATGTTTTAATCACTACTGGAACGACGCCAGATTCTAGTAATCTTCCTATATCCAAATAGTCACCATGCTCGATATTTATTTGATCGATACATACTGTTGGTTGCTCATCATTTAAGGTGCGTAAGGTTTGGCCAAGAGATTTTGCAAGATCACGCTCTAAAACGATGATTAGGGGTTGCGTTGAAACTTTCTTTTTAACAGCTTTTATGAGTGCATCTGATAACTGCTGCATGTCCTTGAATCCTAATAGAGGTAATTCCGTTAAATATAATGCAAAATTTTGACCTTCCTCTTTAGGATCAAAGATTTGAATGCCTTCTTCTATCAATCGAGGGAGAAGTGATAAATTTGATTGAAAGTCCCCACTAAATGAAATTCTGTACACTGGAAGATTTCTAATGGGTAACGCATCATTATCAACCTGAATTGTTGCACCGCTAATTTCTGTAGTTTGTGTTCCAGCTCCTAGTACCGTTGCTCTGACTGTTTCGTTCGGTTCTAACCACTCCCATGATGAAAGTTCAGAGTGACTTGTTAATGATTTAGCTAGTAAGACGCCAATGTCATCATATATCCCTGTAGTGCTGCATTGATCAGGATGATAGATGCATTCAGAAACGCCTCCTGAGAACATGATGGCATCGACTTTGCCTTCCCAATTCGGTTTATGCCCCAATAGCAATTCATCAGATTCATTCAACTTCTGTTCCAGCATATTCGCGATTGTTTGTGCCATATAATCTGTCAACATTTTAAGCTCTTTTTCAGAATAGCTCTTACTCACTTCTACCTGCAGGTTCAGTTGATCTTCAATCCTTTTTATAGGCGGTGCAATATAGTTAACTACTCCATTCTTGAATTCAATTAACTTGCCACCAATATGAAGCGTACAAGTGCCAAGGAGCTTTCCGTATTTGTATACCGCTACATTCGCTGTTCCACCACCAATGTCGATATTGGCAATCGTTCGATTCGTTTGTTTTGAATAAGCATGTGCCCCTGATCCTTTTCCAGCTATAATACTTTCTAAATCAGGACCAGCAGTTGCGACCAGAAATTCACCAGCATGGTTGGATAGATGATTGATCATCTCTTCAGCATTTGTTTTTGTAGCCGTTTCACCGGTGATGATAACTGCTCCAGTCTGAATATCATCTACAGAAACTCCTGCCTCTTGGTATTGAGATAAGACGATACGTTCTACTTCATCCATGTCAATTTCATTCCCTGACTTTAGAGGAGTTCTGAAAATCGGACTTCTGTAAATGACTTCAGTATCGGTTATTTCGATACGGGGCATATGTGTACTTCCCGCTGTATTCGTTAAAGAGAACTTACTTATTACGAGCTTCGTTGTGCTTGTTCCAATATCGATTCCTGCACTCAGCAGTTCTTCTCTTTTTTTACGGTCCATACGATTCCTCCGTTGCAACAAAAAAAGACACCTCATACATGCTATCCGGATGGGATAGAAGTATAAGGCGTCTTTGCCTGAATTTCATTCATTTTTTGACTTCATCTATTCTGAATATTAAATTAAATCATGCTACTTGTAAAGGGTTTCATTAAAAATGAGATGATTGCTGCCCTGACTTTCTACATACCTTCTCATTTCCTCGTTGTTATTCAGATTAACTAATTCGCGTAAGAACTTTACCCCTGTCCCTTGCTCAGCAGAAGTAATGACAATCGGCCCTTTCGGTATCACACGTTTAAGTTGTTCGATCGCCTTATTTACATCCGCCTTCTCGGAGTCAGCTTTGGTCACAACACCTATAGGTAGCTTATTTATTCCTGTGCTGAACCCTGGTGGAAAAATCGTTTTCTTCTTCGTGGCATCTTGGATATACATCACATGTGTGACTTCTAGTGAAGTAGCCATTATATTTTTATAGTACATTGGATTTTCAGTGTACTCACCTGGCGTATCAACAATCCAGTCATCATAATGAAGACTCTGTGTTTTTAAAGCTTTTCCTTCTTTTCCTAATAGTGCTTTTGTTAGAGTAGACTTCCCAGCTCCAATAGATCCTAAAATCATGCAACGATTTTGATTAGTCATTCTATCCAACTCCCTTCTACGATTCACTATGATTTCGTTATATTAGAAGGAGTGTAACCAAGGGTTTCTGATAAAAATCTGTTCACCTCTTGCATAGCCATATCCACTTCTGAAACACTTCCTAGCAATACCAGGCTGCCAGTGAAACGGTCAAGAAAGCCTATCTGGACGTGAGCCGCTTTTGTCGCATAATCCCCTGCTATAATGGCTGTTTCACTCGGTGTTAAGGTAAGTATTCCAAGGGCACCAGACTCTTCAATCCCTAATTTCTCGAACATGTCTTGATCTGGGTTCGCAATCAAGTGACTTAACGTAATTTGTTTTCCTGGAACGAACTCTTGGATAAATCGCTTTTTTTCTTCATTCATGTTATTTTCCCTCCGATGCAACTGCAACTTCATTTTCCACTTCTTTTTCTAGATATTCATCTTCTCCAATGATGCCTTTTTCCCGGTCCAGACGTTCAAGTTCCCTTGCTTTTGGAACCGATATCCAATTTGCTATGGCAATTGCGATGATACCTGCAGAAAGTTTACCAACAATTATTGGTAGAATTAACGTCGGCTGAAAGTTTGCAGTGAACGAAAGGTGATCACCTAATAAAAATGCCGCACAAACACCAAAGGAAATGTTAATTACTTTATCTTTAGGAGGCATAGAGCGAATCAGCTTAAACATAGCAAGTATATTCGCAATTGTTGCGACAAGCCCTGCACTTCCTACAGTACTCAATCCAAGTTTTCTTCCCAAGGATTCTAGTGGTTTCGCTGCAAATTTCCTCAATAAATAAACCATTGGGAACGCACCTGCTAACATAATTCCAATATATCCAGCGGTTTCCAAAGCTCTAAATTGATCATCTGCATCCGCCATGATTGGATCGAAACCCCATCCTCCAAAAACATTTGTGAAAACACCTGTAAATATCTCTACGATGGAAAATACAAGTACTAGCTTAATAGCCGCATCTAATATTCTACCGAACCACATAAATCCTTTGATCATTAAATCTGGAAGGAAATATAATCCTACCGCAATCGCTATAACAAAAATAAGTAGTGGGGTAAGATTCGCAAATATTTTAAGATAACTTATTGTGAATTCATAGGTTGATTCAGTGTTCGTCGAAATCACATCTCTTACTTTGGAATTCGTCATCGTTATGATGACACTAGATATGAATACACCAATTGGAATCGTCAGTACTCCCGACATAATTCCAAGAGCCATATATTTGTGATCTCGTTTATCAAGCATTGCTAATCCCATTGGTATAGAGAACACTATGGTTGCCCCTGCCATAAAACCGACGATCAAGGCCATGATCCACCCTTCATAAGATTGCTGAAGCGCTTCTGCTAACTGGTATCCTCCCATATCTGAAGCTAAGATTGCCGTTGCAGCAATTGCAGGATCAGCACCTATTCTTTCGAAAAAAGGGCCAACAAATGTATTAACTAACCAAGAAAGGTAAGGGATTGAAGCCATGATACCAGCAGCTGGTACGAAAATATGCCCAATAGAATGGATTCCTTCCATGAATTGGCCTCCGATACCCTCCTCACTATTTTTTATCGAAGCAATCGCTCCCGCTATCGCACAAATCATTATGATGTAAATAACAATGTTACCGATTAGAACCATATTACTTCCCCGCTTCCAATATATTTTCTAACCTAGGCAGAAAAAGACAAAAAGGTGCCAAAGAAGGCATTTTCTCCCTTCCTTTAGCACCTTTGCTCCATTTATTCACTTATGGCTTGTACTTCTGTTGCGCTAGAATATTTCTTAATGATATACTTCGCAACTTTCTCAAGAGTAACCTGCTTATTCATACTTGTATTTCTCATTTTCTTAAAAGAAACCTCTTCACTATATCCAAATCGTTCCATTAGTATTCCTTTTGCTTTTTCAATTAATTTCCTCTCTTGTAATCGCCTATCTGCCTCGGCTACTTTCTGTTCATATTGTTTTGAAACTTCAGCCTGATGTAAAGCAATTTCGATAGCTGGTATCAATCGATCACTTGAAACTGGTTTAACAATGTACCCTACAATATTTGCTTCCTTTGCTTTATCAACAAAGTCTTTCTGACTATAAGCAGTCAGTAACAATATTGGAGTCTTAAACTTTTGAGAGATTATTTTACTAGCTTTTAACCCATTCATCTTTGGCATTTTAATGTCCATAATAATAAGATCTGGTTTTACTTGGTCGACAACCTCCATTGCTTTTTCGCCATTGCCTGCTTCTCCTACCACATCGTATCCTGCATCTTTTAGAATCATTTTCACGTCCATCCGTACAATGGACTCATCCTCTACGAGTACGATTCTTTTACTCACCTACATCATCCCCTTAAATGGAAATGCAATACTTGCCTCTGTACCCTGATCGACTTTTTGTAATTGAAATTCACCTGAAAGATCGTTCTCAACCATCATATTAACAATTTCTAATCCTAAAGAAGCTTTTGTATGAGGAACATAACCTATACCGTCATCTTTCACGCTAATCTTTATATCGTCATCCTCATGTCGAAATGACACTAAGATCTTACCTGATTTCCGTCCTTTAAACGCGTGATTCATACAATTTTGAATTAATTCATTGATTACTAATGCGACAGACACCGCTCTTTTTGATTCAATAGTGAGGTTATTTCCCTCAAATGAGATTCCGACTTTCGTTTCTGCTGATGATTCCATGTATACCAGCATCGTTCCGATTTTTTCAATTAGTTCAAATATGTCTACTTCATCGATACTACTGTTGGAAAGAATCACCTCATACACTGAAGCAATACTGAGTATGCGGTTCAAACTTTCCAGAAAGTATACTTTACTTTCTTCCGGGATTCCACGACGCATCTGTAAACGCAATAAACTAGCAACAGTTTGTAAGTTGTTTTTAACCCTATGATGAATCTCTTGAATTGCCACAGATTTCATAATTAATTCTTTTTCTTTATCCCTTAAATCCGTTAAATCTCTTAATACAATAAACTTACCATTGTATTTTTCATTTTGAGATAATAAAATTTTCTTGACTTTAAAGATTTTATTAGAAATTTCAATTTCAGTTACAAATAAGTCATCAGGGTGTAATATAATTCCTTCTAAAAAGGGTAAACAGTGAATTAAGTTCTCCCCGCTTTTGCATACCTTCCCTGTTAAACTATGAACTAAATTGATTGCTGCAGGATTCGAATACAGCAAATTCCCTTCCTCTTCTACAAAGAAAAATGCTTCTTCTATTAAATCCGGAATCATAGGTTGTTTCTCTGAAACTCCCAATAGAACATCACTCAACGACTCAGCCGTTTTTGACAACGCTTTCAATTCAGCACGTTCTTTAAGCTGATCGCTTATATCTTTCTCCATTACCAAAGCTCCAATAACTCGATTGGAACCGTGGATAGGAACAACACTTTGTTCCACTTGAGTTCTTTCTTGTGTGATTGCTCTATTTGAAGTCATAGCATTTCCAGACCGAAGACAGTAATAAACTCCTGGCTCGAACGTTTCGTATGCCTTCTTTCCTACGACCGTATTTTCATAGATTGGTTTAGTTGTAGTCGGAGCAGCTTCTGCAACAACAATTGCATGTTTGTTATCTTTCATTAGACAGTCGATAAAAATATTCGCTTTTGATAAATCTGCAGTGTATTGTAGCGTCTTACTTACATCAATAATCGTTTGAATCTCTTCAGATGAGAGGCTCGTGTGTTCCTCACAGATTGACTTAATCGATACTGCGTCATTCATTAGGTATAAATCACCAACTTTTCCATTTATTAAATGGTATGTTCAGCCTATAAACTACCTGACATTATAATGAGCAATATTAATTTTGTCAATTTTACATATATTCCGTCGAATTACTTAAGCTGCGAATATTTTACTCCGCTCGCTTGGTAGTTTAGCATCTCTCCAATAACATCTGAAAGGTACGCTCCAGCCTCAATTGGTGGGACACCTCCACTATGAATATTGGAAAAGACTGTCCGATCAGCTTCTACGCTATTCTCATTAGGTCTATAAATTAAATAAGCACTTATGCTTTTAGATGTTGCCAACCCAGGTCTCTCACCAATCAATGAAACGACAAGGTCACAATCTACTAATGCTGCTACTTCATCTTGAATCCATACTCTACTTTTTCTAATAAAAACTGGATCACCCAAGGTAATGCCTTTACCTTCAAGCCCTTGTATTAGAGCTGGAAGTAAATCAGGTACCGTCTCTTCGATTCCTGTAGAACTTAAACCATCTGAAACGATGATTTGTACTTGTTTACCTTTGACCCCATTCTCCTTTAGCCACTTGACCGAACTTTCATCTAATGATCTTCCGACATCTAAATTCATCAAGTATTCTTCCATACTAGTCGCCTTAGACTTTAAAATCGGAAGCTTCATTTCCTCTAGAACAGAAGTAGACACATCTTTCATAACGGCATCTTGTGCTGCTGCATGATCGATTCTAAAGTCTAAATAATTTTTCGTCTTCATTCTAGTACCACTATGTCCGATACCAATTCTAGCTGGCGTTTGACTCTGTGCTAGTTCAATAGAATCCTTATTTACTGGAGAATCAACTGTTACACGTTTCTCCACACTATAAACAAACTCTCTTGTATCATCATTGGATCGTTTCTTTGTTTCACTTTTTGCTTCTACTTCCATTTCTTTTATAACTTCTTTTACGATTTGTTCAATATTCACATGCTCACTTCCCTTCTTTTTTAACGCTTCACATCACCCCTATGGATGATTCAATCAAAGATGGAAAGGTCTCCTGCTGCTTTAGTCAAGCGACCTTTTTCCATAATCCCCATTGTTTCTAACCATTTTTCAAAATCTCGGAGTGGTCGCAATCCTAACATTTCTCTTAAGCTTGCATCATCATGATAACTTGTATCCTGGTAACTCAGCATGACATCGTCTCCACCTGGAACACCCATATAAAAATTAGCACCTGCTACGGTTGTCAACATCCCTGCAATTTCTTGATCATTTTGGTCTGAGTTCATGTGGTTCGTATAGGTTGGAGCTATTCCCATAGGAAGGTTATGAAGCTTTCCCATAAATAAATCTTCCAAATCGCAACGAATCATTTGTTTCCCATCATAAAGAGTTTCAGGACCGATAAAACCTGACACGTTGTTAACCATAAAGGGATTCCAATGTCTCGCATATCCATATGTTCGTGCTTCCAGTGTTTGCATGTCCACACCCAAATGTGCGTCCAAAGAGACTTCTGATCCTTGTCCTGTTTCAAAATAAAAAAAGTTAGGACCTGCCGATGTACCTTGTTCCTTCATAAGGATATATGCTTCATCTAATATCTTCTTAGACACACCGAAGTCTTCGTTCGCTAATTGCGTACCAGCTAAACTCTGAAACATTAAATCGATAGGAGCATTTTTTTCGAGAGCATTCATTTGTGTCGTTATATGTGCAAGAACACAATTTTGGGTGGGCACCCCCCATTTCTGAATGAATTCATGACTCATAGAAAGAATTTCACGAACTGACTCAACCGATTCGTTGTTCGGATTTATACCGATAACAGCGTCTCCCGATCCATATGACAAGCCTTCTTTCATTGAAGCTAAGATGCCCGCTGGGTTATCGATCGGATGGTTTGGCTGGCATCGAAACGCTAGTCTTCCAGGCTCTCCGATCGTCGTATTGCAGTGTGCTTGATGTTTCATTTTTTGTGATGCAAGAACCAAGTCGATACTTGACATCAGCTTTGCTACTCCCGAAATCATTTCACTTGTTAACCCTCTGCTTAATCGTTTAAGAGCAGTACTGCTAGTATTATGGGAAAGTATGAATTCCCTTAATTCTCCTACAGTCCAGCTTGAAATTTCACGATAGATCGATTGACTCATGTCATCATAAGTCAACTTGGTTATTTCATCCGTCTCATATGGAATTACTGGATTCTCATAAATATCTTTTAATTGAAGTTCACTTAATACATATTTTGCAGCCATCCGTTCTAAGGAAGAGCTGGCCCCTATACCACTCATTGTGTCTCCCGATTTCTCTTCACTTGCTTTTGCTAAAACCTCCTTTACTGAATCAAATTGATAAACCTCATTTTTTAACTTGCAAGAGAAATTCACTCCACTCACCTACTTTTCTAAAATACTTTTACATACAAAAAGGTGCCTAAAACATCAGACTCTCTCCAATGTATTAGGCACCATTACCTACAGACTTATTTACTTATAGCAATAATAACAATCATTTATCAGAAAATAAAGATATTTCTTTTTTGATATTTTATAAACAGGACTTTTTTCACACCAAACCTTATTAAATCTCTGTTTTATTCTTTTTTTCAAACGAGTATCTATTAAGCGGTCTTCCAACACCACCATATTGAATCTCAAGGTTCACTTGCCCTGACTTTTGAAGATAATCTAAATACCTTCTTGCTGTTACTCTTGCAAGACCGATTCCATCAGCTGTTTCTTCAGCTGTAATCGGTTCAGTTTGTTTGCTTAGGAACTTAATAATCTGTTCAAGAGTTTGCCGGTTTAGGCCTTTAGGTAATGAAGATTCTATAAGATTGCTCTTACTAGAGCTTTTTTTGATAAAGTCCAGTTCATTTTGTGATATTGTGCCCTCACCACTTAAACCGTCGTAATAGATCTTATAATCTTTTAACGCTTGCTGAAACCTTTCAAATTTGAAAGGCTTGATCAAATAGTCTCGCGCACCATTATGAAGCATGGTTCGAATCGTATCGCGGTCGTTCGCTGCTGTGATGGCGATCACGTCGACACGGCTTCCTTCGTTTCTTAGCTTATTCAACATATCGAGTCCATTTTGCTCAGGCATGTAGACATCGAGCAGGATGAGATCCGGTTTCAAGTCCTTAACAAGTTTCAGGCCTTCCTCACCCGTGCTTGCAACTCCTATGATTGTGAAACCTTCGATCTTTTTAATAAATTGCTTATTCACCTCTTGCACCATCGGATCGTCTTCTATTAATAAAACGCTAATCGTCATCATGCTCACTCCCCTCAGTGCTCATTGGAATAACAATTTCGATACTCGTTCCTTCATCCTCATAAGAAACGAGCTTCATTGTCCCATTTGCCCTCTCAATTGTTCGATTAATAAGGTATAGGCCAAGTCCATTTCCGTCTTTTCCTTTCGTCGAGAACCCTTTTTCCAAAACCCTTGCTTGTATATCGTCTTTCATGCCACACCCATTATCTTCTACTGATAGATAAAGACCATCATCATCACCGATGATACTAAGATGGATCAGTTTATCCTCCCGACTCACTTCATGAAAAGAATAAAAGGCATTTTCGATCAAGTTACCTAAAATCAGGACAAGATCATGACTATCTAATAAAATCGGATTCTTCTTATACACACTATCACGGTCGATTGTGACGTTGATACCGAGCTCTTTCCCTCTTCTAACTTTACTAAGAATCAACCCTGAAATACGAAAGTCATTGATTCTCTTGCTTAGAAAGTTTGAAAGATCTTCATCTTGCTGTGACACATCAAAAACATAGTCGAGTGCTTTTTCCTTTTCATCAAGCTGAATCAAACCTGCAATCGTATGGAGACGGTTCAGGGACTCGTGATTTTGCACTCGCAATGCCTCAACGAAATTCTTAACACCCGTTAACTCTTCTGCCATCGCCGCCACTTCCGTTCGATCTTGAAAAACGGCTACGCCACCAACTTCAATACCCTCTACAATGATCGGTACCTTACTGATCAACAACACTTTCTGACCAACCGTCGTCTCTTCATTTTCAAAGCGATCCTTGCTTTTTAAGATCGAAAGGAGCTTTCCCTTTGTAACTTCCTCCACTGGCAGGTCAGTCACTTCCTCAGCGACGTCTAAAATCCTCTTTGCTTTATCATTGAAGATCATAATCTTTCCATTTAAATCGATCGCGATGACGCCTTCGTTCATCGCCTCAAACGTTGCCGTCCGCTCAACGAGAAGCCTCGATATCTCATGTGGCTCAAGCTGAAAGGTTTCTTGCTTAATTCTTCTTGCCAAAAGCCAAGAACCGACACTTCCAAACCCAAGTGCGAGTAAGGCGATAAGTGCAAGTTCAGATTTTATACTAGAAAGGACCGTTACGAGATTCGGCATGATGTTACCGACAATCACAACACCGATCTGTTCATGTTCGGCATTCATGATCGGTACGAACGATCGTATGGAAACACCGAGTTCACCTTTTGCTTTTGAAACATAACTGTGTTCAGCAAACGCCGCACCTTCATCTTTTCCAGAAGATACGGTTCCAAGCTTTTCTTCAACTGGATGGGAATATCGGATACGGTTCAAATTAAGCACCACGATATAGTCTGAGCCATTGATCGTCCTGACTCTATTCACGATCGGGTTGAGTGTTTCCCATCCTTCACTTTGTACGAGAGATTGCTGCACTTCTGGGAGATTCGCAACCGTACGTCCTGTGATCAGACCTCTTTCTCCCAGTCTCTCTTCTGTCTGGTCGTACAACTTTCCAGCTGCAATCACTCCTGCAATAATGATCGAAAAGAAAACGACGCCAAACGAAAAGATCATGATTTTCCACTTTATCGATAGTACCCTTCTCATAACTGAACGTCCTTCCAAAGTCTCTAGCTCAAATGCTAGTAACACCTCGTTTCATTCTCGCTATCTATGATAAACTATTGGAAACGCTTGCGAAACAGGGGATACTATGAAGACAGTTGCAATCATCACAACATTTGTTTTGGCTGGCATACTCACTGCGTTTTACCTTGGATTTAGTCCGGGTGAAACGACAAGAATACTAGAGTACGATGATGAACAAGAAGGTTTAGAAGAACAGTTGGTTATTCGATTTAGCCATGTAGCTGCCGAGAACACGCCAAAAGGGATGGCAGCACGTGATTTTGCCAACCGCATTCAAGCCAAAACAAATAATGAGATAAAAGTTGAAATCTACTCAAATGGAGAACTCTATCAAGATCAAAATGAGTGGGAAGCTGTTACGAATGGGAATGTAGAAATGATCGCCCCAGCCACTTCTAAACTCTCAACTCGTTTTCCAAACTGGCAAGTGCTCGACTTACCCTACGCTTTTCAAGGGTATGATGCTGTCCAAGATGCCTACGAAGGTAAGATTGGGCAAGCACTACTTGACGACCTAAAGGGAACGAATGTGAAGGGACTAGGCTTCTGGTATAACGGCTTCAAACAGTTTACAAACAACAAGCACCCGATTCGTTTACCGAGTGATATGGATCAGCTTCATTTCAGAGTGATGCCTGGACCTGTTATCAAATCTCAGTTTGAAGCATTGAACGCAAGTACGAGTGAACTTTCTTTTAATAAAACATACCGAAACCTCGAAGTCGGCTTCGTAGATGGTCAGGAAAATACCATTTCGAACATCTATTCTAAGAAATTTTATAAGAAACAAGCATACATGACACTAAGCAACCATGCTTATCTCGGCTATGCTGTCGTCATCAATGAAGACTTCTGGGAAAAGCTATCGAAAAGTCAGCAGGGATCTTTTGAAGAAGCTATGGAAGAAACGACTGACTGGGTCAGAAGACATTCGATCGAAATCAATGACGCGCATATTCGAGAAATCAAGCGCTCTTCAGATATAGAACTCGATGTATTGACGACAGAGGAAGTAAAAAGGTGGCAAGGCGTATTTAAACCCGTTTATAACGAGGCTGAACAGGAAATCTCGAGCAACATAATAGAAGAGCTCGAGCGCATTCAAAGCAACTATTCACACCAGTAAGGAGGGAACTTAATGAATACGATTTTCGTCGCAGGTCATTCGAAGCTTCCGGGGGGAATGGCCGCTAACAATATATCAGATACGTTAACGCTCACACTCGAAGTAGATAAACATTACGGGGTGATCGTGGATGCTTCCTGTACGCTGATGACCGAGCACAGCAAACAATTTGTAAGGCAGCTGTTAAAAGGTTTCAGTTTAAAAGATGGCATCGAAGAACCATTAACTCAGTTGAGAGAAGGGTACCTTGGCAAAGCGGGAAATGCCCTTTCAGCAGCATTGAAGGATGCACATAAACAGTATGAAATGTATCCTGAAGCGTTAAATAAATGATGGATGATACGGCAGATTAGTCTAACGACTATCTGCCGTTTTTCTTAGAGAATAAAGGGATCTTACAATTTCAGCTGGCTTTACATCGAGACCATTGAGCTCATTAAGTTCGATCCACACCGGTTCATACGTGCCTCGATCCGTTTCTTTGAGCTGATATTCTTCGCCCATTCCTGTTCCAAACTCTCCACCAACAAGCTGAGCAAGATAATAGTATTGCTTTCCATTAAAATCAACTTCTGCATAAAGGTCTGTTAACGATACAGTAACACCTAACTCTTCATGAACCTCTCGAATCGCAGCTTGTTCTTTCGATTCTCCTTTTTCTACTCCTCCACCAGGAAAAACGTAATAGACGTCTCCATTCCTCACCCTTTTAATTAACGCTACCCGATCGTTTCCGATGATAATAGCAGCAGATCTCGTTCTCATATTCTTCCCTCGCGATCATTCGTTTTTCGCATACGATTTCTCAGGTCGATGGCCTCTCTTCAATTCTCGGATCGTAAGACCAAAATCCATTTGTAAATGAGGATAATCTTTGAAAGACGACCAGTCTCCACCCCATTCAAAGCCAAGGTCTTTCCCGATTGCTACAACTTCCATCCAATCAGACTCTCCATTGTCATTATCATCTCGCTGCATATCCCAGACTACATCACCGTTATCAAGCTTCAGGGCAAAATCGATTGCTAAACCGTAGTTGTGGTATGACCCGCCTCCAGCCACATTCGTTACAATGTTACCTTCGGTGGATCTCCCTTTCTCATACAGTTTATTTTGCTCTTCACTCGAACGATGACCGTCAGTGATTACGACCTCAATCCCCTTTTTCATAGACCTCGCAATCAGCTCATTTTTCGCTTCCTCGACTTCTGGATGCAGTTCGTCCGGAAGTGGAACATCCTTATTAACTAGTACTCTACTAGTATCAACATAATTAGATAGTAGATAGTTACCGACTAATCCTATACATAACAACACGAGAAACGTGCTGGTAAATTTCGATAATAGTTTCACGCTTCCACCCGCTCCTCTTTTATACCCTCGTCTCTCTATTTTAGCAGGAAAGCGCATAAGAAGAGGAGCGTTTGCTCACATGTACCACATTCGTCACTTCTTCTCTACGAACCGTGTAAGCAACTGATCAGTCGTCATCACCGTTGCAAATTCTTCATGAATCGTAGCGAGCGAAACAGAATGAACGGTTTCTGGATCAACATAGTTTTCATCTTGATCATAGATTCCATAGGCAGCCGTTGCATCTGAAACAACAGACGTGTGGAATCCAAGATTACCGCTCATACGTGCCGTTGTCGAAACGCAGTGAGGTGTCGTTAAACCAACGATCACCACTTCACTGATCTTCCTATCATGAAGGTACTCTTCTAAACCTGTTCCTATAAAAGCACTGTTCACTGTCTTCGTAAAGATTTGTTCATCTCTTAACGGTTTAACGGACTCTTTTATCTCGAACCCTTCTTGTTTGTGATAAAAAACAGACTGCGGGTCATTGGATAAATGTTGTATGAAGATGACCTCCTCCCCTTGCTTTCGCCAATGATCGATGATCGTACCCATCTTTTCCTCTGCATCATGATTGTTTCGTTCTCCCCATTTTTCGTTAAAAAATGCTTTCTGAACATCTACGACTAGTAATGCTTTCATCACGAACGCCTCCTTATACCCTAATTTACTAAAAATGAAATGACACGACCGACCCTTTTACTAAAAGCTTCATATGTATGTGCCCCACCCTCGACTGGATGGAATTCAACTTGTATTCCCTTCTCCTTTAGCAGCGTACTCACCTTTTGATTAGTCTCAAAAAATACGGAATTGAGCTGCTCATCACTCGATTCATCCGTCCCACAATCGAGGTATAGTTTCTCTACCTTCGATAAGTCTGTCGTTTCGATGAATCGTTCGATCTCCTCCTGATTCCGAAAGAAAGCAGAAGAGATCGCTGCACCTCTAGAGAAAACATGTGGATATCGACAAACGGCATACACTGTCAACAACCCTCCAAGAGATATACCTGCCATGGCGGAACGGTCGAGCGTTCGATACGTTCGATCGATATATGGCTTCAACTCGTTTACGATAAAATCAATATACTCAATGCCTTTAACATCCGAGATAGGCTCTCTAGCAGTCACCTGCCTACTCAACTCTCCAGTAGGAAACGGACAATATTCTCTCATACGCTCTTCACCAGAATCGATCGCAACAACGATAATAGGTAGCTTTTCCTTATCGAGATATTCTCTTAATCGGAGCGACCTCCCTCCTACTGCGTCACGATCATGAAAAACGTTCTGACCATCATGCATATAGATGACAGGGTAACGAATATCTGTCTCATCGTAGTCGTTTGGTATATAGAGTCTTACCCTTCTTTTTTCATTAAACACGGGGATGAATAGACTGAATTCCCTCATCATGCTTTACCACTCGCTTCCAACAAGTTTTACACTTTATAGCTTTTCGGTAAGTCGTCCATATTTCCTTTTTTCGTAAAGAAAAACTGCTGAGCCTCACTCAGCAGTTTCACACTTACGTATATACTGTTGTATTTACGACACTCGGAATTTTGTTCGCAATAACCTTACCAATTTCGAGTGAAGCGGTCGCAGCCGGTGATGGGGCATTGCACACATGAATCGAGCGCTTGCCTGGAAAGACGAAAAAATCATCGACGAGTTTTCCATCTTTTAAGAGGGCTTGAGCTCGAACACCAGAATGGGTCGGAACCACATCATCTTCCCCGATTTCTGGAACGAGTCGCTGTAGGCTCTTCACAAATGATTTCTTGTGAAAGGAGCGCTTCATCTCTTTCATTCCTTCTTTAAGATTACTAGCTGCCATTCTCCAAAACCCTTCGAACGACAGGACGTCAACCGTATCTTTCATATCGAAAGCCAATTTGTGATAGCCTTCTCTCTTTAAACTAAGAACTGCGTTCGGGCCTGCGTGAATGCCACCGCCCATCATTCTTGTCAGATGTACGCCGAGAAACGGAAACTCTGGATTTGGCACAGGGTAGATCAAATTTTTCACGAGATAGCTTTTCTCTTTTTTCACTTCGTAGTATTCTCCTCTGAACGGCACAATCTTAACATCCGTATACATGCCTGCGAGTTTCGCCATTCGGTCACTATGAAGTCCCGCGCAGTTCACAAGATAACGAGTTTTTAAGGTACCTCGAGTAGTATCTACCACTGCTTCGTTCTCATCTTCCTCGATGCTTGTCACCTTCGTACTTGAAAGGAGGTCGACACCTCGATCTCCTAATAGGTTGGCTAGCTTTTCAGTCACCTTCTGATAATCAACGATCCCTGTAGAAGGAACCCGGATTCCTTCTACACCGTTAACGTGAGGTTCTATTTCTAGTAATTCACTTTTCGATAGTTTCCTAACAGCTAAATCATTCTCAAGGCCGCGCTTGTAAAGGTTGGTTAAGTTTTTTCTCTCCGTATCATCTACTGCGACGATTACTTTACCGCAAACCTCATGCGGAATCCCATACTCCTGGCAAAAATGAACCATCGACTGGCTGCCTTTTCTCGCAAGCTCTGCTTTCAAACTACCTGGCTTATAATAGATTCCAGAATGAATCACACCACTGTTCCTGCCCGTCTGATGGCTTGCCCACTGTTTTTCCTTCTCTACAACTGCCATCCTGGCTTGTGGATACTTTTGATGAAGAGAAAGAGCTGTCGATAATCCGACGATGCCCCCTCCTATAACGAGATAATCATACATCCTCATGTCCCCTTCTTTTATGCAAATCGACCTCGCTGGCGAAGAAGTTCACGATGAAGCGCAGGATTCTCTTCGAACGCTTCTCTTCCGTGAAGCCAGAAATGGTTGTTCAACATCACGAGCTTTCCTTCAGGCAGATCGACACCTTTTGTTTCTGAAGACTTCTCCATCGAGGAAGAAAGATCCTTCAAATAAGTCGCTTCTTCAATGCTTGAAGGATGAACAAATTGATCGATGAAACACATGCAAGGCTCATTGTTCCTTTCATAAAACGTTGTTCGAAATACCTCTTTAATAACGTTTTTACTAGGCGGTGCCTTGTAGACGAGCTTCTGAGTCGCAAGTGGATGATTGTAGAAATGGTCAAGATCTTCCCAGTCATCAAGGTGGAGCAAACGGGATCTTCCTCCGACTGCATGTTCTTCTCCAAACTTCATCATCAGAAGCCAGTCTGTCGCTTCATCAACATACGTGCCATCCGTATGAAGCGTGAACAGACGGTACGCCTGACGCAGGTAAGAATCGCTATCATCCGTATGCTTCACTGAAAATCGAGCATAGTAATTTCCAGACATCGCGTCGAAGTTCGGAATTCCGACAAGGTGGGAAAAAGCAGTAGAGAACTTCACATACTCTTCCGTGTCTTCCGTATACCCACCGACGCCAACCGTAAAGCCACCGGTGGATCGATCGTGAAGGATGCCCCTCACTGTTTTCTGGAAGTTTTCATCAAGCAGCTTAACGAGCTTATCAGTCATAATAAACCGCATATAAGGAATATAATCGAGCTGTTGACTACTGATCGTTTTCACTTCTTCAAAGAACCGCGCCAGCACCTCTCGATCGAGTTCGATCTCGTACATTCGCCCATGATCTAAAGAGGGCTTAATTTCATACCCATTCCCTTTGATCGTCTTTCGTTTCAATTTCGTCTCAATCATTTCGAACCTCTCCCTTTTTAGAAATTAAAAAAAGCCAGCATACGTCTCCCGATAATTCGAGATCGATACACTGGCTTGTAATCACGAGATAGCTCATGTAGGAGCTTTAGTAATTTAAGCAGTATTGTTCTTTTTTCACATTCGCTTTCCTCCGGATTTTGAAAGGGGGATACCTTTCTAAATGGAGGCTTCTCTTTCAGATTACAACAGTTAGAATTTTCCGTCAATGAAAAAGTATTAAGGTTGGTTTTACAACAAGCTAAAAACGCAAAGCTTCTCGCTTTGCGTTCTCAACATGATTATTTCTCTACTCTGTCTCCTTCTTTCTCCCATGCAGCAAAACCACCGCTATAGTTCAAGATATCCTTAAACCCAAGTGATTGTAACAAGCTCGTTCCAATCGCAGAACGTGTACCTGATTGACAATGTACAACGAGCGTTTTATCTTCAGGAATGTCTTCAACTTGATCTTCGATATAACCAAGCATATGATGGCCTGCTCCAGGAATATGGCCTTGGTTATACTCGTTTTCTTTTCGGATATCGACCACATAGACATCTTCTTTTTCATATACATCCTTCAACTCTTCAGTTGAGATGAACGTGTATCCTTCAAGATCATTCCATTGAGATAGAATGTCCGGACTTGCGTACGCTTTGATCTTATCGATTCCGATCGAATGAAGCGATGTTACAACGTCTTCTTTCATATCATCGTTAGCGATCAATACGAGGTCTTTATCGTAGTCGAGCACCCAGCCGGACCAGTTCGTAAATGCTTTATTGTATGGTAAATTGACTGCACCTTCAATATGACCTTCTGCAAAGTCTTTTGCTGGACGAGTATCAACGATCGTTGTGTTTTCTTGCTCAGCAAATGCTTTAAACTCCTCGGCATTGTTGACCTTCTGAAGCTCCTCACCAGATAACACTGCAGGACCTTCCTTATTTACTTTCTTCATGACAGAAAAATACGTCGGTGGTTCTGGCTGTTCATTCAAGAGTTCTTTTCGGAATGTTTCCTCATTCTCTTCCTTCAATGCCCAGTTATTTCGAAGCTCATAGCCGACTGTTGATTGTGGCACCGCACCGAGTGATTTACCGCATGCACTTCCAGCACCGTGTCCTGGCCATACCATAAGAAACTCAGGTAGCTCTTTAAACGTTTGAAGTGATTTGAACATCTCCTTTGCACCGTTTTCAGCTGTTCCTTCTTGTCCAGCTGATTTTTCAAGCAAGTCAGGACGTCCAATATCACCAACAAAGACAAAGTCTCCTGTGAATACACCCATCGGTACGTCTGAGCCTCCGCCACGATCTGTCAGCATGAACGAAATACTTTCAGGAGTATGGCCTGGAGTATGCATTACCTTAAGTTCGATATTTCCTACATTAATGATGGATCCATCTTTCACTAAATCCACATTTAATCCTTGAAGATACTCATACTTTGCGTTTTGATCACCTTCATCAGATAAATACAATTTCACATCATGTTTCTCTGCAAGCTGACGTGCACCAGATACGAAATCAGCATGAATGTGTGTTTCGGCTGCAGCGGCTAAATGGAAGCCTTCTTTTTTTGCTACTTCTATATAAGAGGTCACATCTCGAGCCGGGTCGATCACAAGTGCTTCGCCTGTTCGTTGACAACCGATCAAATAAGAATATTGTGCTAGCTTTTCATCAAAGAATGTGCGTAGATACATTTCGTAACCCTCCAAATACAATGAATAAATTACCCCTATGGGTATGTAAAACCATCATATCTACTCTTTATCTTTTTATCAAGTATATTGTTTTATACCCCCTACACCATTCTCTATAACGTGTCTATATCCTTCTAGGATTACTCATTCTCTATCTATCCGCTCATAACTTAATTGGTTCACGAAACCCTACTAAATAATCGCGAAAACAAAGTAAAAGCATCTTGATTTTAATGCAATTTTACAACTTCTCTTCTCACCATCGTCAAAACAAAGATAAAATTCGCAATAATAGCTCTTTTTTCACCGTGGAAACAAATATCAAATTAGTACTTTAGTCTTACTTAAATACCATATAAAAGAACAATAAAGGTTATTTTTCCATAAAAAGGTGATATAAGTATTACTTTCTTGGCGCATTCTAATGAAAGTTAGAAATCGTTTCCAACCAAGATGAGAGGCTTTTTTTATAATCCACTCTTCTTATGATAGGATACGAATCGGTGCGCACCCTAGAAAATTACACAACAAGGAAGTGACGTTTACGTAATGGAAATTACACACAATCCAAACCTCCTCTGGTTTGTCATCGCGTATGGCATCTTGATGGTCGGTTTAGGAATTTATTTCTCTAAGAAAGTTTCGAGTAGTGAGGACTTTATTCTTGCAGGAAAAGGACTCGGTGCTCTCGTACTAACAGGTACGCTTTTAGCAACATGGACAGGTAGTGGAAGTATTTCAGGTGGAGAAACGTCTATGGCGTATAGCTATGGAATCATCCCAGCCTTCTTAATGGCGGTCCCAACACTTATCGGGATCGGAACGCTATACCTCATCGCTCCACGAATTCGAGCATTCGGTAAATATACTGTTTCTTCTATCCTTGAAGAAAAGTATGGCCAATTCGCTCGTATGCTTGCAGGTATCATTATTATTCTTGCCTATGTAGGTATCGTTTCTTATCAAATGAAAGGCTTTGGATTTATCCTTAATTTAACGACTGGTATTTCAGTTGAACTTGGAACGATCATCGGAGCTGCACTTATCATATTTCTTGCTACGATCGGTGGACTTCGTTCCGTCGCTCCAACAGATGCGATCAGCGCAATCTTAATGGTAGTCGGTCTTGGTGTTACGTTACCGACCATCTTTGTTATTGCTGGTGGTTGGGATGAAATTATTGCAAATGTACCGAGTGACCACCTAACGTTTAGTGGACAACTATCGAATATTCAACTGCTTGGATATTTGCTTCCGTCCCTATTCTTATTACTTGCAGACCAGAACATGTATCAGCGTCTGGCCTCTTCAAGTGGAGATAAATCGTCTAAACGAGCGCAAATCGGATGGCTTGTTGCGATGTTACTCATTTCACCTACAATTGCATTAATTGCATTCGCTTCTCGATCGATCTTCCCTGATATCGATCCGGGAATGGCACTTATGGCCACAACGGTTGCCATGCCGACTGTAGTAGGAGGAATTCTTCTCACAGCAGCTACAGCCTTTATCATTACAACTGGGAACTCGTATCTATTGTCAGCTGCAACAAACGTAACGTATGATATTGTTGGGAAGTACGTGAAAAAGGACGCAACAGATCGTCAGCTGTTAAACATGACTAAATGGTTCATCGTTATTCTCGGTGCTCTAGCTTATGTTATCATCAGCTTTTTCCCAACAGTGCTTTCTGTTCAAATGTATGCTTACACAGTATACGGAGCCGGAATAACTCCTGCTGTACTAGCAGTGTTCTTCTGGAAACGAGTGAATTACTACGGTGGTATTTCTTCCATGATTGCTGGTGTTGCGACAACGCTTGTATGGGAAATCCCACTAGCAAAACCATTTGATCTGAACAGCGTTCTTTTCGCCGTACCGGTCGCAGTAATCGTACTCATCGTCGTTACACTTGCGACTACGAAAAAGAATAAGTAAGAAACAGAAAAGGTTGTGGTCCGAATGAATCAACGTCTAGAAAATTTCTCGAACTGGCTGAAGGAAACAGGACAAACATTCGCATTTGTTCATACGCCATCAAACGTCTTTTATTTATCTGGTTTCCATACAGACCCACATGAACGTTTATTAGGTCTGTTTGTGTTCCCTGATCAGGATCCATTCCTCGTGACACCAGGCATGGAAGTTTCCCAAGCAAGAGATGCAGGTTGGAAGCATGACATCATTGGACATGGAGATGCTGACAACCCTTGGGAGCTCATCCATACTGCACTTAAAGAACGCGGAATAGAAGAAGCTGATCACGTAGCGATTGAAAAAGTGACGCTTGCATATGAGCGTGCTGAGCAAATCATGCAGCGCTATTCTGGAGTAACGTTCACAAGTGCTGAAGAGAAGCTAAATGAGCTTCGTTTAATTAAAGACGATCAAGAATTAAAAGTCCTTCGTGAAGCTGCAGAGCTTGCTGACTTCGGTGTTGAAACTGGGATTAAAGCACTTCGTGAAGGCGTGACTGAGATGGAAGTCCTCGCAACGATCGAATATGAATTAAAGAAGAAAGGCATTCGCGAAATGTCATTCTCCACAATGGTTCTATTCGGTGAAAAAGCTGGACAACCACATGGTAACCCTGGAGATCGGAAGCTTAAAAAAGGCGACCTCGTTTTATTTGATCTTGGTGTTGTTCATAACGGCTATTGCTCTGACATCACTCGAACAGTCGCTTTCCAAGAAGTGAATGAAAAGCAAAAAGAAATCTATGATATCGTGCTTAATGCTCAGCTTGAAACGCTAAACATCTCAAAACCAGGCACTCGCCTAGGTGACCTTGATAAAAAGGCTCGCGAAATTATCACGAACGGTGGATATGGCGATCACTTCCCTCACCGAATCGGACATGGAATCGGAATTGAAGTACACGAGTATCCTTCAATGAGTGAAAACAACGATAATGTTCTTCAAGAAGGCATGACGTACACGATTGAACCTGGTATCTATGTACCAGAAATCGGCGGAGTACGCATCGAGGATGATGTTCTTGTTACACCGAATGGTTATGAAACATTAACGAAATTCCCGAAAGAACTTCAGATCGTAGGTTAATTACACTAAATCCCGTGCTAAAAGTAGCACGGGATTTTCTTATGAAAGTGTATATCCACCATCGATCACTAAGTTGTGACCGTTAATATAGCTTGACGCATCACTTGAAAGAAAGTAGATTGCTTCTGCAATCTCTTCCGGAGTTCCGAAAGCTCCTCTTGGGTGCTTCTTATAAGCCTTTTGAAACGCCTCTTCTGATCCATAAAGCTTTCTCGCAAGTGGTGTATCGATTGGACCTGGTGAGATCGCATTTACTCTTATTTTCCGTCTCGCATACCTGCTAGCCATTGATTTTGTTAACGCGACAACCCCTGCTTTAGCTGCACTATAAGCTGGTAGAGCTGAAGGGTATTTCACACTTCCTACGATTGCAGCGTTGTTGATTATGCTCGATTCTTTTTCAAACAACCGTTCAGCATTGTTCACCATATAGTAAATCGATTTTAAATTAATGTGAAAAAGACGATCCCAGTCTTCATCTGACACACGACTGAGTGGACCGATAGCAACGTCTGCTACACCAGCATTGTTCACTAACACATCTACCTTCTCATACGTCGATTTAAAGTCATCAAAAAACGCTTTAACTTCCGACTCGGCACCAACATCAACTTGATAGTAATCGATCGAGCCTGAAAGTGATTCTGCTTCTTGTTCTAACGAATTTCCACGTTCATCTGATTGCCCTATCCCTACTACTCTAGCTCCTTTTTCTGCAAAGTGGAGTGCGGTTGCTCTCCCTATGCCAGATGTAGCTCCAGTTACGATAACGACTTTATTCATATGATCATCCCTTCCGCTTTACATCAATCATAGAGAGTGAAGTGAAGGGTTACTAGTTTAAAGCGTTTTTCGATGTGCTAAAAACTAGAAAGGGCACGACTCATCATCGAGTCGTGCCTTCATCATAAATAAATTATTTTGTTGCAGCCTGCTGTACTGCTTTGTATGCATCCACATAACCGGCACCAACCTCATGATACTCATAACCAGACATTGGCTCAGCTGTTTGTTCGAGAAGACTAAGTGCTTCATCTGGTGAAAGATCTGATGCAGCTTCTTCCATAAGCGCAATGATTCCAGAAATGTGTGGTGTTGCCATGCTCGTACCACTAGACGTCGTGTAGAACGGAATGTATTCAGGGTCGATATAATTAACGTCTTTTGTAGTACCAAGTGCGTTGATCACAACACCTGTAGAAGATTTCGTTGCAACGATATCAACGCCTGGCGCAGTAATATCAGGATGTAGAAGATTGTCACCAGGTACCCCTCTTGAAGAGAAATCAGCAAGCTGCTTGTCTTTCGTACCAGCGGCTACTGAAATAACCCAAGGTGCAGCTGAGTAAGGATTTAGCGTATCATTTTCTGGCCCTTCATTTCCTGCTGCAAAAGTAACTGTGATCCCATTATCATGAGCCGTTTTACTTGCTACGTTGATCGGAGAATTCGGGTCATACTCACCTGTCGTACCCCAGCTATTACTTACAACATCGATGCCATACTCTTCTTGATGCTCGATTACATAGTTAAAGCTTTCAAGAGCCCATAGAATGCTGATTGCTTCACCAGCACCAATCCCCACTAGTTTCGCATCAGGAGCAACGCCACTGTACAGACCGTCACTCGCTGTGCCATTACCAGCAATCGTTCCAGCTACGTGAGTACCGTGACCAGAGGTCGTATCTGTGTTCGGTACATTTTCAAGATAGAGAGATTCCCCACCGAAAATGCTTCCTCCAACTAACATCTTCACGTTTTGGACCACTTTATCTCCCATCGGAAGATCAGGGTGCGTTGCATCGATTCCGCTATCGATGACTGCAACGGTCGTACCTTTCCCTGTATATCCAAGGTCATTCCAAACCTTTTCAGCACCGATAAGTTTGCGGCTATCTTTCATGAGATAATCTAGTTCTTTGTTTTTATAGATTCCAAGCGCATTCAATCCGCTGTCTAACAGTGAATTAATTTCTAGAGCCGTGCCAGAAACACCTACAACAGGTATTTCACTAAACGTTTTAACCGATAGTCCAAATGACTTCAATTTATCCAACTGCTCAATAGTCGGCATACTGTCATATGTAATGATTGCCTCTACTTCACTAAAGTTTGTAATATTAGCTAATAAATTTGTTAACGCCTGATCCACTTTCAATGAGCTAGCTTCCGCTTGCTTCATCTGCCCCGGTATTAATGTTGCTGCAACCAATAACACAATAAGTGCTATCTTGTTCAAGAATCTCATTGAATACCTCCATCATAAAGTTTTTTTGCACTCCCCTTGAGTGCCTACCTAACATGATAAAGGAGTTCAACCATTCTTTGTATTGGGAAAGTTCAGACTCTTACCCTCTAATTATTGGGTGTATAAAGCTTTTATTTCCCAACAACCTAAACTTTTCCTTTCAATCATAAAAAATACCCCTTATGCATTAGGGGTATTCGTTCATGGGTGGCGCACTATAAATCTAGACTACTGCTGATATTCCATATACCGCTTCATGGAAGTAATGAACTTCAGGTTCTAAACCGTTATCAATAAAAACTTCTTTCATTTGCTCAGAAGACATTCGTTCGTGAATAGGAGGACCCATATCCATCTCGATTTTTTCCCACTCAAGAACGAGCAGCCTTTGACCAGGCTTTAGGATGCGCTTTAATTCCGTAAATGCTTTCGTAAGATTAGGGA
This sequence comes from Anaerobacillus sp. ABA4_114, assembly GCF_056159065.1. Classification (NCBI taxonomy): domain Bacteria; kingdom Bacillati; phylum Bacillota; class Bacilli; order Caryophanales; family Bacillaceae; genus Anaerobacillus; species Anaerobacillus sp. ABA4_114. The sequence continues at coordinate 3,450,360 of NZ_JBSWUM010000001.1, forward strand.
CTTCGTGAAGAACAAAAGCTACTAGGGCATGATCCGCTACTCGATCCCGCAACTTAATTTCCTCTAGATCACTTACAATGTATTGAATGTTGCTCATATGTGAGCCACGCTCTTTTAGAAGCTCTAGCATCTGCTTTTCGATATCCACAGCATATACCGTTTCTGCTACTTGAGCTAGCGGCAACGTAAAGTAACCATTACCCGCGCCTAAATCGGCTACATGGTCTGTTTCCTTCACTTTCAGAAGCGAGATGACTTGCTCTGGAGATAAGATTTCATGTCGTTTTGGGTCAAGAAGCTTATCTGCCTTACCAGGTTTAAATCGTTTTCCAGTCATAACATCAACCTCCTCAGAATTAGTATACATTAATAAAAGCGCTCACTGCTATAAGGCAGGAACGCTTGTTGGATTTCAATTTATAAATACTCTTCTTGGGGAGCATTTTCTGGTTTAAGCATGTAATACATTGGATAAGCCCTCGTATACCATAGTTGAATCACTGGTCCAAGGAATAAAACGAGTACGGCTGTACCAATTCCTACTGGTCCGCCGATCAATACAGCTAGAGATGCGACAGCGATAGCAACTAATGTTTGTCCCATGCGCAGACTCACATTAAAACGTGCACTGACTGCTAAGAATAATTGATCGACAGGTGCTCTTGGAAACTGCGGCAGGATGTAAATCGCTACACCAAGACCAATCGTGAACATTCCAACTCCAAGTGTTAAAGCTTTTACTACTACTGGTGCTGCTGACAAATCAACAGATGCAAATACGATTTCTAACCAAAAATCAAGAATAAAGCTTTCCATAAACACTGGCAATAGTGCTTTGAACTCAGGATTTTGCTTCATTAACCATCCGTTTAAAAAGATGATTAGAAATTGGAAAACACCATACCAAAAACCGACTGTTAAACCAAAAAGGTCTGAGACTCCAATAAAAAAGGATGTCCAGAACCCAGCTCCGATGGAGGCGTGAATGATTAACGCTACACCAAAGAAGTTTATGAACATACCTAGAAGGTAAACCGTAATACGATAAGCCATTACGATCCCCTCCCTTCCTCTAAGTTTAAAAACTTGATAACAGAGGCTGTCCTTCAAATTTTTTCGAAACCCATTTTATTAGCGATTGAGTTACACGTCAATCAATTTAACCAAAATAAAATATGGTAATAAAAAGAAGCTACCAGTCGAGGTAGCTTGTCGAGAAACCTATGCACATATTCGGTTCTCCCAATGCCGTAGTCGATGACGATCGAATGCTTTCCGCGGACGAACGGCCAAGCCCGAGGTGAAACCCACACCCCGGTCTCGGCCGCCCGTTCTACCGCAGGAGTCCACGATCGTCTCTCCTACTTGAAGAGAATAAATCCAAAACAAACATTCCATCTCAATGGTTTAACAGACAAATATGGGAACTCTGACCTTCCATTTATCCGTCAATTAATTGAAAGTGGAATTCATCAACTACTCTCATCGTAACACCTAGACTTTCTCTACAATCTAAAAAGCTACCAGTTGAGGTAGCTTCTCTAGACTAACTTATAAAATATGTTTTGCTAAAGCCTGTTTAAGCGTGCTATGAGTCTGAACACCTTTAAATTCGATTCCCAGTGATACCATCGTCATCGCAACTTCAGGTCTTATACCTGCTAATATGCCTTTTACTCCGATCATTTTTAGCGAATCGATGATCTTAAAAATGTTATTTGCAACCATCGTATCGACGATGTTTACTCCCGATAAGTCGATAAACAGGTGGGTCAAGTTCATGGATGTTGCTCCCTCAAGAGACTTCTCTAACAGTAGACTCGCACGATACGTATAGATATCTCCGATGATCGGCAGAATCGCAACGCCCTCTAATATAGGTACGATTGGAGTTGATAACTCAAGAAACGATTCTCGAGCCTTATCGATGTTACTTTTATAAGCCTCGACGTACGCTGTACTATATGCATACACCACTCGGTCTAACAAGGGATCGATAATACGAGCTACTTCAAAAATCGTTTTCAACGAAATCCCTTCATCCGTACTGATTTCTTCGATCTTATTCCAGATCGTATTTCGAAAATCAGAAGTGCTTTTTAAAGATTCATCTAGCTCCACTTCCATATGAACTGCTAGTTCTCCAATTTCCTTGCCCCACTCCTCAATACGAGTAATTGTTTCATCATAACCATTTGAAAAAGCGTCTGCAATTAATTGAAATAACTCCATCCGAACCTGTAAGGCCTCTTCTGCTTCACCTTCGTTTAAAGCAAGTTTCTTCGCCAACTCTTGTTTTGAAGCTTCTATCTTTTTCCCTAACAACACTATTTCTTCTTTTAAAATCGTTTCGTTTATAGGCATGTGATGATACCTCCGGATATTAATTAATAAATAAATAAACGAATAGATGACATAAGTTTACATTACCAGGTTTATGAAAAGATAGCACTATAAATCTATTCGAGGGCGAACATCGAATAGGGGCGTATGTACCCTATGAGGTTTTTCATTCACGTTATCATCTCTTTGTGACTTGCATTATTATTTTCACATGTTATACTAGGATTAATTATTGTTGTTCGGAACGTATGATTATTTTAGAATAAGCTCCTTAAGCGACCTTACATCTTGAATCATTATGTAGAGCAGTAATAGTAATATTTGTGCGAATTGCACTGGAGGAATTACACATGAACAAAGGTACAGTTAAATGGTTTAACGCAGAAAAAGGCTTCGGTTTCATCGAAGTTGAAGGTGGAGACGACGTATTCGTACACTTCTCTGCAATTCAAGGTGAAGGTTTCAAAACTCTAGAAGAAGGTCAAACAGTTACTTTCGACACAGAGCAAGGTAACCGCGGACCTCAAGCTACTAACGTTGTTAAAGCGTAACTAGTAGTTATAAGAAAGCTTTCCCAATTTGGGAAAGCTTTTTTTATTTTTAACATTTTAAAAATGCTCTTTATAATGCCGAAATACCCTTCCATAAGAATAGTTAATGAACGATATCCCTTTCCCTCTTTTTTCCTCTTACTTCTATCCGTTTAACAGACAATCATCCATCTTTATTATCATTTCTCAAGAGATTCCGGATTTAAAGCTAGTGCCATTGGTATTTTACTTTCTACATTTTATGATCCTGTATCAAAGAGTTCCAACCTAGCAGCTTGATCTTAATAAGCTGACTCCTTATACTTATTGAAGTAGCCGGAGGTTTTGTAATCAGTGGGTTGATGGGAGTGTAACGCCTCGTAACAAGGCGTTTATTTACTCTTCTTTCATACTACCGCTACACATCTCGCAAATAATATAGGACCTTTCTCTTACAAGTTTATCGAGATAAGGAGCATCCATCGTTCCTTCACGTCTATCGATTGGAGTCGTATGAAATTCGCAACGATCACCTGCAAAAGTCGTTCGATGGATCACCTTTTTCGAATGGTCTATTAAATATTTCATTCTTTTTCTCCTCCTTTGATAACTGTTTTTCGTCTAGTGCTACGTCTGTTGGCTGTTTGTGCTCAAGGATTAGAAAAAACCTCACTATAAAACAAAAAAAAGCCGAAAGATCCCACAAGGGTCCTTTCGGCTTATGTCTGGTTCTTTTGCCCAGCTCATTTCCACCTACGATTTATATGGTTTTACTATAAACACAATGTAACTCTTATCTAGCTTGAAATCCCAGTCAACGAAGATGTCCTGCACCTCTGTTGATAAGATTGATTCAAAATTATTATTATGCATCAGACTCTTTTCAAGTCGACGTTTCGTTAATTTAAGTGTTTCTTCATGCCCATCACGAATAAGTTCTTTCTCAATACGGACTAAAATTCCTTCTCGAATCACAACGATCGTTCGATCATTTAAGTAGCAAGAATCGATCAGTTCTGGAACCTTCTCAGCTTGCTTACTGATCCGTGCTATTTCTTTATGCAACTCTTCTTTCTTTTCAAATCCACCAGGTACATGTTTTTCTTCACATTCGCTTTGATCCATAATTCCAAGGAACAAACCGGTACGGTTAGGAAGAGACCAATCATGATAGAAAGATTCAATAGTAAAATCAGCCATAACACTTAGGGCAGCTTTTATTTCAGGAAACAATTTGATCATCAAAAGATCTCTCGTTTCCTCGACTCTCTTTTCTTCTTTTTGATCAATGAGAACCCGCTCCATCGGTGCTAAAAAATCTCGAAAATAGATCGTGATGTACGGTTTTTCAATCGATACAAAGACAGAAGAAGGGCCTTTCCCGAAATTATCGCGTAAAAGTTTACCTACATAGCTTGAAATCTCAGCTTCTTTTGATTTGGTTTCCATTACGTTCATCCTCTTTTTGAGACCAGAACATCATATTCCCAGTCCAATTTTCATTATAGTATTCTTTCCGTAAGAATGAAAGGGTATGCTCAAATCTATAGACTCAGCTTGAAAAAGCAGTACTTCTGTCTCATTTCCCTTTAACGATAAATTTAATCCTATCTTTATTTTTTCGACAAACGTTCGAGAAGTCGTTCATAAGATGGCTGAGCGATTGGTTCGCCTTCATCTAGCCTATCTTTGACTTGCTTCAGCATTTGTTGTTCACTTTCACTCATATTCATCACATCAAATTTCTTATGTAGCACGGAATATAGAATGTAGTCTCTTAATTTTAAGAATAAAGGGATCTTCTTAATCCATTCAGCTTCCACCGTATTTTCTTTTAAATAGCCTTTTAGGAAAGAGTAAAGAAACGCTTCTGCAAATTGGGCTCTGGTTTCTCGATCCTCACCCTGCAAGCCTCCCCATACCGTATAATACAGCGGGATAGCAATATCACTAACGAAGTAATGATATGAGCTATCATCAAAGTCAAATACATGAATATCTCCTTGATAATAAAAGAAGTTTCCTGCATGTATGTCAGAATGGAGGAGTCCATACGTATCTCTCTCTTTCGGAAGCGCTTGTATCTCCCTTACTAAAGCTTTCCCTTGAGAGATGATAATCCTATCTTCTTCAGAAAGGTATTTCTCGAACTGCAACAAGTCTTCTTCATCCCAATGCTCTCGATGAGCACCTGCAGGATGATAATCTTTTGTCGCGTGATGCATCTTACCAATCGTTCTTCCCCATACTTCATATAATTCTTGTCCATATACTTCATCGTTCTTCTTCAATTGTCGACCTGGTGCCATTTCAAACAAGGATACAAAGAAGGAACCATCCTCAACTTTGATCTCTTCGACAAAGTGATCATTTTTAGAAGGAAGTGCTCTCGATACATTTATTTCATGGTCATGCAAAAAGTTTACCCAGTGCAATTCAGCTTTAACATCTTCCATAGAACGATGTGAACTATGCGTTAACCTTAAGATTGATGGACCATTAACATCTACTTCAAATACATAGTTCTCAAAATCACCCAACTTCTTATAACGATGACGGTCCGCTCCGAATTTTTCTAGAGCTTGCACTAGAACCGCTTCATTAAAACATTTTTCCACACGTGCTTCCATTTACTCACCTCATTTATCTCATTCCCTCTTGTACATTCACCAAAAAACAACTTCATTCCTTCCTCAAAGTCGTTTTCTGTTTTAGAGATGAGCATGACTCTTTGACTGACATGTCGGGCAATAGTAGAGCCTTCTTGATCCTGCGATCACTTTCTTAATTTCAGTGCCATCGATCCTGCACGGTGCACCTTCGCGATTAAAAACCCAGTGTCTATACTGCCGACGCTTCTCACCACTTTCCTTAAGCTTTTTAGCAAGCTCAATATCATTTGTAATCCCTTTATGCACATAAGAGCGTTCAACTAACGTTATCGTTGCTTCTGCTGCTTTTGTAATCATTTCTTCCGTGCAATCCACTGGTCTTAAATCCGGGTGGATACCAGCAACGTACATGATTTCGCTTCTTAAATAATTTCCAATTCCAGCAACAAAAGATTGATCTAGCAATAAAGAAGACCACTTTTTTCGATAAAACCGCTTTGAGCTAAATCGTTCTTTCAGTTCTTCTACCGTCACTTCTTCACTTAATAGATCTGGTCCAACTTTCGATATGAATGGATGATGAGGCACTTCTTCATTACGCAATACTTCAATGTCAGAAGCGCTGTATAACAACGCAGACTTTTTTTCATTATGGATTGCAAGCCGTAACTGCCGATTTGTTTTTGGATAGTTATATACATTTCGTATATACCATTTTCCATATAGCTGATTGTGTGAGTAAATCGTAAAGTCATTGCTGAAACGGATGAGCATCGCCTTCCCTTTCGTGTCTACCCTCAGCACTTCTGCTCCTTCAAGCAAAGATTCGTATCCTTTAAGATGCTCAAATGCAAATTTCACTTCCATTATCGTTCTATTCTTAAGCGCTTTTTCAACCTCATCAGCAGCTCTTCTAATTTCAGGACCTTCTGGCATAACGTCGTTCCCTTCTTTCTACGATCATGTTGTAAAATCTTCCCTAAATCACTGCTTATAAAACAGCAGCGGTTAAACAATAGTAAAGAAAATAACGCACTTTCACATGATATGCGAAGTTCGAAGCCTTTACATTGACAACGCCGAAACGAGCCCTTTACACTGTGATGTATAGATTTTTCCTATATGCAAAAAATATGTGGATATGAAAATAAATCCTATTGAAGGAGGGCTTAACGATGATTAACTGGTTTATGGATTTAAGCCCAGTTTTCCAAGCGTTACTGTTTACGTTATTTACTTGGGGATCGACAGCTCTCGGCGCGGCTGTAGTCTTTTTTACAAAATCAGTGAACCAGAAGCTGTTCGATTCGATGCTTGCTTTTGCAGGCGGCGTCATGATCGCAGCTAGTTTCTGGTCACTTCTAAGTCCTGGAATTGAAATGGCTGAAGAACAGGGAGTTCCTGGTTATATTCCGGCAGTAGTCGGATTTTTACTCGGAGGCGTGTTTCTACTATTAGTGGACCGTGTCCTTCCGATGATCGATGAGAATCTATATTTTAAAGATATAAAAGACAAGAAGGCGAAGCACCGTACTGCTATGCTCGTTTTCTCATTGACATTACACAATATACCTGAAGGACTTGCGATCGGTGTGGCTTTTGGTGCTCTTGCTGCAGATTTCTCAACAGCATCACTTTCCGGTGCAATCGCCCTTGCAATCGGTATCGGCATCCAAAACATTCCTGAAGGTACTGCCGTATCCTTACCTTTAAGACGTGACGGCATGTCGAAGGGGAAAAGCTTTTTTTACGGTCAATTTTCAGGAATGGTCGAGCCGATCTCCGCTGTGATCGGTGCTCTTGCTGTCATGATCATTCACCCGCTCCTTCCTTATGCACTGAGCTTTGCTGCTGGAGCAATGATCTTTGTAGTAGCAAAAGAAGTGATTCCTGGTTCTCAAGAAAGAGGGCATGTTCAACTGGCTGCAATGTCACTGTTAGTTGGCTTCTCTGTCATGATGGTCCTTGACGTTGCACTAGGATAATAAAACCCCCGCGTTATTTCACGCGGGGGTTCGTTATGGTTCATCACATATGATGAGTATCATCGTTCTGCCTGCTTATCTTTGTTTTTTGCTTATTCGATGTCGAATTGAGTTTGTTTAGTAAGTTTCTTTCTTTTTGTACCTCATAAGACTTCAAATCTCGCCTCACTGCTTTAAAGAGATTGATACACATGATGATAAGAATAACAGTAAACGGCAGAGCGGACACAAGTGATGCTGTCTGTAATCCTTGCAAGCCGCTGCTGATGATCAATACGGCTGAAATCGCTGCAATGAGTGTTCCCCAAACAAGTTTTGAGAAAAGAGAAGGATTTAAATTACCATCCGACGTCATCATACCGAGAACGAAGGTTGCTGAGTCAGCTGATGTTACTAGGAATATACAGATTAAGAAGATCGAGAGCGCTGAAAGAATCGTCGTTAATGGGAATTCTTCTAGTGTAACGAACAATGCACTCGTCACATCCTCATTTACCGCATCTGCAATTGCTGTTCCTTGAAACAGGTCAAGGTGAAATGCTGCTCCACCAAATACAGCGATCCACACCATCGCGATGAATGGTGGAACGATCAACACACCAAAGATCATCTCTCGAATGGATCGCCCCCTCGACACTCTTGCTACGAACGATCCGATAAATGGAGACCAAGCGATCACCCACGCCCAATAAAACACTGTCCAATCCTTTACCCAGGTGCCGCCTTCATATGGAGTCATATAAAAACTCATCTCGATAAACTTCTGAATGTAACCACCGGCTGCAACTGTAAAGCTTTCAAGAATAAATACTGTTGGTCCTAAGAATAAAACGAATAGCATCAAGCCTAATGCAAGAGCTAAGTTCAGATTACTTAAGTACTTGATTCCTTTGTTCAAGCCTGTTGTAGACGAAGTCATATACAAAACGAGCAGTAATGCAGTGATGATGATCTGAACCGTCGCATTTTGCGGTAGATCATACATATAGTTTAATCCGCCATTGATTTGAAGAATTCCGAATCCGAGTGACGTTGCAACACCCATCACTGTTGCGATAACAGCTAGTATGTTGATGACGCCTCTCCAGGATTTCTTCCTTTTAGCAGGTGTCCCTGTTGAGATCGTTTCACTTATTAAGCTTTTCCGATCTTTACGATATTGAAAGTATGCCATAACGAGGCCGACTACTGTAAAGACAGACCATTGATGAACTCCCCAATGAAAAAAGGAGTACCTCATCGCTAGCTTAGCAGCCTGCTCAGTCTCTCCTTCAACGCCAAAGCCTGCAGGAGGATTCGCAAAATGCGTCATCGGTTCTGCGACACCCCAGAATACGAGTCCAACACCGAAACCTGCACTGAACAACATCCCGATCCATGTGAAAAATGGATATTCCGGACGCTCTCCATCTTTTCCCAGACGGATCTTACCATACTTACTAATTGCTAGATACACACAGAACAAAACAAAAAACACCACAGAAAGTAAATAAAACCATCCGAACGCATCTGTCGTGAATGAATAGACGCTGTTTGCGACTGACGCGAACGACTCAGGAACGACCGCCCCCCATATTACGAGTAGTAAGATGACAACTGCTGAAACCCAGAAGACTGGTCCTTTTTGCTGTGCTTTTTCTCTTTTCATCATCCCGTCCTTTCCAACTGAATGGTAATCCTTTCAGTTCGCTTCCAAATTATGTAGCATCGATCTCCTAAATATTAGTACCCTTTTACTACAGTTTCTTAACCACTGTTTTAGAATACTTCTACTTATTCTGTTTTTTTGAACAGTGCAACCATCAAACCATTCACACCAAATAAAGTCGGATCAGATGATTCCTTCATCTCTCTGATCTCAACCTCACTAAAGGCTTCGAAAATGGATTGCAGCCTTTCCTTTGAATAACCGAGTCCACCTTGTAACGACCGCTCTTCATAAACCTCCTGATCACTCATGGTCGATCCGCCTAGTGGTCCGTTAGGCGTGAAACATGTTAAACCGAATAATCCATCGACTTTCAAAGCTTTCTGAATGAACGTTACGTAACTTATCCGTCGATGAGGTGGGAGGTGATGAAAACACCCAGAATCATAGATGAAGTCATAGCTTTCAGGGTCTACCTTAAGTTCAAATAAACTACCATGAATGAAGTTTACATCTACTTCTTCTTCTTTCGCCCTCTCCGTACCCCATTGAATCGCAGTTCGTGACAAATCGACAGCATCTACTTCAAAGCCATGCTTAGCAAGATATATCGCATTTCGTCCTGGACCGCTGCCAATTTCAAGCACGCGCCCTTTCGGGATATGCCATGTAACCAGATTCTCATCAGGAACTTGTTTAAAAAAAGGAATCGGCTTTTCTCTATCTTCATAAAACTTATCCCAAAACGATGTTGGTTCTCTTAACAAAGAATCAAGTAGATTCATAAGATCCTCATTCGTCTTGATATCTCCTGTAGCGTTCGTAACCTTCATAAACACGCCTCCATTTACATTTCCTTAGTAAACCTCCTTCGACAAACTCCCGCACTCCCCCTTTTCGGAGAACAAAAAAAAATCGACCAGTGGTCGATTTTGATAACTAAGAAATGGTCTAAGACCTGTCCCTCCAAAGAGGTCATATTTAGACTTGCATATGAATATTCTGCTTTGGAAGAGATGGCCGGTTTAATTTGAAAGAAGGGTCTCCGAACTCCATTGCTTCTAGAATCTGCTCTTCAGAAAATCCTGTCATCTGTGACAGCTTCCGAATATCGACATTCTTTTGAGTCAAGCTTTTAGACTTCTTCACAGCTGTTTCTATTTGATACAGCACCACTGAATACCTGTGGTTGAACGTACCCACGGATTGCTTCACGGCTCTTTCCCCTTTCAACTAAAATAACCTGTACTCCTGGAGGAAGCAGGGCTTACCGATTGCTTACCCTTTAGAATACAAACTAAACTGGGTAATTATGTCTGTTTCTCTTTTTTTACCTAACGGCTAATCGAACAAAAGAAAGGCTACCGAGTACACTCGATAGCCTGTTACCAGATAGTTATACCGCTTTTGCGTTAATTTCTACATCGATGTTACCACGGGTCGCTTTTGAATAAGGGCACACTTTGTGAGCCTCCTTCGTAAGCATATCAGCATCTTCCTGGCTAACACCTTTCACTTCTACGTTCAGTGTTACTCCAATTTTGAAACCACCGTCTGATTCATCTTTTAAGAAACTAACTTCAGCTGTTGTCTTCGATTCGATTTCTTTCTTATTATTCGATGCGACAAGATTCAACGCGCCATCATAGCAAGCAGAGTATGTTGCTGCAAACAACTGCTCTGGATTCGTACCCTTTTCATCAGAGTTCTCTGTCGGCATCACAAGATTCATATCGATTAAACCATCAGAAGATTTTACAGTTCCTTTTCGACCGCCTTCAGCAGTTGCCTTTGAAGTGAATAGTACTTTACTCATCGAACATCATCTCCTTATATAAGTATACATGGTGTATTTACCTCTACGAAGGAACTCTTAAACTATCATGAGAAAATGATTTACATTTTTCAAATCTTCTGTAAAATAGTTCCTTAAAGAAGGATAAGGAGGCCGGAGTGATGATTAGAAGATTAACGGAAGCGGACCATACGGCATGTATTTCATTATTAACGCCGTATGCTGCTGAAAACTTATTTATTCTTGGAGATATCGAAGCATTCGGTTATGACCAACCCTTTCAAAAATTATGGGGCGACTTTTCTAGTGAAGGAGAATTGCGGGCTGTTCTCTTAAAATATGAGAAGAACTACATCCCTTTTGCTTCGAACGAGTTTGATGCTGCTGGTTTCGCATCCATCATTTCAGAGGATCAAGACTTTCTTATGGTATCTGGTTTAGAGCGGGTTACAGAACAGGTGGAAGCCCACATTACGCACCCTGTTAAATCAAAGAGAAAAATGTATTATGCTAAGTGTGATAATGTTGAAAAGCTCTCACTAACAAACTTAGAAGATGTAAGAATAGCTACTACAGAAGATATTCCTAGCATTCACGACCTTCATAACGCAATCGATGAATTCAATTCTTCTGAAACGGTAGAAGAAAAACAGAGAAATCTAGACAAAGGGATTTCTAGAACCTACTATATGACGATCGATGGACAGGTCGTTACAGCTGCCTCCACTGCTGCAGAAAACTCTCAATCTGCCATGATCGTGGGAGTATGTACGCGCCCCGGCTTTAAACGTAAAGGATATGCAACGAAATGTATGATGAAGCTATGCTATGATGTCTTAACAGAAGGCAAAGACCTTTGCCTCTTTTATGATAATCCTGATGCTGGTAACATCTACAAACGCATCGGATTTCGTGAGATCGAAAAATGGACGATGTCTACCTTTGAAACAAAATTTGCGATGAAACTATAAAAAGCGGTCCTTAGAGACCGCTTTTATGATGGAGTGAACCTCAATTTGCGAATGGCTTTTACACTTACTGGAGTAAAGATGTGTATCAAAACACCCATGAAAAGGGCATTCAACACTGTACCCATCCCGATAGGCCCATTGAAGAAGAACGCTAGGATAACGAGAAAGATACTGATCAATGCTCTTGAATACGGCAAGGTAACCCCAGTTAAATCTTTCACAACAAACATCATCCGATCGATGGGGATTGGAGCAAAGTTCGATTGTAAATAAACCGCGATACCGAGACCACTCAGCAGCAAACCTAAAAGTAAAAGGAGACTTTTTTCGACGATACTTGTCGGCATCACGTTATCTCCTAATAGATGCATCCATACGTCGATCCCTACCCCTGTGACTAAAGAGGTCAATAACGCAAGAAGCTCAGGCTTTCTTCGCTCTGCAATGGCATTAAAGAGTACCATGCATCCACCGATGATTACCTCCCAGCTTCCAATCGATAAGCCTACCGTTTTATATAACCCGACGAGAAGTGCATCGAATGGGGAGGTCCCAAGCTTTGAAATGACTGAGAGCGAGATCCCTAAAGTAAGTAACCCTAATCCTGTCACATAAATAGCAAAACGTTTTCACATACTCGCCCCTCCACTTCGTGTATTTTGATTCCTTATATCCTATCAACCTCTATTTCTACTTTCAACTAATTCACACCTTATCACTCTTTGTCATCAAGTCGACACAATTCAAACTCACAAACACTTGAGAACCTCTACCATCTTTTCTACTATTAGTAGTGAGAAGCTCGTTTGCCTAACCCCCTGTTTGGCAATAATGAAGCTTTACATACGTTTTTTAATGAAAGGATGTCTTATATGAAAAAAGTAAGTATGCTCATGCTGTTACTCATTCTCGTGCTTGCAGCTTGTGGTCAGAACAATAGCAACGGTACAGAGGAAAGTGGAACCGCCGATCCTCAACCGCTAGATGTTGCCTTAGATACGCCTGAAACTGCTAAAACAGGTGAGGAACTCACATTTAGCGCTACCGTTACGCAAGGTGATGAAAAGGTTGAAGATGCAAACGAAGTGATGTTTGAAGTATGGAAAGAAGGCGACAAAGACAATAGTGAAATGATAGAAGCCACTCACGATGGTGAAGGTGTCTACACTGTAAAGAAAACGATCGATGAAGATGGAACGTACGTTGTGCAATCACACGTAACTGCAAGAGACCTTCACACGATGCCAAAGAGCAAAGTGAAAGTTGGCTCTGAGGACGCATCAGAAAATCATGAAGATCATGAAAGCCATGAAGAACATGCCCACCACGGGGATGCTGTTTCGTTTCACTTGATGAAGCCAGATACCATTAAGGCAAATGAAGAAATTTCATTAACAACTCATCTTCAAAAAGATAATCAACCTTTAACAGATGCTTCGATTCGATTTGAAATTTCCAAAACCGGTGAAGAAAAAGCACAGTGGATTGAGACAGAGGAAACAAAAGATGGTGAGTATAAAGGAACTGTTACGTTAGAAGAAGCTGGAGAGTACACTGTAACGATTCATGCTGAAAATGATGAAGGCTTACATGAACATACAGAAGAAAGCCTAACTGTGACTGAATAAATGAAATCCCCCTTATATGGGGGATTTTTTTATAGCGTTATTTTTTTGACTTTTCGTTTTCCAACTTGAACGATCATACCGTCTTTGACCGTCACGACTGCAGAACTATCCGTAACCTTTTGTTGATCGATTTTGATTCCGCCATTCTTCACCATACGTCTCGCTTCACTCGTAGATGGGAGCATTCCGAGTGCTACTATGAGAGCTGGCACACTTGTCTTTTCATCTCCACTCCACTTCACTTCTTCAATATCAGAAGGAAGCTGGTTTTGTTGAAATACATTCTTAAACTGCTCTTCCGCCATCAGAGCTTCATCTTTTCCATGAAACATCGTGACGATGGTTTTAGCAAGATGCATTTTCGCTTCCTTAGGGTGCAGGGTTCCATCTTTGAGCTTTGTTCGAATCGAAACCTTTTCCTCTAGTTCAAGATCTGTGATGAGTTCGACGTACTTTGAAATGAGTTCATCTGGTATCGACATCGCTTTTCCATACATGTCTGTCGGCTTCTCTGCAATCCCAATGTAATTCCCCTTGGACTTCGACATTTTCTCTACGCCGTCTAATCCTTCTAATAGCGGCATCGTCAACACTACCTGTTTTTCTTTTCCAAATTGATCCTGTAAATGCCTTCCCATCAAAACATTAAAGTATTGATCGGTTCCACCTAGCTCGATGTCACTTTCGAGATGCACGGAATCATACCCTTGCATAAGAGGGTAAAAGAATTCGTGTAGAGATACCGGCTTACCTGAGTTGATTCTCTTCTCGAAATCATCTCGCTCGATCAATCTAGCGACAGTAATCTTACCTGCTAGTTCGATGACATCTTCAAATTTTAGTTCCGAAAGCCATGATGCATTATAAAAAAGCTCTACTTTGCTTCGATCGATTACCTTTCCAAATTGATCGAGGTAGGTTTGCGCATTCCTCTTTACTTCTTCATCCGTTAACTGTACCCTCGCCGCCGATTTTCCAGTCGGATCACCGATCTTACCAGTAAAATTTCCGATGATAAGCTGAATGATGTGTCCATTTTCTTGAAACTGACGGAGTTTATTTAAAACGACCGTATGTCCGATATGGACATCTGGTGCTGATGGATCTAGGCCTAGTTTTACTTTCAACGGGCGGCCTGTGATGATCGATTTTGCAATCTTTTCCTTCAGTTCATCCAAAGGAACGACTTCGCTCGTTCCGTGAGTATAGACCGCATACTGCCTTTCCATTTCCTTTCGTTGTTCATTCGTTAACTTCTCGATCATGCCCATTCCTTTCGACCTCCTGTTTTCATTTTATGCAAAAAAGCCACGCCCCTACATCTAAGTAGGGACGTGGCTTATCACGCGGTACCACCCTGATTAAAGACACTCGTGTCTTTCAGCTCAATTACGATAACGGAATTCACCGTTTCTGACTACTACGTTGTTCATCAGAAAGACTCTGAGGGGTAATTCACGAATACGCTGTACCAGTTCGCACCAACCACTGGTTCTCTGACACTACACATCGTATAACGCTACTGCATCCTCTTCTTCGCCTGTTTCATTTATTTTAATAACTTTAGCTTCAATAAAAGGTATTGTCAATTGTTTTATTTATAAAAAGATGAAACAGTACGTACTCGCTTTACCATAACCTTAAAATAACACCAAGCTTTGAATACGAATATTACTTTTCTTTCCGAACATAAAAAAACAGCGGTCTAAGACCGCTGATCTCGTTATTGATTCAATTGCTTTAGAACCACTGTTGCCATCGCATCGATAAACTCATCTTTTGCGTTCGGCATTTCTGGTCGATAGTAGTTTGCACCGATCTCATCTGTCACGACTTTACATTCATAGTCATTGTCGAATAGCACTTCTAAATGATCAGCTACGAAACCAACAGGTGCGTACACAAACGACGTGTAGCCGTGGTTTTCGTGCAAGTCTCTCGTAAGATCTTGTACGTCAGGTCCAATCCATGGATCCGGCGTATTCCCTTCACTCTGCCAGCCGATCGCAACGTTCTTAACTCCTGACTGTTCTACAATTAGGTCAGCCGTTTCTTTTAACTGATCTGGATATGGATCACCGTTTGCGATGATTTTTTCTGGAAGGCTATGAGCAGATACGATTAGGACTGCCTTCTCACGCTCTTCATCAGACATGCCATCAAAGATCGCTTTGATACGTTTAGCCCAGTAGGAAATAAACTTCGGCTCGTCGTACCAGCTCTCTACAGATGTAATCGTTGGTCCACCAATTTTCTCTGCTTCTTCTTTCGCACGTCCATTGTATGACTTGATGCTGAACGTTGAGAAATGTGGTGCTAGTACTATACTTACTGCTTCTTCGATGCCATCTTCATGCATCTGCTGAACTGCATCTTCAACGAAAGGTTCGATATGTTTTAAACCGATATATACTTTAAATTCGATCTCATCCTGAATTTCATTCAGATGAGCACCTAGTCCGTAAGCTTGGTCCTCAGTAATTTTAGCAAGAGGTGAAATACCACCGATCGCTTTATAACGATCTTTTAAATCTTGAAGCTGTTCGTCGGCTGGTTTTCTACCTCTACGAATGTGTGTATAATACCGTTCAATATCTTCTTCTTTGTATGGCGTACCGTATGCCATCACAAGAAGACCCATTGTTTTCTTTGCCATGAATGTGTTCCCCTTCCAAATTTAAGGATTACATTGAATATCTAGTTATAATGATTATCGTCTAGTTTGAAGTATACCCTTTTTCAGCAATCGATTCAAAGGGTATAGCATATTCTAAATGGTAACGTTTTGTGTCGTTACATAGTAAAGGGAATCAGGCTATAGCCTAACTCCCTTTCATCCTTACCTTTCCATTGCTCCGTTATGCTTTGTAACGATTTCTCGGAGCTCTGTATCATCATCTTCTGAGGTTTCAAAAGATAGCACATAGTTGAAGTGCTTCTCATTATGTTCAGGATCTGCATTCTCCTCTTGCTTACCTGTTGGTGTTTCGTTGGAGAAAAACAAATCGTTGTTTGCGCCAGCTTCTGTTGCGGACCCTTGACCTGAATCTGGGGCGTCGACCGATAGATCCTTATCCTCTTTAATTTCCTCCACTGAAGCACTAGTGACAGAATAATTCTTCATATCTTCCTTTGCACTTTCTGCTTCGTTCTCCGTTGGAAAATAGGCTTGTAATGTTTTACTCATCTCTATCGACTCCTTTTTGGTTTGGCTCACTGTAACTTGATTCCCGTTACAAAGAAGTCTTAATCATTCAAAACAAGCCGCCTTTCTAAATTTCCTTTTCAAACGAAATATCGTGATTAATCTCCCTTCAACTAACATAAACTACCGCTATTCAATACACATAGGAGGATCAATATGAAAAAGAGTAAACTCAATCGTGAGGACGAATACAAAAAGGGGCATGATGAGGTAAACGTTGATGAAGCGATCAATGAAGCCTTTTATTCCGAGAAGCAGAAGAACGATTCTACTCCAACTTCTTATCTAAACAACAACACAGCAGCCATCGATGTAACAGGCAATAAGGATGAAGACCGTTAACAAACCGTCTCACTCTCAGATTTCCTCCATCATTCAACTGAAATTAACTGATTTTCTTAAAATTTTCGTAAATTAGGGGTCCTTAGTTGAATCAGTACATGATGAGTGCTATCGTAAATTGTGATATAGCAAGCATTTCAGTACAAAATTGACCATTGTGATGGGGGTAAAATCTATGAGAATTATTGTTGCAGGTGGAGATGGTTTTTGCGGATGGCCAACAGCGCTTTACTTATCTAAACAAGGACACGATGTAACGATTCTAGATAACATGGTTCGCCGCAAGTGGGATGAAGAACTCCGCTCAAACTCTTTAACACCGATTCTAACTCTAGAAGAACGGGTAAAGCTTTGGGAAGAAAAGAGTGGCAACCGCATCCATATTTATGACTGTGATTTAATGCATTACGATTTTCTTAAAGAGATCTTCAAACAAGTACAGCCTGAAGCATTCGTTCATTTTGCTGAACAGCGCTCTGCTCCATACTCTATGATCGACAGAGAACATGCGGTATTCACTCAGACGAATAACGTCGTTGGCAATTTGAACGTACTATATGCGATTAAAGAAGTCACACCTGATTGTCATTTAATAAAATTGGGCACAATGGGCGAATACGGTCAGCCTAACATTGATATTGAAGAAGGATACATAAAGATCGAACACAAAGGGCGCGAAGACGTTCTTCCATTTCCAAAACAGCCAGGCTCGTTCTATCACCTTTCAAAAGTCCATGATAGTCATAACATCCAATTTGCCTGCAAAATTTGGGGAATCAGAGCAACTGATCTGAACCAAGGAATCGTGTATGGCCTTCATACAGATGAAGCTGACATGGATGAAGGTTTGATCAATCGCCTTGATTATGACGGCGTGTTTGGAACCGCATTGAACCGGTTCATCATTCAGGCAGCGATTGGCCATAACTTAACGGTCTACGGTTCAGGGAAACAAACAAGAGCATTCCTTAACATTCAAGATACGATCCGCTGCGTTGAAATCGCTGCAGAGAACCCTGCTGACAAAGGGGAGTTCCGCGTCTTCAACCAGTTTACAGAAGAGTTCTCTGTCCTAGAACTAGCTGAAAAAGTACAGCGTGTAGCAGAAGCGAAAGGACTTAATATTTCGATCGATCACCTGGAAAATCCGCGTGTCGAGAAGGAAGAACACTATTATCATGCGGTTAACACGAACCTGATCGACCTAGGTCTTGAACCATGCTTATTAACAGATGAACACATTTCAAATACGCTCGATACTGCGCTTAAATACAAAGATAGAGTGTTAAAAGAAAATGTACTTCCGAACGTTACTTGGAAGTAAGTCGAAGACTAAACGAGAGGTGTAACTATGAAAATATCCATCGTCACTGAAACATTCCTCCCCTCCACAGATGGGGTCGTAACACGATTGCGTGCTTCAATCGATTATTTAATCGATCAAGGACATGAAATCCAGGTTATTGCTCCAGATTTAGGGGTACGAAGCTATAGGAATATTCGTTTCGATGGGGTTAAGCCTCGTACCTTTTTCTTGTACAAGCACCGAAAGTTTGGAATGCCGACGCGATTGATCAAAACATACCTTGAAGACTTTAACCCTGACCTTGTTCACGTCGTGAATCCCGCATTCATGGGGTATTCAGGTATTAAATATGGGAAGAAGCTCGGGGTTCCTCTTATCGCTTCATACCATACGCATGCTCCAAAATATGCTGATTACTACAATGTACCGTGGGCGGAGCCCCTTCTATGGTGGCATTTTCGAAGAATGCACAATCAAGCAGACTTAAACCTCTGTACATCAAAAGCTATCTTAGAAGAACTCAATGAGCAAAACTTCTATAACGTTCAATTATGGAAACGTGGCGTCGATACAGAAAGGTTTAACCCGAAACTCCGTAATCAGGAAATGAGAGAGCGGTTAACGAACGGAAACGCTGATAAAACGCTTCTCCTCTTTGTTGGACGCCTCGCATTTGAAAAAGAAATCGATACATTGATTCCGATGTTGGAGGAAAAGCAAGACGCTCACCTTGCGATCATTGGGGACGGTCCGTACAGAGAAGAGCTTGAGAAGAACTTCTCCCACTTAAGCAATGTGACATTCACAGGCTTTATGCATGGTGAAGAGCTTGCAACGGCCTACGCTTCCTCAGATGCGTTCATGTTCCCATCAACAACAGAAACATTGGGACTTGTGATTTTAGAAGCGATGGCGAGTGGTCTTCCTGTCATCGCAGCGGAATCGGGTCCGACGAACGAACAAGTAGAAGACGGGGAAACAGGTCTTCTTTATCAATCTGGTAAAGATGGGAACTTAACAAGTACCATCTCCAGACTAGAGGAAGACGATCTTCTCAAACGCATGTCAAAACAAGCCTTTTCTCATTCAAGAGCTTTCGGCTGGCACGGTCCTGCTCAGCAGCTTCTCGATATCTACGAATCAGCACTAGATCTTGGTCAGGAGCAAGAAGGACAGCAGGCGATCCAATAGATAGAGGTTAAATTATGAAACAGAGTCAAATAGGCAAAGGTTCAAAGCAGGTAATAAGCTTTAGTGCGATCGGCATCATGAATGCTCTCGTGGATATTGGCGCACTCAACCTGCTCATGCTGTTGTTTCCAACAGATGATCGAATCCAGCTCATTTTCTACAACACAATTGCATATACACTCGCGATCACAAACAGCTACTTTTGGAATGCGAAGCTAACCTTCCCTTCCAAAGCCATTCATGACCGAAAGCAGGTCATCCTGTTTTTAGTACAAGCCGTGATCGCTCTTGGAGTCAGTAACCTCGTATTCTATGGTGCTCTGTTTCTGTTCGACCTCAAATGGCTCTCGTTCCCAAACTATATCGAACGGAATATCGCAAAAGGGCTCGCGATGTTTCTTTCTTCCGCCTCAAGTTTCTTTATGATGAAGCATATCGTCTTTCCTCGTACGAAGAAGCAACGTCAAAATTAAAAAAAAGCGAATCCACTGCTGGATTCGCTTTTTTCTAATTCAACCCTACACATACTTTTCCATTCGAATATCTGCCCACATTCTTCCGTCCCAATATGTAAAATCGTCAAGACGTCCGAATTCTTTATATCCTAACCTTTTATACAGTTGCTGTGCTCGAGTATTAAATTCAAACACACCAAGCTCAATTCGTTTGAGTCCAGCTTTTTTTATTTCTTCTTCTAAAAAGTTCATCGCTTCATAGCCTACACCGTGTCCACGTGCTTCATCTTCTCCAATCGTTATTCCGATCCAAGCCGTTTTGCGCACTTTTTTCACAAGGTGGTTTGGATCGACCATATAGTTCATCTCACCGACTAAGACATCATTATAATAGATCAAATAAATATGTAAGTGATTCAACCGCTCTGTTAGATCGATCATTGTTATTTTTCTACGGGTTTCTAGTTCCTTTACGGTCTTGTTAGGACGAATCAACGGAACTAACGACCGATCATTCTCCCATCGATTATACATATCGACGAGGAGTGTTGTAGGTTGTTCGATTTTAGTAAAGTGCGTTTTCATTGAGGACTCCTCTCACGAAAAAAGGTTGTGTTTGTATTCCCTATCAACTAATCGAATTCCTTCAATAGTAGAACAGACGGTTCCAAGACCGCTTGACTCTCCCGTACGCAGGAAAGCAAGCGGTGCTCCTCTGGGGTTCTCTATCAACCTTGCTTATGCTCTATTTTTCCAAGCAAATAAGCAGCTCCAAGACCGAGCAGCAGTGTCATGATACTCGCAGTCGCAATAGCAGCATCAGGCTTGAACCCTGGATAAAGAACAACGACTGAGCCGATAACGAGTCCAATCATAACGGCATATGTCGAGACGGTGTATTTATTCAACAGTAAAGAAATTGCCTTTCCTGTTAAACTTAACCCAATAATGATCCCTGCTCCTACTGTCAGAATAAGCGGAATCTGAAAAGAAGACAGCCCGTGAATAACGGTCTGATACGAACCTAACAGCAACAATACGAACGAGCCACTTACCCCAGGCAAAATCATCGCAGTACTCGCAAGCCATCCTGAAAAGAATAGAACGATATAATCATTAAGCTGTAGGCTTTCTTTCACCGCTCCGGAATGGTCTCCTTTAAAAACGATCGTAGAAGCAATCAACACTGCTGCGATCACAAGTAGGAGATAATGACGAGGTTTGAACGTTTCTTTAAACTCAACCTTCTTCAATAGAAATGGAATGACCCCAATGATCAGTCCAATAAAAAAGTAAAATGTAGGCTGGGGATAGTGATTTAATAAGTGTTCCATCACCTTACTCACTAAGATGATCGCAAGAGCTACCCCGATAAGAAGAGGGATGAAGAATCCAAGTTCCTTCTTCCATTTTTTACTCATCAACCCGTTGATGCCGTTGATCAAACGGCGGTAAATCCCGAGTACCATCGCAATGGTACCTCCACTAACACCAGGTATCAAGTCACTGATCCCCATTAATAATCCTCTATATATGTTCTTCCATCTAAACATGACTATGCTTCTCCTTTATCCATATATGTAATGGTTCCATACCCTGCATGCATTTACTTGTAACCTTGAGCGGAACCTTTCTTTCGGTTTTAGTTAGTAGGTATGGGTTATCCTAATCCTACAAACCTTCGAAACGAACCTTCAATTTTTGCCTAATTGCGAAACGTCTTGAGTTGATAATCCACCACGAAATACAGTAAAGTGATAGAGGTAATTTTTGATTTTATACACTGGAGGAATTTGATGAGTGATCGAAATAAAGGCATCCTTTTGTTACTCGTATCGTCGTTCGGTTTTGCGATGATGGCCGCTTTTGTAAAGCTGTCAGGTGATCTACCGACGGTGCAAAAGACGATGTTTCGTAATGCAGTGTCTGCTGTTATATCATTTGGATTTGTTATGTATTATAAAGAACGCCTCTTCGGCAAAAAAGAAAACCAAAAGTTCTTATTACTACGTTCCACACTCGGAACGTTAGGAATACTTTTTTACTTTTATGCGATCGATCATCTTGTGTTATCAGATGCCGATATGCTCAACAAGCTCAGCCCATTCCTGCTTATTATCTTTTCCGCACTTTTTTTGAAAGAACGAGCTAGGACGTTTCAGATCGTTGCGATCATCGTTGCATTCATTGGTACATTATTGATTATAAAACCGCAATTTTCAATTGAAACGATCCCATATATTTCGGGTTTACTATCTGCGATTTTTGCGGCTGGAGCTTACACCGTTCTCCGTGTGCTTGGTCAAAAGGAGAAGTTCTATACGGTCGTTTTCTACTTTTCATTTTTCTCAACGGTGGTACTACTACCGTTTGTTATCGTGTTTTATGAACCGATGGAAACCATTCAGCTCATATACCTTCTTCTTGCAGGGGCCTTTGCAACACTAGGACAGTTCGGTATCACAATGGCCTATAAGTTCGCACCAGCAAGAGAGATTTCGATTTTCTTTTATTCCACGGTCGTGTACTCAGCTTTGATCAGTATCGTTCTCTTCGGACAAGTTCCTGATCTATTAAGTATACTCGGTTATATCGTGATCTTCTCTGCTTCATTCTACATGTTCTTACGAAACAACCATGAAGCGAAGATCGAAAAAAGAGCATTGCGCACGTCTAATTAAGAAAAGGTAGCGTCTGATGAGACGCTACCTCTTTTAATTTCGTCTATATTCTGCCCAATTACCACTATCGATTTTCCTAAAAGTTGAAGGTTTTGTTTTCATAACATAGGTGATCGCATCGTACTGCTTCCCTTTCGAATAGACGGGTTGAATGATTCTGTCATACAGGTTCGCTCTTCTTCCCTCTTGAAACCCTTCTAGCACATCGATTCGTGAGAGAAACGTGTCGTTCACTTCATAGACTTCTCCGTAGACGACCCCTTCTTCTGATTGAAACAGCGCAGGATAACCTGCACCTGTGTCATATAGCTTCCCGCTCGTCCAACTGTACGATTCAAGCAACCTTGCTCCTTCAATAACACGGTGGTTACTCTCACCTTTTCTTAATGTTCCATATACAAATACGATATGCATGTAACCGACTCCTAAAGCCCGCCATTGGCGGACTTTTGCTTTTAGAAAATTCGCTTCAACGCTTTCTTCAGCGGCGGCATGTCGAGTTCCTGCTCTTCGAAGGCCTTCTTCAACATGTATTTTGAATAACTTGAAGCTTGTTCATACGTAACTTTACCTGGAAGAGGAGCTTGGTCTTCAATCATGATGTCGACGATAACAGGCTTAGTTGATTTTGCCGCTCTTTCGAAAGCTGGCAGTAGTTCTTCATGCTTTTCAACACGATATCCTTCCCCGCCTGCTGTACGAGCGAAAGCTGCGTAATCAAAGTCTTTAAGCTCTGTTTCATAATCCAAATTACCGATTGCATGTTGTTCATATTTAATCATGCCGAGACGTTCATTGTTAAATAGAACGACCATCATGGGCAGCTGATATTTTACCGCAGTTAAGAAATCCTGCATGACCATGGAGAATCCACCGTCTCCACATATCGCTACAGCCTGACGTTCAGGGTGCGCGATCTTTGCCGCGATCGCTCCTGGCAGGCCGCAGCCCATCGTAGCCATCCAAGAGGAGAGAATAAACGTTTGATTTGTTACGCGGAAGTGTCTCGTTGTCCAAACCGTTACATTTCCAACATCCACAGATAAGATTGCATCATCATCGACGACTTTTTGCAGCTGTGGCATGATTTCCTGAGGCTTTATCGGTGATGATTTTTCTGCTTCAATCTTTTCTAGATGTGTCCACCAGTTTTTCATATTCTCCTGACACTTCTCGATAAAGTCCCTGTCTTCTTGATAGTGACAGTGTTCTGCTAAGTAAGAGAGCGTCCACTTCGCATCTCCGATCAACCCTACTGTAATAGGGTATCGTTTTCCGATTTGAGTTGGCTCGATATCGAGTTGAATCGCCTTCGCATCGTCCGGTAAGTAGTCTCTGTAAGGAAACGACGTGCCTACCATGATGAGAAGATCTGTTTCTTCCATTGCTTCGTATGCTGGCTTTGTTCCTATTTGACCTAGCTGACCTAAATTGTAAGGATGAACATCGGGAATCGTGCCCTTTCCTGGAAGACTCAAAATGACTGGAGCAGCGATTTTCTCAGCGAACTGTAACAGTTCCTCTCTTGAATGCTTTGCACCCTTACCTGCTAAGATCACAGGTCTCTTTGCATCATTCAGTAGCTGTAGTGCATCCTGTAAGTTTGAATTGTCGGGATGAATAACAGCCTTCGAATGTATCAGTGATGTGTTTTTAACCTTCTGTTTCACCTTTTCGGCTGCAAGGTCGTCAGGAATCGTAAGGATAGCCACACCCTTTTTTTCAACAGCTGTTCGAATCGCCTGATTTGCCAAGTCAGGTAAGGTTTCCGCAGACTGAACCCGTTTATTGAACACTGATACATCGTCGAACATTCTCTCAAGATTCACTTCCTGAAACTGATCTGTCCCAAGCTGCGTACTGTCGACTTGTCCCGCTATGACAAGAACCGGCACCCCGTCCGCTTTCGCATCATATAGCCCATTCAGAAGATGAATCGCACCTGGACCTGCAATGGACAAACATACGCCGATCTTACCGGTTATCTTCGCATACGAAGCAGCTGATAGCGCACCAACTTCTTCATGGCGTACTTGGATGAATCTCATACGATCTTCAGCAAAACGTAGGTTATCAACAAAATGGTTGATCGAGTCACCCGGAAGCCCATATACATGATCGACTCCCCATTCTGATAACGTATCTAAAAGGATCTCTCCCGTACTTTTATCAAACATTTTTTATTCCTCCTCCGCATCATTTCATAATGTTTCACCTTCCCTTTCAGAGGTATTGCGAAACTTTTTTACTACAAAGGAGGGTTCTATTGTTTAATTTCCTTCAATAAAGTGAAATGTAAAGAATAGGATTCCAAATTTCCGATTGGGAGGCTTCCTTATGAAACATCTCGTTTTTTATGATGCACAATGTCCACTTTGTTTTAATGTGAAAAAGACTCTTCAAAAGCTGGACTGGCGTGGACAAATCGAATGGATTTCTGTACAAGAAGTAGAAAGCAATCCTGAAGCTTATCCTTATATGCAATATCGCCACGATCTTATGTATGATGAAATACATATGTTGACGGCATCCGGCCGACTATATTCAGGATTTTCTACAGTCAGAAGGCTGCTCCTAGCATTACCGATCACGATACCATTAAGCTTATTTTTATATTTACCTTACCTCGATCGAATCGGTTCGCCACTTTATAAATGGTTTTCAAAACACCGATACGAATGGTTTGGTCGTTATCCTGAACCTGTTTATGAGTGATCATAAGCAGGTTTTTTTCTGTCGCTCGAGAAGTAGTTCCTAGCAGAAAACTTTACTAAAGGAGAACCTTCATGAGCGAGAAATGGCTAGACTGGGCAAAAGAAATGCAGTCCATCGCGCAAGCTGGATTAACGTATACTAAAGATCCATATGACTATGAGCGGTACTTGGAACTGCGTAAATTAAGTACAGAAATAATGGAGACATATACAAAATACGATATGGCAACGATCGAAAACTTATTCGCAAATGAAACAGGTTATCAGACACCTAAAGTGGACGTTCGTGCGGCAATTTTTCAACACGGAAAAATACTATTAGTACAAGAGAAAGAAGACGGAAAGTGGTCTCTTCCTGGTGGATGGAGTGACATTGGCTATACAGCAGCGGAAGTAGCTGTAAAGGAGGTATATGAGGAAACTGGGTATCACGTGAACGTAGTAAGACTTCTCGCCGTACTCGATAAATCGAAACACCCTCATCCACCATCTCCTTATCATACATATAAGATTATTTTTCAATGTGAACGAATCGGTGGTTCTCCAACTGATAGCATCGAAACAAGTGGAAGTGGATTTTTCTCGAGAAAGGATCTGCCACCGCTCTCAACGGGACGGACGACAGAATCTCAGATTGCTTTGTTATTAGATTTTCTAAAGAACCCTTCAAAACCTGTCGTCTATGATTAAATAGTTGTAAAGAAAGAGGAGTATAACGATGATCACGCCATACGAAAACGGGATACTGCTACTGCGAAACGATCACCTTCATGAACGGAATTGGCGTAGTGACAGCTGCTATAAGTTTATCTTTTCACATCTAGGAAAAGGGCGCTATCAAACGCAACGAGGAGACATTTCGATTAATAAAGGACAGTTTTACCTCGTAAACCCTAATGAACCTCACAGGCAGTTAGAGGTGACGAACGAAAAGTTCTTGATTGAACTCGATCAGTCGCTCTTCTATCGTGTGACGGAGGAGCTATACGCTGAAAGCAGCATTCCAGAATTTGCGGGAATAAACTACTACCATCCACAAATCGAACGGTGGGCTTCTTTCGTAAGAGCGACGATGCAGGACGCCACTCAAGAAGAGGCTTCTTATTTCCTAGAACACAGCGTTCCTCAACTCGTTCTTTTGCTGATGAAGCATGGACCTGGCTCACATCAGACGCACTTGTCATACCATTCTTCACCTTCTCTCTCTAAAGCGATCGAAGCGATCAAGGATGATTATTCTGCAAACTGGACCCTAGACGAGCTCGCAAGACTATGCGGATTATCAAAGTATCAATTCGCACACGTTTTTAAAGGGACATACGGCATCGCACCCTATTCATGGCTTCAGCTATATCGCCTTATAAGAAGTCAAGAAGCGCTCTATCATTCCAATGATACGATTTTAGAAATCGCGTTAGAGTCTGGATTTACGAACCTTTCTTCGTATAATAAATTATTTAAAAAACTGTACGGAAGAACGCCTTCCCATTTTCGCCTTCACCGCCACTAAATACCCTACACTCGCAGCGATCATGAGACAGCCGCTTCCAACCATAAGCGTTTGGATCGGGATGAAAGCTGCGAGTGCTCCAAATAAAGCGAGCGATACCGTGTTCGCAAGATAGAGAAGAACAGCGTTCGTACTAAACCCTCTCCCTAACATCTCTTCTGGTACGAGCGTCTGAAGAATATATACTCTAGCAAGCCCCGCGATCGGAATACCGATCCCAACTAACATCGCTCCGATCACGAAATGCTCTACATTATAGAACACGCCGTAGTATAGCACGCCACCACCCCATATCGATGAACCGATCATATAAGTTCCTAGGTTCATCTTCTTAAAAACAAATGGAATGATCATATTCGCAACAATAACCGTTGCCCCAAAAACCCCTTGAACCACACTAAATACTTCTTCGCTTCTGTCCGTTAATTCCGACAGTGCGAGTAACATGCCCACTTCCCACACCCACGTATTTAAGAAGACGATCATAAATGTAAAGAAAAAGAGGTTTCGAATCGACACATGGTTTCTAGCCCATTTACTAAACTCCACAATGGCATTCACTGCCATCTTCACTGACTTTTTGCCCACTTTCCTTACTTCCGTTACATGTAAACGCCAAATACAGAATGAACTGATCGCATAGGTCACAGCATCGATCGTAAAGAAATGCACCGCACCGTAAGAAGAGAGGAGCCAAATCGCAATGACTGGACTGAGAACTGTAACGCCTCTACTGAGCGTATCATTTAAGCTATTCACAACGGTTCTTTGCTCTTCATTCGTAATGAGCGGGAGGAGAGCACGATGAGCTGGATTAAAGAAACACCCGATCGTTTGGATAAGAAAGCTGATCACGAGTAAGAAGATATAGTGTAAGGCGTCTATGTAGTAGAGAAGAACCACAGACCCTACGAGTGGAATCCTTACTAAATCTAGAACGATGAGCAACTTTTTCTTTTGGACCCAGTCAGCGATTACTCCTCCAACCAATCCAAATAGAAGGTATGGAGCCGTTTCCGCGATGGCCATTCCAGTCGTTAATGTTTTGGATCCTGTTAAGTCATAAGCGAGAAATAAGAAAGCCATCCCTGATAGAACATCACCTAGCTTCGATATTCCTCCCCCAAGCAGATAGTAACGGATCGTTTTATTTAAGAGAACCTCTTTATACATAAGAACACCTCCATTTTCATCATAAGGAAAATGGAGGTGTTCTTTCTTATGTAATCTTGCTATCTCTTACAGCAAGATGTTACTTCACAACAGACCACCGTTTTTCGAGAGATACATGCTGTGACATGAGCCATTCTTTTAATATGTCCTCTCCATCTTGCCAATCACATTCCTCTATACGAACTTCGATTTCATCTATTGACCCTTCTTGGCCCTGTTCATAGATCGAATCATGAATGTTCTCCATAAAGTCATCATATGCTTTATGATTTCTCCATAAAGCCCCTATCACCGCTACGTTCTCTCGTTCCTTTACCCAGCCTCCGTGTTGAGCGATGAATCCTGAACACTCCGCTATGGCGCTCCACTTTTCCTGCCCCTTTGAAAAAACGACTTCTTTTCCACTCTTTACGGTACAGACGATCTTTTTTAAAATCACGATTGTCCCGCTCCATTCTCTGGGTGTTTGAAGCAGTTTAATGTATGGTCATTCACTAACCCTACCGCCTGCATGAAGCTATAGATAATCACTGGACCTACAAAGGTGAAGCCTCTTTTCTTCAGGTCTTTACTGATGGTTTTACTTAAGTCCGACTGTGCAGGTACCTCTTCACTCGAACGCCATCTGTTGATCATCGGTTCATCATCAACGTATGACCATATGTAAGATGAAAAACTTCCAAACTCTTTTTGAATTTGGATAAAGGCGTTTGCATTTTTCACTGCACCACGAACTTTGAGTTTGTTCCGTATGATACCTTCATTCGATAACAAATCTTGTATCTTTTCTTCGCTATAAGATGCCACTTTCTCTACGGTTAAATGATCGAAAGCTTCACGGTAGTTTTCTCGTCGCTTTAAGATCGTAATCCAGCTCAATCCAGCCTGTGCACCTTCCAAGATCAACATTTCAAAAAGCTTATGATCATCATAAACAGGAACTCCCCATTCATGATCGTGGTAATCGATATAGATTTTTTCATCTGACACCCACGCACATCGTTTCATTCGTTTTCCCCCTTACAATCTACTTTATACAACAATAAAAACGCATAAAAGATGCGTTTTCAACGTTTTACTAGTATTTAGTTCGATCATCGCGCCAGCAAACCCTTTGAACGTAAGTAGTTTACTAGTTGATGTACACAGTCCGGAACACTATGAATAGCTGTGTAAAGAACCACGTCAGGGGATTTTGGTGCTTCGTATGGAGCACTGATTCCGGTAAACTCCTTAATTTCTCCTGTACGAACTTTTTCATAGAGACCTTTAGGATCTCTCTTCTCACATTCTTCGATCGGACAATCCACATACACCTCAATAAACTCATCTGCTTCTACTAGATTTCTGACCATCTCGCGGTCACTCTGATAAGGAGAGATAAATGCCGTTAGAACCACCGTTCCACTTTCAACAAAAAGTTTCGCAACTTCACCTACGCGTCTGATGTTTTCTTTACGATCAACTTCTTGAAATCCTAAGTCTGCATTTAGTCCGTGCCGTAGATTATCACCATCTAATAGAAAAGTAGAAAGCCCTCTTGAATGCAATGCTTTTTCAAGTTCATTAGCTACCGTTGACTTTCCTGATCCCGAAAGCCCTGTAAACCATACGATATAGCTTTTATGTTCGTGTAAAAGCTGACGATCTGACTTCTGGATAGAATGACTTTGCCAATGAATATTTTTATCCATCCTTACTCTCCTTTCTGACATGTGCGCCTGCTTCCATATTCAACGTTGTTCTCAAGAATCTTTCATTCCTTTTATCAGCACCTCTATGACTTCCCGTCTACTAAACTCAGCTGGAGGTGTTATCCCTTTTCGTAACATCTCTCTTACTTTCGTACCTGAGAGAATAAGCTTCTCGTGATCATCATGTGGACACGTTTTGTACGTTGCGATCGCACTGCACGTTTTGCAATAGAACGCATGCTCAAAGAAGAGAAGTTGGATTCCGATATCTTCCTTCGAAAAGTTTGAAAAAATCTCTTGTGCCTCATATGTGCCGTAATAATCTCCTACTCCCGCATGATCGCGGCCTACAATGAAGTGTGAGCAACCATAGTTTTTGCGAACGATCGCATGAAAAACAGCTTCTTTCGGGCCTGCGTAACGCATTGCTGCTGGGAAGCAGGAGAGGAGTGTCCGATTGCTTGGATAATACTTCTTTAAAAGAACTTCATAGCTCTTCATTCGTAGATCTGCCGGTATGTCTCCTTGCTTGGTTTCACCGACCAATGGGTGCAGAAGCAAGCCATCCACCATCTCAAGCGCACATTTCTGAATATACTCATGCGCTCTATGAACAGGGTTCCTCGTTTGGAATCCAACAACGGTATTCCATCCAAATTCCTTGATTTTGGAACGAACTTCAGATGGAGTGAGCTGATAGTTCAGAAACTGCAATTCGGGAAATTTCGTCAAGGTGATCGGGCCGCTCACATACACATTTGACTGTTTCATGAGGCGAGATACTCCTGGGTGGTCCTGATCATTTGTCTTGTATACAGCTATCGCTTCACGATCAAGGTCCACTTCGAACGTCTCCTCCACCTCTAACACACCGTAAACTTGACCATCATAAACCAGCTTCACCTTCGTTCCTTCAGTTAACTCCTTTCTTCTTTCACTACTGACCGGAAGAACGATCGGTAAACTCCATACCGTCCCGTCTTTCAATGTCATCGAATCTAAAACACTCACGTAATCCTCGCGTCCCATAAACCCAAGCAAAGGACTGAACGCGCCGATACCGATACAATATAAATCAGAAAGAGATACTGCATCGAGTGCTACTTGGATCGATATAGAGCTATGATCATATTCCGGCCTATATCTATTAATCAATGTCCCTCCATGTGGTTCAATCATTTCTCTTCACGTCCTTGCTTTTTATCAATATAGTTTACTGTATGTAAAAAACACGATTATGAAAGGGACAAACTCCTAAGACAGCATTGTATTTTCGAACCATACTCAAGTTTTTAGAACAACAAAAAAACCTGCCCATTTATTGGACAGGTTTCTCATCATTCACCTGATACTTCGTTTTTTTCTCAAGCTTCCTTACTTCCTTCATAAGCTCTTTATAGCCAAACCTTGTTAATTCAAAATCCTCGTTTACGATTTCGTGCTCTTTTAGCGTTTCTCGCTTGTGTTCTGGGATCTCCTCCGAAACATCTTGTAACCTCTCGTTTAATTCAACGAATGTACTAGATTCGATGTCATGGACACCAATCAATTCTGCTACAAGCTTCATATCAGGCGTTTCTTTGATGAACAATCCTTTTTTCTCGCTGACGACCTGCTGAATCTTATCTTTTAATACGAGAAGCTCTTGCTTGATACGGTTACTGTCCGTTTCTTTTTGCTTAAGCTGCTCTCTATAGGTTGCTTTTTCAAGTTCATCTAGATCAGCTTTCGTGAGAAGTTCTTCAAAGAGCTGTGTTTTGTCACTATTGATCTTTTCGAGTTCACGTTCTTTTGCGGCTTCAACAGATTCATTCTCAGGATCTTGCCATTCGAACGTTAGCTGTGCTTCTGAACTAACAGCCGCCTCTTTTTCCTGTTCCTGTTCGCCACCTTTTAACACTCGGTCGAAATCTTGAATTTTCTTCATGACATATAACGATACACCGACACTTAAGCAAGTGATAAATAATCTAAATAGAAATGGAGAAAAAGCCACCGCGTATAAAAGTAGTATGAATCCTATTATCGAAAGGATGGTGAGTACTTTTTCTTTGCCTGTCTTTGCTTCAAGGGGTTGGTCCAACGTACCGAGAAACTTTTTCATGGATGTTATCATCCTTACATTTCACCTCTCTACTCTATTGTCATTCCCTATGAGAACGAGCAGTACCCGGATCGCACAGACCCCGGGTATAAGACTATTCGACCGACACATCTATTTTATGAGCACCTTGTCTCATTTAGTATGAATAACCCAGATGGAATTTAAATAAACATAAGGACAGGATCAGCCAATAGGAAGGGAGATCATTCAAGTGGAATCTTATATCGTCCAATGCTTAAGCTGGTTGCTTACGCTAGGATATCCTGGTATCGCAATTGCTTTAATGATAGAAGTGATCCCAAGCGAACTTGTTCTTGCATACGGGGGGTATATGGTTTCAAAGGGACACATTCACTTTACTGGAGCAGTCGTTGCCGGAATCATCGGCGGTACGATCGCTCAGCTTTTCTTATACTGGTTAGGACGATACGGCGGTCGCTCTTTCCTCGAAAAATACGGAAAATACCTATTCATTTCTAAAAAACATATGAATCTCGCAGAAAGATGGTTTGAACAGAATGGCGTTAGTGTTATCTTTACCGCACGGTTCATCCCCGTTGTCAGACACGCCATCTCCATACCAGCAGGCATCGCAAAGATGTCTCTCATCCGCTTTACACTTTATACGATGCTCGCGATGATCCCATGGTCGATATTGTTTTTATATATCGGGTTAAAGCTCGGTAGAAACTGGCAGCACATCCACTCAGTAGCAAAAATATATACGCTACCTCTAAGTCTAGGCGCCGCTTTTTTTCTCGTTTGTTACTGTGCTTTACTCGTTTGGAAAAGACGGAAGCATGTCTAATTGGCACTCGCCCACTCTTCATATGATAGGGAATATCGTAGCGAGTTCCTCCATCCATCTCGGATAAGAAGATGGTTTTCCAACAAGCCTTCTTTCTTCATCCCGATCTTCTCCATGACTCTACTCGATGCTATATTCCTCTCATCACATGTGCCTATAACGCGGTGCAATCCAAGGTCTTTGAACGAGAATGATAGAAGCATTTTCCCTACTTCCGTTGCGATTCCGTTCCCCCACCATTCAGGATTAAGAATGTAAGAGAGTTCACCAATCTTCTCTTGAGCATTCCGCAAATTCATTTCACAAGCACCGATCACGCTATTATTTTTAGTTATTGCGTAAGCAAAGCGCGTTCTCGGAGTCTGTTTGGAAGCGAATAGGATGTCATCTACGTAGGCTTTCGAATCAGCTACAGAATTTGGCCCCCATGGCTGGTACTTACATACTTCATCAAGAGAAGCGTATCGGTGAACAGCTTCCCAATCAATTGAACGAAATTCTCTTAGTTTAATAGATGACATATCCTCACTCCTCTTATGTAAGTCTTTTCATTAAATAATACAACGTGTAGCCTTTTGGGTGATCCTTAACTTCTCCACAAACTTCAAAACCTTCGTTCATATAAAATCCTGGAGCCTGAAAACTGAAGGTATCGAGTAACATTAGATGACATCCATTTTCTTTTGCATACGTCTCGATTTTCCGTAACAGCTCTCGCCCTAGACCACTGCCTCTCATCTCTTCTTTTACCCACAAAAAGTCGATATGAAGATTACGCCAGAACATCGTACCGGTTATTCCGCCAACGAGCTCTCCCTCTTCACGACTAACAAACGTTACAGATTCTAATGGGGTTTTGACGGAATCGGGAAGTTTGGACATGTTGTAGGCGATGAGCTTCTCCTTTACTTCAGCATTCGCTGCATCTTCTCTTGTTATCATAGTATCTTCCCCTTCACTTAAGGTTTCTGATCGTTTCTTTTAACGGATTGGTATTGCCCTTCTCATATTCAACAGATACTTCAAACGTACCTTCTTCAAAAAACTTTGGCAGTCTACGCTTAAACCAATTTTGCATCGGTAGACTCATCATATCCGTCCGAGAAACCCACTTCAGTTCTCCTTCTGGCGGATTGGATAATAGCGTTCCAGTAAAATTCCTTACTAAATAATTGAAGACAATATACCGATACTTGTCTTCTCTAATAATAAATTCGTCTACTCCTTTAAAAATCATATCTGATTCTTTAGCATGCAAACCCGTTTCTTCGAATAACTCCCTCGATGCCCCTTCAGTGAAGCTCTCCGACATCTCAATTTTCCCGCCGGCACCGATATATCCTGGAAAGCCCGCTTCTTTCGGACGATTTAATAGAAGGATCTCATCTGTTTTTTCATTATGTACAACAACCATCGATAACAACGTTGCTTGTATTGTCTCCATCGAACTCTCCTATCTATTTGTTATGCTGTCAGTATATACCACCTTAGAGAGAGAGCCTATAGTTTGAAGGATTTTTTTCTGTCGATAGTGGGTATCACAAGTAATAGGAAAGGGAGGCGATCGAATGTTAAAAGAAAGAGATTACAAAAGTAGAAAGAAGATGGACAAAAGACTCATCAACTGGTCTGTAAAAAACACGAAGGAAGAAGAATTTCAAGATTCACAAGTTGCGATCGTAGAATGTACGTGTACCAATTCAGACGGTGATGAGTTACAAACGGTCAAAACGTTAGAGATTGACCCCGAACATGAATCCTGGGAAGACTGGATGAATGAACTGAAAGAAGATCGGTTCGAAATTATTCATTGCCCAACGTGCAAAATTTGGACGATCGATTCTGAGACATAAAAGCGCCCCTCTCGTGAGGGACGCAGTGCTCTTATGCTTTCAGGTTCTTTAATTCGTTTGACACAAACTCCATTAACCCTTTGATCATTGATTCAGAGAAATCGAAGCGAATACCAGCTGCTTCATATACCTCTGAGAGTGAAACAGAACTTCCCAAAGATAGTGCTCGATTGTAGTTCTTTAACGTCTCCTCAGGGTTCTCTCTGTATTGGCGGTACATTTGAATTGCACCGAGCTGTGCGATTACGTATTCGATGTAATAAAACGGCACTTCAAAGATGTGCAGCGTCATCAGCCATTTATTTTTGATCCACTCTTCGTCATCACTTCGATCGACGAATGAAGAATCAAACGTTTCAGAGATCTCCATGAACTTCTCGTTCCGCTCTTCACTAGTATGCTCTGGATTCTCATACATCCAATGCTGGAACTGGTCGATCACAATCCCACTCGGTAAAAAGTGAATGATCCCTTCTAACTGCTCCTTTTTGGCGCGATGAAGCTCATCGCTATCTTTATACATGATATCCCAGTAGTCCATCGTAAGAAGCTCCATCGTCATACTTGCAAGTTCAGAAGACTCCATCGGGGTATCACGATAGTCTGATAACATCTGATTTCGCTTAAAGTCATTGTGAATACAGTGCCCCATCTCATGAAGGAGGGTTACAAAGTCATCCTGAGAGCTCGTGATGTTCATAAAGATGAATGAAAGCTCTGAAACAGGAAGGTATTCACAGAAGCCTCCTTGCGCTTTACCTTTTCGGCTTTCTAAATCTAAAGCAGTTTTTTCATTCATTTCTAGCAATAGCTCAGAAAAACGATTCGAAAGCTGCATGAAGATCTCAGAAGTCCCTTTCACGAGATCCTCTGTACTACCAAATGGTTTCAAAGGTTTCTTTCCTGCTGGAACTGCTTTAAGATCCCATGGTTTGTAGTCACGTAGCCCAAGCTCGTTTTGATGCTCTTTTTGTAACTCTTCTTTAAGGGGTACGACATGCTTTCGAACAGCTTCAGCTAAGCTCTTACAATCTTCTGGTGTATAATCAAAGCGCTCGTATTTTTTAAACATATAATCCCGATAGTTATCAAGGTTCACATTCTCTGCCTTCTTTTGGCGAAGCTGAATCAGTTGATCCATGATATGTTGGAGATCGTTTTTCTTTGTTAAAAGCGTGGTATAAATCTCGGTCATAGCCGCTTTACGAACATTTCGATCTGATTCTTGTAGGTACAGCCCCATTTCACTAAGCGTCTTCTCTTCAACTTCGAACATGAACGAAAGAGAACCAGTATGCTCAAAATACTTGTTTACAAGTTTATCTTCTTCTATTTCTAAGTCTATGTTTTCTTCGTTAAAAAGCTCGATTGCATTTTCTTTTCTTAATAAAAATTGCTTATAAACCGTTTGGTCCAGTTCTAATCGATAAGGGGAATCTTGAAACTTCTTATCGAAAAGCCCTTCGTACCGTTTGATGATCGGTTCTATGTATTCTTGATCGTATTCGATCGTCTGTTTCGCTTTTTCACTGCTGCTATGGCATTGAAAATCGATGTAATGCCCGCTCAATCCTTCCGCTATCTCGTCCATTAACGTTGACAGACGCAATACCCACTTCTCAAGCTCATCTGCTGACGTTATCTCCTCTTGTAACAGCTTATCGAAACGTTCTTCTAATTGGTCCGGTTTCGTAAAATCAAACCGTTCTACATAAAAAGTACTCAATCTGTCTCCCCCTCTGCAAGTTTCCGTTTAGTCGCACCTACTAGTTTACCACAGAAAATTCTGACAGTATATGACAGCCTAAGGGCAAAAAAAATGGGACCCCATCCCATGGATGGGTTCCCTCCTGTGTGGAAATCGAAGCAGCCCATCCATGGGACGGGGGCTTCATTAATGCTCGTACCCGGATAACCGGGTGAATTAACGTCTTATTCACAAGAAATTTTAACCTTTTACACCAGAATAAGTATGCTCTTTCCTTCTCATCACATACTGAACCGTTCCATTCCCCAGCATGACGCCGCATACGATCAACACAAACCCTACTATTTGAGAAAATCCGATTTGCTCTCCCAGGAAAATTGCTGATCCAATTAAAGCAAAAAATGGAGTCAAATTATTAAAGATCGCTACTTCTCCTGGACCGATATGGGAGATCGCTTTGTTATAAAACATATGCCCTAACCCTGTAGCAAAAATAGCAGATGCTGCAAAAACACTCCAGATCGGCCACTGTGATTGTGTTAAGGTCCCAACACCGCTCGGCTCGATGACGAGCGCAATGATAAATAACGTAGAGGAGCCAACCAGAAGCATCCACCCCGTCATAAGCCTTGGTCCCATCGTCTCCGTTCCTTTTTTAATGAAAATAAAGCTGATCGCCTGTGTCACTACCGATAAGAAGACGAGAAAATCCCCACTCGAGACAGAGCCTGGCTGATTATGTCCACTCAATACGACAAACGAAACACCAACAAGCGCGAGTAGAATACCAGCTCCTTTTGTGAACGTCATCTTGTCTTTTAGAAATAACACAGCAAAGAATGCTGTCATGAGTGGAACAAGTCCCAATATGAGTCCTGCGTTTGAAGCGGTTGTGCTCGTTAACCCTAGCGCTAGGAAGGAATGATGGCACACCACTCCCGTAATCGCCCCCGCACTGATGTACCCTGCTTCTTTAAAGGAAATCTTTCTCAAATCCTTTCCTATGAGAACGACAGCAAGTACGACTAATCCAGCAGTAAAAATACGAATCGATTGAATCATCACAGGTGTGAAGGTGTTGACGAGCAATTTAATCGCAACTACGTTAAATCCCCATATGACCATGAGTAAAAGCAGCCCACCATACAATACAAAATTCTTCAAAGTATTCCTTCTTTCTTTTATCTATATTGAGTCGCGATCGATCAAGTGAACGTCGTCACCAATTTTAATCGGTCCAGTCTCGATAACACGTAAGTAGATCCCAAAATGGTTTCGGTGATGTTTTGCAACTCTCTTCAACAGATCTGGTTGTCTAACACCACTTTCAGGATCCACCGTAATAATCATACAGCGTTCACATGGACCAGTGACCATCACTTTAACATGTTCTCCGATTTGAAGGGTACTCCCGATCCATTCTTGTTCAACGAACGCTTCTTGACTGTTTAATTCAAGTTTCAAATTAGGGCGAAACCTACGATCATCAACATGTTTCCCCCAAGCCTCTGATAACGCTTCGAGGGAAGCATCCGTAACCATCAAAAGGTTCGCCTCTTCGATCGCACCAGTCGGCACATGTTCTGGGTGATAAGAGACCTTTTGGAGTTTTTTAGAAGAACGTTCTTCCATTTCTTCAAGCCATTCAGAATCTGACCATCTATAGCTTTCTCCTGACATTGTCGTAACGATTGGCTCAGGAAAAGCCGTGAGCGAATCCGGTCCGTCAAAGGAAGCTTTGTATGTAACCATGTCAGGAAATTGTGTAATCGTAAGAAACGACTCTTTTTCATCGATGAGTGCATGGCTACGATCCCCATACAAACCATAGTTCATAACTCTCGTTTCACTTACTTTCTCTCCGCGCATCGATTTGACCGGGTGTCTGGTGATCTCTGAAATCGTACCTACCTGCATCGTGCTAACCTCCCTACTAGTTATCTTTCCATTAGTATACCCGTTCAACGTTCTTTCATAAATTTATTAGTATAAACTTTACTAGATTTGAATAAAACTAGTAATAACCAATAGGAAGGAGATGAGGAAGATGGAAATAAAAGAATATTACTCTATTACGTTGTATAACGAAAACCGTAAAGAGATCTATCGATCTGAAGATGAATACGATAATTTTGAAGAAGCTCACCGGGAAGGCTTCCTGCTTCTCCGCGACAATCCAAAAGCAGACCTTTACTCGATCGATAAGTTCTTTGCTGTTGAGGATGTCTAACTCTCTCGTTTTTTCTTCGTCAAGTTTGATAACTCAACATCCAGCTCCTTTATTTTAGGGTCACCTGGAGGCAGTAAACTAATCTCACTAATAATAGCTGATATGCTATTTTCTAAAAGCATTTTCTGCTCCTCACTCGTAGGATCAGTCGTGCTTTTTTTCTTTGTTTCATATTCTGATAGTCCCATTTCAACTCGATGAAACCTGTTCTCCTCATGGACGATTAGACGATTGCACATTTTATCCATGAAATAGCGATCGTGTGATACAACGATCACGGTTCCACCAAACTCCATCAACGTTTCCTCCAATTGTTCTCTAGAAGGCAAATCCAAATGATTTGTCGGTTCATCCAAGACTAACACATCATGTTTGTTCATAAGTATACCGGTTAGCTTAATTTTCGTTCGCTCACCGAGACTCAACATTCGTATGGGAATCGTTTGCCTCGTTCGCTCAAGTCCCATCGTTGCTAGTATCGTTTTAGCTTGATAAATGTCGTCTCTCATTGTATAACCAAGAGCTTCGATCGCATCCTTGTCTTCAGGCAGGTCATGTACATCTTGAGAAAGATAGCCGATCGATAACGAAGGACTTCGCCATACCTCCCCTTCTAAACATTCTTTTTCTTCTACAAAAAGACGTAATAAAGTTGTTTTTCCACATCCGTTATCACCTACGATCCCGACCCTTTCCCCTTTTTTTATATAAAAAGAGGTTTTGTCGAAAAGCGTACGATTGTTAAACCGGACTGCTATATCGCTCGCTTCAATTATCCTCTTACCGTGACCCGCGCTTTCTTGGAATTGAAAACGCACTTTCTGCTCATCTTTCGGTCGCTCGATCCCACTTTCATCGAGTTTCTTTTGAAGCTGCTTACGAGTAGACTTCACCTGCTTATCCATCTTTTTCGCCTTCATACGATAATACTCTTTCTTACCTTCTTGTTTTGTTGAATCATTATGAGCTTTTTCTGACCAATTCTCTAAAGACGCCAGATGCTTTTCGATTCGTTTTCGTTCACTTTCTTGAACGTGGTAATGATGAAGCTTCTCATCATATCTCCGTTTCTTCTCAGCACGATAGTCGGAATAATTTCCTACATACTCATGAACCTGCCGATCTTCTATTTCGATTACCCTATTTACGGTTCTATCTAGAAAGTAACGGTCGTGTGAGATGATCAATACCGCTCCTTTAAAAGAAGAAAGCTCATTGATCAGCCATTCCACCCCTTTTAGGTCAAGGTGATTTGTCGGTTCATCCAACAGGAGGATATCAGGATTGGCTGCCCATATTTTCGCAAGTGAGAGCTTTAGCTTCTCACCTCCGCTCAAGTGAGATTCACTTCCTGAATACTCCCTGACCATACCGAGCTCCTTCGTCCGTTTTAGGAATTCCCCATTTATCGAGAAGGCATTGGAAGCCTCCATTTCAGTCGATTGCTGCAAATAGCCAACCGAACCTCTCACATCGACTGCCCCTTCGTCCTGCTCAGAATACCCAGTAAGGATATTGGCAAGCGACGTCTTTCCAGCTCCGTTCGCTCCGACGATCCCGATCCTCTCACCATGCTCTATAGTAAGGTTCACATTTTCGAACAATATTTTTTCCTCAAACGCTTTAGTTAAATTTCTTACCGAAATCATATTCGTCATCATAACGCCTCCCTATTTTCTTAGGGAATTAAAAAAACTCCCCAATTCTGGAGAGATACGTCAGACCTGTTCCCAAAGAAGGCTAAGCATAGCCAAATAAGCATGCTCAACGAATGGTAAAAAAGGACAGACTAATCTTATTCTCCAGAATCTCAATTTCAGTATTTGAAAGTTGATCTAGAATAATAAGATTAGTTTTTCATTGCTCCTTAACCATTCCTTCCGTTATGTGTTGAACTCAGTTTAAAGAATTAGGAATATTTAGTCAACACTTCAAATCCTTTTTACTAAAAACAAAATTCGATATAAAACCTGTAATTAGTACAATGGTCTACTAAAAACCCTTAAATTCCCCACCGATATATACATTATGCAAGTCATCGATAGCGTTTATAGATAAAGGGGGATCGTTTTTTTACATATCTATCGTCACTGAGGTAAAAGGAACAAAAATAGGGGGAATTATGTTGCAAAAGCGTATCATTCTGTTTCTAGGAGTCATCGCACTGCTATTCGGCTTTACTCTACCAAGCGAAACTTCTGCTAATAGTAACGTAGATCGTATTAGTGGAGTAGACCGTATCAGTACAGCAATCGAAGTATCGAAAGAGTCTTGGCCAAGTCAACTCGCAACATCCGAAAAAGCAGTTATTCTTACAAGAGCGGATATGCCTTACGATGCACTAGCAAGCTCAGGGTTAGTAGGAGTAAAGCAAGCTCCAATCCTACTAACACATTCAACAAAACTTGACGATCGTGTAAAAAAAGAGATGGATCGTCTCAATGCAAAGAAAGTGTATATTTTAGGTGGAACAGGCGCTATTAGTTCTGGAGTAGAGAATGAATTGAAGAAACATTATTCAGTCGTTCGTTTAGAAGGATCGGATCGCTATACTACTGCTGAAGCCATCAACAAAGCAGCTGGACTCGACAAGTCTAACACAGCGATCGTTGTAAACGGGCAAACTGTCGCTGACTCTTTATCGGCGTCTAGTGTAGCTGCAATCAAACATTACCCGATTTACTTAACATCAAAAACAAAAGCACCGTCTCTTCCATCTAACGTCAAATATGTTTATTTAATCGGCGGAGACTCTGTACTATCTCAATCTGTCAAAACATCATTAGAACAGCAGGGTAAAAGTGTGACTCGTTTGTCTGGAGACGATCGTTTTCAAACAAACCTAGCGATCAATCAAGCATTCTTTAAATCTAGCTCTTCTTTCATTGTTGTAAGAGGAACGTCTACACAGAATGATAAAGAAGACTATCCCGATGCAGTTGCAGCAGCTGGACTATCACAAAAACTAGATGCACCGATCGTGCTGTCTCACCACTCTAGTGTTGTTACAGATGTAAAGTCTTATTTGAAAGACAATGCTAAATCAATAAAAGTTCTAGGTGGAGAAGGAGCACTTCCATCTAAGGTAGTCGATTCTTACGAAAGCAAGCAAACTACTGAAGAAGTTGCATTAGGTACTGCTGTCGTAACGGCTTCAAGCCTAAACGTTAGAACTGCTCCAACCCTTTCTGGTACGAAAATCGGAGCTCTTCCAGAGCATTCTGAAGTGACGATCTATGGATTTGAAGGAGACTGGGTGAAGATTAAGTACAATGGTCAATTTGCTTACGTTCATGGAGCTTACCTTCTTATGAAGACGAGTGATGTATTGAATGGCCTTACGATTGTTGTTGACCCAGGACACGGTGATCATGATCCAGGTGCAAGCAGAGGGAACCTTTTAGAAAAGGATATCAATCTTGATGTCTCCACGTTCTTAGAGAAAAAGTTAAAACAAGCTGGAGCAAACGTTGTGATGACGAGAAAAGACGATACGTTTCTTGAACTTGAGGATCGCTCAGATATGGCAAACCATATCGATGCTGACTCTTTCATAAGTGTTCATACAAACGCAGGTCCTGAAGCAGCTCATGGGATCGAGACATACTGGTACAGCGAATATAGCTCTGAAGAAAGTAAAGCACTTGCAGCAAGCATCCAAAAGCGTTTGATCGAAGTAACGAACGCGAGAGATCGAGGTGTGAAACACGCAAGCTTTTCTGTTATTCGTGAATCAACGATGGCTGCTGTTCTTGTAGAGGTTGGATTCCTTTCGAATAATGAAGAATATAAGCTCCTCTTAACGCAATCCTACAGAGAGAAACTAGCAGAAGGTATCTATCAAGGTGTAATCGATTATTACAAGAACTAATAAAGAAAGCGTACATCCCGTTAAGGGATGTACGCTTTTTCTATGCTTATGCTTTTGTCCAGTTAGCAGTCATTTCAACATCAGCAGCTTCAAGAGTCGTGTAAACAGGGCAACGAGAATCTACGATACGCTGAAGTTCTTGAATGCGCTCTTCGCTTTCAGATGTTTTTACTTTTGCATCAACGTTGATCTTTTGGAAATAAGGGCGAACGCCTTCTGCTCCCATCATTCCTTTTGGATCTAGTTCACCATTGATCGCGAATTCAATTCCTTGAAGATCGAAGTCGATTTCCTTCGCTACGAAGTTTGCGATCGCATTTTCACAACCAGCTAATGATGCAAGTAGTGTCGCAAGTGGGTTTGCACCTTCGTCAGTACCACCCATGTTTGCTGGCTCGTCGATGACGATCTTATGACCGTGAGAAAGACTTTCTGTATTCATTCCTTTAGATACTGCTGTAATTTTTTCGATCATTTGTAAAACTCCTTTTCATTTAGATAGTGAACACGTATCGTGTCTGCAATATTTTTCAGGATCGATACATCCTGATAACTTTTCATTAAAAGTATGCCGCCTTCTAACTGAGCTACAATGGTTTGAGCATGTTTCTTTGGATCTCCGTCGACAAACTCTCTCAATGCTTCTTCAAGGTTTTCAATCCACGAATGAAGAAGTCCATTCACCTTTTCTCGAAACACTTCATCATGTTCACTCATTTCAAGAGCAAGATTTCCAAACGGACAACCATGGATGTTCGCCTGAGTTTCATGGTATTGCACAGCCCAATGAAGCATCGTATCGAGCTTTTCTCGACCGCTCTGATCCGTTCTAAGAATGTCCTCTATCAAATGTTGATCCCATGTTTCAACAAAGTGATCAACAACTGCGATTCCAAGATCCCTTTTTGATGAAAAGTAATGATAAAACTGACCTTTTCCAATTCCTGATTCGGATAGAATATCTTTAAGGCTCGTACTTTCATATCCCTTTGAATGGATCAGTCGAGCAGTCGCGTTAATGATTTCATCTCTTTTTGTCATAGATATCACCTTCTAATCGTTAGTAAAACCAACTAGTTGGTGTCATTTTACCATAGGCTATGACCTAAGAGACATGCACCACTTGCTCAAAGACAGGAAGGCTGACATATTCAATTTTCAAAACCAACCGGTTGGTACAGAATAAATGTAACATCATCCTATAAGATGTGCCAACTAAAACGCTCAGTTTTTTTTAACCTGAGCGTAAGCTTGTAAAATTCTCAGTGTTGCGATGAGAGAAGTCCAACGTTCCCACTCCATCTAACGTTAATGGATAAAAGGAAGGTCAGTATTCTATATTTAGGACGGAGAGTTCGTTTGGGATTCATTCTCTTCAAGTAGGAGAGACGATCGCGGACTCCTGCGGTAGAACGGGCGGCCGAGACCGGGGTGTGGGTTTCACATCGGGCTTGGACGTTCGTCCGCGGAAAGCAAGCGATCGTCATCGACTACGGAATCGGGAGCACCGAATTATGACATAGGTTACTCCTTTCCTCATGAACGCTCAGGTTTTATTACCTGAGCGTTTTCTTTCTTATAACCCAAGTCCGATCGAAGTTTGATTCGTGTAAGATGTATAGGCGATCAGCTGGTTAATCTCTACGATATTCTGTTCCGAGTAGCCATGTTCACGTAACTTGTCCAAGTCTTCCTTTTTTAATTCACTAGGGCTCGACACTAGCTTTTCAGCATAGTTCAAGATATCTTTCACATGTTCTGGAATAGCGTCTGAAGTACGGTATGACGTCAACTCTTCTACAATGTTGTCATTTTTACTAATCTGCTTTAACAACTTACTATGTCCTTCAAAGCAATAGTGACACCCATTCAGTTTTGAGACGTATACAACGACCGCCTCCGTTTCGAAGTCATTCAACACACCGTTCTTTATTGCTTTCGCGAGCGGCATAAATGTCGAAAAGATTTCAGGGCTTTTCGCAATAAGACGATTGAATACAGGAACAGGTTTTTCTAACTCTTCATAAATTGCCATTTCTTTTAGTTCAAATTGTTTTGCTGGTTTAATCCAAGGCATTACGTTTCCCTACCTTTCATCACGAGTAACTGCTATCATATCAAACTTTCACGAAATAGAAAGTTCGGAAGAAAAAGTACTTCGAATGACAAGAAGATTTTCCCATCATTTGATTAACATGGTAAACTATTAGTATCTACATATTGAGGTGGTTACACATGCAATTGGTTCAGGATTACTTCGGTAATATGATGATAATGCTCGCACTTTTATTTATCTATTATCAGCACTATAAAGACGAGAACCTCACCCATACCTCTTCAACTAAACGAAAAGTGATCAGTGGATTTTTTGCCGGGATAACTGGCAGTATACTTATGGTTTTTGGGATTGAAGTCGGTTCCAATACCATCATCGATATGAGACACGTGCCCTTTCTCTTGGTGACGCTTTATGGAGGCTACTTACCAGGCGGAGTCGCCTTGATCATCATACAACTCGTACGATTTTCATTCGGAGTTACAGTTTCTTCTTATGCTTCTCTTATTCTCTTCATTTCATTATATATTGGATACTTATTGTTCAGAAAATGGAAGATCG
Source organism: Anaerobacillus sp. ABA4_114 (assembly GCF_056159065.1). Classification (NCBI taxonomy): domain Bacteria; kingdom Bacillati; phylum Bacillota; class Bacilli; order Caryophanales; family Bacillaceae; genus Anaerobacillus; species Anaerobacillus sp. ABA4_114. The sequence goes on from NZ_JBSWUM010000001.1 coordinate 3,495,334, forward strand.
AGACAAGGCTCAAGGTATTCTTCATGCTCCTATACTCCAATGGCATGTTCACAATTATCACATCCTTGTTGCTGAAAATAGATCCACTTAACAAAATCAATTTACTCTTTTGGATTACATCTTTCGTTTGTGGAATGATGGGGATCTATACATCAGAATATTTACGTCGGATCAACCACCTTTTCAAACAATACCAGCTTAGCTCTACTATAGATCCTCTCACTGGTTTAAATAATGTGAGAAGCTTTGACGAAGCAATGAATAGTGCCATCAAAGAAAGCAATACAAAAAGAAAGCCCTTATCGCTCTTGATCATCGATATAGATTATTTCAAACAAGTAAACGACACCTATGGGCATGCTGCAGGTGATGCCGTATTACAACAATTCGGCGTAACGCTTCGCCAAACTGTAGGAACAGAAGATACAGTATCTAGAAACGGCGGCGAGGAATTCACCATCCTACTGAAGAACACAGATCATCAAGATGCAGTACGAATTGCCGAACATGTTCGAACTTCTATTGAGGCACAGCCTTTTAAAGCTACTCAAATGGACACGATCTATATTACGGCGTCTGTAGGGGTTGCGACCTACCCAGATACGGTTTCAATAGGTGATCAACTATATAGTAAAGCAGATCAAGCGTTGTATACTGCAAAACGTAAAGGTCGAAATCGAGTATGCTCCACTACTGAACTAGATGAGCTAGTCACACAGTAGGAAACCCACCCTAACAAACTACTAATCTTTACTTTTGCGTCATATCTTTCTCCGTTACAAGAAAAAACCCGTTAGAGTCCTAACGGGTTTCAGTATGTTTATGAACGATAGGCAACAAGATCGTCACACACGTTCCTACATTCTTTTCACTTTCTATTTTGATTTGCCCAAAGTGTTCAGAAATAATTTTATTACTAACCGTCATCCCCAGCCCCACTCCTTTTTCTTTATTCGTATAAAAAGGAGTGCCTATATGCTGCATACGATCTTGCTCGATTCCTTTCCCATTATCTCGAATCACGATTGCAATTTCATCAATGCTTTGGTCGATCGATATAGTGATTTCTCCTTGATCATGCTCAATTGCATCGATTGCGTTTTTTATGACATTGAAAAATACTTGTTTTATTTGATCACCACGACAGATCGTGAATACCGGCTTCTTCATCGAATTCTTTATTTTAATGTTTTTTTCATTTGCTTCTGCCTGTGCTTCTACTATCGCATTCTCCATCACCATTTTGAGACTAACCTCAAATGTATTGATCGCTTCAGGCTTACCAAGAGAGAGGAATCCGTTTACGACTTCTTCTAGCTTACTTAACTCGTTATTGATAATCCGGTGAAACTCTTTTTCTTTCTCATCTTTATCAATTGAAAGTAAGTCAAGAAATCCTTTGATCGATGTTAATGGCGTGCGAATTTCATGTGCAAATCCAGCTGCCAATTCTCCTACAACTGATAATTTCTCGATATTCTTTTTGTATTGATCGATCTTTATCTTTTCCGTAATATCTCTTGAAATAATGACATACCGATTTACTTCACCGCACTCTCTAAGAACAGGCATTGCCTTCCCTTCAAAGGTTAGCACTTCACCTGAGGCATGAAGTTTTCGATACGTTACGGTTACAGGCTCTTTAAAGTTACGGAGCTTCGTAAGTGCGTTCATGCACATCTCGTAGTCATCAGGGTGAACGTGGGATAGAACATCCTCCCCAACCACGTCTTCTGGTAGATAGTTCAGGACAGAATGATAAGAAGGTGACGCATAGACAATCACGCCTTCAAGATTAACCATGCAAATGATATCACTACTATGTTCCACGATCATGCGATGCTTTTGTTCACTCACACTTAGCTTCTGTTCTGCATATTTCTGCTTTGTTATATCTCTTGAAATCACGATATAGTGATAGCGTTCTTCGTTTTGAACACAGATGCCTCTAGATTCAAACCAGCGATAGTCACCATCGATGCGTAGAAGCCTATAATCTACGGATATCGGCTTTTTGTATTTTAAGAGACGATCGAATGCCCCTTTTGCAGCAGTTAAATCTTCAGGGTGCACGTATTTAAATGAGCTAGTACCAATTTCATTCTCAATTCCATCCCTTGAAAAGTCCCGGTAAGATGGCGAAACATACAAGAAATTACCGTCTCGATCGATTAAGCTCACGATATCACTCATATTTTCCGTAATAAGCTTATAGTTGTACAGCGTTTCCTCTATCAGCTTTTCTTTCCTTCCATTTTCCTCGATTAAAGCGACAGACTGTCCGAGTTCATTCGCTACAGGAATGCCCATTACTTTCAAATATACGTAAGACCCATCTTGCTTTATCCACTTCTGAGTCGAAGGTCCCGGATTCGTACCATTTTGTAACGAGTGAATTCTACTCGTTACTGCTGTCCTTTGAGATTCATCGATTGTTTCCCATATCGATCGCCCTTCGAGTTCAGAGAGAGTATAGTAACCTAGTAGTTTTAAAGCGGAGGCATTTAAATACACCCATTTCCAATCCTTTTGTATCACGATTGCTGATGAAGACTTGTTATAGTAATCGATTAAATCTCTAAGTGCACTCATTTCTTTCTTCGGTTTAGAATTTGATTGAGGAGGTCGCTGAGCATCATGTTCGGTAGGATAGTAATTCACTCTAGTCATAGGGCCTCCCGTTAAGCATTTATATTTTTCAGGACTTTTGAAGGAGAAAACTTATACATTACTTTCTTCTTCGACTTGCCATCTCCTGCAAAATAATCAAGAAAAAGAAGGATTCTCAAATGAGATCCTTCTTATCTTTCACTAATATACCCTTTCTCCCTTAATCCAAGTTTGCAAGACGTTGACTTCCTTCAGTTTATGAGGTGATATTCCTTCTGGATGATTTGATAAGAGAACAAGGTCCGCAGTAAACCCTTTCTCCAATTTGCCTTTCCACTCTTCTTGAAATTCTAATTCTGCACCTGTAGCTGTATAGGCTTTATAGATTTCACTTACCGACAGCCGCTCTTTTGGAATCCAGCCGCCTTTCGGGTTCCCATCCTCGTCTTGTCTCATAACTGCCGCATAAATGTGAACGAATGGATTTAATTCACCGATAGGACAATCAGAGCTTCCGGTAAAAGGGATGCCCATTTCACTAACTGTTTTCCATGGATTACAATACTTTTCTTGTTCTTTCCCAACCCAATCAGCCGTTTGATCATATTCACCCATCATAAACCCTGGCTGAGTTTCAAGGTATGGCTTTACTTTCTTTAACCGTTCTAGTAAATCAGGCGCAAGAATTTGGGCATGTATGATCCGATGACGCATTTTGGAAGTGCCAACTTTCTCAATAGCCTTGAGCGCTTGCTCTACTGTACGGTCTCCGATCGCATGCATCGTCACTTGCATCTCATGATCGTCTGCAGTTTGGACCATTTCGTTAAGTTCTTCCTGTGAATAAATTAAAGCACCACTAGTTTCAGGTTTATCATGATATGGCTTTCGTAAAGCTGCAGTATGGAGACGCTGAGTTCCATCTAAAAATATCTTAAATGCGCCCATTCGCACCCTGTCCGTGCCATCTCCGGTTCGCCTATTATGATTATTCAAATATTTCTTCATATCATCAAGGTTGTACACATAATGATGGAGGTGAATTTGAACAGGCAGCTTCTCTTCATCTTCTAATCTTCTATAGCTGTCCCACACACGCTCGAAAGCTCCAGTGTAATTTAAATCGTCGGTATGCACTGATGAAATCCCGTGTTTCAACAAATGAGGAACCGCATCATGAATCGCTTCATATACTTCTTCTTCGCTTTTTTGTCTAAAATGAAATTTAATGAAATGTACAGCACTATCTTTAAAGCGTCCAGTCCATTCCCCGTTCTCGTCTTTTTCAATAAAACGATTATGGTTTTTTTCTAGTTCATCATTATCTCTAATAATTTTAAGTGCTTCTTCATTCACGATACATTCATGACCATCTTCATGCAGAAAGAACATAGGCTTTTTGTATTCTAATTCCTCGAGATCTTTAGCAGTCAAGAGATGGTCTATATCTGAGAATTGACTATCGATCAAACCTCGTCCTATTATCCAATCGTTCTCTTCCATCTTCTCTTCTGTATACCGATCTCGAACAATTTCCTTCATTTCATTCCATGATGTGACCTCTCGTAGATCCAATTCTTTCTTCATAAGTCCATATCGAAGGAGGTGCATATGTGTATCATTAAAGGAAGGAGCTAAGGTTTTCCCCTCTCCTTCAATGACATCTTTCTCATCACCTTTATATAATCCCTCTTCAATTCTAGCAATCTTTCCATCTTCAATTAAAAGGTGTCCTTTGATTGTTTCATTCCCTGGTTGGTATAGTTCAACATTGTTAATTACCTTCATCTCCCCACCCTTTCAAAACACAGTCTTTCTATTATCTACCCGAGTGGGGACACAACTATTCGTAAAGAGGAGTCGTTTAAACACCTTTTAATCGATTTGTTTACGATACCACTCTCGTCCAAAATCGACCATTTTTCGCTGGTTGATCAACTTACAAGTTGCCTTTCCAACCTTCATACAGTTGAAATCCCCGCTTTTTTCGAATTCCTTCCCGATCTGTTCGAAGACATCTGAATCGTAGTCAATTTCCTCATATGACTTCCAAAGCCTTTCTCCATTTTCTATTAAAGCAGCTGCTTTAGTTTGTAGATGCTTATTCGGTCTAGCATGCTCTGCATAGTGAAGGGATGTATTGCTATCGTGTCCTACTCCAAGCAAAAGGATCATACCGTTTAACTCATAAATCTTCGCTAGTGGTGACCGACCGCCAAATCCGCTTTCTAGCGGCTGTTCTTCTAAGATGTAGTCGCGATACTTTCCAAATGCTGCGAAGGAATAAGTCGGGTGGTTACTCCTCCTTACCCCTGGCATCGTTCGAAACAATTCTGCTATAACACCCATTCCTCTTGTTGGCGTCGTATCCTCACAAAATGCAGGCATGTTTTCTCTAATGATCGGCCACCACGATTCTGGAACAGGTGGATTCATCCAATTCGCGGGGTCAGAATTTCCAGCAGATTGTGTGGGCATCACGATCGTGCCATCATGACCGACAGCATCGGCCAATGCTCGTATTACCGCTTCTGCACCACCGCATACCCATCCGAGAGAACTAAGAGAGGAATGAACGAGAATGGTCATCCCCTCTTTTACACCTAACTCCCTGAAATCATCTACTAAGCTAGCCATCGTATGTGGTTCGATCATACTTTCTGTCGTTCGTTTTTCAGTCATTCTACTTCCCCCTGTAACAACTCGTATAATTCCTTTCGTTTTTCTTCCATCTTTTCTTTCTCACGATAAAGAGTCCCGAGTTCGTTCTGATCACTTGTCCTTAGCAGCTTATCCTCGAGGTTGTACAATTCTTCCTCAATTTGTTCAACTTCCTCCTCAATCGTAGCTGCTTTCTTCTCAGATGTTTTCTGCTCAGGCTCTTTATACTCTTTAGACCCTTTTCCTTCTTTCAAGTCGCTCTGATTTTCAGAAAGCATCTCAATATGCTTCACTCTTGCTTGACTGTATGACTCTAAATAGTGATAGAGTTTCCCTTCTTGGAGCCAATACGTAATTGGAAAACACTTGTTCAATAAATAGCGATCATGTGAAACGCAAATGATCGTTCCAGGAAACCGCTCGATCGCATCTTCTAGCACTTCTCTAGAATCGATATCAAGATGGTTCGTTGGTTCATCAAGAACGAGTAGGTTGATATCTTTACTCATCAGCTGAGCTAGACGAAGTCTCATCTTCTCTCCACCACTTAAAGAAGAAAGTTTTGAGAACACGCTATATCCATAAAATAAGAAACGGGATAGCTCATGACGTGCATCACCTTCAGCAACTTTCGCTGTTTCGCGATAGACGTCGATCACCCTCGCGTCCTCCCGATCTTCAAAAACGTGCTGAGAGAGATACCCAACCTTCAAGCTGGACCCTTGTACAACTTTTCCATCAGCGGGTTCGTGCTGACCAAGTAGGACTTTTAATAGCGTTGTCTTTCCACTTCCATTTTTTCCAACGATTGCAACCCTTTCCGGATAGCGAATACTCCAATCAACGTTCTTTAATAGTGGTTTACTAGAAAAGCCAGCCGTCACATTTTCAAACGTGATCACATCTTTCCCGCTTCGATTTGCCATGTCAAATTCGAGTCCCATCTTTCGTCGTTCGAGAATCGGACGTTTGACCTTATCCATGCGTTCTAAAGCTCGTTCCATATTCCTTGCTCGTTTGTGAAGAGCAGCATTTGGAGGATTCGCCTGATTTGCCCACTCTCTTAAACGCTTTATCGCTTCTTTCATCTTCTTTATCTTCTTCTGTTGTTCTTGGAAAGCTTGAAATTCTGCTAGAAGCACCTCTTCTTTTTTCTGAACGAAATAACTATATGAACCGACGTATATTGTTAGTTCACCGTCTTCCAAATCCATCACTTTAGTAACGACTTCATCAAGGAAATACCTATCATGCGAGACGATGAGAACAGTACCTTTGTATGCTCGTAAAAACTCCTCTAACCATTCGACCGCGTCTATATCAAGGTGATTCGTCGGTTCGTCGAGTAAGAGAAGATCTGGTTCTTTCAACAAGATCAATCCTAAGCAAACCTTTGTTTGTTCTCCCCCGCTTAGCTGAGAGAACGCAGTATCTAGTAGATGGCTGATGCCTAAACCGTTGGCTACGGTTTTCACCTTGGAATCTGTTTCATAACCACCTCTCCTCGTATACTCGTCAAGGACATGTCCATACTCTGTTATTACTTTTTCATTAGCTCCCTTCGCCATCTCCGCTTCGAGCTTTTTCATTCGGTCAGCTAGATTTTCAAGGTCGCTGAATGCATCGTTCAATACATCTCGAGCAGTACCTTTGTATTCAGGTATTTGAGCTAGATAGCCGATCGTAGTACCTTTCTTATAATGAATGTCACCTTCATCCGGTCGTTCAACGCCAGCAAGCAGTTTAAACAACGTTGTTTTACCGCTCCCATTTCTTCCTACGATTCCAACCCGATCTCCTTCATTTATTTCAAATGTTATCTCTTCAAAAACGGTGTTTCCACCGAGCATTTTACTGATCGATTGTGCCGTGCAAACCATCATGATTATCCCATCCTTTTTCGATAATAAAAAAAGCCACAGATAAGGATACACCTCACCTGTGGCTACTTCTTGCATAAAAAAGAGCGGCAAACTACGCCGCTCCTCTCTCTTATATTAGTTCCGTCTGAAGTAGGGTAAGAGCGCCTTACGCGATCGTCGTGCTTATGAAGTTGCTAAAAAAGGGCATACGTATCCCGTTAGCAGCTCCATCATAAATAATCGCACGGCAACAGCTAGCATAATCAACAAATTCCGCACGAACGACAGCGTTTAACATCTCTTACCTCACCTCCTTCATTTAATACTTTAACTTTATCTAAAGTTTCAGAAAAAATCAACCCTCTGTTACTTTTAGACCAACTACTGAAATAACGATGAATGAAATCAAAAGGAGTTGGATTCGATTTCTTGGTTCTTTAAACCAATACATCCCGATCAGCACACTTCCAGCAGAACCAATTCCCGTCCAAATCGCATACGCCGTTCCGACCGGCAGTGCCTTAAGTGAAAGGGAAAGCATAAAAAAGCTCAGCATACCAAAGGCGATCGTCATAAGAGATGCCTTGAGGTTTCTAAATCCATTGGATAACTTAAGACTGGTTACCCCACCAATTTCCGCTATTCCAGCTATCAACAGTGCAATCCATGCCATCTCGCAACCCTCCTACGCTTCAGATTGGTTTGAGGTTAACTTCAAACCAACGATTGAAAAAATGAGTAATACTACAAAGAACACTTTGAACAGATTGACTGTTTCATTTAAATAAACCATCCCTACGATCGTTGTTCCAGCAGCTCCAAGACCAGTAAAAATGGCATAAGCTGTTCCGACCGGCAAATATTTAATGGCCTTACCAAAAAAGAAGAAACTGATCCCGATACCTGCGACTGTCAATACACTGATGATTGGATTACTGAATCCATCAGAATACTTTAGACCAAGCGCCCATCCGACTTCCATCAATCCACCGATTACAAGAAAGATCCATGCCATCTCAATCACCTACTCTCATATAGTTGATGCCATTTATAAATAATGCCCATGAATGTTCAAGACGCTTACTATGTTCTTCTTTTGAATAATAGAAGAGCTGCTCAAACACACCGTCTAACAAACATAAATACGCATCGAATATTTGATCACAGTCAAGTTTCGAATCCATTTTTCCGAGAATCGAATAAACCACTTCTTTCATTACACCCTCTGTTGCTTCAAACATGTCATAAATATCACTTCGCAACGATTCAGGTGGAAACAAGAACATCCGTTTAAAGATCAGACCTAATTCATGATTCTGTAAATACGCCGTATTCCTTATCAAAAGCGTATAAAGTTGCTTCTCAGGATCTAGAGAAGCTATTTCCTTTGCCGTCTCTTCAAAGAATGTATTATAGTCGATCGTTACTTTATTAATAACGGCAAGAAATAAGTCTTCTTTATTTTTAAAATGAGCGTAAAGGGAAGGTTTCTTAATTCCGACTTCATCTGCAATATCATTGAGAGAGGTTCCTTCAAACCCTTTTTGAGCAAATAATATCAATGCTTTTTCCTTAATTACCTTCTGAGTTTCTTGTGCCATTTCGACAACCTCCCTACCATTCGTTAGGTAAACATCAAAATAAAGAACGGTTACCTACCGTCCGTTAGTTAGTGTACCAAATTTTTATCCACAACGCAAGTTTACTTAAAACAAAAAAAGGACCGGCATATAGCCGGTCTTCCTGGTAACGGAATATTTGAAAGGGGGTCTGGTAATAGAGTAACAAAATGGCAATAGACACGAACAGAGCAAGATAACCCATTCCATTTGAACCTGTTGATCAGTTTACCCTCAAAAGCATATCAATAGATCTAGGACTAAGGAATTGTTTTTTGTATCACGTTTAAGAAACACGCCTTTTGATTCAGTGGAAAGATTGAAGGAAAAATTTTCTCTAAAATTTCTTTATATTTCAATTTACCAACAACCTCTGAAAACATATTTCCCTCCTGTAGCTTTTGTGTCAAAATAGTTATTGTAAAGAGATTGAAAGCAGGTGGAGATAAAGAATGTATTGTCCACATTGTGGAAAGAAAAGAGATAGTAACGACCAATTTTGTTTCTCCTGTGGAAAAGAACTCGTCTCCCAAACGAAGGGAAAACGTTCTTTCTTGGTTCGTTGGTTACCGCTTATGATTTTCTTTGTAATCGGTATTACACTCTCAAGCTATTACTACTATGAAGAGTCTGTAACGAATGCAGCCATCCGTTCATTTGAACAAGGAGAAAAGCTAGCAGAAAAAGGTAATTATAAAGAAGCGCAAAATAAATTTGAAGAAGCGAAAGCGCAGCGTGATCAATTCCCCGCTGCACAAACCAATCAAAACATGATGAAGACAGCAATCGAAGTTGAAAGTACGCTGAACTCAGCTGAAAAAGCTCGCAAAAAAGACGACTACTCTCAAGCATTAGAACTCGTCGACAACGCCGAAACAGAATTGAACCAATTTAAAGGGCCTTTAGTCACGGATCTCCAAAATGATATCGCCTCAGCGAGAACAACCGTCATGGTAGCCGAACTGAAGTTTGATATGAAAGGAAAGAAATCGGTCGAAGCCCTCAAGCCAGTGTTAACTAGAGCAGAAACGCTTGAAGTTGATGAAGCGAAAGAAGTAGCGAATCAAATTCGTAACCAGATCATTGAGTTCTCTATGAATGAAGCGAACAAACATTTAAAAGACAATCAGTTTTCGAAAGCCCTCTATGCAGTAGAAGATGGGTTACAGATCAATAGTGAAAACGAAAAATTATTAAACTTAAAAAGCGTTATAGAAAAGAGAAAGAACGCATTCGAAGAAGAACAGCAAAAACGGATCGAGCAAGCAATGGTAGCGGCAGCGAAAGAAGAAGAAATGAACCGCACCAACGCCATAGAATTAGTCGATGCTAAAACTTCCGTCACCGAGTATAACGAGCTCAAAATCACAGGCAATGTTAAGAGTAAAGCCACTGTTCCTGTTTCATCGATCGGTGCATCTTATCAAGTACTTGATAGTGAAGGTAAGGTTTTTCGAAAGGGCGAAGTCTATATAAACCCAGAAACACTCTATCCTGAAGATACAGGAAAATTTGATTTCACAATTTATGAAATTGATAAAGACGTCAAAAACCTAGACGAATACACCGTAAAAATCGACCACTTCACGTGGTTCGTAGAATAGCAGAAAGGAGTTTCATAACGAGATGATTAATAAGTCTGCTATTATCTCCCTAGCTGCCTCATTACTTTTAATAGTAGGGGGCAGCGTGGGTTTTTATTATTTATATGACCATTATGACAGTACCACTGTCAACGCCACTTCTTCCTTAGGAGAGGAGTCTGAGACAGCAAGCTCTAAAGAAGATAGTGAGGATTTAAAAAGCATCATTCATGATACTCAGAAAAGCGTTGTGCAGATCAACGTTCAGTTGAAAGACGGAACTTCTTCTGGTTCTGGCTTTTTATATAACAATCTTGGTGATGTGATTACAAATGCGCATGTCGTTGAAGATGCTGAAAAAATCATCGTAAAAACATCCGATGCCAAACAATTCGAAGCGCAAGTAATCGGTATGGGTGAGACAATCGATATAGCTGTCTTACGGGTTCCTGGTCTGAAAGATGCAGAACCTTTACCTGTCGCAGAAAAAAGAATGGCTGAAGTAGGTGATGATATCATTGCTCTCGGGAGCCCACTTGGCTTACAAAACACCGTTACCACAGGAATCATCAGCGGCCTCGACAGAGAGTTCATTCTTGAACCGTATCGTTATGAGAACATTTACCAAATCTCCGCTCCCATTACAGACGGAAATAGCGGGGGTCCTCTTATTGATGCGAATACAGGTGAAGCGATCGCAATCAATTCAGCTGGTACTGAATCCGGAGCGATCGGGTTCAGTATTCCGATCAAGAATGTGATCGAACAGCTTACATCCTGGTCAAACGATCCAGTAAAAGTAACTGTCGACGATGAGAGCCAAGAGTCTGTCTCGACTCCACAAGGACTCACTGGCGAAGATTTTGAAGAAAATGCACAGTACTTAATCGGGTATTTTTACGAAAGCCTCGCGACACAAGATTATGTAACAGCCTACTCTCTTCTCGGCAGCCGCTGGCAAAACGAAATGCCTTACGAAACATTTAGAAGCGGGTATATTCGAACCCTCGATGTAGAAGTATCGAACATGGCGGGCACGCTGAATGAAAACAATGAAGAAGTAAAAGTAACGGCAACGATCGAAGCGCAAGAGCGGACTGATGATCAAAAAACAAAAACATCTATGTACAATGTGACCTATCAAGTGGGTTATGAGAACGATCATTTAAAGATTCTGAGTGGCACAGCGAAAAAGCTTAAATAAGAAATAAAAGCATGGGGTAAACCCCATGCTTAGCTTGTCGAGGAACCTATTTGCGGTGCTCCCGATACCGTAGTCGATGACGATCGCATGCTTTCCGCGGACGAACGTCCAAGCCCGAGGTGAAAACCACACCCCGGTCTCGGCCGCCCGTACGACCGCAGGAGTCCGCGATCGTCTCTCCTACTTGATGAGAGTTGATCCAAAACGAACGTTCCGTCCAATGGTTTAACAGACAGATATTTCACTATCCATCAACATTAATTAGAATGGAAATGATCAACTACTTTCATCTAAACACCGAGACTTTCTCTACACACTGAGCATGGGGCAAGCCCCATGCTTTTTAGTTTGGAGGATAGAATCCTTCTTGTGAAATGAAGATGTTTCCTTCACTAAACTTCTCTAACAAGCGATTCTTTATTTTTAGGTAGGTCTTCCGATCATACCAATCCCCTAAATTGTGTTCTTCAAACAATTTACGAATTCCGAGCTGTTCAGTCCTTTTTCCACCGCTTCCATCTCCCATAAAGAAATCATCGAGCGTAACTCGATTTACAGCACGATGCAGTTTCTCCGGGAAGTCCTCTGAACATGGTAATAACGGTGCGACTGCAGCTTGAACGGGTACACCTGCCTCTCGTAATTCTTTTAATGCCTTCAATCGCCCTCCTATCGGCGGCGCTTGAGGTGCGAAAATCTTCCTTACTGACTCTAAATCAGTCTCGACCGTGATGCTGACGAGAACTTGATTGCCAAGCTTTTTCAACAGGTCGATGTCCCTTGTCACAAGAGGTGACCTTGTTTGAAGAAACAGAAAATCTGGTGTCTCTTCAAGCATAGCTTCAAGAAGGCTTCTAGTTAATTCTGTTTTGTATTCAATCGGTTGATAAGGATCTGTAGAGGAGGACATAAAGATCGAGACTTTCCCTTTTTTCTTTGCTTTTGGAATCTCTTTCTTTAATAATGCGACTCCATTTTCTTTAATGTCCACCCACTCTCCCCAATCTTCCTCTCGAAACAAAGCGATCGGCATTCTCCTCACATAGCAATAGGAACAACCAAATGCACAGCCAGCGTAAGGATTCAGCGTATGACTATATCCATTTAAAAAACCGCTCCCCTTCGTCAAGATCGTTCGGGACGTACGGCTTTGAATGGAAGGCTTCATTCTATCCCTCCTTCTAGCAAGAACGTAGGTTCTTATCTCTATACATAAAAATCCCCGAAAATGGAGAATATAAACATCGAAAGGTGGTTACGTATTATGAAGATGATAGTACCTCTACTTCTAATGATGGGTATCCTAATCTCACCAAATGGAACAGAAGCAGCTCTCCCAGTTAAACTCCTTCAAGAGGAATGCCCTAATCTTCAGAAGGTGAATAACCCGAGCTCAATCCAAGAACTTCAGGCAAAACTACAGGTAGTCGTTCCATCACTTATGACCCAGGACCCAAATGCGAAAAGTTGGCGGGTGTTGTCCACAACAAAACTAAATCGTTCTTCTCCTTACTATAAACCGGCTGTAAAAGCATGTAGCAAAAAAACTGCCGATCAAAGCTACCTTGTCGATGTTCTTGTGACGAAGAAATCGACGAACTTCCCTGTTCATATTCACCTATTTGCAACGAATCAGGTTGAAAAAGGCTGGCAGCTTTGGGGATTGACGACGTATTGATGTAAACGTCCGATGGACAGTTTAACCCCGATCAGGAAACTGATCGGGTATTTTAATGCATATATCTTTCTAGGAACTCTTTAAATAGACTCGCTTCTCGTGAAATATGGTGATAGACCATATACGTATACACTGTCGGGAGCTTAATTTCACTCGTTTCCACTTCTAACATCCTTCCTTCAAGCAGCTCTCTTTGAACCGCAGACCTTGGCAGAAAAGAAAATCCAAGCCCCTCTTCAATAAAACGCTTGGTTACATGCACCTGAGAGACCACCATCGTCCGAATTCCTTCATACCTTGCACGTAGTTCGATCAATAGCTCTTCCCAATACCCTGGGTGAGAATACGTAAGCAATGTTGTATGGTTACAATACTCCTCAAGACTTAATGGCAAGCTCGTTTCGGCATCACCACCATCATGAGGAACGACGAGCACAATTGGATCTGGCCCCATTTTTTCTGAGGTGAGATGCTGCTGTATGGCAGCCATCCTCGATAACCCTAAGTCAGCTGATCCATCAGCTACACTATCTCCAATATCAGTAGACTCACTCACCTTTACCACAACTTCTATCGAAGGGTGCTGTTTCATAAACTGCTGCAGGACGTAAGGCAAAAGGGTCGCAGCTAGTAAAGGTGATACAGCGATCGTTATCTTCTTATCGTACCCTTGATTCCACCCTGACATATGTTGAAGGCTGCTATTATAGTGGTCGACCATTGTTTTTGCATAAGGTAGGAACTGTCTTCCTGCTTCAGATAGCACCACACGTCTCCCGTTCTTCACAAAGAGCTTACTGTTCAGCGCTTTTTCTAATTGTTGAATATGTACCGTTACAGTGGGTTGAGCGAGATATAACTTCTCAGAAGCTTCTCGGAAGTTTTCATAGGTGGCTGCAGCAACGAACGTTCGAAGCCAGTTCAGGTTCATTTCTTACCCCTCCAATCAATTACGATTCTCTATCAATAATACCATTATTATTTATTAGTCATAATGATAGCGAAACGATACACTGAAAACAAGAATATAGATTGGAGTTGATGATATGGTTCATGCTGGATTAAAGGGAATTGTTGCTGCTGAGTCAGAAATCAGTCTTGTTGACGGTGAAAGAGGCCAACTCGTCTATCGTGGGGAGTGGGCTTCCACTTTAGCAAAAGAAAAGTCGTTTGAGGAAGTCGTTTATTTCTTGTGGAATGGGTCATTTCCAAGTGAAAAGGCTCTTAAAGAATTTTCTACTAAACTTCTAGAAGCAAGATATCTCAAACCTTATCAAAAAGACATACTAGACCGACTACCTGATAGTATGGATATGATGGCTGTGATTCGAACAGTAGTTTCATCCATGGGTAACAAGGCGGACACGTTTCCTTCCACCGAACAAGAAGGAATCAAAATCGTGGGTCTCATTCCAACGATTATTGCGTATCGCTACAGATCATTGCAAGGAGATCCGATCATTGAACCAGATGCTTCGCTCTCGCATGTTGCAAACTTTTTGTACATGCTAAAAGGAAAAACGCCTGATGAAAATCATGTAAAAGCGCTGTCAGCTTATTTTGTCTTAACGATGGAACATGGTCTGAACGCTTCAACCTTTACTGCCCGTGTCATCGCCTCAACAGAAAGTGATCTCGTATCAGCGATTGCTGGTGCGATCGGTGCAATGAAAGGACCATTGCATGGTGGTGCTCCTACTGGAGTGATCGACTTACTTGAAGAGATCAAGAAAGAAGGAAGTGTAGATCGCGTCTTAAAAAGGAAGTTAGAAAATAAAGAAAAGCTAATGGGCTTCGGCCATCGAATCTATAAAACACGCGATCCAAGAGCTGCTGCGCTCAGTGACATCACTTCAAATTTCTATGATGATGAGGAATTTAAGCTAGCTCATGAAGTGGAGAACAAAGCTGTTGAACTACTAAAAGAGCATAAGCCAGGAAGAAACCTTTATGCGAATGTAGAATACTATGCAGCTGCTATCCTGCGCTCGATCGAGCTTCCAACAGAATTATTCACTCCGACCTTTACTGCAGCAAGATGTGCAGGCTGGGTCGCACATGTCTACGAACAAAACCAAAACAACAGCATCATCCGCCCTTCCTCCACCTATACTGGGGAAATCCCTGCGGAGTGACCTTCCGGAGTTACGTAGTGACAGGCACCGCCCGGTATTTGTCGAAAGGGAAACAAAAAGAAGCGCCAGCCCGGCGCTTCTTTTAATCTATTACCCTTTATAAGGAATCGGATCAGTTGAACCTGCTTCTTCAAATCCTTTTAATCGAAGACGACAGCTATCACATTCCCCACAAGCTTCTTCTTCTCCGTTGTAACAAGAAGTGGTCAACTCATAAGGCACTTCTAACCTTAACCCTTCTTTAACCGTTTCAGCTTTCGTTAAATCGATCAATGGCGTCTCGATCACCATGTT
Organism: Anaerobacillus sp. ABA4_114; assembly: GCF_056159065.1. Classification (NCBI taxonomy): domain Bacteria; kingdom Bacillati; phylum Bacillota; class Bacilli; order Caryophanales; family Bacillaceae; genus Anaerobacillus; species Anaerobacillus sp. ABA4_114. The sequence continues at coordinate 3,510,980 of NZ_JBSWUM010000001.1, forward strand.
ACTACCAGTTGCTCCTGCTTTTGTTGCAAGGTTTACCGTTTCATTCATACTCTCGATAAACTCAGGGCGACAATCCGGGTAACCGCTATAATCGACCGCTGACACCCCGATATAGATGGCCTCCGCTCCAATCACTTCAGCATATGCTGATGCTAGCGAAAGAAAGATCATATTCCTTGCAGGCACATACGTTGCAGGGATCTCATCTTCATCCATGTCAGTTGGAACATCGATCGACTGATCTGTTAGTGCACTCCCACCGATTTGGTTCAGAAAGCTAATGTTTACAATGCGGTGGTCTGGTGCTTCATAGTACTCAGTCACCTTCTTAGCCTGCTCGACTTCACGATTATGCTTTTGCCCATAGTGGAAGGAAATCGGATAAAGCTCATATCCTTTTTCCTTTGCCATTCCCATACAGGTCGTACTATCAAGTCCACCACTCAATACGATGACTGCTTTTTTACTCAATCTACACACCTCTTTTATTAGGATCCCAAATGATTTTATGAAGCTGCATGCTGAGTTTTACTCTACTCAGTCCAGCATCGAGTATCTTTTGAACGAGTTTATTCGGTGGCATCGTTTCCCACACAGGACTATAAAGAACCTGACCTTTATCATGATGCTCAGCCACAACCTCCGTCGCCACATCGAAATCTTCGTCAGACCCAATAACGAACTTGATTTCATCCTGTTCATCGAGCAGGGCGAAATTATCATGAAGCATACGATGCTGCTCACCGGAATCAGGAAGCTTATAGTCCATCACAAAGCGAACCTTGCTTTCCCACTCATCATTTTCACTTCTCACTTGTTCATATGGCGCAAGATCGATTGCACCGTTCGTTTCGATGTGAATATCTTCAATATGCGGAAGGTCTACCATCGCTTGTAAGAGAGCATAGGACTTTTCACGATGAATCAACGGTTCGCCGCCCGTAAAACAGATATGCCTGCTCTTATACTGCTTGATTTGATCGATAATATCTGAAATCGTGGCCGTGTACTCAGCCTTATCAGGTGCATAGCTATAAGGCGTATCACACCAAGTACAGCGAAGGTTACAATGAAACACTCTTACAAAAACAGTTGGAAATCCGGCCCTAGTCCCTTCTCCTTCTACTGTTTCAAACACTTCAACCATCGGAAGGTTCCAATTCATATATTCTGATCGTTCAGGTAATGTCCACTTCATCATTCTGATTCCATCCATTCTCGCTTCAATGTTGCGTAACTTGTCGGTGTTTCATACAGAACGAGCTCTTCGAGACGCTGGCCATTATCTCGCATTTCACGGCTATCAAGAGCAGTATCGAGCTGTTCCCAAATCCAAACGATCATGTTCTCCGCTGTTGTATTCATGTTTGGAAGAACTTCATTTAAATAATGGTGATCAAGCTTTGAATCGATCACATCTTTAAACAATGCTTTGATCTCACCGAAATCTACTGAAATACCGATTTCGTTGACATACCCGCTAATCGTAATAACTAATTTATACGTATGACCGTGCATACTTTTACACTTGCCTTCATAACAGTGTAGGTGGTGTGCTGCGTCAAACGTAAATTCCTTTGTGACAGCCACACGCTTATTGTGATATTTTAATTCGCTTTTTTGAATATCTTCTCCAAGCAACTCTACTTTCTTAGGAATCATAAAAGACATAAAAAAAGCTCCCTTCTTTTATTCATTAGAGGGAGACGCATGAAAAAACCTTCTTTCAACGAGAAGGCATACTACATTTCATGGGTCCCTAGTTTTGTTTTACGAGAGGAGGGAATTCCGAACTCTCCAACCTGATAATAATATCATAACACGTTTTTTGAGAAAAGCTTCTGGTAAATCTCTCCCTTATAAGAAATATAGCAGGTAAAAGCAATTGCATTACAAATGAATTTCAATCATGTAAACTTGTATTGGACGACTATCTATAGGAGGTGACATATCATGAACCAAAACCAAGGTATGATGGAAGGAATGGGTATCCTTTTCGGTTTATTCGGTTTCCTTTACATGGCAATTATTTTATTTATCGTGATCTTAACGATCGTCTTTATCTTTAAAGCAATGGGATTCATGAAACGAAAAACTGCTTCTGACCAGGAACAAAACGAACTACTTCGACAGCTCGTTTCAAAGCAAACGAAGACGCATGACCATGATTCAACAGGTCATTGATGTGAAAGCCCACCTTTAGATAAGGAGGCTTTGTTTGTCAAAAACAATAGTTAAAGCCGTCCTTATTGGACGGCTTTCGCTAATTGCTCGCGTATTTATCTACGAACCGCTCGATTCGTTTCACAGCTTCTTGAAGCGATTCAAGGGATGTTGCGTAAGAGCATCTGACATACCCTTCGCCTCCCTCTCCAAATACATGACCAGGTACAACCGCTACGCGTTCTTCATGCAGCAGTTTCTCCGCGAACTCATCCGAAGTCATCCCTGTTGATTGAATAGATGGAAATGCATAGAATGCACCTCCTGGCATGCGGCAAGATAACCCCATCCTGTTAAATGATTTCACAATAAAGTTCCTTCGCTGACGATAACTACGCTTCATACGCTCTAAATCTTCACGACCATTACGTAGTGCTTCAAGTGCGCCATGCTGCGCGATCGTTGGAGCACACATCATCGTATATTGATGAATCGTAAGCATTACCTTCAAAATTTCTTCAGGCCCAGTCACGTAACCAAGTCTCCAGCCGGTCATCGCAAAGGCTTTTGAAAACCCTGAAATCAAAATCGTTCTTTCTCTCATTCCAGGTATTCTAGCGATACTGTAATGTGGTTGATCATACGTAAGCTCAGCATAAATCTCATCAGATAACACGAGTAAGTCGTGATCTTCAATAACTTTGGCTACATCCTTCAATTCATCTTCTGTCATCGTTGCGCCTGTTGGGTTACTTGGGAAACAGATGAGCACTGCCTTCGTCCGCTCTGTAATCGCTGACTTCAACTTCTCAGGTGTAAGCTTAAATTCATCTTCCTCCACCGTTTCAAGAGGCACAGGTGTCCCTCCTGCAAGGGTAACTGCAGGTGAATACGCAACGAATCCAGGCTCCACGATAATTACCTCATCGCCAGCGTCCAGTATGGAACGAAATGCTAAATCGATTGCCTGACTTGCCCCAACCGTGCAGATGATTTCTGACTCAGCAGAATACGAAAGTGCGAACTGTTCTTTTAAGTAAGACGAAATCTCTTGACGTAAATTCAACAAACCCGCATTAGGGGTATAAGCCGTATAGCCATTTTCTAAGGAAGCATAGCCAGCTTCACAAACATTCCATGGTGTTACAAAATCTGGCTCACCAACACCAAGAGAAATGACATTATCCATTTGAGATGCGAGATCAAAGAACTTACGAATGCCAGAAGGTTTTAGCTTCGCAGCATTTTTTGAAACATAGTCGCTTTGAACCTGACTCATGGTGACACCACAATCCGCTTATCTTTCTGTTCAGGCTCAAAAATAACACCATCATGCTTATATTTTTTCAACAGAAAATGAGTCGTGGTCGAAAGAACAGAATCAAGCGTAGACAGCTTATTTGAAACAAAGAACGCTACTTCTTTCATCGTTTTCCCTTCGATTTGAACGGAAAGATCATAAGCACCCGACATCAAGTAGACAGTCTTCACTTCAGGAAAACGATAAATACGTTCAGCTACATCATCGAACCCAACGTCTCTTTTTGGCGTTACCTTGACATCAATCATCGCAACAACACCATCTTTTCCTGCCGCTTTATCCCAATTGATAACGGATGAATAGTTTAAAATAATGTCTTGTTCCTCTAGAGAAAGAATACTCTTTTCCACTTCCTCTACGGGTAAGTCAACCATATCAGCAAGCACCTCCAACGGGATGCGAGCATTATCTTCAAGAATTTCTAGGATTTCAATTTCTTTTTCATTCACGTTAGTTCCCCCAGTTCACTGCATTTTTTCTACTATATCATGCTTGAAAGGTAATTTCATCAGTGATGCAATGCGTTAAATCCATAAGCATGACGGTTAATCAATAACACCTGACTCTAAGATTTCGACGTTTGGTTTAACTTTGATAGTGAGACCTGGATACTGATCTTCCCAATTGGAAAAGTTAAACTTCCTCGTTTGGCTCCGTGCTCGGTCCCCAAGTGCGAGCGGGTCGATCTCTAACTCTTGAAATTTCTTAATTAGCTTCAAACCATCTTGTTCAATTTTCTCTTCAAACTCTTTCGCTATCATCTTCTTAATTTTGTCGTCTAGTTTTTCTCCAGTATACTGAGCAATATTGGCTTTTATATTCACTTTGATCGACACGTCAGGTGAAGTGTTTCCATCATCAATTTTATAAACCACTTTAGACTTCACTTTATGAAGCGTAGCATAATTCCCATCTGAAAGAGAAACTTCAAACAAACCTGCTTTATGGTTTTTATTAATTAAGGTAAACATAAACATTTCTTCTAGGTTTAGCTTCCCAACCATCTTTTCCCCTTTAAATAAAGCTAAACCAGAAATAAAGATTTCTTCTTCATTCCTCTCTAGAAGTGGCATGTAAGGGTCCATCCCTTTTCCATAGTATTTATAATCAAATAGATGAAGATTGTTCTGTGGCATATTTCCATATTCAATCGATTGTCTGATTAAGATTTGTAGGAATGGTCCGATTCCTTGAAGGTATTCATACTCATCTTTAATTAAGTCTCCCGCGCTTCCTTCAACTACTCCTATATACGTTAAACGCCCAGAGGCAGGATCGCGGAGAAAACTATCTAGCACTCTTAAAACACCATTCTCTGCTTGTTCTTCTCCAAATAACATTACAGCCATCTTTCCAATTGTAAGCGGCTTTGGAACCCCGCTCAATTGGTTTCGAAGTCCTTTTGACGTATGTGCTTCTGCCTGAAACGTTCTCGTTTCCACTTCCTGATTTGGTTTAAACCTTTGAAGAGATATGGTCCCTTTAATCTTTCCTTCGCTCCCTTTATCATATCCAGCAATGAACACGACAGGTACTTCATCGATAATTTCAGTTGAAACACAAGCCGTTAGGAGCAGACACATCATGAGTAACACAATTAACCTCTTTTTCACCTCGTCACCTTCCTTCGAATGACACTAAACAAGAAGATGACTGGAATATAAATATAGAAAAAATACGTACCGATTGAGGCGGTGAGCGTATTTAGCATGTCGATCTGTTCACGGGTAGCAATCACGACACAAGCTATGAAAACGATTAGCAGCAAGACAATTGAAAAGTGCTTTTGCTTAATATGTAACGTTTTCTTACCGATTCTTGTTGCTGCCCAAATGTTGAGACAGATGTTAGGAAAAATAACAAAGCACCAAAACGTAATGCCGATATACTCAAACCGCTCAACAAAAGGAAGTTCAACTACTTTCCAAGAAATTAACGTAGACCAAATCGTTTGTTGAAGCTGCTCACCACTATAAAAAGCAATGGAGATCACCATCACGATGAGGTAAATGATTGTAGTCCCCATGATCCCAATATGAGCCCAGACCTTCGATTTTTTAGGATCCTTAAGAAAAGGGTAAGCAAACAATAACATTTCAGCTCCTAGAAAGCTCAATGTCATTTGCTTTGTTCCCATTGCAAATTCCTTCAAAGAGTGATCAAAAACCGGCAGCAAATTCGTAAAAGATGAGAACTTCGCTGGTGACATCGCTGTGAAAATTAACCACAAAGGAAAGATCACTCCAAAAAAAGAAACGCCGACTACTGTCCGAAATCCACCCGCAAGCACATAGTATGTTAACAACAAATACATAATCGCTGGAATCCACGTTTGTAGCTCAGGAAACATCCATGCCTGAATGACTTCAATAAAGGTTCTTAGGATGATAACAGCTCCAAGTAATAAATAAAACATTAGCAGTAGATTCAAGAATCCTCCAATCCAACTCCCAAACCACTTCTTCTGTAAATCGATTATGTCCTCAGTACCCTCACCTAAAATGACGTACATCATCCACACAAATAAATGAAAAATCAGCCCGGTTATAAGAACGACAATCCATGCATCTTGCTCTGTATATTGAGTGATGTACCTTGGAAAGCCAAGAATACCGACGCCAACCTGATTGCTATGAATAATAAACATCACTAGAAAAGAGGAAACAAGAAGATCTTTTTTACGGTTATTTTCCAAAATTCTCACCCTCTACTGCTCATCGAAGTCAAGTGAATTCCGCTTTTTTTCCTTCTTATCAAAAAACCTTGAAACTTTTTCTGTTCGAAAGAAATGAGCCCTCTTTTTTTGCATTACATAAGGTAAGCGAAAGAACGAATCATACCAATCCATAAGCCTCGGCGGATATAGCGGAGCAAGATATGGACTTCCGAATGAAGTAAGTCTAATCAGATGAACCAGAACAAATAAACCGAATAAAGCAATTCCTATCAAACCAAGAAACTGTGCAAATAGAATTAATGGGTACCTTAAGAATCTAATCGTATTCGTCATTCGATATACAGGGGTTGTAAATGACGCAAGCGCAGACAGCGCTACAATAATAAGAAGGATATTACTTGTAAGGGATGCTTCTACGGCAGCCGTCCCAATGACGATACCTCCCACGATACCGAGAGTCTGTCCGACTTTAGAAGGCATTCTCGCTCCTGCTTCACGCAAGAGGTCGATGGTGATCTCAAGGAATAGCACCTCGATAACAGGGATAAATGGAATGTCACTTCTTGAAGAAATCAACGTTGCAAGAAGTTTAGAAGGGAACAATTCAAAATGGTACGTTAACACAGCTACATACAAAGGGGTTGCAACGATCGACATTATAATAGAAAACATTCTGATAATCCTAAAGAATGATGCAATGTTCCATCCTAAATAATAATCCTCGAATGATACTAGAAGTTGTCCAAAATTAATCGGACCGATCAATGCATTGGATGATCCCTCTGCAAGAATCGTAATTGCTCCGTAATTCAGGTGCCCAGTTATTCTGTCTGTCCGTTCCGTATCGATCATTTGTGGAAAAACGGAAAAAGAGTTGTCTTCTAACATTTGTCCAAGGAAGGATGAGTCTGCTATTATATCGAAATCTATATCCTCAAGTCGTTGCATGACTGTATTCACATTTTGTTCTGATGCAATATCTTCAATGTAGATAACAATTACTTTGGTCTTTGAAACAGTTCCAATCGTTACCTGCTTCATTCTTAGTTTGGGATGAGGGATTCGTCTCCTAATCAAGTTCATATTCGTTTGAAGGTCTTCGATTAAGCCCTCTTTTGGTCCCATGACACTGAACTCGATCTCAGGAGCAGATAAGTCTCTAGATTTTGTAAGACTTAAATCCATCAACAATACATTTGAATCGTTGGATAAGCGTACAGCTAAATAACCATTCATCAAGCGCTCTTGTATTTTTTTTGCATCCGATGTGATCTCTAGGTTCTGGATTGGAATCTTAGACTCTAGCTCTTCAAGTGATTTCATCTCGCATTCATTAAGCTTCGGCAGCACATTTCGATGAAGCTGTGCTGGATCAATAATGGAAGCAAAATAAATGATCGTATAAGAAATTGCACTCCTCTTGTTATGATAAGTCACAAAATCCGAAGACTTACTTAGGTCCTCTAACATTTCATCTAATGTCATCTCTTTTTTGAATGATGCTTTCTGAAACCACTTCACGTCGATCAGCTCCGCTGCTAAGTCTCTATTAGGTAGCATGCGCATTTCTATCTACGTTATCCAAATACAAAAGCCAGGCACTTAAGTGCCTGGCTCAAGAAAGTTCTTTATAAACTGCTAAAACTTTTTTTCTTTGCTCTTTATGATCCACCGATGGCTCTGGATAGTCTTTGCCAATCATGCAGTTACTTTCAACCTGCTCCTCATGAGACATCTTTGATGGGTTATGAATATAAGCCGAGGGAACATCTCTTAACTCTTCGACATATTTCTTAATAAACGTTCCATCCGGATCAAAACGCTCACCTTGTGTAGTCGGATTAAACACTCTGAAGTAAGGAACAGCATCGGTTCCAGTCGATGCTGCCCACTGCCAGCCGCCTGCATTTGAAGACTCATCATGATCGATCAGTTTCATTTCAAAATGCTGATCTCCAAGTCTCCAGTCGATCATATAATCTTTGGTTAGAAACGAAGCCGTTATCATCCGAAGACGATTGTGCATCCATCCTTCATTGTTTAATTGCCTCATACCAGCATCAACGATCGGAAAACCAGTTTTCCCTTCTTTCCATTTTTGAAGGCGTTCTTCATCATTATTATTCCAAGGAAGGTCACGATATTTTGAATGAAACTCTTCTTCTCGTAACGTAGGAAAGTGATAATGAACCATCCCATAAAAGTCTCTCCATGCAAGCTCTTGTATATATGCTTCTACTCCTGTATTATCTTTTTCTGCAACTAAGTGATATAACGTTCGTATCGAAAGACAACCTGTTTTTAAATAAGGAGATAGTCTACTCGTACCAACCACATAAGGAAGGTCCCGATTGTTGTCATAATCCTTTAATCGATCACTTACAAACGCCTCGGCACGCTTCCGAGCGTTTTCTTCCCCTATGCCCTGCCACTCTCGGTCGCATTGACTCAGCAAGGAAGAAAACTCTTCTGAAGACTTTTCATCAAGTTCCTCATTAAATGATCGTGCATACTTCTTCAGCATTTCTCCGTCGATTTTTACGACCTCAGGTTTCTTCTGCTTACTCCATTGTTTGTAATAAGGGGAGAAAACCTTATACATCGTCCCGTCATCCTTCTTAACTTCCTCTCCTGCATGCAAGTGATAGTCCTGAAAATCATGCGCCTCAATCCCTTCACTCTCAAGCCATTCTCTCACCTTTTCATCTCTCTTTGCTCCATAGCCCACATCATCTCGATTGAAGAAAACAGCTTTTACCTCTTTTAACTCGTTCGTTACTTTTTTGAATACATCAACTGCCTCTCCATACACAACCTGAAATGGCAGCTTCATATCTAAACAGCGTTCTTGAAATTGCTTCACCGTCTGGAAAAAATAATCATGATGCGAGTCGATCGTCTGAGTAAAATGAGGATCCAATTGAAACACCCCAACCCAACGTGCATCATGTTCCTCACAATATTCGATCGCTCTATGTAATGCTGTATTGTCCTCTAATCTAAAATCCCGTCGAAACCAAACGATCACGATATCCTTCATCTTCTCACCTCTCTTTGTTATCGTACCGTTTTTATTCCCTAAAAGTGAAATTCTAATAGGCTTTGTGTGCTTTTGCGTGTGAATGTGAAGGGGTATGGTGGAATTGTGTTATTGAGATGGGGGATTTTTAGCGGATATCAGCGAAATATTTGATTTATCGGCGAAATCGGGGGGAGATATCAGCGAATTTTTCGTTTTATCAGCGAAACAGGGACATTAATCAGCGAAATTTTGATTTTATCAGCGAAGCGTTGTTTGTAACTTTTGATTAGTCAAAAGCACAATCAGATAAAATCTTTTGGGGGCTGAAATCGGGGCGATATCCGCGAATTTTTCGTTTTATCCGCGAAAAGGATAGATATATCCGCGCTTTTCAATTTATATCCGCGAAATCGGGCCATTTATCCTCGATTCTGAGAATATATCCGCGAAACCCCTTTTCAAGAACCCCTGATGACTCAACACCACATTCAGACAAAACAAAAAAGCCAGAGCTCTATGCTCTGACTTCTCTCTTGCCTAGCGACGTCCTACTCTTGCAGGGGGAGAGCCCCCAACTACCATCGGCGCGCGAGCTTAACTTCCGTGTTCTCATACGGGGCGCGATAAGCGGCGAACTTCTTCGTCAGCTGCGCGATGCTGGATCCTCATAGATCTCCGAATATCTACTCCGGTCCAGCCTCACTTGCTTCCTCGAATTTCTTGCTTCTCCCACCCCTACGAAGCTTTCGAAGATGCCCTTTTCTGTCTTCTCAATGAAGGCACTCACCTTACGGTCCGCGATACAAACCAAAAAAGCCAGAGCTCAATGCTCTGACTTCTCTACTTGCCTAGCGACGTCCTACTCTTGCAGGGGGAGAGCCCCCAACTACCATCGGCGCTGAAGAGCTTAACTTCCGTGTTCGGCATGGGAACGGGTGTGACCTCTTCGCCTTCATCACTAGACTATTCAGGTATTCCCTGAAAACTAGATAGCACGCAACATCGTATTCCAATTTTTTAGGTTAAGCCCTCGATCGATTAGTATTCGTCAGCTCCACGTGTCGCCACGCTTCCACCCCGAACCTATCAACCTCATCATCTCTGAGGGATCTTACCAGCTTGACGCTGTGGGAAATCTCATCTCGAGGGGGGCTTCATGCTTAGATGCTTTCAGCACTTATCCCTTCCACACGTAGCTACCCAGCTATGCTCCTGGCGGAACAACTGGTACACCAGCGGTGTGTCCATCCCGGTCCTCTCGTACTAAGGACAGCTCCTCTCAAATTTCCTGCGCCCGCGACGGATAGGGACCGAACTGTCTCACGACGTTCTGAACCCAGCTCGCGTACCGCTTTAATGGGCGAACAGCCCAACCCTTGGGACCTACTTCAGCCCCAGGATGCGATGAGCCGACATCGAGGTGCCAAACCTCCCCGTCGATGTGGACTCTTGGGGGAGATAAGCCTGTTATCCCCAGGGTAGCTTTTATCCGTTGAGCGATGGCCCTTCCATGCGGAACCACCGGATCACTAAGCCCGACTTTCGTCCCTGCTCGACTTGTAGGTCTCGCAGTCAAGCTCCCTTGTGCCTTTACACTCTGCGAATGATTTCCAACCATTCTGAGGGAACCTTTGGGCGCCTCCGTTACTCTTTAGGAGGCGACCGCCCCAGTCAAACTGCCCACCTGACACTGTCTCCGCACCGGATCACGGTGCTGGGTTAGAATGTCAGTACAGCCAGGGTAGTATCCCACCGACGCCTCCACCGAACCTAGCGGTCCGGCTTCTATGGCTCCTACCTATCCTGTACAAGCTGTACCAAAATCCAATATCAGGCTACAGTAAAGCTCCATGGGGTCTTTCCGTCCTGTCGCGGGTAACCTGCATCTTCACAGGTACTATAATTTCACCGGGTCTCTCGTTGAGACAGTATCCAAGTCGTTGCACCTTTCGTGCGGGTCGGAACTTACCCGACAAGGAATTTCGCTACCTTAGGACCGTTATAGTTACGGCCGCCGTTTACTGGGGCTTCGATTCAGAGCTTCTCCCGTAAGGGATAACCCCTCCTCTTAACCTTCCAGCACCGGGCAGGTGTCAGCCCCTATACATCGCCTTGCGGCTTGGCAGAGACCTGTGTTTTTGCTAAACAGTCGCTTGGATCTTTTCACTGCGGCTCCCCTGGGCTATTCACCCGAGGAAGCACCCCTTCTCCCGAAGTTACGGGGTCATTTTGCCGAGTTCCTTAACGAGAGTTCTCCCGATCGTCTTAGGATTCTCTCCTCGCCTACCTGTGTCGGTTTGCGGTACGGGCACCTCTTTCCTCACTAGAGGCTTTTCTTGGCAGTGTAGAATCAGGGACTTCGGTACTTAAATTCCCTCGCCATCACGACTCAGCCTTCACGGTGAACGGATTTGCCTATTCACCAGCCTAATCGCTTGGACGCGCATATCCAGCAGCGCGCTCTCCCTATCTTTCTGCGTCCCCCCGTCGTTCAAACGGAAAGGAGGTGGTACAGGAATATCAACCTGTTATCCATCGCCTACGCCTTTCGGCCTCGGCTTAGGTCCCGACTAACCCTGAGCGGACGAGCCTTCCTCAGGAAACCTTGGGCTTTCGACGGACAAGATTCTCACTTGTCTTTCGCTACTCATACCGGCATTCTCACTTCTAAGCGCTCCACCAGTCCTTTCGGTCTGACTTCGCAGCCCTTAGAACGCTCTCCTACCATTGTCGTAAGACAATCCACAGCTTCGGTGATACGTTTAGCCCCGGTACATTTTCGGCGCAGCGTCACTCGACCAGTGAGCTATTACGCACTCTTTAAATGATGGCTGCTTCTAAGCCAACATCCTGGTTGTCTAAGCAACGCCACATCCTTTTCCACTTAACGTATACTTTGGGACCTTAGCTGGTGGTCTGGGCTGTTTCCCTCTCGACTACGGATCTTATCACTCGCAGTCTGACTCCCGCGGATAAATCGTTGGCATTCGGAGTTTGACTGGATTCGGTAATCCGGTAGGGACCCCTAGTCCAATCAGTGCTCTACCTCCAAGATTCTTGCCGCGAGGCTAGCCCTAAAGCTATTTCGGAGAGAACCAGCTATCTCCGGGTTCGATTGGCATTTCACCGCTACCCACACCTCATCCCCGCATTTTTCAACATGCGTGGGTTCGGGCCTCCATTCAGTGTTACCTGAACTTCACCCTGGACATGGGTAGATCACCCGGTTTCGGGTCTACGACCACGTACTCCTTCGCCCTATTCAGACTCGCTTTCGCTGCGGCTCCGCCTTCTCGGCTTAACCTTGCACGGGATCGTAACTCGCCGGTTCATTCTACAAAAGGCACGCTGTCACCCATTAACGGGCTCCAACTAGTTGTAGGCACACGGTTTCAGGTTCTCTTTCACTCCCCTTCCGGGGTGCTTTTCACCTTTCCCTCACGGTACTGGTTCACTATCGGTCACTAGAGAGTATTTAGCCTTGGGAGATGGTCCTCCCGGATTCCGACGGGGTTTCACGTGTCCCGCCGTACTCAGGATCCGTCTCGGAGGGCAGCGGATTTTGACTACAGGATTGTTACCTTCTCTGATGGACCTTTCCAGGTCGCTTCGTCTATCCGTGCCTTTGTAACTCCAATGAGACGTCCTACAACCCCAGAGGGCAAGCCCTCTGGTTTGGGCTGTTTCCGTTTCGCTCGCCGCTACTCAGGAAATCGCGATTGCTTTCTCTTCCTCCGGGTACTGAGATGTTTCAGTTCCCCGGGTATGCCTTTTACTTCCTATGTATTCAGAAGTAAATACCATCCCATTACGGATGGTGGGTTCCCCCATTCGGAAATCTCCGGATCAAAGCGTACTTACTGCTCCCCGAAGCATATCGGTGTTCGTCCCGTCCTTCATCGGCTTCTAGTGCCAAGGCATCCACCGTGCGCCCTTAGTAGCTTAACCTTAGATTTCGCTAGAAACAGTGTTCTAACGTCATCGATGCACATCGTTAGATGTGACTAACTAAGTTATAACGCAAAAAATAATAATTATTGGATGTCGTTGTTTGTGCTATCTAGTTTTCAAGGAACATGAAAGAATACAATCATTCTTTCAAAACTAAACGAAACGCTCATGCAAGTTTGGCAACCAATGTTGCCTCGTAATTCTCCATAGAAAGGAGGTGATCCAGCCGCACCTTCCGATACGGCTACCTTGTTACGACTTCACCCCAATCATTTGTCCCACCTTCGGCGGCTGGCTCCAAAAGGTTACCTCACCGACTTCGGGTGTTACAAACTCTCGTGGTGTGACGGGCGGTGTGTACAAGGCCCGGGAACGTATTCACCGCGGCATGCTGATCCGCGATTACTAGCAATTCCGGCTTCATGCAGGCGAGTTGCAGCCTGCAATCCGAACTGAGAACGGCTTTATGGGATTCGCTTCACCTCGCGGTGTCGCTGCCCTTTGTACCGTCCATTGTAGCACGTGTGTAGCCCAGGTCATAAGGGGCATGATGATTTGACGTCGTCCCCACCTTCCTCCGGTTTGTCACCGGCAGTCACCTTAGAGTGCCCAACTGAATGCTGGCAACTAAGATCAAGGGTTGCGCTCGTTGCGGGACTTAACCCAACATCTCACGACACGAGCTGACGACAACCATGCACCACCTGTCACTCTGTCCCCCGAAGGGGAACGTCCTATCTCTAGGAGTGGCAGAGGATGTCAAGACCTGGTAAGGTTCTTCGCGTTGCTTCGAATTAAACCACATGCTCCACTGCTTGTGCGGGCCCCCGTCAATTCCTTTGAGTTTCAACCTTGCGGTCGTACTCCCCAGGCGGAGTGCTTAATGTGTTAACTTCAGCACTGAGGGTGGAACCCCCCAACACCTAGCACTCATCGTTTACGGCGTGGACTACCAGGGTATCTAATCCTGTTTGCTCCCCACGCTTTCGCGCCTCAGCGTCAGTTACAGACCAGAGAGCCGCCTTCGCCACTGGTGTTCCTCCACATATCTACGCATTTCACCGCTACACGTGGAATTCCACTCTCCTCTTCTGCACTCAAGTCCCCCAGTTTCCAATGGCCCTCCACGGTTGAGCCGTGGGCTTTCACATCAGACTTAAGAGACCGCCTGCGCGCGCTTTACGCCCAATAATTCCGGACAACGCTTGCCACCTACGTATTACCGCGGCTGCTGGCACGTAGTTAGCCGTGGCTTTCTGGTTAGGTACCGTCAAGGTACCGCCCTGTTCGAACGGTACTTGTTCTTCCCTAACAACAGAGCTTTACGACCCGAAGGCCTTCGTCACTCACGCGGCGTTGCTCCGTCAGACTTTCGTCCATTGCGGAAGATTCCCTACTGCTGCCTCCCGTAGGAGTCTGGGCCGTGTCTCAGTCCCAGTGTGGCCGATCACCCTCTCAGGTCGGCTACGCATCGTGGCCTTGGTAAGCCGTTACCTTACCAACTAGCTAATGCGCCGCGGGCCCATCCTACAGTGTTAGCCAGAGGCCAACTTTCAACGTTGCATCATGCGATGCTACGTGTTACCCGGTATTAGCTCCGGTTTCCCGGAGTTATCCCAGTCTGTAGGGCAGGTTGCCCACGTGTTACTCACCCGTCCGCCGCTGAGAAATGGGAGCAAGCTCCCATTTCTCCGCTCGACTTGCATGTATTAGGCACGCCGCCAGCGTTCGTCCTGAGCCAGGATCAAACTCTCCGATAGAAAAGTTCAATCTAGCTTTAAAACAATGTTTGTTTCCGTAGAAACAATTTCTTGCATGGCGTTTCGTTCAGTTTTCAAAGATCGATTGTCATTCTATTAAACTTCCATTTTGTCTATCTCGTTTGTTTCAGCGAGTGACAACTTCTACTTTAACAGTAGTGTCGGAATGTGTCAACACTTTTTTATAAGTAATAAAAAAGGTTGATGTCGTTTTTCGAAGTGACAAGATATATCTTATCATCCCCTGCAAGCTTCGTCAATAACTTATTCCAAAAAAATATCTCCCTCATATAGGGAGGTGCTCTTGCCTGTGAGTGGGTGGTCTTCCTTTCTATCAAGAAACAGTTTCATTACAGCCTTCTTCTATATTATCAATGCTATCGTAATCTAAAAGTCTATTAACTACTAGACTTGAAAATATAAATGATGGTGAAGAGAACACTTATCGTTAAATGCTGATCCACAAGATGGACAGCTTGAGTTAGATGTAAGGTATTGATTAATTGTAAGCTCAGTCTTACAACTTCCGCATAGCACTGCGAATTCGTTCCATTTGTTCACTGGCCATAACTGTATATCATGAGATACGGTTTCTTCATGGCATTTAAAACATGGGAAATACGAATCGCAGCAATAAAACTTAATCGCCACGATGTCTTTCTCACTTTGATAATGTACGCATCTTGTTTCATTGTCTAAGGGCTTTCCCTTTATCTCCGTTTCTTTCAAAGTAACCCACTACTCCTTTTCTATAATCGCTATTCCAAAAGAATATTTCGTTCCTTCTCGCGGCGGCTCGAAAATGACACCACGCTGGTAATAATAGTCTACTTTCTTATATGGAGAGAGTAGTTCCCTGAACTCCTCCTCTGTCAACTGATGGATATGGAAGGGTTCGTTCGTCGGCTTCCCTCTTCCTCTTCCAAAAGGTGTAGAGACAATTAATGTTCCACCGGTCTTCAACATCTTCATTAGATTTTGTAAAAACTGCCGGTCATCTTCTACGTGTTCTAATGTTTCAAAGCTTACGATCGAATCAAACTGGCCAAGCTTAGAAGGTAGTTTGGGATCTAGCGCATCTGCACACTCATACGTCACGAGGGGATGATGATAACGACCTCTGGCATATGTTATTGCTTCGATGCTTCGATCAGCCCCAACCAACTCAGTAATGATAGACTTGTTTTTCTTTGCCAGATACTGACTTCCATAACCACTTCCGGATGCAATATCCAACGTCCTTCCTTTCACAAATTCGCTTGCAAAATAATACCTGGCTAGATGTTCGAGCAGCATCCCGTTAGTCGGCTTCATCGTATCAGGAATAATTCGTTCCCCAGTATTCTCTAACAACATGACACCCCCTTCTTAGTTTGATCTTGAGTGAAACTCTTTGTTTATTTTTTCCACAACGGGGTACGGTATAAAGTGAATTATACCCCGTACGCGCGTCATAAAATATAGCTACATGCTTTACACTTCTAAAGATAACCCTCAACTAGTGCTTAAAATCGAAAGTTAGCTCGTTTTCACTAGACTATATCATCCTTTAATTGAAAGCAATCGCTCATCTTCATTTATCATTTTGTATTTATGAAAGGGTATTTTCATAAATTGTGGAACTTACCAATTAAGGAAAACAAAATCATTAAGATAAATGGGGGATTTGAAATGGAAAAAGAAAGCGGTCTAGATACAAACAACCTCAAGCTTATCTTTCGCCATCTATCAGATCTTATTTTTCTTATCCGTGTTGTTGATTTACAACACTTTGAGATCGAAGCCATTAATGAGGGGTACCTAGCAAACTACCAAACGACGAAAGAAGATATTTCAGGAAAACGAATCGAAGAATTTTTAGGTATGGATCAGGGCATTAAAGCGATTCGGCGTTTTCAAGAAGTCATCATTCGAAAAGAAACGCTGCACTTCGAAGAAGCCTATACCTTTCCTGAGCAAGGATACCGTATGTTCGATATCACGCTCGTTCCTATCATTGAAGGAAATACGGTCGCGAACCTTATTGGAACAGCAAAAGATATTACAGAAAGGCGATTAAATGAAGAGCAGCTTGCTCAATCCGAGAAACTATCCGTTGTTGGTCAGCTAGCCGCTGGAATTGCACACGAGCTGAAGAACCCCCTCACATCATTGAAGGGTTTTTTAAAATTAATCGAATTCCAGAACAAAAATCAAGATGTTGAGCGTTATATTAAAGTAATGGACACAGAGTTTAATCGGATCGAACAAATCATCGAGGAATTCTTAATGTTAGCGAAGCCTAACAAGGTCAATTTCAGCTACTATCATATTGACCACATTATTGAAGAAGTGATCGAACTATTAAATGCACAGGCAAACATGGAATCGATCATCTTAACGACAGAGTATCCTGA
The DNA here is from genome assembly GCF_056159065.1 of Anaerobacillus sp. ABA4_114. Classification (NCBI taxonomy): domain Bacteria; kingdom Bacillati; phylum Bacillota; class Bacilli; order Caryophanales; family Bacillaceae; genus Anaerobacillus; species Anaerobacillus sp. ABA4_114. The sequence goes on from NZ_JBSWUM010000001.1 coordinate 3,528,270, forward strand.
CAGTCTTCCACCTGTTTATTGTGAGAATAACCAGCTGAAGCAAGTGTTTATCAATATTATAAAAAATGCGATCGAAGCGAGTAACGATGGTGAAAGGGTGGTCATTAGCGTAGCCACTTTTGATGATCATATCGAAGTATGTGTTAAAGATTTTGGCGGAGGGATCCCAGAAGAGGATATCAAGAAAATAGGTTCACCATTTTACACAACAAAAAAACAAGGAACTGGCCTAGGTCTTGCTATTTGTAAACGAATCATAGACAAACATAACGGAAAATTTTCGATAGACAGTGCAACCGGCCAAGGGACGAAAATAACTGTCTGCCTACCCATTCACCATACTTAAAACACCACCTTGCCGTCATCGACATAGGTGGTGTTTTTCTAATGCATTCGTTTCTAGTGTGAACGTGGAGAACTTTCAATAGAAGAAAGGTCTTCCTGAGCAGCAAACCAACCCCGAATTTCGTTTACTACTTCCTCTGGCTTTTGCCAGTGAAGAACATGCCCCGCATCTTTAATGGCGGTTATTCTACATTCACTTTTTATCGCGCTTCTCATGGAATCTACTGCATCCACCCTAACCGCTTCTCCTTCTTCTGGTAACGTTCCTCTTAACAAGTAAACCGGAACAGAAATGGTATCGAATACTTTACTAGAAGGTTCATTATAGAGCGCTTTCATAATAGCTCTTGCTGTTTGCTCAGTTGTTCTCATCCGAACGCCATCGGTATCAGACGTCATGTCTGCATGGACCATTCTTTGTAGTGCTTCTGACCATCTTCCAACTTCCACTTTCTTATTATCTTCGTATTCTTCAATCGATCGAAAATGAGAACCATTGATCCAATCAGACATGCGTTGTAAGTGCTCATCGAGATCTGCAGATGGTTCATCTGACGGAGAAAGATATCCTCCATCCAGCATGACAAGTCCTTTCACATCCTCTTGATACAACCTTGCATAATGAACAGCGATCGCAGCCCCCCATGAATGTCCAAGCAAATAAAACGGTCTATGGGACACTTTTTCAATGACCGCCTTCAGCCACTCTGTAAAGGGTGTGGATAGGTAGGCGTCATCTTCCATGAAAGCATCAGTTTTACCATGACCAGGTAAGTCAAATGATATCAAATGAAATTGATCCTTCAACTCTTCTGCCAACTCGATAAACCCTAAAGCATTGTTCGTTAATCCATGCAGACAAATGATCGGAGGATTTTCTGGATTCCCCCACTTATAACCATGAATCGATTGGCCTTCTACGTTTATCTCGAATTCTTTCATCTATACCTTCCTTTCATACTTCCCTTGCTAACCATAATTCGACTGGAAGGGAATCATCCCCTCTACGTAGAAAACAAATTAAGAAGAATGCACTACTCGATGTTTACACTATTGGGGGACAATTATGAGGATACGAAAAGCATTTGTTGAAGATTCGACTGATATTGCAAGGGTTCACGTAAACAGTTGGCGTACAACTTATCAGGGAATAGTACCTAGCTTATTTCTTGATTCACTCGATATGAAAGTGCGAGAAGCGCGCTGGAAGAAAGGGTTAGAAGACGGAAAGAGTATATTTGTAGCAGTCAATGACAAGGACGAAATCGTCGGCTTTGCAAATGGCGGTAAGAATAGGAGCGAAGATCTCCCTTATGATGGTGAACTATACGCGATCTATTTATTAGAAAGTGCACACCGTAAAGGAGCTGGTAAAAAACTCCTATGTCATGTAGCGAAGGAACTAAAAGACGAAGGACATCAATCTATGCTTGTTTGGGTACTTAACGGAAACCCTGCTGACCAGTTTTACCTTCATTTTGGCCCAAGCTATGTGATGGAGAAAGACATTACGATTGGAGGAGAAGAGCTTCTTGAAACCGCCTATGGCTGGAGTGATATAGATGATATTTTGTCCGTGTGTTCGTAACTGTAAAAAGGTCGCAAAGCATGCGACCTTTTTAACAGAGCTAAAACAAATCTAGTTTTTCAATACGACTGACCGCTTCTCTCAACCTGTCTTCTGAGGTCAACAGACCAGCTCTAACATACCCTTCACCATATGTTCCAAACCCATTTCCTGGTGCTACAACTACTTTAGCTTCTTCTAATAGGTAGTCAGCAAATGTCTCTGAAGTAAACGATTCAGGAACTTTTAACCAGGTAAAGAAAGAACCAGCTGGCGCCTTTACATTCCAACCTATGTCCTTTAGCCCTTCGATCAACACACTTCTTCGGCTTTCATACATGTGATTCAAATCTTCCACACATTTCTGTGAGCCTAAAAGGGCTTCTGCAGCTGCCTCTTGAATTCCACTGAACAAACTAACATAGAGGTGATCTTGTAATAAGTTGATGCTCTGGATAACGGATGGATTTCCGATCGCAAAGCCTACTCGCCAGCCTGCCATATTGTACGTTTTGGACATCGTGTAGATTTCAATCCCGACGTCTTTTGCACCGTCTACTTCAAGAAAACTTATCGGTTTCTTCCCATCGAAGCCAATCGCTCCATAAGCAAAATCATGAACGACACAAATATCATGCTCATTTGCACGCTTAATCGTATCCTCAAAAAAAGACTCTGTTGCTTGTGCAGCAGTCGGGTTATTAGGATAGTTTAGAAACATCAGTTTTGCTTTACGAAAATCTTCTTCTGAAATCGCTTCATAATCTGGTAAAAAATCATTTTCCTCTAATAGAGGCATGGGATGCATCTCTGCCTCGGCCATCGCGACTCCTGACCAGTAATCCGGATAACCTGGATCAGGCATCAATGCTTTGTCTCCTTTATTCAATAAGCATTGACTCACTTCTACCAAGCCTGCTTTTCCACCAAACAAAACAGCTACTTCCTGTTCAGGATCAATCGTCACATCAAATTCCCTTTTATAAAATTCAGCAATAGCTTGCTTTAGAAAAGGTTGTCCTCTGAACGGTGGGTATTTATGATATTCAGGTTTTTCAGCAGACGACTGCAGTGTTTGAATAATGTGCTGTGGCGTTGGTTGGTCAGGATTACCTTGTCCTAAATTAATGATATCGTGTCCTTCTTCTTTATACCGGTTCACTTTAGCGGCTAGTTTTGCAAAGAATTGTTCTGGTAATCTCTTTAATGCGTCCGATTGCTCAAACTGTTTCAAACAACTCACATCCCATTTATAATTTTCTATAAATTCTAGTAATTTATGTTATCTTGAATCTTCGCTTCTGTAAAGTCATGACGTAGGATTCCCTATAGGGATGGTTCATAAGACATAAAAAAACAGAGGCAAACCTCGCCTCTTTACCAATTAGTAGGATAGTACCCTAAAGGCTTACTCGTTCCCCCAAAAAATGCATGCTCGTGTTCAGTATGGGAAAAAGTTTCCCCATCAAATTCATGATAATGTCCTCCACCAGGTAACGGGATAGGAGGTCCAGTTTTTATACTGAAACGATGCTGATGATGATTTTGCATCGTCACCCCTTCTAATCTATGAACGTGCTCATCACGATCATTTCCACTCGCAGGGAAACTAAAGCCAACGACATGATGATCGTGATCCTCTTTCTCAGTCGTTTTCGTCTTAAAATGATGGGTATGTGCAAAAGGAAGCTGCATTCCTTTGTTCATCTTTCGACCACCTTTTTATCATTATTCGTTTTGGCTAAAAGGAAACAAGCCTCTTGAATAGAAAAAGAAGTTAAGTACAGCTATCATATGAAAAGGAAGAGGTGACTTATGCGTTCATCCCTAATGGTTTATGGTCATCGGGGCTCAGCCGGTACTCACCCAGAGAATACACTCGTCTCGTTTAAAGCTGCAGAGAAAGCAGGCGTTCACGGGATTGAGCTTGATGTGCAATTAACGAAGGATGGCGTTCCAGTCGTGATTCACGACGAGAAGGTAGATCGAACAACAAATGGTGTGGGATGGGTGAAAGATTACCAATACGAGGAATTATGTAAGCTTGATGCTGGCGGGACTTACTCAAAGCGATTTCAAGGTGAACCCATTCCAAGTCTAGATGACGTGTTAGCTTGGATTAAGCCGACTTCTTTACGGTTAAACATTGAATTAAAGACCGGTTATCTGCCATATCCAGGAATAGAAAACAAAGTCATCTCTCTTTTACACCATCATCAGCTAACCGATCGAACCGTTCTTTCATCGTTCAATCACTATAGCATTCAACGTATTAATCAACAGGAGGATAGCATTGAAACAGCGATTCTCCTCTCAGATAAACTTGTTCACCCATGGGAATATATGAAAAGGACGGGAGCAAAAAGCATTCATATCGAATACCATGCTTTGGATGAATACCTAATGGAACATACAACAAAGCTACAGATTCCTGTAAGAGTTTATACGATCAATTCAATCGATAGAATGAGTAAGATTGAATCCATGGGATGTGAAGCTATGTTCACTGATTATCCTGCAGTTGCTATTCATCGTAACGATTAGGGCTAATTCACTAAAAATGTGCGATAGCCTACTTCCGATTCACCCAGTCACGACATAGGTTATTACTGAACCAAAGAAAACAACGAAGGGGTCGTTTTATATGGGTGGATATGGATACAACCAGGGATTTGCTCTAATCGTCGTGCTGTTTATTTTGCTAATCATCATCGGAGCTTCTTGGCTATACTAAAAAAACAAGCCGGCTAAACGCTGGCTTGTTTTTTTAGTTATTTTACGTTTGGATTTGCCGTGACATTTCCAGGTGTGCGTGATTCACTTCCTGGAACGGTTGTTTGTTCATCAGTATCCGTTACTTCTTGACCTGCTTCCTTTACTTTCGAACCTATTTCTTGTAATCCCTCGCCAGCTTCTTTCGCAGATGAAATCACTTCACTAGAATCCTCTTTCACTTGGTTTACTTGATCCACAACCTCATCGTTCACTTTCTCATAAAGCGTTTGAGCATCATTAACAGCTTCCTTCAACACTTCTGATGCTGACTGGATACGGTCCATCCAATCATTCTTAAATTCAGATGGGTTTTCCTTTACGTTCGTGTACAACCCTTTAGAAGAATCGACCGCATTACTCGTTGCTCTCTTCACCTTTTGGCGTGTAGTGGAATCTAGCATCGCAACCGCTCCTCCAACGATCGCTCCTACTACGATACCTTTCATTAGTTTACTATTCTTTTCTTCATTTACAGTGGTCGTTTGCATGGGTTCTTCCTCCTGTATAAATAGATTGTTATCTACTAACTCTAATTTCTCTCTTTCCCTTTCCTTCAAAAGCTAAACTAAATTGTGGAAGACAAAAATCACTTCGCTTTCCTAAAATCCTCTGTTATAATAGACTGCGTTGTATGAGAGCAGTTCGAAACCTTCCTGCTATAACAAAACTAAGGAGGAATTTTTTTATGAATAGTATGGATAAAGCCTGGCTACCTTCTTCTGGTCCTATGCCAAGACCAGAAAGTGTAGAACAAGCTCGTGAAGTAATAAAGAACGAATCGTTCGATGCCCCGAATGTACAAGAGATCACATTCAACGCACTCGAATTTACAGCTGTTTGCCCGAAAACTGGACAACCTGACTTTGGTAGAGTTGAAATCTCTTACGTACCAGATAAAAAGTGTATCGAATCTAAGTCGTTAAAATTTTATCTTTGGTCGTATCGAGATGAAGGAAGCTTCTGTGAAACATTAGCTGCTCGTATCGCTGATGACGTGGTTTACGCGATCGATCCTCTTAAAGTTACGATTACAGTGTACCAATCAGCTCGCGGTGGTATCGAATTGAAAACTACTGCAGTAAGAGAGAAGGCTGACGCTTAATATGAAGCCTCAGCAAATCGACCGCAGTCTTGTCCTGTTCAATGTGCTATTTGCAACCTCAATCGTAATTGCGAATGTACTAGCAGGAAAAGTCGTCATGATAGGAAGTTTTGTTATTCCTGCTGCAGTCGTAATGTATGCATTCTCTTTCCTTTTCACTGACATTATTCACGAACGATTTGGGCAGGAAGAAGCTAAGCGGACCATCCGCTATGGATTCGCTGCCCAAATCTTTGCCAGCATCATGATTTTCATCGGCATGTTGCTCCCTGTCGCACCGTTTGCTTCAGATACACAAGCTGCCTATGAAATTTTACTCGGACAAAATTATCGGTTCGTACTCGCTAGTCTTGCTGCATATCTTGTATCTCAGCACGTTGATGTATATATTTTCTCTGAAATCAAGAAACGGACTGCGAACCGACACAAGTGGATCCGAAACAACGCAAGTACAGCTGCTTCTCAGCTGATCGATACAACGATTTTTATAACGATTGCTTTTGTAGGTACCGTGCCAAATATTTGGGTCATGATACTATCACAATTCGCTATAAAGATGGCTCTTGCACTTCTTGATACTCCGATTTTTTATGCGTTAACGAAGATCGATTCAAGAAGAGAAGAAAGGTTTCATTCAGAAAAGCCTCTAGATGTTTAATCATCTAGAGGCTTTTTTTATAGTGCTTTTTGGTTTGCTAAGGTCATCGTTGTGGTTTGAAGTTCACCGTCACGAAAATAAGTGACTTCCATTTCATCTCCAACTTCTTTATTAGAATATAGATACTTTCTTAGTTCTGCAGAGCTTGTAATGTCTTGATCATCAAGTTTCACGATGACGTCTCGCTCCTGTAAACCAGCTTCAGATGCAGGAGATGATGGAGATATGCCCATCAGTACAACTCCGCCCTTCACATCTTCAGGAAGGTTAAGTGTACCCGTCCAATGTTGCTTCGGAACTTCAGCTAATGACGCCGGCGTCACTCCCATTACAGGTCTCTTTACTTCCCCTGTCTTTTCAAGCTGTTCAATAATCGGTTCAGCGACATTGATAGGAATCGCAAAACCTATTCCTTCTACTTGTGTTTGAGCGATTTTCGATGAGTTGATACCGATAAGCTGTCCTTGAATATTAATCAATGCGCCCCCGCTATTACCAGGGTTGATAGAGGCATCAGTCTGTATGACGTCTGCTGAATAATCCGGCTGACCGTTGTTATCGAGATCGACCGGAATCGATCGGTTCGTATTACTGATGATTCCCTGAGTTACGGACCCTTCCAGAAAACCGAGCGGATTACCTAAAGCGATCGCAGGTTCTCCTGTCTTCAAGTTTTCAGACGACCCAAACTCTGCTACGGTATCTACTTTGCTGCCATCGATTTCAAGCACGGCAAGATCTAAGAGAGGATCTGCTCCCAATAGTTTTGCATCGAGCTTTTCTTCATTATTCAACGTCACTTCAAGCGAAGATGCACCTTCAATTACATGGTTATTTGTTACAACGAATGCACTACCGCCTTCTTTTTTATAAATGACCCCTGACCCAGAACCAGCCGCTTGACCTTCCTGACCATCCCCGCTATCAAGAGAAAAGCCATCTTCATACTTTGTAATACTAACGACAGAACCTTGTGTTTTTTCTACCGCTTTTGTAATATCCGTTGAAACATCATACGAAACGTTAGAAGTAGCGGACTGTTCTTCAGTGTTTTGCACAGAAGGTTGGCTCATTGTTGGTACGTCAGAATTAGTAAACAGTGGTGCTGCCACAAGCATTACAGAAGCCCCGATTACGGCACCGAACGTGCTAGGCAAAAACCAGCTCATGCCTCCCTTAGCCTTCCTTACCTTTCTTGTTTGATTATGATCATCATAGTATCCCATTACTATGTCACCCTTTCTCCCCTTTGAACTGTTTATATACACATTGTAACGACTAGTCATACTTCTGTAGGGAATATGAGAGCTTTTTCATATTCTTTGATATTTGTCGTATTTTTGTATATATTTCCCGGGAGATTATGGGTGAAAACGTCGAAACTAGTAAACCCCTTACTGTTTATTCAGCAGGGATCGGGACCAGGTGAATAGTAGCAATCCGACTCCAATAACAAGCTGTAAAAGGATTACGAAACCATCCCAAAAATACATCGTTTGAATTGGGTGAGTCAGGTGTTCTAGACTTGTCTTTACGACGTAATATAGCTGTGGAATAACATAGAAAGTCAACAACAATATGGATAACCCTACCCCACCGAAATAAATGAGCCTATAAAAACGAAATGTAACCTGTTCCCGTTTTGACTGGTCAGCTTTATTTTTCTGATTAAGAAAACTTTTGCTCCTCTCCATTAAGTTGTAGCAACCTGTAGCATTTTCTAGTACATAATAAAAGTCCGTTTTCATATAAACACAGCATTGGTATACAAACTTAATAAATAAATCCAACATTATGAGAGAAGCAACAGCTTGTAACAGAGGATTTTGCGAAAACAATTGAATCATTATGGCAACGAAAACCAAAGCAGTATCAAAACAGATTCCAGAGAGGTAAAGCAGATTTCTTTCTTGTTTATTTAATCGCCAAGCATGCGTCATATCTGTTTCGATTACAACTAGGAAAAGCCTGTGATTTATGGAAAGACCTGTCGAAAGTCCCTTCGATCGCACTGCCAATACGTGTCCCATTTCATGAATAACGATTAAAGTGAGCGAGACGAACAAGTAAGTTAATGTTGAAACTGCTAAACTATCAGAAACAAATAAATCATCAAAATGAGGAAATAATTCTGGGTGTATAAGTAATAGTGTGACATTCGTGAGGAAAAGAAGTAAATACATCTTATGTGTACTAGGATTAAAGAAAATTTTTGCAACTTCTGGAGAAATACGATTTAGTAAAGACTGCTTTCTTGAACTACTCATTTCACCTTTCTCATTACCTGAAACGAAGTTCAACTGAGTTAACTGCTGTGCAAATTCATATACATCGATGTCGTCTTGAGGAAACTTCTCCAACAAGATCCTCTCAACTTCATCTAATGTCTTACCTTGATCGAGTAATTTTAAGGCTACTACTGCAGATTCATTCATCTCATAATACTCTGCAGATTTTACGTTTTCGACAATATACTCGTTTTGATTACTATGTATTTGAAACTCGTTTAACTGTAATGACGATTCATTATCCATACAGAACTCCTTTCAAAAAAAGAGGGTGCAAAAAACGCACCCTTCCTTACCAACCTGGCGGTAACCAGTTACACCACCAGCAAGTCGTTTTCACCTTATTGAGTTTGCGAATTTTCATGTTTGTTTTCACCTCCTTTAATCCTAGGTTTTTCTAATGACGTAGCATGTTTTTGCTGATAAGCAGACCATTCAGGAAATACCCTTTTAAATAGCTCCACCATTTCAGGATCAAATTGAGTACCCTTACCTTCAATTATTTGATTGTAAGCTTCATCAGGTGACATCGCTGGCCGGTAAGATCGTGAAGAAGTCATAGCATCAAAGGCATCTGCAACCGCCGTTATGCGTGCTAAGATCGGAGTTTCTTCTCCTTTTAAACCTTCCGGATACCCTTTTCCATCCCATCTTTCATGGTGGTATTTTACAACATCTAGACAACTTTCAAGTCCCTTTATGCCAGAAAGTGCTTCTGCTCCAACTGTAGGATGGCTTTTGATAACTTGGTACTCCTCGTTATTCAATCGCGTCGGCTTCATTAAAATGCTGTCTGGAATATTCACTTTACCTACGTCATGAAGCAAACATGAATAGTTATAAGTGATGAGCTGTTCTGTTGTAAAACGTCCCATATTTTTAGCTAGAATCGTTGAGTAAGCAGCTACCCGTTGACTATGACCACGAGTATAAGGATCTTTCAACTCTAGTGTAGCTACCACACCCTTTACTATTCCTTCAAGTTGATCGTCAAAAGTCGTTTGTATAGCTTGTACATATGACAAAAAACGTCTTAGTAGAATATAAGCAATTAAAACGACTACAACTAGTATGAGAATAGGAAGAAAGATGGTTTGATCATTTAATATTAGACCTATCAGTAGATACTTAATAAGTGTCCCAACTGAAACAAACCAAAAATACGTTTTGTTTACAAAAATAGGACTGAGCAATACGATTAATAGTTCACCAATATTCCCACTCCTATATGGGTAATCATTTCCATAATAAATCATTAAATCATTTACTAAGTTAATGATTGTAAAACCTACGAAGATCATATATTTAATGCGATATGCCAATTCACCTTTTAAATAGTAGATAATGAATGGAATGAATGATAATTCAATGATGAAATACCATATCCCTAGACCTTCATGTAATGTGTCTGGTGTATCAACATTTACAAGTTGACTCAAGATAACACTATTAAACAAATCATATGATAGTGAAACTATGTAAAAGAGCCAAACGAACAGTATGACCGCTCGTTTTTCCTCTGATAATAATGTTGAGTTTACAAATTTCCTCATAATCGCTACCCCATTTTTCAGTTTGTCGAAGGTAAATATATATGGAATGTTGTCCCTACGTCCGGTAAGCTTTCTACCTCAATTCTTCCGTTGTGTTCCTCAATAATTCGATAGCTTACCATCAATCCCAAGCCTGTACCATTTTCTTTTGTAGAAAAAAACGGTTCGTGTAGTCTTTCTATATACTCATGCGGGATTCCATTGCCTTCATCACTGAAAGATAGTTTAATTTCACTCTCACTATAATTATCGGCAGTAATGTTGATTATTCCACCATGAGACATCGCATCTATAGAATTTCTAATTATATTTATAAAGACTTGCTTTAATCTATTATCATCACAACATACAGTGGGTAGAGTATTCTTTACGTTCACATTGAATGTTACATTACTAGCTTCCGCTTGATTCATTGTAAGTTTTACAACATAATCGATAATTTTTTCGACCTTCATTTCTTTAAATGACAATGCGTTAGGCTTCCCAAGAAATAATAGATCGTTAACAATTAAATTGATCCTTTCAAGTTCATCCATCATGATAGAAGAATGCTCTGCATCAATATCTTTTTGGTACTGTTGCAATTGTAAAAACCCTTTAATAGACGTTAAAGGATTTCTAATTTCATGCGCAATACCAGTTGCAACCTGTCCCATAAAGGCTAATTTCTCATGATGAGCCAATTTTTCATAAGCGCTTTCAATCGAATACACAAAAGACAGGGATCGATTTAAATATACATATGTAATGATTGATATTAACCCTAGTAATGTAATCGGGTAAATAATCTCTAAAGCCAACACGATGCTACCAACGATTAAGTATTTTAAAATTAACCCGATAGTAACCCACCAGAAATATGTTCTATTTAAAAAAATGGGAGTGAAAAACACAAAGAAAATCTCCATTACTCCACCACTAGAGTATGGGATGTCGTAAATTGAATAAATTATAATTTCAGTCATAAGCGTTACACTTATATAAGCTATAAAAAATACATACTTAACGGTGTAACTTTTACTAATCTTAATTAAATAAAAGCCTACTATTATTAAAACGACTTCCGTTAGAATATAAATCCACTCATCGATATCGACACTAGGAGTGCCTGGGTTAGTAGGGAGATTTGGTTCGATAGCAAATTTATACACTCCAGTAACAAGGGTTACCAATGTAAATAAATATAAAAATAGTTTAGTAGCCTTCCTATCTTGTTCTGCTACGATTTCTCTTAATGATGCTGCTTTCATAACTACTCCTAACACTGCATTCAAGGCAGTACCAATGTATCTCAAACACTCTTGATTATAGCATATTATTCGACAATAATTACCAAATCCCTATTTAAATTTCATATTCTATTTGTAAATTTACAGTGCTGAAATGTACTGTGTTGTGGGATCGACGACAAATAAAAAACCCCACTAACGGGTGGGGTTTGACGTTCAAATATATTTATTCTTCTTAATGAATTTCTCTTCGGTTATTTTATCTTTCGCAATATTTTGTTGAACCTTTAGTCTTGATAAGCCTAAGCGTCTCATCACTGAATCGATATTCTCAGATTCAGGATGTTCTTCTTTAGATTTATCAGAAAAGACCCAGCTTACAAGAGCATTCGCCATTTCAACAGCATAGCCTTTATTGCGATAATCTGGTATCAAGTGGTATCCAACTTCTAGATTTCCTGATGCGTCGCCAGTATTCTTGAATCCCATCGTTCCTATTACTTTTTCATCAGACGTATGAATAAGGATTCCTTCCCACTTGCAGTTTACCTTGGATAAATCAGAATCATCCAGGTGAAATGGTAGAAAGTCTTCAAACTGAACGTTTTCAAATTCTCTAGGAACTTCAACGTGTAATAATTTCTCTAGTTCTTTCTTATTCGCCATCGCTTTAATAAGATCAAAGGAAAATGGAATAATGGTCAGACGATCGGTCTGAAGGTAAGGCATTTTATTTCAAAAGTCCTCCTTGTGAGTTATTTTCAATGAAAGTGAAAATGACTTTTATCACTATACCTTACAGATTTACTTACTGTAAACCATACCCTTACAAATCCTTAATAAACGAAATTTTCTCTATTTATGTTGTCCTTTCTCTTATAGGTTATGCAGGACAAACAAAAAAGCTGCCACAAAAGTGCGGCAGCCTAGTTAGATTTCTTGGAGTCTTTCAACGTATCATCTTCTTCGATGTTAGCCAGGTCATTGTTTAAGATTTCTTTGTACTTTTCGGCCACTTCGATCGAGATGATTTCATCTTGCTCTAGTTCTGTAATTCGTGCATGCTGTGCGTATAAAGAATGTTTCTTCAGAGTGATAAGCTGACTCTTTTTAAGATGAGTATGTTCTTCTAAAAGGCGATCAAGGTTATCGTGAATCTCATCGATTTCTTTTTCATAGGTAGAAAGCATTTCTCCATAGACAGGCTCAGGAATGAAGAGCTGTGATTTTATCTTTTGAATTTCAGAAATCCCCGCTTCATGTCTATGTAGGTTTGCAACGATATCTTCGTATTCTTTTGAGCCGCTGTGCTTGGCGCGCAATCCAAAATAATTGATCAACGGCTTGATCGTAATTCCTTGAACGACTAGAGAGAATAGCACGATGCTAAAGGTAAGGATCAAGATGGTTTCTCTTCCATCGAAATCACCTGGCAAACTTAAGACTAGAGCGATGGATAATGATCCTTTTAACCCACCCCAGTTAAGAACGTGTCGCCAAGATGCCGGTAATCCTTTTACAAACATCGTACTTCCATAAACTGCGATGCTTCTACCGACTAATACGATTAAAAGCGCGAGGCCAATGGTTCCCCATTTATCCGCAAATTCAATTCGCGTAATTTCAAGTCCGACCATTAAAAAGACGATTGAATTCGCAAGCAATGCTGCAACATCCCAGAAGTTATTAATATTTAACCTTGTCGTTGGACTCATTCCAACTTTTGAACCAAAATTTCCAAAAGTGAGTGCTGCTATAACCACGGCAATAACACCTGAGACGTGGATACTCTCTGCTGCAATATAGGCACCATAGAATAAGATCACGCTAAAAATAATCTCGAGGGGATAGTCGTCAAAGTACTTTGTGAGGATTGAAACTGCATATCCAAACCCTCCACCGATCAATAGACCACCAGCTACAACTTTCACAAACTCTAACACACCACTAGTCAGTCCACCCCAGCCCATATCCATATAAGCTAGAAGAGAAAATGCAGAGATTTTGAACAACACAACCGCAAGTCCATCGTTAAATAAGCTTTCGCCTTCAATCGTTGTAGAGAGTTTATGATTTACACCCATACTTTTAAAAATGGAAAGCACGCTCACCGGATCTGTCGCGCTCATTAATGCCGCAAATACAAATGCAACAGGAATGGGTAGATCCAGAAGATAGTGCGTTGAAAACCCGATAACGAGGAAGGAAAGAAATGTCCCTCCGAATGCAAGGGCAAGAATAGGCTTCTTGTTTTCGTTCAAATGAGAAAAAGGAAGCTTTAATGCAGCCTCACCGAGCAATGCTGGTAAAAAGATCGTTAGAATAACAAAATTAAAAATATCCCCCTCCGTAATGAACATCTTTAACGGTTCAAGTACAGGAATATTCAATAAGCCAATTAACGTTCCGATTATAACCAGGGCGATCGGATAAGGCTGTTTTAGTTTTTTTGCAACTGCTGTTATTCCAGCTGCCATAATCACGAGAATCAGGCCAAGTTCAAAAATATGATGCAAGTCTAAATGTTCCATATCTTCCCTCCGATTCTTTATTCTGTTTATATTATAACCAAATCATATGTAGTATGGAAAATCACGGAAGATTTCACCAATGGTATTCTTCCCACCTAATGATGAATTCACACAAAAGAAGAGCCCCACTTCGGGACTCTTCCTTCCATCACTCTTTTTAATTCACACCAACTTGAGACCAAGCACTTGCTACTGAGTTATACGTTGAGCCAGTTCCATAAAGATCAGATGTTGCTTGAAGCAATGCAGAACGAGCATCACTAAAGTCAGTAGATGGAGTCATGTATAAGCTAAGCGCACGATAGTAAATTTTTTCTGCTTTAGTTTTTCCAATGCTTTGGATTGTTAGATAAGCCGCTTTGTTTGGAATCCCACTGTTCGTATGAACTCCTCCGTGATCAGAAGAAGTATAGTAGTAGTCATCCATGTGAGACGGCTGGCCATATGCCTCTGGATTAGACATACTTCTTAGTGCATCTCCTGGTGTTCCAGGTGTATAAACATCCTCACCCATCAGAAAATCTTCTGGTTCAACGAAGTAACCGAAAACATCGGACATGGATTCGTTAAGTGCACCAGATTGATCTTGATAGATTAGACCAGCCGTTCTTTCAGTGACTGCGTGAGTAATTTCGTGCGCTACGATATCGAGTCCGCCTGAAAGTGGATCAAACGTTTGGCCATCGCCATCACCATATACCATCTGAGAACCGTTCCAGAATGCGTTATTGTAGTTCGAGCCGTAATGAACCGTGGAACGGATCGTGGCACCATTGTTGTCATAGCTGTTTCGGTTATGAGTATTCTCAAAATAATCATAAACTACACCAGCGTTATAATGCGCACTAACATCTGCACCTTGAGAGTTAGCTGTGAAAGCATTATTACTATCTACAGAATAGCTACCCGGGAGTGAAGTGCGATAATTCGCAGTTCTCGTCTCAATCACACCGCTCATAGGCTTTGTTACATCGTATAGATAGTACGTCCCGTTAGCATAGTACGTATTTAAAGATTTATATTTTCCAAGGACATCATAACCATATCCACTTGTAGCGCCTTCAGTTACAGCGTTATAAGCATCTACAACTGAGCCATCTCGAGCATCAACGAAGATTTGCCAGTTCGCTGGGTAAGGATCGATAAACTGAAGTTGCACTTTATAAGTAAGGTAGTACTTATCGTCCTTCTCAACAACAACTTTCTCGCTCTTTTCTATTTGATCTGATACTTTGGACTTTCTAACAAAACTAGGGTTTTCACTTACAACATTACTAGGTTTGACATCGATGTGATCCCAAGCCTTTGCAATCGCTTGTTTATCAGAAAGCTTTGCCTTACTACTACCTTTAAAATTCTTTTCAGCATTAGGATGTAAATCGCCGTTAATCGCTACAATATTATCGTTTTTATCCGTATGTACGATAAATTTCGCTCCGTCAATTTCTTCTCCCTTAACAGTTTGAACATATTCATAATGCGTCATGCCCAAGTCATCTGTAGATTCGTTAATCAACTTTAAATTCTTTTGATTAACATTGAATAGCCCTTCGTTAGATTTTAAAAACGCTTTGACTGCTTTTTCATTCCCTACTTTGTCTTTTGATAGTTTACCAGATAGAAATGAAGGTACGTTCCTTTCCTTTTCCCACGTTTGTTTCACATTCTCCATTTTTTGAAGTGCGTTTTTTTGATCTAGACTAAGATCCTTATCAGAAGCTGCTGAAGCGGTTGGAAGCGCTGATCCAAAAGCAAGTCCAGTGGCGAGTGCTACTACCATTCCTTTTTTCATACTGCTTTCCTCCAATTCAAAATGTTTAGAATTTTTATTACATTAGTAGAATATCACAGATATTTTTACGTTTGTATTGGGAAATATATAGAAAAACACAGGAATATTACCGATGTTTCCATTCACATTTCCCAATAACATTCATCAACACTTGGTGATATAATAAATCTACAGCTCTCCCGCACTGGAAAAATTTAACTTTTAAACACACAAAAAAGACGAGCTTATTGCTCGTCCATAATTTATCAGGAATATTTCCTCTACATACTAGGTAACTCTATTCCACTTGTTTGTAATAAATAGGTTTCTACATCCTTACCTGGAAGCGGTCTACTGTAGTAATACCCTTGAACATCGAAGCACTCTAACCGTTTCAGCACGTCAATCTGTTCTTTTGTTTCTACGCCCTCGGCAATAATCTCTAAGTTTAAATGTCTCGCTAAAGAGATGATCGTTGTGACGATACCTAAACTACTAGAATTATCAATCAACCCTTTGATAAATGATTGGTCGATTTTCACCCTGTTGATAGGTAATCGCGTTATGTAATGCAAAGAGCTATACCCTGTACCGAAGTCATCCATACTTACGCCAACGCCTATCTTCCTTAGCTTCTGTAGCTTTTGAATCGTGGTGTGCTCATTAAACATCGCCATACTTTCTGTGATTTCAATTTCAAGCGATTCTGGTGAAATGCCTGCGTCTTCTAGGTTTTTCATGATTGTACAGACGACGTCCTCCTGATAGAAATGACGCTGAGATATATTCACTGACATGGTATACCTCTCGCAGTATTGCGTTTGCCATACTTTTAACTGTTCACAGGCATTTTTTATAACGATTTTTTCAATAGGAACAATCAATCCCGTTTCTTCCGCTGCCTGGATGAATTCATTCGGAGCAATCAACCCGATCTTAGGATGAAGCCACCTAACGAGTGCTTCGAAGCCAATGACGCTGCCTGTCACTGTATTCACTTTCGGTTGATAGTAGACGATCAACTCATCTTGTTCAATAGCCTTTCGAAGATCGTTCTCTAACATGATTTTATGAAGCGTTTGATTACTCATCTCTTCTTGATAAAACGCATAGTTGTTCATATCCTGTTCCTTAACATGATACATCGCCATATCAGCGTATTTGAGCAACTCTGCCCCTTTCTTTCCGTGAGTCGGATAAAGAGCGATCCCGATGCTTGCCGTCAACAAGCATTCTTGATTCTCTATCATTAGAGGAGATTGAAATGCATGTAAGATAGAAGCTGCGACTCGTTCGACATCTTCCTTCTTACTATAACGCGGAAGAATGATGGTAAATTCATCTCCACCTAATCTTGCCACAAACAAACTTTCATCTAATACTTCTTCCAACCGTTTTCCGATGGACTGGATAACCAGATCCCCGAAATCGTGACCGAACAAGTCGTTGATCCGCTTAAATCTATCAAAATCGATTAACATTATAGCGAATGGTGAGGGAGCCTTCTGATTTAGGAGAGACGTAAGCTTTTCGTTGAAATAACGCCTATTCGGTAACCCCGTTAATTCATCATGATATGCAAGGAAATGTATGGTTTTTTCAGCACGCTTTTTCTCTGTAATATCCTTTGCGATGCCGTACACACCTACTATTTCCCCTCCAACATTAATTGGTACGGTCGAGATATGTAACTCTTTAATCTTATTTCGTTTTGACTTTATTTTGATATCGAATTGGTGGACTTCACCTTGCAGTGAACGGCCGAACATCCCCTTAGCAAGATGAACCTCATCCCTGACTACGACTTCATGAAAGAACTTTGTTTTTAACTCTGGAATCGAATACCCTGTGTACTCAGCAGCTACATAGTTTACACTCGCAAATTTCCCATTCTTATCGATTGAAAACACAGCATCTGGATTGTGATGAAAAAGCGTTTTAAACTGCTGTTCGTTTTGTACTAGCCGATCGGTTTGTTCTATTTGTCTAGCGATTCCGTATCGATCTGGAACATATACTAGAATTCCTAAACAGATGTAATTAAAAGCGAGCGCTATCAGATACGGTCCAAATGAATTCTCTTCTTTAAGGTATAAACTTTGATCGACCATCCCAAAAAACAACAGGTATGGTAAACAAGAAAATACGATACTTGCAGCGAAACTCCCTGCAAATAACCAAATGCGATAATACCGCTGATTACCATTTAGGTTCAACAATAATAAGAAACGTACGATACATAGCGAAAAAGCAAATGTAATGATAATAAATAAGATGATATGGATCGACTGAATGGAAAGCGACTCCGAAAAGAAGACAAGGTTGCCAAGGATCAATGTGGTTAGGATCGCACTAGTAATCATCATAGAGCCAATCAAATGATACTTAGGATTCATCTTTTTGTTGATGAACAGTTTGATAACAAGATAAGAAAACAATGAGCTCAACAAGATCGATAGAATGGCATGATACAAATAGACTTGTACAGAACCCGGGATTGAAATGGATAAGTTGAATAGAAGGTTGATCATATACTGTGATAACCCGAGTATGACGGACGCAAGCACAACGGTTTTTCTAGTTTTTCGTATAGGCTTTTTATTGTAGTTCAGAAATAGAAAAACACCGCCATAAATGATCAAGAATGAAATCATAAAACCTGCAATGTATAATGCGTATTCGATCGTATATAGTTCGATTATTGAGAACATGAGGACCCCCGACAGTCTGCTGGCAACTAGGCAGCATTTTCTTTTCTGGTAATTAACAAACACGTAATGAAAATCTTTCTGAAAACATACATATTAAAACAACCCTGAACAAGCAGGTGATCGCACCATGCTAAAGAAAATAGTAGCTGTTTTTGTTGGAAGTATAATGGTCGGAGTAGGAGTCAATGGGTTTCTTGTCCCTAACCATCTAATCGATGGGGGTATGATTGGAATTGGGTTAATCTTTAAATATATATGGGGGTTCGAAACGGGACTCACGATTATATGTTTAAGTATTCCACTTTATGTATATGCCTTCCTTTATTTTCGCCCTTACTTTTATAATAGCCTACACGGACTATTACTCTCCTCTTTCTTTATCGACGTCCTTTCTCCCATGCGCCATTCCTTTCAATACCCTTCTTTAATAAGTGCTATGATAGGAGGGTTTTTTGTAGGTTCAGGAATTGGGATCATGCTTAGATTTGACACAAGCACAGGCGGGACGGACCTTTTAGCACAGTTTATATCCAAAATTTCATCTCTAAATGTAGGAGTCATTATTTTCCTTATCGATGGTCTCGTTATTATTATCGGCTCAAAAACGATCGGTTTGAACTCTACGATGTATTCTGCTATCGCTATTTTGTTTGTTGGAATCGCTACAAGCTTACTCACAATAAAAAAAGAAGCTACATAAAAGCGCTGACTCCATTAGGAGCCAGCGCTTTTTTACTTAATTACTAACTTTTAAAACACTCCAGTAGTGCTCACTAAGAACGTCTGCTATGGCTTCAACTGTGCGACTTAGTTCTTCGAGGTTGTTATCTACTCCTCCCATTTCAATCAGCATCGCGTTAGGAGAAATGTCCTGGTTATACACACCATCTACACGCTGACCTTTCTTTCCGATTACGCCTCTGCTTAAGCCAGGGTACTTTTCCTTCAGAGAATTATGAAGCTCTTTTGCAAGCTTTAGGTTCTTTTCATAGTTTGGGTTCTCTTCACCGATGACAAAAACCGTTCTAGCATATTTCTCATTATTGATGGTGACCGTCGTATCATCCTTCCGTAGAGCATCTCTATGGATATCGATAAACATATCAAAATCTGAATTACTACTCATAGCAGATTGAACGATGGTTCTCGACACATCGTACGCTTTACCGTGCTGCCAGCCTTTTTCATTCAATAATGCACCTATATTCGACTCATCGACTACTGTACCGATCCCTCTGTTTTCAAGCGCTTCTCCTAGCATTTTTCCTACGAGAGTTATGTTTGTTTTCCCGTCGTTTGCAAGGTCTCCATTCTTATTGCCTTCGAGGCCTAGCAATGGTAAATATGACTCGTAACTATGGGAATGATAAATGAATGCGACATCCTTACCGTTCGTCGTTTGAACAGGAGGTGTTACAGGTTCCTTCGGATCTTGGATCGTAAGTTTGTCAGATGGGACATCCCTTTCTATAAGCAGATCATTAAGGGGGGGTACTGACTCAACAGGTAAGTTAGCAAAGCTCGTCCCTTCTCCTGCCACGTGAATCTTCGCATCATACAAAGCAAAACCCGGAAGCTCACTACCAAGGAGACTTCGGATGTCGCCTGGTTTGATGCTCGTGATAAACTGAAACGCAACAAGGGATAATGCTGGCGGTTCACTTCCTTCGGGCAGTACTTGCGTTAAATAATGATTTTCCGTTCCCATCGCATAAATGATCGCCTCATTTGAGAAGCTCGTTACCCAATCGTGCATCATCGATGAAGAAAATCGATATTTTGTTTCGGACGAAGAGATAAACCCTGCAACGATAAATAAGCTGATTAAGCTAATGATCATAAGGAATGAAAGTGTTCTAAGCATACTGTTACTAGGATTCTGAAAAAGTTTAGCATTTTGTTTCATACGCTCTCTCCCCCACCGTCTTCTTACTCTATGTCTATGAAATCACCAATTACATTAGAAGATTTTTTTACTAGTAATAGTAGAAACGTATATGTTTCAAAATAGATGCAAAATATATTTGATAATTGAATGTGCGAAAAGTATGATTAAGATAGGATAGGGGAGGTGAACAGAATGGGAAAATCATCGGCGTACATTGCTTCGACAATTTTGTTCCTAGCGATCGTTGTAGGCTTTACATACTGGCTAACAACAACGGAAGAACATGCCGGCTCTGAAGGCGGTCATGGCGAGAAAACGGAAGAATCTGCTGGGGAAGATTCAGCAGGAGGAGAAGCAGAGAAAATCTACTCTCAGAACTGTGCTTCCTGTCACGGTGGAGACCTTGGTGGAGGAGCAGGTCCTGCACTTAATGCTGTAGGTGGCAAGTATTCTAAGGACGAAATCCTCGACATCATCAAGAATGGTAAAGGTGGCGGAATGCCAGCTGGTTTGATTCAAGGTGAAGAAGCTGAGATGGTTGCCGCATGGCTAGCCGAAAAAAAATAGTATTGTAATAAAAAGCTTTCTGTTTCTTCAACAGAGAGCTTTTTATCATTTCTATACGATGTTGTGATCAAGCCATTTTGAAAGCGCTATTATAGAATAGCTTGAATTCAAGATGTTTTTGTTGAGTTATCAGCTCTCGCCGTGTATAATAAAGCTGTAAAACATTATACGAACTATCTTCGGGGCAGGGTGCAATTCCCGACCGGCGGTGAAGGAGCAATTTCCTTAAGCCCGCGAGCCTGTTTTTTGGGCAGGATCTGGTGAAAATCCAGAGCCGACAGTACAGTCTGGATGGGAGAAGATGGTGGAGTAGCAAGCTTTCTATTGAAAAAATAGACGATAAGCTTGCTTATTTCCCCATGCCGACTACCATGAGCCCCATACTCATGGTTTTTTTCGTGCATAGGGCCACATCTCCTTTTCGATGGTTCAAAAATCAAAGGAGCAATGTCATATGAAAACTGTATCAAAGACACAGCGCATGATTGTTGTCGCAATGTTCAGTAGTATCTCCTATCTATTGATGCTACTAGATTTTCCGCTACCTGGATTTCCTGTTTTCCTACAGATCGATTTCAGCGATATTCCAGCACTCTTTGTGGCGATCCTTTATGGACCTGCCGCAGGTATACTAGTTGAAGCCATAAAGAACCTTATTCATTACGGTATACAAGGAAGTTTCACTGGTGTCCCTGTAGGTCAACTCGCTAACTTTATCGCAGGTGTATTCTTTATCGTACCGACTTCCATTGTATTCAGGAAGTTTAATCAGACTCAGAAAGGACTTACGATTGGGCTTATTCTAGGTACTCTATTGATGTCAGCAATGATGGGATTGTTGAACTATCTCTTGATCCTACCGGCCTATACGTGGTTCATGGGGTTTGAGGCGATGTCTGACTCAGCTCGTCAAGCACTGGTTCTAAAAGGAATTACGCCGTTTAACCTTATAAAAGGTTTCATTGTAGCTAGCATATTCATCGCATTCTTTATTAAGTTAAAACCCTGGTTTGCAAAACAAACGAGGCTTGCCTAATAAATTCGAGCGCGTATCCACACCGGATACGCGTTTTTATTTTGACCTATTTTCCAATTGAAGGAAAACTCCTTTCGTTTGTTGAATACGTAAAAAAAGTAGAAAAGGAGGCTCCTACTATGGTAACCATCGATTGGCTTGAAAAGTCGACCATTTTAGATTTACAACAAGCGATGTTTGAAGGGACGATAACATCCTACGAGCTTGTTTGTTTATACTTAGAACAAATCTCAACGTACAATTCCGAAATTAATGCAGTGTTGGAAATGAACCCTGATGCCTTATTCATTGCAGAAGGACTTGATCGGGAACGACATATACAGGGACCAAGAAGCCTCTTACACGGAATCCCTATCCTACTGAAAGATAACATCAATACAGGTGACAACATGCATACAAGTGCAGGTTCTTCCCTCCTTTCCAATTCATTCGGGAGAGATGATGCGTTTCTTGTTAAGAAACTAAGACGTGCGGGAGCGGTTATCATTGGGAAGACCAACATGACCGAGTGGGCAAACTTCATGAGTGACTCGATGCCGAATGGATATAGCTCGAGAGGCGGTCAAGTTTTAAATCCATATGGACCAGGATCCTTGGACGTTGGAGGTTCGAGCTCTGGCTCAGCGGCTGCAGTTGCATGCCATTTCGCAACTGCTTCTATCGGTACTGAAACAAATGGATCGATCCTTAACCCTGCAAGCTCAAACTCAACTGTTGGGATTAAACCAACTGTTGGATTGGTGAGTAGACAAGGAATCATTCCGATCTCATCATCTCAAGATACTGCAGGACCCATTACGAGAAACGTTACCGATGCTGCAATTCTATTAGGTATTTTAGCAGGACAAGATGAGAAAGATCCTTCTACTCTTAGTGCACCCTCTCAAAGTGACTATACGCCTTATCTTTTCAAACCTACCTTTGAAACCATCAAGCTTGGCGTAATAAAGAATGGATACTATGACGAAATGCATCCTGAAGAACAAGAGCAGTTTGATTTTGCTATTAAAGCATTACAAGAAGCAGGTTGTTCTGTCTCCGAATTTAAAGAGATCGTTTCCGATCAAGAAAAACTAGAAAATGACTACAACGTGCTTTTATATGAATTTAAAGCAGGTATCAATGCATACCTTGCTAACGAAACAAGATCTGAAACCAAGCTCAACTTAAATACAATCGTAGACTACAATAATAAGAATGAACAGACAATGAAATATGGTCAGTCACTCTTACTCGAGGCAAACGAAACGAGTGGCACATTAACAGAACCGGATTATTTAAAAAGTAGACTTAAAGACATTAAACAAGCAAAAGAAATGGGCCTAGATGCATTGTTTAATAACGAAGGTTTGGATGCGATAGTATTCGGCGGCAGCTATGGATCTACACTCCCTGCAAAAGCAGGTTATCCATCCATCACTGTTCCAGGCGGGTTTACTTCAAACGGCAAACCGTTTGGGATTACCTTCACAGGACCATCCTTTAGTGAACCTCAACTTATTAAACTCGCTTACACATTTGAACAACTTACAAAGCACCGTGAAGCACCAAAAACAATTACCAAACCTGTTAGCAACTAAAAAAAGAGTCGGGCAGCAGCCCGACTCTTCTTTCGTTTACTATTCGATCGTTACCCACTTAAGTGTAGAATCTGCACCAAATTTGTGGATATGGTAGTTCTTAACATGTTCTTTCATCAAGATTGCGCCACCGCGCTGGTAAGTAGGAACAATTGCCGTATCTTCTTCGATAAGGATACGCTCAGCTTCCTGCATCATTTCCCAACGCTTCTGCTGATCCGTTTCAACTTTAGCATCTGAAACGAGCTTGTCATACTGTTCGCTAGAGTAATCCATACGGTTGTATGCTCCGTCAGTTTCAAACATGTAAACGTAAGTCATTGGATCTGGATAGTCTGGTCCCCAACCACCAGTTGAGATATCGAAGTCACCTGCATCTTCAAGATCAAGGAACTGCTTCCAAGGCTGTTTGTTGATTGTAATTGTAAGTCCATCTAACTTAGACTCAAACTGCTCTTTTGCGTATTCAGCAATTTTAGAAGCAAGCTCTGAATCAGTTGTTAGGAATTCAAGATCAACTGAATCTTGTCCAATCGCTTCTAGACCTTTCTTCCAGTATTCAGCAGCGTCATCTGCTGTTTTGTCAGCAAGGTAGCCCTCTGGAGCTGGTGCTCTGAAATCTTCACCATCTTTGAATAAGAAATCTTTTGGAACAAGGTAACGAGCAGCAATTGAACCGTTGTTTAGTAAAACGTTTACTAGACCATCACGGTCATATGCAAGGAATAGTGCCTTACGAATGTCATTGTTCGCTAGCGCTTCATTCTTTTGGTTCATACGAAGGAAGAAGATCGCTGTATCAAGAATTGTAGAGAAATCTTCTCTTCCCTGGAACTGATCAACAAAGTCTGCACTTAGACTAGCACGATCGATTTTTCCAGTTTCGTAAAGGTTAACGCGTGTAGCTTCATCTTTAACGATTTTATAGTTTGCTTCTTCAAGCTTTACAGTGTCAGCATCCCAATAGCCATCGTTCTTAGCAAGCTTCCAACCTTCACCATGGTTCCACTCAGCAAGAGTAAATGGTCCGTTGTAAAGCATAGTATCTGCTTCTAGAGCATAGTTTTCACCTTGCTCTTCAGCAAATTTAGAAGGCTGTGGATAGAATGAAGCAAATGTTAGAAGGTCGAAGAAGTAAGGAACCTTCTGAGTAACAGTAACTTCAAGAGTCTTCTCATCTACTGCTTTAACTCCAAGTTCTTCAACTTTACCGTAAAGCGGGTCACCTTCAGTTACGATTTCATTTCCATTTTTGACACCAGCTGTTCCTAGCATTGAAGCGTATCCGCCCAATGTATCAGGGTGAATGATCTTCTGCCAAGAGTAAACGAAATCTTCAGCTGTTACCGGTGTACCATCAGACCAATTCGCATCGTCACGAATCGTAAATGTATAAACCGTTTCCCCATCCTTTTCTTCAACCTTAGGCTCTTCAGCAGCCATACCAAGGACAGGTTTATTATCCTTATCTAAACGATATAGACCTTCAAATACCTGGTTCATTACGTTGAATGCTACAGTGTCAGTTGCCTGTGTAGTATCCATCGTTGGGATATCCTGTGTATCCGTAAGATTCAATACCTGTTCTTTGCTTGTTTCTTCAGTGCTTTCTGAATCTCCTGATGCTTTTCCTTCACTGTTTGTATTTCCAGAAGTACTGGAATTACCAGAACAAGCTGCAAGGAAAAGGCTTAACAACATGATGACTGAAAGCAGTAGAGAAAACTTCTTTTTCATTGTTTTACCCCCTATTTGTTTTGCCATCCAGGTAATTGGCTTGATTTCTTTCTTTTCAATATGGAAAAAGGAACGATAATGAGTGCAATAACAGGGAGGTCACCTCACTCATTGCTATGTACGCCTAAACCCACTTCAAAGAATGAAATCCGACTAGTTACCTGAATGTTTAAACTTATTGTAAATTTCAAAAAACTTTCTGTAACCATCCAATTTAGTCAAATTGACACCAACCAATTTGTAAATTTATGTTATAAATTCATGCAAATGGCTTATTCTCCTTATATATCAAGGACTTTTGAGCTAAAAAGTTTTTTAAAAATTTATACAATTTTCTTTAAATTTCTCTATAATAGTGTATGAGGTGATAAAAAATGGCGAGACTCATCCTAGATTTTGATAGTAAGAAGCCACTTTACAAACAAATTGTAGAATACTATCAGAATGCCATCCTGAATGGCTACTTGATACCAGGTACTCTTCTTCCTACTGAACGCGAACTTGCGATACAACTGGAGGTAAACCGGAGCACGATCACGACTGCTTACGCAGAATTAAGAGCGAATGGTTTAATCACTTCTAAGCAAGGTAGCGGTACGCGCGTAAGCGAAGAAGCTGAAGATCTTCTCCCCAATCACTCGATCACTTGGAACAAATTACGTAATCATCACTTAAACGAAGACAGCGTTGTTTTTAGACAAGTGTACCAATATATGAATGAACCCTCATTTATTAATTTGATGTCAGGCACTGCCGCCTCTGATCTTTGTTTAGCAAAAGAAACAAAGGAATTAATTCCTTTTACAATGAGAGAGAGCAATGGACGATCCGTGACTTCAAGTATTACAAGCTCTTTATGTCAATTCATCAAAAATGAAGCTAACCCGGAAAACATGGTTCTTACTTCGAGCATCGAGCAGTCCATACTCATCGCACTCAAATGTCTACTCACACCAGGCGACACTATTGCTGTCGAAGCCCCCGCTAAATTTTCACACATTAATATGTTATTGACTTCAGGTATAAAAGTGATATGGTTCTCAAATGACAACCCTTTGACAGAGCAGCTGTTACGAAAAGAAAAACTTAAACTCGTCATAACGAGCCCACTATACAATCAGAGTAACAAAGCATCGACGAGCAAAAAGCGAACGGATCTATTGCAGTTATGTGAAAGAGCGACTATTCCGATGGTGGAAATTATTGAAGCACCACTACTCATCCATTCTAAAATCAGTTCTATCCCTACTTATTATGAACTAGCTAGTGATCGTAAATTTGTCATACAGATTGGCCATTTCACTGGGATTGCTCCTGGGATTAGCATCGGATGGATCATAGGACCATCTAATGTGAAGCTACGTCTTCAAGAGGTTCAAATGCAGCTCGGTCTTATCCCCCCTCCTGTTCTATTGGAACTTGTCGATAATATTTTGAGTTCAGAAGTGATGATGTCCCATCTCGATGATGTTTTAAAAGAATTGAATGATCGAAGACACCACCTCCTATCGATAATCGAGCCGTTCTCAGAAAATATTACGATTGTGGAAAAAGGTGATCCTACTTCCTTGTGGATCGATATAAAAACCCAGGTGCCTGACAAAGAAATTGTTAAAGTATTTCTAGAAGAGCGTTTGCTGATTCTTCCGCATGCTGGAGCCAACGATACCGTACGAATCAAAGTACCCCTCTTCTATGTAGACCGAGAACCATTACTTGAAGGTGCCAGAAGATTGGTTGCTAGTATGAACAAAATTCTTAGGCGAGAGTTGGTACAAGCTTAAGCATTCTTTCACAATAAAAAAGTGTGTTGCTTTTACGCAACACACTTTTTGCTATTTCTTTTTCTTCTTCCTCTTGGAATCTTGCGGCTCGCCTAACTCGATACCAGTTCCCTGTCCTTCAGGCTGAGAAGAAGGAAGGCCTGTTGTAGATGGATTTGCTTTTCGCTTTGCCATACGACTCACCTCCACTCATAGCATGTCCGGAGGAGTGGTCTCTTATGAAAGAAGACTATGGAATTCTATGCCCTGTTCGTTCATAAAAACCTCGATTTGGAGTTTATGATGATGATCATGTTCAACAAGTCCTTTTATATAGCTCGTTAAACATAATGGATAATTATCGATATAAAAGGTATGTTCCCATTCTTCGAGCGTAAATTCATTTAACTTTGCTACAACGTTACGACGTTCTAGAATACATTCCTCAATCAAATCGTCCATTGACTTACCTGACTTCGCATACTTTGAGGCTTTTAAATTGACCGATTCAGCACTAACTGATGATTTTTTTAACCTCTCTTCTTTCTGAATATATGGGAGTCGCTCTTCTAACAGGTACGTGTCCCATACACGAAGGTGGGCTACAATTTCTGCAACCGACCACTTATTCGGCTTAATCGGCGTGAAAAATGTATCATCACTTAACGTCTTGACCGTTTGAATTAACCAGTCTGGTAAAGAAGCATATTGAGCTAAAACAGAACGTTCAACATCCATCATTTTGCTCCTCTCAGCATAAGATTACCTGCGGTGTTGCCTTGTACGATCTCCAGCTACTTTCTTCCATTTCTTTCGTTCTTCGATTTGAGCCCTCTTATCCGTTTGCCTTTCCAAATAAGCGAGTTCCCGCTCAAATTTCTTGTAATTGTCGAACCGCCTTTGCTCGAGACTTCCTTCTTCAATTGCAGAAAGTACTGCGCACTTTGGTTCCCCGGTATGTGTGCAATCTCTAAAGAAACAGTTTTCGGAAAGTGCTTCTATATCTTGAAAGCTGTTCGTCATGCTGCTCGCATCCCAAAGCTGGAGTTCTCTCATTCCGGGGGTGTCGATCAGTATTCCGCCTGTTTCAAGAACGATTAACTCCCTGCTGGTCGTCGTATGTCTCCCCTTTCCATCATCGTCTCTGATTCCCTGAACTAGCTGAATGTCACTACCATATAACTTATTGATTAATGTTGATTTTCCTGCTCCAGAAGATCCAAGTAATGCAACGGTTTTCCCGTCACTCACATATGGTTCTAGTGCTTCAAGCCCTTCACCGGTCGATGAACTAACAATGTGAACAGGCACTCCGATTGCAATTCCCTCAACAGAATCTGCTTTTGTGTCAGCATCATCACATAAATCAGATTTACTTAAAACAATGACTGGGTTAGCCCCACTTTCCCACGCCATGACAAGGTAGCGCTCGATTCTTGCTAAGTTAAAATCTTGATTTAGCGCATTTACAAGAAACACAGTATCGATATTAGCCGCTACGATTTGTTCGTCTGTTGTGTTCCCTGCAGCTTTTCTTGAGAATTTTGTCTTTCTTGGTATTAAATCGTGAATAATTGCTCTCTTTTCTTCAAGTAAAAGCGTCGCCATCACCCAATCTCCAACCGCAGGTAAATCATCTCGCTGAGCTGCTTCATAACGGTATTTTCCTGATAGGTCTGCCCGAAACACAGTATCCCCGTTTGAAACCTCATATGAGCCTCGATGCTCCTCGATCACTCTTACTGGTTCTCTTCCTTCAACACGTTTCTCATTAAGCATAGCTTCAAAATAATCGTTCCATCCTAAATTCGTTAACTTCATTAAAATCCTCCTGATTAATAAAAGTATTAAAAAAAAGCCGTTGTTAATCACGGCTTTTCACACATCCCTACACGTGTGGGATAAAAAAACCATGGACATGTACGCACACAGTCCATGGCCTTATTAATCAAAAGGATCTTCTGAATTATTTTGGCGATCGATTGGACTGTGCACAATATGAAATTACAATGCTCATTTTGTGATTTAACATAATACACAGCCCCTTTCCGTTAGTAATACACTCATTATATGTTACTTATAATTAATTGTAAATGTTTTCTGAAAGATTAGACCATTTCTACAACGACTGCGATTCCCTGACCCCCACCAATACAAAGTGAAGCTACACCATACTTACCATTTCTTCGTTTCAGCTCTTTCGTCATTGTATATAGCACTCTCGTCCCGCTTGCTCCAACAGGATGACCAAGGGCAATTGCCCCTCCGTTCACATTAACGATCGACCTGTCGAGCTCTAACTCCTTTTCCACAGCTAAATACTGTGCAGCAAACGCTTCATTCACTTCGACTAAGTCCATATCTTGCATGGTTAAGTTAGCATTTTTTAATGCCGTTTGAATAGCAGGTACTGGTCCAATCCCCATTATGGAAGGGTCTACTCCAGCGATGCCCCATGAAACGATGCGTGCTAGCGGGGATAAAGAATGAGAAGATACATATTCCTCTCCTGCTAATACGACCGCTGCTGCCCCATCATTAATTCCGCTCGCATTTCCACCAGTAACGGTCCCATCCTTTTTAAATGCTGGTTTTAACGTGCTTAGCTTTTCTGTTGTTGTACCTTCACGAATATGCTCATCCTCAGTAACGGTTGTACCCTTTTTCCCTTGAATTTCAACTGGTGCTATTTCTTCAGAGAATTTACCTTGTGCTCTTGCAAGTGAAGCTCTTTCTTGACTTTGTGCTGCGAATGCATCCTGGTCTTCTCGCGTTATCCCATACTTTTCAGCTAAGTTTTCACCAGTCACACCCATTCCAAAACCTGTGTATTCATCGGTTAACGTAGCCCATAACATGTCGTCCACTTTTGGTGCACCTAGTTTTGTGCCAAAACGGCTACCTCTTAAGACGTGAGGCGATAGACTCATGTTATCGGCACCACCGGCGAGAGCTGTTTCCCCTTCTCCCATCATGATCGACTGTGCCGCGGATATGACTGCTTGCAGTCCTGACCCGCATAATCTATTCACGGTTAAAGCAGGACTAGAGATTGGAACACCAGACTTTAATGCAATATGACGAGCAAGATAAGATGCATTGGAAGTTGAATGAATAACATTTCCAATGACAGATAAGTCAATCTCTTCTGCATTGATCTTACTTTTTTTCAGCGCCTCTTTACTAGCTGTTACGCCTAGATCTGTTGGCGACACGTCTTTTAGTGAACCACCGAATGTCCCGAATGGCGTTCGAGCTCCTTCTAAAATAAACACATCTTTCACACTATCTCCTCCATTCCTCATCTCTATTTTACAAAGGAAGGAAAACGTTTACAAATATTATTGAGCCGTATACCCTCCATCGATTACAGCAGCTTGGCCTGTGATTCCTTTCGCTTGGTCACTTGCCAGAAACATCGTATAATCCGCAATCTCTTGAACCGATAACAAGCGTTTTTGCGGAACTAGAGGATAAATGACATCTTCTAATACTCGCTCAAGTGGAACATTCCGGCTCTCTGCAAGGTCCTCTAGTTGACCACGAACTAATGGGGTATCGACATATCCTGGACACACAGCGTTAACGGTGATGCCGTGCTCAGCACCTTCGAGAGCAGCAACTTTCGTCAGGCCAATAACGCCATGCTTCGCACTGTTGTATGCTGACTTTCCTGAGAATCCAACTAACCCGTTGATCGACGACATATTGATGATGCGCCCTGTACCCTGTTTCTTCATGATAGGAAAAACGAGTTTAGTCGCAATAAAAGGTGCAACGAGCATCACTTTTGTAAGGAGTTCAAACTTTTCAGTTGGAAAGTCCTCCAAATTGGATACGTGCTGAAGCCCAGCATTATTGATCAGTACATCCACTCGATCAAATTGTTCTATCGTTTGGTCGAGCATCGCCTGAACTTCATCTTCCTTCGTTACATCGCATCGAATTCCAAGCGTTACAGCACCTTCTCCACGAATTGCTTCTGCAGCTTCCTTTACCTTCTCCTCATTCAGATCACTTAGAACAACGTTTGCTCCGTGATCAGAAAACACTTTTGCTAATTCTTTACCGATGCCACTTGCTGCTCCTGTGATCACGACTACCTTGTCTTTTACAAACAACTGACTTCCTCCTTTGAACCCTTATATTCCTAATCCAAGACTAAATAAAATGATGGCAATCGCTAAGCCGATCAACGGAACGATTACAGTCAATGCTCCAACTGCACCGTATGCATCCTGGTGTGATTCTCCACATATCGCTCTGATCGTTGTAACCACATAACCATTGTGTGGAAGAGAATCGAGTGCACCAGAAGAAATCGCGATCGTACGGTGAAGTGCTTCAGGATTGACACCAGCGTCAATATAATGCGGCGCAAGGATCGGTAATGCAATGACTTGTCCACCAGAAGCTGATCCTGTTAATCCCGCGATAACACTTACCGCAATAGCTCCTCCAATCAAAGGACTACCTGGGATACCAGTCATAAAACCAACAGCCGTTTCAAAAGCTGGAACTGCCTTTGCTACTCCTCCAAAGCCAACAACTGCAGCCGTATTACCAAT
This sequence comes from Anaerobacillus sp. ABA4_114, assembly GCF_056159065.1. Taxonomy (NCBI): domain Bacteria; kingdom Bacillati; phylum Bacillota; class Bacilli; order Caryophanales; family Bacillaceae; genus Anaerobacillus; species Anaerobacillus sp. ABA4_114. The sequence goes on from NZ_JBSWUM010000001.1 coordinate 3,559,939, forward strand.
CGCGATCAAAGCACCGAGGGTACCATCTGAAACAGCTCGGCCGAAGTTCGCAAAATATTTTCTGTTCAACAAATATGTAGCGATGATTCCACCTAGCAGCGCGATGATCAAAGCTGACTGCTTCAAACTATCGTGGAAGATAAACGAGATGATCAATACGATTACAAGAGGAACTAACCCCATGAGTGGATGTGGTAGCGGACGGTCTTCAACCTCAGGATCTTCATCTCTTGCAACGAACTTTTCGCCGTTAGCAACAGCTTTCGAGATCATGCGCTTTAACCACCAGTACCCAAACCCTGCCATAAACAATGCTACGATTAAACTGACTTCCCAGCCTGCATATGGACTTGTATCTAAATATTCGATTGGAATCCAGTTTTGAATCTCAGGTGAACCAGCAGATGTCATCGTGAATGTTACCGATCCAAAAGCAAGAGCTGCAGGAATGAATCGACGAGGCAAATCTGCTTGTTTAAATAAACTTACTGCCATCGGATAAACGGAAAACGCTACAACGAACAAGCTTACGCCTCCGTACGTTAAGATCGCACACGCTAGCACGATCGCGAGTACTGCCTGTTTGATCCCAAGCTTTGCTACGACCCATTTTGATACACTGTCAGCTGCTCCACTGTCTTCCATCACCTTCCCAAAGATCGCTCCTAGTAGGAACATCGGGAACCAAGATGATACGAATCCTGCGAATCCTCCCATATAGTTGCCAACGAAATTCGCAGCACCCTCCTCAACGAGTTGAGGAAACAATGGGAGAGCACTCATGATTGCTACAAACAATGCACATAGAGGCGCTACTACTAACAGGTTCATTCCTTTCATCGTAAGGTAGATGAGTAGCAAAAGCCCCCCAATCAATCCAATCATACTTAACATTCTTGTTCCTCCTTCTTAAAATGCGTCATACGCAATATCTGACGCCACTACAAGATCTGTTCCGGTTGAATTCTTAATATCATCTAACGTATAACCTTTTGCTATTTCCTTTAACACGAGCCCCTCTTCAGTTACATCGATTACAGCTCGTTCAGTGATAATTCGATCGACGACACCTTTGCCTGTTAAAGGCAGTGAACATGATTCAACGATTTTCGGTGCGCCATCTCTGTTCACGTGTTCCATAATGACCGCGATTTTCTTTGCACCATGTACAAGATCCATCGCGCCGCCCATACCTTTAATCATTTTGCCTGGAATCATCCAGTTCGCTAAATCACCAGTCTTGGAAACTTCCATTCCTCCTAGAATCGCTAAATCGATGTGGCCGCCGCGAATCATTCCGAATGATTCAGCACTATCAAAAAACGAAGCACCTGTTATCGCTGTAACCGTTTCTTTACCAGCATTGATCAAATCAGGATCGACTTCTCCTTCTTTAGGATAAGCGCCGATACCGAGCAGCCCATTCTCTGATTGAAGAACAACCTCTTTATTATCTGAAATGTGATTGGCAACTAGCGTAGGCATGCCGATACCTAGATTGACATAGAAACCGCTTTCAATTTCTTGTTCAGCTCTTCTAGCGATACGTTCTCTTACATTCGTCTTTGTTGTACTCATTTCATCACCCCTTGCTCTTCACGTACAGTGCGACGCTCTATACGTTTTTCTTGCTCTGCCTCTAACAATGCTTGAACATAAATACCTGGCGTATGGATTTGATCCGGATCAAGTTCGCCTGTCGGTACGATTTGTTCTACTTCTGCAAACGTAACCTTTCCTGCAGCTGCGATCATAGGGTTAAAGTTCCTTGCTGTTTTGTTGAACACAAGGTTCCCCATCTCATCTGCTATACTCGCTCGTACAAGGCTGTAATCCGCATGCAGAGCATGTTCAAGGACATATTCCTTATCATCGAATATCCTTGTTTCTTTCCCTCTTGCTACTTCAGTTCCTACTCCAGCCGGTGTATAAAACGCTGGGATCCCTGCACCTCCAGCTCGAATCCGTTCAGCTAGCGTCCCCTGTGGAATCAGTTCTACCTCAAGCTCCCCAGAGAGAACTTGACGTTCGAACTCCTTGTTTTCTCCTACATAGGAACCGATCATTTTCTTAATCTGCTTTTTCTTTAACAAGAGACCAAGTCCCCACTCGTCTACACCACAATTATTTGAGATTACCGTAAGATCTTTAACACCAGATTCCACTAAACCAAGAATCATCTGTTCTGGTATCCCTACGAGACCAAATCCTCCTACCATAATCGTGGAACCGTCTTTAATATCCTTTATTGCTTCATAGCCACTGCCATACTGTTTCTTCATGACTCCAACTCCTTTCCCATTCACATAAACCGTTGCAAGTATCGTGCCAACTTTTATTTTTCGAAAAATACTGACAGCTCTTACTTTAAAGCATTCGATCCAATTATACGTTTCCGCTTTTTCGGAATTTTAGAGCATACGCATTGAGAAAAATGCATCAAACCCCATCTATATCTGTCAAAATAGAAAAATTCCGCAAAACCGGAATTATTTCCGGTTCTGCGGAATCGCTTAAAGATCGTATTTTTTTATCTTGTCATATAAGCTCGTTTTCCCTATTCCTAGAATTTTTGCTGCTTCGATCTTATTATCGGAACATTTCACAAGCGTCTTTCGAATCGCTTCCCTCTCTGCTTCTTCTAGTACATCCTTTAATTTTCGACCAGCTGACACGATCGTTTTTTCTTCTGTTAAATAATCTGGTAGAGCATCCACATCGAGCGTTTCATTTCTTGTTAAGTGAACAGCTGCTTCAAGAGCATTCTCAAGTTCCCGAGCGTTACCGGGCCAGTTATGTTGAAGAAGAAACCTCATCGCTTCTTCCTCTATCCCAAGTACTCGCTTCCCAGTTTTTATCGAGATCTTCTTTACGAACAATTCTGCAAGAGGCGTTACATCCTTAAGTCGATCTCGTAAAGGAGGAATAAATAGCTGGATAACATTGATTCGATAAAACAGATCTTCTCGAAACCTGCGTTCTTCTACCATCGCTTCGAGGGGGCGATTCGTCGCTGCGATTATTCTTACATCCACTTTCTTTGAGCGGAGACTACCAACTCGCTCCACTTCTCGATCTTGAAGAACCCTTAATAATTTCACCTGCATATTTACAGGCATATCACCGATCTCATCAAGGAAGATCGTTCCGTTATTCGCAAGTTCAAACTTGCCTGGCTTCCCGCCTTTTTTCGCTCCAGTAAATGCCCCTTCTTCATAACCGAAAAGCTCTGATTCAAGAAGCTGATCTGGAATCGCTCCACAGTTCACTTTAACAAAAGGGCGATTGCTTCGTTCGCTTAGCTGGTGGATACTGTGAGCGAAGAGTTCTTTACCAGTTCCACTTTCCCCGCGTATGAGCACAGACACGTTTCCACTCGCAATTTGCTTAACTTTGTCCTTTAAGCTTTGTATGGAGTCAGAAACGCCTGCAATATCTGAAAGAGAATAGCTTGCACCATTTTCTTTCGCAGTACCACTTCGATAATATTCAAGTTCTGAAAGCAGTCCCTTCACATGCGTGTTCATCTGTTTCCATTGCTCCGTATCACGAAAGATCACCGTTCCCACAGCTCCGATGAGTTCATCATGATGATAGATCGGGACTCTATTGGCAATCATGTAGTTTCCACGGATGTATTGGAGATCAGCAAGTTCGAGCTCGCCTGTTCTTGCTACGATATGCATTCGGGTATTCTCGATAACATCAGTAACATGCCTTCCAATGACTTCTTCACTTTTCACTTCTAAAAATTCGCAGTACGTTTTATTCATATAATCGATTAAGCCATTCGTATTTACCACAACGATCCATTCGTAAGCGTTATCAATAATCTTCTCTAAGATGTTGCACTTGATCGTAAGCTCACCAGGGTTCAATTTAGCCACTCCTCTTTCCTATCATTCTCTTATTGTACCATCACTCTTCCTCTTAAAATCAATAAGACTCTTGTGACTAGCACAAGAGTCTTACCTTTACTTACGTCTATTTTTCGCATCGAGCAATCTGGACATCCGATCACTGTTTGACGATTCTTGTTTTTTAATAGGCTGCTCTTGCCTTTTCTTCTCATTCTTTGTAACGACTTCCTTTGGTGGATCAACTTTAGAAAAAGTTTTCTTCGTAGAGCTAGTTTTTGACGCTGTTTTTAACCGTTCAAATTTGCTCGTGCTTACTTGTGTTTGAGGGCGTTCCTTTTTCAAATGCTTGTTCTTCAAGTTGACTTTTATGAGACCAAAACGACGAATGGCAACATCTGCAATGAATAATAGAAGTGCGAGTAACAGCAGATAATTCCAAATAGGCTGTCGATCGTAGCCAACAGGTGTATTTCGTTCAAACACATTATCATTATCAGAGAGCACGCGTCCATTTCCTGCCTCAGCAATCACTTCAAGCTTCTTTTGGTCGAGATTCACTGGACGGTACTCCTCCTTGTATGGAAGGGCGAATCCTGTTTGATAAGCGTCGGTTACTTCGCCATTTTCTTGCTGTTGAATCTGAGCAAAGTAAACACCTGTTTCTCCTTTAAAGGTTAATTCATATTCTCCAGGTGCAGTAATGTTAAATTGTGATGGTACTTCATTACCTCCTGAATCTACTATTTTTCCACTTACTTCTCCTTTAACGTCATCATAAGATGTAATTGAAACAGTTGCCTGATCCCCTTGTTTAGCGGTCTTCAATTCAAAAGCACTACCTTCATACTGTGGAAGGGTGGATGTCACCATATTGTTCCAGAAAGCGGACCACTGCTTCCAAGATGGCCAATTACCAGACCATTCACCGCTAAGATCACTCGTCCAGGCAATCGTCTTACCAAGACCGTATTGCCACCTTGCAAGGACTGGATCTTCCTTCTCACTCTGAAGAAGAACAGATGCCCTCCCTTTTGGTGTCGTAGCAATGTAAGCATTCATTCTTGGTACCCCACCTTCAAGGAAAGACTGTAATTCATTTCCCGTCAAAACCGGGAAGAAAGGGTTGTCTTCGATATACGTCCTTGTCGTTAACGCTGTTTCTCTTGCTAATATACTAGGAATCGTCGATGGATCTTCAACGTCATAAAAACGTCCTTCTCCGTAGCCAGCGATTTCTTCGAGAAGCGCTTTATCCGCATCAGTTCCGATCGCAACAGTCGAAAGTGAAATATCGCTATTTTCCGAGGCGTTTATCATCGTTTCATAATCAGGCCGGTTGCTTGCCTGTCCATCAGTAAGTAAGATGATGTGCTTTCGTTTTAATTCGAGAGGAGACAATGTTTCATAAGCAAGTGAGAGTGACGTAAAGATTTCGGTCCCTCCACCGGAGGTAAGGCTCGATACTGTTTCGATCACACTCTTCTTATCCTCGATCGGCTTCGTTTTAATGATTTCCCACGGACGATCGTCGAAAGCGATAAACCCAAACGTATCCCTCTCTCTTAGCAGTTCCACAGAACGAGCAGCTGCTTCTTTTGCAAGATCGAGCTTGTACCCTGACATACTTCCTGAACGATCCAGTACCATGACCATGCCCAGCGATGGAATTTCTTTTTTACCCTTCACATCCATATCAACAGGAAGAATTTTTTCAATCGGCGTTTGAAAATACCCACCTAACCCGAAACTATTCTTCCCACCTGTCATGATGAATCCTGTCCCAAAGTCTCTTACAGCCGACTCGATCATCGTCATCTGTGCTTCACTTACCTGCGTTCCGGACACATTCGCAAAGATGATAGATTGGTATTCCGCTAGACCGGTCAGAGTAGTCGGAAGAAATTCAGGCGTAATTTGCTTTACAGATAGATCAGTAGAAGCTAACGCTGCTACCGCATTATCTCCTTCGCCTTCTTCGCCTTCGACCACTAAGATTTTAGGCGTGCCTTTCACGACTGAAATTCCGTATGCTTCATTATTTTCAGGAATCGTGTCATCTGGTGCAGTCAATTCAGCTTTGTACTCCTTGAAACCCGCTTCTGAGATCTCATCGTTAAACGTAAACCGATTGATGCCAGCTTCGAGCTCAACTTCCTTATCTATGATTTGTTCGTTTCCTCCATAAATTCTTACGTTGCCTATCATCTTTTCGTTACTTTCAACATTAAGCTCAAGAGTTGCCGTCTCTCCTGTATACACCTTATCTGGAACACGAAATGACGTAATCGCAGCATCTTTTCGTGATTCAGGCTCAAACGCTTTTACGTCTACAGTGATGCCTTGCCTCGCTAATTCTTCTGCACGTGCTACTGCATCATGCACCGTTTCGTTTCCATCCGTTAACAGAACGACCCTCGATCGATGGTTCGTGTTTAGTAGACTTCCACCAACACTAAGACCACTTGAGAGATCAGTAGCACTGCCATCGGTTTCAGCAAGAAATTCAATCTTCTGCTTCTCATAACGGCTTAAATTCCGTTCAACATTCACATCTGATCCAACGGTTACGACACCAAACTCATCATCAGATCGACTGTTTTCAAGTGAACTCTGAATATAGTCCATCATCTCTTCACTTTGGTTCTTTTGACTATCAGACCTGTCCGCGACAAAAATGGTTGAAACCTCTGTAACAGGCGTTACGATTTGCATGCCAGCGAGCGCAAAGATCAAGCAAACAAATTGTAGTGATCTAACGGAAAGTAAAACCCATTCTTCAGTAGTAGATCGCATTTGTTTCCAGTAAAGAAATAACGATAGTCCGACGAGAAAGAAGGTGAACAGCCATAGAGGTTGATCAAAATGCATGCCCACGTCGATACACCTCCCATTCGATCAATAAAATGAGAAGCCCTAAACCAGCGAGCACATACCACCATTCAATCTTACCCGACTCTGTAACTGCTGTCGTTTCTTCTCCTAATGAGAAAGACTCGCTACTGATTGGTGACCTTTCATTCGAAGGCAGAGTTACAATGAAGTGCTTCTCTTGAAAGCCATCTGTTCGTTCTTCAACGATGGTATACAAGTCAGGTTGATAAGGAGCGGCTTGGCTCCACTCGTCCGTACTTAAATCTCCCAAGTGACTTCCTTTACTATCTTCTAATACAGCACCTTTCGTTGTTGATGAATACGGTAAATCGATTGTTTGACCAGGGGAATAAGAACCAAGGAAATGTTGATCTTCACTCACATATTGAATCGCATTTTGTATAAAGATTGGAAAACTCGGATGCAATGGCCAATCAGAATCTTCGATATCGAATGAAGCAAACATCATCGGTCTTCCCTCAAGCTTTCCGCTGAGTAACACAGGAGTATCACCGCTAGTTACGATTGGTTCGAGTGGAATTGAAGTCGGATATGCAGCGTTCAGGTAAACATCTTCCATACTCACATATTCCAATACAGCCTGGTCTTTACTCATGAGCGTCTTTTCAAGTTCAATTTTCTCTTTCACTTCATAGCCATTGAAATCCTGAATCATAGGAGAAAAGAGTAAGATCCCTCCTGTTTCCGGCCAATCTTCACGTGCTACCCCGTCCAACACGTAAATAGCATCCTCACGCTCAGGATATGAAAAAGAATCGCCTTCTATAGATAACGTGACCGGATCATACCCGAGCAGCGTGATGGCTCGTTTTATAAAAGGAGAGACATCACCAGCTAGATAGACTTGAGGCGCAGCCTCTACCTCTGAAAAGGTATAGAGGGTATTGTCGACCTTGTAATCATCTTCGTTCTTAATCTGCGCTTTAAAATGGGTACCCTCCGGTAATCCATCGAACTGAAACGTGAATGACTCTCCTGAATTCACCTTTTCATTTTTTGTTTCGATCAATGCTTCATCTTCAGAATAAACCGATACGCTGACAGTTGACGCTTCAGGCATTTCATTCTTCACTGTAGCCGTTGCTTGATTGTTCTTCACCCCAAAGGTTCGTAATGATAGATTTTTCACTTCTCCACCAATGTTATTAACCACAACCTGGTGTTGAACATCGCTAACCTCATTCTTTTTCACGTCATCTGAGAATACGTATACACTCCCCTGTTGATTCGCTATGTACGATGAAGCAAGGCTAATCGCTTCTTGTATATTTTCTTCTTCATAAGTCACCGAAAGCTCTTCGACAATCTTTTTCATTTTTCGTTTGTCCGTTTCTTTTGCAAATATCATTGTAGGTACTGCCCCTGAAGTGACCATCGTTAAGCTCTGATCATCTCCAAGGGTGTCTATTAAATCGAGTACTTCTTTCTTTGCTTGATCAAACTTCGTCTCCCCTTCACCTGCAGACATTGTAGCTGACGTATCGAGTACGACTGCCCCGGTTTCACCTGATAGGCGATCTGTCGTAACGAAAGGCCTCGCGAGTGCAAAAACGATGAGTATGATAAACAAGAGCTGCAAATAAAACAATAGGTTTTGCTGAAGCTTTTTCCACCATTTAGAGGCCTGCCACTCTTCAATCACTTGATTCCACAGAAAAGTAGATGGCACTCGTGTTTTATCAAATTGCTTTCGAAATAAGTAAAATACAATGATTACAGCTAATAAGCTTAATAGCCATAAAAAAGAGGGTACCAATAACCCCATGTCATCACCTCACAAAATCCAGCCTTTCCTACGGAAATCACGAAACACTACGTTGTCGATCGTCTCAGAAGTTGAACATGTCACAAAACTAATCCCACGCTCTGAACAAAACTGAGCGAGATCATGCTGATGAGACTCGAATCTTTTTTGATAGGAGCGAAGGACATTCTTACTCATCGAGACGTTTGTTTCTGTAGAACTTTCACTATCGATCAGTTTCAAGTCCCCTTTATAACTAGGGTTTACTTCTTCCTCTGACAGCACTTGCACCAATCGCACCTGTTGTTTTTGTGCTTGAAGTCGCTTCAGAGTAAATTGAATCTCTTCTAATGGCTCCATGAGATCGCTGATCACGATGGAAATCCCAGTCTTTTTCGGAAGTTTACGAACAACGTCTTTCATAAAAGACTGCGTTGCTCTTTCCTCCATGTGATTAAGAGACGTAACATAGTTTAGAAGTTTCGTGCTATACGCGCGTCCCTTACGAAATGGAAAAGAGGGTATCTTGTCACCGACCGGATGAAGACATACTCGGTCATCTCCGCATAAACCCATATATCCGAATGCTACCGCGAGAGCTTGAGCATACTCTCTTTTTCCTTTGTCCAACATAACGGAAGAGGTAGAATCTAAATAAATGGAAATCAACAGCTCTTGTTCATCCATAAACCTCTTAATATAGTGACGCTTTGTTCGGGCATAAGCATTCCAATCGATTTGTCGCAGGTCGTCCCCTGGTGAATAAAGGCGATAATCGGAAAATTCGAGAGACGTTCCTAGCTTCGTAGATTTTCTTTCCCCTCGATGAGAACCTTTTGCGACAATTGCAGTTTGAATTCTATGTTTAGGTAATCGTTGAAGGAACTGTGGAGATAATAGCGTCATCTTTCTTCTAATCCCTTAATTACTTCCATAAGAAGATCATCCGTCACAACGCCTGATGCTTCACCCTCAAAATTCAGGAAGACTCGATGCCTAAGGACCGGTATAGCGACTTGTTTTATATCACCGATCGACACATTAGCCCTCCCTGCTAAAAGCGCCCTTGTTTTTGCAACCTTAATGATTCCTTGAAGGCCACGTGGTCCTGAACCGTATCGTACATATTGTTGAACAGCCTCAGGTGCTCCTTCTTGATCTGGATGTGTATTCAAAACAAGTGAGACTGCAAAATCCATGATGCTATCAGCCACAAGAACGTCGTTCGTGAGGTTTTGAACATCTACTATAAACTGACCGTCTACAACCTTTTCGAGTTTTACATCATTCCCACCCGTTGTTCGCACCGCAATCTCTTTCAACTCATTTCGCGAAGGATACTCTACGTCGATCTTTACTAAGAACCGATCCATCTGTGCTTCTGGTAGTGGGTACGTTCCTTCAAGTTCGATTGGGTTTTGTGTAGCTAAGACAAAAAATGGACGCGGAAGTCTTTTCATTTCTCCCATTACGGTTACTGTTTTTTCCTGCATCGCTTCTAGTAATGAGCTCTGAGTCTTCGGTGTGGCACGGTTAATTTCATCAGCTAACACGATATTTGAGAAGATGGGCCCTTTATGAAACGAGAAAGATTGTCCTCCCTTTTCATCAGGTTGAATCATCATCGTACCCGTAATATCCCCAGGCATTAAGTCAGGCGTATACTGAATCCTAGAAAAATCCAAATCCATAATATCTGAAAGCGTTCTTACGAGCATCGTCTTTCCTAAACCTGGCAAGCCTTCAAGCAACGCATGCCCTCCAGAAAAGATCGTCCAAAGAACCTGCTCGATCGTCTTTTCTTGCCCTACAATAAACTTGCCAAGCTCTGTTCGAATCTCTTCTACTTTCTCTCTAGTGTATGATAATTTATTTTCCTGTTCTTTCAATTCGACCACTGTTATTCTCCTTCCGGGTTCATCTCACTGTAGTATTGTTTCACGAGAGATTCTAAATGTGTTGGGAGCTGCATCCGATCTACGCTTTGCCGGTATCCTTCTTCATAATCACCGTACACTTCTTGGTAAGACCTGACTGAACCAGGAAGGACCGGCGCTTCTTTGGCTTCTTCCATCTCACTGCTACCTTCTCCAAGTTCACCGCTATCTTGTTCGATCGTTCCTTCTCCACCAATTCGATCAGGAACGGTCAATAGCTCTCGATCACCTTGACCTGTTCCACCTGATGAACCGCCTGTACCAGAGCTCGAACCGCTTCCAGTTCCATTTCCGCTTCCATTTCCATTTCCAGTTCCTCTTCCTTTGCCTCCACTGCCCGAAGTGCCTGCTCCATCGGCTGATTCAGAATTCCCACTGGCAGCCCCCGTGCTTTTGCCGCTAGAACTTCCTTGGCTACTAGATTGTGAGTTAGAGTTGGCAAAAGAAAGCGATTGTACGCCTCCCATACCCGAAGCTTGCATCGATGAATTTAGAGACTTCGCCCCGCTTTGCAAGCTGTTTTGTAATGCCTGAATATCCCCCAACTGGTTGGCACTCGCAACAGCTTCACTCAATGATTTTTCAAGGCTTTCTAATAACTCACGTATCTCTTCATCAGACAACTCGCCGGAATTGGATGAACCGTTCATCTGTTCTTCTAACGTCTTCAGCGTGTTTTTTTGCTCCTGTGAAAGCTCTTCTTGTTTTAACGCATCCATCGCTTCCTTTAATTGATCTTGATCAAGGTTTTTTAGAGCCTCTGACATGCCTTTTAGCCCCTCACTCTTTTCGGAAAGGGTCATGAGCTGCTTTTTCGCTCTTTCAGCTTCTTTTTTCAATTCGTTTAACTCTTTTTCTTTTGTTAACAGAGTTTGCAACAGTTCCTCAGCTGAATTCGCTTCTTCAAGTTGTTTTGATAACTCCTTTTGCTCTTCCTGTAGTGGAGAATCTTTTTCCTTTGCTAGATCCTCCAACTCTTTTTTTGTTTTCTCTACCAATTCATTTTCTTTCTCGATGAGGAACCCTTGCTCCATCGTGTTGTTAGGAAAAAGAACCAAGGCAGCAATCAAAAGACCTGTACCTACCAAAGAGCTGATTCGCTTTTTGCTTGTTAAAAGTTTCATATTATGAACTTCTGTCATCGTACGACGCATTCTCTGAACAGTGTCGTTACGCTGAATACGAATCATCTCATTCGAATCATCTTGCAAGAACGTCAAAGCGGTCTCAACGCGATCTTCACCAACGAACCGGTCAAAAAACTTTGCAGCCTCCGTTAAACGAGGCTTCTTCACCAACGCTATAATCAATGTAGCTAAGAAAACGAGTCCAGCACTTATTGCTGAAATATAAAGTAGATACGGAATTGCGATGATCCGACCAGCTACAAGGATAAGAATGGCTATTCCAAAAGCTACTAATAATCCGTTGATCGCTCTCATCGTTACATACTGAACCTGTAGCTTTCGCTTAAGGACGGTTAGATAGGAGAGAAACGACTCTTTTTCTGTCATGCTTTTCTCCTCTTGCTTACCCTCATATTCGGCCGCAACTTCGAAATGCTGATCCATAATGACAAGGTGATCAAGAAGACACAGGTGAATAAGTAACTGATCCAAAGAGGAATCGAAATGCCACTTTGTTTCATCAATTCCTTCTGCATACTAGGTTCAAAGATGGTCATGAGCACAGCAGCAGGGTTCCCCATCAACATAAGGTATGGAATAGGATTTTGTGTTTGGGTCGGACCACCCATCGAAATGAACTGAATCGATAGAACCGCAACAAAAGCCGTAAATGCCGTTAAAAATAATGCGACGCCGTATGTCGTGATCATCGAAACGATCGTTTTTCGAATCAAAGTAGAAAACATCACGCCCAAACTACCGATCGTCAGAATTGTAATCATGTAAAGTCCAAAGGTAGCAAGAATGGTCCCTGGGGCTACCCCTCCAAATAGAAATGTGATGCTGTAGAGCGGGAGAGATGCCACGATGATCAAAAGTAGAAAAGATAAAGAAGACAACAGCTTCCCTATAATGATGCTTCCTGAAGATTGTTTTGTCGTAAGAAGCATATTTAGCGTTTGTCGCTCACGTTCCCCACTGATCACACCGGCTGTGAGTCCAGGCGTCATAAACAAAATTAATCCTAGCTGCACCATCGACAGCACCATGAACATAACGCGACTTTCTTCCGGACGGAAATACCCCATCCTCGCGTTCATCGTCGTTAAAAAGATGAACCCGATTCCAATGCTGCCTAGAACGATTAAATAAATGAGTATCCCTAGATAGCTCTTAAAAGACCTGAGCCTCAATTTAAATTCTTTATTCAGGACTGGATTTAAAAGTAACGCCTTCACCTTATTCCACTCCTTTCGTAATTTCCATAAAGATATCCTCAAGATCCGTTTTTTCCTCAGTAAAGCTAAGGATCGGTAGGCTTTGTTGTAATGCCTCTTTCAGTAATTGGATTTGATCTTCGTCCGTTCCATTAAACCCAAACTGAAGTTCAGTATCAGCTGTTTTTCGAACATCAACTGCAAGCGGCTGATCTTCGAAGAACTGTACAGCACGTTCAAACTCATTCTGAACAGTTACGATTAACACTTTGTTTGCTTTTAACTGCTGTTGAATCGCAGCGACTGAACCTGTTGCGACGAGCTGTCCATTTTCGATGACGCCAAGCGCATCACACATTTCAGAAAGCTCTGGGAGGATATGTGAAGAAATCAAAATCGTTTTCCCCATGGCTTTTAGTTCTTTTAAAATATCGCGCATTTCTACTCGTGCACGTGGGTCAAGACCTGAAGCAGGCTCGTCTAGAATTAATATTTCAGGATCATGGATAAGGCAACGAGCAAGACAGAGACGCTGCTTCATCCCTCTAGAAAGCGAATCAACGTACGTGTCTTTCTTCGAAGATAAGTTCACCAGTTCCAGTAGCTGAGGGATCAAAACTTCCCGCTCTTTCGGAGCGATACCGTAACTCGCACCATAAAAGTCGAGATACTCACCTGCTTTTAAAGAATCATATACACCGAAGAAGTCAGGCATATACCCGATGTATTCTCTAATCTTCGACGGGTTTTGCGTCACGTCGATCCCATCGATATATGCTGTCCCACTCGTCGGCGCAAGAAGTGTAGCTAGGATTGAAAATGTGGTAGACTTCCCTGCACCGTTCGGACCAACCACTCCGAATACGGTTCCTTTTTCTATAGTTAAATTCATTTGGTCGAGCGCTGTGAACGTTCCATAGCGCTTCGTAAGATTAACGATCTCAATCACTAGTAAACTCCCCCTTCACCGTTATACGAGGAACAAAGAATTGACCCTTCATACCGCTCGGTCTCTCTACTTGAAGAACGATTGCATTATCTATAACGTAATCCTTCACATTGTCTGTTATCTTCTCGCTTTGTTGCTCTAGAACCTTGCCGTCTTCTTTATTCATCAAACGTATTTCAGAATTCCCGTTGAGTTGGTCAAATTTTACCGTCAACTCTTCAAACGTTACATCTTTATTGTTGATCGATTCAGGAAGCTGATAACGAAATTCAAATTTCCCCTGCCCTATATCGATCCAATTCTCACCGTTCGCTAATGGTTCAATGTAAAATTCAGCGTCTCCTTCAAGCGTCTCGATCTCAGGAACAGTGTCACCTAGATCGATGGAAAACTCTCCAGCGTCTGAAGTTTCAACTTCGACCGGCTTTACGATCATGTTTAAACTATTTCTCTTCGGTGATTTATCATTGATCTTCCCATTAAGGATCGAGTCATCTATATATCCGACTATCACTGGGGATGTATTTCTAGAATTGAGCAAGCCATTCGATAAATAGAATTCTAGAATCGAAAACTCTTTCCAGTTTTTATTGCTTCCTTGTCCTCCATAAGCATTGTGCGCATTTGGAAACACATTTTGTGCAGCATAGGAAGATGGAGCAGTCATTAAGGTATTATCGACATCATCGACCGTAATCGCCGTTCTAGAGCTTGCTTTAACGTTTCCGAGCTCATACGTTTTTGTGCCACTGATGAGGTAGACATGGTTTAAATCGTACGTTAAGTTACTAGTGATCTCACCAGTCAACTGACCGTCTACCACTGCTAGATCAGCTTCGAGTTCACCTAGTTGGACTGATGGTACAGTAACTGTTGCAGATCGTGTCGACCAGTACTCTACATCCTGGAATGTGATCTTCTCTCCATCTGCCGTATTTTCTTTCATAGGAAACGTGCTGTAATCAATATCTTCATAGACGTGATCTGTTTTTGGTGAAAGAGATAAGGTTTCCCCCTCAAATGAAAGACTATAATCCCCGCTCCCATTTGTTAAAAGTGACGCACTTCCATAACCTGAAGCCATTCCGGATTCATTTAGCTCGAAAACCATCATTTCATTCACTTGTGTTCCTTGCAATCGATCTTTTGCTCCTACGAGATAGATACCAATGCTAGTAATCAAAGCGAGCGATGGAATAATCCACCAACCCCACTCACGTCGATCTTTTTTCTTCAAAATAACGTAGAGAACAGGTACAACTACAATAAGATAGATCGCAAACACCATAACCAACATTGAAATCGGGACGACAGACCCTGGGAACATCTCTGAGTCATATGTAAGCTGCTGAAGCATGTCATCCGTTGAGTTGTACCCTCCCCTGCTAATATCTACAGTGTTCTGGATCAGTTTATCCCACCATTTGCTATTTCCTTCCCAGTCAACGAGGGCTTTTGAGGATGGGTTGTATGTAAGCTGAATGACCTGTCCCATACCGATAGAATCACTAACAACGAGTGGTGTGTTACCTTCCTTAAATTCTACCTTTGCTGAATCTTTCAATTCACCAGTCATCACTTCAAAGTTTGATAGAGACAGTGACTCCTCGGAATTAAGAACCTTTAATTCGTTTAACTGCTCTGATCCTGTTGGAGTAAGCGGTAACAGGTCACTCAACGACCCAATACGCTCCGTCACACCAGAGGAACTCCCGATAACGAGGCTGCCCCCTCGTTCAACCCATTCTGCTATCTTCTCCTGTTGATCATCTGAAAATACCGCTGCGTTATACTCATTAATAACAATGAGGTCAAATACCTCGAGTGCTTCTGCTGAATTATAAACGGAGTCCATTTGTATGACTTCTGGAGAACTTCCATTTATCGTCGTCACCTTAATCGCATTGAACGCATCTTGATCATCACTAAGCACACCGACTACAAGGCGATCGAACGGTAAAAAAGAAGGCGTTAAATCGAGATCTCCTGAAAGCTCCACTTGCTTTCCGTCCTCAAAGCCTCCCTCATAAAAATAAATATGCTGCGTTTTCTTTGTAGGGCTTGCCGAATGCTGGACGTGCTCCCCAAACCCTGAAACAGTGAGCTGGTAGGTTTTTTCCTCACCTTCCCCTAGTTCTACTGGGACAACCTGGTTGTGACCAGAGGAATAGCCTTTGCTTGAAGCAATGACCAAATCACCCTTTACACTCTCCCCTTTGTTCTTAAGGGTGAGCTCGACAGGAAAGCCTTTTCCAATCTGTGCTTTTCCATCGATGCCTATGTTTGTTTCTACCTCTATCCCACCTGCTGCATCGGCATAATGAGGTACCGAGATCGCAACTATGAAAAATAGAATAATTGCTAATTGTTTATGTATGTTCCTCACTTTTTCTTCCCCCTTTTTCATCGTCTCTCCACTAATTGAACGATTGATCACGCAAAAAAGTTCCATCTTCTGATAAAGAAAATGGAACAATATCCCTTATCGAACAGAAATCGATAATCTTATCATATCTCTGCATACGATTCCGTTCTCAATTATTTCTTCTTCATAGCGTTCAAAATAGCCATGTTGAATGTCTATGATCCTAAATCCACACTTTTGGTATAGAGCTAGCTGACCTATACTAGAGTTTCCTGTCCCAATTTCAACAGTCTCCACTCCCATTTGTTTTGCTTTAGCTAACGCATCCTTTAACAATCTCTTACCTATCCCTTTTCCTCGATATGATTCTTCTACTGCTATATTCATGATTTCTACGGAAGATCCTTTATGTAACAAAACATAAGTTCCGATGATCTTCTCACTAATTCTCGCGGTGTAACAAACCCCATGCGTGAGATATCCTTTCACCTTCTCGATTGATGGATCTGCATCGAGGAGAAGATCGAACGGATAGTCTTCCAACTCTCTATCTATTTTCATGATCAACCTCCTTTACTTGTTAACGTAAACGTCGTATTGTTCTCTTCAAGCTGTTCAACATAGGGAAAGTGACTGATTTTCAAGTTTATTTCGCTAGCATTTTCAAAATACGTTCTTTCGATCAATATATTTTGAACTTCTTTTTCAGGGGTCGGATTTAGTGAGCTACCGATAGGCTCTAAGATGTTTCCATCTTGGTCGGATATTTCAATAAGCGGGCCTTGCCTATATTGATAAACCTCAGACTCAGAATCACCTGAGATGTTATATTTTAAATTTTGCATACCTTCCGTCACGTAATTAAACCAAGTATTGAATTGTTTGTCCTCAACACCTTCTAACCCAACCAATATCCCCATCAAATCTTCATGTGGCCCACCGTATGTATCATTAGTAGACAATCCTTCGAAAAAGATGTTCACGCCATTCTTAGATCCGATCTTTTTCTCGATAGATTGCGATTCTCCTTTGTCCATTCTCAACCCTTGAGTGATTATTTCTTTCGGAATTGTAAACGTCATGGGAGTGCCTTCATCCATGAATTCAAGCGCAGTCACTTCAATGCCTAGTTCATTCGGGAATTCTGTAAACCCTCTCATGTTCACTTCATACTGCTCTTTTCCTAAACTCCCGACACTCACTTGGTCTTCAAAAACTTCTCCATTCGGCTTCTTAACTCGTAACGTCATACCTTGTAATGGCCGCTCGGTATCCATGTTGAATAAGAGCTTTGTATTATGAATAAATAAAGTGAGCGCTTCCCATTCGATCGTTCTTCCATCGTTCAAATTTGTTCTCTGACTAAGCTCCATCCTTTCGAGCTCATCATTTGCATTTGTAGGCAGTGAGAGACCGATCTTCATTGACTCCATTGCCTTCTTATCTTCAAATGAACCGTGAATCATGTTTGGCTGATCGATAACAATTTGATCAATTTCTTCATGTCCAGTTATGTTTTGAAGCTTTTCAAAGTTCTCTTCAGACCCTGTCATTCGTATGTTTATGCCTCTATACAATCGATAATTATGTACATACCCTTTGGACAGCCAATTCGTCTCGAGTGTTGTGAGTTCAAAATTATAACGTTTCCCATTTGCCATTAGACCGACCTCTTCAAACATCAAATATGGCACGTCCAATTGCTTTTGATCCTCTCTGCGTAAATCGATACTATAAATAAGCTGTAGCTCACCTTGGTGTAACCATGCTTTTTCAACCTTCAAGGTGCGCTGAACCTCAATTAATAGTTTCTCATAATCTACATCTTTAAATAGTTGGTAGTTTGCAACTAGCTCTGATCCAGTTAATTGCCTCGTCAATTCAGCCATCAACATTTGTTCAGAGTCAACTTGCTCGAAATCATCACTAATCGCAAAAGTAGGCTCTTCACCATGGTTCCAATTCATATAGAGGAGAAAGCCAGTAAAAATTGCTAAGACAATCAAAAGCTTGGGTGCATTCTTCTTAAGAATGATCTTCACTCCTTTTTACAGTTATTCCAGATTTATCATACTATTCTTTCTATTGGCAGCAAAGGGCTACAAAAAAACCGTGTTCACGACACGGTTAAGATGGTTTGTATTTAGATGAAATTCCGATGCTGATCACAAGTGCTACGATTAAACTGATAAGATCTATTGGATTATACAACAGACCGAACGTTATGCTTCCTGTTATCTGCTGACCCTTGCTCCAGATCGGCAGCCATTCTGGTTGGAACGCTTTGTTCACAATAAAGCCGATGACCAAATTACATATAAAATAAAAACAAAATAAACTAATTGTGAAAATCACATATTTCTTCAAGTATCCCTACTCCTTCTAACGCGTCTTCTCCAACATTGTAACCTGTCTTAATCTTTTTTCTCAACTTACCAGCAGTGACACATTCCAATTCATATCCATACCGTATAACTATGTAGAAGAAAAAAAGGAGGGGTGAAATGTACTTCCATCACAGACCACCGTATATACCACCAAACAGATATGTACCTTCTGAATATCTTCGGCCGATGCCACCTGTTCAAGTAACTCGCTTTCAAGCTTCTGCAGGTACGTGTCTTCACCTTATGGAAGAAGGTAGGAAGCTATTGAATAAAGTGCATGACGACCATCATTTTGCGCACGAGCTAAAAGATGCAGCTCAAAGTAACGACCACACTTATGTTCACTCCCTTATTAGAAGTACTGGTGTTCAGTCTGCTTTGAAAACCACCTATACACCAGATGCGATTCGAATCGATCTTCATACCGGGGACGAAAGTGATTGCAGCGAACTCTCGATCAAGCTTTGCTGGTAATGAAAAAGAGAGCCTGACTAGAGGCTCTCTCATCATGAACTATTTCACGATTAATACCTGACATGGTGATTGCTGGGTTACTTTCTGACTAACGCTTCCTAACATCCATTTTTTCACGCCACTCAAACCTCTGCTACCAATCACGATCAACTCAGCTTCCGTCATAACAGCTAGATCTACTATCTCCTTAGCAGGATCACCTGCTCTTACTTCTGTGTGTACGTTTATACCCATATGCCTTAAAGTTTCCTTCACTTCCCTCAGCATGGCTTCTCCCTGACTTCGTTCGATGTTCATGCCTTCAGTATTTTCGTTCACAGGAGAAGGAACGCCAGCATGGCCCTCATTTCCAATGCTACCAGTTCCATAAGGAATTCTCGTTGCAGCCTGAGTCGAAAACTTATTCGAGTCCTTCATCACATGTACAAGCGTGAGGGAGGCTTGGTTGAGCTCTGCAAGCTTTACTGCTTGATGCAACGCTTTTTCACTATCTTCAGAACGATCATAGGCAACCAGAATTCTTGAATACATACTATTCACTCTCCTTATGGATTGAAGTAGTAATGATATACCCGGTTCCTCTAGAAAATAACTCTGTGTTTGAAAGCGTATTCTTAACGATATATTTGTTACATGATCATAACGTAGAAGTAATCAAATTCTTTTCAATCTTCTTAAAGCGAATTTAGAAACTGAGGTTCATGTAGTATAATGAACTCTACTATTTGTACGTTTTTTGGAGGGAGAGACTGTGGAAGATAAGCAACACGAACAAGAACTGTTAACGCTTAAAGCGATCGCTGAAACGCTAAACCGTTCGACTGATTTGGAGAAGATGCTCCAGGCTGTGTTAGAAGAATTGCTGAGTGTAACCGGACTAACATCTGGATGGATATTTCTCACACACGATCGATCGAGCTTTACGTGTGCTGCAGACTCACATTTACCTCAAGCCTTGTCACAGAACAACAAGCAGTTGATGTGTTCTGGATCATGCTGGTGCTTGAACCGTTATTGGGATGGCAGGCTTAAAGAGGCTGTAAACATCATTGAGTGCAAGCGTCTAGAAGATGCCACGAAGTTAAAACTCGGTAATACTGAGGGACTGACGCATCATGCTACCGTACCTCTTGCTGCAGCAGGTGAAACGTTCGGGTTACTTAACGTCGGGTCTCCTGGAAAAGAACAGTTTTCAGATGAAGAATTAACGTTATTAGAATCTGTGGCATATCAAATTGGTACCGCTATTAAACGAACGCTACTGTTTGAAAGTGAACAAAAGCGTGGCGAGAATTTCTCCAAACTCGAAACGATCACGAGAGAACTTTGGAAACAAGAACGAATCGATCATATCATCGACATCGTAATAAGTCTTACAGGCAAATGCTATGGATGGCCATTTGTTGGCTTTTTTGTAAAAGAGGGAAACGATTTTCTGTTATCTAAACATCATATAGATGGGGAAAAATCACTTTCGAAAGAATGTTACGCTAAAGAAGAACTTCCTATGATCGATCAAGCTTTTGATGAACAGCAAACTGTGGAGACAACTAGTGAGTTTTCACTATATCCGGAAGCAGCTTCAACGCTCTCACTACCAGTTTCAGTAAAAGATGAGCATATCGGCGTTCTTTTAGTAGCAAATGAAAAAGACAACGCTTTTGAAAGTAGTGAAAAGGATGTTACGAAAGCAATCACAGATCATATGGCTCTAGCGATCGAACATGTAAAACTAAATTACAAGAAACAAGAGCTGCTTCTCGCTGAAGAACGGAACAGGTTAGCGAGGGATCTTCATGATTCTGTTAGTCAGAAGCTCTTCTCCTTGTCGATGACGGCTAGAGGGGCGCGCAGCTCACAAGAAGAAGAAAACCCTGTTCTCACAGATGCGCTATCAGATATTCAGCAGATGGCTCAGGACGCGATGCGTGAAATGAGAACCCTGATCTGGCAGCTTAGACCTGCTGGAATGGAGGCCGGTCTTATGACTTCATTAAATTCCTATGCGGCAGGTCTTAACTTAGAGCCTCACTCTGAGACGGAAGGCATTAAAGAGTTACCGAGGTTTATTGAAGAGGCTTTGTGGAGGATCGGTCAAGAAGCGCTAAACAATGTACACAATCACGCAAACGTGAAAGATGTTCGAATTAGGTTGGAGATACAGGAAAAGCAAGTAGCACTTACGATTAAAGATTCAGGAAAAGGATTTGACCCAACCACATATACGTCACTCACGTTAGGGGTTCAGGGAATGAAAGAACGAACGGAGCTGCTAGGCGGCTCCTTAGAAATCAATAGTATTCCAACTCAAGGCACGACGGTTAAAGTCGTTCTGCCGCTAATGAAGTAGAAAGGGATCGATATGAAAATAAAACTTCTCCTTGCAGACGATCATTTAATGGTACGAAAAGGATTGAGACTCTTCTTACAAACGCAGACAGACATCGAAATCGTAGGCGAAGCGTCAACAGGAAAGGAAGCAGTAGACTTAGCTGAAGAACTTCATCCAGATGTTATTTTGATGGACCTTATCATGCCTGAGATGGATGGCATTCAAGCCACTAAAAGCATAAAAAAACAATTACCGAAAACCAAAATCATCATTCTCACGAGTTTCTCTGATCAAGAACACGTTTTACCGGCTATTCGAGCAGGTGCAGAAGGATATCAACTAAAGGATATCGACCCTGACGAACTGATCTTTACAATCCGTTCTGCTTATAAAGGACACCGTCACCTCCATCCTCAAGCAACGAATCAAATACTTTCACACATGAATGGGACTTCAGAGGCAGAAGGTGAGCCATCACTCGAAATGCTTACACCGAGGGAGAAAGACGTATTACGAGAAATCACAACAGGGAAAAGCAATAAAGAGATCGCGACAACGCTATATATTACCGAAAAGACAGTCAAAACGCATGTCAGCAGCATCCTCTCTAAACTAGGACTACACGATCGAACGCAAGCTGCATTACTAGCTACCCGAAAGAATTGGTTTGACGCATACGACTAAAGTCTGAGAATGGTATCGGTCATTCTGCGGATTACGACTTCTCACTATTCTGATATTCTAAAAGTATAGAAAAAATAATGAAAGGGGAATACGCATGAATATTCTTGTAATCAACGGCAGCCCACGAGAAAAATCGATGACACGCAATTTATCGAACACAATTATTGACGAACTAGATGAAAAAGGGATCAACGTCCTCTCCTTTGATGTAAATTTTCATGAACTACCGCTTTTCAAAGGCGATCAATCAGACCTAGAGCATCCTGAGGTACAGCGCCTCTTAGAATATGCGACCAAAGCTGATGCTTTCTTTCTTTGCTCACCTGAGTACCATAACGGCATGAGCGGTGCCCTAAAAAACGCGCTTGATTTTCTTGGTGGGAGTCATTTCAAACATAAGCCTACAGCGCTTGCTTCCGTAGGTGGCGGTGGTAAAGGCGGCATCAATGCTCTTAACAACATGAGGACAGTAATGCGCGGCTTATACGCACTCGTGCTGCCTGACCAATTTTGCGCCGATCCGACTTGCTTTGATGAGAAAGGATACATGGCAGACGAACAAGCGAAAGAACGATTATTAGTCGTAGTGAACGAACTGATTACGCTCACTAAACAAGTGGGCCATCCAACAGAAACACATCAAAACGCATCCAACTGATCTTGGATGCGTTTTTCCTTATTCGATTACTCCTGATTCTGTTATCACGACCTGCATATTAAATTTAATATCGACCTCTGGATAACGGTCCTTCCACTCGTCGTAATCAAACTTCCCTCTTGTAACACTTCGGACGGCGTTCCCGAGACCTAGCGGATCGATGCCCTCCTCCTGAAACTTCTTAATCATCTCTCTTCCTTTCGCTTCAACCTCTGCCTCCATATCCTTTTCTATCTTATTTATCACCTTGGGACTTAACTCATTGCCCGTGTACTCCTTTATTACGCCTAACACTTTTCCATTCAGCGTTATCTCATTCTTTTTCAGCATTTTCAAGTCGATCTTTCTCTTTGAAGCAATGTTGTATATAGAAGCATGATTGCCATCACCAAGATCAGTTGTGAATGAATCGTTGCTGCTGAAATTTTCATAAAGGATTTTAAAGGTGAAGAGATCGTCCGCAGGTAACTCAGCTACCATCTTATCTTCTTTTAGTAAAGCAAGCCCTGAAATCTTCACTTTTCCTTCCTCCATCTTGATGAGTGGAAGAAATGGGTCATTACCTTCTGAAAAGTAATAGTAGAAAAAGTTATGCAAATTCGTTTTCGGAAGCATCCCATAATTACTGTTATGATCTAAAATATTATGAATGAAATGTCCTGTATCTGCATTCCCATAATTCATACTCAACATTTTTTCGATGTCGGTATCTGAGATCGCTAAAAATGCGCGCGATCCTATCGAAGGATCTCGTTGGAGGGTATCGGTGAGTTCCATGATCCCATCTTCTTCAGCAATCTTTCTACTATAAATGGCGAGCTGTAATTTTCCACTTACAAATGGCTTCGGAGATTCAGAATTGTATTGACTTCTTATCTCTTTACTAATTTCTGCTTCCTCAATAAATACGCTGTTCTCAATCTTTCCATCGGCCTGAAATTGTGGAGCAACAGCTATTCCTTTTATTTTTCCATCATCACCTTTTTCATATCCAATAACGGTTACCATCTGAATGTCGTCCACAACTGAATTTTCTACACAGCCACTTAGTAAAAGGATGCTTATGCATAATAGCACTGGTAATTTCATTGACGCTTCCTCACTTTGTATACGACGAATTGTAATAGATAAAGAAGGGGGATATAAATGAAAGTCATATAGAATCCAACATTACTTATACTGCTATTCAACAAGTCAATGTTTCCTCTTTCTGTAAGCATGCCATTTACAATCAATATTAAGATTAGAATTGGAATCGTCGCTTTTCTTTGATTCACTGTAGTCAACCTTCTAATTCCTCTCCCAGCAACCCAAACCGTAATACATATATTTGGGAGGATAACGAGTGCCCAAGTTGCGATCCCAATATATTCAAATCGCTCAACAAACGGCATCTCTGCAATTTTCCACGTCGTCAGCGTTGCCCATATTGTTTTTTCTAACTGACTCTCACTAAAAAAAACAATTGTGGCGATCATGACGATAACATAAATAAAAATCGTTAATAAATGACCACCTTGAGCCCAGCGATGCGATTTAGCAGGGTCTTTAATGAAAGGGAAATACAGGAGGAGCGTGGAGAAGCCTAAGTATGGAAGCGCCCCGCCTTTGGCACCCGCATATAGCTCTGAGATTGAGTGGTTAAGTATTGGTAGTAAGTCTCTAAAATGGCCGTGATACAAAGGAAACACCATCGTCAATAGAAGATAAAATGGTAGCACAACCCCAAAGAATGAAATTCCAGTAACGACTTTAAATCCGCCAGAAAGACAGTAGTATACAAGAATTAAGAAAACACCACCAAATATCCATTTATTTAAATCTGGAAACATCCAAACCTGAACCACTTCTATGTATGTTCTTAAAACCGTAATGCTCATCGCGATAAAATAAATAATAAGGATCCAGCTCAGAAGACCTCCCAACCATTTCCCTAAAAGGTTTTTATGAACTGAAATGATATCACCATTTTCTTTCAACAATATTTTGTACATGAGAAAGATGATCAGGTGAAGGCTTAATCCTGCCGCCAGAACTGATATCCACGCATCGTTCCCTGCTTCTTTTGTAACGATGCGCTGAAATCCCATAACCCCAACGCCTACTTGCATCGTATGAACTAAATAAAACACAAGGAAAGGTGAAATTTTATGTTGTTCTTTAACTTCCGCATCTCGCATATAAAATCTCTCCTTTCACCTGCTATTCATGAAATTCGTTCTTATCTTTTTCAAACCTCACCGTCGATTCAGTTTGTAGTTGAATCGGCCTCTTCGTTTGAAATCTATGGGGTAATCTGACCAACGCATCTTTCAAGTCTTTTACTCGAAGTGGATAAATCGGCTCAAGAAACGGCTTTCCAAGTGACTTTAAGCGGAGCAGATGAATGAGTAAGAAGCAGAAACATAGTACGACGCCTAGTAACCCCCACAGATGAGCAAAGAGAAGAAATGGAAAGCGTATGAGTCGAATGGTATTACCCATTCGATAAACAGGTGTTGTAAATGAAGCAAGTGCAGCTAGTGCAACGATAATCAATAAGACATTACTCGTTAGACCCGCTTCAACTGAAGCAGTTCCGATTACAATACCACCAACGATACCGATCGTCTGACCAACCTTAGTAGGTAGCCTTGCACCCGCCTCTCTTAATAGCTCGATCGATAGTTCTAAGAATATGGCCTCTAGAATAGGAGGAAGTGGTATTTGCTGCCTTGAGCTTACGAGCGTACTGAGTAAGTCACTCGGGATGAGCTCGTAGTGATACGTCAATGTTGCTACATAGAGAGGTGTTACGAGAATCGAGAACAGCACTGCAAATATTCGAATCAGTCGTGCCGTAGATGCGATTATCCAATTCACGAAATAATCTTCGAACGCTGAGAAAAACTCGATAAATGTTGTAGGCCCAAGAAGAGCTTGAGGGGACCCTTCTGATAAGATGACAATCTTACCTTCACAAAGCACGGATGCTGCCCGATCTGGCCGCTCAGTATCAACGAGCTGAGGAAAAGGAGAATTCTGATTGTCTGTAATAAGCTGCATGATGACGGAATTATCCACGACTTGATCGATATGAATACTCTTCAAGCGATCTTTAACGATCTGTATATTTTCTTGATTGGTAATTCCATCTAAATAAAGGACGGCTACTTTTGTATGAGTAAGCTTTCCAATCGTTATTTCATAAGCTTTCAACTCATGGACAGGCAGTCTTTTACGAATCAAGTGAAGGTTTTTATCAAGCGATTCCACAAACGATTCCTTTGATCCTACCACCGTAAACTCTACTTCAGGCTGTGAAACTTTTCTCGAAATATCTGTAGGGGAAGGAACTAAAGCACACTCGTTAGAATTTTCATTGAATCGAACGATAAGATACCCGTTCATGACTTTCTGAGATATCTCCGAAAGATCATCCGTTACAATGATTCCGGGAATGGGAACAACCTCTTTCACCTCTTTAGGTGATGTAACCTTATTCTTCACCATCGGCCCTAAGATTTTTTCACTAAGTTCTTTCTCATTTACTAACGTTTTAAAGTAGTATATAAAATACGGCATACCGGTCTGTTCACTTTTAAAATGGAGAAAATCACCGGATGTTTTCAAGTTAGTAATGAGTTGGGGTAAGTTCTTTATCTGATCAGGTTTTTGTCGTTTTTTTAGCCATTGAAACACACGGATCACCCCACATTCCTACAATACTCTCTGTACGTTAGTGTTCTCATGATTCATTTGATTATCCAAACATGCACACAAAAAAGAAGCGCTATAATGCGCTTAAAGTTAGCCTTATATTTACCTATAAAAAGAAGCCTGCCGAGATTTTCTCGACAGGCTTTCATACCCATTTATTGACCTTGTGCTAATGAATAAGCAATTTTCCCATTAAAACGGTAGAGGTTTTCAATCTTGATCCAATCAAGCTCTTCGTCTTCGATGCGTGAAAGCAGTTCACGTATCTCTGACTGCTCGACTTGCTTTCCTTCTGCCTTTTGGAAGCGGCAACGCCAGTGGTCAGATAGGAACGTTTCTGAGAAACCATTTGGGTAAACTTTCACTCCGCGGTTTGTCATCATGACGAACTCAAAGGATTCTCCAGCCGCTCTTTCAAGCTTTTCGCCGATTTCATCTACAGTGAGTGTGTTGTTGAATAAGAAGACATCTGTACCATCTAATTCTCTCTCAACTTCGTGTTTTGGACGGTCAAAATCTTTTTCTTTTTGAATTGTTTTCTTGTTATACGAAACGGGTTCGAGCGTTGATGGAGACTGACCAAGACGTTCAACGACAGCCGCTGCAAATTCTTTCGTTCCTACAGCTGCTTTCCCTCTAGCCATGTCGCCTGTTAAAACACCGTCTTCAATCGTCTTCAACCATGCATTATGAATCTTCTCAGCCGCTTCAGGCTGTCCGATATGAACGAGCATCATGATTGCTCCGTGTAAAAGGCCAGACGGATTTGCAATTTCTTTGCCCGCGATATCCGGTGCACTTCCATGGATTGCTTCAAACATAGCGATTTCGTCACCGATATTAGCAGATCCCGCTAAACCAACACTACCAGCAATTTGAGCAGCGATATCGGAAGCAATATCTCCGTAAAGGTTTGGTGTTACGATTACATCAAACTCTTCAGGTGTATCTGCAATACGCGCCATACCAATATCTACGATGTAATGACTAGATTCGATATCTGGATATTCCGCTGCGATTTCTTTAAAGACTTGATGAAATAAACCGTCACTTAATTTCATGATGTTATCTTTCACTAAGCAAGTGACCTTTTTTCGATTGTTTTGACGAGCATACTCAAACGCATAACGAACGATACGCTCAGAACCTGGACGAGAAATCAATTTTAGACTTTGAACAACATCAGGAGTTTGTTGATGTTCGATTCCTGCGTATAGATCCTCTTCATTTTCACGTACAATCACTAAGTCCATGTCTGGATGTTTGTTTTCAATAACTGGACTATACGAAACGCATGGGCGAACGTTTGCATACAAACCCATAGCAGTTCGAATCGTAACGTTTAAGCTTTTATAGCCCCCACCCTGAGGTGTTGTGATCGGTGCTTTTAGAAATACTTTCGTACGGCGTAATGAGTCCCATGCTTCTTGTGGGATTCCAGTGGAGTTACCTGTAAGATAAACTTTCTCACCTACATCAATATACTCTGGTTCTATTTCTGCCCCAGCTTGTTCTAAAATGTGCATCGTTGCTTCCATAATTTCAGGACCTATTCCGTCCCCTGTCGCAACTGTAATCGGACGCTTTTCTGCCATGGTTCTCTCCCCTTCTCTCTGGTCAGTCTCACAGATTCTATGATAAACCATCATGTTATCGCTTTCCTTCGTTATTATAGAAATCCTGTTGTTTTTTGTCAATTTAGCACGATGTAGTGCTAAAACAAAAAAGAACCTCATTGATGAGGTTCAAAACTATTCAGTGCTTCCCATACCGCAGGAGTTCGAATACAGCTTGCTTTCCTGCGGACGAACGCCCGAGCCTCCTCCCGGACAAAAAACGTCCGGTCCGGGGTCTCGGTCGCCCGTTCTACCGTGGGATTCAAGCTGTATTCACTCCTACTAGATTGCAATCAAGTAACACTGTCCAGATTTTCAATCGTGAGGTTCTTCCTATTATTGCAGTGCCTTCACATCGTCTACGATTTCATCATATTTGACGTTCGAAACACCTTCGTATTTCATAACTACGATTCCCTCTTTATTCACGAGATAGAAAGATGTTCCGTGAGTGAACTGGTCAGATTTGGGGTCAGGTAGTGCTAGTGTTTGAAAGCTATTCTTCGCGAACTCCTGGATTTCATCTCCATCATAACCTGTTAGGAAATGCCAGTTAGATAAATCTGCATCAAACTTTTGAGAAAATGTTTCGAGCTGTTCAGGTGTATCACGTTCTGGATCTACACTAAACGATACGATTTCAGCATCGATATCTTGCTCTGCTAGTTTATCCTGTATTTTAGACATGTTGGATGTCATAGGAGGACATACCGTATCGCAATTCGTAAAGATGAAGTTCGCAAGCCAAACGTCACCTTCTAAATCCTTAAGACCAAATTCGCTGTTTGTGTGATCCGTATATGTAAACTCTTCAACTTCCCAATCAAGATCATCGGGTACATCTTGTCCGCATGCTGCTAATAGCAAGATACTGATAAGACCGATCATCAATGTTAATTTTCTTTGCATTACTTTCTTCCCTCCAAACGTAATCGTTCTCTTACTACCATATATGATATATAATCGACTTGCCATACGTTTTATTCGTTAATTTTGAGCATTTCTTGAAATAGCAAATATAAATAGCCTAATAAAAAAAGTCCCGTCCATCACTATTGAATGAACGGGACTTTTTTTGCAATCACGACGGTGTAGTCCCCCGCCGTGAAAAATCCTATTAAATGTTATTCATCTAAATTGATATTCAATAACCCTTCAGCGAGTTTTCTAGATTCATTTCCATAGGAATCCTTTACTTTCACTTCGATTTTAGCTCCTTTTGCAACTATATTTGATGTAGCAGTCCAATACCCTTCGTAATGTCCTTCTGACACTTCCATCATTGGAAACTCAGTCACACTTTGAGGCATCATAGTTGGATTTACGAGAGGCATATGAATTGAAAACGTAGCCTTTAATCCTGGTTCACTATCAAATTCAATCTTTACCGATTCTCCAGCTTGAAGATTTTTAGTTTGATCAGGCTTTAGATTACTAATCTCCAATTCATCTTGCTGTGAATAGACAGTAATGGATTTCTTTGCCTTATTACCTGCTTTATCTTTTGCTACAACTTTTATTTTATTTTCACCTTGATCTAGTAAGATACGAAGCGAATACTCTCCATCTTCTACTTTCGCTTTTGTCCCATTTACTTTCACCCATGCTAGGTTTTCATCACTGATTTCACCTTTGACTGTCACAGAGCCTTTATTCGTTTTCCAACCATCTTTTGGAGAAGTGATTGTTAGCTCTGGCTTATCTTGATCCAAAATGACGAGAACCGAATCTGATTCATCTGTCATTCCATTGTCGGTAGACGCTCGCGCAGTCAAACGATTGTCACCTTCGCTCAATTGAATTTCTTCAGCAAAGTAACCGGCGTTATCAGAAGATGTCGTCGCTTTTTCTTCCCCATTATTATAAAGATGTACTGTAGTAGAAGGTGCTGTTTCTCCTTCAACTAGAATCGTGTCTTTCTTTGTATAAGTTTTATCTTTTGGAGAAGTAATCGTAGGTGCTGTTAACTCATAATCCACAACCGCACGGATCATATAGTTTCCTTCTTCTTCAGGCGTCTTCGACCATGCTCCACTTACATATTGCCAACTACGGTCGACATATTCTCCATCTTCATCTGTTGCAAGTCCTGGAGCGTTTGGATTAGCATTCGCTTGAATATAAGTGAGGTAAAAATCACCTTCTACAATAACTCCACGATCTGAGAGGTCGACCATCGTCCATTCTCCATTTCGAAGAGCTGTTGCATCGATCGGACCAGCGAGCTTCTTGCCTGGTGCTCCATCTGGACCTGAAGCATCATGAATTTCAACTTTGAAATCTGTCCCGCCTGGATTTGGCCATTCTGTATTCCAGAACCTGAATAAACCGCCTGTTACAAGTGCGCGTTCTTGCCCTTCCTCAAGTGACATTTTGACAGACCAGCCGTTACCGGCATCATAGAACGCACGTGCATTCTCTGCTGTACCATCATCGTATCCAATTTCCCCACTGTAACCAATAAAAGGAGAAAGTGCTGCGTCTTGAACAATTGTTTCACCGGCTTCCACAGTGATGGTGAAGGTTTCACTATAGTAACCAGCAGCAAGAACTTTTAGAGTATATTCCCCTTCATATCCTGTTAATGAGTAGCGACCTTCCTCATCAGTCTGAACAGGTGCGATTGCTGCATCTTCTACTAATAGGACGGTCGCTCCTTCGATTGGCTCACCCGTTTCACTATTCGTTACTGTTCCTGCAACTTCTCCCTCAGGAATGGCTTCTAAAGTAAAATCAGCTTCCGTTATTTCATCATCCGTTATTGTTACTTCCTGAGTTTCTGATTGATAACCATATGCTTCTGCAACGGCTGTGTATTCGCCTGCTGCATGAGTAATGGAATAGCTTCCATCTTCCAAATCAGTTGTTGCGGAGCGCCCTGTCTCAAGAATAGACACTTCTGCTTGAAGCGGCAAAGCTTGAGGTGCAGGGGCTGGTTTCTGTTGATCAGGAGCTTTTACATTGAAAAGTGGTGTAGGTTTTAGTTTGCTAGGAATGACCTTTTCTTTCGCTTTTACGCTAGATTTCTCAACGACAGGCTGGGTAGTGGCTCTCATAGTTTTCTTAACAGCGACTTCCATCGGCTCAGATGATAACTTCACATCATCAATATACCAGCCCTGCTTCATAACACTACCATCCGTTTCAACGTGAAAAGCTAAATAAATACGTTGATTTTCATAGGAGGATAGATCCACCTCTTCACTCATCCAACCATCAGAAAGATTATTGTATTCTCTAAGAGCTTCCCAATTTTCCTGATCGGTTGAAATGAATAAATGACCATAATCATAGTTTCTTTCAAGTTCATACCACTGACTAAATTGAAGGTATGCTTCACCATCTTCAAGGTCGATAGGTGGCATCATTAGCGTCATATTCGCATTGTTATCATAGGCACCATCAAGATTCGTACCATAAACTTTTTCTCCAGAGAAGGCTTCAGGACCGGCTGTCGGTGCTCCCCACTCCCAAGAATTATTTTCACCCCAGCTCATCCACCCAACTGGTTCTGATTCAAAATCACTCTCATAGCCAGTTGTGATGCCAGGCATAATGTCTACTTGATAGTCGTCCGTTGTAACGACATGCCCACCATAGTCTTCAATTTTGAACCTGTAACTAACGGAAGGTTCATCGATCGCTTCCCCAGGTATAGTAGCTTGATAGGATCCAGAAAGATAGTTCCCATCAACTCTTGCAGCTTCTGCTGAAATCCACTCACCATCAACAGCATACTCAAGTTCTACATTTGTTACGCTGATATTATCTGACGCCGTAATGGTCAGAGGAAGATCCATTCCTGCATAAGCCTCTGAAGGTGCCTCATGTTGATACGTTGGCTCTTCTTCATCATTTCCTTCCTTCATGACTTCTCCTTCTAATGTACCAAGACCACTCATAACAGATGAAACAGCATCAAAGGCATTTACTAACCCATAGCCGTACCCATTATTCGGGGATTCAGGAAATTCATCATCCGTAAGCGGCGTAACCGTACTGAAAAAGATGTCTTCTATTTCATCAACCGTTAACGACGAATCAGCTTGAAGAAGAAGAGCTGCAATCGCTGAAACGTGAGGTCCAGCCATCGATGTACCATTCCAACCTCCTTCATAGTTACTTCCCGGTACAGCAGAACGTATATTGACGCCTGGTGCTGAAACGTCTGGTTTTATTTCATCATAAGGCGATGGTCCTTGCAGTGAAAAGCTTCCGAGCGAATCATTAATGTCTGTCGCTCCGGTAGCAAATGACTCCGGATAATTGGCAGGTGTAGCGATGGACTCTGGGCCCCCTGGATTAAATAACGTTGTATTTCCAGCTGAAAATTCAGGGAAAATATCGGCATTTCGCCAATTCTGAACCATCGGACGATACCACTCATCAAGTCCTGGTCCGCCTCCCCACGAGTTATTTACAACGTCTGGCGCTTTCTCTGGGTGCGGGTTTCCTTCAGCATCTTTCGGAGCAAGAATCCACTCTCCTGCCTCAAGAAGATCAATATCTGTTCCTCCTTCTTCGCTAAATGCCTTTACTGCAATCCACTTCGCACCTGGAGCAACACCGATCTGGTTTGAACCATCCGGTTCAACGCCAACCATCGTCCCCATTGTATGTGTTCCATGGCCATTGTCATCGTATGGAGCTTCTTCACCGCTAACAGCATCAAACCAGTTAAATTCATGATCTACTCCTTCGGAACTGTATCCTCTATACTGTTCCATTAGAGCTGGATGATCCCACTGAACACCGGTATCGATATTAGCAATGACTGTCCCTGCTCCGTCAATTCCCATTTCCCAAACTTCTGGAGCCCCTACTCGTTCAATATTCCATTCAATTGAATTCGTTTCGGCAGTCGTTTTTTGCTTAGTTTTGTTCGCCATTGGCTGAATCTGTCTCATTTCATTAGGGAGGATCTTCTCAACTTCTGGCATGGAAGCAAGATGCTCCATTACTTTCTTCGTTGCAGTTACTGCCATCCCGTTCACAATATAGAATGATTTTATGTTTGTTGCATTGCCTTTTTGCTCTTGTTGTTCTAAGTAAGTTGTAACACCTTGCTGAGTTTCAATTGCCGTAGCTCTAAGTGCATTGACTACTGCCGATCGTTGTGTGATTTCTGCTTGCAATGAGGTTAAGTTCTTTTTCTTTGCAGTAGCTTTCGCATTTTTTGCTACTTTCGTGGTGTCTGCCTGTTCAGCAAATTTAATTAAGAACGTTACTTTTTCATTTTTCTCAAAAGCTTTCGTTACTTTCTTGTTGATTCGATCGCTTTCACTTTTCATCGATACAGAAGATTTGTTTCCGGCATCTGCTTGCATAGCTGGCTGCATGAAGCTCGTGATGAGGAGAATAAAACAAGCAAATAGCATAAGAATTTTACGTCTTTGCTTCTTCAAATTTCTTCCTCCCTTATTTGTTGTGGTAAAGCCTCTTTTCCTCCCTCCTGTGTTCCAGCTTCATCTCCCATGCTATACCAGTAGTTACCATAATTAAATCTAAAATAACATAATTTTCAGAAAATAAACCAAACAAACCATTGTACTTTCAATATAAAATAATGACTTATTTCTTACTTATTTCTTCCATAAATTACATAAACGTTACCCTTCTGAAATTCAACATTACAAAGGACTATTTACCTATCAATATAAATCAGCACTAACGGCTAAGACTAAATAACTGCAATTACTTTTCTAATCTTTAAAGCCTCACTAAAAGGAGGATGTATATCAACAATAAGCAACAATCTTTTTTCCATTTATGGATAGTCCTATTAAATACGCTATTTTTCGCTAGATTTTAGGTCGTCAACCCCAAATCGCTTTGCACAAAAATTCGACAAGTCTCTCAACAGTCTCCTCATAAAGTTTTAGTAAATTAGAACGACTGAAACGACTGAACCAAACCAGCAAAAAAAGTGGTACGTGAACATCGATGCTGTTCACGTACCACTTTTCTTATGTTATTTCCTTTTGTCTAATCAGATCCTCATTTTTCTTTTTGAACATTTCTAACGATCCTTGTCGCTAGTTTTCGAGGCATGAATCGCACGGATTTTGCCATCAAGCGATTTTGTCGACCAGGTATGATCACACTTCTGTTGCTCATAAACCCTTTATACCCTATTTTAGCAACAGACTCTGCATCCATCGTACCCATATTGAAAAGTTTTGATTTACCTAAGTCCGCTCGGTCGGCAAAATCTGTTTTTGTAGGACCAGGACATAGTGTCGATACTGTTACACCAGAGCCGTTTAACTCGTTTTCTATCGCTTCAGAAAACGACAGAACATAAGCTTTAGAAGCATAGTAAACGGCCATCAGTGGACCTGGTTGAAATGCAGCCGTTGAAGCGATGTTTAAGATCTTTCCGTGACCTCTATCTTTCATTCCGCGTAAAAATAGCTTCGTTAAATGTGTGAGGGAATTGATGTTCAAGTATAACATGTCCATCTCTTGCTGAAGGTCGTTCTCTATAAATCGACCAAACATGCCAACACCAGCGTTATTAACGAGAATGTCAACTTCCTTCCCGATTCTTTGTACTTCAGCATAAACTTCATCCGGTGCCCCAGGCTTCGAAAGATCGCTTACGATGACGTCAACCTGAATACCATGCTTCCTAAATTCGTTTGCGTTTTCCTCTAATTTTTTTTTATTTCGTGCGACTAGAATCAGGTCGACGTTATCTTTCGCCATTAGTTTGGCTAACTCATATCCTAAGCCACCTGATGCTCCAGTTATCAGTGCAGTTTTCACGTATATTACCTCCATTACTTCTATTAGTTTAAACTTTTAAACATTAAATGTGTTAAAAAGTAGAAGACTAAAAGCAAGCATCTTCTACTTTTGCTAATAAGTGTTTTAATGTTGTTACGCTATCTTCTAACTGTAGTGAATAAAAACGTGTCGTACCTTGTTTAGAAGCAGCTACAAGCCCTACTTCACGCAGGATCTTCAAATGGTGAGAGATCGCTGGTCTTGATAAAGTTGATTTCTCCGTGATTTCATTGACACTCAATTTGTCATGTTCACTTAAGAGCATGATAATATCCTGTCTATATGGATCACCTAACGCTTGAAAAATTGGTGTGCTTTTCCTAAAAAGATCAATTACCTCGTGATGCTCTTGTTCGTTATTCATAGAAACCCACATCCGTTCAAAAGTTTAAACATATAATCTAATATGATGATAAGGAAAAAAGAGCTGGTTGTCAACCCAACTTGTCGAGGAACCCATTTCATTATTCGGTGCTCCCGATACCGTAGTCGATGACGACCGCAGGAGTCCGCGATCGTCTCTCCTACTTGATGAGAATTTATCCAAAACGAACGTTCCGTCCAATGGTTTAACAGGCAGATATTTCAATATCCATCAACATTAATTAGAATGGAAATTATCATCTACTTTCATCTACCTTCGAGACTTTCTCTACACTCTGTGGTTGTCAACCTCTCTAAGCCTATGTACAACTACCGATCGTCCACAGACGACTCAGCCATCAGACAACGTTCATCTTGGTAATCGACTTGGATCGTTAAATGTTCCAGATGCAGCTCTTCAACAAACTCTTGAATTCGTTCTTTAATGTGGATGATTTCAGCTTTGTCTAGAGACTCTTCCACAACGATATGAGTACTAAGAACATGCTGTTCGCCATCGAGAGACCATAGATGCGTATGGTGGGTCGAAGTAATGCCTGGTAGAGCTGCTATCTTACGTTTTATCTCTTCCAAATCGACACCCTCAGGTACAGCATCTAAAAAGATCATAAGTGTTTTCTTGAGGTTCTTAATCACATTCACCAACACATAGAGCGTAATCATAACCGAAAGAATCGGGTCGAGAATCGGGATGTTTTTAAACATCAGAACGATACTCACGATCAATACAGCTACCCAGCCTAGTACGTCTTCAAGTAAGTGCCACGTTACCACTTTTTCATTCATGGATTTACCACTACGGAGTTTAAAAACAGCTGCACCGTTCACGAGAACGCCTAGAATTGCTAATACCATCATTCCACTCGCTTGAACAGGCTCTGGATTTAAGAGACGAGGGACGGCCTGTGTCAAAATAAAAAGGGAGCCGCCAATTAAAATGATGCTGTTGATTAAAGCTCCTAGTAACGAAAATCTTCTATACCCAAAGCTAAACGTGGCGTTACTTCCTTTACGGTTTGATTTCTTTTGGAGATACCACGAGATTCCTAATGATAATGAATCTCCTAAGTCATGCAGAGCATCAGATAGGATCGCCATACTGTTCGTTAAGAGGCCGCCTATGATTTCTATGATAGTAAAACTGAAGTTTAGGAAAAATGCCGTTTTAATATTTTTTACTGAGCTGTGATTATGGTGTCCCATCTTATCCCTCTCTTCGCTCGAATTCGCCATTATTATGTATTCCTTACTTCATGCTGTTTATAACAAAAAAAGACCTTTCTCCTCGGAAAAGTCTTTTATACATTACCAAATGCCCAGACCCAGTAGGCGACTCCCCATACTGCGCTGATAATAAGTAATATAATAAGCAGTCTTATATTTTTACTCCTCATGTTCAGGCATCTCCTTTTGATTCTCTTCCTTTCTTTCTTTTCGTTTTAGCATATAAAGAAAGAAACCAAACAGTCCGAAGACAACAAAGAAGATAACCGTCGACATGACGACTAAGATTGATCCTATATCCGTCATCTCGTCCACCTTCCTATGAAAACACTGTTAATTCCTTAGCCACTATAAGATAGATAGATCGATAATGCACCGATCACAACCATCGTAATAAAAGGCAGAATAAAAGCTAAGAAAATAACAGCAGATTCAGTTTTATGCTGCTTAATTTTTGCTAACATGCTTATTCCCCTCTCGTTCGTTCTATCCACATTATAACTTCGCTTACATTCATTCAACACCTAATTTTATGAACGTTTCTAAACTTTTTTCAATCATTCCTACTAATCATGACAAGCATGATTGATCGCCTGACTCAAAAGCGCCATAACGTGTGTATCATCTGGGGAATAATAAATGCTTGTTCCTGCTCGTCGAAATTTAACCAGCCTTAAATTTTTCAAGAAACGCAATTGATGTGAAACGGTGGATTGAGACAATTGAAGCCCTTCCGCTATTTCACTAACAGAGCATTCATGATCTGCTAGAAGATTTAAGATGCGTATTCTTGTAGGATCACCTAGTGCTTTAAACGTTTGCGACACGATAAATAACGTTTCTTCATCAAGATCCACGTTCTCAAGGATAGCGTCTCTTTCTTGATTATCCATACTTTTTCCTCCGTTTTATATGAATGTGCGTTCATATATGGTCCTGATGCCATTCTATGTGAAGGTTTGCTCTACTGTCAACTAGAGGTCAGAATGTCACGGTTCCTTCACACATTCCTATTAGGTATTGTTGTATTTCATTTGATTCCTTTTTACAATAATGGTAGAGGTTAATGAGATTTTGTATTGATGTGGTATGATGGGTATGTTGATTTGCTATGACTGGCTTATGAAATATAGATGGAGGTGTTCCTGATGTGGGAACAATTATCAAGCACGTTTTCCTTTAGTGCGTTGTGGAGCCCTGGGTTAATGGTCGCTGCCATTTTCGTAGGAGTACTCTATTTACTTCTAACTGGACCATGGAAAAATTCTTTTAAAGATTCAGCTCCTTTTCCGTTGTATAAAAAGCTGTTCTTTCTTTTAGGCGTATTTATTCTCTATATTGGATTCGGTGGACCTTTATCACTTATGGGGCATTTACTTTTAAGTATCCATATGACCGAGATGGCACTCGTTTATTTAATCGCACCGCCATTGATGATCATCGGTACGCCAGCGTGGATGTTAAGACCGCTTCTCAATATCAAGGTCGTCCATAAAATTGTGAAGTTCTTTACGTTTCCAATCATTTCATTGCTCTTATTTAACGGGCTGTTTTCCTTTTATCATATCCCTGAGATCTTTGACTACTTAATGGTTAACTATACAGCTCAGGATATTTACAAGGTCGCACTGATTCTATCCGCTTTTGCAATGTGGTGGCCACTTGTATGTCCTGTCCCTGAATATGATACCTTATCAGGAGTGAAAAAGCTTGGATATATCTTCGCAGATGGTGTTCTATTAACACCTGCGTGTGCATTGATCATCTTCGCTTCAACTCCTTTATATGCTACTTATACTGATCCAACTGTATGGGCGACGGCAATGGGTTACTGTGTTCCTGGGGGCACTACTGTACCTCCTGAACTTTTCGCTCAATTTAAACCACTCGGAATCTTAGAAGACCAGCAATTAGGTGGAATCATCATGAAGATTATTCAAGAAATCTCATATGGTTCTGCACTAGGCTACATCTTCTTCCAATGGGCACGAAGAGAAAGAGAAAAAGATGCAGAAGAACTACAATCCGCAGATTTTCGAATGAGTGAAATTTAACTAAAACAGGCAGTGAGGAAAAATTCTCACTGCCTGTTTTTTAATTCGGTAATCTTCTTAATAAGAACTTTCGACACACAAGTCCTATTCCAACACCTATCACAATTCCGAGTATCGGAGTGAATGTGGGTGGAATCGGTATAACATTCGAGTAAATGACTCCGATCGTTGAAAAATATGCCCCTGAAACAAACGGAATACTTACGTATGTAGGAATACGCATGCTAAGACGCTGATATGCCATCACATAGCTTTCAAAAATCGCAAACAAATAGATACATGGATAAAACATCGCCCATTGATAGTTTGTTACATCGACTGCAAGGCTTGACTTGCCTTGAAAGCTATACAGAATGTTCAAGTTAAGGTTCGAGTTTACATTGATTAAAAATTCGAGAAGGATAAAAAATCCGCCGCGAATATAAGCACGATTTAAAATTTGTCCAAACCCTGGAAACGCGATACTCCAAAGTAAAACCTCAATAGGATAAAACTTCCTTTTCATCTGATCACCAGTTTCTCCACAGCTTTGTCACTTCCCTATTTTTTCCAAATAACTAGGATTCATTCTTTATTCATGGAATTATTTTCAGAAGTAGCATGTGAAGCTTTGCTACATACTACAACTATCCATAAAAATAAGGAGGCTGTATTTATGCTGACAACCAATCAGCTTCGTTCATTTAAAGAAATGATAAAGAATCGATTAGCAGAAATTGAAGAACAAGAAAGAACTGAACAAGACGATTTTGGTCTATCGCAGGCCTTTGTTCAAGAATCCACCGGTGAACTATCAAATTACGATAACCACCCTGGTGATACTGGAACTGAGTTATTCGAACGTGAAAAAGATTTGTCTTTAGATGAACACTTAAAACAAGAAAAAGCAGAACTAAACCTTGCCTTACAAAGAATCAACCAAGGTAAATATGGTGTTTGTCAGGAATGTGGAAAAGAAATTGCTACTGAACGGCTACTCGCCATGCCAACAGCAACAACTTGCGTCGACCATTCTCCATCTGATCAAACTTCCCACAATAGACCTGCAGAAGAGTCTGCAAATCCGTTTGGAAGATATGATAACGATAACCGTGATGCGAATTTCTTTGACTCTGAAGATTCCTGGCAACGTGCAGCGAGTTATGGAACATCAGAAACCCCTTCAGATTTCATCGATCCAAAAAAAGACTACGACAATATGTATGTCGAAGCAGACGAACCATATGGGTATGTTGAAGAGATCGAGACGTTTCTTACATCTGATATCGATGGGAAACCGACTGGTGTTATGCCGAATGAATCTCATGAACGATACGAAGAGACGATCGATGAATATGAACAAAATATGTTTGATGGAACAGTCGAGGATACGGATTACACGGGCTATTAAAAAAACGCAGATCCACTTAATGGGTCTGCGTTTTCCTTATAAAGCCTGAACCATGTTGTTACATTTCTTGCGGTGCATGAATTCCGAGTAATCGAAGACCTTCTGTTAACACGATCGAAACGGATGCCACTAAGTCTAGTCTACCTTGTTTCATATTTTCTTCATCAAGTATTCTTACATGGCTATAATATTTATTGAAAGAGCGAGAGAGATCGATCAAGTATTTAGCAACGATCGATGGGTCAAATTCACGCGCTGCT
The DNA here is from genome assembly GCF_056159065.1 of Anaerobacillus sp. ABA4_114. Taxonomy (NCBI): domain Bacteria; kingdom Bacillati; phylum Bacillota; class Bacilli; order Caryophanales; family Bacillaceae; genus Anaerobacillus; species Anaerobacillus sp. ABA4_114. The sequence continues at coordinate 3,599,981 of NZ_JBSWUM010000001.1, forward strand.
CTTTGAACCGTTTCAGGAAAAGCATTGAGTAACATAACGATTGGCCATGCCTTCTCATCCTCCACTCCAGAGACATCACCCTTAGTGTATTGTCCCTTTCTTAAGATCGAACATGCCCTTGCATTCGTATATTGCACGTACGGACCTGTCTCTCCTTCGACTCTCAACATGCTTTCGAGAGAGAAATCGATGTCGTTTCGACGGTCATTCTTCAAATCGTGGAACAGTACAGCTCCTACACCAACTTGTTTTGCAATAACATCTTTATTTAATAACGAAGGATTTTTCGTTTCAATATTAACTTTCGCAAGCTGAATTGCCTCTTGAAGCACTTCTTCTAGGAGAACGACTTTCCCTTTACGCGTAGACATTTTTTTGCCATCCTTCAACATCATACCGAATGAGATATGATGCATGTTTTCTGCGAAATCAAAGTCTAGCTTCTTCAATACTTCGATCAGTTGTTTAAAGTGCAAGCTTTGTTCATTCCCTACTACGTATAAAGATTGACTGAATCCATATGTTTCGTAGCGGTATAACGCTGCTGCTAAATCACGGGTAGCATATAACGTTGCTCCATCTTTTTTCTTAATCAAACATGGAGGAAGGTTGTCGTCGTCCATCTCTACAACTAGCGCACCTTCTGACTCTTTGAGTAACTCTTTGTCAGATAGAAGCTGAACAACGCGATCCATCTTATCGTTGTAAAATGCTTCCCCGTTTGTTGAGTCGAAGGAAATATCCATCAATTCATAGATACGATTAAACTCTTTTAGTGATTCTTCTCTAAACCATTCCCATAGCTTAACGGCCTGCTTATCTCCATCTTCTAAGCGCTTAAACCATCTTCTTCCTTCATCTTCAAGATTGGCGTCTTTCTCAGCTTCTTCGTGAAACTTAATGTATAGAGCGAGAAGTTCTTTAATCGTATTCTGACGAACCTTTTCTTCGTCACCCCATTTCAAGTAAGCTGCGATCAGCTTACCGAACTGAGTTCCCCAATCTCCCAGGTGATTGATTCGGATAGGCTCGTAGCCTATTTTTTCAAGTAATAGAGCTAGTGAATTTCCAATAACAGTTGAGCGTAAGTGCCCCATTGAAAAGGGTTTCGCTATATTAGGAGAAGACATGTCGATTGGAACTTTTCCATTGTTGCCATGATTGCTCCTTCCAAATTCATATCCACTCTCTAACACGTCACTTATGATTTCTGATGAAGCCTGTCTCTTTTTCAAATACACATTAAGATAGGCCCCTACAGACTCACATCTTTCAAACGCAGGATGTTCTAATTTGGGCGCTAACTCTGATGCGATTTGGTGAGGAGAACGTCTCATGATTTTAGCGAGATCAAAACATGGAAAGGCAAAATCTCCATAGCTTTCTTGACTTGGTTTTTCGATTCGGTTGAGGATGGTCTCGTACGCTACTTTATTTTCAATCACATGATAAAGCTCATTTGCAAATATGTCTTTATAGTTCAATTAAAAATCCTCCTTCATAATATACAAAAAACTCCGCCTCTAATCATTGATTAGAGACGGAGTAATCCGCGGTACCACTCTTATTGCCTGGTTACAACCAGTGCCAACTTTATTCCATAACGGGGAAACCGACCATTCCTACTAATCGTTCAGAACAGTATCTTGAAAGTCCGGTTCATGCTTGCCTAGGCTCCAGGCTCACACCATCCCCGGATCGCTTTTCCCTTCACAAACACTACTCTCTTTCGCATAGACGTTGTTATATTACTAATCAGTATAGCTAAATCACACAAAAAATCAAACCATTTTTTTGGCACATTAGCCTGAGTGCTGTTCCTGAGGTTGTTCTTGACGTTCTCCATCGGCCAAACCTTCTTTATAAGCTTCCCGATAAATAGAGGTCATGTACATGTAAATAAGCTGTCTTACTTTAGGTTCAACGTTGACGACTTCTAAATGTTTCATACACCGATCTACAGCGAGCTTCTCCTTCTGAGTGTTTCTTATCGTCATCGTAAGAACCACCTTCCAATTTAGTACCTTTATTATACATTACTTAAACAACAAGAGTACATACATTCGACAAAACCTATCAAAACATCAATGAAAATGATACAAATGGACAGCAAACCTGACTGTTCATCTGAGTCTTTTTGCATATATCTCGTTTGTTCAACTTATTTTCACCATACAACTATTGAACAATCGGTATACAAAAAAGTAGAACGAGAATATTACTCTCGTTCTACTTTTTCCATCTCTTCAATGACAGGTTCCTTTGAACCATGCCATGCATAAGCAACGTTGTAAAGTTCACCTTCGACTACTAAATTCCAAGTCATCTCATCTTCTACAACAAGCTTTTTGGCATCACCTTCACCCTCGGGCTGTACAAAGACATAGTACTCGTGGTGATGACTTTCCTTACTAACGATTTCGCCTCGTTCGATGTGCTCTTCATGAACATACGTATACTTCCCTAACAAAAGAGCTCCCACGATCACAATGAAACTTCCTATTATGAGATTCGTTAATTTTTTTCGTTCCATAATTCCTCCAATAGTAAAAACGACATACGCTTATCATTAAGTTACCACAAAATCGTGTGCGATAACAAAATAGAACATGTATGTTTAACTCATTTTCTACCAGGGTATCGATTTAATATAAGCCGATATTTACTACAAGGAGGAATAGCATCATGGCTAAGAACTCTCAATATCAACCGATTCACGAAAAAGGTTTTCAATTAAGTGATGCACAGGAAGTTGCATATGCAAAGGACTTTAAAAAAGCGGACATCGCAGGTGGCGTTCGAAAGCCTAAAGTAAAGCGAGCGAAAAGTGAAAATCCAGATTTATTAAAATAAGAACAACAAATGAGTCATGCAGCAGCATGACTCATTTTTTATTGACGATTATCGCTCTTCTTTTATAATCGCATCATACCCTTTTTCTCTTAATTCAGTACAAAGTGTTAGTGCTCGTTTCTTCTCTTGAAATGCACCAGCTTGTACAACATAGACCGACTGCGTCTTTTTAACAACGGCAAGCGCAACAGACTCTGCAAGTTTCAATCGAAGCGCACGTAGTTTCGCCATGTCCTCAGTTGAATCCAAAAAGCCATATTCTACAATGAGCGTTTCAACTGATCCAGTGAGGCGATGCATAAAGTAATAATCACGATCGTCTCTTCCTTTTCGCGAGAACACTCGCCTGAGAGGCATTCCCGCTGACGTAAGAGCATGTCCTGCTGCTTTTGCAAGCTTACCATCTGAATAAATTGAATGGATCACTTCAGCTCCTTTCCCTCCACCCGCGTTAAAATGATTACTAATACAAATTGACCCACCACACCGTTTGACGAGATTCGTTCGCTCTATAGGCGTCAACCCTTTATCGGAGGTTCTAGTCAGCACCGTTTGAATGCCAAGATTATTTAAAAACGATTGCTGATGCAACGACACTTCTAACGTCCAATCCTTTTCCCTTATCCCTCCTGCACATGCACCTGGATCCGTACCTCCATGACCAGCATCGATGATGATCATCATCTTTCACTCCCCATAAATAAATTTACTTCCTACTATATATCGAAAAGAAAAAGGAAAAAGGGGCACGCAAATGAAATAAATTAAAGATACCTGCAACTTTATGTAGGGGCGACCGTCTTTATAAGAAAAAGGACTTTTAAAGGGCTGATAACATGAGAAAGATCGACCTTAACTTAATAAAGAAAAGTGATATTACCTCCTATACCACTGTCGAGAAAACGCAGTTAATCGAACAGTTGATGTCACAATTTGGTGAGTCGATCCTTCGACTTTCTTATACATATGTGAAGGATTGGGGCAAAGCTGAGGACATTGTACAGGAAGTATTTTTAACATGCTTTCTAAAAATTGATACATATCGTGGAGAAGCTTCCTTAAAAAACTGGCTATACCGCATTGCGGTAAATCGTTGCCATGATTACGTTCGTAGCTGGTCCTTTAAACATATCGTTCCGAGCACAATGTTGAAGTTAATAAAATCTCATGATTCTTCTCCTGAATTACTAATCGTGAAAAACGAAGAAGCTTTGAAGTTGCGCAACGAAATTTTAAAGCTTCCCATTAAATACCGTGAATCGTTTATTCTTTTTTATCATGAAGATTTATCGATCAAAGAAATCAGTGATCTTCTAGATACAAAAGAAGCAACGGTTAAATCTCGTCTGCATCGGGCCCGACGCCTGCTTGAAACAAGACTCGGTGGAGAAAGTGAGTGAACAACTTTATGGAAACAAATGATATGAAGAAAAAGGTAAAGAACGTCATGTTTCAGAAGCAACATTTTACTGAAGCAAAAAAAGAAAAAATGCTCGACAATATACTCATCGAACATTACTCAAGACGTCCAAGGAAGAAAAGTATGGTTCTTGAATGGGTAGGGTTAGTAGCCTGCCTGCTCTTACTCATTACGACTACCATTCAATTAACAGGAACCGACATGTGGTTCCCTGAAAACAACAGTGCAGAGGAAAACATTGACTCCCCATATATTAGTGCCGCTTATATGAAGCGGTCAACAGAAATAGCAAAGCGAGACACGGATATTATGAATGTTACTTATTTCGCAAAAGGGAGCACGCTTCACCTTGAATTGATGGTCCCTGACTCCATGACGGAAGAGAAAATGAAAGAAGCAGCTAATAGCTATCTTACGTTACTTTCACACCTTTATATTGAGGAATATAACGGCCTCGGTGATCTCTGGAAATACTATTCTGTTGATATTATCATTACGGCAGAGAACGAATACGCCATACAAAATTATTTAGGTGGAGAGAATAGTGCGATTTTATTAAAAGGTACAAAAGGAAGAGATGACACTCGCATTAACTGGCTTCAACCAAATGAATAAAGATGCCAAAAAGCACAACCTCCGCGGTTGTGCTTTTGTCTATCTGTTCACTGCTTTTTGATCTTCGTACTCACTTTCTTCATGGTTGATAAAATAAAATGACCCAGCTGACACGTTCTTCTCTTCTGTTGTTGTATGAACTTCTTTTCTCCGTTTACGCCTCTTCCCTACCTGACCATTTTGAGATTGCTTATAGCCTTCGAGGGTGATGTTAACTGAAAGAATGACAACGACAAAGAAAAGGATCGGGATAAGAGGAATCCACGTATTATACGGAAGAAATTCATATGTAGACCCGATTAGCCCCGACCACTCTGAAGACACCGAACGATATTCGTCCCCAAGCTGTGGATCAGGATTAAAGATTGTACCACCTAAGAAAAGCTTTAGTAATCCGAGATGTAACAACAGGATAAAGACATTGATCAACTGTTGCAGAAAGATGATCATCATTCTTGGCCACAAATGAGGAAAGATGTGTTTGAACAAGATTCTTACTCTAGAACCACCAAGAATTCTCGCACCTTCGATATAGCTCTTTTGCCACAATGAATGCGTCTCATTTGATATCAGTACGGTCGTAGTAGGAACAGCGACTGCTGTTAAGATAATGACTTCAAAGATCAACCTTTCCCAGAAATTATATTGAAACGTACCTTCCATCCCATTCTCCATCAGTACGCCCCTTAAGATAAAATAGCTAAGTAGAGAAATAGGAATGTACTGCATCGCATCTACCAGGCCTGAAGTTACACGAGACGTTTTCTTTGAATAGGTACCAGAGATCACTCCAGCTACAAAGGATAACGACATTCTCATACATGCGATAAGAAGCGCGATTCCAATTGTATATTTTGCACCTATAATGATCTGTTGAAAAAGATGGTATCCTAATTTATCTGTTCCAAACGGCTCAACCTGTGAAGGTGTTAATGGAGCTTTGTCGATCAAATTTCCTTCTTCATTATAAAGCATGAATGTTTGTGGAATGTGGTCATCATACGCGATGGTATAAAATACGCTCCCTCCAAACAAAAGGATAAGAACAAGTATCCCAGTAAGAAACATCGGATTTTTCATTAACACGAGCTATTCCCCCCATTCATCGTTACAATGCCTCCGCTTTGGAAACTCGTTCTGCAAGAAGTTGGTAGAGTCCAAGAATAATAAAGATCGGCACAAAAAGTAACAAAGCGCCAACTGTAAAGAGTTCAGGTGTAGGGTTAGTGTACATAAAGCGGATGATACCGTTTAAGTTGAAAACAAATTCCATGATGAACAAATTTGAAAGCGCGAACCAGATGATTGACCTCGAATGAAAATAAATCGGTAACAAAGCGTTTCGAAACATATGAACAAACATAAGAGCAGTTCCTGCAACACCCTTTGTTTTCGCCAATTCGACATAAGGCTTTTCAGCTTCTTCTTCAAACACATGAAGCATGATGCGATAGAATAACAACGCTGGAAGGATCGACAACACGAGTATTGGCATCGCATAGATTCTTTCGAACGCAGCGATATCAACGAGTAGAATACTAGTCTTCTTATAGAACCAAATGACACCGATCTGTACGCATGCAAGAATAAAAACGTCTGGTAACGATTCGAATAAAAACGATCCTCTTTTTATCATCTGTTTAAATTTTATTGGAAGCATCATGGTGAGATATGTTGCCCCTAACGCACTAATGAAAGCTAAGATAAGTGCTGAAAATAGCAAAATCAAGGAATAGTTTAAGTATGTAAAGAGTTCAGGAAACAATGGATATTGGTTATCACCAACTCGGAAGGTGAGCTCGTTATAAGCCATCAGTTTTTGTATAGTCGCGACCAACCGATCTCCATAACCTCCTAGATCAAGTTTCATTCCATTGAACAAACCTGGTAAGGCACCAAGCAGTAAAACACCAACAAAAGATGCTAAGAACTTCACCCCAAAACGATAGACCCCTCTAATCATAGTTATCCCCTTTCTGTTTCTACCCTTCCACACTTGTAGACGTAAATAATTCCCAAAGGTTGCATATGGCGTGCCAAAATTTCAATTTCACTCAGTGATGAATTTTTAAAAAGATGAATAGGTTGTTAGAAGGAGCATTAAGAGGGGAGGAAATTCTATGAACAGTTCCTTGGAGATGATTCGAAAAGTAAGTGGGATCAGCGCTCTCAAGAGTCATTTTACAGACCTAATCGAACAAGATAAAAAGCTTGCAGCTTCTCAAGTAAACAGTGAGGAGGTGTCATTCCCAACGCTTTATGTACTCTCATCATCTATTAGTTCAAACAGATTAACAAAATACTTATCAGATAGAAATAAAGTCGCACTCGCACTAAGAAAAGATATACTCGCAAAAGAACGTGCACCCGCGAGCCCTTTTCCATACTCAATATGTGAGACACCTCAGCTCATCCACTCTGTATTAAGATGGATCGTCAAAACTGGGGCTAATGAAAATCTTAACTCGAAGTACCGTTTTGTATTAGATCGGTCAGCAGGGTTGTTAACGACGATCTTTCATGACCCGACTGACCTTCCTGCTATTTCTCAGTTATTGTTTAAGCGACATCAAGAAGGACACCCAACGCATTATTTAACGTGGGCATACTTTTCAACACAAAACGTAAGTAGTTTACTTCCCGTCGGCGAAAGACTAGCATCGCATGATCGTGAGGAGAAACAATTCGCAAAGGAACTTCTTCACTTTATTCCTGGGCTGAACGAGTCAGAAAATCCTTATGTACATTTCAGGACGTGGTACGAAGAGAACCTTCCATACCTTGTACTCAATGAAAATAGTTATGAGCTTACAGCGCAGTTAGAGCCCTACTGTGTTGACTTTATGATGAAATACAAAGAACAGCCTGGAAATAGCCGCCTTCATGATGAAGAGTTCCGGTCACTGCCAGCGGAAACACAAAAACGTCTTAGTGACTTTTCATATAAATTAAGAAAGTATTCTCGCTCTGAATGGAATGAATGGTTAACACGGCCTCTAGAAGCACAGGTTCAATCGATTGAGGAGGTAAACCATGATACTTATAGGAGATAAGGTCGCGACGATCGACGATTTTGACCATCGTATGATTCAAAACTCCTTCGAGCGACAGGTGTTAGAAACGCTTCTCAACAGTTCGGTCACACACACGTATCGCTCTCGTGGCGAAGTCGTATTTGAAATGCAGTTTCGTTCAGCAATTACAGCGAGTGCTCGAGAACTTTATTATAGCGGCGCACAATTTGCGGATTTTTATAAATCAAGGTGTAATCCAATGTTTTGGAACTTGATGCCTGACGGAGCTTTTCAGCTAAGACAAGGCGTTCCTCCTGCTGAGGCTATCGTTGATATTTTTCGAAACGGAAGAATCTATGCGTTTGAATGCGCAACAGCCATGATCATCGTTTTGTACAAAGCTGCCTTAAGAATGCTTCCGCCCGTGAAATTCAATACGTTATTCGCAGATATTCGGCTATGGGGTTGGAAGTATGATGCTGATCTCCGGATCGTTCATAATATCCCATCGCAATATATTCCTGGCGATATACGGTATGTAAAGAATCCAGACGTAAATCCATTAACACCTGAATGGCAAGGTGAGAACATCGTCGATATGGGGGATGGTATGTATTTTGGTCATGGACTTGGTTTTAGGACGCTTCCTGGGATCATCGATGCCCTTGCGAGAAGACGACGACCTGGCGCCATGAGGATGCCTTACCTTCTTGAAACAGCAACAAGGCCTGGCTTCTCATATTTATACCAATTTGCGACTATGAGACTTGAGCAAGAACAAAACGTATTGTTATTTGACGATCAGCTGGAGAATAGCTCTTTATCTCTAGATGAATACAACAAGAAACAAGAAGAATTATTAAAGGAATACATTACGATTCGTTTTCCTCAATCATAAAAGAAGTTCATAAACTTCTTTTTAAATAGATGACCGCCCTCCACTCTATGGATCGTTCTGCATATAGTATAAAAAACGGACGGTGCAGAACATGGATACTTTTCCAACACTTTTAACATCACGATTAGTGCTAACAGCTCTTCATCCGAACGATGTTGATGCTTTATTTTCCATTTTTTCAGATCCGCTTGTCACGTATTACGATACGGGTGACACCATGAAGACTAGGACACAAGCAAATCACTACATCAACGCTTTTAAAGATCCATCTTCGATTTCAACAACAAATTCAATTCGATTTGCCGTTCGTCTTAAAAGCAACAACCAACTGATCGGCACTGCAGGATTCCAAAACTGGGATCGCAATTCTTCCAAAGCGGAGATTGGCGCAGTACTATCGAGAGATTATTGGCGAGGAGGATATGGTTTGGAGGCAGCGAGGTCCATTATCGATTTCGGATTTTCAAAGATGAGATTACACAAAATTTATGCCCAGACCATCCAAAACAACGAATCTGCAGTCAAGCGCCTCAAACAGCTAGGGTTCAAGAAAGAAGGCTGTTTTAAAGAGCATATCTTTCTCCATCAAAAATATTATGACGTTCTTGTTTATTCCATCTTTTCTAAATAAAAGCTCCTCCCATTCGATTGGAAGGAGCTTATTATTATGCGGGTTTCTTTGGAGGTGGAGATAAAAAGGCTGCAACCGTACCAAGGATTGGGAAAATCAAGATAAGTAATAAAATCTCTGTATACCCTCCAAATGTATCGTAAGCCACACCAAAAGGTAATGGACCGAAAGCAGAACCGATTACCATCGTTGTAGTCGCGATCCCTTTTATACTTCCTAGGTTTTCTCTGCCAAAATAATCTGGCCAAATAATGTTGAGGGTGATCCTCTCGATGCCACCTATGATTCCCCATAATACGCCGAACACAATTGCCAGGACATACGTATCTACTTGAGTCAATAACAGGATAAAAGCCATTTGACCGATGAAAGAAAGTCCTAAAACGATATGTACATTAACACGTTCTAAAATAAAACCTGATGCCATCGTTACCGGAAAACCAACGATCGCCATGATACTCAAGATCAATGCAGCTGTTTTGTCAGGTACACCTTGCTCTCCCAATATGGAAAACAAATGAAACGTGAGCCCTGTATTAACGAGTGCTGGGATACTCACACAAAATAAAATCAACCAGAAAGCTCTCGTCCTCATCGCTTCCTTTACTGTCCAATTCGTTTCAAACCCTTCCTCATCTTCTCCACCCATCTTTTCTTCCTTTCGCTTTGCGAGTCTTTTTTTCGAAACCGCATTATCAGGAAGTAAGCCGATGTCTTCAGGTTTGTTTCGGATTAGAAAGAAAACGACTGGTAAAAAGATGATGACGATTGAAGCTCCGAGAATTCTCCAGGCATTTTCCCAACCGAACGAGTCGATCAACCACGTGTTAAGAGGTGGAAAAATTGCAGAACTCAAGAATCCGCCTATCGCCATAAAACTGAGTGCGCGTCCCCTTTTAAGAATAAACCATTGAGGGACAAGCGTATTTGGAACAAGTGTCATTGAACCCTGTCCGAACAATCGAAGCATAAAAAAACCGATGAACAACATGACCGGTCCGACTACAAAGCTATTCCAAAGGCACGCGACCGCTAATAAAGACCCTATGGTGAGCATCATTCGTCTCTGCCCAAATTTGTCTACCATTCTACCAATGATAAATAGTAAAAGACCAGCTGCTAACGTAGCTGATGAATAAATACCAGAAACTAACGAACGACTCCAACCGAAATCTGAGATATAGTGATTAATAAAGACAGAAACGCCGTAGGTTTGTCCAGGTCCTGAAAAGAAAACGCCTAAGGCTGCTGCTGCGACGATCAACCATCCATAGAAAAATGGGGCAGACTGCTTAGAAGATTGCACGACTATTCTCCTTTTCATAAGGTATTGATTACCATTTTACAGAAATATTCATACTTCCCAAAACACTTTGTCCTTTTGAATAAATTTCAATGTCGTTGTAACCTTTTCGTAACGTATGTCGTTTTGTTATATAGGAGGAGGAGGGGTATAACATGAATGAAACATTTGATCGACTGTATAACGACTATCACGCAACATTATTTCAGTTCTTATTTTATATGGTAAAAAATCGTGCAGTCGCAGAGGAGCTTGTTCAAGAGGTCTATATTAAAGTACTACGCTCCTATCATTCATACGAAGAAAGAAGCAATGAAAAAACCTGGCTATTAACGATAGCGAGAAACGTCGCAATCGATTATTTGCGTACACATAACCGGAGAACTTCAAGGTGGCTGAGCAAATTCGAATTTAACAAACAAAATACGAAAGATGATACACCGCTCCCTGAAGAAATCGTGATGCAAAAAGAAGACGTTCAAGCCATCTACCATAGTTTGAAAAATTGCACGCTCGACCAGCAACAAGTTCTTATTCTTCGCTACATTCAAGAGTTTACAGTGAATGAAACCGCCGAAGTTCTTCAGTGGAGCGTGAGTAAGGTAAAAACCACACAGCATCGTGCCATCAAAGCGCTTCGAGAACTATTGGACGACCAAATGAAGACGAATTTAAAGGGGGTTTTATGATGAGTGAAAAAACAAAATCTCTGTTATCAAAATTACCCGAAGTTAAAGACCATCAAAGTAAAGAAATGATCTATCAACAAATTCAAAATAAAATGAAAGAACGAGGTAGTCATGTGAAGAAGAAAAAACGTGCACCATGTATCGTTCCATCATTTGCAACTGCAGCAGTCGTTAGTTTATCTTTATTTCTTTTACCAGGCTTATTCAACGAAACTGAAGATCAATCGCAACCTGCCATAGAATCTTCTTCGGGTCAGGGAGATTCCAATGCGAATGAAAGCGCAACTACCGCTACACTCGATGAAGATAAGAAAATTGTAGATGATCCGATCGGTGAAGCTGATGATAGCGACAAGGGATTTGCCGCTAAGGAAATGGTAACGTTCGATCACTATACTCCTGCTATGCAACATGGCGCAGAAAGTATCGTCCTCTCATTTCCAGATCAAGAGGGGCAGGCTCTCATTCCTCTATCATTTCCTTTTGACAGTGAACAAACACTATCAGACCAATTAAAAGAAATCCTTTCCTCCTTCGATGCAAGTGAATACGGGCTTTCAGAATCGCCAATCTCTGATGCTTCCTTTACTATCGAAAATACTAATGATTCGAAAACCCTAGTCGTTGACTTCCCAACACCTGGTGATGGCCTTTCATCAAACGAATCGATCATGATTCGAGATAGTATTGCGTGGCTTGCGGATAGTGTCGATGCACAAAACATCACATGGAAAACGAATGGTGAAGAAGGTTATACCCTAGGTAATTATGGTCCAGCAGAGCAAAGTATTGAAGACGAAACTACTGCACCATTCTTTCTATTTGAAGCGAGTACGGGCGATCGATACCTTGTAAAAGGTTCACCATTATATGGTGACAACGCGAATGATTTGCAGAGTGTTCTCTCCCTTATGAAGAACGGCGATAGCGAAAACAACGCATATGCGCCTTCGATTCCAGAAAGTGTGTCGATCGATTCAGTTGAAAAAAGAGACGATGTAGCTGCGATCACATTCACAGAAGATAGCACATTTGATTCTCAAGAAGAAGCGATGGAAACACTTGAAGCGATCATGCTTACGGCATCACAATTCGGCTATAGCAAGGTCAGCTTCTTTAATACAGGGTTTGACAGGATTGGTCCTTATTCTCTCTATGAAGCGATTCCAATCCCTCAGTCGCCAAATGCCCTCTCTCTCGATCAATAATCATCAAAAAACGCATCTGTTAATCCAGATGCGTTTTTCTTTACACGGCAGCTTCTTTACCAAATAAAAAAAGAGCTTGAGGCACATGCCATTCCAAGCTCTTAAACTTACGATATGTTATCTTGCTATTTCAGCAATAATCTGAGCTGGTGTCATCTCTGTAGTAAGCTCGAATTCACGTGGTTGAATTGCAGTTTCCTTGCCTTTATCTCTTAATACCTTAATAAATTCATCAGCACTTTCCACGAGTTTTTGATCTTCGAGACTTTGAGCTACTTCTTGACTCGTCATGCCCTCTTTGATAACAAACGTAATCTTTTTAGGTTTTTCCTCTTTTTCCTCTTTTTCCTCTTCTTCTTTTACCTCTTTATCTTTGGAGGTTTCTTTTGAAGTATCTTTAGCATTGATGGATTCTAACTCTTTTTGTGAAGCCTGCAATGATTCGTACTCTTCTTTCTTTACCATCACCATGTTCTTTTCCTTCAATTGCTCTTCAATCAACTCGTCCGTTGATTTCTTACTCTCTTCAGCCCATGCACTTGAAAACATTAAATAATAGGCTCCGAGAAGAAGAGCAGCAACCAAAAGACCAGCCGCAATTCCCTTTGCTTCTTGCTTACTCATTGCTACCACCATTTGCAGTTTTTGCTTGGCGTTCGAGAAGTTCCGTACGTTGTTTTACAACTTTTAACTCTCTCATTAAGTTAATGTATACATCATCTACTTGTCCTTTAACTTCTTTCGCATAATCGTTTACGAAATATGAGTAAATAAAGAACCCTAGTGAACCGGCAAGCAATAGAAAAATGATCAAAAGCATTATTATCCCCCTACTAACTGTTTTTTGCATTTTCTATATATGTACGTATTTCATCCATCTAATTCTTTCGTGGGGTTTGAAGGCTTTTTGTCTATTTCAGCCAATATAAAAGAATTGCAAACACAAAAAAACTAGAAAATACGACATGAATCGACCTTTTCTAGTTTACCTATTATTTAAGAAACTGGCAATACGTCTCTCATCCTACTGTTCACTTATAAGTTGAACGAAGTGGTATAGAATTCTTGCAGTCATCCCCCAAATCACATAATCCTTATAATAATAAAAGAACTCAGGTAATACAGAAGACGACCAGTTATATTCCTCACCATTTGGTATAAGATGAAATGGAAAACTCTCGTCAGGCTTTACATGTATTTTGATATCGTGGCGTTCAGGAGGATTCGATATAAAATAGCTTAAAGGTACTGTAAATACCTCCTCTACCTCCTCAGGATTATGAGACAACGTCGTATCTTTATTAATAACTCCCAGAAACGGGTAGACGATGGATTGAAACGACGACACAAGGTAATCGAGCTCGCCAATGACTTGAAGATCATTTTCTGATACCCCCAGTTCTTCACACGTTTCTCTCGTAGCTGCTTTCAAGGGGCTATCATCGGTTCGATCGACTTTTCCACCCGGAAAACATACCTCACCAGGCTGTCTGCGCAGTGTATGAGCCCTCACTTCGAACAATACATGGAGTTCATCCTTCACCTTGATCAGGGGAAGAAGCACGGCAAATTTATAGAAGTTTTCGTTACCGAGTACTTCACCTTTTCTCCCTCCAACGTTAGCGTTTATCTTATGCCATAGCTGCATTCTATCGAACTCCTTTTATTCTTCCGTCACATTTATTATATACCCCTAAAAATAAGGATTACCTGCTTTTGATGAAATTTTCTAATAATCGTGTAACCTTTTCTTCACTTGAGTCGTCCAATTAAGAAAAGGGTGATTATATGCTTAAATACTTGGCTATCGGCAGTATCGCATTACTTACGTTAACTGGATGCGGAGAAGGGAATGAGTCAATGAATTCAACAAACAACGGAAATGGAAAGGCCGAAGAGGTTAACACTGGGGCAACTGGCTCCTCTGGCATTGTTGCTGGGTCAATGGAACCTTCCCTCACTTTAGATTCGATTAGTAACGGGCAAGCAACCTTTACTTACAAAGTTCAAAACCAAACTGAAAAGGTTCAAACCGTCGTTTTTCCTTCGAGTCAGAAATATGATTACAAACTTTATAATGAAGAAGGGGAAGTTCTTGTAACCTATTCTGCCAACAAAAGCTTCATCAAACAAGTTGAAAAGAAAGAAGTGAAACAGGCTGATACTCTTGAATATACAATCACGCTCGATTCACTTGCCAAAGGCTCATATACGTTAGAAATCTGGCTTGCAGTTGAAAACGAAGAAGATTTCAAGAAGACCATTGATTTTACGGTAGAATAATTCAAACCAGCTGGCATACCAGCTGGTTTTTTCTTTATCAACGCAAGGCCTTCTCTAGGTATTGTTTTGACAACGTTTGAAAGTATGCAGCTTCAACAGATAGTGATGAAGAGATAAGCAGACTTTCCATTGCTTCACTCTCCACAAACGTTAACCGACTCTTTGAACAAAGTTCCTGTGCCTTTTCTTTTACAACTGAAAGATTATTCTCTGAATGAACTTCTTCAAATAGACATGCATACGCATGATAAAAAACAAGAGGGTTGATCAAATCATCGTTTCGATCTGCAGGGTTGTTGAAAGCAAATCTTAATAAGAGTCGAATGCTTTCAAAGTCATGAGTGTTCTTTAAATCTTCTACAATGAATAAAATCGCTGCCTGTTCAATCGAATACTTTTTCCCATGCTGCGGAGGGCCAATCCAATCTTTAATATCTCTTTTCACCCAATTTTGTACGGCAGTGGAACGAAAGCTTGCATATTCAATTTGATTACCGAGACTCACTATTTCATTGATAGACAATCCGATCGCTCTTTCTTCAGCTTTTAAGAGCTTTTGAAAGACAGTAGGCAGATTATTGTTTTCTTCAAATCTCCCTTCTCCTCCGGTACGCTCCCAAGCTTTCATCAAAATGTCATATGGACTTTCTTGATTCTTGATACATTGTAAGATCTTTCCCATTTCCATTCTAGTTAAATAATAGCCTTTCATCGTACACCCTACCTTATAAGGTCATTTGAACTTATCGTATAGTTTCTTTATGGAAATATCAAGGAGGAGTGCTTCTTACATGTAATAATTGGGCTTTTCACCCCTCATTTTGTTGTAACTGTTTAGGAACTGGGTGAATATCCTGTGTTGTGTAAAGGAGGAGTTCGCTTATGAACATGTACAACAACCCCTACGGGAACCAACAAGTTCAGGGTGCTAACATGCATAACCAAGTACAAGGCGCTATGAATGGTCCTAATCAGCAAGTTCAGGGCGCTATGCACGGATCGAATATGCCAAATCAACAAGTTCAGGGTGCCATGCACGGACCAAATATGCCGAATCAGCAAGTTCAGGGTGCCATGCACGGACCAAATATGCCGAACCAGCAAGTTCAAGGTGCCATGCACGGACCAAATATGCCGAACCAGCAAGTTCAAGGAATGATGCACGGGCCAAATATGCCGAATCAGCAAGTTCAAGGTGCTATGCAAGGGCCAAATATGCCGAACCAGCAAGTTCAGGGTGCTATGCAAGGGCCAAATATGCCGAATCAGCAAGTTCAAGGCGCCATGCAAGGACAGAAACAGCAAGTGCAAGGAGATTTAAAAGAACTTTCAGGGGACATGAAAAAGCTATGTAAGAAGTACAACAATTATCATGCAAACGTTCGAATGACTGATGGTATGGAGTATGAAGGTATTATAATGGACTCAGACAGTGAGCATGTTTCATTACTACTTCCTCAAGAAGTTGGAGAAGAAGAAACAGAGCGTCAGTACGGACGTCGTTACAGACGTTATGGAAGATACTATTTTCCACTCGCAGGCATTGCAGCACTTAGTCTAATTCCTTATTATCGCCCGTATCCTTACTACCCTTATTACGGCTATCCTCCATACGGATATCCATATTACTATTAAAATAACTACAAAAAGACGAAAAGGAAGCCGAGGGCTTCCTTTTCTTTTATGGTTTACCTTAAGCTTATTGCTTACTTTTAACATCCAAGTCATTTCTGGACATGAGCTCTTTTGCTTGCTCGGAAGTAAACCGTTGATTGAGTGAATCACCGGAAATACTGTCAAAAACCATATCTGGGTTCAATGAGGTATTCATCTTGATATCCTGTTTTGATCTATCCCTGTTTTCCGCCATGATATCCACCTCCATCATTAGTTATCATGACCTGAACTGTTCGAAACATACCTCACCCAACATTTAAGCTACATGGTAATTACGATTTTTCCGAACTGTTTGGCCTCAGCTAAATGATTGAACGCGTTCTCAATCTGCCCCAATTCATAGGACGCGTCGATGATCGGTTCAATGGAATGATTCGTTACAAAATCCAGCATAGCGCTAAATTCATCTGCACTCCCCATCGTCGAACCAAGAAAATTGTATTGTCCGTAGAAGAAGGCTCTTAAGTTAATTTCAGCTGTATCACCTGTTGATGAGCCAAAAATGACCAAAGTACCTCCACTCCGTAAGAGATCTAACGATCGGTTGATCGTCGCTGCTCCTACACTTTCGATTACAAGATCGACCTTTTCTTCTTTAGCAACGTTCGTCCAGTCATCTTCATTTGAAAGAGCGAGATCCGCTCCAAGATCGAGGGCTTTTTTGCGCTTTTCCTCACTTCTTGAACTAACGATTACCCTAGCGCCAATCGCTTTAGCAAATTGGAGTAAAAATGTCGCAACACCGCCACCGATTCCTGGAATAAACACCGTTTGATCACTTTTTAACTGTCCTCTTGTGAATAAAGCACGATAAGCTGTTAGTGCTGCGATGCCATAAGAAGCAGCTACCTCAAACGAAAGAGAAGAAGGCTTTTGAATAGCATTTTCTTCAGGAAGTACGATACTTTCTGCAAAAGTACCATCTCCAGGAAAACCAACAATTTGAAAGCCTTCGGGCGGTGCTGCAGCATTTTCTTTCCAACCGATCCCTGGATTAATGAGCACCTCATCGCCTACTTTTACTGATTGGACGCCTTCACCTACTTCACTGATGATTCCCGCACCATCTGAGCCTAAGATGACGTCAGGATCTCCGTTTGATCGTCGCGTAGGAACAGACAAATCTCTATGATTTAATCCCGCTGCTCGTAATCGGATTTTCACCTCACCTTTTCCAGGTCGAGGTTCTTCTAAGTTATCTTTGTATACTAGCCCTTCTTTTCCTTTGACTCCACCGTGCACATAACCTTGCATATGTAACTTCCCCTTCCTATAGTCATTTCGTCTCTTCTATCCAATGGTACTATTTATTCCCGGTGTTTTCGAATTCGTAAACCTTACCGCCGTAGTTAAAAAGTAAAAAGCATCAGGGGATAGTCCCTGACACTTTTATACTTAGCCACTAATCCATTTGTATTCTTTCCCCCAGCTTTCTTTTGCAAGGGTTTTCACTTTTGCTACACTGTCTTGTTCAACTGCATACGAATCGCCCTGTTCGTATGGGTTGTAGTGAAACGCATAGAGACGAGAAGTGAATTCATCAAAAGGAAGCGAGCTTTCGCCAAAGTACTCACCGTTACCCATAACCGTACTAACAATTCCTTGCCCCCAGTTCTGAGAGCCGTCGTTATTCGGGTTATAGAAATAAACACGGTAGTTACCTTTAGGACATTTCGCAATTCTTTGAATCGATACCGCGTGGAAACCAAGCATCTTTCCATGAACGTTCGTGATGAATATACCGACAGGGTTCGGATAGATCAACTCATATTCATCGTTGTATTCCGGATGGTGAGTTGCATAAAACAGTCTCACAAAACCAGGATAGTCTGCGATGTTTCCAGTAATCGGTTCAATAACAGTGCTGAATCCTTTTTGTACCCAGTTTCCATAAAAAGCTGGATTTACCCAGCGATGTCCATCTTCTCCTCTTAGAGCTACCCTCGTCATCATCTCACTATAAATACGATCGAGGTGAGGAACTAAAACGATTGAAACAGGATCAAGTTCAGGATGTAGTTCAGGTGCTAATCCTCCCTGAAGATCTTTAGAGTAAATGTTAACACCTTCAAACACCATATCGATTTCACCGTCACGTGCAGCTCGAGGGATGATTTCTAATAAATAACCTGGAGCATGCTGTGCCCACAAGCTGATCCCCCTTGCAGCCTGACAGGTTGGGTTCAATCCTTGACCTACTCCGAGCGGTTGTCCTAGTACACTTATGACGCCAGCAAGGAGGATACTGTTCGCCGTTAGCCCTTCACCTTCGTTCGCTTTGAACAATGCGTTTCGAACTTCTGGGCGGATATCAAGCTCAATCAGTCTTCTTAACCCTGGGATAACGGGTGATGCTGATAGTACGCCTCTTTCTAAGAGCAACGCTAGTCCGTACACAGATTGACATGTTGTCGGGAATAGAGCGACTTTTATAAGCTGATGAACGAGTTCTTCGTGCTCTTCGAAATTCGCTTTTCCTTTACCACTCAGTTGTAAAAGGGCAGGGAGAAGCTCCGGTGACTTCCTGCTTAACAAGCGTGCAAGCACACTATGATGAGGAGAGCAAAGGCCAGTATTTCGCATCGATCGACCTAAAATTTCACTTTCCCGTTGAAGCTCTTCAACGGAAAGGTTCATCAATTGCTTCCGATATTCATTAGGCTGTGAATATAAATGACTTAAGTTAGACGGTCCTTCAATAGAGGCGACATATTGCTGAAGAACCTCTTTCTGCGTATCATTCTCATTTGATTTAAGCATTTCTTTCGCCATTTTGATGATGGAAACCGTTCTTTTGACCATTATCGGCCGCTGTGCAGTCAAACGTTTGATTTCATGGATCAGCGTTTCAGAAAGCGCACTCGATGAAAGGTATCGAGAGATAAACTGGAACAAACGCTGAGCCTCATCGGCATTCTCTTTTTTCTCGATTCGAGAAGCCTCTGTAGCTTGAGGGAAAAGCAAATCCAAATTGAGCGCCATGACCTCATTTAAGAAATCCATCGCCATTTCTTTAGAAACAGTAGGATGCTCCTCCATGCCTTCAGCAATAGCTAGCATACGTAAGTTACTAAGCATCTCAATGACATAAGGAAGCCCCTTCGCTTGCAGCGAACCTGCGACTAGCGGAGGCTGAAGCTTCGATGGATCTTCCCAAGGACCGTCTTGGAAAACACCTGCTTCATCAAAACGATCTGCATATTTAAATAGGATTTCGAGACCTTCTTCTGTTTCTAGGAGACGGTTTGCTTCTTGATAAACATCCGTCTGATATCTCGATTTTGCGTATGTTGGTGCCTCGCTGAGCTTAGTCAATGACTGGGAAAACCTTGCAATCTTTCCTTCTGTTACTTCAGATGGCATGCTTAATTCTCCTTTATGATAAAGAATATTCTACAAATAAAAATCGTACTTTTCATAGTATTCTAGTAGGCGTCTCATCTCGGCACTATCATCACCGAAGAAGAAAATCGTTCCATAGTGGTTACCAAAGCCTACTCGCTCTGCCACTTTACCTTGCGGTGGAGTGAACATGTCATGCTTTTCGAAGAAAGGATGCTCTTCAAGCTCATCTGGAATCGTTAGTTCTTCAATGTAAGTGACGTGCGGGTGTACCATAAGGCAGCCTGCATATCCATTAGCTTCATCTTCAGCTGGGAAGAATTTTCTTAGCTCTTCTTCTGTCGTGTTCGGGTCACTACAAAGAATTTGTGCTTCATATGCACTAAATCCGTAAGCGCGTTCAATTAAGTCGAAAATATGACCTCCTGGAACACGTGCAGCTACTTCCCCGAAGTGCAACGTTCCGTCAGGCATGATGAAATATTCAGGATGAATAACCCCGTTCTCAATCTCAAATGCTTCGATCAGTTGCTCGATCGCTTGACGGATAACTGGTCTTTTCGATTCAAGAGTTGGAGAAGGCGGAACAAAGTTTGAATAACCTAACTTCACATATTCAGTGATGTTCAAGAATTGAATTTGTCCTTTGTGAACAAAAACTTCACATGAAAACTCTTGTCCATCAAGATGACTTTCCATCAAAAGTGGAAAATCATTGTCTGTTAGAGCTTCGATATCGGCTGGATTATCGATGGCACGGTGACCAACAGAACCTGCCTTATCGAGAGGTTTACAGTGAATTGGATCGTATTTATCTCCATCTACTTTAAGGAGTGCTTCATTAACTCGTTTCAGGAAGCGTTTGACATCATCTTTGTCTCTTGCCTCTTCAAAGACACCCACTTTAATTCCTGCAATCTGAGCCTTCCTCTTCATCATCCCCTTATCTCTCAATAGAAGTGAACGATTAAAGAGTCTTGGTTCTTGACGGAATCTGGCGTTTAGAGCTCCTGCCCATTCTACACATTCTTCATATAGTGGAACTGCAACTTCTGCACCAAGTGCTTTCAGCTGCTTATAAAGCTTGTCTGACCCTTCATTCAAACGATCAAACTCCCACCCTACAAATGTGATATTATGTTTTTCAGCGTAGTCTTTGAAATCAGGTGGTCCTACTACTACAAAAGGCCGTTTCAATTTATCACAGGCCTCAATTGCTGGAAGACTCCATCCAATTAAAGCAGTTAAATATGGAATAGTTTTTCCTTCTGGCTGACTTTCTTCCAACGTCTGGTTCATTTCTAATTGATCCAGTTCCATTCGTTTTCGCTCCTTTTTTTCGTATAGTAGAGAAATCTTCCTGAGCTTCCCTCTCTAACGTAGCAGATATGCGATGACTTTTTAACTAATATTCTGACTTTTAGCCAAATTACGACAAAAGAAGTCGGCATTCTCTGTTATTCGAGTTAATTCGACTAGTCGAAAATCAGAAAACCAGCTAGCTTTTCTATTCCCTATATTTTCTATTTTCTAACAAAAAAGAAAGCCACACTATTGTGTAGCTTTCTTTGATAAACCTAGATGATATGCTCCCTATGCCGTAGGAGCTTGAATACAATCAATCAAAGTTATACTTTCCGATCTATGATGATAACAAACGTTTCAGCTCATCATTTTGAAGTGATTTATTTTAATTCATCGTAATAACGCAGATTGGAGCGGAAGGATGCTCGACTCCTGCGGGACATGCGGGACAGGGGAGATCCCACAGGAGCGTTAGCGACGAGGAAGCTCACCGCCCGCCCCGCGGAAAGCGAGCGTCCGGAAATCACCACTATTTTGTTAGCAAATTCTTAAGATTTTTTTCAACAAACTGAAAGCCACCCAATTGAGTGGCTATCTAAAAATATAGCTTACGAAGCATTTTTCACAGCGATTTTATCTTCAATTACCTCTACTTTTACTGACGTTACATTGCCTTCGTCAACAAGTAGATCAGCTATTCCATCTTCAACGTGTTCTTCGATTACTCTTCGTAATGGGCGAGCACCGAACTGTGGATTGTATCCAAGCTCTGCTAGCTTCGATTTAGCTTCCTCTGTGATCTCGAGGGTAATTTGCTGCTCAGTTAGACTTCCTTTTAACTCATCGATCATCAAGTCAACGATCGATACAAGACTTTCTTTCTCAAGTGACTTAAAGGATACGATCGAATCGAAGCGATTGAGAAATTCTGGTCTAAAGTAAGAGCCTAGGCTTTCCATCACATCGGTATAGCTATCGGCGGATTCAAACCCTACTGTAATACGGCGTTCTGTACTTCCTGCGTTGCTCGTCATGATGATCACGGTATCTTTAAAGCTCACTGTTCTTCCTTGGCTATCCGTCAATCGACCATCGTCTAAGATTTGTAGGAACATATTTTGAACATCTGGATGTGCTTTTTCAACTTCATCGATCAATAGAATGCTATAAGGCTTGCGGCGTACACGTTCTGTCAGTTGCCCTGCCTCATCATGACCTACATATCCTGGTGGTGAGCCGATCAATTTAGAGACGGAGTGTTTTTCCATGTATTCACTCATATCGAGTCGAACCATCGCATCTCGATCTCCAAATAACTCTTCAGCTAGAGATTTAGATAATTCTGTTTTACCGACACCAGTAGGCCCTACGAATAGAAATGAACCGATCGGTCTGTTCTTACGCTTCAGACCTGCGCGACTTCTTCGAATTGCTTTTGCAACCTTATGAACAGCGTCCTCTTGTCCAATAACTTTAGCATTCAGCTGTTCAGCAAGATTCTTCATCTTCATCTGTTCATCTTCTTGGAGTTTTTGTACAGGTATACCTGTTTTACTCTCGATGATTTGTTGAATATCTTCTAAGTTTACAAGAGCTTCCGCTTGATCATTCACACTTAATGATTCTTCTAGTTTCTTTTCAAGCTTTAATTCTTCATCACGGAGCTTTGCAGCTACTTCATAATTCTCTTCATCCGTCGCCTTCTTCTTTTCTACTGCAATTTGTTCGAGCCTCTTTTGTATTTCATCATGATTAGAAGTTGTAATCGTTAAGTTTCTTTTTGCACCAGCTTCATCCATTAAGTCGATCGCTTTATCTGGTAAGAAACGGTCTTGAATGTAACGATTAGATAATGTGACACAAGCTTTTATTGCTTCATCAGAAAACGCCACCTCATGATAATCTTCGTACCTCGGTTTTAGACCTTCTAGAATTTGAACCGCTTCTTCAATCGATGGCTCGTTAACCATAACTGGCTGAAAACGTCGTTCAAGAGCTGCATCTTTTTCAATTTGACGATATTCTTTCAAAGTAGTAGCACCGATTAATTGAAGCTCACCTCTAGCGAGCGCAGGTTTCAGAATGTTTCCTGCATCCATCGATCCTTCGGCTGAGCCTGCTCCAACGATAAGATGAATTTCATCGATAAAGAGAATGACATTCTTTCTTGCTTGCAGTTCTGAAATCAACTGTTTCATTCTCTCTTCGAACTGACCACGGATTCCTGTGTTAGATACGAGAGATGCAACATCTAACAAATAGATCTCTTTGTTTTGTAATTTCGAAGGAACGTTTCCTTCAGAAATACGAAGTGCTAGTCCTTCGGCGATCGCTGTTTTCCCTACACCTGGTTCACCAATCAGGACAGGGTTGTTTTTGTTTCGACGATTTAGTGTTTCGATGACCCGTGCTACCTCTTGATCTCTTCCGATAACTGGGTCGATCAATCCTGCTTTTGCAGCATCTGTTAAATTCTTTCCTAAATCATCTAGTAATCCACCGTTACCAGCGTCGGTTTGCTCAGTAGATTGAGTATGACCTGATTGATTCATAAATGATTGAAAGAAATCATCAAATTGACCTTTTGATGACGGTGTTGTCTGACCATTCATCACATTTGCATAGCAAGAGTTGCACAGATGAACACGTTTTTTAGAATGATTGATCTGAACATTCAACTGAACTGTTGCAGGATTCTGATTACATTTTTCACAAAGCATATGATGGCCTCCTTTAAAATTTATAAGATCGTTATATAATAGTGCGTTACTTGTATTTGTTAAGGTCAATGTATTTTGTTTTGACTTTGACTATATTTGACCTTGTAACCATATTATAATCTGACTATCTTTGACTTTCAAGTGTTATGCATTTTCTAATCTGTTCTTATAAACAAAGCCGCGATAATTGTATCGCGGCTAAAAAAATGTAATATTTGAAATAAAGGAATTTTTTTGAGGGTTGGATAATAGATTGTATTAAACTACTTTTCGACAAAGGGTATACAAGTTTACTAGTCTGGCAACAATGGTGATAGATTATAAAGGGAGGAATACCAATGAATGATTCAGTCTATCAATTGATAGTTGAAACGACCGTCAAGCGCGTGCCTACCTGTCATGAATCACCTAATGATTTCTTCATTGCCCTGGATGACTGTGATTACCCGTACCTTATCCTACCTACTCCTAAAGAAATGTTTGATAACGATGATGTCTTTGCCATTCGTTTAATTCCTGATGTGTTGAATAAATTCCGCTATGATTTGGACAACTCTTATACAAAGCTTTCGTTCAGTCGATTTTCTACTTTTTTCGATGATAAAACGTATTATTTTGGTCCAGAAGATAACATGCTAGTGAAATTCCTAACCTCTTCTATCTACAAGAACTATGTAGCGTGGATCAGCCACCTGTACTTCAAACGGATCGATGATTTAATTGAACAATACAATAATGAACCGGGTAAAGAGCAGAGAAAATCAATTAAAGCGAAACTTTCTCGCCTTCTAATCGAAGCTTAGACACTAGACGCTCCACTTCATTCTGGACAAGTTGGCATCCTTCATCAAGAGACTCATAGTGAACTTTTATAACCTCACCCACATTCTCTGTCGCCTTGTAGGTGTACCTAGGATCGTAATAATTCACCAGAAGGCTTTCGACGACTGCTTCATAATTCTCTTCCTCAAGTGCGAGGGATATATAACGTCGTTCATTATCTGGCAGACGTTTCTCGATTCTTTGGATGCCCTTTACTATTTTCTCTCTATTCTGTTCGGGATGATATGTATCTAAAATGGTTTTTATTCGATAAGAAAGCGGGGCGTGAACATGTATGCGCGTCCCTTTTTGTTTGCCCTCAAAGATAAAGTCCGGAACGATAATGTTCCCAAGTCGCTTACTTTCAGACTCAATTACATAATAATCTGTCTCCCCTATTTCATTTAACCGATGAGAAAGCTTCGCTTCAAACTCCTTTTGACTTCTTTCTGGTAAATTCACTCTTCCGAAAACTGATCCTTTATGTGCAGCTAAGCCTTCAAGATCAATGACTGGGTAGCCTTTGTTTTTTAAATAATGTAAAATGTCTGTCTTAGATGTCCCAGTAAACCCTTCCACTATAAGAAAAGATACGTTTTTTTTAGCATGGCTTTCAAGTATTCTCATGACATTTTGACGATATGACCGAATGCCACCAACAAGTTGACGACATGGCAGCCCCATCATCTCAAAAATCACAGCAAGGCTTCTACTCCTCATACCACCTCTCCAACAGTAAACGACAAACTCCTGTCCTTTTGATAGAACTTTTGCCTTCTGATAAAAATCAGGAAGAGATGGAGACACAAGCGAGATCCCTAAATCCTTCGCTGCTTCTGTGCCTTGTTGTTTGTAAGTTGTTCCAACTAACTCTCTTTCTTCGTTTGAAAAAATCGGCATGTTAACTGCTCCTGGAATGTGGAACTGCTCGAATTCGGCTGGGGTTCGAACATCTATGATCGGTAATTTTCTATCGAAACATTCATCTATCGAAATAGTTCTCATAACGACTCATCCTTTGTATCTCATTATTAGCTCATTATATCATTCTAGACTTAAACCTTTTAAACCCTTGTTTATGCATCTTAAATTCGGGGAAGTTTATATTGAGGTGAAAAATATGGAAACTACCGAAATGGTAACTCGTATACAAGAAACCTTAAACGATTGGGTTGGCGGACATCTTAT
This sequence comes from Anaerobacillus sp. ABA4_114, assembly GCF_056159065.1. Taxonomy (NCBI): domain Bacteria; kingdom Bacillati; phylum Bacillota; class Bacilli; order Caryophanales; family Bacillaceae; genus Anaerobacillus; species Anaerobacillus sp. ABA4_114. Next base: position 3,625,949 of record NZ_JBSWUM010000001.1, read on the forward strand.
CATTCAAAAACAAGAGAATGAAGACTTGGATAAGGTAATCATGGTATTAGATCGCATTTCTTTGTTTCACAGAGAGGAAACGATCGATAATTACACGCCTTCTTCCCTCCTACAACTAGAGGGAAAAGGTAAGATCATATCTGAAAAAAATCCCGTTTCCCTTCCAGACGCTAACTATGAAGTACAATTAGAAGATTTAAAAGAAATCGATCGTTCAGCAAATGAGCTAAAAATAACGACAGAGAGAGCACAATACGTGATTACTTATAATTCCAACTAGAAGGAGCCAGCGACAGGTTCCTTTTTTTCGTTGGGAACAAATCGCAAAGAATATCTAAGAAGCCTTCATAATACCTTGTATATAGACGGTTATGAAGGAGGTACTCCATGGAAGAAAAGAACATTCAAACCCCCGATGACGAAACGCGTTCATGGGCTATGTTTGCGCATCTTTCTGCACTATCAGGCTATTTAATTCCGTTTGGTAACATCATTGCTCCATTAATCATTTGGTCACTAAAGAAGGATGTTCATCCTTTTATTAATGAGCAAGCAAAAGAAGCATTGAATTTCCAAATTTGCATGACCATCTACGGCATCATCGCAGGAATACTCACGCTCGTCTTAATCGGATTCATCCTTCTACCTGCAGTTTTTATCGTCCAACTTGTTTTTATTATCATCGCTTCAGTAAAATCGAATCAGGGCGAAGATTATCGGTACCCGCTGACGTTTCGAATGATCACCTAACATTCGACTAATTTTAATGTTTCCACATAATTTAGGTATGTCCATGTTATAATGGAAGTAAACTTAGAATGTGGAGGGTGTGCCTTGACTGCAAAAGGAAAAGAATGGAACCGTTTTACTGTATGGGCGCTTGCATTTATGGTGTGGGCTGTACCTATCGCTTTTATCGTCGGTTTCTATATCACAACAAGACCTCAATAAACCAGCGAACCGCTGGTTTTTTATTTTTTCTGAATCGTTTTAGGCAGGTTTTAGCTTCCATCTTGTTGGGAAAGAAGTACATATACACCAACTAAAGGAGGAACAAAATCATGAAAGAATTCACAGTAGCACCAAACAAAGATGTAACAGGCTGGTATGTTAAGGTGGAAGATATTGCACCTACAGATTTATATAAAATGCGTTCAGATGCTGTTGAGAAGGCAGAGGAACTTGCAAAGGAAGATACTCCTAGTAAAGTATTGATCTTGAATGATCAGCATGAAGTCGAGGAAGAGCGTAAATTTTAATAACTACTCTAGCCCCTTTCAAACGAAGGGGTTTTAATTTTGTTTAAGCCCATAAAAAAAAGAGCGGAGGCTTCTCCGCTCTTCGTACCGATCAATTATTGTTACTGCCGTTTCCGCTATTTTTACCGCCTTTTTTCCCAATCTCTTCGTAAAATTCTTTGTCATGATTCTTAGATGTTTGCTCTCCGCCTTTTTCTCCTATTTCTTGATAAAACTCTTTATCATGCTCACGAGCTGTTTTGTTTCCGCCTTTTTCACCAATTTCTTCGTAGAATTCTTTGTCGTGCTCCCTCGCAGTCTTATTTCCGCCTTTACGTCCTGCTTCTTCCCTACTCATTTTATTATTGTTATTATCAGCCATTTGAAAATCCTCCTTTAGAATGTGTGTTTATATCTCACTCAATTTACGTATTTTACTGTTTTTCATAAATTTGGTACACTCTATGTGAAGTATCATTTAGAGAGAGCGGGCCCAAACCGCTCTTTTTTTATTTGTTCTGATTTCCACCTTTTTTTCCTATTTCCTTATAGAACTCTTTATCATGATTCTTAGACGTTTGCTCTCCGCCTTTTTCTCCTATCTCCTGATAAAACTCTTTATCGTGTTCACGTGCAGTTTTGTTTCCGCCCTTTTCGCCGATCTCTTCGTAGAATTCCTTATCGTGTTCTCTTGCTGTTTTGTTTCCACCTTTTTCTCCTATTTCTTGATAGAATTCTTTGTCATGTTCATTTGCAGTTGTTTCTCCACCTTTTTGGCCGATATCTTGGTAAAACTCTTTGTTATGTTCTCTCGCGGTTTTGTTTCCACCTTTTCGACCAGCTTCTTCTCTGCTCATCTTTTCATTGTTATTTGCCATTTTCTCTTCCTCCTTTGAGATACTTTTTTCTTTTTTTGCTACAGTTGTGGTATTCCACGGTAAATTTTTTCAAAACCAAATAATGGGGTTATTTTACAAATATAAGCCATTCTTACCAACCTGCTCTGTTTTCTTCACACAAAAAAAGCCCCCAAACTTGGGGGCTTAGCGATTAAGAGTAGTACACATGGATCGGTCTTTCGTATTTCTTAGAAAGCTTTTCTAGTGATTTCTTTACGTTGATCAAATCGTCTTTATCGATTCCACAACCGATTTTTATTTTAAAACCTTTTTCTTCAAAGGGCTTTAATTCTTTAATCATACTCTCAAAAGATTTCAACCAGGCTGGGTAGTTGGTTTGAAGACCGGCTGGTTTATATTGACCGTATAGATTAGCAATAATTCTCTTATTATCATGACTCAAAGCAAACGAACATTTACCTAGCTTCTTTTTTGGTGGAAATGGAAAGTTTTCGTCTGCTTTAGCTGCTTCAGGGTACGTTTCTTTCACTGATTTTGCAATACCGACATCTAATGCATTGAAGCAATCACATTGGTGAGCAATAACAGTACAATCACTTTTAAGAAGGTTGCCTTTTTCTAATCGAATCATACATGCACTCTCCTTTAGAGAACCCTTTTGTATGATTATAATGAAAAATCAGATAAATTCAATAGGAATATTTTCCTTCGTTCTGCATAAAATGATAGGTTTCGCTATTTTAATAGGATCTTCCTATGAAAAAAGTTTTTTATCCCCTCTTTATCCCTGGTTGTTTTGCATGTATACTTCTTCGAAAGGCTGGACCACCACAAACCCTTCTCCTTCGAATTTCATCTGGATCGACTCTCCACTGCCTCTTCCAAAAAAGGACTTCAGAGACACATCAGTTTGAAAATCTGGGTTTAAATTACCAGACCATGCTACCGTTGCGTTTGGATCAGTAATAACTGGTTTATCTGGTGTTACTCGAATCGTGAGCGGCTCATAATGACTCGTTACAGCAATCATACCAGGTCCATTACATGTTACATTAAATAAACCACCAGCCATCATCCCAGTAATCCGCTTCATCATTCGAATATCCCAATCGATTCGTTCTTCAAATGAAAGAAGATCATTGCCGTTTACGCTGATCGACTCACCATGACCTAAATGAATGATTGAAATCTTTTTCCCAGAATCAGCTAAGTATAGCTTCCCTCTTCCTTCAGCTTTCATAAGAGAAGCACCTTCACCTGTGAATGCTTTTTTGAACATTTTACCTAACCCATGTTCTAAAATTCCTTCACGTTCGAATTTTATTTCCCCATTATACGTGATCATAGATCCGGATTTTGCCCATACTTTACCGTTTAAGTTCACTTCCAACATTCTTTCAGTTTCAAGTTCAAAAAAACCTTCACCTTTATCCTTTTGCTCTGTTGATTTTACGAACTCATCCATCGAGTATCGATTCACAAAAACCTCTCCCTTCTATTTCTTACCACCATTTTACAATAATCGCTATAACTTCTCACACAGTTGGTTTAGACTGTAGATATAGACTGTTTGGATCATTCCAGCACAGGGTACATTAAAACGTATAAGACTAAGACTGGAGGTATGACCTTGATCATCGTGTATGTAAGTATTGCACTAGTTGTCCTTTCACTCATTTATCTCGGCATCGTTGCAGTAAAAACCTCTAAAGAAACAAAAGGTTCACTGAACGATTTTTCTGCCACTGCAGCAAGACTGCAAGAAAAAGTAGATAAGATCAACGAAGAAACAACGAACTTAACAAACACATCGAATCAAATAACAGAGAACATTCAATCGAAAAAAGAAACGATTCAAGGCGTGATCGGAGAAGCGAAAGCAACTCCTGAACCATTCAAAAAACTTTTCACATCGATTAAGAACACACCAAACCCACAAAAAGATACATCAGATGAAAGGTTGATCGAACTAGGCGATCGACTGATCGACATGTGGGGCCGCTACCGCGTTAAGAGAAAATCGAGAGCGGAGTAAGGGCGCAGCCCTTACTTTTTTTGTACTGCAAAACAACTTATTAGGTGGGCTACTTATGAAACAAATTAGACAAATCATTTTCTTTATTCTGATGACAACAAGCCTTTATAGCGTGTTGTTCACATCGATCCCCACCCTATGGAAGTGGGTTTTTGGAACAATCTATCTTGTGATCTTATTTTCTATTCTCTTCGTCCTCATGCTTGAACAAAGGTCACCTTATAAAACGTTGTTGTGGATGTACGTGCTGATTTTCTTTCCCATTATAGGGTATGTGTTCTTCCTCTTCTCAGGTCAGTTAGAGGTAAAGGGGCACTTGTTTAAAGAGAAACGTACAAACGGCCTCGAGTTTTTTCAGAAGTATGTTAATTTCTCTGCATCAGAGCGCTGGCATGACTTGAATGAGCGGAACCAAAACTTTTCAAACCTTATTGCTACGATGGTGTCTAGTCCTATCAGCATGCGATCCCAAACGAAGCTTCTTTTAAACGGAAGTGATACATTTCCTGCTATTAAAGAAGAAATTAAAAAAGCAAAAACGTACATTCATATGGAATACTACACTTTCCGTTCTGATGAGTTAGGAAAATCGATCATTGAGCTCCTCGTTGAAAAAGCGAAAGAAGGCGTTGAAGTTCGAGTGCTCTATGATTCAATCGGCAGTCATAATCTTTCGAGGGCTTCTAAGAATGCTCTAAGAGCTGCAGGGGCAAGTGTTCAGCAGTTCCTTCCCATTAAATACGGTTTCTTCAATCAAACCGTTAATTTTCGAAACCATAGAAAAATCATCGTGATCGATGGACGTACCGCTTTTGTCGGAGGCCTTAATATCGGAGATGAGTACGCCGGCGATTACAATAATATGAACTACTGGAGAGATACCCACCTTCTCGTAAAAGGTGAAATCATTTCTGCTGTACACGGTGTTTTCCTTATGGATTGGGAATACATGTCTGGAGAAAGCCTGTTATCGGAAAAGTATCTAGAAACGTATGATGTGGAAGGTGACGGCGGTGCTCAGGTTGTCCCGAGCGGACCTGATACAAAGAGAAGTGCTATGACCGACCTTTACTTCAGCTTGATCACAACAGCAAAAGATCGCGTGTGGATCGCAACACCCTATTTCGTTCCAAACAAAGCTCTTAGAGCAGCTCTTTCCATCGCTGCGATGCGTGGTGTGGAGGTTAAGTTAATCGTTCCTGAAGTGAGTGATGGTTTTCTTACACAATACGCTACTCGATCCTACTTCTCACAGCTTCTGGAGTACGGTGTAGAAGTGTATATGTACCAACGAGGGTTTCTTCACCAGAAGATTATGATTGTGGATGATGATATCGCAACGATTGGAACAGCAAATATGGACATGCGTTCGATGCACTTAAACTTTGAAGTGAATGTTTTCTTATTTCAGGCGAACACCATTACCGACTTAATAAACGCCTACCAAGAAGATATAAAAGACTCTATAAAAGTAGATAAGAACAGATATAACGAAAGAGGATTGCTTCACCGTACGAAAGAATCCTTCGCAAGGTTATTTTCTCCCGTTCTCTAATGACATCACCAATCTTTTTTTAAGAGAGCGTGCATTATAAGATCAAAGTGCTTGCCTCCTGCGTATGCATAGTCTCTAAGAACCCCCTCCTCCTGAAAACCGAGCTTCGTTACTAACTTTCGGGAGGATGTGTTATCAGGATGAACCAATGCCCCTATACGATTGAGGTGCAACTCATCAAAACCAAACGGGATAATGGCGGATAGAGCCTCTGTCATATATCCCTTTCCTTCTGCTTTTTCTACTAAATCGTAGCCAATCTCGATTCTTCCAACACGCTCAGCCCAGTTATGGAAACCACATGTTCCGATTAACTCATCAGACTCTTTAAGTGTGATTCCCCATCTCCATGCTCGCTTGTTCTCGAACCCTTTTCTAAAACTCATCATGATTCCTTCAGCTTCTTCTAAGTTCTGAATCGTATCATTGCCATAATACTTCATTGTGTGTGCACTAGAAAAAATCGTAAATAACGCCGTAACATCTTCTTCTTTAATCTCTCTTAAACGCAGCCTTGTTGTAATAAGTTCAGGAAATACGTTCACGTAAACATCCTCTCCACTTCAAAAAAATTCCTGGAGAACGTCTGCTCTCCAGGCAAAATAAAAAAACATAAAATAAGGGGATCAATTATAAGACGATTGAGATCCAATTAAGTTTCAATTTTTTGAATTTATTTTTTGCTCATAAGCTAATCATGGTAAAATTTATGATGACAAATTATTCAGAGTAGTGAAGGAGTGATCTTAGTGAAAAACCTGTACCTCATTCGTCACTGTGAAGCAGAAGGTCAAGCTCATGATGCTTCATTGACTGCGAAAGGCCGGGAGCAGGCCGTGATGTTAGCGGACCATCTACAAGGTATAAAATTCGATAAACTTTATTCTTCTCCTTTCACAAGAGCTCTTCAATCGATTGAACCGATTGCGCTAAAACTAGACAAGCAGATCACGATCGATGAAAGGTTAGAAGAACGAAGACTCTCAGAAGTAAGTCTAGATGACTGGATGACTGAATTAGAAAAAACGTTTGATGATTTCTCTTACAAGCTAACGGGCGGGGAATCTAGTTCTGAAGCAGCAACTAGAGGAGTAGAAGCTGTGATGGATGTTGTTCAAGTAACAAATGAAAATTCACTTGTGGTAACGCATGGAAATCTCTTCACACTAATTCTCAATCACTTTGAATCCTCACACGGATTCAATACTTGGAAGTCGTTAAAGAACCCTGATTGTTTTAAGCTGGTTTTCGAAAATGATAAAATCGTTTCGATCGATCATGTGAATGTGATCCCTACATGAAGACCGGATTTTATTCAAAATACCATTGTTGTGCTACGTGCATTCATTTTGAAATCGTTAAAAACCCACGTACTTCTTACAGATGCAAACGGCTCGGTTTTGAAACCAAACCTACGTATCGATTCGACTGCTGGGAACCTAAAGACGTTGTAAAAAAGCGGATAAAAAAAGACTTACCCTAAACCTCCTAATCCTTCGGGAGGTTTTTAATATGTCGTTTCGATATCAGTTACTTCGTTCATCCATTTATCGATTGCGTGCTGTGGTACATCCCAACTGATCCAAGAAGCCATCACTTTTAGGTCCTCCGACTTTACTACCCAGTATTCGTAGCGCTTTTCATGAATATTGCGATAGACTCCAGATTTATGAATGATCATAGACAACGCCTCCTCTTGAATCTCTTATATTTTTCATACCCTTTTAAATTAAAAGTAACACGGCAGATGTATGAATTATGACTTCATTATCAAATACTAACCTAAGTATATAGTAGGGGGTGATGGTAGTGAAGTATAGTAAATTACGACAAATCCGATCCAGCTTTTGGTTCATTCCAACCTTCTATGGAGTGGGAGCTTTCATTGCAGCGATTCTTACGCTTGTTTTTGACAGGCACTTCATTCAAGGAAATGCCATTATCCTACCTTACTTCTTCTTCGCTACCTATGATACAAGTATAACAATCTTAAGCACACTCGTGTCTTCAATGTTAACGATGACCACCATTACTTTCTCTACCATCATGGTTGTACTTACTACCTATTTATCAAATTTTTCTCCAAGAACACTTCAGAACTTCATAACAGATCGCATTACGAAGCGTGTCCTTGGGATTTTTGTAGGTGGGATCATCTACTTCATCATCCTTCTCCTACTGATCGAACAAACCGCAGAGGATGGATTCGTTTACTTTGCGCCGGTTTTGGCAGTCACTTATGCTATTGTATGCGTCGCTTATTTTGTGTACTTTATCCACCACGTTGCAAACTGGATTCTAGTCGGAAACTTAATCAAACATATCTCAAAGAACACGATGGATACAATCGATCGAACATTTATGGATTTTGAAAAGGCGAACGAAGGTGGATCCGCTTCATGGGACTCTTGGGAACTCGATGAAATCAAAATGAAAGAACCTCGTACAATTTCTTCTAGAGTATCTGGTTATCTACAAAATGTAGCGATCAAAGATCTATTAAAAATCGCGATTCACCATGATCTTATTATTAAACTGGATAGAGATATTGGTGAATTCATCGACGAAGGTACAGTCGTCATCTCTTATTGGTCTGCAAAAGATTATCCCGGAGAAGAAAAAATATTAGATGCCTTATCGCTTGGAACGGAACGAACAACAGATCAAGATATTGAATATGGAATCCAAAAGCTCGTTGAAATTGCATTAAGAGCAATTTCCCCTGGAATCAACGATCCTAATACTGCGATCAATTGTATCAATCGCTTAGGAAGGGTGTTATCAAGGTTAGGGCAAAAGCATATCCCACAACCTTTATACCATGATGAAAACAAAAACCTTCGCGTCATAACGAACCCAGTCACCTATAGTACGTACCTTTATAAAAGTTTTTACCAAATCAGGCATTATGCGCGTGAGGACGTATCCGTTCTTGGCTCGATCCTTCACTCACTAGAACTTGCAGCAGACGGGAATAAGCATGACATTCATGAGACGATATGGGAGTTCGGTCAGTTTGTGATAAGAGGATTTGATCCAAATGTTCTAGATGATCTGGATTTTCGATTTATCAATGAAAAATTAAAAAAGGTGGCAAAAGCAACCGGATTTGAAGAGGCTTATACGCCTCTCAAAAAGCCAGTCTAAAACACAAAAAACGGCCGATATGGGCCGTTTTTGTTTATGATGCAGATTGCAACCACTCTTCCATTTCTTCAAGGGTTAAAGGGCCTACCCGTTTTTCAACAATAACTCCTTCACGATCGATCATGTAGGAAGTAGGCATAGAAATAACTTTGTAGAGATCTTCTCCTACCTTCCCCTCATTATCCATCAAAACAGGAAATCTCAAGTTATTTTCTTCAACAAAGATCGGAATCTCATCCTTTTTAGGTTCAAACTTCGTAAAGTTCACCGATATCACTTCGACCTCTTCCCCGTATTGATCAGCGAAGGCCTGAATATCTGGCATTTCCTCTTCACAAGGTGGACACCAGGTTGCCCAGAAATTTAAAAACACCGGTTTTCCTTCAAAATCCGACAAGCTTACTTTTTCTTCATCTTCAAGTGTCGTAAGAGTGAAGTCAGGTGCACGATCGTTTATTTCTGTACCAACACTTGGTTCTGCGATTACCGTACTATAAACTCCCCATCCAAGCGCAGCGACAAGGATGAGAAGCACGATTCGTTTAAGCATCTCGTTTCACTCCTTTATTACGTATCTAGAGAGAAATATTCATCGCGAACGAAGATTTCTTCACGATTTACTGCATCATCTTTTGATGCTAGCACTAGCCCTAAAGGAGTATCGGTCTCTTTATCATTAATGATCGTAAACGGTATTGAAGCTTTGTTTGCTTCTTTTATATATTTCGATAGCATGGAATACGGTAAATCTCCATTTAGGAGTAAAACACGCCCCCTTCTCATCTCGTTCTTTACAGAAGGATACAGTTTTTGAGCTACTTGTCTTTTCGTAAGTGCAACGTAAACTCGCTCCCTGAACGTTGATAAGTAAAGTGCTTTTTCAGCAGGCTTTAACTCAGGAGTACCATGTATTCCAGCTTCTAATGCTTGTTTGATCTCTTTGTCCAATTCATACACCTCTTCTTGATGATTAAGAATAGTGTCTCACATAGTATGATTGAAATGCTAGTAAAGAGATATTCGAACTTAGACATTTCTCTAAATAAAAAACGCCTTTCTGAGTTATTCAGAAGGCGTAGCTTGTTTTGCGCTCCCTATGCCGCAGGAGTTTGAATCCCTCTTGCTTTCCTGTGGACGAACGCCCGAGCCTCAGAGCGGACAACCCCCCTCCACTCCGAGTCTCGAACGCCCGTTGGACCACTGGAGTCAAGAGGGATTCACTCCTACTAGAATACAATTAAACTAAATAAAACATCACGTCCTAGGTTAGATAACGCCAGCATATATCGCTGGTTGACGGTAACCTTACTACATTGATAGCTCTTAACGCTTTCTAGAAAGACTAGGCCTTTCTATTTTATTCAGAAGGCGCATCGTTTTCGTATTGGTTTAGCATGATTAAACGTTCCATCATTGTTGGATGACCATATTTAAAGAACTTTACTAAGATCGGTGGATTCACTTCGTTTAAACTATTCACAGTTAACTTCTGAAAAGATCCGATGGCAGCATCCACATCGTCTGTCATCTCAATAGCATATTCATCTGCATTCATTTCAGCATGCCTCGATATTGCAAGTTCTACCGGACTCGCAATAAATGACATGATCGAAAATAGAAGCAACAATGCAGGGAGTGTGGTGATATCAGAGACTGATGTTGCCCCCCAGGCATTTCCCCATTTGGCAACAATTTTACCAAAGAGACGATAGGCGATATACAATCCGAACAAACTCATGATTAAAGCACCTGCAAGGTTTCCATACAAGTGGTTCATCACATAATGACCCATTTCATGTGCCATGATGAAAAGCACTTCATCATCTTGTAATTTATTCGTTGTCGTATCCCATAGCACAATTCGTAAGTTTGAGCCTATTCCCGTAACATAAGCATTCATTGCATTTGTTTTTTCAGACATGTTCACTTCAAATACTCGATCAGCTGGTATATTTGCCTCATTCGCTAACCCGAGAATTTGCTCCTCAAGCTCTTTATCAGACAGTGAACTGAAGTCATTGTACAGAGGATCGATGACGACGGGTTGGATGTACATCATAAAAGCGAGATACGGCACCATCAACCCCCATGCAGCAAGCCACCATCTCTTCTCAAAGCGCTTAATCAAGAAATACAACACTCCGATGATGATTGAGGTGAGGCCGATTTCTATCCAAAAAGAAATCATTTCATCCTTCATCCAATCGGAAAAAGCCTGCGTATTAATGCCATATTTCACTGAAAGTGACCTGCTCCAAAATTTAAGAGGAAAGGTTACAATCCATGTAAAGGCAGAGAGAAGCACAATATAGATAGGAATGATGACGAAACCTTTCTTTGAGAGTCCTTGCCCAAACGATTTGAACATCTTCGATAGACCGAAACCTAGTACAAGAAGGTAGATCCCCCACTCAAAAGGAATGGAAAGAAAGGATAAAAAACTTCTGTAACGTGAATATTCTTCCGAAAGTTCAAGCTGCCCTTCAGACATGAATGTAGCTGGATCCGCTGCTGTTCCTTGATACGCTTTCGGTACTCCAAAATCAGCCCAATAAAACAAATAAAGCCCCATTAAGAGCGCGTATGCGGAGAAGCCAAGAATGAACCACCAGGTTACTCGTTTCCTCATAATATTTCTCCTCCCGATACTTTCTCTATATTATTTGTACGAGCAAACCTCACAAATAGAACCTGTCTGTATTGTAGGGTTATGTATTAGTACTTTACCTATATTGTTATGATTTAGATCAATATTATTACAAACGTTGAACAAAAAAATCGGCGGGATAACCGCCGATTTCATTTCAGTTTATTTACTCTCTACATAGACGTTCGTGCGATCATAGCTGTGATCAAATCGGTTCATCACTCCACAATGTGGACATTGTGCAATCACATGGAGCTCAACCACTGGAGCTTGACTGCTTTTTGTCGTAATTGCAGTCGCTTCAACCCTACCTTGTGATTGATAATTATCCTTTGCTATCGGAATGAACCAAGTATAATCATTATCGCACATTCTACAAGTTGATTTTTCCTCAATTTCAGTTGGTTTTAACATGTTTCCAGCTCCTTTAGCAGATTATTTCTCTAGACTGCGAGAAACAAGGCTCCGGAAACCCTCCTTTTTAGATGGGAATCCCTTCCTGGTAACACAATTTCCCGCTCAAAAGGAACTGAAACGTAAATACCACTAATATTTTTGACTATTTCGTTAATTTAACCATCCTGTAATGAAGTAGAAATTGTTCAATAATCCTTGAAATGTCTCTTTACAAAAAGAAATACGCATAAACACTAAGAGCTCCAACAGAAGTCATCACTACGACAATTAGGTTGGCACCAAGGTAAGCAGTGATGAAAGCGACGGCTGCTCCGATCAGACCAAATGTCATGTCTTCATGAATCGTTAAGATACCAGGAAAAATTAGTGCGCCTAAAATCGCAAACGGTACATTTTTCAGTATGTTTTGAAGAGAGGCAGGTATGTGATCAGAGTTGAAGAATACGAGTGGCACCATTCTTGGAATATACGTCACGACAGCCATACCAACGATGATCAACAGCATTGTACTAGACATTCTCTTTCCTCCCCATAACAATCTCTACTAGCACGGATGATAATAATGTAGCTAGGACAATAGACCAACCTGTCGAGATGCTAAGATAAGAAAAGAAACTATTTAAGAGTGCAGCCAAACCTGCTAGAATGATGACTTTCCGACTCTTCTTAGAGGACGGAACAAGCAGTCCAACAAACATCGCATATAGTGCAACGCTCATCCCCTGTTGGATAACACCCGGAAGTGATGCTCCCACCATATATCCTGCTCCCGTGAAAACCACCCAACTCGTGTAGGAGATCAAGCAGAGTCCAAACATATAACCTGTCGTCACGTTTCCACTCTTTGTAGCTGCTACAGTAAACGTCTCATCTGTAATACCAAATGCATATAGAGCCTTTTTCCAGACCGAATCTTCTGTTACTCTTTCGTTAATGGAGGCACTCATCAATAGATGTCGAATATTTACAATGAATATTGTAAATATAATTTCTAATGCACCTGTTCCGATTGCAAGTAGGCTTAGCGTTATATACTGTGCTGCGCCAGCAAAAACTAGCATGCTCATTAAAATCGCTTCAAACACAGTAAGCCCTGTCGTTCTAGCTAATAAGCCAAATGTGAGCGCTACTGGCATATAGCCAATCGCTATGCTTGTTCCTGCTCTAAGACCTGTTGCAAATCCTGACTCACTTCTTGTAACACTCGTGATCGCCTGCATACCATCACTCCTATTGGCGTTAGTTGTTTAATATATTATACTGATTGTATGTTATATTAAACAAAACATCAATAGGTATTTTACCATAGAATAGGAGATAAGAATGAGTGACAACTCTTTAACAAAACAAATCGGTGAAAAGCTTAAGAAGCTACGCCAGGAGAATGGTCTGAGTCTCGATCAGCTTAGCTCTCAATGTTCAGTTAGCAAGCCGATGCTCGCTCAAATTGAAAGAGGAGCCTCAAACCCGACCGTAAATACACTTTGGAAAATTGCAAATGGCCTTGGTGTTTCCTTCACAGCCTTTATAGATGAGGAACAACCAGTGATAAAAAAGGTGAACAGAGACGAAATTGAACCGCTTTTTGAGGAAGGTGGAAAAATGAAAGTCGTTCCCCTGTTTCCAATGGAACCAGGGAAATCGTTTGAAAGTTTCGCGATAACGTTAGATGTAGGCTGCGATTATCACTCTAACCCTCATCCAGAAGGCGTGGAAGAATACCTTTTTGTCGAAGAAGGGGACATGCAGCTCGTTGTGAATGATATCTCGTATACGATTAAGAAAGGTGAGAGCTTGCGCTTTACCGCAAATTATCCACACCGTTATGTGAATCCATCAAAATCTCTTTGTAACGCGATGATGATCATTCATTACCCCACGCGTCATAGGTAAGCAAAAAAAACAACGCCAATCAGCGTTGTTTTTGTTTTGATTCTGTTTTAAATGTTTGAAGTGAATTTTCAGCTGCTTCGATCCATGCTTCTCCAAATCCCGGGTGAGGCGCAAATGGGTAAATAAAGTCTTCATCTCTAGCAACCATCTCCAGGGCGAGCGTTCCTTTTTCGATGAGTTCGATCGCACCGCTTCCAATTGCATGAAAGCCTAGTAAAAGATGCGTCTCCTCATCTCTTATCACTTTTACAAGACCTTCAGGTTGCCCTTGTAACGTCGCATAGCCGTTTGCTCTCATATGAGATAGCCCTGTAGATACTTGGTACCCTGCTTCTTTCGCTTCCGCTTCGGTTAATCCGACAGATGCTACTTGAGGTAACGTGTGCATGACGACAGGTAAAAAAGTAAGATCACATACAGAAGAAACCCCACAGCAGTTGTCTGCTGCTACCTTACCTTGCTTGATCGCTTTAACCGCAAGTGACGGTCCGTTTGTAATATCACCACAAGCATAGATGCGATCATTAGATGACTGACATGAATCGTCGATCGTAATAAAGTGATCGTCATTCACCTTAACTCTCGCATTCTCTAAACCGAGGGCTTCAAGATTACGCCTTCTTCCGGCTGAATATCCTAATATATCGGCAAACATCTGTAAATCTTTCCCCTTAGAATCGTGCGCCGTAACTTTTATAGAGCTTCCTTCTTCGTTTATCGTTATATTTGTAACCCCTGTAGAAACACGGATTCCCTGTTTCTTGAACTGTCTTCTTACTTCTTTTCCAATCGTTTCATCAAGTTCAGGTAGAAATGACGCCTCATCTGTCATCACATGGACATGAGAACCAAGGGCTTGAAAGCTACTTGCTGCTTCTGCAGTCACATAGTCCGATCCATATAGTACGAGGGTCTCTGGCACACGTTCCAGATTGTAAAGGTCTTCGACAGATTGTACAAAATCACTATGTTCTTCATAAAAGGAGGGGATCTTCGGACTGCTTCCTGTTGCGACGATCGCATGGTTAAAAGACCATACTTCAAATTTCTCGCCTTGCTCAACACCGATCCGCTCCTCTGATAAGAAAGAGGCGTTTCCTTGTATAAATTCGATTTTACTCGTTTTGAACAATGAGTGAAGTCCTGTTTCTAGTTTCTTTACCACTTCTTTTTTGTCACTGTTCCACTGTTTCATCGAAAAGGAAGCTGACAATGTAAGGCCAGGAGCTGCTTCGTTCATCTTACTCGCAGAAACAGCAAGCAGTTTTGAAGGGATACACCCGCTATGTAAGCACTCCCCACCAGGTTCAGTGCGATCGATCAAGGTCACATCACGTCCGTAGTTCGCTGCACGGATCGCTGCCTGATAGCCTCCTGGGCCTGCTCCAATGATTACCAGATCTTTTTCATATACCAATTCTCCTACTACCATTATTTCAACTCCGTTAAGAGCAGTGCAGGCTGCTCGATTAATTCCATCACACGATTCGTAAATCGCATCGAATGTGCACCATCAGCTATCCTATGATCGAACGTCATCGATAGATTCATGATCGAACGGATCACGATTTCATCATTTTTACCTACGACAGGCATTCTCTTTGTTTTATGAAAAGCCATCAACGCTACTTCTGGGTAATTGATAATCGGCGTTGCACCAGTACTACCTAGGGGACCAGCATTGCTGATGGTAAATGTACTACCAGACATTTCTTTCGGAAGAAGCGTATTCGTACTTGCAGCTTCATATAACCTCTTCATTTCTTTATGGATTTCCTTAACTGAAAGCTTGTCACAATCATGAATAACTGGAACGATCAATCCATCCTCCGTATCAGCCGCAAGACCAATATGAATAGAAGGCTTTAAATGGATAACCCCTTCATCTTCATCGAGCACTGCATTGAAAATAGGAAAGTCTCTAAGGGCAGTACAAACCGCTTTAATATAAAACGCAGCAACTGATATCGCCTCTCCCCTTTGTTCTAACTGTGCTTTCATTTCCAGAACATTGGAGACGTCGACTTCATCAAAGTGTGAGACGTGAGGAATCGCAAGTCGTGACTGTGACATCTTCGCTGCAATCTGTTTACGCCTCCCCTTGAATGGTATGGTCGTTGTCGAGCTTTCATGTGGAGCTTCTTTCCTGACTTCTTTTTTCTCCTTGATCGGTGCCGGCTTCTTAACACTTGTTTTCATATGGTTGATCACGTCTTCATCCATGACGCGCCCTGCAGGACCAGTTCCAACAACCTTCTCGATATCTACCCCGTTTTCCCTCGCAATCTTTCTAGTAAAAGGAGCAGCTAGTATTCTATTGTGATTGCGCCATCCCCGTTCTGTTGACTCAGCAGGAGGCCGCTCGCTTTCCTGAGCCGGATTGATCGTTAACATCACATTCCCTACCTCGATCACATCTCCAGGAGAAACAAGGATATTCTCAATCTTTCCAGCGATAGGTGCCGGAAGCTCAGCCGTCACTTTATCTGTTTGGACTTCAAGCAACGGTTGATCCACAGTTACAACATCGCCAGGATTAACGAGAAGTTGAACGACTTCTCCCTCAGACATCCCTTCACCTATATCATGAAGTTTCACTTCCATTAACGTTCACCCTCCTTAGAAACGCGTCACTTCTTCAATTGCTCGATAGATTTTCTTTTCATCAGGCGCATAGTCGTCTTCAAGTGTAAATAGAGGTACAGGCGTATCGTAGCCTGTCACTTTTTTAATTGGGGCTCTCATGTAAAGGAAGGAAGTATCGTTGATGATCTCGATCACGTCATTGCTAACGCCACCAGTTGAAGGAGCTTCATGGACGATAATGGCTCTTCCCGTTTTCTGTACAGATTCTGCGATTGCATCTTTATCTAACGGATATAACGTTCTTAGGTCGATGACATCACAGTGCATTCCATTCTTACTTGCTTCTTCAGCTGCTTTTTCTGCAACTCTCACCATAGCACCCCAGGCGAAGATCGAGACATCATCACCTGTTCGTTTGACTGAAGCTTTACCAAGTGGAACAGAATAGCTTTCAGTTGGTACATCTTCTTTCCCTGCACGATATATTTTCATAGGTTCAAGGAATAGAACTGGGTCTGGATCTTTAATAGAACTGATCAGAAGACCTTTTGCATCATAAGGGTTTGAAGGCACAACCACTTTTAAGCCCGGAATATGAGTGAAAAGAGCTTCAGTACTGTCACTATGAATTTCTGGTGCTCTTACGCCTGATCCATATGGAGCTCGTACAGTTAACGGAACGGTATAGCGGCTTTGCGTCCTAGTTCGAATGCGCGTGGCATGGGTGATCAATTGATTAAAACCAGGATAGATAAACCCAAGGAACTGTATTTCTACAACGGGTTTAAAGCCGTTCATCGCAAGACCGATCGATGACCCGATCAATCCTGATTCTGCTAGAGGTGTATCGATTACGCGATCATCACCGAACTGCTCAAAAAGACCATCTGTCGCTCTGAATACCCCTCCGTTCTTACCTACGTCTTCTCCGAGCACCAATACGGATTCATCTTCAGCTAGCATTTCTCTTAACGCATCCGTAATCGCTTGGACGATAGTCAATTTCTTTGTATTTACGGCAGTACTCATCCCTTCTCGCTCCCTTCATAAAAGAAACGATGCTTTTGCTCCTGAACTGGCCAAACATCCGTCCCAAACACATGGTCAAACATGAGTGATTCATCAGATTTAATCGTTTTTTCCATTTCGATCACCGCTTCATCAAGCTTTTGTTCTGATTCTTCATGAACATTTTCTGCCCAATTTGAATCCCATGCCCCTTCATGTTCAAGAAACCTCTCTACTCTTGTGATTGGGTCTTCATTCTCTCTTCTTCTTTTACTTTCAGATTGGTCACGGTATTTCGAAGGCTCATCCGTCGTTGTATGAGCGCCGTACCTCCAGGTGACTGCTTCGATCAACGTCGGTCCACCGCCGCTTCTTGCTCGCTCGACCGCTTTCATCGTTTCATCGTAAACAGCAAACACATCGTTTCCATCGACACGAACGCCAGGAATATCATATGCTAAAGCCTTCTGGGCAATCGTTTTTGTTTTCATCTGACGTTCAAGAGGAACACTGATCGCATAGCCATTATTTTGGTTGAAAAATACGACAGGAATATTAAACACACTGGCAAAGTTTAACCCCTCATGAAAATCTCCCTCAGAAGTTGCACCGTCGCCAAAATAGACGAGTGACACTCTGTCAGTCCCTTTCTTTTGCTCCGCCCATGCGGTACCTGTAGCGTGAAGAATCTGAGATGCAATCGGAACGGAAGGTGGAAAGATATGCTTTCCTTTCGGAGGCACACAGCCTTCGATACACCCTTTCCAATAGAGGAATATATTTTTTAAAGAATGACCAAATGCAGCAGTAGCTGCATGATCGCGATAAGTCGGAAACATCCAGTCGCCATCTTCCATAGCAAGTGCACTTCCGATCTGAGAAGCTTCCTGCCCTTCAAAAGGAGCGTATGTCCCAATACGCCCCTGTCTTTGAAGATTTACTGCTTTTCGGTCGAACAAACGAGAAAACACCATATGCTGATAAAAACGTTTTGCTTTTTCGATCGTAATGTTTTCAGAAATAGCTCCGGTTCTCCTGCCGTCACCAGTGATTAGCTGTACGATAGGGAATTTCTCATTCATATCCATACGTATCCTCCTATTATCTGCATTTAAGAACGCACAGCCCATTTGCCAGGCTTTTTGTGAGAAAAGAAGCTATTTCTTCTTTTACGGCTTTCAATTCTTTCTTCACAAAAATAATTCGCAGCCTGGACAGTCGATATTGAATTTTCTTCTGCGTTTTTGAACACCGTATGAAGCGTATCGTAAATTGCTTTCGTCTTTTGAAGTACACGCATCGGGTGAGGAGAATATAGCTCATCAGATACTTGTATCAACCCTCCGCTGTTCACAATATAGTCCGGTGCATAGAGAATCCCTCTATTATGAAGGCGGTCTCCGTGCTCAAGAGTGAGAAGTTGATTGTTAGCTGATCCGACAACAGCACTGACTTTTAACATATCGATCGTACGATCATTGATGACCCCACCTAGCGCACATGGTACGAACACATCTGCGTCAGCTTCGTAGATCTCATCACCTGAGACGACCTTGACCTCACCCTTCAGTTCGATCGCACGCTGAATGAGTCGATCGATAGCGGAGCGGTTAATATCAGTAACGATAATTTCGGCGCCCTCTTCAAGCAACATTTCAGCAACTTTATACCCTACTTTTCCAAGACCTTGAATCGCATACGTCTTACCTCCGAACTCTTCATTCCCAAATACCATTTTGTTCGTAGCTTGAATGCCGTATAAAACACCTTTTGCAGTAGGAATAGAAGAGTCTCCGCTTCCACCATATTCTTCTGGAACGCCGACGATACAGTTCGTCTCACGTAGAGAATGTACAAAGTTATCTGGTGTCGTCCCCATATCTGTTCCTGTATAAAATCGCCCGTTAAGCGATTCCACAAACTGACCGAATGCACGGAATAATTCAGGTGTGCGATCTGTAAGAGGATCTCCGATAATTACAGCTTTACCTCCTCCGAAATCCACATCTGCTGCAGCACATTTATATGTCATTCCTTTAGAGAGTCTTAGGACATCTTCTAAAGCATCGTCTACGGTTTCATACGGTCTCATCCGACAGCCACCAAGAGCAGGACCAAGCGTTGTATTATGTATCGCGATGATGGCCTTAAGTCCTGTATCTGCGTCATTACAAAAAAGTACCTGTTCATGCTCAGCTATTCGATCAAACATGATTTTCACCCCTTAATGAAATCGCTTACAATTTAGCATTTGCTAATTTCTCTTCTATTGCTTTCTTAGGTAGGACGAACTGAACGACTGATCCCGTTCCAATAATATCCAATCCTCTTCTCACTTCCACATAGCTAATTACTGATTTACTCGTCAATGAGGTGATCGTTGCGGTGATCGTGATCTCTTGACCTTCACATGCTGGCCCAAGATGCTTCATTTCGACCCCTCCGCCAATTCCCTCTTCTTCCTCTTCTAAGTATGGAAGAATGAGCTTTCTCGATGCCCATTCCATATGGTAGACCATTGAAACGGTAGAATAAGCTGGATGGACAACGTTCCCTTCAAACTGAGCGAACATTTCTGATGTCACTGTTGTTGTAACTGTTGCTTTTTGTCCGATGGCGATACCATCCTTCACTCGCTTCATCCCCTAATCATCACACTAAAATATATGACGTTTATTTAACGATATAATAACATCACGTATAATAACCGTCAATTAATTGTCAAAAAATTACGACCCTTTCGCGTTAGAAAAGCTGCCGAACCTACTTCGACAGCCGTAACGTTCACAAGGTTTATCCAAGCAGTGCCTTGTCACTATTCAACTTTGAACCTTTGATTCTCTGAAATTCATGTAGCAGGGCTTCGATCGTAAGATTCTGCTTGTCCTCACCATCGACTTCTAGAATAATCTTTCCGCTGTCCATCATGATCAAGCGATTTCCGAGATCTAGCGCTTGTTGCATATTATGCGTAACCATCACTGTGGTTAGGCCCGTCTTCTCAACGATTTCTCCTGTAAGCTTAGTTATGAGCTCTGCTCGAGCTGGGTCGAGTGCTGCCGTATGTTCATCAAGCAAGAGAATTTTCGGATCAGTAAACGTGGCCATCAGTAGAGAGAGTGCTTGTCTTTCTCCACCGGATAATAATCCTACTTTCGCGTTCAGTCGATCTTCAAGTCCAAGGTGAAGGCTTTCGAGAGCTTCCTGGAAAGTGGTTCTTAGTTTTTTCGTAACGCCTTTTACAAGGGTACGCCTACGGTTCCGACAGTAGGCCATCGCTAAGTTCTCTTGAATCGTCATCGAAGGGGCTGTCCCTGCCATCGGATCTTGAAAGACTCGCCCAATTAACCTCGACCGCTTATACTCTGGCATCGTCGTTACTTTCTTGTCATCGATAAAAACATCACCTACGTCTGGAGTTAACACGCCAGAGATCATATTCATCAACGTCGATTTTCCTGCACCGTTACTTCCGATCACAGTTACAAAATCACCAGGTTGTAATTTTAGATCGATATCTTCTAGCGCAACCTTCTCGTCTAGTGTTCCTTCGTTAAACACTTTGTGAATCTGATTTAGAAGAAGCATACTCATTTCCTCCATTCTCTTTCAGTTTCGTTTGCTGTAGACGTTTCCGTTTCTTTCGATTCCGCTCCTTTTGCCCATCGATTAACTGCGGGAAGATCAATGCTCCGATAACAATGACTGCTGTGATCAATTTCATATCACCTGTTTCAAGAAAATCAACTCGAAGTGCCAGACTTACAACCAATCGGTAAACGATGGCTCCCCCAATAACGGCAAACGTTGTGATCGCGATCGTTTTCGTTCCGAATATCGCTTCTCCAATTATGACGGAGGCAAGACCGATAATAATCATCCCGATTCCCATTCCTACATCTGCAAATGAACTATACTGCGCAATGAGCGCTCCAGACAGTGCGACAAGAGCATTTGAAATACCAAGACCTAGGATTGTCAGTTGATCAGTGTTGGCTGAAAAACTCCTAATCATTCGTTTGTTATCGCCTGTCGCACGTAATGCAAGACCGACCTGCGTCTTAAGGAAATAGTCGGTCAAGATTTTAATAACAGCTGTAAGCAACAGCATACTGATTAAAATCGACCATGTAGAGGTGATACCTCCTAGCCCAACGGCCGATGCTATGCTGTTTAGTAACGACTCAATTCCTAGTGATGAGAAAATCGATTCTACTTTTGTAAAGATCGACTCTTCGTTCAACAGGGGCACATTCGAACGGCCCATGATTCTGAGATTGATCGAGTAAAGTGCGATCATCATTAAAATCCCTGAAAGCAGTGGATTTATTTTTCCTTTTGTATGTAGTAATCCTGTCACACATCCTGCTAAAAATCCTGCACCGATTGCAATCAAAGTTGCAAAGAAAGGATTTGTTCCATTAACGATCAGAATAGCGGCAATTGCAGCCCCAGTTACAAAGCTTCCGTCTACCGTTAAATCTGGAAAGTCTAATATTCGAAATGATAGATATACACCGAGCGCCATGATGGCATAAATCACACCAGATTCAACCGCACCAAATAATGCTGAGCCCATATGTAAGCCTCCCCCTTAATTTCATTCTCACGAGTAAAAAAAATGGTTCGAAAAAGAAGCTGACTTCTTTCTCGAACCTGTCCTGTTACTCGGTATATTCTCCTTCTTCCTCCCATTCTTGTTTGATATCGATTCGCATTTCTTCAGCAGCACTCTTATTCATCTTAAGCTTCAAATTTTGAGGATATTGAACTGGTAATTCAGATGCAGTTGCTTCACCATTTAAGATCTTTGCTGCCATCAAACCTGCTTCGTACCCAATATCTTTATAGTCGAATCCGTAGGCAGCAAACGCGCCTCGTTCAACAGAATCGAATTCACCTGCAAACATCGGAATGTCTTTGTCGTTCGCAACGCTGATAACAGATTCAAGCGCAGATACGACCGTATTGTCAGTAGCAATATAGATCACATCGACTTTTCCTACGAGTGCTTCAGCAGCTTGCTTTACTTCAGCTGAAGTCGAAACGCTTTTCTCAACAGGGTTCAATCCGTTACTTTCTAGCGCTTCTTTTACAACTTTGACTTGTGCAACAGAGTTTTGCTCCCCTGCGTTATAAATTAACCCAACGTTCTCAGCGTCGAATTCACTCGAGATAAATTCAATCGTCTTTGGAATCGCATCAGGATGAGTATCAGTTGTACCTGTGATATTCTCTCCTGGCTTATCAAACGATTCTACTAGCTTCGCTCCAACAGGATCTGTAACCGAAGTGAAGATGATCGGTATATCTGACGTTGCGTTTAATGCTGATTGAGCACTTGGTGTAGAGTTTGCAAAGATCAGATCGACATTATCTCCAACTAAGTTTTGAGCGATGGTATTGCTGTTGTTCATATCATTCTGCGCATTTTGCACATCGTATGTAACGTTCTCTCCTTCTTTAAAGCCGTTCTCTTCTAGCGCCATCTTAAAGCCTTCGAATGCCGCATCCAACGACGGGTGTTCAACGATCTGCGTTACTCCGATCGTATACATCTTATCTTCTGACCCTTCTCCCCCACTGTCAGAGTCTGACGATGCATTGTTGCTTCCACACCCTGCAAGCACCAAGACACTACTGACAAGAGAAATCCCAACCCATTTTTTCCATGATTTCAACATCATTTTCTCCCCCTGTTAATTTAATGAGAACCTACATGTAGCTATCTGTCATATTTTATCGTAATGGTACACTGCAATTGTGAAACTTGTCAACGAATTATCAAACAATTGTTACTATTGTATATTTTTAGAATCTTTATCTTAGACAAGGGCTTCCCCTTATCCGTTATTAGGTTGTTTAAACTTGTTGAACTTCAGGGATTGATCGTTTAGTGTTTCTGAAGCTTCTCGTATCATCGTTACAAAAAGCTCTTCCACAGTAGGTAACGAATCGATCAGTCCACTAACTTGTCCACCATTGATGAACCCTTCTTCCAGCCGTCCTTCAACCGCTCCAATAATGTGCTTATCTTCAGCCGTCATCTTGGCAAAATCATTAGGATGTACTCCATTTCTTTCTGCTTCTTCTATCATTGATGAATAAGTTGTTTTTAATATCCTTCTCACTTTGCCTACACTTCGTCCAACGATCACAGTACCAGTGTCTTTCGACTGCAAAATTTGATCTAAATAATTTGAATGATACGGAGAATCTTTCGTTGCGACGAGTCTTGTCCCCATCTGAACCCCTTCAGCTCCGAGCACAAAGGCTGCCGCTAATCCTTTGCCATCTCCTACTCCACCAGCAGCGATGACTGGAATGGATACACTAGCTTTTAACTGAGGAATCAACGTCAAGGTCGTTAGCTCTAGAGATGAGTTGATCCCTGCTGCTTCAAAACCTTCTCCAACAATGATGTCTGCTCCGGCATTTTCAGCTTTCATCGCATGCTTCACACTCGCTGTCACGCAGATCACTTTTATGCCATGCTCTTTAAAAAAAGAAATATGTGGCGAGGGATTCCCTGCTGAGAGAGACACTACTTTGACGTCATGCTTCACTACCAGCTCACACATTTCTTTAAAGAATGGAGTTACGGTGATCGGGATGTTCACAGCGAATGGTAATGATGTGCGCATTTTAATATCTACTAACAATTTCTCGACCTCATCTGGCGACATCGTTCCAGTTCCGATCGTGCCAAGACCTCCAGCGTTCGAGACCGCAGATGCTAGTTCTGAGCTTGAGATATTTCCCATACCCCCTTGTATGATGGGATAGTTGATCGATAGCGTTTCACAAATCCGATTCATGATGTCTTCGCCCCTTTTCCTGTAACGTATTTATTACGTTTAATAGATTACGTGTTATACTCATACTAAACATTCAAAAAACAGACACTGAATTCCTGCAAAAAAATGAGAAAGAGAGGATTTTTTCGATGCTAATTTCTTATAACGGTCATAAACCAGCGGTAGGCAAAGATGTTTTCGTAGCTCCAGGAGCTAAAATTATCGGGGATGTTACGATTGGAGAAGAATCAAGCGTGTGGTTCAATACTGTATTAAGAGGAGACGAAGCACCGATTACGATCGGAAACGGATGTAACATTCAAGATAATTGTACGTGTCATTTGTTTGAAGGGTATCCTCTTGTGCTAGAAGATGAAGTTTCGGTTGGACATAACGCGATTCTTCATGGATGCAAGGTAAAGAAAGGTGCTCTCATTGGGATGGGTGCTATCGTACTTGACGGAGCTGAAATTGGTGAAGGTGCATTAATTGGAGCGAATACACTTATACCTGCAGGGAAGAAGATTCCACCAAACACGATGGTTCTCGGCTCACCAGGCAAAGTCGTTAGAGAGCTTAATGACAAAGATCGAGAATTGATTAAGTTAACGATTGATACCTACAAGAAAAAAGGAAAAGAATTTCTTGAACAAATCGAAGGCGTCGAAGAAATTCGCTAATACCAAAAAAGGAACGGGAGACCCGTTCCTTTTTTATCTATCGATCAATAGTGGATGCTGAAGCGCATCATAACGATCGTCTTTCTTCTTCAATTCATTGCCTTCTTTAAAGACCTCCTCAAAGAAGCGCGATGATGGTTTTGCAAGCGTACGGTAGTAGTCGCTGAATAGCTTCGCCGCATGTTCTCCCGGCCACTCATCTGGCAGCAGCTGAGGAGGAAGACCCGGATCCACGAATAGAAACTTACGATATTCATGAACAAGTTTTGCCCTTTCAACAAAACATTCTCCATCTGTCATGTTCCCTTTTTCGATCTTATTACGATCGATGACGAACTTCTCACTGTAACGTTTGATAAAGGAGCGATATTTATCGCTGATGTCCTTCAAATCCCAGCATTCATTCACAAGAGCAGTATTTTCGTGTGGACCTTTGTAATCGGCTACAAAGAAATGAATATGTTCTTTAATATCGTATTTCTCGATCAATACATCCACTTGCTCTTCCAGATGATTAGGAGACATCCACAAACTCGCAGAAGAACTTCCAAAGCCGCTCCAGACAAGTTCTTTTCGTAACTCGTCACGAATGTGTCTTTTTTCTTCTGGAATCGTGTAAAGAAGCATGCGCCATCTTCCATCCCAACTGAACGGCTGAAGCTTAAAGATACGCCTTGCCGCTTCATCGATCCGTTTTACCCCACGCTCTGTTAAGAAGTAATAGCTTTTGTTACCTTCTTTTCTTGATTGTACCCATCCTTGTTTGTTCATTCTTGAGATTGCAGCTCGAACTGACTGATCATTGTGTCCAAACTCCTTCAACAGCCTGATCAAACTTCCGATCCAAATCTCATTACCGTAGTGGCGGATATAATCCCCATACAGCGTAAAGATCATCGACCTTGTATTTAAACCTTCATTCATAACATTTTCCTCCGCTCAAGGTATACCGTTAATAAAACGCACCCTAAATATGATGTTATACTACCAAAGAGCGAAGGACATCGCAACTACTCTCCTTTAAACTCAGGCTTTCGCTTCTCAGCAAAAGCTTCAAGAGCTTCTAAACGATCCTTCGTGGGAATTGTCACTTCATACGCTTTCGATTCGATAGCCATGCCCGTATGTCGATCGACATTCATGCCTTCTCGGACTGCAAACTTCGCTTGTTGAACAGCCACCGGCGCGTTCTTACAAATTTCAGAAGCAAGGTCCTCACACTGAGAAAGCAAGGCTTCAGCTTTTACGACACCATTCAGGATTCCATAATCAAACGCTTCTTCTGAAGTTAGTTTTCTTGCGGTCAACACCAGCTCGAGTGCTTTAGCAGAACCGATAAGGCGTGGAAGCCTCTGCGTTCCACCGGCACCAGGTATAATACCTAGACTCGTTTCAGTAAGCCCCATCTTAGTCCCTTCTACTGCATAACGAAAGTCACACGCTAGTGCGAGTTCAAATCCGCCTCCGAATGCATATCCGTTGATCGCTGCGATCGTCGGTTGAGGAAGGGCTTCAACAGATGAAAATACCTCGCGAATCTTTTTGACGTTCCGCTTCACTTCACTTTCAGAGAGTGATCGTCTTTCTTTTAAGTCCGCTCCTGCACTGAAAGCCTTTTCACCAGCCCCCATAAAAATAACAACACGTACATTCTTATCGGTATAAATATCATCGATGATTCCTTGAAGTACAGAAAGCGTTTCATAGTTAAAGCAGTTTAGAACATCCGGACGATTCAATGTAACGTATCCTACGTGATTCTTTACTTCATATGTAACGACAGCCAATTTGCATCCTCCTCTAGTTAAGAACATAGGAAAGAGCCTGGTAGGATAATTAACCTCCAGGACCCCTTCCCCCTAACATCTATTATTCTCGATATTTCCCCCAGTTTCCTTCTTTAAAGCATTATGAACCTTGAAACACCGGGCGTCTCTTCTCAATAAAAGCTTTTACACCTTCACGATGATCGTTGGTTCGACCTGCTTTACGCTGCGCTTCTGCTTCAAATTCCAGCACTTCCTCAAGACTGCTGTCCCAACTTTTTGCCATCCCTTCTTTGATGAGTGAGACCGCTTTAGGTGGTAGATTCGATAGACGCGCAGCAAAGTTACTGACTTTTTCATCCCAAGCATCATGCTCATACACATCGTTGACCATACCAAGTTCCTTCGCATTCGATGCACTCACTTTATCACCAAGCATCGCAAGCTCTAACGCTTTTGCATGACCGATCAATCGAGGTAAAAAATACATGCTGCCAGAATCAGGAACAAGCCCGACGTGTACGAATGCCTCAATAAAACTAGCGTTCTCATGTGCAAGACGGAAATCACATGCGAGAGCAAGGCTCATCCCTGCACCAGCAGCTACACCATTAACAGCTGCAACGACTGGTTTCTCACAGTTCACGATTTGCTTGACCATAGGATTATATGCTGATCGAAGTACGTCACCATGATCGAGTCCTTCGTCAACTCCATTCAAATCCTGTCCTGCACAAAATGCTCTTCCATTTCCGGTAATCACGATACAGCGTACGTCTTCATTGCCCTCGCCACGCTCAACCGCTTCTTGAACTTCTTTATTCATCACCATTGTAAACGCATTCATTTTATCTGGTCGATTTAGGCGGATCCATGCAATCCGATCCCTTATTTCGTATTCAATCGTTTCGTACATTCTCGTGCCCCTTTTCTATTGCTTAGTATCAGCTGTTTCGTGTACTTCTTCTCCGATCATCAGCGTAACAAGATCTCCAGCAAAGCTCATCAAGTCTTTTCCTGACGCTTTTCCTTCTTGTGATTTCATACCTGCCTTCATAGATTCATGATCTTCATAGTACATCTCGCAAAGTAGATAAAATTCACTTTCTCCCATAGGAGAACCAACGATTCTCGTTACTTCCATCTTCTTTAAGCCTGGGATCTTTGACGTGATCGGCGCGTGCGTGTTGAAATAATGCTCATCAAATTTCTGCTTGTTCTCCGGCTGCTTATACAATGCGATAACTTTAACCATCTTTCATCAACCTTTCTATTTTAAAATTAAATTGCTACAGGCTTCATGGCTTCAAACGGATTTTTACAGCTTTTACAATAAAGAATACTTCGACATGCTGCTGGACCAAAAATGTTGTCCATCGTAGTGTATACAGAGTCACAGTAAGGACAAGGAACACGCCATTCGTCCCCGCTTCTCTCTTCTGGAGGAGCGATTCCGTATTCTTTCAGTTGTACCTTCCCTCTTTCCGTAACACGATCGGTGGTCCATATCGGTTCACGTATATACTTCACTTCTACGGATGTAATTCCTTCTATTGCTTCAATTGCTTCTTTAATATCTCGTTTGATGATATCAAGAGCAGGACACCCGGAGAATGTAGGCATCGCCTCTACTTCAACGTTTCCTTCATCCACCTTCACATCGTAAATGATACCGAGGTCGACAACACTAACCGAAGGAATTTCAGGGTCTTTTACAGAATCAAGCTTCTGTAGAACTTTCATTCTCGTTGTCATAACAAAGCTCCTCTCAAACTACCATTCTGCTGATGGTACCGATTGATAAACTTCTGACAGTGTTGATAACGCGCCCTCAAGGTGGTCAGTATGCTTGCCGTTTCTTCCATCTAAGCTCATTTCAATATCTAGGCTAAAGTCCACCTTCTCGTTAAGAATGTCCTTCCACCTCTGAATCAGTACCTCTTCACGTTCTATTAAGGAAAGACGTACGATCTTTTCTCCATTTTCTCCATATGAGAAAACGCCCCTCATTTCTTTGAGTACGATATTGATCGCGTCTGTCATTCTTCTTTTAGCTTCTGGCGTACTGTTCATTAGTTGATCGAACCACGTTTCCCAGTGCATGAGGTGGTACGACATCTCGACCGAAATCTTTTTCACGATTTGTTGAAGGGATTCATAAGAGTTTTCCTTGATGGATTGCAAGCGTACTTTTTTCGCTAACGTGTAGAAATAGTTTCTTACTACAGTAAAAGCCCAATCGTAGTTAGGTTCTTCGAGATATGTTCCTTGCCCGTTCGGAAGTTCTAATAAAACTGCATTATGGAAGTCATGAGGTGACCTCGCATGTGTGAGTTTGTCAGCGTCACCTTCACCAAGCTCTTCGAGTAACGAATAGTAGAGGGTTGCATGCCCCATTAAATCCTGACTGATCGAAGAAAAGGCGACATCCTCTTCAATATGGGGAGCGAGTCCTAACCACTCTGATCCTCTATAGGCAAGGATAAAATCATCATCTGCAAGCTGGTAAATGAGCTCGATTAGACTATTGCGGTATTCGGCGGACTCCATCAATGATTGCCTCCTCCCATAATATCTTTTTCAGTAAGCTGTTCCTGTTCATATTTGCGCCACTTTTTCTTCAAGTAACCATATCCTTTTGTTTCTCTATAAGATTTATCGAGATTCTTCATTCCCTCTCGTTCTTCTTGTGTCATCGTTCGGATATCGTCTCGTTTTACGACCCAGATATCTGCAGGCTGTTCTCGTCGGAAGAAGTTTTCCTTTGCCATGATAAAAGCAAGCTCACGATTTGGAGCAAGCAGGCTGAATTGGTACTGTAGCGGCGCTTTGTCATTCTTCTTACTAAACACTTCATAAACTTGGTAGAAATCCTTTTCACCTTCACTCACTTCAAGAACACCTCTCTATATATGCTGTGGTCTTTTACCAAGCGCCTCACGCACCCAGCTATTCATTTCATATGAACGCACTCTAAGCGCTAGTCGTTCTTTAGACTTCGGACCATTTCCAGTAACGATTTTCTTAAATTCCGACCAATCAGGATCTGCGTACTCCCACTCTGATTTTTTTTCATCAAATTTTAACGTAGGATCTGGAATCGTTAATCCTAACGCCCAGATTCTCGGAACATATTTCGTTAAAAATTCCTGGCGTAGCTCTTCATTCGTTTTCGTACGCAGTTTGTACTGCATGTTTTTATCTTGATTCGAGTGACCCGTTTCATTTTTTGATTTAGGACCGAAGAACATTAGGAGCGACGTCCACCATCTGTTTAGCGCGTCCTGCAAAAGTTCCCTTTGCTCTTCTGTGCCTTCTGCAAGTGCCATGATGATGCTCTCGCCATGCTGCGCATGAAAGACCTCCTCAGCACAAATCCGTTTCAGAGCTCTTCCATATGGTCCATAAGAAGTGCCTAGCATCATCGTTTGTGAGATGATCGCAGCACCATCCACTAGCCATGCAATTATTCCCGCATCGCCCCACGTTGGTGCCTCCATATGAAACACGTTGTGAAACTTTAAGCGTCCTGAGAACAGGTCCTTCATGATGTCATCTCTATTCTTTCCAAGCGGTGCCATTAAATCTTCAGCTACACGAAGCAAAAGCTGCCCATGCCCCATCTCATCCTGAACCTTTGCCATGATCGCTAATTTTCGATGAAGCGTAGGTGCTTTTGGAACCCATTCCTTCTCGGGAAGTGCCCCCATTATTTCACTGATTCCATGCATCGATATCAAACGGATCAATGCTTCACGATACTCATCTGGCATCCAATCGTCTGCTTCGATTTTTTCGCCATTGTTAATTCTATCCATGAAATGATCAATATTTTGCTGATAAACAGCTTCCATTCCCACACACCTCCAATATAACGTTTATTTAACGTCATTATATTTTATTGTTATATAAATATCAAATATTTTCTGAATACTTTTCAAAATAAAAAAAGCCGGCTCTAAGCCGACTTCTTTGTTTCTACGCATTTACATGCTTTCTTAACGCTTTCCTTAGAATCTTTCCAGTAGTGTTCTTCGGTAGTTCATCGATAAACTCGACGATCGTTGGGCATTTATATTTCGCAAGATGTTCCCTACAATAGGTCTTTACATCCTCTTCCGTAAGCGTGTCTTTTGAAACGATAAAGGCTTGTACCGCTTCTCCGAAATCAGGGTCGGGTACTCCTACAACAGCTGCTTCCACAATACCTGGATGCTGGTATAATACCTCTTCCACTTCTCTCGGGTAGACATTATATCCGCCTACGATCACGAGGTCTTTTTTACGATCTACAATATAGAAATACCCTTCTTCATCCATCTTTGCGAGGTCTCCGGTATAAAGCCAGCCGTCTCTAATTGTTGCAGACGTATCTTCAGGGAGCTTGTAATAGCCCGTCATGACATTAGGACCTTTTACAATAAGTTCACCAACGACACCAGGAGACACTTCTTGACCTAGCTCATCTACTACTTTATTCTCTACATTCGTAATATTCGTGCCGATTGAACCAGGCTTTCTCGGACGATCTAACGGATTGAAACATGTAACCGGTGCCGCTTCAGATAATCCGTACCCTTCAGATACTCTTACGTTGAACTTTTCTTCAAAGCGATGAAGGAGCGCAACAGGCAGCGGTGAACCTCCAGAAATACATATCCTAACATGCTTAAAATATTCACTTCGTCCTTCTGGATACTGATAGAGAAAATTATACATCGTTGGAACACCTGCAAAAACGGTTGCTTTGTACTTTTCAGCAACGCGAAATACTTCTTGTGGACTAAATTTCGGCATGATCAGAAGTGTTCCACCTGAAATAAGAGGAGCATTCATAGAAACGGTCATACAAAATACATGGAACATTGGGAGGGCTGTGATAACGACGTCGTCAGAATTAAACTCAAGATAATCGGCTGTGTCAGAAGCATTACTCACGATATTTTTGTGAGATAACATCGCTCCTTTTGGTCGACCAGTTGTCCCCGATGTATAGAGAATCACTGCAACATCATCTTCTTCTGTGTGAAGAGATGGTACAGCGTTTCCTTCTTCGGCAACCATACTTGTAAACGGTTTCAATTTTATGTTTGAAATGACCTTTGAATCCGTTCCTTCTCCTACATACGTAACGAGGTTCACTCCAGGAAGCTGACCTGCCATACCTTCTACAAGGGGTAATGCTTGTTCGAGCGTTACGATCGCCTTAACATCACCATTGTGAAGCAAATAGCCGATCTCACTAGGGGTATAGACCGGATTGATTGGAATGACAACTGCACCCGCTCGTAATACGCCATAATAACTGATGAGAAATTCTGGTGAATTTCCAAGTATTAATGCCACGTGATCGCCTTTGTTGATATCCTCAGCTGCAAGGTTTGCTGCGAAAAGAGATACTTTCTGGTCAAGCTGTTCATACGTTACTGCCTCATCCTCATAAATATACGCTTGTTTATTTGGATGCGATAATGCGGCTCGTTTCAGTTGTTCCGAAAGATTCATTCGCTCTCCTCCTGATATGAATGAATAGTCATTCATTTTTAATTTTCTAAATATATTATATTGGAAGAAAATTTATCAAGCAAGGGGGGAATCCTCTTTCCAGCTCGATCCAATAGAAATAGGAGCTGATATATCAGCTCCTATCCGTTAATAAAGAAGATTTATAAATTCTTCTTCAGTAATATTTCCAAAATAATGTTTTACATCAATATCTTCAATCGCATCACGAATGGACGCTGGATCATACCTTGTATCGTTCAAACGTTGTTCTAACTCTTTTACATCTCCTACCCCGAAGAAGTCTCCAAAAATCGTTGCTTCCTTAATGTAACCCTTCTTCACTTCTAAGCGAACATCGATCGATCCGATTGAGAACCGCTTTGAATGCTGAACGTTGAATTTTGGGGACCTTCCATAGTTCCAATCCCAATTCTTATATCGCTTCTCTGCAATCTCATGTATTTTCTGCCAATCTTCCTCAGTTAGCTGATAGGTGGGGATAGTATCATACTCTTCAAAAATTGAATCCAATAGCTTTTGTTTAAATTCTTCACGAGTCATATCGTCGTCCATATGCTCACTGATGTTCGTCACTCTGCTTCGGATCGATTTAATTCCCTTTGATTCTATCTTCTCTTTGTTTACTTTTAATGCTTTTACGACGTTTTCTAGATTCACATCAAACATCAATGTTCCGTGACTATACATTCTACCTTTCGTTGAAAACTGAGCATTCCCTGATATCTTCTTTCCGTTTACGAGAAGATCGTTCCTCCCGCTTAACTCAGCTTCTACTCCCATCTTATGTAATGCTTTTACGACTGGGTCAGTAAACTTTTTATAGTTGTGAAAACTATTTCCATCGTCTTTCGTGATAATACTAAAGCTTAGATTACCCTGATCATTGTACACGGCTCCGCCACCTGAGAGACGTCTGATGACATCAACATCATTCTCTCGAATATAAGCAGTATCGATCTGTTCGATCGTGTTCTGATTCTTTCCGACAATTACCGTAGGATTCATTGAGTAAAAGAGCAGATAGGTTTCATCAGGGTCGAGTTCTTTTAGAATGTATTCTTCAATCGCCAGGTTAATCCCAGCATCCATAATGTTTTCATTATCGATATACCGCATAGCATTCCCTCCAGTTTGTACTGATTCTATTGTAATGAATTGTCTTAAACTAAGCAAAAAACCTACGCTCTCCCATAAAATGTTATGCGCTTCCTCCCCGTTCTTTTGTCCTATGCTACGAATACTTCTAGTAAACGCAAAAGAGGAGGAGCACAAATGAAGATTGTGTATTATGAAAAAGGGGATATCCCAGTTATTGTAGGTGCTTCGAGTTTAAATTCAAGCTTAACGATAGAGCAAATTAAAGCAGAAGGCGAAAAAAAGTGTAAGGAAATCGCAAGACTTCTTGGAAGAGAAATTGGTTTCTTAATGGATATGAACGGTAAACTCGAATCAAATCTAGATTAATATTTCAAAAGGACTGAAGGGAACCCCCTCCAGTCCTTTACTCATCTTTCCCACGTTAATCCACTTTTCGCAAGGACAACTTCTCCATCAAAATACTTCTTCGCATCGTCCTCTAACTCTTCTAACACACCAAAGTGTGGCAGGTGAGTTAGCATTAGCGTGCCCACATTCGCTGATTTTGCAATTGTCGCCGCATCCGTACTATTCATATGACCCATGTCGGACCCGTCCATATGACTGTATAGATTACATTCACATATAAAGAGATCAGCATCTCGTGCAAACGCTTCGAACTCTTTCATATAACTTGAATCTGCAGTAAACACCATGCTTGTTTGTTCATCCGTAATTCTCATAGCAAAACAAGTCACTGGATGCTTCGTTTTGAGGAACGTAATCGTAAATGGGCCAATCGTAAGCTCTTCGTCTTCCTTATAAGGTTTTGCCACTGTATATGGTTCATGACTGAGTCGTTTAAATTCTGCTTTATCATGAGGAGGCGCATAAATCGGCAGCTCAGGAAGTTCCTTACCAATCTTTGATTGTATGAGCCTTCCATGATAGAGAACACCGATATCCGCGATGTGATCAGGATGATAATGACTGATCACTACGGCATTCAGCTCCTCAACAGACAGATAGTGCTGTAGCTGTGCCAAGACTCCACTACCGCAATCTACTAGTAAGTTAAAGCCGTCTGATTGTACAAGATAACCAGCGCTAGCTTCTCCCACTTTAGGATATCCTCCCCACGGGCCGAGAACTGTCACTTTCATCTTTTTCACGCTCCTTTCAACTCAAGTAATGCTCTTGCAGTATATTGATCAGTAATTAAAATGTTTGCATAGCCGCCTTTTAACGCCCCAAAAATGGCCTCTACCTTCTTTGGACCGCCCGCGATCAAAATCGATTTTTCCTTTTTCGAAAGTTCTTCTAGGTCGATTCCTATTGTCCGATCATTTAAATCCTTATGAATCGGCCGTCCATTCCGATCGAAAAAACGAGAGCAGATTTCACCGACAGACCTTGAGTGGATGACATCTAATTCTTCCTCACTCACATACTCTGCTTGAACGATCACAGAATCTTTTGTTGGAATGCCTACGCTAAAGAGAGCTACGTTCGCATCGCGCCCCATATCGAGTACCTTCCGAATATGTCGATCAGCCTCCATCGTCTCTTTTACAAGCAGCTGATCTACGATAGCAGGTACAGGTAAGAAGTGACCCGCTGCATGGAACGAACGACTGAGCATCTGTATAACTTCATATGCAAACGTATTGGTTTCTGAATAGCTGATCCCACCATTTAACTGAACGACAGTCACATTCTTCAATAGTTTATGACGGAGGTTTTTTCCCACCTCATGTAAGGTCGTTCCCCAGGAAACTCCAATTAGATCATTATCTTTTATCGTGTCATTAAGATACAGAGCAGCTGTCTTTCCCACATGGTGTTTTACGATACTGTCTTCATATTGGGGAACGATGGTCACTTCGGCGTCCATCAGGCCAAAAGCCTCTACGAGCTCGGTGCTTAATCGATGGACATCCTCAGAAGGATCATGAATGGTTATCTCCACAACACCTTCCGCTTTCGCTTGTTTCAACAGCCTGGATACGGTTGGCCTAGATACCGACAACTTGCTGGCGATTTCTTGCTGACTGAAATCAAGCTGATAATATAAGCGGGCTGCCTCTACAACCTTTTCAAGTTTTCCCTTATCCATAGCAACACCTGTAATTCCGTATTATTTGCCACCTAAACACCTTTAAAAAAGGCTTTCAGAAAGACCTTTTCGCCTTCTGAAAGCCTCTCAAGTGTTATCTTGATAGCATTGCTTTTACTCTTTTAACGACGTTTTCTGGAGTGAAGCCAAATTCTTTGATGACCGTATTTCCTGGTGCTGAAGCTCCGAAACGGTCGATCGCTAGAACATCACCTTGTTGTCCTACATAGCGATCCCAGCCCATGGATGCTCCCATTTCAATTCCAAGACGAACAGTTACATCATCAGGCAACACTGTTTTCTTGTAGTCTTCTGACTGCTTTTCGAAAAGATCCCAGCTTGGCATGCTAACTACAGAAGCCGTGATTCCTTCTTTTTCAAGAAGCTTTTGTGCTTCAACTGCAAGACCAACCTCAGAACCAGATGCGAGTAGAAGAGCATCCGCATTTGTGCTGCCTTCCACGATGTAAGCACCACGCTTAACGCCTTCGTAAGCTTCTTCGTGAGAGTCAGTTACTACAGGAAGGTTCTGACGAGACAAAACAAGTGCTGTCGGATTCTTAGAAGATTCTAGTGCTACTTTCCAAGCCGCAGCCGTTTCGTTACCATCAGCTGGTCTGATAACCGATAATCCAGGCATCGCACGAAGAGAAGCTAGCTGCTCTACAGGCTCATGCGTTGGTCCATCTTCACCAACTGCTACGCTATCGTGAGTGAACACATATGTTGCTGGTACACCCATCAATGCTGATAAACGAAGTGCAGGACGAAGGTAATCAGAGAATACAAAGAATGTCGCGCCAAAGATCTTAAGACCTTTGTGAAGTGCGATACCGTTCATCGCAGCTGCCATTCCGAATTCACGTACACCGAACCAGATATTTCTTCCGCTATAATCTGCTGCTGAGAAATCATTCTCGCCCTTAAGCATCGTCTTGTTAGAAGAAGCTAGGTCAGCAGAGCCACCGAAGATTTGTGGATTGTTCTTAGCGATCGCATTTAGTACTTCACCAGATGCAGCACGTGAAGCAGTGCTCGTACCTTTTTCATAAGAAGGAATTTCACTATCCCATCCTTCAGGAAGCTCCCCTTTGATCGCTGCTGTCAACTGTGCAGCTAGTTCAGGGTATTTTTCTTTATAGCTAGCGAAAAGATCGTTCCACTGCTTCTCTTTCTTATCTCCTTCTTCCTTAAGCTCTGCGAAGACACTCTTCACTTCTTCAGGAATATGGAAGTCATTTTCATAAGACCAGTTGTAGTTTTCTTTTACTAGAGAAATTTCATCTGATCCAAGTGGTGCACCATGAGATGTGTTGCTTCCACCTTTATTCGGAGAACCATAACCGATCGTTGTCTTCACTTCGATCATCGTTGGCTGCTCTGTGTTGCTCTTCGCTTGTTTTAGAGCATCAGCAATTGCTGCCATATCGTTACCGTCTTCAACGCGAATCACTTGCCAGCCATAAGCTTCATAACGCTTTTGAACATCTTCTGAGAATGACTGGTTTAATTCACCGTCAAGAGAGATATCGTTCGAATCATACATAACGATTAGGCGGCCAAGCTTAAGGTGACCAGCTAATGAAGCTGATTCAGATGAAACACCTTCCATTAAGTCTCCGTCACCACAAATGCTATAAGTGTAGTGATCGATCACGTTAAAGTCATCTCTGTTGTATGTCGCTGCTAGATGACGCTCTGCCATAGCCATTCCGACTGACATTGCAAGTCCTTGTCCTAATGGACCAGTCGTAGCATCGACTCCTGGAGTTTCACCAAACTCAGGGTGTCCTGGAGTGTTACTACCCCATTGACGGAAAGATTTAAGATCTTCCATGCTAACATCGTAGCCGAACAAGTGAAGCATGCTATAGAGTAGCGCTGAGCCGTGTCCTG
Source organism: Anaerobacillus sp. ABA4_114 (assembly GCF_056159065.1). Lineage (NCBI taxonomy): Bacteria > Bacillati > Bacillota > Bacilli > Caryophanales > Bacillaceae > Anaerobacillus > Anaerobacillus sp. ABA4_114. The sequence goes on from NZ_JBSWUM010000001.1 coordinate 3,663,193, forward strand.
CTGAAAGGACGAAACGATCACGGTTAAACCACTCTGGGTTAGATGGACTGTGATCCATGAACTGGCTCCATAATGTATATGCCATCGGCGCAGCTCCCATCGGCATTCCTGGATGTCCAGAGTTAGCCTTTTCAACTGCATCGATGGATAATGTACGAATTGTATTTACTGCAAGTGAATCCATTTGATTTGTTGTCATATGTATACACTCCTTTTTTTATTGTGAAATTTAGTAAAATGTCTTCTGAACAAATGTACATTCATTATTATACATGAGTGCTCGAAAAAGAAAAAGGAAAGATGTCTGATTTTACAAAAAAACATCTAGACCACAAAATTATCTTCCCTCGAAAATGAGTTTTCAATCATGAAAGTTTCAACAAATTAAAAAAGCGCGGTGACTACCGCGCTAAGATTAAGACCAATACACATCGGAGTGCAGAAGCCGATTTCCGCTCCAGGATGCTCGCTTTCCGCGGGGCGGGCGGTGTGCCTCCTCGGCGCTCTGCCGCGCGCCTGTGGGGTCACACCTGTCCCGCTCATCCCGCAGGAGTCGAGCATCCTTCCGCTCCAATCAACGTGATTATGAGCATTATTCAAAATAATTTCCTCATGATACTTCGATGGTGTTAGATATTCTTAATCGTTACAATAAATAAGCTTTTACCTCATACGGTCGCATAGTAGAGTTCGTTTCTAATTTATGCGAAGTACTTTCATAGTTGTTGATGAGGAGGCTGCCTCCTTGTAATGATTCATCTAGTTCAAGTATTACGTTTTTGCTTGAGAAGTTAGCGGCTACGATGAGTGTTTGGTCTTTGTATGTTCTTTTGTAGACGTACAATTGCTCGTTGTCTTCTAGTAGAAGTTTGTAATCACCGTGAACGATGATGTCGTGTTCTTTTCTTAGGCGAATAAGCTCTTTATAGAAGTAGAAGGTTGAGTTTTCGTCGCTCAATGCTTTTTTTGCATTCACTTCGGTATAGTTCGGGTTAAGTTTAATCCAAGGCGTGCCAGAGGTGAATCCAGTATGCTGCTCATCTGTCCACTGCATTGGCGTTCTAGCATTGTCTCGTCCTTTTTTATGGATAGCTTGAAGGATTTCCTCATGCTCTCTCCCTTTTTCTTCTACCTCTTCTTTATACATGTTCAGTGTTTCGATATCTTTATATTCCTCAATCGAATCGAAGTATACATTTGTCATACCAAGCTCTTGACCTTGATAGATGTATGGCGTTCCTTGAAGCAAGTGAAGCCAGGCTGCAAGCATTTTTGCTGATTCAACGCGATACGATTGATCATTACCAAAGACAGATACAGATCGAGGTTGATCATGATTTTCCATATAAAGACTGTTCCAACCTCTACCATGTAACTCGGTTTGCCACTTAGAGATGATTTTCTTTAAATCTGTCAGCTTCCATGGCTGCTGGTCCCATTTTCCTCCTGGACCACTCGTTACGTCCATATGTTCAAATTGAAACAGCATGCTGACGATACCATCTTTTTCGTCTGTATACTTCACACCATCTTCAGGTGTAGCAAGCGGCATCTCCCCTACCGTCATGGCTCCATACTGGCTCAATACCCTTTCGTTCATGTCTTTCATATACTCAAAGAATTTCGGCCCATTAACGAAATAGTCGCCACCCCACTGGTATTTATCAGGTGAAGTTACTTCAGCATCAGGAAGACCAGGCTCTTTCGATATGAAGTTGATGACATCCATTCGAAAACCATCAACACCTTTATCAAGCCAGAAGCTCATCAGTTCATACACTTCTTCACGTAACGTTGGATTTTCCCAGTTTAAGTCTGGCTGCTTCTTTGAGAAAAGATGAAGGTAATACTCTTCAGTCGTCTCATCATACTGCCATGCAGACCCACCGAAGATCGACCCCCAGTTGTTTGGTTCATGTCCATCAACATCAGGACGCCAAATATAATAGTCTCGATATGGATTGTCCTTTGATTTACGAGATTCTGCAAACCATGCATGCTCATCTGAAGAATGGTTAACAACGAGATCCATCACGAGTCGAATGCCACGCTTATGCATACCATCCAACATCTCTTCCCAGTCTTTCATTGTACCGAATTCATCCATAATCTCTCTATAGTTACTAATATCATACCCATTGTCATCGTTTGGTGATTGATATACTGGTGACAACCACACGACATCGATCCCTAGTTCTTTCAAGTAATCGAGTTTCTCTGTAATTCCTTTAATATCACCGATACCGTCACCATTACTATCATTAAAACTTCTTGGATATATTTGATAAACGACACTATCTTTCCACCATTGCTTCCCCACGTCGAAACCCTCCTGATCATAAAATTGCGCAAACGTTTTCACAACCTATTATATAAGAGATTCTATTGAAGTACAAATGAGGGATACGAAGCGAGCTTCTTTTATTTCTAGTATAAAAATTGGTATAATAGGTCTATTCTTCAGTATCTAATAGGCAGAAAGAGTTTTGTCGAGAGGGGCTATACTACATGAGTATCATTCAAGTTAAAAACTTAAAGAAATCATTCGGTGATTTAGAAGTTCTAAAAGAGATCAATACTGAAATAAATGAAAAAGAAGTCGTCTGCGTTGTTGGCCCATCAGGGTCAGGCAAAAGTACGTTTCTTCGTTGTTTAAATAAATTAGAAGATATAACAGGTGGCAGCGTAATCGTGAATGGTCATGACATTGCTGATCCTAAGACCAAAATCAATAAAGTTAGGCAAGATGTAGGAATGGTCTTTCAGCACTTTAATCTCTTTCCACACAAAACTGTTCTTGAAAATATCACGGTTGCTCCTATCAAAGTAAAGGGAAACAACAAACAAGAATCCAAAGAACAAGCATTGGAACTGCTTCAAAAAGTAGGGTTGAAGGAGAAGGCAAACAGCTACCCTGGCGAGCTCTCTGGTGGCCAAAAACAACGTGTTGCCATCGCTAGAGCACTAGCTATGGAACCAAGCGTCATGCTGTTTGACGAACCGACTTCAGCGCTTGACCCTGAAATGATCGGAGAAGTGCTCGAAGTTATGAAGCAGCTTGCTAAAGAAGGAATGACGATGGTAGTCGTCACTCACGAGATGGGCTTCGCAAGAGAAGTTGGAGATCGCGTACTGTTCATGGACGGAGGCTACATTGTAGAAGAAAATGTACCGGAAGAAATCTTTAAAAATCCACAAAATGAACGAACAAAAGCATTCTTAAGTAAAATACTATAAAAAAAAACGTGCAGATCAGTGATCTGCACGTTTTTAAGTAGAAAATAATGACTTCTCCTCACTATTCGCTTTAGTCGATAAGACCTTTATCTTTCAAGAAGTTCATCGCGACATCTTCCGGCTCTTCTCCATCCAGGTCAACCTTCGCGTTCATTTCAGACATTTCTTCTTCAGAGATCTTACCTGCTAGTTCATTCACAATATCAGCTAACTCTGGATGAGAATCCAGCGTTTCTTGTCTTACAACAGGTGCAGCGTAATAAGGTGGGAAGAAGTTCTTATCATCTTCCGTACTTACAAGGTTAAAACGAGCGATACGACCATCTGTTGTAAAAGCAGGAATCACATCTACTTCGCCTTCATTCAAAGCATCGTACATGATGTTCGGATCAAGACTCTCTGTTTCTTTAAAATCAAATCCATACGTTTCTACCATCGCTTCGTAACCATCGATGCGTTCATAGAATGGGTGTGGTCCTCCAAATACCATTTCGTTCGATACTGGCACTAAGTCTGAGTACGTTTCAGCATTCAAGTCTTTATTCGTTTCTTGTGTGATCGCAAGAGTATAACCATTCTCAAAGCCTAGTGGCTCAAGCCAAACGAGGTCGAATTCGTCCTTGTATCCTTCTTTAACACGATTGAAAATATCATCTGCAGAATCACTAGAATCCGCAGTATCTTTTAAAACCGCTTCAAGCCCTGTTCCCGTATACTCAACATACATGTCCACATCGCCATCCACTAAAGCTTGATGGATAACATTTACCTCACCTACAGCTTCATCGATCTCAACTTCATAATCACTATTCGCCTTTATGTATTCACCAATAAGGTGCGGTAATATATATTGCTCTGTCCATGGCTTCCCTGAAATAACGATTGGATCATCCTCACTACTTCCGCTATCGTTACCGCAAGCAGCCAGTACCATAGCGAGGCCAATAATGAATACCGTAAACTTCTTCAAATTAATCTCCCCTTTATTTTTTTGCTTTAATCCCTTTTGGAGTTGCTGCATTTTCTAATAACTTTAAGATCAAGTCGAACCCTAATGCTAGAATCGTAGCTGGAAGTGCACCAGCTAACACAAGCTCATCCTTGTTCGATGTAAGTCCTCTATAGATGATGTCTCCAAGTCCTCCAGCGCCAACGAACGTGGCTAACGTTGCAACACCAATCGTCAATACAGTCGCAGTTCTTACACCTGCCATAATAACAGGTAAAGAAAGAGGAATCTCGATTTTCTGAAGGATCTGCAAATTCGTCATCCCCATACCTCTACCGGCTTCGATCGAGGATTGATCGACTGAAGTGATTCCAGTGTATGTATTTCTCAAGATTGGGAGCAACGCATAAACTGTCAAAGCGATGATTGCAGTTGTGTTCCCAATTCCTAGGAAAGGAATTAAAAAACCAAAAAGCGCTAAACTTGGTACTGTTTGAAAGATCGCTGAAATTGCGATAAACGGTTCTGCAAGTTTTTTTCTTCGAGAGATAAAGATGCCAAGTGGAACTGATATTACGATTGCGATCACGATCGATATGAACGATAGAAAGAGATGTTCTTGTAGGGCAACTAGAATATCATCCCATCGGCCTTGAATGGTTTCAATGAACAAAACAAAGAAATTCCGATCATTCATTTAGGGCACCTTCCTTTCGCTGACTTACTTGATCGAGACCGGCTAGCCCTCTCATCATACTGCCATTTGTGATGACACCTTCAAGCTTTTTCTCATTCACTACCGGAATCATCTTCACTGTTTCTTCAGCAAACCGTTTTGCGATTTCTGGGTAAACCGTATCACTCGTAACAGGTTCAGGTTCACTCATCACATCGACGATGCGCTTAGAGTCATCCTCATAATGCTCTTGAACCACTTCAAGTGTAATCACTCCCTGATAAACTTGTTCAGGACCTGTAACGACAAGACTGTCGACGCGTTCTGACTTCATTAATCGAAATGCCTCGGCTAGGCCACGGCTATCTTTCACAGTAGCGACTTTTCGGATCATCAAATCACGAGCTGAAGGCGTTTGTCCTTTAGCAATTCGTTCATCACCTACAAAATCACGGACAAACTCATTTTTGGGATGGCGCAGAATACGATCAGGAGTATCGAGCTGGAGGATCTCGCCGTCTTTCATGATAGCGATACGGTCAGCGATCTTCATCGCTTCGTCCATATCATGAGTTACGAAAACAATCGTCTTTTGTATCTCCTTCTGCAGTTTGATCAATTCATCTTGGAGCTGTTCGCGGCTGATCGGATCAAGAGCACTAAAAGGCTCGTCCATCAGTATGATCGGAGGCTCTGCAGCTAAAGCACGGATAACCCCGACACGCTGCTGTTGTCCTCCACTTAACTCTAGAGGATAACGGGAGCGAAATGTTGAAGGCTCTAGTCCAACAAGGTCCAATAACTCATCAACACGTTTATCAATTTTATTTTTCTCCCATTTCTTTAGCTTCGGTATCAATGAAATGTTCTCTGCAATCGTCATATGTGGTAGTAGCCCAATCTGTTGAATCACGTACCCGATGCTTCGTCTGAGCTCTACTGGATCCTGCTCGGCAATCTGTATGCCGTCTATGTAGATCTGACCTCCTGTTGGTTCGATCAACCGATTGATCATTTTCATAGTCGTTGTTTTTCCACAACCACTTGGACCGATCAAGGTCAAAAGTTCGCCTTTTTCAATATGTAAGTTAATGTCCTTTAAAGCAGTTGTTCCATCAGGAAATTGTTTGCTAACATTTTTAAAAGTAATCATTCTTCCCCTTCACCCTGCCTCCTTAAAAATTCCTATTCTAAGTGAATACCCTAACGTGCTCGTTTCAAACTGAACGATACTATTACAATCTTACTAATACTCTATCCTTTTTCGCAGTATAATTCAAAGAAATAAGCCTTCTCACAATCGAGAAGGCTTAGTAGTTTTTATTTCGTTACAGCAGGTTCATCAAACCTCTGAGCTTTGCGTTTTTTCATTTCCATGAAGAAAAATACAATTGTCCCAACTATGAATATAGTGGTGAACCCGACTAATACCCATACGTTATCCCACATAAATGCAAAATCTCCACTAGAGATTACAGCCTTAAGTCCAGAAACGGTGTACGTCATCGGAAGCCATGAATTGAAGATTTGAAGACTCTCCGGAATTAACTCAAGTGGGAATGTACCTGCACTTGTCGTTAATTGCAGAATCAAAATAATAATAGCGACAAAGCGTCCAGGATCGCCCATCGTCGTCACGAAAAACTGGATCATCGCCATATACGTTAAACTCGAAACAATTGAAAACATTACGAATAACGGTACGCTCTTAACTTCGATTCCTAATCCATACAGTAATACAGCATCCGCGATCACTGCTTGAATAACGCCTACTGTAAGAAGAATTCCATACTTACTCACAAACCATCCTAAAGCAGACTTAGGATCTGCTGCAGGTTCCCGAAGCGGGAAGACGATCGACATAAGAAGAGCGCCTACAAATAATCCTAGAGACAGAAAGTATGGAGCGAAACCTGTTCCATAGTTTGGAACAGAAGAAGTTGCATCACCTTCTACATCGACTGGGTCTGCAAACATGTTGTAGTTTTCTTCATCTGCTTTTGTTTGAGACGTTTCTTTGGCAGCTTCATCTAGCTTAGTATGAAGTTCGTTCGATCCGTCACTTACTTTTTCAGCACCACTATCTACCTTCTTTGACCCTTCTAGAAGCTTGCCTGCACCTGTTGTTAGATCAGACGTTCCTCCTTCTAAATCGGTTAAACCGGTGACGAGCTTCTCTGATCCATTAGATAATTCAACAACACCTCTATTGAGTTTTCCTACATTCGTTATCATATCTTGCCAGCCAGATGACACGTCGCTCGTTCCTTGAGCTACTTGAGCAGCACCGGCTTCAAGTTTTGATACCTTTTCTTTCGCATCATTTATCTCTGTTCCAAACTGATCGAGACCTTGTTCAAGCTTTACTTGTCCATCATATAGAGATTCTAGTGCCGAAATAAGCTCTGATTGACTCGTTTTCATCTCACTTATGCTTGAAGAAACACCCTTTGAAACGGTTTCTAACGTGGTAGCTCCCTCCTGAATGGACTGAGCGGCACCTGCAGATTTTTCTGCGATTGGTTGCAGTTGACTGATCAACGCTTGTTTCTCTTCTTCTGTATAAGCATCATTTGATTGAATACCTTGAATCACGCCCTGTAGCTCTTTTGAAACTTGAACAGCTCCTTGACCACCATTAACAATCGGTTCTTTTATGCTTTCAGCAGTCGTACCTAAAGCGGTCACTTCTGACGATTTTTCCTTAAGGTTCGTTAAAATTTGTTCGATGCCTTGTTGACTTTGTTTCACTCCACTTGCCAGGCTTTCTTGCCCTGACTTAAATTCATTGAAACCATCGTTTAACTTTGTCACACCATCACTGACTTGATTGGCACCAACAGTTAGATCATTTACTTTAGATTGTCTTTCTTTCAATGTTGTTAACAAAGTAGTGGAACCTTGACTCGCTTCGTCTAACCCCTTTGCAAGTTCCTCTGATCCATTTTGTAATTCACTCACGCCATTCGTGATTTCGATCGATCCATTGTTTAGCTCTGCTAGATTTGCTTTTAACTGAGCTGTTCCATCTTTTAATTCTGAAGAGCCATCAGCTAAATCCCCTGCACCATCTGATGCATCTGATAAACCCTCTGCAATCTCGCTAAACGTATCAAAAACAAGTTCACTATAATTCTCTGTTATATTGTTCGCGATTTGAGACTTGATTTCACCTACAGCTGTACCACCTATTTGCCCCGCAAGGAAGTTAAAACTTTCATTCGGCACATACTCTAAATTAAGTTTTTCGGGCTGTTCATCAAGCACTGTCGTTGATCGTTCTGAGAAATCTTCAGGGATCTGAATCTTCATATAGTAGGTCTGATCTTCGAGACCCTCATTCGCTTTTTCCTCATCAACAAAGTCCCATTTGAATTGCGGATTTTCTTTCAGCTTTTCTATTAATTCATTTCCTATTTCAATATGCTCTCCTTCAAAATCAGCACCGCTATCCTCATTTACAACAGCGACAGGAATTTGATCGAGATTTTCATACGGATCCCAGAATGCCCATAAAAACATACCACTGTATAAAACAGGGATGAATAGGACTGCTAGAACAGGTATGAGAATTTTTTTATTAGTGAACAATGCACGCCACTCAGAACGGAGATGACGAAAATTCATAGTTGATGACCTCCTATTGTCTATATGACCAATTTTGTCATTTGGTCATTAATGCTTAAAAAAAAGAACAATCCATACTATCTCGACTACGTTTTGACCAAAATTGAAATTTAGTCATTTTAACTACAGATAGTAATATATCATCCTTTTTTTATTTAGGCAATAGGATCTTTTATACCTTCTTAATCCCTTCCATTGTGAATAACTCGATGTGGTGTGCAATTTCTTCTTTGGTCAGAGAACGGTTTGATTTCTCCCAATCAAACACGAGAGCGATATACATTTTGAAAAGCAGGAATGCAGTGAGAGAAGGATCGCATTCTTTTATCTCATTGTTCCGTATTCCTCGCTCGATTTCTTGCTGAATAAAGGACGTAATCGCTTGTTCTACAAGATTGAGTGCTTCTAAAGCAGCTGGCGTTCCTATCTCTCGAACTTCTTGTGATAGTTTAATTGCGAGTTTATGTTCCTTCCGGTGCTCAAGTACATCGAACAAGCCTCTATGAAGATTCTCAAAAAACGTATCCTCTTCATTGATCGAGGTTTGAGCAAGCTCTTTCATCTCACTCACCATCTGGTTTACGATCTCATTGAAAAGCTCTTCTTTATTCCGAAAAAAAGTGTAGATCGTCCCTTTTCCCACATTCGCTATTTTCGCTACTTGGTCCATCGTTGTAGCTTTGTATCCAAACATTGAAAAAGATTTTTCTGCAGCATTGATAATGCTTATCTTTCGGTCAAATCCCATTGTCCTCCCCCTTTATTTTAATGTAGGGAGCGTTACCGTAACGGTCGTTCCCGAACCAATCGTACTTTCATACGATATTTTTCCATTCATATTTCTTATGAGTCTATTTGTTATCATCGTACCTAACCCAGTACCTTTTGATTTCGTAGTGTAAAAGGGAAGGCCGATCTTTTTTAGCTCTTCATCACTCATGCCAGATCCATTGTCTTTTATAACGATATCGACCGTGTTTCTCTTTGTTCCATTCTGCAGAGAGATTTCGATCAGTCCATCTTTCTCTATCGCTTCGATGGAATTCTTAATTAGATTGATCAAACACTGTTTCATCTCTTGAGGATTGGTTAAGATCCTGAAATCACCGTTCTCTTCGTAAGAAATTTTAACAGCATGGTAAACCCCTAGAACGGATGTCAACTCGATCGTATCACTGACAACTTTATTTAAATGGACCTCAACATGATCCAACTTTGTTGGTTTGATGAGAGTCAGGTAATCGGTAATAATTTTATTCGTTCGATCGATTTCATCTAGCATCAGTGGCGCATATTTTTTCACCTGCTGATCTTTTGCACCTGTAGAAATAAATTGAAGAAGTCCCCTAACCGTAGTGAGTGGATTTCTGATCTCGTGGGCAATTGAAGCAGCCATTTTTCCGGCAACAGAGAGTTTTTCAAGATAGACTGTCTCCTCGAGCTGGAGGTTAATGATAACAAGTTTCTCCGTTAAATAGAAAATAAAAAAATAGGCGATTGCAAAAGACAAAAAATAGATCGGATAAAAGTACGGTTCTGATGGTTTTACTAACCATAAGATGATCGATATATAAGTAATGATAAAGATACTGCCTACTTTTAAGATAACATTCCATTTCTGGATCGACCTTTCGAATAGACCTCTATATCCCCAAGCTAAGACAAATGCAATGATCGCTAAACTGACACCTACATAAGCGAACTCCCCGCCCATTGAGAATCGAGTGATCGAGATAACGACAGCACAGATGACTCCCGGGACTGCTCCTCCATATAACGTAACAAGAATGAGAGGAACCACCCGCAGGTCAAATACAGTATCTCCGAATTTCTCTAACGGAAACAGCATACACAAAAGGGCCATTAAGGAGCTAATCACACCATATAAGATTTTATCTTTTAAACTTAACGACCTTGACCGTGTAAAAGGCATGACCATGTTCCAGATAAATAGCACTGAAAATAGCATCGCAATATTCACAAGTAGAGGTCTTGCCATATCTAACATTGCCAAGTCTCCTTTTTCTATATGTTGCCATTTCATTTTATCATTAGAGACGCAAAGAGACTATCCTATATACAGTTACTACTGCCGCACAAAAAAGATTCACCAATTGGTGAATCTACTTGTGACTACTGAGGTATGAAACGACTGATGTTACGGATTCGACTCCTTGATCGATACAATCAGGAAGCCCAACTCCTCCATAGGAAGCACCTGCGAGAAAGACGCCAGGCATTTTACTTCTTAATCCTGTTTGTACTTCCTCAAAGCGGTTTCTATGTCCTACTTCATACTGCGGCATAGCCTCACGCCATCTCGTAATGCGGTAGAACTCTGGGTGCCCTTCAATTTCCATGATTTGATTCAAATCATTTAGAACGGTTTGGACAATTTCCTCATCGCTCTTCTCAACGATTTCTTCCTCACCCGCTCTACCTACATAGCACCTAAGAAGGACTTTCCCTTTCGGTGCAGCATGCTGCCATTTTCGATGTGTCCACGTGCAAGCCGTAATCGTATAATCGGCATTTCTAGATACGACAAATCCTGTACCATCTAATGATTTCTTAACTGCTTCTTCCGGAAAAGCCATAGCTACTGTTGCCACTGTTGTTGAAGGCATATCTTCTAATGGAGCAACTTCCTCGTGATCCCTGAACATCTTTGTCACTTGCTGATGTGGAGTCGTAACGATCACAGCATCAGCCTCGATCTGTTCACCGCTCATCGATGTAAGCTTATATGACTCCCCATCTTTTTCAATCGAATCAACTTTAGTATTTTTTCTAATATCTACTTCAGTTAGGTGATCTTCAATCGCCTTTACTAGCGATTGCAGCCCTGATTTAATCGTTAAAAATGCTGGTTTCTTCTTACCCGTTTTTCTCCTTGAAGCGGGCGTTGTCTTCTTCATCCCTAATATTAAACTACGATGCTTCTTTTCAACTTCATAGAATTGAGGAAACGTAGACATCAGACTCAATTTATCAATATTCCCAGCATAAATTCCTGATAATAATGGCTCGATCAAATTTTCAACGACTTCATTACCCAATCTTCTTCTGAAGAAAAGACCTAATGACTGGTCCTCGCCATGACTATCTCGTCTTGGGAGTGCTAGGTCGAGGGCTGCTCTTAGTTTTCCTTTCAAGCTGAATAAACGCGTCGAAACAAACGGAGCTACTTCCGTTGGTATCCCCATTACAGATCCACCAGGAATGGGATAGAGCTGATCGTTATTTAAAATAAATGCGTTACCGGTCGAGTTCGGTACAAGCTGATCTTCTAGCCCTACCTCTTTCGCTAACGTCGCGGCACTCTTCTTTCTTGCTAGAAATGAATCAGGGCCTCTCTCGATCACAAAACCATTGGTTGTGTCGGTATGAATCTTCCCTCCGAGGCGTTCACTGCCTTCGAGAAGTGTAATCTGAAAAGGTTCGCCGGAGTCTTTCATTTCTTTCTGAAGATAGTACGCGGCAGTTAAGCCAGTGATACCCCCGCCAACTATCACAATTCGTTTTTCTTTATTATTCATGATTTATCATCTTCTTTTTTATTAATTCTTTTGTCACAACAGAAGCTAATATCTCTATAAATTCGTCTCGTGCATTCGGCATATCAGGCCTATGATAGGTAGCCCCTAGCTCATCTGTTACCTGTTTACATTCATAATCGTTGTCATAGAGTACTTCGAGATGATCTGCCACGAAACCAACCGGGCAATAAATGAACCCTGTATACCCTTCTTGTTCAAATAGATCCCGAGTTAAATCCTGAACGTCAGGACCGATCCAAGGTTCTGGTGTATTTCCTTCACTTTGCCACGCAACAGCATAATTTTGGATACCCGCTCTTGTAGCAATATGACTTGCAGTTTCTTCTAATTGGGAAGGATAAGGGTCTCCGTGTTGCAATACTTTCTCAGGTAAGCTATTAGCAGTAAAGATGACGACAGTCTTTTTCTTCTCCTTGTCATCTAGCTTTCTCAAACAGGAGTTTAGTTGTTCAACCCAGTATTGAATGAATTTTGGCTCTGTGTACCATTCGTCGATGCAGTGGATATGCGGGAATCCTAGCTTTGCAGCAGCCTTATTCGCTCTATCATTATAAGCTTGTACACTATAACTCGAATAATGTGGCGCAAGAACGATGCTGATCGCTTCTTGGATGCCATCTCTCTGCATATTTTTCACTGCATCTTCTACAAAGGGTTCGATATGCTTCAAGCCTAAATAGCTCTTAAACACAATGTCTTCTCCAAAAAGCTCATTCATCCTGACCTCAAGCTTCTCAGATTGTTCTTTCGTAATCTCATACAGCGGAGAAATGCCCCCGATTGCCTCATACCGTTCAACTAGATCTTGTAGCATGTCCTCTGTCGGCCTTTTCCCTCTTCGAATATGAGTATAATATGGTTCGATTTCCGCTTCGTTCCGCGGTGTACCATAAGCCATTACAAGGAGACCTATTGTTCGTTTCGGCATAGTTTACCTCCCGTTCCCCTGCCTATTTCTTACTTGTATATTCGTGTACAAAACGAGTTAATCTCTGCAACGTTTCAACTTCAACTTGCGGGAATACACCATGACCGAGGTTGAAGATAAACCCAGGATCCTGCATCCCTTGATCTAAGATTTCTTTTGTACGCTCTTCGATCACGTCCCAAGGCGCAAGAAGCAATGCTGGCTCGAGGTTGCCCATAAGAGGTTTAGTGATTCCCTCTTTCACTCGTGCATTCTTAATCGTGATTCTCCAATCGATCCCAATCACATCGACAGGGAGCTTGTTCCATTCTTGAATAAGATGGCTCGCTCCGACACCGAAGATGATAAGAGGAACACCGGTCTCTCTAAGACTAGAGAAAATACGATTCATGACTGGCGCTATGTACGTTCTATAATCAGCTTCGTTTAGAGCTCCAACCCAAGAATCGAACAATTGAAGCGCCTGAGCGCCAGCTTGTACTTGGGCTTTAAGATACGCGATCGTCATATCTCCTAATTTATCCATAAGACGGTGCCATGCTTCAGGATCTGAGTACATAAGCGCTTTCGTTTTGTAATAGTTTTTAGAAGGGCCGCCTTCTATCATATAACTAGCAACGGTAAAAGGAGCACCACTGAAACCGATCAAAGGTACAGATAACTCTTCACGAAGCATCTTGATCGTTTCCATGACATACGGAACATCCTTAAGCGGATCTAACTCTCCTAGTCGATCGATATCTGATACGGTGCGGATCGGGTTGTCGATTACAGGACCAATCCCTTTTTTAATTTCAACATCGACTCCGATTGATGGAAGTGGAGTCATGATATCTGCAAATAGGATCGCCGCATCTACACCTAGCTGCTCGACGGCAAACCTTGTTACTTCTGCAGCAACCTCTGGATTTAAGTTCATTTCATGAAAAGAGTACTTTTCTCTAATCTTTCTATATTCAGCCTGATATCGTCCAGCTTGTCTCATATACCAGACTGGCGTAAAATCTGTTTCCTCCCCGCGACATGCGCGAAGAAATTGATCATTGAATGGCGCTTTACTCATCGTTGTCCACCTTTCCCACACTCTTAGTGCTTTACGTTCATTTATGCATCCCTACATACTATAGCTGTGCATGTCGTACGTGTATAGTCATTGAAATAAACTGTCATAAAATTGTCCTTGTTTGATGCCGTTTACACTTCTTACCTTAACACACTGAAAACCTTGATTAAGAGGTATTATCACATTATTACCCTCTTTTGTAGATTACTACCCTGCTTCCTCTTCATTACGGTCCATAAATCGATCAAAAAGACGGATCGACGTTTCATTCGAAGGCGTTCCTTCTTGGTCTGTAAGTGGATTAACAGGTACGACTTGATATGATACAGAGCCGAAGAAAGAAACGGAATGTTTCGTGTATTCGCCTTTTCCTGTCACTGAATCAATCTTCTTTCTGTTACCGTCTTTTACTTCATAGATGGCATACTCCACTCGATCATCTGAAGAAGCCGTCCATTTTAATGTTACTGCTGGTAGACCATATAAGAAATCGATATCAGCTTTTAAGTCATCGATTTCAGGAAGGTTGACAGGCTTCTCCATATCTTTTACATCTTCAGGTTTTTTAAAGGCCTTCGTTTTAGCTTCACTTGCGTTCACAACTTTTTTGAACAACTGTACAGGATATTCGCTGCCGCCTTTGAGGTATTGGTCCTTTGTTGTTCTGTCATACCCCATCCAGACGGAGCCTACAATCTCTGGTGTGTAACCAACAAACCAAGCATCTCTAACGCCGCCTTTCACTCCTTCAAATGAAGTTGTTCCCGTTTTTCCTGCTAGAGCTGTGTTCACCTTACCACTTTGGGCAGTACCGTTCTTCACAACTCCTTCAAGAATACGCGTCATGTACCAAGCCGTTTGTTTTTTATAAACGGATTCTTTCTCAGGCTTTGCTTCACCTACAAGTTCACCATCGTGATCGTAGAGATTCTCAATAAAATAGGGTTCTATTCTTTCCCCTTCATAAGCAAAAGGTCGATATGCTTCCATCATTTCAAATGGAGTGACTCCCTTGTCGATGCCGCCAAGGGCAATCTTCAAATCTTGATCTTCAATCGAAATGCCGCTTTTTTCTAAATAAGATTTAGCGTAAGAAATCCCGATCTCGTTTAAAAGCCAGACTGCTGGCGCATTCGCAGAAACTCTAACTGCGTCATACAGTGGCATCTCACCTGAGTATTGGCCATTGTAATTAGATGGTGAATAGCCGTTATACTCTTCTTTCTTATCTTGTAAAAGCGTGTAGGGCTCGTACTCTTTTTTATCGAGAGCCGGCCCATAGACAGCGATCGGTTTAAACGATGAGCCTGGCTGTCTTCGTGCATTCACATGGTTCAACCCTTTTTGAACGTAGTTCCTGCCCCCTTGAACAGCAAGTACACCACCGCTTTTAACATCCATCATCGTTAAAGCACCTTCTGGAGGCGTGTTAGGATCGCTTCCTGGGAATAGCGCTTTATTCTGGAACTCTGTATATGCGGATTTCTGTAGCGTGACGTCCATTGGGACGACGATTTTATATCCGCCCCTTAATACTTCTTCATTAGAAAGGTTATATTTCGTTTTCGCCTCATCTAGTGTCATATCTACATAAGTTAAAAACGAGGGATCTTTCGTGACCTCTGCGATGTCTAACGCCACCGTTTTCCCTTGTAAGCGAACAGCTTTTTCAGCGGTTAAATAGTCTTGCTTCTCCATAAGGGATAGAATCAAGTCTCTTCTTTCTTTACTCTTCTCCGGACGATCGATCGGGGAATAGTTAGAAGGCGCCTTAGGAAGCCCTGCCAATAGCGCGCCTTCCTCTATGCTGAGTTCAGTCGTCTTCTTATTGAAATAGAGTTTAGAAGCGGACTGTATTCCATATGCACCGTGTCCAAAATAAATCTGATTCAAATACATCTCTAAGATTTTCTCTTTGCTGTAGTTGCGTTCAAGATTGATCGCAATCACGGCTTCTTTTGTTTTCCTTAACCAAGACTTATCGTTTGTTAAGAAGACGTTTTTTGCAAGCTGTTGCGTGATCGTACTACCGCCTTCAACTTTCTCACCTGCCAAGATATCTCGATATAATGCACGACCGATCGCTTTTATATCAAGTCCATGATGATCATAAAAGCGACTATCTTCCGTCGCAATAAAAGCTTCTTGTACGTGCTTTGGTATATCTTCGATCGATACAGGATCTCTATTTTCAATATATAGCTTTGTAATAAGCTCGTCTTTAGGTGTTACAAGCTTAGTCGCTGAATTCATCACAAGCTTTTTCTCATCGATCGCATAATTACCTGCAAGTAGAATGCCTAGATACCCTAGCAATCCTACTAGAAAAACAGCAATCGTCGCAATTAAGCCTATCCCTAGCTTTTTCATTATGTACGGCACCCTCCTTACAAGTCGAATAAAATTAAGCTTACATCACCGACTATGTTTTTTGTACATCATAATTTGACAGTTCTGTTTAGTTTTCGCCAAAAATGGGTAAAGTATCAGGCGTTTCCTATCTTATTGTAGAAAGGGTGTATAGCATGAAGGTTTATGTTACATACGGTACATACGATTACTTATTAAAAATAAAAGAAGAGAATAACGAAGAGATGTTTTTATTAGTTGATGATGACGGTGCAGCACTCTATCACCAAACCGCATCACAACCCGTTTTTAACAGTGGGAAAGAGTATGACATACTCGACCAAAAAGGGAATGTTACTGAACCTAGATTTGTCGTCTTAAACCATATACCAGTGGAAGAAAGCGAACGCCCAACCTTTGAAGATCGATTTAAAAACAGGGCAGGAAAAGTTGAAAACGAACCCGGCTGTGAAGGCATCAGAATTTTACGCCCCGTTGATCCTAATGACCCCTACATCGTCGCCACCTTCTGGCGTAGTGAGGACGACTTCAAAAACTGGCAATCCTCCGAAGCTTACAACACCGCTCATAAACACCGTAATACAGATAAAGGATTACCGAAAACAGTCTTCAGAGGCAAACCCTATGTTAAAACGTACCATGTCGATTCCCCAAGCGTTTAACTAGAACGACTCAAGGGTATTTTCATTACAGCAGAAATAATTATACAGGAGTGTTAGCACATGCTTGTAAGTGAAAATGAAGTTTATAAATACAATATCGATACAAGCGACGGAGAAAAAGGTGCGCTGAAAGAACTCTATTTTGATGACGAGCATTGGACAGTAAGGTACCTAGTTGTCGACACGCATAAATGGCTGCCTGGAAAAAAGGTGTTAATATCACCATACTCAATCGAAAAGCTTACTCATGATGAAGAAACAGTTTCCGTTTCACTTTCAACGGAGGAGCTGAAAAACAGCCCCTCGATCGATACGGATCAACCGATATCTAGAAAGCATGAAATGTCTATGAACAAGCATTACGGCTGGCCTTACTATTGGGTAGGCACAGGCGCATGGGGGAGCGGAATGCACCCTAACCCTCACATGGACGTTCAAGAACTTGAAGTCTCTTATAAGGAAACTAGCGATGAAGATAACCATCTTCGCAGTACGAAAGAAGTTTCGAATTATCATATACAAGCAATCGATGGCGAAATCGGCCATGTTGATGATTTTATCTTTGACGATGAAACATGGAAGCTTAGATATTTTGTTGTAGATACGAAAAACTTTTTAGGTGGAAAGAAAGTATTGTTATCTACCGAATGGATTGAAGAAATCCATTGGAATGACCGTAGTGTAGTCGTAAATGTAACGAAAGACAAAATAGAAAATGCCCCAGAGTATCTATTGAACGAGCGCCTTACCCGACGATTTGAAGAAGATCTCTATACTCATTACGGGAAAACAGGATACTGGAAATTTTAAATAAAGGGCGAGGTGGATACCATCTCGCTTTTTTCCCTACCCTTACTATTCTTCATGACCCCACAAGCGGTCTTAGTGAATACTAGCCAAAAAAAGTTTTTTTCAATGAACTGCATTTACGTTTGCAGTAATCGATTACGTTAGGAGACTTGTTATGGCAAATGAAGATAAATCGAAACGGCAGGAAGGAAAAGCAGCATATCCTGAAAGACAATTTTATTTTCCTGCTCAAATCGTTGAAACCTTTATCGTTAAGGGCGAGTCTCATAGTGCAAGACCACTCAACAGGCAGTTTATCTTATCGATATTAGCAGGAGCTTTCGTTACCTTTGGTTCGATCTTATCTGTCCTCATCGCTTTAGGGGTGGAAACGAAAGGCATACATAATCTTCTTGCAGGAGCAGGTTTTGTAACAGGCTATGCTATCGTGTTCATCTCAGGAGCGATTTTGTTCACAGAAGTAAACGTCTTGTTACCAAGCTATATACTGCAAAGAAAGTTCTGGATTCCAAAACAGCTCATGAAGTTTTGGGTAGTTTGCTATATTGGTAATTTAATTGGAGCACTTTTAGTTGGAGGTTTAGTGGTACTATCAGGTTCACTATCACCTGAATTCTATACAGAGTTAAACGTTTATATCGAACATAAGATGAAGTTCTTATCTGAAGGAACGAAAGGATGGTTTCAGATTCTGCTATCTGGGGTCATCGCAAACTGGCTGATCGGGATGGCAGCATTCCTTGCAACTGCAGCCAGAGACTTAACAGGAAAAGTACTCGCTACGGCGCTTCCAGTCATCATATTCGTCGCAGGGAATTTCCAACATAGTGTAGCCAACATGGGTTATTTCGGTACGGCTATTTTTAATAAGGCAGAATATACGTGGGTGGAGTTTCTATTCTTCAACCTGGTCCCTGCTAGTATAGGTAACCTTATAGGCGGAGGAGTATTAGTAGCACTTACGTTCACTTATGCTTATAAACAAGAAATCAATGAAGAGCATTTTCCTCGAGAAGAAGCTTAAGTTATTTAGGGAATACTAATCCAAAAACCATATGAAAGGAGAGCTTCCACTTTGGCGCATGCAGCCCTGATTCTAAATCCTAATGCTGGTAATCAAAAAATGATAAAGCAAATCGATACGATTAAAACGAGGCTCGATGACCACTATCAGCAATTTACGTTTTATGAAACAGAATATCCAGGACATGGAGCTGAGATTGTCGACGAGATTAATGAAGAAGTGGATATCATTATCGGAGCCGGTGGAGATGGAACGATCTATGAATTAGCAAATGCACTCTGCAGCAAGCAGACCCGCCCAACCTTTGGAATCATCCCCGGTGGAACGTGTAATGATTTCTCAAGAGCGATAGGAATCAATCAGAATCCGATTCTGGCCGTTGAACAAATTATCCAGAACAACACGAAAACCATCGACGTCGGACGTTCAGATAAAGAGTACTTCCTAAACTTTTGGGGCATCGGGATGATCACACAGGCTTCTGAAAATATCGATCCGAATACAAAAGAACTGTTCGGAAGGCTGTCGTATTATATCAGCTCTGCTCAGACGATCAAGAACCCTTCTCCATTCCATCTTAAAGTGGAGGCAGAAGAGCACCAATTTGAGGGCGAAGCAGTGATGATGCTTGTAGGAAACGGACCATTTACAGGAGGCATACCGGCTTTCTTCCCTGAGAACAATCTTACGGATGGTAAATTCGACGTGTTGATCATTAAAGAATCGTCTCTTCCTACATTTTGGTCATTCTTTCAATCTAAGTTCACAAAGGAACCTGCTTTGCATGAAGATATCATCCATTACCAAACGAGAGAATTGCGTATTTCCGCAGATCCAGAACAGAAAATTGATTGTGACGGAGAGCGCAACTACACGACCCCTTCCACATTAGAACTACTTCCGGAACACTTGACCGTCCTCGCAGGAGAAGTATAGGTGACAGGCACCTGTCGAATCTTCGCATAAAGAAAAGCCGCTGAAAACTCAGCGGCTTTTGTTATCTTCGTTTAATACCATTCTTACAAGAAGATGAGCTAAAGCATGACGGTGCTCTTTTTCACCTACGAGCCATAGTTCTTGAAGAAGCTTTTCTTCTCTGTTCTTAGGCTCTTCTTTGTGAGCTAAGTAATCAGCCACTTTCTCTGCAGCTTGAGCTAACCTTTCTTCACTCAGCCCAAGCTTTTCACCCACTTCTACTTTATCAGCAAGGTACCCTTTGAAATGTTCAAAATTACTTAAAATATCATCGATTCGATCCTCACTAATACGATCCATCGTGTCGTCCACTTTTTTTAGATCTAATTCACTGTTTTTGTTTACAAGGTGATTTTTCTCACTCATACCTATACACTCCTTAGCTGTCCATTATAGACAGTGACTTTTCAATAAATGCAGGGATATCATCTGGGTTTCTACTGCTGACTAATGTTCCACCACAAACGACAACTTCTTCATCGAAAACATTCGCTCCAGCATACTTTAAATCTGTTTGGATCGACTTGAACCCTGTAATGTTACGACCATGTAGCGCTTCTGCAGTAATTAGCAGTTGTGGACCATGGCAAATCACAAGTGTTTTCTTATTCAGATACATCATCTTTTTTGTAAAGTTTACAAAGCGATCGTCGGCTCGTAGTTCATCGGGAGAGAATCCTCCTGGAATGAACAACACATCAAAATCCTCTGCATTTACATCGTCGATTCCTTTGTCTGATGTAACCGTAGCGTCTTGTTGCTTCCCAGTTAACGATTCACCTGCTTTATGACTGATGACAGTAAGTTCATGACCAGCATTGCTGAATTGCTCAGCCGGTTTTGTATACTCCACATCTTCAAACATGTTTGTCATAAGTACCGCTATTTTACTCAAGGTAAGTCCTCCTTCTGTTTAACCATCTAGTTGGACTATTACCCCTTCAACACCGATGCAAACATGAGAGTATGTAGCACCAATTATTCTTTCCATGTTTTATTAAATTCATGAATGGGTAAAAATAAGGTGGAACGAATTTTGTATAGAAAGGGTGTTTTGAATGGAAGACAAGAAACAGGAGCTAATCGAAGGGTTAAATGAAGACCTAGCGAACGAATATGCTGCCAGTATCATGTATACGTACAATGCGGCAGTTGTATCCGGCTTGTACCGTCAAACGTTGAAACCTTTCTTTGAAGGTGAAATAGCTGATGAGCAGGGCCACGCACTGTATCTTGCAGAAAAAATCAAGGTGCTCGGTGGTACACCTACAACGAAACCAGCGGAAGTTAAACAACTAAGTGATGTTAAGGAAATGCTCTTAGAAGCAAGAAGAGCTGAAAAAGATACGATCGACCGCTATGAAAAGCGAAAAGTCCAAGCTGAAGAGCTAGGGTACACGGAGCTTGTTGTAAAGCTGGACGATATGATCTCTGACGAAACGCATCACATGGAAGAGATGGATCGCATCCTTAGCGACGCTCGCTTTGAATAATGTGAAAAGAGCCGGCCATTTTGGCCGGCTCTTTTGCAATTTATGAGGAAGCGAGCATTCTGTAGCGATAGGCATTCATAGCAGTTTCACCTAGCCAATCGATAAAGTGGAAATTAACGAACGCTCCAACGATCGCACCAAAACCTGGAATCATTTGAAGTAGCTTCGGTAGATCAATATAATCCCTGTATTCAAGCTGAAACGACTTCCAGTTGTGCTCCTCGTTAAAGAAATCCTTCTCTTTATAAAGATGGCTCGTCTCTTCCCAACTCCTTAGTCGTTTGAAAATTTCTTTACGGGTTTTATCTGAAGAAAAAGCAAGTTGAAAGATGGTAAGGATGAACACTCTCTCCTCAAATCGCCTTGCATCGTATCCATAAATACTAGCAAGGTCAAACAAAAACTTCATCTTGATAGACAATAGTAATGGAAAATCCGCTAGACCTAACAGTATGCCTCCTGCTCCAGTTCCTGCTCCTTCAACAGCGGCAACTCGTTTGAAAGTAGCCGTTGCTTCCTTCGCCAATCTGTCCCTCTCTTTTAGTGAAAGATTCTGTAATGGCTCTTTCACTGCGTACGTATTGCCAGCAAGAACGCCTTCCACCATCGTTCGAATACTATTCGTGACAACAGTGTGGACACGCTCAGGTATCGCATCGTTCACTTTGTTTTGAAGTTTTTTAGTAGCTCTAGAGTATAACGGAGCTTTACGCGTCATCTTTTTTTCCCAAATAAAAAGTTCATCTCTCAATTCTTCTTCATAGCTGTTCATTGCAATCTTCCTTTACGGATCAGATTGGTGGTGCTTTTTGTTTCTTCGTAGTAGCGAATAGGACGGTTAGAATTCCAACCAAACATATTACAAGAAACGTGATTACGTCTCGTTCTAAAATAAGTGTGATCAACGCAAACAAGGCAGCTTGAATTCCTAGTAAGCGTCTTAACATTTTGTTGAATGCACGATCTTTTTGGTCCTCCGGAAGGGGATAAAGCTTTATCATCACGTGTGCTGAATAGTGAGGATATAATGTGCGCAGCTGTGTAGCCGTCAAATAGATAAATAGCCCTGCCCCAATTACCTTACCTATCGTCCCTGGAACGAAGACCACGACCAACAGACCTATGATCGCCAGGCGCAGATAGATTCCAAGGTATTCATTGCTTCGTACAAACGCTTTTTGATAAAGCTTTTCGTAAACCGTATCATTCGGAAGGAGTTTTTCAGCGATCGAACTGATCATTCTTCTTCCTTTAACAGACTGTTTTAGTTTCGGAACGTCTGTAAATAGATTTGCTGTACGATAAAATTTCATACTTTGCTTCTCATCTAAAGCAAGAAGTTTCTCCCATTTAACCGAATACTTTCGATTAAGGGGATAAAACACAAACCATAAGAGACTAACGAGCGCTATAGCATTCAGAGCAACAACGATCAAAGATGCTTGAACGAGAACGAAGTACGTAAACAGTAACGTAGCCACTGTGCGTAACCCTACGAATCCAGCGACAGATCGATGTGCAGGTAAATGTAATTCCATCCATTTCATGAAGATGTTTAGTGCTTTCAGTAATAACATGATCGCGATCACGAAAACGTAATATGCGGTCCCCGCTGCCATTTCATGCTGATACAACGGGGCAAGGATCACCATCGTAACAATCGTGATGAACGCCTGAAGCATAAAGCTATAGAGTAGTGATCGGTTAAAATAGTCTTTTAGCTTTCTTTCTGCAGGTAATAAGAATACAAGATCAGCTTCTGATAGAAAGAACCTTAGAGGGGACCTTACGATTACAAAAGAAGCGATGATCGTGATAACAGCAATGCCTGGAAACGCTTCGGGCAGTACCTTGAGTAATTCACTATAATAATATGCGCCAAAGATAAGGGTCAGGACGAGCGTAAATAGAAAGCTGCTATTACCGATTAACCGGAAGTAACGAAGCGCAATCTTCCAAAAGGCACCCGCTCTTTCCTTCCACAGGGTCTCGAACTGCATCATTTCCCGCTCCTGGTCGCTTCGATATAGATGTCATCCAATGTAGCGTCCGTACGCCCGATTTGTTTCTGAAGCTCCGCCATTGTTCCTGACATAACAATGACACCATCATGGAGAATGATGAAGCGATCACAGTATCGTTCAGCCGTAGAAAGAATATGAGTAGACATTAAAACACCTGCACCCTTCTCTTTCACTTGGACCATCATATCCAAGAAAGACTGGATGCCGATCGGATCGAGTCCGACAAACGGTTCATCGACAATATAGAGAGAAGGTTGAACAAGGAAAGCACACATGATCATAACCTTCTGCCTCATCCCTTTTGAAAAGTGACCCGGAAACCAGCTTTTCATGTTCGTCATTCGAAACTCTTTCAAAAGACCATCTGCCCTTTGTTCCCAACCCTCTTCCAAATCGTACGCAAGAGCCGTCAATTGTAAATGCTCCCATAGCGTCAATTCATCGTACAATAATGGTGTTTCAGGTATGTAGGAAAATTGTTTTCGGTACTTATCTTTGTTTTCACTGAACGTACTACCTGCAACACGAATGTTTCCTTTCATAGGATCAAGCAGACCAAGAACATGCTTAATAGTGGTACTTTTCCCTGCTCCGTTCAAACCGATCAATCCTACGATTTCATTCGCATTCACATTTAACGAAAGATCATGCAAAACAGGTTTATTTGCCTGGTATCCACCAGTTAAATTGTTCACTTCTAAGATCGAATTCGACATAATGACCCTCTCATTTCTGTATTTGACTCCATTTTAACAAACTTTGATTACCCCAGTGAAACGACTACGCTTCTGGTAGCGGCATCGGAGTGGGTTTGCCATAACCAACCTTATACGTCTCATCGATGAACGCTCGAATGTCTGTAACCGACTTTCCATTTTCTTTCATCTCAATAGCTTTCACAGCGATGTCAAGACAAACGCCGCACTTCGTACCATGGTCATCCCAAGTAGTACGTTCTGCTGTTTTGTCATGTACAAAGCAGTCGTAATTATTCATGTGACCTGCCGTGTCTCCACAACCGCAATAACATGGTATGTGTTGTAATAAATCTTCCTCCGACTCTACTTTTGAATAGATTGCCTGTACCGTATCGTGTTTATCTTCAAGGAATGTAGGGAGTTCGTTAGATGCTGTTGTTTCACGTATATCTCCATTACTTAAATGTTCTTGGTGATGATTTTCATTATTATTGCACCCCGTCATAACAGATACGATAAGGATTCCTACTATTGCTAGAAAACGAAACTTCATTTGTCTCTCCTCCATTTTATAAATCTGTACACATCATATCTTGATTAAACGAAGGAATCCAGATTTTCATAAGAATATTCGAAAAACAGTTGAATAGTTTGTTCTATTTCCGAGCAACCTAGTATGGAGTGTGACGTCTTCCCTGAAACTAGTTACGCTCATGGCTCTGCACCCCCGGCAGAGCCTTATTTGATTTTTCAATAAACATGAAAAATATGGTACGATAAACAAAAATGATGAAAGGAAGATCGTAATGAGTCATTCTCCTGACTGTATTTTTTGTAAAATCATTAATGGCGATATTCCATCAGCTAAAGTTTATGAATCAGAAGATGTTTTAGCTTTTCTAGACCTCACCCAGGTAACCGAGGGGCACACACTAGTCATTCCAAAGAAACATAAGCAAAACATTTATGAGTTAGATTCTGATACAGCATCAAAGCTCTTTGAAGCTGTTCCTGAAATTGCAAATGCATTAAAAGCAAATTTTGCACCTGAAGGTATGAATATCTTAAATAACAATGAAGCGATTGCTGGACAATCTGTGTTTCACTATCACCTTCACCTTATTCCACGCTATGGGAAAGGCGATGGATTCGGCGCTGTCTGGAAAACACACGAAAGTGAATACGATGCCGAGAAGCTACAGAAGCTTGCAGAAGGAATTCGCTCACAATTTAAGTAATACAAAAAAGGAGGCAAACGCCTCCTTTTTTATTTACATGACCTTTTCATTTCCTTCAGCGTGTGAAACCCTGTTGGCTCTACCCAATCTGAATGGTCGAACTTCTCCTCCATGCCAGCCAGGAGTGTAGATACTTTTGACTGAAGGATCGAGTTCCAACGAAGTTCATGTATGAACTCCTCCCTATGCCCCTCATATCCCATCAGTCCTTTCAGTTCATTCAACAAGTCAGCCTGCCACATGGATGGCAAAGGCGATTGCCCCGGGATATCCATAAACCGTACCATTGAACCCTCTCTTAACAATGCATGAGGATAATAGTAAGCATATACCCGTTCAAATCGCTCACCTGTCGTTAGCATAAGCTTTTCGCCTTGGTGCTCCCTAAGAACATAGCTGCCTTCTGTACGGTTCAATAGCTCGAGTTGTTCACGCTCAACAAAGGTAACCCAAACCTCTGTTTTAGCACCTGTAACCGGGGCGATTACTGCCGGAAGTGCTCCATATGGTGCTAGAAACGATCCTGCAACGACATCGGTATCTACGATGTTTGCACGGAAAAACAAGATAAAGTCGTTTAAATCTGGATTAAGGCTGAATTTATATTTTAATTGCGCCAAACAAACGTTAGAACCATATGCCAGTAAAGGAATCCGATCTTCAATGGAAGTAAGCCCTTCACTCTTCAGCAATTCATTAACTGTCAACTTTGTTGGTGAGGAAAAAGATAGTGTTCCCGTTACTTCTTCCCCCATAGAGTATTGAACAACTTGTTCTTCGATTGGGACATTTTGCTGTTCATCAATTCTATGAGCTTTTCCGTTATGATAAACGAACGAAGAAGATGGCCTGGGTCCTGGATAAATATCTGGATGGTCGTATGGTCCGATATGAATTGGTTTATTTTCTCGGTACATGTTATGGTTCACTCCTTTTTCATTCGTTCCTATTAGGATAGCAAAACAATGCAAGTTATCAAAAAGTTAAAGCGAAATCTTTTATAAGATTCAGAAAAAATATAGCGATAAGGTTTCGATAATGATAGGATAATTACAAACAAAATAGGTTATCGCATTACTACATTAAAGGAGTGTCTTCTGTTGAATAGACGTTTTAATTTTAATGCCGGTCCTTCTGCATTACCTCTTGAAGTACTAGACCAAGCGCAATCTGAACTGATCAGCTATCAACAATTTGGTATGTCAGTCATGGAATTCAGTCATCGTAGCAAGGAATACAAAGCGATACATGAAGGAGCAGTTAACCTATTGCGTGAGCTTCTCAATATTCCAGACGATTATGAAGTTCTCTTCCTACAAGGTGGAGCTAGCTTGCAGTTCTCAATGGTCCCTATGAACTTTCTACAAGAAGGACAACAGGGAAATTATTTTCTTACAGGAAGCTGGTCACAAAAAGCCTTGAAAGAAGCACAAAAAGTAGGTGATACGTTCATAGGAGCAAATGGAGAACAAACAAATTTCAGCCGTATCCCCACTCCTGACGAATTAACCTACAGCGATAATGATGCATACGTACACCTAACATCCAACAATACGATACATGGTACTCAGTGGAAAGAATTCCCTAACGAACCAAACAAGACATTTATTGCAGATATGTCTAGTGACATCTTGAGCCGTGCTATTCCGATCGAACAATTTGGATTGATCTATGCTGGCGCACAAAAGAACCTTGGACCCGCTGGCGTTACGGTAGTTATTTTGAAGAAGGATCTACTAAAAAACGCACCTAAGAACTTACCTACAATGCTAGATTACAGAACTCATGTTGAAAAGAGTTCACTCTACAACACACCTCCGTCATTTTCCATTTACATGCTATCACTCGTTTTAAAATGGACAAAGAAATATGGAGGCATTGAAGCGATCGAAAAATGGAATAAAGAAAAAGCAAGTCTTCTCTATAAAACGATCGATGAGAGCAACGGATTTTATAATGGCATCGCAGATAAACAAAGCCGCTCTAGCATGAACGTCACCTTTACATTACGTGAGAAAGAACTAGAAGAATTATTCCTTAAAGAAGCAGAAGACGAAGGTTTTGTAGGACTGAAGGGGCACCGTTCGATCGGAGGGTGTCGCGCTTCCATCTATAATGCAGTTCCACTCGAATCTGTCAAAGCACTATGCGACTTCATGAACACGTTCCATCAAAAGCATAATATTTAATACTTTTCAAGAGACAAATCGTTTGTTACTATTAAACTAGTTCTTTCGCAGGAGGCAACGAGTGCACTTCTGGAGAGAGCCACCGTCTAAGAGACGGAAATGAGATGAGAAGAGGAGAGTTTCTTTATGAAAACAAAAAATTTGGTATTGATGGCTTTACTACTTGGAATTGGGACGATTCTACATGCAGTAATTCCAGGACTTATTTCTGGAATGAAGAACGATATGCTGCTCACGATGATGTTCCTTGGAATCCTGTTATTCCCAGACCGTAGAAGCGTTCTAGTGCTCGGTTTGGCCACTGGCGTAATTTCAGCAGCAACAACGACATTCCCTGGTGGACAACTAGCCAACGTAATTGATAAACCGATCACAGCATTTGTATTCTTCGGACTCTACTTGCTAGTCCGACGATTCAACTCACTCGTTACAGCTGGTGCATTAACTGCAATCGGAACGATGATTAGTGGAGCGATCTTCTTAGGTGCAGCACTTGTCTTCGCTGGACTTCCTGGGGGCGCAGCTTTTACAGGACTATTCCTAACAGTTGTCATCCCAACGGCTGTCGTGAATACGATCGCTATGGTATTCATATACCCAGTCGTACAATCCATTTTAAAACGTACAACATTTGCCTTTTAGATAGATCGAACGGCAGGCTGTCGAGAGCTTTCTCGACAGCCTATTTTTTTTGCCTTTCTAACACACTCCTCCCTTCTATGTGCACCAATTTACTATTAAATTGTTTCTAATTCGGGTAAATAGGCTATGTTAACCATTATACGTTTAAAGAATCAGGTGAAAAAATTGAAGTTCAACTCTCTATATCGCATCGTTGTCATCGTCTTTATGTCCGTTAAATTCTTCATTCAACTCGAGACGTTTCGTAGAAGAAGCAAACATTCCTGGAATCAGGAACGCTGGCAAAAGCTCTTAAAAAAGCAGGCAAAAGAATATAAGAAAAAAGCAATTCGACTCGAGGGATTGCTCGTAAAGCTCGGTCAGTTCCTTTCTACTAGAGCTGATATTTTACCTAAGGTTTTTCTTGAAGAAATTGAAGACCTTGTGGATCGCGTACCTTCTTTTTCATGGAACAAAGCAAAGCGTATTTTAGAAGAAGAGTGGTCTTCTACTTACGAAGATGTCATAAAGGACATATCTGAACGGCCAGTCGCTTCAGCTTCTATCGGACAAGTGTATCGTGCAAACTTAATAAGCGGTGAAGAAGTTGCTATCAAAATCAGAAGACCCAATATACGTAAGATTATTAGAGCGGACTTCAAAGCACTACGAATCGTCTTCTGGATGATCGATACCTTTACGTCATACAGTAAACAGCTCGATCTTCCTAAGCTGTATGATGAGATTCGAAACGTGATCGAAGATGAGCTCGACTTTAACAAGGAATTAAAGAATGGTCTTAATTTTCAGGAGCGATATAAAGAAAGCCTAGATTATCGCATCCCTCACTACATCTCAGAATGGTCAACAAAAAAAGTGCTCGTGATGGAATGGATGGAAGGCGCTCGGGTCACGAACATCTCTTATATAGAAGAGCAAGGCATCGATCGAAAGGAGTTAGCTAGAAAACTTCTAAAGGGATTTCTCGAGCAGTTATTACAAGAAGGTCAGTTTCATGCTGATCCTCACTCCGGTAATATCCTTATTCAGCAGGACGGCACTATCGTATTTATCGATTTTGGTATGGTTGGATTTATTGAATCACACGATGCCCTTAGCATTCGAAAATTGATTACCGGCGTAGTTCTGAGTCAATATGACGACGTAACCGAAGCGCTTGATGAGCTACGCTTTCTCCTTCCTGACTCTGACAAGAAACAAATTGAGAAAGCGATCAAAACCCTCGTGACCTTATTTATTGAACAAGATTTAACGATGATCGATGAGGATACTGCAGAACAAGTCTTACGAGAAGTCCAGACTCTTGTGAACAAGCAGCCCATCCAACTTCCTAGTGAATTTGCTTTCCTTGGTCGCGCCATCTCAACGATCGTTGGCATCCTGTATACACTCGACCCCAAGATCGATCTTATCGAAGAAGGAAAGCCTATCGTTCAAGAGTGGATCAACCGAGAAGAAGCTTCTGATGAACGATACGACCCTTCGAGAATGATTCGAAAGCTATACGGAAAACTAACCTCGATAGAGAATCCTCTCGATCGACTTTCTGAAGAGTTAAATCAGCACCGGACATGGGAAGAATCAGTTAAACGAAGAGAATTTCAATCTAAAAGTATGCTTTGGAACAAGCATTATAGCTTTATCGCTTTGCTCATCTCTTTGATCGCCCTATTAGTAAGTTTTTCACTTGAACTTGATAATCTACAGCTTGCAAGCTCAATCACCGGTGGGATGAGTTTATTTCTTATCATCATAACGAGTACATTAGAGAAACGTGTCTGGTTAATAAAGGAGGGTCCTAAATGAGCGACGTTATGAAAGAAACGACTGAAAAAGTTGGGGATTCAGAAGTAAAAATAGAAGGCCTCTCTAACGGATATCGCATTACTGTTAGAGGGGATGAAGAAAAATTAAAACAGAATAGACGCATAGGTGGCGCGTTCATCAATCTTTTAAGACAATTAGAAAAAGCCGGATACCGCCTCCCCTTCCCATTCTCCTGGATATTGCGTTTTTGGAATCGCTATTCGAGACCATAAGAAAAGAGGGGACGATCCGTCTCCCTCTCCATCTATTCATTAAATTTTCACTCCCGTTTCCCATTCACGAAACTTCTCTAGTTCTTGTCTCAGTTGACTAGCTACAAACCCAATGACTGCTACATCATCTAAAAGGCCTACCCCTGCAAGCAAATCCGGGACAGCGTCGATTGGACTTATGAAATACAATAGCCCACCTACGATCATGACCACGGATTTTCGAGAAATATCTTTATACTCCCCTTTCCTCACTTCTTGTACCAACCTTGAGAAAGTTTTAACATCGACCCACATATCGCTCATGCCCTTTCTTCCTTTATAAAGAGCACCTTTCTTTAGAGATTCGAGGGAAACTTCATTTAAACGATCTTTGTCCTTCACAACACTAACTGCTTTTTTTGTCATCCTCTTAAATACACTTTTCACCATTCTATTCATCATACACACGCTCCTTTGCGTCCTTCTATCTATAGGATACCTCAAATGAGCGTATTTCTAACCTATCCCAATGGGTTTGTCAATCACGTTATATGGGAAAAATAAAGAAGGGCCTACTATAAAACTAAAAATGCCATCGAAACACCTAGTAGGAGAAAAAAGATTGCGAACGTCCCAAACAGAAATGCGTTTCGTTTCTTTTGTATAATTTGTTCCGTATAAAACGAATATTTTCGAACCATCAACAAGCGATTCACAGTTGCCAATAATAGTAGACATCCTACTGTAATAAGAGCAAAGATAAACCCAGCCATACTTATGCCTCCTATCTACCCTTCGTGTCTTACTAAAAGATATATGTACACTTGAATCATTTGATGACCGTGATGAGAGTGATAAAAAAAGAAGGAATTCAAGAGTGTTTGGAGAACTACAGTCATAGAAGCAGAGGATTGTCAGGAAAGGATGAAAGCATCATGGGAAAAACAAAAGCGCTAGCGACAGGATTTTTATTAGGTGGAGTGATTTCCGCCGCTTCAGTTCTATTGACGACCCCGAAGTCAGGGAAGGAAATGATTACTGACGCTAAGAATAAAAGTGATGAGATAAAGGAAAGCTTTACAAGATTGAAGGAAGATTTGAATGAACTAACAACCCAAGTCAAGCAGCTTTCTTCTGAAGGGAAACAAATCATAATGGAAGTTACTTCAGACTTAAAACGCTCGATCTCTTCATTCCAAGAAGATATTGAACCGAACCTTACTCGTCTAAAGGAAGACATTGAAGAAATGCAGCAGTCTATCGAAACAGTTAAAAGTGAAGTTAACAAACCGGCTCCAAAATAGCCGGTTTTTTTACAACGTGAGAACAGTATTCTAATATAGATTTCCCAATAAGGTTGGGAATTGTTAAGGAGGCAAATATGAAAGATAGTCAGGGTATATCTATCCAAGAAGCTATGATTTTCAGCCACCGAATCGGTCAATTAAGCAAGGCGCTTTGGAAATCGGTTGAACGAGATTGGCAGGAATGGTTAAAACCCTTTGATTTAAATATTAATGAGCACCATATCTTATCGATCGCATATCACCTTGATGGCTCTTCAATTTCCGATATCGCCAAGTTCGGTGTCATGCATGTCTCAACAGCTTTTAACTTCTCGAAAAAGCTTGAATCACGTTCCCTTCTTACCTTCTCCAAAAAAGAGAACGACAAACGGAATACATATGTACAGCTAACAGATGAAGGAGAGAGACTCCTGAAACAAACTTGGAAACATTACTCTCCGAACAGAGATAGTGTTCTAAAAGCATCGATGCCACTAAGAGATCTGTATGGTAAGTTTCCCGAATTCAATGAAATGATGAGCGTAATAAAAGGCCTCTATGGTGAGGACTTCTTGGAGATATTCCAGAAATCATTTACGAAGTTAGAAGAAGAATTCTCCGAAGAAGAGAAATTCGTAAATGAAGAAAAGATTTATTGATAGTTTGGAGACGCTGAGAGAAGTTCAGTCATTAAGTTTTCATACTTCTCTTCTTGAGTCTGTATCGCTTTTATCGTAGGGATCGGTTTTAATTTCATATCTAACATTCCGACAAAATGTGTGAGCAACGAAGTTCGGCTAAGAAGCCCCTCTTCCATCTGCTCATGCATTTTTTGTTGGATTTCTTCACAAAGCGAAAAAACGCCTTTCACTTCTTCTTCCGTAAGGCCATGCTCGATTACAAGAGTATAGAAAGGATACTTTCCATCCTCTTCGTACATCCTAGCAAGTAAACGATTATGATACTCTATTTTGTCTAGTCGTGCTTCAATAGATTCCATTCAAAAATAACTCCTCACTCTGCGATCAATTGTACTTATATTTTAACGGACTGGGGTAGGAATGAAAACGTCTTTTCCAATTCAAACCAATGCGAAAAAACGAGTATTTTGTCTAAAATTTTTTGACATATTTCAATTCTAAAAAACGTATTGATTTCTTCAGAAAATCGCTGTACAGTATACGAGTATTCAACATAATTAACATCTTAGACGGAAGCAGGTGATCCTTATGAATTGCTGGAAATCAATCTATTTAAATCGCGAATTCGGAGTACACCGACTTACGATTTTCTCTACTCTATTAACACTACTCTACTTCATTGCTTTTTACCTTACGTTCAGTATGTTCTATCCTAATACAGAACACGCGATTGTGCCGATTCTTCCTTTTCTAGGGTCGTTGGCAATTCTTTTCCCTATTCATAAGCTTCTACACTGGCTTCCTTTAACATTTGCTGGGATGAAGGCGACGATGCGATTAGAAAAGGGGTTAGCAATCGTTCCGAAGATGCATTGCGAAACATGTAATCCGATTTCTCGTAATCTTTATTTGATCGCTTCTTTAAGCCCAGCCGTTATTATCACAGCTGGTGCGACTGCATGTTCGATCGCGATGCCTCAATATGTATCGTTTTTCTCAATACTTGCTGCTATCAATCTCGGTTTTAGCTTTAGCGATTTTCTCTACGCTTCACAAGTAATAAAAGCTCCAAGACATGCTTTTGTAGAAGATCGAAGCGAAGGGTTTCACATTTTGATCAAGAGAGCATCTTGATTCTCATATTAGAAATTAAACAGAGCGCTCTCGTTAAGCGCTCTGTTCTTTTACATCTAGCAAAAAGCCGGCAGTATTGAATTCTTATAAGACTTCCTTCATAATAACAATAGAGCAGAGATCTAGTTAATTGGATAGTAAGCATCAAAGATAATTTGATCATTCGGTAGATCAAATGATTGAGCTCTTAATTTCATACCATTCTTTAACTCTAGATCGCTAACAGCCATATAGATTGTTCCTTCGTCGGCATCAATCGTAATTTCAGGCGGTAACGATGCCTGTTTTTTTATAAACGAAAGTACTTTGTCACTCGGCAGCTCAAGAATTCCAATTTGAAAAGCCTTTTCTTTTAATAAGAGATCGCCATTTGGTTGGACTTGAGGTTCAAATTTAAGAAAGAAATCGACTTTCCGATCAAAAATCGTAAGATAGCCTTGAAAAGTTGCAAGCTCATTTAGGTTCACACTGTACCCAAGATTTTCTTGCTTTTCACTATACTTTTCTAGCTCGTTATTGATGATTTCATTTAGTTGGTCTTTCTTCATCTGAATAGAAAAAGTCGTTTCAAAGGACTCTTCTTCTGAAGTCTGATCTGGGATTCTAGCAAACTCGCTTTCAGGGAAATAATAGTGATAGGACCCAATTAAAACCACTATTACGATCAATACTACAGAAGCAAGTGCAATAAAAGCGGTCCGCCATTTGTTCTTTAACATTCTAACCATCTCCTTGTGGGACGAATCTTTTTCATCATACTACGAATAGACAGCTTAAGGAAATACTGTTATACATTTCTTCGCATTATCGAATTGGACTCTGGGAGGTTTTCAAATGACAATTATAGGGTTGATTTTCATCCTGTTCGCTACAATGATCTTGCTTGCATTTAACTCAATGACAAATGCATTGTGCACGAAGAAGAATATTCCAGAGGAAAAGCAGCCTAACGTCTTTCGAACGATCAATGTTTTGATCACTATTCTGCTTATTTCATCCTATGTTGAAATTCTCTTCACATAATAAAGCAAATTTGATGGGGCTTATGCCCTATCTTTTTTATTATACTGAATGATTTCGCTTTCATTGTAATATGTAAATTCTCTCATATTTCTCACGCAATTTAACTTCATCGTACAATTTGTGCTATAGTATTAATTGTGACACAAAAATGTTAAATTTAACTAACGCTTAGGAGTGTATGCTTGATGAAAAAAACGTTCATTATACTCACTGCTTTCATCACAATGCTTGCTATATCAGCATGCAGCAATGATTCAGGTGATGATTCAGAAGTAGTAGTAGAAACAAATGCCGGTAACATAACGAAAGAAGAATTTTATCAGGCTATGAAAGATCAGGCTGGTGAAACTGTACTTAGCGACCTTGTTCAAACAAAAATCCTTGAAGATAAATATGATGTTTCAGATAAAGAAGTTCAAGCTGAGCTTGATAAGATTAAGGAAAATTTCGAATCCGATGAGCAGTTAGAGCAAGCACTACAAGCTAATGGCTATAAGGATTTAGATCAGTTTAAAGTTGA
This sequence comes from Anaerobacillus sp. ABA4_114, assembly GCF_056159065.1. Classification (NCBI taxonomy): domain Bacteria; kingdom Bacillati; phylum Bacillota; class Bacilli; order Caryophanales; family Bacillaceae; genus Anaerobacillus; species Anaerobacillus sp. ABA4_114. Next base: position 3,697,980 of record NZ_JBSWUM010000001.1, read on the forward strand.
TGTACGTAAACAACTTCTTGCTCAAAAAGCAGCTACTGAAGGCGTAGATGTATCTGATGAGAAGCTTAAAACGTTCTATGAAGAAAATCAAAATCTATTCACAGAGCTAGAAGCAAGTCATATTCTAGTTGACGATGAAGAAACAGCAAAAGAAGTGAAAGAAAAGTTAAATGACGGTGGAGACTTCGCAGAACTTGCGAAAGAGTATTCTAAAGATGGATCTGCCCAAAATGGCGGTGATCTTGGAATCTTTAAGAAGGGTGACATGGTTGCAGAATTCGAAGAAGCTGCATTCGCTCTTAAAGAAGGAGAAGTCAGTGACATCGTTCAATCACAGTTTGGCTATCACATCATCAAGCTAAAAAGCAAAACAGTCAAACCTTTTGAAGAGTCTAAAGATGAAGTTAAAGAGCAATATCTACAGCAGAACGCAAAAGACGTTCCAACTGTAATCGACGAACTGATTAAAGAATCTGATATCAAAGTTAAAGACGATCAGTTTAAAGATCTTTTTAAAGAAAAAGAGCAAGAGCCAGAAGCAAATGAAGAAAGTGCTGAATAGCATAAAAGCCGAGAGGGAACGCTCCCTCTCGGCTTTATTTGTTCATTGTCCGCTCACACGAGCTTTTTTTCTTCTCTCCCTCTCATCTTCCATCCGCTTCACATATACCTTTCCTTCCTCTTCAATGTGGATCTGGTCGACTTTTCGATCTTCGACAGTTAATGTCATTGATTTATACCCGCTGTAGATGATCCCTGCTAAAACGAAATAAACCCACCAAGGTAAACCTGAAGCAAACGCTGTAACCGCAGAAAAGATCTCTGTAAGCTGTAGAATACTAATAATAAATAAGACACCAAGTATGACAAGAATTCCTTTTCTCACCTTTTGCCCCTCCTCTTCATTCACTTCTAAGTACAAGCTCTTCAGATTACTACACTTTATGAATGAATAGAAAGGAATATACCATTGTTTCATCATAGAACGCTTTGATGGACCACTTCTTCCTTTGCCTCTCTTAATCGAAACATCACGTAATACAATAGTGCTGCGATAATAGCTAATAAACCGATGATAGAGAATGTCCACGTAAACCCTACTAGAGCAGTTAATGGGATGGCTAGTGGGGCAATCGTTCTACCGATCGTAAACCGGAGACTAGCTGCTGCAAAGTATTGCCCTCTCATATGTTCTGGCGCTAACCTTGAAACAAACCCTTCCTGAATGCCGACAACCATAAGCTCCGCCATCGTAAACAGGAACATCGCAAAAACAAGCACCCATACGTGGGTGGTAAATCCAAACACAAGCATACTAAACGTATAAATAAAGCAAGAAGCAATGAACACCGTTTTCTCTTTGAAGTGATTCATTCTTGTAGTCATATAGACAGTTAATAGCGCAACTAGTAAGCCGTTTTCAGCAATGAGCCATCCGAAGATTTGCTTCCCATCTGCTTGAATATTGAAGAGTACAGATTGTTCTGGTACAGACTCACTAAGGTAGACCGCGATCAAAAGATCAAGTTGCATAAATGTCTGCGCAACAAAAATTCCAGCGAGAATGAAGAGTAGGAACACTTTATCTTGAGCGATGACCTTATAGTCCTGCAACTGGTCTTTCACAAATCCATACCATTTGATTGATGAATCCTTAACAAGCTTTTTATCCATCTGCTCTGGAGCCGTTTCTCGAATAAATGAAGTGATCAATAAAGCAACCCCGAAGCTCACGATCGCAGCCGTGAGCAATAGTCCGAATCGATACTGGAAGAAGAAAATTCCGCCGAGTATTGGTCCCACTACAACGGATATATTCAATGCAGTATAGAAAACGGCGAACACCGTATTTCGATCCTTTTCATCCACAACGTCAGCTACCATCGCATGACTAGCAGGCCAATAGAGTGCGCCGAAAATGCCAAGTATAGAGAAACTGATGAAAGTTAGCATAGGGGAATCGAGCCAAGGAGAATTTGCATAAGCAAAGAATAGGAACGTTATCCCTTGTCCGTACGCAGCAATTACCATCATTTGTTTACGACCATACTTATCTGCACAATAGCCACCTACGAGATTTGCAAGGACACCAAATACTTGAGAAAGCACAAGAAGAAGTCCTGCCATCCCTTTCCCAAATGAATCAGAAAAATAGATCGCCATAAAGGGGAAGAACATCCAGAACAGAACGTTGATCATCCCTTCACCAAACAGACGAATTTTTAAATTTCGATCCCAATCTCTTAATTTCATCTTCTTTTCCTCCATACATCCATACAAATGATTAGACTTGCTCACAGTAAAATAGAGAAACGCTCCGTAGCGTTTCTCTATCGACCTACAACATTATGATTTGGCTGTTTCCTTTTGGACTGTTGCCGGAGTATTCGGTTTATAGAATGAACGATTATCAAGTGCAAACACACGATCTGTGAATTCGCCTGGCTCGACTTTATCTAACGCACGGTCGAGCATGTTCATCTTTGCATCGATGTTATCGATCATATGAAGCATTTCTGCTTCTCGAATCATAGGAGGCTTCGGACTGCCCCACTCTGCCTTTCCGTGATGGCTAAGAATCATATGTTGAAGAAGCGTCACTTCTTCTCCATCGATTTCTAGTTCTTTTGCGGCTTGTCCGATCTCGTTCACCATGATCGATATATGTCCGAGTAGCTTACCTTCCTTCGTGTAGCTCGCTGCTACAGAACCTGATAGCTCGACGACTTTCCCAAGATCATGCAAGATGATGCCTCCATACAATAGATCCGTATCGAGGGACGGATAGAGAGTCGCAAGTGACTTAGCGAGGTCTAACATCGAAACGACATGGTACGATAACCCTGAAACAAATTCATGATGGTTTTTTGTGGCAGCAGGAAAAGTTAGAAAATCATTTTGGTGTTTTTTTACGAGATGACGCGTTATTCGTTGAATGCGAGGGTTACGCATTTCAAATATATATTGAGTGATTTTTTCCATAATATCATTTACTTCGAGTGGAGCCGATTCAACAAAATCCCCAACTTTTACTTGATCCATTTCAGTGGCTAGACGAATGGTTTTAATTCTAAGCTGGTTTCTACCTCTATAGCTGTTCACATCCCCAGTGACTTTAATGATTTGTTGAGCATCAAAGCTCTCTTCATCTTCTGGAGAAGCGTCCCATAATTTCGCTTCGATATCACCCGTTTTATCTTGGAGAATTAGCGTAAGAAATGGCTTCCCATTACTTGCTACTCCTTTTAATGATGATTTGATCAGCACATACTGATCGACCGGTTCTCCTACTTTATAGTGCCCGATTCCTTTTGATTCCTTCATCTTTCCACCTCCGTGTCAACATCTATTTTCTTAGTATAGCATAGCAACCAACCGGTTCGATTCAATTTAGTTTCAATCGATGTTCACTTTTTTTGGTATGACGATAGAGAAGGTTACACCGTCCTCTTCATTTTCTACTTTTGCATACCCCTGATGACGTTCTGCTACCTTCTTCACGATTGCTAGGCCGATGCCAAACTGTCCTTTGTCACCCTTTTGGAATGGTTCAAACAGTCTTTCTTTTTCTCCCGATTTAAACGAGATCGGTTCACCGTTGTTACTGACGCTGATAACCGTCTTTTTTTCATCTTCTCTCGCTTCGATTTGTATGTCACTCTTTGCATATCGAAGGGCGTTCTGAACAAGATTATCGAGCGCAGTCAGCATCTGCTCTTGAACAGCCGTTAACAGGACGTCTTCACCAGTTATCGAAATCTCTACATCGTCTCGTTGATACATGAAACGTTCCCTAATTTCTTCTGCAAGCCCTCCAAAACGAAACGTTTCATATCTGCCTTCAGGCTCATCGATCGAATCTAGTTTTATATAGGTGAGCATCGATTTCACTCTCTGCTCCATCCGGTCAGATTCGTTCAATATGACGTCCATTGTATTCTCCATCGAATCGGGCATCACGCCGTCTTTAATGGACTGCGCGTAGCTTTTTATAACCATAATCGGCGTCTTTAACTCATGTGACGCATGTTGGATAAACGTCTTTTGAGTTTTGTCATACCGCATCAAGTTTTGTCTCATCGATTCGAATTGATTCGATAGCTTTTGGAACTCTTCATCGCCTTCCCAGACGAAAGGCTCTTTCCAATTTCGGTTTGCAATTTGATCAAATCTTTCTCCTAGTACAGTTAGTGGCCTTCTTAAGTATCGCGCGATCCACATCGCAGGGAGTAAACTTAGAACCATAGCGAACGCCAATATGATGATGAGTCTCCACCATAAACGCTCAATCATCTGATTACGATACGTATCCCACATATAGGAGATGAAATAAGCTTCCTGACTATTAACCTGAACTTTTGAGATCACGTAAAAAAGGGACGCCTGGTTATTGTACGTAAGTTCATATCTCGCTTTTGGCGTCTCTTGTTCAAGAGCGTTTTTACGCATTTCAACGATTACGGCATCAGGAATTGGGTCTCCTTGTAGTGGCCCTCTATATAATCTAGTAATGAGCGTGTGTCCTACAGAGCGAGAGGCATCCCTTCGTTCGATGAAATCTTGATCTGTCTCAGGAGGGAGAGGGGCGTCCCGGTCAGGGAACGTATACCGCTGCTGTTCAGATTCAATAATTTGATACGTTTCTTCAGTAAGTGTTCCTTTGATCGACAAAGGATAAATAACCGCAATGACGACACCTACGAGTAGAACGAGTATCATAAACGACAGCCATATACGTTTCGTTAAATTCACGCGTAGCAAATTCATGTGATCAACCGGTAACCAAGCCCGTAAGAAGTCTCTAAATTCATGCGAGGCATTTTCTTCCGAACACGTCTAATCACATCATCCACCGCTCGATCTGAACCGAAATAATCTTCTCCCCAAACATGAGTTAGAATTTGTTCTCTAGATAACGTTTGATTCACGTGCTCTACTAAATATAAAATTAAATCCATTTCTTTCGTCGTTAGTTCGATCGGTTCTCCTCGATCTGTAACTTTGCGAGTAATTGGATCTACTTGATATTCGGATACTTCGTATTTCTTTTGGGATGCTTGCTGATAGACTCGATTCAATAGCTTTTTTGCTCTGATAATCAACTCTCGTGGCATGAAGGGTTTAGCGATGTAGTCATCGCTTCCAAGCTCAAGCCCTACAATTCGATCGAGATCTTCATCTCTTGCCGAAATAAAGATGACCGGAACATCCTTCTCCGCTTTAATCTTCTTAAGTAACTCATACCCATCTATTCCAGGAAGCATGATATCGAGAATCCAAAGGTGACACGAATCGTGGATGTTGTCCATCGCATCTTCACCACTCAAAAATGTCTTAACTTCAAATCCCTCTTTTTCCATATACGTTTTCAAAATTTGGACAAGGTTTTCTTCATCTTCTACTAGATTGATCTTATAGGTTTCTTCCAAATCCAATCACCTCATTTTAAAATACCTTCCTAATGGAAAACACGCTCGAGCTTTATAACATGATCATCGATGCTATCTAAAGTCGTATGATGGCAAGTTAGCATCAACACTTGCTGTTCTTTTGAGAATTCTTTTATAAAACCTTTCGCCACTTCGGTGCGCTTTTCATCGAAATTCACGAAGATATCATCTAATATTACGGGTAATTTTATCGAAGTGACTGAAACAAGGGCAAGCCGTATACAAAGATAGAGCTGTTCCGCTGTCCCTCTGCTTAATTGCGAAGGAAGATAGACCGTACCATCTCTATGACGAATTTGAAAACCATTCTTGTCTTTAGGAGCATGAATCGCTGTGTACCTTCCATCCGTTATCGCTGAAAAATAGCGCTCAGCGTGGTGTAGCACAGCTGGTAGGCGTTCTTCTTGATACTTCGCTTTCGCTTTTTGTAAAAGCTCTGAGGCGACTTTAAACACTGCCCACTTTCTCCCTAGTGAATGAAGCTCGTCTTCCTTTTGCTGACTTTTTAAAAGAAGATCTTCTAACGTTCCATCTTCTGTAAGTGTACGAAGCTGTTCCTGATGCGTTGCGATATCTTGATAAAGCTTTTGTTGTTCTTTCATCAAGACACCTTCCTCTTTCTCAATCCCAGCCTTTTCCTCTTCAATCTCTTCAACTGAGGAATGGTTTATACCGGCATCTTCAGCTCCGTCCAGTTGTGAATCAACAATTACTTTTTGACTCAACAGTTCCCTCGCTTCTTTTTGCGCATTACCCTTAACGCGAAACGCTTCTTCTGTATTCACTTCTGCATCGACAAATAATTGATCGATCTGCTTGTTATATGAACGAAGCTTTGCATGTTCATTTTTTTCTTTTTGCTTAAGGCTTGATAGCTTATCATGCAGTTTTTCAATGTGCTGCATGGTCTCCCTTTGCTTGTCTGCTACTAACAAGAGTTGCTGAATGGCTGTCTCTACGTCGTGAAATTGGACCTCGACTTCTTCACATTTTTTCTTAATTCCATCTTCAACTACCCGCATCTCATAGTCAAGTTCCTCAATTTGCCTCTCAATAACCTTAGCGTCTTGTTTCATCTGCTTGATGACGGCAACCTTTTCAACTAACTCGCTCATCAGTTCTGGTGATAGTTCAATATGGAAGGAATAGTCTGCTTTCCATTTTTCAAACGCTTCATCCAACTGGAACCTTTCTAGCTCCCATTGATCTACTTTTTCTGCGGCTTTCGTATACGTCCTATTCAACCGCTCGACCTGCTCTTTCACACTCTCTGAACGCCTTCTCAGTTCGCGCTGTTCTGCATGTTCTTCATCACTTTTCTCACCGGTCAACCTCATGACTATGGCCCCAACTATTACAATCACTGCTGCACCGATTGCTAAAAACCAGTTTTCAATAATACCGATTCCGAGGAAAAGTATTAATGAAATGAAGAGCATGACATTTGAAGATCGATATGTTGATTTTTTTGTTGAATGCTCTTTGGGACGGTCACCCTTTCTTCGAGCGAGTAGCCTTTCGTACTCACCTTCCTCCCTTTCAAGTTCTTCACGTGCAGATAATAGTGAGTCGTTCAAATAATCATACTGTTGATCAGACCGCTGATAACGCTGAACGAGTGCTTTTAGCTCTTCTTTCGCACTAAACGACGTGACCATCTTACTTATTTGATGTTCTGATAGCTCTACTTCTTTCAAACTCGAATGAAGCTTATTGTCTCTCTCCCATTTTACCTTTTCTAATCGCTTCTTCTCGTCTTGTTTCGTTCGGTATACGACCAATTGCTCATTCAACTGGCTCACATGATGAAGGAGAACATGACGACCTTGAAGTTCCTGAGTTGTGATCTCTTTCTCAACCTCTGCCTGCTCGGTTTGAACTTGTTCGATCTCACCGGAAGTAATGACGACTCTCTCTTTCCATTTATCTAGTTGTGAAAGCCCATCTTCCGGAAAAGGAGTATATGAAGGAAGAGACTCTAGCTGCCTATGTAACTTTGTTTGTTCTTTTACTAATGGCAAGATTGTCTTTTCATAATCTAACTCTCGGCGTTTCTTTTGATAAGAGGTCAACACTACCTTATTTTCTTCGATTCTTTTCTTTAGTGCTTCGATCTTATCTACCGTCTCGTTATACGTACGATTTCGCTTCTCTAGTTCATAAACACTTTTCTTAGTGTTTTCCCATTCCTCGAGCTTTGCATTGATAAGAGGCTTTCTTCCATTAGGCTTGAACAGTTCACTCTGCCGCTTCTCCAATTCTTTCTCGATCGTAAGTAGAGATGCGCCCCCTGTCATCCCTGCTTCATAAAGAATGCTGTTCCAGCTCTCTTCACTATGATCAGTGTGATCATGTAACGTGTTCAGATTACAAAAGAAAAGCTGTCTAAATGTTTTTCTATCCATCCCTTTCAATAATTGAGCAAGGTCCTCTTCACCACCTATTGTGCCGTCGAAGTAATGAATCGTGACATCTCCAGATGCTTTGCCTCTCGTACGCTCGATCGTTATTGGTCTTCCATCGAGTTCAAAGTACAAACACCCGCCAGTGCGAGAATACTTTTTCACAAAATAGCTCTCTTCTTTTCTACTAGAAAAACCAAATAAAACATTCTCTATAAAAGCGATCAAAGTCGACTTACCAGCTTCATTTTCTCCATATATCGTCTGGAGCTGATCTGATAAGGTGGAAACTTTGTAGTCCTCAAATTTGCCAAATCCATAAATATGCCACCCGATCAGTTTCATGATGACCGCCCCCCTTTATCATCTACTAGATATGAGAGCAGCAATTCTTCAGCCTCTTCCACGACTGTACTTTGATCTTCGATGGGAGGAAACGCTTTTTTTGCCCTTCTGTGATGATAGAGAGGAGCGATGCTTTCTGTTACATCCTCAGTGCTGTACGAGTCTGAAACGTGAAGTAAATCTTGTAAAAATCCGTCCTGCTTTCTAAGCTCATTTCTATCCCAGGATGGCTGAGAATGAAGTGAAAGCTTATAAGGCCATACGAATCCATCAAGCTCTCCTTCTTTTCCAATTTGAAGAGCCTGCAATAAATCATCAAGTACGTCATCTTGTAATAAGTGATGATGAAGAGTGCTGATTCCAATGAATTCATACTCGACTAAGTGGCCACCAGAACTGTACGACTCATCATGAAGACGTTCCTCACAAATCCGAAGAAGATCCTGAATCGTTTCGATCTTTGATAGATCGATGGTTTCCTTCTGCCATGTCACATCAGAAGTAGAGTGAAAGGTTGTCGTAACGTTCCCTTCGTCCATCGATACGATATAACACCCTTTTTCCCCAACTTCTTTTCGATGAGCACCTTGTATATTCCCTGGGTATATGATCGGTGGATTTTCTACTAAAATCGTTCGAACATGAATATGACCGAGCGCCCAATAATCAAAGTTTTTATCGATCAAATCGCTTAAAGTAAAAGGGGCATAAGACGCGTGGTCCGTGTTTCCTTCTACGTTTCCGTGCAGCATTCCGATCTGATAACTTTCATCATCCATTCGTTCAAAATAAGTGGACATATTTTCACTAACATGCCGACGAGGATAACTAAACCCATGAATATCAGCAAGCTTCTCATTTCCTCGATAGAAAGGAACAGACTCTACTTCCGGTCCGAAAAAATAGCTGCTCTTAGGCCAATCGATCGCGTTCCACTCCCCATCGAGAGCGTCATGATTTCCATGAGAAAGAAAGCTACGAATTCCTGCTTTATCTAGACGTTGAAGTTCACAGTACAAAACCATCTGAGAGTGCAGGCTTCGATAACTGCTATCGAAAAGATCTCCTGCAAACAAAACAAAATCAACGCTGTTCTCTAAAGCTACATCAATCAGTTTATGTAACGATCGATGTGCACTATCCTTAACAAAGTTATGTATATCTGGAGGCAAGCTTTGTGCTCCAGAAAAAGGTCTGTCTATGTGGAGATCCGCACAGTGCAGGAATGAAATTTCTTTCATTGCTTACCACCCTTTCTATTGCTATCTACCTTTAATTTTACCACATTAGGTAGAGCGCACGTTCGCATTGTATGTTTCTTCATAAAAAAAAACCCGTTCAAGAAGTACTTGAACGGGCAAACATCAATTATCTTTCTTAGATAATTTAAGTGCTTTTCCAATGTCTTTAATCGATGATGATTTTCCATACATCAGTACGCCACCTCTGTATACTTTTGCCCCGAGGATTGCAAAGAACACTGTCGTGCCTACTAAGAGAACAAGACTAAGTGCAATCTCCCAAAAAGGAACAGAAAGCATACCTATTCGTAAGAACATCACGACAGGCGTAAAGAATGGGATGTACGATGTCACAGTCACAATTGGAGCAGATGGTGTCGATAACCCAAACATTGCAATGAAGAACGCAATGATAATTAAGAATTGCACAGGCAGAATGACTTGTTGAACTTCTTCAGCCCGACTTACGAGAGATCCAACCATGGCAAGGATCGTTGCATAAAGCAAGTAACCTAATACAAAAAAGAGTACGGCATAGATAACAAGTGACGCTGATAGATTGCTAAAGTCGAGAAACGACATAAACCCTCTTGTTGTAAAGTCATCATCCTTGAACTTCAGGAATAAATAACCACACAAAATGATGACAGCATACTGAGTTAATCCTAATAGCGCTACCCCTAGTATTTTTCCAAACATTTGTTTAACAGGAGATACGCTCGAAATAAGAATTTCCATCACTCTAGAAGATTTTTCTGCTGCTACTTCTACCGCAACCATGTTTCCATAAAAGATGACAGAGAAGTAGATCACAAACAAGAGGATGTATACAAATACTCTTGCTTGATTCAGTTCATCTTCGGTTTTGGCTCCCTTTTCAAGTGCTATCTTTTCAAACTTTACTGGTTGATCGATCTTAAGCAGTTGCTCCTGGCTGACCCCCGCTTGTTCTGCTGCGATCGAGCTCTTTATTTGTTGAAGGGCAGACTGCAGAACTTGCGGGGTTTTTTGCTCCGCTACTGTTTCAGCCTTATAAACGCCTTGAGGATTACCGTCCTCAGTACTTTCTAAAACAAGGTAACTATCGATCTCACCTGAATCTATTGCTTCTTGTGCTTCTTCCTCACTTCCTTCGTAGGGCACAATCTCGATATTAGATTCCATCAAAGAGAGCTGTTGGTCTAAAAGAGAATAATAAGACTCTGAGCTCATCACGCCTACACGGTCAGCTTCATCATTATCGAACGAATCCATAATGCTTGGAAGATTTGTGATTAAGAAAATAAAGAGTATCGTTACTAATGTCGTAATAATGAACGGTTTGGATTTTAATCGGTTGAAGTAGGTTTGAAACAACACGATGAATAGCTTATTCATACGAAGCACCTACTTTCTCAATAAAGATATCATTCAGAGAAGGTTCTTCTAACGCAAAATGTCTAACAAAACCGTTCTTCATCAATTCAGTCAGTACTTCTTGTGAAACAGCTTCATTTTCAATCTGTATGATCGATTGATTGACCCCACTCTTTATCCGAAGGACGCCTGGTATATTTTTAAGAAAAGCGAGATCAAAATCAACGTTCACAATAAGGTTTTTCTTACCATACGATTGCTTGATCTCTTTTAAGTTACCATTCACCACAGGCTTCCCTTTATGTAAAATACACAAGTGCTCACATAATTCTTCAACATGCTCCATTCGATGACTTGAGAACAGAATCGTCGTTCCCTTCTCCTTTAGGTCGAGAACAGCGTCTTTTAGTAACTCTACATTAACAGGATCAAGACCACTGAAAGGCTCATCAAGAATAAGCAATTCTGGTTTATGGATCACTGCCGCTATGAACTGTATTTTCTGCTGATTCCCCTTTGATAAGTCCTCGACTTTTTTATTCGCATTTTCTGGCACACCAAAACGTTCGAGCCAATTTTTCATTTCGATCTCAATCTCTTCTTTCTTCATCCCCCTAAGCTTCCCAAGGTAAATCAATTGCTCTCTAACCTTCATCTTTGGATAAAGTCCTCTTTCCTCAGGTAGATATCCGATAAGATGACTTTTATTATATGATATGTCATTATTCTTCCATGAAATCGTTCCATCCGTTTGATCGATCAAACGCAGCAACATACGAAACGTTGTCGTTTTACCCGCTCCGTTTCCCCCGAGCAACCCGAACACTTCATTTTCTGGAATCGATAAGTTCAACCCATCGACAGCTGTAAACGAACCAAACTTCTTCGTTACATTCTCTAAACGAAGCATCTACTTCCCCCCTATTTCTAAAATTAATTATCCACTCATACTACTATAACGTTTCTCACTCTTAAAAGATTCGTTTTTTCTGAAAAAAGTGACAATACCAAATCGAATCGGTAGAATAATAACTATAACTAGTAGGAGGGACAGCACATGGAAAAGTACATTATCACAGCATTTGAAAAAGACGGAACCACCATCCTAGACGACAGCTTCGAAGCCCAAAACGACAAAGACGCAAAAAAAATAGGCCAAGAAATCCTAAACGAAAAAGGCTTCGAATCCAAACCCGCAAGAGTCGTTTCCTCAACCGGAAAATTGATTGTATTGCAACGCTGAAAAGCGGAAGTGGGCGCGTTTTAAATCCGTAGGATGTTGGAGCCCGTGAGGATGAGACGATTTTGGTCTCAACCGAGGGGGCGAAACAGCCGGAGGATTTAGCCCACTGGAGCTAGACAATTAAAAGTGAAGGCGAGCGCTTAGAAACGGAGAGATTGGAACTCTTACGCATGAACACGTTTTTTGTGTTCCTGCGTAAGAGTGAAATCTCGTAGTTTCTGCGAGCCGCAGCTGGACTAATGAAAGGCGGAAGTGGGCGCTTAGGCCCGACAAGCGCTGGAACCTTTTCGAATGAACACGCTCTTTGTGTTCAATCGAAAAGGTGAAGCGATCGAGGGCCTGCCCACTGCAGCTAGACAATGAAATGCGGAGGTAGCCGTTTAGGTCCGACAAGCGCTGGAGCCCTTTCGTAGGAACACGCTTTTTGTGTTCCTACGAAAGGGTGAAGCGATCGAGGACCTGGCTACCGCAGCTGGACAAACGAAAAGCGGAAGTGGGCGTTTAGGCCCGACAAGCGCTCCAACCTTCCCAAAACGCAAAACGAAAACAATCAACAAAAACGCTAGTCCAATTCGGACTAGCGTTTTTGTTATTAAACTTATTTAAGGTTGATCCACACGCTCTTAACTTCAGTATAGTTATCCAACGCGTAAGAGCCCATTTCTCTTCCGATACCAGACTGCTTGTATCCTCCGAATGGAGAAGCTGCATCGAATGCATTGTAGCAGTTCACCCATACTGTTCCTGCTTTAATGCGATTCGCTACATAGTGAGCAGACTTTAAGTTCTCAGTCCATAGTCCAGCTGCAAGACCATAGTTAGAGTTGTTTGCACGCTCCACAACTTCATCTAAGTCCTCAAACGGCATAGCTGCTACAACTGGCCCAAAGATTTCTTCTTTTGCGATCGTCATCTTATCATCAACATCTGAGAAGATCGTCGGCTGAACATAATAGCCGTTTTCATAAGGAACTTGTCCACCAGTAAGAAGCTCAGCACCTTCATCTTGACCTTTTGAGATATACTCAAGAACTTTTTTATGCTGCTCATCTGAAACGAGAGGTCCCATTTCAGTAGACGGATCAAGACCTGAACCTTGCTTAATCTTCTGGCTGTGGCTAACGAGGTCGGCCATCACATTGTCATAAGCTTTCTTTTGAATAAAGAGCCTAGAACCTGCAGAGCAAACCTGTCCCTGGTTAAACATTATACCGCCTAGCGCTCCAGGAATCGCCTTTTTCATATCTGCGTCTGGCAGAATGATATTTGGTGACTTACCACCAAGCTCAAGAGTCACTCTCTTAAGGTCGTTTGACGCCTGGTTCATAATATATTTTCCTACTTCAGTTGAACCAGTGAATGCGATCTTATCAACTTCAGGATGCTTTACAAGTGCATCTCCTGCTGTTTCTCCGTATCCTGGAACAATGTTGATAACTCCTTCTGGGAAGCCTGCTTCTTCCATTAGTTCTGCAAGATATAGAACAGAAAGAGGTGTTTGCTCTGCTGGCTTAAGAACAACTGTACAACCTGTTGCAAGAGCAGCACCAAGTTTCCACGCAGCCATTAGTAACGGGAAGTTCCAAGGGATGATCTGTCCTACAACTCCGAGCGCTTCATGACGCGTGTAGTTGAAGAAAGGACCGTTTACTGGAATCGTTTGCCCCATAATTTTTGTTGCCCATCCAGCGTAGTAGCGGAAATGCTCGATCGCTAGAGGCACGTCTGCATTTTTCGTTTCACGTATTGGTTTACCATTATCAAGCGTATCAATCATCGCTAGCTCTTCTTTGTTCTCTTCCATAAGATCAGCTAGCTTATAAATTATTCTGCTTCTCTGTGAAGCTGACATTTTAGACCACGGGCCGCTATCGAATGCCTTTCTAGCCGCCATTACCGCTTCATCAATATCTTCTTTTACTCCTTCACTTACTGTTGCAAGCACTTCACCTGTTGAGGGGTTGAGCGTGTCGAAAGTTCTGCCTGATAACGAATCCTTAAACTGACCATTGATATAAAGTTGTTTCTTGCCTTTCAAGAATTCAGCTACCTTAGGATTCATGTCGAGAATTTTTTCCATTAATAACCCTCCATAATTTCAAAATTATCAAACATTATACTTATTAGATATTTTTCTTTGAAAGCCTTTTCATTTTGCGAAAATGCGTCAAAAGTCTCATAAAAAAAGCGCTTATCTCCTCGAAATTGAGGAAACAGCGCTTAATTTTGCCAATAAGTGTTGAAAAACTACCTTTTAAGTTGAAGGCGCATTTGCTTTCTAAACACTTCTTTCACCATGTAAGAAACCCCTTGCTGGTCGTTCGATCGTGTGACCCAGTCCGCTAATCTCCTTATTTCTTTAGGAGCATTCCCCATCGCGACACCGAGCCCAGCTTGATAAATCATCTCTTTGTCGCAATCTGAGTCACCTATCACTACCATACTATCAACAGAGATTCCGAGATGATCTCCTAAAAGACGAAGGCTCTTCGCTTTAGAGACACCTTTAGGAATGATTCCGAAATTACATTTCGTAGAGCGAACAATTGAAATAGTAGGGATGAGGTCTTCCAAAATTCTTTTGGCTTCCTCGCGTTCATCTTCGTTAAAAAAGTGCGCATCGATCTTAGGTGGTGACAGCTCTTTCTTCTCTAAATACTCACTAAGCGTCTCAACAAAATTCACAGGATAGAAAAGCGGATCTCCGATTCCGAGCGTCATCTTCGCTGACAGGTAATGGTTCTGATTCACCCGGTTTCCAACCGCTAACCGTTCATGAATGATACGAATATGGCAATCAAACTTTTCGAGTATATGAATGATGTCGCGAACATCATCTTTACTGATTCTTTCTTGATAGATCGGCTCTTGTACGTTTTGAGCGATAAATGATCCGCTATGAGTTACTATGATCGAGTCATCTAACTTAACGGATTTTGCGATCTTTTTAGCAGAGGCGAAATTTCGACTCGTTATCAGCGTGACATAAACCCCTTTATCTTTCACATACTCAATGGCTTCCTTCGTTTCCTTGTCGATTTTATGATTAGACCTAAGCAGCGTACCATCAATATCTAAAGCCAATAGTTTATATACCATGTCGTCCCCCCTTTTCACCTGAAAGTCGTCCCTATGTCATTTATTTTTATGAAGGGTGTAATTTGTCCTATCACAAAATTTTCTCTAGGAAAATCTCTTTAGAAAAAAGCGTTTAAGTTTTTCTTCTCGTGGGAACTTCTACTATAAATCCACATATATTACAAAATTATTACAATAAAACTACCATGAAAGGGGTATTTGAAATGACAGAAGGCAAAGAGAGAATCAGATTTGATTGTGTAGGTACGATTACTCAACCACATATATACAAATGTACGACGTGTGATCATGAATTCAGAGGAAAAGTTCAGATTGAAAAACACGAGCTTCAGTGTCCTGAATGTGAGTTGGAAGAACGAATCATCACTCAACCGAAGCAGTTTGAAGTAGTCGGAGTAATTGAAAACGTTGCGTCATAAACATAGCTAGAGTCATGATAGTTTGCTCATTTCATGAGAGTGACGTGAGTAAACCTTCACTCAAATAAGCAAGCTATCATGATCGAATAAAAAGAACTCCCGCAATGATTTGCGAGAGTTCTTTTTGTCTTATTGTTGAACGTTGTCTTCGTCAGCTTTACCGTAAAGGTCTTCAAGCGGCTTCGTAACGATCTTGTTGATGTCTTGAATCACTTGGCTCATGCGCTGCTCTTGCTGCATAAGCTGGGAAATCACTTCGTGCTGTTGAACAAGTTCTACTTGCTGTTGAGCAGTTTGCGCTTCCTCTTCAGTGATTTGCTGACCAGTCATTTGCTTCTGTTGAAGCTCCATCTGCATGTTACGGAAGTTATCGAATAACTTCTTCGCAACTTCATCCTGGTTTACTTGATCGTAAAGTTCCTTAAGTTTTGTGTAGTCCTCATGCTCGCGCATAGCACTTTCTAGCTCATAAGCTACATCGTAAAGATTTTTTTCAGCCATGATATATACCTCCTTAGATTATAAGGATTATTTTCGCTCTCATAACCCCGTACCTACCCACTATAACAAAGACAGACCAAATCATCCAATAATCGTAATAATGATTCCCTGAACAACTCCGATCAATCCTCCAAGAACAGCCCCAAGGTACGTGATCATCTTAAATTCTCTTCTAGAAATTGACAGAACCATTTCTTCGATTCGTCCAACCGAGAAGCCTTCCACCTGACTCTTTACGATTTCAGCAAGCTGTAGTTGTTCCATCAACGGCTGTAATTGGTGACTTAAATAATTTCCAGCTGCATCTACGATTCTTGGAACAAAGTCTTCAATGATTCGATCCTTAAACGGTTCGATTGCTTTCGACAGCGGGAGTTCCATGATCTGGTCGATCGGAAGCTCCTTTACAATCGCTTCAGAAAGATCGTGTACGACATCGTTCAGATTCACCTTATCTTCAAACGTCTCAACTTTACTTTCCTTTATCGAACTCCACTCTTTTTCAAGCATGGTGACGATGACTTGTTGAATATCTTTTTGTTTTAGCAAACGAAGAAGTTCAGGCTGGACCTTATCAACGATCCTCGTATTGGTAAAGAACATATTGATCATGCTTCCTAGTGTTCCTCGTTCTGCTAGATAAAGATCGATCATCACCGATAATTTTTCTTTACCTTCTGGCGAAGCGATATAATCGCTTACTTTCGTTAGGATCAAATCAGAAAACGGTTCGATGCCACTATCGACTTTCGAAACAAGTCTATCAGGCAGCACTTCTCCTACTTCCTGCGCCTTCAATTCGTTTACCTTCGCTTCAAGCTTTCCTTTTATATACGCTCTCGCTTTTTCCTTCGTCACAGTAGATGGTGATTCCATATGGAGACCTTTTGAAATCAGCTCTTCGATCGTATCTTCTTTCTCAAGATACTTCATGACTTCTTTTTGGGCATATTCGACCATCGTTAGCTTAAAAACAGGATCATGCATTTTCTTCTGAATGCCTTCTGGTGTTAATAAATGTTCTACAACCATTCTACCGAGTTGTACAGCCAATTCATCTCGACGCTTAGGGATAAGACCAGGAGTAAACGGAACTTTCCACTTCCCAATATATAGTGGTTTATATGGTCTGAATAGCATTTTTATCGCTAATGAATTCGTAAACCCACCTATGATCGCTCCGATAACGACCATAAATAGAATCGTAATAATAATGGACGACATAAACAATCAACCTTTCTATCTCACGTTTTCACAAAGAAAACTCCATCTTCATAGTATACGTTATCCGCAATTGCCTATCCAGTTTAAGGAAGGCAATCTATTGAAAAAAATCGTTGAACGAGGGTTTCTATGAAACATACACATAAAGTGATCTTACATCCTTTACTCGAAGAAACGGGTAAAAACCGACTAATTATTCCTGAGTACCTAGCTACTAGATGGCACATAGAGAATACAGACGTATTTTTTAAATGCGGATCTCTTCAATATCCAGTTCACCTTGAGAGCTATGAAACAAACTCTGACCAAGCAGTGTATTGTTCAGAAGAGATCTTGTCACGCCTTTTCATCCCTAAAAACGAACTACGTGTTCTATTATCCTTTTGTAAAGAAACTAGCGTGATTACGTTAGGACCGATATTCTGCCTGACTACGAATGCGCAAGGAAAGGAAGACACTCCCTTTTCTGCTTATACTGATTTTTGTTTAGAAATTGCAAAGTACTGCGAAGAACACCATATCTTCTTTTTTGTTAACACTTTAAAAAGATGGGACAACAACTCAGTAATCGGGAAGAGATGGCAAACTGACCAATGGATTGAAGCCCCACTCCCATTACCTTCCATCATCTATAATCGCATTCACTCAAGACGGTTAGAGAATTCAAGTGAAATAGAGAGCTTGAAGGAATTATGGCGAGAGCTCAACATACCTTATTTTAATGAAGCATTCATAGATAAATGGGATGTTCACGAAAAACTACTCTTATATGAGGAGCTCGCTCCCTACCTCCCTGAATCAGACATACTCGATACGATCGATAAAGTTGAACAAATGATGAATAAGTACAACACCATCTACCTTAAGCCGATTAACGGTAGTCAAGGAAGGCACATTTATCGGATCAGTAAGAGTCAAGATTGTTATTTGCTGGGCTATTCGAGTTTTAGCGGAAACAAGGCACTAACCTCCCCTACATTATCAGGCCTCTATCCTGCTATACGAGCGAGAAGCAAAAAGGTGCCATATTTGATACAACAGGGCATCCCCCTCTTTGAGGTAGGAGATTGTCCAGTTGACTTTCGCATTCTATGTTTAAAGGGACCTGGTGATAAATGGAGGGTTGTTTCAACAGTTGCGCGAGTATCTCAGTCGAAAGATCAATTCGTTTCGAACATTGCTCGAGGTGGACTCATCAAGTCAGTAGATGACGTTCTCTCACAATTTGATAAAGTATCCCGAAAACAAATCAAACGAATTCTTCCAGAGCTCGCTCTAGAAGTCTCTAAGGTAATCGATGGTGAAACGGACGGGATGTATGGAGAGCTCGGTATCGATTTAAGCATAGATAAAGAAGGGCATCCATGGATAATCGAGGTAAACACAAAGCCTTCAAAAACCCCTGATCACCCTTCGAGCACCAACTGCCGTCCTTCTGTAAAAGCATTGATTCAATTTGTTTATTGGTTCACTTCTAACTAAGAGAGGTGAAGAAATGGCTACTCTCGGAATCATGCAAACCTCATTTCGGCATGAGAAGCGGTATATGCGTGAACTCGCAAGAGCTGGTACGACCTGTGGTTTTATGGTGTTTCGATTTCAACCAAGCGGGGATTTCCGATCGACCCTTCAAGGATTACACTACGATCATGGTGATGATCGATGGAGGAAAGCGACATTTGAAGTCCCAAGTTTTATCTATGACCGATGCTTCCATACAGCTCCAAAAAAGCAATCCCTTACGTTCATTAAAGAACTCAAACAATACTCGAACACCGTTTTCCTTGGATATGGCTTGCCAGGGAAGTGGGCTGTTCATAGCGTTCTAAAAAACGACAGTGATTTGAACGAACACCTTCCTCTAACGTTTCAGCTCAACCATCGAACGGCTATGAAAGTCATTCGAAGCTTATTAGATGAGAGAGCGGAACTGTTATTAAAGCCCATTAATGGATCTCAAGGGAATGGCCTGGTCCATATCACACAGCGTGATGACGTTTTTCATTTGATAATCAATCATAAAGGAGACATTCACCGTCATAATTATGATACAACCAGGTCTTTTCATACTTTCATTGAGAACTTACTTTCAAAAAAGGAGTATATGGCACAGGAGATGCTTCATCTCCGAGATCAAAATGGTCGTCCATTCGACCGAAGAGTGGTGATGAAAAAACAAGCGGATTTATGGAAGGAGCTTGGTCGAGGAACGCGGGTTGGATTGCCTCATTCGTTCGTTTCAAACCTTCATAGTGGCGGAGTGATTAAACCATACGCTGACCTTGGCTTAAGTAAAGACCTTCTAGCAAGAGCAGATGAAAAGATTTCTGAGCTTTCCTTAAGAGCAGCTAGACTGTTAGAGCTGCATTTTCCACCTAAATTTGAGCTTGGACTCGACTTTGGTATTGATCAAACAGGACATGTTTGGCTTCTAGAAGCCAATTCAAAACCAGGACACTCGATACTTCAAAACAAACAAGATCTCCACCTCCTTCCTTTTCAATACTGTCGATACCTCCAATCTCAAAAGAAAGGGGTAAACAAATGATGACAGATCCATGTCCTTTAACAAAAGACACCACATCTTCTGGGTGTTTGTATGTTCCCCCCTCAACGTTTAAGTCGTATGTTGAAAGGGTCTCCTTTCCTAACAAGCTTTGTTTTGGCACGAGGACATCTTTTTGCGCTGTGTCTCCACACCCAGACAACAAGGAAGAATATATGATGTCTGAAGATTTGTGGAAGATACTCGGTATCCCTGAGAAAACTTCTGTTCACCTATTTCAACATGGAGACTCTCTTCATATTGGTCCTCTTATCGGAGTATTCACAGCTGGCTTTACAAAAGATAGTATGCGTCCGATCGGTGAACGAAGCATGTACTTTGCGAAGCTAATGACTGCAGCGAGGAAATGCGGTGCTTTTGCCTTTGTCTTTGGTGCGCATCAAGTGGACTTTAAGGATCAGTCGATCAAAGGACTCATGTATAACAAAAAGGGTTGGAAACAAGTGAAAGTCCCGCTTCCTGACGTGGTGTATGATCGGCTGCCGAATCGAAGCTCAGAATCCCTAGAACAAGTGGCATCTACAAGGCACAAGCTACAATCTCAGTATTTGATCCCGTGGTTCAACCCTAGCTTTTTTGATAAATGGAAGGTGTTTGAGAAATTACAGGAAGATGATGCCGTTCGTCACTATTTACCAGGAACGATACTCAATCCAAAACAAGAAACCCTCGCAAAGATGCTAGAAGAGTATGAACAGATTTATATTAAGCCTGCTAACGGTAGTCTTGGTTTAGGGATCCAGCAAATCCTTAAGCCGGCTAACGAAAATTATTACTATTGTCGCTTCAGAACCGGCAAAGAAAACAGACTAAGGAGCTATAGCTCACTATCGAGATTAATTAAACAACAGTATCCTTCAGGGAAATTAGATGGATTCATTGTTCAACAAGGAATCGACCTTCATAAAATTAATCAGAGGCCAATGGATTACCGTGTTCATACAAATAAGAACAAGGATGGGAAATGGGAAGTTAGTGCGATCGCTGCAAAAATTGCTGGAGAAGGCAGTTTAACGACTCACACGTCATCTGAAGGCACAGTAAAAACCTTAAATGAACTCGTTACAGATTACGGTTTTAGTAAAGATTATGAAAAATCATTGAGTGAAGCAGCATTAAAACTTAGTCATTCACTCGATGATAAAATACCTGGTTTCATCGGAGAGTTTGGTTTCGACCTCGGTATTACCAAAAACGGTGAGATCTATCTGTTTGAGGCAAATTCAAAGCCAGGAAGAAGTATATTTGGTCATAAAAGATTGAAGGCAGAAGAATTGAGTACACGCGTTCTTCCGATGGAATACGCAATACACCTTGCTAAATCTGCAATAGAAAAAGCATTGGTTCACCATAGATGATCACGCTATATTATGATGATGAAACGAAAAGATGGTCTCAAAGAAGTACGTATCAAACATTATATTGGGGGAATGAGCAACGTCCGCTCTTCCCCCCTTCAACTAAACTTGCTAAATCGATCATCAAGATCTACTCAAGTAAAAACGGCATTCGCCCTTTGGTTGGTATTCTTGCTGGAGATAATGCAAACCACCACTTTAGTGGAAATGCAGCGATCTTCCATTCGATTCAAAAAGAGATCACCAAACAAGGTGGTTTATCATTCGTTTTCACTCCTAGCAGTTTTTATAAGAACGATATCCTAGGTTATATCTTTGATGAAATAACACAAAAATGGACAGGTTATCGGTTCCCTTATCCGAACATCGTCTATAACAGAATTCCGAATCGAGATGAAGAACGGTCTATGTCAGTAACCAACATACTGAATTATTTAGATAAAAAGAAGATTCCATACTTCAACAAGCGTTTTTTAAATAAAGCGGATCTATACGAGCTTCTAAAAACCCATGAAGAATTGAAACCACATTTGCCACCTACAGAAATTCTGACAAAAGACACACTAGAACCTTTCCTACAACAGCACCCAATCGCATACTGCAAACCTTCTGATGGATGTAAAGGTCACGGCATCTTTAAGCTCGAGAAAATCACGAATGCATACAAATATAGTGACCATGAAAAGACACATTTGTTTGAATCGGTTAACGACCTCAATACCTATTTGAAACCACTCCTTAAAGAAGTGTATTTAATCCAAAAAGCTGTCTCACTTTGCACGCATGGCAGCTATCGATATGATTTCAGAGTTTTGCTCCAAAGACCTTTTAACGACTGGTCCGTGACTGGAATTGGAATACGCGCAAATCACAAAAGCCGTTTAACAACCCACGTTCCAAGAGGGGGACGCATCCTATCTTTCACAAAACTTGCGAAACCTATGGATGAAGAAAAGATCAACCAGTTAGCTATTTCTACTGCATCACTTCTTAAGAAAGAAGGGTTTTTCGCTGAGCTTTCAATGGATATTGGAAAGGATGATAATGGACAGTTATGGATTTTTGAAGTTAATGCCAAACCTATGCGTTTTGACGAACCGACCATCCACCGAGCTTCGATGTCTTCCCTTATTTCTACGTTCCGCACGTTTTCAGCGTATTAGCTTGATGTGGTATGATAGAAAAAAGCGTTTTCAAATAGGGGGAGTTTAGATGTTATCGCATTTTCAATATAAACAAATAGGACCAAAAGTTCGTAAGACGAAATGGGAAATCTCCTTCTTTTATCAAGGGACTTATTATCGTTCACTCTATCTTCACAACGGAGAATTCGACTGGTTTGAACCATCACCTAAAGAAGAAGATAAAAAGAAACTACAATCTCAAATTCATGAACTGATGCTCTTTCACGTTTATGAAAACTCAACTAATAAATAGCTTCTTTTCAACGCATACTAGCCCTATAAAACCTTTATAGGGAGTTGAAAAAGCGATGCCGAAAAAGCAAACTGAAGGATCACAGTACGAGGGTCGAGACAAGTTCGACATGGATATTGACCGGATGGTGAATGAAGGAATGGCTGGTGGAGCTGTTCATCAAAGCTATAGACAAGCCCAAATCGAAGAAGCGATCCCAGTCATGGAACAAGAACCACCACATCGATGTGACGGATAGTATCTTGATGGTATAATAATGAGAACCTCTGCTATGTACAGGGGTTCTTTCTTATTGAAGGCCTTAAGGAGGTTCAGAAAATGAACAATTTATCAGAACTATATGGTGAAGATTATGCAGTTACATCTGAACAACCTGAACGATACTATTGGTACAAAACAGCTGGTGGAGAGCGCTTCGGAGTTCGAAAAGCACGCCTCTCAGATGAAGAACATATGCTTCTTTGCACCCTTTTTTATCACGAGGTTGACAGCGACATGGAAGATCCTGTTCAACAAAAGTGGGTATCTGTCCTTTTCGATGAGAATCTTGACGTTTCCACAGTAACCGAGAAACCAGTAAGATACATTCATTTTCATTTAAAAGAAGTTCCCTCCGACTTTACTGAATTTAAAGAAGCGATGATAGGTTTATTCTCAACTGAAGTCATTTTTCTTTTTAAAAATGAAAAAGAGGGTCTTATGGTTCAAGAAAATACTGAAGGCGAACAGCTCGTTGAAGAATTAGAGCAAATGGCAGCAGCGTTAACCACCGACTTCTTTATCGAGATGTCTCTTTTCGTTGGGCAGGTTATTGAAGACACTACCCCCTCGAACTTACTGAATACGTATCAAACTGAGAAGAGATGGTTCACTTCTGGCATAAAACTTATACCATCTCAATTGGTGTTCACTCAACCTGCTATTGTACCGGCAATCTTATTTAGTGAAGCAAGTAAGGAAACAATTCACTATATAAAAACCTTGATTGAACCTGTGAGTGAAGACGCTGAATTACTAAAAAGCATTCGTGCTTATTTAGAAGCGAACTTAAACATCACCATGGCTTCTAAACAGCTTTACGTACATAGAAACAGCTTGCAATACCGAGTAGATAAATTCATAGAACGAACCGGGATCGACGTTAAATCCTTCAAAGGAGCCGTTATGGTTTACTTGGCTCTTCTTACTTACGAACTGCGTTAAGCGACGCAGTTTTTTTGTGCCATTCGTTCATTTTGCACAAAACAGCTATCAATTTTTGTGCAGCCTCCCAATTTACGACAGCGTTTTCATAACGTACACTTAGAACTATCAAAAGCACTTCACTTACTAGGAGGCATAACATTGGCTGAAATTAAGTTGAATCACATTTATAAAAGATATGATAACAAATTCGAAGCTGTAAAAGATTTTAACCTTGATATTCAAGACAAAGAGTTCATCGTATTCGTTGGTCCATCAGGTTGTGGTAAATCAACAACACTACGTATGATCGCAGGACTTGAAGATATCTCTGATGGAGACCTCGTTATCGGTGATAGACGCGTGAACGACGTTGCTCCAAAAGATCGAGATATCGCAATGGTTTTCCAGAACTATGCTCTTTACCCGCATATGAACGTATATGACAATATGGCATTTGGTCTAAAACTTCGTAAGTTCGATAAAAAAGAAATCGAGCGTCGCGTAATGGATGCTGCTCGTATTCTTGGGCTTGAGAACCTACTCGATCGTAAACCAAAAGCACTTTCCGGTGGACAGCGTCAGCGTGTTGCACTAGGACGAGCAATTGTACGTGATCCGCAAGTATTCTTGATGGATGAGCCTCTTTCTAACCTTGATGCAAAGTTACGAGTTCAGATGCGTGCTGAAATTTCTAAACTACACCAGCGCCTTCAAACGACTACAATTTATGTAACGCACGACCAAACGGAAGCGATGACGATGGCAACTCGAATCGTCATTATGAAAGACGGCGTTATTCAACAAGTTGGTTCACCTAAAGAAGTATATGATGCTCCTGATAACGTCTTTGTAGGCGGATTCATCGGGTCTCCTGCAATGAACTTCCTTCGTGGCCAATTAGAAGACGGCTACTTCACGATGAACGATGTTCGAGTGAAAGTACCTGAAGGAAAAATGAAGACGTTACGTGACAACGGCTATACGAACAAGGAAGTCCTTCTCGGTATCCGTCCAGAAGATATTCATGACGAGCCTGTTTTCATCGAATCTTCTCAAGATACAAAGATCAAAGCAGCAATCGATGTTGCAGAATTAATGGGTGCCGAAACTTACCTCTACTCAAAAGTAGCTGACCAAGATTTCATCGCACGTGTCGATTCTCGTTCTGATATTCATAGTGGTCAACACATCGACCTTGCCCTAAACATGAATAAATGTCATTTCTTCGATACAGAAACAGAACAGCGTATTTATTAATTTGAAATCGAAAGCACCCCTCTGAGGGTGCTTTTTTGTTTTCCATAAATTGCATGAACTTAAGGTTAAAAGTTAATAATGGTTCATGATTGACTTTAGAGCAAATGCTCACTAAAATAAAACCTGTAATTCATATCAATTTTGTAGGGATTTAAGGAGGAATTAAGTTTGAAAAAGACATGGTTAGGAATTGTTTTGGTATTAACTCTAGGCGTACTTGCTGCATGCGGTGCAAATAGTGAGAATAAAGAAACGTCAGAAGAGAGTGGTGAAAAGGAAACACTATTGATCGGTACTGAAGCGACTTACCCACCTTTCAGCTACCGTGATGAAAACAATGAGATCACTGGATATGATGTAGAAGTAGCTCGTGAAGTTGCTAAGCGTATCGACATGGAAGCTGAATTTAAAGCGATCGAGTGGAAAGGGCTTCTTTCTTCTCTAGAAACAGAACGAATCGATATGGTCGCTAACCAAGTCACGATTACCGAAGAACGTCAAGAGAAATTTGACTTTACGACACCGTATACCATTTCAGGTGGACAGGTCATCGTTCATAACGATAACGAAGACATCAAGAGCATCGACGACTTAGAAGGAAAGACGGTTGGAACGACCCAGGGTAGTAACTATGAAAAAGCAGCAATTGATGCTGGAGCAGAAACAAAGATTTACAAAGGTGCGAACCAAGCTTTAACTGATTTAAGCAACCAACGTGGAATCGATGCAGCTATGAATGATCGTCTGTTCATCCTTACAGAGCTTCCAAAAACCGAATTTAATGTAAAAGGTGTAGGCGAGACGTTTAATCAAACAGAAATGGCCTTTGCATTACCTAAAGGAAAAGAAGACTTGGCTGAAAAAATTAATGGTGCACTTGAAGAAATGAAAGAAGATGGAACACTTGCAGACATATCCGCTAAGTATTTTGATGGAGAGAACGTAAGTGAGTGAACTAGCTAACGTATTATGGGACGCTTTGCCCTTTCTATTAGATGGGGCAAAGAATACCCTTTTGCTGAGCTTCTTCTCGATTTTCGGTGCACTCATCGTCGGGTTAATCATCGCACTACTTAGAATCTCAAAAATAAAGATCGCAATCGGATTTGCTAAACTATATGTATCGTTCTTTAGAGGCACACCATTGCTAATCCAACTATTTATTTTGTACTTCGGACTCGTATCCGTAGACATTCAATTAACTGCATGGCAAGCAGCGTATACTGGACTCATTTTACACTTCGGTGCTTATATATCGGAATCATTGCGTGCAGCTATTCTATCGCTATCAAAAGGACAATGGGAAGCAGCGATGTCACTTGGAATGAATAAGTCATTGATCTATAGAGAAATCATCATTCCTCAAGCTTGGAGAAGAGCCATCCCTCCCGTGTGGAACTCTTTGATCGACATCGTGAAGGCATCTTCTCTTGCCTCAGTTATTACAATATCTGAACTTACCTATAACTCTGACCAGATCGCAGCATCTAGTTATGAAGTATTACCGATCATGCTTACGGCGGCATGCATCTACTGGTTCTTTACAACGGTGCTCAATCTCATACAAGGCTTTCTTGAGAAACGCCTATACATCCCATCCTCTTAAAAGGAGCTGTCATCACGACAGCTCCTTTTTTAAATCATCCATTCTTCAATTAGATAAACGACAGAAGTTCTACATTCTGGACATGATAAAACATGGGGACACTCATGGTCCTTTTCATCTAATCCATACCCGTCCGTCATCTTCACTGATTCAAACGATTCATACGGACTATAGTCATCATAATAATCCGCTTCCCTTCCCTTATCTAAAAGCGCACTACCGCAAGTTGAACAAGCAAGCTGGATAGATGTATAACTATTACAAAGAGGACACTCGAACGCCATTTGATCACTCCTCATTCTATATGTAGCAATCAAAAGAAGGGATGGACTCGTCCACCCCTTCACAGCCATGGTATACAATTATTTTTGGTATCCACCAAGTTGTTGTTCAGCCATCTGAACTAGACGCTTAGTGATTTCTCCACCAACAGATCCGTTAGCGCGAGCAGTAGAATCTGGACCAAGTTGCACTCCAAATTCAGAAGCGATTTCATACTTCATCTGGTCGATAGCTTGAGCTACACCAGGTACTACAAGTTGATTTGAGCTTTGTTGTTGTTGAGCCATGTCAATCACCTCCTTTGTACAACTAGTTTGTGATTTCTCGTTTTTTATATACTATATTTTTTTGGTAAATGTTTCTTGAAAAGCGGAGGTGGGCGTTTAGACCCGACAAGCGCTGGAGCGCTTTCCCATGAACACGCTTTTTGTGTTCTTGGGAAAGAGCGAAGCGATCGAGGGTCTGCCCACCGCAGCTAGACATACAAAAGCGAAGGTGGGCGTTTAGAAACGGAGATATTGGAACTTTTGAACTTGAACACGCTTTTTGTGTTCAGGTGAAAGAGTGAAATATCGCAGTTTCTGCCCACTGCAGCTAGACATCTTGAAAAGCGAAGGTAGCCGTTTAGGACCGACAAGCGCTGGAGCCTTTAGGAAAGAACACGATCTTTGTGTTCATTCCTAAAGGTGAAGCGATCGAGGTCCTGGCTACCGCAGCTGGACATACGAAAAGCTAAGTGGGCCCGTTTAAATCCGCAGGATGTTGGAACCCCTGAGTATGAGACGCTTTTTGTCTCATCCTCAGGGGTGAAACAGCCGGAGGATTTGGCCCACGCAGCTGGACATACAAAAAGCGGAGACGGGCGTTTAGAAACGCAGATATTGGAACTCTTGAGGAGCTCTTGAGGAACTCTCAAAGAACTATTGAACCTCTCAACCCAATATCCTCCCCAAACAAAAAAAGCACGAGGGTCTCCCCTCATGCTTCCTAACCAATGATCACTCGTTCAGTTGGATAATGATATCTTTCTCGTAATACAGTCCCTCTGATCAAGAATAAGAAGGATAATATCCCGATCCGTCCGATAAACATCAAACAGATCGTAACGATCTTTCCGAAGGTACTGAGCCCCGGTGTGATTCCCATCGAAAGGCCTGTAGTTCCGAATGCAGATGAAACCTCAAAGACAATAGCCACGAGAGGATAAGGTTCAGAGAATGAAAGCATGATTATTCCCGTGCTCCAAACCATAACAGCAACGGCAAATACGACAAAGGCCTTATGAACATCTTCTGGGTGAAGCTCTCTACCGAATACTTTAATCGAGCTTCCACCCTTTGCGAAAGAATAAATAGCGATAAGCACGATAGCAAAGGTGGTCGTACGCACACCGCCCCCAACACTACTTGGTGATGCACCAATAAACATTAGTGCAGACATCAATAATTGAGTAGGTTCTTGAAACTCGTTAACATCCATTGTCGATAGTCCACCGCTTCGAGTCGTGACAGATTGAAACATCGCATAGAAGAACGACTCATGCCATGACTTATCAGCAAAAAATGTTGTGGCTTCAAACGCCCAGATCAATATGGCTCCTAGCACCACTAGAACAAAAAATGTCATCGTTGTAAGCTTCGTAAATAAAGAGAATTTATAACGATACGTATTCTGCCGAGAAAATAAGAAATTTTTAACTTCGATTAAAACAGGAAACCCAATCGCTCCTGTAATGATCAAAAGGATATGAATAAATTGAACAAAATAATCTTGAGCAAAGGGCTGTAGTGATTTACCCGTGATATCGAAACCTCCGTTAGTCGTTGCACTAACTGAGGCAAAGAACCCTTGTAGATATGCCTCTTGCCAAGTTTCAAAGAAACGAAGATAATACGTTCCTAGCACGACGGCTCCAACTAATTCAATAATAAAAATCAGTGCTAATATTTGTTTCATCAATTGTACTAGTCCAGATAATGTCGATTGGTTTTGATCCGTCATGATGAGCTGTCTTTCTTTTAACCCAATCTTTTTACCCATTACTAGCCATACGAACGTCCCAAGCGTCATGATACCGATCCCACCGATTTGTAGCACAAATGCAATGATGATGATACCTGTGACACTAAACGTATCAGCAGTCGTGACCACCGTAAGACCGGTTACGCTAACAGCACTTACGGCTGTGAACAGCGCATCAATGAATGAAAGTTCTTTCCCTGGCTGATGAGCGACGGGCAAACTTATTAATATTGTGGATATAGTCACTGCTAGTAAATAAAACAAAACGATTAATTGTACGGATGTTAATCGTATGCGTCTAAAACGAGATCTTAACAAAGCACCCACAGCCTTTTCATATAATTACATTCCCTATCATAAACCAAATGAATGATCTGTCAACGTTTGGCACAATCATCCTCATTATTGAGAATCTTCATTCGTTCTCTTTCTTATACCCATTTTGTCATAGTGGATGTTCATTTTACACACAACAAAAAAGAACCGTAGTGATACGGTCCCGTCCAGTATGCTATTAAAATGCTCTTTGTTTCCCTTTGTTGATCAACGTTTTCATCTCAAATTGACACACTTTTGCTTCCTTATGACTGATCGCATCACCCACTCTTGACTGTAGATCCATCAACCTCTGCATTTCATCTTTCGTTAAATAAACGGGTAGTGGACCATTGGTCGTCATGACTCCCTTAACTGCTGTATCTCCAGTATTTTTACCTTCCTCATCGTAGTACTGTAGGTTCTCAGTTTGTAAAAGCGCTGTGCTTTGTTCTTGAATAGCATTGATTTTTGAGTCGATGTAACGTTTTAAAAACGCACTGCTTCCGAAGCCAGTCAAAATCGATATATACAATAGATTTTCTACGTTTTTATATGTCTCAAAAAACATGAGCGTCATTAATAACGCTCCAATTCCTCCTATTAGTGGTTCTTTTAAAGAACCGATACTATAATAAACGCCTTGGCCTTCGCTTTTTACTTTACGCCACAGTCTGAATTCACCGGAGAGGAGAATATTGCCTAAACCACCTAATACTCCAGCAGAAACCACAAACAGAACATAAGTCCAGAAGCCCGGGAATGGCGTTCCTAACGCAACGCCACTCATCACAGATACCTGCGGTGCATCTTCTTTCCATCGTAAGAGAATACGACTTCCTTTTCTTCTACCATCGTTTCCATATGAACAGGGCGGCCCCATACTTGATGAATGTAAGGCAGAACGCGCTCTAAATATTGAAGATCGAGCTCAGTATCTTCGTAAGAGTGTTTGATGTACATCTCTCCAGCTCTCATGTAGTCCCCATCAACTACTGTTAAATATGGAAAGCCTCCGTTTACTCGCATTGTTACGAGCTGATCACGGATCATTTCCCACTCTTTATCAACAATTTTATAATCTCTACCTTTTTTCTGGAATAAGTACAAATCTTCTCTATGAACAAGATCTTTCGTTAAATAATTTCGAATGAACGAGATATCAGCCTCTACCTCTCGAACTTCAAACATCTTCTCTCTCCCACTACCAGGCTTTACTCCTCTCATTAACATCTCTTCCGTAGGGTTATCATGGACTTCTTCAATGTTTTCAAAAATCTTCAGTCCTAAGTAGTATGGGTTTATTCTTGTTCTTGAAGGCTGAACAACATTCGCATTTAAGGAAGCAAACTCGATTGATTCTTCAGTTGTTAAATCCATTTCCCGTAAGATTCTCTGATGCCAATAACTCGCCCATCCTTCATTCATGATCTTTGTCTCAAGCTGTGGCCAGAAATAGAGCATCTCTTCTCTCATCATCGTCATGATGTCACGCTGCCAATCTTCGAGCTCTTTACTGTATTCCTGTATAAACAATAAGAGGTCCTTCTCAGGTTGAGGAGGGAATTTTTTTCTTTGTTTCGGACGCTGCTCGTCCTTCGTGTCGTCACCATCTAACGACCATAGATCGTTATAAGGTGAATCGTCTTTTACCACCCTCACCTCTTCATCATCTTCACTAAGGTCATAAGCTAACTTCGCACGCATGATGGAAGGGTCGATGTGCTCTTGTATCGAAAGCACTGCATCTAGGAAATTCTCAACTTCTTCTTTTCCATACTGATGCTCATAATTCGCAATTCGTTCTGCAGTCGCAGTCATGCTTTCCACCATATCGCGACGGGTGTTTGAAAATCGGACGTTGTTTTTAAAGAAATCACAGTGTGCAAGGACGTGCGCAATAATCAACTTATTCTGAATTAACGTATTTGTATCTAACAAAAATGCATAACATGGATCTGAATTAATAACGAGTTCATAAATTTTGCTTAATCCTAAATCATACTGTAGCTTCATTTTGTGAAATTGTTTCCCGAAACTCCAGTGCGAAAACCTTGTTGGCATACCATATGCCCCGAACGTATAAATAATATCTGCCGGGCAGATTTCATAACGCATTGGATAGAAATCAAGGCCGAACCCCTTGGCTATTTCTGTAATCTCTTCGATAGCGTAAAAAATCTCTTTCTCAGCACTCATTTCCTTCCCTCCTAAAGTATTGCTTATTAATATGTATGTGAGGACAAACCACTTCATGATTAAGGCAAGGAAATACAGGATTTAGAGAACAAAACAAAAAAACTGCCGGAAATCCAGCAGCTTTTCATCTTCCACATTCAATTGTACAGTTGAGTGATTCCCGATGTAAGTAGATAGCCCACTAGTAAGCCTAAAACGATCGATGTAACGATATAAGACCTAGTCGAGCTAAATTCAATCGCTGGTCCATGTGTAGGTTCATAGAACCAGCTGTACTGAACGAACCCTAACATGATAAAAAATATGATTCCATAAAGAAAACTCGTCAATCGATCCCCTCCTTTTTCATTCCAAGTACCAGACCATTCAATAAAACGAACGACCCAGCGAACGAAACCCCTAATAATTAGCTGGTACCTATTGCACTGAAGATACCAGCTCTTCCATTTTGTCTTTACTCATTGGTCCAACTAATCTCTGTTTAATTATACCATTTCTGTCAATGATATAGGTGGTTGGAATCGTAATTGTTGCAAATTTTTCTGCTTGTTCTCCTTCAACATCTAAAAGAACGGGAAACGTTACATCATATTCTTTTACGAATTCTTCAACTGAATGAACGGAATCATTTGAAGTGAGGTTGACCGCTACAATTTCTACTTCCTCAGAATTTTCTTCATAGAAATCTTGCATATGAGGCATTTCAGCTTTACATGGAGGACACCAGGTAGCCCAGAAATTCAAGAATACGACTTTACCTCTATAATCAGATAGATTTGTTTTTTCACCTGAAAGGGTCTCTAATGAAAAGTCAGGTGCAAGGTTCCCATTTTGGATACCTTCCTCAACTTGAGCTAACGCCTGTTGACCAGCATCCCTTTGTGGAGACGTTCCGGAACCATCCGTAAAAGAGGATACTGCCGCATAAATGACTAAACTAACTACGACGATGATGCCGGGGATCAAACGCTTCATCTAGCTTTCCTCCTAAACACATCATATTGTGCCCAAACAGTATAAACGGCCACGAAAAGATACAACCATTGCTGCTTTGATAGTTGAAACATCACATCTTGCCTTATCATACCCACGATGAAGATAAGAATACTGCCCCACAACATTACATCGAGGAAGCGCCATTCGTACGGTTTCCAATAAAGCATCAATAACATCATCGATAGTAATAGCACGACGAGGAGCAACGAGCTCTTAGTAGGAAAGTGAAAAGCTTCATAGCCTATCGTTCCAATCAGTAACCCGAATCCAAGTAGGTATAGATTATTTTTGCGGTTATCGCCCTTTAGCTTCCAATGAAGGTAGACCATACTAATAAAAAGCCCAATAATATAGCCCGTCTCACCACCCGTAAAATATAAGAGCGATAGAGGAGACTCAACAACCAGCAGCGGACTCACTATGATTAGACTCGCCTTCCAAGCGATAATAAAGGTAACGACCGTTTCGAAAGCTAGATCGGTAGCATTGGATGATAAGTTTAGGATTTTACGAATAATAGCGATACTAAAAAGTGCGAGAGCTATGCTTGCCCCCATCAAAACGAGATGTTCTGGTACTGATACGTTTCCTATTTGCACAACTTAACTCCTTAGCGTACTTTGAATAGTGTAATGACGGGACTTAACGACTCTTAACAAGGAGATTCACTGCTTCTTTTACAACTTCTTCAGTCGACTCCCCTTTATCAAGCTGCATTCGAATGCACTCCTCTAGGTTAGACCCTACGATTAACCCGATTGTACGATCGATCGCTGTTCTGCTGGCGGATAGCTGGGTAATGACATCTTTACAATCTTTTTCTTCCTCCAACATGCGCAAAACGCCGCGTATTTGTCCTTCTACTCGTTTAAGCCGGTTCTTCATCTCATTTGTATATTCCATACTCCGAGCTCCTTTCCATTAGGCTAAATCTATTTTAAAAGCATATACTTTTTTATAAAAGATTAAACACTTGCGCCTTCTCTTCATATATTGTAAAATAAATCTTAATTTAAGGATAGGAAAAAGGGTTATTTCATTTAAAGGAGGCAGGACCTTTTGGAGTTATCCGAAGATGATAAACGATTATCTAAGATTTACAGAAAAATTGTAACTTCAAATGAATACAAAGCAGGAAAGATTCTGGAAAAATTGGATAATGAGACGAAAGATAAAGTATTTAAGCTCATTCGAATGAACAAAGCTGAATACGAGGCACAATTAAACAAACAACATTTACATCAATAATAGAAAACCGGCTTTTAAGCCGGTTTTCTTTTGTTTTTCATGAAATAACCAGGACGAATATCGTCCTGGTTATTTTCTTTTATAGTCGTTCGTTAACTTTTGACATAACGGAAGATCTCAGCGCGTCTAGTTTTCTTTCGCTGTCTTCAAGGCTTGTACTGTTTACTCCAAAATAGAACTTAACTTTTGGTTCAGTGCCTGATGGTCGTAAACAAAACCATGAGCCATCTTCAAGCTTGTATTTCAATACGTTTGATTTAGGTAGATCGATTGTTTCACTACGGTTATCCTTCATATACGTACGTGTACTCGTTTGGTAGTCTTCTACAATCGCAACGTTTAATTCTGCAGCTTCTGATGGTGGCTCTTCACGGAATTGAGTGAGGAGTGAATTGATTTTCTCCGCACCTTCCTTCCCTTTAAGCGTTAGGGATTCTAGGCCTTCTTGATAATAACCATATTGCTCGAAAACTTCTAGTAATCCTTCATACAACGTCATCCCTTTTGATTTGTAGTAAGCCGCTACTTCTGCCGCTACTAAACATGCTTGAACCGCATCCTTATCTCGAACAAAGTCTCCGATCAAGTAGCCATAGCTTTCTTCATAGCCAAATAGGAAGGTGTGTTCACCAGAAGTTTCATATTCTTTAATTCTTTCCCCGATAAACTTAAAACCTGTAAGAGTATCATACGATGTAAGTCCGTTATCTTCTGCGATTACTCTACCGATTTCAGAAGTTACGATCGTTTTCAGCACAGCACCGTTTTCAGGAAGTTCACCTTTTTCCTTCTTTTGAGTAATGATGTAATCCAATAATAGTGCACCTGTCTGATTGCCTGTAAGCACAACATATTGACCTTCTTTATTCTTAACCGCAACACCTACACGGTCTGCATCCGGATCAGTTGCAAGTAAAACATCAGCATCTTCTTTCTCGCCATATTGAATGGCAAGTTCAAATGCAGCATGTTCTTCAGGGTTTGGTGATGATACTGTGGAGAAGTTCGGGTCTGGTAATTCTTGTTCTTCAACGACAGTGACATGCTTGAACCCATATGCTTTAAGTCCATCACGAACAGGATGGTTAGCAGTTCCATGCAATGGCGTGAAAACGATTTTAAGCTGATCTCCCATCTCTTCTAAGAGAGATTCATTCACGCGTAGCGTCTTTAACTGTTCAATGTATTGATCATCAATTTCAGAACCGATCATTTTGATGAGGCCCTGACTTTTTAAATCAGCTTCTGAAGAAACGTTCACCGCTAATTCGTTTTCTACACTGTTAACATATGAGATGACTTCCTCTGCTACTTTAGGAGGCAGTTGTCCACCATCTTCACCATACACTTTGTAGCCGTTATACTCAGGAGGGTTATGACTAGCTGTGATAACGATTCCCGCGAAAGCATTCAGCTTCCTTACAGCGAACGAAAGCTCCGGTGTTGGCCTTAGTTCTTCAAATACGTATGTTTGGATACCATGACTAGCCAATGCTTTTGCAGATTCCATCGCAAACTCTGGTGATTTATGACGAGAATCATAGGCGATCGCTACTCCTCGTTTCTTAGCACTTTCGCCATTCTTCAATATGTATTGAGCCAGACCTTCTGAAGCTTTTCTTACCGTGTACGTGTTCATTCTGTTAATACCAGGACCAATTTCTCCACGCATGCCACCTGTACCAAACTCAAGGTTCTTATAAAATGCATCTTCTAGTGATTTCTCATCACCCTCAAGCATCGTAAGGTCGCGTTTTAACTCCTCATCAAGGTCAGTTGCTGTATTCCATCGTTTGTATTCGTTTTTCCAGTTCATCTCTGCCTCCTGTGTTGTGTCTAGCTTCTTTTAGCATATATTTGTCTTCTATGTAATGAACAAAATTCCTTCTCTCTAAAGAAGAAAACCCTGCTCTTAGAGTTTATAATAATATGGATTCCAACGAATTCCAATAAAAAAGTGAAAGGTAATAAAAAAAGAAGCAAGCCGTGGAAGGCTTACTTCTTGTAATGAATCTCATATAAGTCTTTTCTTCTGTCTCTTAATTGACGAACAGTACCAGATTGGCGCTGTCTTCTTAATATTTCGAGGTCGACATCACCTACAACGACCGTTTCGATGTTAGGGTGACACTCTCCAACAATACCATCTCTTGAAAACGCAAAATCAGATGGCGTAAAGATGCCAGATTGCGCATACTGTACGTCCATATTCTCTACCTGTGAAAGGTTTCCGATCGTTCCTGCTATAACGGTATAGATTTGGTTCTCAACCGCACGTGCTTGAGCACAATAGCGTACTCTTAAATACCCTTGTCGATCATCCGTACAGAACGGTGTGAAGATAATGTTTGCGCCCTTGTCTGTCGCAATACGACCAAGTTCAGGGAATTCGATGTCATAACAGATTTGGATCGCGATTTTACCGCAATCTGTATCGAACACTTCGATTCCATCTGAACCGTGTATCCCCCACCAACGTCTTTCGTTTGGGGTCACATGTATTTTATATTGCTTCTCAATCGTACCGTCTCTTCTGAAAAGATACGCGATATTATAGATCTTCTCATCTTCTAAAACGAAGTGAGAGCCTCCGATAATGTTCACATTGTATTTGACGGCAAGGTCTGTAAATAGTTCGATGTATGGTTCAGTATAGTCCGTTAAACGTCTCACAGCTTTACTAGGAATGTCTTCATCCATAAACGACATGAGCTGTGTCGTGAAGATTTCAGGGAACACTGCGAAATCCGATCCGAAATCAGCTGCAACATCCA
Organism: Anaerobacillus sp. ABA4_114; assembly: GCF_056159065.1. Lineage (NCBI taxonomy): Bacteria > Bacillati > Bacillota > Bacilli > Caryophanales > Bacillaceae > Anaerobacillus > Anaerobacillus sp. ABA4_114. Next base: position 3,734,505 of record NZ_JBSWUM010000001.1, read on the forward strand.
CATAATATTCAACTTGATTAGCAAATTCATCAAATGAGGAAATTTTCTTCATCGCGTATTGAATCGCACAAATTCGAACTGGGAATGAAGATCTGAAATGACGTCTTGTCTTCGCTTTGTATTCAACGTTATTCCATTCCATAAGCGTGGCATAACGTCTTGAAGCTTTATCATCTGGTAAGTAGTTAGGATTGATCCGCATCACATTAAATCCATTCATAAGCTGGAATGTGAGGACAGGATCATAAATATTTTGGAATTTAACTTCCTCAACATATTCAGATGGTTTCATCTGATCGGCATACTTATGATAGTTCGGAATACGTCCACCGATGATGATACTCTTTACATTTAATTCTCTTGCTAAATCTTTTCTAGCATCATAAAGACGTTTACCAATTTTCATTCGTCTATACTCAGGGTGAACCATTACCTCGATTCCATATAAGTTATATCCATCTGGGTTATGGTTTGTAATATAGCCTTCGTCCGTGATGTCATCCCACGTATGTTGATCGTCATACTCATCGAAATTCACCATCAAGCTCGAGCAGGTACCGATGATTTTCCCTTCATATTCAACACAAAATTGACCTTCGGGGAAAACAGCTAGATGACTTTCTAAGTGCTCTCGCTTCCATGGATCCATACCTGGAAAACACTCATTTTGTAAAGCGAGTATTTCGTCGATATCTTCTTTTCTGATTCCTCTTAGTTCCATCTTTTTTTCGAATTTAGAAACATCTAATTCAGACATCTTATCAACCTCCACGTAACTGCCTATCTTACTATGTACCCGACTTTATCTTCATTTTATCATAGAGGTAACAATTTTCAGAATAAGAAGAGGCTGACATCAGCCAGCCTCCACATCGTTATGCTCGAGTTGTACCGTTTTGAGAAATGCTGGATAAAGCTGGACCAGCTTCCTGTTGATCCGGTGTTTTCGTAGCAAAGTCCCCAAGCGAAACCATTCCGACTACCTGGTTGTTTTCAACGACTGGCAGTCGACGGATTTGATTTTGTGCCATTAATGCTGCTGCTTCATCTGCTGACATGTTAGGATTCGCTGATACACAGTTGTTCGACATACACTGCCCAACCTGTGAAGTTGCTGCCCCGCCACTAGCAGTCGAACGCGTCGTAATATCTCTATCGGTAATGATTCCACACAGTTGCCCATCCTTCATTACAGGAAGGGCACCGATATTATGCTGACTCATCAATGCGGCTGCTTCCTGAACAGATTGTTCTGGTGTAACAGATACGACATTTCTGGACATGACGCCTTGCAGATTATTATGCACAAACATTCCTCCCAGTTGATAAATGGTAAAGACTCAAAAGACGAGGTCTTACACAAACTAGTCTGAGCTTCGTTTGCTCAAATTATTTTTCCTTTTTTTGACCCGTATGAAAAACGATCCTTTCCCCATCGCTTTTTGCGATAATTGTCCCAAGTTGGTCTGTCCTGAAAATGGGGATCTTCATCGTACTAAGCGTCTTTAATACAGATTTATCTGGATAATGATAAGGATTGTTTTTGCCAACTGAGATAACGGCTGCTTGAGGAGCTACAGCTTTTATAAATGGTTTGGTTGAAGCAGAATCAGCTCCATGATGACCGATCTTAATCACATCTGAAGGGAGTTTCTTCTTTGCATCTGCTAATATCTCCTTTTCAGCTTGTTCACCAGCGTCTCCCATCAGCAAAAATGAATTATTGTGATGCCTTAATTGAACGACTGCGCTGTAGTCATTAAAATCCTCATATTCCGCATGTCGGATCGGCGAAAAAAAATGAAGCGTGATTCCCTTCCCAAACCTTGCTTTCTTTCCGCTCTCAGCAACACTAACCGGTATCTCTCTCTTATTGATCACCTTCATTAAAGAGCGGTAATGACGAGTGGGGTAAGATACATCAGGCATGATCACTTTTCCTATTTTGAAGTCGTTAACGATTTGATCCATTCCCCCAATATGATCGTGGTGCGGATGGGTCGCGATCAGGTAATCTAATCGTTTGATACCAAGATTTTTTAAATAACTCGAAACTTTGTCACCATCCTTATTATCTCCAGCATCGATGAGCATTGCTTTTCCTGCTTGCAGTACAAGGATACTGTCAGCTTGTCCGACATCAATGAAATGAAGCTCTGCGCTAGCTTCATCAGCAACCGCAATGAAAGGTTGAAATAGGATAAGGATGAAGGAAATAAATGCTAAGGAAGCACTCTTCATAAGCAATCCCCCATTTTTAGTTGTTGATTTTAGTATGAAGCTTCCTTTTCTTTTCATGCTTCCAAAACAAAAAAATGGTTCCCCTGGTGGGAAACCATTACGAATGAACTTCTTCCTTTTTGAAAAAACTCTTCATTGCGTGGTAAACATCCTTCTTCTCTTTCAAAATATAGTGTCTAAACATTGGATCATGGATATTCTTATAGGCACTCATCAATGTTGAGTGGCGATTGTAGGCATTAACTTCCCCGTACCCAAACATATTCGATACTTTCATGATCTGATTTACAAGCTTCACACAGCGTGAATTGTCGGAAGTAAGGTTATCACCGTCTGAGAAATGAAATGGATAGATATTATAGCGAGCTGGTGAATACTTTTCTTCAATCAGTTCTAAAGCTTTACGATAGGCAGATGAACAAATAGTTCCACCGCTTTCACCTTTTGAAAAAAAATCGTCCTCAGAGACGACTTTTGCTTCGGTATGGTGAGCAATGAACTCGATCTCCACAGTTTCGTATTTCGAACGTAAGAAGCGTGTCATCCAAAAGAAGAAGCTTCTCGCCATATATTTCTCCCATTTACCCATTGATCCACTCGTATCCATCATAGCAAGTACAACAGCTTTTGATTCTCGTTTTATTTCTTCGTTCCACGTTTTAAAGCGAAGATCATCTTGATAAATCGGTGCTATTCCTGGCCTTCCTTCGATTGCATTTCGTTTGTAAGCAGAAAGAATTGTTCGTTTCTTATCGATGTTACCCATCAAGCCAGTTTTACGAATATCGTTAAACTCAACTTTCTTCTTCACAACTTCAGCTGTCTCTTTTTCACGTAAATTAGGTAGTTCTAGTTCTTTAAACAGAATTTCCTGCAGCTCCATCAATGAGACTTCAGCTTCATAAAAATCATCGCCAGGTTTATCCCCAGCTCCTTCGCCTTTACCTCCACCAGGCTTCTTCTCACCTGATCCGTCACGGGCGATAACATCTCCAACCTGACTATCCCCGTCACCCTGGCCAACATGCTTCGATTTGTCATAGTTATACCGAATTTTATATTCATCAAGAGAGCGAATTGGTATTTTAATTACGTCACGACCATTAGATAGTATAATGTTCTCCTCACTAATTAGATCTGGTAAATTATTTTTGATAGCATCTTGAACCTTCTCGGAATGTCGCACTTGATCCTGATAGCCTTTTCGGTGGAGGGACCAATTCTCCTGAGAGACAACAAAGTTTTTGGTGTTCCTGTCTTTCATGCCATATTCCCCTCCTTAAAAAAATAATATTTCTATCGGATATTTATTCAATGATCGATGATCGCTCATGGTGATTGTTCAAAAGCGGAATACTAATTTTGACTCCCTGAATCTAAAAGGTAGTATACTTTATCCTATGCAAATACAAGCGATAATTGACAATTAATTCTGACAAATCAAGCTCGGAACGTACGAATTGTAAAACTATTGATAGATTGTATAAGAAATGCATTAAGAATATTCTCTTTTCGTTAATTGCCCATGCTGCCTAGACACTTTTTTTAACAAAAATAAGGCTGCCGAGAACATCTCGACAGCCTCCAAGCATGGGCTTTACTCTTTCTTATCTTTTTCGTTTTGTACAGGGTCAGGGCGTCGCCCGTTTTTCTTTAATTCCTGGTTGGTTTCAAGCTCTTCCATCTCTTTACCAAGCTCTTTCATCTCTTTCTCATCCATTGCCATTGAACTGTTTGCAGGTTTATCTTTTCGTTCTGACACAATGAACTACCTCCTTAAGAAGAGAATACCCCTGCTTCACCTTTTTGGAACCTGAAAATTCATTTCTTGAAAGTGAAATCAAATTCTTCGATCGGCCAGTAACGCAGGTTCACCTCACCGACGACTTGGTCGATCGGGACAAGACCGATATGTCTGCTATCATAGCTATGGCGTCTATTATCACCCATTAAGAACAAGTACCCCTCGGGCACTACAGCTTTCTCCGTTTTATCTTCGAGTTTAAAGTTCTCAGTCAAATTCCCATTAAAGACCTCACTTTTAAAATGAGTTAGATACGGTTCTTTCATCTTCTTGCCATTTATATAAAGTTGGTCATCTTTATACTCAAGCGTATCACCAGGAAGTCCTATCACTCTTTTGATATAGTCTTCATTCTCGTTCGCATGAAACACGACGAGATCAAAACGATCTGGCTCAGAGACTTCATACCCTATTTTATTGATGATCAGCCGATTTCCATCCTGAATGGTAGGCATCATGGATTCTCCGTGAACAACATAGTTCGTTATGATAAATTCACGAATTACAATCGCCAAGACAACGGCTATTGAAAATGCTTTTAGCCATTCCCAAAGCGGACTGCGTTCCTTTTTCATGTCAAACCTCTCTTCAATACGTCTTTACGTATAATCTATCACTCATACTAAAAAGGCACAAGCACCCGGTTAATCTCACTATAGGATATACAAACTTTTTACAAATTAGACGCTGTTCAAGAAAAAAAGCACACCTGTTAGGCATGCTTTTTCACCAGTTATCGATTCAATAAGCTTCCTACATAACGAAGAAGTTCATTGGCAGAGATTGAATTGTATCCATGCTCATCGATCAATCGAGCGATAACATCATTAATTTTCTTCAACTGATTCTCGTTCGGCGTTTTAGAAGAAGTCGTGATCTTCACAACATCCTTAAGGTCAGCGAACAATTTCTTTTGAATCGCTTCTCTTAAACGCTCATGCGAATTGTAATCGAATTTCTTTCCTTTTCTTGCGTATGCCGAAATTCTGATCAAGATTTCTTCACGGAAAGCTTTCTTTGCGTTCTCTGAAATACCGATCTGTTCTTCAATGGAACGCATCAACTTATCATCTGGACTCATTTCCTCACCAGTAAGAGGGTCGCGAAGCTTATTCTTGTTACAGTACGCCTCTACGTTATCAAGGTAGTTATCCATGAGCGTCTTAGCACTTTCTTCATAAGAATACACGAATGCTTTTTGAACTTCTTTCTTAGCAATCTCATCGTACTCTTTTCGAGCAACCGAGATAAAGTTCATATAGCGCTCTTTATCTTCCTTTGAAATGGAAGCGTGCTGATCCAAGCCGTCTTTCAACGAACGAAGCACATCCAGTGCATTAATTGAAGGTACTTCTTTTCTGATGATCGTAGAAGATATTCGATTGATGACGTAACGTGGATCAATACCACTCATTCCTTCATCAGAATGCTCTTTCTGCATCTCATCAACATCTACCTGATTGAATCCTTCAACAATTTCCCCGTCATACAAACGCATCTTCTTGACAAGGTCTACTCCCTGACGCTTTGAATCCTTCAATCTTGTGAGGATAGAGAAAATTGCAGCTACTCGAAGTGCATGTGGCGCGATGTGGACATCGGCAACATCACTTTCTCGAATCATTTTCTCGTAAATGCGCTCTTCCTGGCTTACTTTTAAGTTATACGGTACAGGCATCACGATGATACGGGAATGGAGAGCTTCGTTCTTTTTGTTCGAGATGAACGAGCGATACTCGGCTTCGTTCGTATGAGCTACTACTAATTCATCTGCTGATATCAATGCAAAGCGACCAGCTTTGAAGTTTCCTTCCTGTGTTAACGATAGCAAATGCCATAAAAACTTTTCATCACACTTCAGCATCTCCTGGAATTCCATCATGCCTCGGTTCGCCTTGTTTAATTCACCGTCGAATCGATATGCTCTTGGATCAGATTCAGACCCAAACTCTGCGATCGTGGAGAAATCGATACTACCAGTGAGGTCTGCTATATCCTGTGACTTCGGATCAGAAGGACTGAATGTTCCAATTCCTGTCCGTTTGTCTTCATTGAAGAAAATTCGTTCAATCATAACTTCTTCGATTCTGCCACCGTATTCTTGTTCGAGACGCATAAGGTTTAATGGCGATAGGCTACCTTCTACTCTAATACCGTATTCTTTGTAGAACTCCTCGCGCATGTGGTGAGGAATTAAGTGAAGCGGATCTTCATGCATCGGGCAGCCCTTGATTGCATAAACCGCTCCTGCATCTTCATGTGAATATTTCTCCAAGCCTCTTTTTAGAATGGTAACGAGCGTGGATTTACCTCCACTTACAGGACCCATAAGCAATAAGATACGCTTTCTGACGTCTAATCGCTTTGCAGCTGGGTGAAAGTATTCTTCGACTAACCTTTCGATTGCTTCCTCAAGACCATAAAGTTCTTCAGCGAAGAAGTTGTAGCTTTTCTTGCCATCTACCTCGTTAATACCAGCATCTTTTATCATATTATAAACGCGTGAATGAGCTGACTGCGCTACTTCAGGTCGTTCTTTGATAATTTCTAAGTACTCGCCAAAGGTTCCTTCCCACTTCAGCCGCCTCTCTTCATCTCGATGCTGCTGGATTTTACGTAAGATATCCATTACGAGCCCCCTCCAAATTTGATTCATCGGATTTAATACATGGTATGCGGGGATGTCCTATAACATTCTGTTTTCTTTCTTACGTAAAAAAAGGCTGTTCTTCTGTATAGCCATAACGTCTACTACAAACAAAAAAACCGGCATAGCCGGTTTTACGTGTGGTAAACAACATTAAATTCACTTAGCTCGTTTCCAGATGCAGGAGACTTTTCTTTTGATTCACGCTTTTCTTTGTGTGCATTTTTGAATGAGTCAGAATGAATCCATTTTTGATAGGCATCTTCATCTTCCCATTTCGTAAACACGATCAGCTTTCCATTTTCAGATGGCTGTTCAAGAAAAAGAAACTCAAGACAACCTTCAACGTTCTTCATGCTTTCTGCACTTTTTCCAAAGCGTTCTTTCATTACAGCTTTGTGTTCATCAGGTACTTTCAATTCGTTCATAACAACATACATAAACAAAAGCCTCCTTTTAATAATCTCCTTCTATCGTATAGGAATGTGGCAAATTTTCCAACTCATTCATCCCGAAGAGTATCGAATTACCTTCAAAACATTCACAACACCTTCAACATCGTTTATAATCATAGATAGACTTGGACATAATTTTACCTGAGGAGGATGAAACCATGAGTTTCCTGGGTATTTTAGTAGTAATACTTGCTTTTCTAGCAGCCATCTTTACGGCTGGGTACAATGATCGACCTCAAAAAACCAAAAAAGGTAGTCGATAAAAAAGAACGACCGTTACGGTCGTTCTTTTTTATTTCATGTTAGGATATCCTTGTTGTCTAAGTGCCTCATACACCATGATTGCCGCTGTATTCGATAAGTTAAGCGCACGCACGTGTTCTGTCATAGGTAAGCGTAGACAGCGCTCCTTATTATTCTCGATCAGCTCATCTGGCAAACCGTTTGTTTCTCTTCCAAAAACAAAGAACGTATCTTTACTAACATCCGAATAGTCGAAGTCAGTATGAGTATTCGTACCATACTTCGTAATATAATAAAATTCTCCGCCTTCATTCTGATTAAAGAATATTTCTAGAGAATCGTAATAATGAACGTCAGCATATTTCCAGTAATCTAGACCTGCACGTTTTAGCATCTTATCATCTGTAGAAAAACCTAATGGACGAATAAGATGAAGACTTGTATTCGTAGCAGCACATGTACGAGCAATATTCCCAGTGTTTGCAGGAATTTCTGGCTGAAATAACACGATATTTAAAGACATAATGATTCACCTCCGCTTCAAAACATATCTATTATAGCATGTTTTCCACGGAGAGAAAGAATATGCTATTCATCTTCAATATGAAAAAATTTATACTGGATATTCGGTGTCCATGCCGTTGAGTCTTCATAATCCCAATAACGCATTCTACAGTTCGTATTATGCCCATTTACAAGCGGCTGCCCTTTTCCATCTTGATCGACCACAATCGTCGTATGTTGCCAGTTCCCATCTCCAGTAAAATCATAGCTGATCACATCGCCCGGTACTAAATCATCAGGCTGATAGACTTCTCTTGCTTTAAGCCCACTCTTTGAACCACTAAGATACCACCGTAATGCATGAGCGACTGACCACGAATAGCTCCAGCTGTTTTTCCGCACCCACCATCCTCTCGTTCGATCAGGATAACCCCTCATAGGTGCTTTACCTGCATGGATACATTGAGAGACATAGTTCGTACAGTCTCCATCAAATATTGGATAAGCAGGATTATAATCATCCCACCAGTTTTCAGCATATTTCACAGCAGATAAGCGATCATAATACGATCCCTTCAACCTTTCATCTCCCCTGCCTGCCCGAACAGGATTATCACAGTGTACACCTTCTTGCTCAACGGAACGATCATGGACTAGCTCTCCATCGATTAACTCTGCAAGCCTTTTTTCAAAACGCTCTTCTTGATACATCTTCTTACCATGCTTGATCACAAATTGCTGGTGAAGATAGTAATCAAAGATTCGAGTTTTGGATAACTTCTTTTTGCCCAGGAGTACACCTTTATTCAGTACTCTCACAACTGTAGCTTCTCGAGCGTTGCATTTCTTAATAAACCTGTTAACAGCTTCTTCTTCCGTAGCTGGACGTTTTCCATTGCTTCTAAAGGATAGCGATCCGTTCATTAAGTATGACGCTTGTTCTTCCCAAAAGGGTTTAAGCTGCTCTTCCCAACCCATTTTGCGTTCCCCCCTCTTCGCACTTTATGTTGGTGAATGGTTACACATACCACTTAGTGCAGGGTGAAACGTTGAATAGAACAAAAAAGCTCGGAAGTTCGTCTATGAACTCCGAGCTCGATAATACTTATGAAGTTACTGCTGTTTGAATTGCGGTCTGCTGTTCGAGTGACAGCAAGTATTCCTTCTTATCCATTCCTCCACCGTATCCAACAAGAGCACCATTGCTTCCAATCACACGATGACAAGGAATAATGATCGGAAGTGGATTCCGGTTGTTGGCAGAACCGATCGCACGTACTGCTCGAGGAGCAGAAATATCAACAGCAACGTCTTTATATGAGCGGGTCTCACCGTATGGAATCGTACTAAGACTATTCCATACTTTCTTTTGAAAAGGTGTTCCAATCAAATTTAGTTTTAAATCAAACATCCTTCTTTTACCGCTAAAAAACTCTTCTAATTGAACAATAATCGGGTCGATGATTTCGTAATTCATAACGAAATCTGGTTTTACATGATTCTTCTTGAACCATGCTTCAGCCGCGGGTAGCATATCCTCAGCAAATCCGAAATCAAGTCTGTAAACTCCTTCAGAACCCGCAAATAATGTCAGCGTTCCAATCGGTGATTGAAACTCCCCATAACTGATCACTTGTTTCTCCATGCTATCCCTTCTTTTATTCAACATTTTTCATTATCTTACAAGACATTATATTATTTGACCAATACCATTAAGACTTATTTTGAAGCATAGACAGCCCTTTTTCAATCTCATCTGCCGCTTCCTGGTCTTTTTCTTTCATTTGCTCATTTATTAGGGCATCATACGCCTTGTTTCCACCGATCTTTCCGAGGGCCCAAGCGGATGTCCCTCTAATGACAGGTCGTGGGTCATTTCTCATCAAATCGATCAGTGTATCCACCGCTGCTTCGTCTTTGTAATGCGCTAGAGCAAGAATGGCGTTTCGTTGAATTGGCTTCTTCCCTCGCCATGAACCAGCCGCTTTTCCAAACTTCTCTTTAAATTCTCTATTACTCATCGTAAGCAGTGGAATCAACTTTGGTTTCACCACTTCTGGATCTGGTTCAAGTTCAGGGTGATGGTGAAAGTCGATCCCCTTGTTTTTGGGACACACCAGCTGACATGTATCACATCCATAAAGTCTGTTGCCTAACTTTGAGCGATACTCATCAGGAAGGAAACCTTTAGTTTGAGTTAAGAAAGCAATGCATTTACTTGCGTTTAGCTGACCACCTTCAACTAGTGCTCCAGTTGGACAAGCATCTACACAAATATTACAATCTCCACAACCTTCTTCCACTGGCTCATCCGGCTCTATAAAGACATCTGTGATCATCTCACCAAGATAGACCCAAGAACCGAACTCTTCCGTAATCAGCATCGTATTCTTACCAGTAAATCCAAGTCCAGCTCGTTCGGCTACTGCTCGATCAGATAATTCTCCTGTATCAACCATTGAGCTTGTTTGAGCAGTTGGAACTTTCGATTTTATAAATGATTCAAGAAGGGAGAGCTTTTCTCTTAACACGTGATGATAATCGACGCCCCACGACGCTCTACAAAATAGACCTCTCCGTTCGCCTCTTTTACTTCTTGGACTATCCTTCATTTTTGATGGGTATGCAATGGCGATCGAAACGATCGTAGTCGCGCCACGTAACAAGAGCTCAGGCTCCGTTCGTTTCTCAATATCAGGTTCTTCAAACCCTGATTGATAACCTAACTGCTGCTGTTGCTTCAACCGCTCTTTGAGCGATTTGAAAGGATCAGCTGCAGCAAAACCTATCTTATCGATTCCGATTGATTTACTGTATGCAACGATCTCTTCCTTTAACTGGGCGTTTGTCACTTTACTCCCTCCCTTCTTCATGAAAATTAACGTTATTAGACGATCTTCAATGTTCTAAGTCGATTCAATACTGCTGCCAACTCTGTTCTTCTAATACGAGCGAGATCACCTGGATGTTGATTGGCAAACATAGAGAAGGATCCGATTCCCTCATCATTCATTTGTTTTTCAACTGCATCCAAAAGCTCCGACACGGATACGTCTCCAAGTTTGTTCTTCCTTTCAAGAAAATGAAGAATTTCCGCAGCTAATCGCGTCTGACTCGGATCGATCAGCTGCTCAACTTGAAGGAGTGAAATATCAGTATTGCCATATAAAATGTGGTGAAGTCCTTTCGCAGAAACCTTCGCCTTTTTCCCTTTTTGACTATTTAAACTAGACTTGTGAGGAAGGCGACGGTCTACCTCTCCGAAAAGCTCGCCACCTTCTTTATTTCGAGCTGTAGTAGACTCGGCTGAAATCCTTTTAGCCTCATTCGTTACATCATATGGAAGGTAATTCTCCATCAAAATAACCGTATCGGCTACATCGAAATAATCGCCTGACCCTCCCATGACGAGTACTGTTGAAACACTATGTTGGTTATATAGTTGTTGTACACGGTCAATAAAAGGTGTGATTGGCTCTTTGTCTTTTGAGACGAGTTGCTGCATCCGAACATCTCGAATCATAAAATTCGTTGCACTTGTATCTTCGTCGATCAACAGTGCATGACAGCCTGCTTCAACTGCTTCTATTATATTAGCTGCCTGAGATGTACTTCCACTAGCATTTTCTGTAGTGAAGGAGCGAGTATCTTTCCCAAAAGGTAAATTCTCAATAAACGGTGAGATATTTACCCCTGTCACCTTTCTTCCATCTTCAGAGCGAATTTTCATAGCTAGTTCATCAGTGATCACATACTCTCTGCCATCACCTGCAATATGATCATAAACGCCGTGCTCGAGTGCATGCAAGAGGGTACTTTTGCCATGATACCCGCCCCCTACTATGAGGGATATCCCTTTCTCGATCGCCATCCCTTTTATCGGTTCTTCTTTATGGGGGATCGAGATCGAGACTTCTTTGCTAGACGGAGACTTGAATGGAACAGCTTTATTCTGTAACGGCCGATCGCTAATACCACTCTCTCGGGGCAAAATGGCACCGTCCGCGATAAACGCCACGTACCCTTTATCTTTCAAGAACATTCTGATCGTTTCTTGTTGATCCGCTAGATGAATGGCTTCAACTACCTCTCCCTCATTTAGAGAGAAGATAGATGCTTTTAGAATCTCTCTTAAATAGGTCGTTAACATTTGCTGGGCTTGTCTACCAAGCACACGTCTACCTTGTGCTGGTAAGCCCACTGATAAACAGATCGTGATGTCGGTTTTTGTTACTGACACAGCTGTACGTTCTAATACTTTTTGTTTAGGAGCATCAATGATAAAGGTGCCACTCTTACCGGAACCCTTGATATTTCCTTTGTGTTTATAAATGGACTTCGCTACCTTCCTTGCGATAAAATCCTCTAACCTGATCCGCCTTTGGTCACCATCAAACCACTCAGTCTTCACCTTAGCTTTGTCACGAGGAATGATAGCTCGTATTCTAGATGGGCTTGCGAATGGATCTCCTTGTACATAATCGATCGAAAGAGTGTAATTCTCGAAATCATAGCTCCCTCTTATATCTTTATAAGCTTTATAACTTTTTCCATCTATATGTTGTAAATGATCGGTCAAATTCTTCATATGAGGTGAGCCTCCTTTTGAGCTTCTAGTAGTCGCTTATGATAAAATGAACGGAAATAAACAATAAGGAGAACGGTAACATGACTAACATTTCTCTCTCAACATCTATTACCGAAATACTTCCTGACTTTAAAATTGGATGGATTACATATCATGATATCGTGGTTGAAAACTCACCGCAAATGGTGCGCGGAAGATATCAGTTCTACCTTGAAACTATGATGATGGATCTAGAAGATGCAGAGATCACTTCTTTTCAACCAGTTAAAGAATGGCGAACAGTATTTAAAAAGCTCGGAACCGATCCTTCACGCTATCGCCCTTCGTCAGAAGCATTATTAAGAAGGCTTAAGAAAGGTTCTGATCTTCCTAGGATTCATTCTGCTGCAGATATAAACAACCTTCTCTCATTGCAGTATAAGATTCCGATCGGTATCTATGATCTAGATAAGGTAGAAGGTTCGATCTCCATCGAACTGGGCGATGAGACTACAACGTATCAAGGATTGAATGGTCGAGAAGTGAACTTCACTAACAAGCTAGTCTCTCTAGACGAAAAAGGTCCATTCGGAAGTCCGATTGTGGACTCAGAGCGTACTGCGGTTACTGAGGAAACGACAAATGCTATACAGCTATATTATATTCAACCTTCCCTCTCAAATGAGGAGGCAAATAAACTTTTACAAGCTTCTGGGGAAATGTTTAATCAGATTCATGGCGGAGACTTTAATTACGGATTAGCAAACTGAACGATTGTACAGCAAACATAAAAAAACGCAACGCTTCGTTAATCATAACGAAACACTGCGTTGGGTAAATGGTGAAAATTCGAGGTTTTTCTACAAACCTCGCTGATGTAGTTAGAATAACACAAAGTATAATAGCAAAACAATAGGTAATTTTAATTTTCTTTAGATTTGCTTTACAATATTTCAATATAGATTCTACAAGTGTATGATAGTGACTGAAACCAATGTGAAAGGAATGAGCATATGGAACCTTTTTCAATACCATTCTTTGAAGAAAACTTTAGACAGTACATAAAGAAAAACGATGATGTGTTCTCAAAGCAAGAAGCGATGAACAGCTACTACCGGTCAGTTGTGTCGTCTATGATTTACGACAATCTTAACAAAAATTCTGAGATCGTTCGTAGAATTCGAAACCTGGATACTGCATACAAGACGATTAAAGAAAAAAAGACGGAAGAATAACAAAAGGCTCTCTTACAACATGTAAGAGAGCCTTTTAATTCGTTTACTTGATGTCACATGAATCAGTACCACAAGCGTCACCTTCACTAGTGATTACCTGAAGCTGCTTATCCTCTTCCCAGGCTTTGTTTAACGCCTGTTGGAACATCTCTGGAGGCTGGGCCCCTGAAACAGCATACTTTTCATTAAAGACGTAGAATGGAACGCCTTGAATGCCTAATTGGCTGCCAAGAGACTCATCAAAGCGTACTTCTTTTGAAAACTCTTCACTACGAAGCATATCATTCACTTCTGCCCTATCAAGTCCTACCTCTTCAGCTAGATTACAAAGCGTGTCATGATCAGAGATGTCTTCCGTTTCAGTAAAGTAGGCATAGAAAAGTCTTTCTGCCATCTTTTCCATTAGATCGTGTTTTGCAGCAAACTGAAGCAGTCGGTGAGAATCAAAAGAATTAGTAGGCTTCATATTCTTAAAATCAAACGTTAAGCCTTCGTTTTCTGCTTGTTGCCTCATGTTCTCACACATACCTTCAGCCTGTTCAAGGCTGACATTATACTTACTCGCTAAAAGCTCAGCTTTGCTTTTTCCAGTTGCTTTCTCTGCGTTTGGATCAAGTTCAAAGCTTCTATAAACGACCGTAACCTCGTCGCGATGTGGAAAGGATTGAAGCGCGGTTTCTAAGCGCCTTTTCCCTATATAACAAAAAGGACATACAAAATCAGACCAAATTTCTACTTTCATGATTTATCACTCTTTCTTAGCTAACGAATTACCATCAGTGTACCATTTTTCGCAGATAGAGGGATAATGATTCGCTCATTAGGCCTTTCGTTCAGGCTTGGTTGGACTACCACCTAATAGGCATCAAAACGAAGGCCTCATGGAATGCGTCAAGCTCCCTAAACGCCTTATCCAAAGAAGATAGTTCCTCGAACAACAAGTCATACGGCTTTCCATTACAATGAATAATGAAAACATCCTTTCTTCCTTCCAATGGAGTAGACATTAGCTATCGCAGACTCTAGTTTTCACTTAATGAAGAGACAACATGTAGAAGAGACTGTCCCCGATCTTTAGTTTGAGACAATAAAAAAAGACTTCTACACTGTAGAAATCCTGACGTTTAAGTATCAACTATGTAACTGGTACCGGTGGTCGGGTTCGAACCGACACTCCTCACGGAACACGATTTTGAGTCGTGCGCGTCTGCCAATTCCGCCACACCGGCATAAAGACAATTTTTTAATTTCGGAAAGTAAATGGTGCCGGAGGCCGGGCTCGAACCGGCACGGAGGTACACCCTCCGCAGGATTTTAAGTCCTGTGCGTCTGCCAATTCCGCCACTCCGGCAGGACTTTTTTAAAAAATATGAAGATTGGAGGCGGCACCCGGATTCGAACCGGGGCGTAAGGGTTTTGCAGACCCGTGCCTTACCACTTGGCTATGCCGCCGTTATAAAAATGGAGCGGAAGACGGGATTCGAACCCGCGACCCCCACCTTGGCAAGGTGGTGTTCTACCACTGAACTACTTCCGCAACTAATATGGCTGGGCTAGCTGGATTCGAACCAGCGCATGACGGAATCAAAATCCGTTGCCTTACCGCTTGGCTATAGCCCAACATAATGGGGCGACTGATGGGAATCGAACCCACGAATGCCGGAACCACAATCCGGTGCGTTAACCACTTCGCCACAATCGCCATTATTTTAAATCTTAATTGGCAGGGGTAGTAGGAATCGAACCCACACCGGAGGTTTTGGAGACCTCTGTTCTACCTTTAAACTATACCCCTATCAAGATGGTGGAGGGGGACGGATTCGAACCGCCGAACCCTGAGGGAGCGGATTTACAGTCCGCCGCGTTTAGCCACTTCGCTACCCCTCCGAATAGACAATTATCATTGTAATATATACTATATATAAAAACAATGGGAATTGATACCTTTTCAGGAAAAATGGTGCCGGCCAGAGGACTTGAACCCCCAACCTACTGATTACAAGTCAGTTGCTCTACCAATTGAGCTAGACCGGCAACATGGTGGCTCCGGACGGAATCGAACCGCCGACACGTGGATTTTCAGTCCACTGCTCTACCGACTGAGCTACAGAGCCATGTTTTAAACATTCCGCTTTTACGTTATTAAGATCTAGCATATAGTAAGTGTTTAGGTTGCCCTAAAGGGCTACAATTAAAATTCAGCTAAGATGCTTATTCGACGTAGTGGAATTTTTTTGGTTGCGGGGGCAGGATTTGAACCTGCGACCTTCGGGTTATGAGCCCGACGAGCTACCGAACTGCTCCACCCCGCGACGATATTAAAATTGAGTAAAAATGGCGGTCCCGACGGGAATCGAACCCGCGATCTCCTGCGTGACAGGCAGGCATGTTAACCGCTACACCACGGGACCTTTGAAATGGTGGAGGATGACGGGCTCGAACCGCCGACCCTCTGCTTGTAAGGCAGATGCTCTCCCAGCTGAGCTAATCCTCCACAGAGTAAAATGTTGCTATATGAATGCTTCTTTAGAAATGGTGACCCGTACGGGATTCGAACCCGTGTTACCGCCGTGAAAGGGCGGTGTCTTAACCGCTTGACCAACGGGCCAATCTAGTATGTAGCTGGCGGAGAGCGAGGGATTCGAACCCTCGAGACGGCGTTGACCGTCTACACGATTTCCAATCGTGCTCCTTCGGCCACTCGGACAGCTCTCCATGGCTCCACAGGTAGGATTCGAACCTACGACCGATCGGTTAACAGCCGATAGCTCTACCACTGAGCTACTGTGGAATAATGTTTAGCCTGGCGACGTCCTACTCTTGCAGGGGGAGAGCCCCCAACTACCATCGGCGCTGAAGAGCTTAACTTCCGTGTTCGGCATGGGAACGGGTGTGACCTCTTCGCCTTCATCACCAGACTTCTAACAGCTCGCACATTCGTGTGATTGCTAGCGACAAGATATATATTACAATATATTTCGTCATTTTTCAAGGGAAATTTTATTCCCTGAAAACTAGATAGCACGCAACATCGTATTCCAATTTTTTAGGTTAAGCCCTCGATCGATTAGTATTCGTCAGCTCCACGTGTCGCCACGCTTCCACCCCGAACCTATCAACCTCATCATCTCTGAGGGATCTTACCAGCTTGACGCTGTGGGAAATCTCATCTCGAGGGGGGCTTCATGCTTAGATGCTTTCAGCACTTATCCCTTCCACACGTAGCTACCCAGCTATGCTCCTGGCGGAACAACTGGTACACCAGCGGTGTGTCCATCCCGGTCCTCTCGTACTAAGGACAGCTCCTCTCAAATTTCCTGCGCCCGCGACGGATAGGGACCGAACTGTCTCACGACGTTCTGAACCCAGCTCGCGTACCGCTTTAATGGGCGAACAGCCCAACCCTTGGGACCTACTTCAGCCCCAGGATGCGATGAGCCGACATCGAGGTGCCAAACCTCCCCGTCGATGTGGACTCTTGGGGGAGATAAGCCTGTTATCCCCAGGGTAGCTTTTATCCGTTGAGCGATGGCCCTTCCATGCGGAACCACCGGATCACTAAGCCCGACTTTCGTCCCTGCTCGACTTGTAGGTCTCGCAGTCAAGCTCCCTTGTGCCTTTACACTCTGCGAATGATTTCCAACCATTCTGAGGGAACCTTTGGGCGCCTCCGTTACTCTTTAGGAGGCGACCGCCCCAGTCAAACTGCCCACCTGACACTGTCTCCGCACCGGATCACGGTGCTGGGTTAGAATGTCAGTACAGCCAGGGTAGTATCCCACCGACGCCTCCACCGAACCTAGCGGTCCGGCTTCTATGGCTCCTACCTATCCTGTACAAGCTGTACCAAAATCCAATATCAGGCTACAGTAAAGCTCCATGGGGTCTTTCCGTCCTGTCGCGGGTAACCTGCATCTTCACAGGTACTATAATTTCACCGGGTCTCTCGTTGAGACAGTATCCAAGTCGTTGCACCTTTCGTGCGGGTCGGAACTTACCCGACAAGGAATTTCGCTACCTTAGGACCGTTATAGTTACGGCCGCCGTTTACTGGGGCTTCGATTCAGAGCTTCTCCCGTAAGGGATAACCCCTCCTCTTAACCTTCCAGCACCGGGCAGGTGTCAGCCCCTATACATCGCCTTGCGGCTTGGCAGAGACCTGTGTTTTTGCTAAACAGTCGCTTGGATCTTTTCACTGCGGCTCCCCTGGGCTATTCACCCGAGGAAGCACCCCTTCTCCCGAAGTTACGGGGTCATTTTGCCGAGTTCCTTAACGAGAGTTCTCCCGATCGTCTTAGGATTCTCTCCTCGCCTACCTGTGTCGGTTTGCGGTACGGGCACCTCTTTCCTCACTAGAGGCTTTTCTTGGCAGTGTAGAATCAGGGACTTCGGTACTTAAATTCCCTCGCCATCACGACTCAGCCTTCACGGTGAACGGATTTGCCTATTCACCAGCCTAATCGCTTGGACGCGCATATCCAGCAGCGCGCTCTCCCTATCTTTCTGCGTCCCCCCGTCGTTCAAACGGAAAGGAGGTGGTACAGGAATATCAACCTGTTATCCATCGCCTACGCCTTTCGGCCTCGGCTTAGGTCCCGACTAACCCTGAGCGGACGAGCCTTCCTCAGGAAACCTTGGGCTTTCGACGGACAAGATTCTCACTTGTCTTTCGCTACTCATACCGGCATTCTCACTTCTAAGCGCTCCACCAGTCCTTTCGGTCTGACTTCGCAGCCCTTAGAACGCTCTCCTACCATTGTCGTAAGACAATCCACAGCTTCGGTGATACGTTTAGCCCCGGTACATTTTCGGCGCAGCGTCACTCGACCAGTGAGCTATTACGCACTCTTTAAATGATGGCTGCTTCTAAGCCAACATCCTGGTTGTCTAAGCAACGCCACATCCTTTTCCACTTAACGTATACTTTGGGACCTTAGCTGGTGGTCTGGGCTGTTTCCCTCTCGACTACGGATCTTATCACTCGCAGTCTGACTCCCGCGGATAAATCGTTGGCATTCGGAGTTTGACTGGATTCGGTAATCCGGTAGGGACCCCTAGTCCAATCAGTGCTCTACCTCCAAGATTCTTGCCGCGAGGCTAGCCCTAAAGCTATTTCGGAGAGAACCAGCTATCTCCGGGTTCGATTGGCATTTCACCGCTACCCACACCTCATCCCCGCATTTTTCAACATGCGTGGGTTCGGGCCTCCATTCAGTGTTACCTGAACTTCACCCTGGACATGGGTAGATCACCCGGTTTCGGGTCTACGACCACGTACTCCTTCGCCCTATTCAGACTCGCTTTCGCTGCGGCTCCGCCTTCTCGGCTTAACCTTGCACGGGATCGTAACTCGCCGGTTCATTCTACAAAAGGCACGCTGTCACCCATTAACGGGCTCCAACTAGTTGTAGGCACACGGTTTCAGGTTCTCTTTCACTCCCCTTCCGGGGTGCTTTTCACCTTTCCCTCACGGTACTGGTTCACTATCGGTCACTAGAGAGTATTTAGCCTTGGGAGATGGTCCTCCCGGATTCCGACGGGGTTTCACGTGTCCCGCCGTACTCAGGATCCGTCTCGGAGGGCAGCGGATTTTGACTACAGGATTGTTACCTTCTCTGATGGACCTTTCCAGGTCGCTTCGTCTATCCGTGCCTTTGTAACTCCAATGAGACGTCCTACAACCCCAGAGGGCAAGCCCTCTGGTTTGGGCTGTTTCCGTTTCGCTCGCCGCTACTCAGGAAATCGCGATTGCTTTCTCTTCCTCCGGGTACTGAGATGTTTCAGTTCCCCGGGTATGCCTTTTACTTCCTATGTATTCAGAAGTAAATACCATCCCATTACGGATGGTGGGTTCCCCCATTCGGAAATCTCCGGATCAAAGCGTACTTACTGCTCCCCGAAGCATATCGGTGTTCGTCCCGTCCTTCATCGGCTTCTAGTGCCAAGGCATCCACCGTGCGCCCTTAGTAGCTTAACCTTAGATGTTGTTAGAAACGAAGTTCTAACGTCATCGATGCACATCGTTAGATGTGACTAACTAAGTTATAACGCAAAAAATAATAATTATTGGATGTCGTTGTTTGTGCTATCTAGTTTTCAAGGAACATGGCTACTACTTGAATCCGCTTCTTTGCTGCCATGCGCCGAGGAATCTAACATCGTTAGCGATACTCGCAGACGCAGGCGCACTTCGACTTCATCGAATAGCCTACTTTGAAAGAATACAATCATTCTTTCAAAACTAAACGAAACGCTCATGCAAGTTTGGCAACCAATGTTGCCTCGTAATTCTCCATAGAAAGGAGGTGATCCAGCCGCACCTTCCGATACGGCTACCTTGTTACGACTTCACCCCAATCATTTGTCCCACCTTCGGCGGCTGGCTCCAAAAGGTTACCTCACCGACTTCGGGTGTTACAAACTCTCGTGGTGTGACGGGCGGTGTGTACAAGGCCCGGGAACGTATTCACCGCGGCATGCTGATCCGCGATTACTAGCAATTCCGGCTTCATGCAGGCGAGTTGCAGCCTGCAATCCGAACTGAGAACGGCTTTATGGGATTCGCTTCACCTCGCGGTGTCGCTGCCCTTTGTACCGTCCATTGTAGCACGTGTGTAGCCCAGGTCATAAGGGGCATGATGATTTGACGTCGTCCCCACCTTCCTCCGGTTTGTCACCGGCAGTCACCTTAGAGTGCCCAACTGAATGCTGGCAACTAAGATCAAGGGTTGCGCTCGTTGCGGGACTTAACCCAACATCTCACGACACGAGCTGACGACAACCATGCACCACCTGTCACTCTGTCCCCCGAAGGGGAACGTCCTATCTCTAGGAGTGGCAGAGGATGTCAAGACCTGGTAAGGTTCTTCGCGTTGCTTCGAATTAAACCACATGCTCCACTGCTTGTGCGGGCCCCCGTCAATTCCTTTGAGTTTCAACCTTGCGGTCGTACTCCCCAGGCGGAGTGCTTAATGTGTTAACTTCAGCACTGAGGGTGGAACCCCCCAACACCTAGCACTCATCGTTTACAGCGTGGACTACCAGGGTATCTAATCCTGTTTGCTCCCCACGCTTTCGCGCCTCAGCGTCAGTTACAGACCAGAGAGCCGCCTTCGCCACTGGTGTTCCTCCACATATCTACGCATTTCACCGCTACACGTGGAATTCCACTCTCCTCTTCTGCACTCAAGTCCCCCAGTTTCCAATGGCCCTCCACGGTTGAGCCGTGGGCTTTCACATCAGACTTAAGAGACCGCCTGCGCGCGCTTTACGCCCAATAATTCCGGACAACGCTTGCCACCTACGTATTACCGCGGCTGCTGGCACGTAGTTAGCCGTGGCTTTCTGGTTAGGTACCGTCAAGGTACCGCCCTATTCGAACGGCACTTGTTCTTCCCTAACAACAGAGCTTTACGACCCGAAGGCCTTCGTCACTCACGCGGCGTTGCTCCGTCAGACTTTCGTCCATTGCGGAAGATTCCCTACTGCTGCCTCCCGTAGGAGTCTGGGCCGTGTCTCAGTCCCAGTGTGGCCGATCACCCTCTCAGGTCGGCTACGCATCGTGGCCTTGGTAAGCCGTTACCTTACCAACTAGCTAATGCGCCGCGGGCCCATCCTACAGTGTTAGCCAGAGGCCAACTTTCAACGTTGCATCATGCGATGCTATGTATTACCCGGTATTAGCTCCGGTTTCCCGGAGTTATCCCAGTCTGTAGGGCAGGTTGCCCACGTGTTACTCACCCGTCCGCCGCTGAGAAATGGGAGCAAGCTCCCATTTCTCCGCTCGACTTGCATGTATTAGGCACGCCGCCAGCGTTCGTCCTGAGCCAGGATCAAACTCTCCGATAGAAAAGTTCAATCTAGCTTTAAAACAATGTTTGTTTCCGTAGAAACAATATCTTGCATGGCGTTTCGTTCAGTTTTCAAAGATCGATTCGTTTCTTTCAATGTCGTTTTCAGCGACTTTATTAATGTAACACATTAACTCGTTCGAAGTCAACAACATTTTTGAAAGTTTTTGTTTGCCGCGTTGCTTTCTTGCGGCGACAAGTAATAATATATCACGGGGTAAAAATATGGTCAACCCTTTTTATAATATTTTCCCCCGTTTATTTTAAATTGCTATTTTGCTCGATACTGACGACTATAAATTCCATTACCTTTTGTTTCAGATAGTAGAACTTCAATTAGTTCTTTCTCTACCATATACTCTAGAAGAGCGCCTAGATCGATTCCATACTCTTTTAACTGATCGTTCTCCAAGAGCTCCTGATAAGTCCAAACTCCATCGCGCTCATTCATAACCTTCCTTATATGAAGAGTAGCGTTGAAAGATTTAGATGAAAGTGAAAAGTCATTAGCAAGAAGGAGCAATTCAAGGCGTTTATCAAGAGGATCCTCACCAGTGAGAAGCTCAGTATACAACTTAAAGATTTCAGGTTCAATATGTTTCACTTGATTCCAAACGGTGATTTCTGGATGAAAACCATGCTCGATGACAGATAAACGTGCTAGATGATGCAAAGCATGCAAAATAAAATTGTAAGCATCCATATATTGTTTTGAAGCAAACAGTTCCTTACCATCCATATACCTTCTGATGAGTTTAGCGAATTCAACTCCGATCTTGCGAGTACGTTCCTCTAATGGAAATTCACGAATACGCTCTTTCAATCCTGCTATGTATTCATTTCGATCAAAAATGATCTTTCCGTTAACAAGCCAAGCCACTAGACGACGATGGCTCCCTGTAAGCAACCAATCATGAACTTGTTGTTCAGAAACAACATGCATCGCTGCTTTCTTGTCCTCAAATTCATAATGCTTAACAAGCCATGGCTTTTGATTATTATTAACGATGATCAATAAAACGACATCAAAGTTATCAGTCAATGGATGATGTGGTTTTGTTTTTTCAATTACAATAACTCCAAGGGTTTCGGGGTGACTTGCTCTTTCCTGGTAAATCGGCCTTAAAAGGTTTTCCATCTGACTTTCCTCCAGCAGTACTTTTTTATTCTTGGACCCGTACCTGTCTAAACAATTCAACATTCAATATTATAAATCCTGTTATAAATTAAGCAATCCTAATTTTGAACTTTTTATGGAAGATGGTAAGGAAAGTGCTTACAGATAATCCATATGCTATACTTGGTTGCAGGAGGGACAAGTGATGCAATTAAAGTATACAAACAAAATAAATAGAATTCGTACGTTCGCACTGAGCTTAGTCTTTATCGGAATTGGTATAATGTATATAGGTATTTTCTTTAAAACATCCGTCTTCTTAATGACGTTGTTTATGATTATTGGTTTCTTAGCAACGATTGCTAGTGCTGTTGTGTATTTCTGGATTGGGATGCTATCGACCAAAGCTGTCCAGGTCACCTGTCCTAATTGCGAGAGAACCACGAAAGTTCTTGGGCGAGTGGATGCTTGTATGTACTGCAAACAGCCATTGACGATGGATCCAAGCTTAGAGGGTGTCGAGTTCGACGAGAAATATAATAGTAAAAAGACTAAAAATAAATAAGGAGCCGCTGTGCTCCTTTTTTTGTTAACACAAAAAAAGCTCGCCATTTGAGGCGAGTTTTTTTAGTGTTTATTCTTTTGACACTCCGGACATGAACCGTATATTTCCATCCTGTGGTCGCCAACTTTAAAGCCTGTGACTTGCTCAGCTAGCGTTTCAACTTCATCTAATCCGGGATAATGGAAGTCTACAATTTTCCCACATTCATCACAGATAATATGGTAATGATCAGTCGTAACACAGTCGAATCTGCTTGAAGAATCTCCATATGTTAATTCTTTAACGAGTCCAATTTCCTTAAACACTCTTAAATTATTGTAGACAGTGGCTACACTCATATTAGGGAATTTTCCTTCAAGCGACTTATATATTTCATCTGCTGTAGGATGGGCCATTGATTGGATCAAATGTTCCAATATGGCATGACGTTGAGGGGTAATACGCACACCCGAGCTTTTCATTGCTTCTATCGCTCCATGCAGTTTTTCTTCAGCCATTCGTCATGCACCTCTCTTCCAACAAGCATTCTTACATTATAATGTTTATAATTAGTGTACATGGTAGAGCCATCAATTGTCAATGATCTACTACTCGTGCAAGGAATCACTTCTTTTCATCATGCAAAATAGATTCCTTTTCTCCCATATGATAATTAATATAACGTGCAGCTACGAATAGAAAATCAGACAAGCGATTTAAAAATGAAAGAACGAGCGGATTGACCCCATCTACTAAAGTTGCATTTCGTTCTGCTCTTCGTACGATCGTCCTTGAAACATGTAAACCTGCACCGGCTTGATGTCCACCTGGCAGAATAAAGTTTTTTAAAGGATCAAGTTGTTTCTCCCAAACATCAATCTGAGCTTCCATCTCTTCAATATGAGAAGCTTCTATCTTCCACCCAACATTTTTACCATCAGGAGTAGCGAGTTCTGCACCAACATGAAAAAGCCACGTTTGGATTTTGTGAAAAATATCATCCCAGTTCTCTTTTCCATCGAATCGGGCGTTTGCGACATAGCTGAGCGCAAGTCCAATCTGAGAATTCGCTTCATCACAAGTCCCGTAAGCTTCTACTCTAATATCATTTTTGGGGACACGCTTCCCATAGATTAATGACGTCTCACCTTTATCACCCGTCTTAGTATAGATCTTCATCATTAATACCCCCTATCTAGATTAATATTATTTTGAAAATCGTTCGTACCGTTCATGTATTCGTTCAAGTTTCTTTTGAAAATCTCGATTGCACGAGGCTGATAATTCGGTGATACTCCTGAGTGATGTGGTGTTACAGTAACGTTAGGCATTTCCCAAAAAGGGTGTTCTTTATCAAGAGGCTCGGTTTCAAAAACATCCAATACAGCATGGTGGATCTCTTCATTGTGTAGTGCACTCACCAAAGCATTTTCATCTACAGTATCGCCTCTTCCAATATTTATAAAAACGGATGTGTCTTTCATCGCACGGAAGTGTTGGCCTTTAAAGAACTGATACGTATCAGGAGTGCTTGGAAGTACGTTGACGACAGTGTCACACTTCGGAAGCATATCCATCACTTTGTCATTAGAATACATGTGATCGAAATATGCAGATGGCTCTCCTTTACGATTCACTCCAATCGTAGTCATATTGAATGCTTTTGCTATTCGACCTATTTCTCCACCAATAGCTCCAGTACCGATTACACCGAGAGTTGATCCAGATATCTCATTTAATGGCATCCTCTTGTTCCACGTATTAGAAGCTTCATTCGCAAGAAGTTCTTTCGTATTACGAGCCGTCATCAGCATCGCCCAAACCGTATATTCTGCCATTTGGATACGATGAATTCCTCTTGCATTCGTAACGAATATCCCTCTCTCTTTTATCGTATTAAAAGGTAACAACTCTACCCCTGCTGATAAGACCATGATCCACTTCAGCTTTTTCGCTTTATAGATATGCTCCTCTTGAACGTCCTCGCCATATGTAACCAGTACGTCTGCATCATGTAGGTGTTCCTCTGCTTCACTCATAGAAGGATAAAACTGAAATGTAACTTCTGGGTATTCGCTTATCAAATCGCTTTTAATTTGTGATTTAAGTTTTGCTGTAGATACAATGTTCATAGTTTCACCTCAGGGAATTATTATGATTCAAGTATAGCTGATTTATGTTGACCCTTTAAACGAAAACCCTTGAGTTAAGAGAATTTTCGGAATAAACACAATAAAAAAGAGCGCTATTTGCGCTCAAAACTGAAGATATGATCTTCTGATAGACTATGCATATCGACTAGATCTGGATAGTCTTTTGCCATTAAAGCATCACCTTTTAGCCTAGGTTTTCTTTAATATAGTTTAGTGCTGTTTCCACATGTTCTTTCACTCTGACTTTGCGCCATTCTTTTACAAGATTGCCTTCCTTATCGATAACGAACGTGGAGCGCACGATTCCCATGTACTCTTTACCAAAGTTCTTCTTCAGCTGCCATACGTCATACGCTTCAGCTACTTGATGATCTTCGTCAGCTAGAAGAAGGAAAGGAAGTTCATATTTATCGATGAACTTTTTATGTTTCTCAACAGGGTCTGGGCTAACGCCTAGAATAACTGTATCGAGCTCTTCGAAACCTTCGATATGATCTCTGAAATCACACGCTTCAGTCGTACAGCCAGGTGTCATATCCTTAGGATAAAAATAAAGAACGACGTTTTTACCTTTGTAGTCTGATAGGGACACTGTTTCTCCAGTACTTGCTTCTAATTTAAAATCAGGTGCTTTTTGACCAACTTCAACACTCATCGTTACGCCTCCTTATAATTACTTCTAAAGTAAGCGTACCGAAATACGAAGAAACTTACAACTCATGACCCCTCTTTGTAATGGACGATCGTCGTCACAAAGAATGCTGCTGGCATTAAGTATCCTATCAAAGCTTCGAGGATAGCGATCCAGCGCCCTACCCCGATTGGGGTGATGTCACCATATCCAACTGATAAAAGTGTCACTGCACTAAAATAAAGAACGGATTGCACCCTAGTCAACGCGTCCATAGGAATTAAGGAAATATCAATACTACCTTCTCTTAACACAGGAATTTCAAGAATGATTAGCCCTAGATAGATGCAAGCAAAAGCTGTAATCATCGTAAAATATACGATAAATAATAGTACTAGCTTGTAAACGGAGAGAAGACTTCCTGGTATACGCGTCCTCTTCATTAGTGAGACTAGACTTTTCCCAATTCCTAAAGTAGCGATTATCATGGCTAGAATTATCAATCCAATGATCATTGAACCACCTCATAATCACTTTATGAGGATTATTACGAAATAGGACAAACTAATGCGAAGATAGCACGGTATAGACGACCATCCGCTCTTCGTGCGTACCGGCACTTCGATTGAAAGTCCCTGTACAGGTAATAAGGTTTAATCGTGGTTTATTACTCATACCAAAAATCTTCTCGAGCGGGGCATCATTTCTTGGATAAGAAGATGTGCTCTCGACTGTAAACTCATAGGATTTTCCGATATCGCTCGTTACGGTTAGGACATCGCCTGGTTTAAGATCGCCTAGATGAAAGAATACTGCAGGCCCAGTTTTATTATCTACGTGTCCAGCAATCACAGCGTTTCCAGCTTCCCCAGGCTCAGCGCCTAATTCATACCACCCTACGTTCTGATCATCTTTTGGCACATCCATTTGACCATTAGGTAACTGACCAACATGTTCAACCTTTGCATCTACATCTATTTCTGGGATCGACAATCGTTCTGGTACAATCCCTTCATATATTGGTGTCTTTGCTTCTGATTTACTTTCATAAGTAACAGCCACTTCTGCACTCTCAGTAACTGGCATCGCCTCTGGCTCAGTATGATCAGAAGAGGAGCAGCCCATGGCTGCCCCTAAAAGAATGATACTGAACACCTTCTTTAGTGACATCGCTGCTCCTCCTCTTTAATGAATTATGCTGTTACCTTTTTACGAATAAAGATGATTGTTCCAGCTGCTAGAATTCCAGCACCTAACAGTGTCCAAGCAATCATATTGTTTCCTTGATCAGCCGTACCACCCATTCCTGTCTGAGGCATATCAGAAGGCATGTTAGAAGAATCTACAAGCGGCCAAGCTTCTAAAGGTTGTTCTCCTTCAACAAGTCCGATCGCATAAACAGAATAGACATATCCTTCTTTAAGTTCTACTCCAGGGATTTCAAGTACAACGTCTTCAGAACCAGCTGGACGAACTTCTAAATCAACCGTCATCGGATCAACTTCAGCATAGTCAGATGTGGATTTGAAAGCAACATCTGAGAAAAGAACATCTCCATCTTTTACTGCTACATCAACGTTAGGAGCATCCGGGGAAGCATGTACAACTCTTACTTTCGCCTTTCCTTCAGAAGCTTTCGCGTCATCACCTAGCGCCCAAAGAGAAATTCCATCAAGTTTACCAACTGCAGCTGCAGAATATTTCATTCCTTCTTCAAGTGTTACATTCTGACTGATAACTGGGTCACCTTCACCGTTCTCACCTGCAGGGAAAACTTCGATCTTGTGGTCTCCAGCAGGTAGAGCCATATAATCTGTCGCTTGCTTATACTCGGCACCTTCCACAACCGCTTCTCCATCAACATAAACATCTACTGCCGGTGCATCAGGTGATGCATGAATAACGCGAACCATCGCTTCGTGATGATCTGCAAAAGCCTGAGTACCGATAAGTCCAAACATCATAACTAGTGCAACTGCGGACGCCATAAATTTCTTTAACATGCTTCCACTCCTCT
Organism: Anaerobacillus sp. ABA4_114; assembly: GCF_056159065.1. NCBI lineage: Bacteria > Bacillati > Bacillota > Bacilli > Caryophanales > Bacillaceae > Anaerobacillus > Anaerobacillus sp. ABA4_114. Next base: position 3,762,513 of record NZ_JBSWUM010000001.1, read on the forward strand.
TGTTTTGTTTTTGTTATACTTTTGTATAACCTCTGTTCAACTATTAATACGACAAAAAGAGTGTGAATGGATCACATTTTTTAAAATTAATTTGTTTTTATTTCGAATCAAGGGGAATAAACCTACTAAATAACTATAGAGGGAGTTGCGTAACGTGAAGAAAGAAAACTTCGCGATCGGTTACTGGGGCCCGAATAATGAGGAGTTGTTCCAGAGTTTTTGTTACGAAAATCAACAGACGCTGATTAGCATCGCACGTCGTATTGTCAATGATCAACAAATTGCTGAAGAGGTCGTTCAAGATGTGTACATGGAGGTTTGGAATAAGCGCAATCAATTCGATCCTAGTAAAGGAAAACTTTCTTCATGGGTGAATCAGATTACGAAGAATCGTGCCATCGATCGAATCAAAAAGGAACAGCGCAGCTTTCAAGAAACGGTGATTGAGGATTTTCGTGCTGTGAACGAAACAGCTTATACACATGATCATATAGAAGATAACCATGTGATCGATCAGGCATTAACGACATTGACGCAAGAACAGCAAGAAATTATGAGACTTATTTATTTTGAAGGGTATTCACAATCAGAAGTGGCGACTAGAAAGAAAATTCCACTCGGTACAGTTAAAAGCCGCGTTCGGTTAGGAATTAAAAAACTCAAAGAAGATTTTGCACTGTCACAACTTGGCTTGGTTTCTAAATAAAAAACCAGAGGGAGTCCCTCTGGTCGATCAATTACCTGCACCCCGGTATTTAGTTACACCGATGTTCCACATGAATATGGCGAAACCGAAGAAAGCAAAGCCGATTACTGGTGTAAGGAATGCATAGCCGTACCATTCTTCACGGCCTAGAAAATAAGCGGAAGGATAGACACCAACGAATGCAAACGGAAGAATCCAAGTAAGGATAAAGCGAATAACTTTATTGTAGATATCGACTGGATATCTTCCATAGTTTCCGATATTGTACATCATCGGCATGATGCTAGTTCTGCTATCAGACCAGAAGCTAATACTAGCAAGAAGAACGAAGATTCCTGCATAAACAAACGCCCCTCCGATCACCATCATAAGAAAAACAAACGGATCATACCAAGATAGAGTTAAATCCAACCTGCTTCCTGCGTAAACCATAACCGCTATCCCTGTGATCATTCCAAACAATGATTCTAATTCCATTCGTTCAAGGATGATTTGGAACAAACTGTGAACCGGACGAGTAAGGATTCGATCCATTTCTCCTTTAACGATATACCTTTCATTAAAGTCCCAAATGTTAAAGAAAGCACCGAAGATGGCGAATGGAACGAGGAAAAAGCCATAGATAAAGATAATCTCATCCCTCGACCAACCGCTCAACATATTTGTGTGCCCGAATACCACTAGAATGAAAATTAAGTTTACAGCTTGAAACAATAGATCAGACATAATTTCCATCGCCATATCAACGCGATACGTTAACCTCGTTTTCATATATTGTGAAACATATAGAAAGAAAATAGTTGCGTGCTTCATATATTACCCTCCCTGCACGATCAGTTGTTTTTTTGCGATGATCCAGAGAGCTTGAATCGGAATAATTAAAATCGCTGCCCATACCACTTGAAAAAGAAGTGCTTCATAAACGGCAGCACCTTGGAAACCTTCCGTAAAGATCATACTTGGAATATAGCTGATCGCTTGAAATGGTAAAAAGTCCATTACCTGTTGCGCCCACCCGGGATAAAAACTGATCGGCAGCAGTAGTCCAGAGAATAGATCGATCACAACGCGTTTCGCTCGGATAAGACCGTCGTTGTTAAAGAAAAAGAATGTAAGGACGCCGGTTAACAAATTGATCTGAGTATTGACGATAAAACTAAGAATAATTGCTAGCGTAAAGAAAAGCCACGTTGAGGCTGCTGCTGAAAACTCGATAGGAAAGATTAAGCTAACGATGAACATGCCCGGTATCGAAAAGAAACTCAAACGGAAGATGCCCTCTCCTAATCCTTGCATCGTCTTCATCATTAAATAATGATACGGTCGAATAAACTCTACAGCTACTTTTCCTTCTTTAATTTCTTGAGCGATTTCACGGTCGATATTATTAAAGTAAAATGCCCGAGCCATCCAGGCCACTGCGATATAAGTCGTCATCTGTATAACGGAGAGGCCTTCGATCTCTCCTTTGTTCCCATAGATCGCACTCCACAAAAAATAGTAGGCCCCAATGTTAATACTATAGATCAAGATACCACTATAATAATTGGTACGATAAGCAAGCATCATGAGGAAACGAATTCGAATCATCTCGATATACTTACCCATTGAGCATTCCCTCTTCATAGATATTACGTATAATTTCTTCTGTTGAAATTTCATGAATCTTTATATCCGTAATACGATGAGCCGCAACGACCCTACCGATCACTTCAGAAATAACGTGCTCTTCATTCACAACGTTTGCAACAAAGACATTTGGGCGATCACCTATCGTCCATTCTGCTTCAAGCTCATTCAATAACGGAAGAAGCTTTTCTTTGTTAACATCCTCACCAAACTGAAACTCGATCTGTTTTCCTTCTCCCCAGTTTGAACGAAGTTTCGCAAGTTTACCGTCATAGATGATTTGTCCCTCATCGAGCATGACCACTCGATCGCATAGTGCTTCTATATCAGTTAAATCATGCGTTGTAAGCAAAATAGTCGTTTTGTACTTTTCATTAATTTCTTTTAAGAAATTACGAATCTTAAGTTTTACTAATACATCAAGTCCAATTGTAGGCTCATCTAGAAACAATAGTTTAGGATTGTGAAGTAGCGCTGCTGCAAGTTCACACCTCATGCGCTGACCAAGCGAGAGCTTTCTAACCGGTTTATCTAATAAAGGGCCAATGTCGAGTGATTCGATCACATGGTTCATGTGTTCGTAATACACATCATCTGGAACGTTATATACTTTTTTAAGTAAGCGAAAGGACTCCTGAACAGCAATATCCCACCACAGTTGAGATCGCTGACCAAACACAACACCGATCGAACGAACGAATTTCTCTCTTTCTTTGTGGGGATCCATTCCATTGACGCGAACTGTACCTGACGTCGGAGTCAAAATGCCAGTCAACATTTTGATACTCGTTGATTTTCCTGCTCCGTTCTCTCCAATATATCCAACCATTTCACCTTCATTAACGGTGAACGAAATATCTTTAACAGCTGAAATCACTTTGTAGTTCCTTGTAAACAAATCTCGAAAAGCTCCTTTAAGTCCAGAGCGGCTCGAGTGTGATTTAAAGTCTTTGCGCAGTGACTGCACATCGATGACTTTTTCCATTTGCCTTCCTCCTTTTTACACATACCAATTTAGTTTACAAGAGGCTTTATAAATGTACAATCAATGAGCTTGTTTCTTCCTATATATATCATGCTACAATGAAACAGGAATTAGTTTTAGAAGGAGGCAATTATGAACATTTCAAAATCAGAACAACATCATAAAGAATCACTAGACATTATGCTAGGCGGAGTCAATAGTCCTTCCCGCTCTTATAAAGGTGTTGGAGGCGGCACCCCGATATTTATGGAGAAAGCTCGCGGTCCTTATTTCTGGGACGTAGACGGAAATAAGTACATAGATTATCTAGCTGCTTACGGTCCTATCATCACAGGACATGCACATCCACATATCACTCAAGCGATTACGCACGCGGCAGAAAACGGCGTTTTGTACGGTACGCCTACCGTACTTGAGAACCGTTTTGGAAAGATGCTTCAAGGTGCAATTCCATCTTTAGAACGTGTGCGCTTCGTGAACTCGGGTACAGAGGCAGTCATGACAACGATTCGTGTTGCTCGTGCGTATACAGGCCGAAATAAAATCGTTAAATTTGCTGGCTGTTACCACGGACATTCTGATCTTGTTCTCGTGGCAGCTGGTTCTGGTCCAGCAACACTTGGTAGCCCGGACTCTGCTGGTGTGCCGGCGAGTATTGCGAAAGAAGTCATTACAGTTCCTTTCAATGATATTGAGGCATATAAAGAAGCGATGAATAAGTGGGGCGATGAGGTCGCTGGCGTGCTTGTCGAACCAATCGTGGGTAACTTCGGCATCGTAGAACCGAAAGAAGGTTTCCTTGAACAAGTGAATGAGATTACTCATGATTACGGAGCACTCGTTATCTACGATGAAGTCATCACCGCATTCCGTTTTATGTACGGCGGAGCTCAAAACCTCGTCGGCGTTGAACCAGATATGACAGCATTAGGTAAAATCATCGGTGGTGGTTTGCCGATCGGTGCATACGGTGGTAAGAGAGAGATCATGGAAAGCGTCGCGCCACTTGGACCAGCGTATCAGGCAGGTACGATGGCAGGAAATCCAGCTTCTATTTCAGCCGGAATCGCTTGTTTAGAAGTTTTACAACAAGATGGTGTTTATGAGCACCTCGATGAGATCGGTGCTAGACTTGAAGAAGGTATTCACAAGCTCGCAAAAGAAAACAACATCCAGATTACAATCAACCGATTGAAAGGCGCCTTAACTGTCTACTTTACGGAAGAGGAAGTCGTAAACTATGAGCAAGCAGAAAATACGGATGGAGAGAAATTTTCAACGTTCTTCAAACTTATGCTAAAAGAAGGGATTAACTTAGCACCTTCCAAATATGAAGCGTGGTTCCTCACAACAGAACATACGACCAAAGATATCGATGACACTCTTGATGCTGTGGGACGAGTCTTCCAACAGATGAGCAACGTTTAGAATAGATTAGAAAGACAGAATAAACGCTATTCTGTCTTTCTTTTAGTAAAAATAGGGCTTGCTATCTTCGTCATTCCATTGTATAACTAGTACATTCTGTAATGTTTAAAAGTGGTAAGACAGGATAATCACTATACTAAAAGCTTTACATGAAAGGATCTATCAAAAATGAAGTTTGGTGCCCGGATTTTTAAAACAGGGCTAGCGATTACGATCGCTCTTTATATTGCTACTTGGCTAGAACTAGACCCACCCTCTTTTGCAGGAGTTGCAGCTCTTTTTGCGATCCAGCCGTCTATTTATCGATCTTATCAATCAGTAATTGAACAAATCCAATCAAATATCATTGGAGCTATTCTAGCAGTAGTGCTTGTACTTGTATTTGGAAATCAGCCTATCGTCATCGGACTGGGTGCGATCTTACTCATTGCGATCAACATTAAACTTAAGATCGAAAGCACGATTCCTCTTGCAATCGTGACGCTTATTTTGATTATGAACGCACCTCAAGAAGAATTTATTTCGTTCGCAACCAACCGTTTCCTTGTTATCATGGTCGGGGTGATCAGTTCATTTTTCGTAAACTTGATTTTTCTCCCTCCAAAATACGAAACGAAGTTGTTTCATAAAATCGTACGGAACACAGAATACATTTCGCAATGGATTCGCCTCGCAACTAGAAATGATGCGGAGCATAAGGTATTGAAGGAAAATTTAAACCAGCTTAAAGAAGATACTGTGAAAAGTGATCAGTACTTCCTCCTATATAAGGAAGAACGAACATACTTTAAGAAAAGAGATTATGTAAAAGCACGCAAGTTGGTTCTCTTTCGACAGATGATCGCCACTACTGAAAAATCTTTTGCGATCTTGAAAATGTTAGATCAGCTTGATGTGAAAATATTGATTATGCCTGACGAGGTAAGAAAACTCATTCAGACGCACTTAGACGAATTAACAAACTACCATGAACGTATACATCTGAAATACATTGGTAAAGTACGACACCAATCACCTGAAGAGATGTTAAATATAGTAGATAATGGAGAGTCTTCGTTGACGGAAAGGTACGTAGATTTATATGAAGGCGGAGAGTGTAATCGTGACCTATGGATGACGATCTTCCCATTGATCGGTATGATTATCGATTATCATGATCATCTTGAACATTTAGATCTACTCGTAGACAGCTTCCACTCCTACCACCAAGAAGATAACGAAGTCGACATACAAGAGTTACACGCAAAATAAAAAAATCAGCCAAACGGCTGATTTTTTTATTTCTTCATTTTCGGATCGAGTGCATCCCTTAACCCATCTCCTAATAAGTTGAATCCTAGAACGGTCAACATGATTGCGAGACCAGGGAAGAAAACGGTCCAAGGTGCTTGGATGATATATTGTCTAGAGTCTGCAAGCATTTTACCCCACTCTGGCTGAGGTGCTTGTGCCCCAAGACCCAAGAAACTCAGCGCCGCCGCTTCGAGGATCGCTGTTGCAATCGCGAGTGTTCCTTGAACGATGATAGGGGCTAACGAGTTCGGAAGTACATGAGAGAAGATGATCCGTGTATCCCTCATCCCTACAGCTCGTGCAGCCATCACATACTCTTCTTGCTTTACACTCAATACCCTTGACCGTACCAACCGCCCAAAGTTCGGGATGTTGATGATTGCGATCGCGATCAAAGCATTTCGAAGTGATGGTCCAAGTACTGCTACTACAGCGATTGCTAGTAGAATACTAGGGAATGCAAGCATAATATCGAAAATACGGGAAATGATCGTATCGACCCAGCGGCCATAATAGCCAGCGATCATTCCTAGTAAACTTCCAATTGCAGCTGAACCTAGTACAGCAAAGAACCCTACCCATAATGAGATCCTTGCTCCGTATATTATACGTGATAAGATATCTCTTCCGAAGTCATCGGTTCCGAACCAGTGACTCGCTGAAGGCGATTGTAGACGCTCGGATAATTTTTGTTCATTGATACCTTCCGGAGCAATCACTCCGGCAAAAATGGCAAGAAGAATGAAGAAGAGAACAATACCCATGCCGACCATTGCCAGCTTATTTCTCCTGAACCCTTTCCAGGCTTCGCGCCATGGTGAGATTACTTCTTCGTCTGGTTGTTTTGGTACATTTGTTTGCTTCTGCGGAGCAATTTCAGCCATCTTGAAGCCCCCTTAGTTGTATTTGATTCGAGGATCAATTGCAGCATAGAGCAGATCGACAATTAAGTTGATGAATACGAAAATAACAGCGACAACAAGGATACCTGATTGAATTACAGGATAATCTCTAAAGTTGATCGCATCGTAAATATACCTTCCGATTCCCGGCCAACCGAAGATCGTTTCTGTTAGGATAGCGCCCCCTAGTAGAAGCCCCATCTGTAGACCGATTACCGTTAAAACAGGAATAAATGCGTTTTTCAAAGAGTGTTTGTATACTACCCAGAACATTCTTGTTCCTTTAGCACGTGCAGTACGAACAAAATCAGAGCGCATGACTTCAAGCATACTCGACCTTGTCATTCGTGCGATGATTGCCATCGGAATCGTTCCGAGTGCGATCCCTGGTAAGATCAAATGTTTCACTACTTCTCCGAATTGATCCATACGACCTTGGATAAGGGTATCGACAAGGTAGAGATGGGTGATCGCATCGACCGGATTTCTTACATTTTCTCGACCAGTGGACGGAAGCCAGCCTAATTCAAGAGAAAATGCCCACTGTTCCATTAGTCCAAGCCAGAAAACTGGCATCGAAACACCCACTAGAGCAAGTACCATCGCCGTGTAGTCAAACCAGGAGTTTTGAAACCATGCACTGATGATTCCAGCATTTACTCCAATGAAAATTGCAATGACCATCGCTACAAGAGATAGCTCAAGCGTAGCTGCAAGGTACGGCCAAATTTCACCGCTAATTTCTGAACTTGTGCGTAATGATGTTCCAAGGTCTCCAGTAAACAAACCTTTAATGTAGTCAACATATTGTATGTACCATGGCTGATCGAGCCCTAATCGTTTGGTGAGACTTTCGATCGCTTCCTCTGTAGCCTGTTGACCAAGTATGACTTGCGCAGGGTCTCCAGGAATAGCTCTTATCATAAAAAACACGATCAACGTCATTCCAAATAGAACAGGTATAAGCATTAACAGCCGTCTAATTGTATATGCAAGCATATACTCACCTCTTCTTCCTTATGTACGATTCATGATTGCATCTCCGTCTTTAACCGAATAGTAAGGGGGAGTGCTACACTCCCCCCTGTTTTTCATTTATTGTTCAACAGTAACTTTCGTCAACGTATCAGATCCTGTCGGATGTGGAGAGAATCCTTTTACTCTCTCAGAACCACCAAGTGCTGGTTTAGAGTGCACAAGAGGGATCCACGGTGCATCTTCATGAATGATTTCTTGAGCTTTCTTATAAAGCTCTTCACGCTTCGCTTCGTCAGGAGTAGACTGCGCTTCGATCAAGAGGTCATGAAGCTCATCGTTAGAGTAGTACGTGTAGTTGTTGCTTCCAATATTGTCTTTGTCTAGTAGAACGTAAAGGAAGTTATCAGCATCACCATTATCACCAGTCCAACCAAGTAGGAAGCTGTCAGCTTCACCATTACGAGCTTTTTCTAGGTAAGTTGCCCACTCATAAGATTTGATTTCAGCATTAACGCCGATCTCAGCAAAACTGCTTTGAATAACTTCAGCTACTTTTTGACCATCTGGCATGTATGGACGAGGTACAGGCATTGCCCATAACTCCATATCGAATCCATCTTCGTAACCAGCTTCTTTTAGAAGCGCTTTCGCTTTATCAAGGTCATACTCATATGGTTCGATATCATCGTTATACCCACTGATTACAGGTGGCATTGGGTTTTTAGCAGGCTCTGCTTGTCCAGCATAGAATGCATCGATGATCGCTTGCTTATCCACTGCATGATTCAAAGCTTGACGTACTTTCTTGTTATTTAGAGGTTCACGGTTAGATGTTAATCCTAGGTACCCAACGTTCATAGAAGGACGGAAGAACGTTTGAAGGTTTTCATCATCTTCAACTTGTTGTACGTCAGAAGGATTTAATCCATCCATCAAATCGATTTCTCCAGCCATCAACGCATTCAATCTAGCAGAGTTATCTGGAATAGCTCTGAAAATAACGCGCTCAAGTTTTGGATAGCCATCCATCCAGTAATCTTCGTTTTTCGTTACAACGATCTTGTCATTACGGCTCCACTGATCAAATACGAAAGGACCAGTACCTACAGGGTTTTCACCAAACTTATCTCCATGCTTTTCAACAGCATCAGGACTTGCAATTGCGAATGGAGACATCGCTAGGTTCTTCAAGAATGGAGCTTGAGGTCTTTTCAATTTAATTTCAACTGTTTTCTCATCTGTTGCAGTTACGCTTTCGATTACGTGACCTTCATCACCTTTAAATCCACCAAACATCGATTTATAGTAATAAAAAGATTCTTCACTACCATTCATCCAGCGGTCGAAGTTAAACACAACAGCATCAGCGTTGAAGTCAGTACCATCGTGGAACTTTACGCCTTCACGAAGCATCAGTGTATATGTTTTACCATCTTCAGAAACTTCCCAGTCTTCAGCTAGACCTGGATTTACCTCTGTATCTTGTTCACCATAAGTAAGCAACGTATCAAAGATATTCTTTGTTACTTTGAAAGACTCACCATCTGTTACAGCTGCTGGGTCTAGTGCAACAGAGTCACCGCCACGTCCGAAGATTAGCGTTCCTCCATCAGCAGATTCGCCACCGTCGGAGTCTCCCCCACCGTTGCCGTTGGTTTCATTAGATCCGCCACAGCCGGCTAATCCAATGGAAAGCAACATCACAAAAACTAATGATAAAATGTACTTTTTCTTCATCGTTTTCCCCCTAGATTATGAATTTATTTATACCTGGTCTTCTTCATAAAGATGGCACGCAGTGTAATGCCCCTGTTCGATTTCCCTGAATTCCGGAACGACCGTGCTACACACATCCATTGCTTTTGGACATCGTGTATGGAATGGACATCCCGAAGGTGGTTTCGCTGGACTTGGCACATCGCCACTTAAAATAACGCGATCCTTTCCATATTCAGGGTCAGGTACTGGCACCGCTGAAAGAAGAGCCTGAGTATACGGATGTTTTGGTTCTAGATAAAGCTTTTCACTATCAGCCATTTCGACTACTCGACCTAAGTACATCACGCCAACCCTGTCACTGATGTGACGTACTACCCCAAGGTCATGTGCGATAAATAAATATGTTAGACCAAGCTCTTTTTGTAAATCTTCGAGGAGATTTAACACCTGAGCTTGAATGGATACATCGAGTGCAGATACTGGCTCATCCGCAATAATTAGCTTTGGATTAACCGCGAGTGCACGCGCAATTCCAATCCGCTGCCTCTGCCCCCCACTAAATTGGTGAGGATACCTTCTCGCATGATAGGGACTCAGCCCTACGATATCTAACAATTCCTTCACACGCTTTTTACGTTCAGCCTTATTCCCAAGTCCGTGAACGATAAGCGGTTCTTCAATGATTTTCTCAACGGTGTGTCGCGGGTTAAGTGAAGCAAACGGGTCTTGAAAGACCATCTGAATATCTTTACGAAGGTTTCTCATCTTGCTCTTGTTTAGAGAAAGAATGTTCTCGCCATTAAAGATGACTTCTCCTTCACTCGGTTCTAGAAGCCTCATAAGCATTCTTCCAGTTGTTGATTTCCCGCAACCACTTTCACCAACAAGGCCAAACGTTTCTCCCTTATGTAGCTTGAACGATACACCGTCTACGGCTTTTACAGTACCAACCTGCTGTTTGAGCACGCCGCCTTCTATCGGGAAATGCTTCTTAAGCTGTTTTACTTCGAGCAATGCTTCTTGCAAATTAGGTGCCCCCCTTAGCTTTCTACCCTCTCTAACAAGGTTGCTTTCTCTTTGTCTTCATGAAGCCAGCATCTTGCCATCTGACCATTACCAGCATCGATTAACTCAGGTGTAACCTCTGTACATTTGTCAAAAGCAAACTTACAACGAGGGGCAAAATGACACCCTGTTTTAATTGAGCCTGGCTTTGGTACGTTACCTGGAATCGAATATAGCCTCTCTTTTCGAGTTCGAACGTCAGGGACCGATTCGATCAGGCCGATTGTATACGGATGTTTTGGAGATTCAAAAATCTCTTTCGTTGTACCCTGTTCAACGATTTTGCCTGAGTACATTACTACGATTCGATCGCACATCTCTGCAACAACCCCAAGGTCGTGCGTAATCATGATGATGGAAGTATCCGTATCATCGTTAAGTTTTTTCATCAGTTCAAGTATTTGTGCTTGAATCGTTACATCGAGTGCTGTTGTCGGTTCATCAGCAATAAGAACATCAGGTTCACAAGCCATCGCCATCGCAATCATCACCCGCTGCCTCATACCGCCTGATAACTGATGAGGATACTCGTTCATCAGTTCTTCAGCTCTTGGCAGACCTACCAGCTTCAAAAACTTAATCGCGTGAGCCCAAGAATCCTTTTTGTTCCACTTCTTATGTATTCGAATTCCTTCTACGAGCTGATTCCCGATCTTGAAAACCGGATTAAGAGACGTCATCGGTTCTTGGAAAATCATGCCGATTTCATTCCCTCGAATCTTTCTCATTTCTTTTTCAGATTTTGATAGGAGATTCTCGCCCTTATACGAAATTTCACCACCTACGACTTTTCCAGGTGCTGAAATAAGCTGCATGATGGATAGGGACGTAACACTCTTTCCAGATCCAGACTCTCCTACTATTCCTAACACTTCACCTTTGTTGACATGAAAGTCAACTGAATCTACTGCAGGAATTTCACCATCATCGGTAAAAAAGTGAGTTTCTAACCCGCTGACTTTTAACACTGGTTGTTCCACTCTCTCACCCCTTTCAACCAATTCTGAATTTTTTAATTAAACTAAAATCTGTTTATAATTATTACATTAAATCGAAAACTTGGCAATGAGAGATAAAAAATTTTCTGTCATCTTTTGACGCTTTTACGCAAACATGTGCAAATAAACACAAAAAAGCACCCGATTTGGGTGCTATTGTTGTTAATATTACAAGTTTTGAACTTGAAACAGCTGGTGATAGGAACCTTTCAATTTCATCAACTCACTATGGTTTCCAATTTCTGAAATATTTCCATTTTCAATAACGACGATGCGATCAGCATGCGTGATCGTAGCTAAACGGTGCGCCACGATGAAGGTTGTCCGATCTTTCGCAAGATCTCCTAACGCTTCTTGTATAAGGTGTTCACTTTCTAAGTCGAGTGCAGAAGTTGCTTCATCTAAAATCAGAATAGCTGGGTTCTTCAAGAATACTCTTGCAATAGCAACCCGTTGCTTCTGTCCACCAGAAAGCTTAACCCCTCGTTCACCAACAGGTGTGTCATAGCCTTTAGGAAGATCTTTAATAAATTCATGAGCATTCGCTGCTTTAGCAGCAGCAATAACTTCTTCTTCCGTTGCATCTGGATTCCCCATCTTTATGTTCATACGGACTGATTCACTGAAGAGTATATTATCCTGTAGAACCATACCGATATTATTTCTAACACTTCTTGCATGATAGTCACGAATATCAGTGCCATCGATTTCGATTTTACCGCCCGTCACATCGTAGAAACGCGGAATCAAACTGACAAGAGAAGACTTCCCTCCACCGCTCATGCCGACAAGGGCGATGGTTTCACCAGCTCGGACATGAAGATCGATCCCTTTTAAAACCGGAAGATCTTCATCGTTATATTTGAAGTAGACATCACTAAAATTCACATCGCCTCGAACATTTTTCAACTCTCGAGCATCTTCACGGTCTACGATATCGTACTTTTCATCCACAAACTCAAAGACTCGGTCCATTGAAGCGATTGACTGAGTGAGTGTTGTAGAAGAGTTAACCAAACGCCTAAGAGGGTTATACAACCGATCCATATAGGTTACAAATGCTACCATCTCACCAATTTTTAGGTCCCCAGAAATAACGAGGTATGCTGAAAATGCAATAACAATGAGTGGCGCCACATCTGTGATCGTATTAACGGTTGCAAACGTTTTAGCGTTCCATTTCGTATGATCGATTGCACGAGAAAGGAAATTTGTATTTCTCTTATCAAACTGTTTTTGCTCATAATCTTCGAGAGCAAAACTTCTTATAACCGGCATTCCCTGTACGCGTTCATGAAGATGACCCTGAACTTCAGCAAGAGCCTGAGACCGGTTCTTCGTTAAATCGCGTAATCGTTTATAAAAGTATTTAACTGCAAAACCATACAATGGTAAAAGAATAATTGCTGCAACCGTTAACCATACGTTCATGAATGACAAGATTACAATAATGATCACGATTGTGATCATATCTAGCCATACATTCATAAGCCCGGTAATCACGAACGTTTTCGTTTGCTCAACGTCATGAATCACTCTCGAAATAATCTCTCCAGCTTTATTGTTCGAGTAGAACTTTAAACTGAGCTGCTGAATATGAGAGAAAAGCTTATCTCGAATATCATAGAGGATTTTACTTCCGATCCATTGTGCAAAATACTGCCTGAAGTATTCTACTGGTGGTCTTACAATTACAAATAGAAAGAACGCCCCTCCCATTAACCACAGCAACTGTTCATATTTCTCACCACTCGTCATACCATCTGCATTGATGATATCATCGATCACATACTTCAGAATCAACGGAAGCAAAAGTGGTATTCCAAACTTCAATATCCCTATACCGATCGTAATTCCAATCTGCTTTCGGTATGGTCTAACAAATCGCATATATCTCTTGATACTGCCCAGATGACATCACCCTTTGTTTCATTACCTCTTGCATCTTTGTGCTAACAGGTTCATTTCTATCATGCAAAAACCTGTTGAAAATGATTCAACAGGTTTTCTCACCTATATTGTAAAAATTGTTCATACCATTGATCGACAAAACCTGGTGCGAACGGTCCTTTTCGTTGATGTATCCAATTCATCAGTTCTTTAACGTTTTCCTTAACGATATGGTCGATTGCATCTGGATAATTCATTTCTTTCTTATGAGCTTCATACTCATCTTCATCTAAAAGTTTATAAGTCATATCGGGATATATCTTAATATCAAGATCGTAATCAATATACTTTAGTGCTTCCTCATCGTACGTAAACGGTGTACCGAGGTTGCAATAATAGTAAATTCCGTCAGTTCTCAACATGCCGATAACGTTGAACCAGTGATTAGCACTAAAATAACAAATGGCTGGCTCACGAGTTCTCCACTGTCTACCGTCTGATTCAGTGACGAGAATACGATCGTTTCCCCCGATGATTTCTTTCGATGACCCTTTAAGTACGATACTCTCTTCCCATGTTCTGTGTAGAGTACCACGGTGTTTATAGCTTTGAATTTGAATTCTCGTTCCGGTCGTTGGGAAACTCATCTCCTTCTCCTTTCTAAGAAATTCCGGAAAACGATGAATGCCTCACGTAAGGCAGACTCACAGCATCCTTCTTTCCTTCCGATCACTACAAAGTTTATCAATCGTCTCTTCCTATTAATTCCCCTCTATTATAACGCTTAACATCCGAAAGTTAAAACAAAAGCGCCATTCGAATGAATGGCACTCAATGTAGTCCATTAAACTGACGTCTTTTCAAACGTAGAGATCACTTCGGTAATCAAATTATTAAAGTCTTCTTCCATTCTCAACAGCTCTTGTTTCTGTTTTACTAACGCTCCCTGCTCTAACGTGGATGCAGATAACATCTCTTCCTTTGATTGTATTTCCTTCTTCGTATGAATCATCTTATCGGCAAGTTGAAGCTGTAATTGAATAAGTTCATCGAATCGATCCATTCAATTTCTCCTTCCCATTCATACTATCTACGAAAAAGAATTCAATAGGAAAAAGAAATTTCCTTTCTCAATATGTGTTGAGATATAGGAACTTTTGTCATATCTCTTCTATCGGAAGAACGCATGTCTCATCTTCATTCTTAGGCGAATTAACATGGGTGGAAACTTCATACGCATTCATTTTGTCACTAGGATACGATACCATTATATCTTTCAAGATGTTGAAATCTTCAATAGATGGATCCAGCCAGTCATGCTCTTGCTCTTTTGGCAATATAACTGGCATTCTGTTATGTATCTCTTTCATCATGTCGTTTGCCTCAGTGGTTAAGATCGTGCATGTGTAGATCGATTTTTCTCCTTCTTTCCACTGTTCCCATAATCCAGCCATTGCAAACGGTTCACCTTTGTTTACTTGTATTCTCATTGGAACTTTTCGATCTTTATCCTTTTTCCATTCGTAGAACCCATCTGACAATATGATACATCTGCGTTTTTTTAAAGCATGTTTAAAACTTGCCTTTTCAGCTGCTGTTTCACTACGTGCATTGATCAACTTATTCGCAATTGATGCATCTTTGGCCCAAAAGGGAATTAACCCCCACCTAAGCGTACCTAATCGGTTTTCATCATTCGCTCGAATGATGGTTGGCACTTGTTGCGAAGGTGCTATATTATAGCGAACAGAATAATCATCAATTGTAATTTGGTCGATTTGAAATCGTTCGATCAAAGCATCTAACTCTGCTGTAAGCGAAAAGCGTCCACACATAACCATTCCCTCCCTAATGACATTTTCTTCGTTGAATGCCCTTATTCCTTTGTTCAATAAAATTATATTAAAATAATGAAACGGGGCTGACATGGTCAGCCCCGTTAGGGAAGCAATTATTGTTGTTGCTGGTTTGGTTTTTGAGCAGGCTGAGCTTGACGAGCTTTTGCTTGCTGTTGAGCTTGCTGCTGAGCTTGTTGCTGAGCTTGCTGAGCTCCCATTTCTTGACCAAATTCAGCACCGTACTGCTGCTGATTAGCTTGACCAGCAGAACCTTTGCTCTGTTGGTTTTGTTGTTTCACGTGTTGAATGCTTGTACCAGCTTGTGTTTGTCCTGGTTTCTTTGCCATGGCTTATCACCTCCCACAAACAATAGAATATCCAGATAAAAAATAGATATGTATGTAATGAGATAAATTTTTTAGGATAGTTTTCCATTGTTTCCACCCCCTTTTTTGATAGCTTTTTCTCACCTGTTGCACACTAACTAACGAAAGGGGGTTCATCGATGGATCACAAGCGAGATATGACTGAACTATCCATGATGCCTAAAAGTGACTGGGAGAATGGTGAGCTTGCCTTTTTTCATCACAGCTTGCAACAGATTGCTCCTTATCTAAATAGTGAAGGCGTAGCCATCCATAGGGAGATTATCAAAGAAATCGAACATCGTGGAGGATTGTCTTTTGGGGAAAAGAGGTAAGTTTAACTAACAAGATGTTGGTTTTGGCGCTCCGAATATCGTAGGGGTTTGAATACCGTTTGCTTTCCTGCGGACGAACGCCCGGATTTCCTCCCGGACAAACAACATCCGGTCCGGGGTTTCGGTCGCCCGTTCTACCGCGGGAGTCAAGCGGTATTCACTTCTACTAGAAAGAGCAAACTTCAAGTGAATTTTCCGTTCAATTAGTTTTAACTCATTCAGCTACACTTCTAGCGCAGCGCTAATAAACTTCCTGTATTCCGATACAGGAAGTTTTTTCGTCTAAAAGTTTGACCGAGATTGACCACCATCAACGTTTAAGGTAGCTCCAGAGATCCAAGATGCTCTTTCTGATGCTAGGAACACTACAGCGTCAGCAACTTCTTCAGGTGTCCCAAATCTACCGCCTGGTATTTCACGATCAACAAAAGCATTGATTTTCTCAGGGTTCTCATCTAGCCTCTTCTGCCAGTTTCCGGTCGGATGAAGAATAGCCCCTGGCGCAACGCCATTCACACGGACTCCTGAACGAATCACTTCATCTGCCATCGCTTTGGTAAAGCTGATCAACGCAGACTTCGCGTTGTTGTAGGTCGGTTTTCCACCAGACTCTCTACCGAATATGGAAGAGATATTGACGATTGAACCGTAACCCTTCTCCTGCATTTCTTTAGCCGCAAGTTGACTCAAGTGAACAGCTGAATAAAAATTTAGTTCCATCGCTTTATGGAACTGATTAACATCCGTTTCCATAATCGTTGTTCCGCTACTGCCTCCTGCATTATTAACGAGGATATCGATCGATCCAAACTCTAATAAAAACGAATCGATAAGGTGCACGCGTTTATGATCATCAGTAATATCCGCTTCAAAAATCGCGATGTTGTTATTTAGTTCAGCTTTTGTTTCCTCAAGTTCCTCACGGTTCCTCGCACAAATGCCTACGTTTGCTCCCTCATGATAAAATGCAGAAGCGATTGCCTTTCCAATCCCTTTCGAACCTCCTGTTATTAAAACATTACGCCCTTTTAAGTTTAATTCCATTACGCTATTCTCCTTTCACGATTTGTTTAGCAATCTTTTGATGTGCAACTGGAAATGCAAATTGTTCAAGTTCACTCTCATTTACAAAACGAACGGTTTCAGTTTCGTTAATTCCATCAACTTCACCTTTATAAACTGTTAAATACCACTTGATATGACTGAACACGTGGGTGAATGTTGTCAATTCATCTTGAATAGTGGCTGTTCCACCGTATTCATCACGAATATGAGTGATCAATTGTTTTTCTTTTAACCCGCCCTCTGTAAGCTCAACATTTACAAATTCCCATAGTCCAGCTAACAATCCATCTTCTGGACGCTTCCTAATCAAGTACCTCCCACTTGAATCTTGAAAAACAGCTACCGCTATAGGTACTGGTCGAGGCGCTTTTTTCTTTGATTTGATCGGAAGCTCTTCTTGAGAACCTTCATGGAATGCTCTGCAGTGAGATTGGACTGGACAAAGTAAGCAAGAAGGCGATTTAGGCGTACATATGATTGCTCCTAATTCCATCAAGCCCTGATTAAATGAAGAAGGGTCTTCTTTTGAGATGATTTCTCTGATGACTTCTTCAAAGATTTTTCTTGTTGAAGGTTTTGCAATATCTTCCCAGATGCCTATTATTCTTGAAATCACCCTCATCACGTTTCCGTCTACAGCAGGTTCAGGAACACCATATGCTATGCTTAAGATCGCTCCTGCAGTATAAGGTCCAACACCCTTAAGCTTTGAAATTTCGCTTGGTGTATTTGGAACCACCCCACCATATGTTTCTGCGACTTCTTTTACCGCAGCTTGTAAATTCCTTGCTCGCGAGTAATAACCGAGGCCTTCCCATGCTTTTAATACCTCTTCTTGTGGAGCATTCGCAAGGTCTTCAACAGTAGGGAATTTCTCTAGAAAATGATGAAAATACGGGATGACCGTATCCACCCTCGTTTGTTGTAACATAATTTCGGAAACCCATACCCGATAAGGGTCTTTATTTTCTCTCCATGGCAGTATCCTTTGTTCATTTCTGAACCAATCGATTAAATCATTTTGAAATTGTTCTTCTTCAAATGAGTGTAGAAGTTCCTTTACATTCGTCATTGTTCAACTCTCCGATACTTTAATTGCTTTGTTCTTCCTCTTCGCTTAATTAATACATATAATATCGTACCTTATCATTTCCAAACAGCATTTAACTTTTCACACAAACGATTATTGGGTATAACTAAACTATAGACTATATAAAACCAAAGCTTTCTATTTAGAAAATAAGGCATAAACGCTTTTTACTAAGGAGGATCTTTACCATATGGATACTGGGACACATGTGGTCATGGGATTGGGGCTAGGAGCTCTCGCAACACTAGATCCAGCAGTAGCTCAAGATCCCATCACCGCTCAGAGCGTTCTAATCGGAGCGCTGATTGGATCTCAGGCCCCAGACTTTGATACCGTGCTCAAGTTAAAAAACAATGCTGTATACATCAGACACCATAGAGGAATAACGCATTCGATCCCAGCCGTCTTACTTTGGCCAATTTTGATAAGCAGTGGCATCATGCTGTTTTACCCAGAAACAAATTGGCTTCACCTTTGGCTTTGGACGTTTTTAGCAGTGTTTATTCATGTGTTTGTAGATATCTTTAATGCTTATGGTACACAAGCGTTAAGACCCTTCTCCAACCGATGGGTAGCTCTTGGTGTGATCAACATCTTTGACCCGTTCATCTTTTTAAGTCATATAGCTGGACTTGTACTATGGTATATAGGTGCAAATCCTGGTTATACCTTTTTAACCATCTACGGTATATTAGTGCTCTATTATTTATGGAGAATATACGAACAGCGTAAGCTGATCAACGCTGTTAAAGAACGTATACCAGATGCAGTCGAAGTCATCGTATCACCTACGATCAGGTGGAGTAGGTGGCACATTGCCATTAAATCTGAAACCCAGTTCTTTGTAGCGAGGGGTGAAGGCACTACGATTCATATTCAAGATGAATTCGACCGTGTTCCTGTGCCTGAAACACCAGTTCTAGAAACTGCAAAAGAAGACCCTAACTTGAGCGCATTTCTTTCGTTCTCTCCTGTATATAGATGGGAGATTGAAGAGACAGAAGAGGGATATGAAGTGAGGTTCATCGACCTTCGATACCGCAGCAAAGGTCATTATCCATTCGTTGCAGTTGTTCAAATGGAAGATCAGTTAGAAATCAAAAGCTCATATACAGGCTGGGTGTATAGTGAAGACACGCTTAGGAAGAAATTGGACCCTGCCATTGATTAATTCCATATGAAAACCGGCTGATATGTCAGCCGGTTTCTTTATCGTTTAATGCTTAATGCTTTGATCGTCATCAAAATACCCTTTATATTTCGGATTATTTTCCATGAAATCGTGTAAAACTGGCCCGTAATAGTCGATCCATTGTTGAACGATCTTTTCTGTAACGTCTACGCCTTTATACTCTCTTCCAGCCTTTGCTCTAGACGATTCGAAATCTTCCCAAAGTAGTTCAACCATCGTTCTTGCCTGACCATATGACAACTGGTCATTTTTTTCAAGTAAGTTATGAGCAAGCCTTTCAAATAAATCTTCCATAAGGCATCCTCCTTTCATGTTGTCTTCCAACGGTTTCCGTTCATTCTGTATCTTTTCTTCACATAACGCCTGTTAGCTAATCACATACTAACATTGTGCCTGTTTAGACAAAAACTGTCGAAAAGGGAGGCGATGAAATGCGTAAGAAGGTCTCTAAATATCCAGATCTTAAATTCTCAGGCGAACCTCGCGCGAAGGAAGAATTTTCTTCAAAACGCGCGGACGGAACGACAAACACGCAACCTCAGGAACGCATGAAAGCTTCTAACCAAACTAACAATCGACATGGTTAATTCTCACATACGATAGGAGGCGCAAACAATGGGTAAAGACAATCGTGATAGGCTTCACCCGAAGTATAAAGATCCATTTCAATCACCCAGTGCTAATCCGAAGCATGCTCACCACCAGGTGAATGGAGAAACTCAGCAGGCATATAATGATATCGTTTTGCAGATTCAAACCCGCAAACGTTCTTAAAAAAGCTTAAGCAAGAGCAGCGTTATTGCTGCTCTTTCTCAATTAACATTGAAATCGGAAATGCTTCTATAGTTTCGCTTCTTTTACGAAAACCCCATGCGAACGTTCCGTTCATGTAATCGATAACGAACGAGGATCCTGGGTCACCTTCTAGTTCATATGTTTTTCCGGGAGTAAAATCGTCCGGGTTTAATAAATAAGACTTCGCAAGAGCGATTCTTCGTTCATGTACGGCAAACTCATTAACCATTCCCATTTGCTCAGCTCTTCTAGCTTTCTCACTAAGCTGTGCGATTGCAGTTCGTAATTCTTCTTTATTCATTTCACTGAACCGTTTATCCATGACAACCTCCATAAAACTGTACCTAATGTCTTCAGTATAGTTCATTTCACAAGGTATGACAAAAATATGCTACGCTTTCAAAATAGGAGGTATGTAATATGAAAAGTATCGTAATTACTGGTGGAGGATCAGGTCTCGGAGCAGAGCTTGCCAAAAGGTGGGCAAGTTTAGATAAGCACGTGATTTTGGTTGGTCGCACGAAAGAAAAACTTGAGACTGTTTGCACAGATATCCAAGAACAAGGCGGATCCTGTTCATTATATACGTGTGACATTTCAAACTACACAGACGCTAAAGAACTGTATACGAAAATCACTAATGATGGTCATACCATCGAGATGCTTGTAAACAATGCTGGGGCAGGAGCATTTGGCTCCCTAGAGGACATAGAAGAAGAAGCGATACATAGCGTCATCGACACGAATGTAAAAGGGTCCATTTTTCTAACTAAAATCTTTCTTCCTGTTTTAAAACAAGCAGAAGGACGAATCATGAACATTATTTCAACAGCAGGTTTAAAAGGGAAAAAACATGAAACGGTTTATGTGGCATCCAAATATGCGGTAAGAGGATTTACTGAGAGTCTCTGGAAGGAACTAGAGGGAACCGGGGTAAGTGCAACTGCAGTGTACATGGGAGGTATGGACACTCCGTTCTGGCACTCCACAGATCACATTAAAGATACTTCCAGATTGAAATCCCCAGCAGAAAAAGCAAAGCAAATTATCGATCAAGATGAAGGACAACAAGAAATTTTCATTGATCGAT
Organism: Anaerobacillus sp. ABA4_114; assembly: GCF_056159065.1. Classification (NCBI taxonomy): domain Bacteria; kingdom Bacillati; phylum Bacillota; class Bacilli; order Caryophanales; family Bacillaceae; genus Anaerobacillus; species Anaerobacillus sp. ABA4_114. Next base: position 3,783,876 of record NZ_JBSWUM010000001.1, read on the forward strand.
AAATTCATCTAAATAGTGATTGATCAATGAAAACGGAAAGCCTTTACGGTATAAAAATTGTTTCATTTTATATTTGTACTCTTTACTATCCAATTTTGAGAAACGGCGTTCGGCTTTTTGTGCTTGAAGCAGGAGTGCTTCCCACTCCTCTTCATGATTTTTATGATCGATCTCATTCATGACTTCTTGAATGATTTCTCTTTCAAAGCCTTTACTCGTAAGCGCCTGTCCAAGCTTTTGTTTCAGTTCAGTCGATGAGACGTTTTTAAGCTTCTTCACTTTTTTTAGAGCAAACTCTTCGGCACGTTCAAATTGACGTTCATATGGATATTCTTCAAGAGCCTTTTCGATCGTATCTTGTGAAACGCCTTTTTGAATCAACTCTTGATGGATGATGTAGGGTCCTTTCCCCCCTGCGTTCACCTTCGTTCTAACAAAAGCGCGTGCAAATTCCAGATCATTCACATATCCATAGCGCTTTAATTTACTAATGATAGAAGAGAAAGCTGCCTCCTCGATCTCTTTCGTTGCGAGGTGATCTATAATTTCTTTCTCAGATCGCATTCGATAAGACAAATAATGAAGCGCCAAGTTGAAACCTTTTTTTATGTGGTCTTCAAACTGTATCTCATCTAGAGTTTCCTGATTTAGTTCGATTCCTTTTCTAAGACCGAACCGAATCAGCACATCCTGATCCACACCGAACCCAAATTCTTCTCCATTCCCTTCATCTATAAAAATCGAAAACCGTTCACTGTTGTTCTTTTGTGTTGTGATACGTGTAATTTTAACCAATACGCTCACCTCTCTCATCACATTGTATCATTTTCAAAAAAATAGTATGAACCTAGAGCATTGGATTAAAGGATTCTCTTTACGGGTAAAGAAATAATTACTATAAGAAATGGATTAACTAGGAGGAACCACGTTATGAACATAGCGATTGCTGGTGGTACTGGTTTCGTTGGGAATGCTCTCACTGAATCATTCGTTAATGATGGACACCACGTCTACATCTTAACTCGAAACCCAAACAACAAACCTGCCCAAACAGGTGTAACGTATGTTAAATGGCTCAAAGATGATGCAGAACCAGAGAAAGATCTACAAAATCTGAATGCCATTATCAACCTTGCAGGAGAATCGATCAATAGCGGCCGATGGACGGAAGACAAGAAAGAAAGAATATTGAACAGCCGTATCTCCGCAACTCGAGAGATCGTTTCGATTATAGAAAAACTTGACCATAAACCACGTGTACTCGTTAATGCATCTGCCACAGGATTCTATGGCTCTTCTCTCGACAAGTCCTTTACGGAGAACGACACGAACCCGGGGTCTGATTTTCTTGCTGATGTGACATATAAATGGGAAAAAGAAGCGATGCGTGCCCAAAATTACGGTGTACGCACAGTGCTGACTAGATTTGGGCTCATCTTAGGTGAAGAAGGCGCACTCCCTCTTATGGTACTGCCTTATAAATTCTATATGGGCGGTAAGCTCGGAGATGGAAGACAGTGGTATTCTTGGGTTCATATCAAAGACGTGGTCGGTATGATACGATTTGCTGTCGATCATGATTCTGTTCAAGGACCACTGAACGTGACAGCACCAGAACCAAAACGAATGAACGAATTTGGTAGAACATTAGCAGAAGTACTGAATAAACCTCACTGGATTCCTGTTCCTGAAGCACCTGTGCAGCTCGCTCTTGGCGAAAAGAGCGGCGTTGTTCTGAAGGGACAATGTGTATTGCCTCAAAAAGCGAAGGAACTCGGCTATCCTTTCCGATATTTAAAACTTAAAGATGCTCTTGAGAATCTGCTGGCTTAATTCCAGCAGATTTTTTTCAAACTCGTATTAATTCATGTTTTTCATACCTATAATATAGTAGCTACTCTTTCTTTGTACCTAACTTGAAATAAGGTGATAAATCATGACAATTTTAATTAAGAACGCCCGTGTATACCCGATAAGCAGCGCGATTTTAGATCAAGCAGATGTTCTAGTACGAGACGGCTTAATCGAGAGAGTCGCCACTTCAATTGAAGAAAAACCTGACATGACGGTCGTAGATGGAAGTGGAGCGCATCTTCTTCCCGGATTGATCGATGCGCATACGCATGTAGGTCTATATGATGAGGGAACAGGTTGGGCAGGTAACGATGCCAACGAAACAGTAGAAGCACTCACCCCTCATGTTCGTGCCCTAGATGGGGTCAATCCTCTTGATCTTGCATTCAAGGACGCCATTTCATTTGGAGTAACCTCTGTGCAAGTGATGCCAGGTAGTTCGAATATTATCGGAGGCACTACCACAGTCTTAAAGACATATGGAAAGAACGTTGAGAAAATGATCGTTCGAAAAACGGCAGGACTTAAGGTTGCATTAGGTGAAAACCCCAAAAGGGTCCATAGTCAATCAAACAACGAGTCCATTACAAGAATGGGAATTACTGGACTGTTACGCGAAGCATTTTACAACGCCAGCAAATCTCAGCCGTCAGAGCACCCTAGAGTAGCTCCGATCATCGCAGCCTTAAAAAGAGAGATACCTGTACGAATCCATGCTCATCGAGCAGATGATATTTTAACAGCACTACGTTTTGCAAGAGAATTTAATTTAGATGTACGAATCGAACATTGTACTGAAGGACATCTAATCGCAGATGAACTAAGCGGACAGAACCTTCGGGTCACCGTTGGACCCTCAATGACGAGACGTTCTAAGATTGAACTCAAAAACAAGACCTGGGCTACTTATGGCATTCTAAATAACCACGGTATTGAAGTTTCAATCACTACCGATCATCCGTATGTTCCGATTCAATACCTGAATATATGTGCGGCTCTTGCAGTAAGAGAAGGTTTAAGTGAAGAAAAAGCACTAGAGGGAATTACGCTAAACCCTGCAAAGAGCCTAGGCGTAGAGGATCGTATCGGTAGTATCGAAGAAGGGAAAGATGCTGATTTAGTCTTATGGTCCCACCACCCATTCCACTTTGAAGCACGTCCACATTGGACCATGATAAATGGAAAAATTATTCATAGAAATTAGTGATATTTACAGTATCATTTTCTGAACAAATCGAGTATGATACTTTTGAAGCCAAAATAAACTAAATACAACTTCATAATTTGAAATGGGAAGGCAATTGGTGCGCCACCAGCAAAGTGACTGGTCCTAGTGGGTTCGATTCCCACCCCGAATAATAATTCAACATACTATTATTCGAGGGTGGGGTGAAATCTGCCCTCGACAGGAGGGAAACTCATGATTAAAAATCGTGACCTGTCGGAATGTCATGTTCTCTTTGACTTGATGGTTGACCCAGCTGTCTTCCCATTCGTACGTCATAAAGCAAATTCATATGAAGAATACTTGTTTTTAACAAAACAAACGATAGAAGCTGAAGAACAAGGCGAGCTCATCTCAAGAACAATCCTTGATGAATGGGGAGCACCGATCGGTACTATTAATTTGTTCGATATTCAAAATCAAGCAGGCTTTCTAGGCACATGGATTGGAACGCCTTATCATGGAAAAGGTTATAATCAAATCGCAAAAGACGCGTTTTTTAAAGAACTTTTTTACGAAAAGCAAATCCAAACCATTTTCCTTCGAATTAATCGGGACAATGTTCGCTCGCAGAAAGCTGCTGAAAAAATCCCTTACGTTGAACTGGCGAACGAGAAATGGCCAGGTGTCTATCAGCAAATCAACAGTGGTGAAAAATCGTATCACCTTTATGAAATCGAAAGAGATAATTATTTATTGCATACAATGCGTGATCGTACAGAGACAATTGAAGTTCAGCTAGAAGCTTAGTTCCTTTTTAGGAACTTTTTTTGTTTTAGATCGTTTTTTACATGGCAATGCTAATACCATCCTAAAGAAAAGGGTGATGTGAGCTTGGATAAGAAAAAAGGAAGAGAAAACAAAGAATCAAAAATGTCTCTTACAAAAACACAAGATGTATTGTTTGGAAAAGAATTTAAAAGAGCAGACCGAGCTGGTCAAAAACCGTAATCGATGAATAAGATTGACTGTTTTAAACCATTATAATGAGTGGAGAAACCCTTCTCCAAACTTACTAACAGGAGCTGATTTCAAATGGCAAAACGTCCAAACAAAGAAAACAAGCAACAGCGTCAAGCTCAGAACAACCCTGCACAAGCTCAAAACCAAGATGCAGAATTCGCTAACGAATTCGCTGCGGATCAAAAAGCAGCTGAAAGAGCTAGACAAGCTAACCAACGCGAAAAAAGAGACCAGCAGTAATTGATAAAAGGGACCTCAACAGGTCCCTTTTCTCTTTGTGGAAACAACTTATCAACAGGTTGTTAACAATGTGTATAAGTTCCACCATCATCTAGTGTGCTCAATAAAATTTATAAACAATTTACATTGTGGATGAACACCGGTTCACTTGTGGACAATGTGTATAAATATGTGTATAACGCATGAAATAACCTTTTATCGTGTGCATAACTCTGTGGAAAGTGTTGATTACTCATAAAAGGTATCATAAGCAAAATGAAAACGATTCCGCTAAAGAAAGGGAATCGTTCCACTAAACTTATTTCTTACTTTTTTCGAAAACTGCGACAACTTCTACATGTGCGGTTTGTGGAAACATATCGACAGGTTGCAACTTGCCTACTTCATATCCCCTCTTTTGAAGGAAATCGGCATTTTTAGCTAATGTGGATGGATTACAAGACACATAAACGATTCGTTCAGGTTTTGCTTTTACCATTGTGGATAACAGTTTATCGTCACAGCCAGTACGAGGCGGATCGACAACGATCACATCTGGCTTGAATCCACCTTTGATCCATCTAGGCACAAGATCTTCAGCTTTACCCACATCGTACTTCATTTTATTGGCAAAACCATGCTTCTTCGCATTCTCCCTTGCATCATCAATCGATTCTTTGATGACGTCCATCCCTCTTACTTCCTTTGCTTCATCCACAAGCCACAAACCAATCGTGCCTACACCACAATATGCATCAATGACATTTTCACGCCCTGATAGCTTTGCTGCTTTTTTTACTTCATCGTACAATTTCACGGTTTGAATGGGATTTAATTGAAAGAATGCTCGTGCAGATAGTTCAAAGTTTAAATCACCTAGTGATTCCTGTATCACTTCTTCACCATCAAGAAGATTTGTATCATCTCCAAAAATAAGGGACGTCTTCTTGCCATTCACATTTTGCATGATCGAAACAATATCCGGCAGTCTCTTTTTGATTTCCTTAACGAGTAAGGACTGTCTTGGGATCTTTTCTTCAGACGTAACGAGAACAAGCTGTACTTGTCCTGTTTGGAATCCTACCCTTGTTACAATCGTCCGTACAAGACCTTTTTTGCCATTATAAATGGAGATATTTAGATCTTCTAAAACCTTCACAACCTGTTTTGTCACATGATTCGTTTCAGGGTGTTGCACGAGGCAGTTCGTTAATTCGACTAGCTCATGAGACCCAGCGCCATATAGGCCAGCGATGACTTTCCCTTTTTGTTTTCTAACTTGAAGCTGACTTTTATTTCTGTAGTTCCATGGATCTTCCATCCCAATGACTGGTTTAACAGTTAGTTTTGAGTTGTTTTTCGAATAGCGCTCAAACGCTTGAACAACAACGTCTCTCTTCTCTTTCAATTGGCCGCTATAACTTAAATGCTGAAGCTGGCATCCACCACATTCTTCATAAACGGGACAAGGGGCCGCGACACGCTCAGGAGACTTTTTCCTTAATCGTTTGATTCTTGCCTCAGCACGATTAGGAAAAACGCGTGTGATTTCAGCAGTGATCTCTTCATTCGGAAGAGCACCGGGAACAAATACCACCGTTCGCTTAAAAAAGCCAATTCCTTCTCCATTAATTCCTAATCGTTTTATTGTAAGAGGAACAGTTTGCCCTTTTGTAAGAGCTGTCCCTTCTGTTTTATTCTTCAATCGAACCTCTCCTTATATCTATCCGCTCAAACTCTCCCATAAGTACATCGAAACATAGCTCGAGTATGGGGACCATCTCTTATTATACTCATAAAGCTCTTCTTTTGAAGGCTTTGTATCTAGATCAAATAGCTTCTTCATGGCATTCTGGATACCGACATCACCAGCTGGCAGAACATCTTTTCTCCCTAGTCCAAATAAAAGGACGCATTCGATCGTCCATGGACCAACACCTCTAAGAGGCAATAATGTCTCATACACTTCTTGGTTCGTAAGTTCATTCAACCGATGGAGATCTAGGGTTCCATCCTGAATGTTCTTTGCGATACCGATCAGATATTCTGCTTTTCTATTACTGAACTGGAGCTCTCGCAATTCTTCTACTCGAAGTTTACTAACGACATCAGGAGTAGGATAAAACCAAGCCCCATCTTTTTGTTCTCCATATTTTGTTACAAACCGATAGGTGAGCGTGTATGCAAATTTCATATTTAACTGTTGATGAACAATATTTTTCATGAGGGCACTGTAAGCATCTGGCTCACAAATGATCGGCATCCCTACATATTTTTCTACAAGACCCTGTAGTTCCGTGCCTTCAAAGTGCCTCTTGATTCTTTCTGTGTCCATGTTCAGATCAAACATCTCGGTTACTTTTCTTATTGATACTGGTTTAAGATCCTCTATTTCCCCACTAATGTGAAAGGAAGGATCGAGTTCATCTCCAACAGCTTTTATCGTGAGTACCTCTTTTGTTCGATCGATTGTAATTGGCACCTTAATCTCATTCGAATTAATCGCTTGAAGCGGATCCATGCGTAGCCGACCGAACAACCGATCAATAGCATATGGAGCTTCTGGACGTACGACTTCTGACCACATGAAATTCCTCCAGTCTTTTATTAGCTTCATTATCGCAGACAAAAGGAATCAATACCACCTACCAAGATAAAACAAAAAAAGCTACCCTACTGGCAGCTTTAAGGTGCTAATAAGCTAGGTAGTGTCCGTTTAAACACTAATTCATCCAAGCTCTTAAAGGTATAGCCTTCTTTCTTAAGATCTTTAATCACACTCTCTAACGCTTCTGCATTGTCTTTTGAAACAGAATGGAGGAGAAGAATGGCTCCAGGGTGTACTTGCTTCATGATGGAATCATACGCATATTGACTACCCTTTTGCCTGTTTGTTTCCCAGTCTTTATAGGCAAGTGACCAAAAAACATTGATATAACCTTCATCACGAGAAATAGCGAGTGACCTTTCGCTAAAAACACCACGTGGTGGTCTTAAGTAAAGCATCGTTTTATCTCCCGTGATGCGCGTGTATTCTTCCTTCACTCGCTTCAGTTCTTTCTTTACTCGTTCATCAGAGATCTTCGTCATGTCTGGATGATTCCATGAGTGATTCCCGACAATGTGCCCTTCTTTCACCATTCGTTTAATAAGATCGGGTTGATCTTCTAAATAGTATCCTGTTACGAAAAAAGCAGCAGGGACTTTTTCTCTCTTCAATACATCCAGCACTTGAATGGTATAGCCATTCTCATAGCCATTATCAAATGTAACGTAAAGCTCTTTCTTGTCTGTATCCCCGATAAAGTACCCTCCATACTTTTTCAGCATCTTTTCGAACTCAGGTTCAGTTGTTGCTGGAGCATGGTCTTTACTTTTCTTAAAGTACCAGTCATGTGATTGATTATCGATTGCTGATGCTTCTGAAGAAATGAAGACAAACACAAGTGCTAATATAGCCGCAATAGTTTTCATGTTACCCTCCTTTTGTGCGCTTTTCTATAGTTTGCTTGGACATCACGATTCTATTCTGTAAAAAAACCAGCATTTCTGCTGGTTATTTTTGCGTATTAAACTCAAAGCTTAAATAATCTTGAACCGGAATCCATGCCCCGATCCCTTGCTGGGTTACGTTCCTTACCTCAATGCCTTTCTCACTACCTTTTAGTACAAGGTACACTTCTCCATATGTTACTTTTCCTTTTTCGTTTACAGCAGGCACATAACTCGAGAGCGTACCGTAATGGAGAGGGGCTATGTTATAAACGTTTGTTTTTCTTGTCCCTTTTCCAATGATGGTTTGAAAAGCGAGAGAAAGCTTTGTTTTTTCTGATGCCTTCATGAGCATCATTTTCTTAACATCATCACTGGAAGGAATTGAAGCTGTTAACCCTCCACTCACACTCTTTTCCTCTTCTTGACGGTACGACATTTTTGCGGTGCCTTTACCACCTCTATTGTCGTAGCGGTTAACGTTTGCTTGCTTGTACTGCCAATTAACATTTGTTTCTTGTGAATCATACATCAAAGGCCATTTCCCTAAATAAATACTTGCACGATACCCGATCGCGACTTTGGACGGAGAGATATGTGAATCATTTAGAATTTGAATAAGCTGAGGGTTTTCTATTTTGATATCAGTGGAATCAATTAACTCTCTTGTTAGCTCACTCGGTTGAAGTGTTGGTTGATCTTGTGTCGGATTTGGATAAGTGTTTTCTTTAGAGATATTCACTACCGAATCCGGTATTTGAATCGCATGTTTTTTAGAAACTTGTGTCGCTTCCTTCGCCATCGCATTCATTGGTAAGATGACTGTAAGAAGGATAATCATAAGAGCTATTTTCTTCATTTCTAGATTCTCCTTTTATCTGTATCTTTTTATACAGCAGACTCTTATGAGTATTTTTTTCAAGTTGTTGTCCTTTTATCCAACATCACATAAATCTTCTACCCCATACACTACCAAAAAAAGCCGCCGATGCTCGGCAGCTTACGTTACTTTTCAACTTCCTGTTCAAAAATCTCAATATCTCTCCACTTTCCGTACTTATAATACCCAATGGCAAAGATGCTCGATAAAACGAAGCTGATTCCGATGCCATAAGCGATCCCTTCTTCTCCAAACCAATCAGATAATAAATAGGTTAACGGTACTCTTAAGATCCAGAACGATATGATGTTTAATACCAATACTTGGACCATCGCACCTGCAGCTTTTACTACCCCATTCAATACGAAATTAATACCTAGAAACGGGTAAAAAAACGCGATCGTTTTTAAATAAGTCGTTCCGAATGCGATCGTTTCTGCATCATTAATAAAGAGTGAGACAAGGGTTTCTGCACTAAAGAAGATGATTGCACTAATCGTAAACGAGACACTTAGAATAAGGATGATACCATTTCTTGCTATTTCAGAAACACGATCCCACAACCCTGAACCAATGTTCTGACCAGCCATACTGTTAACGGCTGCTCCAAGCGTAAAGGCAGGAAGCATGATTACCCTGTCTAATCTTTGTGCTGCTCCAAACCCAGCTACAACTTGAGTACCGAAACTTGCAACGATTGCCATTATGGCGGTTACTCCCGCTGAGATCGTCATCATTTGCAGACCTGCAGGCACACCAAGCTTCGTGATTCGCTTCGTCTCTTTACCATCAGGCCAATGCGGCACAGTAAAAGGCACTTTGGATTTCCAAACCGAATAGATCACACCATAAAGGAATGCTGCTCCTTGAGCAATGATGGTTGCATATGCAGCACCTTCGATCCCCCAGTCAAAGTAACTTATAAACAAAGGGTCTAATCCTGCGTTTAAAATTACAGCAGCAAGTACAAATCGAATTGGCGTCTTACTATCTCCTAATGCTCGAAGCACTGTCCCAATAAAATTGTATCCAAACAAAAAAAGTATCCCTAAGAAGTTGATACGCAGATACAGCTTCGTCGTCTCAAATATATCCTCAGGAGTTCCTAAGAATGTTAATATCGCGTCTGTAAAAATAAAACCAATGATTCCAAACGTCACAGATAGCACTGTAAGAACAACTACGAAAGCATTTAATGATTCGATTAACCCTTCGTCGTCACCTGATCCCTTTCTTTGAGATAACACAGTAAGCGTTGCACTGTTAACACCGATAATAAAAGATAATACGGTAAAGATCACAGGAGCTGCGAGTGAAATTGCCCCAAGCGCATCTGAACCAAGTAAATTCCCAACCCAGAGACTATCAATAAATTGGTAGGATGTTTGTAGCATGTTGGTAAAAAATATGGGGAGCGAGAAAAAAATCATCTGTTTCGTGATGTTCCCCTGAGTAAAATCATAGGTGTTATTCATTTTTATTACCTTCTTTGATTTGAATTAAGTCTCTTTATGGTATACCCCTGGAGCGTCTTTGAAAAACAGAATGGCACACTTTGCAAATAATGGCATATTATCTTGTTTTAGAATTGCTCAATAAAGGAAGATTAAGATTAGCGTTGATATTGAAAGGAGAATGATGATGACGATGACTCAAACAGAATTGAAGGACAAAGTGTTAGAAATTCTAGAATCTCACCATGTTGGCACACTCAGTACGATAAAGGATAACAAACCGCACTCTCGCTTCATGACATTCTTTAATGAAGATCTAACATTGATGACTCCGACGAGCAAAGAAACACATAAAGTAGAAGATATTGAAGAAAACCATAATGTACATGTATTACTTGGATATGACGGTGAAGGTTGGCATGACCGCTATGTAGAAATTCAAGGTACCGTTAAGATCGATGACTCAAAAGAAACAAAGGAAAAAATCTGGGGAGATACGCTAAAAAGATGGTTCGATTCTCCCGAAGACCCGAACTACATCGTGTTAAGAATTACTCCAGAAACCATTCGTCTTATGAATGAAGGAGAAAATACGCCAGAGACGCTAGAGCTATAACAATAGAAGTGACACCAGGTACCTGGTGTCACTTCTTAATTTCAAATGTCTCTTCAAGCTCGATGCTATCGATTACGGATTGAGCCATCGAACAATGTTTTTTCGTTAATTCAAGAGCTTTTTCAACCTTTTGCTCATCAAGATCTCCTTCTAACGTGAAATGAAGGTGAATCTTCTCTACTCGGTTCGCTTTTTCTTCATTACGCGTAACATCAGCACTGATGTGGATATCTTCATATTTCATGCGTTTTTTATCTAAAATTTGACGAAGCACTCCACCACTACATACTGCGATCGAAGAAACGAGAAGTTGATATGGTCTAAAACCGGACTGCTCATCACCAGAAATATGTAATGTTCCGTATTCGAAGTCCGCTGTAAAACCAGTCTCTTCTTTTTTCATATTGAATTCCATCTTTTCCACTCCCTTTACGTTCAATATCTTTATTTTAAATGAGAGTCCGCCGAAATGCGAATGGTGGTTCTTTTCTGCCTTATCCATTATAATGGCACTCATATGATCGTCTTGACGGAGTGTGAAGAAGTTGATGAATCAATACCGGTACAGATTTTTAATATTGATTACAATCGTTTTTATATCTGGCTATTCTCAAGGCATGCTTTTACCGCTCTTATCGATTTTACTTGAAGAAGCTGGCGTTTCATCGAGCATGAACGGTCTAAATGCATCAGCCCTCTATATAGGAATACTTTTTGCCTCACCTTTCATCGAAAAACCGGTTAGGAAATATGGATATAAGCCAGCCATCTCGTTCGGATTAGTGTTAGTAGCAATTTCTATCACCCTTATACCGATCTGGCAAGCCTTCTGGTTTTGGTTTATCCTTCGAGTGATTGTTGGCATAGGAGACAACCTCCTACATTTCGCTACTCAGCTATGGATTACAACGAGCACTCCAAAAGAAAAGCGCGGAAGAAACATCGCGATTTATGGCTCTTCGTTTGGGCTTGGCTTTGCTGCTGGCCCGCTTTCAACAAGGTTAGTCGATCTATCGATTTACCTTCCGTTCTTACTTGCATCAGGGCTTGCACTCTTAACCTGGGGACTGTTAATTAGAATACGTAACGAATTTCCAGATTCCATCGATACGGGTTCAGATCGGGTTCTGATAAAGTATTGGAATGTCCTGAAAATTGGATGGGCAGCTTTACTCCCTTCATTCGGATACGGATTTTTAGAAGCGTCCTTGCATGGAAACTTTCCGGTATATGCGTTACGTATTGGACTTGATGTTAATGCAGTCTCCATCCTTCTTCCTTCGTTTGTTGTGGGAAGCTTAGTTTTTCAAATGCCGCTCGGAATATTAAGTGATAAATATGGACGGAAAAACGTTCTGTTAATAAGTATCTTCTGTGGATGGATCTGTCTATCTGCAGCGATTTTCACAACGTCACTTTCGATGTTATTCATCTTACTATTCATCTCGGGGATGACGGTTGGATCGCTTTTTTCACTGAGCATCACGTACTTAGCTGACCTCCTCCCTACTGACCTCTTACCAACTGGCAATATCTTAGCTGGTATTTTCTTTGGAGTCGGTAGTATCCTCGGCCCTTTTCTCGGCGGAATGTTTATCGACCTTTTGGAAAAGGGAAGTATCTTCTATGTGATCAGCGGAATGCTAATCGTCTTATTCGTAGGAATTGCGCTTCATACGACTACTCAACAAAACGCACCGCGTTATTCGACTAATTTATGAGTAAACTGAAACTTTTAAAGCCACTTTAATAGTATATAGAAAGCGTCGTTATTGACTTATCATATGAATATACTATAATGATAATTGTGATTAACTAATAATTATTATAAACAAATTACAATAAAAGGAGTCGATCCCCTTATGAAACTACGCGAAGAAATGCCAGAACTTGAAGGTGCTAAAACCTGGTTCAATGGAGAAGTTTCCAAAAGTGATTTAGTAGGAGACAAGCCTCTTACTCTTATTCATTTCTGGTCCATCAGCTGTGGCCTATGTAAAGAAGCTATGCCAATGGTGAATGAATTCCGTGATGAATATGCAGAAGACATGAACGTTATTGCTGTTCATATGCCTCGTTCTGAAAAAGACCTTGATCTAGATGAAATCAAACAGGTGGCTGATCAGCACGATATCTCTCAACCAATCTTTGTCGATAGTGATCATAAATTAACGGATGCTTTTGATAATCAATATGTACCTGCATACTATGTGTTTGATTCAGAAGGTAAACTCCGTCATTTCCAAGCTGGAGGCGAAGGACGCAAAATGTTAACGAAGCGTATCACGAAGCTTCTAGACAAAGCGAAAAAAGCAGAATAAAGAACGAAAGGCAGCTTACAATAAGCTGCCTTTTTATTTTCTCTTTAATTTTTTGTAGATAAAGAAACAAGTCCTGTATACGCCATACCCTACTACAGCACCGAAACCATTCAATAAAATATCATCGATATCGAATATTCGTTGCGCAGCAAGGTATTGAAGTAGTTCGATACTCGTACTGATCAATAACCCGATTAACGTTATGACAATAACGGACCTACACTTTCGGTGCACAAGAGGCACGAGAAAGCCCAGTGGCATAAAGAGTAGAACGTTTCCTATTATGTTCTTAATGATCAGCCAGTAACTCCCACTCTCCCACATCAACTTAATGCTATCGAACAATACAAGATTGACGGATTTTCCATATGGATAGTAATTGTAAATAAATAGAGTCGTGTAAAAGAGAGTGAGCAAATAGATAAAGAGTGCGAACGTTCCGCCTCTTCTCATCCACTTGTTATCTGTTTGAATGTCTTCGTTTTTGGTTTGCATGATTCCTATATCTCTCCCTATCCTCCATATGCTTACGAGCGACCGTTATGCTATAGTATTCTATACAAACTAAGTTCATGTAACTAAATTGAGGTGGTAAGATGCCCAACACATTAACAAGCACAGTGCTTACCCTATCATCAGCACTAGACGATCAAGCAATTCCCTATTTCTATATAAACCAAACCGCTTTATGGCTGCAAGGTGTATTAGATGATTGTAATTCTATAACTGTTTCGGTACAGTGGGACAATTTTGAGTCCGTAATTTCTTATTTCAATAACCATTATGGGCAAGCTACACCGAAACATACGGATGAAAAGTCCTTGGCGACCTACGAAATAGATGGGAATCCAGTAACCATCGAATGTGAATATAACACGGTTATCCGAACGAATCCCTATTTAATAGATGTTTCTCTAAATAACAAAACGGTTCCCACTCTATCCCTTTATCACTATCAACGCTCCGTAGAATGGGCACCGCTGATCAACGATCATCTAAGAAAGGTACAACAGAGAATAACGGAACAAAACGAGCAAGCCTGGAACCAGCAAAACTACGAAGCCTTACTAAATAGGCATGGAACTCCCGAGCAGGTAGCAGACAAACTCAAGTTAAATCCTAATGGAAAACTAAGATCTCTCCTTCCTTACTTGCCAGATCTAAAGGGGAAACGTATTGCTAACCTGATGGGCTCTCATGGAATGAAAGCAACTGCCATGGGTTTATTAGGTGCAGATGTCACAGTGATCGACTTCTCTTATGAAAATGAGCGCTATGCAAAAGAACTTGCAGATGCAGCATCGGTTGATCTGACCTATTACCTTTCAGATATTTTAAAATTAGGCACTGAGCATCATAGCAAATACGATATCGTGGTTATGGAACTTGGTATCCTTCACTACTTCTTGGATCTACATCCACTATTTCGAATCGTACATCACATTCTCAAACCTGGAGGTCAATTTATTCTTCAAGAGTTTCACCCGATCTCAACTAAATTGATTACATCGAAGGGTAAAAAGCATAAAGTAGATGGGAACTACTTTGATCCAACGATTCAAGAAACGAATGTTGCTTACAAAAAGCACTTGAACGAACAACAAAATACCAACGCCGTTCTTCAAAGAAAGTGGACGCTTGGAGAAGTGCTAACGAGTATTGCAGATGAAGACCTCATCATAAAACAAGTCGTAGAAGAACCTAATATCAAGGTCAACGACCGTGGCATCCCTAAACTGTTCACTGTAAAAGCAGAACGGTTAAATTAGAAAAAGCACCTTCAGAGGTGCTTTTTCTTACGTCTTATTACGAAACGAGTAATTCTAGTACTTCGTCATCTCGTTTATCGGAATAGTTCTTGCCAACAATTTCCGTTTGTTTATTCATCAGATTAGCTAGTTCTTCTGCTTCCTCTTTTTCACCAGCTACAAAAATTTTTTGCCACTCGCGCTTTTTGGACTTTTTATCTAGTTTGGATGCCATCGATTTGTACCATCTTTCTCGATTGGCTTTAATTCTGTCTTCGTATAGCTCTCTTTGTGCAGTACTTCCGTTACCAGGCGTGTTCTCGCTTCCAGTCGTACCTTCATAAATTCTCCAATTATCTTCATCCGGGTCCCACGCGTATTCCTCACTCTTCGTTAAGAAACCAAGTTCCGTTTCTAAAATACGTACATAATCATAATGCACAAGAATGATTCCAGTGTTTGGATAATCCTTACTTAATTGTTCGAGTTGGTCAAGCTGTGGTTCTTCTTCCCAATAAAGATTCGTCTTAACCGGTACCTGAGTACGTTCAACGAACCAGATTTGATCATCAGATGAAGCGATGATCACGAGACCCCGTTTTAAATCATTTTCAATCGAATTGATTTCATCCTGTACTTTTTGTTTTACCTTTTCAAAGTTCTCTTGCTCATCTTTATTGCCACTTTCTTTTAAGTAATCTTCAAAGTTTCGGAAACCATTCTTTAATTGAATCTTCCACTCACCATGTTGACGGTCTGGATCACGTCGGTCTGTATTTAAGTATAGAGTAAACACCTTATCTGGCTTTTGTACTTGAGCTCGTTTAATTTGATCTAGTTTTTCAGTTAATAGCATGTCATCGTGTCCTCCTTCACTTTTTGTTACTTATAAAATGGATTCCCTGTTTTTTGTAAGGATTAAACATAAAAATATGTAGCATATTTCATTTCTTTATGATAGTAACGATGAAGACTTTGTGATAGAATAAAATCATTAAAAGATAATAATAATTCTAATTTAATGAAATGCATTCTCATTTAGAAGTTATGAAAACCGTCTTTTCGGGCTTCAAACGATCTTTCTTAGCATGAAATGAGACATATAAGAACGCTGAGTATGAATATCTTTCTCAATTAGAAATTAACAAGGAGGAATGATGATGCAACAGTTGAATGTTCAAAACAGTACTTATACCACTCAAACTTCCTTTTGGTGGAATTCTTTCAAACGACATAGCGAGTTACTTGCTGCCTTGGTAAGTGGCTTGATCATTGCTTTCACGTGGTTGATGGAGGGCGAATTTTCTTCATCCATAGAAGCTGGGCTTTATATAACTGCTTTTATTATTGGGGGATTCGCGAAAGCAAAAGAAGGCATTGAGGATTCGCTAGAAGATAAAGATGTGAACGTGGAATTATTAATGATTATTGCTGCAATTGGTGCCGGCTCCATTGGATATTGGACAGAAGGGGCCATTCTAATCTTTATCTTTGCAGTCAGTGGTGCACTTGAAACATATACGTTAAATAAGAGTGAACGGGAACTTCAGTCACTAATGGACATACAACCCGAAACAGCTACCATCGTAGAGGATGGAATCGAGAAAGTTGTTCAAGCTTCGGAGCTAACGATCGATAGTACAATACTAATTAAACCAGGCGAACGCGTTCCTGCTGACGGAGTGATCTTGAAAGGTCAAACGTCACTCGATCAATCAGCAATTACTGGTGAATCTATTCCAGTGATCAAGCGGATCGATGATGAAGTGTTTGCTGGTACGCTTAATATATCCGGCCATCTAACGATTCGAATGACGAAACGGAACGAAGATACCGTTTTCCAAAAAATTATCGCTCTCGTTCAAGAAGCACAAGATCAAAAAGCTCCTTCACAATTGTTCATCGAACGATTAGAAGGCTGGTACGTTAAGATCGTATTACTTACGGGAGCTCTTCTTATGGTTCTCCCCCATTACCTCGTTGGGTGGACGTGGGAAGAAACGATCTATAGAGCGATGGTTTTTCTAGTTGTAGCTTCCCCGTGTGCGCTCGTTGCTTCAATTATGCCGGCTACGCTGTCAGCTATTTCAGCTGGAGCAAGGAACGGGATATTGTTTAAAGGTGGCATACATCTCGAACAGCTTAGTACCGTTCGAGCTGTTGCACTTGATAAAACCGGTACTCTAACTCAGGGAAATCCAGAAGTAACAGATGTAATTACAAGGGAAGACATCGAAGAAGACAAATTGATCCGAAACGTCGCTTCGATTGAGAGACAATCAACGCATCCATTAGCGAAAGCGATCGTTCATTTTGCTGGGGAGACGAATTGGTTTTTACCAGACGAAATGGAAGACCATTCTGGATGGGGCGTTAAAGCAAAAATCTCTGGAGTACAGTGGAAAGTCGGTAAACGTGAATTTTTCTCAGATGTAATTGGTTTTGATCGTTTTGAACAACGTTACAAGCAACTTCAACAAGAAGGTAAGACGATCGTACTTGCAGCTGATGAAGCAGGTATTGCTGGAATGATCGCGCTAAAGGATCAAGTAAGAGCAGAATCCTCTAAGCTTGTGAGAGAATTAAAGAAACTAGGCATCGAACCTGTCATGATTACTGGAGACAGTGAAGAAACGGCTAGAGCGATCGCCAATGAAGTAGGAATTGAAAAATACTATGCAAACTGTTTACCTGAAGATAAAGTAACAAGGATCAAACAGTTAAAAGAAGAATGCGGCTCTGTTGGAATGATTGGAGACGGCATCAACGATGCACCAGCTCTTGCTACAGCTGATGTTGGAATCGCTATGGGTCAGGGGACTGATGTGGCATTAGACACAGCTGATGTTGTACTGATGAAGAACGACCTGTCTAAACTAACTCGTGCAGTGAGCTTATCAAATCGATTGAATGGTATCGTAAAACAAAATGTCACCTTTTCTATTGCAGTAATTCTCGTATTGATCTTATCTAACTTCTTCCAGTTCCTAACGCTGCCTCTAGGTGTGCTAGGTCATGAAGGAAGCACCATCCTCGTTATATTGAACGGCTTACGTTTATTAAAATAATAAGTAAAAACAGCAGTCCAAGACTGCTGTTTTTATTTATGTAGACTTATTCCTCCTGAAGTAGTTGGAAGTGGCGTTTATTTCTCCTCCTACAACAATGACGAGGCCAGTTAAGTAAAACCATAGCATCAATGCGATTACGCCACCTAAACTACCGTAAGTTGCAGAGTAGTTCCCAAAGTTATTTATGTAATATGAAAAACCAAAAGAAACGGACTGCCATAACACCGAGGCTGTAATTGAACCTATGATCACATCTTTATAGTGCAAACGCTTATTAGGTGCGTAATAGTAAATAAACATAAAAACGATGATCATGATCGTGAGACTCAACAACCAGCGAATCAGTGAAAACATAAAGCTAAAGGTCTCTGGAATCATAAAGAAATCAACGAAAAATCGCCATAGCATTTCTCCAAAAACAGGCAATATCAATGCAACGACGATGACGAAGATCATTGCTAGTGACAATAAAATCGACAGCCCTCTTGCAAGAAGGAAATTTCTGCTTTCATCCACGTTATAAGCTCGGTTGAGTGACTTAATTATGGCATTGATGGCATTTGAAGCTGACCAAATCGTAGCGATAATTCCAAACGAAAGTAATCCCTTTCGTGCGCCGTCCTCAAGAATGAGATTTTCTTGTATCGTAATAAGAGACTCTGATGGAGCATATTGAGAAATCAAATCAAGAATTTGATCCTTAGAGAAATCAAAATGAGCCAGAAGGGTAATGGCGAAAATGAGGAAAGGAAAAAGCGACAGTAAGAAATAGTACGCGAGCTGCGCAGCTAAATCTGTCACCTGATGTTCCTTTATACTCGAGAAAAGCTGCTTACTAAAACTAACTAGAGATAAGTTCACCATATACCCTCCTGAAGTAATCTAGTGCGTGATCTCGCGGTTATGGTCTTTCGTTAATTCTTCACCTGCTTCTACAACCCTAGAACCAATTTCTTTAATATCTTTTTGTGTTTCTTTCACAATGTTAAGTGCTTCGACCGAGCTTTCTTTTAAACCGCTGAACTTCTTAGAAAGTGTCGTGATGTCATCCTGGACCTCTTTCATCAAATCACCAGCATCTTCAACCGTTTGTCTTACCTTATTCGAATAATAAGAAGGGTTGTTCTTAACTTCTCGAAGAACCTCTCCAGTACGCTTCGATCCTTCTTTGATCGATTGCCTTGTCCCTCGATCTAAAAGAGAAATAAGAGCCCCCGCTAGACCACCGATTAGGACAGCTTTAAAAAGTTTATTTTCACTCTTCTTCTGATATGTCTCATTCATTGAAAATTGCCTCCTTTAATTTCACAAAGTTGCGATTATTTTCCCTATAATAGGTGCGCTCAAACCTAACGAGCAGTGGTGTAGCGGCGAAGAATTCGGTCTACCGCACTTCCATAGCTTTCCCCAAATATCACAAGATGAACAAGAAGATAATAAAGCTGATAAATCGGAAAACGATCTTTGTATCCATCCTCTAATGGGTATTCTTCTTCATATCTTCTATAGAAAGCTTCTGAGTACCCTCCGAATAAATATGTAAATGCGATATCCACTTCCCGATCGCCATAGTATACCGCAGGATCTATCAAGAAAGGTCCTTCTTTACTACTTATCCAGTTTCCTCCCCAAAGGTCACCATGCAGCAATGAGTTTTTTGGAGTATGGTTCAGGATAGAGTGAAGATTGTCTCTAAGCTTCGTCAGAAGTCGATTACGTTCTTTCGTGAGGACTCCTTTTTCTTCAGCTAAGGATTGTAAGAAGCCTATCCGTTGATCACGATAAAACTGTACCCAATCATTCCGTTCGTTTGTTTGTGGGAGTTCCCCTATAAAGTTATTATGTTCTAAACCCGCCTTTTTACTATAGTGGGCATGCATATTCGCAACGACACTACCTAGTTCTTTATCAGCTTCATCGTTTTCAAAGGGAGGAATCCATTCTAATAAAAGGACGTTATTTCCTACTCCACCATCATGATGATAAAGAGGTTTAGGTACAGGGACCCCATTTTCTCCTAAAAGTGTAAGCCCATTTACTTCTGCCTGAAAAAACTCGTGACCAGCTGAAGGGTTGTACTTAACAAAATAGTCCCTTTCACTCGTTTTTGCATAAAACGTATGGTTGATGGAGCCACCTGTAACACGATCCCACTGATCGACCTTCCCAACGTCTCCATAAGCTTGAAGGGCGGACCGCACTTGAGAAATCATAGCCCGCTTTCTTCTCTAATGTGTTGAAGTAACTGATCGCAGCCCTTTTCTACCATCTCATAAACCTCATCAAAATTACCTGTGAAATACGGATCAGGAACATCTTCAATTTCAA
The DNA here is from genome assembly GCF_056159065.1 of Anaerobacillus sp. ABA4_114. NCBI lineage: Bacteria > Bacillati > Bacillota > Bacilli > Caryophanales > Bacillaceae > Anaerobacillus > Anaerobacillus sp. ABA4_114. The sequence goes on from NZ_JBSWUM010000001.1 coordinate 3,804,047, forward strand.
AATCTTCTACGTAGTCCATCAGCCTAGAGATTGAACTCGTATTCGTTAGACCCGCCAATTTATGCAATTCACCTAAATTTCCTGCATCCATCGCGACAATATATTGGAATTCCTCTAGATCACTCTTTTTGACTTGACGTGCCTGCATCCCATCGATACGAATGTTCTTTTTATTTAAAAGGTCTGCAGTCCCTTCGTGCGGAGGCTCTCCGATGTGCCAATCACCAGTACCTGCCGAGTCGACGCTAATCATATCTGAAAGACCAGCATGTGCAACCTTATCTCGAAAGACCGCTTCAGCCATTGGAGATCTGCAAATATTACCGAGACAGACAAACAATACTCGAATCATACTTATCCCTCCATCGTTTTGATGTACACAGTACGGTTTCTTGGGCCATCAAATTCACAAAAATAAATCCCCTGCCATGTACCAAGAATCATTTTTCCGTCTTGAATTAAAATCGTTTGTGAAGCTCCTACAGTACTCGTCTTCAAATGAGAAGCAGAATTTCCTTCTGCATGCCGATATTTCGGATGTTCCCATGGATATACTTCATCGAGCCTCATCAACATGTCATGTTTGACGTCAGGATCTGCATTTTCATTAATCGTTATTCCAGCCGTAGTGTGCGCTGAATACACCACTACCATTCCATTTTTGATCCCTTCTTCTTCAATGGCGTTCTGTACAGTTGACGTAATATCGATCATTTCGTCTCGCTGTGTTGTGTTAACGGTCGTTTTCTTTAACATCTCTGAACCCTCCTAGTGATTTTTAAAATCTCAATGATGGTCTCGATCGTACAAATACAAATATGGAATATCAAGAAACAAATAATGCGTCTCGTTAATAGGGTACGAATATGTCCTTATCAATTCATTTGTTTCGATATCACTGTACATATCTGAGAGGTTCCCTATCCCTTCATGTTTCATTCTCATAATGTTTTCTAAGAAATACGGTCTCCAACTCCAGTTGTTTCCCACATACTCTGGTTGAAGTTCCCAGCTCCCATCATCGTTACGGTAGTAGTTCGAGGACACCTGATTCCCATCCTCATTGCATATATAACCTCTAAAGCAAGCGTCGTTCAAGGATCTTGAAGCTTGTGAGACAATGTCATCCCAATCGTTTTGCTTCATCATTTTAACCTGTTTTTGTAGATGCTCATTAAACCTTTTGGATAAATGATAAAGCGATAGAAGCCGATTTTGTTCATGATTGATAAACTGATGAAACTCCTTAGAAAGCAGTGGTTTGAATTGATCTCTTTCTAAAAATTCTGGACCTGGTTCTTTAATGTAATCACCTTGATAATAGCGACCACCGTTTTCCCAAGCATACTTCATCTGACCATGTCCTTCGATTCCTTCAAACAGTAAGGTGGCACCAATTTTACGTCCAAGCATCGACAATGCGTAAAGCACATCTCGATATTCTTGAGGCATGCCTTTATCTTTAAGACTAAAAAGATTTACTTTAATAATATTTGGATTTAAAATCGCAATCTTTTCGATATTGCTCATCTTATTTCCAGAATGGCTAACAGCTATTTGCACTCCGAGACTTCTATAATAAGTTAGAAGATGTTGAAGCTTCTTTAAATCACTTTCATCCACATCATAATCAGACACCTCTAACGCGATTCGCTCATATGGAATTCCGAGATTAGCATATCCCTCTAATGATGAAGTGATCGTCTCTCCACGATCAAACAACAAATGACTGGCATTACAGTTAAAAAACAAACATTCACCTGTCCCATAATTACTGTAATACTCGATCGCTAAATCTCGAACGATCGTATCGATTTCCAATATGTACTCTTCTGGTATCGAAGTATCTTCAAAGAAGAAACTAAGGTCTTCAGCACCTTTTTCTGTTTGGATTCTTCCCAATACTTCATATCCAATAATTTGTTTTTTATCAGCGCTGATGATCGGTTGAAAATATGGAAACACGTTCTCTTTATTGCCCATGACATCTAGTGCATCCACTGCTTATCCCCCTCTCCTATGTCGATTTAAATACTATTATTATAGCATGAACATCTAACTTTTTTAGAGGCTTGTCCCCTTCCAATTATGTCAGTTACTCTCTTAATTCTAAGCATAAATCCTATTAATAATTGGTTAATTATTGGTTTTTATGAGTTTGAGATTTATACTAGTAGTAACAATTAGTATAAAAGGTGATGATTTGAATGAGGGAAAGACAGACACGGGGCGAACAAAATGAGAGCTAATAAAGAACAAATCAAACGAATGAAGAAAAATGAATTCATCAGAACTGCGATTGAGTACGTCGATACAGGAGTCGTCATCACAGACCCTGAACTACCTGACAACCCCATCATATATACGAATAAAGGCTTTGAGCAATTGAGCGGATACACAGCAGAAGAGGTCATCGGGTTTAATTGCCGGTTCCTTCAGGGCGAAGACACGGACAGAACCGTATTAAATCAGATTAAGTCTGCCATTCAGAAGAGAGAAAAAATGAAAGTGGAAGTAAAAAACTATCGTAAAAACGGAGAACCATTTTGGAACGAGCTGCAAATTTTCCCCGTTTACATTGAAAGTGAAAAGCAGTCCTATTTTGTAGGTGTCCAACAGGACGTAACGAAACGTAAATATGCGGAAGAACGTTCCAATCATTATTTACAACAAGTAAAAGCGCTATCTACTCCGATCGTTCCGATCGATAGAGGTGTTTCGATCGTACCACTAGTCGGTGAAATCGATGATGAGCGACTAGAGCTTCTGCATCACAACGTGAGTAGACACATTCAAAGAAGCGGTGATCAGTATTTGATCCTAGACCTTTCTGGAGTGAGTCACTTTACAACTCAACTTCACAACGGCATATATCAACTCGATCAGCTCATCAAATTAATGGGAGCTACGCTAATGATGTCTGGGGTTCGGCCAGAATTTGTTCTTGAAAGTGTACGTTCGGATTTAACATTGTCATCGATTCAAAGCTTTCCATCTGTTAAACAAGCCTTGAAAACAATTCAATAAGAATAGGAAAAAAGCTTTCGAGATTGTTTTCTCGAAAGCTTTTTAGCAGACTTACTTAAGTCTTTCTTTTATAGATGCATTCAATGACTTCGCATCTGAGAGCGCTCTGTGGTCTTCCTCTATCTCACCAGGCTTAACAGCTTGACCGATGATGTAATCGACCATTTTCATTCCGAGAAAGTCGCATATGTATTGAAATTGCTGAATAAGAGGCAATCCTTTGATTCTTGGATTGTCGCCGCCACATGACACCACATACACTTCTTTACCTGCTAGCTTACTCTTTAAATCAAACCGTTCATCGCGCATTGCCTGCGAAAATCGATCGACCATATTCTTCATCGTCCCTGACATGCCGTACCAATAAATTGGCGTGGAGAAAACGAGAATATCGCTGTTGATAATCTCCTCAATCAAGTTATCGTGATCATCGTATACGCGTGTGAAACCACCTTCTGCATGACGTTGGTCATGAATGGGGCGGATGGATAATTGCCTTAAATAAACCTTTGCATGGTCGATGTCATCCAGTACATGGTTTGTTAAAGTTTCTGTGTTTCCATCGGGTCTTTGACTGCCGTCTAATACAAGTATCCTCTTCATATCATTCTCCTTTCTTTCGCACATATTTATTTTAACGATTACACAGTTCCTTTTACACTGTTTTGCTTAAAAAGGAGGAGTCATTTTGCAGAATTATTTAACCTGGTCGGTAAATGAGACCTTTTCACTCTTCTCACTACCTCACCTACTTGTACTAGTCACCTTAACGGGATTGCTAGTCCTTACCTACCTATTCAGAAAAACGCTACGAACAAAACGATATAACATAGCGTTTCGCTTTATTTTGATCTTTTTATTATTCCTGTCAGAAACGAGCTTTCATGCTTGGTTTAGTTATCACGATGAATGGCATGTCACGACAACGCTCCCACTGCAATTAAGCAGCATCTCCCTATTTCTCGCTTTGTTTTTGTTACTTTTAAAACGGCAGTTTCTGTTTGAGATAACGTATTTCGTAGGTTCGAGCAGTGCGCTTCTCGCAATGGTTACACCTGAACTTATTTATGCCTATCCGCATTTTCGTTTCTATCACTTTTTTGTTGCCCATGGCGGAATCGTTCTTACAGCGTGGTTTATGATCGTGGTTGAAGGATACAAACCATTTTATTCTTCCATTTGGAGAGCATTTATCTTTCTCAATGTGTATACAGCGTTTATTTTCCTACTAAACTTTCTTATTGACTCGAATTATATGTTTCTAATGGAGAAGCCGATGAGCAATACCATCTATGCCTACCTAGGCAATTGGCCATGGTATTTAGTAACGTTAGAAGTGATCGCCATTTCATTGTTTCACCTTTTATACTTGCCATTTGCCATGATTAATCGGAAAAGAGAGGTCCGTTTAAACAGTCCTAAAACAGGTAAATGACTATAAAACAGATCTTTGAAAGGATGAATATCATGAAACGTTATCACCTTATCGTAAGCGGGCGGGTTCAAGGTGTTGGATTCAGAGCATTCACACAGCAAAAAGCAGCAAAATACAATCTAAGTGGCTATGTGAAAAATAACACGGATGGTTCTGTAGAGATCGAAGCTCAGGGAGATGAAACACAGATTAAGCAATTTATTTCTTCGATTGAAAAAGGCAGCGCTTTTTCTTCTGTAGATAAGATCAATGCGAATGAAGAGGAAGTAAAGCATGAGGAAGAGTCTTTTTCAATACGTTATTAATGTTCAATCATCGCTTCTTACTCTATAATACTAGTAGATTTAAAATCGAATAAGTCGGAGGAAGCGGATTGTGACAAGTAACTCGTTTTTTGAAAATAATGAAACGATCAGAGTGCTAAATAGTATTGGTGACAATATCTTTGTATGTGATACAAGTTTTACCATCGCTTGGTATAATGAGCAGGCTGAAGATCTTTTGCAATCGATCATCGATTATCTTCCCGTTGATTCACCTTCACAATTAATCGGAAGAAGCATACATGACTTTCATAAGAATCCTGCCCATCAAAAAAATATTCTATTACATCATTTGCCTTATCAAAGTACGATCACTCTTTTCAATAAGTTTGCTGCCAATATCGTTATTTCAGAATATAGAAACGAAGACGGCGAAAAAGTGGGATACATACTTGTCTGGCGAGATGTAACTGAAAAGGAAAAAGAGATCGATGAAAACAGGAAACTTGTGGAGGAGTATTCGAATACTATCCTTCCTACTGTTCTTGAGAATGCTATTCTGCTTCCATTGATCGGCACGCTGACTGTAAACCGTTCAGAAAAATTGATTAGAAATGTACTCAGCTATTGCGCTAAAACGAAGACAGATTATGTTCTGATCGACTTTTCTGGATTAACAAATCTCACAGATCGTTCAGCCAATATAATAATTGAAACGATGACAAAGTCTCTTAGTCTGATGGGGATTCAAGTGGTTTATGTGGGGATTACATCACGAATTGTAAGATGGCTAATCGATCTTGACTTAGATTCGTCTATCCCTACCTATGCAACGTTTAGACAAGGAATCCGAGCCGTCATGAAAAATGAAGGATACGAACTTAAGAGGATCAATGAAAAGATCAAAAGCTGAAGAGCACACTCTTCAGCTTTTTTTATATTACATCTGTTTACTTGAAAACTGCTGAAACACCGTGTTTGTCTTGATTGGAAAAATTTCTTCCCCTGCTACAGTGTTCAATATCCGTTTATTTCTTTCTACAGATAGCGCAAGGTTTGTTGCCCCCGCACCGTGAGAATGTTCAAGATTTGTGAGGGTAAAGAAATGGTTTTCTCTCCCATCTTTGAAAACGAGTTGCTGGTTTAATGTGACTTTATACCTCTTTTCATCCTCCCACTCAATTTCATCGTGCATTCTCGTAAACCATTCAGGAAAATGAGGCTTGTAACCTGTAGCTAACAACACCTTCTCAGAATCTACCGTAAACGAATGGTCTTCTTGCCACTGTCTACATGCTAATCGGTATACGCCGTCCACTTTCTCAACACCGTTCACCTCTGTCATCGGCTGTATCGTGGCTTCAGGGTAATTCCCTTCAGCTGATCGATGGTAGAGCAAATCGTAAATGGCTTTCAAGGTTTCTGGATCGATTCCTTTTCTTAAAGGACCTAACGTTGAGAGCGCCTCTTCTCGCTCCTCGTATGAAAGTCGATGAAAGTAAGAAATATAGTCTGGAGAGAAAACTTCCTGACCTAGCTTCGCCGACTCTAATTGGAAGAACCCAGCTGACCTTGTAAACCAATTCAACTTGTACTTATAGTGCCTCTGGTCGTTCAGTAGATCATAAAAAAGTTCTGCTGCGCTTTGCCCAGAGCCGATCACAGTGACAGAATCAGACTGCTTTAACTGTTTCTCATGATAGAGATAATGATTTGAATGGAGCACGTCTTCTATCGGATACTTATCAAAACCTTCTGGAACATTTGGTAGACTGCCTGTACCTAACACAACGTGTTTTGCTTTCACTTTATGAGTCTCAGATCTTTTATTATCTTCAATGATCACTTCATAGTATCGCTCTTCTTTATGATACGTTACATCGATTACTTTCTTCCCAAATTGACAGTTAGAAAGTTTTGAAGCCACCCACCGCGTATATGCATTGTATTCCTTTCTCGGGATATCGAGTTTATTAAAAAAATAAAATTGATAAAGTCTGTCGTTCTCATGCAAATAATTAATAAACGTGTATGGACTCTTTGGGTTAGCAATCGTTACAAGGTCCGCTAAAAATGGCACCTGTAAATCTGCTCCCTCAATCAACATACCTGGATGCCAATTAAACTCTTCTTTCTGATCAAAATAAATCGCTTCTATGTCTAAATCCTCAGCGAGCGCCGCCATTCCGAGATTGAATGGTCCGATTCCTATTCCAACTAAGTCATACATCATTTGATTGTTCATTATCGTCACGTCCTTTTTCTCCACTTAAACAGTTCCATATCTTGTTTTACCCTAATCAACACGATTCTAAATCTATATGCAGATAAACTCTGATACAATTATGGTGAGGAAATAAATGGGAGGTACATCATGACGAATGATTTGTTTACTTTTTACTTGAGCGAGATTGAAAAGCCATTTTCAGGTTGGGACTTTTCTTATATTCAGGATACAGGACGTATTCATAGTGAGCGCTTGCCGTGGTGCTATACTTCAGAGGTTCTACCCATATTTAAGAATGCAAGGAGTGTTTTAGATATGGGTACAGGTGGCGGAGAATTTCTAGAGAAGCTTCAACCTTTCCCAGAAATGCTAGCTGCAACTGAAGGATATCCTCCAAATGTTCCGATTGCTAAGAACCGCTTGGAACCACTAGGGGTGTCTGTTCATGCATTCGAAGAGGATGATCATCTTCCTTTCTCGGATGACCAATTTGAGTTCATCATGAATAAACATGAGGCTTATTCTCCTACTGAATTAAAAAGAATTCTGACTTCAGATGGAAAGTTTATCACACAGCAGGTAGGAGGCTCCGACATGCTTGAACTCAATCGACTTCTTGGAGCATCCACTGAAACAGAATTTGAGCATTGGAACCTCGCTTATGCAGTGAACGAATTAGAGGATGCAGGATTCGAAGTGTTCGGTCAGGAAGCATTTCCAGAAACACGCTTTTATGATGTAGGGGCGATTATCTATTATTTAAAAGCCATACCGTGGCAAATACCAGATTTCTCAGTAGAACGTTATCGAGATGCGCTACTTAAGATACACCTGAAGATTCAAGAAGAAGGCTATCTTGATATTCCTTCAAGCCGATTTATTATTAAGGCTAGGCTCAAAGGTTAATTTGAACCCGCATACTGCGAGTTCTCAGCTTGTCGAGAAACCTATGTCGTTATTCAGTGCTCCCTATGCCGTAGTCGATGACGATCGCATGCTTTCCGCGGACGAACGTCCAAGCCCGAGGTGAAACCCGCACCCCGGTCTCGGCCGCCCGTACGACCGCAGGAGTCCGCGATCGTCTCTCCTACTTGAAGGAATAAATCCAAAGTCAACACTCCGTCCCAATAGTTTAACAGTCGAATATGGCAATTCTGACCTTCTTTTTATCCATCAACGTTATTTGGAAAGGAAAGAATCAACTACTCTTTTTGAACACCGAGTACCCTTTAAAAAAACACTCATCCAACCTGGATGAGTGTCAGCTTGTATAGAAACCCCGGTTCGTTCCTCTACAAGCTTTAAACCGCATACGGCGGGTTCTTTTTTGATTAATCTGCACTAACAGCTTTCGAGGCACTGATGGCGGAAAATGTAATGGTTACTGCGCATAGCAACGCGATGACAAGGAATCCTTTAGCGAGGGGCCAGAATTCCCATCCGTCAATAAAAACAGAGCGCATCGCCTCAAATAAATACGTTGTAGGGTTTATGATGGTCGCGATCTTTAACCAATTTGCTTCAATAAGTTCGTATGGAACGAATGTGGTACTTAGGAAGATAAGAGGGAAAAAGATGAAGGTCCCGGCCTGAGCCGACTGAGCATTCTTCGTTCGTAGTGCTATTCCAACAGAATAACCAGCAAAAGCCAGCCCCCATCCGAGCGTTAGCAATAACACAATCAAGATTCCACCAAATCCCGCAGCTATTTCAAGACCAAGGAAATAGGCGATGATTAGAATCAGGATGGTTTGAACCAAGAGCTGAAGCATACCAGCTATGATCGGACCAAGTACGATTGCAAGTCGAGAAGACGGAGTTAACAGCAGCCTCGAGAAAAAACCTGTCTCGAGATCATTCACTAACGCCTGTCCAGCACCACCGGCACCCCCGATCGCAGCAGAGACAATCGACACAGGAAGTATGAAAGCTAAGTAATTAGCTCCTTCAAATGCTGGAAGCTCTGAAATCCCACTAAGCCCACCTTCATATACCAACAAGAAAAAAAGACTAATAAATAGGTTCGGAATAAATATGAAAGGATTTCTAAGTATTGTAATGATACTTCTCTTGGAGTAGATCAACGTGTCCAGGAAGAAAGAACTCTTCATTTTCACACCCTCTCCTTTTTCTTATGCGTGACATTGATAAATACGTCATCTAAAGATGGAGGCTTTACATTGAGGGTTTTCGGAGACAGATTTTCTTCATCTAAATTCCTTACAAGTTCAGAAAGGAGTTTCGTGCCGTTTTCTGTATAGATCGTTACTTCATGTTTCGTTTGCTCTATGTTTTCACCGAGTCCATCTAAAACCTTGCTCGCATGATCTGCTTCCTCAAGGTTTTCAAATGTCAGCTGGATCGCATCGAACCCAAGCGTTCTTTTCAATTCTTCAGCACTTCCTGAGGCCACGATCTTCCCCTCATTGATAATACTGATTCGATCTGCTAACTGATCGGCTTCTTCAAGGTATTGTGTCGTTAGGAAAATCGTTGTACCTTCCTCTTTGTTCAATCGTTTGATCTCTTTCCAGATCGCCTGTCGGTTCATTGGATCTAAACCTGTTGTTGGCTCATCTAAAAATAAAATTTTCGGATTATGAACGAGCGTCATCGCAAGATCTAACCTTCTGCGCATACCTCCAGAATACTTTCCTGAAGGACGGTCTGCATCCCCAGTTAAGTCAACGAGGTTTAACAACTCAACTGCCCTTGCCTTTGCTTCTTTCTTCGAAAAGCCGAATAATCTTGCTTGCATTTCAATTAGTTCACGACCAGTCAAAACCGAGTCGATCCCTGTTTCCTGAAGCGCAACACCGATGTTCCTTCTCACACTCTCAGGATTCTCTTTAACATTTATACCTCCAACGAGAATTTCGCCTTCTGTTGGCTTAACTAATGTTGTAAGGATTTGAACAGTCGTCGATTTCCCTGCACCATTCGGCCCAAGAAAAGCAAAGAACTCCCCTTCTTTTACTTCAAAGCTTACACCTTGTACAGCTTTAACCTCTCCTTTATATGTTTTTACGAGCTCATTCACCTTTATTGATCCATCCATATCTCAACCCCCTTTTTGATAAAAAAATACACTTATCATGCGCTGCGATAAGTGTTCATCATGTTAGTCTTCTTCTTATTTTTTCCTGGTATTCTGGTGCTTGCTTCGATAACCTTTCCGTCATGAGCTGATCATATTTCAGTTGTTTTGCAGAGATCTTTTGCTTTATATGCAACCTGTCTTCCTCATCATTACAATTTTCTAGAATTTCTTCTAATGTTAAAAGCTCCTTCTTTAATTGTGTTTCCTCAGGAAGATAGCCACTGTTTTTTAGTATTTTGTATGCAATTCGTAACTCCTCAGGAATACTGGATAGATCCTCAAGCTTCTGCCGCTTCCCTTTTCCGGGTAAATCGTTAAACTCCCCATTCTTGATAGCAGTTCTGATTTTATCCTCCGCTATGAGCCAGGCTATATCCAAGATCCATTCCTCCTTTCATTCATTATCTATTTTTTCAGACGTTTTGTCATGAGTAATGCGTTATAAATTTCTCGAATCGAATTTCTAAAAATCCCTTTTCAGATAAAACACATGATGTTACCATAGTCATCGATTGGGATTTGAAAATGACTCCTTAAACGAAATATTATATAGAGAAAGGATGTTTCACATGCATATCGATAGCAAAGGTTGGTACGTTGAACAACTTAAAAAGCAAGATGTACGTTACATCGAAGGACGTAAGATCGAGAAGTACAAGAAGCACATTCTTAGAAGTCGCCTAGAGCAAGAATAGAACAAAACGGGGGACTTCCCCCGTTTTACATACTAATAGATACAAAGGGTTTGATACATAGGTACAAATTGATCACTCCGCCATTGGAGCGGGGTGGAGAGAACCCCTAACCCATCCGCGTTATACCTTCCAACAACTCGTTGATAGACGAGCAATTCATCGATGCCATCCCTTTGGTAATCGATCGGATACACACCACCAGGTGGATTAACATACCCACTGATCGGTTCTTTTAACTTCCCATCCGAATTATAAATTTCTGCTAGATACTCCTGACCTTTATACAATAAGCTTACGATATACGTCTTATCTAACGTTTCATTTCTAATTTCCGCTTGATAGTAGTCTAAATAGTTTACTTTGTAAGTGAAAGCATTCGTAAAACTTTCATTATCAAATAGCAATCTTAAATTCTGCTGGTAATAGGAGTAAAGAAAATCGTACGTAATTCCTCCGCTTCCACCTGAATCCGTTCTTACGAGTATTTCTTTTACATTCTTATCAGTGAATCTGCCAAGGTATAAAGTTGGGTTATACCCACTACTCCCAGGTAACGAAAACGAGACTTCATTGGATGTTTGCCCATCTTTAATCGAGAGCACCACCTGATCGATTAACGGAGAATCCGGATAAGGTTTTGATCCCGTCAGACTCACGACATCTGGATACCCATCACCTGTCACGTCTCCTACCTGTTGGTCGATTAACATCCTATTCCTATACACTCGATCCCCTCCCCATCCACCTCATATATATGCAAGCCTTCCAGTTTCTTTTCGTTGTAATCATATGGAAATAGATATAAACTAAATCAATCAAGGGAAGTGGGGGAAGCTATGAAGTCTGATTTTAATAAAGAACAAGCGATAGGTATCATGAGTGGTGCCGGCGCATATCTTCTTTGGGGAATTCTCCCTCTATATTGGAAGCTTGTTTCTGAGGTACCTTCTGAAGTTGTACTCGCCCATCGCATCATTTGGTCATTTGCATTCATGATCGTTATTTTGCTTATGTTAGGAAAAGGCTCTACTTTATGGAAAGACCTCATTACAATCATAAAACAACCCAAAAAGATGACATCGATCACGTTTGCATCCCTCTTTATCTCGATAAATTGGTTTGCATTCATATGGGCGGTAAACCACGATCATGTGATTCAAACTAGCCTTGGATACTATATCAATCCTTTGATAAGTGTACTTTTAGGCATCTTATTTCTAAAAGAACGCCTGTCATTCTGGCAGTTCATCTCCGTTCTACTTGCTACAATAGGGGTATTAAATCTTGTTTTTCAATTTGGAGAAATACCGTGGGTCTCGTTGATCCTGGCGGTGAGTTTTGGTCTTTACGGACTTTTGAAGAAAACGGCTAGACTTGGAGCCATGATAGGGCTCACCATCGAAACATTGTTGATCACACCTTTTGCGATCGGTTACCTCGTTTTTACTTATAACAGCTTGCCAGAAGCTTTCTATGCAAGTAACACGACAACAATGCTTTTACTTCTAGGTGCCGGGGTCGTTACTGCGATACCGCTCTTATTATTTGCTACTGGGGCAAACCGCATCTCTCTTTCGATGATTGGCTTTCTTCAATACATCGCCCCAACACTGATGCTTATTCAAGGAATCTTCTTATACGGAGAATCATTTACTTCTCACCATGCAGTAAGCTTCACATTAATATGGGTAGCACTATTGATCTTCACGCTTTCTAGAACGAAACTGTTTCGTCGCATACAGCCAGGCGGGCTTCAGCGGAAACATTCATACGAATCATAAAAAGATCCCCCTCACACGAAGGGGGATTTTACGTATCTGAAACCTTTTTGAACGGCCATAAATGTGTTGTAACAGTCTTAGAAAAGTGAGCGAGTACTCTTTCTTCCTTAAAGAAATAATCATCAGAAAGCGTATCTTCTAAAATCGTGAACGCTGCTTTTTGCAACGGCCACTTTTCATGCTTGATATCACCCTGAAAGACGTTGCCATTATGAACCACGAAGAGACGCTCTCTTTCCGTTAACCAAAAATCAAGATTTTCCTTTTCTGATTGATACGGTTCACCTATAGGACGGTAGCTGACCTGAAACTTACTTTGTTTGACGCCTCTATGTGTACGAACACCATTAAAGTAAAACGTTCCATCACGCTCACTCTTCGTTAAACGCGCACGAAAATATGGCAGACGAAAAAAATTTCTGGCGATCCACACTCCTAAATTGTGATTAGCATCAAGGCTAAAGAAGTGTACCCCTCTTTTGTCACCAAACTTAACATACGTTCTTACATTTAATTCGAGTAATGTTGAAGCAAAAGGTACAGAAGGCATTCCTCTAAATCGAATTCCACTCATTTCAAACGGGACAATTCCAATCCACGCTTCACCGTCAAATGTATCTACATCCAATTCCTCTGGAAGGAGTGTCTTTAACCAAGATGGGTCCACTGGCCAATGAAGAAATAGTAGGTCGCCCCAGGTTTGCTTCATGATCCAACCGTTACTGTTACTCATGAGATCTCCTCCTGCTCTATTTACTAGCTTACCCCATATGATGTGAAGCTTTCCATTCATAAACAGCCTCCATAACACAACGAAAGCAAAATCGTTGTATTACGATCCAACGATGTGGTAACGTTCAAATAGAATAATGAATGACCATTCAATCAATTTTTGGAGGGATGACTAATGGCGACACAAAAGCAAATTCAACTAGCGAAACGACCTGAAGGTATGCCATCTGATGAGCATTTTAACTTCGTAGAAACAGAGGTTCCATCACCGAACACTGGAGAAGTACTCTTAAAGACCCTTTATCTAACTGTTGACCCATATATGAGAGGAAGGATGACGGATGCTAAATCTTACGTCGCACCTTTTCAACTTGATGAACCGATCGATGGTGGCGTGATCGCAGAAGTCATTGAAACACAGTCAGAGAAGTTTAACAAAGGGGATATTGTCATCGGGCATCTAGGCTGGCAGGAATACTCTGTTGCAGCAGAGGACAACTTACGTAAGATCGATCCCGAAGCTGCCCCTGTAAGCACCCATCTAGGTGTTCTTGGAATGCCTGGTCTTACTGCTTATTTCGGCTTACTCGACATCGGTCAGCCAAAAGAAGGTGAAACCGTCGTCGTATCTGGAGCAGCTGGAGCAGTAGGTTCTGTCGTAGGACAGATTGCGAAGATCAAAGGCTGTAGAGTTGTCGGAATTGCTGGTTCAGATGAGAAAGTACAGTATCTAACGAATACGTTAGGCTTTGATGAAGGAATCAATTATAAGACATCAAACGTCTATGAAGCTCTAAAAAGCGCATGTCCTGATGGTATCGACGTGTACTACGAAAACGTTGGCGGCGAAATTGGAGATGCAGCGTTCAGTTTACTCAATAAGTTCGCCCGTATTCCGGTTTGTGGTGCAATCTCTTCTTACAATAAAACTGAGAAAGATCTTGGACCACGCGTACAGACGAAGCTCATCAAATCGAGTGCACTTATGCAAGGGTTCGTTGTGAATGATTTTGCAAAACGTTTCCAAGAAGGTGCAGAAGCACTTGGTAAGTGGGTTAAAGAAGGACAGTTAACTTACGAAGAAACGATCGTAGAAGGATTCGAACGCATTCCTGAAGCCTTCATCGGACTCTTCGAAGGGAAGAACCTCGGAAAGCAAATTGTAAAGGTAGCTGAGCCAGACATCGCTGTATTGCCTCATAATTAAGTAAAAGTCGCCCGCTTTCGAAGAAAGCGGGGTTTTTATTATTCTTTTTGTCCACGAACCTATCATATTGGTTATCTGTCCTTTTTTCGAGGAATAGTATTAACAACAGACTACTATTTAGGAGGACAACGATGATAAAATTACTCCTTAATATTCTTGCCTACCTACTTGTTATCACTGTGAATGCACTAGCAAATATCATACCGCTCAACGGACAGACTACTGGAGAAATTTCAAACAAGCTTGACGTACTGTTCACTCCAGCAGGGTATGTCTTCAGCATCTGGAGCCTCATCTATCTACTGCTAGGGTTATGGATTCTTCGTCAATTTCCTAAAGATCGTCGCAACTTACCCATCTATCAAGAAACAAGTGGACTGTTTGTTTTAAGCTGCCTATTGAATAGCCTCTGGATCTTCATGTGGCATTATGAGTATTTTGGAGCTTCCGTGCTCGTAATGATCTTATTACTTCTCACGCTCATCCGACTTTATGTGAAGGCAAAAGCGGCAGACGCCTCGTTTCTCGACCTCTTACCTTTCTCTGTTTATCTCGGATGGATCAGTGTTGCCACCATCGCAAACATCAGCTACTTCTTAACGTATATCGATTGGAATGGATTTGGTCTTTCAGCATCATTCTGGACTATTCTACTAATGATCGTCGCTTCAGTTCTTGCGCTTTATTTCCTGAAATACGAAAACGATTGGGTGTATCCGCTTGTGATCGTATGGGCATTGATCGGGATCGGTGTTCGTAATCAAGGCGATGTACCAGCAGTTGTTTTCACAGCTTATGGCCTTGCGATCGTAATCGCACTAGTTACGTTTATCTATTTGGTGAGAAAAATTAAGAAATAAATAAATCCCCTTTCCATTCCGGAAAGGGGATTTCGTTTATGCTAGAGATTTAAAGTCTTGTCCTAGTATTTCTTTCATACTATGGACGGTAATAAACGCCTTATGATCAACACTGCCTACATGTTTCTTTAGCTTCAGTAGATCTTTTCTTCCTAGGATCGTCGTGATCACTTCTTTTTCATCTGAAGTAAATGCACCGCGTGCCGTATGAATCGTCGCGCCTTTTCCGATTTCATTAACGATGAACGTACGGATTTCTTCACTCTCTTTGCTAATGATCACAATTTCTTTCTTAGCATCAAACATTTGAATTGTATAATCGATCACGAAACCATTCAGAATTACACCAAAGATCGCATACATACCAATTTCAGGACCGAATAGGAAAATGGAAAGCATTGCAATTGAAATGTCCGAGATCAATACACCTTTACCAACATCGATCGAAAAGTACTTGTTGATGATCATCGCAATGATATCTGTACCACCAGTGGAAGCTTTTTGATGAAAAACAAGTCCCATTCCAGCAGCAGCAATACACTGGCCAATGATAAGTTGAATCAGGATATCCTGACTAAATGGTTCCGTTATTGGAATGAATCGTTCAAGCAACCATACTGCTAAAGATAGAGCAAAGCTTGAA
The DNA here is from genome assembly GCF_056159065.1 of Anaerobacillus sp. ABA4_114. NCBI lineage: Bacteria > Bacillati > Bacillota > Bacilli > Caryophanales > Bacillaceae > Anaerobacillus > Anaerobacillus sp. ABA4_114. Next base: position 3,820,017 of record NZ_JBSWUM010000001.1, read on the forward strand.
TAAATCGTTTTTACTCCGAATTTGGGACCGAGAAACAGAATTCCAACTAACAAAAGCACTGCGTTCAAAATAATCATAAACATACCGACGGACAAGTTTGGGAGAAGATGGTTCATCACGATCGACAAACCGCTGACTCCCCCTGTTGCGAGACTGTTTGGAGATAGGAAAAAATGCACATGGGTAGCTACGCCGAGCGCCCCTAGTGTGATAAGCAGATAAGTTTTGATGTGATGAAGCATCATGTATCCCTCCCGTTGTTTTGTTTTCGTTTCATAAGCACAATCGGGATTATAATAGGGATTCATAGGTTTGTAAACAGCTTAAACCTAAGATTTATTAAGCAAGCGTTTCCAGTTTTAAAATAGGCACATATTACTATGAATTTTTGTAGTTTCGACAATAATTTACATATATTATCATAATTATCTAACTATATCGACAATATTTTTCTCCTTCTTTCCTTGTCTATTTTCTTCAATCAAACGTTTGTTTAACCTTCGCTACGTTCTACTATTTCACCGCAAATCGTGGTAAAGTAGATTCAAAAGACGCAAAAGGAGCCATAGGATGGTCATCATTTCGGTTATTATCGTCGTTGTTATCATGACGATTGTTATAGCTGCAGCCTTCGGTCTAGCTGTTTCTAAAGGATATAGCGTTAAACATACTGTAGATCCACTTCCTGAAGATAAACAACGATATTATGGTAAGGAGGAAAGTGAACATGAACGGACAGAATCGAAGTAATATCGAGCCCGGTAAAGAAGTAGAGATTGTTTTGAAGAAGGACCAACGTACCGGTAAATTAACAAAAGGCATTGTAAAAGATATTCTTACTAAATCCGCTAATCATCCCCACGGCATTAAGGTACGCCTTGAAGATGGACAGGTCGGTAGAGTAAAAAGCATTCTATAGAAAAGAGATCAGGTTCGCTTTACCTGATCTCTTTTCTTATTAATGGTGACAATTCACCTCTATAAAATACCTTTAACTCATGCAATGCACGTGTACAGCCTACATAAAGAAGCTTTGCATCCTGCGTATTCTCTTTATAGTTCTCTTTTGATGCATCCGCTAGTATAACTGCATCGAATTCCAGCCCTTTTGTGAGGTAGATTGGGGTGATCGAAACTCCCCCAGAGTAAGAACGATTCTCCGCAGTTATAAGGTTTACTTCTACGTGGGCTTTCTCTAAAGCTTTATAAAGAACCTGACATTCTTCATCCGTTCTACCGACGATTGCAATCGTATTTATTCCTCGGCCCTGCATCTCCACCGTTGTCTGAACTAAATCTTGCGTATAATTTTCATCAATAACTTTCTCATCGACACGTTTACCACTACGAAATACCGGTACTGCTGGTCTCACAGGTACATTCGCATGAGAGATAATGTGGTTCGCATACTCAATAATCTCCACAGTAGATCGGTAACTTTGCTCAAGTTCTATATAAAGCTCTTTCCCTTTAAATAATTCACCGAACTCACTCCATTGATGAATACCCTTGTAACCGTGTATCCCCTGTGCTAAATCTCCAAGTATCGTGAATGATTGACTTCGGTTAACTTTCTGCAAGATTGTAATTTGGAACGGTGAGAAATCCTGCGCTTCATCGATTACAACATGCTGCAATTTGTCGTCGTCTCGTACTCCATATAACTTAAATTGCAGGTACAGCAAAGGGGCTAGATCTTCAGTCGAAACTGCTTTTTTCCTAAGCCTCTTCTGTGTTTGCTTCACAATATCCTCTGGTAGAATACTGCTGGCATTGTCGGTGAAACCAGGCTTACTCTGAAATAACGTTTTGTAAAACGTGAGAGCAGTATGCTTAGGCCATTGCTTAAAATAGTTCTTCAGCTCTGCGTTCGCTTTTTTACGATACTCTTTCTGAAGATGACTTCCCTCTAGTTTCTTCACTTCGTCTTTAATCCAAAGTTTTATACGATTCATCAACATGTCTCGTTGTTTACCTAAGGGATAAACATGGAGGTCCTTCATCCATTGTGTCATCTTTTCAGCTGTTATGATCGCACCTTCCCATGCTTCAAACGGTCCAGGAGTTCCTATCGAATCTGAAAAATGTGTAAGAGCAGAATCTAGCCAATCCTTAAACCTGATCGATCCCTTTAATCTTCCTTCACTCTTATCAAAAGATAGGTCCTCTCCCTCAGGCTCAAACCACTTACTGAGGAGAAGGTCTGACTCTTCTAACTTTACTGTATCTTCAAGCTTCTGGAGCACCCAATCAGTAAATGTAGACTGTTGGATCCCTCCTACTCCAAGTTCAGGAAGAACGCCTGAAATATAATCGAGGAACATTCTGTTTGGTGCAAATATAATCATACGATCTGCTATGACCGTTTCACGATATTCATAAAGAAGATACGCGAGACGGTGAAGTGCCACCGTTGTTTTCCCACTCCCTGCTACTCCTTGAATAATGAGGGGTGTGGTTCGTTCTGCGCGGATAATATCATTTTGCTTCGCTTGGATGGTTGAGACGATATCTCGCAACCTGTTATCCTTTGCTTCACTCAACCTGTACAATAGAAACTCATCAGATCCAGATAAGTCTTCACTACCTTCTACATAAGAATCAACAACTCGTTGGAGCTCTTGATTTCGTATGACGATGTTTCTCTTAAGTTCAATATTTCCTTCCACTATGCCGTCAGGAGAATCATAGTAAGCTTCTTCCTCTCCTCCGGTAAAGGAGTAGAACATACTCGCGACAGGCGCTCTCCAATCGACCACGAGGGTTTCCTGGGTTTCATCGTCTGCCACTCCGACCTTCCCTATGTAATAAGCCTTCGTATCTTTATGATCTTCTTGAAAATCCATACGAGCAAAGTAAGGTTCCTTAGCGGCAATTTGTAACGATCCTCTGTTTTGTTCGCGAATACTTTCGAGTACTTGCTCTGTTACATCATCCCCTGAGTACTTAGGATATCGATTCAATTTTTCTTTCTGCTGATTGATCTCCGCAGCGATTTGTCTGAGTTGCTGCTTCTCTTCACGATAGGCACTTTGAATTTTTTCATCCAATTCAGTTACCTCCTTTAGAGATATATTTTTTAAGAGACAGAAAACTTATCTTACCATAAAACAGCCTAAAGAACAGCATGTTTTCGGAAAATTTAAAATTAAGTTGCATACCGACGAATAAATATGAGAAGACATAATAAAAGCTCCTGCCACACTGTAACGGGCAGGAGCAAAACTCTTCTATACACTTACAGGCTGTGCTTCATTTTCAAACGCAATGACAGCTTCTTCAAAAATGCGTAAACCTTCGTCCATTTGTTCTTTCGATACAATGAGCGGTGGAATCATACGGATGACTTCCTGATGCTTTCCGCATAGATAAAACAAAACACCTTTTTCAAGCGATAAATCCAGGATACGCATCATGCCTGCTCCATCTGGAGCACCAGTTTTCGGATCGATAATTTCAATCCCGATCATAAGACCAACACCCCTGATTTCACCGATTACTTCGTGTTTAGATTTTATTCTTTGAAGACCCTCTAGTGCGTATTCTCCCATTTGCCTTGAGTTTTCCAGAAGCTTTTCCTCTTCTATTACATCAAGTGTTGCGAGTGCAGCTTCACAAGCGATCGGATTCCCACCAAACGTTGTGCCATGGGTTCCCATCGGCCATTGGCTCATCAACTCTTTCGATGCCACCGTTGCACTAAGGGGCATACCTGATGCGATTCCTTTAGCGATGGCCATAATGTCAGGATTCACATCGAACGTTTGTGCAGCAAACCATTCCCCCGTACGCCCAAAACCAGTTTGAACTTCATCGAATATCAGCAAGATGCCGTGACGATCACAAATTTCACGAACTTTTTGCAGCCATTCTTTAGGTGGAATAATGTACCCACCTTCACCTAAAACAGGTTCAACGATCATACAAGCGACCTCTTCAGGTGTCACCTGATGATCAAATAATCGCTCCACATCTTTCTCAAGCTCTGCAACACAGTACTCGGCAGGATCGAGACCTTCTGGACAAGCTTTAACATCTGCATAAGGAAGTTGATAAGTCAGTCCGTTCGGTTGTAAAAATTTTCGATATTTACTTTTCGACGTACTCACACCGAGCGCACCGAGAGAACGTCCATGAAAACAACCTGTGAAAGAAACGACGTACTGACGTTTTGTAACATACTTTGCGAGCTTCAACGCGCCTTCGATCGCCTCTGTTCCGCTATTTGCAAAGAAGAAACAATCTAGATTTGATGGCATGATGCCACCCAGTCGTTCAGCTAGTTCTAAGATCGAATCGTACATGATTACGCCAGACGGTCCATGCATGAGTGAATCCGCGCCTCTTTTGATTGCATCGACAACTTTTGGGTGACGATGCCCTGTATTCGCAACAGCAATACCCGAGGTGAAATCTAAATATTTTGTTCCATCAGCACCGTAATAGTAACACCCCTCTTCTTTTACAACAGGAAGGTTAGGATGATCTTTCGCCATACTTGGTGCTAATAGTTCCGACATACGATTGTATCTTTCTTCAAATGATGCGTTCATTGTTTGTCTCCTCCTTAGATGTTAATTAGAAAAATAAATGAGCCATAACGACGATAATAGGTAGTGTAATAATTGTTCTTTGGATGAAAATAATCGCTAATTCTAGCACAGAGATCGGAATTTTTGACTTCACTAGTAATATACCGATTTCAGACATATAGATGAGCTGCGTTAAGGAAACAGCTGCAATCACGAAACGAGTTAATTCACTCTCGATTCCTGTACCGATTACCGCTGGCAGGAACATATCAGCGAATCCAACGAGCATTGCTGGTGCAGCAGAAGCAGCTTCAGGAATCTGCATCCATTGAAGGATTGGAACGATCGGCATTGCTAAATACGTGAAGAACGGCGTAAATTCTGCAATGATCAATGCAATGGTTCCTAGCGCCATCACGAGTGGAATAAGCGCAAAGTAGATATCAAGTACGGTATGAACGCCTTGACGAGCAACGGCCTTTACACCTTTTACTTGAGATGCTTTCTCTAGAGCCTTTTCTAACCCCCATCTGTAGTTTGAAACGCCCTCAGGAACGTCTTCAGAAATTTGCTTCCCTGTTACCTCATAATAGGTATCTTCTTTTCTAGAAAGAGGTGGAATTCTTGGGCAAACAACCGCTGCTACAAGTCCAGCAACGACAACTGTGAAGTAAAATGGAACAAACATGTCCTCAAGACCTATGAAACTAATAACTACTAAACTAAATGCAATGGAATTAATAGAGAAGTTTGTAGCAATAACTGCCGCTTCTCGTTTTGTATAATAGCCTTCTTCATATTGTTTTGTTGTAATCAATACGCCTACTGTGCCAGCACCCATCCATGATGCCAGTGCATCGATCGAAGAACGGCCAGGTAATTTAAATAGCGGTCTCATCACACGTTGCAGAGACGTCCCAATAAAGTCCATCAAGCCAAACTCAAGAAGTAGCGGCATCAACAAGCCAGCAAAGAGAAACCATGCTGCGAGTACAGGTACGAGTGCATATAGCATCGTCCCACCCGATACGTCAGAAATAATGAATTCAGGACCAAACGTATATAATGTCATTACTGCAAAAATTGCCCCTATTGCTCTAGTGGCAATCCAGAACCAGTTCACATAGAAAAGTTGCTTTAAAAACGGTCTTAACATAATAGACTTTGGTTCAAAGATCTTTACAAAAATAGGAATGATTGCAGAAACTACTAAAACGGCCGTCATCAATCCTGGAAGTACTGGCTCTAGACCTGCTTGAATCGATTCCGCCATGATTCCTACACCGATCGTTATCTTCCCATTAAATGGTACGGGAACAAGGAATAAAAGGACTCCGATGAGTGATGGGATAAGAAACCATAAATAATGACTAAGTGGACGAGTCGATACGGTACTTCCCCCTGTACCCTCGTACGAATAATTTTTTTGCTCTTTTGCTTCCATTGGTCACGCCCCCTGTTTTATATTAATACAAATTCTTGCATATTAATAAAAAAGAAGCAAGAAGAGATTTACTCCTTTGCTTCTTTTTAATGCAAGACCCGTGCCAATTATCAGTTTATTCTGTATTTTTTAAGTTTTCTTACCACGCTCGGTTGGCTTATCCCTAGTGCTTCCGCTATTTTTGTCGTTGTTCTAAATTTACGTTTGGCTTCCTCTAACCTCTGTTTTTCTAGTTTTTCTAACGAAGATTGTAGACTCTCACTCGTATTATTCATTTTTGAATAGGAGTCTTGGTGGATTCTATACGTATCTGGTAAATCATCCAGGTGAATAGTAGATGAATTTGAGGTGACCACAACACGCTCGATCAAATTCATTAATTCGCGAACGTTCCCCTTCCAATCAAGCTGACTCAACTCGTGTAAAACCTGCTTATCCATTACTCGTTTTCTTTTATACTCCTCGCAAAATTTGCTCAGAAAGGTATGAATCAGAGGAACGATATCTTCTTTCCTTTCTCTAAGGGGTGGAATGATAATCGGTACAACGTTTAGGCGGAAATATAAGTCTTCTCGGAACAACTTTTCTGTAACGGCACTTTCTAAATCTCGATTTGTTGCACTAATCAGCCTGAAATCCGAATGAATTTCTTTTCTGCCTCCTACACGATAAAAGCATTTATCCTGGATTAGTTTCAACACTTTCACTTGATTTGAAAGAGATAGTTCTCCGATCTCATCAAGAAACAGCGTTCCACCTTCAGCCATCTCAGCTAATCCCATCCGACCGCCTTTTCTAGCTCCTGTAAACGACCCATCTTCATATCCAAAAAGCTCAGCTTCAAAAAGAGCATCAGGTATCGCACCACAGTTTACTTCTATAAAAGATCCGTCTCTCCGCTCACTATTGTTATGTATGAACCGGGCCATCTCTGATTTACCTACCCCTGATTCACCTAATAGTAGAACACTAACATCGACACCACAAATTTGTTTCGCAGTAGCAACTAACTTCCTCATTTCATCGCTACGCCCAACGATTCCATCTTCTGTATGTTGGGACTTCAGCCAATTAAGTTCGGTGCGGACCCGCTCGACTTCAGCAGACATTTCTTCCATTCCAGCTTTTATTTCCATAAGCTCTGTAACATCATGTGAATAGCTAACAATTCGAATCAGCTTCCCGGTCTCATCATGCACCGGCACACCTGTAACAAGTAGTTTTTGACCATCTTGACCCGTTTGGACAAACGTCACTCGCTTATTCGACCGAACTACCATTGGCGTAGCTAGAGGGGTAAACAACCCTTCTTTCTCAAGCTCGTATACTGAGCGGCCCATTAGGTCCTTTGCCTTCACTCCATAAACAGTCCCGGTTCCTTCACTCGCTTTTACAATGATTCCATTTGGATCTGTAACCAAAATATCATCCTGAAGTGAATGGAAAATTGCTTTGTACTCATTCCAAGCATCCATTGTATCCCACCTATTATTCGTTTATGAATAAGTATTCTATTTTTAGTCTCAATCCTTGTCATAGCTGTATTAAGTTAATTCATTTTTGAATAATCTGTACTTTCATCATACCATATCGCTCTGTTTCAAAAGCAAAATTCTTTCCATTTAAAAACAAGAAAGATAAACTATTCTTTTAAATGAAATAAAGGAGGGTTTCCATTGGAAAACCTAAAAGGCAAAACAGCACTTATTACTGGAGCAGCTAGAGGAATTGGGAAAGCAGCTGCAGTGAGATTAGCAGAAGAAGGCGTAAATATCGGAATGATAGCAAGAACGGAAGAAACACTTCAAAGCGTAGCAAAAGAAATAGAAGCCAAAGGTGTGAAAGTAGCGTATGCTGTTGCAGATATTTCTTCCAATGAAGAAGTCACGACCGCCGTATCTCGTATTCGTGAAGAACTTGGTCAAACAGATATCCTGATCAATAACGCTGGTATTGCTAAATTTGGAGGTTTCATGGACCTTGAGGTTTCTGATTGGGAAAAGATTATCCAGGTTAACCTTCTTGGTGCTTACTACGTTACTCGCGCCGTCTTACCAGATATGATCGAGAGAGAAACAGGCGACATTATTAACATTTCTTCAACCGCTGGTCAGAAAGGCGCCCCTGTAACGAGTGCTTACAGCGCTTCAAAGTTTGGTCTGCTCGGACTAACAGAATCACTTGCACAAGAAGTGCGCAAGCACAATATTCGCGTTAGTGCCTTAACACCAAGTACAGTTTCTACTGACCTTGCTGTTGAAAACAATTTAACAGATGGAAACCAGGATCATATGCTTCAACCTGAAGACATGGCGGAGTTTATGGTTTCTCAGTTGAAGTTAAACAAACGTGTGTTTATCAAAACAGCAGGACTTTGGACAACAAACCCGTAACTCGCCTTAATCAGCCTATCAGGCTGATTTTTTTATGCTCTCTTTACCCTCCTTACATTTTGGACTATGACAACCCACCAATAGCGTAAGTTAGAAAAGTGTAGAACCTGTTTGGAAGGGAGAGGAAATGTTTGAACGAACAATACCCGACTCTTACAAGCCTCGTTGATCCATATGTATATGAGACGCTCCAATCGATCACAGGAAGCATGGTGACTGTTGAAACAACGAGAGGATCACTTCGTGGTGTCTTACAAACCGTTATGCCAGACCACATCGTGGTGCAAGTAAAGCAGACTCCTTTTTTTATTCGAATTCAACAAATCGTCTGGGTGTTTCCTAACTAATAAGATGGGAGGCCAATTATGTTTAAGCGAATCAATAAGCAATTGATTGAACTTCCCATCCCTGATCACGGTGACGCTAACGCAGCTGCAGCGGTTCAGGATTTATTGGGAGGAAAATTTGGTGAGATGTCAACGCTAAACAATTACATGTTTCAGTCTTTTAACTTTCGACAAAAGAAAAAATTAAAACCCTTCTACGACCTTGTCGCAAGTATTACTGCTGAGGAATTCGGTCATGTTGAGCTCGTTACAACTTCCATCAACCTATTAACAAAAGGAAGCTCTTTCCCTGGTCCACCGGATATCACGCCACTTCAAAACGGGAAAGATGTTCGAAACACCGCACAATTCGTTTCAACCGCTCAAACGGCTCTAGGCGCAGACTCGATGGGAAACTCCTGGCGAGGGGATTACGTTTTTAGTAGCGGAAACCTCGTTTTAGACTTAATGCATAACTTCTTCCTCGAAATTGGTGCCAGGGCGCACAAGATGCGCGTCTATGAAATGACCGATCACCCTACAGCAAGAGAGATGATTGGCTATCTGCTTGTTCGAGGCGGCACGCACGTCCTCGCATATGCAAAAGCAATAGAAATCGCGACAGGCACCGACTTAACCAAGATGCTTCCAGTGCCAAACTTAAGTAATTCAAGTTTCGACTACGCTAGAAAATTTGAGGAGCGGGGGTTGAATAACGTCCTTTACACTTGGAGTGATGGAGAGTATCAAGGCATTCGTCAAATTTGGAAAGGCACGAATCCTGAAAATGGCATGCCTTTACAAGTTATTGAAGGCACACCTCAAGGTGCAAAAATCCCTAGTCTAGACGATTTACCAGAAGAATTTGCCCCGGGAATCACTAGGGACCATTATGAAGAGATCGCAAAACGCTTGATGAAGAATATGTAAAAACACCTGCTTTCCATTTTGGAAAGCAGGTGTCCTCTTTTACCAGATCGATTCAACCCATTCAGGATGATCGATAAAAGGGTTTCGATTATGCTGATACTGATTATAAATCACATCATTACGGTTTCTCTCAAAGTCATCTACAGGATCCATCTCATGCCATGCTTTTAATACAGAAACTTTCCCCATGTATGGAGCAGAACCATTGTTAACGAGATCATTAAGCTCAAGATCTAGTTCTCCGCTATCTCCTTCGTAACGTACAGCCATATAAAATATCATTCTAGCTACGTCACCTTTTACACTGTCTCGTGGTTCCCATGAATCACTGTCAGAATAGTTTCCTCTCGCTTCAGTATTCTCTGAACCTCCATTATCAAAGTCTAGGTTTCCTCTTGAACCGTTTACGGTTACATCAGTAGGACGTAGATGATGGATGTCTGTCCCTGGTCCCATCGCAGTTCCGAAATCACCGTGAGATTTCGCCCATACGTGTTCACGGTTCCAATCGTCGACATTGCCTCCGTTCTCATACTTACTCTTAGACCAACCGCTATATAGTAAGAGAACGTTATTAGGATTAGCTGGGTCTTCGTCAGTCACTCGAAGCGCATCCCACACTTGACTATATGAAAGCTCTGTATGGTCATCGATAATCATATGGAGTTCTGATTTCAATGCATTTCCTGTTTTTCCTTCAGCAGATTGATAGTACGTACCATAATCCCCTCCAGAACCGCCGTTTCCGTCATTTCCTCCGCTACCGCTACTTGTTAACTCCATTGCAGTAACGCTTTTTTCACCTGGGTGTGCAAAATAATCAGTCAATGAACCCGTTACTTTAATTTTCTCACCCATTAATTCAGGGTTACTCTTCAACCCAAATTCACTTCTAAACTGTGATGGAATTTGGACATACAGCATATCGTCCATGTTTGATTCGCCCGCTTGATCTGCGATCGCCATCGCATAGTCATCTTGAAAGTTACTTGTCGAAACAGAAGTCGTCGATTCAGGCTTTCCAACGATGTATCCCTCTACCGTTACACCTGACTCCCCTTGATTCGCTATTCCCTGAGCTACAGAATACGGTGATGCAGCCGTTCCAGAACCAGATGCATTTGAAGGTGTGATCGACATGTACAAAAAGACAAGTGAAAGAGCGACCATGATTACGACAGTGGTTAGTACACGATTTCTAGCAGTAGTCATATAATATCCTCCCCGGTTTAATAGCCCACTTATAGGCTACTACTAGATTAAACGTACCGTATTAAGATGAATGAAACACGATGTAAATGTTACTTAATTTTATCGTGACTTTAGAACTAAGCGCAGGTTTTAGAAGACTATCAACCTAGATAACTTCATGAAGTTACCAAAGATTTAACCTGCCTTCACCTTTCATCAAAGCGTTTTGTCATATATAATCAATGAAGATTGTTAAACATTAAATAAAGGGTGTTTCCTATGAGTATATTAACCGTGAAAAACCTTACTCACGGATTCGGTGACCGAGCAATTTTTGATGATGTTTCATTTCGTCTATTAAAAGGTGAACACATTGGACTGATCGGTGCTAATGGAGAAGGTAAATCTACATTCATGAACATTATCACAGGTAAACTTGAGCCTGATGAGGGGACCGTCGAATGGTCCAAAAACGTAAGAGTCGGCTACCTCGATCAACACACTGTGTTAGAACGAGGCATGACGATTCGCGACGCATTAAAAGGTGCGTTTCAATACCTGTTCGATTATGAAGCAGAAATGAATGAACTGTTCGCAAAGATGGGAGACGCTTCCCCTGATGAGTTAGAAAAACTTATGGAGGAAACAGGTACTCTCCAGGATGTGCTAACAAACAACGACTTCTACGTCATCGATGCAAAAGTTGAGGAGATTGCGCGTGGACTTGGTCTCGATGAAATTGGACTTGAAAAGGATGTTCAAGATTTAAGTGGCGGTCAAAGAACGAAGGTTCTTCTAGCAAAGCTTCTCCTAGAGAAGCCTGAAATCCTTCTTCTCGATGAGCCAACAAACTACCTTGATGAACAGCATATCGTCTGGCTTAAGCGCTATTTGCAGGAATATGAAAATGCGTTCATCCTCATTTCACATGATATTCCTTTCCTGAACAGTGTAATAAACCTGATCTATCACATGGAAAATCAAGAGCTAACAAGATATGTCGGTGACTACAATAACTTCCTTGAAGTATATGAAGTGAAAAAGCAGCAATTAGAAGCAGCTTATAAGAAACAGCAGCAGGAAATTTCACAGCTTAAAGATTTTGTAGCACGAAACAAAGCTCGAGTAGCAACGCGGAACATGGCGATGTCGCGTCAGAAAAAACTCGATAAGATGGATGTCATCGAACTTGCAAAAGAAAAGCCAAAACCTGAATTTAATTTTAAGCAAGCGCGAGCATCAGGTAAATTGATCTTCGAAACGAATGATCTCGTAATCGGATACGACGAACCTCTATCTCGTCCTCTCAATTTAACGATGGAGCGTGGACAGAAAATCGCGCTCATGGGGGCAAACGGTATTGGGAAAACCACTCTTCTCAGGAGTATCCTTGGGGAGATTAAGCCGATAAGTGGATCAGTTGAAAAAGGCGACTACCTTTATATCGGATATTTCGAACAAGAGATCAAAACGAAATCCAATAATACATGTATAGAAGAAGTGTGGAAGGAATTCCCTCACTACAGCCAGGCACAAATTCGAGCAGCGTTAGCAAAGTGTGGACTTACAACAAAACACATTGAAAGCAAGGTAGACGTACTGAGCGGAGGCGAAAAAGCCAAAGTTCGCCTTTGCAAACTGATGAACAACGAATCGAACCTGCTCGTGCTCGATGAGCCTACAAATCACCTTGACGTAGAAGCAAAAGCAGAATTAAAACGTGCTCTACAAGAATATAAAGGCAGCATTATCTTAATCTCACACGAACCTGAATTTTATCAAGATGTTGCGACTGAGGTTTGGAATTGCGAAGACTGGACGACCAAACTTGTGTAATGCATCTAACGAGGCTTATCCCATTTAGGGGTAAGTCTTTTTTTATTGGTTTCTGAATGAATGAAAACATCTTGGAAAAAATAGGAACGTTGAATACGTTAGGAGGTTATTGAATTGACTGATAAGAATGCGTGGCCACAGTCTCCAGAACCCATTTGGCGGGTAGGGAAGCAACAAAGTCCTCTCTCTGCTCTCACTGAGAATATAGAAACAGATGTGGTCGTTGTTGGTGGTGGAATTACAGGGATTACTTCGGCTTATCTTCTCGCAAAAGAGGGACTACGCGTTGTACTTCTTGAAGCAAACCAGGTATTGAACGGAACAACAGGACATACCACTGCAAAGATTACAGCGCAGCACGACCTGATTTACGATGAATTTCTAAATCACTTTGGAAAAGAAAATGCACAGTTGTATTACCGTGCTAATGTTGAAGCATTGAAATTTATCAAACAAACGATTGATCAAGATTCCATTTCTTGTTCATTTTCAGAGGAAGATGCTTATCTTTATGCGACTACCCCAGAGTACGCAAGAAAATTAACAAATGAAATGCGTGCGTACCAACAGCTCGGCATTCATGGAGAGTTCGTAAACAGCCTGCCACTTGACCTTCCAATAAAAGCTGGCATCAAGATGCCAAACCAAGCTCAATTCGATCCAGTTGCTTATTTAACGCCTCTTCTCAATTCGTTCCTACAAAATGGCGGGAGGATTTATGAGAAGACTGTCGCGGTCGATGTTCAAAAAGGGACGAATCCAGTTGTTGTGACGAAGAATGGCTCAACCGTTACATGCAAACACGTGCTAGCTTGCTCACATTTCCCTTTCTATGATGGAAATGCCCTCTATTTTTCTCGCATGTATGCTGAAGCTTCTTACGTTGTAGCAGCATCCACGAAATCTGAATTCCCTGGTGGAATGTATTTAAGTGCAGAAGACCCTAAGAGATCGATGAGAAGTCATACCTTTAATGGTGAGAAGCTTGTACTCTTCGGGGGTGAGAGTCATAAGACCGGTCAAGGAAACAGATTGAGTGATCATTACAAAGCGCTTAAGTTCTTTGCAGAGGAAACGCTTGGAGTGAAGAATGTACTGTATCGCTGGTCGGCCGAGGACTTTTATACGCTAGACAAGCTTCCATACATAGGACCTGTTACATCCAAGCAGGATAACATCTTGATCGCTACTGGGTTTCACAAATGGGGCATGACGAACGGCACTACGGCTGCTCTTTTGTTCAAGGACTATGTAATGGGGAATACGAATCCATATCAAGACCTGTTTTCCCCATCACGCTTCTATGCGGATCCGAGCATCAAAACATTCCTCGTACAAAATGCGGACGTGGCTGGTCAATTTGTGAAAGGGAAATTGTCTGTTCCAAAAAAGAAAATCTCAGAATTGAAGCAAGATGAAGGAGCCGTTGTCCGTATCAACGGAAGAAGGGCTGGAGCATACAAAGATCAAGAAGGATCCGTTCACCTCGTCGATACAACTTGTACCCATTTGTATTGCGAGGTCGAATGGAATGATGGAGACCGAACGTGGGATTGCCCTTGCCACGGCTCTCGATTCGGGGTTGATGGTAAAGTGATCGAAGGACCGGCTGACAGACCTCTTACCAACTTAACAGATGAGCTCGAATAGTTTTTAGCTAGGAGGATTTCCTTCTGGCTTCTTTTTTTGTGAAAAATTCGAGTGAAACACTCTATTTCCGCGGAAATAATTCAACAATCGATTCAGTTCGACTCTATTCTTAGAAGCTACTATTCTTTACATTCCTCTCCTCAGCCGTTAGACTGGAGTTTATGATTTTATTTACCTAGGTAACTAATGTACGGAGGGCTCTATGATCACAACTAATGACATCTTTCATTCACTAAACCAAAAAATGCGTTTCATCATAAAAGAAGCAAATGAGAAACTGAACGAATTTGATCTCTACACATCTCAATGGGCAATTCTTTATTGCTTGGATCAGTTTGGACCTATGAAGCAAACAGAGATCTGGAAATACTTAAATGTTGAAGCACCCACCACCACTCGAACGCTTACTAAAATGGAAAGCAACAACTGGATCGAACGCGCTGAGGGTGAAGACAAACGTGAACGTATCGTTTGCTTAACGGATTATGCTAAATCAAAACTTCCAGAAATCAAGGCTTCGATTCAGGAAATGGAAGAATCGCTGCTGCAGAATTTATCAAACGAGGATCAAGAACAATTCATGACCCTGCTTAATAAGATTGGGTCAGAGAAAGAAGTGGTTACACATGGCTAACAAACGTCCTATATGGTCAAAGAGTTTCATTAACATCTTTGTGAGCAATTTATTTATTTTTGTTGTTTTTTACGCACTCCTAACCCTACTGCCGATTTACGTTACAGATGCAATGGGGGGATCTGAGTCTCAAGCAGGGTTGATCATCACGATCTTTCTACTATCAGCAATTATCGTTCGTCCTTTTTCTGGTAGATTAATAGATCGATTTGGAAAGAAAAAGATGCTTGTCGCGAGTGCCGCTATGTTTGGAGTCGCGACGTTTCTTTATCCGATAACCGATCAGTATATTCCGCTGCTCTTACTCCGTTTTTTCCATGGTATGTGGTTTAGTATCGTTACAACAGCTGCCGGTGCGATCGCTGCAGATTCCATACCACGAGAACGACGAGGTGAAGGCCTTGGATATTTCGCAATGAGTATGAATGTAGCGGTTGTAGCAGGGCCATTCCTAGCATTGACGCTCCTTCAATTCGTTTCATACCTTACGATCTTCTTAGTCCTCAGCGGCATAATGATCATAGGGTTATTGTGCACGATTTCGGTTAAAACAATTGAACATGAGACGATTAAAAAGAAAAGTTTAACAATGGAAGACTTGTTCGAACGTCGCGTAATTCCAATCGCGCTTGTTGGATTATTTCTAGCTTTTTCATACGCAAGCGTCATTTCGTATATTTCTCTATATGCCAAGTCTTTAGGGTTACTTGATGCTGCTGGATTCTTTTTTGCAGTTTTTGCTGTCGCGATGCTCGTTTCACGACCATTCACTGGAAGAATGTTTGATACGCTTGGACCAAACACTGTGATTACGCCAGCGTTTCTGTTATATGCATTTGGTCTTTTGACGCTAAGCTTTACGGATACGTCATGGATGCTCCTTGCTGCAGGTGGCCTCATCGGTCTCGGCTATGGCTCGATTGTTCCTAGCTTTCAAACTCTAGCCATTCAGGCTGCTCCTGACTCTAGAAGCGCTCATGCGACGGCTACCTTTTTCACTCTGTTCGATATCGGAATAGCTACTGGATCATACGTGCTTGGTCTCATCGTTCATTCATTAGGATATTCAAACCTATATCTCTTCCTTTCTGTTTTTGTAGCTGGCATTCTAGTGTTTTATCAGTGGGTTTCAAAACGACAGCCGAAAAAACAGCTTCAATCACAAGCAAATTATTAAGTAAATAGTTACCATACCGTGTTAAAGGGTTGAAGTCCTCAGAAAAAATAGCTATTATTGGGGAATCTAATTTTTCTGAGAGAGAGTGACAACCATGAATATTATAGAAGAAATTAATTCCATATTATGGGGACCGATCATGATATCGCTTCTTTTAGGAACCGGGCTATTTTTTACGATTAGACTTGGTTTCATCCAATTGACTGGATTAAAGGAAGGGTTTCGCCAAACATTTGGCCCCCTTTTTTCTAAGAAGAAAAAAGAAGGGATCTCATCCTATCAAGCCCTATCCACTGCCATTGCCGCACAAGTCGGCACAGGAAACTTAGCTGGTGTCGCAACGGCTATTGCTGCAGGAGGTCCTGGCGCTATCTTTTGGATGTGGATCTCTTCTTTCCTAGGGATGGCCACAATTTTTGCTGAAGCCGTATTGGCACAGAAATACCGGAAGAAAGAAAATGGTGTCGTCAAAGGCGGACCAGCCTACTATATTCGCGATGGACTCGGCAGTAAAAAGCTAGCCGTCTTTTTCGCAATCGCCATCATTGCAGCGCTTGGTTTTGTAGGAAACATGGTTCAATCGAATTCGATCGCTGACGCTTTCAATACTGCCTTTAACATCCCACCGCTCCTAGTCGGAATCATTGTTGCTGTTCTGATAGGGCTGATTCTTCTCGGTGGTATAAAGCGAATCGCTACGTTTGCAGGAAATGTTGTTCCTGTCATGGCTCTTCTCTATATCATTGGAGCGATTGCCATACTAATCTTAAACTACGAATCGGTACTACCCGCACTCGCTCTTATCGTAGAAGCAGCATTTACACCTGAATCTGCAGGTGGCGGTGTGCTCGGAGCTTCCATTAAAGAAGCGATCAGGTACGGCGTTGCACGAGGCCTTTTTTCAAATGAAGCAGGTATGGGTTCAACCCCACACGCACATGCTGTCGCAAATGTGAAGCACCCCGCTCAGCAAGGATTCGTTGCAATGGTCGGTGTGCTCATCGACACGGTCATCATCTGTACCGCTACTGCACTTGTCATCCTTGTTACGGAAGGCGCAGGGTCTAATTTAACCGGTATCGAGCTTACCCAAGCTAGCTTTTCTAGTGGACTAGGTGGCTTCGGTATTTACTTTATTGCATTTAGTCTACTGTTCTTTAGCTTTACGACGATTCTCGGTTGGGCGTACTTCGGTGAGACGAATGTGAATTTCTTATTCGGAGAGAAAGGGGTACCGATTTATCGCGCAATTGTTCTTCTATTCATTGTGGGAGGTACAGTGCTTAACGTTCCATTCGTATGGCAGCTTGCCGATACGTTCAACGCCTTTATGGTGCTTCCTAACTTAATCGCACTTGTTGCACTAAGTGGCGTTGTAAAGAAAGCCTATAAAGAGATCAAGACCTAATACAGCAATTAAAAAAGCTAACCTCTCAGCGAGGTTAGCTTTTTACAATTCTAGATGTGTAGTGATATTCATGCTTTTTAAGACGATCTCATCTCCAGACACATCTACTATATTGATCCCAGTATTATCTTGAAAGATCTTACGATAATTTGAAAATGGCATCCCTAGTACTCCTGCAAGAAAGAATCGAATGGTATTGTTATGAGCTACAACAAGAATCGTATCGTCTGGGTGCTTTTTCGCCATCTCTTTAAAGAAGGCTGAAGCTCTTTCATACATTTCTCTTGCCGTTTCTCCAGTTCTTCCAGCTCTCGTTTCCCAAGGATTAGCCATCCAGCTATGCCAGGAATCTGGATCCTCAGCAATAAAATCTTTTTTGGCTCTACCTTCCCACTCTCCAAAATCTCCTTCAAAGATTCGTTCGTCTGATTCAACGGGTAGACGTTCGCCTAGAATTAATTCCGCTGTATCACGTGCTCTAATTAATGGAGAGGCATAAGCTGCATCAAACGTCACTTTTCTTAAAAAGTCACCGGCAGCAGCTGCCTGCTTCCTACCAAGAGAAGATAATCCTATATCTGTTCTGCCGCAGTATAAATCTCCTGCTGCGTTCCATTCACTTTCTCCATGTCTGACGAGATAAATACGCGTCATTCTTTAAGTCCTCCTAATTTATAAAACGGTATTCAAGATTGAGACACAAATCGTCTCATTCGAAAGGCTTCCAACGCCCTGCGGATTTAACCGGCTTACTTCCGCTTTTACTATTATGCAAAAGCTGGTTCTATGATGCAAGTTACAAAAAATCCGCCAGCTTTTCACTGGCGGATAAAATTTATTGAGCGGCTTGTAGGCCTGCTTGGTTTAAGAAGTTCCATGGTTTGTTGAAGTGTGGTTGGAAAAAGAAATCTACAAATCCAAGTTCATCTACTGTCATGTTGTTTTGGATACATACTGAAAGTGTATTTACAGATTGAGTAACGTCCGCTTTTGAGATGACTTGTGCCCCTACAATACGACGGCTGTCTTCTTCGTAAACAACTTTTAGCGTGATCACTTCATAATCCGGCATAAATTCAGGACGGTTATTTTCTTCTATTGTGATTGTTTTCACATTCATGCCCGCACGAAGCGCTGCTTTTTCAGTTAAGCCTGTTGATGCCATACTAAGATCAAAAAGATGTAGACCTGAAGTACCTTGCGTTCCCATATACTTAATCGTAGGCTTCACGATATTTCTACCGACTAACGTTCCCATTCGAACTGCATTTGTTGCGAGCGGAATATAAGCGTGCTCCCCAGTTGGATTGTATTTGATCGCACAGCTGTCTCCCGCAGCAAAAATGTCTTTATTGCTTGTTCGCATATACTCGTCGACGATGATCGCACCGTTATCAAGCATATCGACCTGACCTTTTACAAGTTCAGTATTCGGGCGGAAACCTACACATAGTATGACAAGATCAGATTCGTATTCGCCTTTATTTGTATAAACCTTTGTTACGTTTCCATCATACCCTTCAAAACGTGTTACCGTTTCATTTAATGCAAGGTTGATTCCTCTCGTTTTAAAGTCTTCTTCGATAATATCAGTAAATTCAGGGTCCAAATATTTGCTCAAGATACGATCCTCACCATCGATGAGCGTTACTTCTTTTCCGTACTTTTGAAAAGCTTCTACAAGTTCAACACCAATATACCCAGCGCCAATCACCGTTACCTTCTTAGCATTCTTCGCTCGTTCAATGATGGTATTGGCTTGGTTATAGTTCTTTGATAAAAGGATGTTATCGAGCTCTATCCCCTCGATTGGAGGAACGACTGGCCAAGACCCTGTTGCCATTACGAGCTTATCAAAGTTATCTTCTAGTTGTTCACCTGTTTCTAAGTTTCTTACTGTGATTGTTTTTTGTTCTGTATCTATTGAAAGCACTTCATGCTTCATCTTCATCGTAACACCCATGTTTTCTAACTGTTCAGGAGAAGAGTAGAATAACCCTTTTGGATCTTTTACAACGCCACCAACATACAGTGCGATACCACATGATAAGAAAGAAACGTTATCGTTACGTTCATAAACGGTAACCTCAGCTTCAGGATAGAGATTTGCTATATTTGAAACAGCTGCTGTTCCAGCGTGTGTACAACCTACTACTGCTACTTTCATTTAAAATTCCTCCTGTTTTTTGTGAAGGTATTCACATGTTAGTTATCAGTTATGTGAAATGTTTCACATTAACCTTAACCATAGTATATGACAGGACTTATACGTTGGCAATGATTATGCTCAACATTTCACAATTAGTTCACTTTTACTAAACATCCCCGCCCTTTTACCCATACTTGTTTTGGTGCTCCTTCTTCTTCTCTAAGTACTCTTCATCTGTTCTTACAATTTTCCACTTCTCTTCAAAGATACGTGCCGACTCAGCCTTCTCTTCATCTATGTTTCTTTCATTAACATTACCATCAGAATCATATTTCTTCCCACCTTTATAATTTGCATATCTTCTAGATCTCGTGTATCCCATCTGTATATACTTTCTCGCCATATCCATTCCAACAAAATCATTTTCTTTCTTATATTGTTGAAACATTTGATAGATTTTCTCCGAAGATTCTTTTGCGATTTCTGGCGTTTTAAATCTCCAATGAGGCAAAATTTCACTTTTGTAAGGCTCTACCAGCAAAACTCCCTGTTCTCCACGACCTACTCGATACTTTTCTGGGTTCTCACGAAAATCTACCTTCTTAAAATCTACATCATAATTAAAGCTCATCTCGACGCCCTCCTCTTTCATTACTCTTTCCCCAATTTGATAAAAGATAACGAGTTTTACTCTTAAACAAACGTTTGATTGAACAAAAAAAGGACACCCGTTTAGGTGCCCATCGTTTAATGCGTGGCTTGTTCGACCATCTTTTTTAGTTCAGCAAGGCTTTCACCTTCAAATCGTTTACCATCGACATACAAAACTGGTGTATCTGAGACATTCATCTCTTTTGCATAACTGATGTCATCATCAATTGCGTTACTTCCAGTACCGTCATTGTATGCCTTCATTACTTCTTCTGTCTTTTCTTCGCTTACTAATCCGTTAAGGGTTTGCTTTAAATACGCATCAGTGTAACGCTGTTCTTCACCCTTATCCTGGAGGTTATCGAACACCACATGGTGAAACTGCCAGAATACGTCATTGCCAAGGACTTGATAAACAGCTTCAGCAAACCTCGCCGCTCGTTTAGAATCTTCTTGGATAACAGGATGATGAACATAGTAGAACTTCACTTTACCCGTGGCGATCAGCTCTCCTTGCATTTGTAAGAATAAATTATCATTGAACTTTTTACATGACGAACAGTTGTAATCCCCGAATTCAACGATTTCAACTGGGGCTGAAGCTTCACCAAGACTAGGCTGTTGATCACGATCAAAGCTTCCAGCTTCGGATGCCCCGTTTGAAAGGATAAAAGCAATGAGACCAATAATAGCAAGTCCTACAACCCACATTATTGGTCTCCGTATTGACCACCTCATCATGCCACTCTCCTGTTAGTCTCTTGTTTCTACCTTTTGATCTGTCATTTCAAAAGTCCAGCCTTTCTTTTTCAAGAAGTTCCATAGGCTGAACGGACCACCGCCTCCTAACATTAACGAGATCGACATAGCTAATAAAGCAAGGTCCAATTCATAACCACCCAACATTCCTGTTGAACGCTTCACCGTGAGTAACGCGCCGATAAGAATGATAGCAAATAGCACACTCACGATACGTGTTCCGAGGCCAAGTATCATCAGTACACCACCAGCTAACTCAATGATTCCTACTACATAAGCGAGAAACCCTGATAACCCGATCGTTTCAAAGAATGCTACAGTATTTTCAATTCCGTCCGAAAACTTAAAGAACCCATGTGAGAAAAAAAGGATTCCAAGAGCAAGTCGAATCATTACTAACCCTATATGGGGGTAGGTCTTCATCATCGTTCCTCCCCAAGATATATTTTGACATCGTTCGACATAACTAGTTATATCAAAGGTATCATAGCAAGATTACTTATTGCAAAGCTATTTCACTGCTTTTCCTGGCGAATCATCGTGGCATTTCGAATAATTTGATTGATAACTTCTGAGAAGACTAGTCCGACTGCAATCGATCCTGAGATCATAAAAGCCTTCGCAGCTAAATTGATAGCCGTATTATAGTCATTTTGGACAAAATTTCTCATCGCATCATAAGCGAGCCCTCCTGGAACGAGAGGTATGATCCCTGCAACACTAAAGATGATCACAGGTGTCCGATAAACCTTTGCAAATACTTGACTCATAACTGCTATGAAAAATGAAGCTGTTACAGTAGCGATTACGGCATCGATACCAGACTTCTCCATAAAGAAATAGATGAGCCAACCACACATACCAACAAATCCACCTTTTAACAAAGAGGGTTTTGGGGCGTTAAAAATCACACCGAATCCGGTGCTTGCGATAAAACTCGTAATAAGCTGTGCAAGGAACGTCATCAACTTTCTTCCCTCCTATAAGAACGACACGACAACTGCGATTCCAGCTCCGATTGCAAAAGCAGTTAAAAAGGCTTCTGCTCCTTTTGAGAGACCTGATATCAGGTGTCCCGCCATAAGGTCCCTTACAGCGTTTGTAATCAACAACCCTGGTACAAGCGGCATCACAGATCCAATAATGATTTTATCAAGCTCGGTACCAAGCCCTGTATAAACAAACAAAACAGCAAGCAGCCCAATAACAAACGATGCAAGGAACTCTGAGAAAAACTTGATGGGGACGAGTCGATTAAACCACGTCACACTAAAAAAGCCTCCTCCACCTGCTAATACCGCGGGGAAAAAATCATCCCAGCTTCCTTGAAACATAATAAGGAAGCACCCACTCGCTATAGCTGCTGCAACGAGTTGCGTTGGAAAGGTATAACGTTCTGACTGATTATCTAGTCTTTCAAGCTCTAGATAAGCTTCTTGTATCGTTAATTCTCCGGCACTAATTTTTCTAGAGATGCTATTCACCTTAGTCACTTTATGAAGATCTGTTGTTCGTTCAATGATTCGAATCAGCTGTGTTTTTGATGGCTCTGGTCCCTCTACAGAGAAAAAGATTCCCGTTGGTGTAACGTAACTATTGGAATTTGCCGCGCCGTAAGCTTCCGCTATTCTTCTCATCGTATCCTCGACTCGGTAAGTTTCACCACCGTTTTGAAGCATAACCTTGCCTGCAAGTAGACATACTTGAATGACATCGTAGGTATATGTAAGTTGTTTTTCCATGAATTTCTCCTGACAAGTAATAAAATCACCTTTATATTACCATTAGTTTATATGAACAGGTTATTCTTTATCAAATGACCATCGTCGTTATTTTATCGAAAACAAAAAAAAAGCGCAGGAGTTACCTGCGCTTTAATTCGATACCCTCTGCATTTGCGTATAAATCGACATATATGCATCAGACTCTTCAATCTTACCCATTTCTCTGTACACTTTCGTTAACCACTGAACTGGTGTTGGATCAGTTGGATGCATCTCCATCTCCCAGTCAAAACACTTTATCGCTTCATTGTACTGTCTTAATTTATGATAAAGCTTCCCTAACTGAAATTGTTTGTCAGGATCATCGTGAATCTCTGCCATCGTCTGAATCGTCGTTAAGATAGGTAACTCTTTATTATCTTCATAAAGCGGCTTGAGCCATTCGAAGACAAAATCGATCTCATACCTCTCTAAGAGTTTCGGTACAAGCGTCTGAAGGAGCAAAGGAAGGTGTCGGCGATTTTCTTCTATGCACAAACAGTTCTGTAGAAGCGGAAGCTCGATTTCATCTAGACGTGTCTGTGGAGATTCAAACACTTTTAACAACTGTTCACACTCTCGTTCTGATATTTCATCTTGTCTAGAAAGTAATAGGTTTATTGCTTCAGTGTTCTTATTTAAATCAATAAGGGATTGAAAAACCTGTTTACGAAGGGCAGGTATATGTGGTGCTTCGGAATACATATTCCATAGCAGGAGTGCTCGTTCATGGTTAGTGAGAGGGATATCTAAAGAGGGAAGTTTTTTCTCATTTTCATCGTGTGGAGATACGAGATAATGATGTAAGCTGAGGGCAGCGTGCTCAATCCGTCGACCATCGCGTTTATATAGGGACGCAAGATATGGCGTGCCCGAAACGAGGTCTTCATACGTAGCCATCTCAGCGTATAACGAATCGGCTGCTTGAAGCTCTTGGCCACCCCACTCGTACATAGACTTCACTTTTTGAAAGTCTAACTGGTTGGATAGATCCTGAGCCCACTTTGATGTGGAGTCCGCATAAAGCGCAATCATAAGTATTTTGAATGCAAGACGAAGCTGGCCGTTCCTTCTATATTCATAAAAGTACTTCTTCTGTAGATGAATGATTTTTTCTTTTTGAAGAAAGGATTCGAAATAAGAAAAGATGAGTACGACTTCTTGAGGAGAGTATTTTCGTTGAATGGACTGTAAGACATGCTTGGTGGATTTTAATACAATGATTTGAGGGTCTAAGAATTTTGTAATCAACGGATGGGGTGCGTTGAGAACAATACCCTGTTGAAAGGCTTTCTCTATGAGGGATCCAGGTTTCACTTCTATACTTTTACCAGTGATAAAATCATCTTTATAAAAGAACAGATAAAACTTACTGCCGTTCGACTTCACTGCTTCTAGAATTTTCATCCGATGATGAATCGCCAAACGTTCGATGCGTAGTTGGACAGGCTTCTGATTCGAGATGAGTGTGACGCTTTGTTTTTGCTCGATCATTCAAATCCCTCCGGGCAGAGCTGATTTTATTCCTACCCTTATTCTACCACTCAATCGTGATGGAGAAAAGAACGCGAAGAACGCTTCCTGTTCCTTTATTTGGATAAAGTTTCAATGTTAGGTTTTCTGACATGATTTCTAGAATATTTTCTATTCAGCATGTATAATAAGACTTTGCGTTTCAGAAAAGTCAAGCCGAACTGTCTGAAAAATTAAATTTTTATAAAAATTTCCAGTAAGTGAGTTATTTTTTACTTCATAATGGGAAGATGGGTAATATATCATACTCTTCTCAAAATCTAATAAATAGGAGGAAATACATATGGATATATTGGAGACTATTGTATCCGCCGGGAACGACCTCGTCTGGTCAAATATCTTGATCTTTGTCCTTATTGGTGTAGGATTGTATTTCACGATTCGCTCACGATTCGTACAGTTCCGTCTTTTCGGTGAAATGTTCCATGTTCTTGCAGAAAAGGACACGATGAAAGGAAGAAAGAAATCCGTTTCCAGTTTGCAAGCGTTCTTCATTAGTACCGCTTCTCGTGTTGGTACTGGTAACCTTGCAGGTGTTGCGTCAGCTGTCAGCATCGGTGGCCCAGGGGCAGTATTCTGGATGTGGCTCATCGCATTACTAGGTGCAGCGAGTGGATTCGTTGAAAGTACGCTTGCTCAGATTTACAAAGTACGTGACGGAGACGACTTCCGAGGTGGTCCTGCTTACTACATGCAGCGTGCACTTAAAGCGAGATGGCTTGGCATTATCTTCGCAGTGCTCATCACGTTTAGTTTCGGTCTCGTGTTTAACTCCGTACAGTCAAACACGATTGCCCTTGCTTTTGAGAATTCCTTTGACGTTAACCGTTGGGTTCTAGGTGCAATTCTTACAGTAGCAACTGCAATCATTATCTTTGGTGGCGTTCGTCGAATCGCTGTCGTTTCTCAAATCATCGTTCCGATCATGGCAGGTATTTATGTTATCGTTGCGCTTTACGTATTGATCGTGAACTTCGCACAGGTTCCTGACATGTTCGCACTTATTTTCCAGCATGCTTTTGGTCTTAAGGAAGTGACTGGTGGTGGCGTTGGTGCTGCCATGATGCTCGGAATCAAACGTGGACTCTTCTCAAACGAAGCAGGTATGGGTAGTGCGCCGAACGCTGCCGCAACTGCAGATGTCTCGCACCCTGTTAAACAAGGTCTTATTCAAGCGTTAGGCGTGTTCGTCGATACACTTTTAATCGCTACAGCTACTGCTTTTATGATTTTGATGTCTGACGGGTATGTCGATTCTAAACTCGACGGTGTTCAGCTAACACAGGAAGCGATGAATCAACACCTTGGCAGCGGAGCAGGTATCTTTGTAGCCATCGCCGTTCTATTATTTGCCTTTAGTTCGATTATCGGGAACTACTATTATGGTGAAACGAATATCGAATTCATCAAATCTAGTCCAACAGCGAAATTTATTTATCGTCTTGCCGTTCTCGGCATGGTAATGTTCGGAGCGAATGCCGGATTCGGAATCGTTTGGAGCATGGCCGATTTATCTATGGGACTCATGGCACTTCTTAACTTAATCGTCATCGCGATTATTGGTAAGATCGCATTCACTGCCCTGCAGGATTATCGCGAACAGCGAAAAGCTGGTTTGGACCCTCAGTTCTACAAAGATACGATCAAAGGGTTAGAATCTGACATTTGGACAGATAAACCAGTTCAAGATAAATCTAACTAATACACACTATACCCTCTGAGGAATTTGGCAGTTTGGCCAATCCCTTTAGAGGGTATTTTTGATTATGAGTTAACTTTGAAAGGAGCGTGCTACAAGATGAGCAATAACAAAGGCTTAAGTGACAAAGTAAAAGGTGCCGTTTCTAAAACAAAAGGTGAGCTTAAAGATCAAGTAGGAAATGCAAAAAACGACCCTAAGATGCAAGAAGAAGGTAAAAGAGATAAATCAAAAGGTGAATACCAGGAACGAGCTGGAGAAGTGAAAGACAAGAAGTAATCTATGGAGCACAAAACAGCCTCTCTACTTTTGTAGAGAGGCTGTTTTGTAATTTTACAATTAAATTATGAACGTTGAGATAGAATGACGCGGCATTTCCACACTAAACTTCTCACTATTCAAGTCAATGTTTACAGCTACTGACTCGTCGCCCTGATTCATCATGACTACTACAATTTCACCGGATGGATTGCGGAAGGTTGACGACTGGATAAGGTTACTTGATTTTGTATGATCAATTCTCACTGCTCCAGGCTTTACATATTTGCTAAAGTGACCGATGTAGTAAAACGAGCTATTATAGTGAACTTCATCTTTCTTCGTATCCACGATGACGGGAGCATCACAGTAGTTCCCGACATGATTTGGTCCACCTTCTTCATTCAGCACGATGTTCCAATCGATCCATGCTTCTAGGTAATTATTGATGTCTCCCATAATATTACGGGCATAGCGCTCGCCAGTATGCCAAGCTCCTAGCTGGACGCCGCCTTCGATACACCCTTCTGTGAAAATAAGGTGCTTATTAGGAAACGCATGGTGTACCTTTGAAAGGTTCTCAAACTCCTCAGACACGTACCAATGAAGACCTGTTCCCCAGACGTACTTCGCTGCTTCTGGATCAGAAAGAACCGTCTTTGCTCTTTCATAAACGACGTCACGATTGTGATCCCAGATAATGACCTTGAGGTCACTTTTTCCATGCTTTTCTAACGTTGGTCCAAGATGATCTTTAATAAAATCGCGCTCATCTTCAGCTGTGTAGAGACATGAATCCCAAACCTGCTTCGCTTCAGGCTCATTTTGGATTGTGATTCCCCATATCGGAATCCCCTCATCTTCCATCGCCTCTATGTACTTCACATAATACTCAGCCCAAACAGGCATATATTCTTTGAGAAGTGACCCACCGTGATTCATTTCTTTGTTACTCTTCATCCAGTGCGGAGGGCTCCATGGAGAGGAAACAATCGTTATGTTTTCACCCGCGATTTTTGCTGCATCTTTAATGAGTGGAATGACGAGCTCTTTTTCTCTATCGATCGAAAAGCTTTCGAGCGATGTATCTCCCTCTTCAACATACGTATAATTTTCTAAGGAAAAGTCACAGCTATTGATATGAGTTCGACCAAGTCGATAGCCAAGACCCTCTTCAGGATCAAAATAGTTGTGAAGGATTTCTTGTCTCTTTTCTTTACTGATCAAAGAAAGAGAATAAGCGGCTGCTTCTGTAAAAGCACCGCCAAAACCTACTATCGTTTGAAACGTTTTATCTGGATTGATTGAAATGTCGACAGCACTTGGTGAGACTGCTGAGGAAAAGGAAACGGGTTCCTTTTCCTGCAGTCGATCTCCTGTATCTCTTGCCGTTTGAACATGCGTTATCGTCTTTGTCTTCACACCGATCTACTCCTTTCTTTTAAGCGTTCAAAGGTAGGACAGTTCCTCTGTTCTTAACGATTTCTGCGTACCAAAGTGCACTATCCTTCCAGATTCTTTGTTGCGTCTTGTAATCTACATAAATGATTCCGAATCGCTTATCATATCCGAAGCTCCACTCGAAGTTATCGAGCAATGACCATAAGAAGTAGCCTTGAATGTTCATGCCCTCTTCATTTAAATCAGACACTGCTTGAAGATGCTTATTCACATAATCGATTCGCTTCTGATCGTGAACACGGCCGTTCTCGAGCTTATCATCGTACGCAGCCCCGTTTTCAGTAATATAGATCGGTAGATTCGTATACTCACTGCGCAATCTTCTAATAAGATCTTTAAACTCTTCAGGTGCAATGTCCCAGCCCATTCCTGTTTTTTCATAATCAGAGTGTGCGCCTGCTGTTAGAAAATCGTTTGCGGCGTTAAATTCTACGAGTCCTCGACTATAGTAGTTGATTCCGAAGAAATCGCAAGGAGTAGAGATCTTCTCCATATCTCCATCTTTAATGAAATCGTATGAATGAACATACTTAGAAAAGAGATTCATCATATCTGCCGGATAACTGCCCTTAAATACAGGATCAAGGAACCAACGGTTAGAATATCCATCAGAATTGTTCGCAGCAAGGCGATCATTCACAGAGTCCGTTTTCGGGTAGACAGGTGAGAGGTTCAACGTGATTCCGATCGATGTTTTTGAACCAAAACGTTGTTTCAGCATGTTGACCGCTTCTCCATGAGACAAAAGCATATGATGAACAGCTCGAACCGCTTCATCAAGATTTCTGTGTCCAGGGGCATGAACGCCAATGTGATAGCCAAGGAATCCTGCACACCATGGCTCGTTATGAGTAATCCATGAATCGACTAACTCATCGAGTTCACGGAAGCAGACTTCAGCGTAATCAAGAAACCACTGTACAGAATCTCGATTCACCCATCCGCCTTCTTCGTGTGCCCACATTGGGAGGTCCCAATGGTAAAGCGTGACAGCTGGCTTAATCCCTTCTTCTCGCAAACGCTTTGCTAGCGTCTTATAAAATGCCATTCCCTCTTCGTTATACTCGCCTTTTGCTGGGAAGATTCGCGGCCATGCGATGGAAAATCGATAAGAGTCAACGCCAAGATCTTTAATGATCTTGATATCTTCTTCGTAACGGTTGTAATGATCACACGCTACGTTTCCATTGTGACCTTCATGTACTTTTCCTGGAATATCACAAAACATATCCCAGATAGACGGTGTTCTTCCCCCTTCTTGGTGTGCTCCTTCGATCTGATAGGAGGATGTTGCCGTACCGAACGTAAAGTGTTTATCAAATTTCATAACTATTCACTCCTCTATTCCTTAACAGCTCCAGCAGAGATGCTATTAATGATGTATTTCGATAAGAATAAGAATGCGATCATGATCGGAACAACTGAAATCGCAATTCCAAGGTACATAGAACCAAGATTCTGCGCTACTTGAGATCCTTTTAAGAAGCCCATCAGTACAGGCAACGTATATTTCTCTGGTGAGAACAAGATAACGAGCGGCATGATGTAGTTATTCCAAGATCCGATGAACGTAAAGATCGACATCGTTGCAACAGCTGGCATCATGATTGGAATCGCTACCGTATGGAAGATTCTCCATTCACTTGCTCCATCGATTCGAGCTGCTTCGATCAAACTCGGATGCAGCGTTGTTTTGATGTATTGACGTAAGAAGAACACGACGAATGGGCTCGCGATCGCAGGGACGATAAGTGGAATAAACGTATCCAGAATCCCAAGCGTTTTGCTAAGCTCGTAGAATCCGATGAGTCCTAGCTGTCCAGGCACCATCATCATGACCAGCATGAAAACGAAGAGAAAATTTTTACCTTTGAACTCGTAGAAAGCAAATCCGTATGCAGTCAGTGCAGAGAAATATCCAGTCAGCACAGTTACAAGTACAGAGATGATTAGACTGTTTTTAAAACCGTTCCAAATATTCACGTACTCCATCATCGTTCTGTAGTTTTCTAATAGTGAACTACCTGGGATCAATGTGAAGCCTGTTAAGATTGCATCGTTCGAGCGAGTAGCGTTCACAAGCATCATTAAGAAAGGAATGAAACAGACGATCGCCATTAAAATCAGGAGCGTGTAAATAATTCCTTTAACGAGCGCTCGGCGTTTTTTGATTTTCGCTTCATGAGGCAGAAGCGTTTTCTCTGGCAATTTCTCCTGAGGGACACCTTTTTCGATTTCAGTTCTGTCTATCATCGTTTACACCTGCCTCGCTTGTTTACGTTCGTTTCGGTACATCGATTTAAATACGATTGCTGAGAAGATAATGGTGATAATAAATAGTCCATACGCAACAGCTGCTGCATATCCATAGTTGTTATACTTGAAAGCCTGGTTGTATAAATAAAGAACCATCGTATTTAACGAGCCATCTGGAGAACCAATTCCATCCGTTAACAGCATCGGTAAATCAAAGAGCTGAAGACCACCGATTAATGACGTGATCATGATGTATAAAAGGATCGGCTTTAACAATGGCAGCGTAATCTTAAAGAACGTCTGCGCACGATTCGCTCCATCGATAAGTGCAGCTTCGTAGTAATCGTTTGAAATCCCGGAAACACCCGCCATCACAACGATGAAGGAGTGACCGAACCACATCCACGTTAAGATAAGAGACACGGATAATTGAGCCGTCGCTGGCTGGTTCAACCAGTTGATCGGTTCAGAGATAAGTCCGAGGTTCATGAGAACCATGTTTAACGATCCATGCTGCCAATCTAGTAGAATTCCAAATAACAATGCTACTGAACTAACCGTAATTAAGTTTGGCAAGTAAAAGATCGAACGAAAGAATGCTAGACCTTTCATTTTTACACGCATATCTGAGAAGATCGCTGCAAGAACGAGCGCGATTGCAATTTGGAGTGCGAAGTTAATCCCCCATATCTTCCAGGTGTTAAAAAATGCCTCAACGAAAAAGGTATCAGTGATTAAACGTTGATAATTCGCTAGACCAACTACTTCAGCTACTCCACTTCCACTGTAATTCGTAAAGCTGTAGTAAAACGTTAGAGCGACAGGATATATATTAAAAACGAGAAAGATGATCCAAAACGGGGCAATGAAGAGATAGCCATACCGGTTTAGGTTCTTCATTTCATCGCACTCCTTTCAAAATTAAGATAAGCGGTATAAGGATGTTATACCGCTTATGAATGGTTACTAGTTTTTAGGTACTTGTAATTCTGGGTAGGCATTCTGTGCCTTACGATAAAATTCTTTGATCGCTTGTTCTTTTGTTTTCTTTCCATCTACATATTCTGAAACAGCATTTCCATAAAACGTATCTAGCTGCTGGTCATACTTCGTTACGATACCTGGTTCAATACTCTTTGCTTGCTCAAGGAAGAACTGATAGTTGTTTTGTCCGCCAAGGAATTCATCACTAAAGTCATCTTTGATTTCATTCGTTACAGGAAGGTAAGAAAGAACGTCACCTGTTTCTTTCGCCCAGTCAGTTAAGAACTCATCGTCTTGCGTCATCATTTTTACGAAGTCATATGCAAGTTCTTTGTTTTCAGACTTGTTGTAAACACCTAACCATGTACCACCCCAGAAGTAAGGGCTAGGACCACTCGTAACTGCCCAGTCACCATTTGGTTCTTTTACATTTGTCTTAAGTACGCTGTGAAGACCCCACGTTGGAAGAACGTAAGAGAATACTTCTGTTTCAGTCTCTTTACCATTTTCTTTTACTTTAATTGGCTTCTCCATCGCTTCGAACCAAGAAGGAGACCATTCTGGTGCAAGAGCCGTGTAGCTGTTTTCGCGAAGTTTCTTTGCATAATCCATGAACTCGATCTTCTGATCTGTAAGCTTCAACTCACCATCTTCACTCACCCATGGCTGAGGGTTGTCACCTTGAGAGAACCAGCGAATCGAACCTTCATCAGGGAACATACGATAGCCAGCTTCTTTCAGCTTCTCAGAAACTTCGAATACTTTGTCCATTGAAGTAAGCATCTCGCCAACTTCTGTTGGGTCGTCAGTTCCAAGCACTTCTTTTGCGATGCTACGCTTGTAGAAAAGTCCACCTGGCGTTGTTTGCCAAGATAGTGCACGAACATTTCCATCCTGGTCTTTCCCAAGATCGAATACATATGGAACGTAGTTATCAGCTAGCTCATCTACGCTATAAGGTTCTTCCGAAAGGTTTTCCCAGTAGCCAGCGTTTACCCATTGCTTCAGGAATGCAATTTCACCAGTAAAAACGTCAGGTGCTCCTACTCCGCTTTCTAGTACTGGCTTTAATTTAGTAGGGTAATCTGCGATCGGAACGATTGTTAGTTCGACTGTAACCCCATTCTTTTCTTCAAACTTTGTGATTGGTTTCTTCAATTCATCTGTGAATGACCAGACCTTTAAGTCAGCTTTCTTCTTTCCTTCTTTCGCTTCACCCGAAGACTCTGAATTAGAACAACCTGCAATGACTCCAAGCACCAGAACAAGTGACATCAGCAGACCGACAAATTTCTTCATGCTTTTTCCCCCTAAGGTTTAAGTTTATTATTTTCGAAAGCGGTTTCGAAATAGGTTTAAAAATATTCGAAAGCGGTTTCGATTACCATAAAATAAAAAGGCATTTCATTTCGAAAGCGGTTTCGTTTTGGGTTAAAAAAATTTGTTTTATTTTTTTAATGGTAAACAGGACTTTCTTTCAATCAACTGTACTGGAATGATCTCTTCTGTTACGATCTTCTTTTTCTGAATCATCTGCTTGATTAAAATTTGTGCTGCTCTAACCCCTAGCACATCTGTATCCTGTCGTATCGTTGTGAGCTTTGGCGTTACATAGCTAGCCATCTCTATATCATCATAGCCGACGATCGAGACGTCTTCAGGAATTCTAACTCCTCTCGATTTCGCAAGCTCCATAGCACCGATTGCCATATGGTCTCCAGCTACGAAAACAGCTGTTGGCGGATCAGGTAGATCCAGTAGCTTCGACATGGCTTCACTTCCCTCTTTAATGGAAAAAAGGCCGCCATTCACAAGATAGTGATCAGGGACAGGTAATCCCAATTGACTCATTGCTTTCTTGTAACCTTCAATTCTTTCTTTCCCTGCATGAATTGTAGGGTCACCTGAAATATGAGCAATCTTCGTGTGTCCTAATGAGTGAAGATAGTTGATTGCAAGTTTTCCTCCAGATAGATCATCCGATAGGATTACGCTGCAATTTTCATTTGTCATATCGATTACGACGATTGGGATGTGATTGTTAATCATTTCTTGAACTTGTTCATCGTTAGGATCAGAGCTTATGACAACAATGCCATCGACTCCACGGTAGAGAAAGTGTTCAAGGTAGCTCGTGTCTCTGTTCCTCAGATTCCTAGAAGCGAGGATCAAATCATAGCCCTCTTTCTCAGCATGCTTTCGAAAACTCTCAATCACTGCACTAAAGAACGGATGCTTCATGCCGACTTCATTTGCTTCTGAAAACATCACACCGATTGTCCAGGATTTCTTCGTAGAGAGAGACTGCGCATGTGCATTAGGTAAGTATCCCATATCAGCTGCGGTTTGAAGTATAGCTTGTCTTGTTTTTTGACTAACATCAGGATAATTATTCAAAGCTTTAGAGACCGTCGTATAAGAAAAGCCAGTCTTTTTCGCAAGGTCATAGATTGTTATCATGATTATCTCCTCTTTATCGAAAGCGCTTTCGTTGAAGTCATTATATATCACTTAATTTGACATAGCAATACTTTTTCAGAGAATCTTTTGAATACTTTTTTCCAATGAGAAGAGGCATCCTTGAAAAGTGCCTCTCCTCATTACTTATGAAGAACATTATTTAAGTGATCTTATAAATTGATCTACAACTTCATTAAACCGCTCTGGTTCTTCCAAGAAAGGACAGTGACAGCTATCCTCAAATATTTCTAATTTAGATTGTTTGATTTCTTTATTTAAATGTTCGCCTGCTGCAACTGGGATTAGTTTTTCTTCCTTACCGAAGCATAACAGCGTCGGCTTTGTTATTTCATTAAGATAAGGACGACAATCCACGATCGATTGATCGAATAAGATGGCGCTAGCAATCGACGCTGGAAGCTTCGTTGTTTCCTCAAGCATCCACTCTAACTCTTCTTCTGAAACTTCCTCTTTGAACATTAGCGGTAGGAATCCTTGTAGCAATCCTCTCTGGTCAGTTTGAATTTGCTGCATCATTCCTGATAATGCAGGAAGATCGAACGCACCTATTTCGAAATCTGGCCATTTGAAGTCTGAGGCGAGCTCATCTACAATAACAGTTCCTTTTATTCCATCTTCACCAAACTGATGGATGTATTCCCAAATAACAAACGCTCCCATCGACCAGCCGACTAGCGTCACGTCTCTAAGATCGAGCTTTTTGATAAACTCCTTTAAGTCCTTCGCATAGGTGGCGACTGTGTGACCAGAATCTGCATGGGACGATTGCCCATGTCCTCTTAAATCGATGGATATTGCTCGGTACTTCTGTCTGAAGTATGGAAGCTGTTTCTTAAAGAAACGACTGCTCATCCAGACGCCATGAATAAAGAGAATCGGGTCTCCCATCCCAACATCTTCATAGTATAGCTCAACGCTGTCTTCAAGCTTTAGGAATGCCATAGCTTCTCCCTCCTTACACACTCTCACATAGATTGGATTCACTTAACACAATACGCTCGTATCGTTTAAAACATTCTCTATTCCTTTCGACACCAATCGAGTGGTACCTGTCACCACGTTTGATAAAATACGATTGAAAGGAGGAATAGCAATGGGTATTCTCAGCGGATTCATGGGTAACGCATCGACGATGGATAAAGGTGAGGTAAAGAAAGAACTATCAAACATCCTTGCAGAGGCAGAAGAAGTTAATGCGGCGTTCAAACTTGTACGTGACTTGATTGTTTTCACAGACAAGCGGCTACTGTTTGTTGATAAACAAGGCATGACTGGAAAGAAAATCGAGTACCATTCCGTCCTTTATAAGAGCATTTCACACTTCTCAATCGAAACAGCGGGACACTTTGATCTCGATGCAGAACTAAAAATATGGATATCAGGCTCGCAAGCTCCTACGATCTCAAAGCAATTTAAGAAGGATGACAGCATCTACGATGTACAAAAAATCCTCGCAGAATTATGCGGATAATACTTAACTATGAAGCAGGCCAATGGCCTGCTTTATATGTATGCTCATCGGCTCATCTGAACGTTTTCCCTGACACCTGTTCCATCAACCCACAAAACTCTTCCCACGTTTCTGGATAGGCATTTGAGCCGTGCTTTCTGATAACCTTATCCTCTGTTATGATCTCCACACTCCAGGAGGTGCCGTCTAACACCATTTCTTCTGGTTGATAGTTACGTTTCCATCTTAAGAGGTTTGTAGATTGAAGAGCGTTTATGGATGAACCACAAGTTGTGTTCGATCTGATGGACTCTTCATCTCTTGAATTCTCCCATTTTAAATGCGTTACCTCGCCTGTTGGTAAATGCCAGTCGATTTCATAGCTATTACCGAAGAAGCCGCCAACATTTGCTTTGATGCTAGTAATCTTCTGGTAAGCGTGATCCACCGCTTCTTCTCTCGACCATTCAAATCCACAGCTCTTACATTGGTAATCCTTGCTCGATTTAGGGAGGGAACACCCGCCTAGCACGACTTCTCCCCTCTCTACCTTTGGTTTCACGTCATGCGTTGGCATTCCATATATGATTTTTGCTGCTTGTTTCGCACCACATTGAAGACAAACGTTGTATTTAATCGCCATCGAATCACTCCTCAATATTCTCACTAGACTACAATTCTCACTTTATCATAATTGTTAAATTTAGGATGCTGTTTCACGCTCGTTTTCCCTCACTCGTAAAAACCAGTATAATGAAAAGAAACCGCTCTATTATTCGACACTCTTCGAGCCAATACGGGTGGTGACAGGCACCAGAAAGGAGCTTCGAGATGTTTGAACTGCTATTAACGATGCTTGAGCGCCTTGGGATCATCGTAACGATCGCATTTGTGTTGACTCGCTTTCGCTTCTTTAGAGACATGATCTACAGTGAGCGTCTTGCTAGAAAACAGCAGTATGTTGCGATCGGCTTCTTTGGGTTCTTCGGCATCATCGGTACATATACTGGACTCACGTTCAATACAGAGTCCTTCCAATTCAATGCATGGCCGCTCGATGTCTCTTCAGATGAAGCCATCGCGAATTCGAGGGTCATCGGCGTGGTGCTCGCAGGACTACTGGGAGGTTATCGCGTCGGAATCGGTGCTGGTATTATCGCAGGGGCGCACCGGTACTTCCTCGGAGGCTTTACAGCTCTTGCATGCGGAATAGCGGCCATCATCGCTGGGTTAATCTCAGGAGCTCTTCATAAACGAAATCGTCACGTCAAACTTCAGTCTGCCTTCATGATCGGTGCTGGTGCAGAAGCAGTTCAGATGCTCATTATCCTCGGACTATCTAAGCCATTTGAGAACGCATTAGCGCTAGTTGAAGTCATCGGCCTCCCAATGATCTTAGCGAACGGGATCGGCTGCGCCCTCTTCTTACTGATCATCAAGAACGTCGTGAACGAAGAGGAAAAGGCTGGCGCGCTTCAAGCTCAAAAAACACTTCGCATCGCAGATCAAACGCTCGGCCATCTGCGAAAAGGGCTTACAACGGTCTCCGCAACAGAAGTTTGCCGAATTCTTCATCGAGAAGTGGAGGGAAGCGCTGTAGCCATTACGGACAAAACCCATATCTTAAGCCATGTTGGGATGGGAGACGATCATCATCAAGCAGGAAACACGATTCAAACGAGCATTACGAGAGACGTAATTCAAGATGGCGACATGATGATCGCAAACGACCGCACAATCCATTGTGCCGACAAAAACTGTCCCCTTGGCGCGGCGATCGTAGCTCCATTGAAGCAACGGGGCGAGACGATCGGAACACTAAAGTTTTATTTTCAATCTGAAAAAGAGATCACGAATGTCATCACTGAACTCGTTACAGGTCTTAGTGTTCTATTAAGTAACCAGCTCGAAATAGCTGAAGCGGACAACGCCTACCAGCTTGCAAAAGAAGCAGAGATCAAAGCGCTGCAAGCTCAGATTAGTCCTCATTTTTTATTTAATTCATTGAACACCATCGTTTCCTTAGTTAGAACTGAACCAGCAAAGGCTCGAAAACTCTTACTATCGTTATCTCATTTTCTTAGACAAAACTTATCAGGGACAACAGCTGATATGACCACACTCAACCAGGAATTGAAACATGTAAAAGCATACCTTGAGGTTGAAGAAGCACGTTTCGTAGACAGACTTCGTGTAAACTATGAGATAGACGAACAAACGCTGTATCGGAAACTTCCACCTCTAACGCTGCAGCCTATTGTTGAAAATGCAATTAAGCACGGAATTAAAAACAAAAACACGAACTGCATCGTTGAAATCAGCATCATCTGCCAACAGAACGAAACCCTTGTTAGCGTGAAAGATAACGGAGATGGAATTCCGCAGCACAGAATAAAAGAAATCGGTAAGGCTCCATTGGACTCAGAGAGTGGCACTGGACTCGGTCTTTATAATGTGAACCGCCGTCTTACCATGCTCTACGGAGAACGAGCCAGCCTTCAGATTTCTAGTGAACAAGGCAACGGAACAATCGTCCGTTTTTTGATCCCATCTATGGAGGAGTAACGAATGAACGTAATTAAAACATTAGTTGTCGATGACGAGCGATATAGCCGCGAGGAACTCGTTCACCTTCTTGGTGAATTTAATTCGATCGAAATTACT
Organism: Anaerobacillus sp. ABA4_114; assembly: GCF_056159065.1. Taxonomy (NCBI): domain Bacteria; kingdom Bacillati; phylum Bacillota; class Bacilli; order Caryophanales; family Bacillaceae; genus Anaerobacillus; species Anaerobacillus sp. ABA4_114. The sequence goes on from NZ_JBSWUM010000001.1 coordinate 3,857,646, forward strand.
GGCGAAGCAGACTCAGGGCAAGAAGCTGTCGTAAAAGCGATCCAGCTTCAGCCTGATGTTGTGTTTCTAGATGTAGAAATGCCAGCGATGAATGGAATGGACGCCGCTAAAGCACTACTTGAGCTTAAGAAGCCTCCTTTCATCGTATTCGCGACTGCTTATCCTGAATTTGCAGCTGAAGCGTTTCGTTATGAGGCCGTCGACTATTTGTTGAAGCCCTACGATGAAGAACAGCTCGAACAAACGATCAAGCGTCTTGAAAAACTGGTAACTTCCAACACTGAAGTGAATTCACCACAAATGAAAAAAGGAAAATTATCCATCGAAACTGATGGCGACATCCATTACATCGATCCAACCGATATCCTATACATTTGCCGGGACGACCGCGTGTCCCGAATTTATCTTAAGAACAATGCCTTCGAAGTCAAAATGACACTGAAAGAATTAGAAAACCGATTATCTACACACCCATTCTTTCGCATTCACAAAAGCTATATCGTTAATCTGATGTATGTTACAAGGCTGACACCATGGTTTAACGGCGCTTACCAACTCGAATTAGAAGGAGTAGAAGAAAAACTTGCTGTCAGTCGAAATTATGTGAAGTCTCTTCGGTCACGTCTCGAATTATAGATTGCATGTTAAACGCTTTCACATACATCTTACCCGCTTTTTTCTACATCTTGTTCAAATCTTCCCCACTTTCGTCCTATCTTTCCTATAATTTATGTAAACGCATACAAAGAACGGAAAGGTAGGAGTTATCATGATTACATTTTTAGTAGGAATCGTACTTCTCGTAATAGGCTACTTTACTTACGGTAAATTCGTTGAAAAAACGTTCGGTGTGAACAGCACGCGGCACACACCGGCATATACTCATCAAGACGGTGTCGATTACCTTCCGATGAACACACCTAAAAACTCACTCATCCAGCTCTTGAACATCGCAGGAGTAGGTCCAATTTTCGGACCGATTCTAGGCGCTCTTTATGGTCCAGTGGCATTTCTATGGATTGTGTTCGGGTGTATTTTTGCCGGGGCCGTACATGACTATTTAACCGGGATGATTTCGATACGAAATCGCGGCGCTCACTTACCAGAGCTCGCAGGGAAGTTTCTAGGAAAAGTCATGAAACATGTCGTGAACGCTTTTGCTGTACTCCTTCTCTTACTGACGGGTACAGTATTCGTTACCGCACCAGCAGGACTACTAAACAACATGATGAACGGCTGGGTCACGATGGGACTCATCCTTGGAGCAATCTTCATCTATTATATTATCGCGACTCTATTGCCGATCGATAAAGTCATCGGGCGCTTTTACCCTATCTTTGGTGCACTATTATTGATCAGTGCCCTAGGAGTTGGCGCAGGTCTAGTCTTTACTGGCGCTCCAATTCCAGAAATCAGTCTTACAAACTTACACCCTGACAGCGCACCGATCTTCCCACTACTATTCTTAACGATTTCTTGTGGTGCTCTATCAGGTTTCCATGCGACGCAGACTCCGATCATTTCAAGAACAACTCAAAACGAAAAGCAAGGACGTCGAATCTTCTACGGGATGATGATCGCAGAAGGAATCATCGCGATGATTTGGGCAGCTGCTGCTATGAGTCTATTTAATGGACCAGTTGGATTGAACGAACTACTTGCAAGCGGTGGACCAGCTGCTATCGTAAGTGAAGCTTCAACACTTATGCTTGGCGCGATCGGTGGAACACTAGCAGTACTCGGTGTAATCGTGTTACCGATTACCTCTGGTGATACAGCATTCCGAAGCGCTCGTATGATTATCGCAGACTATTTCAAGTATTCTCAGAAAAAGATTACGAATCGCCTATGGATCGCACTACCATTATTCGCTGTCGCATTTGCTTTAACTAGAATCGATTTCACGTTGCTCTGGCGCTATTTCTCATGGGCAAACCAATCCACCGCTATGATCGCATTGTGGGTAGGGGCGATGTACCTCTTCATCGCTAAGAAAAACTACTGGATCGCGATGATTCCGGCAGTCTTCATCACGATGGCAACGACAACGTATATTTTGTATGCCCCGATTGGCTTTAGTCTACCGATTAACATTGCCTATATCGGTGCAACGATCATCACGATCGGTGTAATCATCAGCTTCTTCTTCGCCGCTCGTAAACAACGTGCAGCAAACATTCCATTAGAAGAAGACATCACAGGATGGGACAGTGTTGCTTAATGGGATGCTGCAATCCTAAATATAGAGAAACAGTTAATGAAGAGGAAGAACGAATCAATACGAACGGCAAGGAGACCCTCCCTCTCGCAGGAAAAATTGTTCTCGCTAGTATCTTTTTGTTCGGATTAGCTTTAATCGGAATACTTTAGTGAAAGGAGCTCAGGCATTTGCCTGGCTCCTTTTCGTTTAAAATTGACTACCATTCACCCCAGATTGAACGCTTTCCCTATTCCTTTCATATTCTAATCGTACAGTGGGAAGTAGTGCTCTCCCTGCTTTTCAACCTCTATTAGAAATGAGGAGAAGCATGTCCTATTATGATGTGTTCACAAACAACATTGGAAAATGTGTAAAGATCCTCTGTTACGATGATTATGTTTATCATGGCTATATTGACCAAGTAGATGAAACACACGTTTACCTACGCCCTCTTGGTAGTAAGCAAAAAGAAGAAGAAGATACGAGCTACTTCTTTCTTGGAGCTGCCTTGATCTCAATTCCTTTTACAACGATCGAGGATATCTCTTTTAATCCGTTTCATTATTGGTAGAGTGACATAAAAAAACGCTCAGCGACTGAGCGTTTTAACCGTTATCAGAAGTTTTCTCAAAAACCGCAAGCTGCAGATACTCCCCACTCGGCCCTTTTTCAGAGATTGTCTTTATCTTCGAAAAGCCACACTTTTCTAATAATGAGATCGAACGCTGATGATCTTTATTCGTATACGCCTCGATTGTTTCGAGCCCCATCGTATGAAATCCATAATGAAGCACTTCTTCAAGAGCTTCTGCCATAAGTCCTTTTCCAGTATGAGCTGGATGTAACCCATAGCCTAGCTCTCCCTTTCGGTCATCTTCTGAAAGGTTCCATAAGGAAATCGTACCGATGATGCTATTCGTAGAAGCTTCTGTTATTGCCCAGATCACCCATTTATTCTCATCAACACCTTTGTTCATCTTGTTGATATAGTGACGGCTGTCTTCAACGCTTTGGTGTTCAGGCATGTCCACGTATGGAAAATGTTGTTTCGTGCGATGGTACTCATAAATCCCATCGACATCGTTCATCGATAACTTTCTAAGACATAGACGGTCGGTATGTAATAGTGGAAACGGGTTAAAGTTATATGACATAAACGCTTTCCTTCCTGTATGTAGTATTTCGCTTAATTTAGGCGATTACAATAGGTCTCTTGTCCAAGCACTCTCACGGTTTGTCCATATACTATTATAGATAAACCAGGAGAGTGAGACCATGCCTTGTATAATTAAAGGACCAGTTATCATTGAGAACAACAGTGGTACCGTTGTCCAATGCGCTCATACCATTTCCCCGATCTCTGCTAGTAAAACAGTCTCTGGCTCAGGCGGAGGCAACACGGGTTCATTTATGATTATAAATAACTTCATCAGTATTACTATTAAGTGTAAATAGCCTCATCTATATTTTATAACCTTAAATCAGAGCTCCTCAATCGTGATACGGTTGGGGAGTTTTATCGTGAACCGATTGGCCCCGATATGAGATAATAATAGGAGTACAAACATAACGAGGTGACATGATGGAGAAATTATTTTATGGAAACGATGAAAACCAGTTTGGAGAACTACGCATACCTGAAGGCGATGGCCCTCACCCGGTTGCGATCGTTATTCATGGTGGGTTTTGGCGAGAGCCATTCAAGTTAGATTTAATGACAGGCGTTGCTGAAGCGTTGACCGAAAAAGGAATCGCAACTTGGAACATTGAATACCGCAGAGTATCAGAACGTGGTGAAGCATGGCCAGATACGTTAACAGATGTCGCGAAAGCAGCTGACCACCTCTATGCCCTTAAGGATAAACATGCGCTGGATCTAAGCAATGTTATCACGATTGGTCATTCTGCGGGAGGTCACCTTGCGACCTGGTTAGCTGCTAGGCATAAGATCAGAAGCGAAAGCCCGCTACATACGGACAAGCCCTTACCAATCGCCGGCATCATCAGTCTTGCAGGTGTGACCGACCTCGAACTGATGCACGAAGTTCATGAATACCGCGATGAAACGTTATCACTCGAGCCGAACAATCCTACAGCTGACTTAATAGGAGGATCTCCGAAGGAATTCCCTGAACGATACAAAGATGTGTCTCCTATCGAACTGCTTCCTTTGGATGTTCATCAAGTTCTCATCCACGGCTCACTAGATATTCATGTGCCAATCGGCATCAGCAGTCAGTATCATAGAGAAGCTCAGGAAGCAGGAGACTTCGTGAAATTGGTAGAACTACCTCAAGCAGAACATTTCATGCTGACAGATACAACGTCCCTTGCATGGGAAATGGTAATGGAAGAAGTAGAGCTATTGTATACAACGATTAAGGGAGGCTAAAGAATGTCTGAACCAACAGTTTCTATCGCACTCTATCGCCCTCATCCGGGTAAGGAAGAGGATCTACAAAAGGTAGTGAAAGATCACTTACCAACATTACGAAGAGAAGGTCTCATTACAGAACAAACACCTCTTCACTTACAAGCAAACGATGGAACCATTTTAGAAATATTCCAATGGAAATCCATCGCTGCTAAAGATGAGGCTCATCAATCAGATGTCGTGATGGAAGTATGGGAAAAATTTATGGCTGTCGCAGAAATGACCACCCTCTCTTCACTTGAGGAAGCGAATCAACCGTTCCCTAACTTCAAACCAATCACGTTTTGAAAAGGAAGCAGCACGCTACTTCCTTTTCAAACAAACGTTTGATTAACTGTTAAAAGTGCTACATCATCCAGGAGGAACACATGAAAAGAAAACTTCTATATCCGGTCCTATTCATCAGCTTGATCAGCATCGGAATCATTCTAGCATTCATCGTCTCAAACAATCGCACTCCTGCAATCGATGAAGGTATTGCTAACATTTTTGCAAAATCACCAAGTACTACCGTTGAAATCTTAGAAGCTGTCTCTCACATCGCCTCTAAACCTTTTATCGTGACACTATTAGTTTTATTTGTAATCGTGTTAGCGTTTAAAAAGAACATCCTAGGCTTGATCACAGTAACCTTTGCTGTGGTCATCGGTAACTATTCTTATAAGTACTTTAAGGTCCTTATTCAAAGAGATCGCCCCTCAGTGGAAGGTGCCGTTGCGGAAGGATATAGCTTTCCGAGCGGACACGTAACGATGGGCGTCATCTTGTACGGATTAATCGTCTACTTCCTTTTTCAGTATGTGACGCGTTCAACATTCAAGAAAATCAGTTTGATCGTCGCACTCATTTTAGTCGTCGTCATCGGATTAAGTCGTCTGGTTACAGAAGAGCATTATTTTACTGATGTCATCTGTGGATATTGTTTGGGAGGATCGATCTTGGTTGCAGCTATGTATGGGTATGAGTATTTCTTGAAGAAGCTGCAGAGAGAGGACACATAAAAAAGCGATTTCTTGATAATATCGCCGCTATCCTATTGGATACAGCCTTTTTTGTACTACTTAAGGGTAGCAGACCGGAATGGATTATCAAAATAAAATAAACAAAGAGCACTCATAATAAAGTGCTCTTTGTTATTACTGAATGTGAACTCCTTACTGTATTAAACGGACTACTCCATTTGTAGAAGAGGCTTTACGATTAACACTAATTCCTGGTCCATTTAATCTGATAAAGTCTCCGATGATGCTTCCATTAACAGTTACAGGTGCTCCATTATTATTTACTATAATTTCACTCTTTGGTGAATACATCGTTCCGTTGATGACAACGTTTCCTTTTTTCACTTCGATTTTTCCATTCTTTGAATAGATAATCGGACTATCCAGTACAAGGTTTTCTGCGTCGATGTAGATATCCCCATCTGCAATAATGGAATGTGTAAGATGCAGACCGCTTTTCTTAATCTCAACTTTTCCTTTAGCATAGATGTTTTGACTAGGATTTGAGCTGATCTCCTTGTCTCCTGAAACAGTCACTGCTGATCCTAACTCAGAATTAACCAATCCAGGATGAAGTCCAATGCTCTGTACATAATCAGATAACACTTGATAATCTGCACCTTTTACTTGGTTAGTAAGTTTGATAGGACTACCGTCTATGATGATACTGCCTACAGCTTGCGCAACATCACTCACGCTGATTCCCTCACCGTTTGCTTTGAAGGTACCATTCGTGTGCACTGAGCCATTCACAGAGATACCTCCTCCGTTAAAAATAAGCTCTTTTTTACCCCCTTGAAAAACAGCAAATCCTCCTAGCTGAGAAGTTTTCTTGGCAACAGCCCGTGCCGTAACTTCAGTTTCAGTAAATCCTAACACTTTCGCAAACATAAATGGAACGGTCTTTGTCGTTACCACCTCAATTTTTGTTTCGTCTCCGTCAAACGGAGTTGTAACCGATGTATTGGAGCCGTTCACATTATTTTGTTGTGCGTATTGAACAGCTGCACTGTTAGCGGAGGTTGTTGAAGGTAAATCTTGCGCACCCGCTAAAGCAGCTGCATCTGCAGCATTTTGAAGGTTTCCCTTTGTTTGATAAACCAATCCAACATCTACAACAAGAGCAGCAAACGCGAACAGGACTACCATCATCACAGTAACAAGGACTAAGACTCCACCATCTTCCTTCTTTAGTAGACGTATCAAATTTACAATCCCACCTCTCCTTATGGAAGTTCCAGTGGTTGTATATGGTTGTGAATTTAACTAATAAATATAAAAAAGAGAATGACTCTTACTCTGAGAATTTACGAATTCTCAGTTAAGTAGTCATTCTCTTTCTATTTCAATTTACCTGTTTTTTAATTCTATATTATTCCATTGTCACCCTGCTATTTTTGCTCTAACCAGGTTACACACTCCACGTGCGTCGTATGCGGAAACATATCGACAGGCTGAACTTCCTTCGTCTCATACCCGCCATCTTCAAGAATTCTAAGGTCTCTTGCTAACGTAGCAGGGTTACACGAAACGTAAACGACTTTCTTTGGCTTCATTTCTAGAATCGTCTCTAAAAGAGACTCATCGCAGCCTTTACGAGGTGGATCCACGACGAAAACATCCGGTTCAATGCCCTGCTTTTTCCACATCGGTAAGATGGTTTCAGCTTCGCCTACTTCAAATTCTGCGTTCATAATGCCGTTCAGTTCGGCGTTTCGCTTCGCATCTTCAATCGCTTCAGGCACGATCTCTACCCCGTACACTTTTTTTGCTTTTTGAGCTAAGAATAGGGAGATCGTTCCGATGCCACAATACGCATCGATGACCGTTTCTTCTCCAGTTAACCCTGCATACTGCAACGCTTGATCATAAAGTACCTTCGTTTGGTCAGGATTCACCTGATAAAACGAGCGCGCGGAAATCGCAAACTTAATATCACCGATCGTATCGTAAATGTAATCAGTTCCCCAAAGAACCCGTGTTTCGTCACCAAAGACGACGTTTGTACGCTTTGGATTAATATTTTGAACGATTGATTTCACGCCAGGGACTTGTTTCGTAATATCACGAATGATGTTCTTGCGGTTTGGTAAATCTTTTTGCTTTGTAACGAGAACAACCATGACGTCCTTCGTTTGTTTACCATACTTTGCAACAACGTGTCGTAATGTCCCACGGTGCGTGCGCTCATCGTATGCCCGTATGCCATATTTTTCAGCAATTCCCTTGACCACTTTTAGTACATGATCATTTTCTTGCTCTTGAATCAGACACTGATCCATGTCGATGATTTTGTGGCTGCGCTGCTGATAGAAACCGGCAACGATCTTGCCCTCTTCTTCCCCAACAGGGACTTGCGCTTTGTTTCGGTAACGCCATGGATCCTCCATTCCGAGTACATCATGAATAGGAACGTCGATTTTTCCGATACGCTCCATGACGTCCTTTACTTGTTTATGTTTAAACTTCAACTGACTATCATACGTGATATGCTGAGTTTGACATCCTCCACACTTATAAAAAATCGGACACGGCGGCGTGTTTCGTTCTTCACTTTCTTCTATTACATCGAGAATCTTACCGAATCCGTAGCCTTTCTTCGTTTTGACTACTTTCACTCTAGCTTTTTCTCCTGGGATGCCATAAGGAACAAAGAGCGTATAGCCTTCTACTTTAGCAACACCAGCGCCATCATGGGAAAGATCCTTAAACTCAACTTCGACTATGTCGTTTTTTGTTACGGGTGTTTCCTGGATACTCATATTTTCAGTCCTTTTCCGTTCAATGTCATGTACAAAAATTGTACCACAGTGTGAATCGATATAGAAATTGGGTAGTTTTGCACCAAGTAAAAAAGCCAGAGATCAACTCTCTGACTTCTCCTCCTCAGGTAAGGTGTTTCTCATCGCTTCTTCATCTGTCGAATGTTTCTTATTCGTTTTTGATGGGACGATCATCGTGATATGGCGATAGAGATTTGTAAACTCTGCAGGTAGAGGCCCACCATACTCACCATCAAGATTAAGCTGCATTTTATCAACGGCTTCTACTTTAATACGGCTCGCTTTTTTATAAACGACGTTTGGATCATTGATATGATCCCCTCGTAGTGCACTGCTCGCGATTCTAATAAACTCTGCGATATTGGTTTTCTTCAAAATCATTAGATCGAATAGGCCGTCATTGAGAGACGCATGCGGCGCTAGCTTCTCAAAACCGCCGATCGAGTTCGAGTTCGATACGAGGAATAGCATGATTTCATCTTCGAATAGTTTTCCGTCATACTCTATTCTAGTCTTTGTCGGACGGATCGATGGAAGCATCTCGATACCCTTCATATAATAAGCAAGCTGACCTAGCATCGTTTTCAGCTTACTAGGCACTTCATATGTTAATTCCGTTAGACGTCCACCACCGGCAATATTAATGAAATAATGATCGTTTACGCGACCGATATCGATCGGCATTTCAAGACCTTCGCATAGCACATCCATCGCACCTTCAACCGTCCTAGGTACTCCGATCGCACGAGCAAAGTCATTCGTTGTCCCAACAGGAATAATACCGAGTTTCGGCCTGTACGGCTGCTCAGCAATGCCATTGATCACTTCATAAATCGTTCCATCACCACCAGCTGCGATGACAAGGTCAAACCTTCTTTCAACTGCGATACGAGCCGCTTTCGTCGCGTCCCCCTCACAAGTCGTCGCATGTGCAGATGTTTCATATCCGTTTATTTCAAGACGTTCTAGTATATATGGTAACGAACGCTTCACCTGTTCTCTTCCGGACGTGGGATTATAGATCAGTCTAGCACGTTTCATCCTTCATCATCCTATCTTCTATATCTCTATTCTATGCTACCATTATAACCCAATAGTAGTCTCTTTTATCTTATTTGAAAAGCCTTAACCGCTCGACAAATTCGAACGAAAAGGCGAAAAATAAATGGGTAACAAACAAAAAACGCCCACATCACCGTGACCGTCTCAACCCGATTAACCTCAGATATGATTATATTCGTTTAAGGTGGAAAAAGCAATGAAAAGCGGAGGTGGCCGTTTAGGTCCGACAAGCGCTGGAGCCTTTCAATTTGAACACGCTTTTTGTGTTCGGATTGAAAGGTGAAGCGATCGAGGACCTGGCTACTGCAGCTGGACAATGAAAAGCGGAGGTGGGCGATTAGAAACGGAGATATTGGAACTCTTGAACTTGAACACGATTTTTGTGTTCAGGTGAAAGAGTGAAATATCGCAGTTTCTGCCCATCGCAGCTGGACATGTGAAAAGCGGAAGTAGCCGTTTAGGTCCGACAAGCGCTGGAGCGCTTTCCCATGAACACGCTTTATGTGTTCTTGGGAAAGTGCGAAGCGATCGAGGGTCTGCCCATCACAGCTAGACATCGAAAAGCGGAGGTGGGCGATTTGAAACGGAGGTATTGGAACTCTTGAACTTGAACACGATTTTTGTGTTCAGGTGAAAGAGTGAAATATCGCAGTTTCTGCCCACCGCAGCTGGACATGTGAAAAGCGGAAGTAGCCGTTTAGACCCGACAAGCGCTAGAGCCCTTCAAATAAAAAAAGCCCTCCAATCAAGGAGGGCTTTCGAAATCAATCTATCGCTTATCCATTTCCTCAACGATCAGCTTGTTAACCATTGGAGGATTCGCTTTACCTTTTGTTGCTTTCATCACTTGTCCAACTAGGAAACCAAGCGCACGGTCTTTACCATTCTTGTAGTCTTCGATCGATTGCTCGTTCTCATCAAGAATACCTGTAACGATTCCGCGTAGCTCGCCTTCGTCAGAAATCTGAACGAGGCCTTTGTCCTTAACGATCTGTTCAGGATCGCCACCTTTTTCAATAAGATCTTTAAAGACTTTCTTCGCGATCTTAGATGAAATGGTACCTTTTTCGATCAATGCAATCAGCTTGCCAAGACCTTCTGGTGTAAGAGCCACTTCGTCAATTTCTTTATAATTCGCGTTCAAGTAGGCAGACACTTCACCCATCAACCAGTTAGAAGCTTGTTTTGGATCTGCGCCTTGTTCAATTGCGACTTCAAAGAAATCGGACATCTTCTTAGACTGAGTAAGAACCTTCGCATCGTACTCAGGAAGATCGTACTTGTTTACATAGCGCTCACGGCGCGCATCTGGAAGCTCAGGAATATCCGCACGAACGCGGTCCATCCACCCTTTGTCGATTGAAAGACGAACCAGGTCTGGTTCAGGGAAATAACGATAGTCGTCAGACCCTTCCTTCACACGCATCAAGATTGTTTTCTTACCTGCTTCATCGTAACGGCGTGTTTCTTGTCCGATTACGTTTCCAGCAAGTAGTTCTTTCTCCTGACGTACTTCTTCGTACTGAAGACCTTTTTGAACGTTAGCGAATGAGTTCAAGTTCTTAAGCTCTGTCTTCGTTCCAAACTCTTCTTGTCCGTATGGACGAAGTGACAAGTTTGCATCACAACGAAGTGAGCCTTCTTCCATCTTACAATCAGATACTTCTGTGTATTGAAGAATAGACTTCAACTTCTCGAGATAAGCATACGCTTCTTCAGGTGTACGGATATCTGGCTCAGATACGATCTCAACAAGAGGTGTACCTTGACGGTTAAAGTCAACGAGAGAATGATTTTCCCCATCAACGTGAGTCAGTTTACCTGCATCCTCCTCTAGGTGTAGACGCGTAATCCCAATTCGCTTTGTCTTCCCGTCCACTTCAATATCGATCCAGCCATTTTCACCGATCGGCTTATCATATTGAGAGATCTGATACGCTTTTGGGTTATCAGGGTAAAAGTAGTTTTTACGGTCAAATTTCGTGTCTTCTGCAATCTCACAGTTTAGTGCCATAGCAGCACGCATTGCGAAATCAACAGCCTGTTCGTTCATAACAGGTAGCACACCAGGGTGTCCTAGACAAATTGGGCACACGTTCGTATTAGGAGGCGCACCGAAATTCGTTGAACAGTTACAGAATATCTTCGTGTTTGTCTTTAGTTCCGAGTGAACTTCAAGACCGATGATTGTTTCAAAATTCATTTTCAGTCGTCACCCCTTACAGCTCTGGTTTAGCTTTATGATGATCAGTTGCTTGTTCGTAAGCATGAGCTACACGATAAACAGTTTTCTCATCAAAATGCTTTCCGATTATTTGTAATCCGACAGGTAGGCCATTAGACAATCCACAAGGTACAGAGATAGCAGGTACGCCAGCTAAGTTAACCGGAATCGTCAGAATGTCGTTCGCATACATCGTTAGTGGATTATCGATCTTCTCGCCCACTTTAAATGCAGGTGTCGGAGTTGTAGGTCCAATAATGACATCGTAGTCCTCAAACACTTTTTCAAAGTCGTTCTTGATCAGCGTACGAACCTTTTGCGCTTTTTTATAGTAAGCATCATAATAACCTGAACTTAGTGCAAACGTTCCAAGCATGATACGACGCTTCACTTCCTCACCGAAGCCTTCACTTCTTGTTTTCTTGTACACATCAAGAAGGTTATCTGCTTCAGCACGTACGCCATATCTTACACCATCAAAACGAGCAAGGTTTGCTGATGCTTCAGAAGAAGAAAGTAGATAGTACGTTGCAACAGCATACTTTGAATGCGGTAAGGAAACTTCTTCCCATGTCGCACCAAGTTCTTCAAGCTTCTTCAATGCTGCAAGAACTTTGTTCTTCACATCTTCATCTACACCTTCAGCAAGGTATTCCTTTGGAACCGCAATTCGCAGACCCTTCACGTCTCCAGTAAGACTTGTAAGATAATCAGGAACATCAACGTTCGCTGAAGTAGAGTCCATCTTGTCGTGCCCAGCAAGCGTCTGAAGAAGATATGCGTTGTCTTCTACAGTATTTGTGATCGGACCAATTTGGTCGAGAGATGATGCGAATGCGATCAATCCGAAACGAGAAACACGACCATATGTTGGTTTCAACCCAACTACACCGCAAAATGCTGCCGGCTGACGAATCGATCCACCGGTATCAGAACCAAGTGAGAAGAATACTTCTCCAGCTGCTACAGATGCAGCAGAGCCACCGCTTGAGCCACCAGGTACATAGTCTGTATTCCATGGGTTACGGGTCGCATAGAAACCTGAATTCTCGTTTGAAGAACCCATCGCGAACTCATCCATATTTAATTTCCCAACTGTAACTGTTTCAGCTGCTTGCAAACGCTCAACTACTGTTGCGTTATGTAGTGGTTCAAAATTTCCTAATAGCTGACTCGCAGCTGTTGTACGAAGACCTTTCGTGACGATGTTATCCTTAACCCCGATCGGCAGTCCGAAAAGTAGACCCCTTGCATCTTCCGTTCCAAGCTTATCATCAAGGGATTTTGCAGCTTGCATAGCCCCTTCTTCGTTCAAGGTCATGAATGCTTTTACTTTGTTTTCAACCGAGTTAATACGATCAAATGAACTTTGAACAAGTTCACTAACTGATAGTTCTTTCTTGTGTAGCAAGCTATGGAGCTCGCTTATGCTTTTATCAAACATCGGTATCTCGTACCTCCCTTACTCTAAAATTGATGGAACCTTCACTTGTCCGTTTTCTTGATCTGGTGCATTTTTAAGTGCTTCTTCACGTGAAAGCCACGGCTGTACCTTGTCTTCACGAAGAACATTCTTCAGATCAAGAACGTGAGTAGTTGGTTCAACATTTTCTGTATCAAGTTCATTCAGCTGCTCTGCCATCGAAATGATGTCATCGAGTTGAGTTGTAAACTTTTCGACTTCTGATTCATCCATTTCAAGTCTCGCCAGGTTCGCAACATGCTTAACCTGTTCATTTGTAATTCTGGACATCTCTTTCACCTCCGTAAAATTCGAACAACCTGCAATATATAGATGATACCAAAAACAGACTTCATTAAGCAACAGAATGCCGTTTTGTCAATATTAAGCAGATTTTCAATCAAACGTTTGTTTAACACACCTTATATTGCCCTCACCGTTCGAAGTACTTGTATAAGAACAAAAAAAGACCCACTCCAATTGGAGTGAGTCTTAGTGTAACAATTAAACTTGCGAAGATTTTGCTTCATCAAATTCTGCTTCAATTTCTTCTCCAGGTTCTTTACCTACATAGCTGAATACCAATACAGCGATCCAACAAAGAATGAAACCTGGTACGATTTCGTAAAGGTCGAACAGACCACCTGAAAGCTGCTTCCAAATGATAACTGTCGCAGCACCTACAAGGATACCTGCAAGTGCACCGTTACGAGTCATGCGTTTCCAGAACAAGCTTAGAATGATTACTGGTCCAAATGCAGCACCAAATCCTGCCCAAGCGTAACTTACAAGACCAAGTACAGAGCTTTCTGGGTTATAAGCTAATAGGATTGCTAGCAATGCGATTCCAAGTACAGCAATACGACCTACCCATACAAGCTCAGTCTGGCTTGCATTCTTACGTAGAATCGCTTTATAGAAGTCCTCTGCAACAGCACTTGAAGATACAAGAAGCTGAGAGTCAATCGTACTCATGATTGCAGATAGGATTGCTGCAAGCAAGAATCCTGATACCCAAGGGTTAAATAGGATTTGAGTGAATTCGATAAATACTGTCTCAGAGTTCTCAAGGCCGCCTGAGAAGAATGCGATACCGATGAAACCTGTGAAGATCGCACCGAATAGAGAAACAACCATCCAAGTCATACCAACAAGGCGAGCTTTTGGAATTTCTTTTGATGATTTAACTGCCATAAAACGTGTGATGATATGAGGTTGTCCAAAGTATCCAAGTCCCCAAGCAAGAAGGGAAATGATACCCATGAAGCTCATGCCAGTGAAGATATCAAGGTAAGTTGTATCGATCTCACCAACTTGATTCACTGTTTCGCCCCAACCGCCCATTTCAAAGATCGCAACGATTGGTACGACAACTAGAGCTAGGAACATCAAGATTCCTTGGAAGAAGTCCGTCCAGCTAACTGCTAAGAAACCGCCGAGGAACGTATAAGAAATAATTACGATTGCACCGATCCACAAAGCACTTTCGTAGCTCATGCCAAACGAGCTTTCAAACAGGATTGCGCCCCCAACTAGACCTGAAGACGTATAGAATGTAAAGAATACAAGAATGACAATTGCTGAGATAACACGAAGAGCTTTTGATTTATCACGGAAACGATTTTCAAGATAATCTGGAACCGTAATGGAATCATTTGCTACCTCAGTGTAACGACGAAGACGTGTTGCAACGAATTGCCAGTTCAGGTAAGCTCCGACCGCGAGCCCAATCCCGATCCAAATCTGGCTCATACCACCTGCGTACATTGCACCAGGCAGTCCGAGTAAGAGCCAACTACTCATATCTGATGCACCCGCACTAAGTGCTGCAACAGATCCACCTAATCTTCTTCCTCCAAGAACATAATCTGATAAGTTGCTTGTTAGTCGGTAAGATATTAGACCGATTGCAAGCATTCCGACAAGATATACTATAAACGTGACTAACGTAGGCGTTTCAATACTCATCTAGTACTATTCTCTCCTTTCGGTAAAAAATGTAATTATGGATAGTATGACTAATAAAGGCATCGGTATAAGCAGCCAGAACCAAGTTGCTGTTGTTAAGGTGTATTCCACACTTTCACCTCCTTTAAGTCATTATTCACAGGTATGCATTTTCCTGAGAATTAAAATTTTCATTATAGACCATAAGTCCTTTTACAAACCAATGATTACTATATCATAAAATATTTTTCAGAACAATTAAAATCTTATATCATAAACTTTTTTATGAATAATTATTCACCAATATCCTTCCATACACTGCCATATAGAACGATCTAGAATAAGTATTCAATGAAATTAATTAAAATTAATTAAGAAATATGTAATGATAAGACACACTCTAGTAACATTTACCCACCAAATTGACATGTTAATCTTGATTCTGAAATATTCTTTAGTGATTTTGGCATTTTTATAATATCCCGTTTTAATTCATTACATGCAAAACGTTAAAACAAAAAAAAGAAAAGCACTCTCGAACGTTGCGAGAGTGCTTATTCAGTCTCATTTATTCTAGTACATTTCAGAAATTGTTTTCGCCTGCATATGAAGGATCAAGTAATCAGGGCCACCCGCTTTGGAGTCAGTACCTGACATTTTGAACCCACCGAATGGATGGTATCCAACGATTGCGCCAGTACAATTTCGGTTGAAGTAAAGGTTACCTACATGGAAATCTTCCTTCGCGCGCTCGATGTGCTCACGGTTGTTTGTAATAACAGCACCCGTAAGTCCATATTCAGTGTTATTGGCGATTTCAAGAGCGTTATCAAAGTCTGTTGCTTTCGTTAAGCAGACAACTGGCCCAAAGATCTCTTCTTGTTGCATTCGAGATTCAGGGTGTAAGTCAGCAAATACTGTCGGTTGAATGAAGAACCCTTTCGAGTCATCTCCAGTACCACCAGCAACGAGACGGCCTTCTTCTTTACCGATCTCGATGTAGCTCATGATCTTATCATAAGCACCTTGATCGATCACTGGTCCCATATACACATCAGGCTTTTTCGTTTCGCCGACAGAAAGCTCATTTGTAAGCTTCACGACGCGATCGAGTACTTCGTCATATACATCCTGATGGATAACGGCACGGGAACCAGCTGAACATTTTTGTCCAGAGAATCCGAATGCTGAAACAACGATCGCTTCAGCAGCAAGTTCAAGATCAGCAGTATCGTCAACGACTACCGTATCCTTACCACCCATCTCAGCGATTACTTTCTTCAAGTGCTTTTGACCAGGCTGAACCTTTGCAGCACGCTCATAAATGCGTGTACCGACTTCAAGCGATCCAGTAAATGAAATCAAAGCAGTCTTAGGGTGATCTACAAGATAGTCACCTACTTCTTTACCGCTTCCTGGTACAAAGTTAAGTACACCTTTAGGTAGTCCTGCTTCTTCAAGCACTTCTACGAATTTAGCAGCGATTACTGGTGTCGCACTCGCAGGCTTCAGTAGAACGGTGTTACCCGTTACGAGTGGAGCTACTGCTGTTCCAGCCATGATCGCAAACGCAAAGTTCCAAGGTGGGATAACGACAGACACACCAGCCGGAGTATAAACATAGCGGTTATGTTCATTCGGGCGACTGTTTATTGGTTTCCCTTCGCCAAGATCAATCATCTGGCGCGCATAGTATTCCATGAAGTCGATCGCTTCAGCTGTATCAGCATCTGCTTCCTTCCATGGCTTACCTGCTTCTTTTACTAGATACGCCGAAAATTCATGCTTACGACGGCGTACGATCGCTGCAGCACGGAATAGTAAATCCGCACGGGCACGAGCGGACCATTTTCTCCAGCCTTCAAGAGCTTTGTCAGCAGCTTGAATCGCTTTTTCCGCGATATCTTGATTCGCTTTAGAAACTCTACCTACGACTTCTCCCTTGTTCGCAGGGTTAATAGAAACGATCTTGTCTTCGGTGCTAATTCTCTCACCGTCTACGAGAAGATCGTGATCTTTTCCAAGTTCGCCTTCAACTTGCTTAAGCGCTGCCTCGAACGCTTTACGGTTCTCATCTACCGTAAAGTCTGTAAATGGCTCATGTTTGTAAGGTACTACCATGTAAATCCAGCCTCCTTGTCGATTAAAACGTTTTCACATCTACCATTCTATCATGTGATAACACAATTCTTCAAACAAAGAAAATATTGCCACAATTTTTGATAGAATCGCATGTTTTTTTATTGCTATATATTGGGTGTATCCTGAATTGCTTTCTACTAAACCCCTGATTTTCATCCTATTTATTTAGTCGTAAATCGAAAAGATTACTATTTGCAAGTGGACTAAATTCCTATATAATGAACTACAGTAAACAGTAAAAGGTAAAAAGGAGTTTATTATGAAAAGATACGTTTCGGTAGCGTTCCTGCTATCTTTATTTACGTTTCTGTTAGTTGGCTGTGCTTCAGGTGACGATAACGAGACTACATCAGAAGGCAAGCTTACGATCTATACAACGTTATACCCAACTGAATACTTCGCTGAGCGAATCGGTGGCGATGCAGTAGAAGCTGAGTCGATCCTCCCTCCAGGGAGCGATGCACATAGTTTCGATCCAACTACTAGAACGATGACTGAGCTTGCAGAATCTGACCTCTTTATCTTTAATGGTGCAGGTCTAGAAGGTTTTGCTGATACTGCAAAAGATATTTTAGACAAAGAAGGCGTTACGACTCTTGAAGCTTCAAAAGGTATTGACCTCGCTGAAACGGAAGAAGGTCACGAAGAGCATGCCGACCATGAAGATGAACACGAGGACCACGATAGTCATGATGAAGGAAATGAAGAGCACCACGATCATGACCATGGTAATGTAGATCCTCATGTATGGATCGATCCTATTTTTGCAATAGAGCAAGCTAGAAACATCAAAGATGCTCTTATCGAGTTAAAACCAGACCAAGAAGAAGCATTTGAAGCGAACTTTACTGAGCTTGAAAATGACTTACTAGAGCTAGATGAATCGTTTAAAACGCTGGTAAGCAATGCCGATAAAAAAGAATTTCTCATTTCCCATGATGCTTATGGATATTGGGAAAAACGCTACGGGCTTGAGCAATTGAGCGTTACAGGTCTTTCTCCATCACAGGAACCTACTCAACAGCAGTTGGAGGAAATCATTGAGACCGCGAAACAGTTTAACTTGCAATATATGATTTTCGAGCAAAACGTTACCCCTAAGCCTGCAAAAACGGTACAGAAAGAACTAGGACTAGAAACACTTCGCATCCATAACCTATCTGTACTTTCTGAAGATGATATCAAGAATGATGAAACTTACCTTTCTCTCATGAAGAAGAATATTGAAACACTAGAGAAAGCACTGAGCGAATAACACGAAAAGGCTTCTACGGAAATTCCGTAGAAGCCTTTTTCATTAGCTGTAGATATGAACGAACGGTTCTTCTTGATTCGGGTCTTTTACGATGATACTCTCCGGCTTTCCATTACTCGTGATGTAAATCGATACCGGTAAATTCTGCTGGAACGTATCGTTTCGCTTTTTAACAAGCCCAGTAACAAACTGAGTAAATGAAATGACTTCAGCTTTACTATAAAACTGAATAGGAATTTCCACCTTCAACTGTCGAAGTTCATCCTGCTTGTAAAAGCCAGCACCGATAACTCCTACAAAGTTAGGAAAGAAATCCTGAACTTCACGAGTAAAGTCTGCAAACTTTTCAGCATCAGCTGGAAACTCATTCTCTGCTTTATCAGATGGAAATGCCACATATTCCTCGTTTAAATCTTTCCAAGAACCTGCACTCGCTTTTCCTTCTTCAACAATTGTCGAAGCAACAAAGTTTCCAGGAACGACCGATTGTCTCGGCTCTTCGATAAAGAGCGTAAACATAACAGGAACATCATGTTCTTCACGGATTTTCTTTATGATCGGCTTGATCGCTTCCTTACCCTGCTGAATAACTTTTTCACGATTTAATTTAACGTTGCCAGTGTATTTCAACCCTTCTTCATCTAACACGGAATAGGGATACTCAGAATATAAGGATAAGGCAATCGAAATACCGCCTAGTTGGAGTTCATCATCTTTGTTTTGAACATAGTAGTCTTGTTCATGAATAAAGGAAAGGAATTTAGGATTGTTTTTCTCAGCCTCGATGACTTTCTCGTGTTGGCTAGGATCATCCTCTACTCCTAGAGCAGGGTTAAGTCCCTCACTGTCTCCCTTTTTTCGATACAACCAATTGTGAATCTGCTCAGAGTCAAATAGTTGACCTTCTTTAAAAAAGTACTTCTCTGGATCAAAATGTTCTTGAGAAAGACGGATCAGGCCCATCTCAAGAGAATCCACATCGAGTCTGTTATCCACTCCAGCTGTAATAAGCCCTCTTACTTCTGACGCATCTAAAGAGTTCTTATCTCCCTTTTTCTCAAGTACGGAACGGTAATACTTTTCAGATGTTTTAATATCTTCACTGACGATCATTTCTTCACTTTCTTCATCCTTAGAATTAGGCACTTCCACTGTGTCATTCTGCTCGTCCTTCATGAAACTAGGAACACAGCCTGATAAAACCAGCGAAAGAGCCATCATACTACCGATGATCGCTCGCATCTTTCGCATTAATTCCCTCTCCTCATTTTGCTAACTCTTCGACGAATTTGTTTTCATCCCATATTTCTATATTTAACGATTCAGCTTTTTCAAGCTTGGAACCAGCATCTTCCCCAGCAATGAGTAAATCAGTGCTTTTACTTACACTACCCGTTACCTTTGCTCCTTGTTCTTCAAGCTTCTTCTTTGCATCTCCACGACTCATTTGCGAGAGCTTACCTGTTAAGACGATGGTTTTTCCGGCGAATACGGAATCGATGTCTTCTACTGAAACAGGCTTTTGCCCTTTGTACGTCATGTTGACCCCAGCAGCTTTAAGCTCATCCACAAGTTCATGAACTTCTTCGTTCTGAAAATATCTCACAACAGAGTCTGCCATCTTCTGACCGACTTCATTGATCGCTTCAAGGTCTTCTACAGTAGCTTCCATCAAACTGTCCATCGTACCGAATTGCTGTGCAAGTGTCTTTGCTGCCTTCGACCCGACATGTCGGATGCCAAGGCCAAACAATAGCTTCTCTAGCGAATTATCTTTTGAAACAGCGATGGCTTCTAATAAGTTGGCTACAGACTTCTCACCCATTCGTTCTAATTCGATCAGTTGTTCATGCGTTAGCTGATAAATATCTGCCACATCATGAATGAGTTCTTCTCTGAAAAGTTGCGTGATCACACGCTCTCCAAGACCGTCGATGTTCATTGCGTTTCTTGACACAAAGTGAATCAAACCTTCACGAAGCTGGGCAGGACATTTTGGGTTAATACACCTAAGTGCCACTTCTTCCTCAAGACGCACGAGATCACTCTCACACTCTGGGCACGTTTCAGGCATGGCAAACCCTTGCTCTTCTCCAGTTCGACGCTCTTCAAGCACTGAGACGACCTCTGGAATAATATCGCCGGCTTTTTTCACAACAACATAATCACCGATTTTAATATCTTTTTCTTTAATAAGATCTTCATTGTGAAGAGAAGCACGTTGTACAGTCGTACCAGCAACTAAAACTGGTTCAAGCAGCGCTGTTGGCGTTACGACACCCGTCCTCCCTACGTTAAGCTCGATATCAAGCAACTTCGTGACAACTTCTTCTGCAG
Organism: Anaerobacillus sp. ABA4_114; assembly: GCF_056159065.1. Taxonomy (NCBI): domain Bacteria; kingdom Bacillati; phylum Bacillota; class Bacilli; order Caryophanales; family Bacillaceae; genus Anaerobacillus; species Anaerobacillus sp. ABA4_114. The sequence continues at coordinate 3,878,493 of NZ_JBSWUM010000001.1, forward strand.
GAAATTTATACGCGATCGCCCATCTAGGACTTTTAGCGGTGAAACCAAGCTCTTCTTGCTGTTCGAGTGAATCGACTTTTACAACGATCCCATCGATCTCATAGGATAGGTCAGGTCTTCGTTCAGACCAGCCCTCAATATAGTCGATAACAGCATCGATCGTATCACAACGTTTCCATTCAGGATTCGTTTTGAATCCAAGGTCACTAAGATAATCGAGTCCATCCGAATGAGAGTTGATTTCTTTTCCATCCACGGTGCCTACTCCATATACGAAGATCGATAGATTCCGACTAGCTGCAATCTTCGGGTCTAGCTGACGAAGGGACCCAGCAGCCGCATTCCTTGGGTTAGCGAATAAATCTTGTTCATTCTTTTCACGCTCTTCATTTAGCTTCATGAAAGAAGGCTTCGGCATGTACGCTTCGCCACGTACTTCCATGCTTACCTGTTCACTAAGACGAAGAGGTATAGCAGGAATGGTCTTCAAGTTTTGTGTGATGTCTTCACCAATCGTGCCATCACCTCGGGTTGCACCACGAACAAACCTACCATCTTCATAAATTAGCGACACAGCAAGTCCATCGATTTTCAGTTCACATACATATGAAAAGTTTTCGCCTATACGGTCACGTACACGTCGGTCGAAATCCCGTAAGTCTTCTTCACCAAAAGCATTTCCAAGGCTAAGCATCGGGACTCGGTGCTCAACCTTTTGAAATCCTTCTAATGGTGGACCCCCGACTCGCTGTGTAGGGGAATCTTCAGTACGTAGATCAGGGTGCTCTTCCTCTAGCTTCAAGAGCTCATCCATCATTCTGTCGTACTCAGCGTCAGGCACAGTTGGATTATCCAACACGTGGTACTCATAATTGTATTTATTTAGTAGTTCTCTAAGTTCTTCAATACGCTTACTGGCATTCTCATTTTCCACTATGAAACCCTCACCTTTCAGGATCGCTATTCTTTCTCGATAGGGGCGAACTTAGCGAGTAGTCGCTTGATGCCTACTGGAGCAGGAAACGCTATATCAAGCTCGGTTGAATCTCCTTCACCTTTAACGCTGACGACCGTTCCAACACCCCATTTTCGATGGCTCGCCTGGTCACCCACTTTCCATGCAAGCGCCTCTCCACCGGTTGACGTAAGCTGTGGACGGCGAGGTTTCTTAGGCGCAGCAGGTCTACTTGAACGGGAGTTTGTACTAGATCCGAACGGTGTAGGCTTTTCTTGTCCCTCTTTTTCCAACAGTTCTTCAGGAATTTCTCCAATAAAACGAGAAACTGGATTTGTAGTTGTTTTACCATATAACGTTCGCATCCGAGCATTCGTTAAGTACAACTCTTCTTCCGCTCTCGTTATCCCTACATACGCAAGGCGGCGTTCCTCTTCCATCTCTTCTTCTTCAAAAAGTGAACGACTATGAGGGAAAACTCCTTCTTCCATTCCGATTAGGAACACTGCAGGGAATTCAAGTCCTTTTGCAGAGTGAAGAGTCATGAGCGTAACCGCTTCTTTTTGTTCCGTTTCGTCTTCATCGAGCTTATCGATATCCGCTACGAGAGCTAGATCCGTTAAGAACGCGATCAAGCTTTTATCTTCGCTCGCTTTTTCAAATTCCTGAGTAACAGAAAGGAATTCATTTATATTCTCTAATCGAGACTGCGCTTCGATCGTGTTTTCGTTTCTAAGTGAATCGCGGTATCCAGACTTATCGAGAACTTCCTCAACTAACTCTGACACAGCAAGGTACTCTTGCATCTGCGTCCAGTTTGCGATCAAGCTTCCAAAGCTTCCAAGTGCTTTTGTAAAACGAGCGCTTAGTCCCATCTGTTCTACTTCTTGTAGAGCCGTGAAAATAGAGATATCTTGATCAGCCGCGTAACGTGCAACTTTGTCCATCGTGGAAGCACCTACACCTCGCTTCGGTACGTTCACAATTCGAAGCAAACTTATATCATCGTCTGGGTTTGCGATCAAACGTAAGTACGCAAGCAAGTCTTTGATCTCTTTACGATCATAGAACTTTGTTCCCCCGATGATATTGTACGTGATGTTGGATTTGTTGAGTATTTCCTCAATAACACGCGACTGGGCGTTCGTACGATAAAGAATGGCGATCTCTGAATTTGTGCGCTTGCCACTCTTCACCATATCAAGAATCTTTCCTGTTACGAACCTGCTTTCATCATGTTCATCGTTCCCTTGATAGTATGTGATCGATGGCCCATCTTGATTATCCGTCCATAGCTTCTTAGGTTTACGATTCATATTGTTGTCGATCACAACGTTTGCCGCTTGAAGAATCTTCTTCGTTGAACGATAATTCTGTTCCAATAGAATCACGCGAGCGCTCGGATAATCTTTTTCAAATGAGAGGATGTTCTGAATATCCGCACCACGCCAACGATAGATCGACTGGTCAGAATCTCCTACAACACAAAGGTTTTGATATTTCTCTGCCATCAATTTAACGAGTACATACTGTGCTTTGTTCGTATCTTGGTACTCATCCACATGAATATATTGAAACTTACGCTGATAGTATTGAAGAACTTCAGGTACTTTCTTAAATAGTGTGATGGTACGCATAATGAGATCATCAAAATCTAGCGCTTGGTTTTTACGAAGCTGCTTCTGATATTGTTCATACACATCTGCAGCGATTTCTTCGAAAGGCCCTTTCGCTTTCGTCTTATATTCTTCCGGTGTTAAAAGTTCATTCTTCGCTGAACTGATATTTCCTAGAATACTTCTAGGATCAAACTTCTTTGGATCTATATTTTGATCTTTAAGGATTTTCTTTATAACCGTCAGCTGGTCACCAGAATCCAAAATCGTAAAGTTACGATTAATTCCAATCCGATCGCCGTCTCTTCTCAATATTCGTACACACATCGAGTGGAATGTTGAAATCCAAATATCTTCCGCCACTGGACCAGCAATCGTATGAACACGATCCTTCATTTCTCTTGCAGCTTTGTTCGTGAACGTAATCGCGAGAATATTCCAAGGCGCAACTTGTTTTTCTACGAGTAGATACGCAATACGATGCGTAAGAACCCGTGTCTTCCCACTTCCCGCTCCAGCCATGATCAATAGCGGGCCATCCGTATGCTTGACCGCCTCCTGCTGTTCAGGATTCAATCCGTTTAATAATTTATCAACTAATCGTTGCATGTTCCGCACCCCTTACAAACATATGTTCTAATTCCTATTTTACCCGACCAATAGGAGAGAATCAATTTCCTTTAACAGCAGCTACTGTTTTTAATGCCTTCTTCACATCGTCATATATACTATTCCCAACAATCACCGTATCAGCATGAGCAGCCATCTCTTTAGCTTTCTCAGGAGAATCGATCCCGCCTCCATAGAAAAGCTGTGTGTCATTTAGCACATCACTCACTTTTTCAACAAGTTCAACGTCACCGTAAGTGCCGCTGTACTCCACGTAAAAAATCGGCAGCTTAAACATCTTCTCTGCCATCCGAGCATATGCCAGAACATCATCAGTAGCAAGGTCCGTTTCAGCAGACGTTAATGCAGCCACCTTCGAATCACCGTTAAGGATGCAATAGCCCTCCATAACGATTTCATCCCAATTCATGACCTCACCAAATTCTTTCACTGCTTCATGATGCAATCCAGTGACCCATCGACTGTCCTTTGTGTTCATCACGGTCGGAATGAAATAAAAATCGAATCCCGGCGTAACCGCTTCTACTGAAGACACCTCAAGCGCACAAGGCACAGCATATCGACGAATTCTCGCAAGCAGATCAAGCGTAAGGTCTAACGTCACACCATCAGACCCGCCAACGATCACCGCATCCGTACCCGACTCACAAATCAACTCCAGATCATGATCTTCAATCACCTTATTAGGATCAAGCTTAAACACATGCTTCCAACTACTATAATCAAACATCAAACCGCTCCTCCTACTTTTCCTCATAAGTTGGATTATATCAGAGGAACACCGAAAAGCGGAAGTGGGCGCTTAGGTCCGAAAGGCGCTGGAAGCTTTTCAAGGGAACACGCTTTTTGTGTTCATTTGAAAAGCTGAAGCGACCCGAGGACCTGCCCACTGGAGCTGGATCACCGAAAAGCGGAAGTGGGCCCGTTTAAATCCGCAGGGCGTTGGAGCTCTTGGGAGTGAGACGATTTATGTCTCAATTGCATCACATCCACACCCCGTTCATGCTCTCCCCCAAAAACAAAAAAATGAGCCGTAAACCGGCCCATCTTTCATATATCAATTAATCTTTGTTATGCACGCGATCGAGCGTCATTTGATAACCATCATTTCCATAGTTCAAGCAACGTTTCACACGAGAAATTGTCGCTGTGCTAGCACCAGTTTCTGTCTCGATCTTATGATAGGTATAGCCCTCACGAAGCATTCTAGCAACCTCTAAACGCTGTGCCAACGACTGAATTTCGTTCACTGTTGCAAGGTCATCAAAAAATAGATAGCATTCTTCTAAATCTTTCAATGAAAGAATCGCTTCAAAAAGTTGATCGAGTGTTTTCCCTCGTAGTTTGTCAATTTGCATAGATTAGCACTCTCCTTACTGATTACTCGTAATCATAGTTAGATCAGGTACGATATTTACCCAAGTTCTTCCTGGAACAAGTGGAACAGGACTTCCGTCTTTCACCGCGGTAATGCGTCCATTTTCATTTTTCCACTTTACTTCCTTTTTTACACCTTCTTGTAATAAAATGGCTTCTCCGCCAGATTCTATATCGATCGCTCTTCTGCCATAATCATCGATGATGTGATGATTTGCTTCAACGATCAGTACATTTTCCAATGCGATGGGATCTTTTGTCTCACGGTCTTCCATCAATTCGTCGTTCACGAATCTCTTGTATACCCCATCGTTGTATCGATACGCTACGCGATACGTATTGCTGTAACCGATTGCTACTGATGACTTTTCTTCTGAAACTAGTTCTTTATCGCCAAATGTAAGTGGTTCAACAATCTGCATGAGTTCATACCCATTATCAGTTGCACCTTTTTTTATACTATCAGTCGTAATATATGAATTGTGTGGCGCCTTCCTGAATGAAGCTCGTTCAAACAGCGTTCCGTCATACTGCATGCCGTTCAGGTGATCGACTGCGCCTGAATTCAAAATCGCTTGAGCAGAAGGCGAATAACCATGTGCTACGAAAATGCCGTTAAACCCTGCGCTTAACTCAATAAAATAATCTCTCGCACTCCGAACTGGTCCTACAATGTCTGGATAATCACTTTGGTATATCGCTAACAATCTTGTGATCTTACCTTCTACAAGCATTTCGTATACGATATCTGCTTTATGAAGTCCAGACTGCGGCCTTGCTTTAGGGTGATTATTCACAACGACACTGATGACACGCTGATCGCTGTTTTCAGTAGCCACCCCGGTAAGAGGAGCTTTTCCCCCTTGAATTTGATCAACTTCTTTATTCATAGACGATTCTTCAACACCGGCTGATTCTGCTCCAGATTTCTGAGCGGTATCTTTTTGTGAACAGCCAGCGAGTAATCCTACAGACAAAATAACTGCCAGTGAGACGCGCAATTTCCCCACGTCTTCACGCCCCCTTCGCTTATAAAGTTTTCCCTTTTATATTTTACCGCATTATCGCAGGAAAAAGTACCGTCTTTCTCTTTACATCATAAATTCCTTGTTGAGTCAACCTTACGAACGGAAGATGTGTGGAAGAAAAGAACAACAAACTATAAACAGGATCACCAAATGGATAGCCACGTTCTTTTAATTCTGTCACCATCTTCTTCTCTTGTTCGATCACGTCTTCGAGTGGTAACGGTGACATTTTGCCCATCAAAGGCAGTTCGATTTCAACAACGACTTCACCATCTTCAACGAGGACGATTCCACCACCGATCGACCGCACTCGCTCTAAAGCAGCAACCATGTCTGATTTTTTCTTCCCGATCAATATGAAATCACCAGAATTCGAGAAGCTACTCGCAAAGCCTTTTACTTTATTAGCAAAACCCTTCACAACGGTATTCACTCGCCATTTGCCTTCCTTACTAAGAAGCATCATGAAGCTCTCATCATGATCTGTAGGGAGTTCATCCACCGCCGTTTCGTATGAAAGATTATATGGTTTTGTGATGACGGCGTTGATCATTTCGATTCCAGCTGGACCTGAGAAAGTTAAATCGTCTTCCTCTAACCCCCAGTTCTGTTCGTTTAGAACAAGACCATGGTCTTCCCAATCGAATGACCACTCGTCATAAACTTCTTCGCCATCCTTCTTAATCCATTCTCCTCGAGCGAGGACAGAGACTGGTGTTGGATTATGCTTTGATTCCAAAAAGTTGAGGTGCGCAAGCCTTCCAGGTGCTATCATACCATGTGTATCCGTTATACCGTAGTGGTTTGCGACATTATATGACACCATCGCATAAGCATCTTCTACCGGTACTCCTTTTTCCAGGGCGATGGATATGAGCTTATCCGTGAACCCTTGCTCAAGGAAAGAAGGCGTCGATCCATCGGTGTTCATCATCACTCGATCAAAACAATCTACCCCTTTTTCAATCAGCGATTCGAGTATGACCGGTAAATCAGGACGTATGGAAGAATACCGTAGAGACGTCATCATGCCCATCTCAAGTCTACGGAGAGCCTCTTCTCCAGTCATCGCTTCGTGATCACAGGAAACACCATAAAGTCCCATCTTCGTTAATGTCTTCAACGAAGCGCCAGGGAGATGCCCTTCGACCGGTTTGCCCAACCTATGTGTCTCTTGCATCCATTCCAGTATCTCATCGTCTCCTGCTATAACGTCAGGCCACGCAGTAAGTTCACCACCTTGAATAACGAGCGGATGGGTGAGCCATTCCTTAACTTTCTTATTCGTGATGGTTTCTTCATTCAACAGCTGTGTTTGAGAATCGTACCTTGCCCACCAAAACATCGATACCGGAAACTTATCCAACTCATCTAACATTGTAAGCGCTTTCTTTTGTGGCAATCCTAAGAGAAAAAACAAGTTGTCATTGATCATGGTGGTGGTTCCCCTGTTAGATGCATAGCGCGCAAGTGATAGGGGATTATAAAGTTGAAACGGATGGGCATGGGGTTCAATGTATCCTGGTACAAGAAACGATCCCTCACAATCGATCCATTCTGTTGCTGAATGTTTTTCAGGCAATTCATCTCCTACGTATACAATTCGATCTTTATAGATCCATATATGTGAGGTGATCCATTTTTTTAATGCGTTGTTTAAATACGTTGCATTTGTTAAGACGATTGATGGAGGCAGTTCACCGGACACAACCTGTACTTGTTGTCTCAATTGCTGCTTCGTCCATAAATAGTTTCGCTTAGGCATGTCCAACCCTCGTTTCAATAAGTTTTCTCTATTTTAACATAATTTAGAAAAGTTGATAGTGCTGATTTAAACCATTGAAGGGAGTTTTTTGAATTGAGACCGAACATTAGCATGATGAATGCATTTATTCGTTTAACAGCAGGATTTACACTCCTCTCCTGGTCTACCGCAAAACTTTGTAAAAACGAAAACGTCTCAACGTCGCTTTTGCTTGCAGCTGCAGGAGCTTTGAAGATCGCAGAAGGTCATACGCGATACTGCCCAATCGTCGATCTGATGAACCAAGAAGAAAATCGTGATCCTGACGAAACAGCTCTTGAAAAAGTTATTAACCCCTCTTAACCATGGCTATAAAAAAACTTCCCTGATTCCAGGGAAGTTTTCGTAACATAACAAAAGGAGGTAACGTTGTGCTTGAATACATTACAGACACTTGGGTCATCTACACATTATTGATCGGTAGTATTATTGCTATATCGTTTGCTTACATCAAGAAGAAACGTGTGAAATAGCTCGATGTCCAATATCAGTTCTATAAAACCCATCCTCTACTTGCACGTTCTGAAGTTCTTCGTAAACTGAAGCACTTGCTTCCTGGAGGGTTTCTCCTGAAGCAGATAGCAGTAACACGCGTCCACCATTCGTTACAAACTGATCGCCTATCTTATCTGTACCTGCATGAAACACAAGTGAAGTCACATCGTTCAAACCTGTGATGGTCTTCCCTTTTTCATAATCACCAGGGTATCCTCCTGATGCAATGACAACTCCAATCACAGCTTTCTCACTCCATTTGAGCTCAAGCTCTTTACCGTCTAACACGCTTTGAATGGCTTCGATGAAGTCTGATGTGAGACGAGGCAGGACGACCTGTGTTTCAGGATCGCCGAACCTTGCATTGAACTCAATGACTTTAGGACCGTTTTTCGTCAGGATTAATCCGGCATACAGAACGCCAGTAAACGTCCTGCCTGCTTTCTTCATCCCTTTTGCAGCTGGAAGTAAAATCGATTGAATCGCTTCTTCTATCACTGACTCTGAGATTTGTGGAACTGGTGAGTATGCGCCCATTCCACCCGTATTCGGACCTTTATCTCCATCGAATGCTCGCTTATGATCTTGTGAAATAACGAGAGGATAAACATCTTCCCCATTCACCAATGCCATGAGCGAAAACTCTTCACCTTCAAGAAACTCCTCTACAACAACTTGTTCACTGGCTTCTCCAAACTGATTGTTGACCATCATATTATGAAGACTATCGAGTGCTTCCTCCAACGTCATCGCAACGATGACACCCTTTCCGGCTGCAAGTCCATCCGCTTTCAGTACGATCGGTGCACCGACCTTTTGAACATACTTTCGAGCTTCCTGGTAATCCGTGAAGGATTGTGAATCTGCGGTCGGGATACCGTTTGCTGCCATCAATTCTTTCGCGAACGTTTTGCTTCCTTCGATTAACGCAGCTTCTTTCGTAGGACCAAATACGCGAAGACCTGCATCCTCAAAGCGATTTACAATTCCATCTAACAACGGCTGCTCTGGACCGACTAAGGTGAGTGTAATGCCTTCTTTTTGTGCGAAAGCAATAAGCCCATCGTGATCACCTTCATCGATCGGCACGAGCTGACTAACAGCTTCCATACCTGCGTTCCCTGGTGCTACGTATACTTGATCCACAGAAGCGCTCTCTGCAGCTTTACAAGCCATCGCATGCTCTCGACCGCCTCGTCCAATTATCAATACCTTCATCGAATTCCCTCCCTCTTAATGTTTAAAGTGTCGGATGCCTGTGAACACCATCGTGATGCCATATTCATTCGCTTTTTTGATCGAATCTTCATCACGAATCGATCCTCCAGGCTGGATGATCGCTGTGATGCCCGCTTTTCCAGCAGCTTCAACAGTGTCATCCATTGGGAAGAACGCATCTGATCCCATGACAGAACCTTTCACCTTCTCACCCGCTTGCTCGATCGCGATCTTAGCAGCACCAACGCGATTCATCTGTCCAGCTCCAACGCCAACCGTTTGATCTTTGTTCGTAAGTACGATCGCATTCGATTTCACGTGTTTAACTACTTTCCATGCAAGCTTCAGCGCATCCCACTCTTCATCCGTAGGTTTTCGATCGGTTGGTACGGTTAGATCTGCTTCATCGATTCCGTATTGATCTTGTTCCTGCAGCAACAGCCCGCCGTTAACAGATGTGAGCTGATGCTCCACTCCGCCAGACGCCTGAACATCCAATGTCAATAGTCTAAGATTCTTCTTCTTAGTCAAAACAGCAAGTGCTTCTTCTGTGAAAGAAGGTGCCATAATGATCTCCAGAAAAATTTCCTTCAACTTCAGTGCCGTTTCTTCATCGACTTCACGATTCAATGCGACGATACCGCCGAAGATCGATGTAGAATCTGCTTCGTATGCCTTTTGATACGCTTCTACAATCGTTTCACCCGTACCAACTCCACAAGGGTTCATATGTTTAACCGCAACAACGGCAGGTTTTTCAAATTCCCTAACGATATTAAGAGCCGCGTTCGCATCGTTAATATTGTTATAAGAAAGCTCTTTTCCGTTCAGTTGTTTTGCAGATGCGATCGATGCATTTTTAGAAAGAGGTTTTTTATAAAATACAGCTTTCTGATGCGGGTTCTCTCCGTATCTAAGGGTTTGCTTTCTCTCAAATGTTACAGTTAGGGACTCTGGCTCTTCTTCTCCAGATTTTCCTGTTAAATACTCTGAAATAATCGCATCGTAGGAAGCAGTGTGACGAAATACCTTTGCTGCAAGTTCCTGACGAAGTATGCCTGTTGTATCCCCATTCTCCTGGACTTGAAGAAGCACACGCTCATAGTCAGAAGGATGAACGACAACCGTCACGTCTTTATGATTCTTAGCAGCTGACCTTAACATCGTTGGTCCGCCGATATCGATATTCTCGATCGCGTCACTGTACGCTACATCAGGATTTGCGACGGTTTCTTGGAATGGATATAGGTTCACAACAACCAAGTCGATCGGTGTGATGTTATGCTCCTCTAGTTGCTTTTGATGGTCGTCGTTGTCTCTAACAGCTAGAAGACCACTATGTACATTCGGATGGAGGGTTTTCACACGTCCGTCTAAAATTTCCGGAAAGCCCGTAACATCTGAGATTCCTATAACTTCGATGCCCGCTTCCTCAAGAGCACGTTTTGTGCCTCCAGTCGAAATGATCTCGACACCTTTGTCTGATAATCCCTTCGCAAACTCGGTAATATTTGTTTTATCTGATACGCTGATCAGTGCACGTTTGATCGTCATCGTCTTACCTCCTGCTACCAATTGTTTTGTTTTTAAGAAGCGTTCTAATAACGGCTGGATATAACTGATGTTCAACAGCCTGTATCTTTTTCTCAACTTCTTCTCTCGAATCTTCTGTTGAGATCCGAATCGTTTCTTGATCAATGATCGGCCCCGTGTCCATCCCTTCATCGACATAATGCACCGTCACACCACTGACTTTCACTTTTGCTTTTAGAGCTTGACCAATCGCATCTTTTCCAGGAAAAGACGGAAGAAGAGATGGATGGATGTTGATGATTCTCCCTTCATACGCACGAAGAAGCGTTGACCCGATCAGCCTCATGTATCCAGCAAGAACGATTAATTCGACGCCTGCATCGTTCAGCTGCTGAAGAATGAAGGCTTCAAACTCTGCTTTTGAGTTATAGGATTTAGGATAAAAGGAAAGGACAGGAATGCCGAAGCGCTCTGCCCTTTCTTCTACTTTGGCACCAGGGCGATCACAGACCACTAATGCGATTTTGGCATCGAGTGCCCCCTTTTCGATTTCAGATGCGATCGCTTCGAAATTCGATCCACTCCCAGATGCAAAAACTGCTAACTTCACGATAGATCACCACCGCCGAAATTGATTTGATCACCTTTTGTTACTCGACCAATCACAAATGCCTGCTCACCGTCTTTTTCAAGCTGTTTGATCACGTTAACAGCTTCAGAGGCAGGGACGCTTAGAACCATTCCGATGCCCATGTTGAACGTGGTGAACATCTCTCGTCGAGATAAGTTCCCCTTCTTTTCGATCAGGTCAAAGATCGGTGGTACGGGCCAAGAGCCATAATCGATCTGAGCTGTGAGGCCTTCAGGTAGCATACGAGGAATATTCTCTTCGAAGCCGCCGCCTGTAATGTGTGCAACCCCATGAACAGGATAAGATTCGAGCACGTTCAAGACCGGCTTTACGTAGATACGAGTAGGAGCTAACAAGGCTTCTCCAAGCGTCGTACCGAGTTGGTCAAACGTTTGATTAAGATCCATGTTATTCTCTTTTACTACTTTCCTAACAAGAGAGAAGCCATTGCTATGAATACCGTTTGATGCAAGGCCAACTAAAACGTCCCCTTCCATCACATCAGTCGGTTGAATCAGCTTAGACTTTTCGACAGCCCCAACCGTGAATCCAGCAAGATCATAATCGTTTTCCTGATACATATCAGGCATTTCTGCTGTTTCGCCGCCAATCAAGGCACACCCAGCAGTCGAGCAACCATCCGCAACCCCTTTTACGATTTCTTCAATCCTCTCAGGTTTGAGTTTACCTGTCGCGATGTAATCTAAAAAGTAAAGAGGTTCAGCACCTTGAGCGACTACGTCATTCACACACATAGCGACACAATCGATTCCGATCGTATCGTGCTTATCCATCTGAATCGCAAGCATGAGCTTCGTACCCACACCGTCGGTTCCTGAAATGAGAACTGGCTTCTCATAAGGAAGTTCAGATAGATCAAACATTCCGCCGAAACCACCTAGACCTCCCATGACGCCAGGTCGAACGGTTTTGTTTACGTGCGTTTTCATTCGGTTAACTGCTTCATAACCAGCTTCAATATCTACTCCAGCACTTCTATAAGCATCCGCCATAATGAACCCCCAGTTAGACTTTTTCGTATGGATGAACGGTATCAGGATAAATCTCAGTTGGATACGACCCAGTAAAACAGCCTAGACATTGTCCACACGAGCTGCTTTCATCGTCTCTACCGATTGCTTCTGTCATTCCATCTGTTGATAGGAAACTTAACGTATCTGCACCGATTTCTTCACAAATCTCATCAACGCTCATCTTCGCTGCGATTAACTCACCAGAGTTGGACGTGTCGATCCCATAGTAACAAGGACTGACGATCGGAGGTGCACTTATGCGAACATGAACCTCTTTTGCACCTGCTTCTCTTAACATCTTCACGATTCTTCTACTCGTCGTTCCACGCACGATCGAATCATCCACGATAACGACCCGCTTTCCTTCAACAACGCCTCGAACAGGTGAAAGCTTCATCTTCACGCCTTGTTCTCTTAGCTCCTGTGAAGGTTGAATGAACGTTCTGCCTACATATCTATTCTTGATCAGACCCATCTCATACGGAATACCCGATTCCTCTGCATAACCGATCGCAGCAGATATACTAGAATCCGGAACACCCGTCACGATATCTGCTTCGATTGGAGCTTCTTGCGCGAGCTGTTTACCGAGGTTCTTTCTAGCCGTGTGAACATTGATGTTTTCAATATTGCTATCGGGTCTTGAGAAATAAATGTACTCCATACTGCAGATCGCACGCGACATCGGTGATGAGAAACGGTCCGATTCAATGCCTGCGTCATTGATGATAAGAAGTTCACCTGGCTCCACATCACGAATATATTCCGCTCCGATGAGATCGAACGCACACGTTTCAGATGCAACTACATAACCTTCTCCTAGTCGACCTAAAGAAAGTGGTCGTAGTCCATGTGGATCAAGAGCGACCATCATCTCGTTTTCTGTCATCAAAAGAAAAGCATACGCGCCTTTTACCATCGTAAGAGCGTTCTTCACCTTTTCTCTAAGGTTCAAATAGCCGCTTCTCTTGATCAAATGGGCAAGCACTTCTGTGTCTGAAGTCGTTTGAAAAATACTCCCTTGACCTTCGAGCTGATGCTTCAACGCATTCGCGTTCACAAGGTTCCCATTATGCGCGAGCGCCAATCCACCATTCTGTGAGCGAAATAAAAGAGGCTGAACGTTTTCATAGCCTCCTCCTCCTGCCGTTGAGTATCGAACATGACCAATCGCTGCATTGCCATCGAGTGCCTTTAAATCGTCCGCTCCATAGACATCGTTCACGAGCCCAAGCCCTTTATGAAGGTTAAGTCTTGCGCCATCAGTCGTGACGATCCCAGTACCTTCCTGACCGCGATGCTGAAGACTATGAAGCCCGTAATATGTGAGCGTAGCGGCATCTGGGTGACCCCAGATACCAAATACACCACACTCTTCGTTTAAGCCTTTGATTTCACCAAACATGGAATTGCTCCTTTCCAGGCCGCTTCGAGCTCACTGACCGGTGCATCGAATAGATGATTTTCTTCTTCGTGCATCATCGTCAAGATGCCAGTACCGGTTACTTCACCGATAAGCTTCGCTCCGGTTCTCTGCTCGAAGACCTGCTGGTGTTCACCCTTGATCGTGATGAGGAAACGAGATTGAGACTCACTGAACAGCGACGTCGTCACATCGCCCTCGATTCGAACGATCGCTCCAAGATCTGTACCGATTAACGATTCACTAAGTGCAACACTCAAGCCACCCTCAGAAACATCATGCGCCGATTGAACAAGTCCATCTTGAATGGCTGAAAGAACCTGTTGCTGAAGTTCTCTTTCCACTTCAAGATTTAGCGAAGGCGCTTGCCCCGAGATCTTCCCATCCACAACCTTCTGAAGCTCGCTTCCTCCGAAGTCCTCGCCTGTTTCACCAAGTAAGTAGATCAAGTTTCCTTCTTCTTTAAACTGTTGAGTCGTAACATGATCAAGGTCATGAACTAGTCCTACCATTCCAACAACTGGTGTCGGATAAACTGCTACGCCATTCGTCTCATTGTAAAGGGATACGTTACCACCGATAACGGGCGAATTTAACATACGACACGCTTCACTCATACCGTCCGTTGCTTTTTCGATCTGCCAGAAGATCTCAGGCTTTTCAGGATTACCGAAGTTTAAGCAATCCGTGATCGCAAGCGGCTCACCACCTGAACAAACGATGTTACGTGCTGCTTCAGCAACAGCAATCTTCCCACCAACTTCAGGATCAAGGTACAGGTAACGGGAATTACAGTCGGTTGTCATCGCTAGCGCTTTTCGTGTGCCTCTTACACGCACAACAGCTGCGTCCGATCCTGGAGATACGACGGTATTCGTTCGAACCATATAATCGTACTGATCAAAGACCCACTCTTTGCTTGAAATCGTAGGCTGACCTAGCAACGTATACAGCATTTCTTTCGGATCTTCTACCGCTGGAATCGGCTTATGAAGCTGCTGGTTTCGAATGAAATACTCAGGAATGCGCGATGGTTTATGATAGACCGGTGCTTCTTCTGCAAGAGCATCGACCGGTACTTCAGCCACCATTTCGCCTTTATGAAGAAGACGGAACTTCTTATCGTCTGTCACGACACCGACTTCCTTTGATAAAAGACCCCAACGATCAAAAATTTCTTTGATCTCAGCTTCTCTACCTTTCTTCACAACAACGAGCATACGCTCCTGTGATTCAGATAGCATCATTTCATATGGCGTCATGCCTTTTTCACGCTGCGGGACTTCATCAAGGTTCATCTCGATTCCCATGCCTGCTTTACTCGCCATTTCTGAAGCAGAAGACGTAAGACCCGCTGCTCCCATGTCCTGAATACCGACGAGCGCATCACTTTTCACAAGCTCGAGACATGCTTCAAGAAGAAGTTTTTCCATAAACGGATCACCTACTTGTACGGCAGGTCGCTTTTCGTCAGAAGCATCTGTCAATTCTTCCGATGCGAAGGTCGCACCGTGGATGCCGTCTCGTCCTGTGCTCGCACCTACATACATCACAGTGTTTCCAGCGCCAGACGCGACACCTTTCTGGATGTCTTTGTGATCGATCAACCCAACACACATCGCGTTCACAAGAGGGTTTCCATCGTAAGAAGAATCGAACTGTACTTCTCCACCTACAGTAGGAATACCGATACAGTTTCCATATCCAGCGATTCCTGCAACAACTTCTTCAAACAAATATTTCACTTTCGGATTGCTTAACTCTCCGAAACGTAACGAGTTTAATAAAGCAATGGGGCGTGCGCCCATCGAGAACACGTCTCTGATGATTCCACCTACACCTGTTGCCGCTCCTTGATAAGGCTCGATTGCAGATGGATGATTATGACTTTCGATCTTAAACACAACCGCTTGCTCGTCACCGATATCAACGATCCCCGCTCCTTCACCAGGACCTTGAAGTACGCGCTCACCAGTAACAGGAAACTTTTTAAGAACAGGCTTAGAGTTCTTATAGCTACAGTGTTCAGACCACATGACTGAAAACAAACCCGTTTCCGTATAGTTAGGGGTACGGCCAAGAATCTCTTCCACCATGCCGAACTCTTCATCTGTTAAACCCATCTGGCTATAAAGCTTCTGGTCTTTAATCATCTCAGGTGTTGGTTCATGCATGTGTGACATGGGATTCCCTCCAGTTACGTAGTAGTGATTTGAACATCTTCAAGCCATCCGCACTTCCTAACAAGTGATCGACCGCACGCTCAGGGTGAGGCATCATCCCAAGGACATTGCCCTTCTCATTGATGATTCCTGCGATGTCATCGATCGAGCCATTTGGATTATCTTTATAGGTAAAAACGATTCTTCCGGATGATTGTAACTCTTCTAAAGTCGCATCATCACAATAGTAGTTTCCTTCTCCATGTGCGATCGGAATCGTAATTTCTTCACTATTTTCATAGGCTGACGTAAACATGGTCGCATTATTCTGAACAACAAGCGTTACAGGACGACACATGAACTTCAAGTTCTTGTTTCGTTTCATCGCTCCAGGAAGAAGACCTGCTTCTAATAAAATCTGAAATCCGTTGCATACACCAAGCACTGGCTTTCCTTCTTCAGCAGCTTTTACCACTTCGCTCATGATCGGAGCAAAACGGGCGATCGATCCGCTTCTTAAATAGTCACCATAAGAAAAACCACCCGGTAAAAGGATCGCATCATAGTTTGCTAGACTCTGTTCATCGTATCGGACATAAGTAGCTTCTTCGCCAAGTTCATCTTGAATCGCATGGTACATGTCTACATCGCAATTCGAACCTGGAAACACGATCACCGCAAATTTCACTGCCCGACGACCTCCTCGACTTCATACGTGTAGTCTTCGATCACCGTATTCGCAAGCAGCTTCTCACACATTTCTTTAATGCGCTCATCTACATTCGCCGTCTCATTTAACGTAAGCTCCATATACTTGCCGATACGTACATCTTCTACTTCATTATAAGAAAGGCTATGAAGTGAATTCTTCACAGCACTACCTTGCGGGTCTAGCACACTCTCTTTTAACGTTACATAAACTTTTACTTTGTACATGATGCGGATCCCCCTAAACGAGTTAAGATTTTTTCATAAGCTTCGGTCAAATTTCCTATATCTCTTCGAAACACATCTTTATCTAACTTTTCATTCGTTTTCCGGTCCCATAGTCTACAAGTATCTGGTGAAATTTCATCTGCAAGCATCAATTCACCAGACGGTGTAACACCGAACTCAAGCTTGAAATCAACAAGCGTTACGTCCCGCTCAAGAAAATAGCTTCGTAGGCGGTCATTCACATGCAGTGCACGTTCTTTCAAGTCTTGAACCGTCTCTTCATCGGCAAGTTCAAGCTCAAGCACGTGATCAACCGTAAGGAGAGGATCACCAAGGTCGTCGTTTTTGTAATAGAATTCAACGATCGGCTGCTTCAACAGCTTTCCTTCGTCTACTCCAGTTCTTCTAGAAAAGCTCCCTGCTGCGACATTTCGGACGACCACTTCGAGTGGCACGATCGTCACACGCTTTACAAGCTGCTCCGTTTCAGAAACTTTCTCGATAAAATGACTTTCGATCCCAGCTTCTTTCAAGTAATCAAACAACAGACTCGTAATTTCGTTGTTCAGTCGCCCTTTACCTGTAATGGTCGCTTTCTTCTCTCCGTTAAAAGCCGTCGCGGAATCTTTATATTCCACATGAACGACCTCCGGATTTTCTGACGCATAAATCTTCTTTGCCTTTCCTTCGTACAACAACTCCTGTTTCCCCATGGTGATCTCCTCCGATACGTGTGATTTATAATCCTAGACGTTCGAAAATCATATCGACTGGCTTCAGATGGTAATTGTAATCAAAGCAATCCTCGATCTCTGAAGCAGACAGCTGGTTCGTGATCTTTGAATCAGCTTCAACTAATTCTCTAAACTGAATGCCGCGCTCCCATGCATCCATCGCTTTCGGCTGAACAAGGTCATAGGCTTCTTCACGAGTCATGCCTTTGTCGATAAGAGACAATAACACACGCTGACTGTAAATCAATCCATATGTTCTCGTCATATTACGCTTCATGTTTTCAGGGAACACGGTTAACTTCGAAACGATACCTGAGAAGCGGTTAAGCATATAGTTCAGAGCAATCGTTGCATCAGGAAGAATGACACGCTCAGCTGAGGAGTGTGAAATATCACGCTCATGCCAGAGTGGTACGTTCTCATATGCTGTTGTCATGTAACCACGGATCACTCTCGCCATTCCCGTCATGTTCTCAGATCCGATTGGATTACGCTTATGCGGCATTGCTGAAGAGCCTTTTTGCCCTTTCGCAAAGAACTCCTCAACTTCACGCGTTTCGCTTTTTTGAAGGCCTCTGATTTCAACTGCGAACTTTTCAATCGAAGTCGCAATCAATGCTAGTGCCGACATATAGTGTGCGTGACGATCACGCTGAAGCGTTTGAGTCGAGATCGGGGCAGGCTGCAGCCCTAACTTTTCACATACATACTGTTCAATGAACGGATCGATATTCGCATATGTTCCAACAGCCCCTGAAAGCTTACCGAAGCGAACGCCATCAGCAGCATGTTTGAAACGCTCCAAGTTACGCTTCATTTCTTCATACCACAGCGCCATCTTTAAACCGAATGTTGTTGGTTCAGCATGTACCCCGTGAGTTCTTCCCATCATCACTGTGTATTTATGTTCTTGCGCTTTCTCTTTCAAGACATCGATAAACTTCTCGATATCGTTCATCAATAAATCGTTCGCCTGGTTCAGCTGATAAGAAAGAGCCGTATCAACAACGTCAGTCGACGTTAATCCGTAATGAACCCACTTGCGCTCTTCACCAAGTGTTTCTGAAACAGCTCGTGTGAACGCAACAACGTCATGACGTGTCTCTGCTTCGATCTCATGAATACGCGCTACGTCGAAGTCAGCGTTCTCTCTAATTTTCTGTACGTCTTCTTTCGGAATGATTCCAAGCTCAGCCCACGCTTCACATGCTAAGATCTCTACTTCAAGCCACGCTTTGTATCTGTTTTCCTCTGTCCAAATCGCACCCATCTCAGGGCGAGTATAACGTTCAATCATGTTAAATCCTCCTAGTCAATTGTCCTACTGCCATAATTTCCATTGCGCCATTCGTTTTTCCGCTTCCTCAGTCGTTGAAGCTAGAAAATTAATATGACCCATCTTGCGATTCTGTTTCGCTTCATCTTTGCCGTACAAATGAAGTTTAGCACTTTTGAGCTCACTCATGCTCTCCATAAGAGGCTGAACATGCTGGCCAAGTATGTTACCCATCACGACCGGCTTCAATAATTCCGTCGCCCCCAGAGGTAAACCACAGATCGCTCTGATATGTTGCTCAAACTGTGATGTTTCACAGGCTTCCATTGTATAATGACCAGAGTTATGAGGTCTCGGTGCAAGCTCATTCACATACAATTCGTTTCCTTCAAGGAAAAGCTCGACCGCAAGCGTCCCAATAAGGTCGATATCTTCAGCTAGCTTCTTTCCGATTTCGCTCGCTTTTTGCTGAATTGACTCATCGACACGAGCAGGTACGATCGTTTGATGAAGGATGTTGTTCACGTGAATATTCTCTCCAACGGGGAATGTAGTCATCTCGCCCGTTACGCTACGCGTCACAACAACGGATAGCTCTTTTTGGAACTGAACCCAGCTTTCAACGATACAGGCTGCGTCAGGAAACGCAATTCCATCGATATCAGCACTCTCTTTGATGACCCATTGTCCTTTGCCGTCATAACCGCCAGTACGTGTTTTTAAGACAGCTGGAAAACCGATCTCTTCACATGCACGGACAAGCTCTTCTTTCGAATCCACTTTTTGAAAAGGAGCAACCTCAAGTCCCGCGTTTTGGATCGATGTTTTCTCTACAAAGCGATCCTGTGTCGTTCGAAGCAATTCGCCGCCTTGAGGCATATACGCATTCTCTTCAAGCCACTTAGCCGTTTCATGGGCAATGTTCTCAAATTCATATGTAATCACATCGCTCACTTCAGCAAGTTTTCTCGCACCGTCTAGATCATCATACCCTGACACGACTTCAACGTCCGCAACTTGACCGCAAGGCGACCCACTCTTCGGTTCAAGAACCGCAATACGGTAGCCCATCTCTCTCGCTTTCAGTGCCATCATTCTTCCAAGCTGGCCGCCACCTAGAATTCCAATTGTACTTCCTGGTAAAATCGTTTTGCTCATAGTGTCTCACTACTTTCTAGTACCGATTCTTTCATGTTCAAACGATAGTCCTCAAGACGAGATGCAACACCTTCATCGAACGTGCTTAGAATTTGAGCTGCTAATAGGCCAGCATTCTTCGCACCTGCTTTTCCGATCGCGACTGTTGCTACCGGTACACCACCTGGCATTTGTACAATCGAAAGAAGGGAATCTAATCCGTTCAACGTTCTCGATTGAACAGGAACGCCAATGACGGGAAGTGTCGTTTTCGCTGCAACCATTCCTGGTAGATGAGCTGCGCCCCCTGCACCAGCAATGATGACTTTTAACCCTCTGCCCCTAGCATCTTCCGCGTACTCAAACATTAACTCAGGTGTACGGTGAGCAGAAACGACCTTCTTCTCATACGGTAGTTGTAGTTCATCCAAAACCTCACACGTGTGTTTCATCGTTTCCCAATCAGATGTGCTCCCCATGATCACGCCAATTTGTGTCTGCATGCTATATCCCCCTTATTGGAAGGTTCGTTTTCGATTTATTTAAACAAAAAAGAAGCCCGAATAGAATTCTCCTATAACCTTTAGAAGAAGCTTCTACGCGGGCGAAAAATCATCATCCAACTCTGTAGACACAGAAATGAACAGAATACGACTTCACCCTCATAGTCCAACGATTTAAGGTCGTCGGGTAGAAACTTATGGGCCATATTCCCAAGATTATATGAGGTATCGATTTGTTATCCTCTTTCATAGTAACAAGAGGATTATTCAAATGTCAACGAAAAATCGAACGATGCGTTTATATTCAATTATAACGTTCGTCTTTTACTTCAATTTCCCTTCGAACACTGTTTTTCTTCCATATAATTCTGGTTCTTTCGCACCTTTTCGTTCGATAAAAACAGGTTCTTCCGTCCGCCTTACCGGCATATACCCTTCATCGTCCATTCTCTTCAGGCAATCCGATAAAGACTCGTCTTCCATAACTTCAAATTTCTTTTTCTTTGGCTTTTTCTCCATACACTACCTCCGAATTTTTCTAACCCAGAACCCTCCATGGAAGGTACGCGGCTCATACGAGATAACGAATGCTTTCGGATCAAGTTCTTCAATGGCTTGATACAGCTTTCGTTCTGACTTTCTTGATGTTAGAATCTGCATCACGAGACGCTCTCCTTGTCTTCCCTGGGCAAGGTAATGCGTAACCCCGTATCCAACATCTCTTAGCTTATTTGGAATGTCTTCCTCAAGCTTTGTCGTAATGGCATTGACCGTAATATATCCGAGCGCAAGATACTCCTCGATCTTCATTCCAACGATGATACCGACACCAAAACCAAGTGCATAAGCGATTATATTTTGTATTTCACCAAGGTTATCTAGTACAAGTCCAAGACCGATAACGTAGATCGCAATCTCCATTGTTCCTGCTGCTGCAGCTAAATAACGCTGTCCTTTTAATGTGAGTATTGTTCGCATCGTAAGAAATGATACATAAACA
Source organism: Anaerobacillus sp. ABA4_114 (assembly GCF_056159065.1). Classification (NCBI taxonomy): domain Bacteria; kingdom Bacillati; phylum Bacillota; class Bacilli; order Caryophanales; family Bacillaceae; genus Anaerobacillus; species Anaerobacillus sp. ABA4_114. The sequence goes on from NZ_JBSWUM010000001.1 coordinate 3,899,985, forward strand.
ATATTAATGAGAAAAATTATGGCTACCATCACTAACCCATTTTCTAACATACTGATCCTCCTTCATCTTTCAAAATCATAAAACTTCAACTTCACCTAGCATAACACGCCGAATAATAAAACCGCATGCGTTCTTTTTTGAATTTCCTTAAAAAATTTTCCAAGCTTGATTTTATCCGTCCTTTCTATTCCATTCACTTTTTTCTATTTTCTAAACGACCCTCGTTTTAACAAAGTTTCCGAAGGAGCATATACTGTCAAAAAGCCCAGGAGGGAACGGCATGGGAGACTACTGGAGTCAGATGTACGATTGGAAAAACAAGATGAACAAATTCATGGGAGATGATTTCTGGACGGATTTTCAGGATATGTTCGTATCGAATGGACCACTTGTGAACCTGTACGAATCGGGTAATGAATTGATCTGTACCGTTTATCTCCCTGGTGTTTCGAACATTGAGGATGTGGATGTCTATATCCATTACCGAACGCTTAAAGTAAAAGGACAGACGAAGATGGTCCTAAAAGGGTACCGAAATGTACAGGAAGAGTATAAGCACGGACCATTTGAACGAATTGTCGAGCTACCTTTCCCAGTAAGAGAAAAGCCGATCGATGCGACGTATAAGCGAGGTATTCTGATGGTTCACCTCCATCGTCTGATCGATTCGAAGGAAGATAAGAAGCGTCTAAAGATCAAAGATGCTGAGGCGGGTGAAGAATAGAAGGAGAGCGGCTATCGTTTGTTCGGGCGGTAGCTGTTTTTTAGTGGGTTTTTGAGGGGTGGGTGTGTTTCGGTATAGTTCGGATGCTGTTGGGTGCTTGGGGAGCTGCTTTTTGGCAGGATATCGGCGAAATTGCTGATTTATCGGCGATTTCTGAGCAGATATCAGCGGAATCGAGATTATATCCGCGAAAAGGGCACTTTTATCGGCGATTTTTCGTTTTTATCAGAGAAGCGTTGTTTTTAACTTTTGATTTGTTAAAAGCACATTCAGATAAAACCTTTTAGGGGCGAGCGATCCGAGCGATATCCGCGAAATTTTCATTTTATCCGCGATAATCATGATATATCCGCGCTTTTCGATTTATATCCGCGAAATCGGGGCATTTATCCGCGATTCAAAGATTATATCCGCGAAACCCCAAATCAAGACCCCTAATAACTCACCACCGCCTTCAGACAAAACAAAAAAGCCAGAGCTCAATGCTCTGACTTCTCTCTTGCCTAGCGACGTCCTACTCTTGCAGGGGGAGAGCCCCCAACTACCATCGGCGCTGAAGAGCTTAACTTCCGTGTTCGGCATGGGAACGGGTGTGACCTCTTCGCCTTCATCACTAGACTTACAGGATGTAAGTCGTTCGATGTTCACCACAGGACGTGGTGGAACTTAGTCGAACTTCTTTTCATTCCCTGAAAACTAGATAGCACTCGCAACGTATTCCAATATGTTTTAGGTTAAGCCCTCGATCGATTAGTATTCGTCAGCTCCACGTGTCGCCACGCTTCCACCCCGAACCTATCAACCTCATCATCTCTGAGGGATCTTACCAGCTTGACGCTGTGGGAAATCTCATCTCGAGGGGGGCTTCATGCTTAGATGCTTTCAGCACTTATCCCTTCCACACGTAGCTACCCAGCTATGCTCCTGGCGGAACAACTGGTACACCAGCGGTGTGTCCATCCCGGTCCTCTCGTACTAAGGACAGCTCCTCTCAAATTTCCTGCGCCCGCGACGGATAGGGACCGAACTGTCTCACGACGTTCTGAACCCAGCTCGCGTACCGCTTTAATGGGCGAACAGCCCAACCCTTGGGACCTACTTCAGCCCCAGGATGCGATGAGCCGACATCGAGGTGCCAAACCTCCCCGTCGATGTGGACTCTTGGGGGAGATAAGCCTGTTATCCCCAGGGTAGCTTTTATCCGTTGAGCGATGGCCCTTCCATGCGGAACCACCGGATCACTAAGCCCGACTTTCGTCCCTGCTCGACTTGTAGGTCTCGCAGTCAAGCTCCCTTGTGCCTTTACACTCTGCGAATGATTTCCAACCATTCTGAGGGAACCTTTGGGCGCCTCCGTTACTCTTTAGGAGGCGACCGCCCCAGTCAAACTGCCCACCTGACACTGTCTCCGCACCGGATCACGGTGCTGGGTTAGAATGTCAGTACAGCCAGGGTAGTATCCCACCGACGCCTCCACCGAACCTAGCGGTCCGGCTTCTATGGCTCCTACCTATCCTGTACAAGCTGTACCAAAATCCAATATCAGGCTACAGTAAAGCTCCATGGGGTCTTTCCGTCCTGTCGCGGGTAACCTGCATCTTCACAGGTACTATAATTTCACCGGGTCTCTCGTTGAGACAGTATCCAAGTCGTTGCACCTTTCGTGCGGGTCGGAACTTACCCGACAAGGAATTTCGCTACCTTAGGACCGTTATAGTTACGGCCGCCGTTTACTGGGGCTTCGATTCAGAGCTTCTCCCGTAAGGGATAACCCCTCCTCTTAACCTTCCAGCACCGGGCAGGTGTCAGCCCCTATACATCGCCTTGCGGCTTGGCAGAGACCTGTGTTTTTGCTAAACAGTCGCTTGGATCTTTTCACTGCGGCTCCCCTGGGCTATTCACCCGAGGAAGCACCCCTTCTCCCGAAGTTACGGGGTCATTTTGCCGAGTTCCTTAACGAGAGTTCTCCCGATCGTCTTAGGATTCTCTCCTCGCCTACCTGTGTCGGTTTGCGGTACGGGCACCTCTTTCCTCACTAGAGGCTTTTCTTGGCAGTGTAGAATCAGGGACTTCGGTACTTAAATTCCCTCGCCATCACGACTCAGCCTTCACGGTGAACGGATTTGCCTATTCACCAGCCTAATCGCTTGGACGCGCATGTCCAGCAGCGCGCTCTCCCTATCTTTCTGCGTCCCCCCGTCGTTCAAACGGAAAGGAGGTGGTACAGGAATATCAACCTGTTATCCATCGCCTACGCCTTTCGGCCTCGGCTTAGGTCCCGACTAACCCTGAGCGGACGAGCCTTCCTCAGGAAACCTTGGGCTTTCGACGGACAAGATTCTCACTTGTCTTTCGCTACTCATACCGGCATTCTCACTTCTAAGCGCTCCACCAGTCCTTTCGGTCTGACTTCGCAGCCCTTAGAACGCTCTCCTACCATTGTCGTAAGACAATCCACAGCTTCGGTGATACGTTTAGCCCCGGTACATTTTCGGCGCAGCGTCACTCGACCAGTGAGCTATTACGCACTCTTTAAATGATGGCTGCTTCTAAGCCAACATCCTGGTTGTCTAAGCAACGCCACATCCTTTTCCACTTAACGTATACTTTGGGACCTTAGCTGGTGGTCTGGGCTGTTTCCCTCTCGACTACGGATCTTATCACTCGCAGTCTGACTCCCGCGGATAAATCGTTGGCATTCGGAGTTTGACTGGATTCGGTAATCCGGTAGGGACCCCTAGTCCAATCAGTGCTCTACCTCCAAGATTCTTGCCGCGAGGCTAGCCCTAAAGCTATTTCGGAGAGAACCAGCTATCTCCGGGTTCGATTGGCATTTCACCGCTACCCACACCTCATCCCCGCATTTTTCAACATGCGTGGGTTCGGGCCTCCATTCAGTGTTACCTGAACTTCACCCTGGACATGGGTAGATCACCCGGTTTCGGGTCTACGACCACGTACTCCTTCGCCCTATTCAGACTCGCTTTCGCTGCGGCTCCGCCTTCTCGGCTTAACCTTGCACGGGATCGTAACTCGCCGGTTCATTCTACAAAAGGCACGCTGTCACCCATTAACGGGCTCCAACTAGTTGTAGGCACACGGTTTCAGGTTCTCTTTCACTCCCCTTCCGGGGTGCTTTTCACCTTTCCCTCACGGTACTGGTTCACTATCGGTCACTAGAGAGTATTTAGCCTTGGGAGATGGTCCTCCCGGATTCCGACGGGGTTTCACGTGTCCCGCCGTACTCAGGATCCGTCTCGGAGGGCAGCGGATTTTGACTACAGGATTGTTACCTTCTCTGATGGACCTTTCCAGGTCGCTTCGTCTATCCGTGCCTTTGTAACTCCAATGAGACGTCCTACAACCCCAGAGGGCAAGCCCTCTGGTTTGGGCTGTTTCCGTTTCGCTCGCCGCTACTCAGGAAATCGCGATTGCTTTCTCTTCCTCCGGGTACTGAGATGTTTCAGTTCCCCGGGTATGCCTTTTACTTCCTATGTATTCAGAAGTAAATACCATCCCATTACGGATGGTGGGTTCCCCCATTCGGAAATCTCCGGATCAAAGCGTACTTACTGCTCCCCGAAGCATATCGGTGTTCGTCCCGTCCTTCATCGGCTTCTAGTGCCAAGGCATCCACCGTGCGCCCTTAGTAGCTTAACCTTAGATGTTGTTAGAAACGAAGTTCTAACGTCATCGGTGCACATCGTTAGATGTGACTAACTAAGTTATAACGCAAAAAATAATAATTATTGGATGTCGTTGTTTGTGCTATCTAGTTTTCAAGGAACATATTCCTTCTTTTATATAGAAGAAATAAATGGTGGAGCCTAGCGGGATCGAACCGCTGACCTCCTGCGTGCAAGGCAGGCGCTCTCCCAGCTGAGCTAAGGCCCCAGAAATTCTTTTATGGTGGGCCTGAGTGGACTCGAACCACCGACCTCACGCTTATCAGGCGTGCGCTCTAACCAGCTGAGCTACAGGCCCACAAAAGAAAGGTAAATACTCCGACATAGCCATTAGCCGGAGGTGTTTCTTAGAAGAGACTTGCTCTTCATCAAAACAAACCTTTTCATGAAAGAACTATTGCTCTTTCAAAACTGAACGAAACGCTCATGCAAGTTCGGCAACCAATGTTGCCTCGTAATTCTCCATAGAAAGGAGGTGATCCAGCCGCACCTTCCGATACGGCTACCTTGTTACGACTTCACCCCAATCATTTGTCCCACCTTCGGCGGCTGGCTCCAAAAGGTTACCTCACCGACTTCGGGTGTTACAAACTCTCGTGGTGTGACGGGCGGTGTGTACAAGGCCCGGGAACGTATTCACCGCGGCATGCTGATCCGCGATTACTAGCAATTCCGGCTTCATGCAGGCGAGTTGCAGCCTGCAATCCGAACTGAGAACGGCTTTATGGGATTCGCTTCACCTCGCGGTGTCGCTGCCCTTTGTACCGTCCATTGTAGCACGTGTGTAGCCCAGGTCATAAGGGGCATGATGATTTGACGTCGTCCCCACCTTCCTCCGGTTTGTCACCGGCAGTCACCTTAGAGTGCCCAACTGAATGCTGGCAACTAAGATCAAGGGTTGCGCTCGTTGCGGGACTTAACCCAACATCTCACGACACGAGCTGACGACAACCATGCACCACCTGTCACTCTGTCCCCCGAAGGGGAACGTCCTATCTCTAGGAGTGGCAGAGGATGTCAAGACCTGGTAAGGTTCTTCGCGTTGCTTCGAATTAAACCACATGCTCCACTGCTTGTGCGGGCCCCCGTCAATTCCTTTGAGTTTCAACCTTGCGGTCGTACTCCCCAGGCGGAGTGCTTAATGTGTTAACTTCAGCACTGAGGGTGGAACCCCCCAACACCTAGCACTCATCGTTTACGGCGTGGACTACCAGGGTATCTAATCCTGTTTGCTCCCCACGCTTTCGCGCCTCAGCGTCAGTTACAGACCAGAGAGCCGCCTTCGCCACTGGTGTTCCTCCACATATCTACGCATTTCACCGCTACACGTGGAATTCCACTCTCCTCTTCTGCACTCAAGTCCCCCAGTTTCCAATGGCCCTCCACGGTTGAGCCGTGGGCTTTCACATCAGACTTAAGAGACCGCCTGCGCGCGCTTTACGCCCAATAATTCCGGACAACGCTTGCCACCTACGTATTACCGCGGCTGCTGGCACGTAGTTAGCCGTGGCTTTCTGGTTAGGTACCGTCAAGGTACCGCCCTATTCGAACGGTACTTGTTCTTCCCTAACAACAGAGCTTTACGACCCGAAGGCCTTCGTCACTCACGCGGCGTTGCTCCGTCAGACTTTCGTCCATTGCGGAAGATTCCCTACTGCTGCCTCCCGTAGGAGTCTGGGCCGTGTCTCAGTCCCAGTGTGGCCGATCACCCTCTCAGGTCGGCTACGCATCGTGGCCTTGGTAAGCCGTTACCTTACCAACTAGCTAATGCGCCGCGGGCCCATCCTACAGTGTTAGCCAGAGGCCAACTTTCAACGTTGCATCATGCGATGCTACGTATTACCCGGTATTAGCTCCGGTTTCCCGGAGTTATCCCAGTCTGTAGGGCAGGTTGCCCACGTGTTACTCACCCGTCCGCCGCTGAGAAATGGGAGCAAGCTCCCATTTCTCCGCTCGACTTGCATGTATTAGGCACGCCGCCAGCGTTCGTCCTGAGCCAGGATCAAACTCTCCGATAGAAAAGTTCAATCTAGCTTTAAAACAATGTTGTTTCCGTAGAAACAATTTCTTGCATGGCGTTTCGTTCAGTTTTCAAAGATCAATTGTTTCTTTCGTTTGTCGTTTTCAGCGACTCAACTAATATAACATTTCGTCTAAGTCATTGTCAACAACTTTTTTGAGATTGTTATTACAATCTGTTTGCTCCGTTAGAAGCAACGTGATTAATAATACATGACTACCGGAGTAGTGTCAATCCCTTTTTTTAATTAAGTGATGTTGTCTTTGCAACAACGTTTACTACTATATCAGCTAAAATAGAGTGGGTCAATACATAGATTGATATTCTTTTTAAAAAAAAGAGCCAGAGCAAATCGGCTCTGGCTTGTACGGTCTCTCTTATTCAATCAAACGTTTGTTTAACTCGCTGTTTTCTCGTCGATCTTATCGAACATTTTCTCTTTCTCTACCTTTATTGACTCACTCAACTCATCATGCTTTTTCTCGCTATAGTCGAGAAGCGTATCTGAACGCTGAGTAATTTTCTCTTTGAGGAGCTCTACTTCTTCCTTTGTAATCTTTTCTTCAAAGTACAACTCTTGAGCTGCTTTATATAATAGGTCTTCTTCCGTTTGAACGATATCATTAAAGGTTGCTCTGATTTCGTCTACCTCTTTATTCTTTTGAAGATGCTCTTTGTTTACTGCAATATCAGCCTTCGCTGATGCAAGGTCTGCTTGAATTGATTTATGGGCATCGTTCAATAATTGATTGAGAGTGTTATTTAGCTCAACTTTTGAATTAACAGTCTTGTAAACTCCACCGCCTGCTTCTGCCGCATCTTCAAGCTGTCTACGACCTTCAGTATCTACATTGAATCCGATGATGTTTACCGTTACCTCTAAATCAGATTGATGAAGCTTTTCCGCTTCACTCACAGGGTCTCCATCACAGGTTTCCACACCATCACTCACTATATAAACTGTGTTTTTCACACGTTCTCCAGTTTTCCCTTTTAAATCAGACTGAACAGAGCTAATCGCATCCCCTAGTGGAGTCCATCCTGTAGGTTTGAATTGACCCAAAGCTTCGTTGAACGTGTTTTCATCATATGTATCCAAATCATAAAAGACTTCATTACTACTACAAGAGAGTTCCTTATCGCTATCATCATTACTCCCTTTGTGACCGTAAGCTCTCAAGAGTATATTCGCGTCTTCCGGTAAGTTACTAGAAAATCGCTTTAAAGCATCCTTTGCGAGATCCATCTTCGTTCCTCCGCTTACTTGCCCTGCCATACTCCCACTAGAATCCAATAAAATCACAACATTCTCTTCATCAATCTTTTCTTCCTCAGATGTAAGACTTGCAAATTCAGGATTATAATCCTCATACGCCGCGTGAACCTCACTGTAATCGGCATGAAGCATAGAGACTAACCCGTTATATGCCGTCTCCGCATCAGCAGAAGAAGGGATTTCCTTTAAAATGTCATCGGGATTAATGGATTGTTTACCACTACCACTTTTGATTAATGATCCTGGACTTCCTTTTACAATACTCTGTGCATCTGTTGCAGCTTCAGGAAAGTCTGCTTTCTCTTCCTGCTGCTGTTCCTCTTGTTTATTATCTTTATTATTTTGACTAGCACTTTCTTCGTTATTAGAGCAAGCTGCTAGTAGTAGACAAACTAACCCAATTAGAAAAACAGAATATATCTTCAAATGTAAGCACCTCCTATAATGTTAATAAACGAGCTATCTTTAAAAATAACTTTTACCTAAACATACTTAACACGGTGACAATACCTGCAAGGAAAATTGATTTGATGTGACCAACTGCTATTTCTTATAAAAACTCTACAGCTAATCTAAAAACCTTCCACACTCTTCCTCTTATCACCTAAACGTATTAACAAGAGCTATTGCACCAGCAAAAAATAAAACAAGCAATGCAGTTTGAAGTATGCGCACTTTCATACTAACGCCCTCGGCTCTTCTACTAATATGGGCAAAGACACCAACAACTATTGTTGTTCCAAGACCAATTACAGCATATATCAACCAAGGCGGACGTTCCGTCATTTTATAGACACCGCCACCCTGTGATTCTCCCAATGAAAATACTAGTCCAGCTGTGATTCCCAAGATGATTATTACACACACTGACTCAATGACACCCCACACCTTATTCAATTAACATTCACCTATATTCTATTTAAGGGTTTATCTATAACTGCACTGACATTCGGTATAAGGTGAAAAAAATCAAAAAGATTATTGCTGCAATCACACTCTTCTTTGTTATCTTCTTACCTCCGTCACTAGTTAGGTTTATACTAGAAACAACACCTACAAATGCCATAATAATTAAAACAATGATGAAGACCTTCCTATCATTTGAGTCGACAATACCATCCTTCATAAACATCAGTGGATATACAAAAATAAATATCATAGAAATAATCCAGAGTACATTAGAAAGTTTAGATGCTTTTTTCCACTTCAGTTCAAAAACCTCCAACTTGCCGTTGTGCTATTCAAATCACCCATCTCTTAGAATGAAAACTTGAGAATTTCATAATTTAATATTATTTACTACTTCTATAAAACCCCACACCTTATTCATTTAACTTCAACCTTAGTATAAATAACCAAATATCCTAAGGAATTATATATAACTAGAATTCTACTATGACCCTATAAACTTGGAAGGTTACGAGCAATATTATTGCACTTACTACAGATTTGGATTTTATCTTTTTCCCATTTTCACTTGTTAAATTAATTCCAGAAATGACAGACTTCTCACTCCATAATTAAAGATGATTGGGAGATCAGCAAAGATTTATCGGCTTAACTGTGAAGTTGTTGAGATCAATCGATCAGCATAATCTTATTTATAAAAACTCCACTGCTGCTCGATACATAATGAAGAGCAAAAATATTACAATACCGCTGATAACAGTACGAAAAGTGATATTTCTTCCATGGTGTGAAGTGAGGTTAATACTTGATATAACTCCTACAAAAACAAATACACCAATCACCATCAGCAAAAAGATTCTATCATTAAAGTCTAACTTCCCATTTTTTATAAACAATTGAGAGTATATATAAACTATTACCAGCATCACTATGAACAGAACTTTAGAAGCTATGGATAGTTTTTCCACTTCTCAAATTTTCACTCCTATAACCTCAATATCACTTGTATGATAGTTACTCTTTTGAAATCTATCTAATCATATTAAATAATGCTAAGACGCCTACGAAGAAAAGGACCATTAAAATAGTTTTTATAAGACGTACTGAAATATTATCATCTGAATTTTTTCTACTCACATGAGCAAAAACACCTAATAATGCTAAACACCCCACACTAACCACTGCATAAATTAACCACGGCGGGCGTTCATCCAAAGTGTAAACACCCCCACCTTGTGGTTCACCTATTGAGAATACTATTCCTAGTGTACTGCTAAGAACAATAATTGCTGCAATTGCTTCAATATAACCCCATACTTTTTTCATATACCTTTCACCTAAGACCCCAATAACTATTTTTGTACCAAGACTCCTTGCAGTATAGATTAACCAATGAACATTTCATTGTATAACTATAATTGAACTGACATTCGATATAAGGTAAAAATAATCAAAAAGATTATTGCTGCAATCACACTCTTCTTTGTTATCTTCTTACCACCATCACTAGTAAGGTTTATACTAGATACTACCACCACAAAAAACATAACTGCCACTACACCAATCATTACCGTTTTGTCAGTCGCATCTACCTTTCCATCCTCTATAAATACGGCTCCATAAATGAACATAAATAAGATGCCGCCTATCCATAAAAACTTGGAAAGCTTTGAAATCGTGTTCCACTTCATTATTCCCATCTCCTTAGCTATTTGTTTATTTTATTGATTGACGAGTTGGGATTTCAGATTCTTTTTGATTAATATCATTCAATTCTCCATAGTTCTCAAGATAGTGATTGTTATTTTTTGATTGTGTATCAATAGTATCTTTAGATTCTGGGGATAAAACATCTTCTAGGTTGTTTATTTTATTTACGTCAAAATTATTCTTTTGAGGTGTATTAATCTCAGTACTCTTTGGAGCGTGATCCTTTCCAACCCTATCTGTTTCAAATAGATCTTTAAAGAATTTTTTCACTTCGCTTTCACCATACTTGGTTGTAAACTCTTCGTAAAAGCTAGTTGATGATGGGTTGTCTAATAATTCCCTCGCAATATTACTACTAAATATTTTCTTTGAAACTTGTGAAAGAATGCTATATCCAACACCTGTAGCCATTACGCCAGCAGTAAAATTATCTACAAAGGACCAATCCCCTTTTATTCCTTCCACTACATAATTCTCCAAACCGCCTATCCCGGATAAAGGTATACCCAATCCTATAAACTGACCATACTTTCCAGCACTAATTAATCCTCCAGCAAGAATTCCTGCAGGTGCCAATACTCCTCCCATTATGCCACCCGAAATTGTGTCTACTATTAAGCTTTGGATGGAGAATTCTCCAGATATTATGCTATCTACAACTGAGAGAGAAAGACTCACACCAGAACCAATTGCAGCCCCTTCATATACCCTTGCGAGTGTACCAGTTGCACTATATGCTGTTCTAACAGTAGACCAAGCTGCTCCAGACCACGAAACAATATTACTCTTTAACACAGACAGTTTCCCTTTAGACCAAGACCATCCAGCTCTACCTAAACTCAACAACCCTCTCCCAGCAGCAGCCAACGCCCCAGTAGCCTGTCCAATCCCACCAAGCAGGGCACCTCCAGCTGTCCAGCCAAGTGAGCCTAGAAAACTATAGTCGCTGTTTCGATTCATAAGATAATACGCGCCACCGGCGATGCCCGCTCCAATTCCAGCTGCGATCGCAACTGGTGCGCTGATTACGCCAAGAGCGACAGCACCCACGATTCCGGCGCCAACGCCTACAAAGCTCAAGGTTGATTTTACCCAGTTTGGCGTCGCATCCCAGACATTCGATGTGAAGTTTGTAAAAGCGTTCCATGTATTGACCGTGCCATCGACGAAAGCGTCCCACGTGTTCGCTGACCAGTCCGTAAATGAATCCCATGTGTTCGCCGACCAATCTGTGAAGGACGACCACGTGTCTTGTGACCAGTTACTGAAGTCATTCCACGTATCACTCGACCAATCAGTGAACCTATCCCAGCCGCCAGCAATGACATCCCCCATATCCCTGACCGTATCGATAAGTGGGGCTAGAAACTCTCTTCCTTTATTAAAAGCGTCTCCGATACCGTTCCCGATTTCTTCCCACCAATGACTATCTTTCTTACCATCATTACCAGTGGCATCTCCATCACTTTCCGTTTTGTTGAGGTTATCATTGTTATAGTCGAGTTCCCCAACCTCGGCTAAAGCGACGGGAGATACACTCGTAGCAAGCATGAAGAGAAGAATTACGAACGATATCAGTCGTTTAAACGCCACTCTGCACCCTCTCCCCTCAACTTATTTACATGTTATATCGATCCCCACCGGTGTACCGATTCCAGCAGAGGCATCTGCTTTGATGCCGTCGAACTGCGAATCTTCGACCGTCACGTATGAACCTTTGCGTTCTGATTCTACAAAAATGCTGAACGTTTCCTCATCAAATTCAACCCTGACATTTCGATCAGCACCGTTTTTCTTCGCATAGCGATTGGCGGCGTCTTTGATATCAGACATGTTTCCTCTTACAGCGTCGCATGCGATCTCGCTAATTTCGTCTTCTTCATATAAAAAGAGCAGCAGTTCATTCGCATCCAGGTCAACACTGTCACCTTCTTTAAGCCATTTTTCAACTGTTGACCGATACGAATCATCGCTGCCTTCAATTTCATCTTCAAGCCAGTTCCCAATCTCGTCATCTGTTAATTCTTCACTTGAGAAACGTTCTTCAAGTTCTTCTAACCGCTCTTCGAGTTCCTCACGAAGTTCTTTGTCATAAGAGTTCTTCGCCTCTTTTGCTGCGGCTAGTACCGCCGAGTCCGCACTCGTTTGGCTGACGCGTTTTGAGATGAACACATTAAAGAAATCAAAGAAAGCGAAGCTGATAAAAATGGAAACGACGAGTAAGCCTACCATGATCAGCAGCATGCTGTTGCCTTGTTCATTTTTCAGGTAAGAACGTAATGTTGTCATGGCAAACTTCCTTCGTCGTCATCCTCTTCCATCGGCATCGTCGCATCTGCATCAAAATCCAGTTCAATCTGACCAACGAGAGGGATCGAAACGGTCGGTATTCTTGAAACGACCGTTACGGTAACGTCCTCTCCCGATTCAACTGAACTGACGGATTGAATCTGTAAACCGCCTGCTGATCGTTCCGCTACTTGTTGTGCATTCCCACCTACCGATGCCGCTCTCGCACCATCTCTGGCAGCTGACTCTGTGACAACAACCGCATAAGCAACGAGCGCCATCTGCCAGATGATCATAAATGCTACGATCACAAGCGGGAATACAGCTAAAAATTCAATCGTTTGTGACCCTTTCTCATTTTTTAGGTAAGAAGTAAGCTTTCTCATCGCGAATTAAATGTCACTGATCATTTGAGCGATACGATCAACGATAGCAGATGCAATTCCATCTCCATTACCATCTACAGCTGTAGCAACAGCTGCCATTACTGCTAACACGACTAGTCCTAGTGCTACCCACTCAAGAGCCTGTGCACCTTCTTCATTGTTTACGTACTGATTCATCGTTTCCTTAGACTTTATTACGAGTTTGTTTAACATCATAATCTCTCCTTTTAGGTAATTAGTTTTTATTTGAACCTTCTAATTGAAGAAGGTATCAAGACCAAATGCGCCAGGGTTGTAAATCACGTTCAGAGCAAGCAATCCAATGATCAAGATGAACACACCCGGCAATACGAAAAATGTTGTGACTAACGTAATTTGAGGACTTGCCTTCGCTGCTTTTTCCTTCGCTTTAAAGCTTCTGGTCGCGCGAAGGTCATCCGCTTGAATGGCAAATGTTTTAGAAACAGGGACACCTAGAGTAGATCCCTGGATAAGAGAGTTCACAAGCATCTCTAGCTCTCTAGATGAATTTCGATTGATTAGATTTTCATAAGCTGTTTTCCTCGGAACACCGAGATCAATTTCTCGATTAAATCGTTCGATCTCTTCGCTCAGCGGTCCATCGAACTGCCTTGTCACTTGATGGAGCGCGCCATCTAACCCAACACCTGCCTGAAGCGTAACGCTGACGGTATCGAGAAAGTCCGGCATCATCATACTGATCGTTTCTTGTCGCTCACGAGCTTTTAATAATAGCCATAGATTCGGCCCTAAATAGCCCCCGAGCGGCAAAAGTAGAAACATCGCAAAAGCAAGCGGCAGTCCTAGAAGAAGGTAAAGCATTCCAGCGACGATCCCGCACAGTCCTAGGAAAAACCTGAGACCATAAAAGCTCTCTAGCCGGAGCCCCATCGGGTTCCCTGCCTGGATCAGCTGGTTTTCATCCTTCTCTCGATCTGAGAAAAACGCGTATTTAACACCTGTAGGTCCTGCATATTCAGCTGCTTTTATGAGGCGGTCACTCATTTTTCGCCTGAAACTCACTCGCCTCTGTCGAACAGATTCCTCTACCTTCAGTTGATCAACTAGCTTATGTTTCTTGCTGATATACAAATAGATATAAATAAATCCGATGAGTAAAATGAATAGAATGGCAGTAAATAAGAAGCCGGCATATACACTTAGTAATGAACTCATAGGTTACACCCTTATCCTTGAAATCCGTTTAATCAGAATGAAAGCCGCGAACATAATGAGTGAAAATATCGCGAAAAGAAGCAGCCCCCATGTGGTGAATAGAACGTTTAGAAAGCCTTCGATGAACAAGTTCATCATGATCGCCATCATGAAAGGCATGATCACAAGGATGTACGCAATCGAACGCGACTCCGCTGTTGCGGTTTGGATTTCTTTTTGTACGCGTCCTCTTTCTTCGATCGTTCCAGCCATTAAATCTAGCACTTCAGCGAGGTTCCCCCCAACGCGTCGTTGAATCAAGATCGTACTAACGAAGATTGAGATTTCTTTACTTGAATACCTCTCACGAAAACGTCCCATCACTTCTTCAACGTCGTCTCCAAGCTTTATTTGCTGATCCATTATTCTAAACTGAGGACCCGCTGGTTCTGACACCTCTGAACCTACCATTTCGATCCCTTGAGGAATCGTTTGACCAGCTTTAATCGAATTTGACATCATCCTGCATATTTCAGGAAGCTGCTTGTTGAAGCTTTCGTTCAATTTATCTTGCCTCGCGTTTAATAAGAGTCTCGACCCGATCCATACCGAGAAGTAGGCGATCAACAGCGCGATAAGCGGAAGTAAACCTAGTAAGAAAAACCCCACGAACCATATCACGGCAAGAGTAAGTAAATAGATCCCCATATACTCCGACGGCTTCAAGCGAATATTCGCTTGAACAAGCTTCTTTTCCAAATCTCGAGACAATTCCGATTCATCATATTTATCACCGATTAGAATTACGAAACTCTTTCTGTTCTGTTCACCTGTTTCAAACCATTCATCGATCTTCTTTACTGACTGCTTCGCTCGGCGGCTTTCCATCACGTAATAGATAAATAGGAAGAATGAAAGAAACGCAGCGGTAAGCGCTAGGAGAGCGATTGTCATACGATCGCCCCCTCAAGGAACAGCGAATCGGATAGTTCAACACCATATGCTCTAAAACGATTGACTAGTTTTGGTTTATATCCAGTCGCTTCAAAGTGCCCTTTCACCTTGCCATCTGCAGTAACGCCTTCGCGTACGTAGCGGAAGATGTCATGTATTTCGATCTCTCCATCACCTTCAGTAATTTCTGCGATACTCACAACCTTACGTCCACCATCGGGCTGTCTTGACGTTTGCACGATCAAGTCGAGAGCACCAACGAAATAACCACGAATGATCTCAACAGTTATCGGTAGACCAGACATGACAACCATAGCCTCCAAACGACCAAGTGCATCTTTAGGCGAGTTCGCGTGGACGGTTGTAAGAGATCCTTCGTGTCCGGTATTCATAGCCTGAAGCATATCGATCGCTTCAGAACCACGAACCTCCCCAACGATAATGCGATCAGGACGCATGCGCAGAGCATTCTTTACAAGCTGGCGGATGGTGACTTCACCCTTGCCTTCCATGTTAGGAGGCCTCGCCTCTAGCCGAACAAGGTTTTCATACGAAAAGCGAAGTTCTGCCATATCCTCGATCGTTACGACTCGTTCCCCGAGCGGGATCGAATCAGAGAGAACGTTGAGTAACGTCGTCTTCCCGCTGCCTGTTCCTCCTGATACGAGGATGTTCGTCTTTGCCTGTACCGCCGCTTGAAGAAATCGCCCCATTTCATCCGTAAACGTCCCAAAACTCTGAAGGTCTTCAAGAGTGAACGGCGTTTTGTTAAATTTACGAATCGAAATCGATGGACCATCAAGTGAAATGGGCGGGATGACCGCGTTCACACGGCTTCCATCTGGAAGTCTCGCATCTACCATCGGGGAACTTTCATCGATCCGTCTTCCGAGCGGGGCAATGATACGGTCAATGATATGGCGGATATGCTGATCATCTTTAAACTGAATATCTGTCTCCTGCATTTTTCCGCCGCGTTCGATGTACACTTCGTTCGCACCGTTCACCATGATCTCGGTTATGCCATCATCCTGAAGCAATGCTTCTAGAGGTCCATACCCTACGGATTCGTTGATGATCTGTTGAATGATCCTCTCCATTTCCTGACTAGGAATGATTACTTTCTCTTCATCGATCATCTGCTTTACGAGTCGCTCGATCGTTTGTTTTCGTTCAGTTGGGGGAAGGGTCGTAATACTTTCAAGATTCGCTTCCTTGATCAAACGATTTTTGTAGTGCCTCACCCATTTTTCTTCAGGGCTGTTCGTCACTTCCCACTCTTTCGACCGAGGCGTACTTTGATTCGATGCTCGTTGTAACCAAGACATACACTCACCTCCTCTACATCAGCACTTTGTCAACAAAGAGCTTCATATCCTTCGTTGCTTTCGACTGCCCTCGATCATTTTTCTTTTTATAAAATGGCTCTCCCATATTCAGAACCGGTTGTAAGCCGAAGTAATCTGAACGAACCGAAGCAGTCACTTCTTTTGAAAGAAGCCTCGCGATATCTTTTTCCGCTAGCTCACCTTTTGGATGCGTTCGATTTAAAAGCAATGACACAGGATGATTGCGTCCACTCAATTGGAAACGCTCGAATAGATCCATCGCATTTTTAAAAGCCCGAAGCCCCAGGCTATCCGGGGTCAGAATATAATGGATCGCCGTCGACTCTGATAACCCTGTAAAACTAATCGTGCTGATCGCTGAAGGCACATCTAGAATCACATGATCATAGTGAGCTCGGCACGTTCGAATCACCTTCGTGATTAACTCTTCGTTAATCTCTTCTGCCTTAGCTGGATTTGCGGGCCCTGTTAACACATCGATACCCGTCCGTTCATCTCTGATTGATACGTTCTCGATGTGGTGTAACGAGAGCTCTTGAAGGACAGGCTGTAAATCATAATACGACCTTGAAAATTCAAGCCCAAGTGCTGGTTCAACTCCGCCAAACTGCGCGTTTAAATCGATGAGAATAACGCGCTTATCATGGTGAATGCGAAGTGACTGAGCAGTTAAGATCGATAGTAACGTCGTGCCGCTGCCACCCTTTGCACTATAAAAGGCATGAACGATGCCGTTCCCAGAATCGCGATTGAACGATTGCTCCGTTAATTCAAGGCTTTGCTGAATATCGACAATTAGTTGACTCAAACGATCGATCTCATCAGGGAAGACCATTACGTCATAGGCACCAGCCTTCACCCACCGTCTACCTTCATCAAATGAACGATCTTCTGTAATTCCGATTACAAAACTTGAAGTAGGGACCGTAATGGCTTGTAGAGCCTCAAGCTCATCACTATCTACAAAGTAAAATTGAAAGGTTTCAGAGAAAGAAGGTTTCCATTCTTCCTGAGTCACAACATCGACTCCGCTTTCTAAAAGCTCTCTTTTCACCGATTCAATAACATCTTCTTTCTTAGATAAAATTAATGACTTATACGACGAACTCATCTCATCCACCCCGCTTTACTCCTCATCAGCATCATCCTCGGCTGCTTTTTTCTCAGCTTCTTTTTTCTTTTCAGCAGCTTCTTTTGCTTTCGCTTCTTCTTCCTTCTTCTTCTCAGCCGCCGCTTTCTTTGCTTCAGCTTCCTTCTTCGCTTGTTCAGCTTCAGCTGCAATTTGATTCACACGAAGAATACGGATCTGTTTGGCAGCATTTTGAGCATGTATCAGCTTTTCAGCCTGTTCTAGGTCCAGCGATACTCTGATTGCAGGACCAAACGATTCATCATCGTTATCCGTCTGAAGCTCTTCTTGTTGAACGACTGGAACCGTTTCAAGCAAGCGCTCAGTTGTTACACCGCTTTTTGTTTCCATAACGGAATACACATCAACAAGATCACCTTCTGTGATCGCTTGGTCGATCACGACATTAGACGTTGGATTCAACCACACTACCCGATTCTCAGCAGGGATATCCAGCTTCTTCCTCACGACGTTTTTTGTAAGGATATCGCCATCGTTTAAGTTCACGACCGCAATGGCTTCTTCTAGGTCCTTCTCATCCTGTATGAATGAGGATACCTGACTGCTTCTCGGCATCTCGACCCACTCGATATCACTTTCCTCAAGAGAGGTATAGGAACGGATATCAGATCCTGCCGCTGCGACTTTCACCGTTTCACCGAGCGACTCTTGAGCCATTCGAATTTGGTTTAAAATAAAGCCAGCCGCGACGACGGCAAGTATAAAAGCAAGTGTAAGAAAGATAAGTGCTTTTCTTTTTGCATCAATCATTTGATTCACCCCAACGATTCGTAATAGGAATACGAGCGATATGAATAAATGGAATGTTAACTGGAAGATGGGGCTTCGCGATCTCGATCTCATGGTCTGCTCTCAGTGAGTCAGACACTCCTTTTTTCACAACCCAATACTCTGAGTCAGCCGAAGTAGAGGCGGCTTCTAATAATCCTGATAGACTCCCAGATTCTTCTACAGTTAGTGCTTCGTTTTTCCAAACAGCTCGTTTGTAGATGTCTTTCTTCGGTGCTCGATATGTACGAAGCATCCTTCCATTCGAGAAAACGGCTGGTTTTTGAGAGATGACCGTTCCCGATACAGATCGAACCTGCCACTCAACCCAACGCAGAACTTCCTGTTTCGTTGGATTGGTTAAAGCTTGCACCTTTTCAACGAGCATGTAGAGCAGCGCTCGGTTATCGGGAGCTGGAATCGTGATCACAGACCTTTCATTCATGAGCCAGTTTGATAACTTACTAAGTTCATCCGCTGGTTGGACATGAGGATCATAGAAATAAATGATCCGACTACCTGATGGGAATCGATCGATGAAGTAAGAAATCTCTTCTTCTAGCTGCCAATTGGCAATCGGAACCTTCTTTGATCGTAGGAATTTTGCATCATCCTTTTCGAGAAAGTTTTCTAAACCATCAGCACCCTTAATATTGATCGGTTTCATACGTATGTTATCGCTTTGGAGTGATTGAAGCCCTAGTGATTCATCAAGTACGATTTTCATATAATCTCCCTACTCCTAATTTTTTTCACATTGCTATATTCGCATAAAAGTGTAAAATTTTGTGTGCGAATCGACCATAAAATGGATTTTCCAGAAAAAGACGAAAAAAGTCACCGATAATGCTCTGATCGATCCAAAGTTTTTATAACTTTATACCCAAGAGAAAGAACACCTTAACCCTAAATATTGGAAAATAAATATAAAAAAAAACAGACAGCGGTTTGCTGTCTGTTTTCTATTAAACTCTTAATCTATGCTAAGAATGCAAAATACGCAACGAACACAAAGAACAACACATACATGATCGGATGGATGTTCTTTCCTTCACCTTTTACTAGCATGGTGATTGGATACATAACGAATCCGAGTGCAATTCCAGTTGCGATACTGTACGTCAACGGCATTGCGATGATCGTTAAGAATGCTGGCACAGCGATTTCAAAACGATTCCACTCGATTTTACCAAGAACACTGACCATTAGAACCCCTACGATAATTAGAACAGGAGCCGTAACGGCGGGTGTTACAACAGCTAATAATGGTGAGAAGAATAATGCGAGAAGAAACAGTCCAGCCGTTACGACCGAAGTGAAACCAGTTCGTCCACCTGCTGCTACACCTGATGAAGACTCGATGTATGCTGTTGTCGTTGATGTTCCTAGTACAGCACCAAGTACCGTTGCAGATGAATCAGCGAACAACGCTTTTCCTGCACGAGGAAGCTTATTGTCTTTCATAATTCCTGCTTGCGTCGCAACTGCGATCAATGTTCCAGCTGTATCGAAAAAATCGACGAACAAGAATGTAAGAACAACAACTAGCATGTCGATCGATACCAAGTCACCAAGATGACCAAGTGCTACACCAAACGTTGGCTCAAGACTCGGAATACTTCCTACGACACTATCCGGAACTGGTACCTGATTAAAGATCATTCCTACGATCGCTGTGATCACCATTCCGTAAAAGATTCCGCCGTTTACGTTTCGAACCATGAGGATGACCGTGATGATAAGGCCGAATACCGCTAGTAGCGTTGAACCAGATAACAGATTTCCTAACTGAACGAGCGTTGAATCGTTATTCTCAACGATTCCTGCACTCTTCAGTCCGATAAACGCGATAAATAGTCCGATCCCGCTCGCTGCTGCGTATTTTAATTCCATCGGGATAGCGTTGATAATCATTTCTCGAATTTTAAAAATCGTAATGATGATAAAAATAAGTCCTGAAACTAAAACACCTGCAAGTGCCGTTTCCCAAGGTACTCCCATTACCGTTACAACGGAATAGGTGAAGAATGCGTTCAATCCCATTCCAGGTGCTAATGCAATTGGATAGCCAGCGAGGAGACCCATGATCAGCGTACCGAGTGAAGCAGCTAACGCCGTCGCTGCGAAAACGGCTCCTTGATCCATTCCAGCATCCGCTAGGATAGATGGGTTAACAAACAGAATGTATGCCATCGAAAGAAAGGTTGTTAAACCGGCAATCGATTCCTTTTTGTACGTTGTGTTGTGCTCTTGAAAGCGAAAAAATCGCTCCATCTTACTTCCCCCTTATTTCAACATCCGTCGTAAAAATAAAAAAAGCTCCGGGTTCTCTACCCGGAGCGGACTAATAGGAAAAGAAAGATCGCAAACCGTTATGCTTCAAGAGCCAAACGGTTCACTTCTCTCACTGTTTCCTTCGTAGTCAGGTTATTTACGGTAACCTGGTAGAGACTTTCGGGCCTTATTCCCGATGTTATACGATGGATTGTCGTTCTTTTATTTACTTTTGCAGTATATCAATTACAACTTTACGCGTCAACAGTAAATACGAACATTTTCAATATTTATTTATCTTTCGTTCGTGTTTACTCCCACTCGATTGTAGCAGGCGGCTTGGACGTAATATCATACACTACGCGGTTTACGTGGTCGACTTCATTCACAATACGAGTTGAAATGATTTCAAGAACCTCGAACGGAATGCGCGCCCAATCGGATGTCATGCCATCGATCGATGTTACGGCACGTACGCCAACTGTGTAGTCATATGTTCTCGCATCACCCATGACGCCGACACTACGGAAGTCAGGAAGCGCGGTGAAGTACTGCCAGATTTCACGATCAAGGCCGGCTTTTTTGATTTCTTCACGAAGAATCGCATCAGATTCACGGACGACCTTCAGCTTTTCTTCTGTTACTTCACCGATTACGCGGATACCAAGACCTGGTCCTGGGAACGGCTGTCTCCACACGATTTCATCCGGCAGGCCAAGCTCTGTACCCACTTTACGAACTTCATCCTTAAATAGCATGTTTAACGGTTCGATCAAGTCGAGCTTCATATCTTCTGGGAGACCACCTACGTTATGGTGGGATTTAATCGTCTGTGCCGTTGCTGTTCCACTTTCAACGATATCCGTGTATAGCGTACCTTGTGCAAGGAAAGACATATTCTCAAGCTTCTCAGATTCTTCTTCAAACACGTAAATAAATTCGTTCCCGATGATCTTACGCTTCTTCTCTGGATCTGTTACGCCCTTAAGCTTAGATAGGAAGCGGTCAGAAGCATCGATCTTGATCAGATTCATTTCGAATCCTTCTCCGAACGTCTTCATCACACTATCCGCTTCGTTTTTACGAAGAAGACCATGATCGACGAACATACACGTTAGCTGGTCACCGATCGCTTTATGAACGAGGGCCGCAACGACTGAAGAATCTACGCCACCACTTAGTGCGCAAAGAACTTTTTTGTCGCCAACAGATTCGCGGATCGTCTCGATCTGTTCATCGATGAAGTTTTCCATCGACCAGTTTCCTTCACATTCACACACTTTGTAAACAAAGTTCTTCAATAGTTCGTTCCCATGCTCCGTGTGACGAACTTCTGGATGGAACTGTACCCCATAAAGGTGACGAGAAGAATCGCTCATTGCAGCGACAGGACAAGATGGGTTCGTTGCTGCGACATCGAATCCTTCTGGTGGTGCTTTTACAAGATCACCATGACTCATCCATACGGATTGCTTTTCTGGAAGGCCATCATATAAAGGCGATTGGTGCGTGATGTCGAGCATCGCTTTCCCGTATTCACGGTGTTTCGCTGCTTCTACGCTTCCACCAAAATGGTGCGTCATAAGCTGCATACCATAACAAATGCCAAGAACCGGAATGCCAAGCTCAAAAATTTCTTCATCACAGCGAGGTGCTCCTTCACCATACACACTGTTTGGACCGCCGGAGAAAATGATCCCTTTTGGATTGATCTTCTTTACCTCTTCAGCAGTAATGGTGTTTGGATGTAATTCACTGAATACACCGAGGTCACGAATACGTCTTGCGATTAGCTGATTGTACTGTCCTCCAAAGTCGAGTACAATAATGGATTCCTGTTCTTCTAACATCTAATTCCCTCACTTCTATTTAGTCTTCAGTAGTTTTGTCTCGTCTAGCTTTAACTACTCTAATAAAAAAATTGCCCTGTACTATAAAAAAAGCCAGAACTCTGCCATGGTACAAAGGCAGAATCCTGGCTTTAACTAGGAATATCTGCCTTCATAGTCAGATCATTTACGGTGATCCGGTAGAGACTTCTGGGCCATATTCCCAGGGATATACGAAGGTGACTCTTATTCTCGCTAAAACTATGGATTCATTCTATCAACCGTCTATCAAGCGGTCAAGATTGCATCTTTTTAATTAAATTTTCCCATAATTCCTTCATTTCGTTCCAACTAGATTCTGAAGGTTTCCCGCGATAATGACTTTCCTCATAACGTCTCGTTAAAACCTTCATGTCTTGTGTGCCGAGTTGATGGTCGACTTTCACAGCATACTCGCGTAACGTCTGATCTTCTCCGCGTTTAATTCCATGAAGTTCGAGTAACCATAGAAGCCTAAAGTACGCTTCAGAGAGCGCTTTGTTATCATGACGCTTATGGTATTTACGAAGGAAAAAGCGTTTGATCCACTTCTTGTAATTTTTAAACGCATAGACTATGAACGCTGCAAGCACCATGACTAAGCCGATCGTATGCCAGATCGTCCAGTTCCATGATAATGAGAAACCTTCTGAAGATGATTGCTGTTCATTTTGCTCTGTTTGGTTCTGAGTTTCCTCTTCTTCTGGTGTAGTCGGTTCAGGAGCTTCTGCTTCAGCACCGCCTTCAGCATCATAATCAGAAACAAAGTCAGCTAAGCTTGTAAAACCACGGGTTGGTTCGAACGGTACCCAGCCTACACCTGGAAAGTACGCTTCTACCCAAGAGTGCGCGTTATTATTTGTGACCTGATACTCGCCGTAATCGCCATCTGTGCTCACGTACTCACCTTCAGTGAAACCTTTTACCCAGCGTGCCGGAATATCAAGACTTCTCAACAGGACTGCCATGGAACTTGAGAAATTATCGCAGTAACCTTGTTTACTTTCAAAAAGAAATTGATCAACATAGTCTTCATCTTGATCAGGAATCGATACATCTCTCGTTTCATAAACAAATCCATTACCAACAAAGTAATTCTCGATCGCTCTCGCTTTATCGTATGGATTATCTTCTTCTGCTACGATCTGTTCAGCAAGTTCCGAAACACGCTCTGGCAGTGATTCAGGTAACTGAAGATACTGATTTTGAACCGATTCTGGATACTCTTCAGGTGCTTCTCTAAGCAACTTCTCTGAAAAGGTCGGACTTTCATAGGACATTGCGTAGTTATCGAGCACGAAAGGCTCTGCCAGTTTTTGAGTGAACACTTTTCCTGAAACGACGTTCGTTAATAGCTGCACATCATCGGGTACGTCGATATCAGTTACTTGTCCAGGGTGAATGATGAAGTCATACTCCTCTTCCCCACTCATCGATAGCCTTGCATCTAAGGCTTCAACTTCAACGCTTTCTTCGTACAAAAGGTCAGTTCGCCCTTCAAAAATTCTTCGATCAGGGAGAGAAACGTCCCAACCTTTCCCCGTATACACGTCTTTCGTCTCTACTCGATAGTAGCCTCTTTCCTCTGTTTTTGCAGTGAAAACCGGCGTATCATCTTCAATAAACGGACCGCCAAGTCTCGAATCATCTTCATCGTAGCCAATCTTACTAATGCCATTTCCTTTCGCATCGCTACCCTCTTCATAAGACGTTGTCTTCTTAATGAACGGTACAGGGTCTGGCCACTGTGGTTCAGCCTTCGGTGCTAGATAGCCAAACACGGAAGAAAACGCAATGATTACAACAAGAGGCATAAGCCAGAACACTGGAAATCTGCCTTTAGAAAACGTCACGCCCTCTTGCTCTTGAATTCGTAGAATCTGGAGCAAGCCTAATAATACAAAACCAATGATCAAGATGCGAATGATCGCAACATCAGCGTTATAAGCCGTGAACGTATCGATCACAGATATATAAACAATTGTAACGACGAGGAAGAGAAAGATTCTCCTCGTTTGAATCAGCCAGTACTGCATGAGGTAGCTGATCAGCCATAACAAAATAAAAAACAACAGTGTCCTGAACAGGTTGGATAATTCACCCCAACTTGCATCGAACATTAAACCGATATTTTTGCCAAGGTCTGAGAGTAAGTAGTCAAACCACATCATCTCAAAAAAGCTTCCAGGGAAGAAAAGCGAATGAAGCGCATAGATCATCGCGACTCCCTTAATCGGAAACGATAGCCAAAATGGTATTTGAAAATAGGACATCAAAAACAAAAAGGCTGTGAATAGGATAAATACTTCCGTTTCCCCGGTATCTGAAATGACAGAAAGAGGCCTCAGCCACTCCCAGAATAAGAGGAAACCTAGACCGTAAAGGAGAAGGGAATAAATCCAGTCTAATTTCTGATCAGTTTGTTGCACGTTTCCCACCTACCTTTAGTTCCTCATTGAAAACCTCGCCTGATATCGCATGAACTTTTACTCCGAATTGAATGAGCTTGTTCAGTTCTGCTTGCTCAGCGAGTTTGATATTTTCTGTCACATAAAAGAATTCCACCTGTACTTTTCTTGATACAAGCTCTTTTAACGTAGAAAGAAAGACGGCATCAAGAGAAGGACTCACGATAAAAACACCCGTTCCTGCCGGGAAATGGTGCGCTTCTCTTTTAATAACGGTATCGAAGGAAGACGTTCCGTTCGGACTTACTCTAGCAAGATGGTGAAAGATTCTTCTACGCTGGGCCTTGCCCCCATTCACACTCAAGACGGTGTGATCTCTTCCTGAGGAAACGACGCCTATCATCGCATTCTGCTTTAACGCAGCATGCGTGATCGAAGCAGCAAGTCGAACCCCCTTCTCAAAAAGGGGCGAATAATCACGTCCGTAGTGTTTTTCCTCGCGATCTAGAAACAGCATGAAGTCACGACTCACCTGTTGTTCGAACTGTTTTGTCAATAACTTCGTGCTTTTCGCAGTTGACTTCCAATCGATCCATGACAACTTGTCACCTGGCACATAATCTCGTACGCTTACCGCTGTTGAATAATCAAAGTCTGCTTTTCTAGGAGATGGCCTCGTCCCAGAAAGCTGCTGGCGATAAGGCGTCCATGTAATAGATTGATAGCTTGGAAGAACATATACAGATTGCTCGACTTTCAGCTTCTTTTCATGCTGAACAAAACCGAACATATCGCCCGCCTTACACCGCAACGAGTGAAAGTGATATTCACCTCTTGGGATCGGATTAATGTGATAAGAATACGTCAATTCTTTTTTAAACATAGGGAAAAGAAGCACTAATGAACCTCTTTGATACCGAGACGACTGTTCTGAAGCAAGCGGGAATAAACGCTCAGGCAAGAGATCCTCTACGATCAAATAAAAGAGAGGAAAACGATTGGCGCGCGTGACGTTAATCGTCACTTTCAGCTCCTGCCCATCTACCAATTCCATCTTATTAATCTCTCTCGTCATCTTGATTCCATCCAGTGGATAGAAAAGCAGTGCGAGAGAATAAATGACGAAAGGGACAAACGCATAAAAGAGAAACCAGCTAACAAACCCGCCCTGGAACATCGCATATGAAAAGGTGATCAGTAAGAGGAGAAGTAAAAAGAAGAATTTCAATACCCGATTTTGTGAAAGCTTCTCTCTCATTTCACTTTCTCTTCTCGGATGAGAGGTACTTTTACTCGTTGAACGATCTCTCGTATAATTTGCTCAGACTCCTGCCCTTCAAACGCTGCTTCTGATTTTAACAGCACACGGTGTGACAAAACGTAAGGTGCTAAGTATTTGATATCGTCTGGAACCACATAATCACGATTCCGCATGAACGCATACGCCTGCGCCGCTTTCATCAATGATAGGGACCCTCGAGGGCTCGCTCCTAAATAAATGGATGTATTATGCCTCGTGCGGCTCACAATGTCGATGATGTACTGTTTAACAGATTGCTCGACGAACACTTCTCTCACTTTCTTCTGCATGTCGATCAACTCAGCGATCTCAAGAGCTGATTCGATCATATCGATCGGATGACCGTGCTCCGTTCTGTTCAGCACCTCGAGCTCTTCTTCAGGCGTTGGATAGCCCATCTTCAATTTTAATAAGAAACGATCGAGCTGAGCTTCAGGTAGTGGATACGTGCCTTCATACTCGATTGGATTTTGTGTTGCCATAACGAAGAATGGCTGCGGAAGAATGTGCGTTTCTCCATCGACCGTTACACTCCCTTCTTCCATTCCTTCTAACAGCGCAGACTGTGTCTTAGGAGAGGTACGGTTGATTTCATCCGCTAGAATAATGTTTCCTAGAAGTGGTCCTTTTCGAAATTCGAACATCATTTCTCTTTGATTAAAGACGGAGACTCCCGTTAGATCAGATGGCAGTAGATCCGGGGTGAACTGAATACGATTAAAACCCGCCCCCACCGACTTCGCGAGTGCTCGCACCATCATCGTCTTTCCTACACCTGGAACATCTTCAAGAAGGACATGGCTGCCTGCTAGTAGTGCAACAAGACTTAGTTCCGTAACCTCCCTTTTTCCTACCATGACATTTTCGATATTTTCTATGACTTTTTTCACAGATGGTTGGTACGTATCGTACTGGTACTCTGAGCTCATGAACGATTCCTCCATTAACCTTTTACAAGGTAGTTGTATTCGATATAGGTATCTTTACCTATTAAACATAATGTCTAAGTACTCATATCCTTATTGTAACAAAAATAGGAAACAACACGTTAGTAAGTTACTATGTTTTCACACAATTACAAAAAATAAAGGGGGTACTCATTTCATAGTGCATTCGTTTCACTTAACTTGTGAAAGGGAATTCTAATAAAGGTAAATCTACACTGTGAAGGGGGATGTTTATGTCTGTTGTACTGAAAAGAATCTATGAAGAAGACCAGCCAGGCGGCTATCGTGTATTGGTCGATCGAGTCTGGCCGAGAGGGATATCGAAAGAAGATGCGAACCTCGATGAGTGGATGAAGGATATCGCACCTAGCTCTTCACTACGGAAGTGGTTCAACCATGACCCTAATAAGTTCGAATCGTTCAAAGCATCCTACCGGAAAGAAATAACGGAAAGCTCAGAAGCTACATCTAACCTTTCTAATTTGAAAGAATTAGCTTCTGACAGAAGAGTAGTATTGCTTTATGGTGCAAAAGACAAAGAGAACAACCATGCCGTTGTGTTGAAGGACATGATTGAAGAGTAGCTCCCGGAAGCTAAAGCAAAATGCGAAAAGGCTACGGTCATTCCGTAGCCTTCAGTCCTTTCTTATTCTACCTACGTTTTAATCAGTCTTTTTTAAACCACTCAGGCTGATGAAAGCCCTGAAACTCTTCTTCTATGACTTTTCGAAATTCATCAGATTTTACTGCTTCTTCAATATCCTTCACATACTGCGCATCTTTATCTGCCGTATTCACAACGACCTGATTGATGATGTTCTCAGGCAGCTTATCTTTTACAATCGCATCGTTTAGATCCATTCCTGCCGCGATTGCAAAGTTACCGTTCACTGCAGATACATCGACTGAATCGAGCGTTCTTGGAAGCTGTGCTGCTTCAACAGGCTTAAAGACAAGGTCTTTCGGGTTCTTCGTGATGTCTTTTACTGAAGCTTTTAGAGGATCAACATCGTCATCAAATTCGATGACGCCATTATCACGTAGAACTGTTAGACCACGTGCAAGGTTCGTTGGATCATTAGCGATTGCTACCGTACTCCCCTTTTCGATCTCATCTAGTGAATCATACTTGTTCGAGTAGATTCCGATCGGAGCAGTGGGCACTCTGATCACACCGCTTAAGTCCATATTGTTTTCTTTCGCAAATGCCTTCATATATACTTCATGCTGATACAAGTTGGCATCGATCGACCCGCTTTTTAAGGCTAGGTTCGGCTGAACATAATCATTAAATTCCTTGATCGTAACCGAGTACCCTTTTTCCTCAAGATAAGGTTTCACACCCTTTTCTAGCATATCGCTATACGGAATCGTTCCTCCGAGTATCAATTCTTTCTTTTCTAACTTGCTCGCTTCACTACTCTTGTCCCCACATGCCGATAAAACCCCGACTACTAGTAAGAGAATGATCATCAAGACCGTATTTTTCTTCATATAAAAGCCTCCATCCATTATTTCTTATCTACTGTTTTCGCAATAAAATCACCAAAGTACTGTACGAGCTGAACGATGACGATCAATAGAATGACGGTCGTGAACATGACCGTATCATCATAACGGTAGTATCCGTAGCGAATCGCAAGATCCCCGATTCCTCCACCGCCGATCGTTCCCGCCATCGCCGAGTAGCCGATCAAACTGATCGCCGTTATTGTGAGCCCTGTGATCAATCCAGGCTTCGCCTCTGGCAGGACGATGTGTTTAATAATCATCCACGGTGAAGCACCCGCGGCTACGGCTGCTTCAATCACACCTTTGTCGATCTCACGAGCAGCCGATTCTACGATTCTTGCATAAAACGGAATCGCAGCAACGGAGAGGGAAACAGAAGCTGCCATAGGTCCAATCGTTGTTCCCAACAAAAGGCTCGTTACCGGAAGCAAGAATACGAGCAAGATGATGAAGGGAACGGAACGAATCAAGTTGATAATGATGCCGACCGCTTGCTTCACATATTTATTTTCTAAAAACAACCCTCGATCTGTGATAAATAGGATGACCCCTAACGGGAGACCAATGAAAACGGCAAACAACAAAGCGATTCCAACCATAATCAACGTTTCAAAAAATGCGACGTTCAGTTCAGGCAAGAGCTCGATAATGTGGTCCATCGTTGATCACCTCCACGTTGTTTACTCGCTTCTCTAAGTAAGCGATCGCTCGAGACACTTCAGCATCCTCTCCACTCACATCCATGATGAACACACCGAGCGGCGTTTCCTGGATGTATTCGACTTTTCCATGCAAAATGTTGCCTTTCACATTAAACCTCTGCAGCATATCGGAAACGACCGAATCCGTTGCTAGATCGCGGAGAAACATGAGCTTCACTAGCTTCCCTTGTACATGTTCGATCAACGAATCAGGAAGATGGAACTCTAGTACGTTCTGAATGAACGTTTTTGTTAATGCATCTTTCGGATTTGAAAAAATATCGAACGTCGTGCCCGACTCCACGACTCTTCCCTCACGCATGACCGCACAGCGATGACAGATCTCCTTCACCACTTCCATTTCATGCGTGATAATGACGATCGTAATCCCAAGTTTTTGATTGATGTCTTTCAGCAATGAAAGAATGGATTTTGTCGTGTTAGGATCTAGCGCTGACGTCGCCTCGTCACACAGCAACACCTTCGGATCATTTGCTAAAGCCCGCGCGATACTCACCCTTTGCTTCTGACCACCGCTCAACTGTGACGGGTATTTCCCCTTCTGATCAGAAAGGTCGACTACGCTCAATAAATGATCGACCTTTTCACCGATCTGCTTTTTACTAACTCCGGCAGCGAGAAGGGCAAATGCGACGTTCTCATAGACTGTTTTTGAAGCAACCAAATAGAATCCTTGAAAAATCATTCCGATCGATTGCCTTGCTTTTCGAAGCTCTTTATTCGATAGCGATAGCAAGTCGATTCCGTCAACGTGAACGGACCCTGTCGTTGGCCTTTCCAAAGCATTAATAAACCGTAAGAGCGTACTTTTACCCGCTCCGCTATACCCAACGATTCCGTAGATCTCTCCCTTTTCTACACGAAGAGAAACGTTATCGACAGCAACGATCTTGTCCTTCTTTCCATACTCTTTCGTAATCTCTCTTAGTTCGATCATTGCACGACTTCCTTACGATAAGCATAGTTTTTTCCTGGATGGTCGTCTGGCAGTCTTGCGTCTTTGTTGAAGAGCTTTTCACGCAGCGTACCTTCTTGATAATCCTTTTTATAAAGACCACGCTTCTGTAGTTCTGGTACGACTAATTCTACGAAAGCTTCCAAGTCTCCAGGCGTTACGAGGTGGTTCAAATTAAATCCGTCTACTCCTGAAGCTTCGAATTGAAATTGAATCGCATCCGCTACATCAGAAGGGTTACCAACGATCACGCTGTTGCGGTCGATCGATTCAAAGCGATTCAACACCTCTCTTACCGTCAGCTTTTTCGGCGCATCCTTCGTCAACGTTGCCGCTTTATACTGTCCACCTTCTGTTGATTTCTTATATTCAAACGGCTCATCAAGGTCCATCTCTTCAAACTCTGCTACATCATAGCCACTCGCACCGTATTGAGCCTTTGCTGCATCAGCACTCCATAGCTTGTTGTACGCCTCAAACTTCGCCTCCGCTTCCTCTGTCGTTTCACCTACGATCACACTTAAAAACGAGAAAATTTTCACGTGATCCGGATTTCTTCCATGCTTGACGGCACGCTCACGAATATCATCGGCATAGTAGTGGATTCGCTCAGGAGTCGGTCCTCCGACAAACACGCACTCCGCATGCTTTGATGCGAATTCTCGCCCTTTCTCTGATGTCCCAGCTTGATAGATCACAGGCGTTCGCTGTGGAGACGGTTCACTAAGATGCGGTCCTTCAACACTGAAATAGTGACCTTCATGATTGATTTCATGAACTTTGTCGGGCTCAACAAGCGTATCAGCTACTCGATCTTCAACCACAGCACCATCCTCCCAGCTGCTTTCCCACAATTTGTAGGACACGTCCATATACTCATGAGCGATATCATAACGCTCATCATGACGAATCATCTTCTCAAGTCCGAAGTTGCGTGCCGCATTCGGTAAATAAGAGGTAACGACGTTCCAGGCAACTCGCCCTTTTGTTAGATGATCGAGCGTCGAAAATCTGCGCGCATTTCCAAAAGGTGCTTCGTACGTCGTGCTGACCGTAACAGCGAAGGAAAGGTGCTCGGTCACACTCGCCATCGCAGGGACAAGAAGTGCGGGATCATTGATTGGCACTTGCAATCCATCACGGATTGAAGGATCCTTACTCTTTTGGTACACATCATAAACACCAAGAACATCTGCAAAGAAGACCGCATCGAACTTCCCTTTCTCTAATGTCTTAGCAAGGTCGATCCAGTAGTCTAAGTCTTTGTATCTCTGATGACGCTGACTTTCTGGATGCTTCCATAGCCCATGTGAATTGTGCATCGAACTGTTCATGTCGAACGCATTCAAAATGATTTGTTTACTCATCTCTTTGAACCTCCACTCTTTTTTGAAACATAAAAAGGCCTCTTCATAAGAAAAGAAGAGGCCGTGAAAAAGCAACTGTCTTTTCTTATCCTTCAAGCATCGCTTGCTGGAATTGGCACAGTACTCAACCGAGTCTGTTGCCGAGGCTTCAAAGGGCCAGTCCCTCCACCTCTCTTGATAAGAAAGTTTGTTTTATTGAATTTAACGATGAATATACAGCACCGATCGATTCCCTGTCAACAAAAAAATCAAAAAATTATTTCTTTTCTAATTACTTGTTGACATTGCGTTTATTTGTCCGTATTCTATTCTTTAACGCACTACCGCATGCATTTATCTAGAGTCAGGGGAGGAATCTGGTCCAACGATCCTGCAGCAACCGCTTATCTTAAGCAAGGTGCTCATTCCAGCAGACTTTTTGTCTGAAAGATGAAGCTTGTATGGTTCGAATGTTAATGAGCCTAAGTCTACTTTCAGCTGAAAGTAGACTTTTTTTGTATAGAGAAAAAGGAGGATACCGATGCCATTTGCAACTGAAAAGCAGCCTGATTTGAAGGAAGAACTCACTGAACTCGTTGAACTTTTTAAAAGTAGATCTGCAAAATATGATGAAGAAGAAAGGTTTCCTTACGAGAACTTCGAAGATTTAAAGGCGAGGAACTTTTTATCACTCACTGTACCAAAAGAATATGGAGGCTCCGGTCTTAACTTGTACGAGTTCTTGAAAGTTCAAGAACAGCTCGCATCAGGTGATGGTCCGACGGCACTGTCCCTCGGCTGGCAGCTTGGAGTCATCTTAGAAATCGCTGAATCGCGAGCCTGGGATGAAGCGGTTTTCGAAAAAGTGTGCCACTTGATCGTAAACGAAAAAGCACTACTCAACCTTGCGCAAACTGAAAAAGCAACCGGCAGCCCTTCACGCGGCGGGATTCCTCAAACGACTGCTACAAAAACGCCGGAGGGCTGGATCATCAATGGACGAAAATCCTTTACGTCGATGGCCGTGGCGCTTGATTACTCCATCGTCACAGCTGACGTTGATCAAACCGGTAAGAAAGGGTTTGTCCTGATTGATCATAAGCTTGAAGGCGTACAAATTGAGGAAACGTGGGACAGTATCTCCATGAAAGGGACAAAGAGTGATGATCTCGTGCTACATAACGTCCACGTTAAACCTGAGGATCTATTGGTAATTGAGGAGAACCACAAAGCCTCTCCGAAAGGATGGTACCTGCAGATTCCAGCCGTTTACCTTGGCATCGCCTCTTCAGCCATGGACTACACGGTCGAATTCGCCTCCTCCTTCTCCCCTTCAACACTTCCTGGTCCGATCAAAGACGTGCCAGAAGTAAGGAGAAAGATCGGCGAGATGCAGTTAGAGCTATTCAACGCGCGAGAAGTTCTTTATGCTGTCGCAAAGAGATGGAGTGAAAACCCTGAAGAGCGTCCGCATATGGGAGCGGACTTAGCAGCAGTGAAGCATATCGTAACAAATAGTGCGAACCGAGTCGTAGATTTAGCGATGCGCGTGGTCGGTGCTAGAAGCCTGTCTGCCAGCAACCCATTACAGCGCCATTTCCGAAACGTACGAGCAGGGCTTCATAACCCGCCGACAGACGATGCAATCGTGTATAGTCTTGCGAAAAGCGTGTTTGCTGACTGAGTATGTGTAAGAAAATTGTGATGACACTAGTTTAGGAGAGTGAAAACAATGAGCAATGTTGTACTTATTTACGGAGGAAACTCCCTTCAATCGAGACTAAAAGGAATCAAGGACTATGCAGAAAGTTATTTAAAGGAGCAGTCGATCTCCTATGAATCAATCAATGTAATCGACTTACCCGCTACCGATTTAATTACCGCTAACTTTAGCAGCGCTGCGATTTTGGAAGCGAATGAAAAAGTAGAAAAAGCAGATGCCGTTATTATTTTATCGCCTGTTTATAAAGCTGCTTATACAGGGATATTGAAGACGTACCTCGATCTTCTTCCTCAAAAAGGATTGAAAGGAAAAGCCGTTCTTCCATTGATGATCGGTGGATCGTTCGGGCATCTCCTTGCGATCGATTATGCGCTTAAGCCTGTACTCTCTTCTCTTGGAGCGACGAATCTCCTTAGCGGTGCGTATGTGATCGACCAGCATGTTCAGCGTGGTGAGGGGAATGAGTTTATTTTGGATGAAGAGGCGAAGGAGCGGTTGAAGGGGAATTTGGAGACGTTGGTGGAGGAGTTGGCATAATAGGTAAGAAGCCTCAAATATTGAAAAAGCCCTCTCTCTGAGCAGGGCTTTTTCAATCTAGCTATTAACGTTTAACTATTCAGATTGGTAAACGACATTTCCTGTACTTCTCTCAACAACTTTGGTATTAGCCCATTTTTTTGCACTCTCAATTGCTGCTTGTTTACCCCAGAAATTTTCTAAATGTCCTTTACTAGAATGAATAACATCATAACGAGGCGCCCCGTGTTCAAAGTTCCATACTTCGTTATCATAAGTAGTAGAATCATCTACAATACTGGTATTCGCCCAGCGTTCAGCATAATCGATAGCTGCATTTAAAATTGCAAATTCCTCGAGTACACCCATTGAGTTATGATAAACCTTGTAACGATTTGAATCTAAATCTGGAAATGACCAATGTTGTACCCCATCATTATCAACAACAACTGTGTTCTTCCATTTTTCTGCATAGTCGATTGCTACACTCTTAACAGCAAACACTTCCAAAACATTCTTTTGTGAATGATAGACTTTATACTTCGGATTTAACCCTTCAAAGCGCCATACTTCTTCATCCGTATCACTGTTTACCACTACTGTATTCTTCCATTTCTCAGCGTAATTAATCGCATCTGTTTTATTCACAAAGCTCTTAAGCACTCCTTGAGAAGTATGAACGACATCATATTTGTATTCGAAAGAAACGCCAAGGTAATCACGCGGATCTTTCGCATTTGTTCTAGATCCGTTCCAAGTTCCTTCATGAATTTCAAAATGCAAATGCTGACCAGTCGAATTCCCAGTGTTACCCATATACCCTATGAGCTCATTTTGTGTTACTGACTCTCCAACAGAAAACTTTCTTGAACTTAAATGCGCATAAAGTGTTTCATAGGTTTGTCCATTAATATTGTGGCGAATAATTATGTAGTTTCCATATGAGCCACGATATACAGATTCTACTACTGTTCCAGAAGCAGAGGCTAGAATCGGTATTGTCCCCGCTTTAGCAATATCCATTCCTGAATGATATGACCCATTGCGATCACCAAAATTTGATGTGATATAGTTTTCCGGATTTGCAAAATCAACTGGCCAAGCAAAGGTTGCGCTAGCATTCGTTTTACTTGGTGTAAGGGAAAAGACACTAAAAGTTAACACCAAAATCAATGAAAAACTTAATAACTTTTTCATTTTACTCCTCCTTTTACAATTTAGGTTTGTAAAACATTCCTTTCTATTTTGAAATATCTTACAACTAAACTTTATCATGAGTACAAAGGAAGGAGTATTGGGAAATACACTGTTCTTATGCTTAGATCCGCTCTAATAATTTCTTTAAATTTCCCAACTTATAATCAATAGGATTCGACTGTAAAGTAGCGAATAAAAATATAAATCCAACTTATGTTTTTAATATAAAACAAAAAGAACCCTCTTTCAGTAGAGGGTCTAGCTTAATATGGCTATACTTTTTTGATTCCATTAGCTCGTGTCCAATTGCTTGCTCGATTTCTTCACTGAACTGTTGAAGTTCCTTTCGGATGCTTTCTCGACCTAAATTTGAAAGGTCCATATGACTCTCCGAGTGATTACCAATTTCATGCCCTTCTTCCGCAACCCGGCGAGCGATCTTTGGATAATAATCCCCTGACTACCAAGCATAAAGAAGGTGGCTTTGGCGCCGTGTTTTTCAAGGATATCCAGTACTTTTGGCGTTACGGTTTGGTGTGGTCCATCATCAAAAGTTAATGCAATGTATTTTCCATCCTCATCTAATTGGACCTGATCAGGTTACGTGCCCTTTTCTTGAAGTCCCTTTCTTCCATCGTGCTATAAAATGATCCTTTCTTCTCCTTAATCCATTGGTGGATCGATTGATTGACCTTTTGACTATTGGTTTGCAAGTCACTGATTGACGTTGTATAAGTTTCTGATTCTGTCGTACGTGTTTGGAGGTTAAGACCTGGGTATTTACTCATGTCTTCTTGATCGACTTCTACTTTTACTTCTGCCTTGCTCGGAAAGAATTGTGTTACGCCTCCCCATACAGCTGCAATGAGCAAAAGAAAGAGAAGAACCCAAGCTGGCCACTTCAAACGTCTACGATGTTTCATATATCATTTCCGCCTTTTATTAGAAATTTAAACACTAGTTAGTATAACTTGTATTTAATCCATAAAAAAAATGATTGAATCTTTACGCAAATGAAAGTCTTAACCGGTTAAATCTTTTTCGAAGAAATGTTTTTTAATAAAAGAAAGAGTCTCCCAGAAGTATAAAACTAATGAGAGACTCTCTTATCTCGACACGAATTTTGAGTAATCCAATCAAAATCCAGTCAATATTCAGTTTCAAATCCCATTGGTGGATTTGAGGACAGCTTACATCATGCCGCCCATTCCACCCATACCGCCCATGCCGCTCATGTCAGGCATGCCGCCGCCTTCGTTTTCCTCAGGCTTGTCAGCGATAACTGCTTCAGTTGTAAGAAGCATAGCAGATACAGATGCAGCGTTTTGTAGAGCTGAACGTGTAACTTTTGTAGGGTCAACGATACCAGCGTCTACCATGTTTACCCACTCACCAGTAAGAGCGTTGAAGCCGATACCGATCTTCTCGCCTTTCAGGCGCTCAACAACAACGGATCCTTCAAGACCAGCGTTGTGAGAGATCTGACGGATTGGCTCTTCTAGTGCGCGAAGAACGATCTTCACACCAGTTGCTTCGTCACCAGTTGCTTCAACAGCTTGAACTGCCTTCACAACGTTAACGAGCGCAGTACCACCACCGGATACGATACCTTCTTCAACTGCTGCGCGAGTTGAGTTAAGAGCATCCTCGATGCGTAGTTTACGTTCTTTCAATTCTGTTTCAGTTGCAGCACCAACTTTGATGACAGCTACGCCGCCAGCAAGTTTAGCAAGACGCTCCTGAAGTTTTTCTTTATCGAACTCAGAAGTTGTTTCTTCTAGCTGAGCTTTGATTTGGTTAACGCGAGCAGCGATCTTATCAGTTTCGCCAGAGCCTTCAACGATTGTTGTGTTTTCTTTCGTTACAACAACTTTAGAAGCGCGGCCAAGCTGCGTGATGTTTGCTTGCTTAAGATCTAGACCAAGATCTTCAGTGATCACTTCAGCACCAGTTAGTGTACCGATGTCTTCAAGCATAGCTTTACGACGGTCACCGAAACCAGGAGCTTTAACAGCTACTGCGTTGAACGTTCCGCGAAGCTTGTTCACAACAAGCGTTGCAAGAGCTTCACCTTCAACGTCTTCAGCGATCATAAGGAGTGGTTTACCTTGTTGTACGACTTGCTCAAGCACTGGAAGTACGTCTTGGATGCTTGCGATCTTCTTATCAGTGATAAGGATATATGGATCTTCTAGAACAGCTTCCATTTTATCGGAGTCTGTTACCATGTAAGGAGATGCATATCCGCGGTCGAACTGCATACCTTCTACTACTTCAAGCTCAGTAGCGAATCCTTTTGATTCTTCAACAGTGATAACGCCGTCGTTTCCAACGCGCTCCATTGCTTCAGCGATCAATTGACCTACTTCTTCGTCAGCAGCAGAGATAGACGCAACTTGTGCGATTGACTCTTTACCTTCGATTGGCTTAGAAATTTTCTTAAGCTCATCAACAGCAGCTTTTGTTGCTTTTTCGATTCCTTTACGGATAACCATTGGGTTAGCACCAGAAGCAACGTTTTTAAGTCCTTCACGAACCATTGCTTGTGCAAGAACCGTTGCAGTTGTTGTACCGTCACCAGCAACGTCATTCGTCTTGCTTGCTACTTCTGCTACAAGCTTAGCACCCATGTTTTCGAATGCATCTTCAAGTTCAATTTCTTTCGCGATCGTTACACCGTCATTTGTGATAAGAGGAGAACCGAACTTCTTCTCTAGTACCACGTTACGTCCTTTTGGACCGAGTGTAACTTTTACTGCGTTTGCAAGAGAATCAACACCGCGAAGCATTGAGCGACGGGCTTCTTCACTAAACTTAATATCTTTAGCCATTTGTTACCCTCCAATTTATGTAGTTCTTATTTTATTTGAGTGGTTGTATTACTTGCTTACAACTGCAAGAATATCGTTTTCACGAAGAATTAAATATTCTTTACCGTCATATTTCACTTCAGTACCAGCATACTTACTGTAAATAACTGCATCGCCTTCTGAAACTTCAAGAGCTACACGCTCGCCAGAATCAGTTAACACACCGCTACCTACAGATACAATGCGACCTTCTTGAGGCTTTTCTTTTGCAGAATCAGGAAGTACGATTCCACTAGACGTTTTTTCTTCTAATTGAATTGGTTCTACTACTACGCGATCACCTAAAGGCTTTAACAACTCAAACACCCTCCTCAGTGGATATTAATGGTTTGTATTGTTTCTGTTAGCACTCAACATAGGCGAGTGCTAACACATGTATATAATAAAATATTTCGCTATTCTTTTGCAAGTAGTAAAGTTGATTTTTTTAACAGAAAATTTGCATTCCTTTATTTATCAACTTCTTCCAAATAAAAGATAAGACTTACGTACTAGTTATCAGAACATTCCCTCTTCAGATTCGTCACTGTTTCGAAACTCTTCTAAAGGGCATTCCCATTCCTAAATGTGTTAAACTAATACAAGTATGCAAAATGCCTTTATCTAGGCATGCAAACCACTAAAAGGAGTTATGCTTCTTGGCAAAACACTATTGGACTATCTTAATTACTTATATTGTTATGCAGCTTTCCGGATATCCGGGTGCAAAACTATTTCAATCCCTAGATGTTCCGAACCCAGTCGTAAGCTACTCGGTTGTGAGCTTTTTTACAGCACTCATCATCATGCTGTTTCTACTCCGCTCAACTCCTGACGAGCCGTTTGAACGTTCTACCCGCGTATCAGCAGGGAAAGCGGTAAGCTGGAGCATTCTTGGTATCTTCATGGCTTACTTTGCTCAAATTATCGCAGCGATGATCGAAGTCAATTTATTCGGAATCGAACCTGGATCAGAAAATACAGAGATGCTGATGGATGTTGCGAAGGCATCACCGATCTTCATCCTTGTAATAGCGATCATTGGCCCAATTCTTGAAGAGATCGTCTTTAGAAAAGTGATTTTCGGGGCACTCTATACACGGTTTAACTTTTGGATCGCTGGAATCGCGAGTTCGGTTATCTTTGCAGCCATCCATTTGGATTTCGACCACATCCTTGTTTATACTGCGATGGGACTTACGTTCGCGTTTCTATATGTAAAAACGAAGCGGTTGATCGTACCGATTGTCGCTCATATGACGATGAATACGATTGTTGTCTTAATTAACATCTTCTTTGCAGATGATCTAGCAGAACTACAGAAGAAAGCGGAACAAATGCAATCATTTATTGGAGGAGTACTTACATGAGATTTTCACCAACTCTAATGGGGTTTTTCTACGCAGGGCTCGGTTCGATCTTCACGTACCTTGCGATTCAAAGCGCCCGTTCTGATGCAGATATGTGGAGCCTTTGGACGATACTACTGATGGTGCTCGCCACAGTTGATTTCGCTTACTCCATTCGCTTCTTTTTACTTAAAAAGAAAATCAATCAACTGAAGAAAAAAGATCAAAACAAAAAGCGATAGGGCTATCCTATCGCTTTTGTTATGCTTCCTGTTCCGAATCCTGCTCTTCCAATTGACGCTTCGCCTCTGCTTGTAGTCTCTTTCTATAACCATAGCGAGACACAAGAATGCTGAATTCATATAGTAAAAACAGTGGTACCGAAACCATGAGGTGTGAAATAATTTCAGGCGGTGTGATCATTCCCGCTATGACGAGGAGTCCAAAATACGCGTATCTCCTAATCTGTACAAGCATGGCAGGATTTAAAATTCCGAGTCTTGTAAAGAAAAGAACGATCACAGGCAGCTGAAACACAAAGCCAAATGGTAACGTTAACTGAAACAAGAAAGTGAAGTATTGATTTGCGCCGTACATTTCCTGAATGTTGAGGCTTTCTGCCAAATTCCCGACAAAGTCGATGACAAAAGGAAACAGGACGAAATATGAAAATGAAACTCCTCCAAGAAAGAGGAGAAAGACTGCTGGGATATACGATAACGTTACTTTCCGTTCATTATCATAAAGTCCTGGCGAAACAAAAGCCCATAGCTGATAGAGAGCGATGGGCGATGTCATAATGAAAGCAACCAGGAACGCAAAGCTGAAATAAACCTTTAACGGGTCTGTTAATGTAAAAGCGTTCATCGGAATCCCCTGTGCTTCAGGAGCATTCTGGAGAAAGACGATGACCGGCTTTGCGATGAATAGTCCCGCAATAAAGGAGAGAATTAAGACGACGACTGTGATGATGATTCGTTTTCTTAATTCTTCTATGTGATCATAGATGGATTGTTTTTGTTCATCCATTCCCTATCCGTCCTAACCGATTACTGTTCGTTTTTTTTCTTATCGTTCGTATCATCGTCGTCATCTGCTAGACCTTTTGTTGCGTTCTTGAACTCACGAAGTGTGTTACCTGCTGCTTTACCAAGCTCAGGTAGTTTCTTAGGTCCAAAAATGATCAAAGCAACAACTGCAACTAGAGCGATACTTGCGCCACCCATTCCCATGCGTGTCACCTCCTTAAGATTGTAAGTTTATACAGGATAATGCTTCATAAAATACACGAGAGCCTGCAGTTCAACAGCCAGATCAATATGGTGCACTCGAATATGATCTGGTACGGTCAAACGTGCTGGCGTAAAGTTCAGAATCCCTTTAATTCCAGCCTCGTCCATCTGATCTGCAATCGACTGAGCAGCATGAACGGGTACTGTAAGGATAACGACTGAGATGTCGTTCTTCTTCACCTGTTCTTTAAACTGATCGATATGGTAAACCGGAATACCACCAATTTCTTGGTTTACTTTTGCAGCATCCGCATCAAATGCCAGTTCGATCTTCGTATTGTTATTCTTAATGAAATTGTAGTGCAGAAACGCTGTCCCAAGGTTACCTACTCCTACTAGAGCTACCCTGGTCGTTTCATCTTGATCTAGGGTCTTACTAAAGAAAGATAACAGATAATGAACATTATACCCATACCCTTTTTTACCAAGAGCACCGAAATAACTAAAATCTCTTCGTATGGTAGCAGAATCTACCTTTATCGCATCGCTCAATTCAGCAGAACTTACCCGCTGTTTACCAGATGCACTAAGATTTTTTAAATAGCGATAATAGAGCGGCAGTCGTTTTGCTGTCGCTTGCGGAATTTTTGTTTGATCAATATCCATAAACACCCTCCACATTGACCTCCGCGCTCAATCTATGGTTGTCCTACTCGCGCTTGTAATCCCCGCTTTTTCCCCCTGTTTTTGTAAGGAGATAGGTTTCCCCGATAACGATGCCTTTATCCAGCGCTTTGCACATATCGTACACGGTTAATGCCGCCGCTGATGCTGCCGTCAGCGCTTCCATTTCTACTCCGGTACTTCCTTTTGTTTTCACATGAGCTTCAATCGTAAGCTCATAAAAGGAAGCGCTCACTTCCCAGTCGAAATGAAGGTCAACGCCAGAAAGCGCTATCGGATGACACATAGGGATGAGATCAGACGTTTTTTTTGCTGCCATAATCCCGGCAATTTGGGCGACTTGAAGCACATCGCCTTTCTTCATATTTCCGTCTTTGATACCAGTATAAATTTCTTCACTAACCTTCACGCTCGTTTTGGCAACCGCTGTACGAGCAGTCGGAGTTTTCTCTGTAATATCGACCATCTGTGCGCGGCCTTCTTTATTAAAATGAGTAAATGAACTCATGGCTGCCCCTTTCTTCTATAGATGATAGAAGGTTAAATGGAATGCTGCTACTTGTGACTATACACCATTTCTATCCTTTTTGCTGTTTTTTAACAAGAATTTTTATTACCATTTAATGAACATTCCTGTAGTTGCCCACCTTGTCCTCACTACGATAAACTTAAAGGAACGTAATCGAATGGTAGATCAAGCAAATCGCTCGATTCAACATACAACGAGAAGAGAGAAATTCGAGGTGAACAAACAATGATCGCACTACAAGTAAATGGCGTATCAAAATCATTTGGTGCTGACCCTATTTTATCTAATATTAAGCTAGAAGTACAATCGAGAGACCGTGTGGCACTCGTTGGTCGAAACGGTGCCGGAAAGTCTACTCTTCTAAAACTCATCACAGGGCAGCTCTCCTATGATTCAGGAGATATCATCAAACCGAAAGATGTACGGATTGGATACATGGCTCAGGACACGGGCCTCGAATCGAACCTATCGATCTGGGATGAAATGCTTAGCGTCTTTGAAGAACTACGTCGTATGGAAAAAGAACTTCGACGGTACGAAGAGAAGATGGGTGACCCATCTATCTATGAAAATGAGCAGGAATACCAGCGTATCATGAAAGAATATGACCAGCTTCAGGTCGCTTTCAAAGACAAAGGCGGCTACAAATACGAAGCGGATATTCGTACGGTCCTTCACGGGCTTAACTTCAAAGATTTCGATTATAAAACACCGATTTCTAGTCTAAGTGGAGGGCAAAAGACGCGCCTGGCGCTCGGTAAACTCTTACTTACAAAACCTGAGCTACTCATTCTGGATGAGCCGACAAACCATCTTGATATCCAAACACTCACATGGCTCGAGGGTTATTTAACAGGCTACACAGGTGCCATCCTCATCGTTTCTCACGACCGCTATTTTCTCGATAAAATCGTGAACAAGGTATATGAGATCTCAAGAAACCGTGCAGAACGATTCGAAGGAAATTATAGCTTCTATTTAGAAGAGAAAGATCGGCGCTATGAGCAGCAGCTTAAAGAGTTTGAGAAGCAGCAAAAGGAAATCGCAAAACTAGAAGACTTTGTTCAGAAAAACATCGTCCGCGCCTCTACGACAAAGCGTGCTCAAAGTAGAAGAAAGCAGCTTGAAAAGATGGAGCGGATCGATAAGCCAAAAGGCGATGAGAAATCAGCCAACATTTCGTTTAGGATCGACAAGCAAACAGGTAACGATGTACTGAGTGT
The DNA here is from genome assembly GCF_056159065.1 of Anaerobacillus sp. ABA4_114. Classification (NCBI taxonomy): domain Bacteria; kingdom Bacillati; phylum Bacillota; class Bacilli; order Caryophanales; family Bacillaceae; genus Anaerobacillus; species Anaerobacillus sp. ABA4_114. The sequence goes on from NZ_JBSWUM010000001.1 coordinate 3,943,016, forward strand.
GCGAGAGTTATCGATCGGCTACCCGGATACGGTGATCAACGATCAGCTTACGTTCGACTTGAAACGCCAGGAAAGCGTTGCACTCGTTGGTCCGAACGGAATCGGAAAATCGACGCTGCTGCAGGCGATCGTCTCAGGAAAAACCCTCCTAGGCGGAGATTTAAACTTCGGAAGTAATGTTCAGGTCGGGTTCTATGATCAGGAGCAAACGAATCTCACATCCAATAAAACTGTCCTTAACGAACTATGGGATGACTTCCCATTAACCGATGAAAAGGATATCCGTGCAGTATTAGGCCGCTTCCTTTTCAGCGGCGATGATGTATTGAAGATTGTATCCGAACTAAGCGGTGGAGAAAAAGGTAGACTCGCGCTCTCTAAGCTGATGATGCAAAAGTCAAACCTCCTTATACTCGACGAACCGACGAACCACCTTGATTTAGATAGTAAAGAAATTTTAGAAGAAGCGCTCATCCAGTTCCCTGGAACGATCTTGTTCGTTTCACACGATCGGTACTTCATCAATCGAATCGCCACTCGTGTCCTTGAGTTATCCACTGAAGGTGTCACATCATACCTCGGTGACTATGATTACTATGTAGAAAAGAAAGAGGAACTCGCTGAACTCGCCGCTCTTGAACAGCAGGAACAATCGAGTGCGCCCGAAGTTTCTGGAAAATCTAGTTTTCAACAAGATAAAGAAGCAAAACGCCAGGAAAGACAAATCTTAAGGCGGATCGACGAAATTGAAAAAGAAATTGATTCGGCAGAAGCTAGAATCGACGAAATAGAAGCAGAACTCTGTATTCCTGAAGTGTTTGAAGATCATGAGAAGGTGATGGTCTTAAATGAAGAGCTCGATAAATTAAGAACGAGAACAGAAGAACTCATGGAAGAATGGGGAGAACTTCAAGAAGCGTAAACAGTCCACAGTGGACTGTTTTTTCTTTAGATATAAAATTTTCCGACATATTCACACAATCCACATACTTATACACAGAATGTGTGTTTATTTAACGAGATATTTCTAATTTATCAACATTATCCACAGTTAAATGAATTGTTATCCACAAATCTTTACCCACAGCAGAAATCCCCTTCGTTTCAGATATAGGACAATATGTCCACAATATTCACTGCTTGTGGATAATTAGAAACAAAAAAACCGGGACTAGATTCCCAGTTCTAATCCCGGATTTGCATTAAGGTGTAAGGAAGAACGCTTCCCTTTTCGATAGGAAATGGTACCTGCTGCAGCAATCATCGCCGCATTATCTGTACAATAATGAAGAGGTGGAATGATTAGCTCGATCTCTGAATCCTTAAAGGCTTCTTTTAATGCCGTTCGAAGACCTTTGTTCGCCGCAACTCCCCCAGCAAGTAGCACTTGTTTCACATCATACTCTTCAGCCGCTCGCTTCGTTTTCGTTACGAGGACATCGACTACGGCTGCTTGAAAGCTTGCCGCTAGATCTTCAGGCTTGATCTCCTCATTACGCTGCTTTGCGTTATGAACGGTGTTGATTACGGCAGATTTCAATCCACTAAAGCTGAAATCATAAGACCCTTTCTCAAGCCATGCACGAGGAAGCGGTACCGACTCCGTGCCTTCTTGTGCAAGACGATCGATATGCGGTCCACCTGGGTATGGCAGCTTCAACGTTCTCGCCACTTTGTCATAGGCTTCTCCTGCAGCGTCATCACGCGTTTCTCCTATCAACGTGAACTCTCCTTCAGATTCCATATAAACAAGCTCTGTATGCCCTCCTGAGACAACGAGAGATAGCAATGGATACTTAAGCTCAGAGACAAGCTGATTCGCATAGATATGCCCGGCGATATGATGGGTTCCAATTAGAGGCTTTTGATGAGCGAACGCTAACGCTTTCGCTGTGTTCACTCCAATTAACAAGGCTCCTACTAATCCTGGTCCTTCCGTAACGGCGATCGCATCGATATCGTCCATCGTCACTTCAGCCTTTCGAAGTGCTTCTTCTAAAATAACCGTCATTTCCTCTACATGATGACGAGATGCGATCTCAGGTACGACACCACCAAAACGCTTATGACTTTCAATTTGCGAAGCCACGACGTTAGAAAGAACTTCTGTTCCGCCTTTAACGATCGAAACCGCTGTTTCATCACAGCTTGTTTCGATTCCTAGTATGATTTCTGATTTATTTTCCATTTAAATTCACCCACATTACTAGTGCATCCTCCTGGTTATCTGAATAATAACCTTTGCGGATGCCTCCTTCTACAAAACCTAGTTTCTTATATAAATTCTGTGCAACTGTATTCGACACTCTAACTTCAAGCGTCATGGTCAACGCTCCCCGCGATTTCGCAAAACGAATCGCTTTACTCATCAACGCTTCGCCTAACTTCATTCCTCTATAGTCTGGATGCAGGGCGATGTTCGTAATATGGGCTTCATCAATAATCACCCATACGCCGCAGTATCCAGCGATTTCTTCACCGACTTCGAGTAAAAGGTAAGTAGCAAACTGATTCACAACCACTTCATTGTAAAAAGCAGACCGACTCCACGGCGTTGGAAACGTTGCTTTCTCAATCTCCATGACAGCTTCAATATCTTCCACAGTCATCGAACGAAACGATATCGTCTTTTCCATTACGAATCCCCTACTTTTCCTGCGAAGCGAGCCATTTAGCTTCCGCCTCTGCCATCCTTACGTAATTCGGTTTAAACGCGTGTACATCCTCAACCGGTTCCTTCTTCGCTCCTAGCACAGCAAGCTCGGATGGACGAGCATTGGTACTACTAATAGGGGCAAAGATCGCTTTATCGCCAAGTATACTTTCAATCGTTTCTTTGTGATTCGATAGATCATTGCTAATGAATAGGAATTGATCATGGCTTTCTTTATTTACTTTAAGCCACTCTTCAAACAATACGATCTGATCGTCACTCTTTCTTACAGGATGTGGCATGCCTTTCTCAAATACCCCATTATAGACTTGTCCTCTTCTCGCATCGAAGAATGGCACGATAGCTCCGTCGAAATAGCGTCCACTTTGGGCGAGAACTTCGAGACTCGATACGCCTACAAGTGGTATGTTTAACGTCCAAGCTAACGTTTTAGCAATACTCACGCCAATGCGAAGTCCAGTATACGAGCCGGGCCCTTCAGCAACGACGATACGATCGAGCTCATTCGGCTTTACCCCGACCTCTTCTAATAACTCTTCGATCGCTGGCATCAGTCGAATCGAGTGATTCTTCTTTAAGTTTGTAATCAGTTCGCCTACGATAATATCATCTACCATCACAGCGACACCCATTACATAGTTAGATGAATCAATGGCTAGTACTCTCATCTTGCAACTCCTTACAAACAGATTCATAAAAGTCCCCGAAAGGTCTTAATATCAATCTGCGTTCTGATTCTCTTTGATGATAGATTTCGATACGTAATAGTTCTTTTGGCAGCATATCTTGTATGAATTTCGCCCATTCTACTACAGTGACACCTTCGCCTTCAAAATATTCACTAAATCCTAGATCCTCATCGCTTTCTTCTAATCGATACGCATCCATATGATAGAGAGGAATATTCCCCTCGTATTCCTTAATGATGGTAAACGTAGGGCTATTTACTATTTTCTTTACACCGAGACCTTTTCCAATTCCCTTTGTAAAAGTTGTCTTGCCTGCACCTAGATCTCCCTCTAACGTTAATACGCTACCTGGCTTAAGCTTTTCACCAAGCTTAATGCCGAGCTCTATGGTTTCTTCTGGAGATTTCATGATGAAAGCATATGCACTCATGGTCATCACCTATTCCTCAGACGAGAAGTGATTGTATCCCTTCTTGTCCAAATTATATTTGTTTTCCTTATTCACTAAATGAACAGAACCATCGCCTTCTGCGACATATCCTATCTTGTAGATTGGTTCGTTCTGATTCGTAAACAACTGCTCGATCTTATCCCATTCACTTTCTGACACTGTTCCGATCAACACAAAATCTTCTCCACCGTATAACATCCAGTCTAACCGCTGTTCTGAAGAATAAGCATCAAACCCTTCAGGACGTGGAAGATATTGTTCTTCTAGCACAATGGAAACGTTGCTCGCTTCAGCAATTTCATGTGCTTCACTAGCAATTCCATCACTTACATCGTTCAATGCTACCCGACACCCACTCTTCGACAGAAGCCTTCCTGCTTTCACATGAGGATAAGGCGTTTGATGGGCCGTTATATAAGATTGCGTATTAGGGTTTTCAAGTTCCGTTTCCTTGAGTAGATACGAAAGTCCTGCAGCTGATCCGCCGACCGCACCGGTAAGAAACACCACATCTCCGGCTACAGCATTCTTCCTCAAAAGTTTTCTTTCTCGTTCTACTTTTCCAATAGCCGTAACGGAAATGGTTAAGGCATCTCTACTCGAAACCGTATCTCCACCGATCATGTCCATCTCAAACTCATTGCCAATCGCATGCAGACCACGGTAAACCTGCTCGAGTTCTTCATCTGACCACCCTGTTTTAGGGATTGAGATAGACACTAAATAAAAGAGAGGAACTCCGCCCATCGCTGCAATATCACTAATATTTACCGCAAGAGCTTTACTTCCGATCTGTTCCGGCGTCATCGTATCCCTCGTGAAATGAACACCTTCCACCATCGTATCGACACAAGCAATCTCATCCCACTCTGAAGCCACACGATAAAGGGCTGCGTCATCCCCGATCCCTTCTATCAATTCTTCACGTTTTGTATAAGCTGGTTTAATTGATCGTATAAACTCAAATTCATCTTTCAACCAAACTCATCTCACTTTCCATTTTATAAAAAAACCTTAGGAATTTCATCCTAAGGCTCTCCTTCTAACAGTTTATCTTAATTTCAAGAAAAATCACATCCAATATGAAAAATCAGATGTGCAGTCGGTTTTTAAATTCAGTTTTTTTTTCTTTATAAAATAAAAAAAAGCGATTCGCTCGCTCTATGAAAATACTAAAATGGCGGTCCCGACGGGAATCGAACCCGCGATCTCCTGCGTGACAGGCAGGCATGTTAACCGCTACACCACGGGACCACTTATATGTTCACTTACGTTAGTTACAGAAAACTGTAATTAAGTGTTTAGGTTGCCCCTAAAGGGACTTCGATAAAATTTTAACACGGAAGATTAATCGACGTAGTTAAAATTTTGGTTGCACTCTATCGAGTACTCCGATTGAATTCTAGCAAGGAAGTCAACTCGACGTAGTTAGAATTCGAAAATTTTGGTTGCGGGGGCAGGATTTGAACCTGCGACCTTCGGGTTATGAGCCCGACGAGCTACCGAACTGCTCCACCCCGCGACGATAGTATAAAATTGATGATTATGATGCGCATAGTTAATAACGTTATCTAACGTCACAAGTAATACTATACCAGATAAAAACAGGTTATGCAAGCATTGAGAGAAAAAGAAAAATCCCCCTTCATTAGAGGGATTTCTCAACTGCTTGCTTAAATGCATCTGTTATGTCGTTTTCATTTTCTATACCTACAGAAATACGGACAAGCTGCTTTGTGATACCGAGCTTTGCTCTAGTTTCATCAGGTACTGTGCGATGCGATGTGGCAATTGGATAAGACACTGATGTATCCAAACCGGCTAACGTTGGTACGATTTTCACCCAACCGAGTGATTTGAAGAACGTATCAACATTAACGTTATCTTCTAATTCAATCGATACGACAGCTCCATTTCCTCTCTCAGAAACATAGCGTGGATAGTAGACACTCTTTATTCCCTCTACCCGTTTAAGCTCATTAGCAAGGAACTGTGCATTCTTCACATGACGATCCATTCTGACACTTAACGTTTTCAGTCCTCTACATCCTAACCATGCTTCAAATGGGCTTAGATTAGCTCCGAGATTAATGACCTTTGCTTTCGCTTTAGCAATAAGGTTCTCTTTCCCCACAACAACACCAGCAGTTACATCGCTATGTCCACCTATGTACTTTGTAGCACTATGCACGACAAGATCGATTCCCATCGTATACGGTTGGAGTAGAAATGGCGTCGCAAACGTATTATCAACCATCGTTACAAGGTTATGCTTTTTCCCTAGGCTAGCAAGTTGATGCAAATCTTCTACTCTTAGAAGCGGATTCGTAACCGATTCTGTATATAGGAGCTTCGTATTCGATTGTATCGCACTTTCAACTGCTTCAACGTCTGCATAATCTACAAACGATACATCTATACCGAAATCTTTTAGTTCACTCTCAAACAACGAGTAAGTACCACCATACAAGTCATCGCATGCGACGATGTGGTCTCCAGCTTTTACAGCAGCTAGCACACCAGCAAGAATAGCTGACAACCCTGATGAAGTTGCTACCCCTTTCGGCGCCCCTTCAAGGTCTGCTACACCCATACCGAGATCATCTGTGTTTGGATTACTAACCCTCGTATATAAATAATCTTTCTTCCCTTGATAGAAAGACTCTAAATCTTCTAGGTCCTCAAAAACAAAAGAAGATGTTTGATAGATTGGTTTCGCCTTACTTACAGTTTCAGCTTTTTCCTTGTTAGGAAATCGAACTGCCCTGGTGTCAAAATGAAAACTCATTTACTTTCCCCTCTCTATTCTGAAATTCTTTTTCATTAACCTTAAGTCTTCTAGCGTGATTTATCAAGTAAGGCGGTCGGAATATTCAAAAATAATTTCAGTAGAGGAGATGCGTAAGCAATTTGAAAGAAGAGTTCAGCTATGGAGCATTAAATAGACAAAATCTTATTCAGAAAAAGCGTTGAAACATGGGTTATCAGCGATTTTCATTGATTTATCGGCGGAAATTTCAATATATCGGCGAGTTTGAGGTAAATATCAGCGAAAGGAAGACATATATCGGCGGTTTTACGTTTTTATCAGCGAAGCGTTGTTTGTAACGTTGATTTGTTAAAAGCACATTCAAATAAAACCTTTTGGGGGCGAGCGATCCGGGCGATATCCGCGAAATTTTCATTTTATCCGCGATAATCATGATATATCCGCGCTTTTCGATTTATATTCGCGAAATCGGGGCTTTTATCCGCGATTCAGAGATTATATCCGCGAAACCCCAAATCAAACCCCCTAATAACTCCACCCCACATTCAGACAAAACAAAAAAGCCAGAGCTCAATGCTCTGACTTCTCACTTGCCTAGCGACGTCCTACTCTTGCAGGGGGAGAGCCCCCAACTACCATCGGCGCGCGAGCTTAACTTCCGTGTTCTCATACGGGGCGCGATAAGCGGCGAACTTCTTCGTCAGCTGCGCGATGCTGGATCCTCATAGATCTCCGAATATCTACTCCGGTCCAGCCTCACTTGCTTCCTCGAATTTCTTGCTTCTCCCACCCCTACGAAGCTTTCTAAGATGCCCTTTTCTGTCTTCTCAATGAAGGTACTTACCTTACGGTCTCGCAATACAAACCAATAAAGCATACAAAAAAGCCAGAGCTCAATGCTCTGACTTCTCATTTGCCTAGCGACGTCCTACTCTTGCAGGGGGAGAGCCCCCAACTACCATCGGCGCTGAAGAGCTTAACTTCCGTGTTCGGCATGGGAACGGGTGTGACCTCTTCGCCTTCATCACTAGACTTACAGGATGTAAGTCGTTCGATGTTCACCACAGGACGTGGTGGAACTTAGTCGAACTTCTTTTCATTCCCTGAAAACTAGATAGCACGCAACATCGTATTCCAATTTTTAGGTTAAGCCCTCGATCGATTAGTATTCGTCAGCTCCACGTGTCGCCACGCTTCCACCCCGAACCTATCAACCTCATCATCTCTGAGGGATCTTACCAGCTTGACGCTGTGGGAAATCTCATCTCGAGGGGGGCTTCATGCTTAGATGCTTTCAGCACTTATCCCTTCCACACGTAGCTACCCAGCTATGCTCCTGGCGGAACAACTGGTACACCAGCGGTGTGTCCATCCCGGTCCTCTCGTACTAAGGACAGCTCCTCTCAAATTTCCTGCGCCCGCGACGGATAGGGACCGAACTGTCTCACGACGTTCTGAACCCAGCTCGCGTACCGCTTTAATGGGCGAACAGCCCAACCCTTGGGACCTACTTCAGCCCCAGGATGCGATGAGCCGACATCGAGGTGCCAAACCTCCCCGTCGATGTGGACTCTTGGGGGAGATAAGCCTGTTATCCCCAGGGTAGCTTTTATCCGTTGAGCGATGGCCCTTCCATGCGGAACCACCGGATCACTAAGCCCGACTTTCGTCCCTGCTCGACTTGTAGGTCTCGCAGTCAAGCTCCCTTGTGCCTTTACACTCTGCGAATGATTTCCAACCATTCTGAGGGAACCTTTGGGCGCCTCCGTTACTCTTTAGGAGGCGACCGCCCCAGTCAAACTGCCCACCTGACACTGTCTCCGCACCGGATCACGGTGCTGGGTTAGAATGTCAGTACAGCCAGGGTAGTATCCCACCGACGCCTCCACCGAACCTAGCGGTCCGGCTTCTATGGCTCCTACCTATCCTGTACAAGCTGTACCAAAATCCAATATCAGGCTACAGTAAAGCTCCATGGGGTCTTTCCGTCCTGTCGCGGGTAACCTGCATCTTCACAGGTACTATAATTTCACCGGGTCTCTCGTTGAGACAGTATCCAAGTCGTTGCACCTTTCGTGCGGGTCGGAACTTACCCGACAAGGAATTTCGCTACCTTAGGACCGTTATAGTTACGGCCGCCGTTTACTGGGGCTTCGATTCAGAGCTTCTCCCGTAAGGGATAACCCCTCCTCTTAACCTTCCAGCACCGGGCAGGTGTCAGCCCCTATACATCGCCTTGCGGCTTGGCAGAGACCTGTGTTTTTGCTAAACAGTCGCTTGGATCTTTTCACTGCGGCTCCCCTGGGCTATTCACCCGAGGAAGCACCCCTTCTCCCGAAGTTACGGGGTCATTTTGCCGAGTTCCTTAACGAGAGTTCTCCCGATCGTCTTAGGATTCTCTCCTCGCCTACCTGTGTCGGTTTGCGGTACGGGCACCTCTTTCCTCACTAGAGGCTTTTCTTGGCAGTGTAGAATCAGGGACTTCGGTACTTAAATTCCCTCGCCATCACGACTCAGCCTTCACGGTGAACGGATTTGCCTATTCACCAGCCTAATCGCTTGGACGCGCATGTCCAGCAGCGCGCTCTCCCTATCTTTCTGCGTCCCCCCGTCGTTCAAACGGAAAGGAGGTGGTACAGGAATATCAACCTGTTATCCATCGCCTACGCCTTTCGGCCTCGGCTTAGGTCCCGACTAACCCTGAGCGGACGAGCCTTCCTCAGGAAACCTTGGGCTTTCGACGGACAAGATTCTCACTTGTCTTTCGCTACTCATACCGGCATTCTCACTTCTAAGCGCTCCACCAGTCCTTTCGGTCTGACTTCGCAGCCCTTAGAACGCTCTCCTACCATTGTCGTAAGACAATCCACAGCTTCGGTGATACGTTTAGCCCCGGTACATTTTCGGCGCAGCGTCACTCGACCAGTGAGCTATTACGCACTCTTTAAATGATGGCTGCTTCTAAGCCAACATCCTGGTTGTCTAAGCAACGCCACATCCTTTTCCACTTAACGTATACTTTGGGACCTTAGCTGGTGGTCTGGGCTGTTTCCCTCTCGACTACGGATCTTATCACTCGCAGTCTGACTCCCGCGGATAAATCGTTGGCATTCGGAGTTTGACTGGATTCGGTAATCCGGTAGGGACCCCTAGTCCAATCAGTGCTCTACCTCCAAGATTCTTGCCGCGAGGCTAGCCCTAAAGCTATTTCGGAGAGAACCAGCTATCTCCGGGTTCGATTGGCATTTCACCGCTACCCACACCTCATCCCCGCATTTTTCAACATGCGTGGGTTCGGGCCTCCATTCAGTGTTACCTGAACTTCACCCTGGACATGGGTAGATCACCCGGTTTCGGGTCTACGACCACGTACTCCTTCGCCCTATTCAGACTCGCTTTCGCTGCGGCTCCGCCTTCTCGGCTTAACCTTGCACGGGATCGTAACTCGCCGGTTCATTCTACAAAAGGCACGCTGTCACCCATTAACGGGCTCCAACTAGTTGTAGGCACACGGTTTCAGGTTCTCTTTCACTCCCCTTCCGGGGTGCTTTTCACCTTTCCCTCACGGTACTGGTTCACTATCGGTCACTAGAGAGTATTTAGCCTTGGGAGATGGTCCTCCCGGATTCCGACGGGGTTTCACGTGTCCCGCCGTACTCAGGATCCGTCTCGGAGGGCAGCGGATTTTGACTACAGGATTGTTACCTTCTCTGATGGACCTTTCCAGGTCGCTTCGTCTATCCGTGCCTTTGTAACTCCAATGAGACGTCCTACAACCCCAGAGGGCAAGCCCTCTGGTTTGGGCTGTTTCCGTTTCGCTCGCCGCTACTCAGGAAATCGCGATTGCTTTCTCTTCCTCCGGGTACTGAGATGTTTCAGTTCCCCGGGTATGCCTTTTACTTCCTATGTATTCAGAAGTAAATACCATCCCATTACGGATGGTGGGTTCCCCCATTCGGAAATCTCCGGATCAAAGCGTACTTACTGCTCCCCGAAGCATATCGGTGTTCGTCCCGTCCTTCATCGGCTTCTAGTGCCAAGGCATCCACCGTGCGCCCTTAGTAGCTTAACCTTAGATGTTCGTTAGAAACGAGTGTTCTAACGTCATCGATGCACATCGTTAGATGTGACTAACTAAGTTATAACGCAAAAAATAATAATTATTGGATGTCGTTGTTTGTGCTATCTAGTTTTCAAGGAACATGAAAGAATACAATCATTCTTTCAAAACTAAACGAAACGCTCATGCAAGTTTGGCAACCAATGTTGCCTCGTAATTCTCCATAGAAAGGAGGTGATCCAGCCGCACCTTCCGATACGGCTACCTTGTTACGACTTCACCCCAATCATTTGTCCCACCTTCGGCGGCTGGCTCCAAAAGGTTACCTCACCGACTTCGGGTGTTACAAACTCTCGTGGTGTGACGGGCGGTGTGTACAAGGCCCGGGAACGTATTCACCGCGGCATGCTGATCCGCGATTACTAGCAATTCCGGCTTCATGCAGGCGAGTTGCAGCCTGCAATCCGAACTGAGAACGGCTTTATGGGATTCGCTTCACCTCGCGGTGTTGCTGCCCTTTGTACCGTCCATTGTAGCACGTGTGTAGCCCAGGTCATAAGGGGCATGATGATTTGACGTCGTCCCCACCTTCCTCCGGTTTGTCACCGGCAGTCACCTTAGAGTACCCAACTGAATGCTGGCAACTAAGATCAAGGGTTGCGCTCGTTGCGGGACTTAACCCAACATCTCACGACACGAGCTGACGACAACCATGCACCACCTGTCACTCTGTCCCCCGAAGGGGAACGTCCTATCTCTAGGAGTGGCAGAGGATGTCAAGACCTGGTAAGGTTCTTCGCGTTGCTTCGAATTAAACCACATGCTCCACTGCTTGTGCGGGCCCCCGTCAATTCCTTTGAGTTTCAACCTTGCGGTCGTACTCCCCAGGCGGAGTGCTTAATGTGTTAACTTCAGCACTGAGGGTGGAACCCCCCAACACCTAGCACTCATCGTTTACGGCGTGGACTACCAGGGTATCTAATCCTGTTTGCTCCCCACGCTTTCGCGCCTCAGCGTCAGTTACAGACCAGAGAGCCGCCTTCGCCACTGGTGTTCCTCCACATATCTACGCATTTCACCGCTACACGTGGAATTCCACTCTCCTCTTCTGCACTCAAGTCCCCCAGTTTCCAATGGCCCTCCACGGTTGAGCCGTGGGCTTTCACATCAGACTTAAGAGACCGCCTGCGCGCGCTTTACGCCCAATAATTCCGGACAACGCTTGCCACCTACGTATTACCGCGGCTGCTGGCACGTAGTTAGCCGTGGCTTTCTGGTTAGGTACCGTCAAGGTACCGCCCTATTCGAACGGTACTTGTTCTTCCCTAACAACAGAGCTTTACGACCCGAAGGCCTTCGTCACTCACGCGGCGTTGCTCCGTCAGACTTTCGTCCATTGCGGAAGATTCCCTACTGCTGCCTCCCGTAGGAGTCTGGGCCGTGTCTCAGTCCCAGTGTGGCCGATCACCCTCTCAGGTCGGCTACGCATCGTGGCCTTGGTAAGCCGTTACCTTACCAACTAGCTAATGCGCCGCGGGCCCATCCTACAGTGTTAGCCAAAGGCCAACTTTCAACGTTGCATCATGCGATGCTATGTATTACCCGGTATTAGCTCCGGTTTCCCGGAGTTATCCCAGTCTGTAGGGCAGGTTGCCCACGTGTTACTCACCCGTCCGCCGCTGAGAAATGGGAGCAAGCTCCCATTTCTCCGCTCGACTTGCATGTATTAGGCACGCCGCCAGCGTTCGTCCTGAGCCAGGATCAAACTCTCCGATAGAAAAGTTCAATCTAGCTTTAAAACAATGTTGTTTCCGTAGAAACAATATCTTGCATGGCGTTTCGTTCAGTTTTCAAAGATCGATTTGTTTCTTTCAATGTCGTTTTCAGCGACTTTACTAATGTATCACATCTTACGAAGTCGCGTCAACACCTTTTTTTAAGAAAGATGGTGGGCCTGAGTGGACTCGAACCACCGACCTCACGCTTATCAGGCGTGCGCTCTAACCAGCTGAGCTACAGGCCCATCTTTATGGAGCGGGTGATGGGAATCGAACCCACGACATCAGCTTGGAAGGCTGAGGTTTTACCACTAAACTACACCCGCATTTCTAGATGGTCGGGAAGACAGGATTTGAACCTGCGACCCCTTGGTCCCAAACCAAGTGCTCTGCCAAGCTGAGCTACTTCCCGACTATGTTATTAAAAATGGCGCGCCCGAGAGGAGTCGAACCCCTAACCTTCTGATCCGTAGTCAGACGCTCTATCCAATTGAGCTACGGGCGCATTATATAGTTGGTGCGGTTGAGAGGACTCGAACCTCCACGGGGTCTCCCCCACTAGCCCCTCAAGCTAGCGCGTCTGCCATTCCGCCACAACCGCGAAAACGTATTTCTTTTTTTGAATTGGTGCGGGTGAAGGGACTCGAACCCCCACGTCGTAAGACACTAGATCCTAAGTCTAGCGCGTCTGCCAATTCCGCCACACCCGCATGAAACATGGTGAGCCATGAAGGACTCGAACCTTCGACCCTCTGATTAAAAGTCAGATGCTCTACCAACTGAGCTAATGGCTCGATAATGGCTGGGCTAGCTGGATTCGAACCAGCGCATGACGGAATCAAAATCCGTTGCCTTACCGCTTGGCTATAGCCCAATATCGATGTGAAAATAAATGGCGGTCCCGACGGGAATCGAACCCGCGATCTCCTGCGTGACAGGCAGGCATGTTAACCGCTACACCACGGGACCTTATCATGCTATTGTTTTTATTGTTCGTTGTTCGAATAAAAATGGTGACCCGTACGGGATTCGAACCCGTGTTACCGCCGTGAAAGGGCGGTGTCTTAACCGCTTGACCAACGGGCCATAAAAATGGCGGAGAAGGAGGGATTTGAACCCTCGCGCCGCTCACGCGACCTACACCCTTAGCAGGGGCGCCCCTTCAGCCACTTGGGTACTTCTCCGTTTGGCTCCACAGGTAGGATTCGAACCTACGACCGATCGGTTAACAGCCGATAGCTCTACCACTGAGCTACTGTGGAATAATATGTTGTTTGTTATTGCCGTCGTTATCGGCGACATTTAATATAATAACCCATCCAGAAAGCAAAGTCAACACATTCTCAAAAGTTTTTTTGGCTGTTTTTGAGAAGCTAATGATGCGTTTCGGACAAGTCTCTCAAAGAGACTATATTAATTTAACACATAGCTTTTACACCGTCAATAATTAATTAGAAGAAGTTAATAAGAGTTTCCCCCTGCATTTCCCACAGACAAACCTCGCCGTATCTATTCTCCTTTTTCGTTTGTAGGAGGTCTTGCAATTCGAACATTGATAGATGTGTTTGATTTTCTCCGTACGTCTTTGTCCAGGAACAGCCTGACAGTATCTCGAGCCGCCCACACGATTCAGGAGTGCTTTGAAATCTCGATCCTTATGTTTGTATCCTTTCCCTTGAAGATGAAGGTGGTAATGACAGAGCTCATGCTTGATGATACCGATCAGCTCATCAAAACCGTACTCCTCATAATGCTTAGGGTTGAATTCGAGATTATGAGATCTTAATAAATACCGACCGCCCGTTGTTCGTAAACGTGGATTAAACGTTGCTTCGTGAAGGAAAGGCAATCCGAATGATTCAAGTGATGTTTTTTCTACCATTAGCTGCAGGCTTTTGTTATCCATAAACGCCCCTCCTGTGATTCGAACACTTACAAGCAGTATTTCATAAACTAATTTACAGCATCTTATCAAATGTGTCACGAGATTAAAAGGAGGAGATCCTGATGCCTGTCTGGTTTAAGAGACAGCTTCAACAGGCCTATCTACAGAAAGACCGCTACCAAATCAAATTGTTAAATCAGTGCTGGTTTTTCTACAAAAGAAAACACCGCCCCTAAGGGCAGTGCTTATGATGGTTGCAACATTGTAAGAGCAATTCTTTCCTTTTGAAGATCGACACTGTCTACCCAGACAGTCACAACCTGACCAACGCGCACGATATCCATCGGATTTTTAACGTAGCGGTTTGATAACTTTGAGATGTGCACGAGTCCATCTTGTTTGACACCGATGTCGACGAACGCGCCAAAATCAACGACATTCCGTACCGTACCTTCTAACTCCATTCCTTTTTCAAGGTCTTCCATTTTTAAGACGTCCGTTTTCAGTAGTGGTTTTGCAAGTTCATCACGAGGATCTCTTCCAGGCTTTTGAAGTGATTTAATGATGTCTTTTAAAGTAGGCTCACCAATTTCAAGAGCCTGTGCCGTTTCTTTAATCGAAAGGGTGGAAAGTGCTTGAACAAGTTTATCTGAACCAATGTCATTTGGGTCACACCCGATTTGGACAAGCAATGCTTTCGTCACATCATAGCTTTCAGGATGAATCTCTGTTTGATCAAGTGGTTGCTTTCCTTCCATTATTCGTAGGAAACCAATACACTGCTCATAGGTTTTCGCTCCAAGCCTCGGAACCTTCTTCAACTGAACGCGACTTGTGAACTTCCCTTCTTCCTCTCTTCTTTTCACAATATTACTTGCGACCGATTTAGAAAGTCCGGCAACATATTGGAGGAGAGACACAGAAGCAGTGTTCACGTTCACGCCTACCTGGTTTACTGCTGTTTCTACTACGAACGTCAGTTGATCATTCAGCTTCTTTTGTGAAACATCGTGTTGGTATTGGCCAACACCTACTGACTTGGGATCAATTTTCACTAGTTCCGCTAGTGGATCTTGAACGCGCCTTGCGATCGAAACAGCTGAGCGCTCTTCTACCTGAAGGGAAGGAAACTCCTCTCTTGCAAGATCTGATGCAGAGTACACACTCGCTCCAGCTTCATTGGCGATTAAGTACACGACTTCATCATCTACTTCTTTAATAACCTCTGCAACGAACTGCTCCGACTCTCTTGAGGCCGTACCATTTCCAATTGCGATCATCTCAATATCGAATTCTTTAATCAGCTTTTTGACGATTTCTTTCGATTTTTCAACCTCTGATCGAGGTGGAGTTGGATAAATAACAGAAACATGGAGCATTTTCCCTGTATCATCAACGACTGCGAGTTTACAACCTGTTCGATAAGCAGGATCTAATCCAAGTACTCGCTTTCCTTTTAGAGGCGGCTGAAGTAATAGATGCTTTAAGTTTTCTGAGAAGATATGTATCGCTTGGTCTTCTGCCACTTCTGTAAGTTCCTTACGAATTTCTCTTTCTACGGAAGGCTGAATCAAACGTTTATACGCATCTTCAATCGTTTCTTCTAATATAGGAACACTTTCGCTCCCTTGACGAATTAGTTTTTTGCGTAGGTATTCAAAGATCGTGTCAGTAGGTGAAGCGACCGAAGCCTTTATGATACCTTCTTTCTCTCCTCTGTTGATGGCGAGCACACGGTGAGGAACAATCTTTGCGATTCCTTCCTGGTACTCGTAGTACATTTCAAAGATTTTCTTAGGGTCATCTTCCTCAGACTTCACTTTTGTTTGAAGCGTCCCGTTTTGAAATGTTTTCGCTCTGATCCACTTTCTCGCTTCCGCATCATCAGAAATCCATTCTGCGATGATGTCTTTTGCACCCTGAAACGCATCTTCTATTGTCGCCACTTCATTTTCCTCAGAGATAAACGTTGCAGCTTTTTCTTCTGGATTACCTTTTCCATCATTTAATAACCATTCCGCTAAAGGCTCTAATCCTTTTTCTTTTGCAACTGTAGCTCGTGTACGCTTCTTTTGTTTGTACGGACGATAAAGGTCTTCGACTTCCTGAAGTTTTGCTGCTTTTACTAACTTACCTTTCAACTCATCTGTTAGCTTGCCTTGTTCTTCAATAAGACGAATGACTTCTTCTTTTCGGTTTTCGAGGTTTTGGAGATATGTCCAAGACTCTTGAATCTCTCTTAA
The DNA here is from genome assembly GCF_056159065.1 of Anaerobacillus sp. ABA4_114. Lineage (NCBI taxonomy): Bacteria > Bacillati > Bacillota > Bacilli > Caryophanales > Bacillaceae > Anaerobacillus > Anaerobacillus sp. ABA4_114. Next base: position 3,959,566 of record NZ_JBSWUM010000001.1, read on the forward strand.
CTCAACCTCATCAAGACCACCTGTGAGTTCTTTTCTGTATCTCGCAATGAACGGAACAGTGTTTCCATCATCTAAAAGTGTGATGACCTGACGTACACGCTCCTCTGATATTTTCAGCTTTTGTCCTACTTTATTAAAAAGTTCCGGTTGTTTTTCTGCGGTAATTCCCAAATCCATTCCTCCTTATTAAAAACATAGTAGTATAAGTTTACAGGAATAGACCCTTTGATAAAAGTCTATCCAAAATAAAAAAGCCTTCCATCGTTACGGAAGAACTTTTATTTAGACAGGTTTGCCTACGAGTAATGTCACGTCATCATTCGTAGGGGGTAATGCATTCGTTAAGTGGCGGAAGGACTCTTCCACTGTGTCAAACTTCGCAATCATCGCATGGTTTCTTGAACTGATTTGAACGCCATCAGAAAACGTAACGAACGAAGAACCTTTTGGGTATTCTATTGTTTGGACTTTCACTTTTTGAAGCTTTCCTGAAAGATAGCCTGAATAGGATATCGGGCGAATAACGCGACCATCAGGGTGGAAAACAATCAAGTTGATGTTACCGATGCCGCTGAACTCCATTTGTCGTGTTTGAAGATTCAACTTAAATACTGATAACACACATCCTCTTTTTCCTCTCATCTCTTCATTCGCGAGCTTCATCAATGTCTCTACATCTTTATCCTGATGTTCTTTAACGACGTTAATAGCGGCGAGCGACGAATCTCTTGCTAGATCGCCGCTTCCAAGTCCATCAGCTACTGCACAGATGAAATGCTCTTCCGTTTCTTCCACGAAGTAGCTATCTCCGCACATCTGATTGCCATCTTTTGGCTTTTGATATGCTGCAACAGTCAACTGGTCAAATTCGTGTTGTTCAAACATATCTAAAAGGCCTCCGTAGGTTCAATACGAATTGCCTGCCTCAGCTTTTCTAGAGCCCTACGCTGTAATCGAGAAACATGCATTTGGGAGATGCCTAATTTTTCGCCGGTTTCTTTCTGGCTCATGTTCTCGAAATACGTACAGTTTAATATTTCTTGCTCTCGCTCGCTCAATACAGCAAACGCCTTTTTAAGAACCATTTGCTGGTCAACAAGATCAAAGCCTTGCTCTTGATCTCCAACCAAATCGAGGAGTGTAACTGTACTGCCTTCTTGATCTGCCTCGATCGAACTGTCAACAGACAATGCTTGGTAGCTTTTGCCCATTTCCATCGTTTCAAGTACTTCTTCTTCAGATACATTTAGGTATTCAGCCAACTCATCTACTTTTGGCGAACGTTGCAATTCGTTTGTAAGGTCCTCTACAGCTTTCTTAATGCGCGGGCCAAGCTCTTTAATTCTTCTCGGAACATGTACACTCCAAGTTTTGTCACGAATGAATCGCTTGATCTCCCCAACGATTGTTGGGACTGCGAACGACTCAAAACTTCTTCCGAAAGAAGGATCAAAACGTCGAAGTGCTGCTAGCAATCCGATCATGCCCACTTGAGATAGATCGTCATGAATGCTTTTCCCTTTTGAGAACTTTCGTGCCAGTGATTGAACTAAATCTTCGTACCGTTCGACTAATTTAAGCTGAACCTCTTCATTCGTCGGGTCATTTTGATATTGTTCAATCCATTCGTATACTTCATTTTTGTTGTCTTTATTTTGGGGTTGATGAGATTGTGCTGGCATCTACTTCCACCCCATCTCTGTGGAGGAACTTCGTCATCATGACAACAACCCCATCCTCTCCACTGATTTCCACTTTGTCCATCAGCGATTCTATAAGAAAGAGCCCTAATCCTCCTTCACTGAGTTGGTCAATGGATTTCTCACTATCAACAGGTCCGAGCTTCTCTGAGACCTTAGAGTAATCAAAACTTTGTCCACGATCTAGAACCATCATTTCAAGTCGGTCTTCGTAAATTCCATAACCGATCGTGATCTGTCCTTTTTCGTCTTCTTTATAAGCGTGATTAACAGCATTCGTACATGCTTCTGATAACGCAATTTTGATATCTTCGATTTCATCATAAGAGTAGCCCATTCGGTTCGCGATACCCGATACTGTTAATCGAGCTACACCTACGAACTCAGCCTGAGCTGGTATTTTCATTTCAACAAAATCAGAAATATTGATCACTTTGATCCCCCCTTTACGTCTTCGATATCAATCACTTCATCAAGCCCTGTGATTTCAAAAAGACGCTGAACTCTAGATGTCATACCACGAAGTTTCAGAGTACTACCGTGTTCTTTGGAGGATTTAAGTGCACCGACGAAAACGCCAAGCCCTGTACTGTCCATATAATTAACATCACCAAGGTGAACGAGTGTTTCATGACTTTCCTTGCCTGTTAACGGAAGCAAAGCTTCTCGCAGTTGGGGTGCAGTATATGCATCAACTTCTCCTGCAATATATAAATGATGTGTATTTCCTTGATCTTCTTGTTTGATCTGCAAATTCATAACATTTCCCCCTTATAGGTCGTTACATAATGATATTTTCACGAAATGAATACTAATGTCTTATTCCACGTCTGAGAGAAATCTAAACCTTTCTTCTCAAAATTAACAATGTAAAATCATCTCGTAGTTCAAATTCTTGCAGTCGCTCAAGTTCTTTGTAAACAGAATCCACGATTTCTTGCGCAGAGAGGTGAATGTATTTCCGTATCATAGCAACGATTTCATCGCGTTCGATGAATCCTTGGCTCGACCGACATTCCGTTACACCATCCGAGAGCATGATAACCATATCGTTCCCATTTAGTACTCGCTGATATTCTCGATAAGAGGTTTTCTTTGAAACCCCTAGCACAAGACCTTTTGTGAAGAGTTCCTCAAATTGATCTTTTTCCGAGTCGTAAAAAAAGCCCGGTTCATGACCGGCGCCTGCATAATAAAATGAATGAACCCTGGAATCATACAAACCATAAAACATTGTGATGAACATATTGGGATCAACATTTTGTTCGACGACGCGGTTTAAATTCTCTAGTACTGCACCAGGCTGCATCCGCTGCTCAGGGGCACTGTCCATCGCGTATTTAATCATACTCATACAGAGTGCAGCAGGAATCCCCTTGCCTATAATGTCTGCGATCGCAACACTTACACAATCGTTCTCATCCTGCACAAAGTGATAATAATCTCCGTTCATCTTTTTGGCAGGCTTGCTGATCGCTCCGATATCCAGGCTGTCTACTTCTGGTTTTTTTCCAGCCAGAAGGGTCTGCTGCATGTTAGCAGCAACTTCAATTTCTGATTCAAGTTGCTGCTGTCTATTTCGAAGACTTTGATGTTCACGATAGGCAAAACCGTAGCCAATCATCATTTCCAGGAGAAAATCATACGAGTTCTTAAGAGGCTCAGGCAAATCAGGAAAGAGCTCTTCAAGGACGCTAACATGAAGACTTACCGCTTCTTCAGGAGAAATTTGCTGTTCAATCATCTTTCTGCTGAACTGCTGTCCTTTATAGAGCGTCTGTTCTGATTGTTCTTCTAAATAGTTTTCTAATATAGATTTGTATTTTTCATACTGAAGATCTCGGTCATCCATTCTTGCCTATCCTCCTTACCGGAGCCATTTTATTGCTGTAATGTTAGTACCTTCATTTTCTTTTGAATCGATCGTAAATTCATCCATCAGTCGCTTCACACCAGGAAGACCTGCTCCGAGACCTCCAGAAGTGGTGAAACCATCTTCCATTACTCTTCTAATATCTTTAATACCAGGACCAGAATCAGCAGCAACAATTTTTAAACCTATCTTGCTTCCAGTCTCGGTCCGCTCAATCAATACTTCACCTTTACCGGCATAGAGATAAATGTTACGGGCGAGTTCTGAGATTGCAGTAGTGATTCTAGCTTGATCCACTGTACCGAACCCCAGTTCTTTAGCAATGTTTCTACCCGACTGTCTCGCTTTAACGATATCCCACTCGTTTCGGACTTCCACACAGGATTGGATATTCATTGCTTATCCCCCCAATTCCTGTTGTAATTTCTCTAACCCCTGTTCTAAATCTAATGCTGTAGGGACGTTTTTCATCATGATACCTAAGTCGATCAGAGTAATTGCAACGGCAGGTTGAATGCCCGTCAATACAACTCTAGCCCCCATTAAATTCGACATGCGCACAACATCGCCCAGTACTTTTGCGATGAAGGAGTCAATCATATCGACAGATGTAAGATCGATGACAACCCCCTTTGCTCCTGTTTCATGAATCTTCTCGAGCAAATCTTCTTGGAATTGCAGGGCAGTCTTATCATCCAAGTCAACTTGAATTGTTATTAATAGATACTCATTGAGTTTTAAAATAGGAATTCGCACGGTATATCCCCCTATTCATCAAGGTCGATCATTTGTCGTTTTGTCATTTCTAAAGCCGTTTTCATACCTTTGAATAAGGTACTCTTTGTCGGAAACTGTCCTAGATCTATACCTAAATTAACAATTGTTTGGGCAATCTCTGGTCTGATACCAACGAGAATGCACTGAGCACCGACCAGACGCACTGCTTCTGCAGCCTGTATAATATGATGAGCCACCATCGTATCGACAACCGGAACACCAGTAATGTCGATCAACACGACTTGAGAGCGGTGCTTGATCACGCCGGTCAATAGGTTTTCCATAATTAACTTGGCTCTCTCTGTATCGATCGTTCCAATCAGTGGCATCACACTGATATTCTCAAAAACAGGGATCAACGGAGCCGATAATTCCTGAAGAGCTACTTTCTGAATCGAAACCGTGTTCTCCCAGTTTTTTGCGCTCTCGTTTATCAATTGGTTGATGATCGGATCGATCCATCGGTCGATTTCGTCATACATATTGAAAACTTTTTCATTCGAATGATCTGCATCGAGTAGAACCGCTAAGATAATTCTACGGAATGTTTGAAGACCTTGTGTGATGTAACTCAGTCTCCAGCCAACCTTTAATAATCTCTCAGCAAACTCTGTCATCCGTTCAGTGGGTTTATGAACATTTTGTTCGATGTGTGTATAAATAATCTCAAAAAGTTCCTTATTTGTATCTTCATAAGTTGCGTCTGTAATCGACTGCAGCCTATGATCTTCACGTACTCGGTCCATCTCATCCATCCACATGGTATAGATGCGCTGGCGACTTTCGTTCAAAATCTGAATAATTAGCTTGTCCATGGTGCTCCTCCCTACAATCAACGTGCTTACCTTCTATCTTCTCATTACGAGTAACGACTCGCAATAAATATACTTACCGAATATGCACCTATTTCATCACTTTTATCTTAACACACTTTTCGACAGAGCTAGAAAATTCCCTTCTTTAATAAACATGAAAAGTTTTACAGCTTAATAATAGGGAAGATAAACAAAAAAAACTGCTCTTAGAGCAGCTTCGTTTGCGAATATCAAATTGTTAAAAATCAATAAGCCCAAGGCTGATTTGCAGGGCTTCTTGCACCCGCTGCATCATACCCTCATCAAGGTGAGTGATTTTATCAGTTAAACGCTGTTTATCAATCGTGCGTATTTGTTCTAATAAAATAACCGAATCACGTTCAAATCCGTACCGTTTGGCATCGATCTCTACATGCGTAGGGAGCTTTGCCTTTTGAATTTGTGCAGTAATTGCGGCAACGATGACAGTTGGACTAAAACGATTCCCGATGTCGTTCTGAATGATTAGGACAGGACGTACTCCTCCCTGTTCAGAACCAACAACAGGAGAAAGGTCAGCAAAATACACGTCACCTCGTTTGACAATCAAGCCGTTACACCCCGCTTACTAAGCGGTCCACGGTGTGCTCTGCTTCCTCCTCAACAAGAAAGGCTTCTGCTGCAAGGTTCAAATTAATCTTTGCCATCTCCATGTACCCCTGGCGCATGGCGTCACGAATCTGCCGCTTCTTTCGTTCGCGAATATACATTGACGTGGCCTGTGAAATGAACTCGTTACGATCGACCTGTTCCTGTTGAATAATACCATCCACCTCATTCAAAATATGTTGTGGGAGAGTTACAACAATCGATTTTTTGTTTGCCTCTGTCACAAACATACACCTCCGAAGCACTGCTACTCATAATATAATTCCACTATTAATACTACCATTGTAAGCGTCTCATTGCAAAACAACTTTCCACAAAACTATTTCAACAAATTCTTGCAAATTCCTGTTTATATTTTATTATTTTTTTAAAATTGTATTCATTACGCCTTTTTTTTCTCCATTTTCAATGAATACTCTTGGGACACGATGACTGATGATACAAGGAATTTCATAGTTTATCGTCTCTAGCTGTTCCGCAATGTCGTCTATTGTAATTTCTTGAGACCCCTGTGATCCTATTAACGTAACTTGTGTTCCAATAGGTAGTTCATGTGGTAGGCTCACCATAAATTGATCCATACAGATTCTTCCCACAATAGGTGCCTTAATGCCGTTTACTAACACGCTCATTTTGTTAAGCTTTCTGATCCACCCATCAGCATAACCAACTGGAACTGTCCCGATCCACTCTCCTGCTGACGTTGTATAGGTAGACCCATAGCTGATCGGATCACCTTCATTCATCTGCTTCACGTGAACAAGACGACTATGAAGACTAAACGCTCGCTCTAGCTCAAATGGCTTTCCCTCTTCCATATCTGGTGAAGGGATGAGTCCGTACATCGAAATACCGACTCGAACAAGATTACCGATGCGATCCGGAATTCGCATAGAACCCGCACTATTTCCAAGATGAATCCAGCTAGGATTGATTCCGAACTCTTTAAGAATCGTAACGAACCTTTCAAACCGCTTGAGCTGTGTTTCGATGAATGGATTTTCAGGCTCATCTGCAGTTGCAAAATGCGTATAAAGACCTTCAGGAATAATAGAAGGATTACGCTTGAGACATTCTCCTATATGTTTTGCTTCTTCTTCACCCTTTATACCTAATCTTCCCATCCCTGTATCCACTTTCAGATGAACACGAAGGTTTTTTCCATCTAGCACGTCCGAAACTTGATCGATCCATTCGCTTTGAAAGGCTGTAAGTGTAATATTGTGTTCAGATGCAAGATCGGCGTATGCTGCTGGTACGTAGCCTAATACGAGAATCGGAGCATCGATACCAGATTCTCTTAAGCTAAGCGCCTCGTCTAAAATAGCGACAGCAAGATATTTCGCTCCAGCTCGGAGCGCAGTTCTAGCGGTTTCCACTGCTCCATGACCGTATCCGTCTGCTTTCACAACTGCCATGATCGAAACATGGTCAGGTACGTGTTTCTTAAATGATAAAATGTTTTGGGTTATTGCATCGAGGTCAATTTCTGCCCATGTCTCTCGATAGAACGATTGATTTTCCATAATTATTTCCTCCATCAGAAGCGAATCACTCTGGCTTCTATTTTAGGAGTTTTTGATAAAAGATGCTACTTTTAAAACCATGAGAGGGGCAGGATTCTGCATGATATCCGCGAATTTCTCTTTTTATCCGCTATAAATTAGATTTATCCGCTCTTTTCAATTTATATCCGCGAAACGAGGACCATTATCCGCTAATCTGAGAATTTATCCGCGAACCCCCAATTTAAGAACTCCTAAAAATCACTCAAGCCGTCAAATGGAAATCTTGTTTTTTGAAAAAAGGCTCAGCCATGTACTCACAGCTGAACCCTCATGAAGTCTTATTTAATTACCGTCTTACCATATACTGACCGTGCGACTGCCGCCATTTCTTCCATCGATAGGTCGGTCGATGCAAGGAAGAAGTCGACTCCGTCATAATGCCAGGATATCGTTGTATCTGTCATAACACCCATCGTAAATCCAAGGTCGATCGGCTCACCATTACTCATCGTAACTGGCGTACTCGTTTCTAGCGCCGCTTCACTTTTTTCTTCGATAAGCGTAAAGGATTTTTCACCTGTGAAGCTTAGGATGACTTTGTTCTGAGACACTTCTTTTTCATCAGTTAGCCCTGTACCCTGTGGCTCATACATTGGATACACGACTTCGAATGGTTCATTCGTAGCTGCGATCACTGGCACTTCTAACTGAGCAGCTGTCATGTTACGTTCCATGTCGAACGAGCCTTTATCGAATGAAGCGTTGAACTTCATATCAGAAAACTCGATCGTTACGAGCGGCTTCATGTCTTGATTCATGATTGAAACTTTTTCAGGAGCAAGGTCCTTTTTGTTGAGGGTAATAGACTGCTTCGATAAGTTTTTGTTTTGATAGTTCGTATTTGTTGTAAAGACATAGTCTTTATCCCTCGCTTCAAACTTAGCCGTAGAATCATTTAGAATATCCTGTACAAGCGTGTTGTAAAGATACGCTTGACTTCCATTCTCTGGCCAGTCGCTTTGGAAGCGGAAGCTCTTATTCAGAGCCGGGGTAAGAACAAAAACCCCTTCATCATTTCTTAGGATGATTTGACTTTGTTCTTTTGACGCATTCTTTAATTCAACGCGATAATAAGATGGCTTCTGATACCATACTTCAACATCGTAACGTTGCGGCTCCTCACCTGTCTCGAGTGTCATCTTGGCGTTGACTTTATAGCTATCCATCTCATTTAGCTTTCGATCGAGTGAATCCACCACATCCTGCTGACTTTTTTGTCCACACCCTATAAGCACGACCATCATCAATACGCCAAGAAGTAAAACGGAACTGAACCTTTTCACTGTATTCAACTCCTTTGCCTCATTTAAAACGACAAAGAAGGTTCCTGCGTAATGAAAAACTTATCCGTAATGATGTTTCAGAAATGAATGCAGAACAGCCGGAATCTGTTCAATGACGTCGGTTGCCAGTACATCAAGCGTAGAATGCGCAGACTGGACGAGCATATCTGCTGCTTTTCCGTGTATATAAACTGCATTACTGATTCCCTCTTGAATGGAATTACTTTGCATAACAAAGGCAAGCACCATACCTGTCAATACATCTCCTGATCCACCTTTTGCTAGAGCTGGATTCCCAGTCGGGTTCACGAACTGGTTACCATTAGGATCAGTTACAAGAGTATAAGGCCCCTTCAACACGAGATACACGCCATACTCCCGAGCAAATTGGTAGGATAACTCAAAACGATTGCGTTGCACATCTGCAATTGAACAATCTGCTAACCTTGCCATTTCCCCTGGATGAGGCGTTAATATGGTCGGAGCTTGCCTTTGTAAAAGCTGATTTTTTAATCCCCTCAAGTGAAACAGAGCATCAGCATCGAGGACAAGCAGACAATCTTCTTCCATCAAGGTCTGAACGAGCTTTCTCCCGCCCTTTTCTCGTCCAAGACCTGGTCCAGCTGCTATTCCATCAAACGAAAGCGCTTCTGGAATAGTTCCGTTGAAATGTCCACCCTCAGAAGGCCAACCTTGAAACATCGCTTCAATCAGCGCACCAGCTGTAACCGAAAGAATCTCTTCTGGCACTGCAACGTGGATTAATCCTGCTCCACTTCGATATGCTGCTTTTGCCGTCATGATAGGAGCCCCAGCCATTCCGCTTGAACCACCAATAACCAGCCCTTTTCCATGGCTACCTTTATGAGAGGACGCCGCTCGATCACTAAGGGTGCTTGCTACATCCCGATCGGTCCAAATCTTTTTGGATTGCGCTTTCTCAAATGCTTTTCGAGGAAGGCCAATGTGTAGAACTTCAAGCTCTCCATAATAGTCAGCATCTGGATGGAGGAAAGCACCTGTTTTAGGAGCTTCAAGTGTATAGGTTCGATCAGCTCTTATAGGCTCTACTTCTCCTTCATACCCACCATCGGATCGTAATCCGCTTGGTAAATCCACTGAATAGATAGAGATACCTGATTCATTCATACGCTGAATCAACTCCTTATAAGGAGTACGAATCGGGCCTGATAGTCCAAGACCAAGAAGGCAGTCGATAAGAACGGTATAACGATCAAGATGACTGAGCCATTCATTACCTTGATTCAAGGCTTTCCATTCAAAGCCTGAACGTTGGAAGATGGTAAAGTGAGTCTTTGCGTCGCCCCTTAGCTTCTCTAAAGAGGGGACGACCCAGACATCTACGTCATAGTCATGTTCTTTTAAATATCGAGAAAGCACAAAACCATCTCCACCGTTATTTCCGGTCCCTATGACAACTGCAATCCTTTGACCTTTCAACTTTTCCTTCATCGCTTCGAACAACGCTTTCCCCGCATTTTCCATAAGCATAGCACCACTTAAGCCGATCTCCTCCATGGCAAACCGGTCTGCTTCATACATTTCTTTCCCGGATACGATTCTCACAACAGGTCCCTCCTGACCGTGATAAAATATATGAGACAACTCTCGATGATATGCAGACTAGCTTGACGAGCTTTCAATAATTATCTGTGCTATAGCATGATATTTCGTATGTGAGATCGAGACATGAACGATCTTTCCAGCCGCTCCATGAATAACTGGTGCTCCTTCTTTCGATTTTTGGACAGATATGTCTTGAAAGCTTAGTTTCCCAATACCAGTCCCCACTGCTTTCGCATATGCTTCTTTCGCAGCAAACCGTCCTCCTAGAAACTCGATCCTTCTATGGCCCTTAAGATTGTTGAACTGAGCAAGTTCTTCCTCTGTTAAAATTCTCTTAGGAAAATTTTCATTTCGTTCAACCGCTTTTTCAATTCGATCTAGCTCGATCATATCAATGCCTATACCCTGTATCATCTTACTCCTCCAATTGTTCTAACCCTATGTAATGCACCATAGTTATAATAATAGTGCTCTTCTAGCAGCTATGCTAAACTAGAATTACTTATATAGTAGATAAGCCTATACCAGGCATCTTTTCAATACTTCTTATTAAAGGTGGTCGACTTCATGTTCTTGAGAAATGAAGACTTTCGCTCATTTATTCGTTATTATCCTATCATCTCCACACTTATTGGTATACATATCCTCCTCTTTCTTCTCATAAACCTTTTGGGTATGCGGTCCATCTTTAACCTGGGAGCGGGAGTTAACGGATATATTGAAGCGGGGGAATACTGGAGACTCGTTACACCGATCTTTCTTCATGCAGGATTTGCTCATGTACTCTTCAATTCCTTTTCACTCTATTTGTTCGGCCCAGCTCTTGAACAAATGCTCGGCAAGGCAAAGTTTTTAATCGGATACTTTGGTGCTGGAATTATTGCTAATATCGCTACATTTTACCTCCAGGACAGCTATTTCAGTCACGTTGGAGCTTCTGGGGCAATATTTGGGCTGTTTGGGATTTACTTTTATATGGCGTTCTACAGAAAAGAACTGATCGATCAGGCTAACTCACAGTTAATCCTTATGATTCTCGGAATCGGTCTATTGATGACCTTCATCAGTCCGAACATCAATATTCTTGGACATATATTTGGATTCCTAGGTGGTGCTGCGCTAGCGCCTATGCTACTAATAAATGCTCGTCGTTTCGTTGATCGAGGTATGGTGAGGGTTCGGTATTCAGATGATCCAGGATCCATCCGCTTCAAACCGAACAGATGGAAAAGAAGAAGACCAAGAGGCGGACAAAGCTCTGTTTCAAAAGTGCTATGGGGAATTTTCATCGTTCTTGTCTTACTTGGTTTTATCGGAAGGTATCTATAAAGGCAAAGAAACCGGGGACCCAGTGGGTTCCCGGTTTCTTTACTTTCAAGATAGGTTATATTGTGAAATCGCGTCTTTTAAGCTCCCAGTGATGTGGAACGATTGATCCACATTGAAATCATTTTCCATCAATTGAAAAACATGCTGAGGCTTTAATCCACTTAGGATTGGAGAAACGCCGATCAACTGAATCATGCGGTAAAAAGACTGAAATGCAAAAACGCCTCTCTCCTCTATTTCACCTATGCCATTAAAGTCTAGAATGACATATTCATAATTTCCATTTTGAAGGGTCGAAAGTAATTGCTGTTCATTGATCAAAAATAATTCCTCATCAAGAGAACCAAATAGTGGAATAACACTTAAGGATGACGAAATCGGAAGAAAAGGACTCGACAACCTCTTAATTTTACTCATCGCTTCTTCCAGCTCTTCTTTTTTATCAAGTAAATCAAAATTGGTTTCTGCTAACCGATCACGCTGCATTTGGAGCATTGAAGAAAGTTCCATAATTTGAGAATCTTGTCTAACACACAAGAGTTGTCCTTCGCCGTCATGCCAACGCGCAAAAACTTTAAATAGCATGTAAGGTGACTCCACGGTGTTGAGTACGAGCTCGAATTCCTCTTGATCCTTCATTAGTTCAAGCGCTTTCTGCTTACTTCCTGAGTCAACGAAATCAAGGAAAGAATCAGGTTTAGAGAACAATTCTGTTGCCAGTCGTGATTGCCCCTTAATATTTAAATCGTGATCAACAAGAAATGCAGGTAAAGGATGATGAGTAAAGTCAACCATGATTAGAGACATCACCTTTCTGTTCTTCAAGCCACAATTTAATTTCTTTAAGACCAGGAACTAACACCGTATTTTCTGAGCAATACTTGGTTAGATCGTAATTCGACGCAAGCCTTCCACCTACCAAGATTTCTGGTTGAGACTGCAGGGTTCCGAGCTCGGCAACATAATTCTTTAATTGTTCAGCATGATACAGAATTGCGACGGATATTCCCACTACCGAAGGCTGCCACTTTTTGACGGTATGAACCGCATATTCAAGAGGGAGATTTGCCCCTAATAACCTTGTTTCCCAACCATACTCTTCAAATAATAGCGAGATCATTTTCAAACCTAGATAGTGCTGCTCTTGATCGATGCATAAGAAAAGTGCACGCTTCCCATTAGGAGACTGTTTCGATTTCTTTTTTGTATATGCGTATCGAGAAAGAACATAGTCACACGTTGTCGTAGCTAGGTGCTCATCAGCAACGGTGATTTTGTTCTCCTCCCACAGCTTCCCTACTAGTTGCATGGCGCTTGTTAACACTTCGAAAGTGAGGTGACTATTTTCCATTAGCTCTGCTTCATTTTCGATCAGTTCCCATGCGCGATCTTCTTCCCCTTCTAGAAGGGTATTGGTTAGTTTTTTGATATCTATAGGCAAATGATCACCTCTTTTACAATGAAGGACTGTCTACATTCAATTCTTCTAACTCAGCTTTACCTTTTGAAAGAATTCTTAGATAGTCCTCTTTATTTTCGAAAGTCGTTTTCGATATTTCTCGTTCAAGCCGCTCAAAATTATCTATGACATGCTTCGTTTCCATTCCTCTTGTTGTTAAGAGATTATTGAGCCAAAGAGCGTAGTCGATAAAGAACTCATCTGCATCTAAATTGCGAGCAGACTCTAAGTGTTTCATATGATGGTAGTTATCTTCGATGCATTTGGATCTGCCTCGTTCACCGAATTTCTCAAGAAGTTCTGGCATATCTTTGTATATTCCTTCTACAACACGTTCAACGATCTGATCGATGGTGCTTCTCATTCTGCAACCACCTTGTAGCGATATACTTTTGGCTTAACTGCAGCAAGTTCTGCATCTGGATACTTCTTTTCTAACTCGTGTATTTCTTTATAAGCTGGACTTCTCATCCAATTGAAAAAGTGCTCCTTCGTCTCCCACTGCATCTGTACGGTCAACTCTTCTGGGCGGTGTTCACTTTGTAGTAAAGTAAAGGATTTAAAACCATCGAATTCATCGACTCTCCTTGAACGTTTCTGATAAATCCCGATGACCTCGTCCACTTTTTCTTTAGGTACGTTGATGACAGAGTTCACAATGTACATTGATTTCCTCCTTACTTTTTATTCATCCGAATGATGATTCTTTTTCGTACTATTATTGTAAGAATACCAGTTCAACAGGTCATGTCCATTCAAAAGCTCAATATCTCTAACCCTAAATTGTTTACCTGCAAGACTAGAAAGAATTGAAACCTGTATTGTCGTCAACGATTTACGCTTTTGAAACAGCGTTGAATTTAGCTCCATAGCCTGGATCCTCTTACGTGGTACATAAACACGAACCCTGCCGATCTGTCTGAACTGCAGGAGCGATGTCGTGTCTTTTATACTCCAGCCGGCGTCCTTATGGTGAAGGTAACCAAGAAAACAAGCGACCGGAAGGATACTAAATGAAAGATAACCAAATGGAACGAAATAAGTGATCAACAAAGCAGGAATGAGTGACGGTAGCATAAACCGTATCATATAACGAATTCTTGCCTTCCGAGGAAGCGGCGTGAGCTCCTGATGGACAGGTACTTCAGGAATTAACTCTTCTAAAAATGCTTGGATTCTCTTACGTTTCAGGAGTGGAAATAAGATCGTTGAAAACTGTTCATCCTTTCCACCACCGCCTCCACTTTCAACATAGATCGTAGCATAGCCAAAAGGTTGCCTTAACAAGCCTTCAACTACCCTTATTGCCTGAACACGTTGCACAGGAATCGTCAATTGGCGACGCTCTAATATCCCTCTTTTTATAATAAGGTCGTCCTCTGTTCGAGAAAGGACAAACCCTCCGTATTTCAGTACTGTTCCTAATACAGAAAAAATCCACGATAGGAGTAAAACAATTAAAGCGATCACTAAGATAAATGTGAGTGTCGCATCCATGACTCGTTCAGTAATGATCGAGTAGAATTCATCAGGCAGGATATTATCCACCTGTGAACCGATCGCAGCGATGAAGGATAAGAATACCCCTATACCTCCAGACGTGGATGCAGCGATGATTAAGTCTTTCTTCAATAACCGATATTCCTTTACAGGAGGTTCATTTACGAACGTTTCCTCAGCCTCTTCCGGCCTTCTGGATTTATATAATTCTGATCTCAATTGTTCAGCATCAAAACGACTTAGAGCTGACATGACCACCTCTGGTTCTCCACCACCGCCAGCCGTTTCGATTTGAACCTTTACTAGTCCAAAGATCCTTTGGATCACTCCTTGAGATGTATCGATCGATTGGACTCGTTCACGTGGAATAAATCGCTTCTTTCGAAAAATAAAGCCCTGATGAATTTGTAATTCGTTGTTTCTTATTTGATACGTATAAAACCACCATGATAAAACACCGTTTCCTAACGTAAATAACAAGAAGGCACCCATGATCAAAAAGTGCCACCATGAATATCCTTCTCCACCTCTACCAATAAAGACGAAAATAATGAGTGGAAGTGCTACTTCCTTCAATGAAGCTAAGAAAGCAAGCAGCATGGCAACAGGATGCAGTCGTTTTTTCTCAGACATCATCTTCGGTCACCCTTGCAAGTACCGATATTTTATCTCTTAACTCATCAGCAACTTCATTAGAGAGAGCAGGTATTTCATGTGTGGTGGCTGCTGTTGAAATGGTTACGGAAGAAAGCTTATAAGCGCGCAGTAGCGGTCCTTGCCTCGTATCAACGTGCTGAACCCGTACCATCGGTATCAATGTACGCTTGACGATGATAACGCCATGTTTTAGTTCAATTTCGTGTTCACTTACTTCATACCGCCATTTTTTGTAGCGAAGAAGCGGTAATATCCAAATTTGTAGCATGATTAACACGGCTACAACAACACAGGTTGCAACCAAACTCCAAATTGGAAGTTTAACCACTAAGTAGTGCAAGCTGAACATCCCAGCTACAATTCCGAGTAGAAGAATTGAAAGAATGACACCTGTTATCTGCCATACTTTTAATCCTCTTCGATCTATTTTTTTTGAAGGATCAGGTCGCATCTCTTACCTCGCTTTCTTGCATATCTAGTACATCATATCTTCAATTAGTATATCACTGTTATTTTATGCTATCTATAAATGACCACTAGAGTCTTTCTTCCTTGAATAAATAAAAGCCCGAGCATCGAATGCTCAGGCTTTTACATCTAAAAGAGGGTTGAAACATGTGGTCGTTCAGACTCCCTCATACTCGTTATTTCTTTTAGTCGATGGTCCCAAAGTGATAGAACTTTATCGTCTGCATCATAAAACGTAAGGTGCTTCTCCGTACAGTCGATCAATTCAACGCTTGGAATCGAACATTTTTCTTGGACGCCTGTTTTCGCGCAAATATAGACGAGCTGATCGCTTTTACCCGTTCTTCCGTTCAGACCATGTACGATCAAGCAGCCGTTCCATGAATAGATCGTACGTGGGGAGAAGTCTAGAAGGAAAGATTGTTGAACACGAAACTCTCCATCTAGTAGTAGAATCTTATCTTGTTGAGCTGCCGATATCGAAAGAGCCGCGATATAGATACCATGATCTTCAACAAGCATGTTCACTGGAGAATATCCTTTCTCTAACTCAATGACATTCTTCCCATTCTCACCAAACACCGTAAGTAGTGCTTTATCTTCTTCCACGCAATAAGAGGAAACGATCAGCTTATTGCCCTTTCGCTTCAAATCACAAAATATTCCCTTCACATGCCATTGATGAGTGATGCGGGGGTCGTCTTTTGAAAACTCATAAATCCACCCATTCCACTCTTCACCTTCGCATGCGATGCAGATGCTATTGTGATACTCATAGAAACTCGGACTACCATTAACCTGAAACGTGCGCAGCTGAGCGAGACGATGAATGAAAACATACACCTCAAAATGGTTAGGGGCTAATTGTTTTGAGAACCAATAGTTATGATTTGCGTCTTTGACAACATTTGAATAACCTTCATCACTAGTAATCGGTAGTTTAGGTACATTGACCCGATCGATAGGTTGCGCAACGGTTAAAGGGTCCTGTTCTTCGTATAACGCTTTGTTACCGTATGCCATTTTCTTAATTCCCCCTCCATAGTCAGCCGCCTTTTTCAACGATAACAGGAAAAAGGTTGGATATTTAAGACCGATCCTTGCTGTTAGTACTAGTGTAACATTGAATGATATAAGCGGGTATTGGGAAATAGCAATAACTTTTGACTCATTATTTGCGACTTTCATTTCTTAGTTTCCCAACTCTCGTTAAAAAGAAAGGGACTAAAGTCCCTTTAACCCTTATTTTCCCAGGGGTTTATTTCTAAAATTCCTTGGTTCAGGAAAGTTTCTTGACAGTAGCTACTAACTAGACAACAATAATAGCGAATAGATCGTTGAAAGGATGAGATCCGCATGGCAACAAATCACGATGACTATATTCATTTATTATTTGGCTCTGAAGATCCCCTTCTTCAAGAGGTCAACGAGCGAATCAAAGCAAATGGAATGCCATCCATCTCAGTTAAACCTGAGGTAGGCCGCTTACTCTCCATACTTGTAAAGATGAGAAACCCTCGTCATGTTCTGGAAATTGGAGCGTTAGGTGGGTATAGCGGAATCATTCTTGCCGGAGCACTTGGTAAGGAAGGCTCATTAACATCACTAGAGCTTGAACAATCTTATGCAACTGTTGCTCATAGTAACTTAGAAAAAGCTGGACTAAAAGAGAAAGTAAAGTATGTCATTGGTCCCGCTCTTCAAAACATGGAATCTCTTTATAATGCAGGTCAAAGGTATGACTTCTTCTTTATCGATGCTGATAAGGTGAATTATCCTGCTTATCTTGATATGGCCATCAAGCTTGCATCGCCAGGGGCTATCATCGCTGCTGACAATACACTCCAAGGTGACAGAGTTTTTGACGAAACGATCAAGGATGACAATGTAGAAGCAATCAGAGAATTTAACCTGAAGATGGCAAACGACGAACGTCTCGAATCGATCATTCTTCCATTATGCGACGGTCTTACAGTTGGAAGAGTAAAGGAAGCAGAATAATAAAAAAGCCTTCTAACCTGTAAAATGGCTAGAAGGCTTTTTAGTTAAATGACTTTTAATTGTTGAAAGAAACGATCGTTCTTCCTCTTACCTGTCCTTTTAGAATTGTATTCAATACGTCCGGTAGTTCATTGATCGTTACTTCATTTGTCATTGCCTCTAGTTGATGAGATGGTTTGTACTCGCTCGCGATCTTACTCCAAACCTCTTTACGCACATCCATCGGACAATAGACAGAATCGATTCCTAACACGTTTGCACCTCGAAGAATAAATGGAAAAACGGATGTAGGAACTTTCGTGCCGCCTGTTAACCCGCTTACAGCGACCGCTCCACCATACTTTAGATTACTAAGAACTGCCGCAAGTGTTGAGCCTCCAACAGGATCAACGGCGCCAGCCCACTTTTGCTTGCCGAGTGGTTTAAAGTCTTCGGGTGCTGCTTCATCTCTACTGATGATGGAGGAAGCGCCTAGCTCTTTTAGGTAGCCATGCTCTGATTCTTTTCCTGTACTTGCAGTTACGTCATATCCTTTCTTCGCTAGGATCGAAACTGCCATACTTCCCACTCCGCCAGTTGCTCCTGTTACAAGAATCGGTCCATTCTCAGGAGTGATACCAGCTTGCTCTAATCGATGGACAGAAAGGGCAGCTGTAAATCCGGCTGTTCCGAATACCATCGCTTCTTTTAAAGTTAAGTTTTCTGGAAGAGGAACCATCCACTCTGATTTCACACGTGCGTACTCACTAAAGCCACCTGAATGGGAAACGCCTAAATCGTAGCTTGTTACGATAACCTTGTCTCCTTCTTTCCATTCCGGGCTGTCGGACTCAACGACCTCACCTGCAAGGTCGATCCCAGGAACATGAGGGTATTCCTTTACGATCTTACCTTTTGGGTGTGTTGCTAACCCATCTTTATAGTTCACACTTGAATAGTGCACCTTAACAAGAACGTCACCAGTCGACAGATCTTCTTTTTCTACATCCTTCACTGATACATTTGTATCTTCATTTACTTTATCTACTACGAGTGCTTTAAACTGTGCCAAAATAATCCTCCTTTAAACTCGTTATGAACTAACAGTAACAAAAATTATTCTGACCGGTCAAATAAATTGAATTGTTTATCTTCATTACCCAATTATGTATAATGATTAGTGCAAGGAGTTGTGATGAATGAAGCAAAAAGCTGAAATGAGAAGACAACAAATCATTAAAGCAGCCTTTGAGGCTGTCGCTGATAAAGGGTATGAAGCCGTTACTCTCCAAGACATCGCTGAATACGCGGATGTCAGTAAAGGGGTATCGAACTATTACTTCAAAAATAAAGAAGATGTTCTAGCTCACTTATTAATTCAGATTACTGAACGAATCTATGAAAAAGAAAAAATGGCTGTCGAAAAAGAAACGTCGGCAGAAGCCATGTTAAGAGCATACGTGAATTCCGTGTTCGTTGGTCCTCTTGAGAATGAACGCTTTTACAAAGTTTATTTAGATTTTCTCGCTCAAGCGACTCGGAACGAGCGTTATAGAGAGATCAATGCACGCTTTTATCAAAATTGTGCTTCGATCTGTAAAATAATCCTCCATCGTGGACAAAAAGAAGGTCGTTTTACCGTGGATGATATTGATGATGCTTCAAAAACGATCAGAAGCTTAATCGATGGATTCATGGTTCAATGGTTGATGACTGGTGATCACGATCAACATGCAACATACAAAGATCTATGCCTACATGCAATCAAAGCTTATATGACTAAAACGGCGTCTTGAAGCGCCGTTTTTCTATGTCCGCATAAACCGCTTCTTCATGGAAACGATACTTGGTAAGGAGGGGTTATCATGTCAAAGAAGAAGAAACGCGGAATGAAAAAAGAGCTTGCTCAAGCTGTTGAACATGCTAACGAAACAAATCCATCTACAAAACAAAAAGATAAAAAGATCACTGAATAGAAACCGGGAGTCCCCGGTTTTTATTTTAGTTTAAACGTAGATTGATCGATTACTTCGATATCATCCCTTCTCTTTACCTCTTCCATAAGTTGAAACAATGCTCGATCCTTTTGCTTTGCTTCAATCATGCAATCGATTTGCGGCGTGCTCCCTTTAACAGCGTTCAAGAACTCAAAAAACATATCACAATCTACATAATCCGCATGACTCCGAAACTCCTTTTCGCTCTTCGGAGAAGAAATATGCATTTTCACTGGTAAGGGTGATGAGTTCCATGTAGAAACAACTCTAGACCAGTCTTTCTCCCATTCTTCCTCACTGTGACAGGCCAGGTGATGATGGTAATCAAATACGAGCGGAATCCCTAGTTTTTCGCATAAATAAAGGGTATCAAGCATTGTGAACGTCGTATCATCGTTCTCTAACATGACGGTCTCTTGAATTTTTCGAGGGATATACATCCAGTTATGAATAAAACGTTCTAACGCTTTTTCTTTGTCGTTGTATCCCCCACCAACGTGTAGCACACACCGGTGTTTCGAATCGATCCCCATTTTCTCTAGCAACCTGACGTGCATCGCAAGTGTAGTCGTAGATGTTGTTAATGTTTCTTTTTTTGGGGTATTAAGTAACACAAAGTGATCAGGGTGAAAGTCGACTCTCATTTTCTCTTTCTTAGCAAAGTCTCCCAATGCGTAAAGTTCATCTTCTAAAGCTTCCATGTAATTCCAATCTTCTAATGCTTCGTGGTTAGCGAGTGGAATTAATCTAGAACTAAAGCGAAAGAAAGAAATTTCGTTCCCTTTGTTATGTTTCAAAAGACGCAGACAGTTCTCCAAGTTTGATTTAGCAATTCGTTCAAGCTTACGAATACCTGCTTCGCGGTTCGTGAGCTTCTGAAATTGTGTATACGTCATCGTCTGAGAAGGAGAACTATTCTTTAGCTCCATACTCATTGCTACGTATCCAAGTCTTATAATTGTCATGTTGGTCCTCCAATAACTGGTCGTTTTCTTAGACTTTCCAAACCTTCTTGTTTCATAACTGTAGGTTACAATCAATTTTCTGTCGAAGCGTGGTACAATAAACGTAATACCTGGTAAAGGTAATTTGTATAAAGGGGTAATATCCATGGCGATTCGAATTATAACGGACAGCAGCATCGACTTTCCTGAAGAAATGCTAGCTGACCTAAACGTAACGGTTGTCCCACTCAACTTGCTTTTCGGAGAGAAAGAATACAAAGCTGGGGTTGATATCGATACACCGACGTTTTATCAGAAGTTAAAGCAAGCGAAAGAACTACCGAAGTCTTCTGCCCCGTCACCACAGGACTTCCTAACAAAATTTGAACAATCCGAACCAGAAGATAAAATACTTGTTATTTCGTTGTCCAAGGCATTAAGCACAACTTACGAGAATGCCGTATTGGCAAAGCAGATGTTTCATGAGGAACATCCTGATCGAGATGTTGAAGTGATCAATTCAAAAACAGCGTCATCAGGTCTTGGTATTATCGTTTGTCATGCTGCAGAAATGGCTCAGAACGGTGAAAGCTTTGAAGACATTGTTAGGGAAACCGAAATGTATACAGATGAAACGCTAACGATGTTTCTTCTCGATACGCTAGAGAACGTTATCAAAGGTGGAAGGCTTGATCGAGTGAAAGGTACGATCGCTTCTGCGCTTAATATTAAGCTGCTCATGAGAGCGGGCGATGATGGTTCACTCGAGGTACTCGATAAAGTGCGTGGAAACAAACGGGCCATTCGTCAATTCATCCAAAAAGTTGGTGAATACGGGCATAATCTTGAAGACAAAGTGGTGGCGATCGCACACAGTAATTGTGAAGACAAAGCAAGAGCTCTGATGGAACAAATTCAAGAAAGGTACAAGTTTAAGCGCGTAGTCCTCTCGACTATGGGACCTTTGATCGGCACATATGCTGGTGAAGGCGGCCTTCTTGTTGCTTTCAAAAAAAATTAGATCGACTAGAGTGAAGAGCGCCCCTCGCGCTCTTTTTTTTTGGTACTTTTAAAGGAAATGAATGGTCATTCAGCGAATCCAGTCATAAACAAAAAGGTGTGGTGATTTGTATATGAAATGGAAAAGTTTGTTTGAACCAATCAAAATTCGTAAGCTTACCTTGCCTAACAGAGTCATGATGGGCTCGATGCACCTAGGCATTGAAGGCGTTCCTGAAAAAGAAGAAGCAATGATTTCCTTTTATACGGAACGTGCTGGGAAGTATGGGCCAGGACTGATGGTTACCGGTGGCATCTCGGTATCCCCTGAAGGAGACGGGGGGCATCATTTTTTAGGCTTTTATCGAGAAAAAGACCTATCAACGATGAAACGGTTAACAACACGTGTGCACCAAGCAGGTGGACGCATCGCCGCTCAGCTTTTTCACGCAGGTCGATACGCTTATTCTGAGTTGACCGGTATTCCTGCAGTTGCTCCATCACCGATAAGATCTCCGATTCATAGGGAAACTCCAACTGAGCTAACTGAACTTGATATTCTCAACCTGCTTGAATCTTACGCTGAAGCAGGTAGAAAAGCGAAGGAAGTTGGATTTGACGCTGTCGAAATTATGGGGTCAGAAGGTTATCTTATTAACCAGTTCATGTCACCCGCTACAAACAAACGTACAGATTATTGGGGAGGAAGCTTTGAGAAAAGAACGCGCTTTCCGCTAGCGGTGCTGAATGCTGTAAGAAAAGCTGTTGGAGATGATTATCCCATTATCTATCGCCTTTCAGGAATGGACCTTGTACCAAACTCTACTACACATGAAGAAACCCTTGCTTTTGCAAAGTTAGTTGAAGAGAACGACGCAGACGTATTAAACATAGGGATCGGTTGGCACGAATCCACTACTCCAACAATATCGATGATGGTACCAAGGGCAGGTTTTATTCAAATCGCCCTCGATATTAAGGAAAAAGTATCGATACCTGTTATCGGTAGCAACCGAATCAATGATCCTGTTCTTGCCGATGACCTTTTACAGCAGTTAGATATGGTCTCGATGGCAAGGCCGTTTCTTGCAGATCCTAACTTATTGCATAAGTCTCAGGCTCAATCTCTTGATCAAATCAATACGTGTATCGCTTGTAACCAGGCTTGTCTGGATCATGCGTTTGAAGGAAAAGCCGTCTCATGTCTTGTGAATCCAAGAGCGGGAAGAGAATACAAGTGGGTTTATAAGAAAGCGAGCGAACGGAAGAAAGTGCTTGTAGTCGGTGGCGGTGTTGCTGGTCTAGAGTCAGCAAGAGCACACGCCGAACTCGGCCATTCCGTCGTCCTTTATGAAGCGAGTGACTCGATCGGGGGACAGTTCAATCTAGCTCGACAAATCCCAATCAAGAAAGAGTTCGATGAAACGGTTAGGTATTATACAACTGAATTAAAACGATTAGGCGTATCGATCAGCCTCAATCACAAACCTTCTACTGAAGACCTGTTGAATCATTCTCCTGACCTTGTCGTCATTGCAACTGGTGTTGTACCAAGAAAGCCTATTATCCCAGGCGTCGAATTTGCTATACCTTACCCAGATGTACTCTCAGGCAGGGCAACCGTAGGAAAGAAAGTCATCATTATCGGTGCAGGGGGCATCGGATGCGACCTCTCTCACTATTTGATCGAACGAGGAGATCACGAAATATTGATGCTTCGTCGTAACGGAAGGATGGGAGAAGGTCTCGGTAAAACAACGAAATGGGCGATGCTTCAGGATCTTAAAAAACATGGAGTAAAGTTCCGTACAAACCTCCACTATGAAGAAATCACCGAGGAGGGGCTCGTGATTACGGATGGTGAGACGAATAACAAAGAATTTCTAAAAGCAGATGCTGTTATTCTAGCAGCAGGTCAAGAGTCTAATCTTCCACAAGAATATGATCGATTGACCGAAAAGGGCATTCAAGTGGCTGTTATTGGTGGCGCGAGGCTTGCTGGAGAATTAGATGCCAAACGAGCCATCTATGAAGGAGCAAAGATTGCGTTCGAACCGCAATCCATTCCAACAACACAACGTTAAGAAGACGGGGCATATCGCCCCGTCTTTTTCTGTTAACCTAGCTTGTCCCCGTTCTTCACCTTCATATCTGGCTGGATTAAGACCACTCCACTTTCTCCGTAAACACCTAACACCAATACTTCAGACATGAAATCTGCAATTTGACGAGGCGGAAAGTTAATGACAGCTAGCACCTGCTTTCCGATTAAGTCTGTCTTTTCATACAGATCTATAATCTGAGCACTAGACTTCTTCACACCGATCTCGTCACCAAGATCGACCTTTAGTTTATAAGCCGGCTTTCGTGCTTTTTCAAACGCTTCTACGTCAACAATCTCTCCAACTCGAATATCTAGCTTCATAAAATCTTCAAACGTTGCCATCTCTCTACCTGCCTTTATAAAAAGATAAGTAATGCCTTCGACCTCTTTCTCTATTAGTCCTGCTCATTCACTTCTTTTCATAACGAATTCCTTAAGCAACGAGAGTATGTGAGCTGAATCTTGAATCTCGTCACCTAACAAACAAGTAGAAAAGCATTCGACCAACTTGCGATTCGTTTTATCCTGTTCAGTTGAATACAAGTCTGAAATCGTCAGCGGATATTCCAACATGGATAAATATCGTTCGATTCGCATCACATACATAACACCGTTGAGAAGATCATACATCTCCTCATTTGTAGCGCTCGTATTCAGCCTGGATTCAATCGAATGTAACAAATTGATCTTACCTGATTGAATGGACTCTTTCTTTGGTAATTGAAAAGGCGTATCGCCATATAAAACAAGCTGCTCGAAATATGGAGCTACCACATCTTTTTCTCCACTCATCGTTAGCTCGTATTCTTCAATCGTCATGCTTCTGAGATGGACTGGAACTCCAGGAAGCTGAGGTAGATAAAGTGGCTTCATCACTTCTTTATGATAGAAGCACCATACATCTAAGTCTGATTTCGGACCCGCTTCTCCCCTGGCAAAACTGCCTGTTAGGATAACCCCTCGTAGTGCAGGAGTCTTCAAGCGATTCACTAATCTTTTTGCATATGTAGCAAACCTTATAGGCGTTATCTCGGAATTTAACATAAGTTCCTTCTCCTTTTTATAACGAGACCCTAAGAAGGAGCAAGCGTATGTTGAGACTGGTCCGTTCCATTTGTTAAGAACTGATACACTTTTTGAATAACATCATCGCGATCATCACCATGACAGATTAGGTGGCGTGAACAATCCATCACGTGAAATTGCTTTTGTTTTGAACCGATCGTCTGGTAAATGGTATGTGCTGTTTTATAAGGAACCATACTATCGAGCTTCCCTTGCAGGATCAAGGTAGGTACCTTTACATCGCGAAATGAGGGTCTTAATTTCTGAACGAGCTTTCTGAATTGAAGGGATGCTTGGAATGGCGTTACTTTAAGTTTCTCTTTATAACGAATGTAAAGTTCATTTTGGCTAATTTGCCCTCTGCTCGTATCTAACACCATTCTGCCGATATCTTTTACCATCTGAACGGGATGGATGTAGCGATAGGCTGCACTCAACAATACAAGTTTCTCAACTTTGTATGCTGTAGCAAGATATCCTGCTAACACTCCGCCCATCGAGAACCCTACGAGATAAACGGTGTCACATGTTTCTAGGAGCTCTTTAAGCTTTTCTTCCGCTGTATCGATCCATTCCTGAAAGGAGACGCCATGTAATGTTTCGTACTCTCCATGGCCTGGTAACGTAGGAACAGAAATTTTCCATTCGGTATTTTCTCTAAGGTAATCTGCAAGAGGTTCTACCTCATATGGAGCACCAGTAAATCCATGAATCAACATACATCCTACCATGATCAAAACCTCATCTTTCACAAGTTATCGTGTACTACTAGTATATCACCAGCAGTGATTCACCTGTGAACGATCAAGATTCTCCCTATTTTCTGAATGAAACTTTCGGTGTATAGCGTTCGTGTTGCTCTTCCCGCAATGAGCTTGAACAGTTTGGACAAATAATGGCTTTCGAGGGGATCGCAGTACAACAAAGAGGACACTCTTTGCGTGTCATCGCGTTCATTGGATCTTGTCCTGGTTTTCGCCATCGATTAAGCTGCCGTACAACAAGAAACACGGCGAAGAAAATAATGAGGAAACGAAGACCAGTAGATAAAAACAACCCATAGTTGATCGTTGCGGCGCCAGCTTCTCTAGCATCCGCTAAGGAAGAGTAGGTATGCCCGTTCAAGCTTATATATAACTCAGAGAAATTGATTCTCGCTAGTAAGAGACCTATTGGCGGAAGGATGATATCAGTCACGAGCGAGTCTATAAAGCTGCTAAAAGCCGCACCAAGGACCATTCCTATTCCCATATCAGCTGCACTACCTCTAATTGCAAACTGTCGGAACTCATGTAAAAGACCCATCGAAAACCACTCCCTTACTACCTCATTTCTATGCAAAAAGTAAACAAGCTATGATGACGATCAATAGTTAGAGCAAAACACAAAAAAAGACCGCCGAACGTATCGACAGTCTAACACTTTATTTATTTGATTCGATCCATGTCTTAAAGTTTTCCTCAGGCTGTGAACCTACAATGCGATCGACTTCCTCACCATTTTCGAATTTAACCACGGTAGGTGTGCTTTCGATTCTGTAGTCGTTCCAACCTTGTTCGAATTCTAGGATGTTATATTTCTTAAGGTCGATGCCCATGTCTTCTGCAAGAGGTACTAATACAGGTGATGTATTTTGACAATGCACACAATCAGGACTATAGAAATAAACAAATACGTCTTCTTCATTCGAAAGCTTTTCATCTAATTCTTCAGGTAGGATTTGATTTTGGTACAAAGGATCATCTAGCTGATCGATCGTTCCTTGCTCTAATGAATCTTTTCCATAAGGGTTGTCTTCACTCTTCTCACTATTGGAATAGCTTGTAATGAAAGCTAAGGCACCGAATAATACGATGATGATTCCAAGGAATATGATGATTTTTTTCATTATTTTCCTTCCTCCTTCTTCTGCATAGCCAATACGACCATAATAACACTAATAATGGTAAACCCAGTTAAAGCTAAGAACGGGATTGTAATAAATCCGAATGCGTTAATATATTCACCAGTACACGGAACTCTTCCACATGCCGGAGAGGACTCAGCGAAGAAGGTTGTTTTCTGAATCAAGTAATGATAGAACGAAACGCAAACCCCGATAAGCGAAATAGGAAGAACATACAGCCATTGTCCTGCATCTTTCTTTACAGCTGCTATTCCAAGTACGATCACTAGAGGATACATCAAGATGCGTTGATACCAACATAACACACATGGTTCATACCCCAGGATTTCTGAGAAGTACAAGCTTCCAGCCATAGCCATTACTGCAGTGGCCCAGGCACCAAACAATAAGTACTCTTTCTTATTTTCGTAACTCATTCGTGTAACCTCTCTTAAACGATATAATGGTCTAATCTATATGGCAGCATACTTAATAAAGCCCACCTATAGCATACGTGATATGTATTCCTTTGCACAACTTTTCCTATCTAACGTTTGATAAGTTGTCACAACCCAAAAGAAAAAAGACCCTGCAGAAGCAGCGTCAAGATATAAAAGGTGAATGTATCGCAACTAAGTAAAATAGCTACCGGTGCAGGCAGCTATTTGAAGGGGGAACTTCTCTTCTTCTTTGAAATGAACAATGTCGGGGAACACAATTCATTTTCATTTCCTTATGTGATAATGATAATCTTTATCAATTAAAAAGTCAATAGCCTTTTTTAATTGTTAGGTGAGGTACTTTTTCTATAAGTCGCGTGCTTCTATTTCGTGAATATCCACTCTTTTTGGCTTCCGATCTCAGAATGAATGCAAATGTAGCAAACGATGCAATTAGAATCATGAAAAACAATAACAGCTGTATAGTTTCTACCATCATCTCACCTCTCGTCTAAATTTTAACTTATTATATCATCCATAGTTGATAATGAGAAGCATTTTCAATGAAAGTGTTAGTTCATTATAGTTGTGCAAACGCTTGTATTTTTCTATGATAGTAGGTGTACGAACTATAGCTCATTCAGGAGGTTTATCTATGCAGCGCGTTAATCTAGGCGAAGATCTATCTTTTTCACGTATTATTCACGGACTATGGCGTCTTTCAGACTGGGATCAGTCGAGCGAAGAAACGTTAGCCCTAATTGAACACAACCTTGAACGTGGGATCACTACTTTTGACCATGCAGACATATATGGTAGTTACGAGTGTGAAGAACTATTCGGTAAGGCGACAGCTCTTAAGCCGTCTTTAAGACAAGAGATGGAGATCGTAACAAAGTGCGGCATCGTTCTCGAATCTCCAAACCGCCCTTCTCATACATCTCATATTTACAACACGAGCAAAGAACATATCATTGCTTCAGCAGAGCAATCACTGAAGTCTCTTGGCACTGACTATATCGATGCGCTCCTTATTCATCGGCCCGATCCGTTTATGGACCCTGAACAAGTAGCAGAAGCCTTCTCTACTCTCCAAAGAGACGGAAAGGTACGCCATTTCGGTGTATCGAACTTTAAGCAACATCAGTTCAACATGCTTCAATCTTATGTCGATCAACCACTCATCACGAATCAGATCGAACTGTCGGCATATAACCTGGAAAACTTTGAAGATGGCACTCTTAACTTATGTCAGG
The DNA here is from genome assembly GCF_056159065.1 of Anaerobacillus sp. ABA4_114. Classification (NCBI taxonomy): domain Bacteria; kingdom Bacillati; phylum Bacillota; class Bacilli; order Caryophanales; family Bacillaceae; genus Anaerobacillus; species Anaerobacillus sp. ABA4_114. The sequence continues at coordinate 3,987,900 of NZ_JBSWUM010000001.1, forward strand.
AAAAGCGCGTAAAACCGATGGCTTGGTCTCCTCTTGCTGGAGGAAACGTATTTAGCGCAACTGACGAAAAGGCAGCTCGTTTACGCCAGACATTAGAAAAGGTTGCTTCAGAAATTGGTGCGGAGGGAATCGACCAAGTCCTTTATGCTTGGCTTCTTAACCATCCAGCGGACATTATGCCGATCGTTGGATCAGGTAAAACGCATCGCATCGATAGTGCGATTGGTGCGCTTTCGTTATCCTTAACACGTGACCAATGGTTTGACATCCTCACTAGCTCTATGGGCCACGACATTCCATAAAAGACAAGCGTCCGGGCACATTCCGGACGCTTTCTTTATGAACACTATTCTGTTAAACAAACGTTTGATTGAATGCTATGATTTCTCATTCGTTATGATCTCAGCTATCGAAAATTTCCTACTTCCTGTTACAGCTAAAATAATAGACAGCCCTAGTAATGATAATGGAAACTCAAACCCGCCAATCAACCCCATCTGAAGCTTCGCAAGGACGATTGCTCCAAGCATCGTCAATCCTAGAATGATTGCAGAAGGAACAACGAAAACACCAAGGATAAGTGCGGCCCCACCTGCTGCTTCAACGATAGCAGTAAAATAAGCAAGCCAAGCAGGTTGTCCAATCTTTTCAAATAGTGCAACCGTATTATCCATGCCAGCGAGTTTCTGGATTCCATGAGCAAACATGATCACTCCTAATATTAACCGCCCTGCCAAAAGACCCCATTCTACTCTACGATTCACATTATGCACCTCATTTAATGTTTTCATAGCTAACGATGCGTTTACGTCATTAGATCAGTTTAAAATCCAAACTATCGTTACGGAACTTGCTTATCGATCATATCAAAGCTTGGAATTAATTCAGATAAAGGGACGATCGTTGCGTCTGATTGGTAGATAGGGATGTATTCGTTTAACACTTGAACCATCTTCTTCCCAGCTATCCCTACGTGTCCTATCGCGATATGGTTTTCGTCGTCATTAAGAAGCTTCTCAAGCTCTCTTGCTTTCTTACTCATGTGACTGATCGTATAAATATCATCGAAGAACAGTTCATTCTCGAGATAAGGGACTCCTATTTCGTTCGCTAACTTTGGAATAACGCTTTTATCCGTTGTTTTACTATCGAGATAATACAACCCTCTTTCCCTACAAACATCCAACACGATTCTCATTACGCGTTCATCTGCGGTTGCTTTTGATCCCATATGATGATTCATCCCAACCGCATATGGAACATCGTCGATCGCACGCGAAATTCTTTTTCTTATTTCTTTATTACTGAGGTTCGTTGTTATCGCACCTGGTCCAAGCCAGCTCGACTTTCCTCTTAGTGGTTCCATAGGAATATGTACAATCACTTCATGCCCCTTTTTGTGAGCTAATTTGGCATCTTCTTTTGTAGTTGAAAGAAAAGGCATGATTGCAACCGTTAATGGTACAGGAAGTTCAAGCATTTCCTCTGTTCCACCCATATTATTTCCAAAATCATCGATTACGATCGCAAGTTCAGAACGCCCCCCGCTCTCTGCATAAGTCGGAGACCACAGGACATTTAGCGCGATTATAGTAAGAAACAAAATTCTCATTCAACAAACCTCCTTTCCATTAAAATTCCCAGCATAAACGAATTTCATGAATGTATAACCTAATCTTTCATCACATGTTTTCTTCAAAGTGTTGAAGGGCATAGTAAAGTTAGACTAGTTATTTTGCACGAAAAGGAGAGGACAACATGGAAAAAAGATACATCACAGAAACGCTTGTGGTAAAAACGAGCCACGTGTTCCCAGAAGCGACAAACAATCACAACACACTATTCGGTGGTCAGTTGATGCGTGATATCGATGACCTTGCGTCTATTGCAGCTATGAGACTTTGCAGAAGTGAAGTGGTAACAGCCTCGACCGACTCTGTTGATTTCCTACATCCCATTACACCCGATGACTCCGTCTGTCTAGAGGCTTATGTTTCTTATACCGGAAAATCCTCGATGGAGGTTTTTGTGAAGGTGATTGCGGAACACCTTTTGTCAGGAGAAAGAAAAATTGCTGCTACTGCGTTTTTGACATTTGTTGCTCTTGATGAAAATAAGCGTCCTTTAGAAGTACCGCAGATTATCCCTGAAACAGAAGAAGAAAAAAATCTTCATAACACCGCTCCCGCACGAGCTGAAAAAAGACGAGAACATCGTCAGGCAAGTAAAGAACTTGCTGGACTATTAACAACAAAACGGCCTTGGGAATAAAAAAACGACGTCCTAATTGGACGTCGTTTTTAGGTTAGAAGCTTATTACATCATATCCGATCAAGAGTACGATAAGAAGCAATACTACAAATAGAATCCATTGTGTTTTGGTGGATTCTGACCGCTTTCGTTTCCCTACGATGATCTCCATCACTCCGATTAGAGCGATCGCAACGATTCCTTTGAAAATATAGAGAATTGGAAATGACCCCATTGTAAATTGTAGAACGATCATTCCTGCACCAGAAATAATCATTATGAGATAAAAGAGTCTTTGAATCATAATTGAAATGTTCTGCTTGTAGGCAAAAAAGCTAACGAATAGCAAAAGCACAAGAATTGCCCATGAACCTGCGTGAGACTGATAAAAAATATTGTACATGATGTGTTCCCCTTCCCATCCTTTATGGATCATGACATAAGTGTCATATCCTAATAGTAGAATTGTATAACCAACGACACAAGCCCCTAATGTGAAAAGGGTACAAATTTTTCATTTCTTCGAATTTAAAAACCCCTAGCACGTGACCAGGGGTTTCCGTTTATGAATGCTGTAGCTCTGGGTAAGGCTTTCCATCAGATTTCTTTTCTTTCTTGTTCCATAAAATGGTTAAACTAATCAATGTGACAAGGATGGTTGCACCCATATCTGATAGGATAGCGATCCAAAGCGTAAGGAGACCAGGAATCGTTAAGAGCAATGCAACAAGCTTTAAGCCAAGAGCTAAAGTGATATTGAACCGGATGGTACGATTGACTCGCTTTGCAATTCCGATTGCTTCAGGTAACTTACCGAGGTGATCTTGCATCAGCACGATGTCTGCTGTTTCAATCGCACTATCGGTCCCTTTCCCCATAGCAATGCCTAAGTCAGCTGTCGCTAGAGCAGGAGCATCGTTAATACCATCTCCAACCATCGCAACGTTACCGTTCTTTGTTAGCTCCTTTACTTTCTCTACTTTATCTTCAGGCATCAAACCTGCATAGTAAGAACGCACGCCAACTCGTTTTGTAACCTTCTCTGCCGTCTTTTGATGATCACCAGTCAGCATCACTGTATTTTTTATTCCTATAGAATGAAGCGCACTCATCACTGATTCGCTTTCTTCTCTAATCTCATCTGAAATCCCGAACATCCCTAAGATCGTTGTATCATCTGCAACCAGCACTAAGGTTAACCCGTCTTCCTTCATAGACGTGATGAGAGACTGAACACTCTCATCGATAGCTGCCCCCTCCACACTCTTCTCATTTCCAATTCGATAACGTTTCCCATCGATCTTTGCCACGATTCCTTGACCTGCAACTGCTTCTAGTTCTTCTGCTTCTTTTTCTCGATAAGGGAACTCACTCACCTTATTCATGATCGCTTTTGCTAAAGGATGTGAAGAATGCTTTTCGATGGCTGCAGCAACCGTGAGGAAGTTTGCGTGATCAAATGTCTCAACTCTTTCAACATATGGTGTTCCCTTCGTCAGCGTCCCCGTTTTATCAAACGCTAACGTATCGATCATACCAAGCTGCTCCAAATGAACGGACCCTTTTATAAGAATGCCATTTCGAGCATTTCTCGTTATTCCAGATATGTTTGCGATAGGAGAAGATAAGATCAATGCACACGGGCACCCAACAATTAATACGGCTAATCCTTGATAGAACCACTCGCCAAAACTTGCATTGAAGAAAACGGGTGGAACAATCATGACAAGTGCTGAAATGATCATGATCAACGGGGTATAGTATTTAGAAAAACGATTAATAAATTGTTCTGTCGGCGTCTTCGTTTCCTGAGCTTCTTCTACAAGATGAAGAATCTTCGCAAGAGAGGAATCTTTGTACGCCTTTGTAATTCTAATTCGTAGAACACCTTCATTGTTAATACTTCCTCCGAATACACTTTCTCCAACGGCTTTTTCAACGGGCATGGCCTCTCCTGTAATCGCTGCTTCATTGACCGAGCTGTTTCCAGTTTCGATCACACCATCAGAGGGAATCTTTTCACCTGACCTCACGAGTACCAAGTCATTTACACTTAGATTAGAAATCGGAATTGTTTCTTCAGAGCCCTTACGAATGATAACTGCCTCTTTTGGTGCGATTTTAAGTAGTGAAGCCATGGATTTTCTAGCTTTTTGCATGCCTAATCCTTCTAAGTATTCGTTTAAACCAAACAGAATGGCAACGAGGGTACCCTCTCTCCATTCTCCAATCGCAACAGCACCGACCAATGCGATCGTCATCAAGGTTTCTATATTAAATTTCAATCGAACAAGGTTTTTTAACCCTTTAATAAATGTTTGATAACCACTTAGTATAATTGCGGTAATGTAAAATGGTACAGCTGTAAAACTAGTCATTCCATCCACTAGAAGTGCAAGAATAAACACACCAGTAGCAATTCCAAGATAGACTTTAATCGATGATGGATGGCTGTGACCATGCTCATCTTCTTCAGTTAGTAACGAAGCATTATCGGTTGCTAAAATCTTTTTCACCTTTTTGAGATCGATCTTCTCATCAAGTTGAATCTTTCCCGAGTTGTACTGAATTTGAGCCGATTTTCCGTAATCTAATTTTTGAATTTGTTGCTCCATATCTGAAGCACAATTTGGGCACGATAAGCCTTTTAAGCGATACTCTTTCATCTCGCTTTCCACTCCTCTATTAGGAACCTTATGTCATTATATTCTATATATGAGCATGTGTTCATATATGATGTTTATAATTTTACTGATTCTTTTGCGATTTGTCAAAAAAGTTTATGAACGATCTTCATATATGTAACGATTATAAGTATGCCCATTGAGATATATAAAAATAAAGTTCTGAGGAAGACACGTCCTTTTACCTTTAAAATGATCTCGTACCAAGCCACATAAGAAAGTGACCCGATCGCAACACCTGTAAGAAATCCGTTAACGGTATAAGAAGGCGCAACATGTGTACCAAGAGCTGCAGATAAAACCAACGCGAAGGAAATCAATGCAGCTGCTAAGATCGAATACCTACTCTTTAATCCTGAAATAGCCATGAACAAAACTAATGCGACACCTTCAGGGATATGATGAATGAAGAGTGCTAACAGTAACACCCCTCCGAATTCCCCTCCATCTCCATTGATACCAATCGCAACTCCAACTGGAATACTATGTGAAAGGAGAGCAAATACAAATGCAATAACAGGCACATATTTATTATGTACAAGCCGATTATGAAAGCTTGCTTCAATCAATACGAACAATAAGAAAGACAACAATGCCCCTAAAAGAATGCCCATCGGCTCAAATGAATGCATGCTTTCAGGAATCAATTCAAATACGATGACCCCGATCAGCATGCCACCACACAGTAAATAAAGTTCTTCCATTCTATGTGAATAATGACGATACGCTCCTCTGCCTACAGCTGCTCCAACAAGTAAACCACTGATGCCAACAAGAAAAAGGTTCGTTAATAAGGAAAACATCAATCTGCCTCCTTTTTATAGGGCAAGCTCATACCACGTCCACTAAAATATATGAGCAAAATAAAAAAACAGAAGAATAACCCTTCTTCTGTCTTATCGTCTTTCGATCGGTAGCGTCATACAGCGAATACCGCCCCCACCTTTTTCGAGTTCACCTACATTTACTTCTACTAATTTCATCTTTTTTAACTTTGGGTGGCTTTTAAAGATTTTCTTGTTAGCTTTTGTACTGATCAAGAGTGTTTCTGGATTTAGATTCAAGAAGTTAATATCAGCTAACGTATGGGTGATTTCATCCGTCCAGACAACTTCACATCCGTGACGATTTAAAAACGCATCCATCATCATGTACTTAGACGACCCTTGTAACAAGACTTTCACAGGAAAAAATCTCATGTAGCTCTTAGCAAGATATACATCTGGTCCCACTGCGTTGCAATTCATATCCAAGTGAAGCGTATCTGCTCTTCTTGGCAGATCGATGACGCCAATTTCTGAAAAACCTGCTTCGAAGACCTGCTCTTTGATCGCTTCGATGCTATCGATACTTGTCCGCACTCCAGAATTAATGAATACAGCATCTTTATTTACAATCATCACATCTCCAAATTCTAATGCTTTACAATCGTTGTTTCCTTTGATGGAAAATGTATTTTCATCGAACCATTGTTGGAAGAGTAGGTGTGATGTCACGTATTCCGGCTTCCTCATCGTCGTACCAGCCTCACCTGGTAAAATATGATTGCCAAAGACGCAGCCAAGGTCTCGCACAAAGACTCGATTGATCAACTGCTTATGAAAAGCTAGATCTTTTTGTGATAAAAACGCATCATACTTCACTACATTGACTCCAGAATCTCTTAGCCCACTTACCATGTTTTCGTGATGTTCACATGCCTTTTCATGGTTAACAGGAGCTTCCCACTGAATATAAGAAGCTATTTTCTTATCTGGTACATCTAGAGAAGACGGGGAACAAACGATGACACTTTTTAACTCGCTATATTCATTCCAACAATTTGGGGATAAATTCATAATAAAGCAATCTCCTTTTAAAAGATTTACTTTATTACTATCTCCTCACCATATAAAACCATCCCAAAACGGTTAAGAACACATATTCCATTGCTTTCCTTCTCACACTAAGACTAACTATGAACGGGGAGAATGGGTCATGAGAAAAACTACAAAATCTGAAAATCTTCAATGGTGGCAGCTTTCTTTGATCGGCGTCGGATGCATTATCGGAACAGGTTATTTCCTTGGTTCTAGTATTGCGATTCAGAAAGCGGATAATGCCATCTTGATCGCATACGCAATCGCAGGGCTAGGGACATGGTTTGTCTTTCAGGCCCTTGCGAAATTAACCGCTCACCACCCTGTTAAAGGTTCATTCCGTACCTATGCGAAACATGCATTTGGAGATTGGGCAGGATTTAGTAACGGGTGGGTATACTGGTCATCTGAAATGCTGATCATGGGTAGTCAGTTAACGGCTCTCTCGATCTTTGCACAGTACTGGTTTCCGAATACTCCGCTATGGATTTTCGCAACGATCTTTGCCATCGCCGGGCTTTCAATCATCCTCATGGGCGTTCACAAAGTCGAACAATTGGAAAATGTATTTGGAATTATGAAAGTAGCAGCGATCGCCATGTTTCTCATCATTTCGATCGCAGTCATAAGCGGGCTGATCGATCCCCTTGAACGAGCAACTCCTTCCTCTTCTCCGCTGACTGACTTATTCCCACAAAGCGGGATCGGGTTATGGACCGCTCTTCTTTATGCGTTTTATGCCTTTGGTGGAATTGAAATTATGGGACTCATGGCTGAACACTTAAAAGACCCTAAAGATGCACAGAAATCCGGAAATATCATGTTACTCGTGCTGACTTCCCTCTACCTATTATCATTTTATTTTGTATTAAAACTGACTTCATCCTCTGCGATCACGCCAGATGAGAGTCCTTTTCTAACGGTATTAATCTCATATAAGCTTCCTGTTTTCGTCCCGCACATCTTTAATAGCATCCTAGTCATCGCAGGATTCTCAACGATGGTAGCTTCTCTTTATGCTGTTACGACGATGCTCTTGACACTTGCGGAAGAAGGAGACGCACCGAAGCTTTTTGCGCAAAGTGAGAAGGAGAAAGTTCCCCTTCCCGCTTTCATTCTCACGTGTATCGTAGTTGCGATCTCGATCATCATCGCGCTTTTAGTACCCGGAAAGATTTTCGAATATTTTACCACTGCTGCTGGACTTATGCTTTTATACAACTGGATGTTTATTTTGTTGTCTTTCCGAAAGCTTATGGATCAATCGTTAAAAAGCACGATCGGTATATGGGTTGCTTTTACATTTATTGCCTTCGCAATCACCGGCACATTGTTCGATAAGGTTAGCAGGCCTGGTTTCTTTGTAAGTATTGGATTTATTGTACTCATCGCGTTAGCGACTGTCATTAAACTAAAAAGAAAGCATTAAGGATGCAAGTTCTTTATCTTGTTCTTCATTGCCATGAAAGGACACTTAGATAGAGTCGTGTCTTCCTCATCGAGAAAATACTGCTTCCATTCATAATTATCTTGCTGTCCATACCACTTTAAAGCAGGGTGAGGCTTCTTGCCATCGTATTTAACCAGCCTGTTTCTGATGACCTTCTTTAACTTTTGCCCGAGAGATGTTGAAGCATTGATTTCTTCAAAAACCCACCTCGGTTGGAAAGCAAGCATAAAATAAGGAAAGCTTCGACTCTTTCGCACGCGATGAGCGGGTGTCGCACAAAATACAAAATAGGGTTCACCGTCAAAACAAAACTCCCATGCCTGGTTATGTGGGTCTGTCGGTATGTCTTCAGGCCATGGTTTTTCGTCTAGTTGATGGACGTCGTTTAATAACGTCCAAAACGTATCCTGATAATCCTCAATACTCTTGCCATCTTGATGATCAGCCTCAAAGAACACGACTAAAGAAGCGTACTTCCCTGTTTCCCGTGAAATTTCCCCATACTCCTTTAAAATGGCCGCAAGTTGCCTAGAAGCATGCTCTTCCCATGGAGGATCCGCAAACCCAAACCTGAGAGAGTTATCGATAAAGCCCATTTTCCCAGGAACACATGGATAGGGTTCAGATTCATTGCACATCATATCTGAAAATTGTTGGTAGGCTAACACATTCCAACCCTCCAACGCTTCACTATTCTCATCTATCATACTCTTTGTAAATAACATCAACATCCCTCCCAATAGCTACACACGGTATCCTATTGAGAGAATGTTCATTAGGTGTCTGTCTAACTAAGGAGCATAGTCATCGCTTGCTTTCCAAAATACAATCCAAATGCAATAAGCACGATTCCCGAGAGAATCGATATCATCCGAAGCATAGAAGGGTTTAGGAGCCTTCTTGCCCCTGATGCAATACTCGCCATTGTTAAATCCCATATTGTGATTCCAATAAAGATACCCGTGCTATAGATCAAGAAATGATAAGTGCCTAAGTTATTTGCGTTCTGAGCAAGGATGGATCCGTAAATACCTAGCCAGAATAAGATGTTCAATGGGTTTGAAAAGGCCATAAAGAACCCTGTTCGAAAAGACTTCCCCTTCGTTTCACTCTTTGTGCCACTCCTATTCTTTTGAACTCTCGACTTCACAATGCTTTCAACACCTGTATAACTTAACACGAAGAATCCAAACAGCCAGAGGAACGTTTTCATAAATGGAGAATCCACAATATGTCCGATCCCTATGTAAATCAGCAGCATGAAGATTGCATCTGCAACCATCGCACCTATTCCAACAAACCACGCATTCAAAAAACCATACCGAATTCCTTTGTTCATCTGTGCAGCATTAATCGGACCTACAGGCGCAGATAGTGATAAACCTAACAAGATATAACTAAAATAAATGCTCATCTCCGTCCCCTCCTTCGTAACATCCTATTCAAGCATGTCCAGAAGTATTAAAGAGAAAGAGGTACTTTATAAAGACTTCCTTATAAACATTGTTAAACGAACATGATTGTTGGAATTCAATTTGTTATTTCATTTTTAAAAACGCGCGTATCATAATGACACGCGCAAAAACGTTCGATAGCTATTTGATTATTCACCTTATAACACAAACATCAACTGGGCACTCGTCAAAAGTGATCAAGCTGTCAATCGCTGTACATATTAAATGTAAAGCGTAAACTTTTTTCGATTAGAGTGATAGGAAGGAGCTTCCAACCATTTTTTCGTGATGATTTTTTCCTCCACCTGATCAGAGAGATAGACTTCTACCCGCTGCATGATTTTCCTTACTTTTGATGGGTTCATATGAAAGAATGCCCCTGCTTCATGATAAGGACTATGCTTTTGAAGCAGATTTAAATAAGCGCCAGGGGAATCACTTTTTGAGATAAGGGATGTTTCCAATTTATCAATCCACTCATACAGCTCTCTTTCTTGCCTAGGGAGTTTAGCTATAGCATCCCTAACAATAATCCTAAGCAGATGCTCGTTTACTCTCACCTCGCTTCACCCGCCTTTTACCAGCTAGACTTTTTCACTCCAGGAATCTGCCCTTTGTGCGCATACTCCCTAAATGCGATCCGCGACATTTTGAACTTTCTAAGATGAGCTTTCGGTCTTCCTGTTACTTCACAGCGGTTGGTTAAGCGCGTTGGTGAAGAATCGCGCGGAAGCTTACGAAGAGCCTCATAGTCCCCCTTTGCTTTTAATTCCTTTCTGAGCTCCGCATACTTCTGAACAAGCTCCTGACGCTTCTTTTCTTTTGCGACTTTTGATTTCTTCGCCATATTTATCTTCCTTTCTTATTGGTATTCTGGCAATGGATCTAAAAGTAAAGACCAATCCTGCTTCATTTCTTCATCTGTTAGAAGGCATTGGTCAAGTGACTGTTCAATTTGCTCCTGGTCGAGGTGAAGACCAATCATCACAAGTTCGGTCAGACGATCCCCGTAAAGGTCATCCCAACGTTCAAGAAGATCAGGATCATCTCTCATGGCTTCCTTTTGCTCATTAGCTGAAGAGGTAGCAACCCATTTACCAGCAGATTCAATGCTAAGCGATGGTCCTGCTTGGGAAAGCAAGCCAGTGATATCATTCCGGGTAGCGAGCCAGAAAAAGCCTTTTGCCCGAACAACATCTCTAGGCCATTGCTCAAGCCATGCCATCCACCTTTCAGGATGAAAAGGCCGTTTTCTGCGGTATACAAATGATGAAATCCCGTATTCTTCTGTTTCAGGAGTATGTTCTTCATTCAACTCCTTGATCCAGCCTGCACTTTGACTTGCCTGTTCAAAATCAAACAGGTTAGTGTTGAGTATTTGATTAAGATGCACGTTTCCATAGGTGCTGGTCTTAATCAGAGCATCAGGATTCAGTGTGTTTAGAATCGAAGTTAATTTTTCTATTTCTTCTTGTTCCATTAAGTCCGTTTTATTAAGAAGGAGTATATTCGCAAATTCAATCTGATCAACAAGCAAATCAACAACATCACGTTCATCACTCTGATCGGCACCTTCTTTGCGGTCTAGCAACGAGTGACGGGAATGATAATCATGCCAGAACCGGTTTCCATCAACAACCGTCACCATCGTATCCAGTCTGCACGTCTCACTGAGGTCGATGCCAAGTTCCTCATCCATATATGTAAATGTCTGTGCCACTGGAATGGGCTCTGAAATACCAGTAGACTCAATCACAATATAATCAATTTCCCCTGCTTCCATCAGCTTTTTCACTTCAAGAATCAGGTCTTCTCTTAGGGTGCAACAAATACATCCATTTTGTAGCTGGACTAATTTTTCATCTGTTCTAGAAAAGCCATTTTTGATTAATTCTGCATCTATGTTGATTTCACTCATATCGTTTACAATGACTGCTATTCTTCTCTGCTCTCTGTTTGCGAGAATGTGGTTTAGGAGCGTTGTTTTTCCTGCACCTAAATATCCGCTCAGAACAGTAACAGGGATTTTCCCCATGCATATCCACTCCTTTAAATCAAAATAATTACGATTTAATTCATATACTTTTTGCAATGCGTTCAGCTGCTTTCCTCGCCCCTATGATATTTCGTGAGCCAGGACCGATTTCAAGCTCAGCAAGAGGTCCTGAAACAAACAAACGTGAGCTCCATTCCAGCGTCTTTTCTACAATTGGATAGCCACACGCTGCACATGGAAGCACTTCCTTTTCGATGAGGTTTTGCAGCCACTTCTGCTGAGGCATCTTTGCTTGAAATCCTGTGGCAAAAAGCGTTGTTGCAGGCATCATGCTCCCTTCAGTTATAAAAAGTGCATTGGACTTCCAACAAACAGATGTCACATTGCTTTGGATTATTGAAAGGGACCCCTGTTTCTCCAAACAGTTCAATTTCTGATGGGGTTCGGAAGGGATGGATCCCCGATGACGTGCTTCCTTGATCATTCTCCGTCTTCTTCTATAGCACGCTACCTTCTCATAACCGTTTAAATATTTTGGACCAATCCAGCCAGGATCACTGTCGAAATTATGCACTCTGAACGGATGCCGCGTAATAAGACTTACTTTGCCTGGAAACCGGTAGGCCATTGAAATGGCTGCGTGTGCTGCTGTTATGCCACCCCCCAACGATGGCAATCGGAGGAGTAATTTTCTCCATATCAAGACGAGAGTCAAAAAGGTGCCAGGCATTTTTCAATTTATCTCCCCAGTCCGGATAGGCAAGATCATTGTTTCCTATTGCAATCACGCAGTTCTTTGCAAAATAAATGCGTCCATCTTCTGTTTCAATCTCCCAATATGGACCTTCTTTCGCAACATTTACAACCTTACTGCTACACCAAACCTCTTGAAGGCCGACTTCACGTAAGACTGAATCTGCATGTTCATTAAAAAGATTTAGTGCCGGGCGATCATAATAGCCATAAAAAGGATTCGTATACGATTTTTCCTTTGCATATTTCTCCAGACTGAATGGAGGAACATCAATATGATGTACAGATGGAGACCTAAGAAAAGGCATTTGAATACGCCCTGTTCTCTCTTTCCATCTTGCAAGCGGAACTGAATGAGGATCAATCATAAGAAGCTCTTCCTTTTTGACTTTCCCGCTTTTCAAAAGTGTTGCTGCAATCGTACAACCATGTATGCCTCCACCTATAATAATCCAATTATACATATCCACCACTCCACAAATCGTATCGATTACGATTTATAGTGTATATGAATTAGTAACAAAATACAACAAAAGAATGCTGCTAGATTTAGCAAAAATGAGAAGTGTTAGTTTTAAAGATTCTAGTTCAATGCCTCCTCGTTGATCTCATCTTCAGCCAGAATGATCGTTTGCTCCACCTATTCCATTTTTCCTAAATCTTTTACTAGGTCCAGTCTTATACGAGACTGTTCTTATTTTAAACCGTAATAATTTCGTTTTACAAATCGTAACCATTACGATAATATGATTTATATGTATATCTAAGGGGGAGATATTATGACGTACAAGCGCCGAAGTATGGCATCGATAATGCTAATTGTTGTATTGCTTCTAGCAGCATGTGGCAGCAATGAGGCTAGTTCAACAGCTATGGAAAACAGCGATTCAGATGAAAAGTTAATCGTTTATACCACATTGTTTCCTATTGAGGATTTCACAAGAAAAATTGGTGGCGACCATGTTGACGTGGAATCAATCCTGCCACCTGGATCGGACGCACATACCTATGAACCTACTACAAAAACCATGGTAAGCATTGCTGAAGCCGATGGTTTTATATACAACGGTCTTGGGTTGGAAAGCTATGCAGAGGCAATCGCTGACTCAATTGAAGGAAATAATGTAAAAATGTTTGAAGCATCTACCGGAATCGAAGCAATTGAGCACAAAGATAACCATCATGAAGAGCAAGGAACTTCTGAAGATGGGGAACATGCTGAAGAAGGTGAACACCATGATGACCACGGAGCTTCTGAAGAGGAAGAGCATGCTGAAGAAGATGAACACCATCATCATGGGGACAAAGATCCTCATGTATGGCTGGATCCAGTTAGAGCAATTGCAATTGCAGAAAACATAAAAAATGCTTTAGTTGAACTACACCCTGAAGCAAAAGAGGATTTCGAAGCCAATTTTCAAGAAGTAAAAGCAGACCTTAAAAAGCTTGATAATGATTTCGAAAGCTTAACTGATTCAAAAGATAAGCCTGAAATGATTGTTTCACACGCAGCTTATGGCTACTGGGAAGAGCGATACGGAATCCATCAAATTGCGATTTCTGGCCTTTCACCGTCCAATGAACCGTCACAAAAAGCATTAGAAGAAATCATTCATACCGCAAAGGAAAAGAATTTATCATATGTACTATTTGAGCAAAACGTAACGCCGAAGGTTGCGAAGAGCCTGCAAAAAGAAATTGGCGCAGAGGCTCTACGGCTTCATAATCTCTCAGTCCTGACGGATGAGGATATTGCAAATGAAGAAGATTACTTTAGCCTGATGCGTAACAACCTGGACACTTTAGATAAAGCACTTCAATAATCTATTCAATTTAATAGTAAAAGGCGTAATCCCTAACAGAATCACGCCTTTTTCTTATAGACTGCAAGATTAGCAAGTAGATAGGAAGAAATCCCTATAATCATTGATTACTGAGACTGTTAAAGAATTTTTCACCACACAAACGTTCATGAATATAAAAACGTTCCTAAAAGTAATTACTCTTAGGAACGTTTTAATTTAGTTGACCTTTACCAAATAACTTGTTGTTACTGTTAGTTCACAAAAAAGTTCTATCCTTTCATCATTATCCAACTCGCATTCCTCCGTTTAATTCTCCATGACTTTTACAAAAAAGTTTTATCCTACTTATTGATTAAAATGACTGAATTTTCTTTCTATCTAACAAAAAAATCTTACCCTATCAAGTTCTAAAAAAAAGATGTCAATCAAGTGATCGACACCTTTTTATCATTCCACCGTTAACTTTATGGGTTTTCATAGTGATTTTTGGTTACCATCTTTTCAATTTCTTGAAGCACAACCTTTGAAGATGGGAGACAACCCAACTTAATAATTCTCCATTTAGCTACTTCGGTATTCTGCTTTTTTAATTCTTCAACTGCCCAATGAACTTTTCTAATATGAAACTCATCCACACTTTCCGTTATAGTTTCAATGTACTCTTTGGTTAAATGCATTTTGTGTAACTTCTTCACCAAGAGCGATGATTTGTTAATAGCTTTTCCTATTCTTGAAACAGTTAACCTAACTGGTTTTTTCTTCTTTAAAAGGGTACTGACTACAAGTTGAATTTCTCTTTTAACCTCTTTGTCTCTTTCGTCCCAATTTATTCTATTATTATTTTTTTTAGCTTTCTTTTTCGCTGGAGAATTTTCATCTAACCATTCTTTGTCATGCCTGTACAAATAGGCGTAAGTAGCAACGTTTAATTTTCTAATTTCGCTGATTGATAAACCCGGATTTTCTCTTCTTAGCACTAACCACTTTTGTCTATAAGGTTCATTTTCTTTTGACTTATCATCATGTTCTAGATGGATTGGTGTCTCGGATGGTTTAGAATATTTTTTTACAGTACCGGGGGTTACATCCAATAGACGAGCAGTTTCTCGATAAGACTTCCCTTCTCGTAAAACGTACTCTTCTAACTGTCTTTGCCAAACGTGACCAAACGCTTTAACTCTGCCTATTTTGAATATATCACTTTCCTCAATGTCCGGTCCACTTCTTGAATATATAAATCCGCAACTACACTCAAACGTTCCGACAAGTTTACTTGTGCTGGTACATTTTGTAATTTTAACCTCCTTGATAACCCGCTTTTTAAAATGAGAACAGGCTTTATTCAAACACAAATATGGTGCTTCTCCAAAAGGGCGGTACACAACTCGGCGCCTCTGTATAATTGAGTCTATTGTTTCCCCTAAAAATAAGATTATTAACATGTGACGAATTGGATGAAAACTACTTCTGTGCTTTCTTACCAAACCCTTCAACCAACAGTTGTCGTTTTCATAATTTACTTTTGATTGAAGTAATGATAATACCTCTTTTCCGAACAGTTTTTCAAAATCTTCGCAAAGCCTTAATTGATCAGTTCTTCCTTTAGGAGTTTTGTACCCTTTTACTTGAAGGATAGTATGATATTTAGACACCAATGCCTTAATATCAAATCCAAAAGAAATAGTTGCAAGCTTTCGGGTTTCTTCAGCGATTACTTTTAACCAGTACTTTGTTTTGTCAGTAACCATAATAGATGATTTTGTATTTTTGCAGTTATCAGGAGTAGCTTGAATAAACTCGTGGTTATTTATTCCTCTTATCAAAACATCACTTTCAATAAGCAGTTCATCATGCTTAAGACAATAAAAGCTACTTGGAAGTTGTTGCGTCATCCTCCAATAAGTTTCCCCATATTGTTCCATATCTTCATTTACACATTGGGAACAATACCGAAAGTAAGAGAAAGGCTTGATGGTGCTAATTGTTAATCCTATTTTCGTCTTTATACTAGTATCTCGTGCATCATTGATCATTAAATGATAAATTGTGCGCTTCAATTCTAATGGTACGAAATTGGTGTAGTAATTATACATTGAATGCTTGTTGATCCATTCACTAACATCTGAACCATTAAAGTGTTTTATTCTTTCATATAAATAGCCTAAATTTGTCGGGAAATCTGCTACTGAATAGGCAGATTTATTACCAAACAAATCAACAGTTGTGAATTTAATGGCGGTATTACCTGATTGAACATGGTACCTTGCAAACACACTATACATCAATTCGTCAACGTGAATTTTTGGGAAAAACCCTAGCATTATACCTTAACCTCGTTAAACACAAATTCTTCTGTAGGCTTTTTGATATAGCCCCTACTAGCAAGACTATGGTAGGAGGAAGAATGGTTTTTCTTACCACCATCCACTATTTTCTTAAGCTGATTTTCTTGTTTCTCCTTAGGAATTTTCTTTTTTGTTTTTTCCTCTAACAAAGCAATAGATTTACTGAGGACTTCTTGCTTAGTTAGATCACTGGATTTCTTCATCACTCTTTTAACAACTTTCTCGACTTTAGGAGCATCGTAGTCCAGCGAGATTAAAGCATTGATTACTTGCTCGCTAAGAAACAAATCTCGAGCTTGACGCTTTTTTTCATGAGCTTCTTTTTTAGCTTGAATTTTTTCTTTCATATTAATTTCTGGCAATTGATTACTTAAGTGGTCCTGAACATCCATCGGTATAATGTCTTCATACTTTTCAATGTGAGTTCTCAATCCTGATTTTAAGGCTTTTAACATTGGTTGAACTAAACGCAATTCTTCTTTACTAACCTTCCTGATCAGTCCAGGTGTAATCTTCTCTTGATTTGTTCGTATCGCTCTTCCTTGAGAGAGAACAAACAGTTTTACCGCAATATCTACAATCCCCTGACTTTCTTCATATAAGGTATCATTCAAGTCTGATGTTAGCTCAGTATAATGATTCGTCCATTGATATACCCACATGGATTCTATTAATACATCCCAATCATCGTTTTTCTTCATTTGCTCCCATACCATATCACCTTGTCCGCTTCCCCTTCTTGCCTGTCTAAAGTCACGTTGTAATACTGCTCTTGCTTTTGTAGTTCCAATCATCATAACAGGTATTCCGATTTCATTAACTAGCGTCACAAAGAAGTTCATCATTTTCTCAGAACCGTTAGCGTTGGATGTTAGTAAATGCTGAATTTCATCAATAATTAATGCGCCTATACAATGGAGACGTGCAATTTGTCCCATTCGAGTAATCATGGAACTTATTGAGTTCCTTCTGTGTCCATATTTTTCAAGATAGTTGGTTCCGATAAGGTTATCTATCTTTAGATAGAAATCCATACAAAGTGATTTTAATGAACCATCGTGGGGGCAATTTAACTTTAGCCAAACAACTTGAATAATATTTATTGGGTTTTCGTGAACGATTAACTGAGGATATATTGAGAGAATCCTTTCTATTGCAGTTGTCTTTCCAATACCTGAAAACCCCATTAGTGTAAAGCTTGAAGCAAAAGAACGAATATCAGGTATATCCGTAATTTCTTTTCTATCCTTTAACACTTTATGAAATTCATTCAATACTTCTACATGGTGTTTTTTAAGAGGGTTCCTACTTGTGTAGCCATTTCTAATAAAACGAGAAAAACGATCATGTAAATCTAAATGTTGTCTAACTGGTTGAAAAAAACGTGTCATATTCATCAAAGCATGATAACGATACTGGGCGGATAGCTCTCGTTCTTTTGAATTGTATGGGGGGTCATAGCTTAATTGTTCAAATGCCTCTTGTTGATCCAAGATAGGAGGTAAACACTCAATAAGTGGATTTCCTTTATACATTTCAAGCTCTTGTTCTCGATATTTTGCTTGTATTGCTACTTTTCCAGACTTTAATTCCAGGGTTTGAGAATCGTTTTCTTCTATCATTTATTTATCTCTCCTCCGTTTTCGAAACATTTCACGCACAGAAGGCAAATCGTAATTTTCTTCAGAATTATTATTGGGTTGAACCTTTTCAAAATCGCCACTTGAATGGTAATTATCAGTTTTTGTTTGATCGGAATCCAAAGCAAAAACTTCTTTTTTTCGATTAGTATTTTTTTCACTAGCCCGATTTTTACGAATGTCTCCAGTCTTTTTGGCTTTACTGGTATTTTCAAGAGGAGTCTGATTTTGGTTTGCTTCTTTAACCGATTCTTCAATAATATCTTCAACTACACTCAAGAAGTTCACTTCATTTTCTAAAGTAGAGTGTTTGTATTTTTTAACATCATGGCTTTCACGTTCTCTTAGATCTTTCACTTCATCAAGCGATTTATTCTTATATCGTTCTTGGTGATCAAGGAGAGAACAAACCTCAAATAATTTCTCATCATCATGAAGATAAATATTTGTAACGTCACGTACATCGTATGAAACGCTAACTTTCCAAGTACCTCTTTGGTTGGATCTTGCTAGAGCAAACCAAGAGTCTTTTATTGCTTTTTCACAACTATAAAGCATACCGTTAAATGCAATGCCCTTGTGTGTAACTCTGGCTTCCCCAGTAGGCATAAGATAAAAACGAATTGTATCACGCGGAGCTGTTTTTAACTTTCCAGCGCGATTTGTAATTCCCCAATCCCAGATCTCTCGTGGAGTGGACTTTATACCTGCTTTAATCATCTCTTCGTTCTGTAAATAGTTCTTCATGATATTATTGTTATTGTGATGAAGAACAAATCGAATCACTACCTTAGTAAACTGCTCAATCGTTAACTTGGCTTTTAGTCGGTAATCCTCTGCACCCCGTTCCCTAAAATCAGTATCTACATAACCTGGCAACATAGGTTTTAATTTATTTTGAGCAGTATCAAACATTTTTTCAACAATCCCTTTTAACTCAGGTCGATAAGCAGAATGGTTTTCTACTTTAACGTTAAGTCCCTTGACATAAGGTTCTAACTTCGTTGATTTAATCTCAGCATTATCTGCTATGATAGTTTCGGGCAGGTGTTCACAAGCCCATTGGCTTTCTGAAATCGTGATATCATAACGCTTACAGAATTCCACTTTGTTTGTTGAAGCATTTTCTAAAGCCATCATCGCTCCAATATAAGACGGTCCTTCAAGACCGATATATAACCCTGTAATCATTCGACTATAAACATCCATTACAAAGTAAATAACAGGTCTACCTATGATCCAATTGGAATTATAGGTAGACACGAGGTAGACATTACCAATGGTAGCATCAATTTGAAATCGTGACCCCGGTCCAAAAGTTTCGTATGTTGAAGAACCTAGAATAGGACGATGATCTCGCTGAAACGCTTTTTTCCCATACCTCCTAGAAATCGTTCTTTCAACGTTAAATTCTTTTTCATACCAATAACGAAATTGCCTCTCTGATGGGGTATTATCTTCATCTTTCAGTAAGATTTTCTCTTCACCATCTTCGTAATAAACATCTGCAGCATAGTGTTTTTGTATCATTTTACGATAAGCGAATGCTAACGAATTCTTCTTTGAAGACAAATAATATTTATTTATTGCTTCCTTAATGTTATCTTTCACCTCTTGGTCAACGTTTTTACCGATAGAGTCATAACTTCTGGGTCGACCTACTTTTTTATTGGACAGTAGCTTTTCCTTACCTTTTCCTCCAGAATTTCTATAATCCGGTGTTAAAGCAGCGATTGTTTTTCCCCTTTGCCAGTAACGTCTTAAATTTCTATAAACAGTCTTACGATTGTATCCCTTTTCCTTAACCAGATTTCGAACAATCTTGCCTCTCCTTTCTCTTTGATATATATCTGGCTCTAACTCCACTACATCTTTGATCATCGTCCAAGCTTTGTGTCGATGTTTTACTTGATTGTCTGTCATCTTGTTATTGAAGTAAGAGTTGTGAAAATCTTTCAATTTTAGTAGCGAACCTGAAACAATGAGTTCTCTTATCTCGCTTGTCTTTTGTACGTAAGGCAATGATGAGTCATCATTAACATCTATGAGGTATGCAATAATCCCTCCTTCATCTATCCATAGAATGCGGTATATGTTATCTGAATCAGAATCTTGTAATACATCATTAACCGACAAGATGATCATCTTCTGATCTCCTCCCTTTTGCCATAATTGTAAACTCACTAATTGGCTTTTGAAGCTCAAATTTTTGATTCATATTAAAGGTAATCACTCTGTTGCTAATCAGATGTTTCATTAAGTGTAGGGCAGTCCCACTATTAAGTCGGTATTCTTCTTCGAACCTCTTTGTAAATACCGCCATGATGATTGAAGGATTAACCATTTCTAATTCGTTTAGAAATATGTCAACCAGATATTCTTCCTCTGCATTTTCTAGGAACTTTGCGCCATGAACCCACATAATGTTATTAATCATCTCTACAGGAATCTCTTTTTCTGTAACAATTCCCCAGTTAATGTTTTTCTTCTCCCAATATTCACGCTCTATCTCAAGCTTCTCAATTGTCCTTTTGTCTTCCAACACCTCACTAGGCTTCACTGTTCTTGCAATATACTCAACAGAATTTCCTACTCTTCTTGTGATCAAGAAATCAGTTGTCATAACAATCGGTATAGACGATCTTGGATAAACTGGATGTTTTATGCCTATAGTTTCAGCAATGGAATTCGTTTCTTCTCTCTCTAGCGGAAACTGTTCCCGAATATCAATTACATCAGTTACCCACTCTAGTAGATAAAAATAATTCCTCTCAAGGTCAGATAAGAAGTGATGAAGCCTTTCAGTTTTTATCCCTTTTATTCTGTGAGAACGTCCTTCTGAGCTTATATCTCGTACGGTAAGCCAAGGTTGGTATGATGAAAATTCTCCAACACCACGTCCCTCTTTAATCCTCTTGGCTATCTTTTCTTCTGTCCATTTTCGTTTGGACATATTAACTCCCCTTTCTTAACTAAGGCTGTTTCTATGGCAATGAGGCTCCACTACTGCCAATGAATTCATCTAGAGTTATCATAAATTTCCATAGAAATTATTTCATTGCTCATTTATATCCAATCGAAAAATACAGAAAAAAATAATGGCTTTTGAATTATTTCGAGATAAACATTTTTATCGTAAGCAATAATCACATCCTTAGCTTTCAAAATTAATCCTCCTATTTTTATTTGTTGTTTAAAAATTACAATGCAATTACATATTGATTCAAAAATGTAGTTTTGATACTACATTTTTCACAAAAAAAATCGCTGACCTGATATTTCAACTCAGGTTAGCGACCTTTTTCCTTGATACGTATGAACTTATTGAAGCTTTGTAGATTTTCAAAAAATTTATCCTGCTGATCTTCTTCGCAATACAGAATGATGTTTTTAAAAACAGCTTTAAGCTCTCTTAAGATTACTTCATCATTCAAATGGTTCCTAATAGGAATGGGCACTGGCGTATCTGAGGTAATAGATAACAGTAACTGTCTCCATGTTCCCGGGAGTTTCACTTTCCCTTTCTTTAATGCTTCGAGCGCTCCATCCACACTTAACTCATCGAGAGTTAGCAAGTAGGCTTCGAAATAATTCGCCTTTGGTTCTTTGCCGTTCACGAAGTCACTCACACGCGTTTCAAGTTCTGATGGTTTTACATTTTTATTATATTTATCTTTAAGGATTTTACGAAGGCGGAATAGGAATTGTTGACGTTCATTGTGTTCTAACTTGGCAATCGTCCTTCGAACATTGTCTAAATACATCATATTCCTCCTTCACCGTAACATGTAATGCATGAAGCAAAGGGCTCTCTAAAAGAAATAAAGTCTTTTATGGTCTATGAGTCAGGATGTGTGAAAAAGTCATAAATATGCTCTCCTATGTAGCCTTCCAGCTGCGCCTGAAAATCATCATCCTCTAATACTTTTCCAAAAAAGCCCTGGTTTTTCTCAAATCCTTCTACAACATAAGCCATAAATCGTTTCTTAAATCCTAAAATGAAATCCTCGTAAGTATTGTTCTCCGCTTGGGTTTTCAGCGACAGGTCCTCTGATGCAATGTCTACGATCTGTTGAATAGTTAACCTTTCATGTTCACCAAAATCAGTACCATTTTTTGAATTGAGCTTTTCAAGAATAACAGTCAAAGGATCTTTGGGCGGTTCCTCGTTTGATTTTCCGCCACTTACTGCAACCGAAACGCTGTGTTCTTCTCCATCTTGACCAAGCGAAATACTACCTTCATCCTTCTTTTTTATCGAATAGTATTCTAATGCAACTTTATCTTCTAAATCTACGTTATTTCCAGGCTTCAAGCTGATTTTCTTTAACAGAAAGCGAAGATACACAAAAAGTTTGTGAAGGTCGACATCTTGAAAAGGTGTAATCTGTAGTACGAACATGTAGATGCTATTCAATTTCCTTGCCTTACTAACAAAGTCCCGTTTCTCTTCTTCTTCTAATCCTTTGTATCGCTCTAGCGCTTCATCTATGTAGTAATTCAATCTTGCTGTATCTTGCTTCGTTTGCTTTTGTTTGTAAAAAATCTCTACGAACTCGTCGATTTCTGCACTACGAAGGATTTGGTACTCCTCAAGCTCTTGTTGGATGCTATACAGTTCATTTGGATCCACATCGCCCTCGAGAACGGTGTCTTCATAATACGGCTCGAATGCTTTTCGAATGTCTTCAGGATCATTTACAAAGTCTAGGATAAACGTATCTTCCTTATCTGGATGCGTACGGTTTAATCGTGATAAGGTTTGCACTGCCTTTAAACCAGTTAGCTTTTTATCAACGAACATCGTATGCAGTTTAGGCTGATCAAAACCCGTTTGATATTTCTCCGCTACGATTAATACCTGATACTCATCGCTATCAAACTTTTTCGGCAGTTGCTTTTCGGAAAATCCATTCATGTCCGTTTCCGCATATTCATTGCCTCTATCTTTTACCTTCCCTGAAAACGCGACAAGTGCTTTCATATCTACATACTTCTTTTTTCGGATATAAGCATCAAACGCAAGTTTATAACGGACAGCATGTAGACGTGATGCTGTTACAACCATAGCTTTTGCTTGCCCAGCTAACTTTTTACTTGTAATCTTTCGGAAGTGCTCGATCATAATCTCAGTCTTTTGTTCAATGTTATGGGGATGAAGACTTACAAAACGTGAGATAGCTTTCGTAGCTTTCGCGCTTTCAAACTCTGGATCATCTTCAATCTTTTTTGCCACGCGGTAGTAGGTCTTATATGTGACATAATTCTTGAGTACGTCGATGATGAACCCCTCTTCAATCGCCTGCTTCATGCTATATAGGTGAAAGGGACGTGGCTTTCCGTTTTCGTCTTCTGACCCAAACATCTTGAGCGTACTCCCCTTTGGAGTGGCAGTGAACGCAAAAAAGCTAACGTTTGGTTGCTTTCCAACACGTGATAACTCATCGATGATCTTATCTTCTGCATCCTGTTCATTCGCTTCTGCTTCCTCATCCATCGTTTGTGCTTCTTCTAAGGTTAAACTTGTTGTGAGCGCTGCCATATTCTTACCACTTGTAGAGGAATGAGCTTCATCGATAATGATCCCATAGGATTTATCACGAAGTGTTCCGAGCTTATCAAGGATGTAAGGAAACTTTTGTATGGTGGTGATAATAATCTTAACTCCGTTATTCAATGATTCAGCTAATTGTGTAGAATCCTCTTCGATTTTCTTTACCATACCCGCTTTGTGTTCCAATTGGTAGACAGCTTTTTGAAGCTGCTTGTCTAATACTTTCCGGTCGGTCACCACAATTATCCCATCAAATATCGATTCATTATCATCATTGTGAAGCGTAGCGAGTCGGTGTGATAACCACGAGATTGAATTGGTCTTGCCACTACCAGCACTATGCTGAATAAGATAAGAATGACCGGATCCGAATGATCTCGCATGCGTTAACACTTTTTGAACAGCGTCTCGTTGGTGATATCTAGGGAATATAAGGGTTTCCTTTTTAATGATCTTACCATCATCATTTTCTTCTTCATCGACCTTCAAATAGACAAATTTCCCTAATATCTCAAGTAAACTATCACGTTGCAACATATCTTCCCAAACATAATGTGTTCTCAACTTATCCTCAACCGGAGGATTTCCTTTACCACCTTTGTACCCCTTGTTATAAGGGAGAAAGAACGTTTTCTTACCGTTTAGCTTTGTTGTCATGAACACTTCATTGGTATCCATTGCAAAACAAGCAAGGGTTCGCTGCTTAAATCGAAACAATAAGTCTTTTCCAGAACGATCATACATCCATTGTTGCTTGGCATCTTCCACGTCCTGACCAGTGAATTCATTCTTTAATTCAAAGGCTAGAACTGGTAAACCGTTCAAGAAGATCACGAGATCAATTCGTTCTTCTTCTTTATGAACAAGTTCCTCCGTCACTGAGAGTCGATTTTTTTCATATAGAGCGGTTATATCAGGGTTCAATGTCGTAGGAGGCTTAAAGTATGCTAGGTGCACCTGAACACCATAATCTTTTATGCCGTTTCGCAACACATCAACCATGCCACGTCGTTTCAACTCGGTATCCAAGCGAGAAAGAATTTTCTTTCTCGCTTGTCCCTTATAAATTTCCGTTAATTTGGCAATAGCCTTAGGCTGTGTGTCTTCTAAGAATGTGAACAAATAATTTTCATCAATGGCATATTTACTATTGAAATCTTTGTTGTACCCTTCTTGATAGCCGTGGTCAGTAATCAAAAACTCTTTAATCACTGTTTGAAACGCACGTTCTTTTAGAGTATTTGGCGTTACAATCATGACGTCACCTCCTGTTCGTACGTGACATACTCACGTACGTCTATTTTCCCGGTAACCGCTTCGTAGATGAGGGATTGACGATATTTTTGAAGTTTTTCTATCTGACATTCAATCCCTATAATTATTTCTTTAATATTTTTATTAATTGAATCCAGACGGTTTGCAATTGCAATTTGTTCATTAAGAGGAGGTACAAGGATCAAACCATTTTTGATTGCTTCCTTGCCTAATCCAAACCTTGTTACACCATTCGCTTTAGTTTGGTACTGTTCATTTATTGTGATAGATTTCAAAGCATAAAACAGAAACTTACCATCCATCTGTTTATTGGGTCTGATTAGTGCAAGGTGATACCCACACACCACATCATCAAAATCCTTTGAAACCCAAGCTGGAACAGCAATATCCGAAGGGGACTCTGAATCTTTTGTTATTAATACATCATTCTTTTTTAATTTGAATCGCTTGATCTGTTCAGGTTTTGCTGTTGCCTTCATAAAATCGATTGCATCGGAGATTTCGTCATTATAATAAACATCAACATAATTACACAGAAATATCTCCTTCTGACCTTTAACACTTTTCTTGTCTACGTTACTCAGGTGCACCTCAGACGTATATTTTAGACTCTTAATTTCCCAGTGCACTGGAATATTCCCGAGCCACCTTACTCCACTTTCCTTTAGTTTCACATCAGAATTTAATCCACGCGTCACAGTTTCTGTGATGAGGGATTGACGATATTGCTTTAGGATCTCGATTTGTTGTTTCTTTTTTGAAATTACTTCGTCAATTTGTTTACTTTTCTTTCGAAGGTAGGACACAATAATCTTTTGTTCAATTTTACTTGGTAAAACAATATTGGCAGATTTGATTATCTTAGAGTTTAAGCCAGACATTATGCTACCATTTGAATTCACCTTAAATTGTTCTTTTACATAATTACTTTCATCTATTACTAACGAAATAAATTCTGGAAAAGCTTTGTTCGTATCAACCCTTATTCTCATTAAATGAGAATCCATAATTCCTTGTTGAATTGTTTCTGGCACAACCTGACATTTTCCAATAGTGCCCATCATTGAAATTAATATATCTTTAGGCTTAACCTCGTATTGAAGCAGATTATTAAACTTATTATCACTAATAAACCGTCGACCAAGAGAAAAATCTCTTGAAATAAGATTCTCCTGACCATATACCTTATATGGAAATGACTCATGCATTTCATCTAATTTCAAACTGCTACCAAATGGTCCAATCTTAATATCATCTAGTAAATATTTTAATTTCTTAACTTCCCAACTTCTTGGGATCTCACCGACTGACTCCTCACCAGATTCTTTATATTGGTCATATAATTTTAATCTCATTATACTAAAACCCTCTTCAGAAGTTCCTGCACCTCTTCTTCAAGATTAATCGCATGTTGCTTTAACACCTCAGAAGACTCAAGCACTTCGTATTTATAAAAATAGCGAGTGAGTGGAATATCATACCCAATCTTTGTTTTACTTTCATCGATCCAAGCATCCGGAACATGGGGAAGGACTTCGCGCTCAAAGTAGTCATAAATGTTTTCTTTTAACGGTACATTCTCAGTATCACGAAGAGTAGGATCGGGTTCAGGATTCCCTTTTTTATCAAGACAAATATCCGCATTTTCATCCCTCTCCGATAAACCCATATAAATCGCTTTCCATAGTCCTGCTTTTATTTCAGGAATACCTTTAAACATTGGCTTCAATACCTTTAAAAACCCTTCGCGGTTCTGATATAAAACATCTGAAACATTATCTTTTAATACTGAAATTATCTTATCTTGAAGTACTAACCCTTCATAATAGTTCTCAATCTTTTTTAGATCAACTGCTTTTTTCTTTTCCTTTTGTTTAAGCTTGTCTAACTCATCTTGATTGTACAGTTTGGCAAAAGCAGATTCATTATATAGGTTTTGAATTCGTTCAGGTGTAACCATAAAATTCAGCTTTAATGGACGTTCAACCGTAATTTTTGAATATCCAAAGTCCTGCAAATCAAAAATTTTACTACGTTCATTCTCTTTAAATTCCCCGTAAAGACGTGAAATCTCAGAAATCTGCTCTTCAGTGATCTCATGTCGCTTATTCCCCAAGCTTTTACGCATCTTCACATAAGACTGGGTAGCATCTACTAATTGTATTTTGCCTTTGCGAACAGCCCCATGAGTTAAGTTATTATTTTTACGATTCGATAATATCCAGATGTAAGTAGATATACCCGTGTTATAAAAGAGTTGATTTGGCAAAGCAACAATGCCTTCTAGTAAATCGTTCTCTATGATCCATCTGCGCACTTCGCTTTCTCCACTGCCAGCGTCACCGGTGAATAGTGGAGAACCATTAAAAATAATCGCCATTCGGCTGCCTTTTTCATCCTGTTTCATTTTGGAAACCATGTGCTGTAAAAACAACAAAGATCCATCTGAGGTTCTCGGTAATCCAGCGCCGTAACGTCCATTAAAACCCATATCTTCATGTTCGTCTTTAATGTCTTCTCCATAATGTTTCCAATCAACACCGAATGGTGGATTCATCAATGCATAACGAACATTCAAATCTTTATGACCATCAGAATCGGTTAAAGAATTCCCAAATGCAATATGTCCAGCATTTTGACCCTTAATTAGTAAGTCTGCGCATGCAATCGCATACGACTTCGGGTTAATTTCTTGCCCGAAAACTTCCACTTGTGTATTAGGGTTTAATTGAGTAATAAACTCAGTAGCTTCAGATAACATACCGCCTGTTCCGCACGCAAAGTCACCTACTTGCACTATCTTTCCTTCTTGCATGAGGTCAGTTTGGTCTTCATTTAAGATGAGGTTGACCATAAGTTTGATGACTTCTCGAGGCGTATAATGATCCCCTGCCTCAGCATTTTCTGAGAAACGACGAATAAGTTCCTCAAAGATGTATCCCATTTGTAAATTTGACACTGTGGTTACACGTAAATCGATACTTGCAAACATCTGGATTACGCTATAAAGCAAGTTATGTTCATCCAGCTTCTTGATTTCATCTTCAAAGTCAAAACGTTCAAAAATTGTCCGGACGTTTGATGAAAAGCCCTGTATGTAATTTCTTAAATTATCCGCTACGTTATCAGGATCCTTAAGCAACGTAGGGAAGTCGTATTGACTAGTATTATTGAAATCATAGCCAGTTTCTTTATTTAATATGGCATCGTGTCTGATCGTTTTCGCTTTCTGAAGCACTTTTTCTTTGGTCGGTTCTAACAAACAATCAAACCGACGTAACACCGTCAATGGTAAGATTACGTCACGGTACTCTTCTTTTGCATACGGTCCGCGTAATATCTCTGCGTTCTTCCATATAAAACTGACGAACTCATTATTTTTTAATATTTCCATTGTAAATAGCCCCCTCCATAAAGAGATGTTTATGGATTTTCATAATATCCCTTGTTATGTGTTATTTTACCATACTCAATGATCATCAATAATCGCATATTTCCCTGTTTGCTTATCTGGTTTTCTTGAAATCCGATCGTTATTTATCTTTCAAATATTAGTACACATTTACCATATATTGTTGTAACCTATAGTAGAATCATTACATAAATGATTCATGTAAACTATTTATTCCCTTCAAGGAAAGGTAGTGCCCTTACCAGGAGAATGACTTTATGTCATTTTAGCATTGCCTTTTTCTTATTAATACACTGTTTGACTAAGTGCAGTCAGTACACCATGGACTTAGTTTAGAATACAATTTGAAAATAGAACCCACAGAAATAGATTTTTCCTTCAAAATTTAAGTATACAAATTTTGTATAATGATGTATATTTTACTATAAGATCCGAGGGCATTACTTTGGGGACTGAAGGGTTTTTGCGCTTCTTTGTTTAAGGAGTTATACGGGGGAGAGTGAGCTGGTACTCACTCTTTTTTATTTGTCGTCCTGAGAACACTCTCATTGATGCCGAAAGGGTAATACACCAATCGCAATCACTACTACCGAATAAGCTAAATTCAAATATGACTAAATAGCTGATAAATAAAACCTAGGCAATTGCCTAGGTTTTATAGAAGGAGGTAATCATTTTTAGTATTTATATTTCACGACAAAATCCGGATCAACTGTATACTGAAACCCTAGAACTGTGAGTCCATTTTGGAATTTTTGAGCTTGTTCTTCTATCACTTGTCCCTGTATAGCTTCTCCTTTAGTTCCCTCACTATCATAGTTCGCACCCGCCGGCAATATTGTGGTAAACCGGACCGTTCCTCTCGGCATATCAAACCCTTTGAAAGGTATCGTAGCTCTCACATAAAAATGTCCATCACTTTCAGGATAAATTGAATACTGGTAATTCAGTTGATACACATTACCTGAAACTGGCTGCATTTTTATTGGTTGCATATAAAGAGAAGCTAACCCAAGGAAAGCATCAGATTTTGCTTCTTCTCTATTTCCGCTAGCCACTTGTTCTTGGAAATCCTTAATCTCTTGTAAGACAACAGATTTTGGTATTGGAGAAAACTCTACATTTCCAGCTTGAAATAACTTTAAGTCTTGTTCTGGGATCTTCTCTAAACTCGGTACCAAGAATTCCTCTTCCTCTGGTAATTGTGTTGATAACTGAAAATAGGTTTGAACTGTAGCTGTGTCAAACTCTTTCCCGTATCTTGATGTAGGAACTATCGTTACTACTGCATCCTGCATTGTACATTGATACATAATAGAATACCTCCTGAAATTCCTCCTTCATAAAACGTAATATTCTACAAAAGCACTTCTTATCCTCCATATATTTACAAAATAAAAGCCGTTTTATGGAATAACATGAATGATCACTTCCTTCTTTCTATTGAGAAGAAAAAGATCGAACCACATAAATTGGCTCGATCTTTTTTGCGCCGTTACATTAGATAGTAAATACTTCTGTAATTTTCTCAATATCCTCTTCTGTTAATGAGGCAAATGAAGATCTCATATCAAACGATTCATCCAATTTTCTAATATAAAAATGTCTACCTATTTGAAAATTCCCATTCTCTATATCTAATTCTTCTTTATTTGCAACAATAATTGTTTCTTTAATAGGACTAGATACATAAGCGTAATCATTTCCCAGAACTTCCTCAAAAGCTTTTCTACTAATTTTGATACTTATCCTTTCAGGCACAATGTCATGAACATTTCTATAAAATAGTATATTTACCATTTTTATCCCCCTCTTTCCCTAATTATAGCATAACTGATCTTAGTCAATACTTGTTCTTTTTCCAATTCAATAAATTTGAGGGGGCATCTTTAGAGACAGGATGAGTTTTCTTTTGGAAGTTAACCACAATGAATTAAAGTTTCAAAAAACCTCGAACCAACATTTATTGGTTCGAGGTTTTTTAATCTTTTGTTTCTATATCAGTTCCCAACTCTTTTGTCCGGTTCCCGACTCTTTTATAATTCTACATCAGTTCCCGACTTTTTTGTCATTCTACAATTGAGTTACTTAATTTGAAATGTGAAAAATTCACCATAATAAAAAGAAGGCAAGTAGATGAATTCATCTACTTGCCTTCTTTTTTTACTTATCTTAAATTTCTGTGGTTCAAATAATTGTTTCAATATTATCATTGATATTTCGATGATTCGATGGTATTTCTATGGTTCGATGATATTTCTGTACTTCAATAAATTTTCGATGTTTCTATTATAGTATTCTTCTTTATTGTCATTATACCTTATTTCTTAATTCAATGTCAACATTTTTTTCCATTGTAATGACTTCTTTGTTAGTCTTGTTTAGTTTAAGAGTATCTTGAGTACCAGTACTTGAATGATGTGGTTGTTTTCCTCTTGCAAAAATCCCATGTTCGCATCCCTCTTCAATAATACTCATTATATTACTTATATTGTTAAATGGTGGGGCGGTCTTCCCTTGTTTCTCTCGCATCCGTTTAACTCCGTGAGCAACACCGATCCAAGTTAGTTCTGACTCATTTATCGCTCTCATCATATGAACTACCTTATGTAATACCACTTCCATATCTCTAGAGATAGGATTTATTTTTTCAAATGAATCTTCATCTTTAGTTTGTTGAAATCCGTAAATATCAAAGATGTCATCCAATAACTTTACTGGTAAATCGCAATCAGAAAATTTTTCGAAGCAACTTTTTTTTAATGCAATGAAGGAAACCTTCTTATCCTTTTCTCCTTTTAAAAATAATGCTGGATGTAGAAAAATACTATCTCCACTAACTATTATTACTTCTTCAAACTCTTCACTAGTTGTTAACACTTCTACCACCATTTTACCATCAGAACTATTACGTGCATTAACTACGGAGTCAATCATACTTAAATTCAAACTAGTGATTGTCTGTTTTAAGTGCTGGAAGTTATCCCAAACAGCAATGAGCTTAATATCTGACGACTTAGTTATGCTCCACTGCTTAATTAAATAATCTTTAAATTTCTTATAACCTTTAGGTGTTAACCTTAATCCATAGTTGTTTTCCAATGAATTATACAGGTTTTCAAAATCCACATAACATATAGTTGACATGTATAAACGCCACTCCTCAATACTCAGAATTAATTTTCCGTATAAAAACCTTACATTCTTGAATTAATGTACCCTAGACAACTTGTGCTGCTTTGATAAACACCCAATGTTTAGTCCTGTTACTATAAGATTTTGATGCAGGAACACTCAATAAAGTACTTGCGTGCTCACTCCTTCATAGGAAGTATAATTCTACTAAAACCAATCAATATCCTCCATTTTTTTACAAGTATATTAATGATTTTCATATATCTGTTATCCTGTAAAAAGTTCACCCTTAGAATATAATATTTTTTTGTTTTTGCTGACAACCTCTAACTGTTTTTCTCGATTTACATTAAAATCTCTTGTGATTGTTTTCTATTATTATTTTATTTGTAGCTTCAACCCAAGTAATAACTTCTTGTAAATCAACTTCGTTGTTCCAAAACTTCAGTTTAGTTCTTTCTAACTTTCGAAAAGTATCCATTTCAGATCCTCCCAAGAGATAGCCCTCACCAATAGCTAAGTCTATATACTGTTTTTCATTGGTGCTAGTTGCCCAAAGATCCATTCTTTCCTCTAGATGTTCAAAATCATTTCTAATGTTCCTCAGTGTCTGTGGAGGCGGGGGCATACCGGGGTTTCTTTCGTGGAGTATTTTAGCTCTTTCTTTAGATCTATGTACACATCTAGATCCAAGAGCATCGAGATCTATAATTCTGACCAATACCATTGCATGATTAATTATTGAAATTGCGTGGTTAAATGCATTAGTTGGAGGTTTAACCCTTAGCGCCTAGTTAAAGTTAATAGCTTCTTGTTTAATCCAATTATTCCGCACGTCAAATTCGTGTTCATAAATTCTCATAACTTTACTAAGTTCCGTGTCATCATTTGGGAAAAATTCATTCCTCATATATACCCTCCTATCCAATACAAACAAAACCTATGGACAGGTTATTGTCAAGATACAAAAACCAAATATTGATGATATTAAACTTTCTTTAGTTTTAAAAAAGCTCGAACCAGTTTTCGATAGCTCGAGCTTTTTCTAACATTATTCTTGATCAATAAGTGACTTTTGTGACATTATGCACTAGATAATTTTTTTCAATGATCAATATATACTTTTCGAGATAACACCTTCGAAACTAAACCAAGCATTTAAAAAAACCCCAAACCATTAATTCGGTCCGGGGTTTTATAATATTTCCCTTTTTAATCGGTTCACGACACTTTTGTCCTTTTACATTAGGGTAAAGCTTTTTTGTGAAGGATACATCTTTTTTGTAAAGGATACATCTTTTTTGTAAAAGGCAAAACTTTTTTGTAAAGCGTCAGTTACTGGTAACGGACGCTTCTATTTATTCTACAGTTACAGATTTAGCAAGGTTTCTTGGCTTATCAACATCACATTCACGGTGAAGTGCTGCATAATAAGCAAGCAGTTGTAGTGGTACTACAGAAACAAGTGGTGTTAAGTGCTCATGCACTTCATCGATTACGATTGAGTCGTTTTTCTCTTCAAGACTCTTCGTCGTTACGATACAAGGAGACGCGCCACGAGCAACTACTTCTTCAACGTTTGAGCGGATGCTTCCGTTCACGTGCTTCTGAGTTGCGATCGCAATAACAGGCGTACCTTTTTCAATAAGTGCAATCGTACCATGCTTAAGCTCTCCTCCAGCGAATCCTTCAGCCTGGATGTAAGAGATTTCTTTTAGTTTAAGTGCAGCTTCTAGACATACGTAGTAGTCTACGCCACGACCGATGAAGAATGCATTACGCGTTACAGAAAGAAATTCACGAGCTACCGCTTCAATCTTTTCTTTCTGATCGACGATCGATTCAATTGCATTCGCTACAATTCCTAGCTCCTGAAGAGGATCGAAATCAAGCTTAATGCCTTTAGCTTGTGCCGTATCAACCGCAAGAATGGTTAATACCGCCATCTGAGCTGTATAAGCTTTTGTCGATGCTACAGCGATCTCAGGACCCGCATGTGTGTGAAGCGTGTAATCTGCTTCACGTGAAAGCGTTGATCCAGGAACGTTTGTAATCGTGAGTGACTTGTAGCCTTTTTTCTTCACGTTTACAAGAACGCCACGACTATCTGCCGTTTCACCACTTTGTGAAATAAAGATGAATAGTGGATTTTTTGAAACGAGTGGCATATTGTAGAGGAACTCACTCGCAATATGCGTTTCAACAGGAACTTGAGCGATGTTCTCGATAAGCTGCTTTCCAACAAGACCAGCATTGTAACTTGTTCCGCAAGCAATGATGTAGATTCGATCCGAATCCTTAACAGCGTTTCGAATATCTTCATCTAGCTTGATGTTGTCATTATCATCTTTATATTTCGTGATGATATTTCGGATTGCAAACGGCTGCTCGTCGATTTCTTTAAGCATATAGTGCGGGTACGTACCCTTTTCAATATCGCTTGCATCGATTTCAGCAGTGAATGGCTCACGTTCAACCGTTTTTCCATCCATATCTTTGATCGTGATTGAATCACGCGTTACAAGAACGACCTCTTCATCCATCAATTCGATGAATTCATTCGTTACTTGAAGCATCGCCATAGAATCACTTGCGATCACGTTAAATTCATCACCTACTCCTACAAGAAGCGGGCTTTTGTTCTTTGCAACAAATAACGTGTCAGGATTTTCATTATCGATCAGTGCTAGTGCGTAAGAACCGTGAAGTTCTTGAAGCACTTGATGAAATGCCTCTTCTACTTGCATGTTGTGCTTTACTACAAATGTCTCAATCAGTTGTACCACGACTTCAGTGTCAGTAGCACTAACGAATTCAGTTTCGGATAAGAAGTTGCGTTTGATTTGTTGATAGTTCTCAATTACACCATTATGCACTAGCGTAAAACGTTCTGATGCACTTTGATGCGGGTGTGCGTTTATTTGACTTGGTTCACCGTGTGTTGCCCAACGTGTATGTCCAATTCCAGTAGTCGCTTCTACACTCTCATCAACTTGTTTACGAAGATCTGCAATACGTCCTTTTTCTTTCGTAAGGTGCAAGCCTTCGTTATTAAGAAGAGCGATACCAGCTGAATCATAACCACGATACTCAAGTTTTTCTAGCCCACGCAATAAAATTTCTCTAGCATCTTTATTTCCAATATATCCAACAATACCACACATAAAAAGTCCTCCTTCAGTTGAAGGAACAGGTGTACCTCGGGGCAGACCTGCCCCTTCTTTTCCGATTATCAAGTACGTTTCTTCACCAAGGTTTTGGTTTTGTACAGAAAGTCACCTTCCTGTTTTAACGCAAAACCGTACGATTGTGGTGAGCAATCGAGAGGTATCCGCCGATGTTCGATGAACCTCTTCCTCGTCAACTGTTCTCTACCGCTCGAGAGCAGTCCAGGCGCTTATCGTAGTAATAAACCCGCTTCCCTCACTTTCCCTTCTTGAATAGGATTAAACATAACTACAATAATACATTAGATGTAAAATAATGGTCAATCCTTTTTTTCAAAAAACGAAAATTAGTTCCGTCCGATTTACTAGTAGTTTTCTTTTAAATAATAAAAGGTATGCATGTATAGCTTGTTGTGTGCTACACACGCATACCATTCGTACTAAATCCATTTTTGTGTCGATTACGCTCCTAGTTCTTCCTCAACCATCGATACGACACGTTGTACATACTCATCACAAAGTTCTTTTGTAGGTGCTTCAGCCATTACACGTACGAGAGGCTCTGTTCCCGATGGGCGTACAAGGATTCGTCCTTCACCGTTCATATCGCTCTCAACTTGTTGGATCGTCTCCTGAATACGTTCGTTTGAATCAACCTTTGTTTTGTCAGTCACTCTAACATTCACAAGCGATTGAGGGTACTTCTTCATTTCAGCTGCAAGCTCAGACAATGGCTTCTGTGTCACTTTCATGATATTCGCTAACTGAAGTGCGGATAACATGCCATCTCCTGTTGTGATGTAATCGAGGAAGATAATATGGCCGGACTGCTCACCGCCAAGGTTATACCCTTCCTTACGCATTTCTTCCATCACGTAACGATCTCCAACTTTTGTTTTGAGAGAAGTAATTCCCGCTTCTTCCATCCCTTTGTGGAAACCAAGATTACTCATGACAGTTGAAACAACCGTATCATGACGAAGGTTCTTTTGCTCTTTCATGAACTTCGCACAAATGAACATAATTTGGTCGCCATCAACAATTTCCCCATTTTCATCGATTGCAATCAGGCGATCACCATCTCCATCAAACGCTAATCCTAGATCTGCGTTCTTATCCTTCATGAATTCAGCTAGTGCCTCTGGATGTGTAGAACCTACGCCAGCATTAATGTTTGTCCCTGTAGGATTCGTACCGATCGTAGAGATATCCGCTTCTAAATCAGCAAACAGGTGAGGTGCTAGCGAAGAAGTTGCACCATGAGCACAGTCGAGCGCGATATGAAGGCCAGAGAAATCTTCATCGATTGTTTGTTTTAAGTATTGTAGGTACTTCTGACAGCCCTCAAAATAATCACTAACAATTCCAAGATCTTCACCTGTAGGACGAGGAACCGTATCTTCATCACTATCGATAAGTGCCTCGATCTCTTCTTCTTGAACATCTAAAAGTTTAAACCCATCTGGTCCGAAGAACTTAATACCGTTGTCACCTACCGGGTTGTGAGATGCCGAAATCATGACACCTGCTTGAGCACTAAGAGCTTTTGTTAAGTGGGCGACACCTGGCGTGGAGATCACACCTAATCGCATGACTTCAGCTCCGATCGATAGTAACCCTGCTACAAGAGCACCTTCTAGCATGTACCCTGAAATTCGTGTATCTCGACCAATTAAAATCTTTGGCTTTTCAGCGCCTTTCGTTAGTACATGCCCACCAAAACGTCCTAATTTAAATGCAAGCTCTGGTGTTAATTCAGTATTTGCGACACCTCTAACACCATCGGTTCCAAAATATTTACCCATCGTAATTTCTCTCCTTTGTATCGCGCAGTTCAGTTATGTGTTAACGATTTTATATCATAAAAGCAGCTTTTGTTGACAAGGATGCAAGATATACCTCATAAAGCCGCAAAAAATATGAGCAACGGTTGCAGTAAGACCATCCGTTGGCCCCCTACCTTTTATGGGTATATCATCAAATGCTTTTTATCCTTCATCACTCAATACGATTTTCACCTTAACCTTTTGTGGTTCTACTTTCGTCATTCCATCAGGTACAGGCACATCAAGCTCCACCGTCGTATCTTCTGTAATCTCCGAAAGATCGATCGATGCCCCATTCAATACTTCTAATTTCTCAAGCGATTCTAGCGGTCCGAACACAGCTACTTCTTTTGGTTCGACCGTAATTGAAGAAATGCTTAATCCCTCAGGAAGCTCGCCTTCTTGCTCTACTTCAACAGGAACCTTCTTAGATGGGTTACTTATCGGCACTTCGACATCCACGATAGCCGGCTCGATCGTAAGCCCTTGGATCTCGTCCATATTTCCATCGTACACGTTGAGCGTAACCCGAGCGTTAATCGCTTCCTTTGCATTACTCACATCAACGTATCCTCTTACAAATGCTACTTGTTCGAGTTTTGAAGATCCACCTGTTACGGTTACTGTTTCAGGAGTGACAACAGGGTTTTCAGCTTGATAGCCTTCAGGCAGTTCTTCTGCTTTCAACAGATTGATTCCAGCTTGATACGTGTTCGATTTCTTTTCTTCGATCGTTACAGAGACTCTCGCTGGATCAATCGTTACATCGACGTTCTCAGGGAAATCTCGATGTTTAACCGTCACAAGGTGCTGTCCAGGAGTCAGATTGCGGAGATCGACGTAAACCTCTTTATTGGTCATCCTAGAGATCATTACTCCATCAGTTCTACCCTCTACGATCACGTCTACCGTTTCTGGCAGTTCGGAAACGACGACTTCTTCTTCATCATAAAGCACTTCTAGCTTCATATCAGATATAGGATAGGAGTCTCCCTCAGGATTGAGCAATCCATCCCCTCCAGAAGTTGAAGCGTCTGGCATAGCAACAATAGTATAGAGCATAAGGGCAAGAAGAAACGAGATAATCTTGACAAACCAATTACTTGTCAGCAACTTGTCCATTATTTTTTCCCCCTCCAACTACTCCAACGATTGGAAGTATCGTTCTTCGTAACAGCCGTATTGAGTTCTCCAGTGAGTAGGTCGCGAAGTACCTCCTCTGATACATTTCGATGAAGCTCTCCATTTTTAGCGAGTGAAATACTACCAGTTTCTTCAGAAACAACAAGAGTCAAGCTGTCCGTCACTTCACTTATTCCTAATGCTGCCCTATGTCTCGTCCCGAGTTCTTTCGAAATGAAGGGGCTCTCAGACAATGGGAGATAGCAGGCAGCTGCCAAAATTTCGTCCTTCTTTAAAATAACAGCTCCATCATGAAGCGGAGTATTCGGTATAAAGATGTTGATGAGAAGCTCAGAAGTTAATTTCGCATTCATCTGAATACCAGTTTCTACATAATCGTTTAACCCCGTTTCTCTTTCGATCGAGATTAATGCACCGATACGTCTCTTCCCCATATAAGAGGTAGATTTGATAATCGCTTCGATCATTTTGTTCGTTTCTTCTTCCTCTACTGCAGAACGAGTGAACAATCGACCTCTACCAAGCTGTTCTAATGCCCGTCTTAGTTCTGGCTGGAAAATGATGATGATCGCGAGTAATCCGTAAAGCACCACCCGCTCCAGAATCCAATGCAGCGTATTAAGTTCAAAGAAGCTACTCAAAAACCATGCCGCAATAATAACGGTGATTCCTTTTAAAAGCTGAACAGCCTTAGTCCCTCGAATCAACATGATAATTTTATAAATCACATAAGTAACTAGCAAAATATCTATAATTTCTGTTATGTAGTCAAGTACATTCACATTAGCAACAGGCAGCACGGCTCTTCCTCCAAACATAGTGAATTTAGCCTGTGGTTCCTAACCGTTACACATCTTGAAAACGTTGGTAACTTTTTAATTATATCATATTTTTAGTATGTTCAAAGTCAACCGTGTTTGTTCAAATCGATTTAAAATCGAAAAAAAACCGCTCGGTTAAGAGCGGTTTTAAGTGTGATTACTTATCAGATGAAAACACATCACCAATATCTATAAATACTTGTCTTAAGTGATACCATGTCCAATCAAGAATATGATCGACTTCCTCGATCTCCCCTGTTACTTGACCCGCAGAAGCCATATATTGCTCTCCATTAATAACGAGAACATCACCTTCGACTTTCCCCTCGATTTCAAGATTGCGGTTCTTAACAGTTAAATCTCCTTTTATTACTTCACCTTCCGGAACGATAACCGTATTTGTTTCCTTATCAAACGTCAGATTACCAGATAAAGCTGTCATTTGATCTTCACTCGTCCATGAAGAATATACTGATCCTGCCATTAATACTAGAAAGAGAACTGCAGCTGCCATCAGCGGATGAGATTTCATCCATCTCTTAATCCAAACGGTCTTCTTTTCTTGAGGAAGTTGCTGCATTACCTTTGATGTAAAACCATCGGGTGCCTTAAGAGAAGGCGTGCTGAGGAGAAATGATTCTGTTTTTTTAAGTTCATCATAATGGTGCTTACAGTCAGCACAGGTTTTTAAATGGTTTTGCACCGTAAGTTGTTCTTCTCTCGTTGCTTCATCATCAAGTACGTCATGCATCATTCGTACAATTTCTTCAGGGCATTTCATAGTTTCTCCCCCTTTCACATCACTCACGTAACTTCTTTCTAAGTGCTTCTCTCCCACGGTGGATACGGGTCTTCACAGTACCGACTGGTAATTCAAGAATTTCACTAATCTCTTTTAGTGAAAGCTCTTGAATATACTTAAGTGTAATAGCAGAACGATACTTCAAAGGAAGACTTAATATCGCTTGATGAATACCCTCTTGTGCTTCAAGAGAAACAACTTCATCATCAGGCAATTGATCAGTAGCAGCTACTTGTGAGTACATCGTTAGGCCATCAGTGCCAGAGACTTCAGCATCAAGGTAATAATCCGGCTTCTTCTTTCTCATTCGATCGATCGCCAAATTTGTTGCAATGCGATATAACCATGTTGAGAACTTTCGATCGATTTGATAGCGATCAATGTTTGTATAAGCTCGAATAAATGCCTCCTGCGCCACGTCTTCAGCTTCTTGACGGTTACCAAGCATTCGGTAAGTAAGTGCAAAAACACGATCCTTATAGAGCTCCACAAGCTCACCAAAAGCATCGTGGTCCCCTTTCCTTACTTGTACTATTATTCTTTTTACAATGGCATCCATATATCCAACCCCCGCTATTCCCTGCGGCTATTATTCAATACGTTCCAGGAAAAATAAAGTTTCGTTTTTTTTTATAATTTTTTTATCCTCCCCTATTTTAGCACGAGAAAACTTTATTAATAACCAAAATACATATATTTCTAAAAAAGAGGTTTTCAATCCATACATATCGGGTATATAGAGGAAAATGAATGAAAGGGATGGTCTGCAAATGGATTTTGCAAAGGGGCGGGAAAAAGAAATTTTACTTAAGGAAATTGAAGACTCTCGTAAGAAGATGAATCTCTTAGCAAGAAAGCAGCCATTAAGTTCCTCAGAAATAGTAGAAATCAGCACTTATCTTGATAACCTACTGAATAAATACGATGAATGTAAAAATAATAAAACAGCGGCTCTCTAACTTCTTAGAGAGCCGTTAATCATGTTATTTTAATTTTTCTCCGAATAAAGATCCCATCAGTGCAACAGCTACTGTTGCTGTCTTATTCTTCTCATCCAAAATAGGATTCACTTCAACGAACTCAGCAGAAGTAAGGATATCCGATTCCGCAAGCATCTCCATAGCGAGGTGGCTCTCACGATAGCTGATTCCTCCAAGAACTGGTGTACCAACACCTGGTGCATCGTGAGGATCTAGTCCATCAAGATCAAGACTTAGATGAACACCATCTGTGCCATTGGACACATGGGCAATTGCTTCTTCCATCACTTTTGTCATTCCCAATCGATCGATTTCATGCATCGTAAACACTTTGATTCCTTTTTCCTCTATCAACACTCGCTCACCTTCATCAAGAGAACGAGCTCCGATAATGACGATGTTCTCAGGTTTAATCTTTGGACTGTAACCTGCGATTCCTGTTAACGACTCATCGCCAATACCTAGACTCACCGCAAGCGGCATACCATGGATATTACCGGATGGTGATGTATCTGCAGTATTTAAATCTCCATGAGCATCGTACCAAATCACACCAAGATTATTATAGCTCTGCGAAACTCCTGCGAGTGTACCAATTGCGATACTATGATCTCCTCCAAATACGAGCGGGAAGCGCTTACGTTCAATCACTTCGTTAACCCTTGAAGCAAGCTTTTCACTAGCATCTGCAACTTCTTTTAGATTCTTTAACTGATGGTCTTGATTCTCTGGACGTTGCTCAGGTCTACCGATTTCAATATCTCCAAGATCTTCTATATCATAATTCAGTTTCTCTAATCGTTCTACAATTCCTGCGTACCTTATTGCGCTTGGTCCCATATCGACCCCACGTCTCATTTGACCTAAATCCATAGGTACTCCAATTATCGATAGTTGATTATTCATATCTCGTCCTCCTAGAGTTATGTCTACCTATATTGTAACCATTCCGTTTTTAATGACTCAACTGGACAGTTTTTTGAATAAGTATTCATGTCATGACAACATTTCTACGAATTTTCGGATATTTATAAGTACAAGAGGAGAAGTAATTCCGAGAAGAGGTTTAATAGTTGAGGAAATTTAGACATAAAAAAAACCTTATACCGATATATAAGGATAAATGGTGGAGCCTAGCGGGATCGAACCGCTGACCTCCTGCGTGCAAGGCAGGCGCTCTCCCAGCTGAGCTAAGGCCCCATTATGGAGCGGGTGATGGGAATCGAACCCACGACATCAGCTTGGAAGGCTGAGGTTTTACCACTAAACTACACCCGCATATGATATTGGAGCGGAAGACGGGATTCGAACCCGCGACCCCCACCTTGGCAAGGTGGTGTTCTACCACTGAACTACTTCCGCGAAAAATGGTGAGCCATGAAGGACTCGAACCTTCGACCCTCTGATTAAAAGTCAGATGCTCTACCAACTGAGCTAATGGCTCTAAATGGTGGAGGGGGACGGATTCGAACCGCCGAACCCTGAGGGAGCGGATTTACAGTCCGCCGCGTTTAGCCACTTCGCTACCCCTCCACAAATAGATGGTGCCGGCCAGAGGACTTGAACCCCCAACCTACTGATTACAAGTCAGTTGCTCTACCAATTGAGCTAGACCGGCGAAGTATATCTGAACTTACAAAC
This sequence comes from Anaerobacillus sp. ABA4_114, assembly GCF_056159065.1. NCBI lineage: Bacteria > Bacillati > Bacillota > Bacilli > Caryophanales > Bacillaceae > Anaerobacillus > Anaerobacillus sp. ABA4_114. Next base: position 4,029,892 of record NZ_JBSWUM010000001.1, read on the forward strand.
AAAAAACAGTGCACTCTGTTTAGAGTACTCCTGAGAATGTAATCTTCATTATAAATGAAATGGTGGAGGATGACGGGCTCGAACCGCCGACCCTCTGCTTGTAAGGCAGATGCTCTCCCAGCTGAGCTAATCCTCCACAGAGTAAAACAATAAATTAAGTTGGTGACCCGTACGGGATTCGAACCCGTGTTACCGCCGTGAAAGGGCGGTGTCTTAACCGCTTGACCAACGGGCCATGTTGTCTTGGAGCTTCCAACCGGATTCGAACCGATGACCCCTTCCTTACCATGGAAGTGCTCTACCTGCTGAGCTATGGAAGCAAATGGCTCCACAGGTAGGATTCGAACCTACGACCGATCGGTTAACAGCCGATTGCTCTACCACTGAGCTACTGTGGAATAATGACAAGCCTGGCGACGTCCTACTCTTGCAGGGGGAGAGCCCCCAACTACCATCGGCGCTGAAGAGCTTAACTTCCGTGTTCGGCATGGGAACGGGTGTGACCTCTTCGCCTTCATCACCAGACTAATCAATGGTTGATCCACCACAAAGTGTTTAACCAAGGACAAGATATATATTACTATATGCTTGAAAGAAAATCAAGGAATTTTTTCATTCCCTGAAAACTAGATAGCACTCGCAACGTATTCCAATAACATTTTTCGCGATGTCTAGTGCCGCAGGCTATATTCTTGCCCATTTCACTCTTTCACTTCAGGCGGAAAACGCCTTCTGTTCAAGAGCTCCAATGGTCTGCGAATATGACCAAGCCTGCTTTACTTTTCGTTTGGTTAAGCCCTCGATCGATTAGTATTCGTCAGCTCCACGTGTCGCCACGCTTCCACCCCGAACCTATCAACCTCATCATCTCTGAGGGATCTTACCAGCTTGACGCTGTGGGAAATCTCATCTCGAGGGGGGCTTCATGCTTAGATGCTTTCAGCACTTATCCCTTCCACACGTAGCTACCCAGCTATGCTCCTGGCGGAACAACTGGTACACCAGCGGTGTGTCCATCCCGGTCCTCTCGTACTAAGGACAGCTCCTCTCAAATTTCCTGCGCCCGCGACGGATAGGGACCGAACTGTCTCACGACGTTCTGAACCCAGCTCGCGTACCGCTTTAATGGGCGAACAGCCCAACCCTTGGGACCTACTTCAGCCCCAGGATGCGATGAGCCGACATCGAGGTGCCAAACCTCCCCGTCGATGTGGACTCTTGGGGGAGATAAGCCTGTTATCCCCAGGGTAGCTTTTATCCGTTGAGCGATGGCCCTTCCATGCGGAACCACCGGATCACTAAGCCCGACTTTCGTCCCTGCTCGACTTGTAGGTCTCGCAGTCAAGCTCCCTTGTGCCTTTACACTCTGCGAATGATTTCCAACCATTCTGAGGGAACCTTTGGGCGCCTCCGTTACTCTTTAGGAGGCGACCGCCCCAGTCAAACTGCCCACCTGACACTGTCTCCGCACCGGATCACGGTGCTGGGTTAGAATGTCAGTACAGCCAGGGTAGTATCCCACCGACGCCTCCACCGAACCTAGCGGTCCGGCTTCTATGGCTCCTACCTATCCTGTACAAGCTGTACCAAAATCCAATATCAGGCTACAGTAAAGCTCCATGGGGTCTTTCCGTCCTGTCGCGGGTAACCTGCATCTTCACAGGTACTATAATTTCACCGGGTCTCTCGTTGAGACAGTATCCAAGTCGTTGCACCTTTCGTGCGGGTCGGAACTTACCCGACAAGGAATTTCGCTACCTTAGGACCGTTATAGTTACGGCCGCCGTTTACTGGGGCTTCGATTCAGAGCTTCTCCCGTAAGGGATAACCCCTCCTCTTAACCTTCCAGCACCGGGCAGGTGTCAGCCCCTATACATCGCCTTGCGGCTTGGCAGAGACCTGTGTTTTTGCTAAACAGTCGCTTGGATCTTTTCACTGCGGCTCCCCTGGGCTATTCACCCGAGGAAGCACCCCTTCTCCCGAAGTTACGGGGTCATTTTGCCGAGTTCCTTAACGAGAGTTCTCCCGATCGTCTTAGGATTCTCTCCTCGCCTACCTGTGTCGGTTTGCGGTACGGGCACCTCTTTCCTCACTAGAGGCTTTTCTTGGCAGTGTAGAATCAGGGACTTCGGTACTTAAATTCCCTCGCCATCACGACTCAGCCTTCACGGTGAACGGATTTGCCTATTCACCAGCCTAATCGCTTGGACGCGCATTTCCAGCAGCGCGCTCTCCCTATCTTTCTGCGTCCCCCCGTCGTTCAAACGGAAAGGAGGTGGTACAGGAATATCAACCTGTTATCCATCGCCTACGCCTTTCGGCCTCGGCTTAGGTCCCGACTAACCCTGAGCGGACGAGCCTTCCTCAGGAAACCTTGGGCTTTCGACGGACAAGATTCTCACTTGTCTTTCGCTACTCATACCGGCATTCTCACTTCTAAGCGCTCCACCAGTCCTTTCGGTCTGACTTCGCAGCCCTTAGAACGCTCTCCTACCATTGTCGTAAGACAATCCACAGCTTCGGTGATACGTTTAGCCCCGGTACATTTTCGGCGCAGCGTCACTCGACCAGTGAGCTATTACGCACTCTTTAAATGATGGCTGCTTCTAAGCCAACATCCTGGTTGTCTAAGCAACGCCACATCCTTTTCCACTTAACGTATACTTTGGGACCTTAGCTGGTGGTCTGGGCTGTTTCCCTCTCGACTACGGATCTTATCACTCGCAGTCTGACTCCCGCGGATAAATCGTTGGCATTCGGAGTTTGACTGGATTCGGTAATCCGGTAGGGACCCCTAGTCCAATCAGTGCTCTACCTCCAAGATTCTTGCCGCGAGGCTAGCCCTAAAGCTATTTCGGAGAGAACCAGCTATCTCCGGGTTCGATTGGCATTTCACCGCTACCCACACCTCATCCCCGCATTTTTCAACATGCGTGGGTTCGGGCCTCCATTCAGTGTTACCTGAACTTCACCCTGGACATGGGTAGATCACCCGGTTTCGGGTCTACGACCACGTACTCTTTCGCCCTATTCAGACTCGCTTTCGCTGCGGCTCCGCCTTCTCGGCTTAACCTTGCACGGGATCGTAACTCGCCGGTTCATTCTACAAAAGGCACGCTGTCACCCATTAACGGGCTCCAACTAGTTGTAGGCACACGGTTTCAGGTTCTCTTTCACTCCCCTTCCGGGGTGCTTTTCACCTTTCCCTCACGGTACTGGTTCACTATCGGTCACTAGAGAGTATTTAGCCTTGGGAGATGGTCCTCCCGGATTCCGACGGGGTTTCACGTGTCCCGCCGTACTCAGGATCCGTCTCGGAGGGCAGCGGATTTTGACTACAGGATTGTTACCTTCTCTGATGGACCTTTCCAGGTCGCTTCGTCTATCCGTGCCTTTGTAACTCCAATGAGACGTCCTACAACCCCAGAGGGCAAGCCCTCTGGTTTGGGCTGTTTCCGTTTCGCTCGCCGCTACTCAGGAAATCGCGATTGCTTTCTCTTCCTCCGGGTACTGAGATGTTTCAGTTCCCCGGGTATGCCTTTTACTTCCTATGTATTCAGAAGTAAATACCATCCCATTACGGATGGTGGGTTCCCCCATTCGGAAATCTCCGGATCAAAGCGTACTTACTGCTCCCCGAAGCATATCGGTGTTCGTCCCGTCCTTCATCGGCTTCTAGTGCCAAGGCATCCACCGTGCGCCCTTAGTAGCTTAACCTTAGATTTCGTTAGAAACAGTGTTCTAACGTCATCGATGCACATCGTTAGATGTGACTAACTAAGTTATAACGCAAAAAATAATAATTATTGGATGTCGTTGTTTGTGCTATCTAGTTTTCAAGGAACATGAAAGAATACAATCATTCTTTCAAAACTAAACGAAACGCTCATGCAAGTTTGGCAACCAATGTTGCCTCGTAATTCTCCATAGAAAGGAGGTGATCCAGCCGCACCTTCCGATACGGCTACCTTGTTACGACTTCACCCCAATCATTTGTCCCACCTTCGGCGGCTGGCTCCAAAAGGTTACCTCACCGACTTCGGGTGTTACAAACTCTCGTGGTGTGACGGGCGGTGTGTACAAGGCCCGGGAACGTATTCACCGCGGCATGCTGATCCGCGATTACTAGCAATTCCGGCTTCATGCAGGCGAGTTGCAGCCTGCAATCCGAACTGAGAACGGCTTTATGGGATTCGCTTCACCTCGCGGTGTTGCTGCCCTTTGTACCGTCCATTGTAGCACGTGTGTAGCCCAGGTCATAAGGGGCATGATGATTTGACGTCGTCCCCACCTTCCTCCGGTTTGTCACCGGCAGTCACCTTAGAGTGCCCAACTGAATGCTGGCAACTAAGATCAAGGGTTGCGCTCGTTGCGGGACTTAACCCAACATCTCACGACACGAGCTGACGACAACCATGCACCACCTGTCACTCTGTCCCCCGAAGGGGAACGTCCTATCTCTAGGAGTGGCAGAGGATGTCAAGACCTGGTAAGGTTCTTCGCGTTGCTTCGAATTAAACCACATGCTCCACTGCTTGTGCGGGCCCCCGTCAATTCCTTTGAGTTTCAACCTTGCGGTCGTACTCCCCAGGCGGAGTGCTTAATGTGTTAACTTCAGCACTGAGGGTGGAACCCCCCAACACCTAGCACTCATCGTTTACGGCGTGGACTACCAGGGTATCTAATCCTGTTTGCTCCCCACGCTTTCGCGCCTCAGCGTCAGTTACAGACCAGAGAGCCGCCTTCGCCACTGGTGTTCCTCCACATATCTACGCATTTCACCGCTACACGTGGAATTCCACTCTCCTCTTCTGCACTCAAGTCCCCCAGTTTCCAATGGCCCTCCACGGTTGAGCCGTGGGCTTTCACATCAGACTTAAGAGACCGCCTGCGCGCGCTTTACGCCCAATAATTCCGGACAACGCTTGCCACCTACGTATTACCGCGGCTGCTGGCACGTAGTTAGCCGTGGCTTTCTGGTTAGGTACCGTCAAGGTACCGCCCTATTCGAACGGTACTTGTTCTTCCCTAACAACAGAGCTTTACGACCCGAAGGCCTTCGTCACTCACGCGGCGTTGCTCCGTCAGACTTTCGTCCATTGCGGAAGATTCCCTACTGCTGCCTCCCGTAGGAGTCTGGGCCGTGTCTCAGTCCCAGTGTGGCCGATCACCCTCTCAGGTCGGCTACGCATCGTGGCCTTGGTAAGCCGTTACCTTACCAACTAGCTAATGCGCCGCGGGCCCATCCTACAGTGTTAGCCAGAGGCCAACTTTCAACGTTGCATCATGCGATGCTATGTATTACCCGGTATTAGCTCCGGTTTCCCGGAGTTATCCCAGTCTGTAGGGCAGGTTGCCCACGTGTTACTCACCCGTCCGCCGCTGAGAAATGGGAGCAAGCTCCCATTTCTCCGCTCGACTTGCATGTATTAGGCACGCCGCCAGCGTTCGTCCTGAGCCAGGATCAAACTCTCCGATAGAAAGTTCAATCTAGCTTTAAAACAATGTTTGTTTCCGTAGAAACAATTTCTTGCATGGCGTTTCGTTCAGTTTTCAAAGATCGATTTGTTTCTTTCAATGTCGTTTTCAGCGACTTTATTAATGTAACACATTAACTCGTCCGAAGTCAACATCTTTTTTTTAATTCGTTTTTGTGTCGGCCGTTTGTTATCGGCGACCTTTATAACTATACAGCCCGAACTACTATTTTGCAATAGGTTTTTAAAAATTAATTCGTATCTTTTTTTAGTATCCTTCTATACTTCGATACATCAGTAGCTGAAGCTGTCCTTTTATAGATACCTAAGAGCAAGAGGTAGCGCTCTTCCATAGCCCGTTTAACAATTTTCTCTAATCGATGATCATCAAGACTCATCAGCATTTCTTCCATCTCCCGCTTAAGGAGATACTCTATTTCTTTGCCTTCCTTTTCACTCAGTAGAAATCCGATCATGTAATACCCTCCTTTCAAACCATTATGACCATCCTTCCTACCCTTTATGAGTTGGCAAAAAGACTTTGTACATAGTTGTTTACTATAGCGCATATGAATGGGACAAAGGGGGTGCGAAATGAAGTTTTTTTGGGTGTGGAGAGGAAAGAGAATCAAACAAAGCATGGTGATTATAGCAGCTGCTTTTTTTGCGGCACTCATTTTATTTGTTGAAGGTAGAGATCTTGCTGTCTTTACTTCAAACGGGACACCATTGGCAGTCGATCAAGTAAAAAGCCAAGGTAAACAGCTGGCATTGACCTTTGATATCAGCTGGGGAGAGACTAAGGCTATTCCTATACTTGAGGAACTTAACAAACAAAACATATCAGCTTCTTTCTTCATCTCTGGAGCTTGGGCAGAACGACATCCAGAAATTGTAGAACAAATCGTAAAAGGCGGGCATGAAATTGGGAGTCTTGGTTATCGTTATGAAAACTATACCTCTATGGAAGATATAGAAATAAGAAAGGATATCATTCGTGCTCAAGAAGCGATAAAAAAAGTGTCGGGTGTGCAAACAGAGTTGATAAGGCCACCGAATGGAAATTTTAATAAGAGAGTATTGGAGGTTTCCAATAAGCTTAATCATACTGTCATTCACTGGAGCTTAGATTCTAATGATTGGAAGTACCCTGGTGCAACAGAAATTATTACTAATGTAGTAAAGGAAGCACATTCTGGGGATATCATCCTTCTTCATGCATCCGACTCAGCGAAACAAACGAGTGCCGCTCTACCGGAACTGATCACTCAACTTAAAAAGAAAGGCTATGAACTCGTTACAGTGAATGAACTAATTTCCAATGCGAATATAAATAGTAAAGAAGTAAAATAAAGCAGCCCTGCTACTTACGCAGAGCTGCTTTATTTACGTGTTTTTCGTTTCAGTAATTCGGTGTAATGTAAGGATCTGCCACACGTTACTCGTTAATAGCGGAATAAAGATTAACCAGACCCACTTCTGATCGTCGCTTTGCAAACCTGGAATCCATTCTAAAATCGTTACGACGACAATAAAGAATAGAGCCGGAATAAAAGCATGTTTATTGGTTTCTTTACTCTTGATATAAGCCGTGCCAAGACCGACCACCAATAGAAGAAGTGCTACCCCAATGTATCCCAATAAACTATCTCCTGGTTCTGCAAAGATAACGTAGCGGAAATAAACGAGGTCAAATAGCGCTACCGCTATCAGTACAACCTGTATGGTATTCCACAGTTTGACGGATTTAAAAATCCCAAGACCGAAACGGTGAATGGTTAAATATGCGAAAAACCCCATCTGACTAATCAAACTAAAGATACTGGATACACCTAAGAGCCAGAGCATAACGATCAAGAACGAAACAAATTCTCCATTCTTAAGATCATTCCAATATTGCGTCCACTCCATAGCAAGTCCAGCAATCATACCTGCTGTTGAGCCAATCAGAAGGGTTGAAAAGAATAAGTAAACAAGATTTCTTGTCTTCACATTCAAGCCCCCGATATTAATAATGTTCCTTCTCTGTAGAATTGTACCAATGCCTTATACAAATTACCACCTTTCCTTTAATCTACGCGTATAATTTCAAAAAATCGCCTAATATTAAGGATAAGACTATCCTGAAAGGAGGATAAGCGATATGAGTTCACGATTGAATCTGCTTACTATTGGATTAGCATTCCTTCTGATTACAGCCGGGTGTGCTTCAGGAGCTGCAGAGGGTTCTGAAGCAAATTATGAAGAAACTAAGAAAATGCTTGTGGATTTATTGAAGACGGATGATGGAAAAAAAGCCATCCAGGAAGTTATGTCAGATGAAGAAATGAAACAGCAGCTTGTGATGGAACAACCTTTTGTAAAAGAAACCATTCAAAAAGTACTGACTTCAGAAGAAGGAAAGAAATACTGGCAAGAGTTGCTCAAAGATCCTAAGTTCGTTGAGAACTTTGCAAAAAACATTCAGAGTGAAAACGAAAAGCTATTCAAATCACTTATGGATGATCCAGATTTCCAAGAAAAGATGATGGATTTGCTACAAGATCCTGAGATGGAGAAACATTACCTTCAACTTTTAGAAAGTAACCAATCAAGAAAACAGATGAAAGAACTAATCACTGAAACGTTAGACAGTCCTTTATTCCAAGCAAAGATACAGGAAATATTAATGAAAGCAAGCCCTGAACAAAGTAAAGAGGCTGAAGGTGGTAAAGAAGGCGAAGGCGAAGACGAGAAAAGCAAAGAAAAAGGCGGTAGCGAAGAATCAGGTGGACAGGAATAAAAAAAAGGACATGCCTCGCATGTCCTTTTGACTGTTACTGCGTTTTGGTGATGATTTCTTTTGCAATCTCTAAATATTGTTTTCCAATCGGGTGATCCGTTTGATAAATAGATGGAGCAAAGTCCTCTTCATCATAATCAGGTTGACCTAAAGGCAGCTTACCTAGTAAATCGGTGGATAGTTCAGAAGCAAGCTTCTCTCCGCCTCCCTGACCAAATACATATTCTTTCTCACCAGTTACTTTACTTTCAAAGTAAGCCATGTTTTCGACTACTCCGAGAACTTCATGCTTTGTTTTCAAAGCCATCGCACCCGCTCTAGCCGCTACAAATGCTGCCGTTGCATGTGGAGTGGTTACGATGATCTCTTTCGAAGCAGGTAACATCGTGTGGACATCTAATGCTACGTCCCCTGTACCTGGAGGAAGATCAAGAAGTAGATAATCAAGCTCTCCCCACTCTACTTCACTAAAGAAGTTGTTCAACATTTTCCCAAGCATAGGTCCGCGCCAGATGACAGGGGCATTATCTTCAACGAAGAACGCCATCGACATTACCTTCACGCCAAAACGTTCTACCGGATAGATTTTCTCCGATACGACCTTTGGACGAGTTTCAATACCCATCATATCTGGAACGCTAAACCCATAAATATCTGCATCGATGACGCCGACTTTCTTACCCAATCTCGCTAGTGATGTTGCAAGGTTAACCGTTACAGTGGATTTACCCACCCCACCTTTACCACTAGCTACAGCGATAAACTGAGTTTTGCTTTCAGGAGATAACAAAGGAGGTAAATCCGGATTTGCAGACGCTCCTTCAGGCAGCTCATCATCTGCAAGCTGCTCAAAACGTAACCCAACTGACTCTGCGCCGGCTCCTTTTAGAATATTTACGATTTCTTGCTGCACCTTCATTTGTTCAGCATTTTCAGTTTGAGCAAGTGCTACTTTGACACTTACATAGCCTTCCTTCGTTTTCACATCACGAATTGTAATACTTTTATGTAAGATAGGATCTTGCACCTTATTTAATAATTCAACGACCTGATCTTTCGTTAACATTGGGGCACCACCTTCTTTGAATTCGATTACATTGCTAGTATAACATATGTTCTCAGGCATTCAGAGAGTAGCGCTTGCATGCTTTACTAAATAAAAAACCAGCACCTACTCTTCAGGTACTGGTTCATTTGTTGAAAATCTAACGATGCCTTGATAAATCGAAGCAGCGACTTTGTTTTGGTACGTCTCCGTTTTCAGTAATTCTCGCTCGGTCGGATTTGATAAAAAGCCAACTTCGACGAGTGATCCCGTGATATCAGCCTCTCTTAGTAAATAAACACTATCTAAGTTCTTCGCAAATCGGTTTGTATTCTCAAGATTTCGCTTAATTTCGGATTGAATAAAGCGAGATAAAGCTTTACTATCTTCATTCGCAGGATTATAAAACGTTTGTGCGCCGCTCCATTTAGAAGAAGGGATCGCATTAAGATGTATGCTTATGAACATATCATTGCTTGAGTCATTGATTATTTCAACGCGCTTTCTAAGATCTTCAGCCTTCCTGTTGCTAAGTCCCCTTGTTCCTTCAGATGCTAAATCCGTATCCGTCTCACGCGTCATGATGACGAGTGCCCCCGCTTCTTGCAAGTAATCACGTAACTTGAGAGAAATGTCTAGAGAAATATCTTTTTCAACGACGTTGTTCCCTACCGCTCCACCATCAGGACCGCCATGTCCTGGGTCGATCACGATTACTTGACCAGATAACGGCAAGTGCCAGGCATCCCATGAATGGTCGATGGCAAACTTATAATTGATGATAAAAAGTAAAACGAGAACACCGGCTGCAACACCTAGCCGCTTCCACCATTTCTTCATACTGTTCCAACACCGCCCTTCTCCCTGTCCTATTTTTATTTATATGGGACGAGTGAAGGAAATAGTATTGAATTGCTTTAAGAAGTTAGTGAAGGCGAAGACGCCGTCTCATAACCCCTTTTTCATAGCCCTTCTTCCACCAATTTGAAACAAATACGTCACATGCGATCTGAAGGGAGTCTTCATATCCACTGCTTGAACGCCAGAAGGTCCAATACTCAAAAAGCGCTTCGATCAAAGCCTTCTCTAACAGGAAACACCTCTCCTGAACCTTTCTCATCGGCTCCCCATGACTTGAAAACTTACTGTATTCTGCTCCGAGTAAGTATGCCTCGATCGCAATATCGATACACACGTTTTCTACATCACCTTTATAAATAATCGCATCAGAAAAGAATGGAGAAAACATTTCTTTTATATCCTCAGTTAGTTCAGTAAGGGACACCTCTGTCAAAATACGCCGCTCGAATTCGATCCGCTTATGTCTCTGTCTTTCTTTAAATACTGTAATCACATTATCCAAGTCATTCACCCTCTCACTGCTCTTTACCATTTAGTGTTCAACGAGCAAGAGAGAGTATTCGGAAATGCTACTGGTAATTCATTCAGGCATCTTGGAATAATTACCTTCGTATGTGATTTGGCTGAACGCAAAAAACCTCCGGCAATCGAATGCCAGAGGTTTTTGAGTAAAGATATTAACGCTTTGAGAACTGAGGTGCACGACGTGCTGCTTTAAGACCGTATTTCTTACGTTCTTTCATACGAGCATCACGAGTTAGGAATCCAGCGCGCTTAAGAGTTCCGCGGTATTCTGGATCAGCTTCAAGAAGTGCACGAGCAATTCCGTGACGGATTGCGCCAGCTTGTCCTGTGAAGCCGCCACCTTTAACGTTTACGAAGATATCGTAAGTGCCTTCAGTGCCAGTTTCAACTAGTGGCTGCTTAGAGATAAGTTTAAGTGTTTCAAGGTCAAAATAGTTGTCTAGTTCACGACCGTTAACTACCATGCGTCCGTTACCAGGAAGTAGACGTACGCGAGCTACAGAGTTTTTACGTCGGCCAGTGCCGTTGTATTGTACTTGTGCCAAAATGAGTCCCTCCTTCTATTATCCTCTTAGTTCGTATTTTTCAGGCTTTTGTGCTTGATGGTTGTGCTCGCTTCCAGCATATACGTGAAGCTTCTTAGCCATCTGGCGTCCAAGGCTATTCTTTGGAAGCATACCTTTGATCGCAATTTCAAGCATTTGCTCAGAACGCTTAGTACGCATTTCAAGAGCAGTTCTTGATTTCAAACCACCTGGGTGTCCGCTGTGACGGTAGTACATCTTGTCAGTAAGCTTCTTACCAGTAAGTTCGATTTTCTCAGCGTTAAGGATGATCACGTGATCACCAGTGTCAACGTGAGGTGTAAATGTTGGTTTATTCTTTCCGCGTAGGATCGCTGCTACTTCACTTGCAAGACGGCCAAGTGTTTGACCTTCAGCATCAACGACATACCATTTGCGTTCTACTTCGTGGCCTTTTGCCATAAATGTCGTACGCATGAGTTTCCCTCCTAAAATCATTCCATGTATTTTAAAAACTGCCTAAAATTATTTGTCGGTTGTCAGTTAGATTTCTAAATCCGGGGCTAGTGGATGTAGAAATACCAAAGAATATCTTATAACAAACAAGGGCAAATGTCAAGGTTATTTAAATCAATAACTTATTAATTACAATAATTGACTTCCCACAAATATAGCCCTTGTGGAGAAGCGGTTTTTCCAGCTACATCGCGGTTCTTTGCCTTTAAGATCTCGACCACTTCTTCTGTGCCTCTTTCGCCTCTTCCTACCTCTAAGAGGGTACCCGTTAAGATTCGCACCATATTATATAAAAAGCCGTTGCCTTCAAATAGGAAAGTAATTTCGTTATTCACCACTTCGATTTCGATCTTGTACAGCTCTCGAACTTTATCTTTGACTTCAGATCGTGCTGAACAGAACGAAGTAAAGTCATGTTCTCCGATAAGCAGTGCTGCAGCCTCCTTCATTGCCGACACATTAAGAGTGCGTGGCTCATGCAGAGCAAAGTTCCTTCGAAAAACATTAGGTGTTTTATCGTTATCAACACGATAGACATATGACTTCCGTACAACATCGTACCTTGCATGAAACGTGGAAGAAACCTCGTCTGCTTCAAGAACTCTCACATCGTTCGGAAGGAGTGTATTCAATGCTTTCGGCCACCGATCAAGCGGAATAGCGAGGTCTGTATCGAAGTGCACGACTTGCCCCGCTGCATGGACACCAGCATCCGTTCTCCCTGAACCCGTTACGTGCACGGTCTTACCTTTATGAACCTTCTGCAGTGCTCTTTGCAGTTCTTCTTGAACAGTACGTCCGTTAGGCTGAATCTGATAACCGTTAAAAGCGGTGCCGTCATATGAAATCTTTAATTTTATCCTAGTCATCCTATCCTCCCTAGCTCCTTAACAAAATCAAAGCAGTTGTGAGCAACAGAAGGAATACGAACAATAGACTATCCTTTGCATCCCATTTTAACAAGCGGATACTCGTTCTTCCTTCACCGCCTCGATACCCTCTCGCTTCCATCGCCATCGCGAGGTCCTCTGCACGCTTAAACGCACTAACAAACAAAGGAACGAGTAAAGGTACGATACTTTTAAGCCTCTCCTTGATCGGACCAGTAGAGAACTGCGCACCTCGTGCAGCCTGTGCCTTCATGATTTTCTCCGTCTCTTCAAGAAGTGTCGGAATGAAGCGAAGCGCGATCGACATCATGAGCGCAAATTCATGGACTGGAAGGCCAAATCGTTTAAATGGTCCAAGAAGGGTTTCAAGTCCTACCGTTATATCGATAGGTGTTGTCGTTAAGGTGAGGAGAGAGGTGATCATAATGAGAAACAAGAGTCTCATGGAAATGAATACCCCCTGCTCAACGCCTCCCTGGTACACCTCGATAAATCCTAGACTGAAAAGCAGTGGACCCTCTTTTGTTAAAAACACATGAAGAAGAAAGGTTAGTATAATGATCAATAGAATTGGCTTCAACCCATTATAGATAAACCGTATTGGAATGCGCGATACCCCAATCGCACTCAACGTGAACGCGCCGAGTAATGCATATGAAATCCAGTTATTCGCAAGAAAGACAATAATAACGAACAAAAACGTTGTTAATAGTTTCGCTCTGGGATCAAGGTTGTGAACATATGATTTTCCAGGTACATATTGACCAATAATAATGTTTTGCATCATGAGCGCTCCTCCTTTCTAAGAAGGGAGACAGCCGCTTCAACCGTTTTTTCTAACGTGAAAACACTCTTTGGAAGACTCGTACCAAACCGCGTTTCAAGACGGTGAATAAACTGCATCGTCTCAGGAACATCTAGGCTTAGAGCTGTGAGAGCATCTGCATCACTGAAGACCTCTACCGGCGTACCTTGAAGAGCAACCGTGCCTTTTTCCATGATGACGATTTGGTCAGAATACCGTGCTGCATCTTCCATGCTGTGAGTCACGAGAATCGTAGTAAGGTTCTCTTCATTATGCAGTCGATAAAACAATTCCATGATCTCTTTTCTTCCACGTGGGTCGAGACCTGCAGTTGGCTCATCGAGAATAAGGATAGAAGGTTTCATCGATAGCACACCTGCGATCGCTACTCTCCTCATCTGACCTCCACTTAAGTCAAACGGTGAACGCTGCAAAAAGGACTGATCGAGTCCAACAAGGTCAATCAGATGTGCAGCGCGCTTCTTTGCTTCATCTTCTGCTACTCCAAAATTCATTGGACCAAAAATAATGTCTTTTTCAATTGTTTCCTCAAACAACTGATGTTCTGGGTACTGAAAAACAACACCCACATGTTTTCTCAAGTCTTTGAGACGCTTTTCCTTTTCTCCCGATTTAATATGGAAATCTCCAATTTGGATACTTCCTGAAGTAGGTTTTAAAAGTCCATTTAAATGTTGAATGAGAGTGGACTTTCCTGAACCTGTATGTCCAATTATGGAGAGAAACGTCCCTTGCTTAATAGAAAGGTCCACATCTTTTAATGCGATCCTTTCAAACGGTGTGCCTTTACTATATAAATGTTCTAAATCTTTGATTGTAATGTCCATATCTCGTCTACCAGTTCCTCCTGTGATAGTGTGAGCGAATCAAGAGGAAATCCTCTCTCTTTCAATGCACGGTGCATCTGTAAAGGAAATGGCAAATCAAGACCGATTTCCTCTAGCATATCCCCTTTTTGAAAGATGTCTTTCGGAAGTCCTTCATCAATGACCTCACCCTTATTCATCACGATCATTCGATCTGCTTTTGCAGCCTCTTCAAGATCGTGTGTGATCGAGATTACAGTCATTCCTTCTTCCTCTTTCAACTCTCTCATCGTTTCTAGCACTTCTTTTCTTCCTGCAGGGTCAAGCATCGAAGTAGCTTCATCGAGAATAACGATCGATGGCCGTAAAGCCACAATTCCAGCTATCGCTACCCTTTGCTTTTGCCCACCTGATAAACGATGAGGCTCCTGGTCCATGTATTCTTCCATCTTCACTCTCTTGATACTTTCGGTGATGCGTTCAATCATCTCATCTCGAGGAACACCATTGTTCTCAAGACCAAACGCTACGTCATCTCTTACTGAAGTACCAACGAATTGATTATCTGGGTTCTGAAAAACGATACCAACTCTTCTTCTTACTTCCCAAATACTTTCCTCATCTCTACTATTGTATCCTTCGACAAGAACGTCACCCTTCTCAGGCTGTAACAAGCCATTCAGGTGTCTGGCTAACGTAGATTTTCCTGAGCCGTTATGACCTACGATCGCAAGCCACTCACCTTTCTGAACTGTTAATGAAACGTTATTAAGCACGTAAGGCTGCTCTTCTTGATAACGAAATGATACGTTTTGAACGGATATTAAATCGCTCATATTCGTTCCTCCTGACTCTATGTCTCTGCTAGTATAACCAACTCTATACGTATGCTGGTGCGAAAAAATGGCGGGTCTTTTACACCGCCACTTTTTCCTATCAGCATAAGATACCCTTCACTAGAAGCAATACCTTCTAAGGTGTTAGTAAAAAAAGCCTGGCGTCTGCCAGGCTTTCATAATGGCAACCAGCATGCTACCACTCTTTTAAAACATTATCGTGCGAATTAAAAAAACGCACTAAAAAAGGGCATAGAATCAGTATCCATAGTCGAGATCCTGTCCCGCCCTTTTTAATAAAGTGCGATTTAGACTAGCTCAATGATGACCATTTCAGCACCGTCACCGCGGCGAGGTCCAAGTTTGCGGATACGAGTGTAACCACCTTGGCGCTCTGCATAACGAGTAGCGATATCGCTGAATAGTTTTTGTAGTGCGTCTTGGCCAGTTTCTTTGTCCGCGATTTCGTTACGTACGAAAGAAGCTGCTTGACGGCGAGCGTGAAGATCACCGCGCTTACCAAGTGTAATCATTTTGTCGATGAAAGAACGAAGCTCTTTTGCTTTCGATTCTGTAGTTTCAATACGTTCATTAATGATCAAATCTGTAACAAGGTCACGGAATAACGCTTTACGCGTATCACTTGTACGACCTAACTTTTGGTATGCCATGAAGTATTCCCTCCTTTGTTGTTTCTTAGATCAACAACTTTGTATATCTATTCTTCGTTGCGTAGTCCAAGTCCAAGCTCTTCAAGCTTCTCTTGAACCTCTTCTAAAGATTTACGTCCTAGGTTACGAACTTTCATCATGTCTTCTTCAGACTTATGAGTAAGTTCCTGGACAGTATTAATGCCAGCACGTTTCAGGCAGTTATATGAGCGAACTGAGAGATCGAGCTCTTCGATTGTCATCTCAAGCACTTTCTCTTTTTGGTCCTCTTCTTTTTCGACCATGATTTCAGCATTTTGAGCCTGATCCGTTAAGCCAACAAAAATATTTAAATGTTCATTTAAAATCTTTGCACCTAACGATACCGCTTCTTCAGGTCGAATGCTTCCATCTGTCCAAACGTCGAGGGTTAGTTTGTCATAGTTTGTTACCTGGCCGACACGAGTGTTCTCAACCTGGTAGTTCACACGAGAAACAGGAGTGAAGATCGAGTCAACTGGAATTACACCAATTGGCTGTTCATCATTCTTGTTTCCTTCCGCTTGTACATAACCTCTTCCACGAATTGCAGTAATTCTCATGTGGAAGCGAGCACTTGCAGAAAGGGTAGCAATATGAAGGTCAGGGTTTAAGATCTCCACGTCGCTGTCATGAGTAATATCACCAGCTGTTACCGTTCCAGGGCCCTGCACATCAACTACTAATGTTTTCTCTTCTTCAGAGTAGATTTTCATTGCTAGCTTCTTAAGATTGAGAATAATAGTAGTTACATCTTCGTGTACACCTTCAATTGTAGAGAACTCATGGAGTACTCCTTCAATTTGCACGGATGTCACAGCGGCACCTGGAAGAGATGATAACAAGATACGACGTAGGGAGTTCCCTAGTGTAGTTCCATAACCACGTTCTAATGGTTCTACAACAAACTTTCCGTATTTAGCATCCTCGTTGATAGCTACCGCTTCAATTTTTGGCTTTTCGATTTCGATCATCCAACAAACCCTCCTTCAAAACGTCGAACTTCGGTTAGACATTGTGTCTAACCGAATAATCCCTTTAGGCGGTTCCATTACCAACAACCTAATTATGATTCGTCAACCGTCAACAATTTATACATTATCATTATTGACATGTTCATTAATTGTATACCGATAGATTGAATCTTTCTATAAGAGATTTTTCAAAACCAGGCATTCACCCTAAGGGAACATCTACGTTTGAATTCTCTATTAATTATACTCTACGACGTTTTGGCGGACGGCAACCGTTGTGAGGTACTGGAGTTACGTCACGGATGGAAGTAACCTCTAGACCTACAGCTTGAAGCGCACGAATAGCAGCTTCACGACCAGCACCAGGGCCTTTAACGGAAACTTCGATCGTCTTCATGCCATGCTCTTGAGCTGTCTTTCCAGCTGTTTCTGCAGCCATTTGAGCTGCGAATGGAGTAGACTTACGAGAACCTTTGAAGCCCATGTTCCCAGAAGTAGCCCATGATACAGCATTTCCGTGAGTGTCAGTAATAGTTACGATTGTGTTATTGAAAGTAGAACGAATGTGAGCTACTCCACTCTCAATATTCTTTTTGACACGCTTTTTACGTGTATTAGCTTTACGTTGTTTAGCCATTTGTTAGTTTACCTCCCTTACTTCTTCTTGTTTGCTACTGTACGGCGAGGGCCTTTACGAGTACGAGAGTTGTTCTTCGTATGTTGGCCTCGGACAGGAAGACCGCGACGGTGGCGAATACCACGATATGAACCGATCTCGATTAGACGCTTAATGTTAAGGGAAACTTCACGACGAAGGTCACCTTCAACTTTAATCTTGTCTACCTCTTCACGGATTTTTCCGAGCTCTTCTTCAGTCAAGTCGCGAACGCGTGTATCTTCAGATACACCAGCATCAACTAGGACTTGTTTAGCAGTAGTTTTACCGATTCCATATACGTAAGTTAACGCGATTACGATGCGCTTTTCGCGTGGAACATCAATACCAGCAATACGTGCCATTACGTTGCACCTCCTTATATATTAACCTTGTTTTTGCTTGTGTTTAGGGTTATCACAGATAACCATTACTTTACCTTTACGGCGAATAACTTTACATTTTTCACAAATTGGTTTTACTGATGGTCTTACCTTCATTGTTTTTTACCCTCCTTGTATTCGGAGATTAACTTTTTATTTATATCGATACGTGATTCGACCACGTGATAAGTCATATGGAGAAAGCTCAACAGTTACTTTGTCGCCTGGCAAAATACGAATGTAATGCATGCGTATCTTCCCGGATACGTGAGCAAGGATCTTATGACCGTTTTCGAGTTCTACTCGAAACATTGCATTCGGTAGAGGTTCGATAACTGTGCCTTCCATTTCAATAACATCTTCCTTAGCCATCTACTTGCTCTCCCTCCTTTAAATCAATGACATATTCATTCATATACTTTGAGATCGCGAAACGCAGCTTGCCATTTGTGACACGGCTCGTTTCCTCAAGACTTCGCTTTACCTCAGGGGATACATAATTCGTTAGCTCCAGGTGTGCGAGGTTCTTTCGCTTTGGACGATCAAATTTTCGTTTGTCGCCATCTGCGATGAAAACATAACGATCATCTATCAGTTCAACAATCACGCTATATTGTTCAGCGTCTCTTCCCCGTTTGTTCCGCACGATCCGACCGATCTCGGGCACGGTTTCCGACTCTTTCAAGAACCATCACCTTCACTTAGGCCTTTGTTAAAATTTCATATCCTTCTTCTGTAACAGTAAAAGTATGCTCAAAGTGAGCGCATTTTTTACCGTCAGTTGTTACTACAGTCCAGTTATCTGAAAGCGTCCGAACATACCGAGAGCCCATATTCACCATTGGCTCAACCGCAAGGACCATGCCTTGTTTGAGCCTAGGTCCTTTTCCTGGAGGACCATAATGAGGAATTTGAGGATCTTCATGAAGGTCCTGTCCTACACCATGACCAACATATTCTCGTACGATCGAAAAACCTTCAGCTTCCGCATACGTTTGAATTGCATGAGAAATGTCGGAAAGTCTTTTCCCGATTTTCGCCTCAGCCAATCCTTTATATAACGATTCCTCGGTAACTTTTAACAACCGTTCGTCTTCTTCTGAGATAGTGCCAACAGGATAGGTCCAGGCTGAATCGCCATGATAACCTTTATATTTAGCACCGATATCGATGCTGATAATATCTCCCTCCGCCAACACGCGATCTCCTGGAATACCATGTACCAGCTCTTCGTTTACAGAAGCGCAGATACTTCCAGTAAATCCATTGTAACCCTTAAAGGAAGGAATTGCATCAAGCTGACGAATAAACCGATCGGCAATCGTATCCAGCTCTTTTGTCGTAACTCCAGGCTTAATGTGCTTCTGCAGTTCTTGATGCGTTAATGCGACAATTTTGCCCGCCTCTCGCATGATATCAAGTTCGCGAGGAGTCTTGCAAATAATCATTACGACAACCCTCCGAGGAGTTGATCGATGTCTTCAAACACCACATTGATGTCTTTGTTGCCGTCAATGGTTTTTAGATAGCCTTTGCCTTCATAAAAGGTCAACAACGGTTGCTGTTGCTGCTTGTTGACATCGAGGCGTGTGCGTACAGTTTCTTCTTTATCATCATCTCGTTGATAAAGTTCTCCTCCGCACTTATCACAGACTCCTTCTTCCGTTGGAGGATTGAAGATCGCATGATAAGTTGCTCCACAGTTCTTACAAACACGACGCCCAGTCAATCTCTTCATAAGTTGATCTTCTTCAACAGCGATATTAACAACATAATCTAGTTGTTTATCCATATCGGAGAGGATCTTCTCAAGAGCTTCTGCCTGAGCTACTGTTCTTGGGAAACCATCAAGGAGAAAACCTTTTTCGCAATCATCTTTTCCTAAACGGTCTCGTACTATACCAATCGTTACTTCATCGGGTACGAGATTTCCGGAATCCATGTACTCTTTTGCTTTTATACCAAGAGGTGTTCCTTCTTTAATCGCTGCTCGGAACATATCTCCTGTTGAGATATGAGGGATGCCATACTTTTCGACAATCTTTTCTGCCTGGGTTCCTTTTCCGACACCCGGGAGCCCCATTAATACTAGATTCATCTAATCCCTCCATACGTCACCCAATCGAGGATGAAGGAGGGGAAGAAAGTTCTTCCCAGTTTATCCTCAAGATTTAATAAAGCCTTTATAATGACGTTTAATTAATTGACTTTCAATTTGCTTCATCGTATCAAGCGCTACCCCAACAACGATCAGCAAGCTTGTTCCGCCGATTTGCAGCGTTTGCGGCAGTCCTGCTACGGTTGTGAAAAACACCGGAATAATCGATACAACTGCAAGGAATAGAGCTCCTACAAATGTTAAACGATAGAGAATGCGTGTAATGTACGTTTCCGTAGCATTACCTGGACGGATACCAGGAATATATCCACCCTGCTTTTTCAGATTCTCTGCCATCTTCTCCGGATTCACCTGGACAAACGTATAGAAATACGTAAAGCCAATGATGAGTAACGCATACACGACCATGCCGATAGGCTGTGTGTAATCAAAGATTCTGACGATCCAATCTGTTACCGAATTACTTCCGAACAGTCTTGCAACTGTTGGAGGAGTAATGATAAGTGAAATTGCAAAGATAACTGGAATAACACCTGCTGCATTTACCTTGATCGGTAAGTGTGTTGATTGACCGCCAACTTGTCTGCGGTTAACAGTACGCTTAGCGTATTGGATTGGAATCTTACGTAGACCTTGCTGTACAAAGATAACAGCTACGACGATCGCTAATGCTGCTAGAGCAATAATAGCAAGTGTAACGATGTTAATGAACAGCTCATCTTGCGCTCCTTCAAACATCTGTGCGTACAACTGGTTAAGACCAGGAGGAATTGCAGCTACAATTCCGGCAAAGATGATGATGGAAATTCCATTACCAACGCCTTTAGCAGTAATCTGCTCGCCTAACCACATCAAAAAAGCCGTTCCGGCTGTAAGAACTAGAGCAATATTAAGGTACGTCAAGAAACCTGCATCTGAAATCAACTGGCCTCCAACCATGTTGTTGAAACCGATAGATAGCGCGATACCCTGGATAAATCCAAGACCGATCGTTCCATATCGAGTAACTTGAGTGAGCTTTTTACGCCCGGCTTCGCCCTGTTTTGACCATTCGGTAAACTTAGGGACGACATCCATCTGTAGAAGCTGCACAATGATTGAAGCAGTGATATAAGGCATGATTCCCATGGCAAAGATGGAGAAGTTTTGCAACGCTCCACCGCCAAAGGTGTTGAGTACTCCGAAGAGACTCATTTGATCTTGAAATTCTAATACTTCTCTGTTCACACCAGGAACCGGTATGAATGTTCCGATACGGAACACGACAAGCATGAGTAGCGTAAAAATGACTTTGTTTCTAATATCACCTACGCGCATAATGTTGGAGATTGCTTGGAACATTAGATCACCTCAGTATTTCCGCCTGCCGCTTCAATAGCTTCCTTAGCAGAAGCTGAGAACTTGTGGGCTTTCACGGTAAGCTTTTTCTCTAGCTTACCATTACCTAGAATCTTAATTCCAGCTTTTTCTTTGCTGACAACGCCAGTTTCTAGCAATAGCTCTGGGGATACTTCAGTTCCATCTTCAAAACGGTTTAGCGAATCAAGATTAACAATCGCGAACTCTTTACGGTTCATGTTTGTAAATCCACGTTTCGGTAGACGTTTGAAAATCGGAAGCTGTCCTCCCTCGAAACCTGGGCGTACTCCGCCGCCAGAACGAGACTTTTGACCTTTTTGACCGCGACCAGATGTTTTACCGTTACCTGTTGCAATACCGCGACCAAGTCTGTTGCGTTCTTTACGAGAACCTTCAGATGGTTTTAGTTCGTGTAGTTTCAATGTGGGCACCTCCTCAATGTATAGATTTTTTATGCATCGATTTCGTTAACAGTTACAAGGTGAGATACCTTGTTAACCATACCGCGAATAGCAGGGTTGTCGTTATGAACAACCGTTTGATGCATCTTGTTCAGTCCAAGAGTTTTTACCGTCACGCGTTGGTCTTGAGGGCGACCAATCACACTACGTGAGAGGGTGATTTCTAATTTCTTAGCCATCTGTTATCCCTCCCTTAACCTAATAGCTCTTCTACAGATTTTCCACGAAGCTTTGCAACGTCTTCTGCACGCTTGAGGTTTTCAAGGCCGTTAAGTGTTGCACGCACCATGTTAATCGGATTGTTAGATCCAAGAGACTTCGATAGAATGTCGCCTACACCAGCAAGTTCTAATACCGCACGTACAGGTCCACCAGCGATAACTCCAGTACCTTCAGAAGCTGGCTTCAATAGTACATTACCTGCTCCGAAATGACCTGTAATTTGGTGAGGGATTGTAGTTCCAACAACAGGAACAGTGATCAAGTTCTTCTTCGCATCTTCGATAGCTTTGCGAATTGCTTCAGGAACTTCCTGCGCTTTACCAGTTCCGAAGCCAACGTGACCGTTTTTATCTCCGACTACTACGATTGCTGCAAAGCGGAAACGACGTCCACCTTTTACAACTTTCGCTACACGGTTAACGGTAACTACGCGTTCTTCAAGTTCTAGTTTGTTAGCATCAATGCTACGCATGGGTTAACCTCCTTTTTATTAAAATTTCAGTCCAGCTTCACGAGCTGCGTCTGCAAGAGCTTTAACACGTCCGTGGTATAGATACCCACCGCGGTCAAAAACCACTTCAGTATGACCTGCTTCAACAGCACGCTTTGCAATTGCTTCTCCGACTTTAGTAGCAGCCTCAGTGTTACCGCCGTTGTTAACGTCCATTCCTTGCTCCATGCTAGATGCTGATACCAAAGTTACGCCTTTAACATCATCAATAAGCTGAGCATAAATGTTCTTGTTTGAACGGAAAACGTTTAGACGAGGACGTTCAGCTGTGCCGGATACGTTACGACGAACGCGAGCGTGTCTTTTTTGACGCGCTTTGTTTTTATCGGCTTTAGTGATCATGAAATGTCACTCCTTTCCGCTAGGTTTTTACCTATTTACCAGTTTTACCTTCTTTACGACGAACATATTCGCCTTCATAACGGATACCTTTGCCTTTATAAGGCTCTGGAAGACGTACTGAACGGATGTTAGCTGCAACAGCTCCAACACGCTCTTTATCGATACCTTTTACTACAACCTTCGTGTTTGAAGGAACTTCAACTTCGATGCCTTCTTCTGGTACGATCTCAACTGGGTGAGAGTAACCAACGTTAAGCACTAGTTTCTGACCGGATTTGTTAGCACGCCAACCAACCCCGATGATTTCAAGGCCTTTTTCAAAACCTTTAGTCACACCTTCAACCATGTTTGCGATCAGGCTGCGAGTTGTTCCGTGTAGAGCACGGTGCTCTTTATTTTCTGAAGGACGAGCAACAGTTAGCACGTTATCTTCGATAGTTACTTTAATATCGGAGTTGAACGTACGAGAAAGTTCACCTTTCGGTCCCTTTACTGTTACAACGTCGTCTTTAATATCAATTGTTACACCACTTGGGATTTCAATCGGTTTAAGTCCGACACGTGACATAATTACACCTCCATTCCGCTTTTAAGAATTACCAAACGTAAGCGAGTACTTCGCCGCCTACTTGCTGTTGACGAGCTTCTTTGTCCGTCATAATTCCTTTAGAAGTAGAAACAAGAGCGATTCCTAGGCCGCCAAGTACGCGTGGTACTTCGTCAGCTTTAGCGTAAACGCGAAGACCAGGTTTACTGATTCGCTTTAAGCCAGTGATAACGCGCTCGTTGTTAGAACCGTACTTAAGAAAGATACGGATGATGCCCTGCTTGTTGTCTTCAACGATTTCAACATCGCGTACAAAACCTTCACGCTTGAGGATTTCAGCAATGTTTCTCTTTGAATTAGATGCAGGTAATTCTAGTTTTTCGTGACGCACTGTGTTTGCGTTACGAATACGTGTAAGCATATCTGCAATTGGATCAGTCATGACCATTAGTAATTACCTCCTTCCCTATCTCGGGTTTACCAGCTAGCCTTTTTAACGCCTGGGATTTGACCTTTGTATGCAAGTTCACGGAAACAAATACGGCAAAGCTTAAATTTGCGAATAACTGAATGAGGACGTCCACAACGCTCACAACGTGTGTATTCCTGAACGTTAAACTTAGCTTGGCGCTTTTGTTTCGCGATCATTGATTTTTTCGCCACAATTTTCCCTCCTTACTTACTTTTGAAATGGCATACCTAGTTGTGTCAACATTTCACGGCTCTCTTCGTCCGTTTTAGCTGTTGTTACGATAACGATGTCCATTCCGCGCACTTTGTTTACATTATCGTAATCAATTTCAGGGAAAATCAACTGTTCTTTGATGCCTAGTGTGTAGTTACCACGGCCATCGAATGCTTTCTTAGAAACACCTCTGAAGTCACGTACACGAGGTAGTGATACAGATACTAGCTTATCTAAGAAATCATACATACGAGTGCCACGAAGTGTAACCTTCGCACCGATTGGCATACCTTCACGAAGTTTAAAACCAGCGATGGATTTTTTAGCTTTCGTGATGACAGGCTTTTGACCTGAGAGTAACTGAAGCTCTTCTACAGCCGTATCTAGAGCTTTCGGGTTCTGCACAGCGTCACCAACACCCATGTTGATTACAATTTTCTCAACTTTTGGCACTTCCATAACGGAAGAGTAATTAAATTTCTCCATAAGAGAAGGTTTTGTTTCGTTTTGATACTTTTCTTGAAGACGGTTCATCGGATAGACCTCCTTTCGCTAAAAACTACTTATCGAGTACTTCACCGGATTTTTTTGCGATACGAACTTTTTTGCCGTTTTCCTCTTTATAACCAACGCGAGTAGGTTCACCAGATTTCGGATCTAGTGCCATTACGTTAGAAACATGGACAGCTGCTTCTTGTTCAACAATTCCACCCTGTGGGTTAGCTTGAGAAGGCTTGGAATGTTTCTTAACAAGGTTAACACCTTCCACGATTACTCTATCTTTTTTCGGGTAAGCTTCAAGGATCACACCTTGCTTTCCTTTGTCCTTACCAGAGATAACTTTTACTTTATCACCTTTTTTAACGTGCATAACGTCCTGCGCACCTCCTTACAAGGCATCTATTTTCAAACGATTAAAGAACTTCTGGAGCAAGAGATACGATTTTCATGTACTGGTTGTCACGAAGTTCACGAGCAACCGGTCCGAAAATACGAGTTCCGCGTGGTCCTTTGTCATCACGGATTACTACCGCTGCGTTTTCGTCGAACTTGATGTAAGAACCATCTGGACGACGAACTCCGCTCTTACTGCGTACGATAACAGCTCTGACAACTTCACCCTTCTTAACAACGCCACCAGGTGTTGCCTGTTTCACCGAACAAACAATTACGTCACCGATGTTAGCTGTTTTACGACCAGTACCACCGAGAACCTTAATGCATTGCAATTCACGAGCACCAGAGTTGTCTGCAGATTTCAAACGAGATTCCTGTTGAATCATTTAGATAGACCTCCCTTCGGACATGAGTAAATGATCCGAGTTCATTTAGATAATTACAGCTTCTTCAACAACTTCAACAAGACGGAAACGCTTATCTTTAGATAGCGGACGAGTTTCCATAATACGTACTACGTCGTTGATCTTTGCAGAGTTGTTTTCATCATGCGCTTTAAACTTCTTAGAGTATTTCACGCGTTTACCGTATAGTGGGTGCATTTTATAAGTCTCAACCATAACTGTGATTGTTTTATCCATTTTGTCTGAGACAACACGACCTACATATACTTTGCGATTATTGCGTTCGCTCATTTCGCAAACCTCCCCTCATATTAACCGTTTGTGATTCCTAACTCTCTCTCACGCAACACTGTGTTAGCGCGAGCGATTGATTTACGGACTTCACGAATGCGGGCTGGGTTTTCCAGTTGACCTGTAGCGAGTTGAAAGCGAAGATTGAAAAGCTCTTCTTTGAAAGACTTCGCTTTCTGTTCGATTTCAGCAGTGGTCAAGTTACGAATTTCCTCAGCTTTCATTTGTGTCACCACCCACTTCTTCGCGTTTTACGAACTTAGTTTTAACAGGCAGTTTGTGAGAAGCAAGACGAAGAGCTTCACGCGCTACTTCTTCAGAAACACCTGCGATTTCAAACATGATTTTCCCTGGCTTTACTACAGCTACCCATCCTTCAGGAGCACCTTTACCGGAACCCATTCGAACTTCTAGAGGTTTAGCAGTATAAGGCTTAGATGGGAAAATTTTGATCCATACTTTACCGCCACGTTTCATGTAACGAGTCATAGCGATACGAGCAGATTCGATTTGACGGTTTGTGATCCAGCTAGCATCTAGTGCTTGTAGACCGTATTCGCCGAAAGCTACTTCAGTGCCACCTTTAGCACGTCCGCGCATTTTTCCGCGATGTTCTCTGCGGTATTTAACACGTTTAGGTAACAACATGATTTATTTTCCCCCTTCCTCTTTTTGCGTTCCTTTCGTTGGAAGGACTTCACCACGGTAGATCCAAATCTTCACACCAAGCTTACCGTAAGTAGTATCTGCTTCTGCAGTACCATAGTCGATGTCAGCACGAAGTGTGTGAAGAGGCACAGTACCTTCACTGTATGATTCAGAACGAGCAATATCTGCACCGTTTAGGCGTCCAGATACTTCAGTTTTAATACCTTTTGCACCAGCTCTCATCGCACGTTGAATCGTTTGCTTCATAGCACGACGGAATGAGATGCGGTTTTCAAGTTGACGAGCGATGTTTTCAGCAACTAGAGTTGCATCGATGTCAGCTTGCTTGATTTCGAAAATGTTAACGTGAACTCGCTTGCCTGTTAGTTCTGTAAGAGACTTACGAAGAGACTCAACTTCAGAACCACCTTTACCGATTACCATACCAGGCTTAGCAGTTTTCACTGTTACGTTTACTCGGTTTGCTGCACGCTCGATTTCAACGGCTGAAACAGATGCGTCTTTCAAGCGTTTTTCAATATATTCACGAATCTTGATATCTTCGTGTAAAAGGTCAGCGTAATCTTTGTCTGCGTACCATTTAGACTCCCAATCACGGATAACGCCAATTCGAAGTCCTACTGGATTAACTTTTTGACCCACTCGTTATCCCTCCTTCTTTTCTGATACCACTACTGTGATATGGCTAGTGCGCTTGTTAATACGGCTAGCACGACCCATAGCACGTGGGCGGAAACGTTTCATTGTTACTCCTTCGTCTACAAACACTTGAGAAACCGTAAGATCGTTCGGCTCTAGTTCAAGATTGTGTTCTGCGTTAGCAATAGCAGAATTAAGCACTTTCTCAACTAATGGAGAAGCAGCTTTGTTTGTGTTGCGAAGAATGGCAATAGCTTCACCAACTTGCTTTCCCCGAATGAGATCTACGACTAAGCGTGCTTTACGAGGAGCAATACGCACGTGTTTTGCAACAGCTTTAGCTTGCATTCGTTGTACCTCCCCTCAAATTAACGTCTAGTTTTTTTATCATCTGCAGCATGCCCGCGATATGTGCGAGACGGAGCAAATTCACCAAGCTTGTGTCCGACCATGTCTTCTGTAACATAAACCGGTACGTGCTTGCGTCCATCGTATACTGCGAAAGTGTGTCCAATAAACTCTGGGAATACTGTTGAACGACGAGACCAAGTTTTAATAACTTTTTTGTCGTTCTTTTCATTCAAGTCTTCGACCTTTTTCATTAAATGATCGTCGACAAAAGGTCCTTTTTTCAAACTACGACCCATTTGTGAACCTCCCTTTTGTGATTAAGCTACGGCCCCTGCGAACCGTAGGTTAATCGCATTATTTTTTCTTCTTACGACGACGTACGATGTACTTGTCGGAGTCTTTGTTCTTCTTACGCGTTTTGAAACCAAGAGTTGGTTTGCCCCATGGTGACATTGGTGATTTACGTCCGATCGGCGCACGACCTTCACCACCACCGTGTGGGTGATCGACTGGGTTCATTACAGAACCACGAACTGTAGGACGGATACCCATCCAACGAGAGCGTCCAGCTTTACCAACGTTGATAAGTTCATGTTCAAGGTTACCAACTTGACCAATAGTAGCACGGCAAGTAGAAAGAATCATGCGAGTCTCTCCAGAACGAAGACGTACAAGTACGTACTTCCCTTCTTTACCTAGTAGCTGAGCTTCTGCACCAGCAGAACGTACTAGCTGTCCACCGCGACCTGGTTTAAGTTCGATGTTATGAATCGTTGTACCAACTGGAATGTTGATTAGTGGAAGAGCGTTTCCTACTTTAATGTCAGCTTCTGGGCCAGACATAATTTCAGTTCCTACTTTTAATCCTTTTGGAGCAAGAATGTAACGCTTTTCTCCATCAGCATAGTTGATTAGAGCGATGTTAGCAGAACGGTTTGGATCGTATTCGATTGTAGCAACGCGTCCTGGTATTCCATCTTTGTCTCGTTTAAAGTCAATAACACGGTATTTACGTTTGTGACCGCCACCTTGGTGACGAACAGTTAAGCGACCTTGGCTGTTACGTCCGCCTTTCTTGTGAAGCGGCGTAAGCAACGATTTTTCCGGCTTGTCTGTCGTGATTTCAGCAAAGTCAGATACTGACATTCCACGACGACCGTTAGTGGTCGGTTTATACTTTTTAATCGCCATTCTCATTTCCCTCCTTCACAATTGTTCTTAGCCTTCAAAGAAGTCCAATTCTTTGCTATCCGGTGTAAGCGTCACGATAGCTTTTTTACGACGTGGTGTAAATCCGCTGTGGCGGCCAACACGTTTCTTTTTACCCATATAGTTCTGAGTGTTCACTCCAGCAACTTTAACTCCGAAGATCTCTTCTAGAGCACTCTTGATTTGAGTTTTGTTAGCACGAGTATCAACTTCGAACGTATATTTTTTGTCTGCCATTACGTCTGTAGTAGCTTCAGTAATAACGGGGCGCTTGATGATGTCACGAGCGTTCATTACGCTAGCACCTCCTCTACTTTTTCCAAAGCGTCTTTTGTCATAACTAGTTTATCAGCTTTAAGGACATCAAGGATGTTGATACCAGCTGAAGTTACAACAGTAACACCAGGAATATTGCGCGCAGATAATGCGACTGCTTCGTTATAGTCACCCGTAACGATTAGCGTTTTGCTATCTGCAGAAAGATTTGAAAGAACAGTTACCATTTCTTTTGTTTTTGGAGCATCAAAAGAAAGGCTTTCTACAGCTACAAATTTTTCTTCTTGTACTTTAGAAGACAATGCAGATTTGATCGCCAAACGACGAACTTTTTTAGGTAGCTTGTAAGAATAGCTTCTTGGTGTTGGACCGAATACTACTCCACCGCCAACCCATTGTGGTGAACGGATTGAGCCCTGACGAGCACGACCTGTTCCTTTTTGACGCCATGGCTTAGCTCCACCACCGCGTACTTCTGAACGGTTTTTTACGTCATGGTTACCTTGACGTAAAGATGCTTGCTGCATGATTACCGCATCATACATAACACTTTCGTTTGGTTCGATTCCGAAGATCGCTTCAGCGAGTTCTACATCGCCTACCTGTGCTCCGGATTGGTTGAACATAGTTACTTTAGGCACTTGGATATCCTCCTTTCTTACTTAGCTTCTTGTGCTTTAGTTGCACTTTGGATAGTCACATAGCTCTTCTTAGCTCCAGGCACGTTCCCTTTTACTAGAAGTAGATTACGTTCTGTATCAACTTTAACAATTTCAAGGTTTTGAACTGTTACACGCTCTCCGCCCATACGTCCAGGTAGAAGTTTACCTTTCATTACGCGCATCGGATCGATAGGACCCATAGCACCAGGACGACGGTGGTAACGAGAACCGTGAGTCATTGGTCCGCGAGATTGGTTATGACGCTTGATAGCACCTTGGAAACCTTTCCCTTTAGACGTACCAGTTACATCAACTACGTCACCTTCGTTAAAGATATCAACTTTGACTTCCTGACCAATTTCGTAACTACCTTCAGCGTTACGAATTTCCTTCACGAAGCGCTTAGGTGTAGTGCTTGCTTTTGTAGCATGGCCTTCCTCAGGCTTGTTGTAACGAGACTTTTTCTTGTCAGCGAATCCAAGCTGGATTGCTTCGTAGCCATCAGTATCAACAGCTTTCTTTTGAAGAACAACGTTAGGTTCTGCTTCAACCACAGTTACTGGGATGATATCACCGTTGTCAGCAAAGATTTGAGTCATGCCTACTTTTCTTCCTAAGATTCCTTTGGTCATTAGTCACACCTCCTAAATGTGTTTTAAATAGTTTTATATAGCGTTCTATTAAAGTTTAATTTCAATGTCAACGCCTGACGGTAGATCTAAACGCATTAGAGAATCAACCGTTTGTGGTGTTGGCTCAATGATGTCGATTAGACGCTTGTGCGTACGCATTTCGAATTGCTCACGAGCATCTTTGTACTTGTGAACCGCACGTAGAACTGTATAAACAGCTCTTTCCGTCGGCAACGGGATTGGTCCGGATACTTTTGCACCTGAACGTTTTGCTGTTTCTACAATTTTCTCAGCAGATTGATCAAGAATACGGTGATCATATGCCTTTAAACGAATACGAATCTTTTGCTTTGCCATTATTTCCCCTCCTTTTTCGCCCATATTTTAATAGACAGTTCTCCGTGAAAATAACCCCAACACACTCGCCATGGCAAAGGGGCCGGGTGTGTCAGCAACCTTCCACTTCATCGCTGTTTATGACCAACATTCTTATTATACTAAAACCTCTGCATTTACGCAAGGCTTTTGTCTAGATAATGAATATGTCGATCGCACACTTTTAATATTATAACGGGCTACTTTAAAAATTGCAAGATGCATTACTATTTTCGCAATATTTCATATAAAAAAGCACCCGGTTAATATCCGGGTGCTTTTAAAATATCGATACTACTCGATGATTGTTGCAACAACGCCTGCGCCTACAGTACGTCCACCTTCACGGATAGAGAACTTAGTTCCGTCTTCGATTGCGATCGGAGCGATAAGTTCAACTGTCATTTCGATGTTGTCTCCAGGCATAACCATTTCAACGCCTTCTGGAAGTTGAATTGTACCAGTTACGTCAGTTGTACGGAAGTAGAACTGAGGACGGTAGTTAGCGAAGAATGGAGTATGACGTCCACCTTCTTCTTTTGAAAGAACGTAAACTTCAGCTTTGAACTTAGTGTGAGCCTTAACAGTACCAGGCTTAACTAGTACTTGTCCACGCTGAATGTCTTCACGAGCTACACCACGAAGTAGTGCGCCGATGTTGTCGCCAGCTTCTGCATAGTCAAGAAGCTTACGGAACATTTCTACACCAGTAACTGTTGTTTTCTTGCTCTCTTCTTGAAGACCAAGAATTTCAATTTCGTCACCGACTTTAACTTGTCCACGCTCAACACGTCCAGTAGCAACTGTACCACGACCAGTGATTGAGAATACGTCCTCAACTGGCATCATGAATGGCTTGTCAGTGTCACGCTCTGGAGTTGGGATGTACTCATCAACAGCGTCCATAAGTTCGAAGATTTTCGCTTCGTACTCATCGTCGCCTTCTAGAGCTTTAAGTGCAGAACCTTTGATTACTGGAACTTCGTCGCCATCGAAGTCGTACTCAGAAAGAAGGTCACGAACTTCCATTTCAACTAGTTCAAGTAGCTCTTCGTCATCAACCATGTCACACTTGTTAAGGAATACAACAAGCATAGGTACACCAACCTGACGAGAAAGAAGGATGTGCTCACGAGTCTGAGGCATTGGGCCGTCAGCTGCAGATACTACAAGGATTCCTCCGTCCATTTGTGCAGCACCAGTGATCATGTTTTTAACATAGTCAGCGTGACCTGGGCAGTCAACGTGTGCATAGTGACGGTTTTCTGTTTCGTACTCAACGTGTGCAGTTGAGATTGTGATTCCACGCTCACGCTCTTCTGGAGCACCATCGATTTGGTCGTAAGCCATAGCAGTACCGCTACCAGAACGCTTGTGAAGCACAGAAGTGATCGCAGCTGTTAGAGTAGTTTTACCATGGTCAACGTGTCCAATTGTACCAATGTTAACGTGGGGTTTCGAACGGTCGAATTTTTCTTTTGACATTAGTGTTTCCTCCTTTAATTACCAAAGAATTATCTATGCCAAGATAGGCGTATGAATATAATTCTCGCCTATCTTAGATTACAACAAAACTTGCTTTGCTACAATTATTCGCCTGTAGCTTTTTTGATGATTTCTGCAGAGATTGATTTAGGCACTTCTTCGTAGTGATCGAAGGACATTGTGTAAGTACCGCGCCCTTGAGTACGAGAACGAAGTGTAGTTGCATAACCAAACATTTCAGATAGTGGTACGAACGCGTTGATAACCTGTGCGTTTCCGCGAGCAGCCATACCTTCTACGCGTCCACGACGGCTTGTTACGTCGCCCATGATATCGCCCATGTATTCTTCTGGAACTACAACTTCAACCTTCATCATTGGCTCAAGTAGTGCAGGGTCACAATGGTCTTTAGCTTTCTTAAGAGCCATTGAAGCAGCTACTTTAAATGCCATTTCGTTTGAGTCAACGTCGTGGTAAGAACCATCGACAAGACGAGCTTTAACGTCGATTAGTGGGTAACCAGCTAGTAGCCCGTTATCCATTGCATCGCGAAGACCAGCTTCAACTGCAGGTACGTATTCACGTGGAACTACACCACCAACAATTTTGTTTTCAAACTCAAAGCCAGCGCCTTCTTCGTTAGGTTCGAATTCAACCCATACGTGTCCGTATTGTCCACGACCACCAGACTGACGTACGAATTTACCTTCAACCTTAGCACCCTTCTTAATAGACTCACGGTATGCAACCTGAGGAGCACCAACTGTTGCATCAACTTTGAACTCACGACGTAGACGGTCAACGATGATATCAAGGTGAAGCTCACCCATACCAGAGATGATCGTTTGGCCAGTCTCTTCGTTAGTTTCAGTTTTGAAAGTTGGATCTTCTTCAGCTAGCTTAGCAAGTGCTACTGCCATCTTATCTTGGTCACTCTTCGTTTTTGGTTCGATCGCAACCGAGATAACTGGATCTGGGAAGTCCATAGACTCAAGGATAACTGTATCCTTTTCGTCACATAGAGTATCACCAGTAGAAGTGTCTTTCAGACCAACTGCCGCTGCGATATCTCCTGCGTATACAGTAGAGATTTCTTCACGAGAGTTAGCGTGCATCTGAAGAATACGTCCTACACGTTCACGCTTGTCTTTTGTAGAGTTCTTAACGTAAGAACCTGAAGATAGCGTTCCTGAGTAAACACGGAAGAATGTAAGCTTACCAACGTAAGGGTCAGTCATTACTTTAAATGCAAGTGCAGAGAAAGGACCGTTATCGTCAGCAGAACGAAGTACTTCTTCTTCAGAATCTTTTAGATGTCCTTTGATTGCAGGTACATCTAATGGAGAAGGAAGATAGTCTAGAACAGCATCAAGAACTAGTTGAACACCTTTGTTCTTAAATGCAGATCCGCATAGTACAGGGTAGAATTCAACGTTACAAGTTCCTTTACGGATTGCAGCCTTGATTTCTTCCTCTGTAAGCTCTTCACCTTCAAGGTATTTCATCATTAGATCTTCTTCAAGCTCTGCTACAGCTTCGATCAACTTCGTACGGTACTCTTCAGCTTGTTCCTTGTATTCAGCAGGAATTTCGCGAGCTTCTGTACGAGAACCTAGTTCATCAAGATAGTAGAAAGCCTGCATCGAAATAAGATCGATGATACCTTCAAACTCATCCTCAGCACCGATTGGTAGCTGAACAGGGTGAGCGTTAGCTTGCAGACGTTCATTAAGTGTGCCTGTGGAATATAGGAAGTCCGCACCTAGTTTATCCATCTTATTGATGAATACGATACGTGGAACCCCGTAGTTTGTAGCTTGACGCCAAACAGTTTCTGTTTGCGGTTCAACACCTGATTGCGCATCAAGTACCGCAACTGCTCCATCTAATACACGTAAAGAACGTTCAACTTCTACCGTGAAGTCTACGTGACCAGGCGTGTCAATGATGTTAACACGGTGGTCTTTCCACTGGGCAGTGGTAGCAGCAGAAGTGATCGTGATTCCACGCTCCTGCTCCTGCTCCATCCAGTCCATCTGAGAGCCACCTTCGTGAGTCTCACCGATTTTGTGGATACGCCCTGAATAGAAAAGAATACGCTCGGTTGTTGTTGTTTTACCAGCATCGATGTGTGCCATGATACCGATATTACGTGTATCTTTTAAGGAGAATTCTCTTGCCATTAGTATTTCTCCTTCCTTTTATAAAGATAGTAGTTTTATTTAACTGGCGATTACCAGCGGTAGTGAGCAAACGCTTTGTTTGCTTCTGCCATTTTGTGCATTTCTTCACGCTTCTTAACAGAAGCACCAGTGTTATTAGCTGCATCCATGATTTCGTATGCTAGTCTTTCTACCATTGTTTTCTCACCGCGAAGACGAGAATAGTTAACAAGGTAACGAAGTCCTAGAGTTGTACGACGATCTGGACGTACCTCAACCGGTACCTGGTAGTTAGCACCACCAACACGACGAGCGCGTACTTCAAGTACTGGCATAACGTTTTTCAAAGCTTGATCGAATACTTCCATAGCTTCTGTGTTAGTACGCTCCTGGATAAGATCGAATGCTTTGTAAAGAACTTGTTGTGCCTTACCTTTTTGGCCGTCTACCATAAGACGGTTGATTAGGCGAGTTACAAGCTTGGATTTGTAAATTGGATCTGGTAATACGTCACGACGTTCTACTGGACCTTTACGTGGCATGGGAAGACCCCCTTTCTCAATTGTTGTTTAAAATTATTACTTCTTAGCTGCTTTCGGTCTCTTAGTACCGTATTTAGAACGACCTTGCATACGATCGTTAACACCTGCAGTGTCAAGTGCACCACGTACGATGTGATAACGTACACCCGGTAAGTCTTTAACACGTCCTCCACGGATAAGCACTACACTGTGCTCCTGAAGGTTGTGACCGATACCAGGGATATAAGCAGTAACTTCGATTCCGTTAGTAAGACGAACACGAGCGTATTTACGCAATGCAGAGTTCGGCTTCTTTGGAGTCATCGTACCCACACGAGTACATACACCACGTTTTTGTGGAGATGAAAGATCTGTATGAGTCTTTTTGAAGCTATTATATCCTTTGTTCAATGCAGGAGAGTCAGATTTCTTAGTCTTAGAAACGCGTCCCTTGCGAACAAGTTGGTTAATAGTTGGCATTTTGTTTTCCTCCCTTCTTAAGTGATTAGCAAGCCCACACATCCAGGTGGTTCATGTATAGATAAAAGGAAAGTTTTTGCCGGTCAGTTCATACTGAACCAGACAAAAACGGTTATGCTTTTATCGTTACTGTTGCCGCCCCTACTTCGATGCCGCATGCCTTGCCAAGTTTTTTCATTGAATCAACCCGGTGTATAGGAATGCTCTTCTCTTTAGCGAGAGCAACAACCTTAGAAGTAACCCTGCGATCAGCGTCGTCAGCAACAAATACTTCCTTCGCTTCCCCAATCTGGAGGGCCTTAAGAGTTTGTTTTGTCCCGATTATTAATTCATCTGCCTGTGATACTTTTTCATAAGACACAGATATATCCTCCAAAGCAACAGGATTATCGGGAGCACCTTGGATATAATATCACCCTGTACTCCCGATGTCAACACTTCCCCTGTTTATTCTTGATTCACTAAAGCACTTTCGTCCTGCTCAAGATGTTCTGTTGCTTCTTGCGCTTCTCCAGCAACATTGATCCTGCGGTAACGTTGCATACCAGTACCTGCCGGAACAAGCTTACCGATAATAACATTTTCCTTTAGACCAAGAAGTTCGTCACGTTTACCTTTAATCGCAGCATCAGTTAGGACACGAGTTGTTTCCTGGAATGATGCAGCAGATAAGAAGGATTCAGTCTCAAGAGATGCTTTCGTAATTCCGAGAAGTACCGGACGTCCAGTAGCTGGCAATCCGCCCTTAACAAGAACTTTTCTATTCACATCTTTGAACTGATGGATGTCAACAAGTGATCCAGGAAGTACTTCCGTATCACCTGCATCGATAACGCGGATCTTACGCATCATCTGACGAACCATTACTTCAACGTGCTTATCACCGATTTCAACACCCTGCATACGGTATACCTTCTGCACTTCTGCTAGGAGGTATTCTTGTACGCCGTCGATACCGCTGATCGTTAGGAGCTGCTTAGGATCGATTGAACCTTCTGTTAAGGCTTGACCAGCCTGAACGACATCTCCTACTGCTACTTTAAGGCGTGCACCATAAGGTACTGGGTAATTACGAGTTTCGGTTTCACCCTGTACAACGATTTCCTTCTTCTCTTTGACTTCAGCCATATCGATGACTGTTCCATCAAGTTCAGAAATAACCGCCTGACCTTTTGGATTACGGGCTTCAAATAGCTCCTGGATACGCGGAAGACCTTGAGTGATGTCATCTCCGGCAACCCCACCTGTGTGGAATGTACGCATCGTCAACTGTGTACCAGGTTCTCCGATAGATTGTGCAGCGATGATTCCAACTGCTTCTCCAACTTCTACGCGAGTACCAGTCGCAAGGTTGCGTCCATAACACTTTTTACATACGCCGTGGCGTGTGCTACATGTGAAGGCAGAACGGATATGAACATTCTCGATACCAGCTTCGACGATTGCCCCAGCAATGTCTTCCGTGATAAGAGAGTTTTTCTCCACAAGAACTTCGTTCGTTTCTGGGTGTTTCACTTTCTTGAACGCTACACGTCCAACAAGGCGATCGTATAACCCTTCGATCAATTCGTTACCGTTCTTGATCGCACTAACTTCAAGTCCACGATCTGTTCCACAGTCGTCTTCGCGAACGATAACGTCCTGCGCAACATCTACAAGTCGACGAGTCAGATAACCTGAGTCCGCTGTCTTAAGTGCTGTATCGGCAAGACCTTTACGCGCACCGTGAGTAGAAATAAAGTATTCTAGTACCGTTAGACCTTCACGGAAGCTTGACTTGATCGGTAGTTCGATGATTTGTCCAGATGGGTTAGCCATCAAACCACGCATACCAGCTAACTGTGTGAAGTTAGATGCGTTACCACGAGCTCCTGAATCACTCATCATAAAGATTGGGTTATCTGTTTCAAGAGTCTTCATCAGTTTCTCTTGGATGCGGTCTTTTGCACCACTCCAGATCGAGATAACTCGGTCATAACGCTCATCGTCAGTGATTAGACCACGACGGAACTGCTTGAGAACTTTTTCTACTTTTTCTTCAGCTTCAGAAATGATTTCTTGCTTTTCAGCAAGTACTACGACGTCAGATACACCAACTGTAATACCAGCTTTTGTTGAATATTTGAATCCAAGGTCCTTCATTCGATCTAGCATGCGAGAAGTTTCCGTTACTTTGAAACGCTTGAATACTTCAGCGATGATCTTACCGAGTATGCCTTTCTTGAACGGAGTGATGATCTCACGCTTTGCGATCTCTTCTTTCACATTTACACCATGTGGAAGGAAGTACCTTTCAGGAGTTGCTACTTCAAGGTTAGTCGTCGTTGGCTCGTTAATATACGGGAACGACTCCGGTAAGATCTCGTTGAAGATCAGCTTACCGACCGTTGTAACTAACAACTGTTTATTCTGCTCTTCAGTAAATGCAGATTTATTAAGAGAAGAAGCTGGGATTGCAACACGAGAATGAAGGTGTACATATCCATTCTGGTATGCGATCAGCGCTTCGTTTGTATCTTTAAATACAGAACCTTCTCCAATTGCTCCTTCACGTTCCATAGTAAGGTAGTAGTTACCTAGTACCATATCCTGTGATGGTGTTACAACTGGCTTACCATCCTTAGGGTTTAGAATGTTCTGTGCTGCAAGCATCAAGATACGTGCTTCAGCTTGAGCTTCTGCAGATAGTGGAACGTGAACTGCCATTTGGTCACCATCAAAGTCAGCGTTGTATGCTGTACAAACGAGCGGGTGAAGACGAATAGCACGTCCTTCTACAAGAATCGGTTCAAACGCCTGGATACCAAGACGGTGAAGAGTTGGCGCTCGGTTAAGAAGAACAGGGTGTTCTTTAATAACGTTCTCGAGTACGTCCCAAACTTCAGGATGAACCTTTTCAACTTTACGCTTAGCACTCTTAATGTTGTGAGCAAGACCTTTAGATACAAGCTCCTTCATCACGAATGGCTTGAATAGTTCAAGTGCCATTTCTTTTGGTAGACCACACTGGTACATCTTAAGGTGTGGACCTACGACGATAACGGAACGGCCTGAGTAGTCAACACGCTTACCAAGAAGGTTTTGACGGAAGCGTCCCTGCTTACCTTTCAACATGTGAGAAAGAGACTTCAATGGACGGTTACCAGGACCTGTAACAGGTCGGCCACGACGACCATTGTCGATTAGAGCGTCTACTGCTTCTTGCAACATACGTTTTTCGTTCTGAACGATGATACTCGGTGCCCCAAGATCTAAAAGTCGCTTCAAACGATTGTTACGGTTGATCACACGACGGTAAAGATCGTTAAGGTCAGACGTCGCAAAACGACCACCATCAAGCTGAACCATCGGACGAAGTTCTGGCGGGATTACCGGTAGAACATCTAGGATCATCCATGCTGGATTGTTACCAGAGCCACGGAACGCTTCAAGTACTTCTAAACGTTTGATCGCTCTTGTTCTACGCTGTCCTTGAGCCGTCTTCAATTCTTCTTTCAAAACATCTACTTCTTTATCAAGGTCGATGTCAAACAGTAATCTACGGATTGCCTCGGCACCCATTTCAGCTGAGAAAGTTTTCCCGTACTTCTCGCGATATGCACGGTATTCTTTCTCTGAAAGAAGTTGTTTTTTCTCTAGAGGCGTGTCACCTGCTTCTGTTACAACGTAAGAAGCAAAGTAAATAACCTCTTCAAGTGCGCGTGGAGACATGTCAAGAACAAGTCCCATACGACTTGGAATCCCTTTAAAGTACCAGATGTGGGAGACAGGGGCAGCAAGCTCAATGTGCCCCATTCTCTCACGACGTACTTTTGCACGTGTTACTTCAACTCCACAGCGGTCACAAACGACTCCTTTATAACGGATACGCTTGTATTTACCACAGTGACATTCCCAGTCCTTAGTAGGGCCGAAGATACGCTCACAGAAAAGTCCATCTTTCTCTGGCTTTAAGGTACGGTAGTTAATGGTTTCTGGCTTCTTCACTTCTCCTCTTGACCAGGAGCGAATTTTATCCGGTGACGCCAGACCGATTTTCATATACTCAAATTTATTGACATCTATCAAGGGGCCTACCTCCCTTTAGAATTCAGGTTTAACCCTTACTCACTCGCCTGATTTGACCCAACATTCAAGTTTAATTTCTCACTGGATTGGTCTTCTTCATCGTCTAACTCTTTCATTTCGATCTCTTGCTCATCACTAGCTAGCATTTTCACGTCCATACCTAGAGATTGCAATTCTTTGATCAGAACTTTAAACGATTCAGGAATACCAGGCTCAGGAACATTTTCACCTTTTACGATTGCTTCGTAAGTCTTAACACGTCCAACAACATCATCTGACTTAACAGTTAGAATCTCTTGTAGTGTATATGCAGCACCGTATGCTTCAAGTGCCCATACCTCCATCTCACCGAAACGCTGTCCACCGAATTGTGCTTTACCACCAAGCGGCTGCTGTGTAACGAGTGAGTATGGTCCTGTAGAACGTGCGTGAAGTTTGTCATCAACCATGTGAGCAAGTTTGATCATATACATGACACCGACAGAGATGCGGTTGTCGAATGGTTCACCTGTACGACCATCGTAAAGAACAGTTTTACCATCACGTGGCATACCTGCTTCTTCAAGCGTTTCCCACACATCTTCCTCGCGGGCTCCATCAAATACTGGAGTTGCAACATGGATGCCAAGCGCACGCGCTGCCATTCCGATGTGCATCTCTAACACCTGTCCGATGTTCATACGAGACGGAACACCAAGCGGGTTCAACATGATATCGATCGGCGTACCATCAGGTAAGTACGGCATGTCTTCTTCAGGAAGTATCCTTGAGATAACACCCTTGTTACCGTGGCGTCCCGCCATTTTATCTCCTTCATGAATCTTACGCTTCTGTACGATATATACGCGAACTAGCTGATTTACTCCCGGAGGAAGCTCATCGCCATCTTCTCGGTTAAAGATCTTCACGTCGAGCACGATTCCGTCGCCGCCATGAGGGACACGTAATGAAGTATCACGTACTTCACGAGCTTTTTCTCCGAAGATTGCGTGAAGAAGACGTTCTTCAGCCGTAAGTTCCGTAACACCCTTAGGCGTTACTTTACCAACGAGGATATCGCCGTCTTTTACTTCAGCACCCATGCGAATAATTCCTCGCTCATCAAGGTTACGCAGAGCGTCTTCCCCAACGTTAGGAATATCACGAGTGATTTCTTCAGGTCCAAGCTTCGTGTCACGAGCTTCTGACTCATACTCTTCAATATGAATTGACGTATAAACGTCATCTTTTACGAGACGTTCGCTCATAATAATAGCATCCTCGTAGTTGTAACCTTCCCATGTCATAAATCCGACAAGGACGTTACGACCGAGTGCCATTTCGCCTTTTTCCATTGAAGGACCGTCACCAAGAATTTCTCCTTTAACGACGCGGTCACCTTCGTCTACGATCGGCTTCTGGTTATAGCAAGTTCCTTGGTTGGAACGGATAAACTTCAGTAATCGATAGCGATCGAGGTCGCCTTTCACTTCCTGACCATCTACAACGGAGATACGACGAACGTGAATTTCTGCAGCAGACGCATACTCGACGATACCGTCGTGTTTACAGATGACAGCAGCACCGGAATCTTTTCCGTTAACGTGCTCCATCCCTGTTCCTACGATTGGTGATTCAGGAACCATCAAAGGTACAGCCTGACGCTGCATGTTCGCACCCATTAGTGCACGGTTGGAGTCATCGTTCTCAAGGAACGGGATACAAGCCGTTGCAGCCGAAACAACCTGCTTCGGGGATACGTCCATGTAATCGATCTTGTCACGGTTGATGATGATGTTTTCATCACGGAAACGCGCAACAATATCTTCTTCTTTAAATGATCCATCATCGTTTAGCTTAGCGTTTGCCTGTGCCACAACGTAATTATCCTGTTCATCAGCAGTAAGGTAATCAATAAACTCTGTTACCTTTCCTGTTTCAGGATCTACTCTGCGGTAAGGCGTCTCGATAAACCCAAACTTGTTAACTCGCGCGTATGAAGATAGGGAGTTAATCAGTCCGATGTTTGGACCCTCTGGTGTTTCGATCGGACACATTCTTCCGTAGTGAGAATAGTGAACGTCACGAACTTCGAATCCTGCACGCTCACGAGTTAGTCCACCCGGTCCAAGAGCAGATAAACGACGCTTGTGAGTAAGCTCAGCTAGCGGGTTTGTCTGGTCCATGAACTGAGATAGCTGTGAGCTACCAAAGAATTCTTTGATCGATGCAATTACCGGACGAATGTTGATTAGCGCCTGTGGCGTGATCACATTTGTGTCCTGGATTGACATACGCTCTCTTACTACACGTTCCATTCTGGACAAACCAATACGGAATTGGTTTTGTAGCAATTCACCTACTGAACGAAGGCGGCGGTTACCAAGATGATCGATATCATCTGTGTTACCAACCTGGTGAAGAAGGTTAAAGAAGTAATTGATAGAAGAAATGATATCTCCAGGCGTGATGTTTTTCACTCCGGAGTCAATTCCACCATTACCCATAACATTAATCACACGTTCACCTTCAGGATCGTCAGGTGCATATATCTTAATAGATTGTAATCCTATAGAATCATCTTCAATTACCCCGCCATGAGGTTCAACGTTTTTAAATCCAACGTTTGTTTCAATAGCAGGTAGAATCTTATCTAGCAGGCGGCGATCAAGAATCGCGCCTTCTTCCGCAATCACTTCGCCTGTCTCAGGGTCAACGAGCGTTTCTGCTAAACGTTGATTGAATAGACGGTTCTTAATATGAAGCTTTTTATTAATCTTGTAGCGTCCTACATTTGCTAAGTCATAACGCTTCGGATCAAAAAAGCGGGAATCAAGTAAGCTTTTTGCGTTATCGACAGTCGGTGGCTCACCAGGACGTAAGCGTTCATAGATTTCTAGAAGCGCTTTTTCTGTTCCGTCCGTGTTGTCCTTTTCCAGGGTATTGCGAAGATATTCATCTTCACCTAGGAGATCTATGATTTCTTGATCAGACCCAAACCCTAACGCTCTGAGCAATACCGTAATCGGTAGCTTTCTAGTACGGTCGATCCGTACGTAGACAATATCCTTGGCATCAGTTTCAAATTCCAGCCATGCTCCTCGGTTTGGAATGACAGTAGCTGTATATCCCTTTTTGCCGTTCTTATCAATCTTCTTGCTATAGTAGACACTTGGAGAACGCACAAGCTGAGATACGATGACTCGTTCTGCCCCATTAATAATAAAAGTACCTGTTTCAGTCATCAACGGGAAGTCACCCATGAATACTTCTTGTTCCTTAACTTCACCCGTCTCTTTATTGATTAGGCGCACTTTTACTCGTAAAGGTGCAGAGTATGTCACATCTCGCTCTTTGGTTTCTTCCACGGGATACTTTGGTTCACCCAGGCTATAGTCAACAAACTCTAGCACAAGATTACCAGTGAAATCTTCAATCGGAGAAATATCCTGGAACATTTCTCGTAAACCCTCATCAAGAAACCATTGATAAGAAGCCGTTTGAATCTCAATTAGATTTGGTAAATCTAATACTTCTTTGATTCGCGCGTAGCTTCTTCTTTGGCGGTGGCGTCCATACTGAACTAGTTGGCCTGTCAAATGATTCACCCCTCAAATCCAGCGTATTTATTTTTTTTGCCCCTCGATTTCCTCTATAAAAAGAAAACTATCGTTGGACAAAAAAGAAAAAGGGCACAAATTAGTTTTTCCCCTTATCTATAAGCGATTATATTAGTTTTCCCAGTCTCAAGTATAATATACTTCGCGTCTTTTCGACACAAAAAAGGCCTGGAAAATCCATCATTGGCATTATAATATATTAGCACAGCCTGTCTACGAAGTCAAAGGATAATCTAATATTTTACTTGACTGCTTTAAGAATATAGTATCCTTTCTTTTTGACAACCGTTTCGACCGTTTGGAACATTTCTTCAAGCTTTGCAATAGCGGACGGCGCACCCTGTTTTTTCTGGATCACGACCCAAAGGGCTCCGTTTTCCTTCAATACATCATGGGCTTCTTCAAAAATACCATGCACGACTTGCTTGCCTGCTCGAATAGGCGGGTTTGTAATAACGCACGCAAATGTTCGGTCTTTTACAGAACTTAGCTGATCACTTGTCATCACGGAAAGGTTTGACACGTTGTTACGAGCTGCATTCGACATCGCTAAATCGACTGCACGCTCATTAATGTCCAACATGTAAAATCGGCGTTCAGGAAACTGAGATGCGAGTGAGATTCCAATCGGTCCATACCCACAACCAACATCAGCAACGTCTCCTTCTACTTCCGGATCTACAAATG
The DNA here is from genome assembly GCF_056159065.1 of Anaerobacillus sp. ABA4_114. Taxonomy (NCBI): domain Bacteria; kingdom Bacillati; phylum Bacillota; class Bacilli; order Caryophanales; family Bacillaceae; genus Anaerobacillus; species Anaerobacillus sp. ABA4_114. The sequence continues at coordinate 4,073,334 of NZ_JBSWUM010000001.1, forward strand.
ATTCAATAAGAAGTTTACTGCCAAAATCAACTTCCTTCTTCGAGAAAACTCCGGAATCCGTCGTGAATTGAAACTTAGACCCTCGCAAAACTTCCGTGATTTGGTTGGGTTGACTTTTCACTTCAGGCTTCCTCGTATAGTAATGCTCTCCCATCGCAATCCCTCTTTTCATTGCCATCATCTACAAGCATATCCAGCTTTAAACCATTCATAACCTACAATTACTTTTAAACTACAAAAAGCTCGCTTTTAAAAGCGAGCTTTTTGTTTCAAACCAATTACTTAACTTCGATTGCAGCGCCAACTTCTTCAAGCTTAGATTTCATTTCGTCAGCTTCTTCTTTTGATACGCCTTCTTTAATCGGGCTTGGAGCACCGTCAACTAGTTCTTTAGCTTCTTTCAAGCCAAGACCAGTGATTTCGCGAACGACTTTGATGACTTTGATCTTGCTGCTTCCAGCAGATTCAAGTACTACGTCAAATTCAGTCTTCTCTTCTGCAGCACCTTCAGCTGCGCCACCTGCTGCTGCTACTGGAGCCGCTGCAGTTACACCAAATTCTTCTTCGATAGCTTTAACTAGGTCGTTAAGCTCAAGAACTGTCATTTCTTTGATTGCTTCAATGATTTGCTCGTTACTCATGAGTAAATCCTCCTTAATAGTTGTTTTTTATTAACCGAATTGATAGGCCGTAAACTTACGCGCCTTGATCTTCTTTTTGATCGGCAACAGCTTTTGTAGCCAATGCCATGTTGCGCATAGGTGCTTGTAGCACAGATAGCAACATAGAAAGTAGTCCGTCGCGGTTCGGTAGATCCGCAAGTTCCTTGATCTTTTCGTATGAAACAACGCTACCTTCGATTACACCAGTCTTGATTTCAAGAGCTTGATGATCTTTAGCAAAGTTGTTCAAGATTTTAGCAGGAGCAACAACATCTTGATTACTGAACGCGACTGCCGTAGGTCCGACAAGGTGTTCATTTAAATCAGTAAGTTCAAGCTCTTCTGCAGCGCGACGAGTCATTGTGTTTTTGTAAACACGGAATTCAACATCTGCATCACGCAATTGTTTACGAAGTTCAGTTACTTCACTTACATCAAGTCCACGGTAGTCAACAAAAATTGTTGATTGGCTATCGCGAAGTTTGTCTGCAATTTCCGTAACTAGCTTCTTTTTTTGTTCAACTGCACTGCTCATTGTTCCACCTCCTATAGAAATGTGTCTATACCGTTCCGGAGTATGAGGTCATATAAAAAGCCTTCACATCCGAAGACATGAAGGCATTAACGATCACTTGTATCGAAACACTTCACACCTCGGCAGGATATTAAGTGCCTAGCACCCCTGCTGTCTACGGTACAGAAAGTATTAACTTATCAAACAACATTTTAAAGTATATAAAATATAAACGCTAAAGTCAATAGCTAATTTTATTAGCGGTAGCTAGAAGCGTTAACTTTTACACCAGGTCCCATTGTAGATGTTACAGAAACGTTCTTGATGTAAGTTCCTTTTGCAGCTGCAGGTTTAACCTTGATAAGCGTTTCAACTAGAGTGTTCAAGTTTTCAACTAGCTTATCAGCTTCGAAAGATACTTTACCGATTGGTGCGTGAACATTTCCAGCACGATCTACGCGGTACTCTACTTTACCAGCTTTGATTTCGTTAACAGCTTTCTCAACGTCGAATGTTACTGTTCCAGTTTTCGGGTTTGGCATTAAACCTTTTGGTCCTAGTACACGACCAAGCTTACCAACTTCGCCCATCATGTCTGGAGTCGCAACGATTACATCAAACTCGAACCAACCTTGGTTGATTTTGTTGATGAACTCAGCATCTCCAACATAGTCAGCGCCTGCTGCTTCAGCTTCTTTAGCTTTTTCGCCTTTCGCGAATACAAGAACGCGTTGAGTTTTACCAGTTCCGTTAGGAAGTACTACCGCGCCACGAACCTGTTGGTCGTTTTTCTTAGGGTCTACTCCTAGACGTACTGCTGCTTCAACTGTTCCATCAAAGTTTCCAATAGAAGTCTTTTGAACGAGTTCTACTGCTTCTTGAGGCTCGTAGAAAGTTGTACGATCAACTAGCTTCGCAGCCTCTTGGTATCTTTTACCTCTTTTTGCCATTTTGTGTTCCTCCTTGAATGTGGTTTAGCGGATTAACCTCCCACTATTTATGACACCAGGATTACCCGATATCATAATAAAAGTTGCGAACCTGTAAAGTTACAGGCAGGAATCCCTTTTAATCGCAACAGCTTGTGACACATTAGTCTTCGATCGTAATTCCCATGCTGCGTGCAGTTCCTTCAACCATACGCATTGCGGAATCAACATTAGCTGCGTTAAGATCTGGCATCTTTGTTTCAGCGATCTCACGCACTTTATCACGCTTTACAGTCGCAACTTTGTTGCGGTTAGGTTCACCAGAACCTGACTCGATACCTGCTGCTTTCTTAAGAAGAACTGCAGCTGGTGGAGTTTTTGTGATAAATGTAAATGAACGGTCTTCAAAAACCGTGATTTCAACTGGAATAATCATGCCAGCCTGGTCAGAAGTACGAGCATTGAACTCTTTACAGAATCCCATGATGTTAACTCCAGCCTGACCTAGTGCAGGTCCAACTGGCGGTGCGGGATTCGCCTTCCCAGCCGGGATTTGCAACTTAACAACTTTAATTACCTTTTTAGCCACGCGACACACCTCCTTAAGTCCGTGATGTGGTATTTGGGTGTTTTCACCCTCCCACCTTTATATCAAATAATGTCTCGATTGGTATGAGACTCATGAAACATTAAAATTCTATCATTAATAAAAATGTTTTTCAAGAGCTTTTCTTTTAGATCTTCTCAACTTGTCCAAAATCAAGCTCTACAGGAGTCTCACGACCAAACATGTTAACGTGTACTTTCACCTTGCCTTTGTCTGTGTCGATGCCTTCGATCGAACCGACAAAGTCAGCGAAAGGACCTTCTTTAACCTTAACTTTTTCCTGTAGTTCGAAATCAACATCCGCTTTCGGCTGTTCCATCCCCATCTGCTTCAGAAGATTTTCAACTTCTTCAGGAAGAAGTGCTGTTGGCTTTGAACCTGCACCTGCTGATCCTACGAAGCCAGTTACCCCAGGGGTGTTACGAACTACATACCATGAGTCGTCTGTCATAACCATTTCAGCTATAACATAACCAGGGAATACTTTCTTTAGAACGGTTTTCTTCTTACCGTTCTTAACTTCAGTTTCTTCCTCTACTGGTACAAGAACACGAAAGATTTTATCTGTCATGCCCATTGATTCAACTCTTTTTTCAAGGTTTGTCTTTACTTTGTTTTCATACCCAGAATACGTATGAACAACATACCATCTTTTTTCCATATATACAGGACTAGTCGTCCTTCCCTCCCCAACTCATTTACTCTATCATTCTAACCTGATAGTGAAAGATTTATAACGAATTAACCTAAAATGAGGCGGATAAGTGAAGAAATACCCTGGTCAACCAAAGCAAAAAATACCGCTACGAAAATAACTGTTGAAACCGTTACGATCGTATAGCGTGTTAGATCCTTGCGCGTAGGCCAACTCACTCGCTTCATTTCTCTTGTCACTTCACGTAAGAACTTACCAGAACGTTGTACAATACTTGCCATTACCTGCTACCCCCAATTGTCTGGTGGAAATAAACTCCCCCGAGAATCATTATAATTGTTCGTCCGATATTCGAACGCCCTTTACTTTGTTTCACGATGCACTGAATGCGCATCACAGTATTTACAATACTTGTTCACTTCGATGCGGGCTGGGTTTGCTTGAGAGTTTTTCATAGTTGTGTAGTTACGGCTATTGCATTGGACACATGCTAGTGCTACTTTTTTACGCATAATGACACCTTCCTAAGCCACGCAGTTTGAAGTTTGATAAGCCGATCATACCGAAATTGATGGTATGACATTAGCTTCACCTTTTATTTTATATAAATCCATACATTTATACAGCATAAAAAAGACAAAAATAAAAAAACGTTCAGTGACGCTGTGACGTTCGTTGAAAAATCTAGCAAAAAGTACATATTCGTACATCTATCAATTTATCACAGCACGATTCAGAGTGTCAATAAAGGCTGGAAGGACACTACCAAAGAAAAAACAGGGGAAAGAATTCCCCTGCTTGAGGCTTGTCCATATTAAAGGCTTACTTCACGCAGTTCCAAATAGCGTTCGAGCTTACGTTTCACACGTTGAAGCGCGTTATCAATGGACTTGACATGACGATTTAAATCCACAGAAATCTCCTGATAAGAACGTCCATCAAGATAAAGCATCAACACTTTTCTTTCTAAATCGCTCAAAATTTCTGACATTTTAAGTTCTATGTCATCAAATTCTTCTTGATTAATGATGAGTTCCTCAGGATCTGTGACCTTCGTGCCGCAAATGACATCTAGCAACGTCCGATCAGATTCTTCATCGTAGATTGGTTTGTCTAACGATACATAAGAATTTAGCGGAATGTGCTTTTGTCTCGTTGCAGTTTTGATCGCTGTAATCATCTGCCGGGTGATGCACAGTTCGGCAAACGCTTTAAAAGATGAGAACTTGTCTCCTCTAAAATCACGAATAGCTTTGTAGAGACCGATCATTCCTTCTTGAATGATGTCTTCGCGGTCTGCTCCAATAAGAAAATATGACCTCGCTTTAGCGCGTACGAAATTTTTATACTTCGTAATCAGATGTTCCAACGCTCGACTATGACCTTCATGAACCATCACTACTAGCAATTCATCATCAAGTTGATCGAACGCTACTTCTTCCAGGTGTCTTTGGCCTGCTGTCAGCTGCTCATTATCTACCGTGCTTTCCTTGAGGTCTACTGTGCTCAATATGCGTTCCCCCCGACCAGTACGCTATATAGAAATATTATACAGGACATGTCGAAAAATCGTCAACCTACTATTTACCGCCTCTTCGCCATTTTTCAAATATTTCGCTAACTTCATCTGTTAAAAACAAACCTGAGCTGCGATTTTCTCTATTAACAAGATCTACTCTTTTTTCAATACCTTTTTCGATTCGCTGCATTTCATTGTATAGCTCCCGAGCTGACTTCCTCAATGCACCCTGGCCAAATATGGCCCATTGCTCAGTATAATCAGAGGTAGCCACATGAACTTGTGTACGAATATCTTTAAGCTCGCGCGCAAGCTTCTCAATCCGTTCATCTGCAGTCTCGTTTTCTCTCGTATAGATGACTTCTACACCATACAAACTATCTTTCTTCTCCACACCACGGGAGAGGTGAGCGTCAAATACGACGATCACCCTAAACCCTGTGTATGCTTGATATTCAGCCATATATTCGATCAATAACTCACGGGCTTTGCTAAAATCATTGTCCTTTAAGTTCCTGAGTTCAGGCCAGGCGCCGATAATGTTGTAGCCATCAACAAGCAGCACATCCATGATTATTCTCCCAGGGGATGACGTTGTCGATAAATTTCATACATCATTAATCCAGCCGCTACTGAAGCATTAAGTGATGTTACTTTACCGGCCATTGGAAGGCTTACGAGAAAGTCACATTTATCTTTGATAAGGCGACCTATCCCTTTGCCTTCACTACCAATAACAAGTCCAATCCCCATGTCGTATGACGCTTCTCGGTAATCTTGTCCACCTTTAGCATCTGTTCCTACGAACCAGATTCCTCTATCCTTTAGTTCATCCATCGTACGAGCAAGATTCGTCACTCTCGCTACTGGCACATATTCGAGCGCCCCGGTTGATGACTTTGCAACTGTCGATGTGAGTCCAACAGCTCTCCGCTTAGGTATAATTACACCATGAGCCCCAACTGAATCAGCCGTTCTCAAAATGGATCCAAGGTTGTGAGGATCTTCGATTTCATCAAGAATTAGGAACAAAGGCTGCTCACCAGATTCCTCCGCCTTCTGAAAGAGATCTTCAAGATCTGCATATTCGTATGCAGCAATCGAAGCCACTACGCCTTGATGATTTGATTCTCCTGAGAGTTGCTCTAACTTCTTCTTTGGCACAAATTGAACAAGAACATTTTGCGCCTTTGCCTTTTGTACAATAGGTTGAAGCGGCCCTTTTTGCGATCCTTCATTAATCCAGATTTTATTAATTTCATGACCTGACTTCAGTGCTTCTAACACTGCATTTCGGCCTACGATAAACTCTTTACCCATCAGATTTCACTTCTTTCTTCGGTTCTTCCACAAATTTATAAAATTTCTCAAGCAACTCATGCTGTCGTTCTGCATTCCCCTGTAAGTACAAGTATCCAAACAACGCTTCTAGAGCTGTGGAATATTTGTACGTGCTCACTGACGTGTTTTTAGGAACGGTTCCTGACTTCGCATTTCTTCCTCTGCGCACGACCCCTATTTCTTCTTCTGTGAGAGCATCCTTGTCCAAAAGATCGTGAAGATACGCCGCCTGTGCTTTAGCTGATACATATTTCGTTGCTGTTTTATGAAGCTGGTTGGGTCTTATATGACCCAGTGATAAAAGCCGTTCTCTAACGTGGATTTCGATCACTGAGTCTCCCATATAAGCCAAAGCTAATGAATTTAGCTGTTTTACGTCTAGTTCTTTCATTACTCGCTCCTCTTCCAACGAACGCCCTGTGGTGTATCTTCTAAAAGAATTCCCTGCTCCTTCAATTCATCGCGAATCTCATCCGCTCTTGCAAAGTTGCGTTGCTTTCTAGCTTCATTTCGTTCTTCGATCAATTGATCGATGTCCTCATCAAGGAGGCCCTGTTCTTGTTCAAACGAAAGACCAAGTACAGATCCAATGTCCTTAAATCGCTCTAAGAACATCTCTAGTACATCTTTTGATGAATTTGATTCTTGCAAATAAAGATTTGCTTCCTTCGATAGTTCAAATAAAATGGAGATCGCGTTTGCTGTGTTAAAATCATCGTCCATCTCTGTAACGAAACGGTCATGATACGTTTTGATTTTTCGCTTCCATTCATCCGCATCTTTTGCAAGATCCGCACTATTTTCAAGTCGATGTGTTAAATTCTCTACAGTATCCTTGATACGCACCAAACCAGTCTTCGCACTTTGAAGAAGCTCGTGATTGAAGTTGATTGGATTACGATAATGAACAGATAACATAAAGAATCGGATAGCCTCTGGATCATGCTGTTTGATCAGATCATGCACGAGCACAAAGTTACCGAGTGACTTAGACATTTTTTCGTTATTAATATTGATATACCCGTTATGCAGCCAATAATTCGCAAAAGACTTTCCTGTTAGTGCTTCTGTTTGTGCCACTTCGTTCTCATGGTGTGGAAAAGCGAGGTCTTTACCACCTGCATGAATATCGATCGTGTCACCAAGGTATTTCTTTGCCATCGCAGAGCATTCGATGTGCCAGCCTGGTCGACCTGCTCCCCATGGGCTTTCCCACGAAATCTCTCCTTCTTTAGCCTGCTTCCATAGCGTAAAGTCTAACGGATCTTCTTTCTTCTCACCTACGACAATTCGCGAGCCCAGTTTGAGTTCGTCGATCGATTGATGAGAAAGCTTACCATATCCCTCAAATTCTCTCGTTCTAAAATAGACATCACCTTCAGATTCATATGCGAACCCTTTCTCGATCAAAGCGGAGATAAAGGTGATGATTTCCTCCATGTTTTCCGTTACTCTAGGATGCTCATCTGCTTTGAGTACTCCTAGTGCGCCAACGTCCTCATGATAGGCATCGATGAAACGTTCAGCGACTTCCGGAACTTCTACTCCTAGCTCATTTGCAGCACGGATCAACTTATCGTCTACATCTGTAAAGTTAGAAACATATCGCACATCGTATCCTCTATATTCTAGATAGCGACGAACAACATCGAATACGATCGCTGGGCGCGCATTTCCGATATGGATATAGTTGTATACGGTAGGACCACACACATACATCATTACCTTACCTTCTTCTATTGGCTGAAAGTCTTCCTTCTTTTGTGTCACAGTGTTATATAGTCTAATCGCCATCTTTTTCACTCCTTAGCTTCTCTAATTGTTCATGTAACGAACGCATTTCCTTTTCCATCTGCTTAAATTTATCTGCGACTGGGTCAGGCATATTATGATGCTCAAGATCATGAGGCACTTTGACGCCATTTTGAATCACAACTTTTCCTGGAATACCGACGACCGTTGAATTTGCAGGAACATTCTGCAACACGACGGACCCCGCTCCTACCTTCGAATTCTCTCCAATCGTAATCGAACCTAGAACTTTTGCTCCAGTAGCGACAAGCGTATTATCCTCTAATGTAGGGTGCCGTTTCCCTTTTTCTTTACCTGTTCCTCCAAGAGTGACTCCTTGGAACAGTGTTACGTTATTCCCAATCTCACAGGTTTCCCCGATAACCACACCCATTCCATGGTCGATAAAACAACGTTGCCCGATCGTTGCACCGGGGTGAATTTCGATCCCAGTGAAAAAGCGACTGATTTGAGAAACGAATCGTGCTAAGAAGAAGAACTTTTTCTTCCAAAACCAATGAGCGAACCTATGTGACCAGATCGCATGAAGTCCTGCGTAGGTCAAAATCACCTCAAAGTAACTTCTTGCAGCCGGATCTTGATCAAAGACGACATCTATATCCTGTTTCATTGTCTTCCACACTGAATTCATCCCTCCCCTTTTTCATCAAAAACAGCTTATTAAAAAAAGCGTCTCTGTGTGATTATATCGATCACACAGAGACGCTTTCGCGTGGTTCCACTCTGTTTTATATCTCCTATAAGGAAATACCTTTCACCATTAACGGCGGTTACCGCTCCTACATACTTTTCTGACAGAAGTTCTGTAGAAGACTCAGAGGTGCATTTCAGTGAAGACAATCTTAAGCCGCTTTCAGCCGAGACAGCTCTCTCTAATAAGATGCGATTCACTTACTTCTCCTCATCATCGTTTTGTATTTTATTCTTAGGATTGACTTAATCCGATAACCTGATTCAAACGCGCCTTTACTGTTTCCCTACCTAACAGGGAAATCGCATTCGGCAGCTCAGGTCCGTGAGTTTCGCCAGTAGTAGCAACTCGAATCGGCATAAATAGTTTCTTGCCTTTATGACCCGTAGCTTTTTGCGTTGCTTTAATTGCAGCTTTGATTTCAGCTGGCTCAAAATTAGCTACTTCTTCAAGCTGATGAAGAAAACCTTCCATCACTTCAGGCACTTGTTCTTCGTTCAGTACGGCCATTGCTTCTTCATTATAATTAATTTCTTGCTTAAAGAACAACTCTGTAAGCTCGACAATTTCTTTTCCATAATGAAGCTGCTCTTGATAAAGAGAAATAAGCTCTTTCGCCCACTGGTGCTGCTCATCTGTCATATCTTCCGACAAACGACCCGCTTCAATAAGATGTGGAAGTGTAAGGTCCACAACTCGATCAAGGCTAGCAGCTTTAATATACTGGTTATTCATCCAGTACAGTTTTTGTGAATCAAATACTGCTGGAGACGTTGATAAGCGCTCCGCATCAAAGATTTCGATCAACTCATCCTTCGTAAATACTTCTTCTTCGCCTTTCGGTGACCAACCGAGCAACGTAATAAAGTTAAACAGCGCTTCTGGTAGGAAGCCAAGGTCGTGGTATTGCTCAATGTATTGAACGATGGACTTATCGCGTTTACTTAACTTCTTCTTCTGATCATTTACGATCAGAGTCATGTGACCAAATTTAGGTGGTTCAAACCCGAACGCATCGTAAATCATCAGCTGTTTCGGTGTGTTTGAGATATGATCATCTCCGCGCAGTACGTGAGAGATCTTCATATAATGATCATCTAGCGCTACAGCATAGTTGTAAGTTGGAATCCCATTCTTTTTCACAATAACAAAGTCACCGATGCCATTGGAATCGAACGAAACGCGTTCTTTTACAATATCGTCGAATGAAAATTCTCTGTCGCGAGGTACTGCGAAGCGAACACTTGGCTCGCGGCCTTCCGCTTCTAGCGCTTCACGCTTTTCTTCAGTTAGATGGCGACATTTACCAGAGTAGCGAGGCATCTCTCCTCGTGCACGCTGCGCTTCCCGCTCAGCCTCTAACTCGTCTTCCGTACAGTAACACTTGTAAGCAAGGTCTTTTTCAAGAAGTTCAGCCGTATGTTTTGTATAAATATCAAGACGTTCCATCTGACGATAAGGGCCATACTCTCCTTCTTTGTCGATGCTTTCATCCCAATCCATACCTAGCCATTTTAAGTAATCGAGTTGATTCTGTTCGCCACCCTCAACGTTACGAGTTTGATCAGTGTCCTCGATTCGAATAATGAATTTACCGTTCTGACTTCTTGCGAACAGATAGTTAAATAATGCAGTACGAGCATTCCCTATATGTAGATACCCCGTTGGACTCGGCGCATAACGCACCCTAACTTCGTTTCCCATTTTATACACCACCATTAATTTTATCTTTAACTGTCTTATTATTTTACCATTAGAGTCAAATTATCGGTCAACTGGTTTGTAGTAAGACGACTACTTCTGCCGCGATGCCCTCTCCTCTACCTGTAAACCCTAACTTCTCTGAAGTTGTCGCTTTGACATTCACTTGTTCAAGCTCTGCTTCAAGGAGTTCTGCAATGACTTCACGCATCGCAGAGATATGAGGAGCCATCTTCGGCATCTGTGCAATAATCGTACAGTCTACGTTTCCAAGAACGTAGCCTTTTTCTTTCACAATGTGAAAAACATGGCGCAGAAGTTCTTTCGAATCCGCATCTTTAAATGCCTCATCCGTATCAGGAAAATGCTTCCCGATATCTCCTTCCCCAATAGCTCCAAGACAGGCATCTGCCACAGAATGAAGCAAGACATCTGCATCTGAATGACCTAGTAACCCTTTCTCAAAGGGAATTGTAACGCCACCAATGATACAAGGGCGTCCCTCGACAAGCTGATGTACATCAAATCCATGCCCGATTCGCATTAAGATCCACTCTCCTTCTTCTCTCTTAATATAGCCCTAGCGAAAATTAAATCTTCAGGAGTCGTTAATTTAACATTCCAATAGTCGCCTGGAATAATCTTAACGGTCCTTCCGTTCATTTCTACAAGACTCGCATCATCTGTCCCAACGATATTGTTCTCTTCGGCCCAACGATGAATGTCCTTTATGATAGAAAGACGAAAAGCCTGCGGAGTTTGAACTGCCCACAAGCTTGATCGATCAATGGTTTTATCAACCTTTAAATCACTTACCTGCTTTACGGTATCTTTTACTGGCACAGCCACTACTGCGCCGTCATATGTAGAGGCAGCCTCCGCTAAACTAGAAGCCATATCAAGTGTAAAGAAAGGACGAGCGCCATCGTGAATGAGAACGACCTTTTCGCCATCTAGCGCCTTAAGGCCTTCGTATACACTTTGCTGCCGTTCTCTACCACCTGTGACGACCCTAGTAACCTTCGTAAGGTTGTACTCCCTGATCAATAAATGAAAATCCTCATGTTCTCGTTCATTTACTGCTAATACTATTTCTTCACAGTTCTTATCACTCTGAAAAACCGATATCGTATGCACGATAATCGGCTTTTCATCAAGCATGATAAATTGTTTATTTTTACCTGCATTCATACGCTTCCCCTGGCCTGCTGCAGGTATAACAACAGAATACTTCAAACCTAGAACCCCCGTTAGCTATCCCCTAGAGCGCCTTTTCAAGCAATTTAGGCTTGGCAAAAATCATACGTCCAGCAGATGTTTGCAGTACGCTCGTCACAAGAACATCGATTGTTTTACCAATGTAGTCTCTACCGTCTTCTACTACGATCATTGTACCATCATCCAGGTATGCAACTCCCTGGTTGTATTCTTTCCCGTCCTTGATCACCTGTACATTAAGCTCTTCTCCAGGAAGGACAACGGGCTTAACTGCATTTGCAAGATCATTGATATTAAGCACTTGAACCTTTTGCAGTTCGCACACTTTGTTAAGATTGAAGTCGTTCGTAACAACCATTCCATTCACAAGCTTAGCAAGCTTCACTAGCTTACTGTCCACCTCTTGAATGTCATCAAAATCGCCTTCATAGATCTCAACATTTATTGCGAGCTCTTTTTGTACTTTGTTTAAAATATCTAGACCTCGTCGGCCTCTGTTTCTCTTTAAAACATCTGAAGAATCAGCAATATGCTGGAGTTCTTCAAGGACAAACTGCGGAATGACAAGCGTCCCTTCGAGGAAGCCAGTTTGACATATGTCAGCGATTCGTCCATCGATGATGACACTTGTATCAAGAATCTTTAGCTTTGATGAGCCAGAATCGATCTCTGGTTCTTCAGACTCTCGCTTCTTCTCTCTACCTTTGTTGTTATTGAATAGGTTGATAAGTTCATCACGTTTCTTGAACCCAACTTGAAACCCAAAATAACCACAAAGTACAGTCATGAATATAGGCAGAACATTGCTTACGACTGGCAGCTTAATTTCAGCCAGAGGCATATTAATTAAAAATGCAACTATAAGTCCAATAATCAGCCCAATTGTCCCAAATAAAACATCACCAACAGGAGCTTTAACAACCTTCTCTTCAATGATGCGAATAAAATCAACTATATAATCTGTTATCCAAAAAGTTGCTAGGAAAAATAGAACCGCTCCGATCACAGCACCAGCATAAGAATTACTGAAAACGGTTGGTATGTCACCTATATTGAGTAATTGAATGAGTTCTGGTAAGTAAATTAAGCCCAGCGCGCCGCCTAAAATGATAAAAAATAACTGAATGATCCACTTTATCATCGACGTTTTCACCTCCTTCTATCATTATATACAATTTACTAAAATTGAAACGTTATTCTTGAAGTTTGCGAATTTTATAGTATGATAATAGGTTAGCTTTTATGCATATAAATTAATTATAGAGTAGCACAGCCCCTATTGAATGTCTATTTGTTCGCCCTATATGTGCCGATCTACAAACAACTGTTCCTGAATGCGTTTCAAGCCCGCTTTTATTTTTTTCGCCCGAATTTCTCCAATTCCTTCAACCTTATCCAACTCTTCTATAGAAGCTGTAGCAATATCATTTAGGTTCCCAAAACTACTAACAAGGTTCTCTATGATATTTGAAGGTAAGCGAGGAATCTTATGTAAGATCCGATATCCCCTTGGTTTTACAGCTTCGTTTTGTTCTTCATACCCTAATATTTTCATGATCGAATGATCTTCAAGCAAATCATCGCTCGTTAGTTTTTTCAACCTCTTCATAACATCTGCTGGTGTTTCGTCGACATCTTTAACATAGTCTCCGATCAGCCATCTTGCCTCTGCTTCAAGATTTGTTACGAGTTCTTCCATCTGCATGCTGATCAATCGTCCTTCAGTACCGAGCTCGTTTATATAATTTAATATTTCTTGCTTGATTCTAAGAACCATTTCTATTCTATGAATAACTTGCGCTACCTCTTGCAAGGTGGCAAGCTCTTCGAATTCAAGAGCTCCAAGATCGGTTATCCCTTGATCTAGTACTGATTTATACTTTTCGAGCGTCTGCATCGCTTGATTCGCTTTTGTCAAAATAACGCCGATCTCTTTCAATGAATAGCGAATGTTGCCCTGGTAAAGCGTGATAACGTTTCGTCTTTGAGAGATCGAAATCACTAGATTGCCTGTTTGCTTGGCGACACGCTCTGCCGTTCGATGGCGAATCCCGGTTTCTGTTGAGGGAATCGTGGTATCCGGTATTAACTGCGTGTTTGCATAAAGAATTTTGTTTGCCTCTTTATTGATGATGATCGCGCCATCCATTTTAGCGAGTTCATATAGATAGGCTGGAGTGAAACGACAGTCGATGGAAAACCCACCATCAACTAAATCTTGCACTTTTCCGTTATAGCCGACAACGATCAATCCACCCGTTTTCGCTCGTAATATGTTATCGATGCCCTGTCGTAACATCGTACCGGGCGCCACAATCTTTAAGATGTCATTGATTACCTCCTGCTTTTTTTCTATCTCCATCAGTTAACCTCCCAATGCTTCGTTTAATGCTTCATCTACGGTTTGAACACCTATTACCTGAATCCCTTCTGGAAATGACCATCCACCAATATTCTTTTTAGGAATGATTGCTCTCTCAAAGCCAAGCTTTGCTGCCTCTTGCACACGTTGTTCGATTCTGGATACTCGTCTGATTTCTCCGGTAAGGCCAATTTCTCCAACAACGACGTCTGTAGCTCTAGTCGGTTTATCACGAAAACTGGAAGCTACAGAGATAGCAATGGCTAAATCGATCGCCGGTTCATCTAATCTTACCCCACCCGCAACATTTAGGTATGCATCCTGATTTTGAAGGAGTAGTCCGACCCGCTTTTCTAGAACCGCCATCAGTAGTGAGACTCGATTATGATCAATACCCGTTGCTGTTCTTCTAGGGTTTCCAAAACTTGTTGGTGATATGAGCGCTTGAATCTCTACTAATACAGTCCTCGTCCCTTCCATCGAAGCGACAACAGTGGAACCTGCTGCACCTGAAGACCGCTCTTCAAGGAAGATTTCTGAAGGGTTAAGAACTTCTTCTAGACCCTCTTCTTTCATCTCGAAAACACCTATTTCATTCGTTGATCCGAATCGATTTTTGACACCTCTTAGAATTCTGAACGTATGGTGGCGTTCTCCTTCAAAATATAAAACTGCATCAACCATATGCTCAAGTAGACGAGGTCCTGCAATCGATCCTTCTTTTGTTACGTGACCAACGATAAAGATCGCGATTCCACGTGTTTTCGCTATTCTCATCAATTGTGAAGTACATTCTCTTACTTGGGAGACGCTTCCTGGCGCAGATGTAACTTCCGATCGAAATATGGTCTGAATAGAATCGATAATGACGAGTTGTGGTTCAATTTCATCTATCGCTTTACTAATATACTCTAAATCAGTCTCAGCTAATACAAATAGTTTTTCTGCATCTACCCCTAATCGGTCTGCTCGGAGCTTCGTTTGCTTCACAGACTCTTCACCAGAAATATAAAGAACTGGGTGGTCTCTTTCTGCAAGTTTTGATGAAGTTTGTAATAATAACGTAGACTTTCCGATCCCAGGGTCTCCTCCTACAAGAGCAAGAGAGCCTGGAACGATTCCTCCCCCTAATACGCGATCAAGTTCTACGATTCCTGTTAAAATACGATCCTCTTTCTCCTTTTTCACATTTCGGATCGATTCAGGTTTGCTTGTTGTCGTATCATTAGAGGTTACAAATCGTCTACGATCAGTGTCAGATGGAACAAACTCTTCTACCATCGTATTCCACTGATGACAGCCTGGACATTTCCCCATCCATTTCGCAGATTCATAACCACAGTCTTGACACATAAACTTCGTTTTTTTCTTAGCCATCTTCTTCCCCACCTTCAATGTACCGAACACTTTTTCTTATATCATCATATCACAATTTTCAAGGTCCTATGACCTTACAGCACTTGCCTATGTATGGAAATACTCGCTGTTCTTTTCCCTTTATTGAGACAAAACATGCCTATAAAAAAAGAAAACCGGAAGACAGCAGCCTTCCGGTAGAAACATTTTACTTAGACGTTGCTTCAGATAGCGTTTCAACTACGAAATCTTCGTTCTTGTAGTCGATTTTCACGCGCTGACCTTTTTCGATGCTGCCTTTTAGCAGTTCTTCAGAAAGACGATCTTCAATGTGACGTTGAAGTGCTCTTCTCAACGGACGAGCTCCATAGTCTGGATCGTATCCTTCCTCTGCAATCTTGTCGAGAGCAGAATCAGAAAGTTCGAATTCGATACCGTGATCTGAGAGGCGAGTTTTTAACTGGTTCGCCATCAGTACGATGATTTCTTTTAAGTGTTTCTTCTCAAGAGAATGGAACACGATGATCTCATCGATACGGTTTAAGAATTCTGGACGGAACGTTTTCTTCAGCTCATCCATCACTTTACTCTTCATATCATTGTACTCTTCGCCCTCAGAGCCTGTTGTGAAGCCAACGTATTTATTACGCTTCAGCGTACTTGCTCCTACGTTTGAAGTCATAATAACGACTGTATTTCGGAAGTCGACTACGCGCCCTTTAGAATCTGTCAAACGCCCATCTTCTAGTACTTGAAGTAAGATGTTAAAGACGTCTGGGTGAGCTTTTTCAATTTCATCTAGCAGAATAACAGAGTATGGCTTACGTCTAACTTTTTCTGTAAGTTGACCGCCTTCTTCATAGCCCACATAGCCTGGAGGCGAACCTACTAGTCTTGAAGTTGCGTGTTTTTCCATATACTCTGACATGTCGATTCTGATCACTGAATCTTCTTCGCCAAACAGCGTTTCAGCAACGGCTCTAGCGAGTTCTGTTTTACCAACACCCGTAGGTCCTAAGAAGATGAATGATCCGATCGGACGCTTAGGATCTTTTAGCCCGGCACGAGCTCTTCGAACCGCTTTAGAAATAGATTTAACAGCTTCTTCCTGGCCGATCAGGCGATTATGAAGGATCTCTTCCATTTTCAACAGCCGCTCTGTTTCTTGTTCTTCAAGCTTTGATACTGGAATTCCCGTCCAGTTTGCTACGACGATCGCAATATCATCAGGGGAAACTTCTTGGTTCTCTTTACCCTGTTTTTCTTTCCATTCTTTCTTAGTCTGCTCGAGTTCTTCTCTCAAGCGTTGTTCAGAATCTCTTAAAGATGCTGCCTTCTCAAACTCTTGACTCTGTACAGCTGCATCCTTTTCTTTCCGAACTTCCTCAAGCTTTTTATCTAGCTCTTTTAGGTTCGGAGGAGCTGTATAAGAGCGTAGGCGCACTTTTGAAGCAGCTTCATCGATCAAATCGATCGCTTTGTCTGGAAGGAAACGATCTGAAATATAGCGATCTGAAAGTTTTACCGCAGCGTCGATCGCTTCATCTGTAATCGTTACGCGATGATGTGCTTCATATCGGTCGCGTAGACCTTTTAAAATAAGAGCTGACTCGTCACTCGTCGGTTCGTTTACCTGAATCGGTTGGAAACGACGCTCTAATGCTGCATCTTTTTCGATATATTTTCTATATTCATCTAGCGTAGTTGCTCCGATACATTGAAGCTCTCCACGTGCTAGCGCTGGCTTCAAGATGTTAGATGCATCGATCGCACCTTCTGCTCCACCGGCACCGATAAGGGTGTGAAGTTCATCGATGAATAGGATGATGTTTCCTGCCTGACGAATTTCATCCATCACTTTCTTAAGACGATCTTCAAATTCACCACGATATTTTGTACCAGCTACTACTGTACCCATATCGAGTGTCATGACGCGCTTATCACGAAGTGTCTCAGGAACTTCGTTATTGATGATCTGCTGTGCTAGACCTTCTGCAATGGCCGTTTTACCAACACCCGGTTCACCGATAAGAACTGGGTTATTCTTCGTTCTACGGCTCAATACCTCAATAACACGTTCGATTTCTTTACTACGACCGATTACGGGATCCAGTCCGCCGTCACGTGCAATGACTGTTAGATCTCTAGCAAGACCATCTAGCGTTGGGGTATTAGCACTAGCTCCTGCCCCCTGGTGACTAGATGAAGAACTTTCATTGCTTCCTAAAAGTTGAAGAACTTGCTGACGAGCTTTATTCAAGCTAACACCAAGGTTGTTGAGCACTCTTGCTGCTACGCCCTCACCTTCGCGAATTAAACCTAATAGGATATGCTCTGTACCAACATAAGAATGGCTTAGCTTTCGTGCTTCATCCATCGATAGTTCGATTACTTTCTTAGCACGAGGTGTGTAGTGAATAGACTGGACAGAATCTTGCCCTCTACCAATCAGCTTTTCTACTTCTTTCTGAATCTTTTCTGAGCCAAGACCAAGAGCAGTTAATGCCTTAGCAGCAATTCCTTCGCCTTCACGAATCAAGCCTAATAGGATATGTTCAGTCCCGACATTGTTATGACCAAGACGAATCGCTTCTTCCTGTGCTAATGCGAGCACTTTTTGAGCACGCTCTGTAAATCGTCCAAACATCATCGTTCATCACCCTCCGATTTCTTCGTTTGTTTTTCTAGTTCAAGTCTCTCTCTAATTAATGTGGCACGTTTAATATCACGTTCTGCAGGATTAAGGCTTGCACCTGCATATTGCTGAAGAAAACCTGGTTGAGTTAGAATTACTAGCTCGTTAAGAATTGATTTCGAGATACCAGCTACAAGACCGATATCGATTCCTAACCGGACATTTGAAAGACACTTCGCAGCTTCCTTCGATTGAATGATTCTGCTATTCTCAAGAGTTCCAAGAGAACGATAGATTCTGTCTTCCAATTCAATTCTTGAATTATCTAGCAACATCCTTCTTGCTGATCGTTCTTTTTCAATGACTTGCATCACTACGCCCTGGAGGTCCTCAATAATATCATTCTCGGTCTTACCTAATGTAATCTGGTTTGATATTTGAAAAATGTTTCCTTGAGCTTCACTTCCTTCACCGTAGCTCCCTCTAACAACAAGACCTAGCTGGTTGATTGCAGGTATGATGTGATTTAGCTGCTGTGTTAGCACTAAAGCAGGTAGATGCATCATAACAGATGCCCTCATCCCTGTGCCAACATTCGTTGGACAGCTCGTTAAATATCCTTTTCGCTTATCAAACGCATAATCTACCTTACTTTCAATCCAGTCATCCAAAGCATTCGCGAGGTTTAGGGCTTCTTTCAATCTAAACCCTGCTTCAAGGCACTGAATACGAAAATGATCTTCTTCATTTATCATTATGCTGATCGTTTCATTCTCGCTAAGTAAGACTGCTCCATTTTTTGATTGTTCTACAAGATTTGGGCTAACCAAATGTTTTTCTACAAGAACTCTTTTCTGAGTAGGCCTAAGCGATTCAATCTCGATCAGTTCAAGCTTCCCAATTTCTTCGTTCGGAGCTTCATTAAATTTCTTCTTGATACTTTCTAGAACCTCTAAATTTTGCTGCCCGTTAGAAAGGACCGGAAAAACATAATTCTTCAGATTTCGAGCAAATCTTATTCTACTACTCATGACAATATCTGAATCTGGTCCTTCATCTTGCATCCATGGACTAACAGCTTCACTGATAAAACGCTGAAGTGACATCATTCTCCCCCTTCCGACGCTTTATGTTCGAGGGATCGAATTAAATCTCTCGTTTCAGCAGCTTTTTCAAATTCCTCCTGCTGAATGTATTCTTGCATTTTACTGCGAAGATTTTGTACCTTACGTTCAATCTCGATCGCTGCTCCAGCACGTTTTGGTAATTTGCCAGAATGAACGGTATTACCACCATGAACCTTTCTAAGTATTGGATCGAGGTTCTCTGAGAACGTAGTGTAGCATTCTGAACAACCAAATCGACCAATTTGTGTGAATTGCTGATACGTTAATCCACATTTCGGGCAACTTTGCCGTTCTCTATTGTAAATAGGGTGTGAAGAACTTTCACTTAAAGGTGTTTCAAAATTTAATAACCCCGATAATAAGTTATGGATAGAAAAATGGTTAGTGCCTGGCTCAACCTCACCTTTTTCTTTGGCACACACTTCACAGATATGGAACTCTGTTTTTTGTCCATTGACTATCTTAGTGAAGTGGAGCGTAGCGGGACGCTCACCACATTCCTGGCACGTCATAGGGCAACCCTCCTATTTGTACACAAATGCTATTGTTTATATTTTAGTGATGTCAGCATTGCACGCAGCATATTAGCTCTAAGGTGATCTCTCAGCGGCAACTCTATCGTAATGACTGTTCGATCGAGAACACTTAGCATTAACTTCGCTTCTCGTGCTGAAATAACCTCTTCTTCTAACAGCCTTAGAATAATATTTTCAGATACCGCCTGTGGCACTTGGGTCTTAATCATATTCAGCATGTCATCTATTAAATCTGCATGCGTCTCAGGCTTCACTTTTAATATTCTTATATAACCGCCTCCACCCCTTTTACTTTCCACAATATATCCTTTTTCAATCGTAAAGCGGGTGTTGATCACATAATTAATTTGAGAAGGAACACATTGAAACTTATCAGCAATCTCACTTCTTTTTATCTCAACAGCATCTCTACCTTCTACCATCAAGATTTTCTTAATGTATGCTTCAATTACATCGGAAACATTCCGCACATCGCTGCCTCCCTTCCGTCTCCAAACTGACTTTGACTATATTTGACGTTAAATACATTATAACGCTTTTCAAATGGATTGGAAAGTAACATGTCTCTTCAATTCTTTGTTTGAACCTTACCATCATTCCCAAATATATGGCATTCATTCCTTGCAATTTATTCTTTTTATCTCCTCGATTTCTTTAAGGTGATCGACTATTGTTGAGAGTTTCGTTGCATTATTTGTATTCACTAGGATTGAATACGTATAGATTTTCTTATCTCCTTCATATCGCGCTTTTTTTGGATCATCCGTTTTCATTTCTAGAACACTTATATCCATTTCCTCTATCTTTTCTATAACAGACTTTAACGAAAGCCCCTCCTCAACAAAAAGATTCACCCAATGCTGTGACTTAGAAAGGTAGAGCTTCTCGATTTTGCTTAAGAAAACGAGGCTCAATACAACGATCAGTGTAGTCAATATCGCCTCATAGATCATTCCTACTCCGACAACTAACCCTATCCCAGCAACTACCCAAATCGATGCTGCAGTTGTTAGTCCTCTCACGGTCCAACCGTTTGCTAATATTGTTCCAGCACCTAAAAACCCTATACCACTTATAACATATGAAGGGATACGAGAAGGGTCAAAGTTAATATTAGCGTGAGTCTCATTATATTCTTCAAAACCATATAGAGATAATAGCATCATCAAACACTCTCCAACCCCAACAAGAATGTGAGTTCGAAAACCTGCTGGGTGCCTTTTAAACTCTCTCGATTCCTATAACTCCACTTAATACTGCTGCTATTAAAATCCGTATCGATATTGTATCGAAATTGTCTGCTAGTGTGATGTCGAATACTTCCATAATAGATCCCTTTCTCTGTTTTCTTTTGATGTATTTTACCCTTCTATTAGTGAAGTTTAACGTGGAATGTATTGATTGATGCTTCGAACTGGGAGAGATTGGAAAGGATGCAATGGGTTTGTTTTAGGGTAGAATGCTGGAATGGGTTATTTGCGCTTTTAGGAAGGATATCAGCGATATTTTGGATTTATCGGCGATCGTTTGGTTTTATCAGCGAAGCGTTGTTTGTAACTTTTGATTTGTTAAAAGCACATTCAGATAAAACCTTTTGGGGCGTGAATTGGGGCGATATCCGCGAAATTTTCATTTTATCCGCGATAATCATGATATATCCGCGCTTTTCGATTTATATCCGCGAAACCGGGGCATTTATCCGCGATTCTGAGGACATATCCGCGAACCACATTTCAAGAAGAGCCCCTGATGACTCAACCCCGCATTCAGACAAAACAAAAAAGCCAGAGCTCAATGCTCTGACTTCTCATTTGCCTAGCGACGTCCTACTCTTGCAGGGGGAGAGCCCCCAACTACCATCGGCGCGCGAGCTTAACTTCCGTGTTCTCATACGGGGCGCGATAAGCGGCGAACTTCTTCGTCAGCTGCGCGATGCTGGATCCTCATAGATCTCCGAATATCTACTCCGGTCCAGCCTCACTTGCTTCCTCGAATTTCTTGCTTCTCCCACCCCTACGAAGCTTTCGAAGATGCCCTTTTCTTTCTTCTCAATGAAGGTACTTACCTTACGGTCTCGCAATAAAAACCAAAAAAGCATACAAAAAAGCATACAAAAAAGCCAGAGCTCTATGCTCTGACTTCTCTCTTTGCCTA